>JBKAGX010000013.1:0-6293 GCA_046290575.1 Alphaproteobacteria bacterium | reverse complement strand
GGACGACGAGATCACAGTCCTGTCGCGCACCTTCAACCGTATGACAGAACAATTACAAAGCCAGCGCAATGAATTGGTTGAGGCCAACAAACAGTTGGATCATCGCCGCCGCTTTACAGAAGCGGTGCTGGAAGGGGTAAAGGTCGGCGTCATCGGCCTGAACGCCCGCGGCGAGGTCGATCTCCCGAACAGCGCAGCCTTGTCGATCCTCAGCGAAAGCGAAGACGGCCTGAAGGGCAAACCCCTGACACAAGCTGTTCCTGAAATCAGCGAACTCATGACCAAGGCGGCGCGCAGCCCGAACGTGCTGGTACAAGAAGAGATCACGATTGTTCGCCAGGGGCAGCCGCGCAACCTGCTGGTTCGCGTATCGCCGGAACGTGCTGACGGGCGCATTACCGGCTTTGTCGCGACTTTTGACGATATTACCGAGCTGGCCGCAGCCCAGCGCACGGCTGCCTGGGCAGATGTGGCCCGGCGCATCGCACATGAAATCAAGAATCCACTGACGCCGATTCAGCTTTCTGCAGAACGGCTCAAGCGAAAGTACAACAAAGAGGTCGAGACGGACCCGGAGGTCTTCAGCCATTGCACGGATACGATCATCCGACAGGTCGGTGATATCCGACGTATGGTTGACGAGTTTTCGGGCTTCGCGCGCATGCCGGCGCCGACGTTCCGGCCTGAAGACATTCGTGAACTCGCGCGCCAGACATTGCTGTTTCTTGAGGTTTCATCGCCCGATGTGACGTTCAGCTTCGATGCCCCGGATGAACCCGTTACGGTCACCTGCGACGGCCGCCAAATCGCACAGGCCATGACCAACATTATCAAGAATGCCGTGGAGTCGATTCATGGCCGCAAAGCAAAAGACGGCGATGCAGCACCGGCGGGCAAAATCGCCGTCTCTATCAAGCAGGAAGGGGACAGCGTCGCTGTCGAGGTCAGTGACAACGGACTGGGTCTGCCGACGGACCAGCGCGACCGGTTGACAGAGCCCTATGTCACGACCCGTGAAAAGGGGACCGGTCTGGGCCTTGCTATCGTGAAGAAAATCATGGGCGATCATGGTGGAGAGCTGGTTCTCTCTGACCGTACTTCCGGCGGCGCCACCTCGCGGCTCGTCTTCTCCCATACCCACTTTGAAGCGCTTGCTCAGCTGGATTCCGAGAGCGCGGCGACAGCAGCTGAATAAAGGAAGACAGATGTCGATCGATATTCTCATCGTCGATGACGAAGCCGATATCCGCGAGCTGATTGCCGGGTTGCTGGAGGATGAGGGCTACGAGACCCGTACCGCAGGTGACAGCGATAGCGCGCTTGCGGAAATCGAAACGCGGCGGCCCAGCCTGGTCGTGCTCGATATCTGGCTGCAAGGCAGCCGGCTCGACGGGCTGGAACTCTTGGATTTTATCCACCGTGATCACCCCGGCGTACCGGTGATCATCATCAGCGGCCATGGCAATATCGAGACGGCGGTTTCAGCCATCAAGCGGGGGGCGTTCAACTTCATTGAGAAACCGTTCGAGTCTGATCACCTGTTGGCCTTGGTCGAAGCCGCGACGGAAACAGTCCGGCTGCGACGGGAGAATGAAGAACTGCGTTCAAGAAACCTCCAGTCCGACGATCTGATCGGCGTGTCGCCCGCGATCAATGCTGTGCGTCTGGCGGTAGAGCGAGTCGGCTCGGCAAACAGCCGTGTGATGATTTCAGGACCTGCCGGCAGCGGTAAGGAAGTTGTCGCAAGGCAGATTCATCAGCTTTCGAACCGTGCAAATGCGCCCTTTGTCGTTGTCAATGCCGCCAACATCGCGCCTGACCGAATGGAAACAGAACTTTTTGGCGTTGAACGAGTGAGGCCGGGCCAACCGCGTGGCCGGAAAATCGGGGTTTTTGAACAAGCGCATGGCGGAACCCTGCTGCTCGATGAAGTCGGGGATATGCCGATTGAGACCCAGGGCAAAATCCTGCGTGTTTTGGTCGAACAAACATTTGAGCGGGTTGAAGGGACCCGAAAGGTTCAGGTTGATGTGCGGGTGATGAGCACGACCAGCCGTGATCTGCGTCCCTTGATCGAAGCAGGTGAGTTTCGCGAGGACCTCTACCATCGACTGAACGTTGTTCCCATCGACGTACCGCCACTCTCGGCGCGGCCGGACGACATTCCCCCCTTGGTCAACTATTTTGTCGATGCCTTGAGCACCGCCAGCGGCTTGACCCGGCAGGATATTGGAGACGATGTGATCGCCGCGCTCCAGGCTTATGAATGGCCGGGCAATGTCCGGCAGCTTCGCAATGTTGTCGAGCGCATGCTGATCCTGGCCGCTGATGATGTGCTCGATCAGATCAATGCCAGTATGCTGCCCTCGGAAATCAACGGGCAGGGTGAGGGGGCGTTGTTGTCCGGACTTGGTGACGGCATTATGTCTGTCCCCCTCAGGGAAGCCCGGGAGTCCTTTGAGCGGCAGTATCTTCAGGCACAAATCGCGCGGTTCGGCGGCAATATCTCGCGCACGGCGTCATTTGTCGGGATGGAACGGTCGGCCTTGCACCGGAAGCTGAAGTCGCTGGGGTTACAGAACGGCGATCGCAGCGCAGAGACGGGTACGGCCTGATGCGGATCATCATCTGTGGCGCCGGACAGGTCGGCTCCTCCATTGCCAAACAACTGGCAGACGAGCACAACGATGTCGTCGTGATCGACATCTCAGCAGAGCTGGTCGACCGCATCGCGACATCTCTCGATGTGCAGGGAATCGTGGGATACGCATCTCACCCCGACGTGCTGGAGGCGGCGGGCGCCCCCACTGCGGATATGATCATCGCTGCGACCTTGTCGGATGAAGTCAACATGATCGCCTGTCAGGTCGCGCATTCGCTGTTCAACGTCCCGACCAAAATTGCGCGCATCAGAACACAGGATTATCTGCATCCGATCTGGCGCGACCTGTTTAGTCAGGATCACATGCCCATTGATGTGATTATTTCACCCGAGCACGAAGTGGCGCGCGCGATCATGCGCCGGATCGATGCGCCCGGTGCGTTTGAGGTCGTTCCCTTCGCCGATGAACAATTGCTGGTGCTCGGCATTTCGATTACCGAGGATTGCCCGATCATCGAAACCCCGCTGGAACAGCTGACCGAACTCTTCCCGGAGCTCAACATCCGTGTCCTTGGCATCACCAGAGACGACAGAACAATCGTGCCGTCGCCTGGCGATATGATTCTTCCCGGGGACGACGTTTATGTGGTGACAGAAACCGGGCAACGGGCCCGTGCGCTTTCTGCTTTCGGGCACGACGAGCCGGAAGCACGGCGCATCATTATTGTGGGCGGAGGTAATGTGGGTCTGGTGCTGGCTCAGTATCTCGAAGAGCACCCCTCAAGCACCAACGTAAAGATCATCGAAGCCTCCGTGGAGCGTGCGCAACAGATCGCCGACGAGCTCAATAGCACGATCGTCTTGCATGGCGACGCCCTGGACAGCGAAATTCTTCTCGAAGCCGGTGTCGACGTCTCCGACATGCTGATCGCCGTCGCAAACGACGACGAAGTCAATATCCTGTCATCTTTGCTGGCGAAGCGGGAAGGAGCAGACCGGGTATTCACGCTCGTTAACAACCGCGCCTACGGCCCATTGATGGCGTCGCTTGGTGTCGATGTCTATATCGACCCGCGGGCGACGACAGTGTCGACCATTCTTCAGCATGTGCGCCGTGGGCGTATTCGCGGCCTGCACTCCCTGGTCGGCGCCAAGGCCGAACTGATAGAAGCAGAAGCGCTTGAAACGCTTGATATTCTCGACACGCCGCTGCGCGACATGAACATACCTGACGGGATACTGTTCGGTGCGTTCGTCCGAGGTGACGATGTCATTATTCCAACGGGCAACACCGTCATCAAGGCCGGGGACCGGGTGGTGATCTTCGCCCTGGCCGAACAGATCAAACGCGTCGAGCAGATGTTCTCCGTTCAGCTCGAATATTTTTAGCGGCCAGCAACGCCGGCTATCGGATATGCGCTACGTCACCTGCATCATCAGCCTGTGCTGGCTGTTTCTCATGGGCGCGGGCGCCATGGTCCTGACCGCATGTTTGGGCTTTCTGCTGGGGGAAACCAATATCGCGGTCGCGTTTCTGGGAGGTGCCGTTCCAGCTATCTTCGTTGCCGGTGCGACACTGTTTGCCATGCGAGGTTCGCCACAGAGGCCTGCGCGCCGGGATCTGATCCTGACCCCGGTCGTCGCCTGGGCGCTGGTGCCGCTGGGGGCTTGTATTCCGCTGCTGCTGATATTTCCGGGCATGGGTGTAACGCATGCCTATTTCGAGACCGTGTCAGGGCTGACAACAACCGGGGCAACCATTCTCACAAACCTGGATGCCATTCCCAAAACGGTCATTTTCTGGCGCGCGCTTCTGCAATGGCTGGGCGGGTTTGCGACCATTGCCATGGTGATTGCCGTCTTTCCATTGCTCAATATTGGCGGCATGTCGCTGTTCAATAACGCGTTGCCCCACGGTGAAGGTGAAGCGGTAACCGACCGGGTCCGCGGCGTGGTCCGGTCACTTTGGAGTGTCTACACTGGGCTTACATTGATCTGTGTGTTGTTGCTGTGGCTCACCGGTATTCCGACCTTCGACGGCATCTGTCTCGCATTGAGCACGATCTCCACAGGCGGCTTCATGCCACGCGACGGCAGCCTGCTTGTCTATGAGAACCCGCTGGCTGAAGTCATTCTGATTCCCTTCATGCTGGCCGGCGCGATTAATTTCTCACTTCACTGGGCAGCGTTGAACGGGCGTGGGATCAACTATTGGAAAGACCCCGAAGTAAAGCGCATGGTGCGGCTCAGCGTCATTGCCGGCGCATTGATGACCATCGCCCTGGGGTTGGGACTGGGGGCGGGGGCCGGACTCGCCTTCTGGGACAGTCTTCGATCGGGACTCTTCGTAGCCGTCTCCATGCTGAGCACGACCGGCTTCATGACCGGTGAAGAGGGGGCTTTCCCTTTGTCTCCGGCCTTGCTGGTTATGCCCCTTATCGTTCTCGGCGGATGCACCGGGTCAACAGCAGGTGGAATCAAGCAGATGCGAATCCGCATTCTGATCAAACATGGCGACAGAGAATTTGCCAGACTGACGCATCCCCACGGCGTGGTTCGAAAATCCTATGCAGGCCGGGTGGTCTCGGACGATGCGATGGCGGCGGCGTGGGCCTTCTTCATTGTCTTTATACTGGCGATGTGCGCGGCCACGCTCATTCTTGCCGCGACTGGCCTGGAACTGCATGCGGCTATCGCGGCTGCCACCGCAGCCATAAGTAACACCGGGCCGGCCCTTACCCTGATAGACGGCACCATGCCGGGCTATCAGGTTATCGCCGATCCGGGGCTCTGGGCGCTCTCGGTTGCCATGATTCTGGGACGAGTGGATGTTCTTCCGTTGCTGATTTTGCTCTCACCAATCTTCTGGCGAGGATAGGCAGGTTCATTCTACTGCCGTGACTGCCAGATCGCCTGAGGGTCGGTGTGATAACCGCCTGATCCGTCGAAGCCGTCCCGGCGCGCGCCACTAATCAAAAGACGGATAGCAGCCGCTAGTTTCTCTTCCGCGCTTTCGGCCGGCGCTTCAGGGCGTGAGGGGCCCAGCCAGCGCATTGCAAGTTCACTCGCGCCCGTCGCAGTGGTCGTAGCCGCTGTAACAGGATCCGCCTGTGCCGCTGTGGCGCTTGCGCAACCAAGTATTACGGCAAGTGAAATACTTCTAATTTTATCTTTTATAGTCATCTATGGCTTGGCCCTTTGCACTTGATGTCAAACTACAAGTACAAGTGGCCCTAATACGAATTTTTTTATTTAGATAAACTTTGAAATACTGGGTAGTGTAATACAGCCTTGTCCTGCGCTGAAAACGACCCCATTTTCAGTGTGTCTAGGAGCTCATATTCGGGGCTCGGCGAAAAAAAAGAAGGAAAACCCCCCAATGGCTTCCGAGCGGTCGCAAAATGTCCAGGATGTCTTTCTCAACCACGTTCGTAAGGAAAAAGCACCGGTGACAGTGTTTTTGATGAATGGCGTCAAGCTCCAGGGTGTTATCACCTGGTTCGATAATTTTTGTATCTTGTTGCGACGCGACCGGCATTCGCAGCTGGTCTACAAGCACGCCATTTCGACCGTCATGCCCTCTGTCCCGGTCCAACTCTTCGATCCGGGCGAGACTGCTGAGGATGCATCGGAAACCGAGGAGTAGGGATTGACGCAGATTGAGGCAGCAGACGGAAGATCGCATCAGGAG
>JBKAGX010000012.1:0-64679 GCA_046290575.1 Alphaproteobacteria bacterium | reverse complement strand
GGCCGTGGCACGGTTGTGACGGGCCGTATTGAGCGCGGTGTGATCAATGTCGGCGACGAGATTGAGATCATCGGGATCAAGGATACGTCGAAGACGACGTGCACGGGTGTTGAGATGTTCCGCAAGCTGCTTGACCGCGGTGAGGCGGGTGACAACATCGGGGCACTGCTTCGTGGTGTTGACCGTGAGGGTGTTGAGCGTGGGCAGGTTCTTGCCGCGCCTGGCTCGATCACGCCGCACACGAAGTTCAAGGCCGAGGCCTATATCCTGACGAAGGAAGAGGGTGGCCGTCATACGCCGTTCTTCACCAACTATCGTCCGCAGTTTTATTTCCGGACGACGGATGTGACGGGGATGGTGAGCCTGCCGGACGGGACGGAGATGGTGATGCCGGGCGACAACATCTCGATGGATGTCGAGCTGATCGTGCCGATCGCCATGGATGAGGGCCTGCGCTTTGCCATCCGTGAAGGTGGACGCACCGTCGGGTCAGGCGTCGTATCCAAAATCGTCGAGTAGTTTCGGCGATTTCGAGCTTTCCGCGGGGCGCGTGAGGTTGACAAAACCCACTTCGTCACCTTAAAAGAAACGGCTCGAAGGAATTTCAAACGCACCGGGGGCGGCCATAGGGTCGTCCCCGGATGCGTTGTGGTTCGTTCAGGCGGCAGGCAAGTTCAGGAAAACCGAGATAAATTAGGAGTGTAGCTCAATTGGCAGAGCACCGGTCTCCAAAACCGGGGGCTGTGGGTTCGAGTCCCTCCACTCCTGCCACTATTTGGGATGCATTGGTCAGCCAGGCGAAGAGCCATCGGCACCAAACCGGGTGATAGAAGTTTATGGCACGAACAAGTCCAGGACAATTTGTACGGCAGGTCCGCCAGGAAGTTTCCAAAGTGGTTTGGCCGACGCGCAAGGAAACCTTGATCTCGACCGGCATGGTCTTCGTCATGGTGATTCTGGCCGCGTTGTTCTTCATGTTTGTCGATTTCGTGTTCTCCCAGCTGGTCGGCTGGGTGCTTCCGGGCCGCTGATAGGATTGGTACGCGAACGATGACGGCAAAGTGGTACATCATTCAGACCTACTCGAACTTCGAGAAGAAGGTCGCCGAGGCGATCAAGGAACAGGCTGTTCTGCAGGGCCTGGACGATTTGTTCGAGGAAGTTCTGGTGCCGATGGAAGAAGTGGTAGAGGTGCGCCGCGGGCAGCGCGTTGCCGCTGAGCGGAAGTTCTTCCCTGGTTATGTTCTGGCTAAAATGGATCTGACCGACGACACCTATCATCTGGTGCGCGAAATTCCCAAGGTCTCGAACTTCTTGGGCAACGGCAACAAACCGGTGCCGATTTCGGATCGCGAAGCCAACCGGATCCTGAACCAGGTGCAAGAGGGCATCGACCGGCCGAAGCCGTCCATTACGTTCGAGATTGGCGAGCAGGTCCGGGTTATCGATGGCCCGTTCACATCGTTTAACGGCGAAGTCGAGGATGTCGACGAGGAGCGCGCCCGGTTAAAGGTCTCTGTTTCGATCTTTGGACGCGCCACGCCGGTAGAGCTGGAGTACAGCCAGGTCGAAAAAGGATAACAAGATTTCACAAGGTGCCATGAGCGCCTTTGTGCGGGAGGTTCGCCATGACCGAACCGCGCATTCCCAGACGGCGCGAAAGCGCCAGCACTAAAATCGAAAGGACGGGAAAACCATGGCAAAGAAGATCGACGGTTACATCAATCTGCAGGTGCCTGCAGGCAACGCATCACCATCACCGCCCATCGGGCCGGCGCTGGGCCAGCGCGGCGTTAACATTATGGAATTCTGCAAGGCGTTCAACGCAAAGACGCAGGACTACGACAAGGATACGCCGATTCCGACCAAGATTACGGTCTATGCGGATCGCAGCTTTACCTTTGTCACCAAAACGCCGCCCGCGTCCTTCTACCTGAAGAAGGCCGCCAAGCAGAAAAAGGGCGCCAGCGCACCGGGCCGTGAAGTCACCGGCTATGTCACGCAAAACGACCTGCGGGAAATTGCCGAGGCGAAGAACCCTGATCTGAACGCCAATGACGTGGAGGCGGCGATGAGGATGATTGCCGGCTCGGCCCGTTCAATGGGTTACGAGGTTAGGGACTAGCGCCATGGCCAGAATGACAAAGAAGAACAAGACCGCCCGCGATTCATTTGATCGCGAACGCGATTATTCGCTGGAGGAAGCGCTGGCGCTGATCAAACAGTGTGCCACGTCCAAGTTCGACGAGACCGTCGAAGTGGCGATGAACCTGGGGGTCGACCCGCGCCATTCGGACCAGATGGTCCGTGGTGTGGTGCAGCTGCCGAACGGCACCGGCAAGACGGTCCGTGTCGCCGTCTTCGCCAAGGATGACAAAGCTGAAGAAGCCAAGGCTGCAGGCGCCGACATTGTTGGCGCCGAAGATCTGGCTGAATCGATCCAGGGTGGCCAGATGGATTTCGACCGGGTGATCGCAACGCCGGACATGATGGCGGTTGTGGGCCGGCTGGGTAAGGTTCTTGGCCCGCGTGGCCTGATGCCCAACCCCAAGCTGGGTACGGTGACCCCCGATGTCGCAGAGGCAATCAAGGCGGCAAAGGGCGGCCAGGTCGAGTTCCGTGTCGAAAAAGCCGGCTTGATCCATGCGGGTGTCGGCAAGGCGAGCTTTTCCGAAGGCGCGCTCGTTGAAAATGTGCGTGCTTTCACCGACGCCGTGATCAAAGCCAAGCCGTCGGGCGCCAAGGGGACCTTCGTTCAGAAGGTGTCGGTGACGTCGACCATGGGGCCTGGTGTGAAAGTGGATGTGGCCAGCCTGGGCGGCTAAGCGCCGGCTGGTCAAGAGATGCCCCGGAGGCTTCGGCAGCCGGGGACAGGGCGGATAAGAACAAACCGCCCGCCTGTCCGAGACTGTAGGTGCCACCTTGTGTGGCCTAATCGGGAAACCGGCCTGCATAGACGGGGGAACGAGATTTGGAACTTTGGTTCGGGAAACCGGACCGCTCTGGCATCCCAAGGGGTGCCAGGGGCCCCGAGCGGCAGGTGACAGGTCCACGGGCCCTTGGACAGGGGAACCGGGTTCGACTGGCGGCGATGCCGTCAATCGGGCCTTAACGAGGGTTCGCGGGGAGGCTTTAGGGCCGAACCGCGGGGACACTGGAGATTAACAAAGTGGACCGTACCCAGAAAACGGAACTGGTCGCTGAGCTCAGGGACGTCTTTGAGGACGCCGCAGCCGTTGTAGTTACGCACTACTCCGGCTTGACGGTGGCTGAAATGACCGATCTGCGCACGCAAATGCGTGATGCTGGCGCCCGATTCCGGGTCACGAAGAACAGGCTGACAAAGCTTGCTCTCGAAGACACCCCTTGTTCACCCATCGCCCATTTGTTCACCGGGCCGACCGCGATTGCCTATTCGGATGATCCGGTGGCCGCTGCGAAAGCTTCGGTGGCGTTTGCCAAGGAGAACGACAAGCTGATCGTTCTCGGCGGCATGATGGGCGAGACGGAACTCGATGTAAGCGGCGTTAAGTCGCTGGCGTCGATGCCGTCATTGGATGAATTGCGGGCCAAGCTTGTCGGCATGTTGAACACGCCGGCAACGCGGATAGCAGGTGTGACGCAAGCACCGGCTGGACAATTGGCGCGCGTTTTTGGTGCCTACGGCAGCAGTGAAGCGGCCTGACCTGAACCATGAACCGATCAGAGCGACAAGCTCTGGGGCCTATTAAGGAGACCTGACCATGGCTGACTTGGAAAAGTTGGTTGACGAGCTTTCGGAGCTCACCGTCCTAGAGGCGGCCGAGCTTTCAAAGCTTCTTGAAGAGAAGTGGGGCGTTTCTGCAGCAGCACCTGTCGCGGTTGCTGCTGTCGGTGGCGCCGCAGACGCCGGTGCGGCGGCTGCAGAAGAGCAGACCGAGTTCGACGTTATTCTTGCCGCCGCTGGTGACAAGAAGATCAACGTCATTAAAGAGGTTCGTGCCATCACTGGCCTGGGCCTCAAAGATGCCAAAGACCTTGTCGAGGGCGCACCCAAGCCCGTCAAGGAAGGCGTCAACAAGGAAGAAGCCGAGGAACTCAAGGGCAAGCTTGAGGAAGCCGGTGCGACTGTCGAGCTCAAGTAAGCTCGCCGGACACTATTGGGCGGGCCCGGTTGCCGGGCTCGCCCGTTTAAGTCGTTAAGAGAATAACAGCCGGCTTTTTTCGCCGGCATGGTGATGGAACGAAGGACAAGGCATGGCAAACACGTTCACTGGGCGTAAGCGGATCCGCAACTTTTTCGGCCACATCCAGGAAGTCACTTCGATGCCTAATCTCATCGAAGTGCAAAAGAACTCGTATGACCAGTTCCTGCAGATGGAGGAGTCGGCCTCGGAGCGTGACGACACCGGTTTGCAGGGCGTCTTCAAGTCCGTGTTCCCGATCAGTGATTTCGCCGAGACGGCGTCGCTGGAATTCGTCCGTTACGAGTTCGAGCCGCCGAAATACGACGTTGAAGAGTGTCAGCAGCGTGACATGACCTATGCGGCGCCGCTGAAGGCGACGCTGCGTTTGATCGTCTTTGAAGTTGACGAGGATACCGGCGCCAAGTCCGTGCTCGATATCAAGGAGCAGGAAGTCTACATGGGCGACATGCCCCTGATGACGCCCAACGGCACCTTCGTCATTAATGGAACGGAGCGGGTGATTGTTTCGCAGATGCACCGGTCTCCCGGTGTGTTCTTCGACCACGACAAGGGCAAGACCCACTCCTCCGGTAAATTCCTGTTTGCCGCCCGGGTGATTCCCTATCGCGGCTCCTGGCTGGATTTTGAGTTCGACGCCAAGGATATTATCCACGCGCGTATCGATCGCCGCCGAAAGATTCCGGTGACAACGCTGCTCTACGCGCTGGGGATGTCGAGCGAAGAAATCCTGGATTTCGGGTACGATCAGGTTGTCTATGGCAAGGCCAAGAACGGCTGGAAGCGCCCCTTCGATGCCGCCAAGATGCGTGGCAGCAAGTTGCCTTATCCGGTCGCCAACGCCAAGACGGGCGAAGTGCTGGTCGAGGCTGAAGAAAAGCTCAGCCCGCGGCTGGCCCGCCAGCTTGAAAAGGACGGCGTAAAAGAGGTGCTGGTCCCTGCGGAAGACCTTATCGGCCGCTATGCCGCGATTGATCTTGTCAACGCCGAGACAGGGGAAATCTACATTGAAGCCGGTGAGGAAATCACCGAGGAACATATTGAAGTATTTGCGGCGGCGAACCTCAAGCAGGTGCCGACGCTCGACATTGATCACATCAATATTGGCGCGCATTTGCGTAATACAATGATGGCCGACAAGGTCGAATCCTACGAGCAGGCGCTGGTCGAAATCTACAGGGTCATGCGTCCCGGCGAGCCGCCGACCCGCGAAACCGCTGAGGCGCTGTTCGACGGTCTGTTCTTTGATTCCGAGCGCTATGATCTGTCTGCCGTGGGCCGGGTGAAGATGAACATGCGTCTGGCGCTGGACGCACCAGACACGCACCGGACCCTGCGTAAGGAAGATATCCTTGAAGTCATCAGAACCCTGGTGGGCCTGAAAGACGGCAAGGGCGAGATCGACGATATCGACCACCTCGGCAATCGGCGTGTCCGCTCGGTTGGTGAGCTGATGGAAAATCAGTACCGCATCGGTCTGCTGCGCATGGAGCGGGCGATCAAGGAGCGCATGAGCGCGGTCGAAATCGACACCGTCATGCCGCATGATCTGATCAATGCCAAGCCGGCTGCGGCTGCCGTGCGTGAGTTCTTTGGCTCCAGCCAGCTCAGCCAGTTCATGGATCAGACAAACCCGCTCAGCGAAGTGACGCACAAGCGGCGCCTTTCGGCGTTGGGCCCGGGCGGCCTGACCCGCGAACGCGCGGGCTTTGAGGTGCGTGATGTGCACCCCACTCATTATGGCCGGATTTGCCCGATTGAGACGCCTGAAGGCCCCAATATCGGCTTGATCAATTCATTGGCGACCTTTGCGCGGGTGAACAAATACGGCTTTATCGAGTCACCCTATCGCAAGATCGAAAATGGTGTTGTGACCGACGAGGTCATTTACCTGTCGGCCATGGAAGAGGGCAAGTTCACCATTGCCCAGGCGAACGCCCAGCTGGATGCCAAAGCCGGTTCACCAATGATCTGGTGAGCTGCCGTCAGGCAGGCGAGTTTGTCATGGTGACGCCGGACACGATTGATTTCATGGACGTGTCGCCCAAGCAGCTTGTGTCCGTCGCCGCGGCATTGATTCCATTCCTGGAAAACGATGACGCCAACCGTGCGCTGATGGGCTCGAACATGCAGCGGCAGGCTGTTCCACTGCTGCAGGCACAGGCGCCGCTCGTCGGCACCGGCATGGAAGAGGTTGTGGCCCGTGACAGCGGTGTGACCGTCGTTGCGGAACGCAGCGGTATCGTCGATCAGGTCGACAGCACCCGCGTGGTCGTCCGTGCCACGTCCGATGTCGGTGCGGGCTCTTCAGGCGTGGATATCTACAATCTCGTAAAATTCCAGCGATCGAACCAGAACACCTGCATCACCCAGCGTCCGCTGGTGCGCGTCGGTGACGAGGTCCAACAGGGCGATATCATTGCCGATGGTCCGTCGACGGATCTGGGCGAACTGGCGCTGGGCCGCAATGTGCTCGTCGCGTTCATGCCCTGGATGGGATACAATTTCGAGGATTCGATCCTGATCTCCGAACGGATGGTGCGGGACGACGTCTTCACCTCCATCCATATTGAAGAGTTCGAGGTGATGGCCCGCGATACCAAGCTGGGTCCGGAAGAAATCACCCGTGACATTCCCAATGTCGGCGAGGAGAGTCTCAGCCACCTGGATGAGGCGGGAATCGTCTATATTGGTGCCGAAGTCTCAGCCGGTGATATTCTGGTCGGAAAGGTGACGCCCAAGGGCGAATCACCGATGACGCCGGAGGAAAAGCTGCTGCGCGCCATTTTCGGCGAAAAAGCTTCGGATGTCCGCGATACTTCGCTGCGTATTCCGCCGGGCGACTCAGGCACGGTTGTCGAGGTCCGCGTCTTCAACCGCCACGGCGTCGACAAGGACGAACGCGCGCTGACCATTGAGCGTGAGGAGATCGAGCGCCTTGCGAAGGATCGCGATGACGAACTCGCTATTCTTGAGCGCAGCTCCTATGGCAGGCTCGAGGACTTGTTGCTCAATCAGACGATTGCCGGTGGCCCCAAGGGCATCAAGACCGGCGGTAAGGTGACCAAGACGGTTATCGACGATTTGACACGTGGCCAGCTCTGGCAGATTGCGGTGAAGAACGAAGACCGTCAGGCCGATATCGAGGCGCTCCAGAAGCACTTCGAGGAAGCCAAAAAGGCGCTTCAGGCCCGCTTTGAAGAAAAGGTCGACAAGCTGCAGCGCGGCGATGAGTTGCTGCCGGGTGTCATGAAGATGGTCAAGGTCTTCGTCGCGGTGAAGCGCAAGCTGCAACCGGGCGACAAGATGGCTGGCCGTCATGGCAACAAGGGCGTGATCTCGCGTATTGCGGCGATCGAAGATATGCCGTTCCTGGAGGACGGCACCAATGTCGATATCGTGCTTAATCCGCTCGGCGTGCCATCGCGGATGAATGTGGGGCAGATTCTTGAGACCCATCTGGGCTGGGCGTCTGCTGGCCTTGGCCGGCAGGTGGGCGAGGTGTTGCAGGCTGCTCAGCGCAGCGGCAAGACCGATAAGCTGCGCAAGAAGCTGAAGGATTTCTACCGGGACAGGCACTATGACGAAGTCATCAAGGATCTTGATGACGACGGCCTGAAGGAGCTTGCCGGCAACGTCACAAAGGGTATTCCGATGGCAACCCCTGTTTTCGACGGTGCCAAGGAAGCCGATATCGTCGATGCGCTTGTCGCCGCCGGTCTCGATGGGTCGGGCCAGTCGACGCTCTATGACGGGCGTACCGGCGAGCCGTTCGACCGCAAGGTCACCGTCGGTTACATCTATATGCTGAAACTGCATCACCTGGTGGACGACAAGATCCACGCCCGGTCGATTGGTCCCTACAGCCTTGTTACCCAGCAGCCGCTGGGCGGTAAGGCGCAGTTCGGTGGCCAGCGCTTCGGCGAGATGGAGGTTTGGGCACTTCAGGCCTACGGCGCAGCCTACACGCTGCAGGAAATGCTGACGGTGAAGTCGGATGACGTTGCTGGACGGACCGGGGTCTACGAGGCGATCGTTAAGGGTGACGACACGTTCGAAGCCGGTATTCCTGAATCCTTCAACGTTCTCGTGAAGGAAATGCGCTCGCTGGCCCTGAATGTCGAGCTGGTCAACACCGAAGAATAGTTGCCAGTGGAAATAGAATTTTACCAAGCAATCGCCCATTTCGGGTAACGCTAGGAGATAACGCATGAATCAAGAGGTCATGAACGTTTTTGGGCCGCAGTCCAAGGCACAGACCTTCGACGCGATCCGCATTTCGATCGCCAGCCCGGACCGGATCCGGTCCTGGTCTTTCGGCGAGATCAAGAAGCCCGAGACGATCAATTACCGCACCTTCAAGCCGGAGCGGGACGGCCTTTTCTGTGCACGGATTTTCGGTCCGATCAAGGATTATGAGTGCCTTTGCGGCAAGTACAAACGCATGAAGTATCGCGGCATCGTCTGCGAGAAGTGCGGTGTCGAGGTCACGCTGTCCAAGGTACGCCGCGAGCGCATGGGCCATATCGAACTGGCGGCGCCGGTTGCGCATATCTGGTTCCTGAAAAGCCTGCCGTCGCGCATTGGTCTCTTGCTCGACATGACGCTGAAGGGCCTGGAGCGGATTCTCTATTTCGAAAGCCATGTGGTTATTGAGCCGGGCCTGACGCCGCTGAAGAAGGGTCAGCTGCTGTCCGATGATGAGTATATCGAGGCGCAGGATACCTATGGCGACGATGCGTTTACCGCCGGTATCGGCGCTGAAGCCATCCGGATCATCATGGAAGGCCTCGATCTCGAACAGATTCGCGAAGAGATTCGCGTCGAGCTGGCCGAGACCAAGTCCGAACTGAAGCCGAAAAAGCTGATCAAGCGGCTGAAGGTCGTTGAAGCGTTCATGGAATCCGGCAACCGGCCGGAGTGGATGATCCTGGAAGTGATCCCGGTCATTCCGCCCGAACTGCGCCCGCTGGTCCCGCTGGATGGCGGCCGTTTTGCGACCTCCGATCTGAACGATCTGTATCGCCGGGTGATCAACCGTAACAACCGCCTGAAGCGGCTGATCGAGCTGCGCGCGCCGGACATCATCGTCCGCAACGAAAAGCGCATGCTGCAGGAAGCCGTCGACGCGCTGTTCGACAATGGCCGCCGCGGTCGGACCATCACCGGCGCCAACAAGCGCCCCCTGAAGTCCCTGTCCGATATGCTGAAAGGCAAGCAGGGCCGGTTCCGTCAGAACCTGCTCGGCAAGCGTGTCGATTACTCCGGCCGCTCGGTCATTGTGGTGGGGCCTGAACTCAAATTGCATCAGTGCGGGTTGCCCAAGAAGATGGCGCTCGAGCTGTTCAAGCCGTTTATCTATTCGCGCCTCGACCAGAAAGGCCTGTCGACGACGATCAAACAGGCCAAGAAGATGGTCGAGAACCAGCGGCCCGAAGTGTGGGACATCCTCGACGAGGTGATCCGCGAACACCCGGTCATGCTCAACCGCGCGCCGACACTTCACAGACTTGGCATTCAGGCGTTCGAGCCGGTGTTGATCGAAGGTAAGGCCATCCAGCTTCACCCGCTTGTCTGTGCCGCCTTTAATGCTGACTTTGATGGCGATCAGATGGCGGTCCATGTGCCGCTGTCGCTGGAAGCCCAGCTTGAAGCGCGCGTACTGATGATGTCGACCAACAACATCCTCAGCCCGGCCAACGGCAAACCGATTATCGTGCCCAGCCAGGATATTGTCCTGGGCCTCTATTATCTCACCCTCGAATATGACAACGAGGATGGTGAAGGCATGGTTTTCTCCGGGGTGCCGGAGATCCGTCAGGCGCTCGATTCCGGCTCCGTCTCGCTGCATGCCAAGATCAAGTGCCGCTATGAGACGGTCGATGCGGACAATAAGCCCGTCAGTCTCGTCGTCGACTCGACGCCGGGCCGTATGCTGCTGGCGGAACACCTGCCGCGCAATCCGGAAGTCAGCTTCGACATTATCAACCGGACGCTCGCCAAGAAGCAGATCTCTGAAGTAATCGACGTGGTTTATCGCCATTGCGGTCAGAAAGAGACGGTTCTGTTTGCCGATGCGATCATGGGCATCGGTTTCCGTCAGGCCGCGCTGGCTGGAATCTCTTTCGGGAAGGACGACATGGTCATCCCCGATACCAAGTCCGGCTTGGTTGACCAGACCCGTGATCTGGCCAAGGAGTATGAAAAGCAATATGCCGAAGGTCTGATCACCCAGGGTGAGAAGTACAACAAGGTCATCGACGCCTGGGCGCAGTGTACCGACAAGGTTGCTGATGAAATGATGCAGCGGATCTCTTCGGTTCAGGTTGATGAGGAGAGCGGCAAGGCACAACCGATCAACTCGATCTATATGATGTCGCACTCCGGTGCGCGTGGGTCGCCCGCTCAGATGAAGCAGCTGGCCGGCATGCGCGGTCTGATGGCCAAGCCGTCGGGCGAGATCATCGAGACGCCGATCATCTCGAACTTTAAGGAAGGCCTGACCGTGCTCGAGTACTTCAACTCGACCCACGGTGCCCGTAAGGGTCTGGCCGATACGGCGCTGAAGACGGCCAACTCCGGTTATCTGACCCGCCGCCTTGTCGATGTTGCGCAGGATTGCATCATCATCGAGGAGGATTGCGGTACGGAGCGCGGCCTGACTGTTAGCGAAGTGATCGAAGGCGGTGAAGTTATTGAACCGCTGGTTGACCGCATTCTTGGCCGTACGGCTGCCACTGATATTGAAGATCCGGTTTCGGGTGACATCCTCATCAAAAAAGGCACAGAGCTGGACGAGGTCGCAGTCGAAAAGGTCGAAACCGCCGGTGTTACAACGGTTCGTATCCGTTCGGTGCTGACCTGTGAGGCAACAGGCGGTGTCTGCGGCAAGTGCTACGGTCGTGACCTGGCTCGGGGCACGCCGGTCAATATCGGTGAAGCCGTCGGCGTCATCGCGGCACAGTCCATTGGTGAACCGGGCACTCAGCTGACCATGCGGACATTCCATATTGGCGGCACGGCCCAGTTTGCCGAGCAGTCAGCGGTCGAGGCGTCGACCGATGGAACGATCACGCTTGAGAACCGAAATGTGGTTGAGGACTCGCAGGGCCGTTTGGTTTCCATGAGCCGGAATTGTGAGATCGTGGTGACGGATGCAACAGGCCGTCAGCGCGAACGCCACAAGGTGCCGTATGGGTCGCATCTGTTGGTCGATGACGGACAGAAAGCCGAGAAGGACACCAAACTGGCGGAGTGGGATCCCTATACGATTCCAATCATCGTCGAGCGTGGTGGTATCGCGAACTTTATCGACCTTGTCGATGGTGTCTCCGTCCGCGACGTCATGGACGAGACGACCGGTATTTCCCAGCGCGTCGTGGTCGATTGGCGCTCCCAGCCCAAGGGGTCGGATTTGCGGCCGCGTATCACCTTGCGCGACAAGGATGGTGAGGTGATCGAGCTGTCGAACGGTCTCGAAGCTCGCTACATGCTCTCGGTGGATGCGATCTTGACCGTCAATGACGGTGACGATCTGCATGCTGGTGACGTGATCGCCCGCATCCCGCGTGAAGCCGCGAAAACCCGTGACATCACCGGTGGTCTGCCGCGGGTGGCGGAACTGTTCGAGGCGCGCAAGCCCAAGGATCACGGCATCATCGCCGAGAATTCGGGCTATGTGGAATTCGGCAAGGACTACAAGAACAAGCAGCGGATTATTATCAAGCCGCGCGATGCCGAAGAAGGTTCGGACGAAGCCAAGGGCCTCGAATATCTGATCCCCAAGGGCAAGCATATCAGTGTGCGTGAAGGCGACTTCATCGAGCACGGTGAATATCTGCTCGAAGGCAATCCGGTGCCGCATGACATTCTGCGAGTGCAGGGCGTTGAAGCGCTGGCCAACTATCTCGTCAACGAGATCCAGGAGGTCTACCGGCTGCAGGGTGTGAAGATCAACGACAAGCACATCGAGACGATTGTTCGCCAGATGCTGCAGAAGGTCGAGATCACCGATGGCGGCGAAACCACCTTGTTGAAGGGTGAGCAGGTTGACCGTGTCGAGTTCGACGAGATCAATGCGAAGGCCGCCGAAGAAGGCTTGACCATTGCCAAGTCGGAACCGGTTCTGCTGGGTATCACCAAAGCGTCGCTGCAGACACGTTCCTTTATCTCTGCGGCGTCCTTCCAGGAGACGACGCGGGTGCTCACCGAAGCGGCGGTCAACGGCAAGACTGATCAGCTTTACGGCCTGAAGGAAAATGTCATCGTCGGCGGGTTGATCCCGGCCGGTACAGGTAACCTCATGGCGCAGCTGCGCAAGGTGGCTGCCCGGCGTGACCGTGAATATCTGGACGCCCAGACGGATGACGACGAGCTGGTCGGCGACGCGTTCATGATCCCCCCCGGGGATGGTGATGCGGCACCCGAGACACCTGGCGAATAGTCCAGATAAAGACCTGAATGATCGCGGGCGGTACCCAGACGGGTGCCGCCCGTTTTTTTAGGGTGTGTAGTCTTCAAGAAGCAGTGCGTTCAGACTGTCAATGATCGGGTCGATCGCCTTTTCACTATATCCCAGGTGGATATCGGCGACCTTGCCTTGCTTGTTTATTATGAACATGTGAGGCAGGCCCTTGACACCGTATCGGCCCGCTACTCGACCTTTCCAGTCATAGGCGATTATCATTTCAAATTCGTCCAGCTGGCGAATGATTTGATGGTACGCCTTGCGGCCCTGTTTGAAATTGATGGCGATCACCCTCATCCGCTCTTGTCCTGCTTGGCGTTGCAGTGCCTCGAGCATCGGTAGTTCGATCATGCAGGGCGGACACCACGTGGCCCAAAAAGTGACCACCACAACTTTACCCCGGTATTCACTAAGATGAATTTTCTCTCCATCGGGATCTTTGCCCAGGTATTCGGGCGGTGTATCGCCCACTTCAACTTTCGCAGCCTGGACCGGCATCGCAAATACGGATGCAAGCAGTAATCCCAGAAATACAACCCGCGCAGACATTATTGGTCTCCAAATATACTTCTTTTTTACAGTTGAAAATCGTTGAAAGCAAAGCGCAATGGACGACTGCGGTTTATCGAGTAGACTTCTAATCATATGTGATGAATGAGATCAGCGGTCCCGCTGTTTCGGGGATATTGTATGGATAGTCACGGCGCGTCAGGGGATATCGATCTTCAAGACTGGGTCGGGCGGAGCGAGAGGCTCTCCGACAGGGTCTACCCCGCGCCTGTGCGAGCCCTCGCAGCCACTCTCGAAGATGACACTGTCAGGTCGTCTGACGGCGCTACATTGCCACCCCTCTGGCATTGGCTCTATTTTTTGCCCAATGCGCCAATGTCGCAGGTCGGCTCCGACGGCCATCCAAAACGGGGCGATTTCCTGCCGCCAATTTCGCTCGAACGGCGGATGTGGGCCGGCAGCCGGATCGTATTCTCCGGAGACTTGCGGCTCGGTGACGAGATCATGAGAACGTCGGAAATTCTCAATATCGCGGAAAAACATGGCCGCGCCGGGCCGATGGTTTTTGTCACCGTGCGCCATACTGTGTCCTCGCCGCGCGGCGTGGCGGTGGAGGAAGAACAGGACATCGTTTTTATTGCCATGCCGGACAAATTCGTGCCGCCCAAACCGACGTCCGTGCCCGAAAACACAATCTGGTCGGATCCGGTTGAGGTCGACCCGGTGCTGCTGTTCCGGTTTTCAGCGCTGACCTTCAATGGTCATCGCATTCACTATGACCGCGACTACGCCACGGAGCGGGAAAAATATCCTGGTCTGGTCGTGCATGGCCCGTTGCAGGCGATGCTGATCATGGGCGCGGCGCGCCGTCACAATCCCGGTCGCATTGCTGAGAAATTTATGTTTCGGGCCGTCCGGCCTCTGTTCGATTTTGACACGGTTGCCGTTCATGGCTGCCCGGAAACCGATAATCGTCAATCACTCTGTACCGCCAGCGGCGCAGGCCATGTGGGGATGCAGGGGGAGGTTCGCTGGCGCAAAGATTAAGCAGGAGAGAATAGGGTGGTAAAATTGTTGGAGGGGCTTCGTATCGTCGAGGGCAGCGCGTTTGTTGCCGCGCCGTCGGCGGGGATGACCCTGGCGCAGTTGGGCGCTGATGTCATCCGCTTCGACCGTCTTCGCGGCGGGCTTGATCAGCACCGTTGGCCTGTCACACGCGACGGTAAAAGCCTGTTCTGGGCTGGCCTCAACAAAGGCAAGCGTTCCATTGCCGTTGACCTGTCCTCGCCCCGCGGCCGCGAAATCGTGACAAACCTGATCTGCGCGCCAGGGCCTGATTCGGGCGTTTTTCTGACCAATCTTCGTGTCCGGGGCTGGATGGACTACGACGAGCTGAAGTCCCGGCGCGAGGATCTGATCATGGTGTGCGTTGAGGGTACCAAAGGTGGTGGCCCCGCCGTTGACTATACGGTGAATCCTGCCGTCGGCTTTCCAAACGCGACAGGGCCTGAAGGCTCATCGGACCCGGTTGCGCATGTCTTGCCTGCTTGGGATTGCATTACCGGGCAAAAGGCCGCGCTGGCGGTGCTGGCGGCGGAACGGCATCGCCGTGCGACCGGCGAAGGGCAGCTGGTTGAAATCCCGCTAAAGGATGTTGCGACCGCCATGATGGGCAATCTGGGCATTATCGGCGAAGTCACGGTGAACAATGTCGACCGCCCCAAATATGGCAATGCACTCTATGGCGCCTATGGACAGGATTTCGAAACCGCCAACGGGCGAATCATGATTGTTGCGTTGACCCGCCGACAATGGAGCGGGCTCCTGGCGGTCACCGGCATCGAAGCCGAAATAGATGCTTTGGGCCAACGGCTTGGCCTGAATTTGAGTCAGGAAGGAGATCGATTCAAGGCCCGCAGGGAAATCACCGCTTTGCTGGAGTCATGGTTCCGCGTCCGTCGGATTGAGGACTTCGCCCAGGCCTTCGATGGACATGGCGTAACCTGGACACCGTTTCGCAGTTTTAAGAGCGCGGTGGCCGAAGATCCGGATATTTCCACGGACCACCCAATGTTCGAGATGGTAGACCAACCGGGAATCGGCAGTTATCTGGTGCCTGGAACACCGCTGGAGTTCAGCGCCTTCGAGCGGCAGCCACCGCAGCCTGCCCCCGTGCTCGGGCAGCATACGGAAGAGATTCTCGCAGACGTTGTCGGGCTGGATGAGGGCGAGATCGCCCGTCTGTTTGATGATGGTATTGTGGCTGGTCCCGCGGTCCCGTAAAGCTTCCACGGAACGTTCGGGTGGCTGGAATTCAGATTAATTGGATTGGGGCCGCTACGCCGCAGAAACCCGCCGAAAAAATGTGACTCACAAGGGTTGACGGGGGCAGGGGGCGGCTATATGTTCCGCGCCTCTCGAGGGTGCAGGCCGTAGGACAAGTCCTAGACGCTGCGCTGAGCAAGCCCGAAGACGGGTTTCAGCCCCTACATCGCCCCGAGGTTATTGGCAGCAGCCGCGTGTTTCTAGCAGGCTGCTGTTGTTGTTTGTGCGAATGAAACGTGGCCGCTTGTGCTCGAGATGAGTTGGCCACTTGGTTTTAGGTTGAAGGAAAAGGGTCGCTATGCCGACGATCAACCAGTTGATCCGTAAGCCCCGCAAGGCGCCGATTAAGCGTAACAAGGTGCCTGCGCTTGAAGGCTGTCCGCAGAAGCGTGGGGTCTGTACCCGCGTTTACACGACGACACCGAAGAAGCCGAACTCGGCGCTCCGGAAGGTCGCGCGCGTACGCCTGACGAACGGGTTTGAAGTGACCAGCTATATTCCTGGCGAAGGCCATAATCTGCAGGAGCACTCCGTGGTGCTGCTGCGCGGCGGTCGTGTGAAGGATTTGCCTGGCGTTCGTTATCACATTCTCCGCGGCGTTCTCGATACCCAGGGTGTCAAGGATCGTCGTCAGCGCCGGTCGAAATACGGCGCCAAGCGGCCGAAATAGGGAAGCCGAGCTATGTCACGACGTCGCGCTGCTGAAAAACGCGAAATTCTACCGGACGCCAAATATGGCGACATGGTGCTGTCCAAGTTCATCAACAATCTGATGCTGGACGGCAAGAAGTCGGCTGCCGAGCGCATTGTTTATGGTGCGCTGACGCGGATTGAGGGCGCTGGCCGCGCTGAGCCCGTGCGCACCTTCCATGACGCGCTGGAAAATGTTCGTCCGCATGTTGAGGTTCGCTCTCGCCGTGTTGGTGGCGCCACCTACCAGGTGCCCGTGGAAGTTCGTTCAGACCGTGCCCAGGCGCTCGCCATTCGTTGGTTGATTGAGGCGACACGGGGTCGTTCGGAGAACACCATGGAAGAGCGCCTGTTCAAAGAGCTGATGGACGCGGCCGAGAATCGTGGCAATTCCGTCAAAAAACGCGAAGACACGCACCGGATGGCCGAAGCCAACCGCGCCTTCTCGCATTATCGCTGGTAGATCGGTCAAAGAGAGTCTCATGTCCCGTACAACCCCCCTCGATCGCTATCGCAACATCGGCATCATGGCCCACATTGATGCCGGCAAAACTACGACGACCGAACGCATTCTGTATTACACGGGCGTGAGCCATAAGATCGGCGAGGTCCATGATGGCGCCGCCACGATGGACTGGATGGAGCAGGAGCAGGAACGGGGCATTACCATTACCTCGGCTGCGACCACCTGTTTCTGGCGCGACCATCGTATCAACATTATCGATACGCCGGGTCACGTGGATTTCACGATTGAAGTAGAGCGGTCATTGCGCGTTCTCGATGGGGCGGTGGCTGTTTTTGATTCGGTCGCCGGTGTTGAGCCGCAGTCAGAGACCGTCTGGCGCCAGGCTGACAAGTATGGCGTGCCGCGTATGTGTTTCATCAACAAGATGGATCGCACCGGCGCCGACTTTGAAATGTGCTTGGACATGATCAAGGATCGCCTGGGTGCGACGGCGCTGGTGATCCAGCTGCCGATTGGCGCTGAAAGCAATTACAAGGGCGTTGTTGACCTGATCAAGAACAAGGCGGTCATCTGGAAGGATGAATCCCTGGGTGCCGAGTTCGAATATGTCGACATCCCCAGTGAACTCGCCGATGCAGCCGAAATGGCCCGTATCGAGATGATAGAGCTTGCCATCGAGCAGGACGACACAGCGATGGAAGCCTATCTTGAAGGCAACGAGCCGGACGAAGCGACGCTGATTGCCTGCATCCGCAAGGGCACGATTGACGGCGCGTTTATTCCTGTCCTGAACGGTACAGCGTTCAAGAACAAGGGTGTGCAGCCCTTGCTTGATGCCGTGATCGATTTTATGCCGTCACCGATCGACCTGCCGGCCTATGAGGGCCTGCTGCCGGACAGCGACGAGACTGTTATGCGGAATCCCTCGGATGATGAGCCGTTCTCGGCGCTTGCCTTTAAGGTGATGACCGACCCATTCGTCGGATCGCTGACCTTTGCGCGGGTGTACTCTGGCGTCGTCGAAGCCGGCACCCAGGTGATGAATTCCGTGAAGGGCAAGCGCGAACGCGTCGGCCGCATGCTTCAGATGCATGCCAATAGCCGTGAAGACATTACCGAGGCACGCGCCGGCGACATTATTGCGTTGGCAGGCCTTAAAGAAACCACGACCGGCGATACGCTTTGCGATCCGGTCAAGCAGGTCGTGCTTGAGCGGATGGAGTTCCCCGATCCGGTGATCGAGGTTGCTGTTGAGCCCAAGACCAAGGCCGATCAGGAAAAGATGGGCGTGGCGCTGCATCGCCTGGCGCAGGAAGATCCGTCATTCCGAGTGTCGGTTGACCATGAAAGCGGCCAGACCGTCATTAAGGGTATGGGCGAGCTGCATCTGGATATCCTGGTTGATCGCATGAAGCGTGAGTTCAAGGTTGAAGCGAATGTCGGCGCCCCGCAGGTCGCCTATCGTGAGAGCCTGACGCGCGCCTGCGATGTCGATTACACCCATAAGAAGCAGACTGGTGGATCAGGCCAGTTTGCGCGGGTGAAAATCAATGTTGAGCCGGGTGAGCGCGGCGAGGGCATTGTTTTTGAATCGAAGATCGTCGGCGGATCGATTCCGAAGGAGTACATACCGGGCGTTGAAAAAGGCATCCAGAGTATCGCCGAAGGCGGGGTGCTGGCCGGTTTCCCGATTATCGACTTCCGGGTGGAGTTGGTTGACGGCGCCTATCATGATGTTGACTCCAGTGTCATGGCGTTCGAGATCGCAGGCCGTGCGGCCATGCGTGAGGCGTGCCAGAAAGGCGGCATTCAGCTGCTCGAGCCGATGATGGAAGTCGAAGTGGTGACGCCGGAGGACTATACCGGTGACGTCATGGGTGACCTTCAGAGTCGCCGTGGTCTGGTTGAGGGCACCCATGTGCGCGGAAACGCGCAGGTTATCGATGCCAAGGTGCCGCTTGCCAACATGTTTGGTTACGTGAACACGCTGCGCTCCATGACGCAGGGTCGCGCGCAGTTCACGATGCAATTCTCACATTACGAACCCGTTCCTAAGAACGTCAGTGACGAAGTCATTTCGAAACTGGCGTAACGGCAGATAAAGCAGAAGGAAGAAGCCGATGTCTAAGGAGAAGTTTGAACGCACGAAGCCGCATGTGAATGTGGGGACGATTGGCCATGTTGATCATGGCAAGACGACCCTTACGGCGGCGATCACGAAGGTTTTGGGTGAAGCCGGCGGAGCCACGTTCACCGCTTATGACGAGATTGATAAGGCGCCTGAAGAACGCGAGCGCGGCATTACGATTTCGACAGCGCATGTTGAGTATGAGACGGAGAACCGTCACTACGCGCATGTCGACTGCCCTGGGCATGCTGATTATGTGAAGAACATGATCACGGGTGCAGCGCAGATGGATGGGGCGATCCTGGTTGTGAACGCAGCTGACGGCCCGATGCCGCAGACGCGCGAGCACATTCTTCTGGCCCGTCAGGTTGGCGTGCCGGCGATCGTGGTGTTCCTGAACAAGGTCGACCAGGTTGATGATGAAGAGCTGCTTGAGCTTGTCGAGATGGAAGTACGTGAGCTGCTGAGCTCTTATGACTTCCCGGGCGACGATATTCCCATCGTGTCGGGTTCGGCGCTTGCCGCGCTTGAAGGCCGTGACGACAATATCGGCAAGGAGAAGATCCTTGAGCTGATGGCGGCGGTTGATGAGGCGATCCCGCAGCCTGACCGTCCGGTTGACCAGCCGTTCCTGATGCCGATTGAGGATGTGTTCTCGATTTCGGGCCGTGGCACGGTTGTGACGGGCCGTATTGAGCGCGGTGTGATCAATGTCGGCGACGAGATTGAGATCATCGGGATCAAGGATACGTCGAAGACGACGTGCACGGGTGTTGAGATGTTCCGCAAGCTGCTTGACCGCGGTGAGGCGGGTGACAACATCGGGGCACTGCTTCGTGGTGTTGACCGTGAGGGTGTTGAGCGTGGGCAGGTTCTTGCCGCGCCTGGCTCGATCACGCCGCACACGAAGTTCAAGGCCGAGGCCTATATCCTGACGAAGGAAGAGGGTGGCCGTCATACGCCGTTCTTCACCAACTATCGTCCGCAGTTTTATTTCCGGACGACGGATGTGACAGGAATGGTGAGCCTGCCGGACGGGACGGAGATGGTGATGCCGGGCGACAACATCTCGATGGATGTCGAGCTGATCGTGCCGATCGCCATGGATGAGGGCCTGCGCTTTGCCATCCGTGAAGGTGGACGCACCGTCGGGTCAGGCGTCGTATCCAAAATCGTCGAGTAGAAAGAACTGAAAAACCGGCCTGGGGCCTCCTGGGCCGGTTTTCTTATTGGGTGACAGTGGTATGGAAAATCAGAATATCCGCATCCGCCTGAAGGCGTTTGATCACCGGATTCTCGATCAGTCGACAGGCGAGATCGTGGGCACGGCCAAGCGCACGGGTGCGCGTGTGCGCGGTCCCATTCCGCTGCCGACGAAGATTGAAAAATTTACGGTTCTGCGTTCGCCGCATATCGACAAGAAGTCGCGCGAACAGTTCGAGATCCGTACGCATAAGCGGCTGTTGGACATTATCGATCCGACGCCGGAGACCGTTGACGCCTTGATGAAGCTGGATCTTGCAGCTGGTGTCGACGTCGAAATCAAGTTGCAAGGGTAGGAACGGGCCAATGCGCTCTGGATTGATTGCACAAAAGGTCGGAATGACCCGGGTATTTGCCGACGACGGAAACCATGTTCCGGTGACCGTTCTCAAAGTCGACAACTGCCAGGTGGTTGCTCAAAAGACCGAAGAAAAACATGGCTATACGGCTGTCCAGCTTGGCGTTGGCGCTGTGAAGCCCAACCGCGTGTCACGCCCGATGCGCGGCCACTTCGCCAAGGCGAATGTTGAGCCAAAGCGCCGTCTGGCTGAGTTTCGGGTGTCTGAGGATGCGCTGATTGACGTCGGTGCAGAGCTCACCACCGAGCACTTTGTGCCTGGTCAAAAGGTTGACGTCACCGGCACCAGTAAGGGTAAGGGCTTTGCGGGCGCGATGAAGCGCCATAACTTTGGCGGTCTGCGGGCGACCCACGGTGTCTCGATTTCGCACCGGTCGCATGGGTCGACCGGTCAGTGTCAGGACCCGGGCAAGGTGTTCAAGGGCAAAAAGATGGCCGGCCACATGGGGTCTGAGCGGGTAACCATTCAGAATCTGGAAGTCGTCCAGTCGGATGTCGAGCGCGGCTTGTTGCTGGTTCGTGGCGCTGTTCCCGGCCCCAAGACGGGCTGGATTCTGATCAGCGATGCGGTCAAGCGGGCGCGTCCCGAAGATGCACCGTATCCAGCGGCGTTGCGGGAAACCGCCGCACCGGAGCCGGAAGAAGTTGAAGCCGCACCGGAAGAAGCGGCAGCTGACGAAGCTCCAGCAGAGGAAGCGCCTGAACAACAAGCGTCTTCAGAGGAAGCGCCAGCGGCAGACGTGTCTGACGATAATGCAGCGCCGGATGACGGCGACGCAGAGAAGAAGGACTAGAGCGATGAAAGCCGATGTAGTCACGCTCGACGCCGGAACCGCCGGATCAGTCGACCTCGACGAGGGTGTGTTCGGCCTGCCGTCGCGGGAAGATATCCTGCAGCGCGCGGTGCGGTGGCAGCTGGCGAAGCGCCAGGCCGGGACGCACAAGACCAAGCAGCGCAGTGAAATTGTCGGTACCGGCGCCAAATGGTACCGCCAAAAAGGGACCGGTAATGCGCGCCACGGTAACAAAAAGCCCGGTGTGTTCCGGGGTGGCGGCAAGTCTTTCGGTCCTGTTGTCCGCAGTCATGCGCACAGCCTGCCGAAGAAAGTCCGGACGCTGGCGCTGAAGACAGCGCTGTCGTCCAAGCAGGCTGCTGGCAAGCTGGTTGTGCTGGACGCAGCGGATCTTGATGCGCCCAAGACCAAGGACCTGGTCGGCAAGTTTGGCAAGCTGGGTCTGGCCAATGCGTTGATCATTGACGGTGACGCGGTAAACGAGAATTTCGCCCGTGCCGCGGCCAACATTCCCAATATCGACGTGCTGCCCAGCCAGGGTGCCAATGTCTATGACATCCTGCGCCGCGACACGCTGGTGCTGACAAAGGCGGCTGTCGATCAGCTTCAGGAGCGCCTGAAATGAGCAAGGTCACAGCAAAGGCAAAGCATTTCGATCTGTTGGTGCGCCCGATCGTCACCGAAAAGTCGACGCTGGGATCGGAGCACAATCAGGTGACCTTCCAGGTCGCGATCGATGCGACCAAACCGCAGATCAAGGACGCTGTCGAAGGTGTTTTCGGCGTCAAGGTCAAGGCCGTGAACACGCTGCGCCAGAACGGCAAGATCAAGCGTTTCCGGGGTCGCCCGGGTCGCCGTCCGGATTACAAGAAAGCGATCGTCACCCTCGTCGAGGGCGAGACCATCGATATCACGACAGGGGTCTAACCGATGGCGTTGAAGACATATAACCCGACGACGCCCAGCCAGCGCACGCTGGTGCAGGTTGACCGTTCGGGTCTTTACAAGGGCAAGCCGGTCAAGAAGCTGACCGAAGGCCTGACCAAGAAGGGCGGGCGTAACAACGCCGGCCGGATCACCGCGCGCCGCCGTGGTGGCGGGCATAAGCGCAGCTACCGCATCGTTGATTTCAAGCGGACGAAGTTTGATGTGACGGCGACGGTCGAGCGCTTGGAATACGATCCGAACCGGTCAGCCTTTATCGCGCTGGTAACCTATGAAGATGGCGAGCAGTCGTACATTCTGGCGCCGCAGCGTTTGCGCGAGGGCGACAAGGTTATCTCGGGCAAGCGGGTGGACATCAAGCCGGGCAATGCGATGCCGCTGGGCAGCATGCCGGTCGGGACCATCGTGCATAATGTCGAACTGAAGCCAGGCAAGGGTGGCCAGATGGCTCGTGCGGCGGGCACTTATGTCCAGTATGTCGGGCGCGACGGCGACTATTCGATCCTGCGGTTGACGTCGGGTGAGCAGCGTATTGTTCACTCCAGCTGCATGGCAACGGTTGGCGCGGTATCCAACCCGGACAACCAGAATATCAATCTCGGTAAGGCCGGGCGTAAGCGCTGGCTCGGCAAGCGCCCGTCGGTGCGTGGCGTTGCCATGAACCCGGTCGATCACCCTCATGGTGGTGGCGAGGGCCGGACATCCGGTGGCCGCCACCCCGTTTCGCCCTGGGGTAAACCCACCAAGGGCAAGCGTACCCGGTCTAACAAGGCCACTGACAAATTCATCGTTCGATCCCGCCACGTGCGGAAGAAACGGTAAAGGAGAGCACCCGTGCCACGCTCTGTTTGGAAAGGCCCCTTTGTGGATGGCTATCTGCTGAAAAAAGCAGGCGCTGTCCGTGATTCCGGCCGCAATGAAACGATCAAGACCTGGTCGCGCCGCTCGACGGTGGTGCCCCAGTTCGTCGGCCTGAACTTTGCCGTGCATAACGGTCAGAAGTTCGTGCCGGTGCACGTGTCCGAAGAGATGGTCGGCCACAAGCTGGGCGAGTTCGCGCCGTCGCGGAACTATTACGGCCACGGCGCCGACAAGAAGGCGAAGAGAGGCTAATCATGGGCAAGCAGGCAAGAGAGCGCAGCCTGGGCGAGAATGAGGCAAAGGCCGTAGCACGGGTGCTACGGATTAGCCCTCAGAAGCTCAACCTTGTGGCGCAGACGATTCGCGGTCAGAAGGTCGAACAGGCGTTGACCACGCTCGCCTTTTCGCGCCGGCGGATTGCCCAGGACGTGAAGAAGGTGCTGGAGAGCGCGGTCGCCAATGCCGAAAACAATCACCAGCTCGACGTCGATCAGCTGGTCGTCGCTGAGGCTACGGTTGGCAAGTCGATCACCATGAAACGTTTCCGCCCACGGGCCCGCGGTCGTGCGGGCAAGATCACGAAGCCGTTCAGTCGTCTGACGATCGTGGTGCGCGAAGTTGAGGAGGCCGCATAATGGGCCAGAAAGTTAATCCGATCGGCTTGCGCCTCGGCATCAACCGGACCTGGGATTCGCGCTGGTATGCGAATGACAAGGATTTCTCCGGTCTGCTGCACGAGGACATCAAGATCCGGGAGTATCTGGAAAACAAGCTGTCGCAGGCGGGTATTTCCAAGATCGTCATCGAGCGTCCGGCCAAGAAGGCGCGGGTGACCATTCACTCGGCGCGTCCGGGCCTGATTATCGGTAAGAAGGGCGCCGACATCGACAAACTCCGCAAGGAGATTTCGACGATGACGGGCAGTGAAGTGCACCTGAACATCGTTGAAATCCGCAAGCCGGAAATCGATGCGAAGCTGATCGCCGAAAATATCGCGCAGCAGCTCGAGCGCCGTGTTGCCTTCCGGCGCGCCATGAAGCGCGCTGTGCAGTCCGCCATGCGGTTGGGCGCACAGGGCATTCGGATCAACGCCGGTGGCCGTCTCGGTGGCGCGGAGATTGCACGGATGGAATGGTACCGCGAAGGTCGTGTGCCGCTTCATACGCTGCGGGCTGATGTCGACTATGGCACGGCGGAAGCTAAGACCGCTTATGGCATTTGCGGAATCAAGGTCTGGGTTTTCAAGGGCGAGATCCTGGCACATGATCCGCTTGCTTCCGAGAAGCGGGCCATGGAATCGCAACAAGGTGGTGGCGGCGGTGGCCGCCCCATGAACTAGGGTTTTCTGACGATGTTACAGCCGAAGAAAACAAAATTCCGGAAGGCCCATAAAGGCCGGATTCACGGAAAAGCCAAGGGGGGCACCGCGCTCAACTTTGGGGCTTATGGCCTGAAGGCGACGCAGCCTGGCCGGGTAACTGCCCGTCAGATCGAGGCTGCCCGCCGGACCATGACACGCCACATGAAGCGTGCGGGCCGTGTTTGGATCCGTATCTTCCCGGACGTACCGGTGTCGAAGAAGCCGACCGAAGTCCGCATGGGTAAAGGTAAGGGATCACCAGAATTCTGGGTCTGCCGGGTTAAGCCGGGCCGGATCATGTTTGAGATCGACGGTGTTACACCGACGGTCGCACGCGAAGCCTTCGAGCGTGCCGCAGCGAAGTTGCCGGTCGGCACCCGCGTGGTCATGCGTGAAGGCGAGCAATAGGGCGACGGAGAGAGACATGAAAGCTTCGGAAGTCCGTGATATGTCGCTCGACCAGCTTCGAGAGAAGTTGACAGAGCTTAAGCGCGAGCAGTTCAACCTGCGGGTTCAGCAGGCGACTGGGCAGCTCGAAAACACAACACAGCGGCGGAATGTGCGCCGGGATATCGCCCGGGTAAGCACGATCCTCCAGGAAAAAGAGGCCTCAGGGGCCCAGGCCTAAGGCGGAGAGCACAACAAGATGCCAAAGCGAATTCTACAGGGCGTAGTCGTTAGCAGTGCGGGTGAGAAAACCGCAATTGTGCGCGTCGAACGCCGCATGAAGCACCCTGTGCTCGGCAAGGTTATGCGCCGCTCGAAGCGCTACCATGCGCATGACGAAGGCAATAGCTGCACAGTGGGTGACAAGGTCCGCATCGTTGAATGTCCACCGATTTCAAAGTTGAAGCGGTGGCGCGTAATGGAAGAAACCGCTTAGCCGCGTCAATGCGGGCGAAAGCCAAAAGGAACTCGACATGATTCAGATGCAGTCGAATCTTGAGGTTGCCGACAATTCGGGCGCGCGGCGGGTGCAGTGCATCAAGGTGCTGGGCGGCTCGAAGCGGAAAACCGCGTCGGTCGGCGACGTTATCGTGGTCAGCGTCAAGGAAGCGATTCCGCGCGGCCGCGTGAAGAAGGGTGACGTTCACCGCGCGGTTATCGTGCGCACGGCGAAGGAAATCCGCCGTCAGGATGGCTCCAGCATCCGGTTCGACCGGAATGCGGCGGTTCTGATCAACAATCAGGGTGAGCCGATCGGTACACGTATTTTTGGCCCGGTGACCCGTGAACTGCGTGCCAAGCAGATGATGAAGATCGTCTCGCTGGCGCCGGAGGTACTTTAAATGGCTGCCAAGATCCGCAAGGGCGACCAGGTGGTTGTGACCAAAGGCCGCGACAAGGGCCAGAAGGGCGAAGTCGTTGGGGTAATCCCGGCGGAGAACCGTGCACTGGTGCGCGGCGTCAATATGGTGAAGCGCCATCAGCGCCCCAGTCAGATGGACCCTGGTGGCATCAAGACCAAAGAAGCGCCGATTGCGCTTGCCAATCTGGCGTTGGTCGACCCCAAGACCGGGGAAGCAACCAGGGTTGGGTTCAAAATTCTCGATGACGGGCGCAAGGTTCGCGTTGCCCGTAAATCAGGAGAGGTGATCGATGGCTGATGCACAAGCAAAGCCGCGCCTGCAAGAGCAGTACGATTCCGAGCTGCGCGCCGCGCTGATCGAGCAGTTCGAGCTGCCAAACGGTATGGCGGCGCCGAAACTCGACAAGATCGTTATCAATATGGGTGTCGGTGAGGGGTCCAAGGATTCCAAGAAGATCACGACAGCGGTCGACGAACTTACCGCGATTGCCGGGCAGAAGCCGGTGATCACCCATGCCAAGAAATCGATCGCGGCGTTCAAACTGCGTGAAGGTATGCCGCTGGGTTGTAAGGTTACACTGCGCGGCAAGCGTATGTATGAGTTTCTGGATCGGTTGATCACGATCGCATTGCCGCGTGTTCGTGACTTCCGTGGGGTTTCGCCGCGTAGCTTTGACGGTCGCGGCAACTATGCCTTGGGCATTCGTGAACAGATCGTATTCCCTGAGATCAATTACGATCAGGTCGACGAAATCCGGGGCATGGACGTCATCATTTGTACTACGGCACAAGAAGACGAGCAGGCAAAAGCCTTGCTGGCTGGTTTTCAGATGCCGTTCCGCAACTAGCGCATTGGGCGCAGGAGGAGTGAATCGTGGCTAAAAAGAGCGCGATTGCTAAGAACAAACGTCGGGAACGCATGGTCGCGCAATATGCGGCCAAGCGCGACAGCTTGAAGGCCATGGCCAAGGATACGTCGCTGTCGCCGGAAGAGCGTTTTCGGGCGCGTCTAAAGCTTGCAGAACTGCCACGGAATTCGGCTCCGAACCGGGTTCGGAACCGCTGTGAAGTGACCGGGCGCCCCCGTGCGTTCTATCGCAAGTTCAAGATGTCGCGTATTGCGCTTCGGGAATTGGGCTCCAAAGGCCAGGTCCCCGGTTTAGTTAAGTCGAGCTGGTAAGGGAGACGGCCTGATGTCAATGACCGACCCTATTGGCGATATGCTGACACGCATCCGCAACGCGCAGATGCGGCGGAAATCGTCTGTTCATGTGCCAGCCTCGAAGCTGCGCGCCCGGGTTCTCGATGTGCTGAAGTCGGAAGGGTATATCCGCGATTGGGCACGACAGGACTTTGATGGCGGCAAAGCCGCGCTTGAGGTGCAGTTGAAGTATCACGAAGGCGAACCCGTTATTCACACCCTCGCACGTGTGTCTCGTCCAGGTCGCCGGGTTTATTCGTCGGTGGGTGATCTGCCGCGGGTGGCCAATGGTCTGGGTATTTCCATCATCTCCACCCCCAAGGGTGTGATGTCGGACAATGAAGCGCGCGCCGCCAATGTGGGCGGTGAAGTGCTCTGTACTGTGCTCTAGGGCCGATAAGGAAGCAGGACTATGTCTCGAATTGGAAAACAGGCTGTGGCCGTTCCCAGCGGCGTCGATGTCAAGCTCGACGGGCGTGCTCTGACGGTAAAGGGCCCCAAGGGCGAGATGGCCATGACGCTGGTCGAAGATGTGCTCGCGAAGCTGGAAGATGGCAGCATCACGGTTGAGCCGCGTGACAAGTCCAAGCGGTCACGGTCCATGTGGGGCATGCAACGGACGTTGATCAGCAATCTGGTGAACGGTGTGCATGAAGGCTTCACCGTTAAGCTGGAGATCCAGGGCGTCGGTTATCGTGCGTCGGTTCAGGGAAAGAATTTGAACCTGCAGCTGGGTTTCAGCCACGACGTTGTCTACCCGATCCCCGAAGGCATCGACATCAAGTGCGCGAGCCAGACGGAAGTCGAGATTTCTGGCGTGGACAAACAAAAGGTAGGCCAGGTGGCCTCTGAAATTCGCGCGTATCGCAAGCCGGAGCCCTATAAGGGCAAGGGTGTGCGCTATGCAGGTGAGTACATCTTCCGCAAGGAAGGTAAGAAGAAGTAACAAGACTCCTGAGCCAATTGGCCTGAGTGGATTAGAGCGATGGACAAAAGAAAAAAACTTTTCAATCGGCGTCGTCAGCGGGTGCGTAATGCGCTGCGCCGAGCGGCTAATGGGCGTTTGCGCCTTTCGGTGCACCGCACGGGCCAGCACATCTATGCTCAGGTCATTGACGATGTGTCGGGCAAAACCCTGGCTTCCGCGTCGTCGCTGGACGGCGAGGTCAAGGGCAAGCTGAAATCCGGCGCGAATGTTGAGGCAGCGACGGCCGTTGGCGGGCTGATTGCCCAACGCGCCAAGGATGCGGGCGTTGAAAGCGTGGTGTTTGACCGGGGTGGGTTTCTCTATCACGGACGGATCAAAGCGCTGGCCGATGCAGCGCGTGAAGGCGGATTGGCATTCTAAGCCGCCTGAAATGAAGCGATAGGAATACGATATGGCACGAGACAGGAAAGACCGCGGCGGCGATCGGGACAAGGAAGGCGATCTGATCGATCGTCTGGTTCACATCAACCGTGTTGCCAAGGTGGTCAAGGGTGGCCGGCGCTTCGGCTTTGCGGCGATGGTCATCGTCGGCGATCAGAAAGGCCGTGCCGGTTTCGGTCATGGCAAGGCGCGTGAAGTGCCCGAGGCGATCCGCAAGGCGACCGATGCGGCCAAGAACAACATGATCCGGGTGCCACTTCGCGAAGGCCGCACGTTGCATCATGATATCTCCGGGCGTCACGGTGCCGGCAAGGTGATCATTCGCACGGCGCCTCCCGGCACAGGGATCATTGCTGGTGGCCCCATGCGTGCCGTTTTCGAGGCATTGGGCGTGCAGGATGTCGTGACCAAGTCCACGGGGACGTCGAACCCTTACAACATGGTGCGCGCCACATTTGATGCGCTCAAGAACCAGATGTCGCCCCGCATGATCGCAAGTAAGCGTGGCAAGAAGGTTGGGGACATCATCAATCGCCGTCCTGAGCAGGCCGGCGAACTGATTGAGGGCTAAGCAATGGCAGGCGCGAAAAAAATCAAGGTCACGCAGACCGGCAGTCCGATCCGCCGTCCCAAGGATCAGCGGGCAACGTTGATCGGCTTGGGGCTGAACAAGATGCATCGTTCCCGGGTGCTGGACGATACGCCTTCGATCCGCGGCATGATCGACAAAGTGGCCCACATGGTAAAGGTTGAAGAGGTTGACGCCTAAGCGGCGCCATCCAGACAAGGATTAAGACCATGCGACTGAATGAGTTGCGAGAAAAAGAAGGCGCGACCAAGGACCGCAAGCGCGTTGGCCGCGGTATCGGGTCCGGTAAGGGTAAGACTGCTGGGCGCGGTATGAAGGGGCAGAAGTCGCGCTCCGGCGTCGCCATTCATGGCTATGAAGGCGGCCAGATGCCGATCTATATGCGGTTGCCCAAGCGTGGGTTCACCAACCCGAACAAAAAGCGTTATGCGACGGTTAATCTGGGCCGGCTGCAGACTGCGATTGACGCAGGCAAGCTGGAGGCTGGTGCTATCGACGAAACAGCGCTTGTCGCATCGGGTGTTGTCACCCGCTTGCGGGACGGCGTCCGGCTGCTGGGAAATGGTGAGTTGACGGCTTCCGTCGAACTGACCATTACCGGAGCGTCGAAGGCCGCAATAGAAGCGGTTGAAAAGGCGGGCGGCAAGGTCCACATCGCTAAAGTGCAGACGGTGCCTGAAAGCGCCGAGCCAAACAACGCCGAATAAGCACTCGGCGGGCGCAGGAAACGGATAGGACCATATGGCCTCTGCTGCGGAACAACTCGCACAAAGCTTTAATCTAAGCGCCTTCTCCAAGGCGACGGAACTGAAACAGCGCATCTGGTTCACACTTGGTGCGCTTGTCGTTTACCGGCTGGGGACCTTTATCCCGTTGCCGGGCATCGACCCTATCGCCATGGCCGATCTGTTTTCGCAACAAGCGGGCGGCCTGCTGGGCATGTTCAACATGTTCGCGGGTGGCTCGATTGAGCGGATGGCGATCTTTGCGCTCGGTATCATGCCCTACATTTCGGCGTCGATTATCGTGCAGCTCATGACCAGTGTCTCGCCGACGCTGGCCCAACTGAAAAAAGAGGGCGAGTCCGGCCGCAAAAAGATCAACCAATATACCCGCTACGGCACCGTCCTGCTGACGACCGTTCAGGGATATGGTGTCGCGGTTCTGCTTTCAGACCAAGGGGTTGTGATTGACCCGGGGCCATTCTTCCTGGCCACCACGGTCATCACCCTGGTGGGCGCCACCATGTTCCTGATGTGGTTGGGTGAGCAGATCACAGCGCGCGGGGTCGGCAACGGCATTTCGCTGATAATTTTTGCGGGCATCGTCGCCGAGTTGCCCAGCGCACTGGCGCAGCTGTTTACGCTGAGCTGGGAGCAGGGCGTCATTCAGGGCTGGTTCGTGCTGCTTCTGCTGGTGCTGGCGACCGCGTTGATCGTCATCATCGTGTTTTTCGAGCGCGCACAGCGCCGGCTGGTTGTTCAGTATCCGAAACGGCAAGTCGGCAACCGGATGTTCCAGGGCGACAGTTCGCATCTTCCGCTGAAATTGAACACGGCTGGTGTTATCCCGCCAATTTTCGCGTCATCCTTGCTGCTGTTGCCGGCGACGATTGTCCCGCTGATGGGGGGTGGAGGCGATATCGCGACCACGGTCACGTCGGCGCTGGGACATGGCCAGCCGCTCTATCTGGTGCTTTATCTCAGCGCGATCGTCTTCTTCTGCTTCTTCTATACGGCAATCGTGTTCAATCCACAGGACACAGCCGATAATCTCAAGAAGCATGGCGGCTTCCTGCCGGGTATTCGGCCAGGCGACCGCACTGCGGAATATATCGATTATGTACTGACGCGGATTACCGCCGTCGGCGCGATCTATCTGGCCGGTGTCTGCCTCGTGCCGGAACTGCTGATCGCCCAGGCCGCGGTTCCGTTCTATCTCGGCGGCACGTCACTGCTGATTGTTGTGAACGTGACGTTGGATACAATTACGCAGGTCCATAGCCACCTGTTGGCGCATCAATATGAAGGGCTTATCAAGAAGTCGCGTCTGGGTAAGGGCCGTCGATGAACATTATTCTTCTGGGGCCGCCCGGTGCCGGTAAAGGCACGCAGGCGAAGATGCTGCAGGACAAGCACGGCTTTGTTCAGCTTTCGACCGGCGATATGCTGCGTGAAGCAGTCAAGGCCGGCACCGATGTTGGCAAAATCGCCGACGAAATCATGAAGCGCGGTGAACTGGTGCCGAACGAGGTGGTCGTCGGTATCATCTCCGACCGGATCGCTCAGGATGATTGCGCAGGCGGCTTCATCCTGGATGGCTTCCCGCGTAATACCGGCCAGGCCGAAGCGCTTGATGCGATGCTGCAGGAAAAGGGTCTCAAGCTGGACCACGTTATCGAGATGAAGGTCAACGATGATGCGCTGGTGGAGCGGATCACCGGGCGCTATTCCTGCGGCGACTGTGGTGAAGGTTTCCACGACAGTTACAAGCCGAGCAAGACGGAGGGCGCCTGCGACGGCTGTGGCTCTGCTAATCTGGTTCGGCGTGCCGACGATAATGAAGAAACTGTCCGATCCCGGCTGAAGACCTATCACCGCGAGACGGAGCCGCTGTTGCCCTATTACAAAGGGCGCGGTGTTCTGTCTCAGGTCGATGGTATGGCCAAGATGGACGAAGTTGCAGAACAGATTGAACGGGCGTTGGCGGCCTGAACAGGCGCTGCACCGTGGTTGACTGGACGATTGTTGTTTCTATAATCCCGCGTTTCGCGAATCAGGTCGAAACTCGGGATTAGCACGCGTAAGGAGAACAAAGCGTGGCGCGTATTGCTGGCGTTAACATACCGACCAATAAGCGGGTCGAAATTGCGTTGACCTACATTCACGGCATTGGCCGGACGAGTGCAAAGGGGATCTGTGATCGCTTGAGCATTCCTGCCGAGCGCCGGGTCAACGAACTGACCGATTCTGAGGTCATTCAAATCCGTGAGACCATCGACAGCGATTTCCTGGTCGAGGGCGACCTTCGCCGCGATGTTGCCATGAATATCAAGCGTTTGATGGATCTGGGCTGTTACAGGGGTTTGCGGCATCGTCGCGGCCTGCCGGTGCGCGGCCAACGGACCAGTACAAATGCCCGGACCCGTAAGGGTAAGGCCAAGCCCATCGCGGGCAAAAAGAAGTAATCGGAGGGGCTCATGCCACCTGAAGGCGGGCGCGTTAAGCGCCGCGAACGAAAAAATATTACCTCGGGCGTCGCGCATGTGAATGCGACGTTCAATAACACGATGATCACGATTACCGATCATCAGGGTAACGCTATTTCCTGGTCGTCGGCCGGGTCGCAGGGCTTTAAGGGGTCGCGTAAGTCGACGCCATATGCAGCCCAGTTGGCGGCTGAAGATGCTGGCCGCAAGGCTCAGGAACACGGCATGAAAACGCTGGAAGTCGAGGTGCGGGGTCCCGGCTCAGGCCGAGAATCCGCTCTGCGGGCGCTGCAGTCTGTCGGTTTTACGATCACGACCATCCGTGACGTGACGCCGATTCCGCACAATGGCTGCCGGCCGCCAAAGCGTCGTCGCGTTTAACGGCGCAAGAATTATTCATATCCGCTTCGGGTGAAGCGGGCAGGTGCCGCGTGTGCGCGTTGGCACGACCTGATCAAGGGGTCACACCGTGATACAAAAAAACTGGCAAGAACTTATTCGTCCGAACAAGATCGAGGTGAAGCCGGGTATTGACGACAAGACCCAGGCTTCCATCGTCGCCGAACCGCTGGAGCGCGGTTATGGCATGACTCTGGGTAACAGCCTTCGTCGTGTCCTGCTGTCTTCGCTTCAGGGAACGGCTGTTACGGCCATTCAGATTGATGGCGTGCTGCACGAGTTCTCGTCGATTCCTGGGGTCCGTGAAGATGTCACGGATATCGTTTTGAACATCAAGTCGCTGGCGCTGAAGATGCACGCGGAAGGCCCCAAGCGCCTGACGCTGAAAAAGACCGGTCCAGGCCAGGTCACAGCCGCCGATATTGGCGAACATGCCGATATCGACGTGTTGAACCCGGAGCTTGCGATCTGCACGCTGGATGACGGAGCAGAAATCTCGCTGGAGATGACGGTTCATAACGGCAAGGGATATGTGCCTGCCGACCGCAACCGCCCTGACGACGCCCCCATTGGTCTTATTCCGATTGATGCACTTTACGGCCCGGTAACCAGCGTTGCGTACAAGGTGGAGAACACCCGCGAGGGACAGGTTCTCGACTATGACAAGCTGACGATGGACATCGAAACAGATGGCTCGATCACGCCTGATGATGCCGTGGCGTTTGCTGCGCGTATTCTTCAGGATCAGTTGCAGCTCTTCATCAACTTTGAAGAGCCGACCCAGCCGGTCCACCGCGAGGAAGAGGCCGAGCCGGAGTTCAACCGCAACCTGCTTCGCAAGGTCGACGAGTTGGAGCTGTCTGTCCGTTCGGCCAACTGCCTGAAGAACGACAACATCGTCTATATCGGCGACTTGATCCAGAAGACGGAAGCAGAGATGCTGCGGACGCCGAACTTTGGCCGCAAGTCGCTGAACGAAATCAAGGAAGTGCTGACCGCGATGGGGCTCAAGCTGGGCATGGATGTGCCCGAGTGGCCGCCTGAGAACATCGAAGAGTTGGCGAAGAAACTGGAAGTTGAATACTGATCCGGCCCTAGGGTCTGAACCCTAAGCCCACGAGACGGAGTACGCCCGATGCGCCATCGCATGTCAGGACGAAAACTAAATCGCGATTCTTCGCACCGTAAGGCGATGCTGCAGAACATGGCTGCGGCGCTGATCAAGCATGAGCAGATCAAAACGACGGTGCCCAAGGCGAAGGAACTGCGCCCCTATGTGGAAAAGCTGATCACGCTGGGCAAGCGCGGCGACATTCATGCGCGTCGGGTTGCTGCGTCGCGGCTACCGGTCGGCAAGCGGGGCGCCACGCCTTTGGATGGGCATGATAATCCCGTCCATCAGGGCAAGATTGTTGTTGATAAGCTCTTCGGGACGCTGGCCGAGCGCTACGCTGAGCGGTCCGGCGGGTACATTCGCATCCTGAAGGCGGGCTTCCGCTATGGCGATTCCGCGCCGATGGCGGTCATCGAGTTCGTTGATCGCGACATTGACGCCAAGGGCCAGGATTCGGGACCCGTTGAAGAGTTCGAGGACGATGAAGAACAGGCATTCGCTGCCTAACAGTCGCTCCAGACACGGTATTTGAAGGGCAGCCCTGGTGGCTGCCCTTTGCGTTTTCAGTCCTCGCTCCCTACATAGTGCTGACCATAACCACACGGGATTAAGATCGATGACGAAACGGCTGGCCCTATGGGGCGGATTATGGCTTTTGGGGGTGGTTGCGTTTGGTTCCGTATTGGGTGGAACGTCCAAGGCGGAGCGGGAAGAGAAAATCATCCCGCCCAGCCGCGAGGCGGTGCAGTATTCCTATGCGCCCCTGATCCGTGAGGTCGCCCCGGCCGTCGTCAATATCTATACAACGCGTATGGTCCAGCGAAGCCGGTCGTTGATGTTCAATGACCCCTTCTTTCGTCAGTTCTTCGGTGACCGGTTCGGCAGGGGTGATGATGAGCCGCAGGAGCGCAAGCAAAACCACTCGCTGGGATCCGGCGTTCTGGTTGGCGAAGGGGGCGTGGTCGTCACCAACAATCATGTGGTGGCCGGCGCCGATGAAATCGTCGTTGTCCTCGCGGACCGTCGCGAGTTCGTCGCAGAGGTTATCGTGGCGGATGAACGGACCGATCTTGCCGTGTTGCGCATCGACACAAATGGCGAGGACTTGCCGCATCTGACCTTTCAGGATTCCGATGATGTCGAGGTGGGGGATCTGGTGTTTGCTATTGGTAATCCGTTCGGGATCGGCCAAACGGTCACCAGCGGGATCGTTTCCGCCGTAGCCCGCACCCAGGTGGGCATCAGTGACTATGAGTTCTTCATTCAAACCGATGCGGCGATCAATCCGGGTAACTCGGGTGGCGCGCTGGTGGGGATAGACGGCACACTCTACGGCATCAACACGGTTATCCTCTCGCGGTCGGGTGGCTCGCATGGCGTTGGCTTTGCGATCCCGGCCAATATGGTCTCACGGGTGGTCAGCGATGCGATCACCGAAGGCAAGGTGGTGCGGGCCTGGCTCGGTGCCTCAGGGCAGCCGGTAACGAGTGCGCTGGCGGAATCGCTGGGGCTTGATCGGCCCATTGGCGCCCTGGTGAATTCAATCTACGAAGGCGGTCCTGCGGATGATGCAGGCCTGGAGGTTGGCGACGTCGTCCTGGAGATTGAAGGCAACCCGGTCGCTGATCCGCAAAGTCTGGCATCACGTCTTGCCACCCAGGAAATCGGGTCGAAGGCGGAATTGCGGGTGCTGCGCGACGGTGAGATGGAGACCATCCGCATCGTCATTGAACCCGCGCCAGAGGATCCGCCACGCAACGAAACCGAGCTGATCGGCGACCATATTTTCGATGGCGCGACGGTCGCCAATCTCTCGCCTGCGCTGGCTGATGAGTTGCGCCTTGACCCCATGGAGACGGGCGTGATCATTCTCGCGGTCAACCGGCGCGGCGGTGCGGCTCGGTCCGGGTTCCGCCCGGGCGACATCTTTGTTGAGATCAACGGTGAGCCGATTGAGTCAGTGGCGATGCTGGATGCCTATTGGGCGACCTATAGCGGCACCATGGACGTCTCGATCCGCCGGCGCGGGCGGGTGATGACAGACCGCTTCAGGCAGTAGGCCCCAGCCGGTACACTGTATCCATGAGCAATCTGTTTGAAAGCGCCGGTCTGGAAGAATCGGCGCCGCGCCCGCTTGCCGACCGGCTGAGACCGGCCCGGCTGGAGGACGTGGTCGGACAGGATCATCTGATTGGGCCAGATGGCCCCCTGGGGCGTATGGTCGCCGCCCACCGGATCGCCTCTTTGGTCCTGTGGGGGCCGCCGGGGACCGGCAAGACGACCATCGCGCGCCTGTTGGCGGATCATGTGGACCTGCACTTCGAGCAGATATCGGCGGTGTTTTCGGGTGTGGCCGATCTGCGAAAGGTGTTCGATGCTGCCAAGGGCCGCAGGCAGGGCGGGCAGGGCACCTTGCTGTTCGTCGATGAAATCCACCGTTTTAACCGGTCGCAGCAGGATGCGTTCCTGCCCTATGTGGAGGATGGCACGGTCATTCTGGTCGGCGCGACCACGGAAAACCCGTCCTTTGAGTTGAACGCAGCGTTACTCTCTCGGGCGCAGGTGCTGGTGCTGAACCGGCTGGATGAAGCGGCGTTGGAAACCATGCTGCAGCGTGCCGAGGCGGAGGTCGGCCGGGATCTGCCGCTGACCAACGACGCCCGCACGGCACTTAAGGCCATGGCCGATGGAGACGGGCGTTTTCTCTACAATCTGGTGGAAGAGCTTGAGGTGCTGGATGTGTCCGAGCCGCTGGACACCGCCGGGCTGGCGCAGGTCGTCCAACGCCGGGCGCCGGTCTACGACAAGGCGCAGGAAGGCCACTACAACCTGATCAGCGCGCTGCATAAGAGCCTGCGGGGCTCTGATGTGGATGCCGCCCTCTATTACATGGCGCGAATGCTGGCTGGGGGTGAAGAGCCGCTCTATATCGCCCGGCGGCTGGTGCGCTTTGCGGCGGAAGATATCGGCATGGCCGATCCGCAGGCGCTTGTGCAGGCGCTGGCCGCCAAAGACATGTATGATTTTCTGGGGTCGCCTGAAGGGGAATTGGGCTTGGTCCAGGCGGTGATCTATCTGTGCACCGCGCCCAAATCGAACGCGGTCTACCGGGCGATGAGCGCCGCCGGGCGCGCGGCCAAGGAAACCGGATCGCTGATGCCGCCTATGCACATCCTCAACGCGCCGACATCGATGATGAAGGATATCGGCTATGGCAAGGGCTACCAGTACGACCATGACACCGATGACGGGTTCTCCGGTCAGAACTACTTTCCCGACGACATGAAGCGGCAGCAACTCTACCAGCCGGTCGACCGTGGCTTTGAGCGCGAGGTGATCAAGCGTCTCGACTATTGGGCCAAGCTGCGCGCCGCGCGGCAGGACGACGAGGACACGTGACCTTCGACCTGTTTGTCGGGATCGACTGGTCAGGCGCCAAGGGGCCGCGCTTGCCGGGCCTGCAGGTTGCAGCCTGTGATGGCGCTGGCAGGCTGGCGATGATCGAGGGCCCCTGGACCCGGTCAGGCGTTGCAGACTGGCTGATGACGCAGGTCACTGATGGAAAACGAGTCCTTTGTGGGCTGGACTTCTCTTTTTGTTTTCCCCGGGCGGACCGGAAATCGTACTTCCCCGGCCTTGAAGTCGACCCCGCAAATCCGCAAGCGTTCTGGACCATGCTGGAAACCTGCTGTGCCGATGATTTCGACCTTTATGGAGGCCGGTTCGCCGAAACGCCGCCCTATAACCGGTACTTTCATCAGCGCGGCACTCGGGGAGATCTGTTCGAGCGGCGGTTGCGCGCAGCAGAGCAAGCAACGCTGGATCAGGGATTGGGTACGCCTGAATCGGTCTTCAACCTTGTCGGCGCCCGGCAGGTGGGCAAGTCGTCGCTTGCCGGCATGCGGTTCTTGCTGGCGCTGAAGCAACACACGAACGTGGCCGTCTGGCCGTTCGATGAGATTGAGGGGGCACACTTGGTACTGGTCGAAACGTTCCCAACTGCCTTTGTCCGCATGGCCGGTGCCGGGACCGGCAAAGTGCGGGACAAGGCGCGGCTTGATCGAGTGCTCAGCTATTTTAAAACCTGCTTAGACTGTCATCCCCGAGAAGCCGCGGAGCGGCGCGATCGGGGATCCATTTTGAAACCTGGTGCGATGATCGACATGGCCCCCCGCCTTCGCGGGGATGACAATGTACCTAAGTCGCACTCAGACGACCAAACTGATGCGCTGATCACGGCTGCGGCGCTGCGCCATCTTGCAGGCGAACCCGACTTCTGGAATCCGCCTTCCATGTCCGATATGGTCCGCCGCACTGAAGGCTGGACGTTCGGAATTCTATAATGGCGCTGCAAACCTATCTCGCTGTCGCTGCCGGTGGTGCCGTGGGCGCCATGGGCCGGTTTGCCGTTGGCGGGGTCTCCTTGCGGCTTATGGGGCCCGGATTTCCCTGGGGGACGTTGGCTGTCAATGTTCTTGGTGCGTTTCTGATCGGCACGGTGACCATGCTCCTGGCGCAGCGCTTTCAAGCCTCTCACATTCTGCAGGCCGGGTTGGTCACAGGCGTGCTGGGTGGGTTTACGACCTTTTCGGCGTTCTCTCTGGAAGCGGCCCTGATGGTTGAGCGCCATCAGTGGGGGCTGGCCGCGGGGTACGCGATGGCCTCGGTAGTCCTCTGCGTTGCCGCGGTCTTTGCCGGGATGGCGCTGGTAAGGACGGTGTTATGAGCGGTGTTGAAACGGTCACGGTCGGGTCCGACGAGGGCGGCATGCGTCTCGATCGCTGGTTCAAGCAGCATTATCCGGTGGTCACCCACGGACGGCTGCAGAAGCTGTTGCGCACGGGTCAGATCCGTGTGGATGGCAAGCGTGCGAAAGCGGATAACAGGCTTGCCGTGGGTGCTGCCGTCCGCGTGCCGCCGCTGGGCGATCAGCAGGCCAGTCCGAAACCGCAATATCAGCGGGTGAGGCCTGAAGACGCCAAAGAGCTGAAAGATGCAATCCTCTACAAGGATGATTGGGTGATCGCCATCAACAAGCCTGCTGGATTGGCTGTCCAGGGCGGCAGCAAGACCTCCCGCCATCTTGATGGCATGCTGGATGCGTTGCGCCTTGGGGCGAAAGAACGGCCCCGGCTTGTCCATCGGCTGGACAAGGATACCAGCGGCGTGTTGCTGCTGGCGCGCAGCCGCAAGGCGGCCAGCGCCCTGGCGGAAGCGTTCAAGGATCGCCGGACGGAAAAGACCTATTGGGCGCTGGTGCGCGGTGTGCCCCGCCCGCGCGAGGGCGAGATCACGTCGCTGCTGGACAAAAGCGGTGAGGATATCGAGCTGGTCCGGCCTGATATGAAAGGCCGTAAGGCCATCACCGAATACGCCGTCATCGACCAGGCGGGGCAACAATCGGCATGGCTCGCCCTGCGGCCGGTGACGGGACGGACCCATCAGCTTCGCGTGCACTGTGCCCAGCTTGGCACGCCGATTGTCGGTGACGGCAAATATGGTGGCACCGAGGCGTTCTTCGACGGGGTATCCAACAAGCTGCACCTGCATGCCCGGCGAATCGTCATTCCGCATCCGCAGCGTGGCACGCTGGATGTAACGGCTGCGCTGCCCGATCACATGAAAGCAACCTGGGCGTTGTTTGAATTCGACCCGGACGCCGAAGAAGACCCTTTTGCCGATGAATGAGTTGCGGCTGATCCTGTTCGACTGTGACGGCACGTTGGTTGACGGCCTGCGGCACCATGTCACGGCAATGGGCGAAACGTTCCGGGAGCATGGCCAAACGGCGCCGGAGGAAGCTGCTCTGCGCGCCCTGGTTGGCTTGAACCTTGAAGTCACCATGCGGCATCTGGCACCCGAGCTTTCCGCTGGAGACCATGTCGAGCTGGCGCAGACCTACCGGCTGATCTACCGACGTATGCGCGCGGCCGGCGAGATCGACGAGCCGCTGTTCCCGGCGGCGAAGGAAACCGTCCATGCGCTGGCGGATGCAGGTTATGTACTGGGAATCGCGACTGGCAAAGGGCGTCCGGGCGTTGATCACCTGATCGACGCGCACGGGTTTGAAGGCGTGTTTTCAACGATCCAGACTCCCAACAATGCCCCCGGCAAGCCGCATCCGGGCATGGTCGAGCAGGGCATGGCGGAAACCGGTGCAACCCGCGAAAACACAGTGGTTGTCGGCGACACGGTGTTCGATATCGAAATGGCCCAGAACGCGCGGGTCACCTCCATCGGCGTATCCTGGGGCTTCCATCCTGTATCGGCGCTGCAGGACGCGGGGGCCGCCCGGCTGATCGATCATTTCGACGAATTAGCGCCGACGCTGAACGGGCTTTGGGCATAGGCACATGAAGCGCTTCTGGACAGACGTCGCCACGGTGCCGGTTGAGGACGGGTTCCGCGTCCAGCTGGATGGGCGTGACGTCCGAACACCGGGCAAACTGCTGCTCACCCTGCCTACGCAAGCGCTTGCAACCCGTATCGCGGAAGAATGGGACGCGCAGGGCGAGAAGCTCGATCCGGCATCCATGCCGCTAACGGGTTTCGCCAATGCAGCCATCGAACTCATCGGCAGGCGCCGCGGCGAAATCGTCGATACCATCGCTGGCTATACGGAGACCGACCTGCTGTGTTACCGCGCGGAAGGGCCCGCAGAGTTACAGGCGAGGCAGCATGCGGCCTGGCAGCCTGTTCTCGACTGGGCAGAAAAGGATCTGGGTGCCGGGCTCGCGACGACTCAGGGGATCGTTCCAGTTGTTCAGGACGCGGCCGCGCTCGCGGCGCTGCGGGCGCAGATCGACGCCGTCGATGACTGGGCCCTGACCGGGCTGAATGTGTTGACCCACGGGCTCGGCTCGGCGGTTCTCGGTCTTGCCGTCATTCTGGGCAGGCTCGACCCGGACGAGGCGTTCCAGCTTAGCCAGCTTGACGAGCTCTGGCAGGAAAGCCAGTGGGGTCAGGACGCGGAAGCGGCCCAAAGCCGCGAGGCCCTGCGCCAGCGTATCCTGACCGCCGCCGTATTCGTTGACTTGACCCGGCTATGATTGCGGGTCGGTGTCCGGGTCGTTTTCCGGCCACTCATTGGGCGTGACCGTTTCCTCGTCGATGGAAAACTCGTCCAGACCGCTGGTCCGGGGTGGCAGGACCCGAACGTAGGAAACCTTGCCATCCAGATAGTCATCGTCCCGGAAGGGGCACCAGCGGCGACCGTCGCGGCGCATATTGCAATATGACGCAGCGTAGAACAGTGGATTGCGCTGGAACGCTTCGAACGAGCCGATTATCAATTGCTGGCCTGGCGCGATGTCCTGCAAAATCGTAATCTGAGCGAAGCTGCTGTCGCCGGGCTTTGTGGTCGAGGCGTTGCGGTTGTTGAAGAATTGAAGACGCGTGCCGGCGGCGACCGGACCGTCAATCCGGATATGCCGCGCCCGGTCCGGATGGCAGCGCCTGTTGTGGATACCCCGCGCATCGTTGCGGTGCAGCGATTTGTTCCAGACGACATTGGCGGCCAACGTGCAAACGGTGGAGGCGTTTCGGCCCGCAGCCTTCTTGGCGTTGTTGAGCACAATCTGGCCCACGGTGGAGTCCGGCCGCTCCTGGGCCTTGCTCGGCAGGTTTGTGCCGGTCATGAGAAGGCAGGCGAGTACCACTGCCGGCAGATTTTTTATGGTCATCAGATGTCCCTCCAGTCGGAGCGCCCCATCCATGCCCAGATTCATTATCCGGCCTCGTCCAGACATCCTATCATCAGGACCTGCAATCCGGCAAAGATGACCGGAAACTGTTACAAATCCTTGAACCTTGCTTTAATGTGCGCCGCCATGCACGGGGCCCGTTCAGGGCCGTTCACGAATAAGACGAACATGTAGTTTCGGGGGATGCCATGCAGGAAATCTTGCAGGAATTGGAAGAGCGCCGCGCGCGGGCCCGGTTGGGCGGCGGACAGGCGCGGATCGACGCGCAGCACAAGCGCGGCAAGCTAACCGCGCGCGAGCGGATTGACGTGTTGCTCGATCCGGGCTCGTTCGAGGAATATGACATGTTCGTCGAACATCGGAATACCGACTTCGGTATGGAGAAGAACCGGCCGCCCGGCGATGGTGTGGTGACCGGCCACGGCACCATTAATGGCCGTTTGGTCTATGTATTCAGCCAGGATTTCACGGTCTTCGGCGGCGCTCTCTCTGAGACCTTTGCCGAGAAGATCGCCAAGATCATGGATATGGCGGCCAGAGTCGGCGCGCCCGTTATCGGGCTGAACGACTCCGGTGGCGCGCGGATCCAGGAAGGGGTGGCGTCGCTGGCCGGCTACGCAGAGGTTTTTGTCCGAAACGTTGAACAGTCGGGCGTGATTCCGCAGCTATCGGTGATTATGGGCCCCTGCGCGGGTGGTGCTGTGTACTCACCGGCCATGACCGACTTCATCTTCATGGTGAAGGACACGTCCTACATGTTCGTCACCGGTCCAGACGTGGTGAAGACGGTCACGCAGGAACAGGTCACCGCAGAAGAACTTGGCGGCGCCGTGACCCATACGTCGAAATCCTCCGTCGCGGACCTGGCGTTCGAAAACGATGTCGAAGCGCTGCTGCAGACGCGCCGCTTTTTTGACTTCCTGCCGCTGAACAACAGGGAAAAGCCGCCGGTGCGGGAGACGCATGACGACCCCGACCGGATCGAAATGTCGCTGGATACGCTGATCCCGGACAATCCGAACCAGCCCTATGACATGCACGAGCTCATCACCAAAACGGTGGATGAAGGCGACTTCATGGAAGTGCAGCCTGACTTTGCCGGCAACATCATCATCGGCTTCGGCCGGGTCGAAGGCTCGACGGTAGGGATCGTGGCCAACCAGCCCATGGTGCTGGCCGGGTGCCTGGATATCGACTCGTCGCGCAAGGCGGCCCGTTTCGTGCGCTTCTGCGACTGCTTCAACATCCCGATTGTGACCTTCGTCGATGTGCCGGGCTTCTTGCCGGGGACCGACCAGGAATTTAACGGCATCATCAAGCACGGCGCCAAGCTGCTCTATGCGTTCACGGAAGCCACGGTGCCGAAGGTGACCGTCATTACCCGCAAGGCCTATGGCGGCGCCTATGACGTGATGAGCTCGAAGCACCTGCGCGGCGACGTCAATTATGCGTGGCCGACTGCGGAGATCGCGGTGATGGGCGCCAAGGGGGCGGTGGAGATCATCTTCCGTAAGGATCTGGATGATCCCGAAAAGATCGCCGCCCACACCAAGGAATATGAAGACCGGTTCGCCAACCCGTTTGTGGCGGCCAGTCGGGGCTTCATCGATGACGTGATCATGCCGCATTCGACGCGGCGCCGGATCAGCCACGCGCTGCGTGTCCTGAAGAACAAGGACGTCAGCAACCCGTGGAAAAAACATGACAATCTGCCGCTCTAAGGCCGGGGAACGCTGATAATGTTCAATAAGATCCTGATCGCCAATCGCGGCGAAATCGCCTGTCGGGTTATCAAGACCGCGCGCAAGATGGGTATCGCGACCGTCGCGGTCTATTCCGATGCCGACCGGGACGCACTGCATGTGCAGATGGCCGACGAGGCCGTCCATATCGGCCCGCCGCCCGCCGCGGAAAGCTACCTGGTCATGGACAAGATCCTGGCCGCCATCAAGGAGACTGGCGCCGATGCGGTTCATCCCGGCTATGGCTTCTTGTCCGAGAACACGCATTTCGCTGAGGCGTTAAAAGAGGCCGGCATCGCCTTTATCGGCCCCAACCCGCATGCCATCGCGGCCATGGGCGACAAGATCGAATCGAAGAAACTGGCGGCGGAAGCCGGCGTGTCAACGGTGCCCGGCTATATGGGCGTGATCGCCGATGAGGATGAGGCGGTCAAGATCGCCAGCGACATCGGCTATCCGGTGATGATCAAGGCCTCCGCCGGTGGCGGCGGCAAGGGCATGCGCATCGCCTATAACGATGAAGAAGCGCGCGACGGTTTTACCTCCGCGACCAATGAGGCGGTATCGAGCTTTGGCGACGACCGCGTGTTCGTCGAAAAATTCATTGAAGATCCGCGCCATATCGAGATCCAGGTGCTGGGCGACAAGCATGGCAATGTGATCTATCTGGGCGAACGCGAATGTTCCATTCAACGTCGCCATCAGAAGGTGATTGAAGAGGCGCCCAGCCCGTTCCTGACGCCGGAAATCCGCAAGGCGATGGGCGAACAGGCTGTCGCGCTATCCCAGGCGGTGGATTACGACAGCGCCGGGACGGTGGAGATGATCGTCGACCCTCAGGGCGGGTTTTACTTCCTGGAAATGAACACCCGGCTGCAGGTGGAACACCCGGTCACTGAGCTGATCACAGGCGTCGATCTGGTCGAACAGATGATCCGGTCTGCTGCGGGTGAGCCGCTCAACCTGACGCAGGACGATATTGAACTCACCGGCTGGGCCGTCGAATCCCGTGTCTACGCGGAAGACCCGCTGCGCAACTTCCTGCCGTCCATCGGGCGCATCACGAAATACGCGCTGCCGGACGACGTGGATGGCGTGCGCATCGATACCGGCATCTACGAGGGTGCGGAGATCAGCATGTTCTACGATCCGATGATCGCCAAGCTGTGTACGCATGCACCGACACGCGAGGAGGCGATTGCTCGCATGCGGCTGGCGCTGGACGAATACTACATCCGTGGTATCAGCCATAATATCAGCTTCCTGTCAGCGGTAATGGCGCATCCACGGTTCCAGGAAGGCCGCCTGTCGACCAATTTCATCGCCGAGGAGTATCCCGACGGCTTTGAAGGTGGCGCGCTTTCCAATGACGCACGCGACCTGTTGATCGGTGTGGCCGCGTTGACCCATCAGTTGGAACGCATCCGCGAACAGACGGTCTCCGGCCGCTTGTCCGGTACGCTGCCTGATTCCAATGCCGAATGGCTGGTTGAACTGGACGGTGAGAGTCACCCGGCCCGCGTTGAAGAGGCGCGCCTGGGATGGGATATCATGCTGGACGGCCGGTTCGTCAACATCCAGACCGATTGGCGCCCGGGCGATCCGCTGCTCAAAGGCCTTGTAAACAATGAGCCGTTTACCGTTGCCATTGAGCGGACATCCCGGGGCCGTGAAATGATCCATGACGGCGTTACCTGTGACGTGTCCGTCTATTCGTCGCAGGTCGCTGCCTATGCAGCGCTGATGCCCGAAAAGATCCCGCCGGATACCTCAAAGATGCTGCTGTGCCCAATGCCGGGGCTCGTGGTCTCCATCGGGGTTGAAGAAGGGGAGGAAGTGTTCCCGGGACAGGCGCTGGCGGTGGTCGAGGCGATGAAGATGGAAAACATCCTGCGGGCTGAAAAGCAGGCGGTTGTCTCCAAGATCGCTGCTGAACCGGGTGACAGCCTGAAGGTCGATCAGGTGATCATGGAATTCGAGTAGCGACCTTCTGGCCGGCATCCCGGCTATCACTTGTTTGTCCGCCTAACAATTGCCCGCAGTGATAGAGAATTTGCTGCTAGAGGCCTCTTTGACCGCATAGGTGCCCGGCGGTCTGCTCGTCACCTTCTGCATCCTGCTGCTTCCCGCGTCCCGGGCGATAATGTCGCATCTGGATTTGTCGATCTGCCACTGATGGCTTCGCCCTTTGCTTATGTTTTCCTGACCGGACGAACAGACCGTTGCTTTGATGGTTCCGTTTGTGCAGTTCAGCACCTGCCATTGACCTGCTCTGGATTCCGCGGCGTGTGTGCCGGCGAGAACCACAAAGAGTGCGGCGCCAAAGAGAGTGATCCTGTATCCCGTACTATTCATGAGAAAACCTCGTCATCAGTTTTGTCAGGTCGAATAAGAAAAATTACCAGCCTGTTCGCTCGTTGGCTGGTAGCATATGAGTGAACATGGATCGAAAGGCTTTAGTTTGCCAGTCCGTACCGTCATATCCCGCATTGAAGGCCGCGTTCAGGGTGTTGGCTTCCGCGCCTGGGTGATGCGAGAAGCGCAATCGCGTGACATCAGCGGCTGGGTGCGCAACTGTTCTGACGGCACGGTGGAAGCCGTGTTCTCCGGCGAGTTAGGGAATGTGATCGATATGCAGATGCGCTGCTATATCGGTCCGCCGGGGTCCCGACCGGTATCGGTGATTACGGACCCCTGCAAGGAAGAGCCCCAAGAAGGCTTTGAAATAAGGTCATAAGCGCCAGTCTGCGAGAAGCCCGGTTAGCGGTTGGCATTCAGGGCTGCGAGAACCGCCGCGTCGCGCTCATAGACATCCCGGAAGAAGCGGACGCCAACAGCCGGGCTCGGCTGCACCGTCCAATACATGATGATGATCGGCATTTTTTTGGTGAGCGTGACGTTGCGCAGCCTGCCGGTCGCGATGGCCTTCTCGATGGTCTCGCGCGTCCAGTCCTCCTGCCCGGCCAACAGCCGTTCTGCCAGGTCGAGCGGATTTTCAACCCTGACGCAGCCTGAGCTGAACGCCCGGGATGCCTTGCCGAAGAGCTCCCGGCTGGGCGTATCGTGCAGATAGACGAAGTGATCGTTGGGGAACATGAACTTGATCTGTCCCAACGCGTTGTCCGGTCCGGGGCGTTGCACGATCTGATAGGGGAAGCCCCTGGCGGTTGTCTGCGTCCAGTCGATCGTGGCGGGGTCGACCGCCCGACCGGTCCGGTCAACAATCTGCATATTGTTCTTGGCCAGATAGCTGACGTCCTTGGCGATGGCCGGTAGTTTGTCCTTCCGCAGGATGGTCGGTGGGATGGTCCAGGTCGGATTGAGAACCAGGTACGACATCTCGGCTTTGAACACCGGCGTCTTACGATAGGTGCGTCCCACGACCACGCGGCTGTTCCAAACCGGGCTGCCGCCACGGACGAGGAAAACCTCAAAGCCAGCGATATTGACGACCAGAAATTCGTCGCTCAGGTCATGCAAGACCCAGCGGGCCCGCTCCAGATTCACGCGGATTTGCTGGACCCTGTCTTCGAATGAAACGTTCAGGGCCCGCAGTGTCTCCGGGCCGACAACGCCATCTGCATCAAGGCCGTGACGGACCTGGAAGCGTTTCACGGCTTCGACCAAGGCCTCATTATAGCGGTCTGCAGCGTCCGGGTCTGCGGGGCCGACTTCGTCTGTCGCCTCCAGACGCTGGCGCAACAAGGTGACCCTGGGGTCGGTCATGTCTGGTTTTAGGGCTGCGCCAGCGGGGACAAGCGTAGAGGCCACATTTTCACTTAGGTCTCGATATCGGGCCAGCACGGTCATCAGCCCGTCATAGAAAAAGTGTTGGGGCGCCGCGGTGCGTATTGTGTCAACCAGGTCGTCAACACTTTCGAGTGCCCGAAGCTGTTCGAGACCATACTCTCGGTCGGCAGGGCGGGCGATGTTCCAGCGTGGGTCAAGCGAGACCGGGTCGACGCGGCCGAAACGGAGGTTTCGCAAGAGCTGTTTCAGGCCATCAGTGGCCAGGACTTCATCTTCGGCGGTCCAATCCGCCTGTGATGCCATTCCTGGCCGAAGGGCATCCGCGTGATAGTGCGCCGGCGTGAGGCCGTGACGCGCCGCGTTATTGAGTTGTGCCACCATCGCATGATAGCGGCCGGGATTGCGCCACAAGGGCTTGAAATCGCGCTCGGCGTAAAACGACAGAAGAGCAGCAGGGTCCGCGATTGTTTCGCCGCGGACCTGCGCGCCTTCGCTGGTAAGCACCCGGTCCAGCAGCTGCTTGATCTGCTGCTCGGGGGAAACAGCCTGACTGTATGCCGGACGGCTGGTAAGGGGCAGGACTGCCAGAAGCAGGCCAATGGCTGCTAAAAAGTTCAGCAGCCCGTTCAAGGGCTGCGTCGCTACCAAGAGCGCGGCCGTCCGGTGTCGAGGTGGACGAAGTCAGACTTGGCATAGTAGCCGACACCGCCCAACCGGTCGGCGATGGCAAGCTTGCGCAGGTCGGCCGTATCACTACCGGCAAGCCGCAGATCTATGGCGCGGCCTTGCATGTGCCAGCTCTTCTTGGCCACGCCGTTGCTTTTGCCGCGCAACATCTGGTTCGACTTTGGCGATCGGTACCCTGAGATAATGCCGAATTCGGTGCCGCCGAGGCGGTCCTGCAATGACCTCATCCAGTCAAACAGACGGGGATCGATTTCGTGCACGTCGCCTGTCCGGTGGTCCCGCAAAACGCGGCTCAACTCCGACAGCGCATCAGGTAGTGGCGAGCCTTTCTCGGCATAGGTGCCGGAGAACCGTTCGCCCGTATGCAGATTGACCAAATTAATGGATCGATGGCTGACGCTTGCTGCGACACGAGTTGTCGGCCAACAGGCCGCAAGGGCAATTCCGCCCGCAATACCGGTCAACATTCTGCGGCGATCGATCATCAATTTTCTCGTCTGTTTGAGTAACTCATATTATGGAGAGATCGCACCTGAGGATACAGTGAATTGATCTCTGTCGACCCCCTTAGTATCCAATAACCTTCAATTGCCCTTGTATGTAATGCGGTGGTATCTCAAACACGATCATACTCCCTTCGCGCGCATTCAGGCGAACAGAGAAGCCCGAATGTTCGTGGGCAAGCAGAAACGGTAACGACAGGTTCAAGCCAACCGTCTCCGCATAGCGGCAGGGCCGCGGTTCGCGATCCTTGCTGCAATTCAGGCGTTCATGGTCGATTTGAAGCAGGTCAAATCTCTGGCCGCCAATCAAGCTTGCGGTTTCAAACCAGCGGAACCGCCGCCCGTCATAGGCGAGATCGACATAGAGCTGGTGCGCCATTTGGCCGGTTTGCTTGTCTCTCAAGCTTCGGAGCAGGGCCTGTCCGTAGACATTGCCCCAGGCAAGTGTGCCGGCGCGGACGACTGGCCCCTCATAGCCGACGGTCGCATCAAACGCGCTGTCCGTCACCCGAACCCGGTCGGCATATTGATTCTGATCTTGCGGCGCCGCGATGCAGCCCGTCACCAAGATGGCCAATACACCGATACCCAGTTTTCCCCATATTTGGCTGATCATAAAAGCTCGTATAAGTTGTATTATAAATCACATATATACATCCTATAAGAGCTTACTGTACAGTCAAGGAAAGTTGGCCTTGAACGTGTCCTGCAAGGCGACATCAAGATCTGCCATCGTCACCGGTAAGCCGAGGTCAGCGAGAGACGTGACACCGTGGTCGGAAATGCCGCAGGGGACGATCCCGGAAAAGTGTTCAAGGTCGGGTTTGACGTTGATTGATATGCCATGAAAGGTCACCCAGCGCCGTATACGGACGCCGACGGCGGCAATTTTTGCCTCGCGACCGGTACCCTGATCGACCCAGATGCCGACACGGCCATCGCGCCGCTCACCCGTCACGGTGAACCGGGCCAGCGCGTCGATGATCCACTGTTCCAGGCCGCGCACATAAGCGCGCAGGTCGCGACCCCGTCGGTTCAGGTCCAGCATCACATATACGACACGCTGGCCGGGGCCGTGGTAGGTGTATTGGCCACCGCGCCCGGTCTCGAAAACCGGGAACCTGTCAGGGCTGATGAGATCATTGGCCTGCGCGCTGGTGCCGGCGGTGTAGAGCGGTGGGTGCTCCAGCAGCCAGACCGTCTCCGGCGCCTGGCCCCCGGCAATCTCGGCAACCCTTTGGTCCATAAAGTGCTGGGCCTCCAGGTAGGGGACCGGCGCATCGGATACAATCCATGCGACATCGGGTGCTTGATCCCCTGACGCGGGAGTTGCATGCTCTGTCGGTTTTGACGGTGCTGACATTTTGGAAAGGTCAAGATTATGGGTAAAGAACGCGCCTTTCAGGCAGCGATGATGCAATTCTATCACGACTATCCGACTCGTGGGCCTGTTCCCGCTGCCGATCTGTTGGCTGAAGATCTGGTGTTCGAATCCTGTGGGGACAAGACTCAAATTCCGTGGGCGGGGACGTGGCACGGGGTTGCCGGTCTGCAGGACTTCCTCGATACCGTATGGGAGCATGTCGAGATTACCCGCTATGACGTGGTGTCATCGGTTACAGATGATTTCGGTGCGCTCTTCCTGTCGGAATTGGACGTTCGTCACCGCCGGTCTGGGGCGGTGATGACTCTGATGAAGGCGGATTCGATCTCTGTGCGGGGTGACAAGGTAATGCGGTACCGGGAGGTTTATGACGTTCAGGCCTTTTCGGATTGGTTTCACTTGCAATAACTACATTTTTATTGTGTATTTAATAAATTTATACATTCAAGCTTGCGAAATTAGTTCTTAAACCTAATATGGAGTGTTCAATAGAAGGGCGCTGCCGTTGATTCCTATCATGCTTGACCCTGCGCGGATCGCTGCGGCAGTTGTGGGCAACGGTCCCGCGGCGTCCAGGCGCGTGGAGCAGCTTAAAGAGGGTGGCGCTACGAAGCTTGCTGTCTTTGAAGTGCCGCCTGCCGCGGGCGCGCTCGATGGATTTGATGTGGTCTATGTCGCCGATCTGGACCGTGTCCAATCGGAACAGGTTGCCGCCATGGCGCACGAGGCCGGGGCGCTGGTGAATGTGGAAGACGTGATTGACCTTTGCGACTTCCATGTCCCGGGGATGGTCAGGCGGGGGGACCTGCTGTTGACCATCGCGACCGGCGGCAAAAGTCCGGGGCTGGCCCGGGCGCTGCGCCGGTATTTCGAGGCTCAGTTTGGGCCGGAATGGGCCGGACGGCTCGATGAACTCGCCGCGAAAAGGCGGCAATGGATGAATGAAGGCGCCGACCTGCCTACTCTGGCACGCCGGACGGATGCGATGATCGAAGAGAACGGATGGCTGAAATGAGCATGGCGTTACAGAAGCCAGAAGAAGGGGTTGTCAGTGACGCGGTGTCGTTGCGGCAGGCTTATGGGCATCTCGATGGCCGGGATCTGCTGGAAGTCATGATCAAGGATGCCTTTCCGGGCCGGATCGGTCTGGTGTCGTCCTTCGGGTCGGAGTCGGCCGTGCTGATCGAGATGGTGGCCGCCATCGATCCCTCAACCCCCATTCTGTTTCTGAACACGGGCAAGCTGTTCGGTGAGACCCTGCGCTACCGCGACAAGCTTCAGGAGCGGTTCGGCCTGACCGATATCCGTTCCCTCAAGCCCGATGAAGACGAACTGGAAGCCGAAGACCACAACGGCCTGCTGTGGACGCGCGATCAGGACGCCTGCTGCGATCTGCGCAAAACGCGGCCCCTGGACCGCGCGCTGGAAGGATTCGATGCCTGGATCACCGGGCGCAAGCGGTTTCAGACGGCAGAGCGTGCCAATCTAGACCTGATCGAAGAGAGCGCTGGCAAGATCAAGATCAACCCGCTTGCCAACCATGATCTGGCCGATTTGCAGGCCATCGCCAAAGAGAAAAACTTGCCGCGCCATCCCCTCGTGATGGACGGCTATCTCTCCATTGGCTGCATGCCCTGTACCCGTCGGGTTCAGGAAGGCGAGGATTACCGGGCCGGCCGGTGGGCGGGCACCGACAAGACCGAATGCGGCATTCATGTCGGCGACGGGATTTAGCCTCGTTTTCGTGAGCCCACGCTTGCGGCCCTACCCTGTTTTTGGTACTCCCTCTCACCCAACTGCGGTCGTGGCGGAATTGGTAGACGCGCAGCGTTGAGGTCGCTGTGGGTGATAAGCCCGTGGAAGTTCGAGTCTTCTCGACCGCACCAGATTGGAAAAGGCCTGCAGGGCGCTCTATCTTGAGACCTTGCAGGCCTTTTCACGATGACCCCCTTGGATTTGGCGGAGAGTGCGGATGGAGCGGGACGATTTGATCGCCGAACAGCCTCCGGCAGCGACCGCCGAGGACTCTTCTGTTATTTCAGCCGATGTCGTTCGCGAGGTAGTCGACGCACTTCGCCGTGAGGACACGGATTTCGTACGCCGGCTGGTGGGTGAATTCCACGCAGCCGATCAGGCCGATCTTATTGAGCAGCTTTCGCACCGGATGCGCCTGCTTCTGCTTGATGCCATTCGCGACATGCTGGCCGCCGAAGCGCTTCCCGAACTGGGCGAGGCCGTCCGCGATGACGTCATCGAGCACCTTGAGCCGGAAGAACTGGCCGCGGCCATCACCGAACTGGACGCGGATGATGCCGCCTATGTTCTCGAGGATTTGAACGAAGGCGACCGGCGGGAGGTGCTCGACTCGGTGCCCGATGAGGAGCGCGCCGAAGTTGAAGCCGCGCTTGGTTTTCCCGAGGACAGCGCCGGCCGCCTCATGCAGCGGGATTTCATCGCGATCCCCTCCTACTGGACTGTCGGGCAGGCCATCGACTACATGCGCGATACGGATGATCTGCCGGAGGATTTCTACGAGATCTTTGTCGTCGACCCACGTATGAAACCGGTCGGATCCGTGCCTCTTAACCGGTTTATGCGGGCCAAACGGCCGGTCGTGATCGAAGAGATCATGCGGCCTGACCCGATCCTGATCGATGCGAATGCCGACCAGGAAGACGTGGCGTTCCAATTCGGCCAGTACAATCTGGTCTCCGCCCTGGTGGTCGATAGCGAGAAGCGCCTGCTGGGTGTGATCATGGTCGATGATATCGTCGACGTGATCCGCGAAGAGGCGGAAGAAGACATCATGCTGCTGGGCGGTGTCAGCGAAGGCGGCGTTCACGAATCGACGTTGCGCACGACCCGTGACCGCTTTGTGTGGCTGCTGGCAAATTTGGCGACCGCGATTTTGGCGTCGCTGGTGATTGCCCAGTTCGATGCCAGCATCGAGCAGATGGTCGCGCTGGCAATTCTGATGCCCATTGTCGCCTCTATGGGCGGCAATGCCGGCACGCAGACGCTGACCGTTGCGGTCCGCGCGCTGGGCATGAAGGAACTGACGGCCAGCAATATGCTGCGCACCGTGGGCCGCGAACTCATGGTCGGTGGCATCAACGGCCTGCTCTTTGCCGCTATCATGGGTGTGGCCACGGCGCTGTGGTTCCAGAACTGGCCGCTGGGCGGGGTGATCGGCGCGGCGATGATCATCAATATGATCGTTGCAGCGCTGGCGGGCATTCTGGTACCCATCGGCCTCTCGCGCGCCGGCGTCGATCCCGCCGTCGCCTCCAGTGTTTTTGTCACCACGGTGACCGACGTTATTGGCTTCCTGGCATTTCTCGGCCTGGCGGCTCTCGTACTGCTCTAGAAGGAGACATCCATGTCAGAAGATCCCATCGTCATTGCCGGTATTGGCCGTACGCCCATGGGCGGGTTTCAGGGTGAACTTGCGTCCATGAAAGCCACAGAGCTTGGTGGCGTCGCCGTTGCCAAGGCCATCGGTGAGGCTGGCATCGCGCCGGAGGATTTCGACGAATGCGTGATGGGCTGCGTGCTGCCTGCGGGGCTGGGCCAGGCCCCGGCGCGTCAGGCGGGGATCGCGGGCGGCCTGCCTGTCAGCGTCGGCGCGACCACGGTCAACAAGATGTGTGGCTCGGGCATGAAGGCGGTGATGCAGTCGCATGACATGATTGCCGCAGGCGCTGCCGATATCATCGTGGCCGGTGGTCTCGAAAGCATGACCAACGCGCCCTACCTGCTGCCGAAGGCGCGTGAGGGCCTGCGCATGGGCCATGGCGAGGTCAAGGACCACATGTTCGTCGACGGCCTGGAAGACTTTAACGACAACCGGCTGATGGGCACCTATGCCGAAGCGACCGCGCAGCGCTATCAGTTCACCCGCGAACAGCAGGACGACTTCGCGATCAACTCGCTGAAACGCGCCCAGACCGCCAATGAAGACGGCACATTTGCGCGCGAAATCGCGCCGGTGACTATCAAGACCCGCAAGGGCGAGACGGTGATCGCGACGGATGAACAGCCACGCAACGCCGATCTGGACAAGATTCCCAATCTGCGCCCGGCCTTCGCCAAGGACGGCACGGTAACGGCGGCCAATTCCAGCTCGATCTCCGACGGGGCGGCGGCCCTCGTCCTGATGCGCCGGTCGGAAGCCGAAAAGCGCGGCGTGACGCCGCTGGCCACCATTGTCGGCCAGGCCACTTTTGCGCAGGAACCGGCCTGGTTCACCACGGCGCCGGTGGGTGCTGTGCAGCGCCTGTTCGACAAGACCGGCTGGTCCAAGGACGATGTCGATCTGTTCGAGATCAATGAGGCCTTTGCTGTCGTCCCCATGGCGGTGATGCACGATCTGGGCGTTGGCCATGACATTCTGAACGTCCATGGCGGCGCCTGTGCGCTGGGCCACCCGGTGGGCGCGTCGGGCGCGCGGATTCTGGTCACGCTGCTGGGTGCGATGGAAAAACACAACCTGAAGCGCGGCGTCGCGGGCATTTGCCTCGGCGGTGGTGAGGCGACGGCTATGGCGATTGAACGCGCAGCTTAAGGGTTCGCCTCCGGCTCCGTCTCTCAATACAGCGGTTGCTCGCGCACCCGCCACTCGAGACGAACGGTGTGTAGAAAAAGCCGTTCGTGTCGAGTGCCGTTCGTAGGGAACGGTGTATCGAGACATGAACGGGCTTCCCTCATGGGCCCGATTTTGCTTGGATGGAGAGCGCCTTTTTTGGAAGCGGCGTATCGGGGGAGGGTGAATTATGGAAAGAGACTATGATGTTATTGTCATCGGCTCGGGTGCGGCTGGCCTAGCCGCTGCGGTCGCAGCAGCAGACAGCGGTGCCTCCGTCCTGGTGGTAGAAGGTGAAAAGCAGGTCGGCGGCTCGTCGCGGCTGTCAGGTGGCCATTTCTACGCCGCAGGCACGTCGGTTCAGAAAGAAGCGGGCGTGACCGGCGATAATGCTGACGCCATGTACGAGCACTACATGACGCTGAACCAGTATCTGGTCGATCCGGCCGTGGTGCGCCGCTACTGCGATCTTTCCGCGCCAACCCTCGAATGGGTTATGGAGCTGGGGGTGAAATACCCGGCGGACCAGCTCTATGCATCGGGCGTCGGCTCGACGCCGCGTGGCCATCCGCCCGAGGGCGAGGGCCAGGAGGTCATCAATGTGCTGGAAGGACACCGCAGCACCAAGGGCGTCGATCTCGTTCTCGATGCCCGTGTGACCGGGCTCGTGACCAATGAGGAGGGCCGGGTGACCGGGATCCAAATCGGTGACGACGAGGCGACCTGCGGTGCGGTCATTATGGCGACCGGCGGCTTCGGCAACAATCCGGAGATGATCGAGAAATACCTGCCCAGGGCAGCGGCGACGGGTGACTGGGGCTGGTATATCGGTGCCGAGGGTGCCCGGGGCGACGGGATCACGCTGGGCCAGTCTGTCGGCGGCGTGGTCGATGGCCATGACCGCGCGCTGATGCTGGCGACGCCCGGGTTCAGCCGCGATCTCGAAGTCGCGTTGCCGGGCTGGATCATCATGGTGAATCAGGATGGTCACCGGTTCTGTGACGAAACCGGCAACTATACGGTCATCGCCGGCCTGCTGAACAAACAGGGCGGGAACGCCTATGCCATCTTTGACGAGCCGACGCGCGCCGCTGCGAAACGGACACCGTTCTTCCAGGCCTATTGGGTCAATGAAGTGCTTGAGCAAAAGGCCGATGAGGGGCGGATCTTCCGCGCGGACTCCCTGGCCGAACTGGCCGCGCTGGCTGGGATCGATGCGGAGGGCCTGGAAGGGACCGCCCAGCGCTACAACAGCGATGTCGAGGCGGGCGAGGACACCGCCTTCTTCAAACAGGCGCCTATGGCGCCGATCAGAACCCCGCCTTTTTATGCCGTGGAAATCAGGCCCGCCATCCTCTGCTGGACCGGTACCGGCCTGCGCATCAATGCGGATACCTGTGTGATCGACAAGGCCGAAAAGCCGATCCGTGGCCTCTATGCCGCGGGCGAAACGGTGGGCAATCTGCACGGGGACGTCTATGTCGGCGGCGGCGGGTCCTATGGCCCCTGCCTGGTCTTCGGCAAGCTTGCGGGCGAAAACGCAGCAAAATACGTCCAGATGCTGAACGACTGATATGGGCGCGCGTTGCCAGGATAGGAGCGTATGACCGTCCACATTTCCCGGCCCGCTGTCGGCGTCAGCGACCTCGATCATCTGAAAGAGGTAATGGCGGTGCGCGCCCAAGAACGTCAGGGCGGGATCTACATCACCACCCGCAACGTGCCCAAGCGCGTGGAGGAGTTGCTGGATGGCGGCTCGATCTACTGGATTATCGGCGGGCAGTTCCGCGCGCGACAGAGGGCGCTGAGGGTGGAGCGGCTGGAAGACGACAATGGCCGCGGCTATTGCAACATCTATCTGGATAGCGAGGTGGTGGTGACCCAGCCCTATCCCCGCCGCGCGCATCAGGGCTGGCGCTATCTCGACCCCGCCGACGCCCCGCCCGACCTGAAAGAAGGCGATGCCGACGACCTGCCGCCCGACATGGCCGCAGAGCTGAAGGATTTGGGGCTACTCTAGAGGTTTGATACGAGCATCTTTGATAGTAGACGACTCAATCTGTTTAAACGGGCCAAGCCCCTGAGGATTCCAGGTTTCTTCAAAGTGGACCGGTGCATGGTCACTTGCCCGCACAAACGCCACTGAATTTGTCTCGGCTACAGCAATGATCGCGATGTCGATGATCTTGTAGAATCGGTTTTCGTCGAGGTAGAGAAGCTCGGCAGCCTGATCAATTCCCATGCGCGTTCCCGCATATCCCGCTCCGTGCACCTCGGCAACAAATGCCCGTGGAACTGGTTTCCCGAGATTCCGATCAGCCCACCGCGCGGATTCCTCTAATGCCTCTCTGAATAGCTCCTGAAATTTATATCTTGTCACCGACAAACCTCTTTGGCTCTTGAGGCACAAAGTTGTTCATACGCCCCTCACCTTAACCCTCTCCCCAACGGGGAGAGGGGACTAACGGGTATCTCTCTCTACTCCACCGCCCAATTGTCGATCAGGCGGTTTTTTCCCATGGCCCGCGGTACGGCTACTCCCTCTCCCCTCGGGGGAGAGGGTCGGGGTGAGGGGGACTATTCATTAGCTCGCTCCGTATTGTCTCCAAGACGCCCTCGGTATTCTTTAGCACGTCATTGTTCCAGAACCTGATGACCCGATACCCTTTGGCCGCAAGGTATTTGGTCCGCTTCGCATCAGCTTGCTTTTGAAAGGCGTGTTGACCGCCGTCGATTTCGATAATCAGCTTTTCTGTTCTGCAAATGAAATCAGCGACATACGGACCGACAGGCACTTGCCGGTTGAATTTGAAGCCCGCCAGTTGGCGATTGCGCAAGAAGCACCAAAGCCGTTTCTCGGCGTCGGTTTGGTTCCGTCGAAGGTTGCGGGCTCTTTCCACTGACATTTTTTGCCGCTCAACCTAACCCTCTCCCCTCAGGGGAGAGGGAAATCCGTAACGTCTAAGGCGTGGCCATCACCCATGCGTCCCAGCGGGCCTGCACAGCGGCCTCGTTTTCCGCCCACCATTCGGCGTTGAGGGAGATGCTCAGATCAGCGCTGGGTTCGGCCTCACCGGTTGCCTGTGAAACATACTTGCGCGCATCCAGGTTGGTCGGACGGTAGGGAATCGCGTTGCCGAAGGCTGTCTGCCGCGGCGTTGTCAGGCTGAACCGGATGAAGTCGAACGCGGCTTCCGGGTTGGGGGCATTGGCCGGCACCACCCAATACTCCATCTCAAGCAAGCCCTGATTCATCGTCCAGCCGAGGGAGAGGCCCGCCTCATTGGTTGCCGCCCAGGCGCGCCCGTTGAAAATCGATGTCATCGCCACCAGGCCATCGGCTATCAGCTTGGCGGGCTGTTCGCCGTCCTCCCAAAACACCAGTTGGTTCCTGATCTGGTCGAGTTTGGCGAGGGCCCGGTCAACATCAAGTGGGTAAAGCGCTTCCGGGTCTACACCATCGGCCAGCAGCGCCATCTCCAGCGTGCCGCGCGGATTGTTGCGCAGCGCACGGCGGCCCGGAAAGGTCTCCATATCCCACATGTCAGCCCAGCTCTCCGGGATCGGTCCGACTTCTGGTGGCACAAACGCCAGAACCGTAGCGAATTGCATGTGGCCGATGGCGTCCGGTCGAACAGCGGCTGGGTCAAGTGGCAGGCCTTCAGACACCCGTGCGGGAATCGGCTGGATCAGTCCTTCTGCATCGCCGTGAATGACCGGCTCGGATTCGACGCTGACAACATCCCAGCCGCCCACCGGTGCGGTGGCTTTCTCGAGCAGCACATCATATTTGCCGTCATAGGACTCTTCGTCGATCTTGATGCCGGTCTCAGCCTCGAACGGGTCCATATAGGCCTCGCGCTGCGCAGCTTGATACGCGCCGCCGAAGGAGACAACCGTGATGGAAGCTGGTTTTTGATCGTCCTCAGCAGTGTCGGCGCACGCCGTCAGTCCGGCGGCGAGGAGAGCGGCAGCTGCAATCAGGTGAATCCGCATATCAACACTCCTTCTATTCAACGGCCCAATTGTCGATCAGGCGGGTTTTGCCGATTCGGGCCGCGCCAAACACGCGGGCAGGGCGGGCGTTCGGCTCTGCCAGATCCAGCGTATCCGTATGACGGACCTCGACATAATCAATCGCATCGAACCCGGCGGCGGACAGCGCCAATTTGGCTGTGTCGCAGGCGGCAATCGGGTCACCCCCGGCAAGCACGCGGTCGCGCACGGCTTTCAGCTCACGGGGGAACTGTGCGGCGATGTGGCGCTGGTGCTCGGATAGATAGCGGTTACGCGACGACAGCGCGAGACCATCGGCCTCGCGCACAATCGGCCCGCCGAGAATATCGACAGGGATGTTCAAATCAGCCGTCATGCGGCGGATCACCTGAAGCTGCTGGTAGTCTTTTTCGCCGAAGATCGCGATGTCCGGCAGGCATTGCAGCAGCAGTTTGGCGACAATCTGGGTAACCCCGTCGAAATGGCCGGGCCGATGCGCACCGCAAAGCACGTCGGTCAGGCCGGTAACCCGCACCTCGGTGGCGAATCCGGCCGGGTACATCTCATTGACAGCTGGCGCAAAAGCGACATCGGCGCCCAAGTTGTTCAAGTGCTCGATATCGTCGTCTTCAACGCGGGGATAGGCCTCAAAATCCTCATTCGGGCCGAACTGGGTCGGGTTGACGAATATGCTGACGACCAGCCGGTCAGCCTTCTGCTGCGCAAGCTGCATCAGCGATAGATGCCCCTCATGCAGCGCGCCCATGGTCGGCACCAGGGCGACCCGGTCGCCGGCGCTGCGCCAGTCCTGCACTTGCCGCCGCAGATCGGCGATCATACGTATGGTTTGCGTCTGACCAGACATGGGGCGCAAGATACGGGAAGCATGGCAGATAAAGCACCCAAAATCGTTGAAAGCCAACGGGCCGACGTTGATGAATTTCTGGAGAAGCTGGCTGCGGCACCCGTGCGGCGCCAGGCCGAGCCGCGCGGTCGGCTGATCTTCGCGCTGGACGCGACCATGAGCCGGCAGCCCACTTGGGACCGGGCCTGCCACATTCAGGCGAATATGTTCAGCGAGGCGGCGTCAGTCGGTGCGCTTGATATCAAGCTGATCTATTTCCGGGGGCACCGAGAGTGCAAGGCCAGCAAGTGGTATTCGGAATCGCCGCCGCTGCTCAACGCCATGACACGCATCTATTGCCAGGGCGGTTATACGCAGATCGAGCGGGTGTTGAAGCGCACGCTCAAGGAAGCCCGCGACGGACCTGTCAGCGCGCTGGTCTATGTGGGCGATGCCTGCGAAGAGGAAGTCGACCGCGTCTGCGGCATCGCCGGCCAGCTCGGTGTTCGCGGCGTTCCCGCCTTTATGTTTCAGGAGGGTCGCGAGCCGTATGCCGAAGGCGTGTTCCGTGAGGTCGCGCGGCTTTCGGGTGGGGCCTATTGCCGGTTTGATGAAGGCAGTGCCGACCAGCTTAAGGATCTGCTCAGCGCTGTCGCGGTTTTTGCTGCCGGCGGCCGTCGCGCGCTCGTGGATTATGGCAAAGCCCGCGGCGGTGAGGTATTAAGGCTGGCAAACATGATGAAGGGCGGAAAAAGCTAGTGGTCTGGGTGTTTATCGGGGCAATCGTCCTCATTGGTGTGTTGCTGTTGGCGAACTGGGCGGCGAAGGCCGACAAGGCGTCGGTGCGTCAGATTGCCCGCTATTTTGGGGCGTTTTTGATCGCGGCTGCGGCCATACTCCTCGCGTCGCGCGGCGCGTTTTCAATTGCGGGTATACTTGCCGTGTTGGCCGTGCTGCTGGCGTCCCGCCGGGTTCTTCCGTTTCTGGGTGGGGCGTCGCGGTCCGCGGGCCAGAATTCCCAGGTCGAGACCCGATATCTGCGCGTGACGCTCGATCATGACAGCGGTGCGATCGACGGGGTGATCCGCGAAGGGGGCTATGCGGGCAAACGGCTTAGTGATCTGGACCGTGTGCAGCTGACCGATTTGTATGAGCTGTTCAAGGTTGAGGACCAGGAGGGCGCGCGTCTGCTCGACGCTTACATGGCGCGCCGCTTTGCTGGTGAATGGGAAGAAGAAACCTCAAGCGACACGGTCTATGACAGTGGTCATATGACGCCCAAGGAGGCGCGGGAAATTCTCGGCGTGCGGTCTGGCGCCAGCGCCGATGAGATCAAGACCGCGCATCGGAATCTGATGAAGAAATTTCATCCGGATCAGGGCGGGTCGACCTATTTCGCAGCCCGTCTTAATGAAGCCAAGGATTTGCTGTTGGGTTTGTGACCCGTTCTTGCGGGGGCCGAAACATATCTGTCAGAAAGCCGTCATATACATAGATGCTTCCTTGGGGCATAAACGCCCTCTCGCCTGATCTGTCGAGGTCTAAAACTACATGATTAAACCTGTGCGCAAGGCAGTCTTCCCCGTTGGGGGCATGGGCACCCGGTTCCTGCCTGCGACGAAGGCCATGCCCAAAGAGATGCTGCCTGTTGTCGATAAACCGCTTATCCAGTACGCGGTGGAGGAGGCGCAGGCAGCAGGTATTGAAGAGTTCATCTTCGTCACCGGCCGCGGCAAATCCGCGATTGAGGATCATTTTGACCGCTCCGTCGAACTGGAATTGCTCCTGGCCGAGCGTGACAGGGATGAGGTGCTGCAAAGCCTGATGGGCACCATGCCCACGGCGGGCGAGGTCTCTTATACCCGCCAGCAGAGTCCGCAAGGGCTGGGCCACGCCGTGTGGTGCGCGCGCCATTTGGTCGGCGACGAGCCCTTTGCGATCTTGTTGGCCGATGATCTGATCAAATCCCGAGCGTCGTGCCTGAAACAGATGATCGATGCCTATCAGACCGTCGGTGGCAATATGATTGCAGCCATGGAAGTGCCGCATGAGCACACGTCCCGCTATGGCGTTATTGATCCCGGATCGGTCAAGGGCCGCATGATCGAGGTGAAGGGTCTGGTGGAAAAACCCAGCCCGGCGGCCGCACCGTCCAATCAAGCTGTTATTGGGCGGTATGTGCTGCAGCCGCAGGTGTTCGAGTATCTCTCCGGTCATGAGAAGGGCGCTGGTGGGGAAATTCAACTCACCGACGCCCTGGCGAAGATGATTGGCAGTACGCCGTTCAACGGTTACCGGTTCGAGGGCAAACGCTTCGACTGTGGTGATAAAGTGGGGTTTCTTGGCGCCAATCTTGCCTTCGCGCTTGATCGTGAGGAATTGCGTGATGGCGTTTTGGCGCAGATCGCTGAATTGAAGGGTTAGGTCATGCGCGTCACCATGATCGGCACCGGATATGTAGGCCTTGTTTCAGGGGCCTGTTTCTCTGAGTTCGGTCATGAGGTGACCTGTGTCGACAAGGATGCAGGCAAAATCGCCGCCCTTACAGCCGGTGAGATTCCCATTTTCGAGCCCGGCCTTGAGGATCTTGTCGCCCGGAACGTCGCGGCTGGCCGGCTTTCGTTCACCACATCGCTGGCGGAGCCCGTAGCGAACTCTGGAGCGGTTTTTATCGCGGTGGGAACACCGTCGCGCCGCGGCGATGGGCATGCTGATTTGTCCTATGTCTTTGCTGCCGCTGGCGAAATTGCCGATGCAATGACCGGTCATACCGTTGTGGTAACGAAGTCTACGGTGCCGGTTGGAACCGGGCGCGAAGTGCACAAGGTGATCGCCGACCGGCTTGCTGAGACAGGCTCGGAAGCGACCTTTGATGTTGCCTCGAACCCCGAGTTTCTGCGCGAGGGCTCGGCGATTGAAGATTTTCTCCGGCCCAACCGCGTTGTCGTTGGGTGTGAGAGCGAGCGGGCACGAGAGGTCTTGCGCCGACTTTACCGCCCGCTTTCATTGCGCGAGACGCCTATCCTGTTCGCTGACATTGAGACAGCAGAGCTTATCAAATATGCGGCCAACGCGTTCCTGGCGACCAAGATTACCTTCATTAACGAAATGGCCGATCTGTGTGAAAAAACCGGCGCTGATGTTCAGACGATCGCTAAGGGCATAGGGCTCGATAACCGGATCGGCTCAAAGTTTCTGCATCCCGGACCAGGCTATGGCGGCAGCTGTTTCCCAAAGGATACACGGGCGCTGCTGGCGACGGGCGAGATTGCGGGCGTTGACCTCAGCATCGTTGCGGCCGTCGAGCAGGCTAATGAGAAACGCAAGATCGCGATGGGGAACCGGATTATAGAGGCCTGCGGCGGTGACGTCGTGGGCAAGACGATTGCCATCCTGGGGCTGACCTTCAAGCCGAATACCGATGATATGCGCGAAAGTCCAAGCCTGGCGATCATTCCGGTTCTGACGGAAGCGGGTGCGACCGTGCGCGCCTTCGACCCGGAAGGCATGGCGGAGGCTGCCAAGCTGATCGATGGCATTACCTTTTGCGAAGATGCGTATGACGCAGCGGAGGGCGCGGATGCGGCTGTTATTGTCACGGAGTGGAACCAGTTTCGCGCGCTCGACCTGGGCCGGTTGAAGACGCTGCTACATTCGCCGGTGTTGGTCGACCTCCGCAATGTCTATCAGCCCAATGAGGTCACAGAGGCCGGCCTGACCTATTACTCCATAGGCCGGCCCTCCTCATGACGGCGACACACAAATTCAATCCGACTGTCCTGCGTGAATATGATGTTCGCGGCGTGATCGGTGACACTTTGGGAGAGGCGGATGCCGCGGCTTTGGGCCGCGCCTTTGGCACCCAGGTAAGGCGCGCCGGCGGCAGCCGCGTCTGCGTCGGTTATGATGGCCGGCTGACGTCGCCCATGCTTGAAGCCGCGCTGGTTGACGGTTTGGCGTCCACGGGACTGGAGGTGCTTCGGATTGGCATGGGGCCGAGCCCGATGCTCTATTTCTCCGTCTACCACCATGACGCCGATGGCGGGGTCATGGTGACCGGGTCTCACAACCCGCCGGATTATAATGGCTTCAAGATGATGCTTGGCAAGAAACCATTCTTTGGCGAGCAGATTCAAGGTCTTGGCCGATGTGCAGCGTCAGGTGATTTCGAGACGGGGACCGGCAGCGCCACCTCTGCGCCGGTGTTCGACGCGTATGTCGACCGGCTTTTGCTGGACTATGACGGCGACCCCATTCATGCCGCCTGGGATACCGGAAACGGCGCGGCAGGGCCCGTCATCGAGGCGGTGACCCGGCGGCTGGGCGGGCGTCAACGGCTGATCAACATCGAGGTGGACGGGACCTTTCCCAATCATCACCCCGATCCGACCGATCCCGAGACCTTGCATCAGTTGCGCGCGGCTGTGTTGAATGACGGCCTTGACCTGGGCCTTGGTTTCGATGGGGATGGTGACCGCATCGGCGCAATAGACGGCGGCGGCGAAATTGTCTGGGGTGACCAGCTTCTCGCAATCCTGGCCAGGGATGTTCTGCGCGACGTGCCGGGAGCGACCATTGTCGCCGACGTCAAATCCAGCCAGGTCCTGTTTGATGATGTCGCCGCCCATGGCGGAAATCCTGTGATGTGGAGGACAGGACACTCGCTCATCAAGCAGAAGATGGCCGAAACCGGCGCGCCGCTGGCCGGTGAAATGAGTGGTCATATCTTTTTCGCGCATGGCTATTACGGCTTTGACGATGCGATTCTCGCAGCCCTCCGGCTGATGTCAGCGCTTTCGCACATGGGCAAAAACCTTGCGGAGCTGCGGCGGAGTCTGCCGCAGATGATGAATACGCCTGAATTGCGCTTTCCCTGCGCTGAAGACCGCAAGTTTGATGTACCGGGCGAGATTGAGGCACGGTTGCGGGATTCCGGTCTTGACGTAAACGCGATTGATGGGGTTCGGGTGTCGTCAGAGGACGGCTGGTGGCTGCTGCGTGCATCGAATACGCAGGATGTTCTGGTTGCGCGCTGCGAGTCCGAAACAGCGGAAGGGTTGGCGCGACTAAAGGCGAGTTTGACCACCCAGCTGGTCCAGAGCGGCATCCAACCACCTGAAGGCATTTAGGAAAATCGCACAGCTGCAGTTTTGTTGCACTGCACAAAAATTCCTTGACGACAGAAACCTGGGTCCCTATGTATTGTTCACGCTGCAGTGCACAATAATTGCCCGTCAGGCAGAACATTGCGGTGTGTGAACCCATACTGTTGAAAAAAAATGGAGGCTGAACATGGCCACCGGAACCACCGCCAAGAAGACCACGACCACGAAATCCACCGCCAAGCCGCGTGCCACAGCGCGTAAAACGGCGCCGTCGGTCGAAAAGAAAGTCGAAGCCGCTGCAAAGGCGAACAAGGAAGCTGCCGAGACGGCTGTCAAGGCTGGTGCCCAGACCGTTAAGGCTGGCGCCGAATCTGTAACGAAAAACGTCAAGAAGGCCGTGGGCGTTGCCCGCGACCGCCTCGAAGACGGTGTTGAGCGCGTCAAGGCGTACTCGTCCCTGAACCGTGACGGCGTTGAAGCTGTCGTAGCGTCCGGTACCGTTCTGCAGAAGGGCGCCCAGGCTGTGAACGCTGAGCTGGCCGCGATCTCGCGCCGCAATGTCGAAGACAGCATGGCGGCCATGAAGTCGATCACCGGCGTCAAGTCACCGACCGAGCTGTTCGAGCTGCAGTCCGACCTGATGCGCGCCAGCTGGGACAATATGCTGGCCGACGGCAACCGTATCGGTGAGCTCGTATCCGAGTACACCAAGGACGCTATGGAGCCGATCAATACGCAGATGAAAAAGGCGGTCGAGCAGATCAGCCAGCCGTTCTCAGGCTAATCTGACGTAGAATTTGGGCAGGGGCCCGGCGCTGCAAAGCGCCGGGCCCCTCTCTTTTG
>JBKAGX010000011.1:0-70000 GCA_046290575.1 Alphaproteobacteria bacterium | reverse complement strand
GCAATGACGTGCGGGACGTTGGCTGGCGTTTACCCTGTTGCGATATATTCCTTAAGGGCATTGGCCTCGGATTCGGTCTCCGCGATCCGCGCTTTGACCAGGTCACCGATACTGACGATGCCGATCAGATCCTGGTTCTCGATGACTGGGATATGCCTGATACGGCGCCGCGTCATCATCCCCATAACTTCAACCACCGTACTTGCCCGCGTGCAGCTATGAACCAGCTCGGTCATATTTTCGCGGACCTGGCTGTCCAGAGCCCGTGCGCCATGCTTGGCAAGACCATCCATCACATCGCGTTCTGAAAAAATGCCCAGAACCCCGCCATCTCCGCCGGTCACCACCAACGCGCCGATGCGGCGCTTGTGAATCGTGTCGACGGCATCTGCAACCCTGGTGCCGGGACTGATGGTGATGACGTCGCGACCCTTTTCCTGCAGTACCGACTCAATTTTCATGGTCACCTGTCTCCCCTGCTCAAACGACAGAATATTGTGCCCGCGAAGCGCAGGGGAGACAAGGCAGCCACACTGACCTGTTATGCGGTTTGGATCAGAACGTCTTTTGCCAGCCGACCGTCAGGCTCCAATCCCGTTCCATTTGAGGCCCGTTAAGGTTCTGGTAGACCGGCACGATCACCTCCACCGCGATACGGTGACCTTTCACGATCCCATCCAGACCCAACAGGTTGACCCCAAACCCCAGATCGATACGGTCACCGCCCTGAAGGTCCGTACGGGCGGTCTGAATAAGCCCTGGCATCAACTCCGCATCGGCACCATCGATATTGCCCCAGTGCTCATAAGCGACGCGCATGGACAAGCTGATCCACTGGGCCAGCTGGACAGCGCCCCACGCCGTCGCCTGGAACCGGTCCCCCAGAGAATAGTTGCGATCATTGGTGTCCAGCCGGATTACGCCGCTCAGTTGGGCGCCCCAGGTCAACGTGTCGCTGCGGCCGTTATAGGTAATACCCGGCAGCAAATCGTAGGTGCCAGAGCCGATCTGCATGGGGTAAGGCAGCTGGGCGTCTGGATTGATCGGAATCGCATCGCGCTTGTTAATCGAGCCAGTGGGAAAGCTCATCCCGGCGTTGAGGTGCAGACTGTGGCCGGGTTCGTTAAACAAAACGATCAGGCCCGTCAGCTTCACGTCGCCAACCCCGCTGGTCCGGGTGGTAAAAGTCCCGCCCATCCGGGTAATGTGGTCCATATCTTTTTCGATATAGGGCACCATCACCATGGCCGTCAGCCAGTCGGTTGGGGCGTACATTGCCCCGAACATGTGCATGTCCATGGTCATCCGCGTCGGTGTCACCGGAAACTGCGCCAGCGTGTCATCAAAGCTGATGCTGTCCGAGCCAACACGGTTGCCGCCCATATCCATATGCATGTAGCGGTAGGAGAGCATGAGCTCGCCAGCAGCATGAAAATGATCACCCATCACACCGATGGGCGCATGATCATCAGCGCGATCATGATGATGTTCATAATCGGCATAGGCCGGCATGGATAGTGTGGCTGCCAGCATGGCAGCCGTTACTGTGGTCTTCACGAGGGATACTCCGTAAGCAAGCAGATGACGCGCCTGAAGGCGCAGCCGTCATAAAATTTCTGGAAAAGTCTTGGGCCTGCTTAGGCTGAAGGCGGCGCGCGGGGTGCCTGATCACGAAAAGCGGTTTCGGCCGCCCCGAGACTATCCGCTGCTTCGGCGGGGCCACCCGAGAGGCCAAACCCGGCGCACCCGCAGTCCCCGCCGGGGACCGGGATCGCGGCGGTGACACAGCCGCAACAATCCACACAAGGACCGCTGGCCGGTTGAACCGGTGCAGGCTCACCCGGGGCGACATCCACATAGGACACACCAAAGGGCGAACAGATCGCGATCTTGCCGGAAAGAAGCTCGGACGCATCGGCACCAGCGGCGGCCATCGTGGCGCCCATGGGAACAATCCCCTGGACCACCAGCGCAAACGCTGTCAGGAGGCTCAAAACCCGCCGACGACTTCCCAATTCGGCTATACGACGAAGCGTGGACATTCTGCGCGAAGGCTTACGCTTTGGCATCCTGCCCCGCAACCGAAATCGGAGGCTGTGCCGCCGCGATCAAGCGGTTAAGATGCGGGCCGGGGATTTCGGGAGAATTCGACATGACAGAGGCTATCGCGGGTACTGTGCCCGTCTCATTTGCATCACGCCTTGGCTACACGCTGGCGCTTATTGGCGCGGGCCTGATGATTCTGGCCGCACTGGTCAACAGGCTGGGAATTGCTGATATCGGCATTACGATCCCGGCCTTCGGTATCGGCGCACTGGTGGCCCTTATGGGCGTCGCATTAGGGCTTTTTGGCGTTGCTCGCGGTTGGTTCTCACCTGCCGTTGTTGGTGGCTCCAAAGGTTGGCTTGCTATTCTGATTGGCGTCGCGGCGATCGGCATCACGTTCCTGATTGTCAGCGGCGGCCTGACCGCCCCGCCCGTCCACGACGTAACGACCGCCCCGGACGACCCACCGGAGTTCGTCTCGCTCTACGATGTTCACTATGCGGGCCGGGAATATGACAGTTTCGCCGCTTATGATGCGAGCCGGGAGAATCTTGATATCGCCGGTGCCTATCCCGACTTGAAGACACTTACTTTCGAACAATCCGTAAACGAGGTGTTCCAGGCCGCAGAGGCGGCCACCCAGTCCATGGGCTGGGAGGTTGCAGCCGTCGTACCGGAAGAAGGCCGGATTGAAGCAACCGCCACTACGCCCCTATTCGGCTACAAGGACGATGTTGTCATCCGGGTCCGCACGGGTGCAGACGACCAGACAGAGTTGGATATCAGATCCGCGTCGCGCGTTGGCGAAGGCGATCTGGGCGCCAATGCCAATCGCATCAGGGCCTTTACCAAGGCGCTGAATAACGCGCTCAACTAGCCGGAGTTCCGGGAATGAAGATTGCAATCATGGGATCGGGCGGCGTCGGCGGATATTTCGGCGCCAAGCTGGCCCTCGCCGGCAATGACGTCACCTTTATTGCCCGGGGGCCGCATCTTGAGGCAATGCAGAAGAACGGCCTGAAGATCCACACCGATAGCGGCGAGATCACGGTCAATCCGGTCCGGGCAACCGACGACCCGTCGACCATCGGGACGGTGGATGCGGTCCTTTTCTGCACCAAGCTCTATGACACGATTGATGCAGCCGAAGCGCTTAAACCCCTTATGGGCCCCGACACCTTCGTTGTTACGGTTCAGAACGGCGTCTCGGGTCCCGAGCTGATCGGCAGCGTGTTGGGCGCCGACCGGGTAATGGGCGGATCGACTTACATCATTTCGCACATTTCAGAGCCCGGCGTGATTCACCATATCGGCACGTTCCAGCGCATTGTCTTTGGCGAGCTCGACGGCTCCCTGAGCGAGCGGGGCCGTGCCTTTGAAAAGGCGTGTGCCGATGCCGATATCGATGTCGAACTGACCGGCACAATTCAAAAAGCGATGTGGGAAAAGTTTATCCCGCTGACGGTGATGAGCGGCATGACGGCCGTCACCCGCCTGCCCATCGGGCCTATTCTGGATGATCCCAAGACCGCGGCCCTGGCTGACGCGGCCATTGAAGAGGTGGTTGCGGTCGGCAAAGCCAAGGGGATCCCGCTGGATGCGAACGCCGCCGCTTCGGTGCAAAAAGGGGTGAGATCCGCTCCCTATGAAACAAAGTCGTCCATGCTCGTCGACTTGGAACGCGGCAAGAAGATGGAACTGCCCTGGCTGAGCGCCACAGTTGCCAGATTCGGCGAGGAGACCGGCGTTCCGACGCCGACCCACGCTTTTATCGCAGCGGTTCTTGGCCCGCACGCTAAGGGAAGCGGCTAGCCGCCTGCTCGCCGCCGGGCGACAACATCGCGGGCAATGTTCCGCTGCTGGATCTGCGAGGCTCCTTCAAATATGCGGAACAGCCTTGTGTCGCGGTACATGCGGGTAATCGGGTTACCTTCCATGAAGCCCGCCCCGCCCATAATCTGAACCGCGCGGTCGGCAATCCGGCTGACCATCTCTATGCAAAATACTTGGCGGCGGCAATCTCCGTGGTTGGCAGCCGCGCCCCCTTCCCCACCGCCCGGTCGAACGCCCGCGCCGCCTCCAAAGTCATGGCTTTCGCCGCCTGCATTTCGGCATAGGAATCCGCAATCATGTTCTGGATCGAGGGCATATCGGCCAAGGGCGACCCGAATTGTTCACGCTGAATCGCAAAGTCCGTCATCTCATCGATCAGGCGGATCGCCTGACCGACGCAGGTGGCCGCCACATGGGTACGGGCATGATTGATGCCCCGCAGCGCGGCACGAAGGCCCCCGCCCTCCTGACCGCCCACAAGCGCGGTCACCGGCACCCGGCAATCCTCAAAATAAACCTCTGTCGATGCCGAGCCGGTCTGGCCCAGCATTTTGGGGATGGGCCCGACCGTCAGACCGGGGGTTCCCGCGTCGACCAGCAGCGCGGAAATGCCCGACCCGCCGGTAGTTTCCGGATCGGTCCGCGCCATGACCATAAAGACCTGCGCGTAAGGCGCGTTGGTAATGTAGCGTTTGGTGCCATTGATGACATAGTGATCGCCGTCGCGAATGGCTCGGGTCGTCAGCGCCGCCGCGTCCGAGCCGGCTTCAGGTTCCGTGAGCGCGAAGGCCCCGATGATATCGCCGGCGGCCATGCCCGGCAGGTAGGTCTGTTTCTGTTCTTCGGTCCCGAAATCGAGCAACGCCTGCGAGCACAACCCGATGGTCGTGGAGAAAATCGAGCGATAGACCGCCGAGGCCTGGGTGAACTCAAAGGTCAGCAGCACCTGTTGTTCCTGCGTGAAGGCCAGGCCCCCATAGTTTTCAGGGATCGAGATCGCGAACAGACCGATGTCTTTCATCTGCCGGACGATTTCGGCGGGCACCGCGCCCTCGTCCTCCAGCCGCTGCTCGGCGGGAATCAAAACCTCGCGGGTAAAGCGCCGGACCTGGTCCAGCGATGCGTCGAATGACATGGAGTCCTCCCTGATGCGCTCACGGCACTATAATGACGCTGACGCACAAAAAAACAGGGGCCCCGAAGGGCCCCTGCACCATCCATATCATGGACTTGGATTTTAGTAGCGGAACTTCGCCTGGATACCAAGCTGACGGCCACGCAGGGCGTTACAGTTGATATCGCCGAAACCCGTTACCTGATTGCGCGTACCACCCGGCTTGTCGGCCGTGCCCGAGCAATACAGTTCGTTGGTCAAGTTGCGGCCGATAAAGGCCACTTCCCAGCTCTCATCATCAGAATAGAGCCGAACCGACGCGTTCCACTGAACGTAGCTGTCCTGGAAACTGCCCGGTGAGTCGGCAACCTGAGTGATATAGCCGCTGGTGAAGACCAGGTCGCTGGAGATGCCGATCATCATGGCGTTTGCGACAGCCGTATCGTAGCTGAAGCCAACGCTGCCCGACCACTTCGGCGCATTCGGACGCGTGCGGCCGCTGATGTCCTGCACCATGCCAGGACCGCCAAGGCCCGTGGTGTTGGGCACACAGCCTTCAGCAAGCGTCTGGCCACCGAAACAAGGGGCGTTCGGGAACGACCGGTACTTGGCGCTGGTGTAAGCCACCTGGCCACGAAGGATCAGGTTGTCAGTCGCCACCAGCGAACCATCGATCTCGAAACCCTTAGACCGGGAATCGGCGTTAATGATCGCGAAGTTTGTGGTCGCCGCGTTGAACACGCTGTCCTGAATGCCATCGAAGTCATACAGGAACGCGGTGAAGTTCAGGCGCAGCCGACGGTCAAGAAGCTCACTCTTGAGCCCGATCTCACCACCCTCGGCCTTTTCGGCCTGATATGTCAGGCCTTCCGGCGTATCGTTCGGACCAATAATGGTCTGGGTCGAAAACCCGCCCGACTTGTAACCGGTTTTGTAGGCGGCATAGATGGAGATGCCGTCCGCAACCGACCACGTGATGGTGGCTTCCGGAGAGATGTTGTTATCCGAGAAGTCCGGCTCAATCAGCACGCCCGGCGTCAGGAAGATGCCGGCAAGGAACGGATGAACATATGTCAGGCCCGTGCTCGCGGTCTTGTCTTCATAGGTATAGCGCGCGCCGCCCGTCAGCTCGAGATCATCGGTGATGTCCCAGATCAACTGAGCAAACACAGAGACGGAGTCACCCTTCACCGTCGAGATACCAGCCCAGTTGTTGGTGTTGCCGGTAATCGGGTCGGGACCAACGGCTGCGATCTTACCCTGGTTGTCAGAGTCACGGTCAAGGTTCTCGTAGAAGGCGCCGATCATGAAGTTGATCGGGCTATCGAAAGTCGACAGGAAACGGATTTCCTGGCTGATCGTGGTCTGCTGCTCATCCTGCAGGCCACCGAGTTGCCAGTAAACCGTGCTATCGAAATTATCAAACCGGAACCAGTCATAGTAGTGAACACCGGTAACAGAGGTGAGCACGAAATCATCTGTCTGGTAGTCCATGGTCAAGGTCACGAGCAGGCTGTCATAGCTTGCGAAACCGGACCCGTTGGGGCGGTTTTCGAGGCCCTGATAGTTCTGATAGACTTCGGTCGGAAGTGCACCGGACGAGACAACGCCATCGCGGGCACAATCGCCATCGGGATCAACCAGACCAGCTGTAATCGGCAGCGGACCGGAACAGGAGATCACCTCGTTCAGCGAGCCGGTACCATCATTGTTCATGGTTGAGCCAAGCACTTTCAGCGTGGCGCTGAATTCATCGGTCGGATCGAACTGCAACGTCAAACGCGCGATGTGCTGGTCGTAACCGCCAAGGCGTGTGTCGAGCGCGCCGGGGAAGGTGTACGGTTCCAGCACCAGGCCAGGCTGGATCGGCTGCGGCTGCGCAACGTTTTTCACCCAGCCCTTGGCGGTGCTGCCCTGATAGGCAAGACGCATACCGACCTTTTCGCTGATCGGACCGGAAACACTGGCTTCGCCAATGAACTCATCAGCGTCGAACTCATAGAAAACCGAGGCGCCGAATTCCCACTCATCGCTGGGGCCACGGCTTTTAATGGTCACCACACCTGCCGGGCTGTTCTTACCGAAGAACAGAGCCTGCGGGCCCTTCAGAACTTCGACGCTTTCCATGTCAAACATGGCCTGACGGACGATACGGCCACGGTTGATCGACATACCGTCGATGTTGATGGCCACGCTGGTGCTGACGCCGGGATCAAGCGTCGTGGAGCCAATGCCGCGAACAGAGAAATTAGCACCCGAACCCGACGAGGCCGGAAACAGCTGGACAGCTGCGGCCAGATCAGCCAGTTCGGTCAGATCGCTAACGCCATAGCGCTCCAGGGCTTCAGAGTTGAAAACCTGCATCGCAACCGGCACGTCGATGAATGATTCGTCACGCTTACGGGCCGAAACCGTCAGCGTATCCATAAAGCGCGGCTGAACCTGCGCCTGCTGTTCTTCTTCTTGCGCAAAGGCGCTGCCGATAGGCGCCGAAACGGCAACCATCGCTGCGACACCCAGGGTCGCAGATACCGGCAACCAGCGGCGAACCGCCAGCGCACAATTATCGAAAGTCATTAGGATGAACTCCCATGGGGTGAAAAAAGGAAAGAGCCCCGTTTAATCCGCCGTGGAGCTTTTGATAGGCGGTACGGGAAACGTAACCTGATAAGGTACAGCCCACACCGCCAAGCTCTTCTCCGGCGAGGCGGAACATGGGGCAACACCCCTACTGTTTCAAGGACGCAGACGGTGGCTGTTCGGTTTGTCGCAACAAGTGATGTAAACATGCAACACTTGCACGATAACACTGTAAATTTAAAGAACTAGGGAGTGGCGCAAATATGACAGTGGATAATCGATATCGCCTGCGGCAGCTCGCGCTCGTGACTGAAAAGCTGGCGCCGGTGGAAGCGGCGTTGACCCAAATCTTCGGACTTCAGGTCGCACACCGGGATCCAGGCGTCGAAAAGTTCGGGCTGGAGAACATCGTTGTTCCCGTTGGTAACCAATTCATCGAAGTCGTCGCTCCAACCAGAGACGACACGACCGCCGGGCGATATCTGGACCGACGCGGTGGCGATGGTGGATACATGGTCATTCTGCAATGTACCGATCCCGCCGGGCGTGACGACCGGGCGGACGCGCTGGGCATCAGGACCGTCTACTCAATTGATCGCGACGACTATGACGGGCTTCAGCTGCACCCGCGCGATACCGGCGGTACGTTTCTCGAAATTGACTGTACCGATGGCTTCAATCAGCCGGACGGCCCCTGGTATCCGGCAGGCGACGGTTGGCAAAGGGCCCAACAGACAGACGTCGTGACTGGCATTGCATCCGCGACAATACAGTCAAACGACCCGGAGGCATTGGCACGACGCTGGGCAGCCATCCTGGACCACGACATTGAGAAGACAAAAACGTCATTTGCCATTCAGCTTGAACAGGGCGCACTGCGCTTCGATGCTGCGGCGGATGGTCGCGGTGAGGGCCTTAGCGAGATAGATATGATGGTGAAAGACCGCGCATACATTGATAGTGCCGCGGCAGACCACGGCCTCTCAATTATTGAAAACCAACTCACCCTTGGCGGGGTCCGGTTCAATCTGCTATCGGCTTAGCCTCAAAGGGAAGGAAACCAATCATGTATGAAGAAATCCTCTACAGCGTCGACGGACCCGTCGCCGAAATCCGGTTCAACCGACCGGACCGGCTGAACGCCCTGACCCGAAAAATGCTCGCCGAGCTGAAACACGCGGTGGGTCAGGCCGAGGCTGATGAAACCGTCGTAGGCATCGTTGTCACCGGCGAGGGCCGTGGCTTCTGCGCTGGCATGGACATGCAGGCACTCTCCGCTCTTGGCGAAGCCGGTGGCACCGCCAGCCGAGGCGCTGAAGATTTCGGCCTCGATGCAGATCCCGGCGACCCGGCGATGGGCGAAGACTTCAAAATCGCGCACAGCTACCTGATGGCGGTCCGCAAGCCGATTATCGCCGCAATCAATGGGCCATGCGCTGGATTGGGATTTGTATTGGCCATGCTATGCGATATCCGCTTTGTGGCGGAAGAAGCTGTCATTACCGCATCCTTCTCGCAACGCGGGCTGGTCGCCGAATATGGTGTGAGCTGGATTCTGCCGCGGCTGATCGGCGTTTCGCAGACACTGGACCTGCTGTGGACATCGCGCAAAATCCGTGGCCCAGAAGCCAAGGAAATGGGGCTGGCGGACAAGCTCTATCCGGCCGAGTCCGTCGCCGCAGAAGCGCGGTCCTATATTGAGAACCTGGCCGCCACTGCCGCACCCTATTCGCTGATGATGATGAAACGGCAGGTCTACCGGCATCTGACAATGCCGCTGGGCGATGCCTTGGGCGAAACCATGGAGTGGATCGCCGAGAGCACCGCCCGCGATGACTTCAAAGAAGGCGTCCAGGCGTTCCTTGACCAGCGCCCGCCCAAATTCGAGCGCGTCAAGTCTGACTAGCGGAACACGAAAAGCCTGCTGGTGGTGAAGTTGACCGCCAGCCCCGCCATCGACCCGGCGGCGACACCGGCCAACGGCGTGACTGCGTGCGCAGGCCCGTAAAACACGACCGCTACATAGGTACCGTAGTTAACGGCGGCACCCATCAGCATGAAACCGATGAAAGAGGCCCATTGCCGGTGGGCCGCCTGTGATTGTGCGTCTGGAAACGTGTAGGTCCTGTTCAACCACCATGTCACGGTCGCGGCACACAGGAATGACCCGGCCCGGGCCGAGTAAGGATCCGCGGCCAAGCCGTAGAGCAGAGCATAAAGAACCGTAGCATCGACAACAAACCCAACGGTCCCGACGATCGCAAAGCGGATGAATTGGCCGACAACCGCGCGGTCGTTATGGGCTTGCCCGCCCACCCCTATTCCGGATGCGCGGCGGGCGCAGGCTGCGACAAATAAGACAGCCGCTTGATCTCCCGCCGTCCGGTCGTGACCGTATCCAGGATCAGTCCACAAGCGAGGCTGAGAAAGGCCATCAGGACCAGCACCATCGACAGGATCGCCGTCGGAAACCGGTCGACGATCCCGGTACGCATGAAGTCGAGCAGAACCGGCAGACCCAGCCCGAGTGCCAGAAGAACGAGGACCCCGAACAGGGCGGAAAAAAACTGCAGCGGCCGTTCTTCTTTCACCAGGAAACCGATTGTCCGCAGGATCCGGATTCCATCGCGGTATGTGCTCAGTTTGCTGACTGAGCCCTCGGGACGCTCCTTGTAGGGTGTATCGACTTCTGCAGTTTTCATGCGCAGTTCCAGCGCATGCACATTGAGTTCCGTTTCGATCTCAAAGCCGGCGGAGAGCGCAGGAAACGATTTCACGAAACGCCGCGAAAAAACCCGGTAACCGGACAACATATCCCCGAACCGGTTGCCGAACAGCGTGCCCACCAGCCCCGTCAGCATCGCATTGCCGAAGCGGTGGCCAAATCTGTAGGCATCCTTGTTCGCGTCATCGACCCGGGCACCAACGACCATATCCCGCTGATCATCAAGCAAGGCAGCAACAAGACGGGGGGCGCTGGCCGCATCATAGGTATCGTCGCCGTCGACCATTACATAGACGTCGGCATCGATATCGCTGAACATGCGGCGTACAACGTTACCCTTCCCCTGCAGCGGCTCGTTTCTGACAATTGCCCCCGCCGCTTTTGCAACGCCTGACGTGTCATCCTTTGAGTTATTGTCGAACACATAAATACGGGCGCCCGGCAATGCTGCCTTAAAGTCGGCAATCACCGCCGGTATCGCAATCGCCTCATTGTAGCAGGGTATCAGGACGGCGATGTCGAGATCGGATGGAAGTGTCTCAGTCATTTTTCACGCGCAGGCATTTCACAGCAAGGGTGACAGGATGCGTCCTTCTGCGACATTGTGGAAGGTGAAATGCGACGCCTGTGGAACAATCGAGGAGTTTCCTGCGTTTACTTGACTTGCTGCACTGCAGCAATATGTGCACAATGAAGACGCAATAAATGGAAACGCTCAATAAAATGGTATTTGATGAGATGGCCCAGCCCGGCGAGCCGCCGCGCCAGGTCTACGGTCGGCTTCATCGTTGGCTCCACGACGCGGACCCTGCGGAGCTTGAACGCAAACGCCAAGAAGCGGACACCATGTTTCGGCGTTTGGGTATTACCTTTTCCGTCTATACCGAAGGTGGCGATCCGGAACGCCTCATCCCTTTTGATATCGTCCCCAGGATTTTTGGGGCTGACGAGTGGTCGCTGCTGTCAAAAGGCGCCATGCAACGTGTTCGCGCCATCAACGCCTTTATTCATGACATCTATCACGACCAGGAAATCCTGCAGGCCGGAATCGTTCCGCCTGAACTGGTGATGCGCAACGACCAGTTCAGGCCCGAGATGGTCGGGCTCGACCTGCCGCGCAACATCTACGCTCACATCATCGGCATCGATATGGTGCGCACCGGTGAGAACGATTTCTATGTCCTGGAGGACAATGCCCGGACCCCGTCTGGCGTCGCTTACATGCTGGAAAACCGTGAAGTGATGATGCGGTTGTTCCCTGACATCTTTTCCAAGCATCGCATCGCACCGGTGGAAACCTACCCGACGCAATTGCTGAAGACCCTTCGCAGTATCGCGCCTGCGCACGTTGACAAACCCTCCGTCGCGGTGCTGACCCCGGGTATTTATAACAGTGCCTATTTCGAACACGCTTATCTGGCCGAAGAAATGGGCGTCGAGCTCGTGGAAGGTCAGGATCTGTTTGTGGATACAGGCGAAGTGTTCATGCGCACGCCGGAAGGCCCCCGCCGTGTCGACGTCATCTACCGCCGGTTGGACGATCCATTCCTGGATCCGCTGGCATTCCGAACGGATTCAACCCTCGGCGTACCCGGTCTGTTGAGCGCCTATCGCGCCGGCAATATTTCCATCACCAATGCAATTGGCACCGGGATTTCCGACGACAAGGCGATCTACATATACATGCCGGATATCGTGCGCTTCTATCTGGGTGAGGAACCGATCCTAAAGAACGTTCCGACCTATGACTGCCGCAAACCTGACGAACAAACCTACGTGCTGGAGAATCTGGCGGATTTGGTCGTCAAAGAAGTTCACGGGTCCGGCGGCTATGGCATGCTCGTCGGCCCGTCCTCGACCAAGGCGGAACAGGAACAGTTTGCTGACAGGATCAAAGCCCGGCCTGAGTCCTACATTGCCCAGCCAACGCTGGCATTGAGCACCTGCCCCACCTTTGTGGACAAGGGCATCGCCCCCCGCCACGTCGACCTGCGGCCGTTTATCCTGAGCGGGGAAGAAGTTCATGTCGTTCCTGGCGGCCTGACCCGTGTCGCCCTGCGCGAAGGGTCACTGGTCGTGAACTCAAGCCAGGGTGGCGGGACCAAAGACACGTGGGTTCTGGAGGCCTGAGGTTATCCAATGCTAAGCCGAACTGCAGACAATTTGTACTGGATGGGCCGGTATATTGAGCGGGCGGAGAACCATGCGCGTATCCTGGATGTCGCGCACCGCCTGTCGATGATGCCGACGACACCGGAAAGCGCCGAGACCCAATGGAAGTCGGTCGTGACGATTTCCGGCGGCGACGAAATTTTCCCTGATGCCTATGATCAGGCCGATGACCGAAGTGTCCTCGCCTTCATGGCTCTCGATCCCGACAACCCCTCTAGCATCTATTCATGCATTCATGCCGCGCGCGAAAACTGCCGTGCCATGCGGCATGCAGTGCCCAGCGAAGTCTGGCAGAGCCTGAACACGACCTGGATCGAAATCCGGGATATGACCGAGGCCCGCATCCATGCCACAGGCCCACAGCAATTTTTCGACTGGGTCAAGGAACGGTCAAGCCTGTTTCGCGGTGTCTCGGTTGGCACCATGCTTCAGGATGAAGCGTTTCACTTCACGCGTTTAGGAACGTTTGTTGAGCGCGGCGACAGCACGGCAAGAATCCTCGACGTCAAATATCATGTCCTATTACCCCAGGGTGAGGACATTGGCGGCGCCACGGACTACTATCAGTGGGCGGCGCTGCTGCGGTCTGTCAGTGCGTTCCGAAATTACCGCGCGCTCTATGGCACAGACGTCCAGCCCATGCACGTCGCAGAACTTCTGATCCTCGTCGAGGCCATGCCGCGTTCGCTGCACCATTGTCAAAACGAAATCACCCACCATCTTGACGCTCTGGCCGGGCACTATGGACAGCGGCATGAGTGCCACCGGCTGGCGGGTGAAACGCACGCCCGGCTACGCTTCGGAAAGATAGACCATATTTTCGACCAGGGCCTGCACGAGTATCTGACCGATTATGTCGAGCGGAATGCGCGGCTGGGTGTGGAAATCGCCGACAACTTCCTGCTGAATAGCTAGGACCGATGGAAATTAAAATCGACCATAAAACCGAATACGCCTATTCGGAGCCGAACAAGCACTCAATTCAGTACATCCGGCTGACGCCCTATAGCGGCGCTGGCCAAAGCGTACAGAACTGGACAGTGGATGCCGGCCGCATGCTGCATGTGTGGCGGGACGGTTTCGGTAACATTGTCCATACAATGATCGTTCACGACGAGCACGACATTTTGTCCCTAAAGGTTCAAGGTGTTATTCAGACCACCGACACGGGAGGGGTCACGCCCTATGAGGGGCCACCTTCGCGGGCGCTGTTTCTTCTCCAGCCTACCGAGCTGACCGAACCGAGCGACCGGATGCGCGAACTCCTGGCCGACGTGACCTCCGACCGCGCGGACGACCCGATAGAGTTTCTGCACGCTCTGATGACCGGCATCCGCAAGGATGTCGCCTATGTTCCAGGCGAAACAGATGTCGACACTACGGCCGCCGAGGCCCTGGAAGCAGGGCGCGGTGTGTGTCAGGACCACGCCCATCTCTTCACGGCGTGCGCCCGCCTTGCCGGCTTTCCGGCTCGCTATGTCAGCGGCTACCTGTGTGCAACGGAAGACGGCAACCAACAACAGGCCAGCCATGCCTGGGCTGAAACCCTGGTCCCCGACCTGGGTTGGGTGGCGTTTGATCCGGCAAATGGCGTCAGCCCGCACGAAGGATATGTGCGCGTTGCGCTCGGACGGGACTATGCAGACGCCGCGCCCGTTCGCGGCATTCGAACCGGCGCCGGTGAAGAACGGTTGGCGGTCCGCGTCGCCGTTACCGATATGGACGTCGTTCACCAACAATAGTATCGACGATTGCATAACGTACATGGCACCGCCATAGTGCGCGCCGCTCCAACATTGAGAGGGTACGCATGACCTATTGCGCAGGGATGCTGCTGTCGTCCGGAATGGTGATGTTGTCTGATTCGCGCACCAACGCCGGCGTCGATCACATCTCCACCTTTCGGAAAATGCATGTTTGGGAAGTGCCCGGAGAGCGGGTCATCGTCCTGATGAGTGCGGGTAATTTGTCGGTCAGCCAGACTGTCATCAACCTGCTGCGCGAGGGCATCGATAACGCAGACGGCAATACAGAAACCCTGTTGACCGTGAAATCGATGTTTGACGCCGCCAGGCTGGTCGGCGAAGCCGTCAAACAGGTCCATTCCATGTATGGCGACGCATTGGTCGCCGACGCAGGCGGCTTCAATGTCTCGCTTATTCTGGGCGGCCAGATCAGGGGCCGTGGCCTGCGCCTGTTCCAGATCTATTCAGCAGGCAACTTCATTGAAGCCAGCCGGCAAACACCCTTCTTTCAGATTGGCGAAACAAAATATGGCAAACCAATCCTCGATCGGCTCTTGACCTATTCAACGCCCCTGACGGACGCGATGAAACTAGGCTTGATTTCCATGACCTCAACCCTCCGGTCAAATCTGTCGGTGGGTATGCCGCTGAGTCTTGTCGTCTACAAGCGCGATAGCCTTGAACTCGCGATGAACCGGACGATCGAAGAAGGTGATTCCTATTTCCACTCGCTAAGCGATTCATGGTCCGAGGCGCTCAACCGCGCCTTCGGAAATCTGCCGGATCCTGATTGGGAAGAACCATTGCTGAAGCTGATGGGCCCGAACAATTCGATTTAGAGTATCTGGGGGCGAGACCGCTTACGGAAAATGTCCCACATGTACATCAACAAGAACGTCATCGAGACAATCGCTGCTGGCCACATAGCAACCGTGTAGCGAGCGTTTGAGACTCCAAACGCAGCCGTGACGCCAAAGTTCAAATGAATAAGGGCACCAACCAACGCAGAAACCGCCAGCGCATAATGCAATTTCCTGTGACGCATCCACTGGAAGACCGCAAAGGCAATAGCGATCAACGTCGCAACACCGATTGCGGGGATCGCAAGACTCACAGGGATCGCCATAAGATTTGCCGGCCGCACAAAGTCCACCCCACGTACCGTACCGTCAAACGGGATCGGTCTGCTTTCGGCCAGAAACTGGACCTTCGCACGATGGCCCCATGGCGTTTGCAGAACCATGCCCGACCACAACGCGCGATAATTGACAAGCGTGAGCCGGACGTAACCCAAGACCGAACGCTCAAGCCTTTGTAATCCAATCCTTCCCAGGCTGTCATATACGGCGACAAGGTCACCCTGCTTCTCTTCAATCAGCCTCTCTCGCAGATCGGGTCGGTAGAAATACTGCAGAAATATCTCGTAACTCGACGTCAGATTTCGCTTTAGGCCAAAATGATCGGTTGACCAAATCAGATCACGCATAGGCTGCAAATCAGCACCTAAGCTGTCAAACAACGCGCGCTCGGTTGGTGTCAGACGCTCAAGGTCCTGTTCCGACCACTGGTGATCCGTGTTGACCATGCCGGCCTTGGCAAATGCATGAACGCCGGTCAGCGACATCCGCTCCGGTCCATGGACCGATTGGTAGAACGCGCGCTCAGCCAGAAGGGTCAGCAGAGCTGGCAAAACCACAATCGCCAGCGCCGCAATCCGTCGCCGCTCCAGCGCGACCCAACTAAGCAGCCACACGAGGATCAGAATCGGAAAAAAGGACAGAGCCGCTGGCTTGATGGTCGCCGCGATTCCAACCACGGCTGAAAACGCAGCAAACGCCCACAAGTTCGGTAACCGCAACAATCTCATAAGCAGCCCTAAAGCCACCATCAGCGTGGCAATAAAGACTGGTTCAGTAATGATCTGAAACGTCAGGCCATAAATCCTAGGGTGGATCAAAAACGCCAGGCCAAGCCCTGTCGCCAGCAGGGTACTTCCTGTCGAAAGCTGAATCTCACGGGACAGGTAAAGTGCTGCGAGCGCAAACAGAACGAGCTGCAGATAGGGCACTAGCTCAAGTGATCCCATCAGGGCTACGCCAAGGTCCAAGAACACCGGGTATCCAGCCGAACGAACGGGATCAAAGTTCACATATTGCGGAGAATCCGGACGAAAAAGTTCAACTGATGCCGGATTGGTAAAGCCATAGGCCAAGAAAGCTATGGTCGGCACAACAATCAACCAGCGATACATCCACCAGCACCCTTCTGCTACATTCCGGCAATGCTGGATGGGCTAGCAGACAAGCCTGTCGGCAGCAAGAAACCCTTCCTGCAGCCTTAAGCCGATGCGCCTCCGTCCACCTTGAAGTCCTCGCCATTGACGAAGCCGGAATGCGGCGCGGCCAGAACCAGGACCATTTCGGCAATCTCTTCCGGAGTCGCGAGCCGCCCGCTCGGGTTGGCGGCGGCGACGCGGCTCAAGTCGTTACCCCCGGCCCGCATAAGCGGCGTATCAACAGGGCCTGGTGAAATCGACACAATCCGCAGATTCTGGCGGGTGTAAAGCAATGCTGCGGAGCGGGTCAGCCCGACGACCGCATGCTTCGTCGCACTATAGGGACCGACGCCGGCCGAGCCCTTGCTGCCCAACATGGAAGCGGTGTTGATGATGATGCCATGGCCCTGCTCCAGCATGACCGGGATTTCATGGCGCATGGCATAGAAGACCCCATCGACATTAGTTTTCATGACATCATGGTAGCCATCGGTGCCATCCAGGGCCGCGTCAGCATAGCTACCCGCCGGGCCGGCAATCCCTGCATTGTTGAACCCGATATCAATGCCGCCATAGCGGTCAACGCAAGCGTCGGCGAAGGCTTTGACCTGATCGTTTTCGCGCACATCAGCGCGCATATAGGTCGCCTCGTTGCCCGCGTCGCGAATGCCCTTTTCGACCTCCGCGCCCAGCGCCTCCCGGCGACCGCAGAACATCACATTGGCGCCTTCAGCAGCAAAGGCACGCGCCGTCGCCGCACCAATGCCGGATGTCGCGCCGGTGATCAGCACGGACTTGCCGGCGAATCGCCCAGCATTGCCCTCCTGTTCCCAGCTATAGGTTCCTGGTTTGCCGGTCTCGGCAAGCGCGGCCCCTGCACCCAGAGCCGCCAATCCTGCAGCCCCGGCAACCATAAACCTGCGGCGATCTACCGGCTTGTTTTCGTCTCTATCCATGCGTCCCTCCCAGACTTAAAATCACTATCCATGATCTATCAATCTGAGTGGATGGGCCCCGGGGTCAAGGGTCGATGGCTTTTTGCAGCAACACCCGTGAAGCCGGAGCAGTACACCAAAAGACACGGCGGATCAGCGCACCACCTCTTTTGGAGTACCGCCCCGGCTCGCTTAGGGCGGGTTCAGAACATGCCTGATCTATCCGAACCACGATTAAGAAAACCGTGAATAGATAATCGGATGCCGCATACGACGATTCTGCCCGGCCCTTTTGGCCCGAGCGATCCGGCGTTGCCGGCGCATGTCTTTTACATTGTCGCGGTACCCGAACATGGCCGCGTGCCGCCCTAATTCCATAAACATGACTGCCTCCTTCCAGTTTGGCTTCAAGCCGATGGCACCATGCCATCAGGCTGCACAAACTTAGGAGGCCCCACCCACATTTACCGTGATCTGCGACACAAAACTGGGAATTTCCTGAAAAGACGCGCGAAGGCGTCTTTAGTGGTGGCTTAAAGCCCTTCGCCCATAATCTCGTTCACCTTTGACCGGGCCGCGTCCTTATCTTTGAAATAGTCCGCGTTGATGGCGATAAAGTTGCGAGAATTTTCGGGCGTATCATCGTCGGCAAAGATTGCCTGCACCGGGCATGCCTCAACGCAGACACCGCAATCGATGCATTCATCCGGCTCGATAAAGCGCATCCGGTCTTCTTCATCGGCATAGATGCAATCTACCGGACAGACCTCCAGGCAGGACTCGTCCTTTACATCCACACACGCTTCGGTAATGACATAGGTCATGCTGATTGTTTCCCCTGGCCTATTAGTATCCGCTAATGGTAGGTCGCCAGAATGGGAATTGAAGGCCCATCTGGCAAGCGCGCATTGCCAGTACCGCCCTTTGCAGGATAAAGTCAAGCGTGACTGTGGTTGATAATCTGCTACGGTGCCTGTCCTGCCATTTTGACTACCTCTGAAAGTGAGAATCATGACTGCCAGCTTTGCCGCCGTCCTCGACCAGGCCCTTGATAATGGGCCCACAGATCAGGCCGATGACATCACCGCCCAGAAGGATTTCCCGCTAATGCCCTATGGCGAAGCGTACGATATGGGCCACGCCGAAGACGGGACGCCATTGATCGATCCACGGATCTTCAATTCCTACGAATTCATGCGCAATCCGTACCCCTATTACCGGATCATGCGCGACCACTATCCGGTCTTCCACGACAAGCTGCACAATTGCTATTACGTCACCCGCTATCAGGATGTGACCGACTGCTATTTCGATGACGAAGGCTTCAACACGATTCCAAAGGGTTCATCCAGCGGCGTGCTGGGCAACACCCAGCTTGAGCTGAGTGGGGTTGAACATCGCCGGCGCCGTAATCTCTATGGTCAGCATCTGGTCGGCAAATCGCTTGCCAACCGCATCCCGGCCATTGAGCGCCTGGCGGAGGAAATGATCGGCGACTGGGACAGCATGACCCATGAGCCGTTTATTGAGGACAAAGACGGTGTCAGGACCATCGAAATCGGTAAGGCCTTCGCCAACGAGTTCCCCATCCGCGTTGTCTGTGAAGTACTCGGCTTCCCCAAGGAAGCCCAGGGCGACTTCTACTATTGGTACAATTCGATGATGACCGGTTTGGGCGGATCTGAAACCCACAAGCAAGGGGTCGAGGCGCGCCAGCATCTGGAAGACTATGTCGAAGGCATCGTCGAGCAGCGCCGCAAGGAGCCGACTTATCTGTACGATAATGATGGCAACGTCATCAGCAAGGACATCATCACCAAGCTTTGCGAGACCAAAGTCGACGGCGACTATCTGTCGACCGAGGAAATCACCTCGAACATTGCCCTGGTGGTCGGTGGCGGCGGTGAGACGACCCGCGGCGCCATCATGAACATGGCCTATCTGCTGCTCAACCATCCTGACCAGTATGAAGCCGTCAAGAACGAGGAAGACTTGTGGGACAACGCGTTCCACGAAACCCTGCGGCACTCCACGCCGATTGGCGGCCAGCCGCGGCACAACACCTATGACATTGTCATGCACGGGGTGCATATCCCTGCGGGCTCGCTGGTCAACATGGTCGACTTTTCAGCCAACCATGATGACCGGGTGTTCAAGGACCCCGAAACCTTCGATATTTTCCGCGATGACCTTTATACCGGGAAGCTGATCCGCAGCGGCTATGCCAAAGACGGACGCTACAGCCATATGGCGTTCGGCGTGGGCCCGCATCTGTGCCCTGGGGCCTGGATCTCGCATCAGGAAGCGACCATCGGTGTCCGGATCCTGTCCAAACACCTGAAGAATATGCGGATTAACACAGAGCTTCAGGCCAAGGATATCGACGGGGAGACCCTCGCGCCCATGGGCCTGATTTCCGTCCGCGACCTCTGGATTGACTACGACCTGAAATAAGGACTGCCTAGCATGAGCACCGATAGCCAGACGCAGACTCTGGAGCAGCATCCGCGGCCCTCTCAACCGGCTCCCGAAATGGTCGTAGGCCGCAACGGCGTCGCCGTTGCCAAAAAGGTACTGACTGCCGGCAGCGGCAAGGGCTTCCGCACCTATGAGATTCACCAGCGGGAGCGGGTCGGTGAATCGACCGAAAAAATCAAGCCTCTTCAGTTGATCTCCAACGAGTTCGCGCGCAACCCCTATCCGTTCCTCGAAATCCTGCGGGAAAACTATCCCTGCTACCGGGACTGGCTGGGCAATTCCTACTGGATCACGCGCTACGACGACGCCACCTCGATTTTTGCCGACGAGGCAAACTTCGAAACCAGGCCGAAACGCTGGTTCTACGGGCTGGAAAACTATGGTCGCGATCTGCGCGAGGAACTGCCGGTTTTGTTCGCCCATGAAAGCCGCACCGACGCGTTTGCAGGCCCCGTGGCCGAAGAGATCATCGGCGGTTTTGCCAAGGATGGTGAGGTCAATCTGGCGGTTGAATTTGCCGCGCGCTATCCGCTCGAGCTCTGGGCACGGATACTCGATCTGCCGGCAGACGACTTTCCACAATTCGTCGAGCGCTACTGGCGGATGCAGCGCGGTTATGACTGGGAGCCGAATGCGGAAAAAGCCGGTATTGCAGCGATGCACGAACTGGCCGACTACTTCCGGCCTCTGCTTGAGCAACGCCGGGCCGCACCGGGCGAGGACATGATCTCGATCATCGCCGGGCTTGAGCTGGAAAGCGGTCCGACCACTGCCGAAGACGTTGTCGCGACTCTTCTGGAATGGGATCACGAGACCCTGCACGGTGCCACCGCCAATATGTGGCAATTGCTGCTGACTCACCCGGACCAGCTGCACTATGTGCGCGATGAACGCATGATGGTGAAGTTCGCCTATCTAGAGACTTTGCGGCATTCAGCTCCGGTGCTGTCTGCCAAGCGCTTCGCCCGTCACGAGGTCGAACGCTTTGGCCGCCTGTTGCCCGAAGGGGCACTGATGATCTGTTCGGCAGCCGCCGGCAACCGGGATCCGCGCCAGTATAAAGACCCCGACACCTTTATCGTCGGCCGCAAGGATCTGTGTCAGCGCGAACCGCGTGGCCTCTACAGGGCCGATGGCCTGCCCGCGGGCATTGCCTTCGGCCTCGGCAAGCCGTCCAAGCACCCTGCCCTGCCCGAAGATCGCCCTCGTTCGCTTTACGCCATTACGCGGGACACGGTCACGACGGCATCCAATATCGTGCTCGACATGCTGCCGAATATGAGGCTGAAGTCAGGTGCCCAGCCGCACCTTCAAAGCCTGCGGATCGGCGATATGCACACGTGCTGGGACCTGCCCGTGGTGTGGGATAGCTAGGCGGCTCTACAAAATTTGAACGAAGAAATCCGCTCGTCCTGAGCCTGTCGAAGGATGACGGATTTCTTCGTTCATGCTTCGACAAGCTCAGCATGAACGGCTTTTTCTCTATAATCCACAGCCTAATCGTAGCGTAGTTCCGTCGCCTTTCCGCGGAATACTGTGTAGGCGAGCACCGTATAGCCGATGATCATCGGCAGTACGACCAGTGCCCCCATCAGGATGATGAACAGGCTTTCAGGCGCACTGGCAGCCTCATAGATCGTCATCTGTTCGGGCACCACATAGGGGTAGAAAGAATAGGCCAGCCCGGCGAAGGCCAGGATAAAAAGGCCCGTGGCCGACGCGAACGGGATCCACGACCAGCGGTCGTTTGAATCCGGCAGATAGCGCAGCGATAACCACGCGATGGTCACCAGGGCAGCCGACAACAGCGGCAGCGGCGCCAGCAGAAAAATCTCCGGCACGGAAAACCATTTGTCGAAAATTCTTGGGCTGACCAAGGGGCTGGCAATCGAGATGGCCGCCATGCCACCCAGCAACCCCCACTTGCCTTTCTTTGCCCAGCCGATCGCCTTAAGCTGCAATCCGTCCTGCGTCTTGATCATCAGCCAGCACGCGCCGATGAACGCATAGGCCGCTGTCAGACACAGAGCGGTCAAAAGGCCAAACAGGACCATCTCCCCATCCCATTCAAGGCCCATGATGTAGAGCCCAAGCATGAAGCCCTGCGACAGGGCGGTCATCAAAGATCCGGCAAAAAACGCCCGGTCCCACCAGTGCTTGTATTCCGGTGGGGCTTTGACCCTGAATTCGAACGCCACGCCTCTTAGAATAAGTCCCAGCAGCATGATCGCGACAGGCAGGTAGAGCGCGGTAAGAATTGCGCCGTGGGCTGCCGGAAAAGCAACGAGCAGCAGACCGATCGCCAGCACCAGCCAGGTTTCATTCGCGTCCCAGAAAGGGCCGATCGACGCAATCATCCGGTCACGCTCGTCAGGGCTTGCGAAGGGAAACAGCACGCCGACCCCAAGGTCGAAGCCATCCAGCACCACATAGATCAAGATCGACAGGCCCATCAGCCCGGCGAAGACGACCGGGAGCCATTGGGCTGGATCACCGAACAAAGTCATCATTTCTACTCCGCCGGCGACAGGATGGAGACATGGGCTTCGCCGGACCGTGGATGCTCCTGATCTGGCACACCGTTGCTACGTGCTGCCTTACGCGCGAGATAAAACAGGACCGCGACATAGGCCGATGCGAGCAACACATAGGTAATCAGATACATGGCCAGTGTTGTGCCGACCATGGCAGCAGGCACGTCGGCAACCGCCTCTCGTGTTTTCAGCAAGCCATCAACCAGCCAAGGCTGGCGGCCGATCTCCGTCGTATACCAGCCCGCCAATGTCGCCACCCAGCCGGAGAATGTCATGGCGACGAGGGCTCGAAGTGTCCAGCGCCCTGTTCGGGTTTCAAAGCCACCCTTGCGCCTGAAGAATACCCAGGCCGCGGTCCAGGACAGGACGAGCATTAAGACCCCGGTCCCGACCATGATTCTGAACGACCAGAACACCGGCGCGACAGGCGGGTGAAGCACAGTGCCATCTTCCGCAATGAAATCATTGAGGCCCGGCACTTCCCCATCGGGATCATGAGTCAAAATGAGCGAGGCGCCATCGGGGATCCCGATCTCAAATCTGTTTCGGCGCTCGTCCTCGTCCGGGATAGCAAACAGCAGCAGCGGTACATTTGTGCCGGTCTCCCAGTTACCCTCCATGGCCGCGATTTTCTGCGGCTGGTGCTTAAGGGTATTAAGCCCATGCATATCGCCCGCGAAAATCTGTGCCGGGATCAGCATGGCTGCCAAAACCACAGCGGTTTTCAAAGCCGCCTGCATACCCGCGGAGCGGTCGCCCCTCAAATAGCGGAACGCGGACAGGCCAGCGATCAGAAAGGAGACGGTCAGCCCGCTGGCCAGCAGCATGTGCGTTAATCGATAGGGCAGCGACGGATTGAAGATGATTTCCATCCAGTTGATGGCATGGATCACCCCTTCCCGAACCTCATACCCTGCCGGCGTATGCATCCAGGAATTCAGCGCCAGGATCCAGAACGCGCTCATGGTGGTACCGAACGCCACCAGCACCGTTGCCAGCGTGTGGAGCCAGCCAGGCACTCTGGAAAAGCCAAACAGCATGATCCCCAGGAAAACCGCTTCGAGGAAGAATGCCGTCATCACCTCATAGGCCAAAAGGGGCCCGGCCACATTGCCGACTTTTTCCATAAAGCCGGGCCAGTTCGTCCCGAACTGGAAACTCATGGTGATGCCGGAGACAACGCCCATCGCGAAGGAAAGCGCGAAGACCTTCACCCAGAAGCGATAGGCCTCCATCCACTTTTCGTCGCCTGTCGCGTTGAACCGCAGCTTGAAGAACAGCAGCACCCAGCCCAAAGCGATGGTGATCGTGGGAAAGAGAATGTGGAACGAGATGTTGGCGCCAAACTGAATGCGCGACAGCATGAGGGCATCCATCAGGCGTCTCCCGGTGCGACCGGATCGCGGCTGCGGCGGCCGGAAAGCGGCACCACCCGCTCCGCCTTGTCGACGATTTTGAGCACCTTGGTGCCAAGCCCAAGGAGCTGGATCAAGCGTTCGGTCTCCAGCCGGTCCATATCGTCGTACCAGCCGGTCAGCAATTCAATCAGTTCTGCCATCTCGGCAATGCGCGCATGGGCATGCGCATCTTCCGAATTTATCGGGTTGTGCATCTGAAGTTCACGTAGTTTCGTCAGCGTGGGGTCGATCTCGCGCTTGCGCCGCTCATTCACCAGCGTACGAACGATCTCCCACAAATCTTTTGGCGTGGTGAAGTAATCGCGCCGGTCATCAGGCAAATGCCGCAACCGGACGAGATTCCAGGCCTGCAACTCTTTGAGGCCCATGGACACGTTCGAGCGCGAGAAACCCAGCTTGTCGACAATCTGCTCGGCATTGAGCGGTTCCTCGCTCAAAAACAGCAGCGCATAGATCTGGCCGACCGTGCGATTAATACCCCAACGGGACCCCATTTCGCCGAAATGAAGAACGAATTCCTGATGTAGCGACGGCAAGTTCACGGTAAACGCCCCGTTTTCAGAAGTTTCTGGAAATTTCAGTAATTCCTGAAATTCAGATATTCCGAACCCTGCTGGCGGGCAACAACAATCGCACGATGATCGACTGCATTGCTGAACACGGCGCCGCGCATAGCGACGCCGACAGGGACATCAGCGGGTTGTCAGCGGGGATTCTGGCCGGACGGCATACCGCCGTCGATGATGCTACGCTGTATCGCCCGCAGCGGCACGGGGCTGGTATCACTGGTCCAGATATGCGGCGTGATATAGACGATGACTTCTTCTTCGCGCGTCAGTTCCTCCTGCTGCGCGAACAACATGTTGAGGCCAGGGATGTTACGCAGGCCCGGTATGCCCGCGTTTCCCGTGAGCGCTTCCCGCTTGAATAGACCACCGATAACGATGGTCCGGCCGCTCTTGACGTCCATGGTCGTACTGGCGGCGTTGCTGTCCGTGGCGACATTCACCTGATCGGCAGAGGTCAGGAATTCGGACTCCTCCACGGACAACTGAATGCGCACGACATCGTCACCGAGCACCTTGGGTGTCACCTGGAGTTTTACCCCAGCGCTGATCGGCCGCGTCGAGCGCAGCGGGGTCGACCCGCCAAACTCCGCGTCCTGAACGACGACATAGCGGTCCTGGGTAATGTTAATGCTTGCGGTCTCGTGGCTGAGTGTCGACGCATAGGGGCGTGAAAGGATTCGGGCATGATCTTCTTCCACCAGCAGGTCAACCATGGCTTCCAGCTGGGTGGGATTGGCGGCACCCTGCAGAAACGCAAATGTCAGCGTATCGGTGAAGGCACTTCCGGGTGACAGATTAATCCCGCTGAACTCGCCACTGGCGCCGTTGCCAATGCGGGCGCCCAGCCGTTTCAACGCAGCCACGTCGGCCTCGATCACCAAAGCCTCGATAATCACATGGGGCCGTTCCTGATCCGCGAAGCGCAACAGGGTTATGGCGGCTTCGACCTGTTCGGGTGGCCCGGCAAGGATCACGATATTGGTACCGGGTATGGGCGCGATCGCGAAGCGGGCGCCCTGTTCGGGTGACCTGTCCCTACCGGCCTCGAATTCAACGGTGCTTGACCCTTCGACGACACCGCTGTCACCGGGTATCATGACCGTCGTCGTAGTCTGGCCATCCGGGCCGACCTGACCCGACTCGTCACCGGATTCCGATTCGTCCGATTCATCGAATCCGCCGGTGGGCAATACACCAATGCCGGGCGCGAGCTGCCCGATCATCTCAACGGCGACACTGGCCTCCAGATGTTTAAGGGCAATCTGGGTTCTGACTGGTGTGTCCGAGTCGTTGTCCAATGATGGACTGCCCGTCGTCGCACCATAGTCAAACATCAGTAGGCCGTTCTCGACCGAGACAGACAGACCTCTGGGTGCCAGGATCAGATTAAGCGCCTGAACCAGGGGCAAATTTTCGATTCGAATCGTCGTGTTTCCGGTGATCGCAATGTCGCCCATCGCGTAGGGGACCGCAGACTCTTGCAGGATCTGTTCAACAACGTCTCTGATAGGCGCATTCTTTAAATGCAGCGAAACCAGCGGTTGCTTGTTGCGGCCGGCGGATGTCACCGTCACTTCTTTTATCGCAAGGGCATTCTGCTCTGCGCGGGCCGCTTCCAGCTGCTCACTTTGCTGCAGATAGGATTCGATAAATTCGTCGGTTTCGCGGTCAAGATCCTCGGGCGTCGTAATACAACCCAACAACAACAGCAACGCTGCGGCACAAACAACGTAGTGTTTCGCACGAGACAGCCCCACCGTGTATGAAATTATTAATCCCCTCAACATCAGTAGATCATGCAGACACAAGGCTGCAAGCTCAAGCAATTAGCCAATCTGACGTCCAATCAAAGGCTATCAAATCAGAGTATTACTCCCCTATTCTGATCCCATGAACGAGATTGCAGCCCACCGCGCCCCCGGAACCAAGCCAAAGTCCAAACGTGTTTTTGTACTGGGCGGAACGGGAACCGCGGGCCGGGGAGCAGTTCGCGCCTTGGTCGGTCGTGGCCATGACGTCGTCTGCTTCCTTCGGCGCAGCAGCGAGGAAAATAGGGCCTTGCCGGAACAGGCCGGATTACGGTTCGGTGACGCGACCAATCCAGCCTCGCTGGCGGAACATGGCTTTTGTGGCGAACATTTTGATGCCGTCGTCTCCTGCCTCGCCTCCCGGACGGGCGCCTCCAAAGATGCTTGGGCGATCGACTACCAGGCACACGTTGACGCCTTGTCGGTGGCGCGGAAAACCGGCATTTCACAGTTTGTTCTGCTCTCTGCCATCTGTGTTCAAAAGCCACGGCTCGCCTTTCAGCACGCCAAGCTGGCGTTCGAGAAAGAGTTGATAGAGAGCGGGCTGACATACTCGATTGTTCGGCCAACAGCCCTGTTCAAATCGCTCTCGGGACAACTTGATCGGCTGAAGCGGGGCAAGCCATTCCTGGTGTTCGGCGACGGAACCCTGACAGCCTGCAAGCCGATCAGCGACGATGATCTGGGTGCCTATCTCGCCGACTGCCTTGATGACGAGACGTTGCAAAACCGTATCCTGCCGATTGGCGGTCCCGGGCCAGCAATTACCCCTTTGGATCAGGGGGAACGCCTGTTTACGCTGCTGGGCCGGAAACCCCGTTTCCAGCAGGTTCCTGTAAAAGTGCTGGATGGGATCATCTGGACGCTCAGCGCCCTGGGGAAGATCGCTCCGTCACTCGCTGACAAGGCCGAGCTGGCCCGCATCGGGCGGTACTACGCCACCGAATCCATGCTGACCCTCAATCCACGGACAGGGCAATACGACGCAAGCGCCACACCCGAGACCGGCTCAGAGACACTGTTCGCCTATTACGAAAAGCTTATCAACGGCGAAACCGTCGCCGAACGCGGCGACCATGCAGTTTTTTAACGCCCGGTCGCTAAACCGACCCGGCGATATTGGCACCGCCGGATATGGCGATACATTCACCGGTCACCCAGTCCGAGGCCGGCGAGACGAAATAGAGAATCGCGTTACCCAAATCTTCCGGTCGGCCCAGCCGCCCGGCTGGCGTACCCAGTTCCTTTTCAAACGCGGGTAAGTCCGCATCCGTCAGCTTCAGCGCTTTCATGGCAACTTCTGTCGGTACCAGCCCCGGCATCACGGCGTTGACCCGAATACGCGGCGCCAGCTCAAAGGCAAATGACTCCGTCAACGAATTCACGCCCCTCTTGGCTGCGCTGTAGTGTCCACTTGTCGGCACGATTTTTTGAGCGGCAATGGACGAGACATTGACCACGCGGCCACCGTCTTTCATGTGCCGTGCGGCGACCCGCGTACAGTTCCAGACGGCCGTCAGGTTCAGCGCCAGCGTCGCGTCCCACTCTTCGCGGGGCATATCAACAAGCGGTGCCTGAAGCGGTGAGCCACCGGCGTTGTTGACCAGAATATCGAGACGTCCCCACTTGTCCACGGCGGCCTGCATCAGGCGTTCGACATCTTCATCAACAGTCACATCGGTAACAACGGCGATAGCCTCGCCCCCGGCATCGCGGATGGCCGCGGCGACGCGTTCAATCTCGGCTTCGCGCCGCGCGGCACACACGACGCGGGCGCCCGCGTTCGCCAGCACGTGCGCTGTGCCTTCACCAATACCGCTGCCGGACCCCGTGATGACGGCAACATCGCCATCGAGCGAATGGACTTTGGTCACTGAAACGTCTCCCCCGTTACATGATGATGGACACGAACAGGCCCATGGTCTGCGCCAAGCGTAGCGGCTAACTCTTGCGAGGGGAAGACAGGTGCGCCAGCATATCGTGACTAATCCGGCATGCCGTCCATATCGACACTGGCATAATATTGCTCGTCGCCCAGCGACATCACCTTGCCCCAGAATTCCTCGCCGACCGCGATGCCGGTCTCTTCCTTTTCCGTCGTCTGGCGGAAGATGTTCCAGGACGCGGGATGCAGCTCGCGGCACCGGGCGAACAAGGCGTCTGCCTCATCTGAACGGCCTTCGCGGTGCAGATACTGCCCCAATTGGAAGGTCGCATGGGCCAGTGCCACGCCATCTGTCATTTCAGGGACATGCGCGCGTGCGGCTGCAGCATCGAATACATATTGGCTGGCGGCACCCTTGATCGCCCAGTCCTTGACGGCGCCAACATAGGTGTTTTTCGCCGTCCCTGCCCGTTCCAGGGTCTCTGGCGAGAATCCGCCGCTGGCAGGGTCGAAATCACGCAGAATATCGATCGACCCCGCTGTCTCGGTCGGCCGCACCACAATGCCGTTTTCATCGATCCAGACGGCCTGCGGCACGTTCACCATATTATAGAGCGACGACAGAACGTGGTTCCGGTCGATCAGTGTCACATAGGTCGGGTTGGCATTCTCAATCCAAGGCCGCGCGGCCTCGACATCCGCGTCCATGGCAACGGAAAGAATGATAAAGTCCTGGTCGGCTACTTCTTCGTAAAGGGTCTGCCAAACTGGCAGATCAAGCCGGCATCCTCACCAGGATGCCCAGGTGGCGAGCAGCACCCGCTTCCCTCGAAAATCCGTCAGAGAATGCATCTTGCCGTCGAGATCCGGCAGTGTGAAATCCGGCGCTTCGAGACTGAGCAACGCGTCATTGCGGCTGTCTGCGCCTTCTCCCAGAAACCAGACATCACCGCTATCGGACGACACGGCCGGTTTGTTCATGTGGGCCCAGAAGGCAGAGACATTGACATGGTCGTCCTTGATAAAGGCGTCTTCCTGTCCTGCCGGAACGGGGACGCAAATATCACCCTGGCAGAAGCCTTCCGGCTTCAGCACCCAACCGGTCGCTGTGTCCACATCAGTCTTGTTGAGCCAGAGATCGTTTTCGCCGGACCCTGGCACATCGACATTTGTTGTTTCGGTTAGAACAGTGACCATCTTGCTTCTCCCTCACGCGTCGCGACAAGGTTAGCACAAAGTCCGCGCCGTCGGTATTGCCCGGACAGCAGGGTCCTGAGACCCTGCTGTCCAAGCAAACACATCTTCAGATCAGCTTACGACTGATGCCGGAATCCAGCTGCCGTGGAATCCGCCCGGCACGCGCGGCAGGTGCACCCGGGCAACCGGCTCGTTGTCCATGGACTTGGCATCGACAATGATCAGTTCGCTCAGGTCTGTGTCCGCGTCGTAGACATAGGTCATCAGATAACCGTGGTCTTCGCTTTCACGGCCAGCGGCCGGGGCAAAGACCGGCTCACCGCCGATACGGCCAACGCCGAAATCGACATCGGAGAACGTGCCGGCTTCGCGGTCATATTTGCGGATACCGCCGGCGTCCCTGGTCGGGTCACCAACCAGGCCACCTTCAGCGCCGCGCATCTCATAGCCATAGCGGTGCTTCAAGCCGACAACGTCATCGGCAACGCGCGGGAACTCGCCAGGGCGGTCATCAACCTGCTCTTCGTGGACGGTGCCCGTCTTGGTGTCGATGGTCCAACGCCACAGCACCGCATCAGGGAAGTCCATGGTCGACTCGCGCCAGATATAGGGGAAGCGCGCGACGTCGAGGATGATCTTGTCGCCGTCCTCATAGGAATTCATCGGGTGGAACACATAGCACGGATTGATGTCGTACCAGGTGACATCAGCATCGGTGCCGTTGCGCGGCATGACGCCCAGACGTGACGGATAATCATCGTTCCAGCGGATCGGCATCTCGCCGCTCATCGCTGCGTTCAAATCGAAGCAGGCCGGCAGATCCATGAAAATCACATTGTTTTCCGTGATGTTGAAGTCGTGCATCATGGTCGGCCCGCCGACCGTGATTTCTTCGGTCTGCACCAGCTTGCCGTCTGCAGAAACGCGCAGATAGCGCAGATAGGGTGCAAGCGCGGAATAGCCGAAGGCCAGCAGCTCGCCGGTCACGGGGCAGATCTTCGGGTGCGCCGTGAAGGAGCCCTTCAGGATACCGTCAAAGTCAGTCGCGCCTACCGTTTCAAGATTACCATCCAGCTCATAGGGGAAGTGGCCTTCCTCAAGTGCGAGAATCTTGCCTGAATGACCGATAACGTGCGTGTTGGCCTTCGATGATTTCATGTCCATCATCACGGACATGTCCAGGACGTCGATATCGGGGTTCTTGATGAACGGCGTCTGCACATAGCGGTTGCGGTACCATTCGGCCTTGCCGTCGCGAAGCCGCACACCGTGCATCATGCCATCGCCCAGGAACGGGTGATCGCTGTGGCCCGACAGCGGATTGGCGCCGGCGCGGACGTAACGTCCGTCGAGCTCGGGCGGAATGTTCCCGGTGACCTTCAGGTCGGTCAGGGTGAGTTCTTCGGTAACCGGACGACCGTTGCCACGCAGGTGGCCGGGGACGTCTTCTTTCAGGACTGCTGACATAGTGAGTGCTCCTCGTTTGCTGTTGCCGCATTGTCAGGGAGCACAGATCGAAATTCAATGACAAATTTTACGCTGTAAAAGAAAGATTGAGGAGCAGGGTTTGCCTGACCTTGCGTCCAATTGTAGGCTGTCCCGAATTACATGACGATTGGGGGAGGACAATATGAGAGTCCTAATCGCGGCCGCGTTCACCGTGACCCTGGCTCTAGGCGGGGCCAAAGCCAGCGGTTCAACAGAGGAACGGGCTGCCATCATATGCGCTGAACCAGGGCATGGAGGCGGATGCAGAAAAAGCTCGCCGCCCGGTCAGTGCTGCCACAAAGACCATAAAACAGGCACCGTCCATTGCCATTAGGCCATTAATCCTTGGATAAGTAATTACATTACGCCTTAGCCCTATCCGGTGCCGGGTAACTAACAGCGTCAGGCCGCCGTGACCGGCACCCTTTCGGGGCAGCGGATCTGGAAACCGGTGAGCTGGATGTCCGCCGGTTCACAAGCCAGCTTCATACCCGGCAGATTGTTCACCATCGCGGTCAACGCGCCGGCCAGGCTCTGTCGGGCCAGATGCTGCCCCATACAGATATGCGAGCCCACGCTGAAGGTCAGATGCGCTTTGCGGGCCCGGTGCAGATCGAAATCGTCAGGACGGTCCCAGATACGCTCGTCGCGATTGGCGACGCCGAATATGCCCACCATGCTTGATCCCGCCGGGATGGCAACACCGCCGAGTTCGGTATCTCTGGCCGCGATGCGCGGTACAACGAAGCCGGACGCCAGCCACCGGCACGCCTCCTCAATAGCGGCCGGAATGAGTGAGGGGTCCGCGACCACTTCGGCATAAGCGTCGGGGTTGGTCATCATGGCGTAACAGACATTGGCTGTTTGCCGCCACGTCGTCTCAATGCCCCCGGGCAACAGGAAGCGGCAATAGGCAATGATTTCCGCGTCACTGAAGCTGCGGCCATTGCGCTCAGCCTTGGCCATCATCGACATCAGGTCGCCGCTGTCGAGGTCGCCGCCGGCCTTGCGCTCGTGATATTTCTCCGTAAAGAAGGCGGCCAACTCCTGAACCGCGGCATAGGCCGCCTGCGGATCACGACTGGCGCCAAATGCCCGCTCGCCCATATCGACAAAATAGGTGAGATCGACCAGCGGCACCCCGACGATCCGCGCCATGGAGCTGTAGAGCAGCGGCAGCGCCAGGTCGCGGCAAAGTTCCGCCGCCTCGCCGGCCTCAAGCTTGGCCGCGATGCGCTTGGTCAGGAAATCAGCCATGGGGCTGATCGTTTGGTCGGAGAAATCGATCATGTGCTGTTTGGAAAACACCTCACGGTCGAAAAGGCCACGCGTGAGCCGGTGGTCGTCACCGTCCATTTCATTGACCAGAGGAAAGTCGCTTTGCGCCTTGGTGTGCATGCCATAGGCCTCCCTGTTGATGAAGCTCTCCTTATCCATGCACATCTGGCGGATCAGGTCGTAACCCAGCACGCAGAAATTGGGCTTCGAGAGATCGTGGCCAAAGACGTTGTAGACGCTCACATCGCCATACATCCCGTCTCTGTATTCGAGCACCTCGCCCATGCGGTCGCGCAGGCTTTTGAAGTGAGTGTAGGGATCGCAGGAGACTTCCGGGTCCATGCCCGGCACCTGGTGATCCGGTGAGACAAGCTGGCTGGGGGGAATCGCCTTGATGACGGCATCAAGGTCGCTTTTCATTTCGTCGGTAATATAGCTCGTGGCAGTTGCCGCAACGGGGCTTTCGATGTTCATGGAGCTCTCCAGAGTGAATAAATTGCGGGTCTATTCGGCAGCGACGACGATCGAGGGCGCGCTGGCATGGTTCACGGGCGGTGTTGGCGACAGCACGCGCCCCGGCACCGCGTTGGTGCAGGTCGATCCCTTACCGAACGTGACCTGTCCGTTGACGATCACCGCATCGACACCTTCGGCATAGGTCACGCGGCGGCAATCACCGCCCGGCAGATCGTTGACGACCCGGTAACGGCTCAAATCGCAGGACAATGCGTCAAAGTCATAGATCATCACGTCGGCCGCATAGCCGGGCAGCAGCGCGCCGCGTCCATCAAAACCCGCGAAGCGTGCGGGCAGATAACTCAGCTTGAAGTGGATGTCCTCGAGCGACATCTGTTGAGACTCGCGCGCCAGCCACATGATGACGTCGGTCGAGAACTGCCCCCCAGACCAGTACTTCACATGGGCGCCGCCGTCTGAAGCGCCGAACAGCACCCGCGGGTGCCGCAGCACCTTGGCGACAAGCTCGGGATCTTCCGTGCCCAGCAGCGTCGTGCGGACCTCGGCCTGCGCATCCGTCGCGATAAAGAGGTCGAAAAACAGATCGACTATGCCGAGGCCGCGCGCTGCGGCAATCTCGCCCAGCAGTTGCCCTTCGAAATCCGCATAGGGCGCGGTCCCGTGGGCATCGACGAGCTTGAACGACTCAAGCGGCCCGCCGGCCTCCATCATCGCCTCGGGCGTATAGGTCGCCCGAAAGCGCGCCCGATAATCTGGATCGGCCGCAAGGGCAAGCTTGTCGCCCGCGTCTCCAGCGAGCGAGAACTCCTTGAAAATCGGGTCGATGCCGTCCCAGAAGTTGTAATCGACAAAGTTGAATTCGGTCCAGGACCGCATGGACATCGCCTGGGTGTAGACGGCGTGGCCTTTGGCCGCCATGTCGTCCAGCCACTCAAGAATGCCCTCGTGATACTCGGGCGCCTGGTCCATGATCTGCAGGATATTGTGGAGTATGGGCCGGCGGGACCGCTCGGCCAGTTCCTCGATAATCCCCCGATTGGTGGCGCATCCAGGCAGGTCGGACAGCACTTGAATGAACCCCTGCCCCCGCTCGCGCAGGACTTCGCCAAGCAAGAACGCTTCTTCAGGGTCCATGATGTCGGTCGGCATGGGCGACCCGTCATAGTCGGTATGGCCGTTCTTCATGCCCTGATAGGAGAATGCGAAACCGATCGCGCCCGCATCCATCGCCTCGTTGAGGAGCGTGGCCATCTGGCGGCGCTCATCGGCGGTGGCAGGCCGCGACTTCGCCGCATCGATCCCCATCACATGGATCATCAGCGCGTTGAGGGGCAAAAAGCTGGAGATGTTGATGCCTTTCGGCAACGCCCGCAGATGGTCCATCCACTGGGGAAAGGTCTCCCAGGTCCAGGGCAGTGCGCGGCCCATGACCTCATAGGGAACCTGTTCCGTGTTCTCCATCATCAGCATATAGCGGTCACGGTTCTCAGGCTTGCAGGGGGCGAAGCCGAAGCCGCAATTGCCGACGACGACACTGGTTGTTCCGTGCCAGCCTGAGTTGGTGCAGTACGGGTCCCAGTGAATTTGGGCGTCGTAATGGGTGTGAAGGTCGATCACGCCCGGCGCGATGATCTTGCCCTCTGCGTCGATCACCTGCGCGGCGCTACCCGTGAGCTCGAGACCCGTTTTGGCAATCACGCCGTCCTTGATCCCGATATCACCTTTGAAACGGCTCATGCCCGTTCCATCGATGATGGTGCCGCCCCTGATCAGCAGATCGAATTCGTGCATCGTTCTCGCCCTCCCATTAGTGATACATTATTTAATAAATGTATCACTTGTATTTTGATCTGTCGAGTCTGAAAAGTGTCGCTACCCATGCCCCAGCCCCAAACGCAGAAATCCAGCAGGAAAGCAGGCCGCCGCGCCGAGATCATTCAGGCGGCTCGACAGCGCTTTCGGGCGTCGGGACTCGCCGAATCGACCATGGATATGGTGGCGGAAGACGTGGGCATCGCACGGCCCAACCTCTATCGCTACTTCAAGGACAAGACCGAGCTGGTCGGCGCCGTGCTGGTTGAGGAAGCGTTCGCCATCAACGACTTTCGGGCGACCAAGCTGAAGGGCATCACAAAATTTGCCGACCGCGTGGTCCGTACCTTTCAGGCAACGGTCGAGGTAATGGAAGCCGACCCTCTGTGGGCCGATATCATCGCCCCCACCAATGTGCCCTATACTGCCTATGTCGCGGCAAGTGACCCCCGCGTGCTTGAGTCAAACCGGCAATATTGGACGCCGATCTTTACCGACGCCGAGGCCAATGGAGAGCTGCGGCCGGGCTTGGACCATGAAGAACTGCTGACCTGGTTGCTGGGCGTCGAGTTCATGTTCATGGAGCGCTCAGAGATATTTCCGACACTCGAAGACGTGGAGCGCTACACGCGGACCTATGTGCTGCCTGCCCTGCTCACCAACGGGACGAACAGATGAAAATGCTCTATTCAGCCGCCCTTATTGCAAACCTGTTGATAGAGGCCGTGGGCGCGGGTGTTCTGCTCGCCATGCCCGACCTTATCGTCGATACAAGTAACGCGAGCGCGGTGCTATGGTCCTGGAACTACGCCTTTGTCGCGCTTGCCATCGGCAGCGCGGTGTTCTGGGCATGGCCGCATCGGGAAAGCTATGGCGCCACGGGTGCCGTCCTCGGGATCCTTGCCAGTTTTCATCTGGCCATCGCAGTAGCGCTGGGCATCGCAAACACGCTGTTTGTCGATGTGGTGCTACACGGCGTGTTCACCGTCCTGTGCCTCTTCCTCTTCACCCGGCGGCGGCTATGGTGCGTCGTGTAGGCTCGGCCCCACACTCAATCAAAAAGTCTAGGCCAATCAACGAATCTAGGAAAACAGATCGTTCAATTCGTCATCCTCGGCGGCCAGGATTTTTTCGACCCAGCCGTGGAACGCCTGCCCCCCGCCTTCGTTGCGCCCGAAATAGACATACTCCGTAAGGCCGGCTTCCAGCGCTTTCTGCTGGCGAAGGCCCGTCGCATAGTCCTCGTCACGCACCACGGTTTCCAGCAGCGAGAACTGATCATGCGCGCCGGCGGCAACCTCTTCGCTCGGCTCTTTTGCCATCAGGTAGGTCTGTACCGTATAGGATTCGCCAACCGTGTCGCCCGGGAATAGCTGCGAGACCATCGCGCCGCGGCCCCCGCCGTGGAAGCTGGCGATAGAGACATGCGGGAAGATGGTCCACACCCCTTCCATCAGGGCTTCGTCCGGCCAGTTGTCCTCGCCCTTGTCCTTGATCGCCACGACGTTGGTGTCATCGGGGCCCGGCATGTTTGGCGACGGCGCCAGGATGCGTTGATGCGGCCCCCAGGCATAGAAATTGCCCCGGTTCGAGATGTCCCGCCCGAAGGAATTCCCGTGCAGGACAGGCAGGTGATAAAAATCCAGATAGCCGTCATAGGCGATCTTCCAGTTCGGGCCCTTTAGCGTCCGGCGTTCGAAGAAGTGCCAGTCCTCGAACCCGAAGCCCTCCAGCAGATCGTCATAGCCCGACAGGAATTTGTTGATATCGAGCGGTGAATCGGGATCGAGCACCACCCAGATCAACCCGGCTTTTTCCAGCACCGGAAATTGCTTGAGACAATTCTCGTCCTTGTCGACCTCACCGAAATCCTCGCTGGCAGCAACACCGACCAGAGCGCCTTTCTGATTGAACGTCCAGCCATGATATGGGCATACGAACCGCGAGGCATTGCCGTCGCCCACTGCGACATTGGTGCCACGGTGCGAGCAACTGTTAAAAAACGCGCGCATGTCGCCGTCCTTGCCGCGCACCAGCAACACCGGCACCCCGATGGGGTCCATGGTCTTGTAATCGCCTGCATTCGGCAGTTCGCAGGATGCCGCCAGCATCAGCGGCATGCGCCTGAAAATCTGGTTCTTCTCGCGCTCGAACCGAGCCGGGTCGGTATAGACCTCGGCCTTGATCTTCATGACCTCGGGCACCTGCTGCACCGTATCGGCCTCGTGATGGGCGATGGCGTCTTTCGCCATTTCGATCAGTTCATGACGGACCATGTTGCGTTCCTTCGTCTTGTGCGTGGCGTGCTTTGATCGGCGTAACTCCTGGCGGACTCAGGCGGCTTGTTGCCGCGCCCCCGTCGGCAGCATAACAACGGATTCCGGCGCGGTATTCGTGTCTAGCGCATCAGTCGCCGTCATCCGTCCGCTGGCAAATTCTTCACCCAGCTGGGTCAACGTCGCCGTGATGTCATCGCTCTCCACCTCGAAGACCGCCGTATGACTATGGGAGGGCGGGCTGCCATCGGGACTGGGCGGGGTGCGATATTGCTGCCCGGTCAGGAAACCCGGTACCTGCAGCACCTCGCCGAGATGAATATTGTTGTACCAGGCTTCATAATCCGCCTCGCGGCCCGCGACCGCGTTGCTCTTGATGATGACCAGATGTTTTTCCACGATGAACCTCCCCATTCAGACGGAGAGCTATTTTAGACAGGCTGGCCGGGAACCGCACCTTCTTCGTTGCATGCAGGAGGATTGTTACTGATGCGGTGTCGACGCGCGCGGATCAGATCGGCTCGCACAACAAAAAAAGCCCCGAATCGGGGCCTTGGTTTAATGGCGGAGAGGATGGGATTCGAACCCACGATGGGCGATTAACCCATACTCCCTTAGCAGGGGAGCGCCTTCAGCCACTCGGCCACCTCTCCACCGCCGTGAATAGCAACCCAGCGGTTGCCATTCAAGCGGCTTTCCACGCCAGCAGACAATCTTGCTGTACGCGACCCGCTGGCCTTCACGGGTTGCGGCATGCGGTCTATAGTCCGGCCCCGTGACATACCAGTGGGCCAATCGATGAAACTCTGTCTGGTCTCCTCCTCCGGGGGACATCTTTTTCATATGAGCCTGCTGTCCGCTTTCTGGTCCAACTATGACCGGTTCTGGGTGGCTTCGAAAAAAGAAGACGCGTTGCACCTGCTGAAGGACGAGCAGGTCTACTGGGCCTATTATCCGACGCCGCGAAACGTCAAAAACCTCATCCGCAACACCTTCCTCGCCTTCAAGGTGCTTTGGCGCGAACGGCCGGATGTGATTGTCTCCGCCGGGTCCGGCGTTGCGGTGCCGTTCTTCTATGTCGGCAAGCTGTTCGGATGCCGGCTGGTGTTTATCGAGGTCTATGACCGGATCGATTCCGCGACGATGAGCGGCAAGCTGGTCCACCCGATCACCGATCTGTTCGTCATCCAGTGGGAAGAACAGCGGGAATTCTATCCCAAAGGCGTGTTGCTGGGACAGCTGCTGTGATCTTCATGACCGTGGGCGCCTATGATCTTCCCTTCGACCGGCTGGTCCGCGCCACCGACCAGCTGGCCGCTGACGACGCCATCCCGGACCCGATCTTTGCCCAGATCGGCCACAGTTGCGAACCGTCGGAACCCTATGCGTATGAGCGTTTTCTGCCGCTGACCGAGATGGAGCGGCACGCGGACAAGGCCCGCATCATCCTGACCCAGGGCGGGCCCGGATCGATCATGCTGGCACTCACGCGCGGCAAGGTGCCTATCGTCGTCCCGCGGCAACATGCGGAAGGCGAGATGGTCGATAATCACCAGGTCACCTTTGCGCGCAAGCTGGCCGAGGAAGAACGGATTCTGCTGGTGATGGACGTGGCCGAGCTGCCGGAGCTGGTACGCAACTATGATGACAGGGTGGCCGGGCTGAAGACGGCGCAGATGGACCCGCAGGAAAAAGCCGACGCCTTCGCCAAGCGACTGGAAGCGAAAATCCTGGCGCTTTAGGCGCTGTATTTCTGGATCAGGTCACGGGTCTGCAGAATGTTCTTCTCCGAAGACGCACCGAACAGGATCGAGTCCACCCCTTTCAGGTTGCAGACATAATCCAGCGCCTCATCCGCCGGCAGTGCACCGGCGGCCAGCACCTGCATGGCAATGGCCTCGCACCGTTCATCGGCAAGCAACGCCTCCACCTGTTCTTTTCCGCCGCACATGCGGAAGGCCGCCTTGTTGATGGAGGCACACACCGTCGGGTGATCGATGCCATCGCGCTCCAGCGCGTCCAGCAGCATCGGCATGTTCATGGTGATGAAGCCCGCCTTGGAGCCATAGGTTTCGCCTACATGGTCGGCAAAGGCCTTGAACACATCAGGGACCCCCATGCCCAGCACCAGATCGGTCACCACATTTTGCAGAAAGACGTACTCGACCGGCAGATCGTGGAACATGGCCATTTCCGCGTCGACCAGGATTTTCATCATGCCGGTAAAATCGCGCCGCGCCGCCGCCATGCCGCCGCTTAACAGGGTCGAGGCCACATTGCCGGGGAAGATCTGTTTCAGGCCGCCAACAATCCCCTTCTCCGTAACAATGTTCCAGTACTTATGGGCATAGGGCATGCAGGGATAGAACCGGAAGTCCGCATATCTAGACGGGTTTTCGCGGACGTGATCGCAAATCTGCGCCACCCTGTCGTGGGTGGTACACATGAAAACGCGGATGCCCGCATCATAGGCCGTGTCGAGCACCCGGATGATCTCCGAGGTCTCGCTGAAGCGCATCGCCTGCTCCGCGGCCTTCACTTCCGACATGTGATTGACGCCGAAGAACTGGTTGTCACCGAACAGAATTCTATCCACGGGAACCTGCCTCACCGCCACCGAACAACCGTCCGAAAAACCCTTTTTGCCGAGCACCTTGCGTAGCGGGAGCGCCCCCCCTGCCCTCCGCATCGTCACGGATCATGGCGACGACGCGGTCCGTTTCAGTCGCGGTTCGGAAGGTGCTGGGCACCGCGGGCTTACCGGACTGAATCGCCGCCACAAAGGCCGCCAGCTGCGCGGAATACTCTTCACCGCGCAGATAGAACCAGACCGGCGCTGTCAGCTCGGTGATGTAACGGATGTTCCACCCCGCCTTCAGGTCCAGATCAGGCCGGGCGTCGCGCAGATAGATCCGAAGCTCCTGCCGGTCGACGGTGATCTTGCCCAGATCGCCCTGAACCGACACCCGTGTCGTCATTTTCCGGTAAGTCTCATCGCTCCAGTTGACGGAAAGCTGACCGCTGAACCCGTCATAACCCAGGCTGGCATAGACCGCGTCATCCACATCCCTGGAATAGATGCTCTGCAGCACGGAGCCTGAAACGCTCTTTGGCGGGCCGATCAGAAAATTCATCAGGTCGATGACATGGGATGCGTAATCCAGCAGGCAGCCGCCTTCTTTCTTGCTGGAAAACCGCCACGAGCCCGACTGCGGGCGCGTGACCACCTGGCCATAGGCTTCGCCGTGGGCATGGTGCAACCGCCCCAGGACTTGATCCGCCAGCAGGCGGCGCGCCTCGCCGAACGTGCCGATGAACCGGTTGTGATAGCCGACCTGATTGACCAGGCCTTTTTCTTCAGCCAGCGCCGCCAGCGCGTCCCCGTCATCCGGATCGAGGGAGAACGGTTTTTCGACAAAGACATGCTGACCCGCGCCCAGCGCCGCGCGCGACACCTCATCATGGGTGCCGGTCGGCGTCGCGACGATCACCGCATCGGCCCCGCCTTCTGCGATCGCCTTGCGATAGTCCGAAAAACGGGGAAACGCCGTATAGGCCTTGATCGCCGAAGGGACCGGACCCGGCCGGTCGCAGATATAGGCGATCTCGACATCCGGATGGGCATTGGCGATCGCGAGATGCGATATCCCCATCCGGCCGACGCCGATGAGTCCGATCCGGATCATCGGCGGGACCTGCGATCGCGCAGCGAGGCCGGCAACAGACCCGGCAATCGGCGCAACAATCCCCTACTGCGCGTTGTTCATCGCCAGACCGGTGGTTTCCGGTTTGACGAATTTCAGGGTCATGCGGTCACTTTCGCCAATCGCTTCATAGGCGGTTTTGTCTTCCTCTTCCCCCCGCAGGGCCGGCGGCAGCGTCCAGACACCGCCTTCATAATCCTTTGTATCGGCCGGGTTGGCGTTGACTTCCGATTTGTCGGCCAGGGTGAACCCGGCGGCTTCGGCCATGTCGATCACGGCTTTTTCGGTCACATAGCCAGTGGGGGCTTTGGGGTCCTGCTCGGCATCCGGATTGTTGCGGTGCTGTACCAGACCCAGCGTGCCGCCCGGCTTCAAGACCTTGAACATCGCGTTGAACACGTCCTGAGCGTTGCCGCCGCGCATCCAGCTGTGCACGTTACGGAAGGTCAGCACCATATCGACGGACGCTTCCGGCCCGAGGTCATACATGCCCTCGCCCATGGTGACATATTGCACCGGTCCGTACATCGGGTTGCCGTCGATCTTTTCGCGCAGCTCCTTGTTCAAACGCAGCACATATTCCTGACCGCCGCTTTCATCGAAGATCGCGGCGATATACTGGCCCTCACCGGCAACATAAGGCGCGACGATATCGGTGTAGAACCCGCTACCCGGCCAGATTTCAAGCACGGTCATGTCACGCTCAAGACCGAAGAACTCCAGCGTCTCGAGCGGATGGCGGTACGGGTCGCGCGCCGTGTTGGCGTCCACCCGATGGTCGCCTGCGACAATATCCGCCAGGGTGACTTCAGGAACATCATCGGCCACTTCCGGCATTTCCGGTGCAACATCTGCCGGTTCGACCGCTTCTTCGCTGATCTCCGGGCCCGTTGCATTGTCGGCGGGTTCTTCAGGACCGCAAGCGGCAAGAAAAAGTGCGGCGCCAAAAGCACCAAGCAGAGGGAAACGGGTCATCGGGAAACTCCATATGAACAGGACGAGTTGCCCGTAACTTAGTTCAACAGGCGGCGAGTTTCTAATCCGATTTGAACCAGGACCGCGCGGCCACCAGCGCCTCGGCCAGATCGGACGAGGTCATCATCGCCGCCAGCTCCGACCGGGCGCGCCGCGCGCCGTCATGGCCCAGCGATGCAGCCAGGTTGAACCATTTATGCGCAGTCACATAATCCACCGGGCCGTCGGACCCCGCAGCCGCGCGCAAACCAAGATGGAACAGATGATCGGATTCGCTGGGGAATGTTTCGATAAACGACATGGGAACCTCCATTACCAGTGTTCAGGAGGCAATGGTCGGCTTCTGCCGCTTAACGGCATATGAATGGGTGATCACAGAGTTGTGAGGGCTATCAGACCACGCTTCCGGCTTAGACGCCTAGGAAAGACAAATCGAAGTCCAGACAGGTCATTTGGTCCATTAACTAGCCCTCTGGAAACTCGCGCTGCATGTCTGAGATGATCTTTGGCAGGAATGTCTGATCGAATCTCATGTCAAAACAAAGTTTCGACAATGGCAAGTGTGAACCATATACCTCGACCTTTACTGAAACTGCTCCGCGGCCATCTCCTTCAGCGACCAGCTTTAGATTCTCATAGCTCGCGAGCGTCGCAGTCCCTGACAGACTGTTGTAAAGGGCATCCAGCTCATCACAAAAAGTCGAGATACCTACGAGTGTCTCGTCTCGAACAATGCCTCTAAATGCCCACCCTTTCACCTCGATATCGACAGCTGTCATACCATCCTCTGACCGCCGACCGCTTCGACGAGTCAACCGGACGAACGCAGCCTCACTCCCGATGATCACACCGTTCGAAGTATCGTCACCCATTGCTCGCTTTAGTCCAGGCTCGACCTTGTTGTGACGCTACTACCCCGCCGCTGCAGCTTCCCGTGCCGCCCTGACCTTTTCGTTGGTCTGGTTAAAGAGCAGCTTGCGGCGGGCCTCTTCTTCTTCGTCGGTCAGGTCCTTTTTCGGCAGGTCGCGGCCCACCTTGCGGCCTTTGTCCACCGCCGGGCGCTCGCCCACCTCGTCAACCCAGCGTTTGAGATTCGGGAAATCCTCCCAGACCTTCTCGTCGATCAGCCGGCCCAGCAGCATCGCCCAGGGCCAGGTGATGATATCGGCAATCGAGTACTCATCGCCCGCCAGATACTGATTGTATTTCAGCTGTGCATCCATCACGCCGGACAGCCGATCCACTTCGCCCACAAAGCGGTTCTTGCCGTATTCAAGCTGCGTTTCGTCACCGCCCGTCAGGTTCTTCGCGTAGTTCTTGAAGTGGTTGGCGTTGCCCATCATCGGCCCCAGATTGGCCATCTGCCAGTGCACCCATTGCAGCACCCTGGCGCGCCCGCGCGGGTCGGCGGGCAGAAACTGGCCCGACTTGTCGGCCAGATATTCCAGAATGGCGCCGGATTCGAAGATCGAAATCGGTTCGCCGCCATCGGCGGGCGCGCGGTCGATAATCGCCGGCATCCGGTTGTTCGGGCAGATACGCAGGAACTCCGGCGTGAACTGTCCGCCGCCGCCGATATCGACCGGATGGATTTCGTAATCCATGCCGGTTTCCTCCAGCATGATGGTGACCTTCCACCCGTTCGGGGTGGGCCAGTAATGCACTTCGATCATGGATCGCTCCCGCAACATTCTCTTTAGCGTCTAGGATGGCCGGTCGCCGGGTTGCTGACAAGCACGCAGGCATGCCCGGAATGAGAGGCGCGTATCCCTTGAACCCGCTCGTGCTGAGCCTGTCGAAGTACGAGCGGCAGAAATCCGCCCCTGCGACAAGCTCCGGGTGAACGGATTTCTGTTTGGTCCCGCGTCAGACATTGCGACTGGACAAATGCCGCCGGGCCAGCACCGAAAGCCGCGAACTCAGCAGCAGCGTCAGGATGACGGACAGGGCGAACAGATACATGCCGGGCAGAAACCGCGCGTCTACCAGCCCGGTAGCGGTCAACGACACCACCAGCAGGGCCGCGACGAACACATCGAGCATCGACCACTTGCCCAAACTGTCCAGCCGCGACAGGCGCTTTTCAAGCGTCGGATCCCCCAGGCTGGGGCTCAAGAACAGGTGAATGATCGCGGCCAGCTTCAGCGCCGGGAACACCACGGTGAACAAAAACAGCACCAGCCCGATAAGGATCTCACCACGGCTGAACAGCGCCGTGATCGCGCCCCAGATCGTCACAATGTCGGTGAAGAAGAACAGCCGTTCAACCTCGATCGCGGGCATGAACAGAGAGGCTACATGCAGCACCAGCACGACCACCGCGCCATAGCCGATCAGCCGGTCAGCGCCTTTGGACTGCCGTAATATGGAGTTCGCTTTCGCCATGACCCGGAAGGTAGGCGCCTCGCCTATACAGCACAATCGCCCTTAACAAATGCACCTAGATGTCCCGCAGGCCATAGAATTCGCGGTTGGGCCACAGGAAATCGATGCGGGTGCGGTGAATTTTCCAGTCGTCGCCCACCTTGCGGTACACATCGTCATAGATGCCGAACAGGGTCAGCGGGTTCTCCGCCCCCGGCGCCACGTTGAGATTGAGCTGATACCAGCGGCCATAGGCTTCATTGTCGCTGATCAGCCGGATCCAGGGGTTGGTGACGGCATGCATCTGCGAGTGCTCCAGCCGGCCTGAATCGTACAGGAACTCGTGATATTTCGCCCGGATCTGGTCCTTGCCCACCCAGTCGCCGCCAAAGTCGGGACCGAATTCACAAACCGCGTCATCGGTGAACAGGCCCACCAGATCGTCCAGCCGATTGCCGTCGTAATAGTGCGAGTACAGATGGCGGGTCTCTTTGATCTTTTCGATCTCGAGAAGGTCTTCGAGCGTCATGGTCGTCTCCCGTTTAAAGATGCGGGAGACCGTAATCAAAAGCAGGGGATGGTTAAAGGGAGTGAGGGAGACGGGGGTCGAGGGGGCAACCCCCGTCTCTTTCGCTCGTACCCGGATAAGCCTAGGGAGGGGTTCTTATCCGTCATGAAGCCGTTTTGGGGGGCGGCTTCGATGATTATTACGGCCTCTGGTTGCAGCCGGATCACAAAAAAAGGGGCCGCAAAAGCGGCCCCTGAAAAGTCTATATGTTCCAGCCTATTGCGGCGGCAGAATGACCTTGTCGATCACATGAATGACGCCATTACTCGCCTTCACGTCAGCGGCGATAACCGTTGCATCATTGACCATCACGCTGTCACCGGTCGCGTCCACAGCAACCTCAGCGCCCTGCACGGTGGCAACAGAAAGCGACTGTCCGGCAATATCAGCAGACATCACCTTGCCCGGCAGCACGTGATAGGTGAGCACCGCGACCAGCTGATCCTGGTTTTCCGGTTTCAGCAGGTTTTCAACGGTGCCTTCCGGCAACGCGGCGAACGCTTCATCGGTAGGCGCGAAGACCGTGAACGGCCCTTCGCCCTTGAGGACCGACACCAGATCGGCAGCCTGAACAGCGGCGACTAGCGTCTGGAAAGTACCGGCAGACACGGCCGTATCGACGATATCGGCCTTCGTCTCACCATAACTGCCCGCTTGAACGACCGGAATTGTAACAGCGGAAATGGTCAGCATGGAGATGGCAACAGCCATCGATTTCATCAGCGTCATGGAGACACTCCTGATTAGGGGATTGGGGAGGGGTACAGCGCGCCGCAGCCGGTTGCGCGCGCCGTGTTGCCCGGCTGAAGATAGATACGCCAGGCCGCGCCCGCTGGATCACCTTTCACCGAGCGATGCTACGCCCCGGCCCCTGCCCTAACCGCCTGGTTTGCTGGCAACAATACGGCCGAAGCCGAACGTTTCGCCCCCGTCCAATCGCAACATTTCTGCCTCTTTAGACGCCTCCATACCGCCCAGCCCGGCGCCCACCTCGGCACAAATTTCACACCATTCGGCCCAGAGTTCCCATCCGTCAGGCAGGCCCTCGGCGCGCTCCACCGAGACGAGCCCGGACTTTTGCCAATGCTGCCGCCACCAGTCGATTGAGTGAAAGCATCCGAACTGCCAATCCCAATAGGGTTTGAGAGTAGCAGGCGGGCCGTCCGGCAGGTCCCGCGACAGGGTAGGCAACACCGCGCACATCCAGCCTCCCGGCTTCAGGAACCTGGAGATGTAGCCAAGGTAAAGATCGTCCGTGCCGAAATAGTGGTAAGCGTCGAAGCTGACGATGGCGTCGAAATAGTCGTCGGCAAAAGGCAGATCATGCGCCTCGGCGTGGATCGGGAAGATCCGGTCCGCGAACCCCGCCGCCTCAATCCGGCGCCAATTGTCAGTGGCCGGGATCCATAGGTCAGCGGCCCAGACCGTGACATCATATTCCTTCGCCAGAAAGATCGAACTCAGCGCCTTGCCGCAGCCGAGATCGAGCACCCGCATGCCGGGTTTAAGGGGGAAGTCGCCCATGGCCCATTCAGTGAGCCACAGCACGTTGGGGCCCATTTCATTGTCGAGAACCCAGTCAGGGTCATAGGTGGCGGCGCGCGGGAACGCCGGCTTCTTCATCTGGTCGAGTCTGTCGTCGGACAGATTATAGGACCGCGGCACATAGCCGCGCGGGGTGTTATCGGTCGTCATGGAACGTCTCTTCGATTGTCGCAAAAGAAACCAGCCGCGCGGCAAAACCGCCCGCGGGACCGGGTCTTCGAGAGGACATCACGCCAGTGCGCGAGTCCCGCTATCAAACAATCGTCGACATGAAGTGGAAGGTAGTCAGTGGGCCGGGGGAGTCAAGGACAACCCGTTTTACAAATATCAACGACCTGTCCGGCGCTTAGTATCGTTAGAGGGCTATCGGCAGCAAGGCCTCGGCGCGTTCTTTCCCAGTTGCAGAAAATGGATTGATGAGCTCAATGCCCTCCAATTGACGCCCGTCCTGCATATCCTCCGTTAGTATCACCGAACAGGATGCTTCGCGGGCCGCACCAATGATCATGGCATCCCAAAAGGACAGCCGGTCCTGGTCTACCCACCGCATCGCCTCGGCCAGCGTTTGTTCATTAGCTGCACAAACGGGAAAAACCTGGATCCAATGGGTCACGAAGTCGCGGGCCGATGCGGCCGGCAGATGCCCCTTTCGTGTTACGGCATGAAAGAACTCGCCCAGCACCTGAAGAGTCAACACGCAATCAGCCATCGCCGCGCGGATAACGATCGACTTGGAAACCTCGTGTCGGGTCCCGCTGTCGGTATCAATCGAATAGATGAGGAGATTGGTATCCAGGGTAAACCGGCTATCGGTCATAAAGATCGTCCCGGCTGACCCTAAGTCCCCCAAGAGGCGCACCTGCCTCAAGCAAAGCAGTCATCTCTCGATGTGACTTACGCCACTCAGGGTCATCGCGGTGATCGCCGCTGTAAGGCACCAGCCGCGCGACAGGTTTGCCGTGACGCGTGAGCGTCACGGGGGTCCCATCCTCAACTTCAGCGATGAGCCGAGAGAACTGTTGATTGGCTTCGCGCAAGGATACGGTCTTGGGGTCCATACGAAATATGTACGACCTGTACTACATTTTTGCAAGCGCGGGGCGCGGGCAACCATGCGATGTTAGCCCAACTTTTCCTTCAGCAGCTGGTTCACCTGCCCCGCATAACCCTCTCCCTCTGGGAGAGGGTGGCGAGCCCCGCGAGCGGGTGAGGGGCCGTGTTGAAAGCGGATTTCTCGGCCCTTCATGAAGGTCCGCGCGACCCTGTAGAGGAGGCCCTCACCCCTCCTGAGCTTGTCGAAGGGTCTCTCCCAGAGGGAGAGGGAGCAAGGCGTCAGCCGCCCAGCTTGTCCTTCAGCAGCTTGTTCACCTGCCCCGGATTGGCTTTGCCCTGGGTCGCCTTCATCACCTGGCCGACGAACCAGCCGATGACCTTAGGGTTTTCGCCGCCGGCATATTGCGCGACCTGGTCCGGGTTGTCGGCGATCACCTGATCGACGGCGGCCTCGATCGCACCGGTATCGGTGATCTGCTTTAGGCCCTTCTCTTCGACGATCCTGGCAGGGTCTTCGCCGGTTTCGACCATCACCTCGAATACATCCTTGGCGATCCTGCCCGAGATGGTGTCGTCTGCGATCAAATCGACCAACTGGCCGAGTTGGTCGGCTGAAACAGGGCTTTCAGTGATGCTCTTGCCCTGGTCGTTCAGCGCCGCGAACAGATTGGTGATGATCCAGTTCGCAACCTGCTTGGCGTCCCGCCCCTTTGCCGCCGTTTCGAAATAGGCCGCCGTTTCAGGCTCAGCAACCATAATGCCCGCGTCATAGACGCTGAGACCGAAATCGACCATCAGCCGGTTCTTTTTGGCATCCGGCAGTTCCGGCAGGGTCGCCTTGATCTCTTCCACCCAGTCGGCGGTGAATTCGAGCGGCAGCAGGTCGGGGTCCGGGAAATAACGGTAATCATGCGCTTCTTCTTTCGAGCGCATCGACCGGGTCACACCCTTGGCAACGTCATACAGGCGGGTCTGCTGTTCGATGACACCACCGTCTTCGATCACTTCGATCTGACGGCGGGCTTCGTACTCAATGCACTGCTGCACAAAGCGGATGGAATTGACGTTCTTGATCTCACAGCGGGTGCCCAGCGGGTCGCCCGGCTTTCGCACGGAGACGTTGACGTCGGCGCGCATCGACCCCTGTTCCATATTGCCGTCGCAGGTGCCGATATAGCGAAGAATGGTCCGCAGCTTGCGCACATAGGCGCCGGCTTCTTCGGACGACCGCATGTCGGGCCGCGAGACGATTTCCATCAGTGCCACGCCCGACCGGTTCAGATCGACATAGGTGAAATTCGGATGCTGGTCGTGCATCGACTTGCCCGCATCCTGTTCCAGATGCAGTCGCTCAATGCCCACTTCCTTGGTTTCGCCGTCGGGTAGGTCGAGAGTGATGACCCCCTCGCCCACAATCGGCTGTTTGAACTGGGAAATCTGGTAGCCCTGTGGCAGATCGGCGTAGAAATAGTTCTTCCGGTCGAATACCGAATAGAGATTGATCTCCGCCTCGAGCGCGAGGCCGGTGCGCACCGCCTGCTCGACGCAGACCTTGTTGATCACGGGCAACATGCCGGGCATGGCCGCATCGACAAGGCTGACCTGGGTGTTGGGTTCAGCGCCGAATTCGGTCGACGCGCCGGAAAACAGCTTGGCGTTGGATGTGACCTGGGCGTGGACTTCCAGCCCGATCACCACTTCCCAATCGCCGGTAGTGCCTGGAATAAGTTTTGACATTAGGCCCCCTCCTTCCACCATTCAGTGGGACGGTGGGTGAAGTTCGCCGCGCTTTCCAGCACCTGGCCGGCGCGCAGCACGGTTTCCTCATCGAACGGGCGGCCGATCAGCTGGAGCCCCAGCGGCAGCCCGTCATTTGACAGATCGGTGGGCACGGAAATGCCCGGCAACCCGGCCAGGGACGCCGGGACCGTGAACACATCGTTCAGATACATCGCAATAGGATCATCCGACTTGGCGCCCGGCTCGAAGGCATCCGACGGTGCTGTCGGTGTCAGGATCAAGTCGACCTGTTCGAAAGCCTGCTCAAAATCCTGTGCGATCAGTGAGCGGACTTTCTGCGCCTTCAGATAATAGGCATCGTAGTAACCGGCAGAGAGCACATAGGTACCAATGAGAATACGGCGGCGCACCTCGTCGCCAAAACCGGCGGCGCGGGTGTTTTCGTACATGCCGATCAGGTCGTCGCCCGGCTCGCGGATGCCGTAGCGGACACCGTCATAGCGGGCCAGATTGGAACTCGCCTCGGCCGGCGCCACGATGTAATAGGTCGGCAGCGCATAGGATGTGTGCGGCAGGGACACGTCCACGAGCTCGGCACCGGCATCCTTCAGCCACTGCGCGCCTTCGTCCCAGATATTGAGGATTTCCGGCGGTGTATCGTCAAGCCGGTACTCTTTGGGAATGCCGATCTTCAAGCCCTTCACATCGCCACTCAACGCCGCGCGATAATCCGGCACCGGGCGGTTGATTGACGTCGAATCCATCGGGTCATAGCCCGCCATAGAGCGCAGCATGATCGCCGCATCCTCGACAGTCCGCGTCAGCGGCCCGGCCTGATCGAGCGAGGAGGCGAAAGCGATCGTGCCCCAGCGTGAACAGCGGCCATAGGTCGGCTTCATACCGACAATCCCGGCGAAGCTGGCCGGTTGGCGGATCGACCCGCCGGTATCCGTGCCCGTTGCCCCGGCGGCCAGATTGGCGGCGACAGCCGCCGCCGACCCACCGGATGACCCGCCGGGCACCCGCGACGCCCCATCAGCCCCGCGCCAGGGATTTTCAACAGGCCCAAAGAAACTGTTTTCGTTGGAGGAGCCCATGGCGAACTCGTCCAGTGACGTTTTGCCCAGCAACACGGCACCATCGCGCCACAGATTGGCTGTGACAGTCGATTCATAGGGCGGCACGAAATCACCCAGTATGTGGCTGGACGCGGTGGTGCGCACCCCCTCGGTACAGAACAGATCCTTGATTGCCAGCGGCACACCGCATAGCGGCCCGGCATCGCCGCTCTTGCGCGCCTGATCGGCTGCATCGGCCATCTCCAGCGCCCTGTCGGCGGCCACGGTGACAAATGCGTTTAGGGGGGCCGCATGCTCAATGGCCACCAGATAGCTTTCGGCCAACTCGCGCGCTGAAAAGGTGCCCTTGTCCAGATGCGCCAGTGTCTCGGCAATGCTCATATCGATGTAGCGGGTCATGGCTATTCGATCACCTTTGGCACTGCGAAGAACCCATGCTGCGCATCAGGCGCATTTTTCAGCACATCGTCGCGCTGGCCGCCGGCGGTGATAACGTCGTCGCGCATGGGAATCTGGGCATGAACGACGCTGGTCATCGGCGGCACGTTGGCGGTATCAACCTCGCCCAGTTGCTCGACCCATTCGAGAATCTTGTTGAGTTCACCGGCCATCGGCTCGAGTGCGTCTTCCGGCACTTTCAGACGCGCCAGATGCGCAATACGCGCGACCGTTTCCTTATCGACCGACATGGAGGCTCCAAAACCTGCTGAGTGGAATTTCGCGCGCAAGCTAGCCCGGATTTCCGTATGCGGCAAGCCGCCGCTATGATGCCGCATGGCTGACCCCCTTCCCCACCCCGTCCGTATTGCAAACCCTGATCCTGAATGGGCCGCAACCGCGCGTCGACATAGCGCTTTGATCAGGGCTTTTGCCTACCCGCTCGTGCGGCGCGTGGAGCATTTCGGGTCCACAGCCGTGCCCGGCCTGGCGGCCAAACCGGTGATCGATCTGATGCCTATCATCGAACGCGCGGACCTGCTGGACAGTCTGCGTCCTGCCCTGGAAGCGCTTGGCTATCAGTGGCACGGGGACTTCGGGATTAAAGGACGACGGTTCTGCACTTTAGAGAACGGCGGAAAACGGTTAGTCCATGTTCACATCTACGCACAAGATTCCGATCAGATACCGCCGCACCTGATTTTTCGCGACTATCTGCGGGCCCGCCCGGATCGCGCAGCGGCCTATGAAGCCGAAAAACGCCGGGCCGCCGCCCTGCACCCTGATGACTCGCTCGCCTATAACGGCGAGAAGGCGGATTGGCTTCAGCAGGAAATGAAAATGGCCACGGACTGGGCCGACAAAACAGGATGGACCCTTGCCTGAACTCCCACTGGCCGAGATAAAAGCGACCCTGCGCCCAGGTGCACGGCTGCTCGGGCTTGACCTGGGCACCAAGACAATCGGCATCGCGGTCAGCGATGGCGGCTTTATGGTGGCCAGCCCGGTCGAGACTCTGAAGCGCGGCAAGTTCACAGCCGACGCACAGAAACTTATTGCGATGATCGACGAGCGGCACGTCGGCGGCATTATCCTGGGCCTGCCGGTCAATATGGATGGCACTGAGGGGCCACGCTGCCAGTCAACCCGTCAGTTCGCACGAAACCTGGCTGCCATTCGCGACATGCCATACGCCTTCTGGGACGAGCGGTTGTCCACCGCCGCTGTCCAACGCGCGATGATCGACGCCGATCTGACCCGCGCCAAGCGCGCCAAGGTCGTCGATGCCCTGGCCGCCAGCTACATCCTGCAGGGCGCGCTGGACTTCATGGCCAACAACTGACGTCTTGCCCGTTCCCGGGCTTGGCCCTATACATCCGGCTTTAATGAAACAGCACACCGGCATGACGCATCTACTCGGCATCGAGGGGATGCAGCCTACGGCGATCGAGAGCCTTCTCGATCTCGGCGAAACCTATTTGGAACGCCACCGCAGCGGCAAAAAAATCAAGAAGATCCTGAAGAATCGCACGCAGATTAATCTGTTCTTCGAGGATTCGACCCGCACCCGCACCTCTTTTGAGCTGGCGGGCAAACGGCTGGGCGCCGATGTCATCAATATGACGACGTCGACCTCGTCAATCAAAAAGGGCGAGACCCTGATCGACACGGCGATGACGCTGAATGCCATGCGGCCCTCCGCGCTGGTCATCCGGCACAGTTCATCGGGCGCGGCGGAGTTACTGGCCCAGAAGGTGGGCTGCGCCGTCATCAATGCCGGTGATGGTCGCCACGAGCACCCGACACAGGCACTGCTGGACGCGCTGACCATCCGCCGCCGCAAGGGCCGCATCGCGCGGCTGATCGTGGCGATCTGCGGCGATATCATGCACAGCCGGGTCGCACGCTCGAATATTCACCTGCTGAACGCCATGGGCGCACTGGTGCGCGTCGTCGCCCCGCCCACCCTGCTACCGGACGGAATTGAGCGCATGGGCGTTGAAGCCCATACGGACATGCAGTCGGGGCTGAAAGACGCAGACGTGGTGATGATGCTGCGGCTGCAGACCGAGCGCATGGGCGGGTCTTTCGTGCCCTCCACAAGCGAGTATTTCGCGTTCTATGGCCTGGACGAGACGAAACTGGCCCACGCCAAGCCCGACGCGCTGGTGATGCATCCCGGGCCGATGAACCGCGGTGTCGAAATCGACACCGCCATCGCCGATGACATCACTCGCAGCGCCATCCGTGAACAAGTAGAAATGGGTGTGGCGATCCGGATGGCGTGTCTGGATGCACTGTGCCGTGACTTGCCCGATATGGGAGACGATTGATGAGCGCTGACCGCCGCGTCGTCTACATGAATGCCCGGCTGCTTGACCCTGCCAGCGAGCTGGATGCCATTGGCGCACTGCTCACCGTCGGGGACAAGATCTGGGATTTCGGCCCCGACCTGTTTGCCGATGGCGTCACCGACGGTAGCGAAATCGTTGAATGTGAGGGGTGCTGCCTCGCGCCCGGCCTGGTCGACATGCAGGTGTTTCTGGGTGAATCGGTCGACGCGACCTCCAATGCAGCAGCAGCCGGCGGTGTCACGACTTTGGCTGTGATGCCCAACATGTCGCCGCCGCTCGATCAGGTAGCGCTCGTCGACTATATCGAGCGGCTGGCGCGCGATGCGGCGGTTCGCATCCATCCGATCGCCGCCGCCACCAAGGGACTGGCGGGACAAGAAATGACCGAGATCGGCCTACTGAAGGATGCTGGCGCGCTGGCCTTCACCGACGGCCGTTCGGCCGTCGCCGATGCGCAGGTGATGCGCCGGTTGCTCACCTATGCAGATGCCCATGGGGCCATGGTCATCCAGCATGCTGAAGACCCTTCTCTGGCGCAGGGCGGCGTGATGAATGAGGGCGAAATGGCGACGCGTATGGGCCTGCCGGGCATCCCCCCAGAGGCTGAGATCATCATGATCGAACGCGATCTGCGCCTCGTCGCGATGACCGGTGCCCGCTACCACGTCGCGCTGGTGACAACCGCCGAAGGCGTGGAGGCGATCCGTAAAGCCAAGGCTGCCGGCCTGCCGGTGACCTGCGGCACCGCACCCCACTATTTTGCTCTTAACGAACTGGCGACCGCCGAATATCGCACCTTCGCCAAAGTCTCGCCGCCGCTGCGCAGCGAAGACGACCGCCGCGCCGTTGTCGAGGGTCTGGCCGACGGAACGATCGATGTGATTGTCAGCAGTCACGATCCGCATGATGTCGAAAGCAAGCGCCTGCCCTTCGACCTGGCGGAACCCGGCATGGTGGGCCTTGAAACCATGCTGCCGATGATGCTGGAACTGGACCACGGCGGGCACATTCCGCTGATCCACATTCTCAAGGCAGCGACAAGCAAACCAGCAGATGTGCTGGGCATTCCTGGCGGCAAGCTGGAAAAAGGTGCCCCGGCCGATTTGGTGCTGTTCGACCCTGATGCGCCGTTCCGTATCGACCCGGAAAATTTTCACAGCAAGGCAAAGAACAGCGCGTTTGACGGCCGCCCAGCCCAGGGCCGCGTGCTCCGCACTGTTGTCGGCGGCGAAACCGCGTTCAAGGCCGACTAGAGCAATGGCGTACCAACAGCGTGAGATCGGTTTAACACATGTCTTGTAGTCAGTCGGCGGACTCCACCTACACCCCAGGCACGTCATTCCCGAAAAGGCGGTCAAGATATGGAACCGTGCATGGAAACTGCGCAGGATCGAGGCGTTTAACCCAGACTGGAACGACCTCTACGCAGACATTGCCAGTGAATAGCCTTGGCTCAAAAATAGTCTGGATTCCCGCCTTCGCGGGAATGACATATGAGTATGCTGGGCGGGCTTCGAACCCACGGGCCAGGTTGGTGTAGTGGAACCGGTTCTTCAACACGCCTTCGTTGCCGCCCTCGCCTATCTCTTGGGCTCCGTTCCCTTCGGGCTGCTACTCACCAAAATGGCCGGGCTTGGCGATATCCGCAGCGTCGGTTCAGGCAATATCGGCGCAACAAATGTGCTGCGCACCGGCAAGAAGGGTCTCGCAGCCGCCACGCTCATTCTGGATGGGGGCAAGGGCGCTGCAGCAGTTCTGCTGGCGCAGGCCTATGCGCCTGATTCGTACCTGGTTGCCGGTGGCGCTGCCTTCCTGGGGCACCTCTATCCGGTGTGGCTGGGCTTCAAGGGCGGCAAGGGCGTCGCAACTTTTCTGGGCGTGACACTGGCTGTCCACTTCATCCTGGGGTTGATCTGCTGCGCGGTGTGGCTGGCGACGGCAGCGATTTTCCGCATGTCATCCCTGGCCGCACTGGTGGCCGTCGCTGCCGCCCCGATCTACGCAGCCATTATGCTGACCCAGGCCCATTTGCTTCTTTTCGTGTTTCTCGCGCTACTCGTTTTCATCCGCCATGCGGCCAATATCGGCCGCCTGATGCGCGGCGAGGAACCCAAGATCGGCGCCAAGTGAGCGCGCTGAGCGATCTTGAACAGCGGGACCGGCTGCGGCTGATCCGCAGCCCTCACGTTGGCCCGGTCACATTCCGTAGTCTGATGGCGCGGTTCGGCTCTGCCAGTGATGCGCTGGCCGCACTGCCCGAACTGGCGCGGCGGGGTGGCCGCAAATCGGCCATCAAGGTCTTTCCGGCGGGCACCGCAGAGGACGAGATCGCCACGACGGAAGCAGCCGGTGCGCGGATGCTGCATGTCGACGTCAGCCCCTATCCGGAGGCACTGGCCGTATTGCCTGACGCGCCCCCGGTTCTGATCGTCAAAGGCGAAATAGGCCATCTTGAAAAGCCGGGCTTGGGCATTGTCGGTGCGCGCAACGCTTCGGCTGCCGGCGTTCGGTTTACCCAGACCATTGCCGGGGACTTGGGACAGACGGGCTTTACAATCGTCTCCGGGTTGGCACGCGGGATCGATACGGCGGCCCATCGCGGCTCCCTTAAAAGCGGCACCATAGCGGTTATGGCCGGTGGCATAGATGTGGTCTATCCGCCGGAGAACCAGTCATTGTTCGAGTTGATCAGTGAACAGGGGCTCATCGTCTGCGAGATGTCGATTGGCACCAAACCGCAGGCACGGCACTTCCCGCGCCGCAACCGGTTGATCTCCGGCCTGTCGCGCGGCGTGCTCGTCGTCGAGGCAGCCTTGCGATCCGGTTCGCTGATTACCGCCCGGTTCGCAGGCGATCAGGGACGCGACGTATTTGCCGTTCCAGGCTCGCCTCTCGACCCCAGGCACCGGGGCACGAATGACCTGATCCGCAACGGCGCCGTGCTGACCGAATCCGCAGAAGATATTGTTCAGGCGATGGAAGGCTCTTTGCACAGCCCTGTTCGAGTTTCCCTTGAAAGCACCCCCGTTCAGTCCAACCTATTGCTTGAAAACGCGTCCGGAGAAGGGGCCGGCCGGGACGTGTTATTGGAAAAACTGGGTCCGACACCGACAGAAATCGATGAGCTGATCCGACAAACCCGTTTGACACCCGCCACTGTTTTCACCATTTTGCTCGAACTTGAGCTCGCCGGACGGCTGGACCGCCACCCCGGCAACAAGGTTTCGCTTAACTAGTCGCCAGCCTTTCAAGAGCAGTCTTTCATGAACCTCGTCATTGTTGAGTCGCCGTCAAAGGCAAAAACGATCAACAAATATCTGGGCAGTGACTATCACGTCCTGGCCAGCTTCGGTCACGTCCGCGACCTGCCGTCGAAGGACGGCTCTGTGCTGCCGGACGAAGATTTCGAGATGAAATGGGAAGTCGACAGCGATTCCAGCAAGCGCATGAAAGACATCGCCAAAGCGGCAAAGGACGCCGATGCGCTTTACCTGGCCACCGACCCGGACCGAGAAGGCGAGGCGATTTCCTGGCACGTTCTGGAAATTCTGAATGAAAAAGGGGCACTGAACGGCAAGGACGTCAAACGCGTCGTCTTCAACGAGATCACCAAACAAGCCGTGCTGGACGCCATTGCCAGTCCGCGCGAACTGGATCAGGAACTGATTGAGGCCTATCTGGCGCGCCGCGCGCTGGACTATCTGGTCGGCTTTACCCTGTCTCCTGTACTGTGGCGCAAGCTGCCGGGCGCCAAATCGGCGGGCCGCGTGCAATCCGTCGCGCTGCGTCTGATCTGTGAGCGCGAGCTCGAGATCGAAGCGTTCAATCCGCAGGAATACTGGACCGTCGACGTCGACATGAAGACGCCGGCAGGCGACCCCTTCAAGGCCTCGCTCACGGCCCTCGACGGCAAGAAACTGGACAAGTTCGACCTGCCGAATGGCGCCGCGGCAACACGTGCCCAGCAGGCCATCGAGGCCGCCAATTTCTCGGTCGCCAAGGTCGAGAGCAAACCGGCGCGCCGCAACCCGGCTGCGCCCTTCACCACGTCGACCATGCAGCAGGAGGCCGCCCGCAAGCTCGGCTTTGCAGCATCACGGACCATGCGGGTTGCACAAAAGCTCTATGAGGGCTTCGAGATCAACGGTGAGACCATCGGTCTGATCACCTATATGCGGACCGACGGCGTCACCATCGCCAATGAGGCACTAGGCGAAGCCCGCGACCTGATCGGCAAGGACTATGGCCCGGATTATCTGCCGGACAGCCCGCGCGTCTACAAGACCAAGGCCAAGAACGCGCAGGAAGCGCACGAAGCGATCCGACCCACCGGAATGCTGCGCCGTCCTGACGATCTCAAGTTCATCCTGGATGACGAACAGCTGAAGCTCTACGACCTGATCTGGAAGCGGACCATCGCCAGCCAGATGGAAAGCGCTCGATTCGAACGCACCGTGGCCGATATCACCGCTGGCGACGGCTCGGTAACCCTGCGTGCCCGTGGTTCCGTGCTAAAGTTTCAGGGTTTTCTGACCCTTTATCAGGAAGGCCAGGACGATGCCGACGGCAGCGATGATGACCGCCGCCTGCCACCCCTGGCCAATGGCGACGCGGTCAGCCGCGAAAAGGTCAGTCCCGAACAGCACTTTACCGAACCACCGCCCCGCTATACCGAGGCGAGCCTGGTACGCAAGATGGAAGAACTCGGCATCGGTCGCCCGTCGACTTATGCCTCAATCCTCGATGTGCTGCGCAACCGAAGCTATGTGGAAATGGACCGCAACCGCTTCATTCCCCAGGATAAGGGCCGGCTGGTCACAGCGTTTCTGGAGAGTTTTTTCACCCGCTATGTCGAATATGACTTCACCGCGCGGCTGGAAGAACAATTGGATGAGATTTCCGCCGGCAATCTGGACTGGAAGCAGGTTCTCAGCGACTTCTGGCGCGAGTTTTCCAACGCCATCGACGGCACGAAGGACCTGCGGGTCACGCAGGTGCTGGACGCCCTCAATGAAATTCTGGCGCCGCATGTCTTCCCGGTGATCGAAGAAGGCAAGGACCCGCGCGACTGCCCGACCTGCGACGATGGCCGCTTGAGCCTGAAGCTGGGCCGCTATGGTGCGTTTATCGGCTGTTCGAACTATCCGGAGTGCAAGTTCACCCGCCAGATTTCGTCTAACGGCGATGACGCACAGGGTGAAAACGCCACCAAGGTTCTGGGCGAGCATGACGGCGATGAAATCTCGCTGCGTTCGGGCCGCTTCGGCCCCTATGTGCAGCGCGGTGACAATGAAGAAGGCAAGAAGCCACCGCGTCAATCGATCCCGAAAGACGTGCCACCGGAAAGCGTCGATCTGGACAAGGCAGTGGCGCTGCTGTCGCTGCCACGCGACATTGGTGAACATCCCGAAACCGGCAAGATGATCAAGGCCGCCATCGGTCGCTATGGCCCCTATGTGAATCATGATGGAAAATACGCCAATTTGCCCAACACCGACGACGTCTTCACGGTCGGCCTGAACCATGCGGTTTCATTGCTGGCTGAAGCCAAGCAGGGCCGCGGGCGTAGCGCGTCGGTGATCAAGGAACTGGGCGAACACCCGGACGACGGCACGCCGATCAACGTGCTCAGCGGCCGCTATGGCCCCTATGTGAAGTACAAAAAGATCAACGCCACGGTTCCCAAAGACCGGGAGCCTGAATCGCTGACGCTGGAAGAGGCGCTTGCGCTGATCGCCGCCAAGGCTGCCAAACCGGCGAAGAAAAAGAAGCCGGCTGCGAACAAGAAGAAAGCGCCGGCGAAGAAAAAAGCCCCTGCCAAAAAGGCCAAGGCGGCCTCGGACTAGGCCCTCCCGATGGCACGCAAGCGAACCTTCAAGACCGTGCCCTTTCCCAGCAAGGCCGAGGTCCTTAAGTTCATTGAGGACAGCCCCAATAATGTCGGCAAGCGCGAGATCGCGCGCGCTTTTCATATTCGTGGCGATGATCGCACCAAACTGAAAGCCCTGATTGCCGAAATGCGGGCCGAGGGCCTGCTGTCGCGCGGCCATCGGCGCAGCCTGGGACCGTCGGACGGCATGCCGAATGTAACGGTTATTGAAGTCACCGGCACGGATGTCGACGGCGAACTTCTTGCCAAGCCGCTGCGCTGGGAAGGCGACGGCCCGCCACCGTCCATTCTGGTCACCCCGGGCGGACGCCACACCGGCAGCGCAATGGGCACCGGCGACAGGGCGCTGGCCCGTCTGACCGCACAGGACGACGGCACCTACGAAGCCAAGATCATGAAACGGCTGCAGCCGGCGCAGGACAAGGTATTGGGGGTCTACCGCGACGGCGGACGCATCATCCCGACGGATAAACGCGCACGCCATGAGTTGCAGGTGGAGCGCGGCGATGAGGCCGGCGCGCTCAACGGCGAACTGGTTCTGGCAGAAGTGCTGACATCGAAACGCAACAAGCTGGGACTGAAAAAAGCCCGTGTGGTCGAGCGCCTGGGCGACGTGGACGCCCCCAGCAAGACCAGCCTGATCGCGATCCACGCCCACGGCATCCCCACGGATTTCGATCCGCAGGCGCTCAAGGAAGCCGACCGCGCCAAGCCGGTCGATCTGGGCAAGCGTACGGATTTGCGCGACCTGCCGCTGATTACCATCGACCCGCACGATGCCCGCGACCATGACGATGCGGTCTGGGCCGAGCCCGACAGCGACCCCGAAAATCAAGATGGCTGGCACGTGATTGTCGCCATTGCCGACGTCGCACATTACGTCAAACCGGGCAGCGCACTGGACCGGGAGGCCTATAAGCGCGGCAACTCCGCCTATTTCCCCGATCAGGTCGTGCCGATGCTGCCGGAGGCGCTGTCGACCGATCTTTGCTCGTTGAAAGAGGCCCAGGACCGGGCCTGCATGGCGGCGCATTTGTGGTTCGACAAGGACGGTCGAAAGGTCCGGCACAAATTCATCCGCGGGCTGATGCGCTGCGCCGCCAATTTGAGTTATGAGCAAACCCAGGCCGGTTTCGACGGGAGGCCCGACGACGCCACCGCGCCGCTGGTCGAAACGGTCATCCAACCGCTTTACAGCGCCTATCATGCGCGGCTGAAGGAACGGTCAAAACGTAATCCGCTGGACCTCGACCTGCCGGAGCGCAAGGTCGCCCTGGATGAAACCGGGCGCGTGCTCTATGTCGCCGAGCAGGTGCGTCTCGACGCGCACAAACTTATCGAAGAGTTCATGATCGCCGCCAATGTGGCGGCGGCTGAAGAACTGGAAAAGCGCCGCACCGAGTGCATGTACCGGATCCACGAGGCCCCATCGGCGGAGAAAATGGACTCGTTGCAGGAATTCCTAAAAACACTGGATTACAGGCTGCCCAAGGCACAGCGGATCATGCCGGGCCAGTTCAACGAGGTCCTGGCGCGGGCACAGGGTACCGCGCATCAGCACGTTGTGAACACGGTTGTCCTCCGTAGCCAGAGCCAGGCGGTCTACAGTCCCGATAATCTGGGGCATTTCGGCCTTGCGCTGGACCGTTACGCGCATTTCACCTCGCCGATCCGGCGCTATGCGGATCTGATTGTCCATCGCGGGTTGATCCGCGCACTCAAGCTCGGCGATGACGGATTGGACGGCGATACCGCTGAGCGCATGACGGAGATCGGCGAACACATCTCCATGACGGAACGCCGCGCGATGGGCGCCGAACGAGAATGCGTCGAACGCTACATGGCCGCCTTCATGGCCGACAAGCTGGGCGCGCACTTCGAGGCGAGGATTTCCGGTGTCAGCCGATTCGGTCTGTTTGCCGCCCTGGACGATACCGGCGCGGAAGGCCTGATCCCGATCAGCAGCCTGGGACGCGAGTATTTCCGCCACGAACAGGGCAGCCATGCGCTTGTGGGCGAGGAAACCGGCATCACATTTACCCTGGGTGATGCTATTACGGTCCGACTGATCGAGGCGGCGCCGATAACCGGTGGCCTGCGATTCGAACTGCTTTATGATGCGCCTGCGCGCCGGCCCAAGCGCGCTGGCAAACGCGGCACGGGCAATCGCAGTCCGCGCAAACGTTCCAACGGCCGCCGATAGGAAGCGCGATGAAAGATCAAGCGACCACACATATCCGACATTTTGGTGACCGGCCGGAACGTCCTCTTAAGGAGAGCCTGAAGCGAGGCTGGTTTGGCCGATGCCCGGATTGCGGCCGCGGCTCCATCTTTCACAAATATCTGTCCGTCAAGGACTCCTGCGACTCTTGTGGGCTGAACTTTTCAGGCCATCAGGCGGACGATGCGCCCCCCTATTTCACGATTGTCATCGTTGGGCACATTGTGGTGCCGCTGATGATTTCGATCGATCTGGCCATGAACCTGTCGTTGACCGGTATTCTCACACTCGGCATCTCGACGACAATTGTCGCTGCGATGCTATTGCTGCCACGGATCAAGGGTGCGCTGATCGGCCTGCAATGGGCCAAATACATGCACGGCTTTGACAATCAGGCGGAGCCTGAAGCGCCGCACCTCACCTAGCCGTCCATCCATGCTGGATCGGTCGAAAGTTCGCGTTCTCGCCGCTATTATCGGCATGATCAGCGTTGTCGGCCTGGTGTTCGGGCTAACCGGCCCGCTCCTTAACCTGTTGCTGGTCGATCGCGGCTATAGCAACACGCTGATCGGCATCAACGGCGCCATGATGGCACTGGGTGGCATCTGCGTGACACCCTTTATTCCGCGATTGGTGGTATGGGCCGGTCCAATGCGGCTGATCTTTACCGGCCTGATTTCGGCTGCAATTCTGTTGCTGGGCATGCGGCTGTTTGAGGCCATTGAAGTGTGGTTCGTTCTGCGCTTCCTGCTGGGGGCCGCCATCGTCATCCCCTTTGTGTTGAGCGAGGTCTGGATCAACCAGATCGCCAGCGACGGCAATCGAGGCCGCCTGCTGGGCGTCTATGCAGCCTGCATTTCCCTCGGCTTCGGCGCGGGACCGCTTCTTGTATCCTTCACCGGCACACAGGGTTGGCTGCCGTTTCTCGTGGCCGCCGGGCTGGTGTCCCTGGGCTGTCTGGTCATCTTGGGCGCGGGCAAGAGCCGCCCCGAATTCGAAAGCAATCACCCCACGCCGATTTTCCGCTATTTCAAACTGAGTCCAGTCGCGCTGATGGCTGGCGTGGTCTATGGCGCGGTTGAGTCGGGCGTGTTTCAGCTATTGCCGGTCTTCGGGACCTATACGGGGTTGGAGAACGAGGCGAGCGCGCGTCTTCTAACGGTCATCGCGCTGGGCAATGTCGTATTGCAATTCCCGGTCGGCTGGCTGGCCGACAGAATAAAACCCATCCGGGTGTTGATCGGATGCGCCACCATTGGCGCCATCGGTGGCCTGGCCCTGCCCGTCCTGATGGGGACCCTCTATATCTGGCCGCTGCTGTTCATCTGGGGTGGCACGATTACCGGCGTCTACACCATCGGCCTGACCATGCTGGGCCACCGGTACAAGGGGCTGCAGCTGGCGGGCGCCAATGCGGCGCTGATCGCGGCTTACAATTTCGGATCGCTGACTGGATCACCCTTCCTGGGCCAATCCATGGATCTGGTACTGCCGGACGGATTCGGCTATGGGCTGGCGATGATCTTCGGCGCCTTTCTGCTATTTGCGCTTTTCATGCGTGGGCGGGCTCAGCCAGCGCCGGAAGCCGCTTGACTTAGGAGCCGGGGCGGCTATTTTCTCGCCCTCTTAAGAAATTCTCGCCGCAGGGCGAACCAGGAGTCCGTTCATGGCCAAGCCATCCAGCATCAAGATCAAGCTCGAGAGCACCGCGGGCACCGGCTATTTCTATGTGGCCAAGAAGAACCCGCGGACGCTGACCGAAAAAATGGTCGTCAAAAAGTACGACCCGGTCGTACGTAAGCATGTCGAGTTCAAGGAAACCAAGATCAAATAAGTCTTGGTGGGCCCTCTGGGCGCCCTACCTTTCCCTTATGACACCGGAACACGCGCAGACCGTCGCGCTACAGGCGCTCGCCTTCATTGCGATGGATGAAGACGCCCTTAACGGTCTTCTGAACCTGACCGGGCTGGACATCGGTACGCTACGGCTGCGGGCCAATGACCCTGAGCTGCAAGCCGGGGTACTGGACTATCTGTTGCAGCACGAACCCCGCCTGCTCGCCTTCTGCGAGCATATCGACGTGAAACCGGATACGCCGGCAAAGGCCAGGGCGCTCTTGCCCGGCGCCGACTTCCCTCATTATACCTAGGACCATGAAACTTCATCCTGACGTAAAGTCCCAGGCGGACGACCTCACGCTCGACCCGTCCCGCCCGTTGATGCTCGTCGACGCAGACGAGGTGATTCTGCAATTCGCCACGTGCCTGGAAGAGTTCCTGCACGAAAACGACCTCTATTTCGACATGGCCAGCTTCGCCTTGAATGGCAACATCAAGCGCAAGGCGGACGACCAGGCCATAGCGGCAGAGGAAATCGGCGCGCTGATTGGCCAGTTCTTTCTTGAAAAAACCGAGCACCAGCCAGCCGTACCCGGGGCACCGGAGGCCTTGGCAAGCCTGTCGACCCGGGCGCAGATTGTTATCGTCACCAATGTGCCAATCCCACAACGCGGCGCACGGATCAAGAGCCTGAAGAAGCACGCTATGGATTATCCAGTGGTGGCCAATATGGGCCTTAAAGGCGACATTATCCGCTACCTTGCCGACATGGTCGACGCACCCGTCTACTTCATTGATGATTTGCCGCACAATCTGACCTCTGTCGCTCAGGCGGCGGAGGATGTGCACCGGATCCATTTCATTGCCGACGATCGTCTGGCGAAGTTGCTGGGTCCGGCGGAAGACAGCCACCACCGGGCCGACAGCTGGCCGGAAGCCCATGCTTACCTCGACCAGCATCTGAGTGCGCAGGGCTTCTAAGACATGAAAATCGGCGTCGATCTGGGCGGCACCAAGATCGAGGCGATTGTGCTTGATCGGGACGGGGCCGAGCGGTTTCGGAAACGCATTCGCACTCCGGAGCACTATGAAGAACGGGTCGATGCGGTGAGCGAGCTTGTGGCGCAAGCGCGGGCAACAGCCGGACCCGATGCAACCATCGGGATCGGCACACCCGGCACCACTTCGCCACACACAGGCCGCATGCAAAACGCCGAGAATCTGATCGGCCAAACGCTACGGGCAGATTTGGAACATGCGCTGGGGCAACCGGTCCGCATGGCCAATGACGCCAACTGCTTTGCGCTTTCCGAAGCAATTGATGGCGCAGCAGCCGAATACAATGTTGTCTTCGGGGTCATTCTGGGTACCGGCGTCGGCGGCGGGCTGGTCATCGACGGCACACCGATCACCGGGCGTAACGCCATCACCGGCGAATGGGGGCACAACCCCCTGCCCCGCATGCGCGGCAATGAACGGCCTGGCCCCGATTGCTATTGCGGACGCCGCGGCTGCATCGAGACCTTTCTGAACGGCCGCGGCCTGACCCGTGCCTATCTTGATCATTGCGGCGAGATGGCATCGCCCGAGACCATCGCGCATGGCGACACACCCCACAAGGCGGCCGCGCTGGAGGTTTATGTGGACCGGCTGGCCCGGGCCCTGGCCACCATGATCAATATAATCGACCCGGATGTCATCGTGCTGGGGGGCGGATTGTCCAATATCGAGTATCTTTATGAGGCGCTGCCGCCGCTGCTGCGACCGCATATATTCTCAGACGGTTTCTCCACACCGATTGTGAAGGCCAAACATGGCGATTCAAGCGGTGTGCGGGGCGCAGCGCTTTTGTGGAATTGATCCACGCCTACCCCTTGGACCAGCGCCTGGGTCTGCTATAAATCACGCACACCCTGGCAGTGGATATACGTATGAGCGGTCAAATCGCAGCACGATTGCAAGAACTGGGGATTGAACTTCCCGAACCGCCCAAACCTGTCGCCAGCTATGTTCCCTATGTCATCACTGGTGATCTGATTTTCGTCTCAGGCCAGGTGCCGATGGACGCAAACGGCATCCAATATCGGGGCATCGTCGGTTATGATTTTTCAGTCGAGGAAGCGCAGGACGCAGCACGGCTGTGCGCCCTCAACATCGTTGCTCAGCTGTCTGACGCCCTCGACGGTAACCTTGATCGGGTAACCAGGGTCGTGCGGCTTGGCGGCTTCGTGCGCTGTACCGGCGACTTCACGGACCAGCCAAAAGTGATCAACGGCGCCTCTGACCTCATGGTCGAGATTTTTGGCGACACCGGGCGCCATGCCCGCGCCGCGGTCGGTGTAAATGCCTTGCCGGTAGGTGTCGCCGTTGAAGTCGATGCGGTGGTTGCCTTCGAATGAGTTCCGGCGTTACGGCGCGTGCCGTTCAATCCATCGGCGAAGTCTCCGCAGCAGACTGGGACGCCTGCGCGGGCGACGATAACCCTTTTGTTTCGCATGCTTTTCTTCTGGCTTTGGAGGAAAGCGGCTGTGTCGGGCCACAAACAGGTTGGGCACCTTATCATGTACTGATCGAGGGTGAGGCGGGCCTGCGCGGCTGCGTGCCCATGTATCTGAAATCCCATTCCCAGGGTGAATATGTCTTCGACCACAGCTGGGCACACGCCTTTGAGCGTGCCGGGGGCAACTATTACCCAAAGCTCCAGGTGAGCGTGCCGTTTTCCCCCGTCACGGGTCCCCGTTTGCTGGCACAGGACGTCGAAACCCAGGACCTGCTGCTGCAGGCCTGCATCCAGTTTGCTGATCGCCTGGACGTCTCCTCGCTGCACATTACCTTCCCGACCTACGAAGAATGGTCGCATATGGGCGATGCGGGGCTGCTGCTGCGCAAGGACCAGCAGTTCATCTGGCACAATGACGGCTATGCCGGCTTCGATGATTTCCTGAACGCGCTGAGTTCGCGCAAGCGCAAGAATATCCGCAAGGAGCGTAAACAGGCAGTCGAGAACGGCATCACCATGGAAGCGCTCACCGGCGCGGCGCTGGCAGAGGGCCACTGGGACGCGTTTTATGGCTTCTATGTCGACACCTCGACACGCAAATGGGGCCGTCCCTATCTGAACCGGACCTTCTTTTCGATGATCGGTGAAACCATGCCGGACAAGATCGTCCTGATGATGGCGAAACGCGAGGGCGAGTACATCGCCGGCGCATTGAACCTGCTGGGAAAAACCGCGCTCTTTGGCCGCAACTGGGGCTGCATCGAGGATCACCCCTGCCTGCATTTCGAGACCTGCTATTACCAGGCAATCGACTTCGCCATCACCCACGGCCTGGACCGGGTGGAAGCCGGCGCACAAGGCCCCCACAAGCTGTCACGCGGTTACATGCCACAGCTGACCTATTCTGCGCACTGGATCGCCGATGCAGGCTTTCGCAAAGCCGTCGCGACCTATTTGCAGGAAGAAGGGGTTTACGTCGAAGCCGACCAGCAGGCCTTGGAATCTCACGGGCCTTTCCGCAAAGGCGACTAATCCCACAAACAGGCAGGCTCATGAGCGCCATCAAAGCGGTGTTTGTATCAAACTATTCGCCGGGTCACGCGACGGGCGGCAGCCAGTGCACGCTGGCAATGCTGCAAGCCGTCTCCGCGGTTCACGAATCCCGTGTTGACTATCTGGGGCCGGCGTTCATGGCCCCCAAAGCCAGCCTCGGTGTCGAGATTGCCAACGAAAGTATAGCCAAAAGCCGCCCGTTTTCACGCAAGGCCCTGGGGCTCATTAATGGCCTGCATGTTGACCGCACGAGCCCTCTTATCGATCAGATTCTCGATGAACATGATCCGTCCGGGACCATTGTCTACGCCAGCGGTGATGAATGCGGCAAGACAGTCTGCACATCAGTCCGGCGCGGCTTCAGGACAGTCTATTTACCGCATAACTATCCCATCGATTGGCTCAAGGCCCGGAAAATGGGCCTGAACGGCCACACCCGGGGAAAGCTTGTAAACTATTGGTCGAAAAGAGCCTTCGCGGAGGCGACGGTCGCTCTGACGCTGACAAAGGAAGATCGCGCATCCTTTGAAAAAGCGCTGGGAGCCCACCGGCAAAAGCCGACATTTTCAGACATGTATTTTGGCTACAAGGACCCCAATTCTCTATCAAAATGGTCAGCCCCGTCCGAAAATCGCGACTTCAGAGTGCTGATAGCCACCACATTGGCACTTCCGGAAAACGAAGAAGGCGTGATTGAGATACTTGACCATGCCTGGCCAAAGATAAGCCATAACGGGCAAGCCCATCTTGATATCGCTGGCAGCGCCCCAAGCGCCCACCTCGAGGCCCGGGTACAAGCTGCAGGTAACAGGGTCTCGCTGAGCGGGTCCCCGTCAACGACTGCCATGGAGGACCTGTTCTCCAGGGCCTCCGTCACAATAGCCTCGACGCGCAAGGGAAGCGGGATAAAGCTGCGGGTCGCGGATTCACTTCGCCGCGGTCTGCCCGTCATAACGACCCGTCACTGCGCGATTGGCTACGACGACGTCTCGACGCGTGTTTTGCGTGTCTACGAGACCGCTGGCGAGGCTGTGCGTCATCTCCAGGATCTGATGAGCGAAAACCGCGATGCTCTCGCTGAGCTGGCCATCAAAGAATATGACAGGCTCTTCAGTTACGACTCCGGCGTAAACAAAATCGCCCGTGTTCGCGACGCCGCATTAAACGCCTAGACCGGGTTTCCTTTAGCCACCATCAACGGGTTCAGGCGTCCCTGGTTCTTCGGTTTTCTTGCCACCTGAAGCCTTGGCCTTGGCTTTAGCCTTGCCCTTGGGGGCTTTGGCGGGCGGCGGATCGATATCGAACGCCAACGCGCCCTCTTCAACCTTGACCAGCACATGACCGCCCTTGGCAAGCTTGCCGAACAGCAGCTCATCAGCCAGGGGCTTCTTGATATGCTCCTGAATGACCCGTCCCATCGGCCGGGCACCATAGAGCCGGTCGTAGCCCTTATCGACAATCCAGTCGACAGCCGGGTCGGTCAGCTCGAACGTGACATTCCGGTCGCTGAGCTGCGCTTCCAGCTGCATCACAAACTTCTGGACCACCTTGCGGACAACAGTCGGGTCCAGATGCGAGAACGCGATGGTCGCATCCAGCCGGTTACGGAACTCCGGCGTGAACATCTTCTTGATCGCCTCATCGTCGGCATCATCCTTGGTGCCACGACCGAAACCGATAGACGACTGGCTAAGTTCCGCAGCGCCAGCATTGGTGGTCATGATCAGGATCGCATTGCGGAAGTCGACCGATTTTCCTGAATGGTCTGTCAACTTGCCATGATCCATGATCTGCAGCAGCACGTTGAACACATCCGGGTGGGCTTTTTCGATCTCGTCAAGCAGCAGCACACAGTGCGGATTCTGATCGACCGCGTCGGTCATCAGACCGCCCTGGTCGAAACCGACATACCCTGGAGGCGCACCAATCAGCCGAGAGACGCTGTGGCGTTCCATATATTCGGACATATCGAAGCGGATCAATTCGATCCCCATGATACTGGACAGCTGACGCGCGACTTCGGTTTTACCCACGCCTGTGGGGCCCGAGAACAAATAGGAACCGATGGGCTTCTCCGCCTCGCGCAGCCCCGCTCGGGACAGCTTGATAGCCGACGCAAGCGCATCGATTGCTGCGTCCTGACCGTAGACCACGCGCTTGAGGTCCCCCTGAAGGTCCTTCAACGCTTGCTTATCGTCGCGCGATACAGATTTCGGCGGGATGCGGGCGATCTTCGCCACGATATCCTCAACCTCTTTGACGCCAATGGTTTTGCGGCGACGGCTTTCCGGCACCAGCATCTGAGCAGCGCCAACCTCGTCGATCACATCAATGGCTTTATCCGGCAGCTTTCGGTCATGAATGTACTTCGCCGCCAGCTCCACTGCGGTCTTCACCGCCTCGTTGGTATACCGGACCTGATGGTGCTCTTCGAAATAGGGCTTCAGGCCCTTCATAATCTTGATCGCATCGTCGACGGATGGCTCGGTCACGTCGATCTTCTGGAACCGCCGCAACAGGGCGCGGTCCTTCTCGAAATAGGACCGGAACTCCTTGTAGGTTGTAGAGCCGATGCAGCGCAAATCACCTGACTGCAGTGCAGGCTTCAACAGGTTGGACGCATCCATGGCGCCACCGCTGGTCGCGCCCGCACCGATCACGGTGTGAATCTCGTCGATAAACAGGACAGCGCCTTCATGCTCCTCGATTTCCTTGACGACCGCCTTGAGCCGCTCCTCAAAATCGCCGCGATACCGGGTACCGGCCAAAAGCGCGCCCATATCGAGCGAGAAGATGGTGGCATCATGCAACACCGTGGGCACTTCCTCGTTGACGATCTGCCGCGCAAGACCTTCTGCAATGGCCGTCTTACCCACGCCAGGGTCACCCACCAGCAGCGGGTTGTTCTTCGACCGTCTGCACAATATCTGGATCACACGCTCGACCTCGGCCTGACGACCGATCAACGGGTCAATCTTGCCGTCTGCCGCCTTCTGATTGAGGTTGATGCAATAGGTATCGAGCGCTTCACCCGCACTCGCAGGCGCCGCTTCGGTATCCTGTTCAACGCCCTGGGGCGCATGGGTTTCGGCCTTACCGCCGGTCTTGGCGATCCCGTGCGAGATGTAATTGACCGCATCCAGGCGCGTCATGTCCTGTTCCTGCAGGAAATAGGCCGCATGCGACTCGCGCTCTGAGTAGATCGCCACCAGGACGTTCGCGCCCGTTACTTCTTCGCGCCCTGAACTCTGCACATGGATGATCGCCCGCTGAACCGCGCGCTGGAAACCGGCAGTCGGTTTCGCGTCCGCCGAGTCGGAAACCTCGATGCTCGCCAATTCGCGATCGAAATAGTCGTTGATCGTTTGCCTCAGCTTATCCAGATCAACGCCGCAGGCACGCATGACCGCGATCGCATCGCTATCCTCCGTCAGCTTAAAGAGAAGATGCTCCAGCGTGGCATATTCATGCCTGTGGTCATTGGCGAGCGCCAACGCGCCATGCAGGGTCTGCTCTAAATTCTGGGATATAGCGGGCAAATCATCACCTCTATTCTTTTTCCAAAGTACACTGCAGCGGATGCTCGTGCCGCCTTGCGTAGTCGATGACCTGAGTCACCTTGGTTTCTGCGACCTCGAACGTGTATACGCCGCAGACCCCGATCCCTTTTTGATGCACCGTCAGCATGATGTTGGTCGCTTCCTCGCGGTTCTTGTTAAAAAACCGTTCAAGGATGTGCACGACAAACTCCATAGGGGTGTAGTCGTCGTTTAACAGCAAGACCTTATATAGGGATGGCTTTTCGGTTTTTGTACGGGTTTTGGTTGCGACATCCGTTCCGGTGCCGCCGCCATCGCCCTCTCTATCGTCACTCATCCAAACCGTCATCAATGCTTCCTGGGGTGTCCGTCTGTCACTGGGTCGAGCGACATCAGACGATTCCCACTTCCTTAGATAATAGGCAAACGTGGACCGATTCAAAGGCGATTTTCGGTTCCTTTGACATGCACGCCACGCAAAAGAGAGGGGCCC
>JBKAGX010000010.1:0-97972 GCA_046290575.1 Alphaproteobacteria bacterium | reverse complement strand
TTCTTGTCCTGCGCCGGCTGGTGCAGGAAGGCCGCGTCGCTGACCGCCAGCTCCGTCAGCTGGCTGACCCGGTCGTAGGTATAATCATATTGCAGGTTGAACGACCCGCCTGAGGCATGGTCCAGATCGGTCAGATTGTTGTCGACAGCGAAACCATAATCGGTCGAGGCACCGTTGACGGTGTAGTCCAGATCCGTCCGGCGCGACAGCACATCATGCGTATAGGTTGCGAGCGTGACCGTGCCATTCTCCTTAACCGTGGTCAGGCGGTTCAGCTCATCGTAGTCATACTGGACAAAGTAGCCGTCCGGATGGGTGACCCGGGTGCGGCGGCTGCCGGGGTCGTACAGGTAGCTCACCTGGCGCGACGGTCCGGCCGCGACTGTCCCATCGGCTCCTGCTGCCCGGTCGCACGGATTGACCGATCCCTAGCTACCGGGGATTTCAGATTCCGCACTTGGAGCTGTTTCCGGTTTATGGTGAACGACACGGGAGCAGAGCGAGCTGAAATCACCCAATACTGCAGTCGCGTCAATACCACAGGGGTGAGGTCTAAAAAAAGTTTCCATTACACGATCCGATTTTTCAGCATTATTCACTCGATATTGGATTCTTATAGTTGGTGCGATCTTGTCTTCTGACCAAACTCGAACAATTGACGACCACGCGATGCACTTAGCACCCCACCCGTTGGGCGCGAGCCAGACACCCGAATGCGAAAGTTTCACAATTGCGCCACCCCGCAGAATCACTATCAGCTGCTGCAAGATGAAGATAGGAATGCCCAGAACCCCAATTAGAAAGCCAATATCAAATCTTTCCCATCGACCGGAAAAAATCCGCTGTACATTGTCAATTCCAGTCACCAAAAGAACAACCCAAGCGAATATCAAGAAGGTCAACCAGAGTGCCTGTCGATGCGTTTGAACTCTGTAGATTTTTTCGGAATCGTTCGTCAAAAGAACCTCCAATGCGTCACAATCTATCAGTTTCTGCGAGAACGCCAAATGGCGAACTCAGAACCCTAGAGAATTGTTGTCCCATTGGGCGTTGTCAGAGGAAAATTGATTGAGCGAGTTTGGCCACGCACATAGCCTCGCTTCATGAAAGACACCTTCCGATATTTCAAGACATCGCCCGAGATCATCCGCCTTGCTGTGATGATGTATGTACGTTTTCCGTTGTCACTACGTCAGGTCGAAGATCTCCTGCACGAGCGGGGCATCGACGTCTGCCATGCGACCGTGCGGTTCTGGTGGAACCGCTTTGGGCCTTTATTCGCATCAGAAATCAGGAAGAAGCGTTCATCTACTCATCAAGGTTGGACCCAATGGCGCTGGCATTTGGACGAGGTCTTTGTGCGGATCAATGGGGAGACCCATTACCTGTGGCTTGCTGTCGATCACGAAGGTGAAGTGCTTGAATTCTTTGTCACCAAACGCCGGAATCGCATGGCTGCACTCACATTCTTGAAGAAGGCCATGAGACGGCATGGTCGACCAAAGATCGTCGTGACAGATCGGTTGGGCTCGTATGGAGCCGCCATGCGTGTAATTGGAAATGCCAATCGTCAGGAGGCTGGCAGGTGGCTCAACAATCGGGCCGAGAAATCACACCAGCCGTTCCGGCGACGAGAGAGGGCGATGGCAAAGTTCCGAAGCACAAAGTCGCTTCAGAAGTTCGTTTCAATTCACGCCTCGATACACAACCACATCAACAAAGACCGTTATCTGGAAAGCCGCCTAAACTTCAAGACATACCGATCTGCCGCGTTGGCTGAATGGCGTCAACTGGCCGCATAGGACGAACTGAACTCAGCCTTCTTTGTGCCTGTCCGATTTAGTCAGACAGTGCCACCTGACGTAGTGACAACGGAAAACGCACGTACATCATCACGCCAAGGCGGATGATCTCGGGAGATGTTTTGAAATAGCGGAATGGATTAGTCATCGCAGGACGCTACGAACCGTGCACCGTCACCTCAAGCAGTTTGCTCTGACACGGCCCTTGCTAGGCTTTGCGCCAGAGCACGCCGACGGCCTTGGTCGCCGCGGCTGTTCTGTTTTCAATGCCTAGTTTGATGAAGATCTGTTCCAGGTGTTTATTTACTGTACGCGGAGACAACTCAAGGATCTGCGCGATTTCCTTGTTGGATTTGCTGTGGGTGAGCCAAAGCAAAACCTCGGCCTCGCGCAGGGTGATCTGAAACGCCTTGGAAAGCTGCTCCTCCTCCGTTCCCTCATTGCTGTCTATCAGTCGAAGCAGAATTTCGCCGTCGCGCTCCTGCTCCAGATGCCGAAACTCTATCCCGGTGCTTCGGTTGATCCGGATCCTTGGTGTATCGGGACCGCTTGATAGCCAATAGATGATCTCTCGCGGCAACCGTTCGCCCTCGCCCGTCCGCATGCCATTACGGTTCATCAGCTCTGCAGCCTGAGGCGTCGACCACAGGATAACGCCGGACTCATTACAGGACACGATCCGGCGACCGGTACGGTCCAGGGCCTCACGCGCGGATCTTGCCTTTCGTGCGTTGGACAGATGGACATTGATCCGGGCAAAGAGTTCATCAAGCTGAATCGGTTTTGAAACATAGTCAACAGCACCACTCGCAAAAGCCCGCGCCATGTGTTCGCCCTCGCTGAACCCGGTCATGAAGATCACCGGAACATCAGAGAAACCCTGTTCCTCTTTCAGAATTTGACAGGTCTCAAACCCATCCATACCTGCCATCACCGCGTCCATCAGCACGATGTCCGGCAGCTTTTCATCAACGGCTTTAAGCGCATCATGGCCGTTATGGGCCACCGTCACGCGCATGCCTGTCAGCACAAGAGCATCTGTCAGCATGTCGAGCGTTTCCGGGCTATCATCGACGACAAGAACGGACGTCGGAGTCTGTGTGTTAGCGTCCACGTTCACGGACCTTTCTGATCTCGGATAGGATTTCTGAGGTCTGGTAGAGGCCGAGCAGGCGGTTCAAATGACTGCAGTAGCGAGCCGTCTCTGGACTTTCCCGTTCAATATCTCTGATCACAGCTTCCGCCGAGCGCAACAGCCCGGCACGTACAAGCATGTCGAGCTGCGCAAGCTGTTCTTCACGAGGCAACTCGGCCTTGAGGAACGGCTCCTCGATATACGCTGCAGCCTCAACCGGCGCTTCGGCATTCCACTGAATATCAAGCAGAGCCCCCAAGGTTTCGACCAGATCCTCAAACACAAAGGGCTTGATAAGGTACGCATCATAGTATTTTCGCACCTCAGGGTCGTTTCGCTCCGCACCGGCATCGGCAGAGACCATCAGGACAGGTGTCTCGCTTCCCTGCGTCGTCTTGATGCGTTTGGCAACGTCCCAACCAGATGCGCCAGGCATACATACATCAAGCATCACCAGGTCCGGCGGGTGCAGCGCTATCGCGGAAAGGCAGGCGGGTCCATCGTCGGTAACGAAGACCCGAAAGCCGAGCGGGCGAAGCAGATCCTGCATCAGCTCTCTGTGTCCCAAATCGTCATCGGCAAGGATGATGGTCTTGCGCGGCCCCTGATACCCGCTGATGGCGCGACCGACGGGTGCAAGTTCATCAGCTTTGCCGGTGGCGGGTAGCATGATCCTTAGCGTCGCTTTGGTCCCTCGCCCCGGCGTGCTTTCTATTTCAAGGTCACCGCCCATGATTTCGACCAACAGCTTGGTGATCGTCAGACCCAACCCGGTACCGGGCGCCGCTTGAGAAGGCGCCGCACGTTCAAAAGGTAGAAAAATGCGTTCGAGATCAGCCTCATCAATGCCGATGCCGGTATCTTCAATAACGAATGTTGCCACCTCGCTGCGATAGCTGGTGGTGAAGCGGACCTCGCCATCCGCTGTAAACTTGACGGCGTTTGACAGCAGATTGATCAGGATTTGCCGCAGTCTTTTCTCATCGGTGCGCACCCGACCCGGCAGTCCTGACGATGTGTCGAACTGGAAGCCGATACCCTTTGCTTCGGCCTGCAAGGAAAACATATCCACCAATTGGTCGAGAAATTGTCGGAGAGAGACACTGTCCCGATAGATCTCAATCTTGCCGGCTTCGATTTTCGAGATATCGAGCAACCCCTCGATCATGCTGGCCAGATGTTCGCCACTGCGTCTTATGGTTCTCGCGGCCGTATTGACCGGCGCTTCGCTTTTCACACGCTCGAGCAACTGCGCGTATCCCAGAATGACATTGAGCGGCGTCCGCAGTTCATGGCTCAGGCCCACGACATATCGGCTCTTGGCCTGATTGGCTGAGTCAGCAATCTCCAAGGCCTCCTGCAATTGCCGGTCCGTCTCCTGATGATCTTCAATCTCTGTCATCAGCAATTGCGTGTGCCGCCTTGCCTCTTTTTCCGCAAATCGACGGCTATCCTGGGCGAGGACATAAAGCCAGACGACGACGCCGGAGATAACAAGAATGATGACAAAGAGTTTGGTGAGGGTAAGGCCAATAGAAGGTGGCGCAGCCGACCCGTCGATCGTGGTCTGGAAGTAAATGATCGCGAACACAATGCCGACCAGGGTCGCGGACATGGCCATCAGCGCGATGTATCGCGCGAGGCTCGTACCGGTCCAGGCGGCAATTCTTTCTGGGAGATGGCGCTGGGAAAAAACGCGGATCTGATCCGCCATGCGCGCATCCGTCTTGCAAAGGTCGCCACACTGCGTATCGAGCGAACAGCACAACGAGCAAATGGGCCCTGAATAGGCGGGGCAATGAGACATATCTTCAGGGTCGAAACTGTACTCGCAGATGCAGCACTGAACCTCTGTCGCGTTGTCCCATTGCGTCGAGGGTTGCCGCGCCATGTAGTACCGGCCGCCCGTTGCAAACGCGATCACCGGCACCAGGCCAAACGCCACGACCAGTGCAACATAGGAGTAGAGCTTGGACATGGTCTCGCCGAACAGGCCGAAATAGGCCAGCATCGCGACGGCAATCGCAATCCACATGGATCCAAAACCAACCGGGTTGATATCGTAGAGGTGGGCGCGGCGAAACTCGATATGCTTGGGCGACAGGCCAAGCGGCTTGTTGATGACAAGATCCGATACAATCGCGGAAACCCACGCGACGGCGACGATCGAATACAGCCCGAGGATATTTTCAAGCGCCTTGTAGATGCCGAATTCCATTAACAGCAGGCTGATCAGGACATTAAACACCACCCAGACCACACGGCCCGGGTGGCTATGGGTCAGCCGGGAAAAGAAGTTCGACCAGGCGATCGATCCCGCATAGCTGTTGGTCACGTTGATTTTAAGCTGGCACAGGACGACAAAAATCCCGGTGATTCCGATCGCAACTTCAGGTGACGAGAGCATCTGACGGAATACGTTCAGATACATGTGGGTCGGGTCGGACGCGTCCGCGAAATCGACGCCGCTCTGGAACGCAAAGAAAGCGAGAAACGAACCTGCCATGATCTTCAGCGCGCCGATGAGAATCCAGCCGGGCCCGGCGCTGAGCATCGCCGACCACCATTGCAAACGGTTGCCGGTTTCGCGCTTCGGCAGAAAACGCAAATAGTCGACCTGCTCGCCAATCTGGGCGATGAGCGAGAAAAGGACTGCGGAAGCCGCGCCGAAATGCGCGATGCTGACCGAATGGTCCAGATCGCCCATCAAACCGGTATAGCCAGCCCACTGGCGCACCGGCTCTATGCCCATGGATGCTATGAAAACAAAGGGCGCCAGTTGCAAGACCACCCAGAACGGTTGAGTCCAAGCCTGAAAGCGGCTGATGAAACTGACGCCGTGGGTCACAAGGGGAATGACCACCAGCGCGCTGATAACGTAGCCGATTGACAGCGGAACCCCGGCCAAGAGTTCCAGGGCTTTGGCGACGATAGCGGCTTCAATGGCAAAGAAAATGAATGTGAAGCTTGCATAGATGAGCGACGTCGTTGTCGACCCGATATACCCAAAGCCGGCACCGCGGGTGAGCAGGTCGATATCAACGCCATAAGCCGCCGCATAGTAGGAAATCGGAAAGGCCGCCAGGAAGATCACCAACGACGTCGCCAAAACCGCAAACGCAGCGTTCGAGAATCCGTAGTTCAGCGTTATGGCAGCCCCGATCGCCTCAAGTGCCAGGAATGAAAGGGCGCCAATCGCTGTATTGGCGATCCGCCAGTGTGAGAATCTGCGCACCTTGTAGGCGGTAAAGCGAAGCGCATAGTCCTCAAGAGTCTGGTTCGCGACCCACTTGTTGTAGGTCCGTCGAATCCTGGGAATGCGCGCCTCACTCACGTCACTGGGGTCCTTGGCTCAACAGGCACGGGCCTGGCCGGATCCATGCACAGACTCCGGCCCCGATCATTTGCTGCAGTGCAGAAATGCAAAATTTGCAGGGGGTATTGACCTCATGTTTCAAGAGGTCGCCGACTCTCTGCACACCGCCAAATTCGATCTGAAAGTCTATATTTTTCATGTCCTTGATACTTGTCTGGGCCTGATACCCAGAAGATATCGGGAATACGCCCCCCCTACTATACGTCAAATACCCGATTGCTGCACCGCACCATGAAGAGCCACGCTGAAGCCCTTCGGTCACACCAGATTCTCTCCATGGCCGATGACAAAGAACTCAAATGTGAGGCTATGAATATGGTGAAACGAACGCAGAACCTGACATCCGCGAAGGAAGGGTCAGTATTACGACGGCATGTGATGGCCGGGATCATGGCGATACCGATCATGGCTTCAACCGGCATGCATGCCTTGGCCGAAGACTACCCAACGTCAGAAGTCAACACGACCGGACTGGCGGTAACCGACGATACGGTTAACGTCGGTATCCTTCACTCCGTAACCGGCACGATGGCGATCAGCGAAACCGGCTCCGTCCAGGCAGAGAAGCTGGCCATCGATCAAATCAACGCTATGGGCGGCGTGCTGGGACGTAAGATCGTATACACCCAGGAAGATGGCGCATCCGATTGGCCGACCTTTGCCGAAAAGGCAAAAAAACTGTTGGTCCAGGATAAGGTTGCCGCAGTCTTCGGGTGCTGGACTTCAGCCTCCCGAAAAGCGGTGTTGCCGGTGTTCGAGCAGTATAATGGCATGCTCTACTACCCGACCTTCTATGAGGGCCTGGAACAGTCGCCAAACGTGATCTACACCGGCCAGGAAGCGACACAGCAGATCCTTGCGGGCATTGACTGGGTCGTTCGGGAAAAAGGCGCGAAAAAATTCTATCTGCTCGGCTCCGATTACATCTGGCCGCGCACATCGAACAAAATCGCCCGAAAACACATCGAAAAACTGGGGCTGAAAGTCGTCGGCGAAGACTATTATCCGCTCGGCCACACCCAGTTCAACTCCGTCATCAACAAGATTAAGCTCAGGAAGCCCGACGTCATCTACGCGATCGTCGTGGGCGGTTCCAATGTCGCTTTCTACAAACAGCTCAAGGCGGCTGGGATCGACATGACCAAGGAGAAACCGCTCCTCTTGACGATCTCTGTTACAGAGGACGAAATTCGCGGCATCGGTGGCGAGAACATCGTCGGTGCGTACGCCGCCATGAAGTATTTCGAGAGCCTCGACAACCCCAACAACAAGGCCTTCGTCAAGGCATTCAAGGAAAAATGGGGCGATGACATCGTCGTTGGCGACGTAACCCAGGCTGCGTATCTGGGCCCCTGGCTCTGGAAGGCCGCCGTCGAAAAAGCCGGCAGCTTCGATATCGACAAGGTTCGCGCCGCGTCCCCCGGAATCGAACTGGACACAGCCCCTGAAGGCTATGTGCGGATTCACGAGAACCATCATCTCTGGTCCAAGACCCGTATCGGTCATGCCCAGGCGGATGGCCAGTACAAAGTTGTCTTCGAAACCGAAGAACTCATGGAGCCGGATCCGTTCCCTGAAGGTTACCAATAACCCTGTGCCTCGTGGCCGCATCGCCGGGTCTCTAAAGCCCGGGGGTGCGGTCACATTTTTTCCCACCCACACCGGCACAGTTTTCACAGGCAACGGAAAGTTCAAGCGATGATCGGCGAATACACCATAAGCGAATTCTCATCGATCCTGGCCATGCAGGGCTTCGCCGGATTGATCCTCTTCTCGGTCTTCGTATTGATGGCGCTGGGTCTTGCGATCATTTTCGGACAGATGGGCGTGATTAACATGGCCCATGGCGAGTTCATGATCCTGGGCGCCTATGTCACCTATCTTTGCTCGAATTTCTTCAGCGCGAGCCTTCCGGATCTGTTCTCGATCTACTTTTTTATAGCCATGATATTAGCGTTTTTCGCGTCGTTTGCCCTCGGCATATTGGTCGAATGGAGCATCATACGGCACCTCTACAAACGCCCTCTCGACACACTCCTCGCCACCTGGGGTCTGTCCCTCATCCTGCAACAGCTCTACCGGTCCGTTTTCGGAGCCCGCGAGGTCGGGGTCTCTCTGCCTGACTGGATGATGGGCTCCATCGCGCTGACAGATATCATTGAAATTCCCATCAACGGCCTGTTCGTCATGGGCCTCACGCTGCTCATCACACTTGGCGTCTACTTCATTATGTTCCGGTCAGGCTGGGGGACGCGTGTCAGGGCCGTCGTGTTCAACCGTACCATGGCAGGCGCCGTCGGGATCGACACCAAACGCGTGGATCGAATGACATTTGGTCTGGGCTGCGGCATCGCCGGCGTTGCCGGATCAGCCTTTACCATGATCGGCTCGACAGGGCCGTCCTCAGGCCAGCTCTACATCGTCGATACATTCTTGGTAGTTGTCTTCGGCGGCACCGCAAGCCTGCTGGGCACCATCGCATCGGCATTTACGATTTCGCAGGCGCAGACAGCCATGGAGTTCTTCATGAGTGGTTCTATGGCGAAGGTTCTTACGCTGCTTACCGTCGTCGGCATTCTCATGCTGCGCCCGCAGGGCCTCTTTTCTCTCAAAATTCGCCGATAGGGAGAAACCGCATGTTTCAGTCCGTAAAAACTTTCTTCTCGGGCCGGGAGTGGCTCGCCCTGGCGGTCCTGTGCCTGGTGATTTTTGTCGTGTTGCCGCTGGCGATGGACATCTTTCGCCTGAACCTGGTTGGCAAATATCTGACCTATGCCTTTGTCGCTGTCGGCCTGGTGCTGTGTTGGGGCCATACGGGCATCCTCAGCCTCGGACAGGGCGTGTTTTTCGGCCTGGGTGGCTACTGCATGGCCATGTTCCTGAAGCTTGAGTCGTCGACGCCAGAGGCGACGGCCATCCAATCGACCCCCGGGATTCCGGACTTCATGGACTGGAACCAGATTACCGAACTGCCGTGGTGGTGGGAGCCGTTCTATTCATTCCCGTTCACGCTGTTTGCAATTGTCGCCGTACCGTCCCTCTTCGCGTTCATTATTGCCTATGCGATGTTCAAGCGCCGGGTTGGCGGGGTGTACTTTGCCATCATCACCCAGGCGGTCGCCGCGATCCTGACGGTCCTTATTGTCGGTCAGCAGGGATTGACCGGTGGCATCAACGGCATCACCGACCTTCGGACATTGCTGGGTTGGGACATTCGAAGCGATAGCGCCAAATACATTCTCTATTTCGTCAACGGCGGGCTGCTGATCGGCGTATTGCTGATCGCCCACTGGGTCAAAACATCAAAATATGGCCGCATGATGATTGCGATCCGGGACAAGGAAGACCGGGTTCGTTTTTCTGGCTACGACGTGGCCGGCTTCAAGATCTTTGTATTCTGCCTCGCCGCCGCGTTTGCAGGCGTCGGGGGTGCGATGTTCACACTCCAGGTTGGCTTTATGTCGCCCTCCTTCGTGGGCATCGTGCCCTCCATCGAGATGGTGATCTTCTGCGCAGTTGGCGGCAGGCTGTCCATCTTCGGCGCGGTCTATGGCGCACTGCTAGTCAATGCGGCGAAAACGAGTTTCTCGGAGACTTTTCCAGAACTCTGGTTGTTCGCCATGGGCGGGCTTTTCATCGCCGTCGTGCTGGCGTTCCCCGAAGGCCTGGCAGGCCTCTACCGCAAGCATGTCGAGCCCCGTCTGGTTCAATGGCTTCCCATGTTCAAGCGCGCTGAGGTCAAGGACGAAACGCCCCAGGTGGTCGAACAGGAGAAGGCCGCATGAACGCCAAGGCCGCCATATCCAAATCGGATTTCATCTTGACGGTTGAAGGATTGACCGTCTGGACGGCTTCAAAGCCGTCGACGACTTGTCCCTCTATATCGACGAGAACGAAATCCGAGTCATTATCGGTCCCAACGGTGCCGGCAAGACGACCGTTCTCGATCTGATATGCGGGCGGACCCCCGCCTCGGCCGGGACGATCAAGTTCCGCGACCGGGATCTGACAAAAATGCGCGAACACAAAATCGTCGAAGCCGGCGTTGGTCGAAAGTTCCAGAATCCATCCATCTATGAAGAATTGACAGTCTTCGAGAATCTGGAAGTCTCCTTTCCGCGCGGGCGAAGCGTATTCGGCGCCCTGACCTTCAAGAGGGACGCTGAAGTCTGTGACCGGGTCGAGGAGATCGCAACGGAGGTTTTCCTCCGCGATCATCTGCATACAAAATCTGCGATTTTGAGCCATGGACAGAAGCAGTGGCTGGAAATCGGCATGTTGCTGATTCAGGACCCTGAGCTTTTGATGCTGGACGAACCCGTCGCCGGCATGAGTGTGGCAGAGCGCCTGCAGACCGCAGAACTGCTCCACAAAATCATCAAGAACCAGTCCGTGATCGTCATCGAACACGACATGAAGTTCGTCGAAGATATCGCCCATCGGGTGACGGTGCTGCACCAGGGGAAAATTCTCTCTGAAGGCTCCATGGAGCATGTGCAGAACGACCCCAAGGTCGTCGAAGTCTACCTGGGCCATTAGGGGAAGAGCGATGCTGTCGATCGAAAATCTTAGAGTGGCCTACGGCGAAAGCACCGTCATCCAGGACCTTTCATTCGAGGTCGGGCCGAACGAGATCGTCGCAGTCATGGGCCGCAACGGCATGGGCAAGACCACACTGATGAAGTCGTTGATGGGTATCAATCCCTCTTCGGCCGGCACCATCAAATTGGGCGACCAGCCCGTTGAAAAGATGGAGTCTTTCCAACGGGTCAAACAGGGTCTCGCCTATGTCCCGCAGGGGCGGATGATTTTTTCAACGATGACGGTCCGGGAGAATATCAAGACCGGACTTGCTGTTTCCGGGAAAAGCGACATCCCAGACGACATTTACGAGCTCTTCCCCGTGCTCCTGGAGATGGAGAGCCGGCGTGGCGGCAATCTTTCCGGCGGGCAGCAGCAGCAACTGGCAATCGCCCGTGCGCTGGTCACCCAGCCTAAAGTCCTCCTTCTCGACGAACCGACCGAAGGAATCCAGCCGTCGATCATCAAGGAAATGGCCCGGACCCTGCGCCGCATTCGCGACGAAAAGGGCTTGTCCATGATCGTCTCTGAGCAGGTCCTCAGCTTCGCGCTCGATCTCGCTGACCGGGTCCTGGTGCTCGAAAAGGGCGAGATCGTCCACGAAAGCACCCGGGAAGAGCTGGACGAAGAAAAAGTCGCTCAATTCCTGTCCATTTGAACCAGGCGGACTCTGTCCGTTGCCAGCAGAAAGGAAACGTCAAATGCCCGATACACTCATCAAGGTCGACCTTTCAGAGTCGCCCTATACGAACGAAAAAGTCCACAACAGGTGGCACCCTGACATACCCATGGCGTGTTGGGTCGAGCCCGGAGATGAGTTTCTGGTGGAGACCTATGACTGGACCGGCGGACAGATTAAGGACGACGACGACGCGTCGGATGTCCGTGATGTCGACCTGAGCCAGGTTCACTTTCTGTCCGGCCCAATTGGCGTCAAAGGTGCAGAGCCCGGTGATCTATTAGTCGTCGATATCCTGGATATCGGGGCCTTTGACAATAGCCAATGGGGCTTCAACGGTTTCTTCTCGAAACAGAACGGTGGCGGCTTCCTGACCGAACATTTCCCGGAAGCTCAAAAAAGCATCTGGGACTTTCACGGCATGTTCACAAGCTCGCGTCATGTGCCCGGCGTCAAATACGCCGGTCTTATTCACCCCGGGCTTATCGGCTGCCTGCCTGACCGTGCGATGCTTGAAACCTGGAACGAGCGCGAGAAAGCGCTGTTCGACACGGACCCGGACCGCGTCCCCGCACTGGCGACGCTGCCGGACGGCGGGCCAACCGCTCATATGGGGCAGTTAAAGGGCGATGAGCGCGATGCGGCGGCGGCCGAAGGGGCGCGTACCGTGCCGCCACGCGAACATGGTGGTAACTGCGACATCAAGGACCTGTCGCGTGGGTCGAAAATCTACTTCCCGGTTTATGTTGATGGGGCCGGCCTCTCGATGGGCGATCTGCATTTCAGTCAGGGTGATGGCGAAATCACCTTCTGCGGCGCCATCGAGATGGCGGGCTGGCTCAATATCAAAGTATCTCTGCTGAAGGACGGGATGTCGAAATATGGCATCAAGAATCCGATCTTCCGCCCGTCTCCCATCGCCCCAAAATATGACGATTTCCTGATCTTCGAGGGAATCTCTGTCGACGAGAGCGGCACGCAGCACTACCTGGATGTGCATATCGCCTATCGCCAGGCCTGTCTCAACGCGATCGAGTATCTCAAGAAGTTCGGTTATAGCGGCGCGCAGGCCTATGCCATTTTGGGCACGGCCCCGGTCCAAGGACACATTTCCGGCGTTGTCGATATCCCGAATGCCTGCGCGACGCTTTGGCTGCCGACCGACATCTTTGAGTTCGATATGATGCCAAGCGACATGGGACCGACCAAGTATCTTGATGGGTCGATTCAGGTTCCGCTTGCACCTGACCTCTAGATCACACCAGTCTTGGGTGGGTTCACTCAAGACGGCAGTTCTGATCTGGAATCAACAAATTTGAGCGGGATCACATGGAAAATCTAAATCTGTTTTTCCGATCCCGCTCTTAGCCGGAGGCCCCAAATTGCCCTTCTACGACTATAGCTGTACCGAGTGCGGACCGTTTACAGAGATGCGTCCGATGTCTGAAGCCTCAATCCCTCAAGCTTGTCCTTCATGCAGGACACCGGCCCCACGGGCCTATTTACGCGCGCCCAATACGTCACTGATTGGAGCAACCGAGCGGCATGCGCACGCGACCAATGAAAAGGCACAATACGACCCAAAACGGTCCACCGGCCACAGTCATGGACCCGGTTGTTCGTGCTGTACCGGAAGTTCGAAAAAAGCCGCATCGAAGACAGCCAATGGTCTAAAGCGTGGCGGGACCAGACCGTGGCAGATCAGCCACTGACCGTGTCCGGCATCAGCGGCTTTTCCTGGCGCGAATAACGCCTGAAGCGCCTCTTGAGATCAAGGCGGATGCCGTCGTCACAAGAGCCACGCCCAGTGCAAGGCCAACCACACCAAGGCCTGTCTCAAAAAACGGTGAAAACGCCATTCCGTGTGCGAGCCCGACGGCTCCGCCCATGGCAAGTGCTGCCATAACAACCCCAAACATCCGCCATGGCATCAAACCCATCATGCCTCCGATCAAAGCAGCAATGCCCAAGTGCCCGTAACTCGTCAGGACATGCATAAGTCCTGATCCGATCCCGGCCATGCCTTCGTTGTGCAAAACCAGATGATCAATGTGGGCGGCTGCCGGGTCGCTCATTGCCGCCCCAACCAATATCATCCCGGCCAATACTCTTTGTTGACTTCTCTTCATTGATTTTTCTCCTCGCTAGTCAAGAGTTCTGTCCTGAAATGGGCTTTACCCGGCCTGTTGAAGACCAAGCATGCGGTCTGGGAGGCCACCACTGCGGACGATGAAGCTGATAATGTCGGCGACGCCTTCACCCGCATGCAAATTGCTGAATACGAAGGGGCGTTCGCCGCGCATACGGCGGGCATCGCTGTCCATCACGGTCAGGTCCGCGCCCACCAAGGGCGCTAAATCGGTCTTGTTGATGATCAGGAGGTCGGATCGCGTAATCCCCGGCCCCCCTTTCCTGGGTATTTTTTCACCAGCAGCGACGTCGATGACATAGATCGTAATGTCGGCAAGTTCGGGACTGAATGTGGCAGCCAGGTTGTCGCCGCCTGATTCAATGAAGCACAGTTCAGCAGCCGGAAACCGCCCACCCATCTCGTCAAGAGCCACAAGATTAATCGACGCATCCTCGCGGATCGCCGTATGCGGACAGCCGCCGGTTTCGACGCCCATGATCCGTTCGCTCGCTAACGCGCCAGCCCGGTTAAGGATCAACATGTCCTCTTGGGTGTAGATATCGTTGGTAATGACAAACAGGTCGTAATGATCACGCATCTGCTTGCACAAGACTTCAATCAACGACGTCTTGCCTGACCCGACCGGGCCGCCAATTCCAATCCGCAAAGGGCCGTTCATATCATCCTTCCTTTCCATCAGCGGTTTCCGTTATGAGCGGAAAATCCGTGTGTATTGGGTCTCGTGGTGCATCGACAGAACATCGATCATCAATGTCGCTGACCCGATATCATCAAGATCGCAGGCCAATGCCTCAGACGCGATGTGTACGATATCCGCTTCCAGTGAAGCGATGACACGCTGACCGTCCGTCTGACCGAGCGGAACAGCACGAACCGCCGCACTGACCAGATTTGCCACAAGCGCGTGCAAGAAAAACGACGTGGAGAGTTCGAGCGGAAGCTCTTCGGCAGCGCATGCCATGCCGACCGCAACGGGCAGGACCAGGGTGATCTCTGCAGACTTCAAGCAGTCAGAGGCCCAAAGGAGCGTTTCACTGCACCAGACCTTTGTAACGGTCGACAAGAACGCGGCACCCTGTGCCTCGGCCTCCAGACTGAACTCGGCTGTCCCACGAAGAGCCGCAGCCAGCGCGGCGACGTCGATCAGTGCTTCCGCATCCCTTGCGGAAACGGCTCGCCAGGATGCACAGAGCAAAAGCGCATCAACCCGCCCGGCACCAACGGTCAAGTCCGCCTCCAACCAATTGAGAAGGCTGTCCGCGCACCTGACAAGGTCAGCCTCTATTGCCGCTTCCAAGGCATGTGAGAAGCTGTATCCGCCGACCGGAAACGACGGCGACAGCCAAGTCTGAAGCCGCAGGATCTTTTCAAGGTCAGTGGGCATGATCGTGCCCTTGATGGTGGCCTTGATAGTCGCCTGTCGCGCCCTCTTCTTCTTTGCCATGACCATAGGCGCCGCGCTCTGGCTGGAAGCTGCGCTGACAAAGGGCAAGCGTAGCGCCCAGATCGGCAAGCATTGATTCAATGACGGAATCCGGCCGAATGTAGATGGCCGAAGGTGTGATTTCTGCCGGCAAGTGTCGGTTGCCCAGGTGCCAGGCAAGCCGTAACAGGGCGGCTTGCGACGACGCGGAAACCTCAACTACGTTTTCGTCTGCTGCCAGAACTTCAATCCAGCCACCACCCTCCAGCACAAGCGCATCGCCATGGGCCATGGCAACAGCACGGTCAAGATCGAGCAGAACCTTCTCACCGGCATCCGTCGCCAGCACAATGCGGCGTCGATGACGCGCATCAAAATCGAGGGTAACGCTGTCCGCCGGCCCATCGGATGGCCGGTCTCGTGACGAAAGATGGGAAAAAGCGCGTTTCATTTGGACTCAGTTATCTGTGACAGCGGCCGGCTCAATACATGAAGTATCGCTGAGCCATCGCCACAACTTCAGCAGGCTCACACGTCAGCAAGACACCGTCCGCGCGCACCTCATAGGTCTCAGGATTAACGTCCATGATCGGGGTAAGATCGTTCAACTTCATCGACTTCTTGCCGATGCCACCACGGGTGTTGCTGACCGGAAGCAACTGTTTTTGCAGCCCCAGGTCCGCGCCCAACCCAGCGGTAGCCGCAGCGCGACTGACAAATGTCACAGAGCTGGCCTGAACGGACTGGCCAAACCCACCGAACATAGGCCGAAGATATTGAGGCTGCGGGGTTGGAATGGACGCGTTGGGGTCCCCCATCATCGCCGCGGCAATCGTGCCGCACTTCAGGACCAGGTCAGGCTTTACGCCAAAGAAAGCCGGTGACCAGACAACAAGGTCCGCCAGCTTGCCCACTTCGACGGATCCAACATAGGCCGACACACCCTGGGCAATCGCGGGGTTGATCGAATATTTCGCGACATAGCGACGCGCCCGCAGATTATCATTGTCGCCCGCCTCATCAGCCAACGCGCCAAACTGCTTTTTCATCTTGTCGGCCGTTTGCCAGGTGCGGCTGATCACCTCCCCTACTCTGCCCATCGCCTGACTGTCAGATGCAATGATCGAAAACGCGCCCATATCGTGCAGCAAGTCCTCGGCCGCGATGGTCTCCTTCCGGATACGGCTTTCGGCAAAGGCGACATCTTCGGGAATCCGCTGGTCGAGATGGTGGCAGACCATCAGCATGTCCAGATGCTCGTCCAGTGTATTGACGGTATAGGGCCGCGTCGGGTTGGTGGATGAGGGCAGCACGTTGAGCTCGCCGCAAACCTTGATGATATCGGGCGCGTGGCCGCCGCCAGCGCCTTCTGTATGAAAGGCGTGGATCGTGCGCCCCTTGAACGCATTCACCGTCGTCTCGACGAAACCGGACTCATTGAGCGTATCGGTATGGATCATGACCTGCACGTCCATCTCATCGGCTACGGACAGACAACAATCGATCGCTGCCGCTGTCGTGCCCCAGTCCTCGTGCAGCTTCAGACCGCAGGCGCCGGCATTGACCTGTTCCACAAGCGCTGCAGGCAAGCTGGCGTTACCCTTGCCGAAAAAGCCCAAATTCATCGGAAAGCCTTCTGCCGCCTGCAGCATCTTGTGGATGTGCCAGGAACCAGGGGTGCAGGTGGTCGCATTGGTCCCTGTCGCGGGGCCCGTGCCGCCGCCCATCATGGTCGTAATGCCGGAGAACAGCGCCTCCTCAATCTGCTGGGGACAGATGAAGTGGATGTGGACGTCCAGGCCGCCCGCCGTGATGATCTTGCCTTCGCCCGCGATGATCTCCGTGCCAGGGCCGATAATGATATCGACGCCCTGCTGCACATCGGGATTGCCGGCCTTGCCGATAGCGGCAATCAGGCCGTCCCTAATCCCGATATCGGCCTTGATGACGCCCCAATAGTCCAGAATGAGCGCGTTGGTAATCACCGTATCCATGGCGCCGTCAGCGCGGGACACCTGTGATTGGCCCATGCCGTCACGGATGACCTTACCGCCGCCGAACTTGACCTCTTCGCCATAGATCGTGTGGTCTTTTTCGACTTCGATCAACAGGTCCGTGTCAGCCAGACGGACCTTGTCGCCGGTGGTCGGGCCATACATGTCCGCATAGGCCGCCCGGCTGATTTCTACTGGCATATCTTCAACCCTCCAACTTGCCCATGACGGCTTGATTGAAGCCAATCACCGTCCGGTTCCCGGCATAGGGGACAAGCCCGACCTCGCGGCTTTGACCTGGCTCAAATCGCAGCGCCGTACCGGCTGCAATATCGAGCCGCATGCCACGCGCGGCGGCACGGTCGAATTCCAGCCCGTCATTGGTTTCAAAAAAATGATAGTGGCTGCCAACCTGCACCGGGCGATCGCCGGTATTGGCAACAACCAGAACAATGGACTTCGAACCTGCGTTCAGCGCCATGTGTCCGGGAGCGGTGATAACTTCGCCTGGTATCATCGAAGGCCTCAACGGATAGGGTTGTGGACCGTCACCAATTTGGTGCCGTCCGGAAAGGTTGCTTCGACCTGCACGTCGTGGATCATCTCGGGGATCCCTTCCATGACCTGATCGCGGGTCAGAATTGTCGCACCGCTTGCCATCAATTCGGCGACGGTACGACCGTCTCGGGCGCCTTCCATCACTTCATTGGTGATGATGGCGACGCTTTCTGGATAGTTAAGCTTCACGCCGCGCGCCAGCCGGTCGCGTGCGACCATGGCGGCCACCGCGATCATCAACTTGTCTTTCTCTCGGGGTGTCAGATTCATATGTCCTCGCTTTTCAACATGTCCAAAGCCTCGGCGGCCAGAGCGACAATCCGGACAATTCCTGCCTGAACGGATCAAGAAAAGCGCCAACGCTGTTCAGAAGAGTCAGGCCATCACTGGCCAAGAACCGTGCGACCAGAATGCCGCGTACCGACGTCGCACCGGCGACGCAGCCGCAGCTTTGGGCCAGGTTCCGGGCAAGGTCGATATGATCGCCGGCGTCATCACCGACATAGACCAGCGTCGCCAGCGCACGATTGCCGGACAACACAGCCGCCATGTCTGTCAGGCCCTCCAGGTCGCCGGTGAAACGCAACGCATCGACCCAGGCGAGGCGGCCATTGCGGCGGACAGTCCATTCGTCTTTAACAGAACCAGACTTCATGACTTCGCCACGCGCGAGACGGCCCATAACGAGCCAGTCCAGCGCGAGCAGCCGGCCATCGCCTTCAACGTCGATATGGGTTTTTCGTCTCAGGCGCGCGCCGTCAAACGCGATGGTCTGCTGCGGCAGCCACTCCAGGGTCGATCCGGCGCCCACCGAAAGGGACATGGAGACACGGGCGTCCCTGTCGATCGCGCTATAGATTTTCTCAGATGCCTGGGTTGTCGCCAGCACGGTCGCTCCATCGGACGCGCTTAACGCATAGTCGAGCTGATCGCCGCCGGCAACGCCACCCGCCGTATTGATGAAGACTGTTTCTGCATGGTCCCGGCCATCCACCCGGGGCATCAGCACCCGGCACGGCGAACTTTGATAGAGGTCGCTGACCCTTATGGTTCCTTTGGCGCATGAGAACCCAACGCGGGCCACACCGCTCGCGCGCTGCATGCCCACATCACTGGATGGGGCCGCTCTAGACGGTAAGGTGTCGACGAACATCGGCCTCTGCAAAATCTGCCTTGGCTCCTTCCAGGACAACCTCACCCCGGTCCATCACGACAAACGAATCCGCAAGATCACTGGCGAATTCAAAATATTGTTCAACCAGCACTATCGCCATGTTGCCAAGATCCCGCAAATGGGCAATCACCCGGGCGATGTCCTTGATGATGGAGGGTTGGATACCTTCGGTCGGTTCATCCAGCACCAGCAGGGTCGGACGCATGACGAGTGCACGGGCAATGGCAAGTTGCTGCTGCTGGCCGCCGGAAAGATCGCCGCCGCGCCGCCCCAACATGGATTCGAGCACCGGGAAAAGGTCATAGATTTCCGGAAGAATCTCTCGTTGCTTGGTAGGAACCGCGGCAAAGCTTGTCCGCAAATTCTCTTCCACCGTCAGTAAAGGGAATATCTCGCGACCCTGCGGCACCAAGGCCACCCCCGCAGCCGCCCGGGAATAAGCGGGTGCCTTTGTGATGTCCCGATCGTTCCAGATGACCTGGCCTTTTGCCGGCGCAACTTGTCCGGCAATTGCCCGAATGAGGCTGGTCTTGCCGACGCCGTTGCGGCCCAGAACGCAGGTCACTTTGCCGACCTCCGCCTGCATAGACACCTGGCGCAGCGCCTGACTTGAGCCGTAAAACAGATCTATGTCGCGACACACAAGCATGACTAGCGCCCCAGATAGACGTCTATGACGTGCTGGTCATTGCGGACGTGATCCAGACTGCCTTCGGCGAGGACAGACCCCTCATGCAGGACGGTAACCTTTACGCCGAGGGCCTCGACGAATTCCATATCGTGTTCCACGACCATGAGCGAGTGACTCTGTGCAATCTCCTTCAACAGCTCAGCGGTTTGCACGGTCTCTGCATCGGTCATGCCGGCAACCGGTTCGTCAACCAGCAACAGGCTTGGCTCCTGCATGAGCAACATCCCAATTTCCAGCCACTGCTTCTGACCGTGCGACAGGCTGCCCGCGAATTCATCATGTCGATCTACAAGATCCACGGTATTCAACATCTGATCGATCCGATCACGATGCTCGGCGGTTGTCCGGGAGAACAGCGTAGCAAAAGGTCCCCGGTCTGCCTTCATGGCGAGTTCAAGATTGTCCCATACTGTGTGGCTTTCGAAGACAGACGGCTTTTGGAACTTCCGTCCGATCCCAAGATTGGCGATCTGAGCCTCATCCAGCTTTGTTAAATCCGTCTCGCCATGAAAGGCTACTTCACCCGTGTCGGGACGGGTTTTGCCGGTAATCACATCCATCATGGTTGTCTTACCTGCGCCGTTCGGGCCAATCACTGCACGCATTTCGCCGACATCGATGACCATGCTGAGATTGTTCAGCGCCTTGAAACCGTCGAAGCTGACGGAGACGCCATCGAGATAGAGCGCTGGATCTGGTGCAACGTGGATTGCACTCTCGGTCATTGCTCTGCCTCCGGCTCAATCTTTGCGGATGGCTGCGCTTTCTTTCGCAATCTCAACCTGGATCGAAGCACCGCCGCCCCGCCTGAAGACAGACCCCCAACCACGCCCTTGGGCAGAAATAGGGTGGTCAGCACAAATAGAGCCCCCAGTGCAAACAACCAGAGCTCAGGGATCGCACCTGTAAAATACGTCTTGCCGAAATTCACCAACACCGCGCCAAGCGCCGCGCCATAAAGCGTGCCACGGCCCCCAAGCGCGACCCAGATGACGATCTCAATCGACTGAGCCGGAGAGAACTCGCTGGGATTAATGATCCCGACCTGCGGCACATAGAGCGCACCGGCAACCCCTGCCAGCATCGCAGAAACCGTGAATACGAACAGCTTGTAATACTCGACCCTGTACCCCAGAAAACGCACGCGGCTCTCCGCGTCACGGATGCCGATAAGCACACGCCCCAGCTTGGAGGTGACGATGAAGCGACACAACAGGAACGCAAGCATCAAGGCGATTGATGTACATGCAAACAGGCTGACACGGGTGCCCGATGACTGAAGATTGAACCCCAGAATATCCTTGAAATCGGTCAGACCGTTGTTGCCGCCAAACCCCATATCGTTGCGAAAAAACGCCAACAGCAGCGCAAATGTCATCGCCTGGCTGATGATGGACAGATAAACACCGGTAACACGCGACCTGAAGGCAAACCACCCGAAGACAAAGCCCAGTATTCCAGGCACGACCAGCACCATCAGCATCGCGAAGAAGAAGTTGTCGAACCCGAGCCAAAACCAAGGCAGCTCGCTCCAGTTCAGAAACACCATAAAGTCGGGCAGGACGGGATTGGCGTATACGCCACGGTCACCGATCTGGCGCATCAGATACATGCCCATTGCATAGCCGCCGAGGCCGAAGAAGGCACCGTGTCCAAGACTGAGAATACCGCAATACCCCCAGACGAGGTCAACCGACAGCGCAAGGATTGCAAATGCCAAATATTTTCCCAAAAGGCTGACCACATAGGTCGGCACATGGAAGAAGGACCCTTCAGGCACCAGCTGATTGAGAACGGGCACCAGCACCGTCACCGCCAACATGATGCCGAGGAAGGTCCTGCTCGGTCCGTCCAGGCGCATCAGCTGCAAAAGGATTGGCCCTTTAGACATCCTAATTCTCCACCGCGCGGCCCCGCTGGGCGAACAGTCCCTGCGGTCGGCGTTGAATGAAGAGAATTACGGCGACAAGAATGAAGATCTTGGCCAGCACCGCCCCTGTCCAGGGCTCCAGGAATTTGTTGGCGACCCCCAAAGAGAATGCGCCAACCAGCGTACCCCAGAGATTACCGACGCCGCCGAACACGACAACCAGGAAGGAGTCGATGATATAGGACTGTCCCAGATTGGGGCTGACATTGCTGATCTGACTGAGTGCGACGCCCGCAATACCGGCGACGCCGGACCCCAGTCCAAAGGTCATCGCATCGACCCAGTTCGAACGGATACCAACGGAATTGGCCATGCGGCGATTTTGCGTCACCGCCCTCATTTGCAGCCCAAATGTCGTCCGCTTGATGACAAATGTAAGGACCGCGAAGACGAGAAGCGTGAAGACCACGATCCAGATTCGATTCAGTGTCAGCGGCAACCCGGCCGTGACATCAACGGTACCACTCATCCAGGTTGGTGCGCCGACTTCAACGTTGGACGGACCAAATATGGTGCGAATGGACTGCTGCAGGATCAGGCTGATCCCCCAGGTCGCGAGCAGCGTTTCCAGCGGTCGGCCGTAAAGAAAGCGGATCACGCCGCGTTCAATCGCGACACCGGCCGCTCCTGCGACCACAAAGGCTGCGGGAAGCGCAACCAAAAGCGAGTAATCCATCGCCTCGGGCACATAGGCTCTGAAAACCTGCTGGACCACATAGGTTGTGTAGGCCCCAAGCATCACCAGTTCGCCATGGGCCATGTTGATAACGCCCATCACGCCGAACGTGATCGCTAAGCCGATCGCAGCGAGAAGCAGAACAGAACCCAGCGACAGACCGAACCAGACGTTCTGAACGATCCCGAGATAATCCAGCCGGGTCTGCACTTTGTCCACGCCGGCAGTTGCGGCCGATTTCAAAGCTCCCTTGCTGCTTGCAGCAAACCCCATCAGGAGCGACAGAGCGTCCTCGTCACCCCGGTTCACGATGACGCTGATCGCGTCAATTTTTTCAGCGTCTTCGGTGTCGGTCTGGAGGACAATTGCGGCTTCTGCTTCCTGCAGGGCCGTCAAAACCCCAGCATCCGTTTCCCTCTCGATCGCTGACCTGAGCGTCTCAAGGGCGGCCGCATCCCGCGCCCTGAAAACAGCCTGAGCCGCTGCTTCTCTGATTTCCGGGTCTGCGCTCGCCAGGGTCAAGGTGCCGCGGGCTGATGAAATTGCCCGCCGAATACGGTTGTTGACACGGACCTTTTTCAATTCCCTTTTGCCCGCGACACCCAGAGCTTCGCCGGTCAGCGGGTCGGTCAGGACAAAGTCATCATCGTTCTCGGTCGCAACGACAAGTCTGCCATCTGACTTTCTGGTTCTCAGCACTCCTGCTTCCAAAAGGTCCAACAGAGGAAGCGCATTCTCGTCTGCGGTGTCCGCCAGAGCTTCCAGTAAGGCTTCGAGTTCCGCATATCCGCCGCCAGAATATGCAGCGACAATCGATGTAACGTTATAGGGCGATGTAACACTATCGGGAGAGTCTGCTCTGGTCACTGCGGGCCATGACAGGCACCCAATCATCAGAAACCCGAACATGATGCGGAATATTGTCGGCATGGTCCCCGTGAATGTGAAAGGAAAACAACAGGCTACAATCAAAGCCTATAGATCTTGATAGGCCCAAAAGGCTCAGGTGGCGCGGAGAGAGGGCCTCGCCACCTGAGCCCCTAAAGTATCGATCGTCTGCGCACCCCTACACAGACCAACGACACGGTTGACCTATTCGGACCCTCCACACTTCTTGGTCTCGGTATTGTAGTTCCCGCAGCTGATTGGAGGGGTCCAATCCGCCTTCAGCGCCTTGGAATCCGGGAGGAAGTCGGACCAGGCATCACCGGGAACGAGGCCGTCCGTTTCCCAAACGACATCGAACTGCCCGTCGTCCTGGATTTCACCGATAAGCACCGGCTTGGTGATGTGGTGGTTCGGCAGCATGACCGATGTTCCACCTGTCAAATTAGGCGCTTCAACGCCAACGATCGCGTCGATGACAGCATCAGGGTCAGTCGTCCCTGCCTTCTCGACCGCTTTGACCCACATGTTGAAGCCTATGTAATGGGCCTCCATCGGATCATTGGTTACGCGTTCTTCGTTGCCGATAAAGGTCTGCCATGCCTTGATGAACTCCTCATTCTCGGGCGTATCGACCGACATGAAGTAGTTCCAAGCCGCCAGATGACCGACAAGCGGGGTCGTATCCAAACCAGCAAGCTCTTCCTCACCCACCGAAAATGCGACCACGGGAATGTCTGTCGCCATGATGCCCTGATTGCCCAGTTCCTTATAGAATGGGACATTTGCATCACCGTTGATGGTGGAGACCACCGCCGTCTTCTTACCGGCGGCGCCAAATGTCTTGATGTCTGAGACGATGGACTGCCAATCGGAATGACCGAATGGCGTGTAGTTGATCATGATGTCTTCGTCTGCAACGCCCTTGTCCTTGAGATACTGCTCCAGAATTTTGTTGGTCGTGCGCGGGTAGACATAGTCCGTACCCGCCAGCACCCAGCGTTCAACGCCTTCTTCGTTCATCAGGTAGTCAACCGCAGGGATCGCCTGCTGGTTCGGTGCCGCGCCCGTATAGAAGACGTTCCGCTGGGATTCTTCGCCCTCATACTGAACCGGATAGAAGAGAATGTTGTTGAGCTCCTCGAATACCGGCAAGACCGACTTTCTGGACACCGATGTCCAGCAACCGAAGACTGCAGCAACATTGTTCACCTGGATCAGCTCGCGAGCCTTTTCTGCAAAGAGAGGCCAGTCGGATGCCGGATCAACGACAACAGCCTCAAGCTTCTTGCCGAGCAGACCGCCCTTTTTGTTCTGTTCTTCAATCAGCATCAACATGGCGTCTTTCAGCGTCGTTTCACTGATGGCCATGGTCCCGGAAAGGGAGTGAAGAACACCCACTTTGATTGTCTCTTCTGCCTGGACCGGAGACGCGAACACTGCTGTGACCAGCAATGTCAGCCCTATGGTCAGATTTCTAATTTTCATTGGTACACCCTGTGTTTTGGTTTTCTTTGGAGGCTGCCGCTGAAGCCCGGCCCTTTTGGCGAACACGTTCACTCCAGCGGCAGGTTGTCTTCATAAAGCCGCTAGAAGGCGACGCTCAGGCCGAGCGAACCGGTGACAAAGTCATCCTTGACGTTGCCGGGTATCGCGCGCGGGCTGGTGTTGTAATAGGTCACATCAAAGTTGACGGACCATTCGCCGAACGAGCTGGAGATAAAGGCCAAGGGCACGCTGAGCGAACCGCCAATATAGAAGTAGCCCAGTCCGCTTTTGTTGCCGCCCTGAAAGTCCTTGTCGACAAACAGACCGATGCCGGCCGGAATGGTCAGATTGAGCGAGAAGGCATCAGACGTGATCAAGTCAAAGCTGGGCGCGATCGCCAGAACAATGATGGAGCTCTTCGTCTGTCCGCCATTCCCTTCAATCCGGAAGTGCCAAGTCAGGCTGGGTGACAGCGAGATCGGAAGCAGGTCGCTGTCATCGAATGCGATGGACAGATCGAGGATGCCCTCAGTATCACTGGCATAGTACCACTGCTGAAAGGTAACGCCGAGATTGAACCGGCCGACATCTACGCTCACGCCCGCCCAGACATCGACTTCTTGAATGCCGCCGCCAGTGCCGCTGATTGTATTGTTGTTGATGTCACCCCAGACACCGAAGGTCAGGTTAAAGGGTGAAAGGTCAAATGTGATGTCCGACCACATGAACATGGTGGACTCGCTTCCGAAGAATTCTGTGCCGCCACCCCACACGTCAAGGCCGTAGGAAATGAAGTGCGAGTTGTAGCTCACACCTACGGAGCCTGAAACTTTGTCATTTGCTTCTTCTTCGGCCAGTGCTGGTGCTGATGTCAGCGCCAGGGCTAATACAGCGCTGCAGCCCAGCGCCCTTAATCTACTCATACAAGTTCGTGCCATTGCAGGCTCCCTCACTATTCACGTTATCGGAAGCGCGGTTTTTCCCGTCACTTCACAGTTTTTTTAGTGATCGGTGCGGGGCGTTGTTTCTTTGAACCCGCTGTGATCGGGTCTAACGTTCCTGCCTATGCTGCAACGCAACAATACGTCATTTAACCCATAGACCTACGCCAGTTGGGCCGTCTAAATGGGGGATATACCCCCCGGCCGCGAGACCGAGAGACGCTAAAATACTGGAAAAATGGCTGTTTCTGAGGCGTAACACGTACGTAACAGAGAAATTGAGCGAGAGATCAAAAGAGCAGGACCACACCCCATCACCCCAGTCACATGCAATCCAGCACTGCATATATTGCAACGCAACATGACCTGTCGGCACTCGGCCGTAGGGTCAACATGACGGCCAGTCAGAAAATCTTCCGTGAACGGCGCCGCTACAACCAGTGGGTTGCGAACGAAACGCTCGAGGATTACGCCCTGCGCTTTACCGCAAAAAGCGCCCGGAGATGGTCCATTCCTTGGGTCGCCAATACCGCGCTCGGCACCGTCGCGTTCCTTGCCCTAGAAGCCATAGGCGGTGCCATTACTCTCAGCTACGGCTTTACCAACGCCGTGACGGCAATCCTAACCGTCGGTGCGATTATTTTTCTGACCGGGGTACCGATCAGCTATTACGCGGCGCGCTACGGCGTGGATATCGATCTGCTTACCCGCGGCGCGGGCTTCGGCTATATCGGCTCGACGATCACATCCCTCATCTACGCGTCATTTACGTTCATCTTCTTCGCCCTTGAGGCATCGATCATGGCCCTGGCGCTCGAGATGTGCTTCGGCATTCCGCTGTGGCTTGGCTACCTCATCTGCGCGTTGGTCGTTATTCCCCTCGTCACCCACGGGATCACACTGATCAGCCAGTTTCAGTTCTGGACACAGATCATTTGGGCCACCCTGCAACTGGTCCCCTTTGTCTTCCTAGGCATCAGAGGCTTTCTAGACCCACAGGATTGGACCAGCTTTACCGGGTTGCGCGGCCCCGCTGACGGCAGTTTCGACCTATTCGCGTTCGGCGCGGCCTGTTCTGTGATTTTCGCGCTGATCGCCCAAACCGCCGAACAGGTCGACTTTCTGCGCTTCATGCCAGAAAAGACCAAGAGGAACAGCCTCAAATGGTGGACGGCCGTCATTGCCGCCGGGCCCGGCTGGGTGGTGCCCGGCGTCCTCAAACTTCTCATCGGATCCTTCCTGGCTGTCCTCCTCTTCGGACAGGGTGCCTCTGTCGAAGACGCAACCGACCCGTCCCACATGTATCTGATGGTCTTTAGCAACGGCATGCCGTGGCAGGGGCTCAATCCTGATATAGCCATCGCGATAACAGGCATCTTCGTCGTTATTTCCCAGCTGAAAATCAACGTCACAAACGCCTATGCGGGATCCCTTGCCTGGTCGAATTTCTTTTCCAGGCTCACCCATCATCATCCCGGTCGCGTGGTGTGGGTTGTGTTCAATGTTTCCCTGGCGCTGGTGCTGATGGAACTCGGCATCTTCAGGGCGCTGGAACACACGCTTGGGCTCTACTCAAACATTCCCGTCGCGTGGCTTGGTGTCATCACCGCAGATCTGATGATCAACAAGCCACTTGGGTTTAGCCCCCGGCACATCGAATTCCAGCGCGCCCATCTGTTTGACTTTAATCCGGTAGGCGTCGGAGCGATGTCAATTGCGACCGTGCTCTCCATCGCCACTTATCTGGGTGCCTTCGGGAATCAGATAGAGGGTTTGGCGCCGTTCATTGCGCTTGGTGTCGCACTTGTAGCCACACCCGTACTCGCAGCAGCCACCAAAAGCCGATTCTACATCGCCCGGCAGAGTCCGGCGCCGGTTTCCGGCCAGACCAATCAGTGCTGCATCTGTGAAAACGACTTTGAGCACGAGGACATGGCCCATTGCCCCGCCTATGACGGGCCAATCTGCTCGCTATGCTGCACACTCGATTCCAGATGCCATGACCTGTGCAAGGACGGTGCAAGTTTCTCCAACCAGATGTCACAACTGGCACATTGGGCCCTGCCGCCACGTATCGCAGGGCGTCTGAATTCACAAATTGGATGGTATTTTGGCCTTCTCCTGACTTTCTCCGGTCTGATTGCCGGGATTTTCGCGGTGGTATTTATCCAGATCACGTTTGATCCAACGGTTCCGCCCGACGTGATCGGTGGCGCATTCGCGATCCTTTATTTCGTTCTGATGATTGTCATCGCGATCGCGATCTGGCCGTTTGTTCTGGCCCAGCAGAGCGGTCGCGCAGCCCGCGACGAAACCAAACAGCAAACGGCCATGTTGATGGAAGAGATCGAGGCACACAAACAAACCGACCTGAAACTCCAGGAAGCCAAGGAGGTGGCCGAGGCCTCGAGTGAGGCCAAGAGCAAATATGTCGGTGGGATCAGCCACGAACTCCGAACACCACTTAACGCCATAGTCGGCTATTCACAGCTTCTGGAGTCCGAAGCCGCAATACCTGAGCGTTGGCGACCCGGCCTGCGCGTCATTCGCCGCAGCGGTGAACACATATCCGGCCTTATTGATGGATTGCTCGATATTTCGATGATCGAGGCAGGCCGGCTGCAAATCTTCCGCGACGAAGTAAGGGTCGCAGACTTTCTGGAGCCCATTATCGAGACGTTCCGGTTGCAGGCACAGGAAAAAGGAATCGGCTTCGACGTAGAAGTTTCCGATGCCGTGCCGACAGCGGTCTACACTGACGAGAAACGTTTGCGGCAAATACTGCTGAACCTGCTGACCAATGCTGTACGGGCAACAGCCGCGGGTCAGGTCAGTCTGCGTATTGGGTACCGTAGTCAGGTTGCGACCTTCGAGATTAAAGACACCGGCACCGGCATCGCACCTGAAGACCTGGAGCGGATCTTTCGTCCGTTCGAGCAGATTAACGCAGATGGCCTTGCCGCCAAACCAGGCGCAGGACTTGGTCTGACGATCACGAAACTGATGACCGAGGCGATGGGCGGCTCAATCGAGGTCGATAGCAAGCTGGGCCAAGGCACGCAATTCACCGTCAAGCTGTTGTTGTCTTTTGTGCCCGAGCCACGTGCAGAGGCAGCCCCGCTTAGAAAGATCACAGGATATACAGGGCCTCGCAGGGTGATTCTCGTAACGGACGATGATCCCGCTCATATGGCACTGATGCGGGACATTTTTGAGCCCTTTGGATTTACGTTTCTGGGCGCGCCAAACGGCCGGTCCTGCATTGATCTCCTGCGAAAACACAAACCGGACCTGCTGTTGCTCGACATCTCGCTGCCCGACATGCGCGGCTGGCAGGTCGTCAAAATCCTGCGTGAGGAGGACAGGTCGGAAATTCCGATCGTTATCATTTCAGCAGATCCCAGAAAGGTTGCCCAGCAGGACGAACTCTCACAGGTCCAAAGCGCCTATTTTCTCAAGCCCGTGGACGTGCCCAAACTTCTGGAAACAACACGAAAAATCCTGGGTCTGACCTGGACCTATGCAGCCGAAACCGACGAAACGATAACGACGCCGAAATTCCCCACCCGGCTTTCCGCAGAACAGATCCCTGCGCCCCTCCACCTAACGGCACTGAGACAGCTGAGCGGAATCGGGGATGTGAAGGGTGTCCTGAGACAACTGGATCAAATCTTAGCCGAGCAACCTGAGACAGATGCTGTCATCCGATACCTTCGGGAGAGAATGTATGAAATCGAATTCGGAGATTTCGACGCTGCACTCACCACCCTGGAGCGGTTCAATGTCTGATCAGGACAGGCGGGATATTGTCATGGTCGTCGACGATGCCCCCGAGACGCTCAACCTTCTCATCGACATTCTCGACCGAAGCAGCATGACGGCGCTGGTCGCGCGCAGCGCCGAAAACGCGCTTTCGCTGCTGGACCGGATTGCACCGGACATCATTCTCATGGACGCCGTTATGCCCGAAATCGACGGCTTCAAAGCGTGCGAACACATCAAGGCCCAAGCCGAATTTGCCAATATACCGGTCATCTTCATGACAGGCTTGACGGAGACCGAGCATGTCCTGAAAGCGTTTGATGTTGGAGGTGTCGACTATGTCACCAAACCGGTTTCGCCCGATGAAATCGTCGCCCGGATCAGGGCGCATTTGAACGCCTCCCGAGACGTCGAGAGCGCCCGCAAGGCGCTGGATGTTTCAGGCAGAACACTCACCGCGATAAACGCTGATGGCGACATCTTGTGGAGCACGCCGCAGGCTTCGGCATTAATCACCGCACTGGTCGATGAACCGATATCCGCACACGGCGACGCGATCACCGACGCAGAGACTTGGTTGCAGCCCCGGCTGCTGGAGATTGTGCAGAAACGCAGCACCGAGGTCACCATACTGGAATCCTCTCGCGGACGCCTGAAAGCGTCTTATCTGGGGCAGGCAAACCAGGGAGAATACCTGCTGAGTCTCCGCGATGGGCAGGGCCCACGGGATGACGAAATCCTCTCTCAAACCTTTGGGCTCACAGCTCGGGAAGCTGAAGTCCTGCTCTGGATCGCCCAAGGGAAGTCAAACCGCGATATCGGCACCATCTTGAACTTCAGCCACCGAACGGTAAACAAACATCTGGAGCAGATATTCGCGAAACTGAGTGTCGAAAACCGGACAGGCGCGGCCGCCAAAGCCGTCCGCGTGCTCGCTCAAACTTAAACGTGACGGCCGTACTGCTGCGCAGGGAATTTGCCAAGAAAACGCGTGTTTCCAGCACGTTACCTCCCGAGAAATTGCAGATACGGACCCGAATGGCGAAATTTCCCTGTATTTACCCTATTTATCAGGGAATTGGGGCGGAGACGGGTTTGCTCAAGACTGCGTCCGGCGAAACCTATAAACTATTGTTTTATATGTATTTTTTTCCTATAGTACTGAGTCTGAATTCGCCCGATATTCCGGGCGCTTGCGGCGCACATTACTGGCACCTACCCCAACAGAGAATTCTCCGGCCGATATTAGGGTCGGAATTTTCCCTAATTCTCTCCATCGGACTTCGTCGGTTCCCCTTGTGAGTGCATCCTCCGCGCCAAATCGGGGCGGCGACGGCCTCCAAAAAGGGTCACCCCAAGAATGTCCGCTATTAGCCATTAGCGGACCCCTTGAACAAGCCTGTCCCAGCGCTTTGGAGCTCTTCTGGTCGGTGCCCGCTATTGTTCATGATGGTCCGCCTTCGCCCAGTATGGGTTCAGCGCATCACATGGTCGTCTCTCGAAAAAGACCGGTTTGCCGATTTTGGTGGTCGCCGAGGGAAACTGAGCGCTAGATGGCACCAGTAATGCGTGGCTCCCGCGGGTAGCCATACGTAGAGGCCGCCTCTATTGTGGGGAGCATGGGGTTACGTCGGGCTAACATTTTTGTCGGCGCAGTGGTTGCAGGTTTGGGTTTCGGCATCGCCGGATGTGGCGATCAGCCCAACTCGCAGACCGATGATGCCCTCGAAAATCAGGCCACGGTGACTGTATTAGGTACAGAAGAGCCTCTTCACCCACCCATACCTTTGTCTATTTGCCCTGATCCTCAGGACTGTACCTCGCTCGGCCGGGTGTCGATCGGCCACGGGGACGCAGGGATCGCCGTTTACCACAACCCCGATCTGGAAGACGAAGTAACCCGCTGGGCCGACGCTACAGGCGGCATCATCAGTTGTACTGAAGCGGGACAATCACTCTCAGACTGCGTCGCAACCTCTGCCATGCCCGAACCGTGCAAGCTCCGCTTTTCCGCAAGTGCAGGCAACGCCACACCGGTTGCAGCTTTCCAGCAGGTGTTCCTGACCGAGGGGTCGGGTTGTGGACCCGGAGAAAGCGTCATCCAATGACACGTTCGCTACGGATCGGAACAGCGTTCCTCGTCCTGTTGCTGGCGGGTGGCTGGGACACGATGGTTACCCAACCTGTTGCATGGCAGTCCATTTACCAAAAGGTCGATGCCAAAAATGCTGATGCCATAAGTATTGCCGAGCACACCAAAATCTCGGACATGACATTGAAGCAATTGGACCCTAGCGGACTGCTTTTCTCCCTTTTCGGCAGAAAGGGAGTCGCAGGTCTCAAGGTGGTTGACCTGAACGCCAGCTTGTTCCGCCGGGATAGCTTGTACCTTAAAGAGCCGTTCGGCGACGACGAGAACACGCTGGTGGAGGAGCGCCTCATTCCGCCGCCGGCGCTCTTCGCCGGCATACCCGACTACAGCTATGGCATCTATGACTGGCTCAACAAGAACCGGACATGTCCTGCCTTCAAGTCGGCCGTATATGAAGAGAAGTGTCACGACTTCAAGGGATGGCTGGGGGCTCTGAATTCCGTTCATTTCGGGTCGCAAGCGAAGCAAATGTACGCTCATCTGCACATGAACGCGGTCAGTCTGGCGAAACATGCAGCGGCAATGAGCGCCGCGATGAACGAGACAGAGCGCGAAGCCTATTCTGACGTCCTGAAGGAAGCTGCTTTACTCGCGCTGGCCTACGAAGGATATGCACAGCATTTCCTGCAGGATCGCTGGGCTGTCGGCCACATGTGGGAGCGTTGGAATGCTCCCGATCCGCGCCAGGAGGAAGCGTCCCTGATCGCACATCTAGCAATTGGCGCCATCGCCGGGATGATTCATGGCGCGGAAGCTGTGGTGCGAGAAACCGAGGAACTCGAGTTTTTGCTCGAGAAGGCGGATCCGATGTCCTCGCCGGTCCCCGGCCCGCCCTATTCAGGCGGTTCGCAAATGCCAAAATCCCAGCCGATGCAGTTCAGCCGCGACGGTATATCGGTCTGGGACGCAATCGGCGATGAGCGATTGTCCGACGCCAGAAACGGCATCTTTAGCCTGAACAGTTACAAGACGGACCGAGTAAATCAGCGCCTGGATGTGCAAAAGCAGCTTGAGAAGATGCTGCAATGCGCAGGTGCCGGTTGGGCCGAGGTCGTTCGGGCCCTGGGACCAGGTAGCGCGGCCGGGACCTATAGTGCTTTCCGCGTAGGCCTCGCAGAGGACGCGCCGTCATTCAAGATCATTGAGCAGGATGACTGCTGGAACATGTGGGCGACGAACCGTTCGATGATGATCGGTCTGCTGGGCCCGAACGCGCACGGCTCACTTCTCCTGCTGTCAAAGGTTGATCTAGTGCCCCTGGCCACAGCGCTCGACGCGACGCAACTGGAAAAACATAACCGTTCCGAACTCGTCAGGCATGCCGCGCAGCTGTGGCTCTGGGGGACGCACGAACCCAACGGCATTGAGATGGCGACCGCCGAAGCACCCGAGCTCGTTGTCCCGGACCTGAACGTTCCAGTTGGTGATGCGTCGGGCGGCCGCTTCGGCTCGCTGTGGGGATTCAAACCTGGGTCCGCATATAATCTGCCCGACTACCTCGTACCGATCGGTCTTGGATCGGCGGCCGCGAGCCCACCGGCGAACACCGCACCCCCAGCGTTGTCTGATCCACTACCCGCCAAGGATCCCCGCGGACGCGACGTTTATACCCTCTATGGAGCCTTCAACGGCGCAATGGCCGGGCACTGGTGCGAGGATAGATCTGTTTTGTTGGAGACACGGGATGACCCCACCCCACTCAATCAGGAAATCTGTCTGCACTTGAGCGAGCGATTGTACCAAGGCACGCATCCGACCTACCAAGGAAAGCAAAAACAGACAAGAACCTTCAATGGAACCGAGATCGGATCCCTTTGTTCACTGGTTGCGAAAGGCAGTGTCGAAGGCGAGACTTCAGACGATCAAGCGAATCCATTCTGGCTCGATCAGGGGTATGTGCCGAAGGAGGTCGATGACGAGGCCCAGGATTCGCCCGACGACAGCGAGACAGCAGCTGCGTTTCCCCTCGAACCGGTCAAGAACTGGTGTGGGCGGACGCCGACCGTCCATCTGAGCCGAGACGACACATTACGCCGCGACAATGTCGCGGCCCGGGTCGATCCGGAAGACGAGTTACTCCAGTTGGACGGCGTGGACTTCGGCATGGATGAAGGCACGGTTAGACTGACGGGGCCAGGAAATCGTGTGATCGATCTCGTCGCCTTTGAAGCCTGGTCGAATAATCGGATCATTGCCGATCTTACGGAAATCGAGCTGGAGCTCGAGACAGATTATGAGATTGATGTCACAGCAGTGGTTGGTCCAAACGCACCGCGCAAAAGCGTTGGACTGTTCTATCTGCGTGTGTCCCAGGGCGTAGATCTCTCGGGTCTTTACAGAAGTCAGTGGGGCGACGTTGTGAAAATTCAACAAAGTCCTGAAGACCGTCGCGCCTACACAGCCTCAATCTCCACCTTGGGCACGTTTCTGGGGCAACGCAAATATGCCGTCGGGGAAGAATTGATGACATTGACCCAAGTCAGGAAAACCAGGGAATTCGCAGGTCGGGTCGGTTACCGGTATCGCCCTGGTCTGGTTGAGCGTTGTGGCCTTACATTGGAAGAACTGCCGATGACGATTGTTGTGACATTCCCTGCCGGTGTCACGGAGGGAACGCCGACCGAAATTCTGGCCTCCTGGCGACATAAGGATCCGGAGCCGGGGGAGTGTGGTTTCAAGCAACTGCTGACCAGGACCCTGGAGTTGACGTACGTCGAACCACTTCCCTAGACGATCATTTTTTGCTCTTGGTCGGTTTCGAACGGGGTCTCGCCGCAAAGCTTTGGGCACGTCGACATGCAGGGTCCCAGCTTTGCAGATTAGGTGGTCACCGACGAGATAATTGAGATCAAAGCAGAAAGAGTCCGCTTTTGGCCAAAAAGCGGACTCTAGGGATTACCGGCAACGCACGAATTGGCGCGCCGCACTTCCTCTAAACGCGAGTGATCAACGCTCAGGAATATCGTAGAACTTTTCGAATTCAGCCGGGTCGTGGTTGCGTAGTTCCATTTTCGCGATACCCGGCAAATGCACTTCACTGGGACCATCCGCAATGCTCAAATGCATGCCCAGCCCAAGGAGGCTGGCAAGGGGTGTCTGGTTGGAGACGCCCATGGCGCCGTGCACGCGCAGAGCGCGCTCGGAAACATTCTGAAGCAGTTCGGTACCGACGATTTTTAGCATGCTGACTTCTTTGCGTGCGCCTTTGGGGCCCTTTTCATCCAGCGCCCTGGCCGCGTGCATGCACAGGAGCCTGGCCTGCTCGATCTCGATTCTAGAGCGGCCGATATCGTTGGCCACACTGCCGTGTTCATGCAGGTGTTTGCCAAAGGCAACGCGTTCCTTGGCCCGGGACATCAGCAGGCCGAGTGCCACCTCAGCCATACCCACGCAACGCATGCCGTAATGGATGCGGCCAGGCCCCATGCGTTTCTGCATGATCGCAAAGCCTTCGCCCGGTTCGCCCAACAGGTTTTCAGCAGGCACGCGCACGTTTTCCAGTAGAATCTCGGGATGCCCGCCAATGTGGTAGGCGTTCATCACTGTTGTATCCTGCAGAATCTGAACGCCGGGGGTGTCCAACGGAATAATTATGACGCCGTGCTGATTATGCCGGCTGGGGTTTTCAGGGTTGGTTTTGCCCATCAGGATCATGAAGCGGCACTTCGGATGCATGGACAGGGAAATGAACCACTTGCGGCCATTCACCACGTACTCATCGCCATCGCGCACGATACTGGTCTGGTAATTGGTGGCGTCGGAAGAGGCTACCTCCGGTTCCGTTGCGGCGAAACAGGAATAGCAATCGCCTTCCAGCAGGGGCCGCAGCCACTTTTCCCGCTGCGCCTCGTTGGCCGCCGCGCCGAGCAGCTCCATATTGCCTGTGACGGGGGCATTGCAGTTGAACACCTGCGACGCCCAGGGAAGCTTGGCCATCTCTTCGGCAATGGGCGCGAACTCGAAGTTAGTCAGCCCGGTGCCAGGTTCATTGTCCCGCAGGTGAGGAAAGAACAGGTTCCATAATCCTAGTTCCTTGGCCTGAGCCCGCAGGTCGTCGACAAAGGCCAGTGCTTCAGGATCGTTGCGACGATCGCTGTGGGCGACTTCCAGATAATGCTTGTTCACCGGGTAGACATGCTTCTCCATGAAATCTACGACTCTGGCTTTGAACTCTATGCTTCTTTCACTCTGCGGAAATTCCATAGTCTGTCTCTTTCTCGTTGGTATTGGCGCTGCAGGCGTTCTTGGGAGCGTGGTGTCTGCTAATCTAGGGACCACACACACATCAAGTCCAGCATCACCCCCGTCAACGGAACGTGAGTTGACCAAGTCTACATGTCTTATCGTGCCAAAAAATGGATTTGGTGGCTTCGGTGTGCCGATTGCGCGGGGCGAGTTTGGTCGAACTGGGGGCCCGATACTTGATCGCAGCTATTTGATCTGCGAGGCACCGGTGATGATCTTGTCCCCCAATTTAGCGCGAACCTTGTCAACAGCGCGCTCGACGTCGGCTCTTTTTGATGCCATTTCGTCGCCCAGCAAACTGGGCTGATCCGCCGCACGCGAAGCGGTGATGTCGGCGACGCCAATCCCAATCAATCGGAATGCGCGCCCATTGGCTTCTTTACGCACAAGAGGTTTGGTTGCTTCAAAAATCGTACTCGCCAGCTGCGTCGGTTCGGGGAGTTTGCGATTGCGGGTCAGGATCTTGTGGCTGGACGTTTTCAGCTTCAGCACGACCGTTTGCCCTGCCTGGTCCCCGGCCTTTAGTCTTTTCGAGACCTTCTCACAAAGTGGCCAAAGCCTGCGGGCGAGTTCGTCTGAATCCGCTATGTCCGATGAGAACGTTGTTTCGGCTGAAACGCTCTTGGCCGCACGACTGGTGGTCACCTTACGGGTGTCCTCGCCCCTGGCGAACCGGGCCAGCTTCAGACCCGATTTCCCGTACCGTTTCATAAGTTCCATCTCGTCAAACTGACGCAGCGCCCCGATTGTCTTTATGCCGTCGTCAAAAAGTTTGCGCACCAGCACCGGGCCGATGCCACTGATGATGGCTGGAGACTTGTCGGCCAGGAACCCCGGCGCTTCGGCTTTGCCGATGATTGAAAACCCCCGGGGCTTGTCGAGGTCGCTGGCGATCTTGGCGAGACCCTTGTTGTAAGAAAGACCGACAGATACGGTGACGCCAATCTCTCCTTCAATCTCGAGGGTCGCGCGCGCCAGCACGGCGGCAGCCGGCAGCCTGTGGTAAGCCTCGGTCCCCGTCAGGTCGAGATAGGCTTCATCGACGGAGGTGGGCTCAACCAGTGGCGTGATAGAGAGAAAAATCTCCCGCATCTGTTTGCTGGCCGCCCGGTAGGCGTCCATGCGGTGGGGGACAATGATCGCATCCGGGCACAGTTTCTTCGCCTGCACCATGGGCATGGCAGAATGAACACCGAACTTTCGGGTTTCATAAGAACACGCCGCGACAACCCCGCGATTGCTATCACCGCCAACGATAACCGGCTTGCCGCGCAAGTCCGGGTTATCTCTTTGCTCTATGGACGTAAAGAACGCATCACAGTCAATATGAGCAAGGGTCAGGCTGGTCAGTTCCTCATGCGCTACGGTGCGCCTTGAGCCACAATCCGGGCAGGGCGCTTCGCACGCCGCGACGAACAAATGCTGGCAATCTCGGCACAATACATCCACCGGTCCACCATACTATGCTGAGGGCAAAACCTCCATTGGAGGGTATTGTAAGAGCAAAATGCCCGGTTACCCGAACACCTAGGCTGGGCTTTTCATGTGACGTCGCCTTGCACATTACGGCAAGCTAGACTGATCTTGACCTGAAATAGACCAGAACAGCATCTGGCCGGACTGACCGTTTAAGCGAGCTCTAATTGTGGTGGAAATCCGAAGTCATCTCCTGAGTTCACTTCTATCCTCGTTGAAATCGGCGACGGGACCAGACCGGGAAATTGATACAGCAATCGCGGCGGGCCTCGTGGCGGCAGGAACCAGCGGCGACGATCCGATACCCTATACAGCCTCGGTCGATGCCTGCATCACGCTGGTCCAAGACTGCCTGCCGGATTGCCATTGGCATATCGGCTATGGACCGATGGGTATCGTTCCCCACGCCACGCTGCGCGCCAATAATTTGCACGTTCAAACCCGAGCAAGCACCGTTCCCTTGGCGCTGCTGTCTGCTCTGGTGACAGCCTTGCTGGAACGCCAGCCGCGCTAGGCTGTTGCGTCCGGGAGGATCGCCTTGCGGTAAAGGTGCCAGGTCGCGTGGCCCAATACAGGCAGGGTTACGAACAAGCCCAGCAGGGCCGTGGCCAGCGAGGCGGCCAACAGAAGGCCGATGACGGCGGACCAGGCGACCATGGGGCCCGGGTTCGCGAATACCAATTTGACGCTGGTGATCATCGCCGTGATGAAATCCACCGGGCGGTCGAACAGCATGGGCAAAGACGTCACCGTCAGCGAAAAGATTGCCAACGAAATGACCGCGCCGATGGCATTGCCCAGCACGAAGAACACGAGGCCCGACGGCGTTGTAAAGAGGGTCTGCAGGAACTCTGTGGCGCTGAAATCGCGCAGGCCGAAGAAGCCGAAAAACAGCATGGCGGCAATGTCCATCCAGATGATGAGGGCGAACACGGTGACCAGCGCCATCCAGCCAAGACCGCTGCGTGTCGTATGCCGCACCGAACCGAAAATGCCTCGCCAGGTGACAGGCTGGCCCTGTTCGATCGCACGGCTGACGCCATAAAATGCAGCGGCCGCGAATGGGGCAATCAGCGCAAAACCCACCGCCAGCGGATAGATCAGATAAGGCAGGTCATAGAAGAGCAGGCCAAGAATCAGCGCCAGACCGCCGATGGCATAGACGCCGGCGATCGCCAGGTCATAGACCAGGGCGGCCCTGAAATCGCGCAGGCCCGCGCGCAGGATTTCAGGGAGGTCGGAAAAGCGCAGCGGATGAATTGCCGGCGCCTTGGACCCCGGTGCAGGCTGAGCCGCAACGCTGTCTGCCGTCTCATTCATCCCCTCGTCCCTCCTTGCTCGAAACGAAATGACATCAATATGACGGTCTCTATCCCGCAAGAATGAGGCTTAGGCCGTCGCGCCGTCAAGCACTCGCTGTCGGGCATAAAACTCCGCTCGGGGTCCAATGGGGGCGGAATTCCTTCAGAAGCCAACAGATTAGACCATCTTTGTCTGGTGAGCTGGAGTGCCATGCGCTTCCACCTCAACAGATGATTGTCTAGAAACTCAGCTTGACGCCACCGAGACGCCCAACGCGATCAGCGTAAATATGTTGAGGTTCATGGTGCGAACGGAATTGCCGCCGCGCACACAGAACGGCCACCCACCCCAAAGAACAACGGGCAGCGCAGATGCCAGTTGCAGCTATAGGGCCGCGCGGGCATCAAGAATGCCATGAAAGGGTTGCCCAGGGACCAAATCACCCATCGCATAGAGTGCAAGCGGCACCGTGAACACCGCCGGAATCGCTTTTTCTTGACCGTGACAGTGATGTTCATCATCAGCCGTCGGCTCGTCGCTCATACCGAGATCTCTTTGTCTGGCGCGTTAATGCTACCAAAGCAGATCGATCCTTCACGAACCGCGCCAAAACCAGCGATTTCGATGTCCTCGATAGCTGTGAGCGTCGATCTGCCTCAGGACATGACGTTGACCAAATCAAGCCTATTGCCAGGGCGGGACACCAGCTGGCCAGCCTGCACGATCAATAGACCAGCGCCGGGCTGCCGCTAGCCGATGATCCCGTTCAGCGTTGATGAGGAGCGCATTACAGCGGCGATCTTGCGTTCGTCACCGTGGTAGTAGCCCCCCAGATCAACCGGCTTTCCGCGCGCCGCGGCAAATTCGCCGACAATGGCGTCCTCGCTGTCAGCCAGCGCCTTTGCAATCGGGGCGAAGTGTGCGGCGAGATCGGCGTCTTCTGTCTGTGCTGCCAGCGCCTCTGCCCAATAGCGTGCAAACCAGTAATGGCTGTCCCGGTTGTCGGGCAGCCCGAGCTTGCGGCCCGGTGAGCGCCCATGATCGAGGATGCCCTGCGTCGCGGTTTCGACGGCGATACCCAGGATCCGGGCCTTGGCGTTGCCCCGCGCATCGCCCAGGAACTTGAAGCTTTCTCCCAAGGCGCAAAATTCACCCAGGCTATCCCAGCGCAGGTGATTTTCTTCCACCAGCTGCTGCACATGCTTGGGTGCGGAGCCGCCGGCGCCGGTTTCAAACATGCAGCCGCCCTTCATCAGCTTGACGATGGACAGCATCTTCGCCGACGTCGCGAGTTCGAGGATGGGGAACAAATCTGTCAGATAATCGCGCAGCACATTGCCGGTGATCGCAATAGACGTCTTGCCCTTGCGGATCGTCTCCAGCGTTTGCCGGGTGGCCTCGCGCGGCGCGAGAATCTGGAATTTATCGGCGACGCCATTGGCCTCCAGGATGGGCGTTACATACTCAATCAGTTGCGCATCATGGGCGCGGGTGGCATCGAGCCAGAAGATGGCTTCACAGCCTTCGGCCTTCTGCCGGTCGATGGCCAGACTGACCCAATCTTCAATGGCGGCTTTGCGCGCCGACGCGGAGCGCCAGATATCGCCGGCTTCGACGGCATGCTCGTGCAGTACGGTGCCGTCGTCCAGGATCATCCGCACCACGCCATCCACCGGGATTTCAAAGGTGGTGGGGTGGCTGCCATATTCCTGCGCCTTCTGCGCCATCAACCCGATATTCTGCACCGTACCCGACGTGGCAGGGTCCAGCTTGCCGGTTTCCTTGAAATATTTGATCGTCTCGTCATAGACCGGGGCGTAGGAGTCGTCAGGGATCACGCAGTTGGTGTCGGCCTCTTTACCGTCCGGGCCCCAGCCCTTGCCGCCGGCGCGGATCAAGGCGGGCATCGACGCGTCGATGATGACGTCGGACGGCACGTGCAGATTGGTGATCCCACGGTCGCTGTCGACCATGTACATCGGCGGCCGGTCTGCCATGGTTGTGTCGATCGCGGCCAGAATGTCGGGGCGTGCTTTGACGCGCTCCAGCAAATCGCCGATACCGGAATTCGGATTGACGCCCAGCGCTTCCATGTCATCGCCGAACTGCTCGAAAACCGGCGCCAGGAACTGCCGCACCCCGTGACCGAAGATGATCGGGTCACTGACCTTCATCATCGTCGCCTTCATATGCAGGGAAAACAGCGTTCCTTCCTGTTTGGTCTTTTCGATTTCTTCGGCCAGAAAGGCATCCAGGGCCTTGGCCGACATAAACGTCGCGTCCACCACGGTGCCCGCCGGATAAGACAAATCATCTTTCAGCACAGTTTCACTACCATCAGCAGCAGTGAGCACGATCCTGGCCGAGGCCTCACGGTCCAGCGTTGCCGACATTTCATTGGATCGGAAATCGCCACCGGCCATTGAGGAGACGCGGGTTTTGCTATCCGCCGTCCACTCGCCCATGGAATGGGGATTGGCCTGGGCGAATTTCTTTACGGCGATCGCCGCGCGGCGATCCGAATTCCCCTCGCGCAGCACCGGGTTGACCGCCGAGCCCTTGATCGCGTCATAGCGTGCACGGATCTCTTTATCCGCATCGGTTTCCGGTGCTTCGGGGTAATCCGGCAGGGCGTAACCCTGAGCCTGCAATTCCTTGATCGCGCCGACAAGCTGCGGCACCGAGGCGGAAATATTCGGCAGCTTGATCACATTGGCTTCTGGCGTCTTCACCAGCTTGCCCAACTCCGCCAGATCATCATTCTGCCGCTGCGCTTCGGTCAGCGCCTCCGGGAACGCCGCGATAATACGACCGGCAAGTGAGATGTCCTTGCTGCCCACGCTGACGCCAGCCGCCGATGCAAATTTCTGGATGATCGGCAAGAGCGACGCCGAGGCCAATTCCGGCGCTTCGTCAACCTTGGTGTAGATAATGTCGGGCGTGTTCTGAGCGTTCATGATATCCGTGCCTACTGTCCTGAATCTGAAGTTCGTCGTCCTATGCGGCATGCCCTGAACGAACTTCAGATTCGAACAGGACACTAGCAACTATAGGGTTCTTGTGTGGTTTATGGATTGGAAGTTCCCAAGAGCGTTAACCGCAATAATGTTAGGAACTTCAAATCCACCACACTAGATGAGTTTGCGCATGCCATAACCCACCAAACGCCGCGTGTCCACGGATCGTCGCGCCAGATTACTTATTCATCGAATCCGACGAAAACGGCCGCCTCATCAACCGGCTTACGGCGTGAAACCACCGCATTGGCAGGGAACGACTCATCCGGATATCCCATGGCCACACAGATCATGATCACCTGATCGTCTGGAATTCCCGCGTGCTCGCGCACGACAGGGGATTGCATGATCCCCTGGCTGTTCACTACACACCCCAACCCGCGCGACCAGGCCGCATTGACCAGCGCATTGGTCACCGCACCGCAGTCAAACGGGCCGATGTCGCCGCCATGGATCGACCGGTCATAGGTGACGACGATGGACACAGGCGCATCGAACTGCCGGAAGCCGCGCAGCACCCAATCCTGCCGCCCTTCCTTGTCATGCCGCTCTATGCCCATGGCGGCAAAAAGCTGTTTGGCGATTTCGATCTGCCGTTCCCGGTGCTCGCCCTCATAGCCACCATGCATGCGGAATTCGCGGGACTCCGGCACACCCGCCAGAATGTTCTCCGTGTTGCCCTTGCGGATTTTGTCCAGCGGCTCGCCCGATACCACATAGAAGTTCCAGGGTTGAGTATTGAGAGAGGAAGGCGCCCGCATCGCCAGCTCGATCACTTCCCTGATCAACTCTTTGGCAACAGGAATTTGTTTGTAACCCCGTATGCTCCGGCGCCCCACGACAACTTCATCATACTGCATCGCTGAGTCTCCCAGTCGCTGTAGGCGCTATGCATTAGCCGATTGTGTTTCATAATCAACACTTTCCTGGGTCTTGAACCGGAATGGGAGGAGCCAGGCCCTCGCAGAACAGCAAACCGCATCTTGTTTTTGATTGGCCACAGGCATACAAGCCGGATGACTTAAAAATTGACCAATTGGTTAATTGATCAAGGCCTCCTCGGTTTGAGCGCCGAGGGCCAGACAAGTACAGGAGACGGAAATGCACGATTACATCTTAAAGGGAGGCACGATTGTTGACGGGTCGGGCGACAGACCGTTCAAAGGCGATCTCGCCATCGAGGACGGAAAAATCGTTGCTATCAGCGGCTCAATCAACGACCCGGCACATGAAGTAATCGATGCCGAAGGCTGTATCGTCGCGCCGGGCTGGGTAGACGTTCACACGCACTATGACGGCCAGGTGGCCTGGGACGACGAGCTGGACCCTTCAGCCAGCAATGGCGTAACGACCGTGGTGATGGGCAATTGCGGCGTTGGCTTCGCCCCTGTCCCGCCTGGCGGCGAAAAGGAACTGATCGAGCTGATGGAAGGGGTCGAGGATATTCCCGGCACCGCGCTCTATGAGGGCATGCCCTGGGGCGCATGGGAGACCTTTCCCCAATATCTGGATTTTCTGGATAACCGAAAATATGCCCTCGATGTTGCCGCGCAGGTCCCTCACGGGGCGGTTCGCAACTATGTGATGGGCGCGCGGGGCCGCGCCAATGAAGACGCAACCGCGGATGATGTCGCGGCCATGAGCCGGATTGTAAGGGAAGCGCTGGAAGCCGGTGCTGTCGGCGTTACCAGTTCACGCACCATCGGCCACCGGTCGATCAATGGCGGCGCGGTTCCAGGCACCTTCGCTGCAGATGAAGAACTGATGGCCTTCGCAGAAGCCATCAAACAAGCCGGCAGAGGCGTGTTCGAGATCATCCCGGCCGGTGCTGTGGGTGAGCTGCCGCATCTGGGCGGCGAGCGTCATTCAACCATGGAAGAAATCGAACTGATGGCCGCTGCCTCCAAGGCGTGTGGCCGACCGGTTACGTTCACGCTCGTGCAAATCCAGGACAACCCCGAACTCTGGCGCGAGGTTCTGGACAAGGTCACCGAGCACAACGCGAACGGGGCCGATCTGCGGCCCCAGGTCTGCGCCCGGCCCGTCGGCATGATCACCGGGCTGAACGGCTATCACATGTTCATGCGCCGCGAGACCTTCTTGAAGATCGCCGGCCTGCCGCTTGACCAATTGGTCGCTGAAATGAAAAAGCCTGAGGTGAAGGCCGCTATTCTGGCGGACAAAAACATTCCCCACCCCCAGGCCGGCTCCATGAAGAATATCTATGGCCTGTTCGCGGCCTCCATGTCGCGCATTTTCCCGATGGGCGACCCCGTTAACTACGAGCCGGAACCCGAAAAGTCCTTCGCCGCCATGGCCAAAGCCCAGGGCCGTGACGCAGCCGAGGTGATGTACGACTTTCTGCTGGAAAAGGGCGGGCGGGCTTTCGGGATCCTGCTGGGTGGCAATTATCTCTATGGCGATTTCGGCGTGATCCGCGAGATGCTCGCCCATGATCACTCCGTCACCGGGCTCAGCGACGCAGGTGCGCATGTCAGCCTGATTGTCGACGGCACCATGCCGACCTACCAACTGACCCACTGGGTGCGCGATCGATGCCGCGGCGAAAAACTGCCGCTGGAATTCATTGTCGCCAAGCAGACTGCGGTCAATGCGGACATGTACGGCATGAAGGACCGGGGCCGCCTGATGCCGGGTCTGCGCGCGGACGTGAATGTCATCGACCTGGACAATCTGAAGGTTGACCTGCCGGTGCCGCACTACGACCTCCCCGCAGGGGGTCGGCGCATCATGCAGCCGGTGACGGGCTACGTGGCCACCTTCGTCAGCGGTGTCAGGACCCGCAAGAATGATCATGATACCGGCGCACGCCCGGGCCGGCTGGTCCGTAACACCACCTGAGTGAGGACTACCTACTTTGCTTCAGGTCGCGTCTTCTGTTGGCGGCCCGAGAAAAAGCGTCAGAATCGTCTCCACGTGCTGGTCGATATTGGCAGAGGAGGAGTAATCCATGCCCCGCGCCCGCTGAATCTCAGGCGCTGTTGCGAACATGGTCTGAATAGCGCCAGATGTTGCGTAGTAGAGATGCAACGGATCCAGATCCGGCAGGACTCCCGCTGCGATATGCTCGCGTATCCGCGCCAAGGCCTCTTTCATAAGCTCGTCCAGAAAGTTCTCGGTAATCCACTTGAGACGCCCACTGTCGTTCATCGTCTCATACGTCAAGATACGCAGATGTTCAGGGTGCCGGGCGTAATACGTCACACCCTTTCGGATTTCCGCTTCGAACTGCTGACGCGGGTTCAGCGTGGCCGCTTCCTCTTCCGTCAGCCTCATGGCAGGCCGGACTCGGTCGAACATGAAGCGAATGGCTTCACGCCAGAGCGTATCCTTGTTCTCAAAGTGATATTTGATCAGCCCGTGCGAAACACCGACACGGTTGGTGATCTCCCGGATGGTGGCAGCGTCATAGCCGCGCGCCGCAAATACATCGAGCGCTGCCTGCAGGATACGCGACCGCGTATCAAGCCGATAGCCATCCTCGGTAACGATTTGAACCGCGGGCGCAGGAGATGGCATAGCGGCTTCGTCCTCTAGTGAAACATCACAGCGCCAAGCGAACGGCACGGCTTTGCGACGGAATCGAACGGCAAGCTCATTGCTTGGCGTCGTTCTGCTCTAGCCGAAATCCGGTCATTGATCAACGGCGCAAGGTCAAACGCCTGGTATCGCCGGCCTACCCCACCCGGCAGCACACCATTCATTCGGCTTCTCTGCCGGCGGCTCTTGCCAAAGGCCGAGTGCTGATTTATATCCAGTCGAATAAATAATTGACCATATGGTCAAATTGAATCAATAGGCCATCCAAACAGGATGGATACGGGCGATCCAGCCCGCCATGGAAGACGGACAATGGGGAGGTTTGATATGCCGATCAGGCACACGAAATCACTATGTACCATCGCGATTGGGAGCGCGCTGATCGCGCCGACGGCCATGGCCCATGTCAGCGGGTTCGACGCCGGCACCCCCGTGTCACAGATCCAGAACGGACAAGTCATGCTGCCGGATGGTAGCGACGCGCCGCTGATGACCCGCAGCGAGTGCGAGGCGAGCCGGTCGGCCGACGAGAACTGCGCGGCGGGCTTCGATCTTTTCTTGAGGACATCATCTCCCTTGGCAGCCGGCGCCACCGTGACCTACCAGGTCGAAACAACAAACGGTCAGCGCACCGGCACGGCCACTGTCGCCGGCAATGGCAGCCTGGTGGGTGTCCTGGATGCCGCGACAGCCGGCATTCAAACCCGTGTTGAGTCCCTGACCGTCACCGCGCGTAAGGTTGTCGAAAGCGCGCAGACGGTTCCGATCGCCATCAGCGCCGCGACCGGCCAGAACCTGATCGATTATGGTTTCACCGAGGTGCAGGACATCGCCAAGCTGGCGCCGAGCCTCAGCATAAGGCCGGGCAGCGTCACCGGCAGCGGCTTCGCCGATATCTCCCTGCGCGGGCAGAGCGGCACCTTCCTGACGCTGAACGCAGACCAGGCTGTGGGGCTTTATGTCAACGGCGCACCGGTTTCCCGTTCCACAGGCTACTTCACCACATTGTTCGACATTGAACGGATCGAGGTGCTGAAAGGACCGCAGGGCACGCTCTACGGCCGCAACACCACCGGTGGTGCAATCAACATCTTTACCAACGCCCCCAACTTCGGCGGCATCAACGGCTATGGTGAGATCACGGCCGGTAATTTCGACCGGCTTGATTTTCAGGGCGCGATCAATCTGCCGATCATCTCCGACAAAGTGGCCGTTCGGCTGGCCGGGGCGCGCACGAAACGCGACGGGTTCGGTGTCGGCAATGTGAACGGCCAAGACCTTGCCAACGATGATGAAGTCTTCTTCCGCGGCTCACTGCTGATCGAGCCCAATGAAAATCTGAGCATCCGGATCAACGGTGACTATCACAAGGCCGACGAAGCCGGCGGGATCTTCCGGTCGCTGCGGTCTGTTTCCCTGTTCGGCGGCGCCCTGCCGCTGGCGGTTGAATCCGTTGGCGACATCTATATCGGCAACGCCTATGGCGCGGAGGACATCAACGATCTGGAAGAATTCACCGTCAACGGCACCATCACCCTGGACCTTGATGGTGTGACCCTGACATCCATCACCGCCTATCGGGAGCACGATACACTCATCGAGAATCAGACGGGCCCGGTGGTCGATGTTCTGCTGCGCCAGAAAGCGAACCTGTTCTCGCAGGAACTGCGCGCACAGGGCACGGCGTTTGGCGACCGGCTGGTGTGGCAGGTCGGCGGGTTCTATTCCGATGAATCCGGGTTTGACGTCGATCAGGTCGTCGCGCTGGGTACTAATCAGATTACCGACGCCAAGAACGAAAGCTGGGCGATCTTCACCCAGAACACTTTCTCGATCACCGAGGATCTCCGCTTTACGGCGGGTGCCCGTTTTACGCGGGAAAAGAAATTCGTCGAGGAAATCGCGCTTGATGCCCGCAACACAGAGACCTTCAATGGCTGGTCCTGGACCTTCGGCATCGATTATCAGATCACCGAGAACATCTTCGCCTATGTCTCGGTCGCGCGCGGCTTTCGGTCCGGTGCTGTCGACCAGGACAATATCACCAACATCGTGCAGCCGGAGTTTGTCACCAACTATGAAGTCGGCCTGAAAGGCGACTATTTCGATCAGCGCTTGCGGGTGAACCTGGCCGGCTACTACAGCGATTATGAAGACATCCAGCGCACCGGTTTCCTGCCGGATAGTATTCTTACCGGTATCACCAACGCCGCCCAGGCCAAAATCACCGGGTTCGAAGCAGATGTTACGGCGATCCCGATCGACGGCCTGACCCTGACAGCAGGCATCGCCTATCTGGACGCCCGGTACAAAGAGTACTTCGTCGGCCCGCTTGACCGGACGAATGACTCATTTGGTCTGCCGGAATGGACCGTCACCCTGACGGCGCGCTACGAGATCCCGATCGGCAATGACGGCATTATCGGGCTACAGGCCTCCTATTACTGGCAGGATGAGACCGATTACACCAATGCGACAGTGGTTGATTTACTGCCGCGCGAGCTGCGGGTGATCGAGTCCTATGGCCTGCTGAACCTTCAGATTGACTATGACGTCCAGCGCTGGGGCGGCTTCAACATCGCCTTCTACGCACGCAATGTCACGGACGAGGAATATTTCACCGCCGCCTTTGTCAGCGCGGTGTTCGGTCAGGCCTTCTCCAACAGAATCGTCGGCGAACCCCGGACCTGGGGTTTCCGATTGCGCAAAAACTTCTGATCACCGAGCCGCCGGGGAACGGCACAGACGCCGGTCCCCTACTGTCACATGGTCAGAACGATCTTGCCGACGTGAACATGACTTTCAAGGCGCCGATGCGCCTCGGCCACGTCTTCGAGATCGAATGTGCTATCTACCACGGGCTTGATCGTGCCATCGCCCAGCAGCGGCCAGACGCGCTCTTCGAGCGCCTGAAGGATCTGCCGTTTCTCCTCGGGCGAGCGTGACCGCAGGGTCGACCCGGTCAGCGTGATCCTCTTGAGCAAGAGCGGTGCGACACTGAAACTGGTGTCCCAGCCACCCTGGGTGCCAACACAGATGAGACGGCCTTCCATGCGCAGGATTTCAAGATCCCGGGCGAAATAGGATCCCGCGACCATGTCGAGCACCACATCGACACCTTCGCCTGCCGTGGCAGCGTTGACCTCTTCGACGAAGTCCTGGGTGCGATAGTTGATCGCCAGCGCCGCGCCCATCTCCTTGCAGCGCGCACACTTTTCATCGGTTCCCGCTGTGGCAAAAACCTCCGCGCCCCAGGCCCTGGCCAGGTTGATCGCCGTCGAGCCGATGCCCGAGGTGCCGCCATGGATGAGGACGCGTTCCCCCGACGTCAGCCGGCCCCGGTCGATCATGTTCGTCCAGACCGTGCAAAAGGCCTCTGGCAACGAGGCAGCTTGAACCATGTCGAGACCATCCGGTACCGGCAAGACCTGGAGCTCGGGGACAGTGCAATATTCCGCGTAGCCGCCGCCGGACAAAAGCGCACAGACAGGGTCGCCAACCTGGAACCGCGACGTGCCGGGACCCAGCGCAGCGATGGTGCCGGAAACTTCAAGGCCCATGACGCTGGTCGGGCGCGGCGCCCAACCGGGATAGTCCCCACTGCGCTCCAGCAAGTCGGCATAGTTGAGCGCGGCGGCGGCCACCTTGATCAACACCTCACCGTCACGGGGCGTGGGCGTCTCGACCTGGTCGATCCGGAATACATCGGGTCCACCCGGCTCGGGCACCAGCGCGGCCCTCATAATCTGTGGAACATCCATTCTTGCCGAGACCTCCTTAGCAACCAGTCCTCAGGCCAATCCGCTCAGCGGCGGACAGCCGGTGTTTCGATCGGTAGACCCGCCCCCCGGATCGCCAGGTAGAGCTCCAGCGCCGTGTAGTCTTCTGACCCATAGGCCTTTGGTTCGGCGCGCACGCCGGCGTCGCAGTCCCGGAATCGCCTGTGCAGCGAGCCCAGCGTTTCCCATTCCAGCCTGTAGGTGGGGAAGCCGTTACCATGCCCCTGGCTGATCGTGTCACCGCGCAGCTGACGCCCCCAGTTCAAATCATGGCAGTGATGGCAGGACAGGTTGAGCTGGCCGCGCCGGGTAAAGAAGTAGTCGCGGCCCTTATCATAATAGGGCTGCAGGCGCCCGGTCAGCGACACGGCGACCGGCTGACCGCGCGACAGATGGGCGACATAGGCCGTCAGCGACAGCAGGTCTTCGCTTTCATCGTCGAGCGGGGCCGCATCCTGATGGCGGGACCGGCACAGATTGATCCGGCCCTCCAGATTAACCAGCGCCCCCGTCTGTTCATCGATAGCGGGATAGCCCGCGGCGGCACCCTGCAAACTCATGTCATTTTCAGTATGGCAAGCGACGCAGGCCCGCGAGACGCCCTCTGCGCTGGCAAACAGATCCGCGCCCCGGTCGATCCACAAGAAGCCCGGATTGAGGAAGTCATCATCCTGCTGCGCCTGGGTCTCCGGTGTCAGGAAAGTATAGCCCGAGACAACATCGCCGGGGTCAAGGTCAGTGTGAGGAATCGATTGCTCAGGTTCAGCGCAGGCCGCGAGCAACACAGCCATGCCCATCCAGAACCAAATTCTCATGGCTCGACCGTCAGCTCGACTGAGTCGGCAAAGACCTCGCCGTGCTGGTCGGTCCAGCGAAAGGTCAGCGTGCCGCTTTCCGTCGCGCGCGTATGGAACGACAGAAACGGGTTCGCAGAGACCGCCGGGAAGAAATCGGCCGTGAAAACAGGTTCACCATTATAGAGGCATTCGAATTTGACGATGATGTCGCGCGGGATGATCTCTCCGCGCGAGCCGCGCCTGAAGCCGCTTTCCATCGGATGGCGGATCAACGCCTTGAGTTCAATGACCTCGCCCGGTCTGGCGGTCTTGGGGGCTGAAATGCGGATCGACGCCATCTTTGCCCCTATTCCAGAACACAAGCGCCGATGGTGACGATGATTTCGGCCACCGCCGCATAGCGCGCGCCGTCATTCATTTCAGCGACGACCGTAATCTCCTGTGTGCGCGCAAGGCGAATACGCGTGGCGACGTTCGCCCGCCCCGCCCGGGGACCCAAGTCAAAGCGCACAATATTGGCCAGCGGGTTTTCGGGCGAGAACACAGCGATACGGCGCACATGGTCAGCTTCGGTCATCGGGCTGTCGACCTCTATAGCCAGCGGCACCGAGTATCCGTTTTCCGCAATGGGCGGCATGTGGAGAGAGATGCGGCCCTGTTGTAGCGTCCCGTCCCCAAAGGTCTCGATGATCGCGGCCTGCATGTCCGGCAATGTTGCCAGAACCCGATTGGGCAGCAGCGTCACAAAAGCCGTGGCCACCCCGCCCGCCAGAACGCCGCGCCGGTTTAACTGCTTCATGTGGTCCGTCATGGCCAAATCGGCATCACCCTTTCAGACCCGCCAGATAGGCAACCAGATCCTCAACCTGTTCAGAAGATAGAACCGGTTGACCGGCAAGGCCATCGGCAACCTGATGTAGACGGTGAATTCGGTAATAGGGCGGCATCACACTATCCGGGTTGAGTATGGAGGCATCGACGACGCGCAAACGTATCTGCTCCGGCGTCAGCCGCGCGCCGACATCGGTGAGGGCGGGACCAAGGTCCCCCTGAAACGGCACCTCCAGCCCCTGGACCACATGACACAGCACGCAATGCCCGGCCTCGCGCTCTACAAAAACGGCGCGCCCGGCCTCCGGGTTACCCGGCGTGCTGGTCAGAGATTGCGGAATCGTGTCACCGACAATCTGGTCCGGTTGGATCAAACTGTCCTGATCGCACCCGGCAACGAGAAGCGAGGCCACGGCGAGCAGGAGCGCGCGCATCAGCCGAAGGTTTCAGCCGTAATGGCACGGAACCAGTCGGCGGCTTGAACCGCCTCTTGTTCGCGCCCACCGGGGCCGGGGTCCGCAGGGCTGACGCCGCCCGTGCCGGGGACATTGGCGAACGCGCCACCCTCATTGGTGTAAACGCCCGCGATGGAAATCGCGGCATCCGGCGCCACATAGGAATAGCAGGTGTTGGCCAGCACCGTCGGCTCGGGTGCCAAACCAGACATAAGGCGCACTATCTGAAGCGCACAGACCTTGGCCTGCAGGTTCGCCGAGAAGGCGGATTTGGGCATCGGCACGGCAATGGTGGCGTCGCCGATGACATGGATGTCCGGCTGCAGCGGAGATTCAAACGAGGTGGCGTCGATGGGGCACCAGCCGGTCTGGTCAACGACCCCGGCCCGGACCGCGATTTCGCCTGCTTTTTGCGGTGGGATGACATTGGCCACTTCTGCCTGCACCTGATCGAAATCCGTCTCCAGCGTCTTGGTGTCCGCATCCACCCGGATGACCCGGCCATCGTCAGAGCCGCCGCGCCATTCTAGGATATCGCCATAGCGCGCTGCCCACTCGGCGAGGAACAGCGGTTTCTTGGAGAAATCGTCCTTAGCATCCAGCACCAGAAGCTTCGACTTCGGCTTCTGCGTTTTCAGATAATGCGCGATGAGGCTGGCGCGTTCATAGGGGCCGGGCGGACAGCGAAACGGCGCGGGTGGCGCCGTCATCACCACCAGGCCGCCATCATCCATGGCCTCCAGCTGACGGCGCAGCAGCGCCGTCTGTTCCCCAGCCTTCCAGGCATGCGGCATGATTTCAGCAGCGGCCTCGTCGTAGCCTTCAAGCCCGGTCCAGTCGATCTGCACCCCGGGCGACAGGACAAGGCGGTCATAAGAAAGCATCTGTCCGCCCGCGAGTTCGACGGTTTTGGCCACTGCGTCCACGTCCAAGGCGCGATCATGCACCACCTCGACCCCGTCGCGGCGGACGCCGTCATACCCGAATTCCTGGCGCGACAGGTCACGGGTGCCCCCAATCACCAGATTGCTGAACGGGCAGGACACAAATGTCTTATTGGGTTCCACCAGCGTAACCTGGAGGGCCGGGCCATAGCGTTTCAGAAACCGGGCCGCCGTCGCCCCACCAAATCCGCCACCGACAACGATGACGCTTGCCCGCGACTGTGAGCGGGCCGCAAAACCCGGCATCACTGCGAGACCGGCAAGCCCACCGAGGATAGAGCGACGATGCAGTGGCGCGGTCATGCTAGCGCCCCTCCCCAGCGGCAAGAAACGCCGCGATCGCCCTGACGTCTTCTTCGGAATAGCCGCGCGCCAGCCGGTGCATTACCGACGTGCCATCGGCCGCAGCTTTGTAGGACAACAGCGATGCTGCGATGGTCTCTGCGTCCATGCCGTCGAGGCTGACGATCCCCTCAGCAAAACCGGCATGGCAGCCTGAACACGCCGCTGCCAGACTCACCGTCCGGTCCAGCCTGATGTCAGGAGAACCCGCCGCTTCATCACCCGTCGCCGTCTGGCCGCAGGCGGCCAGCGCCAGCAGCAGCAGAACGGCAAGGCGGATTCTAATCGCTAGACCTCCCGCAGGTTCTGGTCCTTGATCGGCAGATGACGGACCCGCTTGCCGGTGGCCGCGAAGATTGCGTTCAGTACCGCAGGGGCAGCCACGGCAATGGTTGGCTCGCCAACACCGCCCCAGAACCCGCCGGACGGCATCACGATGGTTTCGACCTTGGGCATCGCCGCCAATTGCATGGACGGGTAGGTGTCGAAATTCATCTCCTGCACCTCGCCTTCGGCAAAGGTGATCTCGCCATAGAGCATGGCGGAAAGCCCGTAGACGAAGGACCCTTCGACCTGTGCCTCGATCTGCTGCGGGTTGACCGCAATCCCCGGATCGGTCGCCGCGACGATGCGGTGGATTTTGAGCTGCCCGTCATCATCGACGGTCACTTCCGCGCAGGCCGCCGTATAGGCTCCGAAGGAATAGAACGCACACAGGCCGCGCGACAGGCCGTCATCAGCACCCCAGCCGGACTTGTCCGCCACCGCCTGCAGGACGGCTGCAAGTTCCGGGCTGTCCTGCATATAGGCCAGACGGAATTCCAGTGGATCGCGGCCCGCCGCATGGGCGAATTCGTCCATCGCACATTCAAGATAGATCGCATTCTGATTAGCGTTCACCCCGCGCCAGAAGCCGGGCCGCACCGGCGGGTTGCGCATGGCGTGATCAACCAGAATGTTCGGGAAGGTGTATTTGAGCGTCTGACTCTCAAACGCCTCGATCCATCCGGAGGGAGCGAGTCCCTGCATCTTGACGATATCGAGGCCGTCCATCAGCGCTTCAGGCCGAAGAGCGGCGAGAATCGACTGGCCGGAAATGCGGATATGAATGCCGGTCAGATTCCCATCTTCATCCAGCGCGCCCCGGATCAGGCCCCGCGTCGTCGGGTGATAGAAGCCATGCGCCATGTCCTCTTCACGCGACCAGAGCAGCTTGACCGGCGTACCGGGCATCGTCTTGGCGATCTGAACCGCCTGACCGATGAAATCGGCCCCGCTGCCGCCCCGGCGGCCAAACCCGCCGCCGAGATTGATCTTGTAGACGTCGCATTGTTCGACGGGCAGGCCCGCTGCTTCGGCAGTCGCCGCCAGCGCGGCTTCGCCATCCTGGGTTGGCACCCAGACGCGGCATTCCTCTTCCGACCAGACCGCCGTCGCGTTCATCGGCTCCATGCAGGCATGGTTCTGATGCGGCACGCGGTAAGTGGCTTCGACCACCTGGGCGGCGTCGGCAAAAGCGGCACCTACATCACCCTGAGAGTTACCGACAAAACCAGTTTCGGCCCGTAGGCCCTCAATGAGTTCGGCTTCGAAGTCAGCGCTGTTATAGAGCACACCGTCTTCCCATTCGACGGGCAGAGCTTCCAATGCCGAATGGGCCTGCCACCAGGTATCGGCAACGACAGCGACCGCATTATCATAAACCGGCACAACCTTACGGACGCCCGGCATATCGAGAACCGCACTTTCATCGTAGCTCTTCAGCTTGCCCTCACGGATCGGACACGCCTTGATGGAGGCGTTGAGCAAACCCTCCATCTGGATATCCGCGCCGAAGACCTGCTTGCCGGTCAGCTTGTCCGCCGTATCGAGACGCGGCAGCGGCTGGCCCGCAATCGTCCACTCTGAAGGGTCTTTGAGCGGCACCTCCAGCGGAGGCGCCAGTTTAGCGGCGGCGTCAGCCACCGCGCCATACGTCGTTGTCTGGCCAGACGGACCATGGGTAATGACACTATTGACCGCGGAGCACTCACCAACCGGCACGCCCCATTCATTAGCGGCGGCCTCAATCAGCATCATCCGCGCCGCTGCGCCACCTGAACGGACATATTGATGGCTGCCACGAATACCGCGGCTGCCGCCGGTGAGCATCTCGCCCCAGACACGCTCGCGCCGCAAATTTTCACCCGGCGTCGGATAAACCGTCGTAACCTTCGACCAGTCGCATTGTAGTTCTTCAGCCACAAGCTGGGCCAGGCCGGTCAGCGTCCCCTGCCCCATTTCGGAGCGGGCAATACGGATGGTAACCACATCATCATGGCCGATATGGACCCAGGCATTGATCTCCGGCAGGTCACCTGACTCTTCGGCAAAAGCAGCGTTGCCGCCGAATCCTTTATAGAAACCGATGGTCAGTCCGGCGCCGGCGGCGCCGGCACCAATGATAAATCCGCGGCGGGAAAGAGCTGTCATCTCGTTCATGCCTCATCCCCTGACGGCGTTTTGGTTTTGGCGAGGTGGATTCCCTTGCGCACCCGCGCCAGGGTGCCGCACCGGCAAATATTGGTGATCTCCTGATCAATATCTTCGTCGGTCGGGTCCGGATTCTGGTTCAGCATGCCGGCGACGGCCATGATCATGCCCGGCTGGCAATAGCCGCATTGCGGAATATCAAGTTCCATCCACGCCTGCTGGACCGGATGGCTGCCATCCTCCGACAGGCCCTCAATGGTGGTGATCTCGTCGTCCTCGGCGACCGCGCCCAGCGGATAGGCGCAGGACCGGACGGATTCTCCGCCAATATGCACCGTGCAAGACCCGCACGCAGCAACGCCGCAGCCATACTTTGTGCCCGTCAGCCCCAACTGCTCGCGCAGCACCCACAGCAGCGGTGTGTTTTCATCCGCGTCGACCTCGACCGACTGCCCATTCACGTTCAATTTCGCCATAAACGTTCCCTACCTCGAACCCAGAAATTTCAACATATCTCAACCCAATATAGACCGAGTTCACGAATCTCAAAAAGAGATCACAGAACCCGGTCAGGAAGAGTGGTGCGCGCATGGGTAAATCACAATGTCGGCAACGTCAGGACAAGGCTTGCGGGCCCTCATCGAACAAGCGGCGTATATGGTTCTTCAGATAGTCGAGCACACGATCCTGACGATCATCAGACTCTGTCCACACAATGCCCACTGCCATACCGATCATCAGATATTCTGCAAGATCGACCGCCAGATCGAGACGGTCATCACGCTTGTTATCGCTCGGCGCGTGTTCCGCAGACAGACTGTTAAGTTCTTCGGTGAACGCACGGCGCGCTGGTGCCACGATCGCCTGCAATTGTGAATCCGTCCGGGCTGCGACAATCAGTTCAAGCATGGCCGAAAATAACGGGTCTGCAAGCTGCTCCCAAAACGCGTCGATGGTCGCGTGGACGTAGTTGTCGTCACGTGGCAACCGATCGAGCCGGTCGCGATAGGCGTTGAGCCACCGCGTGTTGAGGTGGTTCAGCGCCGCCATCGTGATCTCTGTCATCGACGGAAAATGATAGAGGATTGCGCCACGGGACAACCCGGTACGATCTGCGATCTGCTGCAGCGTGGTGCGCGCGTAACCGATATCGATATAGCAGTGGATGGCAGCGTCGAGAATCGCCACCCGTGTTTCCCCGCTCTTTCGCGCCTGCCAGGTCTTCCGTTTCGAAGCGCCCGGCGTCTCGTGATCGTTTTTCAACAATACCGCTATCCTTATCCGCGCCGCACCAATCAATTATTGCGCGGGCTGTCCGGGCCACGGCACAACGCTAGGTGACCGCTCAATACTGACAGTTTGGTCAAAAAAAGATAGGTTTGACAGATTCATGTCCGTACGCGAGACTGCCGACACAATAAAAAGAAAAAATGGCGCCGACGGGACTTCGTCCCAGGATGTCGTCCCAAGTAAATGTTTCGGTTGCGTTAGGGGAGGTACTATGACCACCGAAGGCGTTCGTTCCGGCATGCGCAACATGCCCACTACTCATCTAAAATCCATCATTCTCGGCACGTCCGTTGCTGCTGTAGTTTCTACTGCAGGGATCGCCCCTGCCATGGCGGCGACTGAGACAATCACGGTGCAGGCGCGTGCGATCGAGCAGGAAATCCGTGATATTCCTGTTGCCATTACCGCGGTCAATGAACAGACCATGGACGATTATGGCCTGAAGAATATCGAAGATATCGCAGCGTTCACGCCATCGCTGGAAATCCAGCGGATTTCGAGCGGTTCCGGCTCCAACATCTCGATCCGCGGCATTTCGTCAAGCGCCGGTACGATCGGCATTGAATCGTCCGTGGCCATTATCGTCGACGGGGTCTACTTCCCGCAGAATCGCGCCATCAATGAAGGCCTGTTCGACACCAGTCAGGTAGCGATCCTGAAGGGCCCTCAGGCGCTTTACTTCGGCAAGAATGCGACTGCCGGCGTGATTTCCATCCAGACCAACGATCCGGGCGATGAGCTGGAGATCCTGGGCAAGATCGGGTATGAAATCGAAGCCCAGCAGCTGACCGGTGAAGCGGTCCTGTCCACGCCGATCAACGACAAATGGGGCATCCGCCTGGCGGTGTCCGGCACCAAGATGTGGCAGGGCTACATCCGCAACACGGCAGGCCCGACGACATATACGACGCTGGATGCGGCCAATGGGTTCTCTGCCACGCCGCGGGCCAACCCGGCCCCGGCAAGCGAATGGTCACCGGAAGAAGAATCGTTTTTTGGCCGTTTGACCATCAAGGGCACACCGAGCGACATCTTCACCTTCCGGCTGAAGGCGTCCATCGCTGACGTCAAACTGAACAATGCCAACCTGACAGAGCTCTACGATTGTAGTGCGCTGAACGGGACGCCGCATGTGACTGTCGGCCCGACCGCAGCCATCGTCGACGGCATGTTCGTTCCGGCCATGCAAAGCCCCACGCCCCTGCCCACCGTCGAGTGCGACACCGACCGTGCTTCCGGTCAGAACCCCATTCCGCCCGATGTGGCCGCGACGTCTGTTGATCTGGACCGCTTTGGCGGACAGCTTGGTGAAGAGTACAAATCCTATATCATCACCGGTGACTTCGAATTTGACCTCGACAAGGTCTATATCCAGACCATCTTGAACTGGCACCAGCAGCGGGTCGGCTGGGTGATTGATGCTGATGGGGGCGGTGAGACACAGATTTTCGCCAGTGAGTTCAGCGTCTTCAACAACTACTCCATTGAAAGCCGGGCAGCGACCAAGTTCGACGGCCCCCTTAATGGTGTTCTGGGTGTTTACTATCAGCAGACCGACCGCGACTTCCGCCAGGAAGTGATCTTCGCCGGTGCGGAAAACACCGCGGTCACGGATCCGATGGATCAGTTCATCGCTTACGACAAGCTGTCGGGAACCGACGGTGAGACCATCTCGGTCTATGGTGAATTGATCTGGGACATCACCCAGGAACTGCAGCTGACGGCTGGTACCCGTTACATCTGGGAAAAGAAGGACTCGTTCTTCACACAGCCTTATGTAAACCCGGCTTTTCTGGGCCTGTTCGTCGAGGGGCGGGTTCTCGCCGACGCGACATCTCATGATGATCTGATCCCGGAAGCGACTCTGCGCTGGCAGCCGAACGACAACTATACGTTCTTCGTTGCCTATAAGCAGGGCTTCAAGTCCGGCGGCTTCGACAACGGCTCCATCGACAGTACGCTCAATGCGGATCCGATTGAGGATATCACCTATCAGCCGGAAACCGTTGAAGGGTTCGAGGGCGGCATGAAAGCCGACCTTCTCGATAACACGCTGAACCTGGAAATCGACTTCTACTACTACAAATATGATGACCTGCAGCTGAACTTCTTCAATGCTTCCACCTTTGCCTACCGGACGCTGAATGCCGGTGGCGCCAAGACCAAAGGCGTGGAGTTCCAGGCAAATTGGGCGCCCCAAGGAATTGAAGGGCTCATTTTGCTTGCATCCCTGGCCTATAACGACGCGAAGTACACCACGTTCTCCGCACCGTGTTATGCGGGCCAGTCACCTGAACAGGGCTGCATACTGGACCCGACCGTCGTGCTGCAAAATCAGGACCTTTCGGGCGTTCGCCGGAACCTGGCACCGAAATGGTCGGGCAATGTTGGCTTCAACTACACACGCCCCTTTGGCAATGGCCTCGAATTCGGCCTCTCCGGCAACGTGAAGTTCAAGTCCAAATATCTGCTCAGCGCCTTCATTCCTGACGCCATTCAGGGTGGCTATGCCTCCATCGATGCGGCGATCCGGATCGGCGATGCGGAGGGCACATGGCAGTTCGCGATTATCGGCAAGAACCTGAATGACAAATATGTTCTGGTCGGTGCCGTGGATACGCCGAGCACCGGTGGTAACGTCGCTCAGGCGAACGCCTTCCAGGCGGACCGCTATGGTACACCACTGAACCCGCGGACGATTGAGTTTGAGCTGAGCTTCCGCTTCTAACGCTACGCACCATTAGGACGGGCCCTTGCCCGCCCAACTTGAACAAGGGCCGTGATCTGCACCATCAGATCACGGCCTTTTTCGTTTCTCACATTTGGCGCATTAGCAGCATGCTTTCCATGCTGGCAAAAAAATGATTGCATGAGGTAAAGGGGGACACCCATTGGACATCATCGACGCGCAGATCCATTTCGGCCCAGGCGGCATCGACCAGACCCTGGCCGCCATGGATGCGCTGGGCATCAAGGCGGCACTGATCGACGAGTTCTGGGGCCTGGACAATTGGGGGCCCGGCTATACGCTGGACAATGGCGCTTACCGGGTCACCAGCCCGACAGCAGAGCTTGCATCCTGGCTGCACCCGGAACGGTTTTCCTATGTGCTGCGGGTCGATTACCGCGACCCGGAAGTCGGCAGTCTGATCCGGATGGCGCGCGATGCGCCGCATGCGCGGGCGGTCCGGATTATCCCGGCCGTCACCGCTGAGGAGCTGCAGGCATTCGGGTCAGGTGCTTTTGAACCGATCTTCGCCGAGGCCGAGCGCGCCGGGATTCCGTTGTTCATTTTCATCGCCGGCCATGTCGATCTGCTGGCGCCCTACCTGAAAAAATTTCCGGACCTGCAGGTCATTGTCGATCATTGCGGCATGCCCATGGAAGACAATGTCAGCTTCCTGGATGCACAAACCCCGGACAGTGGCCCGCGCGACAATGGCTACTTTGATCAAGTCCTGCGTCTGGCGGACCACACGAATGTGGCCTTGAAATGGAGCCACGCGCAGGGGATGTTCGGAATTCGCGACTACCCGTTCACCGACTTATGGCCCTATCTGCGGCAGGCCATCGACGCTTTCGGCGCGAACCGTATCATGTGGGCCAGCGACAATGGCGGCGATCAGACTGGTCTGAATTGGGCAGAATTGACGCTCTGCATGCATGAGGGCCCAACACTGACAGAGAGTGAAAGGGAATGGGTGATGGGCAAAACCGTCCAGACCCTTCTGAACTGGACTTGAGAGGAACAAGCGATATGGACCGAGACGTTATCTATGAACACCAGATCGACGCCTCTCTTGAGAAAACCTGGGCCGTGGTATCCGATTTCGGGTCGCTGCTGGACTGGGTCGTGGGCGGCGATGAAGGGACCATCAGCCTGTCGGGCGACGGGATCGGCATGGTGCGCGACCTGACGCTGCCATCCGTGGGCGCGGTGCAGCACCGGCTGGATGCACTCGATCACGATCAGCATCTTCTGACCTACAGTCTGACGGCCGGGCGCCCGCTGGGCATGGCGGCCTATAGCGTGTCCGCGCGGCTGACCAAGTCAGGTTCCAATCGTTGCATGATTCGCTGGGTCGGCCATTTCGAGCCTACAGCGGGCGCCGACGCGGACCAAATGGCGCAGGGGCTTCAGAATGCCTATCAGGATTTGAGCGAACGGCTGAACACGCTGATAACCGACTCCTAGGCCCTTGAAGAAACTGCTTACCCGTGCCCTGTTCCCGACCCGCGATGGTGCGCTGGTGGCGGGGAACCGGTTGCGCGAACTGCACGCGTTGGCCGTCGCCTATCCCCTTGCCTCTGTTGACTACGCCCTGTCCCGCGCCCGGTTTAGCCGCATCAGGAACTTCCTGTTGTTCATCGGATATCCTCGGAGCGGGCATTCGCTGGTAGGGACACTTCTGAACGCGCATCCGGATGCGCTGATCGCCCATGAAATGAACGCGCTTCCCTATTTCATGCTGGGGTTCCGGCGGCCGCAGATCCTGGCGCTCCTGCGCAGACGGGACGACTGGTTTGAAGGGATAAACCGTCAATGGTCAGGGTATGACTACAGGGTACCGGGTGCTTCAAAAGGTCAGTACAAAACACCAACTGTCATCGGTGATAACAGAGCCGGCGGGACAACCTGGCATCTGAGAGATGATCCAGACCTTCTCAACACGATCAGACGGCGCATGAATATGGGACTGCGTATCGTCTTCAACATTCGCAACCCCTATGACAACATCGCAACAATAGCGCGACAGGAAGGCCGTTCAACGGCCAACGCGATCAGCCGCTATCGGGATATGACCGAGATCATCTGTCAGGCCACCCGCGCCCTTCCGGCAGACGAATTGCATCTTCAGTGGCACGAGGACCTGGTGAAAGACCCTGCTGCCCAGCTTGAGACACTTTGCACCTTCGCCGGCCTTGAGGCCGATCAGGATTATCTCGACAGAAGCGCCAGCATCGTCTATCCGGCCGCCCGGCGGACCCGGCAAGATCACAACTGGTCGGATAGTGACGTCAACGCGGTGGAAGATTTATGCCGGGAGTTCGATTTTCTGAAACGATATCAGGGATCATTCGGCGGGCCCTAAGTCACAACGCGCCATCATCCTCATCAAAGGCGATGCCGGTGGTATAGGGCGCCCATTTCGCGATCTCCGCCTGCATCGAACCTAGTTTGTCCCCGGCATAGTAAAGCGCGTCCGATCCGAGCAGAAAATGCAGGGGCGGATCATCGGCAGCAACCATCTTCAGAATGGCCCGGGCCGCTTTGGCCGGGTCGCCATTTTCCCGTGAGGTCGCATCTTGAAGGGTGCGCAGGGCGTCGCGGGCCGCGCCATCATAATCGCCAATCTGCCGCGCCGCGGTGACCAGTGACCGGCCGGCAAAATCGGTCCGCAGCGCGCCGGGCTCCACATTGGTGACCTTAATCCCCAGCTCTGCGACTTCTTTGGCCAGATTCTGCCCGAACCCTTCGAGGGCGTACTTGCTGGCGCCATAGACGCCGGTTCCAGCCCATGGGGCCAGCCCGCTGACGGAACTGATACTGAGCACGTGCCCGGTGCGGCGCTTGCGCATAAAGGGCAGCACGGCCTGTGTGACAGCAATCGCGCCAAACACGTTAACGGCAAATTGTTGCCGAATTTCCTCAAGGCTCGCCTCTTCGATCGCACCGACGAGACCATAGCCGGCATTGTTAACCAGTACATCGATGCCACCGGTTTGTGATTCGGCATCTGCAACGACCTGGGTGATCGCGTCGTCATGAGTTACATCAAGAAGGTGGCCATGAGCCCGGCCATCGGCCAGCGCCTCGAACCGCTCAATATCTGCGGTGTTACGGGCCGTACCGACGACCACATCGCCCTGCGCCAGCGCCGCTTCAGCCAGGGCGTGACCAAGGCCGGAACTGACGCCGGTGATGAGCCAGTTTAGGTTTTTGTCATCCGTCATACGGTCTGCGCCATATGGTCCGCGATCCCCGGTCAGGCCGCATGGGTCGCGGGGCCGACGGGCTTATCGCCTTTCACCCACATACGGTAGGAATGCCGGATATATTTCTCATCGTCGAACAGCGATCCAGTGTGCAGGGTGCAACGGTTATCCCAAACGAGAATATCGCCCTTTCGCCATTTGTGCCGGAAAACGAACCGGTCCTGGGTGACGAACTCAACCAGTTCATCGATCAGTTTCAGGCTATCCTTCTGGGACATCCCGACAATCGTCTTCACCGTGCCGGTGCTGACCCACAGCGCCTTTCGGCCATCGGCCGGGTGGGTGCGGATCAACGGATGGAACACGTCCGGATTCTCGGCCTCCAGTTCGGGGCTTAGTGTCTGGCGGCCGAATTCACGGGTTTCCATGAAGTACTTATAGGAATGATGCAGGATCAACGGATCCAGCTCAGTCTTCTTTTCCTCGGGCAGCGCGTCATAGGCGGCACACAAATCCGCAAGCATGGTATCGCCACCGACTTCCGGTACATCGATGGAATAGAGCATGGTGCACATGACCGGCTTATCCTTGTAAGAATAATCCGTGTGCCATCCCACGCCGTCCCGGTGCGACCCGATGGGCTTACCATCCACATCCCGATTGGACAGCAGATAGATCTTCGGGTAGCCCGGCATCCGGTATTGAACCTGGGTATGGTCTTCAAGCTCACCGAAGATCGTCCCGAACGCCATCATATCATCGGGCGTCATCGACTGGCCGCGCAGCAACAACGCGCCGTGGTTCTGAAAGCAGTCCAGCAGGAAGGCCCGGGTCTGGTCGTCGGCTTGGGCCGCATCAATGCCGGTCACCTCGACACCGAAGCCGGGCATCAGCTCCCGGGTTTCATAATCGGTCTTGGCCTGCGCCTGCGTGCTCATTGATCTCGCCAAAAATAATTGATGGTCTTCAGGCTCCCAATGTGCGGGTAACAGGGTCAACCTTCTTGCCTTGCTACGCCCGTTTCGTTGCGTGCCTCAAAGACCATAACCGGGCGCGCGGGATCAAGTGGTTGCACAAGCGCGCGCGCATGTAGACAATCTGAACAGCGTGGAGACAACGTTCGGGGGAGAGCAGCATGACAGGACGTGTAGCAGGCAAAGTCTGCATCGTGACAGGTGGCGCCATGGGCCTGGGCGAGGCGGATTGCCGCCTTTTGGCACAGGAAGGTGGTCAGGTGATCATCGCGGACATTGTCGATGACAAAGGCCAGGCGCTGGCCAATGAAATCGGTGCGGAATATGTCCATCTTGACGTCACGCAGGAAGATGCGTGGATTGCCCTGATGGGGCACGTGAAAGAAAAATACGGCAAACTTAATGTGCTGGTGAACAATGCCGGAATCGCCGGTGGCGGGCATGTGGAAAACACCAGTGAGGAGCTGTGGCGCAAGGTGAATGCGGTCAGTACCGATGCCACCTTCTACGGCATGAAACATGCCATCCCGCTGATGCGCGAGTCCGGCGAGCTGTGCTCGATCATCAACATGTCTTCGATCGCGGGCATCGCCGGCACCCCTTATGTTTTTGCCTATGCCGCCGCCAAAGGCGCAGTACGGCTGATGTCGAAAGCAGCCGCTGTCCATTGCGCGCAGAATGGCGACAAGATCAGGGTGAACTCCGTCCACCCCGGCGCCATTGAAACGCCTATGACGACGGGCGTGCATCCGCCTGAGTCCTCTGCGCCAGAACCTGACGACATCAGCCAGCGGATCATGGAATACCGCATGGGCAGCCGTATGGGTGAACCCAATGACATCGCCTATGGGGTGCTCTATCTGGCATCCGATGAATCGAAATATACCAGCGGTACGGAGCTGATCATCGATAACACGGTGACGGTGACAGAAGGCGTGGTGCCTTAAAGCATGAATTTCCCGTTCGCCCTGAACGTATCGAAGGGGAACGGGCCGCTCATCCTTCGAGAAGCTCAGCACGAGCAGCGCAGGCAAATCGAAATTAACAGGAGAACAGCATGACAGATCGGGTTGCAGGTAAAGTCTGCGTTGTGACAGGCGGCGCAATGGGATTGGGCGAAGCCGATTGCAGACGGCTGGCGCAGGAGGGCGGCACTGTCATTGTTGCCGATATCGCTGACGATGACGGCCGGAAAGTCGCCAGCGACATCGGCGGCGAATACTACCACCTGGACGTCACCAACGAGGAAGCCTGGGTGCAACTGATCGCCCACGTGAAAGACACTTACGGCAAGCTCAATGTGCTGGTGAACAATGCCGGCATCGTCATTCCCGGCACGGTCGAGACCTGTTCGGAAGAAGACTGGCGCGCGGTGAACGCCGTCAGTACCGACGCGACATTCTACGGCATGAAGCACGCCATCCCGCTGATGCGCGAATCCGGGGAGCCCTGCTCGATCATCAATATGTCGTCCATCGCGGGCATCGCCGGCATCCCTTATGTGTTCTCCTACGCTGCTGCCAAGGGTGCGGTGCGGCTGATGTCGAAGGCGGCAGCCGTCCACTGCGCACAGAATGGCGACACAATCCGGGTCAACTCCATCCACCCGGGTGGAATCGTCACCCCGATGACACAGAAAGTGGGCGCACAAGTCGCGGCCGCCATGGAAGAGGACCCGCGCAACGCGGCGCCTGTGGCCGGCACGACTCCCGGTGAACCCGACGACATCGCCTGGATGGTGGTCTATCTGGCGTCCGATGAGTCGAAATACACCAACGGTGCGGAACTGGTGATCGACAACACGGTCACGATTACCGAAGGGGTGGTTCCCTAGAGCAAAACCAGCTTGCTCTAGAAACCAATAGATAATCTAAGTCAGATTTATTCCGCCAATCCAGGTGCGACGCGCTTGGCGTCAATCTCGGCGCGGGTCCGTCGCTGCTGTTCTTCAGTAATCGGATAGTTCCAGGCCACGGCGGCCGCACCCAGGAAGAAAATCGAGGGCACCACGCCAAACATGATCTTCAGGCCCAAAACAGGTTGTTCGGCTTCGGGACCCAGCGACGGGTCAAAACCAACGATCGCAAGACCCATCAACGCCAGCCAGCCGGCAATCGACATCGCCGCTTTTTGGGTAAACGACCACACCGCGAAATAGGTCGCCGCCCGGTCTTCGCCTGACCGCAGCGTATCTAGGTCAATCACATCCGCCTTCATGGAATTGGGCAGGGCCTGAAAAGCACCTGCCGCAAAGCCTGAAAGCGCCATGATCGGCAGCATCCACAGAAAGTCACCCGGCCCGTGCAACAGGTAGAACGGATTGACACAGCTGATCAGGATAAGGCTGGCGATCCAGGCCCGGTGTTTGCTGATCTTTGTCGAGAGCCAGACCCAGAAGCTGACCGCGATCAGATTGCTGACATAAAATGTGGTCAGGCCGACGATACCGGATTTCGATTCCTGCACCACGAACAGCACATAATAGAGGAACATGGCCGTCGTCAGCGCCAGCGCCGTGAAGTTCAGCCAGAACGCCAGAATAAGCCGCAGGAACGGGCCGTTCTGCCACATCAGCTTCAGACCCGGCCCCAACGGAATGACCGAGGGAACGAAGTCTTTTCGTTCCGGCACAAAGATCACCGTCAACAGGCCCAAAATCGGCAACAGAACCAGCGCCGAGATGCCGATCATCGCCAGCACCTCACCGGTCCCGCCATAATCAAACGCCCAAAGCGCCACCACGGGCGTGACATAGGCCAGCAACTGACCGGCGGTGCCCATGAAGGAGCGCGATCCCGTAACCAGCGAGCGTTCCTGATAGTCCGGCGTCAGTTCTGCCGCCCAGGCATAGTAGGGGATCATCAGCATGGTCCAGCCCAGCCACATCACCGACATCCAGATCAGCAGATACCAGATATCGACGTCCGATCCGGGCAGGTAGAGCTTGTAGATCCCCAGCATCAACAGCGGGATGGATGCGACAATCCAGGGCTTGCGGCGGCCCCAGCGCGTACGGGTCAAATCGCTGAGCCGGCCGACCAGCGGGTCGGTAATCAGATCGAACACCCGACCCACCAGCAGCACATTGGCAACCAGCACCAGATCGAGCTGCAAATCGGTTGTGTAATAAGGATGCACAAAGACGCCGACCGTCGACAGCATCATCATCAGCGGCAGATCGAGCAGCCCGTAAAAGGCGATCATCGATTTCTTTAGCGGCTGATGGGCCGTCGTGGTCAAAGCGTTACCCCGCTATTCCGCCGGCGCCGCCGCGGCTTGCAAGGCCTTCCGGCTTTCCACCTCAGCCCTGAGTTCCTGCTGGCGCTTTTCGGTAATCGGATAGTTCCACGCGATCGCCGCAGCAGCGATGAAAAAGACGCTGGGGACGACGGCAAAAATCAGCTTGAGGGCCAGCAGGCCGTCAGGATCATTGTTCGGCCCGAGGGCGGGCACAAAGCCGGCCAGGGCGAGCCCCTGCAACGTCAGATAGCCCGCAATCGTCTGCGCCAGTTTCTGTGTAAAGGCCCAGGCAGAGAAATAGAGCGCTGCCCGATCTTCGCCGGTCATGACCGTATCAAGATCAATGACGTCGGCCTTCATGGAGTTTGGCATGGCGTCAAAAGTGCCTGATGCGAACGCCAGCACAATGAGGATGGGAATGGCATAAAGCACGTCGCCCGGTCCCAACAAGAGATAGAGCGGCCCCACAATCGCTGAGATGATCAGCGCCGCACCCCAAGCCCGATGTTTGCCGGTCCGCTTCGAGATTGTGACCCAGACCGGCACCGCCAGAACACCAATGAAAGTTGTCATGGAAAGAAGCCATATCCATGCCGACCCGGCCTGAAGAATCGAGGTAACGTAAAAAATATAGAGCTGGAACGTGATGGCAAAGGACGTGTACCCGACAAGAAAAGCCAGGATCAGTCGCTTAAGCGGCCCGTTCTGCCACATCAGCTTAACCCCCTCCCAGATGGGAATGGTGGTTGGACTAATGTCCTGACGTTCCGGCACCCGCCAGACGGCGAGCCCGACCGTGATCGGAAGAGCAATGATGATGACAATGCCGATCAGGTTGACTGATGCCGTCGTGCCGCCCATGTCGAACCCGAACAGGCCAACCAGCAAGACCGCCCAGATGAGGAGCGTCCCAATAAGTCCGGATGCCGCGCGCGAGCCGGTGATCCGGGACCGCTCCTGATAGTCGGGCGACAGTTCTGCCCCCCAAGACCAGTAGGGAATGGTCAGCAGGGTCCAGCCAAACCGCATCACCATTGCCCAGATAAAGAAGTACCAGCCGTCAATCGGTCCGGATGGGAGGTAAAGTTTATAAGTTCCGAAAATCATCAGCGGAATACCGATGACCATCCATATCCTTCGTCTGCCAAAACGCGACCGCGTTTTGTCGCTTACACGCCCTATCAGCGCGTCGGTAAACACATCAAACAGTGAAACGATCAGCAGGATGTTGGAATAAAGGGCAAGGTCGAGGCCCAGTTCCCCGGAATAGAACGCCGGCAGGATGAGTGCGAAAGGCAAAAAACCCATCATCACCGGCATCTGCGGCAGACTGTAGAAAAACATCGTCGACTTACTCAGCCGCGTGTGGCTACCGACTGTAGCTGAAGTATCTGCCATCAATGTCTCCCCGTGACGCTGTAAATCTTGGCGTGGTTGTTCCTGCGATAGCAAGCGTTATTGAATTAAATCGGGTGTTTGCAGACCGAGGGTCTGATCACGCATACTGCCTGTCGGGAACACGGGGAGTAATAATGAGCGAGCCGGTCTGGCTGGAAGTGGCGCTGAATGGCGGCTGGGGCAAAAAGCTGCAGCCGCTGATCCCTGTGACACCGGATGAGATCATCGAGCAGGGTGTCGCGTGCGCAGAAGCCGGCGCCGCCATTATACACCTGCATGCTTACGATCCCGAAACGGAGCGGTCTTGCGAAGATGCCGTGATCTATGCCGACATTATCGAGGGTCTGAAAGCACGCACAAATGCGATTGTCTACCCGACCCTGGCGCTGCGCGGCTCAGCTGAAGAACGCTATGCGCCGCTGCGCTGGCTGGGCGAGCGCGGCCTGCTGGAATGGGCGGTTGTCGACCCAGGCACCGTCAACATCACCCACCGGGCACAGATCGAATCGGGCAGGAATGGCTTCGTCTACGCCAATCCGGATGACCATATCCGGCTGGGCCTGTCGCTCGCCTGCGAACATGGCTGGCACCCATCCTATGCGATCTATGAACCGGGCTTTCTGCGCGCCGGGGCCTGGTGGGCTGAACGGTACAAAGACCTTCCCGCACCCATCTACCGGCTGATGATGCCCGACCACTTCACATTCGGCCTGCCCTTCAAAGACTGGGCGCTGGAGACCTACACAAAGCTCCATGCCATGAGCGCCCCCGGCACGCCGCTGATGGTCGCCGCCTTCGGCAATGAGCCGGAGCCGATGATCCCGGTCATACTGGACGCTGGCGCACACCTGCGGGTGGGACTGGAAGATGCGCCTGCAGGATCACAGCGCGGCAATCTTGAGCTCGTGACCTCAGCCCGTAAGGTGATTGAAGATGAGGGCCGGATACTCGCCAGCCCGGATGAAGTGCGCCGTTCCCTGGTTGCGCTGCAAAAACAATAGGGAGAGACCCATGGGAGCAAGAGAGCTTGGCGTATCACGCCGCGCGGTACTAACAGGCGCGGCCGCCGGAACCGCAGCGGCGACCTTGGGCGCCATCACCCTGTCGACAAACTCAGCAAGAGCCGAGCAGACCTGGAACCGCGAGACCGATATTCTGGTCGTTGGTGCAGGCTCGGCCGGGCTGACCGCCGCCGTCATCGCTTCCAGCAACGGCGACAACGTGATTGTTGTGGAAAAAGCCGCCGAGCCGGGTGGCACCTGCGCGAAATCAGGTGGTGTGTTCTGGATTCCCAACCATTTCGCATTGAAAGCCAAAGGTATTGAGGACAAGAAAGACGACTGCCTGCGATTTCTGAGCCGATATTCCTTTCCCGAGGATTATACGCCGGACAGTCCCACCCTTGGTTTGACACCGGAGGCCTATAGCCTGCTGGAAGCGTTCTATGACAATGGCTCGGTCATGGTCGACCAGGTGCAGGACCTGGGGGCCCTGAAGATTATGCATTGGGATATGTGGCACATGAAGCGCATGCCGCCGGATTACTTTGATCACGCGCCGGAGAACATGACCTCCATGGGGCGGCCACTCAGCCCTGCCCTGCCTGACGGCAATGCCGGCAACGGCACGGAGATCATCGGCCAGATGGGCGATTGGTTGGCAGACAAGGGCGTGCCGGTGCTGCTGGAACATCCGGCAAAGAACCTGCTGATGGACGAGGCCGGCGCGGTGATCGGGCTGCAGACCGAACATGATGGTAAAGATGTCGCCATCCATGCACGCAAGGCGGTGATCTTCGCCACCGGCGGCTTTGCCCACAACCCGGACCTCTTGCAGCGCTATCAGCGCAATGTGGTCTACGGGTCCTGCGGGGCGGCTGTCGCGACCGGCGACCTCATCCCCATCGCCAGCGCCGCCGGGGCCAAGCTGGGCAACATGACCGGCGCCTGGCGGACAGAGGTCGTGCTGGAAGAGACGCTGGAGAACCGCGAAGTCGGCTCAGGCGCGTTCATGCCGCCCGGCGATTCCATGATGCAGGTCAACAAATATGGCCATCGGGTAGTGAACGAGAAGCGCAACTACAACGACCGGACTGAAATCCACCATGTGTTCGATCCGTCGCGCGCGGAATACCCGAACCAGCTTTTGTTCACTATCTATGACCAGCGCACGGCGGAGGCCTATGCGGACAATTATCCGCTGCCCGCCAAACCGACGAATGCGCCCTACATCGTGAGCGGCGAAACACTCGATGAATTGGCTGCCGCACTGGCTGCACGGCTGGAAGAGCTGGGGCCGAAGATTGGCAAGATCAGCCTGGACGCTGATTTTGCCACGTCGCTGAAAGCGACCTTTGCGCGGTTCAATGACTACGCGCGCACAGGGGTCGACCCGGATTTCGGGCGCGGCGCGCAGGAGTATGACCGGGCCTGGACGCATCTGTTCGCGCCACAGAAGGTCAGCGACCAATGGCCCGCCAACGACATGCCCAATATCACCATGTACCCGATCCGGAACGAGGGGCCGTATTACGCCTACATTGTCGGCGCGGGTGTGCTCGATACCAATGGCGGCCCGGTGATCAATGCCAAGGCGCAAATCCTCGACCAGGATGACCAGCCCATCCCCGGCCTTTACGGGGCGGGCAACTGCATCGCCAGCCCTTCGCGGGAGGCCTATTTCGGCGCCGGTGGCACCATCGGCCTGGCAATGACCTATGGCTACATCGCCGCCAATAACGCTCACAACGAACCGGTGAAAGATTCATGATCAAAGTCTTCGGCATGCTGCATAAGCGCAGCGACATTACCCAGGAACAGTTCCACGCCCACTGGGCCGGGCCACATGCGGTAGAAGCCCTGAAACTCACCGCGGTGATGAAGCGCTATGTGCAAAACCACAAGGCGGCAGAGCCCTTTCCCGGGTTCGAACCGCCCTGCGACGGGTCACCCGAATGCTGGATGGACGATCTGGACTCAGCCGGCCAGTTGAATGCGGTCCCGGAATATCTGACCGGTGCCTATCCGGACGAACCACGCTTTATGCGCGAACGCTCCGCCGGGATCATGGTGACGGAGCAAGTGGAGATCGAAGGGCCGCCCATTGCCAAGGACGACGAGCTGGTCAAAGTTCTTGCGTTCTACCGTCGCGACCCTGAGCTGTCACACCAGGCCTTTGTCGAGCAATGGCTGGCGCACAAAACGCCACTGATCACCGGGGGCAGCGAACTGGCGCGCTGGGTGCGGTCGCCCGCCGCAGCGGAGGCTTATGTCGATTCAGACCCGATGTTCGACGGTGCCGAAGAACTCTGGTGGTCAGACAAGGACGCCTACGCCAAGGATGCCGATGGCGGCATGGCCCGCAGCGATCTGGCGCACTTGCTCGATCTCGATGCCACGAAAGTCATGTTCGTCGATGAAAACCGCGTTCACTGGCCGGGTGGGATTTAGGCAGTTGCGGGAGGCAACCTAATCCGCCTTTGGCGGCACCATGCTGAACAGCGCACCCTCGCTTTCCAGCGCATTGATCGTGTCGTCCGACAGGCCGGCCTCGGCCAGTACCTCGCGGTTATGTTCCCCCAACGCCGGGGGGTCGCGATAAATACCGGCAGGCGTCGCCTCGAACTTCACCGGATGACGCATCGCCATGTAACCGCCCTCATGCGGGTGTTCGCGCCGCTGGAACAGTCCGACATCCTTGAGGTGCGGTTCCTCCATAATGTTGACAGGGGAATTGATGTGCGCAAACGGCACGTCCATCTCCACAAAAATATCAGCCCATTCGTCGCTGGTCTTGGCGGGTGTGATCGTGCGCAGCAGGTCATAGAGCTCGTTGATTGAACTGCGCAGCGCGTTCATGTCGATGAAGCGCGGATCATCATCGGCGATGTCGAGCCCGCCAAGTTTCAGGATCCGCCGCCATTGCTCGACCTGATAGGGCATGATGCACAGATGGCCATCTGACGTGGGGTAGGGCCGGCGCTTGAAATTGATAATGTTGTGATAGCCATAATCGCCGGTCGGCGGATCATAGACATGGCCATTGAGGTGCTCGATCATCAGGAAGGACGCGAAGCTCTCCAGCATCGGCACCTCGACGAACTGCCCCTCGCCGGTCCGCTCGCGGTGGAACAGTGCCGCCATGGTCGCATAGGCCGCATGCAGGCCCGATGTCTTGTCAGCCGCCAGCGTCGGCATGAATTCAGGATGGGCTTCGGGGTCGATGAAGGCGTTCAGCCCAGCCGAGCCGCCCGCTGCCTGCACAAGGTCGTCATAGGCAGGCTGTCCCGCATAGGGGCCCTCGCTGCCATAGCCAACCGCATGCACATAGACGATGTCCGGCTTGATCGCCTTGACGTCTTCATAGTCAAACCCCAGGCGGGCGATGCCGGCGCGCCGGACATTGTGCAGAAATACATCCGCCGTCTTGATCAGCTCCCGGAACGCCGCCTTCGCGCTGTCTTTCCTCAGATCGAGACACAATGAGCGCTTGTTGCGGTTACAGGTCATAAAGATCGTGCCGAACCCTGGATGCGGCGAATTGCCCGCCCAGCGCGTCATATCCGACTGCGGTGATTCCACACGGATCACTTCAGCGCCCAGATCGCCCATGATCTGACCTGCATAAGGGCCGAGCACCACTGTCGACATATCGATGACACGGATACCCGCAAGTGGACCGGTCTTTTCCTGGCTCATAACTTTTCCCCTGACGTTCGTTTGACCCTTCGGCGCTCAATATAGAAGGAGTCGGCGCGTGGGAAAGGCATGTGTCGAATCAATTGGGGTCCACGCGCCGGGCGTGGCAGAATGCACCCATGCGGGAGGAACTCGATCAGGCCATCGACGACCTGCAGACATGCCGTGACGTGCTGTCTGCAGCGCTGATCCTGAAGCGCGTCGGTGACGTGATTGGCGTGCCGCGCGTCGCAGCAGCCGATGACTATTCGAACTCAAGCCTGATCCTGGGGGAAGACGGTGTCTCACTGGCGGAGGTCTTCGGCTGGTCGAAGGACTATATCGAGACCTGGCTGGATAAGAAATTGACCCTCGCCAGCCCCATCGGCCACGCCTGCCGCTTCGCGACGAAACCCTTCGTATGGTATGCCCGGAAGATCTGGGACAAGCGCCCCAATCTCGACAAGGGACAGGCGCGGGTACTCGAAATCATGGCCGACCAGGGCACCTATGGCGGCATTACCGTGCCGATACACCGGCCGCTGGGACGAGTCGGATCAGTGGGCTGGACCACAGGCGATTCCAATACCGATCTCGACGCCATCGTCCGCGACTACAGCCCGCAACTCATGCTTATCGGTCACTACTTCCTTGATCTGGTCTTTCAGTTGCGCGACGAAGAACCCGCCGCGTCGGACATTGCCAGCCTGACGGAGCGCGAAATCGAATGCCTGACCTGGGTGGCGCTGGGCAAGACCGACGCGGAAATCGCCGAGATGATCTTCCGCTCCCCCGCCACCGCGCGGTTCCACATCGAAAAGGCTGTCAAAAAACTGGGCGCGTCGAGCCGCAGCCAGGCGGCCGCCATGGCTTCCCAGCTGGGGCTGATCGGGCCGGTGGTTTAACGCCTACATCTGGCGAACGGGATCGGTCCTGCCGTCCCAATTATCGTGCAGGTCCTTCCATTGCTGGAAGATGTCCTGGACCGTGCCGTCATCTTCATAAATCTCGACAAAACAGCCGATCGCCGGCCTTGCATCCATATAGGCAACACGGGCAGCCGAAATCAGCTCCATCACGGAGGGATAGCCGGCCGCTTCGAAGCGGGCATGCTCGGCCTCCCAGTCGCCTACAAGCATGGCGACATGGTGGAAGCCCTGCTCGCCCCGGGCATACATGTCGCGGTAGACGGATGGGGTATCGCAATGCTGCTGAATGAGCTGGATGTGAGCCGGCCCCGCCTGACCGAACGCATAGCTGAGATCGGCATCGCAGGGTTCACCGCGATAGGTGACATTCTCCGACTGATGATGCGGTGAGACCAGGAACGGCCCCGCATTGAAGAACTCCACCCAATGCCGGGCTGCCGCTTCGATATCATTCACCACATAGCCATATTGCTGGATCGGATAACGAATCAGGCCATCGCCCAGATCATTTGCAGTCATGCTTGCTCTCCCCTAGCTCAGCTAACCCCTAACGAAATGGTAATTACGGGGACGGTATACTTAATTCAGTCTCTACTGGATTACAGACAGGAGAGAATTAAACTGAATTAAGTATACCGTCCCCGTAATTCGTCCCCGTAATTCGTCCCCGTAATTCGTCCCCGTAATTCGTCCCCGTAATTCAACTCTCAGTATGGCGGCAGTGACGGCCTTGGAATGCCGCCGGTAATGGCCATGGCGTCGATCTCGATCATCAGATCAGGCAGCGCCAGAGCCGAGACTTCAACCAACGTTTCAGCGGGCGGCGGCTTGCCGAACAGCTTGGCGCGCAGGTCCGTCAGCTCGCCCACCTTGCTCATATCGGTGACATAGGTGGTCATCTTGATAATGCTGCGCAGGTTGGAGCCGGCCTCGTTCAGGATCGCCTCGATATTGGCGAAGGCCTGTTCGGCCTGGGCGGCGATATCGCCTTTGCCGACGATCTCGCCTTCCGGCGTCATCGCGATCTGACCGGAAAGCACGATCAGATTACCATAGCGGTAGCCTTGCGCGATCCCGAACGCCTCATAGGGGTCCGGGTAATGGGTGATTTTATGCGCGTCCATGGATGCTACTCGGCCGCCTGCTTCATGCGCTCTGATTCTTCGAGGCGCAACTTGCTGTCATTCGGATAAATCCAGTCCTCGCCCAGCACCTGCTTCACCGCCAGATGGTCCGGCACCTTGTTCAGCCCAATCACCCGGTCGATGTTCTCATGCGCGTGGTAAATCCGCGATTCCTGATAGCAGAGCGGCACGCCCTTGAAGGCGATGGAATCCGCCGACTTCTGAATCCAGTCGCCGAACTGGGTATCTTCGGTGATAACGACATTGAAATAGTCGATCTGGTCTTTCCATTCCTGCGGCATCTCGCCTTCGCCCCAGTCGGCGCCGATCCAGTACAGCTCGTATTTGGTCTTGCGCAGCCCATCCGGCCAGAAGAACAGCATCGGAAACAGGGTCTGTCCCATCGGCGAGACCAGGTTGGGATCGACGTGGAAGGAATAGGTCGTGGTCCGTGGCAGCTCTCCCACAGATTCAATCTCCGGGATATGGTCGGGCTTGGGCGGCATCGCCGCCAGCACCGCGTCTGGAGTCGGCGCCACCATCCGCGAATGCCCATGCGGATAGAGCGTGTTGACGTTCTTGCGGTAGTCGAGGCCAGCATCCACCGTATCCGGGTGGATCGATTTGACGTGATAGACCTCCATGTTGGCTTCCATGGCGATCTTCCAGTTGCACTCCAGGTTCCAGGTATAGTGGTGCACCAGCCGGGTGTTGGCGAAGTCGAAGTCGTCCCACTGGCTGGCAACCGGCCCGAGGAACTCCCGCAGGGGGATCGCATCATCATCAAGGGTGATGAAGATCAGCTTGCCAAATTGTTCGGTGCGCACCGGGAACAGGCCACGGCAATCCATGTCCAGATCGACGAAGTCGCGCTTGTCGCGCAGGTTGATCAGCTTGCCTTCAAAATCATAGGTCCAGCCGTGATATTTGCAGGCCAGTCCCCCCGTGGCCTGACCATAGGCTTCCTGGATGACGGGTGCGCCGCGGTGGCTGCAGGTGTTGTAGAAGGCCCGGGCAACATTGTCCTTGCCGCGTACGATCAGCATCGGCTCCCCGGACATTTCCCAAAGCTTGTAGGACCCGACTTCGGGAATTTCGTCCATGTGCCCGGCCATCATCCAGACCTTGGTCCAGTATTCTTCTTTTTCGAGCTTGTAGAACTCTTCCGAGTTGTAACGCCCGGCCGGCATGTCGGGGAATTTGGGATAGCCTTCGGGCGGCCCTTTGCGGCGGCCCTCATAATCCATTAACTCACGAAGCTCTGCGATTTCCTGAGCGTCCATAACCCGTTCTCCTTTTCCCCCAGACACGTGGCTGGTTCCAGCACGCGTGCTGATTTTACACAAATGCACCCTGCAGCCAAGCTATCGCGGCGGGATTACTGTTCCTTCACATAGGCAGCCAGACTGTCCGACATACCGGCATAGGAGCCCTTCAGCCCCTCTGAAATAGCGGCTTCATCGCCGCCTTCAAATTCACCAATCCAGTTGGCGGCGCAGGTGCCGTCACCCTTGTCTTGCAACGTCACTGTGGCGCCGTAGCTGGCCATACCCAGCGGCGCGCCATAGGCGATTTTGTAGGCGAGTGTCTTACTGTCATGGTCGAGCACGGTCAGCTGTTCGCCGAACTTGCCGATGCCCGGCATCTCCAGATGCCGGATCATGCCGACGCCATCACCTTCGATTTCGGCAGAACTTGATCCGTCTCCGGCCCAGTTCAGAAATCCACCGAAGTCAGCCAGAACCGCCCAGGCCGCATCCGCTGAAACGTCCAGCACTGTGTCTACTTTAACCGTTGCCATCTGAGTCTCCCCCTTACCGGCCTTAGACTAAGCCTTTTCGAGCCTAAGCGGCAGCTTTACAGGACCGCGGAGTGCAAAGCTCGGGTGATAGACGATGTCAGAGGGATCAACGGCCAGTTCGAATCTCGAAAAATGCCTCAGCATCGCTTTGAAAGACTGCTGCATTTCTGCACGCGCCAGCTGCGACCCGACACAGTGATGCGTGCCTGAGCCGAAGGCCATATGCGCGCCATTGTTCTTGCGATCCATATCAAAGGCGCAGGCGCTGTCGAATTTGGTTTCGTCACGGTTGCCCGACGCATAGCGGATCATCACCGTTGAGCCCTTGGGGATCGCCACGCCGCCCAGTTCGGTGTCTTCGGTGACATAGCGGAACAGGCCCTGTACCGGTGATTCATAGCGCAGCACCTCTTCAACGAAGGGCTTTACCTGGTCCGGATTGGCGCGCAGACGGTTCTGCAGTTCCTGATCCTGTGCCATCAGCATTACGCCGTTGGCGATACCATTGGTGGTGGTTTCGTTGCCCGCCACGAGAATTTGTTCGACGATTGAGAGTACTTCCTTGTCGGTCAGCGGGCGGTCGCCGTCATAGGTCGCCTGCACAAGATCGCTCATCACGTCATCTTTTGGATTTTCACGACGCTCCTTCATCCGCGCGATCATGTAGTGCTGCATCTCCACCACCAGTTTGGCGGCCTCAATCAGCTTTTCCTCCGGTACCGGCAGGCCCAGCCCAATGACCCACGCGTCAGACCATTCCTTGAAACGCTTGAACTCGGTGCGGGGCACGCCCAGCTGGTCGGCGATCACATACATCGGGACCGGCACCGCCAGGTCTGCGACGACTTCACAGTCAGGCTGGTCCTCGAACTTGGCAATCAGGTCTTCGACCACATCGTCAATATAGTCTTCCATTTGCCGGATCCGGCCAGCCCGGAAGGCATCATTCACCAGACTGCGATATGCCGTATGCCCCGGCGGGTCGTTGTTCACAATGGTCGGGATGAACCGGCCATAGCCTTCTTCCTTGATGATTCGTTCCGCCTCCTCGCTGGTAACGCCCGCACGCTGGCCACCCGGCGCCAGGTTCGAGAAGACCTTGAAGTTCTTCATCACCTGCATCAACAGGTCGTAGCTGGTGACGATAAAGAAGCCGGTATCCGGCATCTGGTAGACCGGTGCATTCTCCCGCAACTCGGCATAATGATCGAAAGGACATTGCTGGATGGCAGGATCCATCAAGCTTCCGGTGATCTGCTTGTTCATTTGTCGCTCCCCGGCGAATCACAATATTGAAACGCGTTTCAATCTTATAGAACATGTTCCATTATTGGTCAAGCTGCTTCAAAATAGGCCACAAGGAGATGCGGTGAAGTACGAAAGTGAAACCATGATCGCGCGGCGCGCGCGGATCATTGAAACGGCGCTCGATATGATGGCGCGCAACGATGGCGACTTCACCATGCGCGCGCTGGCAAAGGAAAGCGGCGTCGCCACCGGCACACTCTACAATCTGTTCGGCGGTCAGGAGGGGTTGGTCGCCGAAGCCGTCTCCCAGGTGTTTGAAGAACGCGTCAACGGCATGACCGTCGACCCAAAGAATGACGAGATCGCCGAAGTCGCCGAAGCACGCAGCGCCGCCGCCTTCAAGGAGATGATGCGCGTGCCTGCCTATGCCAAAACCATGTGCCAGATTTATTTTTCAGGTGAAGCTGGCAATCCCGTACGGCAGCAATTGCACGATATCCCGACCAACTTCTGGGTCGATCAGTTGCGCCGCCTGCAAACGGAAGGCGCCCTGGAAGAATGGGTCAGAATTGACGCCCTGGCAGATGAAATGACGTCAGCCGCCTACGCCGTCGTCTCCCGCTGGGCGGCCGAGGATCTGGACGATGAAGGACTTCGCAGAGGCAACTTGTTTGTCGTCCTCACGCTGTTGGCGGGTGCCGTGAAGGGCCGCCACCGTGAAAGTGTTGCCCGCAAGCTTGCGCAGCTGAACGACAAGGCACACCCGGCCACGTCCAGCGCGGCCTAACGTCCGGCAAGGCCGCGCGTCAGCACACGGTGCACCGGCGCCGCGAACCGCCTGAGCAGCGAGACTTTCTTCAGCATCAACCACACAGGCCTTCCAAGACCGACCAACACATACCTCTTGAACATCGACCGGCGCAGACTTCGGTTGATGGCCCGCACCATATCATCGCGGCCGCGTTGCCTGGCGGCGTCACGCACGGTACGCGCCTGCCTGGCATGGTTTGGGTTGGGGATGTATGTCCCGGCGGCAGTTTTCAGGCTGTAATCGCTCCAGTCGAAGCTGGCTGCATGCTCCCGAAGGCCCAACAGGTCCAGTGTCAACATGGTCCGCATGCATTTTGAGCAGCGGCTACAGTTGGAGGCGCCACCCAATACCCAGCACACCCGCAAACGGCTCAGTACATTCGGGTCGGAGGCTACAAATGCGGTCTTCTGGACGCGCGTGAACGCGGCGCCATCGTGAATCAGTCTGGTCTGGGAGGTGCTGAACAGCGGATCGACCAACATATGCGACCCCCAAGGCGGCGTATGCGAAAAGTCGTAGGAAGACGCAAGAATGAGATTCTGAAACCGACCCGACAAGAGCAGGCCACATGCGGCGATCACCGCCCCATGCGTCAACGGCCCCAGATAAAGCCGGCTGCTTTCGAGCTCAAGCGCGTTGGTGGCAATCGCAATGCAGTCCATGTCGAACTTGCGCGCCGTATCTTTCCCCAACGCCCACACCGCGGCGAATTCATCGGGATGGGCGAGCGGCACGTCGAACCCCCAAATCGTCAGCAAGCTACTTGTCGGTGGGACGGCCGGATACTCCGACTGCGAAAGCCCCCGCATCAGCGTGAAAAACGAATCAACACCGCCGGAGAAGAACTGCGCGGTCTTGGTCCGGGTAACAGCACATCGGCCAGCCGGTGCCTTTATGTCTGCGTGGTGAACAAAGCTAAACCAGCTTCGCCAAAGCCGCTGAAGACCCCGCAGATTGTCCATCAGGGTGGGGTCGACCGGCAGGTCGATCACCAAACCCTCGCCCCTGACGACGGCTTCCGGCCACAGCAAGACTGCCCAGGGATCACCCTGTTCATTGAGCGCCCATTCCTGATCCGCCGGCACGTCGAACCATAATGTCTGGCGCTGACCGTCATCGAACCGGACGGTGCCGGCGATGCGCAGAAAACCCGGCAAAATGGGCGAGTCACTCTTGTCGATGGAAAGAAGGTGCATAATCAATCGGGCGGCCAGAACAGATCGCATCCTATCGCGACTTCTGGCCCGAAGGAACGACCACGTGGATCCTCACTCGACATGAGTTGTCCTGCCGACTAGTGATAGGCCACCGGCGTTAAGACAAGGGAGGACACCATGGCGTCACGGCGCGATCAGATCACCATGACAGATGACGAACTGCATAACTTCGTGCGGGCGGAAAAGACGCTGATCATCGTCTCCAATGGGCCTGGCGGCTATCCGCACCCGATGCCGATGTTCTTCTATACCGACCCGGAAGGGCGCTTTTTGGTGTCTACCTATGGCGCCAGTCAGAAGGTTAAAAACTTCGAGCGCGACCCGAAATCTGCGCTGCTGATCGAAACCGGCGGCGAATATGAAGAGCTGAAATCGGTGATGATGGAAGCCGAGGCCGAAATTATCGGCGACACGGATTTTGTCATCGAGACCATGAAGAACATTCGGCTTCAGCGCGATCCCTCAAAGGTGGACTTCCCGCCCGAAGAGATCGAACAGATCGGCTATGCCGCGCGCAAGCGGGTGATCATCCGATTTACGCCGGTCAAAACCATCAGCTGGGATCACACAAAGCTGGGCGGGACGTATTAGGCTTCAGGCCGACTTTGTCGCAAAGGCCCAGAGATTATCTGCACCCGCCTTGGCAACCATGCGGCCCAACTGGCCCTGCCAATAGGGTTCGCCGCCGAATTCATCGCGCCAGGTCCATAGCCGCCGGGTGAACTGATGCAGCGCATACTCATGGGTAAAGCCGATGGCGCCATGCGCCTGATGTGAAATTTCCGCCGCCGAGCCCGCCGCCTCACCGCAGCGCGCCTTGGCCACGGCGATCTGTGCGTCACCGCCACCCGCCTCGACTGCAGCGATGGCGTTTTCCGCGGCGGCAGACGCCGCTGCTGTCTGCCCCGCCAGAACCGCCAGCGATTGCTGCACCGCCTGGAACTTCGCGATCGGACGGCCAAACTGCACCCGGTCCTGCACATATTGGGTGGTCATATCGAGGATCGCCTCAAGCGCGCCGGCCATCTGAACCGACCGCGCTACAGCCCCCAGCTTCCACAGCCGGTCAGCGGCGTCCTCAAGCGCGTGGACCTGAACCGCAGCGCCATCGAAAATCACGGTATCACGCGGGTCGCCCGATATCCCGGCCCCGGGTTCAATCCGGCAATCGGCAGGATCGACGAGTGCGACGCCATCGGGCAGCGCCACCACAAGGCCGACAGCCTGGTTTGCCCAGGGCACCTTGGAAGCCACGCCATGCAGCTTCCCACCCGGGACATCGAATGCATCACCCTGACGCACGGGCGCGACGGTCAGCGGCCCAGCGGGGACATCCGCACCCGCCTCGGCCAACAAATGCCCTGCCAGAAATGTCTCCGCCAGGGGCAGCGGCGCGGCATAGCGCCCGGCGACCTTCAGCAACGCCAGGCCATCGCCGATGGTGCCGCCAGCCCCGCCGCGTTCTTCGGGTACGGCTGCGACGGCAAGCCCGGCTTCCTCGACCGTCTGCCACAGACCGGCGGGCCACGCGCCGCCTTCTGCCGCATCGATCAGGGCCTGATCACATTTGTCACGGAAGATGCGGTCGGCCGTATCCAGGATCATGGTGCGAAGTTCGTTCATGATGCTCTCCTCACCGAAGCCCAAGGCCGCGGGCAATCATGCCCCGCAAGATTTCGCGCGTACCGCCCTGGATCGTGAAAGAGGGCGCGTAGAGCGTCGCCGTCGCCAGCGCTTCTTCATACTTCATATTGTCGCCTGCCCCGGCATCGGGCGGATAAACCAGCCGCGCCACTTCCGGGATTTCCTTGCAGAAATTGGTCGACAGATCCTTCACCAGCGCGGCTTCCGTCGCCGGCAATTCACCATCGGTCAGCTGCCCGGCGACCGTGAGCGCCATGTTACGCAGGGTCATCAAGTGCGATGTCAGGCGCCCGATCGCGCGCGCTTCGATCTCGCTGGGGTCGGGACCCACGGCGCGGACCAGCTCGACCAGCATTTGAAACGTGCTCAAAAACCGTTCCGGGCCGCTGCGCTCATAGGCCAGTTCACTCATCACCTGCTCCCAGCCATTGCCGACGGTACCGACGACCATGTCATCGGGCACGAAACAGTCGGTGAACATTTCCTGATTGAAATGGTGATGCCCGGCCAGATTCTTCACCGGCTGAATATCGATGCCGTCGGAATTCAGATCGATCAGCATCTGGCTCATGCCCGCATGCCTGTCATCCGACGGCGGCTCGGTGCGGACCAGCGCGATCATGTAGTGGCAAATATGGGCGTTCGACGTCCACAGCTTCGTGCCGTTAACCAGCCAGCCGCCATCGACCTTCTTGGCAGTGGTGCGGATCGACGCCAGATCGGACCCGCTATCCGGCTCGGACATACCGATACAGAAATAGCTCTTGCCGGCGATGATCTCCGGCAAGAAGCGCGCGCGTTGTTCCGGCGTGCCATAGCGGATCAAGAGCGGGCCGCTTTGCCGGTCGGCCACCCAATGCGCGCCACAGGGGGCCCCGGCTGCCATCAGCTCTTCGGTCACCACATAGCGATCGAGGAAGGTAAGACCTTTGCCGCCGAATTCTTCCGGCCAGGTCATGCCGATGAACCCGGCGGCGCCCAGCCGTTCGGAAAACCCGAAATCATGTTTCGCCATTGCCTCTTGCGCCCGCGCGAAGGTGCCCCGGTCGTGCTCATCCTTCAGGAAGGCGCGGATATCGTCGCGCAGCTTTTCCTGCTGCGGCGCCAGCGCGCGCGGTTCGAACGTCAAAGAAAGATCGGTCATGGGGCTCCCTCCCTGCAGCTTAGCTCGTCTATAGTAGATCGAACGGGAGCGGTCTACATAGGCTCTCGAGCAGGGGGGAGACAATGGAAGATCTGAATATCAGCGTATTCGGCACGGCCCTCGGGCTGGCCTTTATCATGGTCGGCCTGGGCATTACCTATGCCTATCGCCGCATCCTGCCCTATGGCAAGGACCCGGCCAGCCAGCCGCATCAACCGCCCGAGATGGTGATCGGCATCTTCATGAATTTCATGCGCGGCGCCTGGGCATGTCTTGCTGTTGGCGGTGTTCTCATCATCGCCGCCAATGTCATGGGACCGGGGCTGGGGCTGGAAGCGTCGGGCATCACCGTCCCGATCAGCCTCTATTATGCGGCTGCGCTCGGCCTGCTGCTGGTGTTGCTGACCTATAATGTGCTGCACCACCGGGTAAAAGCGGCCATCACTTCGACAGACGAGGACAACGCCAAAGGCGACCAGATCGCCCGCGTCCACGGTAATTTCACCGAATATGTGCCAACCGGGCTGGCGCTGTTGATCGCGCTGGAATGGTCGGGCGCGCCGGCGCTGATGGTGCATTTCGGCGGCGCGGTGTTCACTGTCGCGCGCTATCTGCATGCCTGGGGATACACCACCAACCCCTATGCCAGTTTTGGCCGCATTGTCGGCATCCAGTCGACCTTGCTGGCGCTCAGCTACATGGTCGTCGCGTCGGCCTATTACCTCTTTGTCGCCTAAGGGAACCCAACCATGATCGATCTCTACTATTTCCCGACGCCTAACACCTGGAAGGTCAGCATCCTGCTGGAGGAAACCGGGCTGGACTACAACGTAATCCCGGTCAACATCTTGATTGGCCAGCAGTTCGAACCCTGGTTCCTGAAGGTGTCGCCCAACAACCGGATCCCGGCCATTGTCGACCATGACGTCACGGGGCCGGATGGCGAGCCGCTGTCGATCTTCGAGTCCGGGGCGATCATGATCCATCTGGCTGAAAAGACCGGCCAGTTCTGGCCTGAAGACCCCTATAAGCGCGCCAAGGTCATGGAATGGGTGATGTGGCAGATGGGTGGCCTAGGCCCGATGGGCGGCCAGGCCAACCACTTCCGCGCCTATGCGCCGGAGAAAATCCAGTACGCCATCGACCGCTATACCAACGAGGTCGCGCGCCTTTGGGACCTGCTGGACTGGAAACTGGATGGCCAGGACTGGGTCGCCAATAATGAATATTCGCTGGCCGACATGGCGTGCTGGGGCTGGATCACGCTGCATGAACTACAGGGCCAGAATTTGGACGACACGCCCAATCTGAAACGCTGGTTCGAGGCGATGAGCGAACGCCCGGCGGTCAAACGCGCCTATGAAATCGGCCGCGATATCGCCGCCACACCGGGGCAGATCTCCGACGAGGCCAAAGCGCTGCTTTACGGCCAGACCCGCGAACAGATGCGCGCGCTGCGGGCGAAGATCAAGGACGCCTAGCAGCCCACCCCACCTGTAACAGAGCTTCTTAAGATCCCGGATAACTCGAAAGTGGCGCGAAATCAAAGATTTCGACACTTTCGGCTTCCGGGATGACGACTATGGAAAATAACCGTCATCCCTGCGAAAGCAGGGATGACGCGTTAGCGCTCAGCGTTTCTTGAACTTGATCGGCAGTTCGGTGAGCTGGTGCAGGAAGATGCTGGGGTCGTGGGTGAACTCGTTCAGCGGCCGGGCCAGCTGAATGTCTTCCATGCGGTCGAGGATGATTTCGAACGCCGAATAGATTTCCCGGCGTGCCAGCATGGCCCCGGGGCAGAAATGCGCGCCCATGCCGAAGGCAATCTGCGCGCCGGCATTCTTGCGGCTGACGTCGAAATCCTCGCCGTCGTCGAATTTTTCTTCGTCACGATTGGCCGCGCCATAGGCCATGAAGATGATCCCGTCTTTCGGGATGGTCACATCGCGCAGTTCCACGTCCTGCGTCGCCTTGCGGAACAGGCCCAGCACCGGCGTTTCATAGCGCAGGGTTTCTTCGACGAAATTCTTAACCAGCGAACGGTCGGCGCGCAGCTTGGCCATCTCTCCCGGGTTCTTCAGCAGGTTCCACATGGCGTGGGCCAGCGCGCTGGTGGTGGTTTCGTTGCCGCCGGTGATGAGCTGGTTCATCATGTTCTGCAGTTCGTGCATGGAGAGCGGCTCTTCCCCCTCGAACCGGGTATTCACCAACGCCGACATGATGTCATCCGTCGGATTTTTGCGGCGGTCTTCAAAGACCTTGTAAAAAAAGTGCTGGGCTTCCACCTCGGTATAGGCGCACTGGATGATTTCCTCGTCGGTGGCCATCAGCCCGCCCGGTGTCAGCATCGCATCGGACCAGGACTTCAAACTAAGATATTCCTCGCGCGGCAGGCCCAGCTGGTCGGCAATCACCTTGCAGGGCAGTGGGATGCAGAAGTCGTGTACGAATTCGCACTCGCCTTTGTCGATGAAGGCGTCGATCAGTTCGTGGACCATTTCGTCCACGTAATCCTTCATACCGTTCACACGGCTGGCGGTAAAGGTCCGGTCGATCAGCTTGCGCCACCGGTTGTGCGCCGGAGGATCAGTCCGCTGCAGTGCCTGCACGTGGGACCAGCCATATTTGGCAAAAACCTCGGCATGTTTCTTTTGTGCTTCGGTCAACCCGGCGCGGTCCGTCGGAACCATGTTCGATGAAAACAGCTGCGGGTTCCGCTTGATGAAGCGGATATCTTCATATTTGGTCACGTAATACATGCCGGTCTGCGGCGCCTGGAACACCGGGCATTCGGACCGCATGGTCTTGTAATAGGGATAGGGACAGGCCTGCGTCTCGCGGTCCAGCGGGTTGAACTCGGAAAGCGGTGCTGCGTCCGTCTCAGGCGCCCGTTCAAGCGTGCTCATGATCTCTATCCCCGTTTGTGCCGATAACGACCGATAGTTACATTCACGGGTGCGGGTTTCAAGGAAAGCCCCGGGGGCCCTAGTCCCCGCCCGAGAATTCAGCAAAGAGCTCGGCACCGGTCTTGTCCTCGGTCTCGTTGGCGAAATCGTAATATGTCGGCCGCTCATCGACGAAGACCTGATGGTCGAAAACAAACCCGTCCTGATCTTCAAACAGCCCGGCGGCCACGATCAGCTGGCCGGAGGCTTTCACCCGGTAGAACAAATTGCTGCCGCACGTCTTGCAGAACCCGCGTTCCGCCCAGTCCGATGAACCGAAGGTGCCGATATGCTGCTCCCCTTCAAAGCGCACGTCTGTCCCACAATCGACCGCCAGATAGGGCCCCCCGGCCCATTGACGGCACATATTGCAATGGCAGGCACCGACGCTGGTGCTGGCCTGTTTGGCGGTGATTTTGACCGCGCCGCACAGGCACTGGCCATGACGTTCTTGTGTGTCTGACATCAGTTTTTCCCTAACGCTTTTTGAACCTGATCGGCAGTTCCTTCATCTGGTGCAGGAAAACGCTCGGTTGATGGGTTTCGTCCGGCAGCGGCCGGGCGAGTTCAATATCGTCCAGCCGGTCGAGCAGGATTTCGAAGGTCGACAAAATCTCCTGCCGCGCCAGCATCGCGCCGGGGCAGAAATGCGCCCCCATGCCGAAAGCGATGTGGGCGCCGGCATTCTTTCGGGTGACGTCGAAATCTTCGCCGTCTTCGAATTTTTCCTCGTCCCGGTTGGCGGCCGCATAGGTCAGCACCACCATGGATCCCTCGGGGATTGGCGTGCCATGCACCTCCACATCCCGGGTGGTTTTACGCGCCAGACCCAGCACCGGCGTTTCGAATCGCAGGGTTTCCTCGACAAAATTCTTCAGCCAGGACCGGTCGGCGCGCAGCCGCGCCATCTGTTCCGGGAACTTCAGCAGGTTCCACATGGCGTGCGAAAGCGCACTGGTCGTGGTTTCATTGCCGCCGGTCAACAGCTGATTCATAAGGTTCTGCAGCTCGTGCATGGTAAGCGGCGGCTGATCGCCCATGTCTGAATTGACCAGCGATGACATAATGTCGTCGCGCGGGTTCTTCCGGCGGTCTTCGAACACCTGGTAGAAATGATGCTGGGCTTCGACCACCGAATGGGCGTGTTGAGGCACCTTTTCCGGCGGGCAGGTGGGACTGGCCGGTTCCAGCATCGCATCCGACCAGGTTTTCAACTTCCAGAAATCCGTATCGCCCACGCCCAACTGACCGGCGATCACCTTGCAGGGCAGCGGGATCGCATATTGGCTGACGAATTCGCACGCACCATCATTGATCCAGTCGTCGACCAGCTGGTGCACCATGGCGTCGATATGCGGTTTGAGTTCACGCACCCGGCTGGCGGTGAACGTCCGGTCGATCAGCTGCCGCCACCGGGTATGTTGCGGGGGGTCGGTGCGCTGCAGGGTCTGGACGTTGTCCCAGCCATATTTGGCCAGGATCCCGTCATGTTCCTTCATCAGCTCTATGCGGTCTTTGCCCCGCTCCTGCACGGTGATGTTAGAGGTGAAGTCGACCGGGTTGCGCTTGATCGCACGGATGTCTTCATAGCGGGTGATCATATAGGTGCCGGTTTCCGGCATCCGGTAGACCGGACATTCATTGCGCAAGCGCTGGAAGAACTCATAGGGGCAGGCATGCACCTGCGGGTCGAGCAGAGAGTACTCCTCTAGCTTCTTCTCGTTCGCCTTGCGCTCGGCATGCTTGTCCATAATCCATCTCCCCGAATGGAAGCATTATGCACCAGCGTCCGCACCCCGTTAAGGGCGTTACACCTTGATACTGATCCCGTCCCGCTCCACCGCGGCAACGGCGTCAGCATAGGGCCGCCGCGCAAGCATCAAGGAGACCACCCCCAGAAAGCCAAAGATTACCGTGACCGTAATCAGCGACCAACGCACCCCATCCGCACCCGGAAAAACGATATCGTTGAATGCTCCTGCAATCGGCGGGCCGAGGAACATGCCGAAGGACGATACAAGCATATAGACCGCGGCCACCCGCGCCCTGATGGATGCAGGCGCGATAACCGTCAGCGAGGCGTAGGCCATGGCAAAGGGGGCATTCACAAAGATCAGCGCCGGCGCGTAAAGCACAAAAGCCCAGTTCGCCGTGGGCATCAGCGGAATGGCCGTGATCACAAGCACACCGACCAGCGCGCCCAGCATCGGCACAACAATATTGGCGTCGTGGCGGCCTTTTTTTGAAAACTTCTCTGCCACATAGGCCACCAGAAGGGGGCCGAGCGGGCCGGCAAAAACAAAAATCCAGCCAAATGTGATGGACGCGTCCGCAGCATCGAGACCATGGACCCTCGTAAACAGCGGAATCGTCCAGAACACGAAGGCGTAACCGAGCAGGGCAAAACAGAGGAACCCCAGATGGTGGGGGATCAGGGTCTTCCAATATTGTTTGTAAAACGCCGCGAGCACACGAGGCGCTGCTTTGTCCTTCGTCGCTTGAAGCAGGGCTTCCGAGTGCCGGCGAACCGGCTCGCGGATGAACAGGAACATCAGCGCGATCAGCAAGCCGGGAATGCCCATGTAGAAAAAGGTCAACTGCCAGGGCTTCAACTCGCCCATACCCGGCATCACGACGGGCGGCAGCCGCTCCGCCAGTTCAAAGACATAGCCGCCAATAATGAACCCGATTCCCGATCCGACGATTGGCCCAGCCTGCAGCACGCTGAGCGCAAGGGCGATTTTCTCGCGGGGGAAGTAATCGCCCACCAGCGAGTTTTGCACCGGCGTCAGGGTCGCCTCGCCGACGCCGACACCGATACGGGCCAGGGTGATGACGGCGAAATTGCGGGTCAGCCCGGAGATCATGGTCATCGCCGACCAGAAGAAAATGCCGATGGCCAGAATGTGCTTACGGCTCTTCCTGTCGGCCAGCCAGGCAATCGGAATACCGGCGATGGCATAGAACAGCGCGAAAATACCGTAGAGCGAGCTGATCTCCGTGTCACTGACGCCCAAATCTTCTTGCATGGGGCCGCTGACAATGGCGGGGATTTGGCGATCAATGTAGCCAATGAAGGCGGCCAGGATCAGAAGACCCACGACAAACCATGCATAGATCGGACTGGGAAAAGGCTCAGGCGTCGCGGAGTCAGGCGATGAGGACAAAGAGGTTCTTTCTAATTCGAGGTTTGGTTAGGCAGCCGGTGCGGCCTTACCGAGAATCATATCGGCGGCTTTTTCCGCGATCATGATGGTGGGCGCGTTGGTGTTCCCCCCAATAAGCGTCGGCATAACCGAAGCGTCCACAACCCGCAGGCCCGGCACACCGTGGACGCGCAACTGATCATCGACCACAGCCATATCGTCCTGGCCCATCTTGCAGGTGCCAACCGGATGATAAAGCGTTTCCGCGCTGGAGCGGATCGCCGCGTCGATCTCGTAATCCTCGTCGACCTCGATCCCGGGCCACAGCTCCTCGCCGCGATGGGGTTCGAACGCCGGCTGGGCTACAAGCTGACGGACGATCTTGACGCCGTCACGCAGCACGTCGATATCGCCGGGTGCCGAGAGGTAATTCGGCTGGATCTTCGGATGGTCCTTCGGTAGCGGCGATGACAGGCTGATCGTGCCACGGCTTTCCGGCCGCAGCTGGCAGACATGCACCTGGAAGCCATGTTCCTTGACAGGCTCGAGGCCATGCGGGGCACTGGCCACGTTCATATAGTGAAGCTGAATGTCCGGCCGTTCCAGATCCGGCCTGGTCCTCAGGAACGCGCCGCCGGGGGTAGGCGCGCCCGCGCCCCAGCCGGTCTGGTTCAGCCGCCAGCGCAGCAGGGTCAGCGCGTTCTTGGGAAACCTGGAAACGCTGAAAGCGGAAATCGGCTGCAACGACCGCCAGCGCAACAGGACGTCGAGATGGTCCTGCAGGTTTTCCCCAACGCCAGGCAGTTCGCGGACGACCGGAATACCCAGATGCTGCAGCTGTTCACCCGGACCGATGCCTGACAGAAGCAGCAATTGCGGTGAGTTAATCGCCCCACCGGACAGGATGACCTCGCGCCCGGCGCTTGCTGTTTTAAGCTCTTGGGCATGCCGGTATTCGACGCCCACCGCCCGACCGTCCTCGAACAGCACGCGGGTGGTGAGAGCGCCGGTCTCGACAGTCAGATTGTCGCGGTTCATCACCGGATGCAGAAACGCCACCGCCGCGCTTTGGCGTTTGCCATCCTTGATATTGAAATCGTATGTGGCCGCGCCCTCTTGCGTGGCGCCATTGAAATCCTCGGCACGGGCGTGCCCGGCTTCAACCGACGCGTCAACAAACGCCTTTGTCATCGGATGGTCCATCACGTCGGACGTGACGTTCAGCTCGCCGCCCGAACCATGAAATTCGTCCGGCCCACGCTCCCGGTTTTCCGATTTCTTGAAATAAGGCAGCACGTCCTCGAACGACCAGCCGCGGCAGCCCAGCTGGCGCCAGTGATCATAATCCGATGCATGACCGCGGATGTAGACCATGCCGTTGATCGAGCTGGAGCCGCCCAGCACCTTGCCACGCGGCCAGAACAGCTCGCGCCCGAAAAGATTCTCCTGCGGTTCGGTCCAGAAATACCAATTGTGATCATCTTTCGGGACCAGCTGTGACAGCCCGGCAGGCATATGGATAAAGGGGCTGCTGTCTTTTTCCCCCGCCTCAAGGAGCAGGACCCGGTTCTTGGGGTCAGCCGACAGGCGATTGGCCAGCACACAGCCAGCTGATCCCGCGCCGACAATAATGAAATCATATTCGGCCATGCCCGCTGCCTACTTCTTCGGTGCCTTGAACACGCTGCGCCGCCGGAACAGCATGTCCTTGTGGCTTTGCTGCATGCGGAACTCCGGATTACCGCTAAAATAAGCTTGTGACGAAGGCGGCTCGATCCGCGTCCAGTCGGTCATGCCGGCCCGGAAAGCGATCTTCCAGACCCCGTCGCGCTTTTCCATCCGGTCCATGTAGCGGCCGCCGACCCACCAATCCATCTCGGTATCATAGGCGTTCGGCCCGGCTTTGGGGTCGCCCAGCGCCCGCATACGATGGAACGCGGTAAAATAGGCTTCGGTATAGGCTGTCTTCCCGTTCTTTTCGACCTCAACGAATATGTTGCCCAGATGATGATGCGTGTGGGTATGGGTTGCGAGGATTCCCAGCGCATAGGCGACAAAGTCAGGGGCCTGACCCTTTCGGCCCTTGAGTTTGGGGTTGCTGGAGGGGCCTTCAAACCCGTGCCGGTGATAGGAGTCCGGGTGGAACACGCTGCGCAGCACTTCTTCATCGCGGTGATCGATTGCCCGGCAATAGGTCATCATCACTTCCGCACAGGCCTGCTTGTCCAGCAATTCCTGCAGGTTCGGGTCATCGACGGAAGCAACGGTGCCGGCTTCCAGCATGCGTTTAACAGTCATGAATGCTCCCCATTTGGTCAATGAAACGGCACGGGCCGCGCCTGAAGAAAACTATTCTGCAGCTGCTTTGATTGCGATCCGGTCGCGCTGATAGACGGGGTCGTCACTGCCCCGCTGGCCCAGAATTTGATCCCCCGGCGGGGCTTTGCGCCAATCGTTCAGGGTCGGGGCAATGCGCGTCCAGTCGGAGACACAGGTGCGGTGCAGGATGCGCCACTCGCCGTTGCGGCGTTCATAGCGGTCGATATAGCGGCCCACTGCAAGGTGATCGTAGGTCTCGCCATCGACATCATAGCGGTAGTAACCGTTCCAGTGCACTTCGCCCCACGCACTGTCGCCATCCAGCTCGATCAGAATGTTGGTGTTGTCATGATGGGTGGAGACCCAGTTGGACAGGAACCCCATAACCCAATCGTAGTATTCGGGCGCCGTGCCTTTGAAGGTGCCGTGATCGTCCGTACCATCCGGCCAGTAGACGGTTTCCAGCAACGCGCGGTCCATACGGTCGCAGGCGCGCGTGTAGACGTAGCTCAGTTCGGTAATCGCCTGCTTGTCGAGCAATGCCTGAAGCTCGGCTTCACTGGGCATGAACGCCTCCCCAAATCGTCTTCCCCGTTTATGACAATACAGTTGCGGAAGCGCGGTTCAAGAGAATGCCAAAAAAATGGGGCGCCGGCCTAGAACCAGCGCCCCAGATTTGGCTGCCCGCCGAAGCGGGCACCCCTCCCCTGTAAACTAGAAGTTGGCGACGGCGGTGATGCCGTATTGCCGCGGCTGGGTTGCCGCAAAGAAGGCAAACAGGCCGCCGACAGGCGTTCCGCCAAGACGTTCGATATCGTTGTTCAGGTTCTTGCCCCAAACCGAGACGCGGTATTTGCCATTGGCGGATTCCCAATTGATCTGCGCATTGATCGACGTCACGGGACGCCGGTCAAAGCCAAAATCGTTCGGAACCGTCAGGACGAGACGACTGGTGTGCGTCACATTCGATCCGATGGTTACGAACCCTGCATTTCCAACGGCAAACTCATAGGTGAAGCCGAAGTTCATATCCCATTTCGGCGCACGTACCAGATCAAGCCCTGAATTGTCTGTCAAAACACCATCGCCATTAATGTCAGCGATGAAGTCTTTATACTGGATGTCCAACCAGCCCAGAATGCCGAAGATGGTCAAACCGTCAACGGGGATCGCGCTGAACTCCAACTCAACGCCCCAGGATTTGGCGCCCGCTGCATTGTCAGTGAACGTTTCCTGGCCCGTGGACGTGTTAGCCTCACGGATAACCGACCGCTGCAGATCAGCATAGCGCGCATGGAACACATTCATGTTCACGCGAAGTCGATCATTGAGCCAGTCGCTCTTCATACCGATTTCGTAGTTGTCAACGCGCTCTTGATCGAAGGGGTCCTCAAAAACGGACTGGGACCCTGCATTGTTCAGGAACCCGCCGGACTTAAAGGCACGCTGCCAGAAGGCAAAGATCAGCACATCATCATTGAGCTGATAGTCAACACCAATACGCGGTGAGAATGCATCCCAGGTATCGGCAACCGGGCCAAACGAAACCGCCGGGTTAAAGTCCGTCGGATCGGACGGGTCGTTGCCCGCGAACGGTGCGCCGTTACACAGAGCCGTAAAGATGGTTTCTCCTGGCGGGCAGTTGCTGTCGTTAATCGCCATGCCCACCACGTTGTACTTTTTCTCCCAGGAATAGCGGCCACCCAGCGTCACGCTGAACTGATCAGTGATGTTCCAATCGATCTGAATGTAACCGGCCCAGGTCTTGCGATCCTGGCCGTTCCGGCCCCAGGATAGGAACGGATTATCGCGGCCGAAGCCACCCCCACCGAACAGAGCGCTGTCGGCGAAGATCCAGAGGTATTGCTGAACCTCATACTGATCTTTCAGGAAAAACACACCGGCCAGAATGTCGATGCTCTCTGCAATTGTGGTGTTGTAACGCAGCTCGAACTGTGTCGACTTGAACACCTGCAGGCGCGTAGACGAGAACACATCGTAATTGTACCCATCGGTATCAGACGTAACGTCCTCATCGACATCACGATGGTTAAACATCAAGCTGAAGGTGCCGAATTCGGTATCGTAGCTGCCATCGACCGTAATGCCCCAGACATCGTGATTGGTCTGGTTCGGCTCCAGATTGAAGTCCGATTCGAACGGGTCACTGCCGTCCCCGTCCACATTAAACCGGGCATCGCCGAACGGGTCCTTACACGGGAAACCGAATGCCGTATGCAGTGCCGTAGCGCCACTCGGGCCATTACCCAACGGGGGCGGAAAACTGTTCGGCTGATAACACTGGCTCGGGTTCGTTGTGCCGTCACCACGATCCCGCCAGATTTCACCGATGATGCTGACATCCAACCGGTCGTTCGGCGTAAAGCGGATGCTGGGCCGAAAGTAAACCGACTTCTCACCATTGTGGCGCGTGCCCTTCAGGTCTTCGTCGATCCGTGTCACCAATGTGGCCGTCGCCGGGTCGTAGCTTTCAAGCACTTCACCCGAATTCCGATAAAAGCCGTCAAGCTTATGGTAATTGGCGGCAATACGGATCGCGACCTTGCCTTCAACCACGGGCATATTGCCGATAATGCCCAGGTTCAAGCGACCGGCATTACCGATATCGGCGTGGAACTCGCCCCCGAACTCGTCCATTTCAGGGCGTTTGGTCTGCACCGTAATCGCACCGGCAAAGGCGTTCCGGCCATAGAGCGTGCCCTGCGGGCCGCGCAGCGCCTGGATCGATTCAATGTCAAACAGGTCGAGCAGTGAAACTGCGTTGCGCGAGTAATAGGCGCCATCGACAAACACAGCGACAACGGGGTCGGCGAAACTTTCAATGCCGGCCGTCCCGATACCACGCATCGAGAAGGACGCCGCCGCCTGGAACAGGCCGACATGCTCCAACTGAACATTGGGGATAGAGTGGTTGAAATCTTCCAGCGTGACAGCGAATTCGCGCTCCAGCTTGACGCCAGAGAAGCCGGTTACCGCTGTTGAAATCGACTGGATGTCCGCGGCGTCGGACTGTTTCGTCTCAACCGTAATGGTTTCCAGGGTGGAGCGCCCGACACGTTCATTCGCCGCCGCCTCTGTTGTTGCGTCACCTTGCGCAAAGGCAGCACCGGTCGCCATGGTCAGCCCTGCAGCATATGTCAGGACCCTCAACGTCTGTTTCACCGCTTATCTCCCCTATAGCTCTGTCCCAGGCAGGATTTTCCTGCACTTTTCTTACTTATCACGGGCCGAACTTTCGCTTGCCGACCTCAACTTATTGAGAATGCTACACGTCTAGCAGCCCAACACCAACCGTAAAAAAAGTCACGTATGATTTTCTTTGCGCGACTGTTGCATGAAGGATACGCTCCCGGAATCGATAGAATTTCATCTGGATGAGGGAAGCGCTATGTCCGACGCCGAAAAGGCTTGGGATCACACTCAAATCTATACCGTCATGTCGAAATATTGCCACGGCGTCGACCGCTGTGATCTCGCGATATTGCAATCGTGTTTCTGGGACGACGGGACCTGCAATTATAGTGGTGACGACGAAAACGCCATGAAGTGGGCGGAAAACTGCGTCGCGGGTATCAGCACCATGGTTCGCACCCTGCACTCCATCGGCAACCACTGGATCGAGGTGGACGGCGACAGCGCCCGGGGCGAGACCTATTGCACCGCCTATCACCTGCTGCGTGACGATAGCGGCGCCGAAAACGAAATGATCGTCGGCGGCCGCTATCTTGACCGGTTCGAAAAGCGCAATGGCGAATGGAAAATCGCCTCGCGCTTCTATGTCATGGACTGGAACACCAACACGCCTTCGTCTGACCAGCGAAGCGACGGCCTGCTGGGTGGCCTGAACACCGGCGGTCGCATGCCCGACGACCCCTACTACAAGCTGTTTGGGTAAGTCATGGACGGCATAGACTGGTACGCTTGGCGGATTATCATCGGCCTGGGCGGCATGTGGCATGGCCTTGGCATACTGATTGTCGGCGGACTGCCCCGCCAGCTCCGCCCGGGTGAACAACCAACAGCACCCAAAGGCACGCCCGAGGCGTTCGGCCTGTTCTGGATGGATCAGTACGCCTATATCGGCCTGACGCTGACCTTCGGCGGCCTGGCGCTGATCCTGATCAGCCTGCTGACGGGCTGACCCCTCATGGACTTCAATTTTCGCGAAATGCGGCGGATCGACCGCTACAAGCTGATGACGTCGACCATTGTGCCGCGGCCGATCGGCTTTGTGACGTCGCTCAGCAAAGACGGAATTGTCAATGCGGCACCGTTCAGCTTTTTCAACGGCATGGCGTCGGAACCGCCGACGCTGGTGCTCGGTCTGGAGACTTATGAGGATATTGCGCCGGTCAAAGACACCGGCGACAACATCCGCGACACCGGCGAATTTGTTGTCGCCCTGGTCAGCGAAGAGATCGGCGACCAGATGAACCTGTGCTCAACCTCATTTCCGCCCGAGGTGAACGAGTTGGAAGAAGCCGGCCTGACGGCGCTGCCCGCTATCGACGTCGCCCCGCCGCTGATTGCTGAGGCGCCCGTGAACTTCGAATGCAAACGCATTACCGCGCTGGAAATGAGTGGCGGCAGCAAAATCATCGTCGGCGAAATCGTCCGCATGCACATCAAGGATGAGTTCGTCGACATGGAGAAGCTCTATGTCGACACACCGGCCCTGAAGCTGATCGGGCGGATGCACGGCACCGGCTGGTATGCAAAGACCTCTGACCTTTACGAATTGGTTCGGCCAAACCTTCCCGGCGCCCGCAAGATCATGGATGAACCGCCTGCGCTTGGTAGCGCCAAGGAGACGAAAAAATGACCGAGGTCCCGATCACCCTGCTTTATGCCGGTCTGCTGGGCCTGCTGTCCGTCGCACTGGCGAACCAGGTGTTGTGGGCGAGGATCAATGCCAAGAAATTGCCCGATTGGAAACCCGACACGACCATGCGGGTACAGGCCAATTTCGTCGAGAACGTGCCGCTGGCATTGGTTCTGGTTTACCTGCTTGAGGCCGCCGGCATACCCGGCCTGCTGGTTCATGCCCTGGGTGCCATCCTGGTCCTGTCCCGCCTGGCACACACCTGGGGATACAGCACCAATCCAGGTGCCACCTATGCCCGTCTGATCGGCGCGCAGATGACCTTCCTGCTGGTCTCCGTGATGGGCATGGCAGGTGTTTATCTGGGGCTTGGAGCCGTCCTCTAGACAGCACCCTGGACTGTTGCGGGTCTTGTCACGCTCTTGCGGTCTATCAGCACCAGAGCTGCCGGCAAGACCAGCAGGTCCACCACAAGGGCAACCGCTGCAATCAGCGCGACAAACAAGCCTAGATTGGCGTCCAGCGTGGAGTCAGACAACGACAGCACCAGGAAGCCGACAATCAGGACCATAGCGGAAATCCAAAGCGCCGACCCGACTGTCCTGATCGTATATCGGATCGCCTCGACCGTATCGAGGCCCCGTTCCCGCCGCCCCCGCAAATACTTGCTGAGGAAATGCGCCGTAAAGTCAACGATGAGGCCAAGCGCCGTCGCCGTCACAAAGGCGGCATACATGCCAATCTCACCGTTCAGCAACACCCAAATCCCAAAACCGATAATGGGGGGCAGAAAGTTGGGCACCAAACTCAATATGCCCAGCTTTACGCTGCGCAGCGCGACAATCAGAATCGCCGAAATCAGCAGGATTGCGACAATTGTCGCAATCGACATCGCCTCAACATTCCTGAGTGTAAGAAAGGCAAACATGATCGTCACTCCGCTTCCGACCGCGTGCATGGGCTCCGGCGTGTTCTCGCGCAGCCAGCTCTCGGCCCGGCGTTTGACATCCTTCATCTGCTGACTGGTGATATCGCCCATAGTCGCGCGTACCGCTGACGCGGATTTGTCGACATTGATCATATTGTTCAGGTCGCCACCTTCGGGCAGCTGCATTTCATAGAGCAGCAAATATTGAGCGATCGTATCGCGTCGATCAGGAATCGTGTGGGTGCCCGGATCGCCCCCATGCATTGCCTCATTGAGGCGCTTCACCACATGGGTCAAATTGGTGACATGGACGATCTCCGGCTGATCAGCGAGCCATGTCGAAAACCGCTCGAGATCGCGCAGATACGCCGGATCGGCGACGCCGCCCTCTTCACCGGCGCCGACTGAAAAGGCAATGTCGTAGACACCCGGTAGATACTTGAGCGTAAACTCCGCATCCTTGCGGTAGTCCACATCCGCGCTCAGAAACTCTATGAATCTGTCGCTTGTCCTGGCGTTGGGCACCGCGGCCGCCAGCGCCACCGTGACGACCAGCACGCCCAGAATGACTGTTCTGGGCCTGGCCAGTGATATCTCGACAAGATTGCTGATCGCCCGCTCCTCCATCCGGTGATTTGACCGGGTTCGCCCCCGCATGACGGCCATCAAGGCCGGCAGCAGCAGGACCGACAAGATACAGGCCATAACAGCCCCTGTTGCGGCAATTGACCCAAGCTCACGGTAGGGCGGCGCATCCGAGAAGTTCAGGCTCAAGAAGCCGACAGCAGTGGTTAGGCTTGTCAGCGTCACCGGCTGCAGATTGACCCTTAGTGTCTCCACCAGGGCATCCTTGCGGCTGTTCCCGCGCGCCAGCTCATCATTCATCGTCACCAGCATATGAACGACGTCGGCAACGGCGACAGTCAATATGATGACCGGGACAGCACTCGTCGCCGCATTCAGTTCCACGCCGAGATAAAACCAGGCGCCTAAAGAGGCTGCAACGGTCAGGGTCACAACAAACATTGCCACCAGGACGCTGGCAATGGATCGCAGGAAAACCAGCAGCGCGATCGCAAGAAAAACCAGCATGACCGGAAAGAGTTGGGTGAAGGTCTTTTCCGAGGCGTCAGACAAGGCGCTGCTCAGCATCACATGACCGCCGACCGCAAGCCGCAGATCCGGGTGCGCGTCCCGAAAGTCTGCTGCAAGCTGGCGAACCGCAGGCGCCAGATCGTCATGAACATGTGACGCGCCCGGCGGCAACTCAACCGTCGCAACGACGACAGCCGTGCTCAGATCTTCAGAGACAAGCCGTCCGAACAGATCTGGTTCGGTCCGGACGATGTTTTCGACCTTAGACATCTCAGCCGCGGCCATGGCCTGACCGCGCTCCGCCAATGCATGGACATAGAGGTGATCGTCCATGGCATCAATGTGATGAAAATTGGTAAGCGAGTCGACGCGGACAACATAGTCCAGCAACCACGCCCGTTCCGTCAGGTCGGCCAGGGTCTCCAAATGCTGCGGACGCAGCACCGATCCATCGTCGCGCGGGCGCACCACAAAGGTGACCGTATCGACAGCGAGATATGTCTGCTCCAGCGCCTGATGCGCCAGCAAATCAGGATTGTCAGGCGAAAACATCACCCGGTAATCGTCGGAAAAGCTCCGGTGCTGAAATCCAGTCGCCAGCGCCGCTGCCGCGATAACCGTCAGAAAGACAATCACCCAGCGC
>JBKAGX010000009.1:0-115190 GCA_046290575.1 Alphaproteobacteria bacterium | reverse complement strand
GATCTGATTTTCCTCAATGAGCAGGGTCAAGTCACCGAAGGCGCGCGCAGCACCATCTTCGTGGAGCAGGAGGGCAGATTGGTAACCCCGCCGGTGCGCTGCGGCCTGCTGCCTGGTGTCCTAAGGAATCATCTGCTTTCGGATCCGGATGGCAAGATTTCCGTTCAGCCGCTGTTACCGGATGATTTGCGACTCTCACACTGTATCTACATGGGTAATGCAGTGCATAATCTTATCCGGGTTGAACTGCGCGACGAGACGGTTGATATTTAGCTTTACAAAACAATTTGTTAACGATCATGGGGTAGGTGTGTGGACCCGCACATTTTGCGCCCATAAAGCGCGTAGCCAAAACCCAAGTGACTTGTTAGTATGCGCGCCGCTTTGCCAGCAAGGTTGACTCTTCAAGGCAAGGCACTGCAAACAGGAGCATGGCGGGCAACACTTGTCCGTCAAATAAACCAGACCCTGGGAAGGCGCTTGGGAACTCGTAATGAAACGAAACAAAACTCTATTGCTGGCGGGGGCTGCGGCCCTCAGCCTGGCGGCAGGTCATGCCTACGCTGATCAGCTGCAAGATGTCCTGAATTCTGAGAAGAGCTCCGGTCGAGCGCTCGCGCAAGCACAGGATCAGATCGATAGTTTGAGTGCGCAGACCGACAATCTCGTCGCAGATTATCGCGAAGTGGTTGCCGAGATCGAAACGCTCAAAACCTATAACGGTCAGATTCGTGCGCTTGTAAATCAGCAGGAATCCGATATCACGCTGCTTGACCGGCAGATCGACAACATCACCCTGGTGAAGCGGCAGGTTATGCCGCTGATTCAGGATATGCTGTCGAGCCTGCGGCAAGCCGTCGAGCAGGATTTGCCGTTCCGTCAAAAGGAACGCCTGGATCGGGTGGCTGCGCTTGAAGCGCTGTTGATCGAGCCTGAGGTTGTTGAATCCGAACGGTACCGCCTGGTGTTGGAGCGCTACGAGACCGAAGCCGATTACGGTTCAACGCTTGAATCATGGCCGGGTGACGTTGAGGTTGATGGCGTGACGCAGACGGTCAACTTCCTGCGCGTCGGCCGTGTGTCTCTGATGTATCAGACACAGACCGAGAGCCAGGACAGTTACTGGTGGGATCCGGATGCCGGCGCCTGGGTGGAACTTGATGGTTCCTATAACAGTGCGATCCAGCAAGCGATCCAGATGTCGCAGCAGGCCGTGCGTGTGGACCTTGTCCAGCTGCCCTTGCCCGCGCCGAAGGAGGCCCAGTGATGAACCGGTATCTTAAAATCATCGCAGCGGCCGCCATTGCCGCGACGCCGCTCAGTTTGGCCCAGGCGCAAGACGCGCCGCAAGCACCGTCGCTTGATCAAGTTTTGAACCTGGTCAATGAGGGCGCCCGGATTGAACGTGCCTCGGAACAGTCAAGGGTCCGGGCATTCCAGTCCGCCAGGAACGATCAGCAACGCCTGTTGAGTGAAGCACGCAATGAACGCGCGGCCTTGCAGCGCGAGAGTGAGCGTCTTGATCAGGCATTTGATGACAACGAAATCCGGATCACCCAGCTGGAAGGTCAGCTTGATGAACGTCAGGGCAACCTGAAAGAGCTTTTCGGTGTTGTGAAACAGAATGCAGAAGATCTTCGCGGCCGCATTTCGGGGTCGATTACCTCGGCTGAAATGTCTCGGGACCGCTACGATTTTCTGAACAACCTCGCGCAAAAACGTGATGTTGAATTGCCGACGATTGAAGAGCTGCGGCGGCTCTGGGCCATCTATCTCGAAGAGATTATTGCCACGGGCGATGTCTCCAAATTCACCGGGACGGTCTCGACCACAGATGGCAATGAAGAGCGTGACATCGTTCGGGTGGGTAATTTCAACCTGGTCTCTGACGGCAAATATCTCAACTACGACTTCGAGAACAATCGGATCAGCGAGTACCCGGCACAGCCAGAGGGTGGCATGGTGTCTTCGGCGGAAGATCTTGTCGAAGCGACCAGCGGTCCGGTGGCGTTCGGTGTCGATCCGTCCCGCGGCCAGATCCTCAACACACTGGTCTTTATCCCGTCGCTTGGCGACCGCTTCGAAGCAGGTGGCATCGTCGGTAAAGTGATCGCTGCGCTCGGCATCATCGGCCTGCTGCTCGTCATCTGGCGCTGGGCGGTTCTGACGCTGGTGGGTGGCAAGGTCAATTCGCAGATGAAACGCGATACGGCCAGCACCGATAACCCGCTGGGCCGCATCATGTCGGTCTATGAAGAGAACCGCGGCGTCGATGTTGAAACGCTGGAGCTGAAACTGGATGAAGCCATCCTCAAGGAAGTGCCCAAGATCGAGACGGCACTGGGGATCATCAAGGTCATCTCCGTCGTGGCCCCGCTACTGGGTCTGCTCGGTACGGTGGTTGGTATGATCTTGACCTTCCAGGCGATTACGCTGTTCGGTGCCGGTGATCCTCAGATCATGGCCGGCGGTATCTCGCAAGCCCTGGTCACCACGGTGCTGGGTCTGGTCGTGGCTATTCCGCTCACATTGCTCTACACGCTGGTGGCGTCGCGGGCGAAGCGGATCATCCACGTGCTGGAAGAACAGGCAGCCGGGATCATCGCGGTGCACGCTGAAAAGCATGGTCAGCAGGCATAACCGATGAGCGGGATCCTAGGACCGATCCAGGATTTCATGACGGTTGGCGGGGATGTGCTCTGGGCCATCCTCGCCGTTACCTTCCTGATGTGGGCGCTGATTATTGAGCGGTTCTGGTATTTCCGGACCGGTCACCGGGCGCTCGTCAAACAGGTGGTGGCGTCATGGGATTCCCGGGAAGATACAACATCCTGGTACGCACACCGGATCCGCGAGGCTTTGATCTCGCAGGTTGGTGAAAGCCTCAGGGCGACAATTCCGATCATCAAGACCATGGTTGCCATCTGCCCGCTTCTGGGCCTGCTTGGCACCGTGACTGGCATGATCTCCGTCTTTGACGTGATGTCGTTGTCGGGCAGCGGCAATGCCCGCGGTATGGCGGCTGGTGTGTCCAAAGCCACCCTGCCGACCATGGCAGGGATGGTAGCGGCGTTGTCTGGTCTGTTCTTCAGCAATATCATCGAACGCTATACTGAGCAGGAATCACAGCGCGTGGCTGACTTCCTGGTCAGGCACTAGGAGCAGACGATGGCAGTAGACCATTCAAAGCGGGATGACGAAGAAGATATCAACCTGACGCCGATGCTCGACATCGTCTTCATCATGTTGATCTTCTTTATCGTCACCGCGACCTTCGTGAAGGAAACCGGTCTGGATCCGGACAAGCCCGATGCCCGATTGGGGCAAGCGGCGCCGCTTGCCAGTATTCTGGTGGGCATTGCCGAGGATTGTTCGATCCACATTGAACAACGTGAGGTCGAGTTGGGCGCCGTCCGGGGTGTGATTGCCAAACTGGCGGCTGAAAACCCTAAGGGGTCCATGTCGATCCAAGCGACCGAAGAGGCGCCGGCAAGATGTATTGTTGACGTAACGGAAGAGGCCAAGGCTGCCGGCGTCAATGACATTATCGTGTCGACGGAGCCGCTCTAGCGCTGCAGAGACTTTCGCCCTATCTCCTAATATTGAGGGAGGATCGGGTGGTTCGGGGAGAACCAGAGGACAATGCGTAAGAAACACGGGAGTGCGATGGCCGAAGAGGAAGTCAATCTGACTCCTATGCTGGACATCGTTTTCATCATGCTGATCTTCTTCATCGTCACCGCGACGTTTGTGAAGGAAATCGGTCTTTCCACGTCACGCCCCAGCGACACACCGCCGCCGGATCAGCCGCCTGACGTACGCAAGAACATTCAGATGGAAGTCACTCAGGATTGCTGGGTCATTCTGGAGCGCCGGCGGATCGACCCGGGCCAGGTGGGGCCCAACGTACAGCGCTTGCTGGCCGAACGGCCCGGTGCCAGTGCGGTTATTTCGATCCAGGGTGACGCCAAGACACAGTGCGTCGTCGAAGTCATGGACCAGATCAAGGATGGCGGCGTCACGGGGGACATTTCTCTTAGAAAAGCGCCGGAGGCACCCAACCAATGATCGCTCGTCTCGGTGGCTCAATTGTTCTGGCCGGGCTGATCACGCTCAGCCTGTTCTTTGTCATGCAGTTGCTGATTGCAGGCGAAGACCTGGTGCTGGAAGAGCAAAGAAACTTCGGCAATATCGACATCACGATGGAAGAAGAGGACCAGGACCCTCGACGCAAGCAGCGTACCAAGCCTGAGCGGGAAGAAGTCCCGCCGCCGCCGCCGCCCAAGCTGGCCAATGTTCAGCTGAACCAGAATCAGGATCTGGGTGGTGTGCAGATGGAATTCGATACTGCGGTTAATACAGACATCGCATTTGGTGGTGTGAACGCTGCAGCGCTCGATCGCGGCGCATATCCCAAGTTCCGGGTGACCCCACAGTTCCCACGCCGGGCACAGGAGCGCGGCATTTCCGGCTGTGTGATCTTCGGTTTCACCATTACCAAGACCGGCGGGACCAGCGACATCTATGTGATCGACTCGTCCAGTTCGATGTTTGAACGCAACGGGACGCGCGCCATCGAGCAGTTCAAGTATGAACCTCTGATTATCAATGGGCAGCCGGCAGCCACCCCGAACCAGACGATCCGCTTGGTCTGGGCACTTGAGGGTGAGCGCCTGCCCGATCACCCGGCATGCGCCGAATAAACGTAGGAGAGCGAACGATGATCGACCTTCGTAAAACGTTTGGCCAGGCAGGGCGGGGCGTTGCCATCGCCTTCGTTGCTCTGGCCTTTTTGACCGTCAGCATCGGCACGACCGATGCGCAGCGTAACAGAGATGAGCCAAGAAGCAGTGGCGGTACGATTTCGGTCAAACTGCAGAAGCCCGTCATTGAAATCCAGGAGATTCTGGAAACCGGCAACAGCCGAGCCGCGATTGCCGCGCTGGGCCGATTGGGCAGCCTGGCCGAGATGACGCCCTATGATCAGGTCGTGATCAACCGGCTCTACGCACAAGCTTATCTGGAACAGGACAACTACGAACAGGGCGTCAAATATCTTGAGCGGGCCGTGGCTGTTGGTCGCGATACAATGGCGCCCGCTGAACTCAGTCAGACGACCTTTAACATCGGCCAGCTCTATATTGCGATCGGTGCTGAAAAAGACGGCGCAGCGGCACAGACCTTTTTCAAGAAGGGCATTGATGCGCTGGAAGGATTCTTCAGAGAGAACCCGAATGCCCGTCCGGAGTCCTATGCAACCCTTTCGACGGCCTATCTGCAGATCCAGCCTCCCAACTACAAAAAGGGTATCGAGTGGATCGAGCGTGCCATCGCCAAGGCTCAGGAACTGGGTGAACAGCCCAAGGAAGGCTGGTACCGGAATCTGGCCGGTCTCTATCTGGAAGACAATCAGGCTGCCAAAGCGCTCCCGATTATGGAGCTGCTCGTCAAGAACTATCCGAAGCGCGATTACTGGCTCCAGCTGGCCTATGTCTATGGCGAACTCGGCAAGGAATCCGACCAGTTTGCCGCACTCAAGGCCGCACATCGCCAGGGCCTGCTGACCAGTTCTAATGAGCAGGTCTATTTGGCGCAGCTCTATATCCAGAATGAAATCCCGATACGGGGCGCAGAGATTCTTGAGAAGGGCCTCGACAGCGGTCTGATTGAGAAGAAGCCGGAAAATTACCGTCTGCTGGCCGACGCATTCTATACGGCCCGGGAGCTCGACCGCGCCATCAAATGGTACAATGTTGCCGGTGAGCAGGCGAAAGGGGCAGAGCCTTTCTTCTTCCTGGGTCAGATCTTCATGCAGAAGGAAGACTGGGAAAAGGCGGCGGCGGCCTGGGAAAGCACGATCCGCAAGAACGCCTCGGCACCGCGCGAGAATAAACTGCGCATGATCGGGAACGCCCATTACAATCTGGGCATCGCCTATTTTTATCAGAACAAGTGCGATAGCGCGAAGCGGGCCTTTACCAACGCGACTGAATTCCAGGCGCAACGGTCAAGCGCCAATCAGTGGATCCAGCGGATTAACGCCGGCAGCTGCGGCGCCTGAGGGCTCAACATCATTGATGAGTTGGATGCGGCCCGGGCTTAGCCCCGGGCCGTTTTCTTTTGCGCTCCGGTACCGGCCTGTGACGAATGATCTTTGGTTTACAGCCGGTAAGGCCCGGCATTACCGTTAGGGCGTTTGATTTAGGATCCGTTTCCAATGCTTTGTTTATGCCGGCCCATTGCCATTGTTGTCCTCAGCCTTATGGGCGCGACGATACCGCTTGCCGCGGCTGCCCAACCCGACCTCGGCGGTGACATCGAGATAGACGAGAGCGAAGAGTTTTCAGTCTATCTCGGGCCGCTCAATACACCTGTTGAAGTGAATGCCGGGGGTGGTCTGATCGTGGTCCACCGCGAACGCGCGCGCTGGCCACGGGTGGCCGCAAAGAAAAACCTGTCCGGCTGTGTGATCTACGAATTCTCGATCGACGGGTCCGGTTCGGTTACCGCCGTCCGCGCGGTTGATGCCACCAGTGAACTGTTTGTCCCGCCGGGCATGGATGCGCTCTACCGGTATCAATTCATGCCGCCACCGCGACCTGGCGAGAGCGAGGGCGAGGATGAGAGCGAGACGAAAGAGGAAGACACCCCGGAGCCGGACATCACATCCCGGCCTCACCTGATTCAGCTCGTCTGGAAACTTCGGAGTGAGCCGCTTCCGGTTGATACCGCCTGCACACGGTAGGCTGCGCCGGGCAATTCCGCACTTGAGGGCACGACGCCTTGGGGCCAGACTAAGACAACATATTCTCGGGGGATTTGCCGTGCGTACCGCCGGTATAAGTTACATTTCCAGGGCGCTTGTTTTTGTCGTCTGCGTGCTGGCGCTGGCGGTATCTCGGCCAGCATATGCCGCCCCGTCACTGGAGCCAGAGGGTTGCGAAGCATTTCTTGAGCTTGAAGCACAGGCCTCGCCCGCTGTCCTTCAGGCGCTGGCCGCGGTGCCCCGGGACATGCGTTTTGTCAATATTCCCGCGCTCAGGTCATCGCTGACAGATCTGTTTTCACGGTCGGATCTGACAGGGACTGACCATGTGGTTATCTCGCTTGCGTTGGTTCACATCGACTGGGCAGACAAGAGCTATGACCGCGCGCTGAAAACGCTGGAAGCGCTTTATGGGGCAACCGACTGTATGCAGCCGGCATGGCATGCCGACGAGCTTCGCGTAACGATCGGCACCTATTTCCTGCAGGCAGCAGATGTTCAGGGCCTGCACGTCGGCGATGTCAGCCTCCGGCGCGGCGTGGCCATTCTTCAGGGTGCGATCAGAGATAAGCCCCAGGCGCCGCCGCTTCTCTTTGGTCAGATCGCCGGGGCCTATCTGGCAATGGCCACCCCGGAGCTTGAGAAGGCGCTTGAATGGTTTGAAAAAGCCATCGATCAGGCCGACAAGGTGCCGGGGACCACGCCAATGCAGACAGCGCAGCTCAAGGAGAACTGGCTTGCGGAGCGGGTTCGCTTGCTGATCCGCCTGGAGCGATTTGAAGAGGCTGTTCCCGCGCTCGAAACCCTTCTCAGGGATTATGATCGCCAGTTCTACTGGATGCAGCTCGCCTATCTGTATGGAGAGTTGGGGCAGGCGGACCGGCAATTGGCGATGATGGCGCCCGGCTTGAAAGCAGGGCTTTTCAAGCGGGCCAATGAATATGCCTATGCATTTCAGTTGAACATGCTCACGCGTGACCCGGATGCTGCAGCTGCCACGCTGGAGCTGGGCCTGTCCCGCGGCATCCTTAACGAAGAGGAGGCTGCGCATTTTCAGGTCCAGCTCGAAAAATACCTGAACAGTGATGACGGCACGCCCGCTGACCGGGGGGCCTATCCCATGTTCAGGACCCAGCCCCGGTTTCCGCTTTATGCCCAGTGGAGCGGCACGTCTGGATGTGTGATCTATGAGTTTACCATCTCAGAACATGGGCGGCCGGTGGACATTCATACCATCGACTCATCGCATGCGATGTTTGACCGCTATGGCGTACGGGCCATTGAGCAGTTCAGGTATTTTCCACGGCTGGCGGACGGTATTGCCGTCGCCGCACCCGACCAGACCATTCGGCTGGTCTGGGCGCTGGAGGGGGAGGGCCTGCCCGAACACCCCTCATGCCCGGATGCGTCGGGCGAAAACGAAGAACAATTGGACGACCTGGAGGACAGAGACGAGATTGACCCGTTCGCCCCGCTTGTGGCGCCCGGATAATCCGTTTTGCCTGTAGACCGCGATCAAGCAGTTCTGTTACGCGCCGGGCCTGGTTGACGGCGCGCGAACGGAAACGCCGAACCAGACCATCCGACTGGTCTGGGCGCTTGAGGGTGAGCGCCTGCCCGATCACCCGGCCTGCTTCGGAAACTGAGGCGCCCTAAACGTCCCGGCTGATCAGTTCCTTCATGATTTCCGACGTGCCGCCATAGATGCGCTGCACCCGTGAATCCGTGTAAAGCCGCGCGATGGGGTATTCGTTCATATAGCCATAGCCGCCATGCAGCTGGACGCCTTCATCGACGACGCGGCCCAGCATTTCGGTGACCCATAGCTTGGCCATGGAGGCGTCGGCGCTGGAGAGCTCGCCGCGCAGATGGTGCTCGATGCACTGGTCGCAGAACGCCCAGCCGACGGCCAGTTCGGTCTTCAGTTCAGCCAGTTTGAAGCGGGTGTTCTGAAAGTCGAACACGGGGCTGCCAAACGCCTTGCGTTCCTTCACGTAATCGACGGTCAGATCATAGGCATATTGCGCGGCGGCCTGGGCGTTAAGCGCGATGCTCAGCCGCTCCTGCGGCAGCTCGGTCATCAGCTGGGCGAAGCCCTTGCCTTCTTCCGGCCCCAGCAGGTTGGACGTCGGCACGCGGACATCGTCAAAAAACAGTTCGGACGTATCGGCGGCGTGCATGCCCATCTTGTCGAGATTACGGCCGCGCCTGAAGCCGTCCCGGTCGGCTTCGACCATGATCAGGCTGATGCCCTTGGCGCCCTGGCTCGGGTCGGTCTTGGCAACGACGATGATCACATCGGCGTTCTGGCCGTTGGAGATGAAGGTCTTTGAGCCATTGATCACATATTGGTTGCCGTCCATCAGCGCGGTGGTTTTCACCCCCTGCAGGTCGCTGCCTGTATTGGGCTCGGTCATGGCGACGGCGAAGATCGCCTCGCCAGACACCATCTTGGGCAGCCATTCGCGCTTCTGGTCTTCACTGCCATAGCTCAGCAGATAGCCGGCGCAGATGTCGCTGTGCACGGTAAAGCCGGGCCCCGAGGCACCGGCCATGCCCAGTTCTTCGTCGACCACGGCCAGATAACGGTAGTCACCGCCCGGTCCGCCATATTCTTCCGGCACCTGCGGGCACAGCAGACCCTGTTCGCCGGCCTTGCGCCAGAAGTCGCGCGGTACGCAGCCTTCCTTTTCCCATGCATCATGGTGAGGCGTCATTTCGCGGGCGAAGAACCCGCGAACCGCATCGCGGAACATGTCGTGTTCCTGCTCATAGACCGTGCGCTGCAGCATCCTGAACTCCTGAATTCAACCGACCGGTAACAGAGAGCAAAACAGGCACAGATTCAAGCTTGAAGCGTGTTTGGCCCGCTTGCGTAAAGAATCTGAACGGGAATCGTCTGTTTCTCCTTTCCTTCCATGACCAGCGATCAATATCACCGGTGAATTCTATCGGGAGGACGCCATGCAACAGCCTGCACAGACAGGTGAAGCGCCCTATGCCAGCCCTGCACGGGCCTGGTATCTGATCGGCGTGTTGGTGCTGGCCTACACCTTCTCGTTTATTGACCGGCAAATTCTTGGGCTGTTGGTGACGCCGATCAAACGCGATCTGGGGATCAGCGATTTTGAGGTGGGCCTGCTCGGCGGGCTGGCGTTCGCACTGTTCTATACGTTCCTGGGGCTGCCCATCGGGCGGCTGGCGGACCGCGCCAACCGGCGCAACATCATTGTGGCCGGTATCGTGGTCTGGAGCCTGATGACCGCCGCATGCGGCCTGGCGAAGAATTTCTGGACGCTCTTCCTGGCGCGGATGGGCGTCGGTGTGGGCGAGGCCGCGCTCTCGCCGCCTGCCTATTCGCTGATTGCCGATACGTTTCCGCCGGACAAGCTCGCGCGCGCCCTCAGTGTCTACAGCATGGGCATCTTCATCGGCAGCGCGCTTGCGTACATTGTCGGCGCAGGCGTGGTGCAGGCGGTTGATACGGCGCCGCCGGTCACCATCCCCGTCTTCGGCGAGATTCACGCCTGGCAGCTGACCTTCTTTATCGTCGGCTTGCCCGGGATTCTGGTTGCTCTCCTGATGTTGACCGTGCGCGAACCGGCGCGACGTGGTGTGCTGAAAACCAAGCGGGCCGACGGAACGGAAGGTATTGATTCGCTGCCGCTGCGCGATGTGCTCGCCTTCGTCCGCAAGAACGGCAAGACCTATGGCGCCCATTTTGTCAGCTTCGCGCTGCTCGCCGTCTTCGGTTATGGCACCGCGCTCTGGATCCCCGAATTTATTCGCCGGTCCTATGGTTGGGAGATCTATGACGCCGGTTATGCCTACGGGTTTATCATCCTGATCTTCGGCATCGGCGGCGTGTTCTTCGGCGGCTGGTTCTGCGACTGGATGCGCGCGCGTGGCCGCACCGATGCCAATATGCGTGGCACCATGATGGCAGCCGTCGCCCTGGCGCCTTGTGCCATTCTGTTCCCGCTGGCGGGTTCGGTGGAGATCGCGCTGGTGGTGCTGGCTGGTGCCGTGTTCTTCGGTGCAATGCCCACGGGGGCCGCTGCAGCGGCGCTGCAGGCGGTGACGCCCAACCAGATGCGCGCACAGGTCTCTGCGCTTTATCTGTTTACGGTCAATCTGATTGGTATGGGTGTGGGGCCTGGTCTTGTCGGCTTCTTCACCGACTTCGTTTTCGGCGATACCAACCAGCTTTATCTGTCCCTCGTTTTGACTGCGGCCATTACGATCCCGCCTGCGGCCCTGCTGCTGGCCTGGGGGCTGAAGCACTACCGTAAAAGCCTGGCGGAGAACGACGCGCGCATTGAGGCGGCCGCCGCGGCCACCGCCCCCGCTTAACGCCTGAAATCGCTGGCTTTCCCGCGGTCGCTCCCTATGCTGGAAAGCGACCCTTTCGGGTCCGTTTTGGGGAAAACGGGGATTACCAGCTTTTATGTCGACGTCATCGAACGCCGAGCCTCCCTATCCACGTCCAGCCTATGCCTGGTACGTGGTGGCTGTGCTCATGGTTGCCTATACTTTTTCCTTTATTGACCGCCAGATCCTGTCGCTGTTGAGTACCGAGGTCATCCGTGACCTGCAGCTCACGGATTCCGAATTTGGCCTGTTGGCCGGGTTCGCTTTCGCACTGTTCTACACGGTCTTGGGTATTCCCATCGGGATCGCTGCCGATCGATACTCCCGGCGCGGCATCATTGCGACGGGCATCGCCGTCTGGAGCCTGATGACGGCAGCCTGTGGCTTTACCCGCAGTTTTCTGGAACTTTTCCTCGCCCGCATGGGCGTCGGCGTTGGCGAGGCAGCGCTGTCGCCGCCCGCCTATTCCATGATCACCGATTACTTTCCGCCGAAGACGCTGGGTGTTGCGCTGGGCACCTACGGCATGGGGATCTATATCGGCAGCGGCCTCGCCTTCATTGTCGGCGGTGCGGTGGTCGGCGCGGTCAGCGGTCAGATGGTGCCGATGCCGCTGGTGGGCGACATGAAAGGCTGGCAGGCGACCTTCGTGATCGTGGGTCTACCCGGCTTGCTGGTGGCGCTGATGATGCTGACGGTGCGCGAGCCCTATAGGCGCGGTGTTCAGCGGTCAGGACCGAACGGCGCCGTCGTCAGCGTGCCGTTTTCCGAAGTGCTGGCCTTTGTCCGCAAGCGCTGGCGGACTTATGGTGCACATTTCCTCGGCTTCGCGCCGTTATCGTTGATCGGCTATGGTTCGTCGGTCTGGACGCCTGCCTTCTTCTATCGGACCTATGGGGAAGCGCCCGCTGATGTCGGGCTGATTTTCGGCCTGGCAGTGCTGATCATGGGGCCGCTGGGCATCGTTGCCGGCGGCGCGCTGGCCGACCGCTGGCGCCGCAACGGCATGAGCGACTCCTACCTGCGTGCGGGCGCTTTGGCGGCGCTGATCCTCATTCCGGTTAATGTCGCCACGCCGCTGATGCCTTCGCCTGAATATGCCTATCTGCTGCTGTTTCCCGGTGCCTTTCTGGGGGCGATGCCGTTCGGTGTCGCACCGGCGGCGATTCAGGCGATTACGCCCAATCAGATGCGCGCACAGGTCTCCGCGATCTATCTGTTCACGGTCAACATGATCGGGTTGGGTCTTGGCCCCTGGCTGATCGGCTGGATGACGGACAACGTCTTCGGCGATCCACAGGATCTGAGATATTCGCTGGCGATCGCGGGTCTGGTGACGGGGTTGTGGGCTGTTCTGGTCTTGCGCTCCGGGTTCGGACCGTTCCGCCGCTGTGCTAAAGAAGCCGAAGCCTGGGCCAGCTAAAGGCCCATCTTCTGATGGCCTGCCTTAATCGCCCATCGCGTCAGCGAGGTCTTCCAATGCGTCTTCATTGGAGATGACCACATGATGCGCGCCTTCCAGCGCGATCACATTTTCATTGCGCAGCTTGGTGAAGGTGCGGCTGACGGTCTCGATGGTCAGACCCAGATAGTCAGCGATGTCACCGCGCCCCATGGCCAGGTCCAGGCGGTCCACCCGGTTGCCACAACGGACATTCTCGCCGCGTAACCGCAGCAGGAACGACGCGACTTTCTCCATGGGCGACTTTCGACCCAGCAGCAACATTTGCTCTTGTGCCTGCTCAAGCTCGTCGGCCGCCATGTCCAGCAGCCGACCCTGCAAGTGCGGAAACTCGTCCAGCAGAACAATCAGCTTTTCGCGCGGAAACCGGCAGACTTTAACCGGGCCGATCGCTTCGGCCGAACAGGTATAGGCCCCGCGTGTTGCAAGACCCAGCATGTCGCCGGGGAAGACGAAACCGACGATCTGCCGCCGCCCGTTGGGCAACAGCTTGAACAGGCGGATCATCCCCGACGTCACGTTGTACATAAACCGCGGGTCATCGCCTTCTTCGAAGACGGTTTGTCCCGGTTCGTACTCCTTCTGGGTGGCGATGCCCTCCAGCCGCTCGAGTTCCCAATCATCCAGCACAGCACAGGCTGCCGTGCCGCGGACCTCGCATTGTTCGCAAAGGCCGCCGCGCGGAACCATCCGCACGATTGGTTGGGATTCTATCCGAGCTGTGGCCGGAGCCATGGGTTAGCCTCCTAAGCTTGGGATTCCATATAATTGCCCAGCGCCATGGCACCACCTAAATCGCCATCGATTTTCAGTTTTCCGGACATGAACGCCATCTGGCCATTGAGTTCGCCGGACAGCAGCTTGCCGTAGTCTTCCAGCGAGATGATCATTGCCGTATCGGCGTCCGCATTGTCATTGGTGACCGTATTCGGATTCTGCGTCGCATCGATGAAGATGCAGCCATCGTCGCCGAAATCGATCTTGAATTTCTTGCCCAGACCACTGTCCTTGCCTTCGAATGCACTGGCGATCTGTTTTGTGATGTCTTCCAGGCTCATGGCCAATCCTTTCGTTTCCCCGAATATTAGTGATTGCAAGAGTATGGAGACCGCCGGGCGATAATCAACCGGATTCCGCCCTGAAACGCGCCTTGTTTGAGTCGCCTGCGGCCCTAGATTACGCTAAAAAGTCACGAACGCTGAATACGCGCAATGCGAGGTGGGACATGAACATTGAGAATCAAAAGACGTTGAAGCCGGGCGAGGCCCGCTCTGAAGGGCCATCCGTACAGGAGTATCTGGACACCGAAAAAGTGCCCGTACCCGATGTGCTGCGCCGCGACGTCAATGTCCATATGGGCAGCGAGGACCTGGCCACGCGCCGCTGGATTGACCGCGATTTTGCTGAGACGGAGATGGAAAAGGTCTGGGCCAAGGTCTGGCAGTTCGTATGCCGCGAAGAGCATATCCCCGAAGTCGGTGACCATATCGTCTATGACATCGGCGAATGGAGCTTCATCATCATGCGGGCGGCCGAAGGCGATATCCGCGCCTATTACAATGCCTGCCTGCACCGGGGGACACAGCTGCGGGCGTCGGGATCCATGGGCAATGTGCCGCAGCTTCGTTGCCCGTTCCACGGCTTTACCTGGAACCTGGATGGTAGCCTGGCTGAAATCCCCTGCGACTGGGATTTCCCGCATGTCGACAAAGACAATTTCAATCTGCCAGAGGCGCGTGTCGAGACCTGGGGCGGATTCGTCTTCATGAGTATGGATGACGATGCTGATCCGCTGCTCGACTTCCTGGGCGACATCACGGAAGAGTTTTCGTCCTGGGATTTCGAAAACAAGTTCATCATGAATCACATCGGCAAGCGGGTCGATATGAACTGGAAGGTGGGCGTTGAAGCCTTCATCGAAAGCTATCACGTGATCGCCACCCACCCGCAGATCATGCCGTCGACGGGCGATGCAAACACACAATATGACGTTGATCCGGATCAGAACTATAACCGGATGATCACGGCGATGGCGGTACCCAGTCCGCATCTGGGTGATGATGTGCCGGAACAGAAAATCGTCGATGCGATGACCGGCCGGTCCTATCGTCTCAATATTGAAGACAGCGAATTTGCGGTGCCCGAGGGCAAGACAGCCCGTGAATTCATGAGCGATCTGAGGCGTTCGACCATCGCCGAGCAGTTCAAGAAGGACTATTCCCACTCGACCGATTCAGAAATGCTCGATGCCATCCAGTATTGGGTGTTCCCCAATTTCTTCCCCTGGGGTGGTTACGGCACCAACATCGTCTATCGGTTCCGGCCCGACGGGCTGAACCCGGATTCAGCACTGATGGAAGTGTTCATCCTCTGCGACTATGACACCGCCGGCCCGCGCCCTGAACCGGCGCCGTTCCGCCTGCTGGGCGAGGATGAAGAGTGGATCGAGGCGTCGGATCAGATCGGTGGACTGGCGGCTGTGTTCCAGCAGGACATGGCGAATATGCCGCGTGTCCAGAAGGGCATGAAAACCCTGGCCCGGAACAAGGGCGTGACGCTGGCCAACTATCAGGAGAGCCGGGTCCGTCATCTGCACAAGAAGCTCGACGAATATATGAGCGCCGACTAAGCGACGCGTCGCTTGGCCACCGTCACGATTATGCCCTCGGGTCTGACGGTCCGGGTTGGTGAGTGGGATCATCTGCTGAAAGCGGCCCATGCGCAGGGTCTGCGCTGGCCCAACATGTGCGGCGGGGGCGGCACCTGCCGTAAATGTGTCCTGTCAGTTCTTGAAGGTACCGAACATCTCTCGAAACCGACGGCCTTCGAACTTCAGGGGCTTGCCTCCATCGCGCAGAAGTTGACCGACGAGCCCAAGTCCGTGCGGCTCGCCTGCATGCTGCGCACAAAGGGTGATCTGGTGGTGAAGAAAGAAGGTGTCGGGCGCGCCCCATTAGCTCCAACTCCCTCTCCCACTGGGAGAGGGCCGGGGTGAGGGGCGCTTTCAAAAGCGATGCATCGGCCTTCAAGACGTCCGCGTAGTCCTTCTGGCGCCGTTCCTCACCCGATCGCCTCAAGGGCTCGCTGCCCTCTCCCACAGGAAGAGGGCGAGAGGTTCAGCCGCCAACCGCGCGTCCTTCGATCAGGTCGCGCCTGGTACTTAGCGTCTCTGAGAGAAAATCCAGCACCTTGCGGACGCGCGCCGTCTTGCGGATATCCCCATGAGTCAGCACCCAGATGTCCCAGCCGGGATAGAGTTCGGCGTCGGTCAGGCGTTCAAGGTGGGGCTGCAAGTCGCCATAGCTGCACGGCAGTTGGCTGATCCCGTAGCCCTTGCTGACCGCGTGGTACTTCGCCAGCGTGCTGTTGACCCGAAACGCCAGCGGCAGATCCGGAAAATGCCGCTTCACCCAAAGCGGCGTTTCTTCTTCATAGGTCCAGCCGATCCAGCCAGTGGGCTCGACGTTCTTTCGCCCATAGACGGCGTAGGCAAAGGTGGCGAATTTGCGGCCCACCAGCGTTTCTTCCGGACCGCCGGTGACACGTATGGCGATGTCGGCTTCGCGCTCGGAGAGGCTGTGCACCCGGTCGGATGCCAGAAGCCGAAGTTCGATTTCCGGGTTCTCGATCTGGAACCGCGCCAGATCATCCATCAGGAAAGACAAGAGAATGCTTTCCGAAACGGTCACGCGGACGGGGCCGCTGGCGCGGGTGTCGCGCCCGGCAATTTCGCGGTCCAGCGCGAAGGCCGCCTGCTCCATGTCCTCGGCATACGCACGGATTTCTTCGCCGGCAGCGGTCAGCGCATAGCCTGATTTCAGCCGGTCGAACAGCCGGCTTTCCAGCTTCTCCTCCAGTGCGGCAATGCGACGCGAAACCGTTGAGTGATTAACACCCAAGGCTTCGGCAGCCGCCGACACAGACCCTTCGCGCGCCAGCGCCAGGAATACGCGAATGTCGTCCCAGTCTTTCAAAGCAGTTGGTCCTGCGGTGGCGTCGCCCGATGTGGTGAAGGTGGCACATGCCTGCCGACATTCATCTGGACGCTCAAACCGCCCAGCCGGGGCGCATTGTTGTGGAAGATGAGGCGCATGGTAATGGTGCCCTGTGCTTTCTCAAAATCGGTGGTGTATTCGACGGTATAGATGCTGGGCCCATCGGGTGGCGTCACCTTACCCATGTATTCGCCCGTCCCGACATCAACAACCCGGCCAAAGCCGGTGAACATCCGGTTCATCCGCCGCCAATCGTCCGACAGCAGATAGTCGGCGAACTCCGGTTCCGCGCGTTTGGCGAGCTGCGTGGGGTCCCACGTGCCGATCACCGGCACCGTATCGCGGGCATAGAGCATGATATCCTGCTGACGCTCATATTCCTCGTCGGCGCAGCCACTGCCGGCCAGGGCGAGACTGATGAACACCATCAATCCGGGGGTATAGTGAAAGGGTGTTTTCAATGTTGAGCTCAGGTTCTCCTGCAAGCCAATAGCGCCACAGATGTCGCGATCGTGCGTGGATTAAAGGTTCGTGGTGGCCCCGGGGTCCATCAGTTGAAGAAACAGGGGCGAGTTGATGTTGAAGCCCTGAATACGAAGTTCGTCATCCTCATAGGTCATATTGACCGTGATCGTGGCTTCGCCATTTTCGAACGTCCCGCTTCCCGCGGCCCTCGCCTGAGTGCCTGCCCCGACCGATGCGGAAACATGATTGGTGTGAAACGGCCCAAGAGACTGAAGCCTGCCCAGCTGTGACATCACGCGCAGCATCTGCGCCTGTTGCTGGGACGACAACGTTCTATAGGCCTCGGTCGTCAGCATGGGCTCAACATCCTCGGCATTCCAGCGTTCCGACAAGGTCGTAAAGAACGCAGTCAATAGACGGTCGCGGTCTTCATTGCTCGGGCCGATAACACCGCATGCTGCGAGGATAAGAAGCGTACCTGCCACGATCGCGCGTTTTGGTGTTTTGAGTGGGATATTATTGTTTTCCATATCTGTTTCCTTCCAATTTCATCGCCGAAATAGAGCGCCATTCAGATTCCCATCTGTCGGGCCGCGAGGTCGAGCATAATCTCTTCCGAGCCGCCGCCAATGGCGTTGACCCGCACCTCGCGGTAAATCCGCTCAACCCGGTTGCCACGAATGAAGCTGGCGCCGCCCAGAATCTGCGCCGCCTCGCGGGCGCAGAATTCCATGCTACGGGTCGCCTGCACTTTCAAAAGCGCCAGGTCTGCCGCGACATTTTCGTTCTGCGCCACCCGCCAGGTCGACATCTCCAGGAACGATTGGGTGGCTTTGATCTTGCGGACCATCTCTGAAATCTTGTGCCGGATGACCTGATGATCGGCGAGGCGTTTGCCGAAGGTCTCGCGCTGCTGCGCCCACTCGACCGCTTCTTCCAGGCAAGCTTTGGCGGCGCCGACGCAGCCTGCGGCCATGCCCAGCCGTTCACCATTGAAATTGGCCATGACGGCGGCGAAGCCGTTGTTCTCCGCCCCCACCAGATTTTCGACCGGCACCTCGACATCTTCGAAATAAAGCGTCGCGGTGTCCGACGCCCACCAGCCCATCTTGTCCAGCTTGGTGCGGGAAAATCCCGGGCTGTCAGTCGGGATGACCAGCACGGAAATGCCGCCAGCACCCTTGTCGCCGGTGCGGACGGCTGTAGTGACATAATCTGCGCGCATGCCAGAGGTGATATAGGTCTTCGAGCCATTGACGACATAGTGGTCGCCCTTGCGCACCGCGCGGGTTTTAATGGCCGCCACGTCCGACCCGCCGGAGGGTTCGGTAATGCCCAGGGAGATGATCTTCTCGCCTGCGAGCACAGGTGGCGCGATGCGTTGCTTCAACGCGTCCGACCCGCCGGCCAGCACCGGCGGTAAGCCAATACCGTGAGTCATCAGCCCGGCGCCGATGCCGCCCGCGCCCAGCTTGCCCATTTCATCGGAGGTGACCAGCCGGTGGAAGTGGTCGATGCCCTCAGATATGCCGCCATATTCCTCCGGATACCCCATGCGCAGCAGGCCGAACTCCGACGCGGTTTTATGGATAGATCGGGGCAGTTCGCCCGCCTCTTCCCATGACTCGATATGCGGTTTGATTTCAGCCTCTAGAAACCGACGCAACTGCGCGCGCCATGCCGCATGGGTCTCGTCATAGAACGGGCTGGCCGCATCCAGTACATCGACGTCGAATGGCCGGTTTTTCAGCATGGATTCTTTCCTGACATGTTCTGGCAAGACATTCGCTTATTCTAGGATAGCGGTCTAGCCGGCGGGCTAGAACGTCATTTCCTAGGGAATCGGCTTGGCCGGGTCCGGATGGACGGCACGAACCAGGGAGTTTAGTGGCATGAGCGAAGAGACCGAGATCATTTTCTACCACCGGGTTCCGTCCCGGGCGCAGGCTGTGCGCTGGATGCTCGAGGAACTGGGCGAACCTTATGATGTGCGTGTCCTCGACTTCGAAAAGGATGAACACAAGTCGCTGGAGTTTTTGGCGCTCAACCCGATGGGCAAAGTGCCGACCATCGTCCATCGGGGAGAACCGGTGTCGGAGGCGGCGGCGATCTGCGCCTATCTGGCGGATGCCTACCCTGCGGCGGGATTGAATGTTTCCAACGGCAGCCCTGGCCGGGGGCCCTACCTTAAATGGCTGTTCTTCGGGCCAAGCTGTTTTGAGCCGGCGGTTTTCGAACACATGATGCCGCGCGAGGGCACCTTGCCCGCCTCCCTCGGTTGGGGGTCGCTCCAGTCTGTCCTCGACACTATTGCGGCCGGCCTGTCGCCAGGGCCCTGGTTGATGGGCGATCACTTCACCGCCGCTGATGTGGTGATTGGATCGGATCTGCGCTGGGGACAGATGATGAATCTGCTGCCTGAAAACCCTGTTCTCGAGGCCTATATCGGCAGACTTGACGAACGCCCCGCCCTGAAACGGGCGACGACGCTGGACGACGATCTGGCCGTGTCGATCTGAGAGTGCCGCTCATCACTGTCGGGCGGTTGAATGGCGACCATAGTGGCGCAGCCGCCCCCTGTGATAGAATAGCAAGGGAGAGTTGAGGGAGAGTATTCATGCTGCGTCGTGTTCTGGTCGCCGGCACCGGTCTAGCCGCGTGTCTTCTGATTGCAGGCGTTTTCGTTCGGCCCGCGCCGATTGATCCAATCGCTGTTCCATCATCTGATGTCGCTGAACTTTTTGACCCGACACCTTTGGCGAGAGGCTTGTGCGGTGGTGATGGCGGGCCCACGCAGTCGTTGCAGAAATTGGTCCAGTTGTTTGCGGCGCCGGCGGCAATGGCCGCTGTCGACGCAACCGATATGCCGATCCTCTACGATAATCTGGGGGACTTTCACGCACCCATTTCGACCGAAAACGAGGAGGCTCAAGCCTATTTCGATCAGGGCCTGAAGCTGGTGTTCGGATTCAACCATGCTGAAGCGATCCGTGCATTCAAGGCTGCCCAGCAGCTCGACCCGTCATGCGCCATGTGTTTCTGGGGCGAGGCGCTGGCGCTGGGCCCCAATATCAACGCGCCGATGGACCCGGAGGCAAACGCGCCGGCCTGGGCCGCGATCCGCGTGGCGCTGGCGCTGAAAGATGAGAAGCCCGAACACGAAATGGCGCTGATTGACGCGTTGGCCACGCGCTACACCAACGATGCCGAACCGAACCGGATCGCGCTTGATGCGGCCTACGCTGCGGCCATGGAGCAGGTCCACAGAGCGTTTCCCAACAATCTGACTATCGCGACGCTCTATGCTGAAGCGGTGATGGATACCCAGCCCTGGGACTATTGGGAGGCGGATTTCGCCACACCCAAGGGCCAGATGGGCATGGCGTTGGAGGCCATCGAAGGTGTTTTGCACCGGGACCCGGCTCACCCCGGCGCGATCCATCTCTACATTCATGTCACCGAAGCGTCGGTCAATCCGTGGCGGGCAGAACCCTATGCCGACACGTTGCTCACGCTGATGCCCGGCCAGGGACACCTGGTCCACATGCCGTCCCACACCTATTACCGGATCGGCCGGTTCAAGGATTCGCTGGACGCCAATGTGCTGGCCGTTGCCGCGGATGAAGACTATCTGCTGACAGCGGGCGATGGTCCGGTCTATCGCTATGGCTACTATCCGCACAATGTGCATTTCCTGATGACCTCAGCGCAGATGGCAGGAGATAAGGGCCATGCGCTTGAGGCCGCTGAGAAACTGTCGCAGATCCTCAATAACGATATCGTCGCGGCGGTGCCCTGGGTGCAGCCGGTAAAGGCCGCGCCTTATCTGACGCATGCGCAGTTCAGCGACCCTGCCACCATTCTGGTCCAGCCTGCCCCGCCGGCGCAGTTTCCGTTCGTAACCGCCTTGTGGGAGTACACGCGGGGTGTTGCCTATGCACGTCAGGGCAATGCCGTGCTTGCCCGGCAGGCCGTTCAGCGCATTGCAACGATCCGTGAAACAGCAGATCTGCAGGTGCTGATCGACGGGGCTGTCCCGGCGCCGGAGATTCTGATGGTCGCAGAAAAAGTGCTATCCGGGCGGATTGCCATGGCAGGCAAAAAATATGACCGGGCCGCCGAGCTGTTTGCTGACGCCGTTGCCCTGCAGGATGGCCTTGCCTATACCGAGCCGCCCTATTGGTACTTCCCCGTCCGTCAGTCGCAGGGGGCCGCGCTGCTGCTGGGCGGCAGAACCGAAGAGGCGATGCAGATCTTTCGCGAATCCCTGGTGCGTGTGCCGAACAATGGCTGGGCGCTCTATGGCCTGATGAAGAGTTATGAAACCGCAGGCGATCTGTTTGCCGCGACCTATACGCGTCAACTGTTTGAAGAGGCCTGGGCAGGAGATGAAGCCCCGACGCTGGAGAGCCTCTAGAGGGACTCCCGTCTGCGAGGAACCGGAATGCTCCAGGGGGCCATGACCCAGAGGGTTGAAGCTGGATTAGCTTGACCGTTCCTTCCAATTCTTGTGTTGCAGAAAAGCCGGCGTGCGGTCGTGGCCCGTTTCGCGGGCATGACGCTCTGCCAGCCTATCGACAAGCCATTCGAACCACTCAAATGCGGCGGGATTTTTCTCGATCCGCCTGTTCGATTCCGTGTGCGGTTTCAGCTTTTTCCAACACAGGATCAGCACGTCACCGTAGATGTCGTCGACAATGTCAATCGGCACATGGCGTCGATGCACGAGTACGCCGATCGTCTCGACCGTTTGACCGAAAAGATGGATCTCGCCTGTCAGTTCTGCATTTTCCAGCGCGTCCCTCGGACGTGCATTTGGATCCATCCGGTAGACCGTCGCCATGGCACGAATGAATTCAGGTGTTTGGAACGACCGAACCACCTCGCTGATTGCTTCGTGATGGCGCGTCATGCGGAACTGGCGCAGTTGGACCGCGGCAAAGATGACGCCGAAGACGATGGCGACCGTCTCGGCCAGCGGCAGCAATTGCTCGATAAAGATGTCCATCGGGATAACGTACGCAGTGGAGGCGCCACCCTAGAGTACTTTGTCGCCAAGGCCAATCCAGCGAGACGCTTGAAGAATGGTGCGGGCGGAGAGAATCGAACTCTCACTTCCAAAGGAAACGGGATTTTGAATCCCGCGCGTCTACCAATTCCGCCACGCCCGCGCCGGAAGGGAACCGCATCATAAACGCGGCAAGTATCCGGTCAACACCGGCTTTCCGTTGCTGCTGAGCAGGGCGGCTGCTATCACCGCCAGGTCTTTTGCGACAGCGCCAGCAGGGCTTCATGATCCGCCGTCTTTACGACCGAACGCTCCAACTTTCAGAGCATCCGCATGCTCTGCGCTGGCTGGGTGTCGTCTCTTTCGCCGAAAGCTCGTTTTTCCCGATCCCGCCTGATGTGATGCTGATCCCGATGATTGTCGCACAGCGGGCGAAAGCCTGGTTGATTGCGACGGTGTGCACAGTCGCGTCTGTGCTTGGTGGCCTGGCCGGTTACGCCCTGGGGTTTTTTGCTTTCGCGGCCGTCGGGCAGCCAGTCATGGAGTTCTATGGCTATGGCGAGAAATTCACCGAGTTCACCACCGAGTTCAATGAGTATGGCGCCTGGATTGTCTTCGTTTTCGGGATTACCCCGTTTCCCTACAAGGTGATCACCATTGCCAGTGGCGTCACCCAGCTTGACGTGCTGACCTTTATGATGGCTTCGACCCTCTCGCGCGGGATCAGGTTCTATCTTGAGGCGGCGTTGCTCTGGTACTTCGGCCCGCCGGTTCGCGCTTTCATCGAAAAGCGTCTTGAGTGGGTGGTGACCGTCGCTGTCATTTTGCTCATAGGCGGGTTCGTCGCCGTGTCCTATCTATAGAATATGACCGGGTCGACGAAATCGGGTGTCCATGGACCAGCGCTTGTTCTGGGCGTGTGTCTGGCGCTGGTTTTGGGCGCCTGGGGGTTTGAGCATATCGGCGGTCTGGCGCCCTGTGAGCTGTGTTACTGGCAGCGCTACGCGCTCTATGCCGCTATTCCCCTGGCGATGGTGGCGCTGATCTTGTCGCGGGCCGCGCCGGACGGCACCATGCCGCGGTTTGTTGCCGCCTTGGCGGCGGTGGCTGTGCTGGTGGGAGCGGGGATCGCTTTTTACCATTCAGGGGTGGAGTTCGGCTGGTGGCCCGGGCCGGATACCTGTTCCGTCACGGCACTCGACGATCCGCGCGCGGCGCTTCTCAATCCGGACAATGTTGCCGTTGTCCGCTGTGATGAAGTGCCGTGGTCCCTGTTCGGCGTCTCCATGGCCGGGTATAATTTCTTGATCTCAGGCGCAACGGGGCTGATTGCCTTGTGGCTGGCGCTGAAAGGACGGGCGACCGCATGACCGATGTAGGCAAATCCCCTGACAGGCTTCCGGGCGATCTGACGCTGGAAGACGAAACCCACCGGATGATCCGGGTGGACCAGGCTGGTGAATATGGCGCGGTGCGCATCTATGTGGGCCAGAAGGCTGTGCTGGGGGCGCGCGCATCCGGACAGATCATTGATCATATGGCGGCCCAGGAAGCCGAACATCTGAAGAAATTCGATGCGCTGATGAACGAACGGCGGGTGCGCCCGACCCTGCTGTCGCCGGTCTGGCACATTGCCGGGTTTGCGATGGGCGCGGCCACTGCGCTGATGGGTGAGAAAGCCGCCATGGCCTGTACCGTCGCCGTCGAGGAGGTGATCGATGAGCACTATCAGGAGCAGGCGGAACGGCTTGCCGATGACGACCCTGACCTCAAGGCCCTGATCGAAGAATGCCGCGCGGACGAGCTGGCCCACAAGGAAGAGGCCGAAGCCGAAGGCGCACGTGACGCGCCGGGTTATCCGCTGTTGTCGGGCGCCATCAAGGCCGCGTCGCGCACGGCGATATGGCTGTCGACAAGGGTTTAGGGCTCCAGCTCCGCATCCCAGTAGAGATAGTCCCGCCAACTTTCATGCAGATAGTTGGGCGGGAAACGCCGACCCCGCTCCTGCAGGTCGAACGCGGTGGGCCGGAACGGAATCTGCCGCACCGCCATGCTGGCTTCCGCCGGTGTCCTGCCGCCTTTACGCAGGTTGCATGGTGCGCAGGCGGTGATGACATTCTCCCAGGTGGTGATACCGCCATAGGCGCGCGGGATCAGATGGTCGAAGGTCAGATCGTGCCGGTCGCCGCAATACTGGCAGGAAAACCGGTCCCGCAGAAACACGTTGAACCGCGTAAACGCCGGATAGAGCGCCGGCTTCACATAGCGCTTCAGCGAAATGACGCTGGGCAACTGGAATTCGACGCTGGGTGAATGGATCACCCGGTCATATTCCTCGACGATGTTGACCCGGTCCATGAAGACGGCTTTGACCGCGTCCTGCCAGCTCCAGACCGAAAGCGGGTAGTAGCTCAGCGGCCGGTAGTCGGCATTGAGCACGAGGGCAGGGCAATTCTCGAGTGATGGTTGGCACTCTTGCATCGCGTCACTCTCCCGTCATCACACGGATTATACAATATGCGGTATGACGCGTTGATGACACCACTCTATTTTGAGGCGACGTTATTCTGAAAACAAATCTCCCGGCGGGCGGTTGTTACCCGCTGAAACAATCAAGCAGGAATTTTCCGCCCAGGTCAACGCCATCCGGTGCGATACCATGGCCGATATTCTCGGAAATATGGGTGCTGACGCTCAGACCCTCGCCTTCGAGAAAGCGGGCGGCGGCGGCCATCGCCGACACCGGGATCATATTGTCCAGATCGCCATGGATCAGCTGGATCGGCGGTTTGCTTCTGATTGCCCCGCGCAAAAGATCCGGGGCAGCCACCGCGCCCGAATAACCCAGAATACCGGCCAGTTGGGTGGCCCGGCTCAACCCCACCTGCAGCGCCATCATGGTTCCTTGCGAAAACCCGACCAGCGCCAGGTCTTTTTCGGTCAACCCGGCGTTTTCCAGACATTCATCAATAAACGCGTCGAGGATCGGCGCGGCCTTTTGCAGGCCTGTGGCGCTCTCTTCGGGGGAAAATTGCCGGATCGCCCACCACTGACGGCCCATCGGTGCGCCGGGGACCTGTTCGGGGGCGTTGGGTGAAAAGAACGCCGCATGCGGCAGCAGTTCACGCCATCCCAGCGCCAGGCCGACAAGATCCTGGCCGTCGGCGCCGTAGCCGTGGCAGAGGATGACAATCTGTTGCGGCGGCCCCCCTGCGGCTGGGGGAAGGGCTGGGCCTTGGAGTTGGGGGCGTTCAGTCATAGATATATCTCTTGGGGACAGCTCGGGAATTTTACCGGGCGGATGATAGGACAAACCATCGACATGGCCAGCATCATTAGCCGATTTGCGCCCAGCCCGAATGGCTATCTTCATTTCGGACATGCTTATTCGGCGTTGCTTGCGTGGCGCGCCGCGCAGGGTGACAGCGACCGTTTTCTATTGCGCATCGAAGATATCGACACCTGGCGCGCCCGGCCCAAATTCGAACAGGCGATCTTTGACGATCTCGCCTGGCTGGGCCTCCATTGGGAGGAACCGGTCCGCCGTCAGTCGGAACATATGGATGATTACGCCGTGGCGCTTGATCGCCTGAAAGACCGGGACCTGCTCTATCCGTGCTTTTGTACCCGCCGGGATATCCAGGCTGAAATCGACCGCAGCCGCAGCGCGCCGCACGGGCCGGAAGGTTTTCTTTACCCCGGTACCTGCCGAAACCTCAGCGACGCCGAACGCGGCGACCGGATCGCCGATGGCGAGCCCCATGCCATGCGTCTGGATACAGCGCGCGCGGTTGAACAGGTCGGGGCGCTGAGCTGGACCGACCGTAAAGCCGGTGAGATCAAGGCTGATCCTGAATCATTGGGGGACGTAGTGCTCGCCCGCAAGGACACGCCGACCAGCTATCATCTGGCGGTCACGGTGGATGATGCGCTGCAGGAAGTAACGCTCGTCACCCGGGGCCTCGATCTTTTCCACGCCACGCATATCCACCGGCTGTTACAGGCGTTGCTCGATTTGCCCACACCCGAATACAGGCATCACCGGTTGATCCGGGACGAAAGCGGCGAACGCATGGCAAAACGCCGCCGGTCAGAGACGCTGGGGCAGATGCGGGATCGTGGTGTTTCGGCGGACGAAGTCATCGCCCGGGTCGACGCGATCATATCCGCGTGAGGTCTGTGATTAGGGTCACATAGAATCGGTGTTGCCGGGTTAGCATGTCGGCCAGAGCAGCCTAGAGTCTATTAGTCCGACGGGAGAGCACCATGACATTACGCATCAATAGTGAAGCGCCGAATTTCACGGCGGAAACCACGCAAGGCACCATCGACTTCCATGACTGGATCGGTGACAGCTGGGCGGTGCTGTTTTCGCACCCGAAGGACTTTACGCCGGTCTGCACGACAGAGCTCGGTTACATGGCCGGCCTGAAGCCGGAGTTCGACAAGCGCAATGTCAAGATCATCGGCCTCAGCGTCGATCCCGTGGGCAACCATGCGGAATGGGCCAAGGACATCGAGGAAACGCAAGGCCACGCGGTGACCTATCCGATGATCGGTGACCCGGAGCTCAAGGTGGCCAAGCTCTACAATATGCTGCCGGAGGACGAGGGCGACTCGTCGGAGGGCCGCACCGCCGTCGACAATGCCACCGTGCGCACCGTGTTCGTTGTCGGCCCGGACAAGAAGATCAAGCTGATGCTGACCTACCCGATGGCCACCGGCCGGAACTTTGACGAGGTGCTGCGGGTGATCGATTCCATGCAGCTCACCGCCAGGCACCAGGTTGCGACGCCGGTGAACTGGAAGCACGGCGAAGACGTCATCATCGTGCCCGCGGTATCCGATGAAGCGGCGAAGGAAAAATTCCCGGATGGCTGGAAAACCGTGAAACCTTATTTGCGGATTGTGCCCCAGCCGTCGGATTGACCCTGTTCCAAAAAGTCAAAAAAACCCGCTCACCCTGAGCCTGTCGAAGGGCGAACGGGCCTCTTGACGCCGCCCGTACTTCGAGACGGTCGCTGCGCGACCCCACAGCACGAACGGCATTCGGTTCAGGATATCTGAAATCCCAACCGTCATTCCCGCGTAGGCGGGAATCCAGAGAACCTTTGAAGCTGCTCCACCGTTTGCCTGGACCCCCGCCTTCGCGGGGGTGACGGCCTGTGTCCCATCAATCGTTCGGGCGCTCTTTCGTCGCATCTGGCGAGCGGACTGCTGCTCTGGGCTCATACGGCAACAGCCCTAATCCGTGCAATCCGGCCTCGACGGCTTCCGGGCTGGTCGCCTGGTGCGCGTCCCAACCGCAGTCTCTCGCCGCATCAACGATATGCTGATTGTCATCAAAGTAAACGATTTGGGTTGCTGGCACCCCCAGGTCCTGTTCAACATGGTCGAAAATGGCCCGGTTCGGTTTCCAGTGGCCGATTTCGTGCGACGCGTAGAGCCGGTCGAACCAGTTCCCGATGCGTCTCAGCTCAAGCAGCCGGGGCCAATGGACAGCACTGGTATTGCTCAGGCAGGCAAGATTGAATTGGCTGCTCAAGGAATCCAGCAGGTCGGCCGTGCCGGGCTTTTCGCCCGCTTCCCAATTCGTCCAGAGATGCAGAAACTCTGAGGCATCGAGATCAAGGGCCAGCTCATTGACAAGGGCATCCGCGAACTCCTCCGGCGAAATCTGTCCGGTTTCGAGCCGCTCAACCGTAGGCGACGAAACAATTTGCTGGCGAACCAGGTCCTCTGACTGGCCCGTAATCTTTGCCAGACCGGTGAACCCATGAAACTCAAATAGAACGCCGCCCAGATCAAGAACGACCCAAAGGTCTGGTTGCCTGGCATTTGGATGTCTTTCTGCATCGCTCATACCCGAAGGTTAGCACGGCGGGGATCACGAGTTCCTATCCGTCCTTCCCGCGAAAGCGGGAATCCAGAACAGCGTTGAAGCTGCTCCACTGTTTAACTGGGCCCCCCCCCCGCCTTCGCGGGGGTGACGATTTTTTTGGTTGGAATGTTTTGAGCACTCTCCGGTTGCATCAAACGCGCGACAAAGGGGCCATTGCGCGCTAGCCTGGCGGCATGTCTGAGAGGCCGAGTTTCGTTGACGCGATTGGGGGCGCTGGTGCCGCGCTCCAAATTTGGTTTTGGGATTTTATCTGGCGCATTGTTTCGGACATTGGGTCAGGCGCGCGGACCCTTTGGCGACAGCCTTATGGTGTGTGGGTTTATCTCGGGGCAGCTGGCCTTATCCTCTTCGCAATCAACATCAACTGGGCCGGAGCGGTAGGCTGGATCACAACTCCAATCCAACTGCGCGATTTGGTCGCAGTGCTTGCAGCGCCGCTAGCATTGTTTACTCTTATCTTGCTCGCCCGGCGCACAAAAGCGCTTGAGACACAAGTCCGGGTCAGTGAACTAGGACAAATTACAGAACGATACTCGCGGGCTGTCGAACTCCTGGGTCACGGAGATCCGACGGTTCGAACAGGTGCTATTCGTGCGTTAACAAGAATAGCGCAAGAAAGCGAAGTTGATTTCGCCTCAATATACAGTTTGATTCAGTCCTTTGCTATCCAAAGAGCAATCAAAGAGCCGAGACCCGGAAAGAGGAGAGTAGGAATAGATGCTAAGCTCCCTCCGCCAGACTTTCCTCCACCAGATATAAAGTCTTCGGTCGTCGAGCTAAGACGGCTATATAAGATGAATAAAATAGACTTTGCGCCTAGTCTACGAGGTGCAGACTTTTCGTACTGGGACCTACGTGGAATTGACCTGAGGGAATTTGATGTAAGGGAAGTAGATTTCTCTGATTCTGACCTAAGGTATGCCAACCTTACGGAGAGTTTAGCGTTCAGAGCTGACTTTTCAGATTGCAATCTCACCGGGGCGAACTTGACAGGTGGCCACTTTTCAGAGGCCAGTTTTCAAGGTGCTGACCTAACTCTTTGTAAGCTCTCTTATGCACTTCTTGATGCTGATTTTCAGAATGCGACGACCGTTTCCGCTGATATCGAGGGTGCGAACCTTTTAATGGCAAAGAACCTTACTCAAGCGCAGATATCCCAATGCAAGCGATTGAACTATCGCGAGAATCCGTTGCTGTCAGCGGGTCTAAACTTGGACTAGTCCCTAAGCCGCCGCGCCCTCTGACCGGTCGACCAGATTGACGATATCCGCCATGATTTCGGTGATCTGGTAGTCCTTGGGCGTATAGACGGCGGCGACGCCGGCGGCTTTCAGTGTCCGTTCGTCTTCCGGCGGAATGATCCCGCCCACAACGACGGGAATGTCCCCCAGCCCTTGCGCCCGCATCCGGTCCATCACATCGGTGACCAGCGCCACGTGGGAGCCGGAGAGGATCGACAGCCCCACCACATGCACGCCTTCTTCCAGCGCCGCATTGACGATCTGCGCAGGCGTCAGGCGGATGCCTTCATAGACAACCTCCATGCCGCAATCGCGGGCCCTGACCGCGATCTGTTCGGCGCCGTTGGAATGGCCGTCGAGCCCCGGCTTGCCGACCAGGATTTTCAGCCGCCGGCCCAGCTTGGCTGAGACCGCTTCAACGCGGGCCTGTACGGCGGAAACCTCACCGCCGGACGCAGAGGCCGCCCGGCCGACGCCGGTGGGGGCGCGGTATTCGCCGAACACCTCGCGCAGCACGCCGCCCCATTCCCCGGTGGTCACGCCGGCTTTGGCGGCTGCGATCGAAGGCTCCATGATGTTGCGGCCTTCGCTGGCGGCGGCTTTCAGGTCGGCCAGTGCGGCATCGACAGCGCTCTGATCGCGGGCCTCGCGCCAGGCTTTCAGGTTGTCCAGCTGGTCGCGCTCGGCTGAATCGTCGACGGTCAAAATGTCGCCCGCGCCGCTGCTCAGCGGCGACGGTGCGGATTCGGTGTGAACATTGACGCCAACCAGCGGGGTTTCTCCCGCCTCGATGCTGTTCAGCCGGTCTGTATTCGATTTCACCAGCGCCTGCTTCATATAGCTGGATTCGATGGCGGCCACGGCGCCGCCCATGTCCTCAATGCGCGCCAGTTCGGCCTTGATGTCGGCTTTCAGCGCATCGACCTTGGCTTCGATCACCTCGGAGCCGTCAAAGATATCAGCATATTCCAGCAGGTCGGTCTCTTCGGCGACGATCTGCTGCAGGCGCAGGCTCCATTGCTGGTCCCAGGGGCGCGGCAGGCCCAGCGCCTCGTTCCAGGCGGGCAGCTGCACCGCGCGGGCGCGGGCGTTTTTTGACAGGGTCACCGCCAGCATGGACAGCAGAATGCGATAGGGGTTGTTCTCCGGCTGTTGCTCAGTCAAGCCCAGCGAGTTGACCTGCACGCCATAGCGGAAGCGGCGCAGTTTCGGGTCGGAAACGCCGTAGCGCAGCTCGGTCAGCTCGTTCCACAGTTCGGTGAAGGCGCGCATCTTCGACATCTCGGTGATGAAGCGAACGCCTGCATTGACGAAGAAGCTGATGCGGCCGACGACCCGGGGAAAGTCTTCTTCGGGCACCTGGCCTGAATCCTTTACGGAATCCAGCACGGCAAAGGCATTGGCCAGCGCGAACGCGACCTCCTGCACCGGTGTCGCGCCGGCCTCCTGCAAATGGTAGGAGCAGATATTGGTCGGGTTCCACTTCGGCACCTCGCGGTAGGTGAAGCTGATGATGTCGCTGATCAGCTTCAATGAGGGCGCCGGCGGGAAGATGTAGGTCCCGCGGCTGAGATATTCCTTGATGATGTCGTTCTGCACCGTGCCCGCCAGCCTGGTGCGGGCGGCGCCCTGTTCTTCGGCCGCGGCGATATAGAGCGCCAGCAGCCACGCCGCCGTTGCATTGATCGTCATCGACGTGTTCATCTGTTCCAGCGGGATCTGGTCGAACAGCGCGCGCATATCGCCCAGATGCGCGATCGGGACGCCCACCTTGCCCACTTCGCCCTTGGCCAGCGGGTGGTCAGCGTCATAGCCGGTCTGTGTCGGCAGGTCGAAGGCGACAGAAAGGCCGGTTTGACCGCGCGCCAGATTGGTCCGGTAAAGCTCGTTCGACGCAGTTGCAGAGGAATGACCCGAATAGGTCCGGATCAGCCACGGGCGATCCCGCTTGATCGTCGTCTCTGTGTCGGCCATGCCATGCTCCCGAACTTTGTTACAGTTACCGGCCAGTAACGGTTTACATTATTTCCAGATGGACCCTGTCACGGAAATATCATAGTAAATGTTGCGCTGCAAAAAAGATTTGGGCGGTCACAGGCCGCTATGGGAACATATCGTCCGGGAGAGAGATTATGGTCGGTCAAACCGCCGCCGCCAACGACGACAGCTTGGAATCACAGGAAGAAATCGTCCTGAAGGACCTGTATGAGGTCGGTGAAATCCCGCCGCTCGGCCACGTTCCCAAACAGATGTATGCCTGGGCGATTCGCCGGGACCGGCATGGCCCGCCTGAAGATGCCATGCAGGTAGAGGTCGTCGAGACCCCGTCGATTGATCCCGATGAAGTGCTGATTCTCGTGATGGCCGCCGGCGTCAACTATAATGGTGTCTGGGCTGCGCTGGGGACGCCGATCACGCCGTTCGATGTGCATGGCGCGGACTATCATATTGCCGGGTCCGATGCGTCGGGGGTCGTCTATGCGGTGGGCAGCCGCGTGACGCGCTTCAAAATCGGTGATGAGGTCGTTGTCCACTGTAACCAGGATGATGGCGACGACGAAGAGTGCAATGGCGGCGACCCGATGTTCTCGTCCTCTCAACGAATCTGGGGCTATGAAACGCCTGATGGCTCTTTTGCCCAGTTTGCGAAGGTCCAGTCGCGCCAGCTGATGCAGCGCCCCCGGCACCTGAGTTGGGAAGAAAGCGCCTGCTACACGCTGACGCTGGCAACGTCCTACCGGATGCTGTTTGGACACCGCCCGCATATTCTGCGGCCGGGCCACAATGTTCTTGTCTGGGGCGCCTCGGGTGGCATCGGCTCCATGGCGGTCCAGCTGTGCGCTGCGGCCGGCGCCAATGCGATCGGCGTGATCTCTGACGAATTAAAGCGCGACTTCGTCATGTCGTTGGGCGCCAAGGGTGTTCTGAACCGCAAGGATTTTGACTGCTGGGGCCAGTTGCCACCTGTCGGCGATGCAGCAGGCTATGGCGACTATATGAAGCGGTGCCGTGCCTTCGGTAAGGCGATCTGGGAGATCACCGGCAAGGGCGTGGACGTGGATGTGGTGTTCGAACATCCTGGCGAGGCGACCTTCCCGGTGAGTTGTTTTGTGGTGAAGCGCGGCGGCATGGTCGTGTTCTGTGCCGGCACCACCGGATTTAACCTGACCATGGACGCGCGATTTGTCTGGATGCGTCAGAAGCGTATTCAGGGCAGCCACTTCGCCAATCTGAAGCAGGCCAGCCAGGCCAACCAGCTCGTCATTGAGCGCCGCATCGATCCGTGCATGTCCGAGGTGTTTGCCTGGAATGACATCCCGCGGGCGCACACGAAGATGTGGAACAACGAGCATAAGCCCGGCAATATGGGTGTTCTGGTGTCGGCACGGTATCCGGGCCTCCGGACATTCGAAGATACTGTTGAGGCCGGAAAAGAACCTGGTCTGGCCAGCTAGTTCGACCGTAGAACGGTTGAACTTCAAGAAGCCTAGAACGAAAGGAACGGCCCCATGAGCACGGCCACGGATCAGCTCGCGGCGGAAACGTCAGCGAGCCCTCTAGTCGATAATCTAGTCGCGACCTGCGGTCAGGCGCTCGAAGCTGCCGATGCGCTGGCGCTGGACGTGAAGCAATCGGTCTCTGATCTGATCGTTCGCGACGGCCGGGTAGATCGCAAATTGCTGGAAGCCCACCAATCCATCGCCCACGGCTATGGCTGGTATGCAACCTATGTTGAGGCGCTGCGCCAGACATTGGCCTGGGCGCAGCAGATGACAGCCGAAGGCACCTTCGGCGAGCTCGAACAGCTGATTCTGCAGGCCGGCTACGGCGAATATTGTTCGCAGCTTCTCGGCGGCCTGCCGATGAGCCAGGGAGAGTGGGCCCGCCCCGCTGAACTGGGTGCCAGTGAGTCGTCGATTGCTGGCTTTGCCGGCAACCCGGCGGTCAAGACCTTGATGGCGGGCGGAAACACCGAAGCCGTGCGGGCGCGGATCGCCGAGCTGGTCGCCGATAGCGTCGCATCGGGCAATTTCGGCGAGTTGGGCCTGGATGACGTGCTGCAGATGGTGCGGGACCAGTTCCGCCGCTTTGCCGAGGAAGAAGTGCTGCCCGACGCGCATGAGTGGCACCTGAAAGATGAGTTGATCCCGGATGACGTTGTTCGCCAGATGGGTGAGCTGGGTGTCTTCGGCCTGACCATTCCAGAAGAATATGGCGGCGCCGGGCTAGGCAAGACTTCCATGTGCGTGGTTTCTGAGGAGCTCAGCCGTGGCTATATCGGCGTCGGTTCGCTGGGCACGCGGTCTGAAATAGCAGCTGAACTGATTCTCAATGGCGGCACCGAGGACCAAAAGCAGCAATGGCTGCCGAAGCTGGCCTCGGGCGAAATCCTGCCAACGGCGGTGTTTACCGAACCCAATACGGGCTCGGACCTGGGGTCGCTGCGGACCCGGGCCGTTAAGGACGGCGATGTCTACAAGATCACCGGCAACAAGACATGGATCACCCATGCGGCGCGCACCGACGTGATGACGATGCTGGTGCGGACCAATCCGGACACCAAGGATTATCGCGGTCTCTCGATGTTCCTGGCGGAAAAGCCGCGCATGACCGACGAGACCGATTTCCCCGCCGAGGGCATGACCGGTGGCGAGATCGAAGTGCTCGGCTATCGCGGCATGAAGGAATATGAACTCGGCTTCGATCAGTTCGAAGTCAAAGCTGAAAACCTGCTGGGTCAGGAAGAAGGCAAAGGCTTCAAACAGCTGATGACCACCTTCGAATCGGCCCGCATTCAAACGGCGGCGCGGGCGGTGGGCGTGGCCCAGTCGGCGATGGAGCTTGGCCTGCAATATGCGCAGGATCGGGTTCAGTTCGGTAAGCCGATTTACAGCTTCCCGCGTGTCTTCGGCAAGATTGCCTGGATGGTGGTCGAGATCATGATGGCGCGACAGTTGACCTATTTTGCCGCCCGCGAAAAGGATCAGGGTATGCGCTGTGACCTGGAAGCCGGCATGGCCAAGCTGTTGGCAGCCCGGGTTGCCTGGGGTGCGGCGGACAATGCGCTGCAAATCCACGGCGGTAACGGTTACGCGCTTGAATATCCGATCAGCCGGGTGATGTGCGATGCGCGTATCCTCAACGTCTTTGAGGGCGCCGGCGAGATTCAAGCCGAGGTGATCGCCCGCCGGCTGCTCGAGACCAATTAAGCGCCATGTCCCTTGCTCTGATCCCGATCATCCTGGTGCTGCTGGCCGTCCTGGGCGTGCTGGCAGCGGGAATCGTCGGCATGGTTCGCAGTGGCGGGGCAGATCCGAAACGCTCGAACAAGCTGATGCAGTGGCGGGTGATTCTGCAGTTTGCTGCGGTTCTCTTGATGTTCATCTTCCTTGCCATGCAGGCATAGCGTCGTGGTCAAACTCACCAAGATCTATACACGCGGTGGCGACACCGGTCAGACGTCGCTCGTCGACGGATCACGGGTTTCCAAGGATGCGCTGCGCGTGGCCGCCTATGGCACAGTGGATGAAGCCAATGCGGCCATCGGACTCGCCCGGTTGCATACGGATGGCGATGCCGACGCGCTGTTGTCACGCATTCAGAACGACCTGTTCGATCTGGGAGCCGACCTTGCCACCCCGGGCGAGGATTTCTCGACCGAGGCGGCCTTGCGGATCCAGGATGCGCAGGTTGACCGCCTCGAATCGGAAATCGACGGGCTGAACGCGGACATGGAGGATTTAACATCCTTCATTTTGCCGGGTGGATCGCCGGCGGCCGCCAATCTGCATCTGGCGCGGGCTGTAGCGCGCCGGGCCGAGCGGGACATGGTGGCGCTGGCCGCTGAAGAGCCGGTAAATCCCGCTGCCATCAAATATATTAACCGCCTGTCGGACCTGCTGTTTGTGCTGGGCCGTCATCTGAATGACAAAGGTCGCGCCGATGTGCTGTGGGTGCCCGGTGCAAACCGTTGAATCCCTTGGTTTCCGACGGGCGGTATCGTTGACACTCATGGACCCATGAGTTAATTGTGCGCTGCGAAAAACAAGACTTGAGATAAGGTCGGGAGAGCCTCCAGAAAATGAAAATACTCGTGCCCGTGAAGCGGGTCATTGACTACAACGTCAAGGTCCGCGTGAAGGCCGACAACACTGGTGTCGACCTTGCCAACGTAAAGATGTCCATGAATCCGTTCGACGAAATTGCCGTCGAAGAGGCGATTCGCCGCAAAGAAGCGGACGAGGCTGAAGAAGTCATCGCTGTTTCCATAGGCCCGGCGCAGGCGCAGGAAACGTTGCGGACGGCCCTGGCGATGGGCGCGGACCGTGCGATCCTGATCGAAACCGATGACAATCCAGAGCCGTTGGCGGTTGCCAAACTGCTAAAAGGCGTCGTCGAGGAAGAAGGTCCGCAACTGGTCATCCTCGGCAAACAGGCCATTGACGACGATTCGAATCAGACCGGTCAGATGCTGGCGGCGCTGCTGGGCTGGCCGCAGGCCACATTCGCCTCAGAGGTCAAACTGGCCGATGGCGGTATCGAGGTGATCCGCGAAATCGATGGCGGGCTGGAAACGGTCGCGCTGACGCTGCCGGCGGTCGTAACAACCGATCTACGTCTCAACGAGCCGCGCTACGCCTCGCTGCCGAATATTATGAAAGCAAAGAAAAAGCCGCTCGATACCAAGGCCCCGGCGGATTACGGCGTCGATACCGCGCCGCGCCTGAATGTGCTGAAGGTGGAAGAGCCGCCGAAGCGCTCTGGCGGCGTGATGGTCGAGTCGGTTGAAGAGCTCATCGAGAAGCTCAAGAACGAAGCAGGAGTACTCTAAATGGCGACGCTGGTCCTCGCAGAACATGATAATGCCGAGCTGAAGCCCGCGACGCTGAACGTCGTGACGGCTGCCGGTGAGTTGGGTAGTGACGTGCACGTTCTTGTGGCCGGTAGCGGTTGTCAGGCCGCCGCCGATGCCGCGGCCAAGGTCGCAGGCGTTTCTGCGGTCATCATGGTCGATGACCCGCTCTATGAGCACCCGCTGGCCGAAGTGCTGGCGCCGCTGATTGTCTCGATGGCTGACGGCTACGACAATTTTCTCGCGCCGGCGACAAGTAACGGCAAAAACGTGATGCCACGTGTCGCGGCCACGCTGGATGTCGCGCAGATCTCCGACGTTCAGGAGATTGTTTCGGCAGACACATTCGTGCGACCGATCTATGCGGGTAACGCGCTGGCAACGGTGCAGTCTTCAGACGCCAAGAAGGTTATGACAATCCGGGGCACGGGTTTCCAGGCTGCTGCGGCAGAAGGCGGGACAGGCGCGGTTCAGGCCGGTTCCGCTGCTGAAAATCCCGGGATTTCGCGTTTCGTCGGCCAGGAACTTTCCAAATCGGATCGTCCGGAACTTACAGCAGCGGGCATTATTGTGTCCGGTGGCCGTGGCGTGGGGTCGAGCGAGAATTTCGCCATCATCGAAGCGCTGGCAGACAAGCTGGGTGCTGCTGTGGGTGCCTCGCGCGCGGCGGTGGACGCCGGATATATCTCCAACGATCATCAGGTCGGTCAGACCGGCAAGATTGTCGCGCCAGAGCTTTATATTGCCGTCGGTATTTCCGGCGCGATCCAGCATCTGGCAGGTATGAAGGACTCCAAGGTCATTGTTGCGATCAACAAGGACGAAGAAGCACCGATCTTCCAGGTCGCTGATTATGGTCTGGTGGCGGATCTGTTCCAGGCTGTTCCCGAACTCGAAAACGCCTTACCCTCCTGATCAGAAGGTGTAAGCCACTGATAGGACTGAGACCATGGTCGAAAAGGTAGGCGTTATCGGAGCGGGCCAGATGGGCAACGGCATTGCCCATGTCTGCGGCCTTGCAGGGATTGATGTTGCTATTTTCGACGCCAATCCTGAATCCATCGGCAAGGCACTCGAAACCATCGATCGCAACCTTACCCGGCAGGCTGCGCGCGGTCGAATTACCGAAGATGAACGTCAGCTGGCGCTTGCCAATATCCGGACCGTGGGCGGGCTGGGTGACCTTGGCGACTGCGACTTCGTCATTGAAGCGGTGACGGAAGACCAGGACGTCAAGATGGGCATCTACAAGGAGCTCTGCCCGCTTCTGAATCCTGAAGCCTTCATCGCGACCAATACCTCCTCCATCTCGGTTACCCGCCTGGCCTCGTCCACCGACCGGCCTGAGCGGTTCATCGGCATGCACTTTATGAACCCCGTGCCGCTGATGGAACTGGTGGAGATTATTCGCGGTATCGCGACCGTCGAAGAGACCTATCAGGCGGCAACCGATCTGGCCAAGCGGCTGGGCAAAATCACCACCAACGCAGAGGATTTCCCAGCGTTCATCGTGAACCGCCTGCTGGTGCCGATGATCAATGAGGCAGTCTATACGCTCTATGAAGGCGTCGGTAATGTCGAGGCGATCGACACTGCCATGCGGTTGGGCGCCAACCATCCGATGGGGCCGCTCGAACTGGCGGATTTCATCGGTCTCGATATCTGCCTGTCGGTGATGCAGGTGCTGTTCGACGGACTGGCCGATTCAAAGTACCGGCCCTGTCCGCTGCTGGTGAAATATGTCGAAGCCGGTTGGCTGGGCCAGAAAACCGGCCGCGGTTTTTACGACTATTCGGGCGAAACGCCGGTTCCTACCCGTTAACATTGAATTATGATGGCATATATGCCATCATAATGTCTTGATAATCACCGTTGACACGAATGTGTTTGTTGGCGCGCTCCTCGGTCCAAACGGGCCATCCCGGGAGGTGGTCCGGCAATGTTTGGAAGGGCATTTGTATCCGTTGATGGGAACGTCCCTATTCCTGGAATATGAAGATGTCATGTCGCGTCCGGAAATTTCCGATCGCTGTTTGTTGTCTGCGCGTGAGCGCTTGGAGTTGCTTGACGCGTTCTTGAGCGTCTGTTCGTGGACCCGTATCTTCTACGGATGGCGTCCCAACTTGCGCGATGAAGCGGACAATCACCTGGTTGAGTTGTCGGTTGCAGGCAATGCTGATGCGCTGGTGACGTGGAATACGGCCGATTTCGTTCATGCGGAGTTGGCGTTTGCGGGTCTGAGAGTTCTAACGCCCGCAAGTTTGTTGAGTGAGGAAGGCAGATGAGTGCGATTACGGTCCGCTTGCCGGACGACACCAGAGACCGCCTGAAACAGTTGGCAAAGAAGCGGGGCGTGAGCCTAAACAAGCTGTTCGAGGAAATGGCGACAATTATGTTGGCGGACATTGATGCAGAAACGCGATTTCGGGTGATGGCGGCGCGGGGCAATTCGCGCCGAGGTCTGGAGCTTTTGGATAAGCTTGACGCGGCAGGCGAAACGCCGGTTCCGACGCGCTAAAGCACCGCGTCGATAAGGGCGAGCGCCTCTTCACTGTCCCATTCTGCGGGCCCCTCCAGTCGCCCGACCTCGCGCCCCTGCGCGTCGATCAACAGGGTTGTCGGCAGACCGCGCACGCCCAGCGCCCGGCCCATCTCATTCATCGGGTCGTAGAATTTCTGCAATTCGGTCAAGCCCGTTTCTTCAAAAAACGGGTCAACAGCGCGGGCTTCCCCCCGGTCGCTGGACAGCGCGATTACGATGAAATCCTTTCCGCCACGTTGCGCTTGCAGGCGGTCCAGCGAAGGCATTTCATGGACACAGGGCCCACACCACGTGGCCCAAAGATTCAGCAAGATGACCCGCCCTTCAAAATCGGCCAGGCGCAGGGTGCTGCCAACATCATTCTCGAAGGTGACATCCGGGGCGACAGGCAAATTTTCGTTGAACACAAAAGCTGACACGCTCCCGGTGGGCGCGTGGTCAGGCGGGCCTTCCCCGGTTTCCTGGTTGCTTGCCGGGCCGCAGCCGACATATAAGGCGGCGCTTAGGACAACGGCGAAAACTCGAACGCGTTTCAGGGGCAAATCTGGCTCCTATCGCAAGGGCATGGAACGATGAGCGGCGGCAACGGATCCAACAAGCTTTGGGGTGGACGCTTCGGCGGGGCACCGTCGGAGATTATGGAACGCATCAACGCGTCCATCGACTTCGACCGGCGGCTATATGCCCAGGACATCGCCGCGTCCCAGGCACATTGTGCGATGTTGGTCGAGACCGGCATCATTTCAAGCCAGGACGGTACGGCAATTTCGCAGGGCCTCGACCGGATTCTGCGGGAGATTGAAGCTGGCGACTTTGCCATCGACCCGAAACTCGAAGACATCCACATGCATGTCGAAGCGCGGCTGACCGAAATCATCGGCGATGCAGCAGGGCGGCTGCACACCGCCCGGTCGCGCAACGATCAGGTGGCGACGGATTTCAAACTTTGGGTCCGTGATGCGATGGATGGCGCTGAGGCGGCGCTGTGCGATCTGCAGAAAGCCCTTTTGATCCAGGCCGAAGCGCATGCGGAAACCGTGCTGCCGGGGTTCACGCATCTTCAGGTCGCTCAGCCGGTAACGTTGGGCCACCATCTGCTGGCCTATGTGGAGATGCTGGGCCGGGACCGGGGCCGGTTTCTTGATGCACGCGCACGGCTGAATGAAAGTCCGTTGGGTGCGGCTGCGCTGGCGGGCACGTCTTTTCCCATAGACCGGCGGGCGACGGCTACAGCTCTTGGATTTGATCGTCCTGCAGCCAATTCGCTCGACGCCGTCTCCGACCGGGATTTCGCGCTGGAATTTCTCTCCGCAGCGTCGATCTGCGCGGTTCACCTGTCGCGGCTGGCGGAAGAGCTGGTGGTGTGGTCGAGCGCCCAGTTTGCTTTTGTCTCCATGAGCGACGGGTTCTCGACCGGGTCGTCGATCATGCCGCAAAAGCGCAATCCCGACGCAGCCGAGCTGATCCGAGCAAAGATCGGCCGTATCGCCGGGGCGCTGAACACATTGTTGATGGTGATGAAGGGTCTGCCGCTGGCCTATTCCAAGGACATGCAGGAGGACAAGGAGCCGGTATTCGATGCTTCTGAATCGCTGTCGCTTTGCCTCGCGGCGATGACCGGGATGATCCGGGATATGGAGGTGCATCGAGACGCGATGGCGGCAGCGGCAGCGACAGGGTTTTCCACGGCGACGGATCTGGCGGACTGGCTGGTCCAGAATCTCAACATGCCGTTCCGGCAGGCACACCACGTTACCGGCGCGCTCGTCAAGCTTGCCGAAGAGCGCGGCTGCGACCTGCCTGATCTCTCGCTTCATTACATGCAGGCGGTCGAGCCCGGCCTAACCGAAGCCGTCTTCGAGGTGTTGACGGTAGAGCGGTCGGTCGCCAGCCGAACGAGCGAGGGCGGCACCGCGCCTGAAAATGTACGGGCAGCGATCAGCGTCTGGAAGGAGCGTTTGGCATGATGCGGTTCAGCCTGATAGCCATGCTTGTTGTCGCGGTTACGGTTTCGGCTTGCGGTCGAAAGGGGCCGCTGGAACCGCCGCCCCCGCCGCCCAGCCCAGCAGCGCCGGTCAAGTAATGCATCATTTTGAGTACAAGAACGGCGTGCTTCACGCTGAAGACGTGCCGGTGCCCGAAATCGCGGCTTCGGTTGGAACACCATTCTATTGCTATTCGTCGGCGACGCTGCGGCGGCACTACCAGGTGTTTTCCCAGGCGTTTTCGTCGCTGGACCCCTTGGTCTGTTATTCGGTGAAGGCCAACTCCAACCTGGCCGTCCTGAAGACCTTGGCCAAGGAAGGGTCGGGCGCCGATATCGTTTCGGAGGGCGAGCTGCGCCGGGCGCTTCAGGCCGGGATTCCGGCGGCAAAAATCGTTTTCTCGGGCGTTGGCAAGACAGCGGACGAGATGGCCTTTGCGCTGGATGCCGGTATTCACCAGTTCAACGTTGAATCCGAACCCGAACTCTTGCTGTTGAGCAAGGTAGCGGTTTCCAAGTCGATGACCGCTGCCGTGGCGCCGCGCATCAATCCGGATGTCGATGCGCGGACCCATAAGAAAATTACCACCGGAACCCAGCAGAACAAGTTTGGCCTGCCATGGGAAAGCGCCGGCGAGGTGTGTCAGATGACCACCGAGCTGCCGGGTACCCAGCTTGTTGGCCTTGATGTTCATATCGGATCGCAGCTAACGGATCTGGAACCCTACGAGAATGCGTTCAGCCGGGTGGCGGAGCTGGTTCGCGATCTCCGTCAGGCCGGCCATTCAATCGAGCGCGTCGATCTCGGCGGCGGGCTGGGCATCCCTTATCACCCGGACGACCCGGAACCGCCGCATCCGGATCGCTATGCGGCCCTGATCGAGCGCATCATCGGGCCATTGGGGTGTGAGATCATCCTTGAACCGGGCCGCTTGATTGCAGGCAACGCAGGTATCATGGTTTCCAAGGTGATCTATGTAAAAACCAATGGTCCGCGGACCTTCGTCATTATTGACGGGGCGATGAACGACCTGATCCGCCCCAGCTATTATGATGCCTATCATCAGATTATTCCGGTCACGGAGCCCCAGGCGGAAATGGTTCTGGAACCGCTGGACTTTGTCGGGCCGGTTTGCGAATCAGCAGACACATTTGCCGTTCAACGCCAAAGCACGCCTTATAACGCGGACGACCTTGTCGCCTTTTTGTCGGCAGGGGCCTATGGCGCTGTGATGTCTTCCAGCTATAATAGCCGTCCGCTGATCCCTGAAGTGCTGGTGGACGCGGACCGGTTCGCCGTCACGCGGCGGCGCCCGGATTATCAGGAGATGCTGGCCGGCGAATCCATACCTGACTGGCTGGACTAGGCGAAAGGACCCCGCAGGGCCTTGTTGAAGGAAAGACCTGAACCGCCCACGCGCCGGGAGCGCGTTCTGTCGAATGTTCGATGGTTTGCAGTCTTTGCTGTTTCGTTTGTTCTTTTTTATCAGGCATTTGGGCCAGATCGGCCGATCCTGATGTCGGCTCTAGAAAACCCCAAAAACGCCGGAACGGCGCTCACAGCGCCGGCGCCCCAGGCGTTTTCAGACCCGGCTGCGCAGCATCTGGCTGCTCTGGGGCATGCGCTGATGGACCGGCCGATGGAGCGTCTTTATGTCGCCCGTGAGCTTCAGACTTTGACGGAGACGCCTGAAGCACTGGGGGATAATCCCTCCATTTATCTCAGCCTGCGCACAGCCTATTGGCAATTGCGCCGTGACCCACAGGTTGAAGGCAGCATCGATGCCGCGATGATTCTCTGGGACGCAGCAGACGCGCTTGAGGTACAGCATCACGTCTCCAGTGCCAGCAGGTCGCTGCGGGTTGAACCTGTGAGGCCCTAGGCCGTTGCGTGCGCGCAAAAGTTTCTGGTGCGCTTCCCGAAAAAATTCTTAAGACTGCTACCTCAACGGGATCACAGGGGAGCACGATGATGGCTATTTCCGCCGAACTACAGGCAACAATCGATCAATTGCGCGCCAATAACGAGGCTGCGGCAGAGGCCGGAATCGGGCCCAGTATTGAGGGCGTCCGCGATATGATGGAGAACGTCCTCTACACCGCACCCATGCCGGACGGCATTAATGTGACACCGGTTGATGCCGCTGGTGTGCCCTGTGAATGGGTGGTGGATGAAGGTGCCGATTCGAGCCGGCGTCTGCTTTATGTCCATGGTGGCGGATACGCTGCCGGTAATCTGAACACACACCGTGTGCTCGCCGCTGATATTTCAAAGGCTGCAGGCGTTGCCGTGCTGAATGTCGATTATCGGCTGGCGCCGGAAAGCCTTGCGCCAGCGCAGTTCGATGATGGCATGACCGCCTATCGCTGGATGTTGGAGAATGGTCCCGGCGGTGCGGGCGCACCGGCCAAGTGCTTTATCGCGGGTGATTCCGCGGGCGGCGGCCTGGCGGTGGCCTTGCTGATGGGCATTCGTGATGCGGGCCTTCCTGCGCCGACGGCGGCAGTGGCGATGTCACCCTGGGCTGATCTTTCCTGTTCCGGCGATACCTTCGAAAGCCGCGCGGAAACCGACCCGATGATTCAAAAGCCCACGGTGGAGTGGTTTGCCGGATTGACCGCCGGTGACAGCGTGGATCTGAAGGATCCCCGTATCTCGCCGGTTTTTGGCGATTACCACGACCTGCCGCCGATCCTGATCCATGTGAGCGAGGACGAGGTGCTGCTCTGCGATTCGCTGATGATTGAGGAAAAGGCCCGTGCCGCTGGGGTCGATGTCACCATCGAAAGATGGCCGGGGACTATTCACGTCTGGCACGCGCTGGGCCGTGCCGTACCCGAGGCCGCCCAGGCCATCGACAAGATCGGTGACTACATCCGCGCGCGGGCATAGACGTATGGCCTCGCCGGAATTTGCACTGGCGCACAAGCGCTGGGTCTTCCTGCGCCGCTGGGGCTGGTTGATCGGCATGAAGATCACGGCCAGAAACTTGCGCAAGTTCATGGCCAAATCACCGAAAGTGCCTTTACCCGAGGGCGCGACCGAGACCCGGGTCGATGCAAATGGCGTCCCGTGCGCCTGGGTTGTGGCCGAAGGCGCTGATCCCGCAAAACGCATCCTCTATCTGCACGGCGGCGGCTATGTTGCGGGAAGTGTCGATACGCATACGACCCTTGGCGGTTACATTTCCAAGGCCACAGGCCAGGCCGTATTGGTTGCCGATTATCGGTTGGCGCCGGAACACAAATATCCCGCCGCGGTGAACGATGCTGATACTGCGTTTGACTGGATGCTGACAAACGGCCCAGACGGACCAGGCGAAGCGTCCCGCAGCGTTTTGATGGGTGATTCGGCGGGTGGTGGCCTGGCGCTGGGAACGGTGCTGTCGCGCAAGGATCAGGGCAAGTCCTTGCCGGATCATGTGGTGGCGCTCTCGGCTTGGGCGGACATGACCGTCAGCAGCGCAACAATGCAGTCCCGGGCAAAAGCAGATCTGATCTGCCGCCAGGATTGGCTGGACGAGTGCGCCCAGCTCTATGTAGGGGATGATCGGAAGGCGCCCTATGCATCACCGGTCTTCGGCGACTTCGCGGGGTTCCCAGCCATGTTGCTCCAGGTCGGCGATGCTGAGGTTCTGCTGGGGGATTCCGAAAAACTGACTGAGGTGGCACGGGCCGCCGGTGTCCATGTCACGCTCGAGATCTGGCCTGAAATGCTGCATGACTGGCACCTGATGGCCCCTGCTGTGCCAGAGGCGAATGCAGCGATCGGTGAGATCGCGGATTTTCTAAACGGAACGAGCCTGCACTAATCCGCTCTTTGCTAACCGGCGTTGGCCACAACATCGCGCAGCAGGGCGCGCATGGCCCGCCAGTCCTTCTTGCCGATGCGTTTCACCATATCGCGCTGTGCGGCCTCCCAATGGGGGATGGCTTCAGCCAGCTTCGCATGGCCGTCCTCGGTCAGCGCGACCATGCGCCGGCGGCGGTCTCCATCTGTTTTTGATGCCAGATATCCAGCCGTTTCCAGGGGTTTCAGGTTGCGGGTGACCGTTGTCCGGTCGGCGGTCAGCGCGTCAGCGAGCTCGTTCACAGACAGTGGGCCCTTTGCCTGATAGAGCGTGGAAAGAACAGAGAACTGGGTTGCCTTGAGGCCGGTCGGCTGAAGACTGTGGTCAAACTGCTGGGTGACAATCCGGGCCGCACGGCGGAGGTCCAAGCAGGTACAGTTCTCCAGTTTCACCGTTCCACCCTCATAGAAAATCGCAAGATAGAAATGCTCGATACCTGATCAGTGGCCGTCGTTATCGTGCCGGATCGGTGCAGCATAAACAGGTGCGCCTGCGCCTGAAAAGGGTTCACCGTCAAAAGTGAACACGGTAACCGGGCGGGTTGATCGATGTATTGCCATCCGCCATGCCCTGGATCATGGGATCGTGTCCGAACTCATGTGGCTGACCCAGCTCAATAGCGCTGGCATCGTTCAGCGTCTGACGCTGCGCGTCGTCGAGCGTAAAATCCAGTGCGCCAATATTGTCCGCCAGCTGGTCTGCGGTGCGGGCGCCCAGGATCGGACTGGTGATGCCCGGCTGTGTGGCTGCCCAATTCAGCGCGACCTGGGCAGGTGTCTTACCGATGTCCCTGGCGACCTGTTTGACCGTTTCGGCAATACCCAATGTTCTGTCATTAAGCCGCCCCTGGCCGACCATCAGGGTCTTGCGCGAGGCGGGAAAGCCGCTTTCGGTCATTTCCGGCTCGGCATTGGCGTCTTCTTTCTTGTATTTGCCCGCCAGAATGCCCTGTGCCAGCGGCGACCACGGCGTGACACCCAGGCCCAGTTCGGCGCACATGGGGATCAGGTCTCGCTCGGCGGTGCGCTCGATCAGGCTGTATTCCATCTGCAGGGCGGAAAACGCCGTCCAGCCGCGCAGCTCGGCCAGTGTGTTGCACTGGGCGATTTTCCAGGCCGGGGCGTTTGAAACACCGATATAGAGGATCTTGCCCTGCCGGACCGCATCGTCCAGCGCGCGCATCACCTCTTCCGGCCGGGTCCGGAACTCCCAGATATGGACCCAATAAAGATCGATATAGTCGGTCTTCATGCGCCGCAGGGAGCCTTCCAGCGACTGCATCATATTCTTGCGGTGATTGCCGCCGGCGTTCGGGTCGCCGTGATTGTTGTTGAACCCGAACTTGGTGGCGACAACCCAGCGGTCCCGGTCATCGCCGACGAATTCGCCGACCAGTTCTTCGCTGGTGCCGTCCGTATAACCGTCGGCGCTGTCAATGAAGTTGCCACCCTGGTCGGCATACATGTCGAACTGGCGGCGGCTTTCCTGGGCATCGGCGCCCCAGCCCCAATTGTCGCCAAATGTCATGGTGCCAAGACATAGCGGCGACACGCGTAAGCCGCTTTTGCCCAACAGGCGGTATTGATCAAGTCCAGCCATTGTTCTCTCCCCGGGATTCGCTCTGGCGTCAGGATAGGTGCGGATGCGCCCGATGGCGAGGGTGCAGTGCCATTTCGTCTTGCATTGCTGTCGTCCGGACCGGATAACCGCCTCCCAGTCGACCAAAGGATAGCTTCTTGTTTCTTGCTGCCGGCATTATCAGCCTGTTGATCGGACCGCTTCTCTATCAGGCGCTGCGGGGCGCCGGGGTCGTGCGCCAGACGCTCGACCTGCTGGTGACGATCATCGTCTCAATTCTGGCCTTGTTGATCTTGTGGGACAAAGTGCCCGAGGGCGGCTGGATTACCGTGGTATGCGCAGCGGTTGGCTTTGTGCTGCCTCTGCTTGCCGAACGTTTGTTGCACCGGCAGGAGCGCGGCATCCATATCGCAACGCTGGCCGTGGGTGTGGCCGGGTTGCTGTTGCATGGCGCAGCCGACGGCGCGGCGTTACTGACCGGGCATCATGGGCATGAAACTACGCTGTCGATCGCGGTCGTTCTGCACCGGTTGCCCGCCGGGCTGGCGGTCTGGTGGCTGGTCAAGACCAGCTTTGGCCGGGGGCCGGCTTTGATCGTGCTGGCGCTTATGACGCTGGCCACCATTGGCGGATATATCGCGGCGTCTTATGTCGCCGATCTTACCTCGGTCCAGTCCTTTGCCTGGTTCCAGGGGTTCGTGGCCGGATCGCTGTTGCACCTGACCTTTCACCGTTTACGCTTTGCTGATGATGAACACGGACATCATCATCACTGAGCGTCCCTGTTTTCTGAAACTTTGGCGACTTTCTTTTGCCACAGGCGGCTGGTACCCCTAAATCTTGCGTCATGGACTGCTCCTGCTTCCCGGAAGGATCGTTATGCATAGTTCAACAAAGGCCCTCATCATGGGGGCGGCCGCTCTCGCGCTCGTTGCGTGCGAGGATTCTATTGCCCCCAGCCCGTCGGCGACCAGCGCAGATGACCCTGTTGTGGCGCGGGTCGATGGGGCCCCGATTATGCAATCGGATGTCGATGCATATTATGAGTCACTGCCGCCGGATTTTCGGCAGGTGCCGCAGGTGATGCTTCAGGAGCGCCTGATTGAACGGCTTGTCGACCGTAAAATCGTTGCGGCTGAAGCGGAAAAGTCAGGGTTGGCGGAGACCGAGGACTTCAAGAATCGTCTGCGCCAGCAGCGGGAGACATTGCTGCAGGACATGTATCTTCCCGACCGGATTGATGCGGCGATGACGCCTGAGCGGCTTGAAGCCGCCTATAGTGAAATCATCGCCGACTTCACACCCAGCGAAGAGGTCAAGGCGCGGCACATTCTCGTCGAGACCGAAGAGGAAGCCGAATCCGTCATTGCCCAACTTGATGAAGGGGCTGATTTCGCCGGACTGGCAGCGGAAAAATCCATCGGTCCGTCGGCTGAGCGTGGTGGCGATTTGGGATATTTTGGCGAAGGGACAATGGTTGAGCCCTTTTCCGACGCGGCTTTTGCCCTGGAAACCGGCGCGTATTCGTCTTCGCCGGTTCAGAGTGAATTCGGCTGGCATGTGATTATGATTGAGGACAAACGTATGTCTTCGGCACCGCCGCTTGAAGAGGTCGAGCCCGAAATTCGCCGCCGCGAGATGGGTAATGTCTATGAGGAGATTGTCGCGGCCATGCGCGAAAACGCCGATGTTGAGATCGTCGGCGCTGTCAATGAAGAGCCGCTGGACGCACCAGCAGCTCAGCCTGCAGAAACTGAAGAAGAGGCGGGTATCGAAACCGGCGCCCCGTAAAAACCGGTTCTACCGGTTGCGGCGGCGGTCCTTGCGTGGCTGCGGGGCCTGATAGGCCATCGCGGCATGATAGGTGCAATAAGGCTGTCCGGACATGGATTTGCGCCCGCAGAAGTGAAATTCCTCTTCGCCCGGGTGGCCGACCGGCCATTTGCACATCCGTTCGGTCAGCGACAGAATTGTCACGATTTCAGGTTTTTCGTCAGCGACCGGCTTGGCTTCAGGCTTCTTCTTGGCTTTGGCCTTGGCTTTTGTCTTGGCAGGCGCGGGCTTACCCTTCTTGGCCGCTTCAGTGGTTTTTTTCACCGGCGATGGCCGCGAAGAAAGCCCAAGGCGATGGGCTTTGCCGATCACCGCATTGCGGGTGACACCACCCAGTTCTTCGGCGATCTGGCTTGCGCTGTGGCCCTTTTTCCAGAGCTTCTGAAGAATCTCGACCCTGTCGTCGGTCCAACTCATGCTGTTCGATCCTGGTGTTGCGGAAGGGCGCGGACTTTAACGAAGCCGGCGCGTCCGGTCAATTTGTGCACAAATTCCGTGCGATCCTGCAGATAGGCGCTTGCTTGCCGTCTTCAAGGGCATGCTCTAAACCCGGGGATTGGGAGTTTGTGACCATGCATCAGGACATTAAGTCACCGGCCTTCGCGGACCGGCGGATTGGCGCTGTAAACTGGATCGGTCTTTGGACGCTGTACGTCAAGGAAGTGCAGCGCTTCATGAAGGTCGGTCTTCAGACTGTGCTGGCGCCCGCTGTTACAACGCTGTTGTTTTTTGCCATCTTCATGGTCGCGTTCGGTGGCAATGAGCGCATCGTCGCCGGCACCCCTTTCGGCCAGTTTCTTGTGCCCGGGCTGATCATGATGGCGATTGTCCAGAACAGCTTCGCCAACACATCCTCGTCCATGCTGATCTCAAAGATCCAGGGCAATATTGTCGATGTGCTGATGCCGCCACTGAGTGCGGGCGAATTGACCGCCGCCTTCGTACTGGGCGGGCTGACACGGGGCCTTCTGGTCGCCATCGTGGTCGCGATCCCGCTCAGCTTCTTCGTCGAAGTCAGCTTGCCGCATCCGCTGATTGCGCTCTACTTCGCCGCCAGCGCTTCGCTGCTGCTGTCGTTGCTGGGGCTGATCGGCGGCATCTGGTCGGAAAAGTTCGACCATCTGGCGGCGGTCACGAACTTTGTCATCATGCCGCTCTCATTCCTGTCGGGGACATTCTATTCCATCGAGAGGCTGCCGGCGGTCTGGCAGACGATCAGCCATTACAACCCGTTCTTCTATGCCATCGACGGGCTGCGCTATGCATTTATCGATCGGGCGGACGGGCCGATCATGGGTGGGATCATCCTGATGGTGGTCCTCAACATTTCGCTTTATCTGATCTGCTACCTGATTTTCCGGACCGGATACCGTCTCAAGGATTAGCGCCGCGTTTTGCGGTCCGGGATTCCCGTTGACAGCCCAAGCGGCCCTCTCGATACTCCTCGGCTTTTTCCGGGGCCACAGAAAAGCGCAGAAAGCCAATGATGACGCCCGTTATGCCGACTTATGGAAGGTTCGATCTTGCCTTTGAACGGGGCGAGGGCAGCTATCTGTTTGACGAGAACGGCACGCGATATCTGGACTTTTGCGGCGGCATTGCCGTTACGTCAATCGGTCATGCGCACCCGGTGCTGGTGGCTGCCGTTCAGGAGCAGGCCGCAAAGCTGTTGCATACATCCAACCTCTACCGTATTCCGCAGCAGGAAAAACTGGCCCAGCGGCTGGTAGATGCGTCCTTTGCCGACACCGTGTTTTTCTGCAATTCGGGCGCTGAAGCCGTCGAGTGCGCGATCAAGACCGCGCGGCGTTATCACTTTGCCAATGGATCGCCGGAGCGCTACCGGCTGGTCGTCATGGACGGCGCCTTCCATGGCCGCACGCTGGGAACCATCGCCGCCGGTGGCCAGCCCAAGCACATCGAAGGGTTTGAGCCGACCCTCGATGCTTATGACCGGGTACCGTTCGGTGATCTGGAGGCGCTGGAGGCTGCGATCGGGCCGCAGACGGCGGGCGTTCTGTTTGAGCCGGTCCGTGGCGAGGGCGGGATCAATGCGATTCCGCACGAGCTGCTCAGCGGCATCCGGGCGCTATGCGACAAGCACGGTATTCTGATGGTGCTGGATGAAGTCCAATGCGGCGTGGGCCGTACCGGCAAGTTTTTTGCCCATGAATGGGCCGGGATCAAACCGGACATTCTGGCCACAGCCAAAGGTCTGGGCGGCGGGTTTCCCATCGGCGCCTGCCTGGCGACGGAACAGGCGGCTAAGGGCATGGTGCCTGGCACCCATGGGTCAACCTTCGGCGGCAACCCGCTTGCCTGTGCGGCTGCCAATGCGGTCATTGATGTTGTGCTGGCTGATGGATTCCTGGACCGGGTTCAGGAGATTTCCGGCTATCTGGGCCAGAAACTCGGCTCGCTGGCGACGCGTCATCCCGATGTTATCGAAAGCCTGCACGGTACGGGCCTGATGCGGGGTATCAAATGTAAGGGCGTAAATGGCGATCTAGTCGCGGCGCTCAGCGAACAGCACGTGTTGACCGTCGGCGCCGGGGATAATCAGGTGCGGCTGTTGCCGCCGCTCACCGTCAGTGAAGACGAAATCGATCAGCTGATCGATGCGCTTGATGCGGCCTGCACCGTCGTTTCCGGGTCCACGGCATGACCACGCCGCGGCATTTCATTGATCTGCACGGGGTCGAAAAGAGCGAGTTACGGGCCATTCTTGAGCGCGCCAAGGCGGTAAAGCAGGCTCGTGCGAAATTACCCAAGGGCGCCGTGGATCCTGACCCAACCCTATCCGGCCATATGCTGGCGGCCGTGTTTGAGCGCGAATCCACCCGTACCCGGGTGTCGTTCGATGTCGGGATGCGCCAGCTTGGTGGGCGCACGCTGGTTCTGACGGGAGAGGAAACCCAGCTGGGCCGGGGCGAGTCCATTGCCGATACGGCGCGGGTGCTTTCGCGTTACGTGGATATCATTGTCTTGCGGACCCTGCGGCACGACTATCTGACCGAACTGGCCGATCATGCCAGCGTGCCGGTGATCAATGGTCTGACACAGTTGAGCCATCCATGCCAGTTGATGGCCGATGTGATGACCATTGAAGAGCATAGAGGGCCGATTGCCGGCAAGGTGATCGCCTGGACCGGGGATGGTAATAACGTCACGACCAGCTTGGTTCACGCCGCCGTCCAGTTTGATTTTGAGCTACGCATTGCAACACCTGATATCTATGCCATGCCGCAACAGGTTCTGGACTGGGCCGAAGCCGCGGGCGGAAATGTCATAACCACCGACGACCCGGCTGCTGCGGTTCAAGGGGCGGATTGCGTCTTTACCGACACATTCGTTTCAATGGGCGATTCCGGGCGCGATGCGCGGCTTGCCACCCTGGCACCCTACCGGGTGACCGAGGCGCTGATGGCCGAAGCCAAGAGCGATGCGATCTTCCTGCATTGTCTGCCCGCTCACCGAGGCGAAGAGGTTGATGCGCCAGTCATCGACGGACCGCAATCGGTAGTCTGGGACGAGGCTGAGAATCGCCTGCATGCGCAAAAGGCGATCCTGTTGTGGTGCCTTCAGAAGTAACGGCTGATATGGACCAGAACGCTATTCTGCCTTTCCAGATTGATGGTCAGGAAGTCCGGGGCCGCGTCGTCCGGCTGACCTCGGCGGTGGATGAAATTCTGTCCAAGCATGATTACCCGGCGCCGATATCGGAATTGCTGGCGCATGCCCTTACCCTGGCCGCGATGCTGGGCAACACCATCAAATTCGATGGCAAGCTTACCCTCCAGGCGAAGGGTAATGGCCCGGTCGGTTCCATTGTGGCGGACTTCCGGACACCGGGGGCGCTGCGGGGGTGGGTCAGCTACGATGAAGTAACCTATCAGGCTGCTGTCGAAGGTGGCATCGATCCGGGACGTGAGGTGCCGCAATTGATGGGCGCGGGCCATCTGGCTTTCACGGTCGACCAGGGCGCCGATATGGAGCGGTATCAGGGCATCGTCGGTCTCGAAGGCGGCACACTGGCTGAATGCGCCCAGAAATATTTCGACGATTCAGAACAATTGCCGACCGCGGTTAAGCTCAGTGCGCGACAGGTTGATGGCCAATGGCGCGCCAGCGGCATCATGCTGCAATATCTGCCGCCGGCCGGCCGGCCGCTCGAAGACCGCGACGATGAAGCCTGGCGCGAAGCTGCAATCCTGATGTCGAGCGTCCGCGACGAAGAACTCATCGACAGCGACCTGCCGCCCGACAGGCTCTTGTTCCGGCTGTTCCATGAACCGGGTGTGCGTGTTTTCGATCCTGAGCCGGTAGAGGTGTTTTGTCAGTGCAGCCGCGACAGGATCGGCAGGGTTCTGAAGCAGTTTGCTACGGAGGATCTGGCCGACATGGTTGTCGACGGCAAGATTGTCGTCACCTGCGAGTTCTGTACGTCGGAATATGTGTTCGACCCGCCGGCCTAATCAGACAGGGCCGCAACCAGCTTTTCAACAAACCCGACGCCGGCATCCAGTTCACTCAGTGCGATGAACTCATTGGGCCGGTGGGCCTGCTCGATGGAGCCCGGTCCGCAAACGACGGTGGGAATATCAGCCGCCTGGAAGATGCCGCCCTCCGTGGCAAACGAGACGGCCTCGGTCTGGTTTTGGCCGGTCAGCGCCAGCACAAGCTCTTCTGCGGGTGACCCCTGCTGGCGCATCAGCGCCGGCGCACGGGCGATTTCTTCAGTGGTGATGCTGGCGTCCGGGAACCGGGCCTGCATCTCCGGCAGGACTTCAGATTCGGCAAACTCAGTAAACCGGTTGATGATCTCCTGATCGTCCGCTTGCGGCAGCGGCCGGTACTCCCAGGTAAGCGTGCACTCATTGGGAATGATGTTGATCGCGGTACCGCCGGTCACCGACCCCACATTGATGGTGGTGTAGGGCGGCTGGAAGCGCCCTGTGTCGTCACCGCGTTCTTTCATTTCTGCAAGCAGATTTCTCAGAAACTCCATCAACCGGCCGCCAGCGAAATTGGCACTCACCCCGAATTCGGTGTCGCTGGAATGGGCCTCGCGGCCCTTAATGACGGTGCGGTAGACGCATATCCCCTTATGGGCGGTCACCACCTTCATGCTGGTAGGCTCGCCAATGATGCAGGCGCGCGGTAACGGGTGCCGGTGGCTGATCTTCTCAACCATGCTGTGCACACCGCGGCACCCGACTTCCTCGTCATAGGAAAAGGCGACGTGGATGGGTTCGCGCAGCTTTGCGGCAGCGATTTCAGGGGTCAGCGCCAGGCAGATCGCCAGAAACCCCTTCATATCTGCCGTACCACGACCAAAAAGCCGCCCATCCTTTTCGACCATGGTGAACGGATCCGTGATCCAGTCCTGTCCGTCGACTGGTACAACGTCTGTGTGGCCTGAAAGGACAATGCCCGGAACATCAGATGGACCACCCAAAGTGGCGAAAAGGTTGGCTTTTCCGCCGGCTTCGTCTGCGATGACGTCGGCTTCGATGCCCCAGGCGGACAAGTATTCCGCGACAAAATCTATCAGTTGGAGGTTTGAATTGCGGCTTACGGTGTCGAATCCGACCAGTGTGGCAAGAATTTCTGACGCGTCGCGTGCTTTTTTGCGCATGGTTTTCGGACCTTGAACGTGCAAGTTTACAGGTTGAATAAGGTGAACGGGCTGGCCACATCTTTGTCGAGGCCCAGCATATGGCTTCGGGGACAGTTTTTCCAAGGACGCAACGTGTGAAATACGAGGACGTCTCCAAGGCGATATATCAACGGTTGAATGGACGGAGCACATTGCTTCGTACCCGTGTTCTGATACCCGTGGTCATCATTGCCGCGGCGGTTTTCGTGTTTATCGTGCTGAATGTCCTCTCGCCGACCGTAGAGCCGACGGAGCCACGGGAACGCAGTTGGGCTGTTTCTGTCGCGGACGTGGCGTTTGAAGACACCCGGCCAACCCAGATTCTGTTCGGCGAGATAGCAGCAGGCCGTGAGACCGAGTTGAGATCGCTGGTGGCGGGACGGGTAATCGAAACCGGCGAGAATTTTCACGACGGTGGTGTCGTCAAAGCCGGCGAACTGCTGATCCAGATCGATCCCTTTGATTACCAGGCCGCTGTCGATGACGCCAAGGCCCGTATGATGGAGGCGCAGGCGCGCCTGCGTTCGGAACGCGAGGGTCTGAAGATCGATCAGCAACAACTCGATATCGCAGAGCGTGATCTGGAACGGGCTCGCCAGCTCCAGGGAAAAGGAACGGTGTCCAAGGCATTTCTCGATAATGCAGAACGATCCTTTAATGCCGCTCAGTGGGCTGTGACCTCACGTGCGGCGCGGGTGGAAATTGAAGCCGCCCAGGTTCAGCAGCGGCAGGTTGCTCTGCGGCGGTCTGAACGAGACCTGTCTGACACGCAGCTCGTTGCGCCTTTCGATGGTTATGTCAGCAGTGTGGGTGCTGAACTCGGCAAGCGCGTCGGCGTCAACGACCGGATCGCCATGATGGCGAGTTCGGACCGCCTCGAAGTGAAGTTCAACATCACCGACGCGCAATATGGCCGGATACTCGATGTCGGCGAGGAGGTCATCGGCCGGCAGATTACGGTGACCTGGCGGGTCGGCGGCAGGCCGCTTGCCTATCAGGGCACTGTCACCCGGGTCGGTGCTGAAATCGAAGCACAGACCGGCGGCGTCGATGTGTTCGCCGTTCTTGATGCCGCGCCGGAAGATATACGCCTCAGGCCGGGAGCCTTTGTTGAAGTCCAGTTCCCGGACCGGGCCTATGAGCAGGTTGCACGGCTTCCGGAAGGTGCGGTTTACGATGGCGACCATGTCTATGTGGTTACGGAGAACAGGTTGGAGCGTCGGCCGGTATCTGTCGCTGGTTTTTCCGGCGACGACGTCTTTTTGACCGGGGCGCTGGAGAATGGCGAGACCGTGGTGACGTCGCGTTTTGCCGAGATTGGTGAAGGCGTGCTGGTTCAGGTCCGGGAAGAGTAAATGCAGAGCAAGATCGGCATCATCAGGACGTTTGTCCGCCACCCCAATGCCGCCAATCTGCTGATGGCGCTGATGATCCTGGGCGGCTTGTTTTCGATGTCGCAGCTGAACCGGCAGTTGATGCCGACGGTCGGGATGGACGCGGTTTCAGTGAACTTCATCTGGCCGGGCGCCACCGCCGAAGACATCATTTCCAACGTGCTGGAAACCATAGAACCGGAGATCCGCTTTGTCACCGGCATCGATGAGTTCAATGGATTTGCTTCTGAAGGCACCGGCGGGTTCTTCATCAATTTCAAGGAGGGCACCAATATGGCGCGGGCGTTCTCCGATGTGGAGAACGGCATCGCCCGGGTGGAAGGCCAGCTCCCGGAAGACCTCGAAAAATTCAGCATTTCGCAGATTGAGGTGCAGGAGCCGGTTTCGCGCATCGCCCTGTCGGGCCCGTTTCCCGAGCGTGCGCTGAAAGCCTATGCCAATGAAATCCGTGATGACCTGCTGGCGCTCGGCATTGACCGGGTCAATATGCAGGGCGTCCGCGACAGCGAGATCTGGGTGACGCCGGAACCCAGCATTCTCCGTCAGCTCGATCTCAAAATCGGGGATGTCGCGGCCAAGATCCGCGAAACCAGCCTCGATCAGCCGTCCGGGACGGTCGACGGCGCCTATGAACGGATTATCCGCTCCAAAGGTCAGACCAAGACTGTCGAGGCGGTCGAAGAGATCGAGATCATCTCCCGCGACGATGGCCGCAAGCTGAAGATCAAGGATATTGCAACGGTCCAGGAGACGTTCAACGACACCCAGCCGGAAGGTTTCTTCAAGGGCAATCGGGCGGTGTCCCTGCAGATCATGCGGTCAGCGTCGATGGACTCGATCGACGTGGCGAAGAAAGTCGAAGAATATCTCGAAGGAAAGGCTGAGGTTCTGCCCGCTTCCCTGACGCTCAACCACTATGATGTTCGGGCGCAATATGTGGGTGACCGCATTTGGCTGCTGACCAAGAATGGCATTGGCGGCCTGTTGCTCGTCCTTGGCATTCTCTATGTGTTCCTCAATGGCCGGCTGGCGTTCTGGGTCGCGGCGGGCATCCCCGTTGCCATGTTTGCGACTTTTACCGCCATGCAGCTCACGGGTCAGTCGTTCAACATGCTCAGTCTTATGGGGTTGATCATGACGCTGGGTATCATCGTCGATGATGCCATTGTGGTTGGCGAACATGCAGCGACCCGGCGAGAGACCGGCATGACAGCAGTCGATGCGGCTGAAAGCGGGGCAACCCGCATGTTCGGCCCTGTCATGGCGTCATCGCTGACCACCATCGCGTCCTTCTTTCCGATCTTCCTGATCACCGGCTTCATGGGGCAGATGGCCAGTGCGCTGCCCTATGTGGTGATCGCGGTCATTGTCGCCAGCCTGATCGAGTGTTTTCTGATTCTGCCTGGCCATCTGAAACATGCGCTCAAAAAAGGCGTTGGCAAGACCAGCGGATGGCGGGCGCGTTTTAACCAATGGTTCAATGATTTCCGCGATGTGACATTCCGCCGCTTCGTGACCGGCTGTTATCAGTCCCGCTACATTGTGGTTGCCTCGGCTTTCGCGATGTTGATCATCTCGGTGGGTGTTGTCCGGGCGGGCCACGTTCCCTTCACGTTGTTCCCCCAGGCGGAACCCAGCACGTTGCTGGTCAATCTGGTGATGAATCCCGGCGCCCCCCGTGAGCAGACACAAGCGGCGATGAGCGAGATCAACCGCGCCCTGTTCGACGTTCAGGAAGACCTGACGGAGGGCCGCAATGATCTGGTCGTGGCCACCTTTGGGACTGTTGGTCAGAGCATCGCGGGCAATTCCTGGCAGCAGCTCGGGTCTGACAATCTGGCCGGTCTCTGGGTTGAACTCACGCCGGCCGACAAGCGTGACATCCGCAACGTCCAGATTCTTGAAGCATGGCGCGCGGAAATGAAGCAGATGCCGGGCGTGGAGCGAATCGCCATGGTGGAGCCCCAGGGGGGGCCACCGGGCCGCGAAATCGATATACGTCTTTCAGGCGGCAGCCCGACGCAGCTGAAGCAGGCGGCGCTTGAAGTGCGGGACCTTCTGGAGCGCTATCCCGGCGTGCGCGACATCGAAGATGATCTGCCCTATGGCAAGCGTGAGATGATCCTGGAACTCACCGACCGGGGCCGGGCCATGGGGTTCAACACACAGTCGGTCAGTGGCCAGGTCCGAGACGCGGCCCAGGGGGCGATTGCCAAGCGCTTCCCGCGTGAGGACGAAGAAGTCGATATTGTCGTCAAGCTGCCGGAAGGCCAGTTCAACATTGAGGCGCTGCGAGAACTCTATTTGCGCAGTCCGCAGGGCGCCGAAGTGCCGCTGATGGAAATCGTCAACATCAGGGATGAACAGGGCTTCATGCGGTTGCACCGTGTGGATGGGGCGACCCAGGTGGCGGTGACAGCCGATCTGGATGAAGAAAAAATGAACATGAACCGGCTGCTGGAAGCGCTGCCGGGCGATGGTCTGGATGACATTGCCAAGAAATATGGTGTCCAGTGGGGCTTTGATGGCAAAGCGGAGGAGCAGGCCGATTCACTGGGTGAAGTTGGTACTGGGCTGCTGGTGGCCGTCGCTGCGATCTACATCATTCTGGCCTGGGTGCTGGGCAGTTATGCCCGGCCCATCGTGATCATCCTGTCAGTTATTCCCTTCGGGTGGGTGGGGTCGGTGATGGGGCACTTTATCATGGGCTATGACATGACCATGCTCAGCCTGATCGGATTGCTGGGCCTGACCGGTATTTTGGTAAATGACTCCATCATTCTGGTCTCCGCGATTGACGAGCGAAACAAGAATGGCGAGGGGTGGCGCTCCGCCGTCATCAACGGCACGCTCGACCGTCTGCGTGCGGTGATTTTGACATCGCTGACCACCATCGGCGGGCTGACGCCGCTGCTGTTCGAGACCAATCTGCAGGCCCAGTTCCTGATCCCGGTTGCGATTACGCTGGTCTTCGGTATCTCTGTGGCAACGCTGATTGTGTTGATCGTGGTGCCGGCGTTCCTGGGCATTCTCGATGATGTGAGCCGCGCGGTACGTGGCGAGCGTCGCAGACGTTCTGCTGATGGGCTACCCGCGCCAGAAGGACGGGTTTAGCAGGATCAGGACGCCCAGCAGTTCCAGGCGCCCCAAAAGCATGCCCAGCGTCATAAACCACTTGGCGCCATCGGGCAGGGTCTGAAACGTCCCGGCCGGCCCGACGATTTCACCCAGACCAGGCCCGACATTGGCAAGCGCTGTTCCCGCAGCACTCGCGGCAGTGATGAAGTCCAGCCCAAACGCGCTCAGGCACAGGGCAAGCCCGATGAAGCACAGGAAAAACAGAAAGAAAAAGTGCATGACCGCATCGCTGATCGATGGCGGAATCGGTTTGCCGTTGAAGTGCGGCGTGTGGATGCCATGTGGCTGTACCAGCTTGCGCACCTGGCTTTGGGCGTTTTCGAACAGCACCTGAATGCGGAAAATCTTCACGCCGCAGGACGTAGACCCGGCGCAGCCACCGACAAACATGATCAGGAAGAACACACCGACGGCGAATCCGCCCCAGGCGTTGTAATCTTCGGTGGCATAGCCGGTGCCCGTCATGATCGAGACAAGGTTGAACGAAACCTCGCGCAGGGCGGTAAATACCCCGACGTCGCCAATCCCGGCCCGAAACGCCGTCAATCCTGCAATTGCTGATAACAGGATGGCGAAAAACCAGCGCACCTGGGAATCGCGCCACAGCGCCAGCGGTCGGCCCCGGATCAATTGCAGATAGAGCACGAACGGCAGGCTGCCGACGATCATGAAAAGAACGACGACGCTTTCGATCAGGGCGCTGTCGAAATGGCCGATCGACCCGTCAGAGGTGGAGTACCCGCCGGTCGCGACGGTTGTCATGGCGTGCGCAATGGCATCGAATAACGGCATGCCCGCAGCCCACAGCGCGGTAATGCACAGCAGCGTGATGGTACCGTAGAGAATCATCAACGCACCACTGATCTGGGCCGCACGCGGGAGAATTTTCTCTGACGTATCGGACGATTCCAGTCGAAACAGCTGCATCCCGCCGATCTGCAACATCGGCAGCACGGCCACGGCCATAACAATAATCCCGATACCACCCATCCACTGCAGCAGCGCCCGCCAGAGCAGAATCCCCGGCGGCGCATCGTCAAGACCGGTCAGAACCGTCGAGCCTGTGGTGGTGACGCCCGACATGGCTTCGAAGAAGGCGTCTGTGAAGTCGAGGTCCAGATCGGCGTAGAGAAAAGGCAGGGACCCGAACAGGGCGATCACCACCCAGGTCATAACAATCAGCAGGAACGCCTGCCTGGAGTTGAGCGCCCGGGAGGCGCCGCGGTTGGCGATTGCCAGGCTGGCGCCAATAAAGGATGTGGAAAACGACGCCGCCAGGAAGACCTGCCAGTCCTCATGGCCGACAGCCAGGTCGGCAACAGCCGGGATCAGCATCGCCAGTCCGAGCGTGGTCAGCAGAAAACCGACAACAAGAAGTAGTGGGCGTATGTCCACAAGGGCTCAGACGGCGGTGGAAAGGGCCTTAAGCGTACCCTCTGCTGGCCGGATTGCCAATTACCGCCATGAATTCGGCGCGGGTATGGCTGTTGTCCTTAAAGGCGCCTTTCAGGGTGCTGGTTACCATCGAAACGCCGTGCTTGTGCACGCCGCGGGTTGTCATGCAGTGATGGGCGGCTTCAATCACCACGCCGACGCCATCTGGTGCCAGTGCTTCGTCGATACAATCGGCGATCTGGGCGGTCATTTTTTCCTGAACCTGCAGCCGCTTGGCATAGGCGTTAACGACGCGGGCCAGCTTGCTTATGCCGACAACGCGGTTGGTGGGCAGATAGGCGACGTGGGCCTTGCCGATGATCGGGGCCAGATGGTGCTCGCAATGGGACTCAAACGGAATGTCGCGCAGCACGACCATCTCGTCATATCCGGCCACCTCTTCAAAGGTTCGCTCCAGGTACCGATTCGGATCTTCGCGGTAGCCTGCGAAATACTCTTCATAGGCACGGGCCACGCGGGCCGGCGTATCGGTTAGGCCCTCACGTTGCGGGTCATCCCCCGCCCAGCGCAACAGGGTGCGGACGGCCTCTTCGGCTTCTTCACGGGTCGGGTTGGTGCTGGCTCTGGCGTCCAAAGATCTTCTCCCGGTCAATTCAGGCTGCGGCTGGCGTAGGGGCTATCCAGGGAAAACGCCGGCACATCGATTTCAAAACTGTCGCCCCGGTCCGTCTCCATCTGATAGCGTCCAACCATTATTCCTGACGGCGTCGGCAACGGGGTGCCGCTGGTGTATTCGAAACGTTCGCCCGGGCGGATCACTGGTTGTTCGCCCACGACACCCGCGCCCTTGACTTCTTGGATATGGCCCAGGCCATCGGTGATGTTCCAGTAGCGGCTGATGAGCTGGACCGTTTCGCGCCCCTGGTTCTCAATCGAGACCTGATATGCCCACACAAAGTGGCCTTCGTCGGGGTCCGATTGCTCCTCGATAAAGATGGGGTTTACCGTAACGCTGATGTCGTTGGTGACAGCGTTGTACATGATAGGCCTCTCCGCCCGGTTCCAAGCGTTGTTCTGTCAGTGTCGCGCGGCTCGGGGGCTGTTGTCTAGATCATCATCTGTTGGGGTGGACGTGAATGACGATCCAATCCAACAGATAGAGTTGATCTAATCTATTGGTTTTGTTTTGGAACCCTACCGATCTATACGGTTAAGTGCCTGATCCAGATCTTCAATCAGGTCGTCGGCATCTTCCAGGCCGACAGAGAGCCGCAACGTCCCTTCAATGATTCCTAATTCCAGGCGAGCGGCTTCTGCGATGGCGCGATGGGTCGTGCTGGCCGGATGTGTCATCAGGCTCTTGGCATCACCCAGATTGTTTGAGATGTCGATGATTTCCAGTGCGTTCAAAAGCTTGAACGCGTTGTCGCGTCCACCGGGTACGTCAACGGTGATCACCGTGCCGCCGGCGGACATTTGCTGCATGGCCAGGGCGTGCTGCGGGTGGTCGGCGCGACCGGGATAGAGCACCCGGTCAAGGGTTCCGTGACCGGCAAGAAAATCAGCGACTTTTGCAGCATTCTCGCACATCCGCGTCAGACGCAGCTCCAGCGTTTCCAGCCCTTTTACCAGCACCCAGGCGTTAAACGGGCTCATGGTCGGGCCCGTATGCCGCAGGAACTGATTCAAATGATCCTCAAAGAACGCTTCGCTGCACAAAATGCAGCCCCCCAGCACCCGGCCCTGGCCGTCAATATGCTTGGTGGCGGAATAGACCACCACATCGGCACCGAAGTCAGAGGGACGCTGCAGCAACGGGGTGGCAAAGACATTGTCGACCACAACAGTCGCCCCGACCTTGTGCGCCAGATCGCAGACATGCTTCAGGTCGACCACATCAAGTGTGGGGTTGGCCGGTGTTTCGACAAAGACGGTCGTTGTGCCCGGTGTAATCGCGCCGGCCCAGGCGTCATTGTCACCGCCCATGACGAGCTCGACCTCGATCCCGAAACGGGGAATGATCTCTTCGACCACATAGCGGCAGGACCCGAACAGCGCTTTGGAGGCGACAACGCGGTCACCGGCTTTCAACTGGCTCATCAGCGCGGCATTGACAGCGGCCATGCCGGTGGCGGTCGCCTTGGCGACAGGCATCCCTTCCAGGATTGCCATACGGTCTTCGAACATGGCCACGGTCGGGTTTGACAGGCGGGAATAGGTGTAGCCATCGGCTTCGCCGGCAAAGCGGGCCGCCGCTGTTTCAGCCGCGTCGTAGGCAAAGCCCGACGTGATATACATGGCTTCTGAGGTTTCGCCGAATTGGGAACGGGTTAGTCCGCCGCGCACCAGTTTTGTTGCCAGCCGCCAGCTTGACGGATCCTTCTTATTGGTCATGGCCGTACCTCACAAAAAAACCCCGACCGGGCAGGTCAGGGTTCTACTCCCGACCTTTTAGCTGTTTGTTTTTCGTGGCCGCAAGCCGGTCGCTCAAATCACCACGTGAATCTGTAACTATGTGGTTTCCGGTTCCGCGTCAAGAGCGGCAGACGGTTCCTCGGCGTCATTGGCGGTACCGGGGTGCCGGGGCAACAGCAATGTGATCGACGTGCCTTCGCCTATTGTGCTGGCAACGTCTACATGCCCCCCTGATTGATTGACGAAGCCGTGCACCATGCTCAATCCCAGGCCGCTTCCCTTGCCGACATCCTTGGTGGTGAAGAAGGGTTCGAACATTCGGTCGATCACTTCTGCCGCCATGCCGGTGCCCGTATCGCGCACATTGATCGTCAGATACTCACCCGGGAAAATCTCGCCGTCAGAGCCCTCTTCCGGGTGTTCCAGCTCTGCATTGTAGGTTTCGATGGTCAGGTCGCCGCCGCCCGGCATCGCGTCTACGGCGTTCAACGCCAGATTCATGACAGCCATTTCCAGCTGCGCGGGGTCTACCTTCAGCGCCCAGGCATCCGGGTCCAGTTCAAGGTGCAGGTGAACCCCCGGATCGATCGAATGGTTCAGCATATCCGCCAGACCGTTGATCAAGTGGTTAACATCCGTGACCCGGGGCTGCAGGGCCTGCCGTCTGGAGTAAGCCAGCAGGCGATGCACAAGCGTCGCTGCGCGGTCTGCTGCACTCAGGGCGCGTTCCATGCTGGGCCTCGCCTTGTTTTCGAGCGTAACGGCCCCCAACGACAGCTCGAGGTTGCCGACGATGATCGCCAGCAGATTGTTGAATTCGTGTGCCAGGCCGCCGCTCAGCTTGCTGACGGTTTCCATTTTAAGCGCCTGAAGCAGTTCTTCTTCGGCCCGGAGCTGGTCGGATATGTCGGTAGCCGCGCCTCGATATCCCGCGAAGTTACCGTTGGCATCCATGACAGGCTGGCCGCTCAGCGCAAAGACCAGTTTCACGCTGCTGCTGGGCGCCTGCGCCACGCGCAGGTTCCTGAACGGGTGCTTGGCTTTCAATTGAGTCCGGAACTGTTCCATGTCCGCGCCGGGTACGGCGAAAAGCGCCTGCTCGGTCATGACGGAGCCCAGAAGGTCGTCGTTTTTCACACCCAGCGCGGTTGCCAGCCTGTCGGAGAGATAGGTGAAACGATGCTGAGCGTCGGTCTCCCAGAAAAAATCTGTCGCGCTGTCGGCGATATCCTGCAGCCGTTGCTGGCTGGCGCGCAGTTCTGCTTCAACTCTTTGACGGCTCTGGGTCAAAACACCGAGGACAAGTGCGCTGGAGGTGAAGAAGAAGGCAAAGACGCACAGCGCCGACCATTGCTGATCAGCGGGCAGTACCTTCAAGGGGCCAAGCCCCAGGCCACCCGCTGCCATGGCGGTCAGCATGATGAGTGTGACAATAGCGGTCGTTGTACGCAGATCGAACCGCAGGCTGGCCCAAACAACCAGCGGGAAACAGGACCCTACCAGCCCCAGCTGCGCGGGGTACGGAATATTCGGGGTCAGAGACAGCAGCGCCAGAAACCCGGTCAGGCAGAACAGTGCCGCAAGCTCCAGCGCCTTGGCTGACGTGTATATTGGCAGTGGGCGGCCTACCCAGCTCATGATCGCGGGCGCCGCCATCAGGCAACTGACGATGTAGCCTTCGACCCACAATATGATTGTCGCGGACCAGGGCGCGCCGGGCGTTGTCCCCAGCATGTTGAGTACGCTGATGCCGGTTGCGACGGACACGGCGCTGCTGACGGGAATCGCCACCAGAACCAGCATGATCACGTCGCGGAATCGGTCCAGGGCAGGGCGGAAGCCGCCGTCGCGAAAAATCAAGGCGCCCACTACAACGGCCAGGGCGGTCGTCAACCCCATAGAAACCGCTTGGGCTATCGGCAATCCCAGCATCATGCCGGCGCAATAGGTGCCGATGGCGACGCCGGGCCAAAGTCTGACGCCGACGGCGATCAGGACACCCAGGCCGATCCCTGAAGGCAACCAGGACAGCGCAAAAGCCGCGCCCACGTCCAGCGCAAGTGCGGTTCCCAATGCGGCTGCAATCGTAAACAGCACCAGACACGCGATGGCGCTGGTATCTTGCATTTTGGGGATGGCGGAGAATCGGGACATAAAAAAAGCGCACCCGTAGCGGTCGCTTCCAGTGATCCCGAAGTGCGCGGATTATAGGCCGCTAATACCCTGAATCACAATCCCTTTGTTGGGTGGCGAGGCTAACTTGAACAATTGGCGCCACCCAGGACGCAGAACTGCGCGCAAAATGGGTGGTTGAGAGAAACCGGCCTTGTGGCGTCACGCAGGGTTGTACCCAGTTCAAACGCCTCGTCATAGGCAATCAGTGTGCAGGACAAAACACTGGGCTTGGCGGCCCCCTTGCGTTTGACGACCATCCGCGAGGACGCGCACATCTGGTCAACCGGTCGAACGCCAAGGATGTCCCAACAGGCCTCCGTGATCTCGGGCACATCGGTGTCAGCGGCCATCTCGGGAAACAGAATCAGTCGCGCCGGATTAAGCGCATCAATGGGGATGGCATATTCGTCAAACAGGTCCTGATATCCCTGCCGGGCCTCTCCTTCGCCTTCGCTGAAAGTTCGCCGCCCGGCGACATCGACGCTGAACCCGTTGTCGGCCAGCCATGTCAGCCCTTCAATAACAGGGCGCCAACTGCCAGATCCTCGTTCCTCTTCGTGACGTTCAGATGTGTGGTGATCAAGTGACACGCGGAGCCGCAGCCGCGATCCGTGGCGATCCCTCAAACGCAGCATGTCATCATTCTTGTGGCGCATCGGCTTCATGGCGTTGGTCAGCACCAACACCTCGAAGCCGCGGGTAAGCGCGGTTTCGATCATCGCAATCGCTTCGGGATTCATGAAGGGCTCGCCACCGGTGAAGGCGATCTCGCGCGTGCCCAGGGCAAGCGCCTCGATTTCGTCCAGATAGGGCACCATTTCAGCGTGGCTCAGATAGGCCAGCCGGTCATTGGTCGGGCTGGATTCTATGTAGCAATTGGCGCAGGCCAGGTTGCACAGCGTACCCGTGTTGAACCACAGGGTTTCCAGACGCTCCAGCGCCACACGGGCGCGCGGTGAGCCATCTGCGGTAATATCGGGATGGCGGAATTTCGACCGGTCCAGCGGTGTAAGCTCGTTCATCTGTTCAGCATGGTGCAGGCGGCGCGCCGGGGCCAATGCCGGCGCGCCGCCTCACGCAAATATGATCGCCTTGGCCCTTTATGCGTCGTCCTGGCCGTCCGCCTGGTGAACAACGCGCTGCGGGTAGGGAATCTCGATGCCTTCGGCGTCGAAACGCTCTTTCAGCGTCTTGGTCAGGTCGAATTTCAGCGGCCAATAGTTGCCGGCCTCGGTCCAGACGCGGACGATGATGTTGACGGAACTGTCCGCCAGCTCGCCGACGACGAGTTGCGGCGCCGGCTCGGTCATCGCGCGGCTGTCGGCGCTGATGGTCTGCTGGATGACGTCGATCGCCTTGTCGATATCATCGTTGTAGCCAATGCCCATGACAAGATCGACGCGGCGGGTGTCGTGGAAGCTGTAATTCTTGACTGCGGCGCCCCAAACCTCGCCATTGGGAATGATGATCTGCACATTATCCGGTGTTGCCAGCTCGGTGGTGAACAGCGTGATGCCCTTCACCGTGCCGGATTCGCCGCCGGTTTCGACGAAGTCACCGACCTTGAAGGGCCGGAACAGCAACAGCATGACGCCGGAGGCGACGTGTCCCAGCGTCCCCTGCAGCGCCAGGCCGATCGCGAGGCCCAGTGCACCCAGCACAGCGATAATGCTGGTCGTTTCGATCCCGAATTGGGAGAGTACAGCCAGAACCGTAAAGGTCAGAACCCCGTAGCGCACGATACTGGATAGGAAACCGGCGACCGTGGCGTCCATCCGTTCGGATTTGTTGGCGATCCGCAATGTCGCGCGCTTCGCCCATCCGGCGGCAATCCAGCCAGCGATCAGGATCGCAATCGCGCCCAGGACATTCAGCCCATAGGTCGTCAGGATGGTGATCAATTGTTCGGTAATGGCTTCTAGGTCCATGAAACGCCCTTCCACTGGATTTTGATATCGGTTGCGATAGAGCGGCGACTTGGTCGCCATCGTCAACCATTGACGCGGCTAGAATCTAGGCCGCCTTGAACGTGCCGTCCACCTCGCGTAACACTGTGCGCATGCGGGTGTAGCTCAATGGTAGAGCAGCAGCTTCCCAAGCTGACGACGAGGGTTCGATTCCCTTCACCCGCTCCATGCATACCCTTCGAACCTCAATCAGGCACTTCAAGCATAGGCGCTTGATCCATGCCCTGGTCCAGCGCGTCATGCAGGGGTGCACAGAACCGGGAGGTCCGGCCCACGGCGATCAGCCCGGGTTTGAGCTGCTGCAGGGTTTCGACGGTTTTGTCCGGCTCCGGCTCGATCATGGTGGCGTTTAACTGCCTTCTGGACAGCCAGGCCCGCGCGTTGCGGCGCAGCCGGGTCCGATTGGCCCGGTCGTCGGCAATGAGAGCAACGATCAGCGGCGTCCCGAATTCTTTTGAAATGCGGTGCGCTGTGGCCAGCACAGTGGCATCACCCTCATAAACGGCGACAACCGGTCGGTGGCGGCGCAGTCCATCGCCCAGCAACATCAGCGCGGCATGACCTGGCGCAGGGTGCCGCCGGACACGGCGGGCCGTGCTGCCGCAGACAGTCAGCAGATCGAATTCCGTGGCGTGTTCGGCCACGACCTGCTCCACATGGCCGGTCGCGACGCGAAAGCTCCACCGCACGGTGCCCGCGGCGCGGGCGACCAGCGCCTCGGCTTCGCGGGCCTGCCGGTCAAGCTGGCGGTCCAGATCGGCGGTCCTTATGGTCCGCGCGTGGCCTGTTCTGGTGACCACGGTTGTTTCGAAGGGCAGGGCGGCCATGTTGATCATGTCGGCGGTTTTGACGAACATGATCACTAACTCCGCGTCATAGGCGCGGGCGAGGCCGACAGCCGTCTCGACCAGCTCGCCACGCAGGGTTTCCGGGTCGAGGGTCAGCAACACCCGGCCTGTTCGCCGCTTGCGGCTCATGAGTCGCCTCCATCGCCTCCGGGCCGGCTGAAATCACGGCGATGTTCAGCCAGCTCCCGCAGCCTGGCCGCAACCCGTGCATTCAGGGTGCCGTCCGGAAAGTTTCCATCGCTGCCGAGCTCGCCCGCTTCCATGCCGGTGAGGATCTCGATTCCCTGGTCGATGGTTTTGACCGCATGAATATGGAACTGCCCGGCCCGGGCGGCATCGACCACGCGGGGGTGCAGCATCAGGTGTTTGGCATTTGAGTCCGGGATCAACACGCCTTGCTGGCCGGTCAGACCGCGTTCGGCGCAGAGATCGAAGAAGCCTTCGATCTTTTCATTTACGCCGCCAATCGCCTGTACCTCGCCGCGTTGATTGACCGAGCCGGTGACCGCAAAATGCTGATAAATCGGCACCTCGGCCAGCGCCGAGAGCAACGCATAGAGTTCGGTCGATGAGGCGCTGTCGCCATCAACGCCGCCATAGGACTGTTCGAAGACCAGGCTGGCGGACAGCGAAAGCGGCGTGTTGGGGGCATAGCGGGCGCCCAGATAGCCGGACAGAATCAGCACGCCTTTCGAGTGCAGTGGCCCGCCCAGGGCGACCTCGCGTTCGATATCGACGACATTGCCGCGGCCGATCCGCACCCGGGCGCTGATCCGGCTGGGGCGGCCAAAAGCATTGGTGCCCATGGAGTAGACCGCGAGCCCGTTGATCTGGCCTACCTTCGTGCCATCCGTATCGATCAGGACGGTTTCGCGGATGATCTCGCTGCGCATCCGCTCGGGGATACGGCTGGCCCGGCGTGTCCGCGCATTGATGGCCTGTTTGATATGATCGCCGGTGACAACCGGCGCATCGGCTTTGCCCGCCAGATAGTCGGCCTCGTGCATCAGCTCTTCCAGTCGCTCCACATTGGTGGAAAGCCGCTCTGAATCGCTGGCCGCGCGGGCCAAATCGTCGATCAGCCGGCCGACGGCTTCGGCATTGAAAGGCCGCAGGCTGGCCTCACGCGCCAGCTTCGCGGTCAGCTTGGCAAGGTCGAGCGAAGCATCGCCGGTACGTATGACGCGTTCGTCGAAGTCCGCCAACACCTTGAACAGGGATCCGTAGTCGGGATCATTGGCCTGCAGCAGGTAATAGATCATGCCGTCGCCGACCAGGATGATTTTGGTTTCCAGCGGAATCGCTTCGGGTTCCAGTGAGTTGGTACTGGGCAGGCCAAGCGCGCCGTAAAGCGGCTCGATCCGGATTTCCTTGGCCCAGATCGCCCGTTTCAGGCCTTCCCAGGCCAGCGGTTGCGTCAGGACCTTGCGGGCGTCGAGGATCAGATAGCCGCCATTGGCCCGGTGCAGCGCGCCGCCGCGGATCATGTTGAAGTCTGTGGTCAGTGCGCCCATCTGGACCCGCTGTTCGATGCGGCCGATCAGCCGTTCATAGGTCGGTTCGTCCTCATAGACCACCGGGGCGCTGTCGCAGCCGCCATTGTCGACAATCAGGTTTACCTGATAGCGGCGAAAGAACGAGTCGGTTGCGCCGTCGCGCATGGCTGTTGCGTTCGGTCCGTCAGCCCCCTGTCCCGGCGGTTGCTGCGCGGCGAGGAACAGCTCGATATTCGACTTCACGTCGTCATGCACCAGGCCCAGATAGGTCGTGATCTCCTCCTGCTCGGCAAAGCGATTCTTGACGCCATCTATAAGTCCACCGATGGCAAATTCGGCGGTTTCCTCATTCAGAGCCCTGATCTGTTCGCGGACTTTCTGTAGCAGTGCGGGCAGCTTCTGCATGACAGCCTTCAATTCTTCCTGAAGTGCCTTGATATCGGCCTCGATGCGGGTCTTTTCTTCCTGGGGTAGCTGGTTGAAGGCTTCCGGCACCATGACCTGGCCGTCCTGAACAGGCGCGAAGCCATAGCCCATTGGTGTGTTCAGGAGCGTGATACCCTTTTGCTCGGCTTGCTTGCGCAGGGTCTCCAGTGCCTCACCCTGATGCTGCTCCACTTCGTCTTGAATGCTTTGCAGGCTGTTACGATAGTCCTCGCCCGAAAAGGCGCTGGTCAGCGCGCTGCGCAGATCGCGCACCAGCTGCTCCATGGCGTCCTGAAAATGGGCGCCTTTGCCCGCCGGCAGGCTTAGCGCGTCCGGGTTCCGGGCATCCTCGAAATTATAGACATAGCACCAGTCACGCCCTGCGGGCCGTTCGGCTGCTGCTGCAGAAACCAGTTTGGTGACCAGACGGTGTTTGCCGATCCCGCGTGGTCCGGCAGCATAAAGATTATAGCCGGGAGAGGACATGCCGAGCGCAAAGGCGATGGCTTCAATGGCGCGTTCCTGACCGATGACACCGTCACCGTCGGTCAAATCGTCGGTGGTCTTGAACTCGAATTGCGTAGCGTCGCATCGGCGGCACAGGTCTTCGGGCGGCAGCGGGGCGTGTTCGACGGGCATGGGCAGTCACCTTTGGTTTCCGTAATAAAATAAGCAGCAGCTTCTGAAATGTCTTGATCCAAAGCACGCTTTGCCGGATTCCCGGGGAATCTGTTCCCTAAACGCTTCTTGTGAGGCCGCGTGACCGCAAAACCATTGAAGATATCGACTCGCAGCGATGTCCCGCCTTTTCGGGTGATGGATGTCATGAATGCAGCGGCGGCGCTGGAAGCCCAAGGCCGTCGGATTATCCATATGGAGGTGGGCGAACCCGGCCTGCCGACGCCCAGGGCGGCGCTGGAAGCCGGTGAGCGGGCAATGCGGGCGGGTCAGACCGGCTATACGCTGGCCCTTGGGCTGCCGGCGCTGCGGCAGCGGATTGCAGCGCATTATGGCGAGCACTACAGCCAAAGCGTCGACCCGGAACGGGTGATTATCACTACCGGGTCGTCAACCGGGTTCAGCCTGGCGTTTCTGGCGTGTTTCGATATCGGCGACCGTGTCGCGCTTGGCCGTCCCGGTTATCCGGCCTATGGGCGGATCATGCGCGCGCTGGGTGTTGAGACTGTCGAGATCGCGACGCACCCGGAAGACGGGTTCCAGCCAACACCGGATCAGATAGACGCGCTGGCGGATGTGGACGGGCTGCTGCTGGCAAGTCCATCAAACCCGACCAGTACCATGATTGGCCCTGACGCGCTGGCGGCGGTGGCACAGACGTGCAAGGACCGTGGTATCCGGTTGATCTCTGACGAGATCTATCACCGCATGGTGTTTGACGGCGACGAGCGGACGGCGCTGGAGTTCGATGATCAGGCGATCGTCATCAACAGTTTCTCGAAATATTACTGCATGACCGGTTGGCGAATCGGCTGGATGGTCGTTCCGGACAATCTTGTGCGCCCTGTCGAGCGGCTTTCCCAGAACCTGTTCATTTCACCGCCGACCGTGGCGCAGCATATCGCGCTTGCGTGCTTCGACTGCAGTGACGAGCTGGACCAACGGGTCGACCGCTACCGCGCTAACCGGGATTTACTGGTCCGGGAACTGGCGGGCACCGGCCTCGACTTCGCCCCCGCCAAGGGCGCGTTTTATCTCTATGCCGATATCTCGAAATTCAGCAACGACTCAAGCGCCTTCTGCAAGGATATGCTTGAAGGTGCCGGGGTCGCGACGGTACCCGGCATCGACTTCGATGAAGACCTTGGCCGGTCCTATATCCGCATGTGCTTTGCGGGTACGTCAGAAGATATGGCCGAGGCCGCCCATCGGCTGAATGCTTGGCTTGCGACCCAGGCCTGAAATCCTACTGCGTCACCGGGTCCAGGAACTCAGACGAGACCCAGCCCACATTGCCGCCATTGTCTTCCACCTGCCAGAAAATGTCCGACCGTTCCCCCGTGGGGTAGACAACGGTTCCCTGTCGCAGCATGCGGACCGTCCCGCTGGTTTCATCGGGCTGTTCGTACATTCGCGTGCTTTCAAACAACGAATAGGCGGGCCCACCACTGGCCGTCTGATAGTCCGCCGGGTTGCCGGTTACGTCGACCGTCGGGGGTGGCGCGGCAGCTGCGGCGACTGGCGCCAGCGACTGAACATGGGCCACCAGGTCCCAATAGGCGTCGACGAAAGACTGGGTAATGATGCGCCCGATATCGGTATCGGCATAACCGCCGCCCAGGCCGGAGAAGGCTGAGCTGCCGCCCCACAGGCCGGCCCCGATATCGAAACTGATGTCGGTCTTTTCGGCAAAGCCCTCGGCGATCAATTCCTGAACGCCGGTGCGGGCATTGGTGAGGGTCAGCAGGGTTTGGGCTTCCATGCTCTGGGTCTGGATGCCACCGGCGAGCCGGCCCCATTTATGACCGCCGAGGAAGCCGCCTATTGCAGCGCCAACATTGTTGCCGCCGGTATTCTGATCTTCATGCACGATGTCGGGGATCATGAAGTAATCCGCGGCCAGCAACTGGCCGCCCCCCATGGATGATCCAGGCTGCATCTCGCCCGAATCAGCCAGATCCCGTTCCAAGCCGCGCATGTCGATGCCGCGGCCACGGTCGACAAGCTGGAAACAGCCGGAGCGCTGCACGATCAGTTTAATCACCGCTTCCGGGTTACCGAGATTGTAGCGGTTCCACCACTTGTCTTCCGACTCATGGATCGCAAGTACGCCCATGTTCTGGCTGCAATAGGGAATGTCGGTGCGATTCTCTTCAGCCGCTGCTGGAACTGACGACACTGCGACCATAATCAGCCCTGCAAGGCCGGCGCTTGTTGTTTTTGTGATCGGCATAAGACCCCTCGACTACCCGTTTGTCAGGTGTTCAATGTAAAGGGCCGCCACTCAGGCGGCCCGTCACTATTGTGAATCTGCAGGTCTCATAACGCAAGCTTTCAGACCGGCAGAGCCGTTCCTCAGGCGGCAACCGCGGTCATTTCCGGTTCGCACATGACCCGCTTCAGCTTTTCATAGGCGCGCACTTCAATCTGACGGACCCGCTCCCGGCTGATGCCATGTGTCTTGGACAAGGCGTCCAGGGTGGGCGGATCCTCCCGCAGCCTGCGATTCACCAGGATATGGCGCTCCCGTTGGTCCAGATGGTTCAGGCTGCGGGCCATCAGGGCGCGCCGCTTGTCCATCTCGTCCATCTGGATGACCTGCGCTTCCTGCGACTCGCTGTCGTCTTCCAACCAGTCTATCCACTCCGCGTCATCCTCTTCCGAGACGCTCACGTTCAAGGACTGGTCACGCCCGAACAGCCGCTGGTTCATGCTGATCACGTCGGCTTCGCTGACTTTCAGCTCATAGGCGATATGACCAACCTGCTCAGGTGTCAGTGAATCCTCCTCGATGGCGCGCAATTTCGCCTTCAGGCGCCGCAGATTGAAGAACAGCTTCTTCTGCGCCGATGTCGTGCCCAGTTTCACCATCGACCAGGACCGCAGGACATATTCCTGAATGGTCGCGCGGATCCACCACAGCGCGTAGGTGGACAGACGAAAGCCGCGTTCGGGTTCAAACCGGTCGATGGCTTGCATCAGGCCGACATTGCCTTCGGCAACCAGCTCGCCCAAAGGCAGGCCGTAACCGCGGAAGCCTTTGGCAACCTTGACCACCAGCCGCAAATGGCTTCCGACCAGCTGGTCGGCGGCGCGCTGGCAGCGTTTTTTCTGCCAGGCAAAGGCGAGTTTCTGTTCCGTTTCCGCGTCGAGTATGTTGTAGCGGCGCATTTCTTTCAGGAAGCGGCCGAGATTTTCATCAGCGACAAAGGTCCCGTTTGACATTTTTTTGACCCCTATGAGTCCGTTGAACCAACAGTCTTTGTCCTCGTCGTCACCACAAAGATGCGCCTGTCAATCTGAACGCTTCCTGAATGGGCGCTCACGGGAATGTGAGGAAGGGTCGGTTCCTATTAAGATATTGAATTATAAAGGAAATTATGGTCTCGGCAGGGTCTGTGCTGTCCCGACCGGGTTGGAACGGTGCTACCGTTGCCGGAAAATCACCGATGCGAACCAGCCGAAAAACACCGCCAGGGCAATGGCCACCAGGCCATAGGCCAGGGATTGCTGGTGTGCAAAGGCGTAAATCCACTGTTCCAGTCCGCGCTTGCCGACAGTCAACACCTTGGTCGACCGGTCCACTTCGTTCCCGTCCTTGAACAGCCGGACGATCACCCGGTAGTCGCCTACGGGCACGCTGGCGGGGAAGTTGATATTGGTGCGGAACAGATTGCCGGCGGGAAATTTGACGGCCTGTTCGTCGATGATGTAGAGGCCTTCGTCGGCCCGGTTATCCGTGATGGCGCGGCTTAGTTCGCGCAGTTCGTCAACGCTTGTCTCTGCACGGGAAATCAACACCAGATTCTGCGGGCCAATGTTCTCGCGGCGCAGGTGCTGGGCAGAGGCGATCTCGTCCAGCGGCCGATTGGCGACCACCGCGTAATAGCCGGGCACATTATCGAATTTGACCGGCTGGCTGTTGATCCAGACACCGGCGGTCCGCTGCTTGCGGTAGATTGTCATGGGCTGCTCTGGCCCATGCACCACAACCACGACGTCCAGGCCGTCTTGGGGCGCTGTTGTGCCCATCGATCCGAACAGCAACAGGCTGGTGCCTGCAAAGCTTGACGTGATGGCGATTTCGTCTTCCGACAGATCGGTTGCGAGGCTGGCGGCACCGGCCTGCCCCATGGGCAGAAACATCATCAGGATGGCCAGCCGGACTATCATTCGCGATTGACCAGCGTGGAGACGAAATAGAATTCGTCCGGCGTTACCACCAGCCCATAGGCAAGCCGCAGGCCGACACCAAGGACAAGGAGGGCGAGAAGGGCGCGCAACTGCTCGCCGCGCAGTTTCAGACCGACACGGGCGCCGAACTGGGCGCCGACCACCCCGCCCACCAGCAATAGCAGCGCCAGGACAACATCGACGGTCTGTGTGCTGGTCGCGTGCAGCAACGTGACCGTGGCAGTGACAAAGATGATCTGAAACAGCGACGTCCCGATCACCACATTGGTCGCCATGCCCAGAATATAGATCATCGCCGGCACCATGATGAAGCCACCGCCGACGCCCATGATGGCGGACAACGTGCCGACCAGGAAGCCGATCGCAATGGGTGGGATGACGCTGATATAAAGTTTTGATTTGCGGAATCGCATCTTGAACGGCAGCCGGTGCGCCAGATCGTCGTGCCGCCGCCGCCGGCTCGTAACGGCGCCGCTTTGCCGCCGCATCATCGCGCGAACGCTCTCGATCAGCATCAGGCCACCGACGATCCCGAGAAAAACGACATAGCTCAACGAGATCAATAGTTCGACCTGGCCCAGCGAGCGCAGGGCTTCAAAGATGAACATACCGAATATGGAGCCGAGGACGCCGCCTCCCAGCAGCACACCACCCATCTTGAAATCGACGCCGCCGCGCCGCCAGTGCGCGATCACGCCGGAGACTGATGAGGCGACAATCTGGTTGGCTTCGGTGCCCACGGCGACCGCAGGCGGCACACCAGAGAAAATCAGCAGCGGGGTCATCAGGAAACCGCCGCCGACGCCGAACATACCTGAAAGAAAGCCGACAGCCGCACCAAGCCCGAGGATCAAAAAGATGTTGATCGATAGTTCGGCAATGGGCAGATAAATCTGCATAGGGGCCGTTCGGGCGTTTCCAGGGTTATTGATCCTGTATGCGCCAAAAAAGGAGGGTTGCGCAACCGCGTCAACCGACAGAGTGGCGGGCTAATCCCCTTTGGGCAGTGTTCGGATGTAAAAGAAGCCGAACAGCAAGGTCATAATTGTGTGTTTCACGCCGTTGCCACCCCCCTGAAGCCGCTGCCGGAAGATGACGCACTCGACAATGTGAATGACCAGCACCACGGCGCCGATGATCTGCAAGGCGCCGTGCCAGGGGGCAGGAGCAGGCGCCAGGAAACTGGCTATCCAGAGAACCCAGAAAATGCCCGTGATCAAAAAGAGGGCCTGCCAGATCATCGGATCACGACATGGTGTAGCGGATCGGCAGGCGCTTCAACCCACTGACAAAGGTGGCCTGAACCAGCGCAGGATCGCCGGCCAGAGAGACCTGATCGATCCGGGAGATCAGTTCGCGGAACAGTGCGCGCATTTCCATCTTGGCGAGCGCCTGCCCCAGGCACAGATGCGCGCCGTAGCCGAAGGCGACATGCCGGTTCGGCGACCGGTCGATCCGGAACCTTTCCGGGTCGACGAAGACCTCTTCATCGCGGTTTGCTGAAGGGTAGTGCAGCATTACCGCATCGTCCTTGCGGATGGTCTTGCCCCGAATCTCATAGTCTTCGGTGGCGGTTCGCATGAAATGTTTGACCGGCGTCGTCCAACGGATCATTTCGTCCACCGCTGAACTGAGCAATGCAGGATCCGCCTTCAGCTTCGCAAGCTCATCGGGATTCTGGATCAGGGCCAGCAGGCCGCCCGAAGATGCAGAGCTGGTCGTGTCGTGCCCGGCCGTTGCAACGATGATGTAATAGGACATCGCCTCCAGATGGCCGATCGCCTCACCATCGATCTTGGCATTGGCGATCACGGTAGCGACATCATCCCTGGGGTTGGCGCGGCGGTCTTCCGTCACTTTGGTAAAGTAGTCGAAAAAATCCTGGATCACGCTCATGTCCAAACCCTTGCCCTCCATGTCCCGCGCCAGTTCAGGATCGCGGGCGCCGAACAGTTCCTGGGTCAGCTTCAGCATCCGGGCCTCGTCTTCTTCCGGCACGCCCAGGATCATCATGATCACCCGCAACGGGTACCAGATCGCCACGTCATTGACGAAATCGCATGCCCCGTCCTTGGCCTCCATGCGGTCCACAACCTGCCTTGCCAGGTCGGCGATGCCGGCTTCCAGCCGGTTCAGGTTCTTCGGCTGGAACCAATCCAGCGTCATGCCCCTGAAGACCTTGTGGTCGGGGTTGTCCATGTGGATCAGGGTGCGCAGTAGCAAATGGCTGCCGCCGGTGGCCTCCTTGACCCATTCCTCTTCTGCAATCGTCGCCAGGGTGGCGCGTGGCCCGTTCAGAAAGATATCGTTACGGCGGCTGATTGCCATGATGTCGGCGTGCTTGGTGATCGACCAGAACGGCCGGTGGCCTTCCGGTTCCTGCCAGTGCACCGGGTCGTTGCGGCGCATATCGGCGAACAGTGCGTGGATCGCCTTTTCATCGGCATAGGCTTTCGGATCCGCAACGGACGTGTAATCAAGCGTGGCAGTGGACATCACAATCCCCGGTTTCTCGACAACCAGCCACGATTATGCCGCAGCTTTGAGATTAAGGCTACCACCCGGTAACTTACTCCGCGTCGACAATCTCGAAATCGTGGGTGATCTGGGCGGTCTTGTCGAGCATGGCGGATGCGGAGCAGTACTTTTCAGCCGACAGTGCGATCGCGCGCTCAACCTTGGTGGGGTTCAGGTTCTTGCCGATCACCTTGAAGTGCAGGTGAATCCGGGTGAACACCTTCGGGTCGTTCTCGGCCCGGTCCGCGTCCATTTCCAGCACACAGTCCTCAACCGCCTCGCGGCCCCGCTCAAGAATATGCAGCACATCGAACGAGGTGCAGCCGCCAAGGCCCAGCAGCACCATTTCCATCGGGCTGGGGCCGATGGCGACGCCGGACTTGCCTGCGGTCGAGCCCATAATGACCGCGTGGCCGGTGCCTGATTCACCGAGGAAATTGCGGTCCTCGATCCACTTCACCCGCGCTTTCATGCGGTTTCGTAGGGCGGCGCGGTGGGGTCCAGCCCGACCAGTTCTTCAGACACCCGCCAGAGCCGTTGCGCCAGCGCTTTGTCATTGGCGTGGTGCAGGGGCTCCTCAATATTGCAGTCGGAAAAATATTCGCCGCTCGTGTCGGCCAGCGCCGGGCTGGTGGCGACATAGCAACTGGTCGCGGCGCCCTGATGCACATTCTTGAACTGCCGGATGATGCTGCCGATCATCGGCAGCATGGTCGTGGCTTTCATGTTTCGTCCCAGATTGGTCATGATGACGCCGGGGTGTACCGCATTTGCTGTCATCTGTCTGTCACCGCGCCGCCGCGTCAACTCTTTGACCATCAGAATATTGGCCAGTTTCGATTGCCCATAAGCTTTCAGCGGATCGTAGTCCCTCACGCCGGACAGGTTCTCGAACTCGATGCCCTGCTCCGGTGCCATGAGATGCGCATTGGAGGACAGGGCGACGATCCGTGCGTCTTCCGCCAGATTGTCCAAAAGCAGGTTAACCAGCAGAAAATGGCCCAGATGATTGGTGGCGAACTGCAGTTCTATGCCACGCGATTGCAGCAGTTTGGGCAGCGCCATGATACCCGCATTGCAAATCAGGATATCGATGGGCTTGCCCAGCGCCTTGATCTGCTCGGCGGCGGTGCGAACGCTATCCAGATCCGACAGCTCGCAAGCGACCGGTGTCGCCTTGTCGCCCAGGCTGCTACAGGCTTGCTCCGCCTTCTCCAATGTTCGCGCCAAGCCGATGATGTGCGCCCCCCGGCTGGCCAGCACACGCATGGTTTCTGCGCCCAGGCCGGAGTTTACCCCGGTGATCACGACATTCTTGCCGCTCAGGTCCACCCCCTGGGTGACCTCATCAGCAGATGAATTGAAGCCGAAGCCACTGGGCCCTGGCGGGTACTTCTTTTGAATCCAACTGAGAACGGACACGTAACTTTCCCCTCTAACCACTCCGTGCGTAGCCTAACGTGCTCCAGCGGCAAGGAAAAGATCGACGATGCTTGCAAGACGCGCCCCGGTGACGGCAATCTGAGTTCAGGGGAGATTAGAATGGAATGGATTTTTGGCGACATGCTGGATGCGGTAGCCGCGCAGGCGCCTGCTGACGCGCCAGCCCTGATTCACGGCGACCGGGTGGTGCTCTGGCCCGACTTCGACCGGCGCACCAATGCCATTGCCCGCGCGGTCCATGCGCACGGGATCGAGCCCGGCGCCAAGGTCGGCTTTTATATGCGTAACCGGCCGGAATATCCGGAAATGCTGGCGGCTGCCTTCAAGGCGCGTCTCGTGCATGTCAACGTCAACTACCGCTACCAGCCGGAAGAGCTGCGCTACATCTTCGATAATTCAGACTCCGAGATCGGCATCTTCGCGTCGGAGTTTGCAGCGCAGGTCAAAGCGTTGCAGCCGATGCTGCCCAGTATCCGCCTGTGGATTGAAGTCACAGAAGACGGTCGGGAGCCGCGATGCGACTTTGCGGTTTCTTATGAAAGCCTGACCGAGGGCGATGGCGCGCCGCTCGGCATCGAGCGGTCGCCGGACGATCTGTTGCTGCTCTATACCGGCGGCACGACGGGGATGCCCAAAGGCGTCATGTGGCCCATGAGCACACTGCGCAAGGCACATATGGAGGGCACGGTGCTGCTGGCCGAGCCGCCGACCAACCTGGAAGAACACCTGGCTGCTGCACGCGAAAACGCGGGTGTTCTGCGCCAGATGCCGGCCTGCCCGATGATGCATGGCACCGGTCTTTTTACGGCGATGGGCAGCATGCTGGGCGGCGGTGCGGTGGTGACGCTGCCAACCCAGGATCATTTCAGGCCCGAAGAGCTTTGGGAGGCCGTTGACCGGCATAAGGTCACCAACATCGCGATTGTCGGCGATGCCTTTGCGCGGCCAATGCTGCAGGTGCTGGACGACAATCCGGGCGCCTACGACCTGTCGTCGCTGGCGGTGATCATCTCGTCTGGCGTGATGTGGAGCCGGGAGATCAAGCAAGGTTTGCTCAAGCACGCACCTCAAGCCGCGATGGCAGATTCTTTCGGCGCGTCCGAAGCAATTGGTTTTGGCACCTCGTTGATGACCGTTGAAGGCGAAGTCCAGACCGCAAAGTTCACCATCGGCGACAAGTGCAAGGTGTTCAGCGAGGACGGGCGCGAGATTGAGCCCGGCAGCGGTGAAGCGGGGTTGATCGCGCGCGGCGGTCATTTGCCGCTGGGCTATTACAAGGATGCGGAAAAGACCGCGTCGACGTTCCGCACGATCAATGGCGCCCGCTATTCGATTCCGGGCGATTTCTGTACGGTCGAGGCCGACGGGACGCTCACTCTGCTGGGCCGGGGCAGTGTCTGCATCAATACAGGCGGCGAAAAGGTCTACCCGGAGGAAGTTGAAGAAGTCCTCAAGCAGCATGATGCCGTCGCTGACGCTCTGGTGGTCGGCGTGCCGGATGAGAAGTGGGGCCAGGCGGTGACCGCCGTTGTTGAACCGTCGCCGGGTACCAACGCAGGCGAAGCGCAGCTGCGTGATCATGTCCGGGGGCACCTCGCCGGCTACAAGGTGCCCAAGCGGGTTCTGTTCCGCGACAGCCTGATGCGCGCGCCCAATGGCAAGGCGGATTACAAGGCGACAACCGCCTATGTCCTTTCCACGTTGGGTATTGATGTATAGGCACGATCGGTACGAATCTTAGATGCCTATCTTCTCTGTTACCCTTCGGTTACACTCACGCCGTTGTCAGGGAGAAACAGGGGGAGATACGTGATGAAAAAAGCGTTCGTGTTGATTGCTTTTGCTGTCGGATTGACCAGCGGCGCGGCTCAGGCCGAGCCATTTATATTCACTGCGGAATCCGGAGACCCGGTGGTTAAGGGTGTGCCGGCGGACGACGGGCAGGTAGCAATCGTTGCGCTCAGCTCGACCGGCGCAACAACATTTGCCTCTGGTGTTACGGAAACTTGGACCAGCGAATGCCACCAGTTCAGGTCGCCCACGATCCAGTATGATGCTCAGGGATTCTGCAGAACCACGCTTGCCGACGGGTCAGAACTCTTCAATGTGATCGTTTGTAATGATGTTGGCGACGAAATGGCAGCAGCCAACTGTTGGGGCTATTTCTCCGGCGGATCTGGGCGGTATGAAAATGCTCAGGGTACCCTGACATGGCACTCCAGTAACGGGGACGTTTCAGGCGGTGGAAACCTTTCTGTTGCGGCCGCAGCCGAACCAGCCCCCCCGGCTGAGCAGGTAGCTCCGGTAGCTCCGGCAGAACCGGAAGCTCCGGCAGAAGCGGAAGCGCCAGAAGAGCCAGCGGTAATGGATGAAGGTCCGGCCGAGGCGGCAGCGCCTTCGGTGCCAGACGCGCCAGCGGCATCTGAAACGCCTATGGACGAAGCCCCTGACGCTGGAACGGAAGATCAGGCTCAACCCGAGGCCGCCGCGGAAGGCGAAGCCCCGGTACAGACCGAGGCGGAATAGCCCGGCCCGCCTCCTCATTAGCCGGCGGCTTGCCGAAGGCTTGCGAGATGCCGTCTGTAGTGGACGGGAAAGCGGTGCGTGTAGGCGGCTTCTTCCAGCGATTCAAGGTAGCCCGGTCGCGGCGAACCCGGTGTGGTGTCATGCGCCAGATAGATCAACGCCGGTGATGCAGAGCCTGCCTCAGGAATGGGGTGGGCCTTTTCGCGCGCATAGTGGCCTTTGGCGACCCCTTCAATCATATCCAGTGTGCTCTCACATCTCTGGGTCAAGTGCCAAAGCACGCCGTGCACGCTGTGTCCCGGGTCGGCAATAACGGTGCTGACACCACGGCCATTGATCATGATTCGGTGCGTGTTGAGGACTGCCAGCCCGGCAAAGGCGGCATCCGGACAACGTTCGCCCATGATTTCGGGATGCATGTTTCGCCCATAAGCGAAATAGAGCAATCGGTCTTCCATCTCGTCAGCCCAGCTTGGCGGCGACTTCGCGGTCGAGCCATTCAACATCGTCGGGGGATGAAACAGCGACGGTGACTTCCGTCGCGCCGACATCTTCGAATTGCTGCAATTGCTCCACCATAGCGTCGCCGTCGCCGTAGAGCACGCCGCCGGCGCCCCAGTCGGTGACTGAATTCTTGCGGCCCCAGCCGCGCGCCATATCGCGGATCTGGTGCGCCAGTTCTTCAGCGCCGCGGCGGTCGGCGTCGCGCGCCATCACAACGTCGCAGGTCAGTGCAACATCGTCAGGGGACCGGCCGGCGCCGACGCATGCTTCAGCCAGCGGCTCCTTGAGGGCAGCGGCCTGCGAGGGCGACAATTGCCATGTGTTGATTGCATCCGCGTGACGCGCAGCGACTTGCAGCGCCATGCCCGCCTTGTTGAGGCCGATCATGAAGGGGGGATTGGGTTTTTGCACGGGCAGCGGCGCGAAATCGGCCTGGCCCTCATAGTTGAAAAACCGGCCTTTGTGCCCGGCGATCTGGCCGCTGAACAATTGTTTCAGAATCACCAGCGTTTCTTCCAGATAGGCGACGCGGTCCTTGAAGCCGGGCATCTCGAACCCATAGGGTTTGAAATCCTGCACTTCGTAGGCGGTGCCGATGCCCAGGACGGCGCGGCCGTCCGACAGCGCATCGACACTGGCGACCTGCTTGGCGAGCCGTGTGGGGTGGTAGAACGGTGCGCCGGTGACATGGGTGCCCAGGCGGATGCGGTCCGTACAGGCTGCGGCATAGGCCAGCCACGTCCAGGATTCAGTCACAGCAAAAGACGGGTGATCTGCGACATAGAGCGCATGAAACCCTGTCGCGTCAAGCGTGCCCAAATGCGGCGTCAGCCAGTCCTGGCTGGTCGCGATAATGCTGAGTTTAAGCGGCATCGTATCCCCCTCCGATAAAGCCGTTCTTCAACTTAGCGTGTCAAAAGCTGCAGGGAAACTCGGCGTTACGGGTGCGCCGCGCCGCTTTCTTCGGCGGGCGCCTTTGGGGCGGTGTCGCCGGACTGCCGATCGTTGCGGATGGTGTTGAAGCTCTCGACCAGTGCCTGTGTTACAGCGCGTAGAGTTTCCAGAAAACTCTCTGAGGGGTCGCGCGCTTCATATTTGTCAGGATGGCAGCGCGACAGGAGGTCGTGATAGTGCCTGCGAATATGATCCATGTCCTGAGACCGCCGGACGCCGAGGATCCGGTATGGATCACTGTCGGTAAGAATGGCCGATACATTGCAGATTTCAACGATCCGCGTGATGCTGGACTTGGAAATGATAACGCCTTCACCATCGATCTGCTCGAACGGGATGAAGTTGCGGTCATCGTTCAGAGCATCGGAAAGCCGCGCGCCACGATGGGCGAACAACCAGCCGAACAGGATGGTCGATGAGGACAGCTCCATCTCGACCAGCAGGCGGTCTTTTTCAACATGGTGCGGGCCCTTGTTGTATTCGCCCTGTAATAGTGACTCGTTGTTTCTCATGCGTTCCGCCCCCCATTTAAGTCTGGGCTGAATAGTTGAAGTTTAAAAAACATACGGACTTTGGCCTGTATGCGTCAATTTTACTTGATTGATTGAAAGTAGTTTCAAATTTTATTGGTCGATCGGCGCTATTTGGTGAAATCAGGGTGCAGATAGTGATCGACCCGGGCATCGCGGCCATGCACGCCGACCTCCCATAATTGCAGCAGGAAAGCGCCTGTGGGCGCGTGAATACGGTGGTCGCCCAGCTGCAGGCGCAGCAGCGGATGCGGCTGTGCCTCTACCGGGATATGCTGGATCGCATTTTCGCCGGCAAAGCGTTTGATGGGAATTTTGTGAATCGAGGCCACTTCGTCAGGGTTCGGCGCCATGCCGGACAAATCTTCAGCCCAGAACACATAGGGGGTGATGGCATAGCCGGACCGTGACGTGAGATCGTCCAGGCGGCCCAGATAGTGGCTTTCATCGAGGCTTAGATTGATCTCCTCTCGCATCTCGCGCAGCGCGGCTTCGAAAACGGTTTCGCCGGGGTCGACCCGCCCGCCGGGCAGCGCCCACTGTCCGGCATGTTTCCGCAGTTTGGTGGTCCGGCGGGTCAGCAGCATGGCGGCGCCATCCTCGTCGCTGTCTCCCGCGACAAGTGTCAAGGCGACCGCGGCCGTTTTCGTGACGGGTCCGGAATGTATTCTGTGGTCGAAGGACTTCAGGTTGGCGCGCACGCGGTCATGCAACCTGGGATCGAAATTATAGTCCACGTCTGGCCTCCTATCTGGTCCCGCCCACAATGGATCACGCCTTAACATTTGTGAAGCTTGCATGAAAAAACGCTTTGAAATGAGAGATTTGACGTGACCAGGCAATGCATAGTTTGTTAACCTTCAACCTAATTCTGCTCATCTTGGATGCGGTAGGATTGCCATGAGGGGTCTAGCAGGGGCTAATTTTGATGTCGAAAACTCGTCTGTTGTCGGGCGTTAGTGCATTTGCGCTATTCGCCGGTGTTTCTTTTGGAGCGGCTGCGTCGTCGGCGCCGAATGTGCTGATTGATCTTGATGCGCCGGGCACACCGATCACGATCACCGGTGTCGCGGTCACCGCCGCGACCGATAACGAAAATAACGGAAGCGTTATCGGCGCGTCGGTCCTTACCAGCATCGTCAGCTTCCCCGCGGTGGGTAGCAACGACATTTCCGGCTCCGGTAACACGGTGCTCGTCGATGACAATTTCCTGATATCGACCGCGATCGGCAACGAGCAGGTCGCGGAGGCGTCCACCTCACTGTCCACCGGCGGCCCCTCGGCGCTGAATGGCGTTTTGGCGAGCGTGACCGGCTTTAACATCAACGGCACCGAAATCAACGCCGTGGTGACAGGCGCGGAAGTCAGGGTCGATGTCGATAACGCCGGTCCCAGCGACAGCCTTAGCCTCTCGCGCAACGAAATTTCCGCCTCCATGACCGGCAATAGCGGCATCGCCAGCGTCGGCCTCGACATTCCCGATCCAGTTCCCGTGGTTGTCGACGGTGAGATCGGCAGCGGTTTTGACAGCACCGAACAGGGCCAGATCCAGTTCGGTATCGCCAGTGGTGAGGACCTCGATGCCGAGATCGAGGCGTCGGCATCCTATCTGGCCAGCACCGCGCAGGTGAACGACGGGCTGGTGAACACGCTGGCGCAGGTCGACGGGGCGCGCATCGGCCTGCTGGCGGACGATCTGGATATTGTCGACACGCCGATTGTGATCGATTCCAACAGCCTGTCGGCGGAGTTGACGGGCAATGATTCGCAGAATTTTGTCGTCGTGACCGACGGGGGCGATACCGAACTGCTCGGCTCGGCGGGGATCGCGAACTTCCAGCTCAACCAGAACGCGGCCGACCCCTACGACGCGATCGTTTCCAATTCGATCATTCAGGCCGGCGACAACGGCGTGGATGGGCTTTTGCTACCGCCCGATGACGTCGATAACCTGCCGATTGACGATCTGGACGGGTCCAGCCTGACCTTCACCAACAACAGCATGACGGCCTCGGCGCAGGGTAATGCCGCGGCTAATCTCGTGCAGCTGAACAATGTGTCCCAGGACGGGCCGAACCCGGTCAATACTCAAACCAACGAGGTTGACTTCGGCCTACCCAACACAACCGATCTCGAAGGCGACCTGATTATCGGCAATGTGCAGATCAATTCGGTTGATGTGCAGGGCGCGGTGGGTGAGCCGGAGGGCTTCACGCCGCTCTTCATGTCGGTGGATGTCGAAGGCCTCAATGAGTCTGACGTAACCGTCGACAACAATATTTTCGCGGGCAGCGCGGGTGGTAACCAGGTTACTAACGCGATCGAGGTCATGGGCGCCACCACCCTGTCGTCGACGGCCGCCGTCAACACGCTGCAATATCTTACAAGCCAGGCGCGCGCCGACAGTCAGGGCTCGCTGATTGTAGATGTTGCGGGCGAGGACGATTCGGTCGTCAACAGCGGGGTGTCTGTCGATGGTAACGAGATCACCGCGCGCGCGATCGGCAACGATCAGACGACGGCGCTCAGTTTCGCGGCCACGACCATCACCGGCCCGGGCACGGATGACGCGGGCATTGTCATCCGCCGCGATACACTCGAAGGTGACGTGACCGCAGATTTCAGCGTCCTCAATGTCCAGGTGGTCGATACGATCGGCGGTGATGTCGAAACCGCGACCGATGGAAGCATCGTTGTGGGTCTGACGAATCTGGAAGGCGCGGCGGGCAGCAGCTTTACCGGGTCGTCTCTCTCCGTCGATCAGAACCTGATCGAGGCGGTGACCATCGGCAACCTGTCGCGCGAGGCGAGTATCGCGCTCGATGCGACCAATATCTCGGCCTCCGTCGGCGTTGCCAACGTCCAGACAGTTGAGGACGATGCCGAACTCGATTCCGAAGTTGACGACAATGGCGAAAACAGTCTGATCGAAGTCTTCGTCGAGGCAGAGACCGTCAGCAATGCCGACATCACGGTCGACGGCAACCGGATCAACTCGGCGACGACGGTTAATCTCGCCGAAAACAACAGCATCAGCATCACCGGTCAAAACGTCAGCGACGGCGGTCAGGGCGAGGTGGGCCCCGTGATCGACAGAGATTCGACGGATCCCTATGGCATTTTCGTTACCAGTGGCTTTACGGTCGTCAATGACCAGACCGTCGAGGATCTGGAGGCGGATGCGGTTGAAGTGTTGCTCGAATCCGGGTTTGATGGTGATGCTTTCGTTCTGTCCGTCGGCGATGGCGGTTTCATTGATGGTACGGTCAGTGACAGCGTTTCCAACAGCAGTTTTTCTGTCAGCGGTAACAGCATTACCGCGACGGGCCGGTTGAACGAGGCCACATCCTCCATCGACGTGGATGCAGGCACGCTGGACGCGGCGTCTGCGCTTGTTAACTCCCAGCACGTTCTGGACGATGACGACAACGGCGACAGCGTTGCGCTGGGTGTCGACCTTGGCGACGGCTTTATCGATGGGGATGAAGACGGCGCCGATATCGAACTTCAAATTTCTGCGCTCTTGACGGACATCACCAATGTCGATGCGCAGGCCAACGACAATCTGTTGCGGTCCGAAGGCACGGTCAATCTTGCAACCAATTCCGTCGATGTTGCGGCCAACACGCAAATTTTGGTCGACACTAATGACGGTACTGTGCCGATCGATGTTTTTGCAGGTGAGCTGTTCACCGCTGCCCTGGGTGAGACTGTCCTGCTGAACGAGCAATATTTCGAGGCGCTGGACGGCGGCGGTATCTTTGTCGGGATTCAGGATGCGGACATCGACCTTGATGTCGATACCGGCGTTGGCGTCGGCATCGTCGGCAGTGCCTTCACTGTCCAGAACAACACCGCCTTGTCGCTGGCGCGTGGCAATGACGCCACCAACAGCGTTACCATCGCGGTCAATAGTTTCGACCTTTCGCTGGCGGAAGACGGCACGGACCCATCCAATGGTCTGGTCGGCGGCATCCTTTCCAACCAGAACGGTGCCGACAACGAAAACGTTACGGAGTTCGAGGCGTTTGTTGACGAGGTGGATTTCGATATCGACGTCCAGGACGTGGACGGGCTCATTGAAACCACCAGCCTGACCAACACGGGCAATACGCTCAATGCGCTGTCACGCGTCAACAACGCGGTCAATACGCTTGATGTGTCGGGCACGTCCTTCGAAGCGGTGGATGCCGATGCGCTGCCCTTTGCTGAGGCGATCCGCGCTACGGCATTAGGCGGTGATCTGGAGGTCAACGACTTCGCCTTTGTGGCTGTGTCCCGCCAGATAAACGCCTTCGACTCCTTTGCCAATGTGATGAATTCCGACATCACCATCGATGCGGATGATAATACGACCGATGGGGATGATAATGCAGGGCTGCTGAACAGCAGTGCCGTGCTCGATAATAACGACATCCTTGCCGAAGCGCGGGGCAACCAGTCGCTCAACAACGTCAGCATCGACTTCGATACCAACAATGATGCATCGACCTTCGTTGGCAATTTCCAGCAGGCAAGTGATGTTGATGATGGCTCGGCGCTGATTGAGGCAGAGCTGGAGGGCAGCGATATTCTGATCGAGTATGATGGTGGCGTTCCCACGATCGACGGCTCTTCCCTGTCTGCGTCGGAAAACCGGGCCATCGCGCTGGCGGTATCCAACCAGACCGGACAGGTGCTGACGGTCACAGGCACCAATATTGGTGGCACGTCGGACGGGCAGGGCCTGATTGTCGACCCAGACGCCAGTCCACAAATTGCCCTTTCGGCTGATTTCGTCATTCTCAACATTCAAGGGCCGGAATTCGACGGTGTCGGACCAGGCGACGACTTTTACGAAGTCGCTATTGAGGTTGAATTCACCGACATCGAAGTCGAAGTAGACACGTTCAATTCCGGTTCGCTGAACGTCGACAACAATTTGATCGCGGGTCAGGGTATCGTCCAGAGCGCGACGAATGTGCTGCTGCTTGACGCCGGCGCGAATGTTGCGGACGGCGCGCAAGGTGATTTCGCCAGCGCGATCGTTCTGTCGCGCCAGACGATCGGTGTGTCCGACGACGGTCCCGCTGTTGACGTCTTTATCGATGACACGGACATCGGCAGCGTCGGCACGATTACCAGAATGGATAGCGCAGACAGCGCCGCGGTTTCCGTCGACAACAACATTGTCCTGGGGTCCGGCATTGGCGGCACGGCAACCAACCAGCTTATCGTAACGGCCGGCGCCAATATTGAAGGTGATCCGGCATCAGACCCAACCGGCGCGTTGGTTCCGGTCTTTTTGTCAGACGAAGCCATGCAGTTGGATGCCGACCTGATGGTCGCCAACGTGCAGGTCGGGGCTCCCGGGGTCGATCTGGACGTCGTTGACGTCGATCTGGGCGTCATCGTGGACGACACCGGTGTCAATAACGATACGATTACGGTGGACAACAACCTCATCCTCGGCGAGGCGACGGGTTTTGTCAGCCGCAATCAACTTGCCATTTCCGCTGGTGCCAATGTCGATACGACGGGTCAGGTTGCCAATGTGCAGGTTATTGGTGGGACAGGCGTTTTATCCGACGTGGTAGACACGGATATAGAAATCAATCTGGGTGATGACGCCATAAACAGTGGCTCTGCCTCGTCAGCGCTTTCGGTTCAGAACAATCAGGTTGAAGCGACATCCGTTGCAACAGTTGCCCTCAACACATTGGGGGTAGAGGCGGGCGCCACGGTGCAGGAAGAGTCTGGGGTCACCGCCACGCTTGATCTTGCGGCGACGACACCCTTGCTCGTGACCGGCGCGGAATATTCCGTCCTCAATCAGCAAACCACCTTTGATACGGGGGTTCTGTCTCTGGTCAATGCCGCGGATATCCTGATTACGGATACGGGCATCGACGCGTTCAGTGACAGCACGCTGAATGTCGACGGCAACCGCGTTACCGCGTCGTCCATCGGCAATGACGCCATCAATGTTTTGACGGTGACCGCCGGTATCGACAGTCAACGGCCCAGTGTTGCGGTCGCCAGCCAGCAGAGTCTGGACGATGTCCAGGTTTCGGCTGATGTGGTTGGCGTCAGCATCGGCATAACCGGCATCAACGGCGCGTCGAACACCAGCAGTTCGGTCAGCAACAACTCGGTCGGTGCAACCGCCATCGGCAACCGCAGCTTCAACTCCATCGGGTCGAACTAAGATCATCACCCTTTCGGGGGCCTCGAACGGCTCTAGCTGCTTTTTGCGAACGGGATGATGGCGCTGTCATGGGCGGCATCCTCAATCAGCTCTGAGAACATCAGAACTGAATTGCCGCCGCTTTCCTTGGCCGCATACATCGCCTGATCGGCGCGCCGCAGCAGCGTGTCGATGTCGTTGGCATCTTCAGCAGACATAGCAATGCCGATGCTGGCGCCCAGCTCGACCATGCGGTCTTCGACATAGTAGGGGACGGCCAGGAAATCGATAATTCGCCGTGCTGCAATGCGTGCGTCCTCACGCGTTTCCGTTTCGGTCAGGCTGACGGCAAACTCATCACCACCGAGGCGGCAGACAATATCAGATTCCCGCACCGACCGGGTCAGGCGCAGCGCGATCTCCTGTAGAACGGTGTCGCCAGCGGCGTGGCCATGGGTGTCGTTGACCTGCTTGAAACCGTCCAGATCGATAAACAGAAGTGCCATCTGTTCGCCAGATCGTTTGGCGCTCTGTAGCGCTTTTCCGGTCAGGCTGCGGAAATGGCTGCGGTTTGGCAGGCCGGTCAGCTTATCAACGCTGGCGCGCTGGTGCAGATGCGTCTCCCGGATTTCCCGGCGCAGCAGGTCTGTTCCCAGTGCCCGCAGGGAATAGATCCCCGCACCCGCGCCCACCAGGACGACGATCACAAGGACGCTGCCCAGGGTCAAAAGTGCTTCGCGTTCCCGCGCGGCGGCTTCGGCAACGGCTGCGCTGGTGAAGCCCTTTACGTCCCCCATAATCTGTTCGATCTGCGCCCGCAGTTTCAGATTGCGGGGCGTGGCTGTCTCAGCCAGGTTTTTGGCCGCTGTTATCTGACCATTTTCGAGCAGTTGGAACACTTCCGCGGCGGTGGTCTCGAATGCTGAGGCATCTTCTTCCATCTCCTGCAGCAGGTCATGCAACAACAGCGCCTCGCCGCGGGTAATCTCATTTGTCGTATCGAGGACAAGCTGTTTTGCCTGTGCTTTCGCACTGGCGATAGTCGCTTTCAGTTCTATCGTGATGCCGAAATAGGCGGTCTTGGTGGTTTCATAGGTCTCCTGGTAGGCGGGACCGCGCCGCGCGTCTATGCCCTGACGAATAGCCCGCTCGAACAGGACCGATTGACCAATGCCGCCGATGGCGACAGACGAGGCTTCTTCTGCCAGCGGCACCTCGCGCCCCGTGACTTCTGCGAGATCACTGCGTATGTCGGCGATATACATTACCGCGATGGCGCAGATGACAGGGATGGAAAGCAGCAGAAACGTCAATACCATGCCAATCCGGGTGGCATGGGGTAGCCGACGAAACAGGACTTTTAGCGCGAGCGGACGTTTGAGTTTGCCATAGCTGGGATAGTCTTTTGACATAGGGCCTCGCCGCGATCGTATGACCGCTTAAGAATCAGTTGTGGCCCCCACCACCTCCTATATCGTCTGGATGGCACGTTGACGCACGTTAAGAACTGTAAATTGTGGTGTGAGTGCCCGCATGACCGACCGAAGGCCCCATAAGATTGTGCGCCTAGCGGACGCTGCCCCCGGGATCGTCCAGCAGGTCAGCTATTTTGGCCGTGACAATTTCATGGGCCGTCCCGCAGCCGGGTATGAAGCGGGCCATTGCTGGATGACGGTCGAGGCCGCGGAGGCGCTGGAGCGGGTTGACCGGGCGTTGCGCCAGAATGGGCGGGCGTTGAAGGTGTTCGACGCCTATCGGCCGATGCGTGCGGTGGCGGATTTTCTGACCTGGTCCCGTGAACCCGATGACCCGGTATCGAAGGCCACCTATTATCCGCATCTGGAAAAGGCTGATCTCTTTGCCCTGGGATATCTGGCCGAGCGCTCCAGTCATTGCCGCGGCAGCACGGCCGATCTGACGGTGATTGACCTCGCCTCGGGCACGGAACTGAATTTCGGCACGCGGTTCGATTTTTTCGACCCGCGCAGCCATACGGCCAGTTCGGATATCGGCCCTCTGGCACAGGAAAATCGGGCCATGCTGGTTGATCTGATGTCAGCCCACGGGTTCGAGAACTACCCTATGGAATGGTGGCATTTTACGCTGCGCGGCGAGCCCTATCCAGACACCTATTTCGACTTCCCGGTGCGCTAGCTGGGCAGTCCAGGACCTAAATCGGTTCCAGGTCGGCGAAAACCGGGTCACCGTCCACACAGGCCAGCGCCTTGGGCGACATCTGCATATGATAGTCCGCCGCTGCATAGCGGTCATAGGCAGCCTGATCCGGGAATGACAGGAAATAGACATAGCTGCACGGTTCGTCACGGACCCGCCGCACCTCATAGATTGATCCCGGTTCATTGGCGGCTACGTCACGCATAAGCTGTGCCACCAGGGGTTCGAATTCGGATACCTTGTCTGGCAGAACCTTCAGCCGGATCATCATGCTAACCATTGGGTTCCCCCGTCTTCAGTGAAGAAAATCTTGGCCCTGCCTGGCTGGGCAGCGCTATTTGAAACCGCATGGCGGCGCCTTGGGCGGCGCTTCAGCGCCGTTAAGCAGCTTATCAAAGCCGAAATCCAGGATCTTCTCCATATATGTGTCCCGCTTCTTTCCCGTTGTGCCGCCGATCACCACTGCAATCAGCCGGTGTCCTTTGCGGATCGCCGAGCTCACCAGATTGAAGCCGGAGGCCCGGGTGTAGCCCGTTTTCATGCCATCGGCGCCTTCATAGGTCTTCAGTAGCTTGTTGTGGCTTTCATAGTCTTTTCCGCCAAAGGAGAAGGCCTGGGTGTTGAAATATTCGAATCGGTTGGGGAAACGCAGCCAGATGGCTTCGGCAAGCCGGGCCATGTCTTTTGCAGAGGTAACCTGTTCGGCATTCGGTAGGCCAGAGGCATTGCGGAACAGCGTGTCTTTCATACCCAGTGAATTTGCCCGCATCGTCATCATATGGGCAAATTCTTCTTCCGTGCCGCCGATCGCTTCCGCGACAACGGTCGCGACATCGTTGGCGGAACGTGCGACCAACGCCAGGATCGCCTGTTCGACCGTAATTGTCTCACCGTGCTTGAGGTCCAGCTTGACCCTCGGCTGCCTTGCGGCCTGACGCGAGACGGGTAGCGCTTGGTCCAATGTCAAACGGCCTTGCTCAAGCGCCTCGAAGACCATGTAGAGCGTCATGATTTTGGTGAGGGATGCCGGGAACCGGGTTGCTTCTTCATGACAGGCATGGATCACATCGCCGGTGTTTGCGTGAATGACGATGGCGCTTTGACCCGTGGGTGCGGCGCCAGCCGGCTGAGGCGCGGTAAAGAGGCAGAACACCGTCAGCATGGCCGCAATCGGCGGTGACAGGTGTTGAGAATTCGACTTAATGATTGCCTTCAACCCAGATGACCGAAAAACAGATATCGTGCCCGGCTGTCAGAATAGCACAGGCAAAAAAGTATAAGCGGCAGAAAACTGTCCTGCGACCAGGCAATGTTGAAGCTGGTGCGCTGACGGCACCAAAATCAACAGATACAGGGCATCAAAAAAAGCCCGCGCCCAGGTCTCTGTCAGCGCAGCGGGTGACGGGCCTAGTCTTTATCCCAGGTCTTATGACCATCGGTCATTGGCTCCGCGGTGCATTTACTGTCGCCGGATTTCGCAGCCAGTGCCGCAGCCTGCATCGGAGACTGATTTTCGGCGGTTATCCGAAGGCCGATAAGCCTCTTTCGGTCCACTTTTACCTCACCCATCGTTTGCTCCTCTGTTTGACGCGCCGGCAATAGTAAGAGGTGCTGCTGGAACAGTACAGGCCATCGAACGCCGGGGCGGAAAAACAATCTATCTGTCGTGAGCCGGCCAACAAGGCCATCACCGGTTCACTCCGTGACGTTGCAAACTTAGCAACGAAGGGACGCAGGTAAACCTGCGCTCAAATGATACCGGCCGAGAGCTCTCTCAGTGCGGCAGGCCAGTTCCGGCAGGGTCCGAATTGATGCCGTAGCTCTGCGCCTGACCCTCGGCTTGTCTCATGTGCTGGCGCATTTTCAGCCTGGCGTCGATTTTTTCGGCAGCTCTTTCAGGGAACATGTCCAAGGTCACGACCCCGTTTTGCAACAGAATATCAATCAGGTCTTCCAGCACCCTGACAAATTCCTGATCCTGCTGATCCAGGACTTTCTTGAACGTCTCGTCTTCCATCGGCCCAACTCTCGAATTTCTTTCAAAATAGAAACAAACCGTAGTCACACGATGCGACGCCCCGCAACCTGTATTTTGCTTTTTGGGATTTTTTCATCGGAAAACTGGTTTTTCGGTGGACGGCTGATAGGGCGTGGGTCTTGCCGGGATGTGCGACTTGAAGACGCCCCACTTACCGCCCCGCGTGTAGCGATATCCATTGGGGCCGGGCATCGGCACGATGCCGCTCGGGTGGTCACGATGGTCGACACATGTGTTGTTGGCGCGCCCGGCAGGATGAAAAAGAGAACTGGTTGACCGTGATTTCCCTACCAAATACGCATGTCTGCTTATAGCCAAAAGCGGACATGACAATCGTAGAATTCAGAATGAGGACATATAGAATCACCGCAAGCCGGATGATCTCAGTTAGTGTTTAGAAACAATTGAAAGGCTTGCTTTCTAAGCCACGCGCCTAGTCGTCGAAGCCGACGAACACGGTTGCCTCCTCGACGCTCTTGCGTTCTGAAACGACAGCGTTCGCCGGGAAGGATTCATCGGGCCAGCCGAGCGCGATGCTCTTCATGATGACCTGATCATCCGGGATGCCGGCGTGCTCGCGCACCACCGGTGACTGCATGATTCCCTGGCTGTTGATCACGGCGCCAAGCCCACGGGACCATGCGGCGTTCACCAGCGCGGTGGCTACCGCGCCACAATCGAAGGGCGTATCGTCGCTGCCGTCCAGCTCGCGGTCATAGGTCACGATAATGCACACGGGGGCGTCGAACTGACGGAAGCCGCGCAGGACCCAATCCTGGCGCCCCTCCTTGTCGTCGCGCGCGATCCCCATGGCCGAGAACAGCTGCTTGGCGACGCCGATCTGCCTTTCGCGATGCTTGCCTTCGAAGGGCCTTCCAGTACGGAACTCACGCGAGTGCGGCACGCCCGCCAGGTTCCTCTCGGTATTGCCCGCGCGAATGCGGTCCAGCGGTTCGCCGGTAATGACGTGAAAATACCAGGGCTGTGTGTTCATCGACGATGGCGAGCGCATGGCCAGGGTGATGATCTCTTTGATCAGTTCCTTGGGCACAGGGTCGGGTTTGTAGCCGCGGATGCTGCGGCGGCCGAGGATCACGTCGTCAAATTGCATGTGTCGTCCTTTAGGATTTTTGGGTCACATAAGAGGAACAGTCAGAGGAGTTTCCGACCAAAGATAAGCCTTAACTCAATCTACCTGAGGCGGCATCCTGACCCTATTCCGCCAGGGCTGCAACTCGCGCCTAACGACTGTTTGTAGCCATAAGCGGACATCCTTGATGTATCCACCCGGAGCGACCGGGGCCTTATCTGAACTCCAAGACTTCAGCGATGATGCGGCTCCTGGGCAGGCCCAGCGCCTGAAATTGCGCGGCCATATCCGCAACAAAGGCCGGCGTTCCGCAAAGCATGACAGCATAGTCGTCGAGGACGACATCATCGGCGATCTGCTTGGCGGTGATGTGCCCCCTGACGGATGTGTCCCACAACTGATAGTCAATGAACGAATCCGCCTCCATAAAACTGTCGGAGATCTCTTTGTCGTAAACCGCATGATCCTGGTTATGCGCGACGTAGTAGAGCCAGATGCGTCGAAAGTCGTGATTGTCTTGCTCAAACGCCAGCATGCCGAGAAAGGGCGTTATGCCGATGCCCGCACCAACCCAAACCAACCGGCGATACTTTGCAAATCGCTGCGGCGAAAAACTGCCGAAGGGCCCATAGATGTCGATGGCGTCGCCTTTTTGAAGATCCGACAGGCGCTTGGTGAAGTCTCCAATCTGACGAATGGATACCCGCAGTTCCCGGTCGACGGGCGAGGACGAGATTGAGAATGGGTGCAGTTCCTTGGCCTGATTTTCGAACCCTGGGACACCGAGGAAAACAAAGGTGCCAGGCTCATACATCATCCGCCTGTCCTGCGGGCGCATGATCAGGTCAATCGTCTCGCTGCCGCGCGGTTTTGCCTCATGCAGTTGGTACGCGTAGTGGGGACCGAAACGGCCGAACAGCAAAATCCGATACGTCCATGCCGCCGCGCCCGCCAGCAACAAGATGACGATCCAAGTCCGAAGAGGCTCAAACTCATTAATCGTCCCCGGCTCCATGGCCGCGTGCACCGTACCCAATACGAAAAGAAGTCCAACACCCCGGTGCAAGACCAGCCACCGCTCATAACGCAGCCGCTTGTCATAGGCTAAGAAGCCCAAGGCGATCAGCGCGTAGAAGACAAGGATGTCCATTGAACGCGCGTTCGGCGTGGAAAACGGCACAAGAACTTCCACGATGGGAACGCCTTTCGAGACACTATCTGCCGTCAGCAGCGCTACGTGCGCGACAAGCAGCAGAATCGCGGCCAAACCCAGCTTGCGATGCAGCCGCACAGCCAGGTTCAGGCCGCCAAATATGGGCTCCAGAGCATTGGCCCGAACGACAGCGACCATGCTGAGCATCGCGAGCGTCGCCGACCAGAGCATCGTAATCTGTGAAGCGCCACGCCAAAGACCCAGGGTCGAATACTCGTCCACGCGGGCAATCGCCCATAAGATCGACGTGATCAGGAGCGACGTCGCGATAAGCCAGAACGCCCTCGATAGATGAAGGCGCGGAAACACACGGGTTGATCGTAGGAACGTAGACTGAGAGCGCGTAGTCGAGATAGGGATCAGCTCATGAAAAGGAGGGTTGTTGACCTCTATTGCTGATATCGGAGATCAACTTGCGGAGCAATCCTTGATCGAACGCTGACGTCTGCTCTTAGCCTTAAACGGACACTAGGTTTCGACAGAGCTTACTTCTGTATTCCAGGGAAATCACGCCGGCAGCGCTGCATTGTCGTCAATCGGTTCTCGGAGAATGACTTTTGACAGCTCGCGTTCGGCATCGACAGAGCTGACCGGAATGCAGGCTCCACCGGCGCAGTGAGTAATTTCCCCGACATAACAGTGGTCGCCGTCCGAATACATGTCGACCCGGACGTGCTCAAAATAGGCCGCGATTTTGCTCGCAACCTCTAGCATTGACTGCAAATTGTCCGGCTTGTCGACCGGGTGCTTATCCATCGAATGGGTCGTGAGGCCATTAACCCAGTTCCAGTTCGTGTCACAAATGAACTGTCGATGATCACCACGATCACCAAACCGGCCGATATGTACCTCGATGAGATTGGGCTGCCCTTTGTAGCAGAAAAATTTGTAATCTGCGCCCTCGGTCAATGGGAAGACCACTTCTTCGACAATGACCTTGGGGATAAGGTCACGATAGTTGACCTCGCGTGTTTGGCGATAATAGTTGTGGCTAAGCCAACCTTTGATCTCGTTCTTGTCGATCTCCTGATTATCTCGGCGGAGGATCACGCGCCCACAGCTATGCGTCGGTTTAATGCAACAATTTGCTGGAAAGTCGTATGCGTCTATCTCTTCCACAGTGCGCAGCACGTGAAGAGTCGGCACCACATATTGTTTGCCGACGACAGCCTCCGTAAAGATCTTGGCCAATTCCTTGTCGGTCGTAAACACACGAAGCGGGTTGAGCAGCTCACCGCCTCTCTTGATCTCATGCAAGACGTCGGTGTTGATCGTGAAGTCTCCCGGAAGCCTTCTATGCGCCCGAACAAATTGCAGGAAGTGGGCAATCCGGTCGCCCCATCGGTTATAGGGAAGCAGTCGAATGACGCCGTCAAAGAAGGCTCTTCTTATCCGCTTAATACGCTTCGACGGAGACATTTTTCCTCCATTTTCGCAGACCATGATCGGGTGTTGAAGGCCACGTCAGCAGCCCAGGAAAATCTCCGGCACTTTTCTCTCGCGGAAAGCATAAGATTTGCTGCTGCGAGAATCATGATACCGCGTGACGCCGATACAGGCATGCCAAAGGCTGGGACAGATATAGCGGCGATCTGGGCGACAAGCCACGGGGTGATGGCATAAACAATCGCGATCCTGATCGCCTTCCTGCGCTTCATTTCCTCAAATACATTCGATGGCCTCCCACTTATCGGCAATACATTAGCCGAAACTGGGAAAAGGGGTAGTGGGTCGTGGATACTTCGCCAAAGTCTGCTGTGGTGCATAAGCGGACCCTGCGGATCTTCGCAGAATCCGAGTCATGACGGCCCGAAGTTGCCACTTTTATCCTATCCGATGAAAAGCAGCGTCAAACGGTTCAATCACTTAGGAAATTGGCGCACCCGACAGGATTCGAACCTGTGACCTCTGCCTTCGGAGGGCAGCGCTCTATCCAGCTGAGCTACGGGTGCCCAAGAGGGCGTGCCGGTCGGCGACCGGCTGCTGAAACGCGGCGGAGCATAGGCGAAAGCGCCAGCGCCTTCAAATCCTGATTGCCCTTCTAGGGGGCGCCCCGAATGTCTTCCGGCGGGGCAAAAAAAGGCCGTCGATTGGATTAATGCGGGCAACCGCGCTATCTAGGGTGCTACACGCGGGATTCGAGACAGGGGAAAGCACATGCACGATATTGCAATTCGCGGCGGTACCATCGTCGATGGTACAGGCAAAGCGTCGTTCCAGGGTGATGTGGGCATCAGGGATGGCAAGATCGCTGAAGTCGGCGATGTCGGCGCCGCCGACCGGACGCTTGATGCGCAAGGTGCCATCGTTACCCCCGGTTTTGTTGACATTCACACCCATTATGACGGGCAGGTGTCCTGGGACAGCCTGATGGCCCCGTCCTCCATCAATGGCGTGACGTCGGTGGTGATGGGCAATTGCGGCGTCGGCTTTGCACCGGCGCACCCCAACAAGCATGACTGGTTGATTGCGCTGCTGGAAGGCGTGGAAGACATTCCCGGCACCGCGCTGGCCGAGGGGCTGGCCTGGAACTGGCAAACCTTTCCGGAATATCTCGATGCCATTGAGGCGCGGGATTTCGCCGTCGATATCGGCGCCCACATGCCGCATGCGGCGCTGCGCGCCTATGTGATGGGCGACCGGGGCGGCGACCACAAGGAAGAACCGACGGAAGCCGAGATCGACCAGATGGAGACGCTGATCGCAGAGGCGCTGGCCGCCGGCGCCGTGGGCTTTTCGACCTCGCGCACCTATCTGCACCGCTCCCGCGACGGCGGCACCATCGGCACGCTGACTTCACCCGCTGAAGAGCTGATGGCCGCGGCCCGGGCGATCCGGGGCCATGGCAAGGGCGTGATCCAGCTGATCTCCGATGCCTATCTGACCGCCGACGATGCGTTTGCCGCCCGCGAGCTGGACCTCATTGAAATGCTGGCGCGCGCGTCCGACAGTCGGCTGTCCTTCACCATCCAGCAGACAGATGACGCGCCGGACCGCTGGCGGATGATCTTCGACCGCATCGAAAAGATGGTCGCCAAGGGCCTCGACGTGCGCGGCCAGGTAGGCCCGCGGCCGATCGGTCTGATCATGAGTTTTGCCACCACCGTCAACCCGTTCTATGTGACGCCGACCTGGCGCAAGCTTTACCGCGAACCGCTGGAAGACCGGCTGGCCGCGCTGGCGACACCCGAAGTGCGCGCCAAAATCATTGAGGAACACCGCGCCGACCGCCGCACTGGTCTGATCGAAACCATCACCAAGGGCTTCGACCGGATGTTCCGGATGACCGACCCGGTGGATTATGAACCCTCGGCCGACTCCTCCCTGGAAGCCGAAGCCCAGCGCCTGGGCAAGCCGCTCGATGAACATGCCTATGACGTACTGCTGGAAGAGGGCGGCCGCCGGCTGCTCTATGCGCCGGCGATCAATTTCAGCTATGGCGATCTGAAAGACGTGCACGGCATGATCACCCACGAGCATGCGCTTTACGCGCTGTCTGACGCGGGTGCGCATTGCGCCACCATCTGCGATGGCAGCTTCCCGACCACGTCACTCGGTCTCTGGTCCAAGGGCAACAAAGCCGGGCAGACTGTGCCGGTGGAGCAGCTGGTGCATGGTTATACCCAGCGCAATGCCGCCCATGTTGGCTGGCACGACCGCGGCGTGCTGGCGCCAGGCTACCTGGCCGATGTGAACATCATCGATCTGGAGAATTTGTCGCTCAGCCCGCCGGAAATCGTCGCCGATCTGCCCGCCGGCGGCACCCGCCTGCTGCAGACCTCACGCGGCTACCGCGCGACGATCAAAAATGGCCACGTGACGTTCGAGAACGGGGAATCCACCGGCGCTCTGCCGGGTGGGTTGTTGCGGGGCGAACAGCAGCTCTAACTCCGGCCGATCAGCGTGCCGATGCCGTGGGATGTAAAGAGTTCCAGCAGCAGGGAGTGCGGCACCCGGCCATCCATGATGACGGCGGCTTTGACGCCCTGTTTCAGCGCCGACAGGCAGGTTTCCACCTTGGGGATCATGCCGCCGGCGACGGTGCCATCCTCGATCAGGGCGCGCAGATCGGCTTCGGTTAGCCTTGTCAGCAACTCACCGTCTTTGGAGAGCACACCCGATACGTCGGTCAGCAGCAGCAAGCGCCTGGCGTGGGTGGCGGCGGCGACAGCCCCGGCGAATGTATCGGCATTGATGTTGAAGGTCTCACCCTCTGCACCATAGCCTATGGGGGCGATGACCGGGATCACATCTGATTCCGCCAGCACTTCCAGCACATGCGGGTTCACCGCCTGCGGCTCACCGACAAACCCCAGGTCCAGCACGCGTTCAATATTGGAATCCGGGTCGCGCTTGGTGCGCTTGAGCTTCCTGGCCAGCATCAGATCACCGTCGCGGCCCGACAGGCCCACCGCATTGCCGCCCACCCGATTGATGGAGGCGGCGATCTCCTTGTTGATGCGGCCCGCCAGCACCATTTCGACGATTTCCATGGTCGCCGCGTCCGTCACACGCAGCCCGTCGATGAACTCGCTCTCAATGCGGAGCCGGTCCATCATCTCTTTGATCTGCGGGCCGCCGCCATGCACCACCACCGGGTTGATGCCGACCTGCTTCATCAGCACGATGTCACGCGCGAATTTGTCAGCCAGGTCCATATCGCCCATGGCGTGACCACCATATTTGATGACGATGGTCGCGCCGGCATATTTGCGCATGAACGGCAGCGCCTCCGACAGGGTCGCGGCGGTCATCAACTGGTCTTCAAGGCTCCGGCTGTCGGGCATGAGTTCCTCTAAAGGGCTTTAAACGGCGCGGCTTATAGCTGAATCAGGCGCTTGAGGCCAGTCTTCAGCCGCTCGTACTTCGGAGACGACCTTCGCAAGTGCTTAGGTCTCCTCAGCACGAACGGTTTCTTTTGGGTCCGTTCGCGCAGAGGAACGAGCCTTTCGACAACACATGCGGCACGATCTGTGATGGTTCTGGCGAGTGTCTCGAAGGGGGAGCGGACGCGTCTAGCCAGTTGAGGCCAGTGCGGCGAGGTCGGCACGCAGTTCGGGAATACCCAGGCCAGTCACCGTGCTGGTCACGGAAATGCTGGGATGCGCAGCTACGTGCTTGGCAAGTTCTGCGGCGGTTTCGGCCAGAACCTTGTCCAGTGCGGCAGGCTTCACCTTGTCGGCCTTGGTCAGGACAGCCTGATAGGAGACGGCAGCCTCGTCCAGCATACCCATGATTTCGCGGTCGGTATCCTTGATGCCGTGGCGGGCATCGATCAGCATGATGGCCCGGCGCAGCGTTGGCCGCCCGCGCAGATAGGTTTTGAGAAGCTCGGTCCATTCGGCAACCTGACTTTTCGAGACACGCGCATAGCCATAGCCGGGCAGGTCCACCAGATAGAGGGTGCCCTGCTCCGGATGCTCGATCTTGAAAAAGTTGAGCTGCTGCGTGCGGCCCGGCGTGTTCGACGTTCGCGCCAGGTCCTTGCGGCCAGTCAACGCGTTCAAGAGGCTGGATTTGCCGACATTGGAGCGGCCGGCGAAGGCAATCTCGGGCACGTCGGCGGTGGGCAACTGGCCCAGCTCGGCGACGCCCAGCATGAATTCGCATTCGCGGGCAAAGAATTTGCGGCCGCGCTCCAGCGCCGCTTCATCTTCCTGATCGGATGCGGTCATGATCTCAGTCGTTATCGAAGGCGCCGTGCCGCTTCATGATCACCCATTGCTGGGCGATGGTCAGCACGTTGTTCCAGGTCCAGTAGATCACCAGCCCGACCGGGAAGCCCGCCAGCATGAAGGTGAACAGGATCGGCAGGAACATGAAGATCCGCGCCTGAATTTTGTCGGGCGGCGCCGGATTCAGCTTCTGTTGGCCCCACATGCTGAGCCCCATCAGCACCGGCCACAGGCCGATGGCCAGGAAGGTGGGCGGATCGAATGGAATCAGCCCGAACAGGTTGGTGATCAACAGCGGGTCGGGCGCCGAGAGATCCTTGACCCAGCCGAAGAACGGCGCGTGCCGCATCTCGATCGAGACAAAGAGCACTTTGTAGAGCGCAAAGAAGACCGGAATCTGCACCAGCATCGGTAAACAGCCGGATACCGGGTTCACCTTTTCATCCTGGTAGAGCTTGAACATCGCTTCGCGCTGTTTCTGCTGGTCGTCTTTGAACTTCTCCTGGATCTCCTTCATCTTCGGCTGGACCTTGCGCATCTTGCTCATGGCCACATAGGACTTGTTGGCCAGCGTGAAGAAGGCGGCCTTGATGAGGACCGTGACCAGCAGGATGGCGACGCCGAAATTGCCGACCAGACCCTGCAGCTGCATCAGCAGCCAGAACAGTGGCCGGGTCAGCCAGTAGAACCAGCCCCAGTCGATCGCGCGGTCGAAATTCTTGATATTGAGGGTTTCCGCATAGCCGTCGATCAGCGCACTGACTTTGGCGCCCGCAAACAGATGCGTTGTAGTCTCTGCAACGGCGCCGGATTCAACAGGCGGCAATCCGTGCACGGCACTGGTGCGATAACGGTCGCGGTTGTTGTGCTTGAGGTAGGAATATTCACCGGTAAAGGCCTTGCCCTGCTCCGGAATCAGCGCCATCAGCCAGTACTTGTCGGTAATCCCCAGCCAGCCATCGGTGCTGCTGATCGGTGCGACGGGGTCATCTTGAATGTCGTCATAGTCGACTTCTTTAAGTTCCCCGCCTAGAACCCCCAACAACCCTTCATGCAGGATGAAAAAGCCCAGCACGTCAGGTGTGCCGGTCCGATCCACAACCCCATAGGGCTGAATGTTCACCGGCTGGCCGGTCCGGTTCTCCACCCGCTGGACCACATCGAGCATGTAGTTTTCATCGAGCGTATAGACGCGGGTGAAGGTCAGGCCGGCGCCATTGTCCCAGGTCAGCGTCACCGGCGTACCCGGTTCCAGCACAGTGCGGTCCGCCCGCCAGACGGTGCCGGGGTTCGGCAAACCCTGATTGCTGCCGGTGGTGCTGATCCAGCCGAAATCGGCAAAATAGGGATTGGCTGTACCGGCCGGGGATAAAAGCGTCACATAGGGTGAATTTTCGTCCAGATCGACATGGTATCCCAGCAGCATCAAATCATCGATGCGGCCACCTTTCAGGCGAATGGAGCCGGACAGTTTCGACGAGCGGATTTCAATACGGTCCGATTCTCCGATCACGGCGCCCCGGTCACGCGGTGCCGAGGCCACAGGCTGCGCCGTGGGCAGGGGTGTTGACCCGTCTACGCCAGCTGCCGCCGGTGCCGGCGGCGCAATCTCACCTGCAGCAAGGTTTTCCGGACCAATGGCAGGCTGCTGGATTTGTTGTTCTTCGACCGTGGGGTCCACCTCGGGCACAAAGAACTGATAGGTCATCAGCAGCCCGAACGAGATCAGGATAAAAAGAATAAAATTGCGCTGGTCTTGCATAGGGGCGGTGGCCTAGCGGTGAGCGTGATGGTGGTGGTTGCAGCTGTGCTCAGCCGCGGGCGGCACCGGGTCAAGACCGTGCCCGCCCCAGGGGTGACAGCGGCCCAGACGTTTGGCCGTCAACCACAGGCCCTTCAGCGGCCCGTGCACCTGAAGCGCTTCAAGCGCATAGGATGAGCAGGTCGGGTGGTAGCGGCAGCTTTGCGGTAACACCGGCGATAGCACGAGGCGATAAAACCGGATCGGAAGCGACAGCAGCCACGTCAGGGCGCGTTTCATTATCATCACTCTTCGAGTCTAATGCGCTTCAGGGCGGTTTCCAGGTCGTGCACCAGTTTGGGCCACGGGCGTTGCAGGGTTGTATGCCTGCCAATCACCACATAATCAATAGCTGGCCGCGCCATATCAGGCATGACTTGGCGCGCTGCTTCCTTCAGCCGGCGCCGCGCACGATTGCGGGCCACGGCGTTGCCGACCTTGCGGCTGACGGTAAAGCCAACGCGGGTCCCCTCTGTGTCCAGTGTCCCGGGTTGCGCTGCCGCCTGAAGCACCAGCCCCTTTGTCACCCATTTGCTGCCGGTGCGGGCCACACGCAGAAAATCGCCACGCTTTTTGAGGCGCGCCGGTTGCTCGTTCGCGGGATCTGGGGACGTCATGGCGCTCTAGGCGCCGGGCGGCATCAGGCCGACAGGCGCTTGCGGCCCTTGGCGCGGCGCGCCTTGAGGACATTACGGCCACCGACGCTCGCCATGCGGGAGCGGAAGCCGTGGCGGCGCTTGCGGACCAGCTTGGACGGTTGGAAGGTGCGTTTCATGTTCACTCCGGTGGCGTTCGGGCCAAATTTGAAGGAGCGGTATATAGTCGCTGGCCCAGACGAAGTCAAATCGATGATCGCCCGATCAACAGCAGTCACGAAGCAGTGAGACCGGCTGACTTTTGCCGCGAACAGGCTAGGTTCCTGAGTACGCCGGAGGATCCGGCCGCTCAAAGGAGGTTTGTCCGTGCGATTTCGCCCTGTTGTTGTGGTGTTGGTGCTGTCTTTGATGCCGGTTTCTGCGCAGGCATTCAAGGGACCAAAGTCGGAGCTGATCGACCCCCGCTGGCTACAGCACGAGGCGCAATCCACGGCTGTTGTGGACCATGGACCATGGGCGGAATTTCTCAAGACCTATCTGCTAGAAGGCGCGGACGGGGTAAACCGGCTGCGCTATGGCGCGGTCACGCCAGCTGATAAGGCGGCGCTGGATAATTATGTCGTCAGGTTGGAAACGACGCCGGTCTCCACCCTGAACCGCAACGAACAGATGGCCTATTGGTTCAATCTCTATAACGCTGTCACGGTCAAGATCGTGATCGAGGCCTATCCCGTGAAATCGATTCGCAAGGTGCTGTCCGGCGGGTTCTTCTCTCCCGGCCCCTGGAAGCGCGACCTCGTCACCGTCGAGGGACAGCGCCTGTCCCTCGATGACATTGAACACGGGATCATGCGGCCGATCTGGCAGGACAACAGAATCCACTACGGTGTCAATTGCGCGTCTATCGGCTGCCCCAACCTGGCGCCGGTGCCATTCACCGCAGACCGGTTGGAAGCCATGCTTGACAAAGCTGCGCGTGACTATGTGAACCACCCACGCGCTGCGACCTTCGACGATCGGGGCAGGTTGACCGCATCGCAGATCTATGACTGGTATGATCCCGACTTCGGCGGGTCCGAACGGGGCATCATCGCCCATTTGAAGCGCTATGCGGGACCCGAGTTGACCGCCCGGCTGGGCACCGTCGAGGACATACGCGACTATGAGTATGACTGGTCGCTTAACGATGCGGATTGAGGATATCGGATGACGGAAGACGCCGGCACACAGGCAACGCCGAAAAAATTTTCAATCGGCAAGTTGTTGCCGATAGCGGTCATTGTCGCAGCGTTTGCGGGGTTCTTCGCATTGGGCCTGGACAGCTATGTCTCGTTTGACGCGCTGCGGGACAATAAAGACGCTCTTGTGGACTGGGTGAACCGCTGGGGCGTGCTGGCCTATGTTATCTTCGCATTGGGGTACGCTGCCATGATCACCGCCGTGCCGCCGACCGGCACGGTGCTGACATTGGTCGGCGGTTTTTTGTTTGGCTGGTTGTGGGGCGGTCTGACTGTCGTTTTTGGCGCAACATTGGGCGCCACGGCACTGTTCCTAGCGGCGCGGACTGCTTTTGCCGACGTGCTGCGGGACCGGGCTGGCGGCGCGGTGCAGAAAATGCGTGAGGGCTTTCAGGAAGACGCCGTCAGTTACATGCTGTTTCTGCGGCTGGTACCGGCGTTCCCGTTCTTCATCGTCAATATTGTACCCGGACTGCTTGGCGTGAAACTGCGTGTCTATATGCTGACGACCTTTTTCGGCATTATCCCCGGTACTTTTGTCTATGCGGCGCTGGGCGCGGGTCTTGGCGAATTCATCGACGAGCGCGATCCGGATCTGGGCTTGATCTTCGAGCCGCAATATCTGCTGCCGATCCTGGGGCTTGCCGTTTTGGCCATGATTCCTGTTATTCTCAAGCGGATACGCAAAAAAACGGCGTAGCGCGGGAGAGCGTATGCTCAAAAGTATGTCGGCGCGGCTGCTCGTGCTGACAATATTGTTCGTCATGCTGGCCGAAGTCATGATCTTCGTGCCGTCGATTGCGTCATTCCGCGTCGGCTGGTTCGAGGAGCGGCTGGCGGCTGCGCAGCTTGCCAGCCTGTCACTCGAAGCAACCCCTGACGCAGATATCAGCCCGGAACTTGAAGAAGAACTGCTGGCTAACGCCATGGTCAAGGCGGTGATCCTCAAGCGCGAGGCGACCCGCTCGCTGATGCTGAGCGACGAAATGCCTGCCGGGCTGGATGCGACCTATGATTTGCGCGGCGCTTCAATGGTAACGCTCATCCAAGATGCGATGATGACACTTGTGAACGGGCCCGAAAATGTCATCCAGGTCACCGGGGCGGCCCAGGTCGGCGGCGGCGAATATGTCGCCATCATTCTGGAAGAAGAGCCGCTGCACGATGCGATGCTAGCCTATGCACGCAACATCCTGATCCTGTCGCTGATCATTTCCATTTTTACCGCGGCACTGATCTATCTGACCCTGTTCCGCTATTTCGTCCGGCCGATGCAGCGTATCCAGCAGAACATGGAACGCTTCAGCGCCGCGCCGGAAGACCCCCGCCGGATTATCGAGCCCTCGGACCGGCAGGATGAAATCGGCACTGTCGAGCGGGAATTGCAGGCGATGCAGGAGCAGGTGCGTCAGTCGCTGGCGCAGAAGGCCCGGCTGGCCAATCTGGGCGAAGCGGTCGCCAAGATTAATCATGATTTGCGCAACATGCTGACCACCGCGCAATTGGTCTCCGAACGCATGGCCAGGAGCGAGGACCCGAAGGTACAGAAGGCCTCACCCATGTTGGTCAGCGCCGTGGGCCGGGCCATCGACCTGTGTGCCCAGACGCTGAAATACGGCAAGTCGGAAGACCCGAAGCCCAGGCCTATTCTGTTTGAATTATCCCCATTGGTGGACGAAATCGCTAGCTCGGTGGGGCTCAATGGTCAATCGCATCCGGTTTTTGTCAACAAGGTCCCCGCCAATACCCAGATTGAGGCAGATCCAGACCATGTGTTCAGAGCGCTGCAAAACCTGATCCGCAACGCCCGCCAGGCATTGGGCGAGACCGACGGCGAGGTCAGCGTCAGCGCCCGAGAAGAAAACGGCAACTGCGTGATCGATGTTGCCGACACCGGGCCAGGGCTGCCGAAGCTGGCGCGAGACAATCTCTTCAAACCTTTTGTCGGCAGCACCACCAAGGGCGGATCAGGCCTCGGGCTGGTCAACGTGCAGGAAATCATGCGCGCCCACGGTGGTGATATTACGCTCTTCAAGTCGGATGACAGCGGCACAATCTTCCGGATGAGCTTTCCCTATCCAGGTGATGTTGCAGCGCAACAAAGTGTTGGGTAAAGTCACCCTATAAACACCTGATACGAAAGAGTTCACATGACAGCGAAGATTATTGCTGTGGCGCAGCAAAAAGGCGGCGCCGGAAAAACCAGTGTGGCTGCACACCTAGCGACCGCCCTTGGTCAGTCAGGGAAGACCGTTGGCCTGATTGATGTTGACCCGCAACAAAGCCTCAGCGCCTGGCACGACCACAGGGTCGAGCGCTATGGCGACGAGTATGCGCTGGATTTTGCGACCGTCGAGGGCTGGAAGGCACCAGCGCAGATCACCCAGATGAAACGCAAGAACGACTTTATCGTTATCGACACCCCGCCCCACGCGGAAACGGCGGCACGCCAGGCCGTGCGCGAGGCCGATCTCGTGCTGATTCCACTGCAGCTTAGCCCGATGGATGTCTGGGCGATGCGCGCCACATTGGACCTTGTCGACCGGGCGCGGACCGGTTTTCTGTTGGTGCTCAACCGGGTGCCGCCGCGCAGCAATCTCGCGGATGATCTGAGGGCGGAGCTGAAGAAGGAAAAGCTGCCCGTGGCCAAGACCACGCTTGGCAACCGGACAGCCTTCGCTTCCAGCCTGATGGAAGGCCGGGGCATTACCGAGGCGTCGCCGCGCAGTCGTGCGGGTCAGGAAATGGCCGCGCTGGCGAAAGAGGTCGCCAAGAAGGCTTAATCGCCGGCGACCGTGCCCTCACGGCGGGGGTCTGCCCCGCCTTCAAGCCAGCGGCCCTTGTCGTCATGGTGAATCACAATGCCCTGCAGCCCGCTGGTCAGGCCTGCTGGCCGAAGCTGATAGCCCATGGCCTCAAGATCAGCCTGTACATCCCACAGCGCGCTATCCCGCTCAATGATCAGGGAATCGCCAAAGAAGATATAGTTGGGCAGTTCGATTGCCTGCTGCATGGTCAGGCCCCAGTCCAGCAGCCCGACCAGGGTCTTGGCGACAAAACTGATGATCAGCGGCCCGCCGGGAGACCCCAATGTCATGATCGGGCGGCCTTCTTCATCAAAGACCAGCGTTGGTGACATGGAACTGAGCGGCCGTTTGCGCGGCCCGGGCCGGTTGGCAACGGGCGCACCGTCTTCTTCCGGGGCAAAGGTGAAATCCGTCAGCTGATTGTTGAGCAGAAAGCCGCGCACCATCAGGCGGCTGCCGAAGGCGTTTTCAACGCTCGACGTCATGGCGGCCACATTGCCCCATTGGTCCACCACTGAATAATGCGTGGTGGCGGGTACCTCACCCGGCTCAGCCGCGGTGAAGGCCTGTTCTACACCCGGCGGTGATCCCGCCGGTGCATCGGTCATAATCTCTCCGGGCGTTACCAGTGACCGGCGGTCGCCGAGATAATCATCCGAGATCAACCCGGCGACAGGCACGGGCACGACATCGCTGTCAGCCAGCCATTTCGCCCTGTCCGCATAGGCGAGCCGCGCGGCTTCTGAAAACAGATTGGCGGAGGCCGCGCTGATTGGCGCGTTCTCGGCCATGTCGAAGCCTTCCAGAATTTTCAGGATCTGCAGAATCGCCACCCCCCCGGATGAGGGCGGCGGCATGCCGCAAACTTTCTGTGCCCGGTAGGTCCCGCAGACTGCGTCGCGGACCTTTGGCTCATAGGCCGCCATGTCGGACAGGTTCAGCGCGCCGGGGTTGACCGGTGCGTTTTGAACCGCCGCAATAATGTCCTCGGCGATTGGCCCTTGGTAAAAACTGTCCGGGTCAGCGGCGATAGCGGCCAGAGTCTCGGCAAAGGCAGGGTTCTTCAGCACATGGCCGACCGGCAGCGGCTCGCCCTCTGCCGTGAAATAATGCGCCGTCGTGGCCGGGAACCTCTTCAGATGCTTGTCTCGGCCCAGCAGCAGGTTAAGCCGGGGCGAAACCTCAAACCCCTCTGTCGCCAGCGTCATCGCAGGGGCGAACAAGTCCGCCCAGGGCAGCTTGCCGTGCATTTCATGCGCAAGCTCAAACATCCTGATCACGCCCGGCACGCCGACGGAACGGCCGCCGGGCATCATGTCGCCCTTCGAATGCGGGTCGCCTTCGGCGTTGAGCCAAAGGGTATGGTCGATGTCAGCCGGCGCGGTTTCACGGCCGTCATAGGCAAGGACCTTGTCCTCTGCGGCGTCGTGCAGGACCAGAAACGCACCGCCGCCGATGCCCGACGATTGCGGCTCGACCAGGGTCAACACCAGCTGAATGGCGATGACCGCATCCACGGCCGAGCCGCCCCGGCGCAAAATCTCCAGGCCGGCGTCCGTTGCATGGGGGTTGGCCGTCGCGACCATGTGGGTGCGCGGCGCATCGTCACGCGCGGCGGCAGGCAGGCCGGCCAGTAGGGCGACGGCGATCACGGCAAGGCGGAAACCCATGGATTATCCTTTGTTGGTTCTCGTTTCGGGCGATAGGCTGGCCGGCATGATAAGGCCAGGTCCACAAAATCTCATCACCGATCTGGACGGCCTCCAGGTCGGCAATGCTGAAGATATAGGATTACGCAGCGGGACAACCGTTTTGTTGCCCGATACGCCTTGTGCCATGGCAGTTGACGTGCGGGGCGGCGGCCCCGGTACGCGCGATACCGACGCGCTTGATCCGACCTGTCTGGTCGAGACCTTTCATGGCCTTGTATTAAGCGGCGGGTCGGTGTTTGGCTTGGCCGCCGCAGACGGCGTCACGGCCTGGCTGAGCGAGCACGGACGGGGCTTGCCCATGGGTCCCAAGCCGATACCCGTGGTGCCGGCGGCGATCCTGTTCGACCTGACGAATGGCGGTGACAAGGATTGGGGAGAGACTAATCCCTATGTCGATCTAGGCCGGGCCGCATGCGACGCGGCAGGCAAAGATTTCAAGCTGGGCAACGCCGGTGCCGGGCTGGGCGCGACAGCCGGATCACTCAAAGGGGGATTGGGCAGCGCCTCATCGGTCGATGAGACCGGCCTGATGGTGGGGGCGCTTGTCGCCGCCAACCCGTTCGGTGAAGTGGTGGTTCCCGGCTCAAAGTCGTTCTGGGCCTGGGCGTTGGAAACCGCCGGTGAATTTGGCGGCGCTGGGGCGCCCGGTCAGGTTCCAGACCCTCTGCCGTTAGGCCTGCCAGATAGCGGGCTGTCGGGAACCAACACAACGATTGGTATTGTCGCCACCAATGCCGATCTGACAAAGGCCCAATTGCAGCGCGTCGCCATGATGGCGCAGGATGGGATGGCACGCGCGATTCGCCCCGCCCATACGCCGTTCGACGGGGATACGATTTTTGCTCTATCAACGGCGCAGATCAGGAATGGCGAGATCGATCCAATGCGGCTTGCAAAGATCGGCTCCATGGCAGCAGATTGCTTCGCACGGGCGATCGCGCGCGGCGTCTATGAGGCCGAGCCGCTGGGAGACTTCCCCGCTTACCGGGGATAAAGCCGGATGATAGGATCCGCGAACTCATCGGCGGGCGTGCTGTAGACATCAGCGGGAACGCCGAGTTCGCGCAACAGCGTCACAAGCGCGCCTAGCTGACCGGGCGGGGCCGCCACTGTTTCAACATCGAACGCGATATCCGGGTACTGCGCGCGCACCCTGTCCACCAGGCTTCTTAGCTGGTTCTCGAACTCCAGATCGGGGTCGGCAAAATTAAGCGTGACGAGCGGTTGGCGGCCCTTGAACCGGTCGCCGCTGTCCTGCGGCGGGACGGGACCCGGCGGGGTAACCTGCGGCTCCTGTGGCCGCGCAGCAGGGCGGGGCGCTGGCGCCGGCTCAGGCGCAGCATTCAAAGGCGGAGGCTCGAGCGCCGCAATTTGAGAATCCTGAGCCGCCAGGAAATTGTTCCAGCGGGTCTGGGCTTCGCCCATGGACCGGTCCATCTGCCCCAATGCGGCCAGAATGGCTTCAAGATCATTGACCAAAAGGCTGCGGCGCTGAACATCATCGGGCGGGAGGTCAACCGGGTCGACGGTGCGCAGGTCGGCCAGCAATCCGGCACCCAGCGCTGCATCAGCAGCAACATCCCCACGCTCATCACTCAATCCGTCAAGGTCCTGTCCCAGACGCGCCAGCTCGGCCTGCAACCGGCTCCAGCGATCGGCCCTGTCTTCACCAGGGCGGGCAGCCAAGTCCGACAGCTTTGCCGCCTGTTCGCCGAGCGTCGAACGGCGGCGATCAAACAGATCACTATGAAAAGGAATGCGCGCCGCCAGCGTGCGCAATGCCTCACTGACATCGTCCATCGTCGCACGTGCGGTTTCGATACGCGCTGACCGTTCAGCGTCTGTTAAAGGCAGATCAATGGCTTCACCGTCGGTATAGGCAGACGGTGTCTCTTGTGCGGGGCCCGGGTCGCCAGACAAGCTGGGCCAGACGGCATCCTCCAGAAATGCGCATCCGGTCAGAGTAAGAGCAGCCAGGGCGGTCACGCTGCAGCGCAGCAAGCGATTCATTGGGTTCAAGGAAATTATTGGCGACAAAGATGATCTTAGGGGGTGGCACCGTTGCGAACAAGCCCCACGGCATCTGCACAGGCTTGCAATGCTGCCGGGATTTCTGTAGCGTCCCGCGCCTGTTACCAAGCGCCCGTAGCTCAGCTGGATAGAGCACTAGACTACGAATCTAGGGGTCGGGAGTTCGAATCTTCCCGGGCGCGCCAACATTCTCTGGTGGATGGCACAAAAAAAGCCCCTCGAATGAGGGGCTTTTTGTGGTCTGGCAGGTGCGGATCAATCCAGCGCTTGATCCTTTTGGATCCGGGTGCCGCGGGAGACCAGATGGTGGCGGATGATCTTCCACTCGCCATCGATCTTTTTCATGTCGTTTTCATACGTGGCCCACAGGGTCAATGTGGTGTCAGGCGCATCAGCCATATAATGGTGGGCCTGCACATCCGTTCGGCAATGGGCGATACCGTCTTCAAAATCGACCAGCTGCGGGCCCATCATGTGCTGGGTGGGGCCGAAGGCCTCCAGCGCGGTTTTGACGTAGGCCGTCCATTCATCGCCGCCGGTATAGGTTTCCTCGCCAAAGCCGGTGACGACGACATCGTCGGAAAAACATTTGCGGTAGAGTTCAAGATCGCGATTATCGACGCCCTTGGCGTATTTCGCCATGACGTCCATGCAGCCCATGCGGTCTGCGACATATTGGTCAGACATGTGTTCCCCTGTTTGTCAGACTTCCCCTGGAACGCCCAGTATCGCCCAAGGGGCAGGCGGTCACAACGCCCTTTTGTCCAGACTAAACGGCTTGTGGTTGGACAGTCCATGATCTATAAAATGGGCGAACTCCGGGAGCGATGACATGCGAGGTCATTCATCGTGTTCCAAGGTTCGTCCCGATATTGGTTGGCTATTGCAGGCTCGCTCGCAAGCGTGAGCGTAGGCTTCTGGCTGGCCTCATCCATGATCTGATTTGCCGGTGCTATCAAATGGAAAAAGGGTGCCCGGCATCTGCCGGACACCCCTTCCAGTATAGTCGCTTTCGTTTGCGGTGATGAAACCGCGAACCGGCCTTACGGGTTGACTGCGTCTTCCATGGAATCCGCTGCGTCCTCCGCGCTGTCTGCCGCATCTTGCATGCTGTCAGCGGCATCGCTCGCATCATCAGCAGCGTCGTTCATGGCGTCTTGCGTGTCGTCGACCATCTCATTCATGGCGTCGACTGCATCGTCCATGGCGGAACTCGCATCATCCGCGGCATCTTCCATGGCATCGCCCGCGTCATCCGCGGCATCTTCCATGGCGTCGCTGGCGTCTTCAATCGCAGCACCAGCGTCATCCTTCATTTCTTCCATGGTTTCAGGAAGCGTGCTGGTGTCCTCCGCTCCTGGCGCAGGTGCGTCGCCACCTGAATCGCAGGCGGCTAGAAAAAACAACATCGCCGTGGTCGGAACGACGACTTTAAACATCCCTCTCATGCTGGGTTACTCCCTTAATTGCTATACGGTACCGACTGGAAGGACTTTCGCACATCCCTTACGGCGTTACAAACAGAAGTCACAATACGAGACTGTCGCCATTCTTTGGCGTATTAGGCCTGTTGCGATCGCTTGAGCCAGGCCAGCAAGGCCTCGCGATTTCCATCAAGCTCGGGCACGGCGCCCCGCGTGGTGGGATCCGCGAACCCTGATATCTTGATCGGGTTGCCGGCGATATCCATGCGGCCCATTTCCGGGTCATCAAGGGAAACCACCATGTTGCGCGCGCGGATTTGAGGATCGTTCAGCGCTTCCTCGACATTGTTGATCGGGCCGCAGGGTACACCGGCACCGTCTAGCGCCGCCAGCCAGTGGCTGGTGGGTTGCTTGGAAAACGTCGTTTCGAGCGATGCGGTCAGCTGATCCACATTCTGGGTCCGCAGATCATTGGTCTTGAACCCCGGGCTTTCCAAGAGGTCGGGCCGGTCAAGAACGCCGGCCAGCTTTGCAAACAGCGCGTCATTGCCGGCCGCAATCACGATGTATCCGTCAGCCGTTCGATAGGCGGCAAAGGGCGTGATCGAGGGGTGCCGGGCGCCGATTGGTCCCGGCGGCGTGCCCGTGGCGGCGTAGCGCACAATTGCATTCTCCAGAATCGCGAGCTGGCAATCCAGCATCGAAACGTCGATCTGGACGCCCTTGCCGGTCTGTGTCCGGTCGAAAAGAGCAGCATTGATGCCGATGGCTGTGAAGAGCCCGGCGGTGATGTCGCCGATCGAGCTGCCGACCCGGGTGGGCGGCGCGCCAGGCTGCCCGGTCACGCTCATGATGCCGCCCATGGCCTGTACCACCATGTCATAAGCGGCCCGGGTGCGGTATGGCCCGGTCTGGCCAAATCCTGACGCCGCGGCGTAGATCAGCTTGGGGAACCGTTCGTGAACTGCATCCCAGCCATAGCCGAGTTTGTCCATCACACCGGGCCGGTAATTCTCGACCAGCACATCCGCGCGCTCCAGCAATTGGTCGAAGATGACCCGGTCTTCCGCCGCTTTCAGGTCAAGCGCCAGGCTTTCCTTGTCCCGGTTCAGTGAGCTGAAATAGGCGGATTTGCCGTTGATGAACGGGCCGATATGGCGCGCATCATCCCCTTTTTCGGGGACTTCGATCTTGATGACCCGTGCGCCGAGGTCAGACAGCACCATGGTGCAATAGGGGCCTGCCAGCACCCGGGTTAAATCGATGATGACAATGCCGGCAAGGGGGCCTTCACGCTCCGGCATCGCGGTCTACTTCCCCTTGAACTCTGCAGGACGCTTTTCGAAGAAGGCTTTCACCCCTTCGCCGAAATCGTCGGTCTGACCGGCGATTTTCTGACTCTGCCGTTCGAGGTCCAGTTGTTCGTCATATGTATTGAGTGGGCTGTTCCAATAGAGACTGCGGATCAACTTGAGAGCCACCGTCGGACCATTGGCCAGCTCTGTGGCGAGCTTCTGCGCTTCGGCCATCAAGGCATCATCGTCGTGTACCCGGTTAACGATCCCCCATTCCATGGCTTTTTCCGCAGGCAGTTTCTCCGCCATGATGGACAGTTCCTTGGCGCGGGCCATGCCGACCAGCCGTGGCAGCAAATAGGTGGAGCCGCCATCGGGCACCAGCCCGATCCGCCGAAAGGCCTGCAGGAAGTAGCTCGACCGTCCGGCCAGGATCATATCCCCCATCATGGCAAAGCTCATGCCGACTCCGGCGGCCACACCATTAACGGCGGCAATGAACGGCATCTCCAGATCGCGGAAGCGCTTCAACAGCGGGTGGTAGTAGCGTTCAAGAACGTCACCGGCGTCGCGTTCGCCGTCGTCCATGTCGCTGATTCCACCGCCCAGATTCGCCCCGGCACAGAATCCTCGGCCTTCTCCGGTCAGGATCAGGCAGCGCGCGCCGCTGGCCGGATCTTCCACCTGATCAAGGGCAGCACCGATTGCCTCAAGCATGGGAATCGATACCGCATTCAGGGCATCGGGATCGTTCAGGGTGAGCGTGGCAACCGGGCCGTCAATTGCCAATTTTGCTTTAACTTCGTTCATTTGCTTTCTCTCCAGCAGCGCGATACGCTGCGCAAAGCATGGGCATTTAGCCCATCGCCGCAAGCAAAAATCGATGCAACATTAGAGCAAGCAAATCAGCGCGCCCGGGGGGAATATGGCGGACTACGAGTTCATCAAGACCGAGACAGACGGCAACCTTTTTATCATCACGATCAACCGTCCCGACGTGATGAATGCCTGCCACCCACCGACCAATGACGAACTGGAAAACGCATTCGACACGTTTGCCGCGAATGATGATCTCTGGGTCGCGATTGTCACCGGCGCGGGCGAGCGAGCGTTTTCAGCCGGCAACGACCTGAAATATCAGGCAGAGGGCGGCAAGATGTGGCGCCCCAAAAAAGGCTTCGGCGGCATCACCTCGCGGTTCGATCTGAACAAACCGGTGATCGCGGCGGTAAATGGCGTCGCGATGGGCGGCGGGTTTGAGATAGCGCTGGCCTGCGACATCATCGTTGCATCGGACAATGCGATATTTGCTCTGCCTGAGCCCCGTGTGGGCCTTCTGGCGGCCGCTGGCGGCGTCCACCGTCTGCCCCGGTCCATCCCCCTGAAGCAGGCTATGGGCATGATGCTGACCGGACGGCGTGTTTCAGCGGCTGAGGGCCAGACATTGGGCTTCGTCAACGAAGTCGTTCCGCAGACTGATTTGATGGATGCAGCGAGGGCCTGGGCGGCTCAGATCCTTGAATGTTCGCCGCTTTCCGTGCGCGCAACCAAGGAAGCTGCCTATGCCGGCTTCAACGCGGACAGTATTGAACAGGCGATCGAGACGATTTATCCGGGCATGGCTATCATGCGCGATAGCGAAGACTTTGTTGAAGGGCCAAAGGCTTTCGCTGAGAAAAGGAAACCTAACTGGAAAGGCCGGTGACGGAGACGATAAGGCCAATGTAAAGGGCCATTTTCCGCGTCTTGGGCCGACGCATGAACGCATTTTATATTTCTTATGCTGAGTGGGTGTTTCGCTGGCGCTGGGTGATTGTCT
>JBKAGX010000008.1:0-145937 GCA_046290575.1 Alphaproteobacteria bacterium | reverse complement strand
ACACACGACCTGGCCTTTACGGATCGCGAGGGCGTGGCGCGCGGAACGCGGGCGTTCTTGGTACATCCCTATGTGCGTCGAGAAGAGGCGCGCAGAACACCAGAGGCGGCACTAGACGAATTGGCCGGCCTCGCAGAGGCTATCCATCTCGTTGAAGCCGGACGTGAAGCCTGTGGCATGGCTGGGATCCGGCCTGCGACCTATCTGGGCTCCGGCAAAGTCGACGAAATCAAGGAGCTCGTGCACGAAGCCGATGCCGAGGTGGTGGTGGTTGATTGCCTTCTGACACCGGGACAACAGCAGAATTTGGAGCGGGCCCTGAAAGCCAAGGTTATCGACCGGACAGGCCTTATCCTCGAAATTTTTGGCGACCGCGCGCAGACCAAGGAAGGCGTGCTGCAGGTCGAACTGGCGCACTTGAGTTATCAGCGTGGGCGTCTGGTTCGGTCATGGACCCACCTGGAACGGCAACGCGGCGGCGCCGGCTTCATGGGCGGCCCGGGTGAACGGCAGATTGAAGCTGACCGCCGTGTGCTCGGAGATCGGATTGCCCGTCTCAAGCGGGAGCTTGAAACCGTCCGCCGGACGCGGTCGTTACACCGCGCTGGCCGGGCGAAGGTGCCTTACCCGGTTGTTGCCCTGGTCGGCTATACGAACGCAGGAAAGTCGACACTCTTCAATCGCCTGACCACCGGCGGTGTATTTGCCGATGACATGCTGTTTGCGACGCTCGACCCGACGATGCGCGAGGTCACACTGTCGTCAGGCCGCCGTATTATTCTGTCGGACACCGTTGGATTCGTATCTGATTTGCCGACCCATCTGGTTGCCGCATTTCGCGCGACCCTGGAAGAAGTTCTTGAGGCAGATATCCTGCTGCACGTCCGCGACGCCGCCCATCCTGAATCCGATGCGCAAAAGGAAGACGTGTTGGACGTCTTGAAAAGCCTGGGGGCGCCACGCGACGGGCAGGTCCTGATCGAGGTCTGCAACAAGCTTGACCTTCTGGACCCCGATGAGCGGGCCGCTCTCGAAGCCCGCGCCGACCGGCAGGCCGAACAGGTCGCTATTTCCGCACGGGCAGGCGAGGGGCTGGATGCGCTGACTGCCGTGCTGAATGATCTGATGACCGAGGGAGATTCGGTGGTGTCCGTCAGCGTAGGGCATCAGGATGGGGCGACCATGGCCTGGCTCTACGATCATGGTGAAGTTCTGGAGCGAAGCGACACGGAAGAAGGCGCTGAATTTCAGGTCCGTCTGTCACAGCAGGCGTTGGGTCAGCTGCAAAAACAGCCCCTGATAGCGGTTACCGAATCCGGTTGATACCCTGGTTGACTTGGCCAGACCGGCTACCTATCGTCTGGCCTAAATCGGACGTTTTCCCGTCCACTAACTGACCTTTTGATAGACGATACGAGGTAGTGAAATGGCGTTTCGACCGCTGCATGACCGTGTGCTTGTCCGCCGCATTGAGAGTGAAGAAAAAACCGCAGGCGGCATCATTATCCCCGATTCAGCGCAGGAAAAGCCGTCCGAGGGCGAGATCATTGCCGTTGGCAACGGCGCCCGCGCGGACGACGGGTCGCTTCAGCCCATGTCGGTTCAGCCCGGCGACCGGATTCTGTTCGGAAAGTTTTCCGGCACCGAGGTCAAACTGGACGGTGAAGACCTTGTAATCATGAAAGAATCCGACATTCTCGGCACCCTGGGATAGGGCTGCGGCAACATTCAGCGAGCGTTCAGGGGAGCGATTCTATGGTCTGACTATGGAGCAGACCATGAAAACCCTGATCGAGAGACTGGCCGTACCGGTCGCCCTGCTAACGCTGGCAGTGCTTGTCGTCCTGGTTGGCCGTATCGTCGCCTAAACGCGGTTACGTATCGAGTTCCTCGAACACCTCGCGGGCGATCCGCAAGCCGTTTACCGCGGCCGGCCAGCCCGCATAGTGGGCGATGTGGATCATCATTTCTTCGATCTCCTGGTGACTGATGCCGGCATTGACGGCACCCCGCAAATGCGTCTTCAGCTGCAGTTCCTTGCCCATCACGGTCAGCGCGGTGCAGGTGATCATCGACCGTTGCTTGAGTTCCAACCCCGGTCGCGACCAGACATCACCGAACAGATGCCCAATGGTAATGTCCATGAAGTCGTCGCGGCCGGGCGTTGGATCAACCGCATCGCCGAACAGCTCTTTCATTCGCGCGACGCCGCGCGCCAGTTTTTCATCTGACATGACTGCCTCCCCTTAACACCCCGCTTGGATGACACTTTAGCGCGCTTGTGAGGTCTATCCCAGTTCGTACTTTTCCACCGTCCACGGTTCGGCTGCAGCGTCTGCGAGCCAGTGTTGGATGGCGGGCAGGGACCACACAGCATCCGCATAGGCAGACGCCGTCTGACCGAAGCTTACGCCATAGGTTTTCAGGCGGCTGATCACAGGGACATACATCGCGTCGGCAATACAGAATTCCCCGAACAGGAAGGGGCCGCCGGAGCCGTCGACACAGTCCCGCCATATCTCGAAGACACGCGCGATGTCAGCAGCGCAATCCGACGAGTATCGAAATCCAGGAACATGACCCCTTGCGTTCATCGGCATTTCATTGCGCAAGGCCATGAAGCTGGAGTGCATCTCCGCCGCAACAGAGCGGGCGACGGCACGCGCAGCGCTCTCGACCGGCCACAGCATCTTTTCGGGAAAACGCTCGGCGACATATTCCATGATGGACAAGCTGTCCCAGATGGTGACGTCACCATCTTTAAGGACCGGCACTTTGCCCGCTGCCGACCAGTTCTCGATGGTGGCTTTGGCATTATCCTCGGCAAACAAGGGCGCGATGACCTCCTCAAACGGGATGTCGAAATGCCGCATCAGCACCCAGGGCCGGACGGACCAGGAGGAATAGTTCTTAGGCGCGATCAGCAGCTTCATCGCGCAGCTCCTGCTTGGCCCGTTGCCAAAGCGCTTCCAGCTCATCGAGCGATTTATCTTCCAGCCGTTCGTCCGCGGCCGCGCTGATCGCTTCCATGCGTCTGAACCGCTGCTCGAACCGCCGGTTGGTGCCGCGCAGCGCCCGCTCCGGATCGACATCATGAGACCGGGCGATATTCGTCCAGACGAAAAGGATATCGCCCAGTTCGGCTTCGATGGCCGCCTTGTTGCCGCCTTCAGCTTCAGCCTTTGTGAGTTCGGCATCGAACTCATCAAGTTCTTCCTGCAGCTTGGCGCGAACCTGCGCCGGTGACAGCCAGTCAAAACCGACCCGCGCGGCTCGTTTCGATAATTTGACCGCGCGCATCAGCGCGGGATAGCGATAGGCCACGCCATCCAGCACGCTCGGCACCTGATCCTTGGCACGCGCTTTTTCCTCGCGTTCCTTTTTCTTGTGCTCTTCCCACGCCACCGTTTGCGCGTCGGCGTCCGCAATGCTGGCGTCAGCAAAGACGTGCGGGTGCCGGCTCAGCATTTTGGTGCACACCGCTTCCACCACATCGTCGAAGGTAAACTCACCCGCTTCAGCCGCCATCTGGGCATGAAACACCACCTGAAACAGCAGATCGCCAAGTTCGTCCTTCAGCGCGTCCATGTCGCGTTCGGCGATGGCTTCACCGACTTCATAGGCTTCTTCGATGGTATAGGGCGCGATGGTGTCGAAGTCCTGCTCCATATCCCATGGACAGCCATCCTGCGGGTGGCGCAGCTTGCGCATGATCTGCAGCAGATCGGTGATGTCGAATTGGCTCATATCAATAGGCAAAAGTAATGGAGACGGCGCCGAATCGGTTGCTGCCATCCTGCCCGTCGAATTGCTTGCTTCGCAAGGTGTAGCTAAAGCTTAGCCGCACCGGCGGTAAACCCAGTGTACCATCAAGCACCATAAGGAAACCCGCGGTCAGATCGCCCACCAGAACCTTGCTGTGCACACTGTGGCTGTTGCGAAAACTGTTGCCGTCCAGGAAGATATTCCGGGCGACGGCGCGCCCCTCGACACCGACAAAAAACGACCAGCCAAATCCGCCCCCGGTTGGACCGATGATACTGGAGCCTAGAGACGTTGGCGCAATCCGCGGCGGGGTCCGCCATGCGGTCCCCTTGCTGAACTGCAGCATCAGACCCGTGGCCGCGTTGGTAAACACATTACCGATTGAGACACCTGCATGCGGATGCACCGAGACCATAGGCCCTCGGCCCTGTTTTCCCAGTGGCAGATGCCACTGCCGCCGGTATGACAGGTTGAGACCCGGTTCGTTGCGAAGCTGGTTCGGCCAGCCATTGGCGGGCCGGAAGTCAAACCATCGATGCCAGGCCCGCTGCAGGCGCCCCGCCTGTGATGCGGGGCCAACGATGCCCAGCGTCAGGTCGATTTGGTCCGTCCACCTGTCCGTCGCCAGTTCGACACCGGCCGTCATATAAAGCCATCCGGCGAAGGGGCGGTCGTCCTCAATCAGATCAGTGCGCGTGATATCAGACGGCGTGTACATGTTCTGGCCGAACTGCAGGACCAACCGGGGATCGCTTCCGGCAGGGCGCTGCGGCAAGAGGCTGTTGAGCCACCCGGTCAATCCCAGCAGCTCATATTGCGTGGAGGGCGCCCAATCGACCCGGAACCCGTTCGAGTAGTGCCGGTCCGTATCGGTGACCATCACATCGTTCTCGACGATCACGGATATGTAACCATTAGGATTTTCTGCCGCCTGAACCGGAAATGCGGTCACCAGCAGCCCGAAAAGGCCGATCAGAACACTCAGGTAGCGCATAGGTTTTCCGGTGATATTGACCGTGGTCGCGGGTGCTATAGCATGGCGCAGAAGGGGAGACACCATGCCAGACCGCCTGCTTTCGCTTGCCACCGGCACTTTGCCGGAATTCACACCCGTAGAGGTAACAAAAGCTTGTGCGGAGGCTGGTTGGCCCGCCTGCGGTATCTGGTACGACCCGGAGACCTGGACGGATGCCACAACCCGGGATGTGAAACGCACGTTCTCCGACACAGGTATCATCCCGCTCGATATCGAGGTGGTCTGGATCCAGCCGGACGGCCCCGACCCCAACCATCAGAAACTGATCGCCGCCGGCGGTGAGATCGGCGCGCGCAACGTGCTGATCGTCAGTTCCGATCCGGATCGGGATGAAACCAAGCGCCGGTTTGAAGAAATCTGCGGCTGGGCCGAGGCTGCCGGCATGAACGCCTGTCTGGAGTTTCTGCCGATCACCGAGATCAAAACCCTCCAGGATGCGCTTGATGTGCTGAACGACGTGGACCATCCCGCGGCCAGGCTGCTGGTCGACCCCACCCATCTGGCCCGGTCCGGCGGTCATCCCAGCCTGCTGAAGGATGTCTCGCCCGATCTGCTCAGCTACGCGCAGTTCTGCGATGGGGTCGCCGCGCTGGCGGATAACGATATCCAGACGATCCTCAACGAGGCGGTGGACGGTCGGCTGTTGCCGGGGGAAGGGGCCTTGCCGATTGCTGAGCTGCTGGCCGTCTTGCCCGCTGATCTGCCACTGGCTGTCGAACTGAGATCGAAGGCTCTCAGAGATAGCTATCCGGACCCCGTTGACCGGGCTAAGGCGGTTCTCGACGCTACTAAGAAGTATCTCGGGTAATTGAAAGGGCGGGCCGTCCGGCCCGCCCAGTTCCGGATCGCTTGGGGTAGGGGTCAGAGGTCCGCCGGGGACACGTCCCTGATTCCCGGCCAGTTGGTGTCCGCCTTGGCGATGTTGCCTGAGATATCTTTCGACCAGTGCTTTGCCACCTGCTTGGACACATTCAGGTAGAGCTTGCCGTCGACGATTTTCCAGGCTTCCGGATCGATCGGCAACTTCTTGCCCAGTGCGACCCCCATCGCACAATAGCCGCCATATTGCGGCAGATAGGCCTGCGGGTCGGCTTCGAACGCCTGCTTGTTGGCGTCGCTGGAGAACAGATAGACCACATTGTCATGGATGGCGACATGGCCGTTCTCACCTTGCGTTGGCGCGCCATCGGCGAAATAGGCGACTGGGTCATAGCCGCGAAGGCCCACGGCGTTGGTATCGACACCAGCAGCAGAGGCGGCGACGGGGGCAACGGCGAAAATCGCCAGCGCGCCCAGGAAGAAATTGCGGATACGGGTCGTCATAAGCGGGGTTCCTTTGGGTTCGTTGTTTGGATGAGACGAACCTAGCGAGATGAACCCCGACACACCAATCACATAGACTGACCTGTCTATCACGGCTGCGTGAGAGACCGGTGATGCCTTATCCCAAATTTGTAATTAATAATCGTTTGCATTATTAACAAGCATCTCTTAAGAATCACTCGCAACAAACAACAAGGCTAATTTTGAGGGGGCATTCATGACACGCGTCGCCCACGCTAATCTGATTATCGTTGCTTGCCTTGCAGGCTGTATGGGAGCGATCTCGACGGCGTACGCTCAGGACGCCGCTGACGAGCAAAAGACGGAAGAGGCGCGCCCAGCGGTACACGACACGCCGGCGGTACACGACACGATTGTTACGACCGGCTTCAAGCGGGAGTATCTCAACACGACGGCACAGTCCGCGGTCGGCCTGGCTCTGCCAATCCTGGAAACCCCAGCTGCCATCAGTATTGTGACCCAGGATATTCTGCAGGACCAACAGGTCAACAATGTCGACGACGCGCTGCGCAATGTGGCCGGCGTCACCAAGTTCAAGACAGGCAATGGTGGCGAAGAGAAATTCTCCATCCGTGGGTTCGACGCGTCCCAGTCGATCTACAAGGACGGCGCCCGCATCAATAACGCCCTTAATGCGTCCAACATTCCGTCGACAGAAACCGCAAACATGCAGCGGATCGAAGTGCTGAAAGGTCCCGCAGGCCTGATCTACGGTCAGGGGGAGCCGGGCGGCATCATCAACTATGTGACAAAGCGGCCCCAGCTTGAGCCCTATTACAGCGCCGAAGCAATTGCCGGAAATTTCGACTTCTACAAATTGGAAGTTGATGCCACCGGGCGGCTGGGCAACAGCGACCGCTTAGCGTTCCGGTTGGTTGGTGCCTATGAAAATTCGGACGGCTTCCGCGACGAAGTCGAACGGGAAAGGGTGCTTCTGAGCCCGACGGTCAGTGCGTTCTTGGGTGACCAGTCGTCGGTCACGTTCGGATTTGAGTACATCAATGACGAGTATACCCAGGATCGCGGCCAGGTACTCGATGGCGATACACGCACCGGCTACTTCTACAATGAGGACATTCAGGACGAGACCCAGTTCTATGGAATTCCAGACTGGAACCGGAACACTGAAGCTGAATCCATGCGGTATTACGCCCTGTTCGACCTGCCTCTGACCGATTTCTGGCGGGTCGAAATCGCTGCTTCTCGAACTGAAAACGACAAGACCAATGTCGACTCGTCACCTCTTGCAGTGTTTGCGAACTCAAGAGTGATTGGCGACCTCAGCGATTTCTTCGCCACCAATGCGGGCGTGCCGCTGACAGGCGCTGGGGACTTCACCGATGTCGTTTTCATTCAACCGCGTCAGACCGTGGGGAAGGGGACGGCCAACCAAGTGAAGGTCTCTAATTTTCTGAATTTCGAGACAGGCGGGATCGAGCATGAGCTGGTCGCCTCATTCAGCTTTGAGAGCAAACGCACCGAAAACCAGAGTTTCCGCGGCGACAACAACGTGATTTTCAACGTGCTGACCAGGGATTATTTTGTGGCGGATTTCGACGCGATACCCGGCGCCCTCGCCGACGGTATTCTGGAACCGGGCGAAGTGCTCAGCGACGTTGACTTCGGACTGCGGGATCGCGGCGTGACACTCGCGGACAAGACAGAGGAGTATGGCGTTAACCTCGTAGACCTGATCCGGCTGACCGACCAGTGGAGTGTGCTCGCCGGATTCCGATACTCGGACTTCAACAATCTGGTCAACCCATCTGGGAACGACACGAACTTCAGCTTCCGTGGCGGGATTGTCTATGAGCCGATCGAGAATATCTCGTTCTATGCCAGTTTCGCCGAAGGCTACACGCCCACAGTGCTGCTGGGCGCCGACGATAATCCGGTCGGTCCGGAGACCTCGAAATCATGGGAAATCGGCGCGAAACTGCTCTTGAATGACGGTAATTTGCTGATCACGGCTGCCGCGTTTCTGATGGACCTGAAGGGCGTTCCCTTCGCTATTAATCCAGGCGCACCAACGCCGGAGCTGCGGTACGAAAATGCCGGTAAACTCAGCAGCGATGGTTTCGAGATCGAAGTGACCGGACGGGTCACCGGGAACTGGCGCATTCAGGCGGGCTATTCCTATCTCGATACCAGGATCGCACAGGGCGGCACGGGAGAATTCGGGTCTGTGTTCCCGACAGGCAACCGGTTGGGCGGCGTACCGAAACACAGCTTCAATCTGTTCACGATCTATGAATGGGAAGTCGCCAACACCGGCACCTTCGGCATGGGGGGCGGCATCTTTTATCAGGACGATGTGTTCATCAGCACCCAGAACAATGCCCGGTACAAGAGCTTCGTCCAGGTCGATCTGGTGGCCTATTTCAAGACCGAGCACTGGAAAGCCCAAATCAACGTCAAGAACCTGTTGGACGAGCAAGCCCGGCAGGCGCAGGCCTTCACCACAACCGACACCTTTGCTGCGATCCGTGTCGGCACAATCAGCCCGCTGACGGTTACCGGGTCGATTGCGGTTGAGTTTTAGGGTAGGGGGCCGCCACCCTTGAACCGGAAGCGTCTATGGTTTGACGTCCACTCGTGGGTCGGTTTGAAACTCTCGATTTTGATGAGTTTCATTCTGATCACAGGCACGCTTGCCGTTTTCAGCCATGAGATGGATTGGGCCGTGAATAGCGAGATGCGGGTCTCACCGCAGCCGCCGGGCACTCCCATCGCCTGGGGCACGATGTATGAAAGCGCCAAGGAGGCTTTTCCCAACGGAAAGCTAACCGGGCTTATGCTGGGCCCCGACCCCTGGTTTGCCGCGCAGGCGGTCGCGCAGGGCCCGGATGGCCGGCTGCACCGGCTGTGGCTCAACCCTTATACCGGCGAATATCAAGGGGCGACAGGCTGGCTTAACATCCAGCGGTTTCTGCGCAGCACCCACCGTCATCTGATGATGCCCAACGCTATCGGTATCCCCATTGTCTGCGCGTTTTCATTTCTGCTGATTGCCTCGATGGTCACCGGCCTGATGGTCTACAAGAAATTCTGGCGCGGCTTTTTTCGAAAACCCCGTTTCGAACAGCCGGTGCGTACCTGGACAGGCGACCTGCATCGTCTGGGGGCACTATGGTCGGCATGGTTCCTGGTGTTGATGGCGTTGACCGGCATCTGGTATCTGGCTGAAAAAAGCCTTGGTGGCGCAGCGCCGCGTTTCGAGGCGCCGCCAATAGCCGTAGAGCGGGAAGGGGTGTTGCCCGCAGGTTTCAAGGGCACGGATCTTGATCAAGCCGCGGAGGAAGCGAAATCCGCTTACCCATCGCTGGACCTGAAAATCGTTTTGCTGCCTCGTAGCGCCGCCGGCAATCTGATGTTTGGTGGCGAGGCTGACGCCATCCTTGTCAGGCCGACGGCCAACGCTGTCTGGGTCGATCCGACGAGCCTGGACGTGACCGGCATTCAAAGGGGTGAAACCCTGACGGCCCACCAGCGGCTCTCGGAGCTTGCCGATCCGCTGCATTTCGGCACCTGGGGCGGGCTGATCACAAAGATCATCTGGTTCTTGTTCGGCGCGTTGCTGTCCGGCCTTTCGGTCACCGGGATGATCATCTACGGCAAGCGGATCGGCCGCGCCGCTACCCGGTCCGTACCGGCCGGACACTTCGCGCCCGCAACCCCGTGACCCAGGGTACGCTGTTCACGATATGGAAGGGCATGGGTTTCTGGAAGTGGCCGGCGGTTCTCATGTTGCTCATCTGGGCTGGGCTGACTCCCTATCTTGGACCAATCCCGCCGCAATGGCAGAACCACGGCCCGCAGACCGCGGGCGGCGTTACCCTGACGCTGGAGACCCGCGGCCGGATGATCCCGGGCAATGATGTTGAGCTGCGCTTAACCGCCAATGATACAAGGACGCGGAAAATCTCGGCCGGCTTTGACATATCCGCATTTCAAGCCGCTGATTCCGAACAGCGAAACGATGGGATGCAAACCAAGCTCACAGCGACCGTGCCCGACGGGCCGTTGGCAATAACGGCTCGCGTGCCAGGCGAGCGCGGCGACAGAACTTTCCGATGGCATTTGGGAAAACCAACACCGGAGTAAGAAAGATAAGGGTGAGAGTCGGCCTTGATACCTATAAATCGCATAATTTATATTATGTTAAATTATTATCATCATAATTGGTTCAAAGGGTTAAAATTACCCATAGAATCTTTCTAAGCCAGCCAGTAGAAGTAAATGCAGAGGCCGTAGAGCCCGATGATCGGATAGAATGTCATCGCGAAACCCGCGGCCCGATAGGTCGGTTTGATGAAATAGCCGATGATGAAAAGCGCCCGTCCCGTTCCAAACAGTACGGCCAGGATGGGGATCGCCTTCAGCCAATATTGGTATGTGATCGGCGCGAATGCGAGAATGCCGATGACAAACAAGACAGACTGCTCGAGCGTATTGCGGATATAGCGCAGCCAGATCTGGGTCGTCCGATCCTCAGATCCGCTGAGCCGGTCGATGCCGCGCGTAAAAAAACGATGGTTGGCAAGCATCATGATACCGAGCAGCAGGCTCGCGCCGGGCACAAGGCACCATTTGGCGGCATAGGAAAGCCGTTCATTGAGGCTGATCTGGCGTGGCGTAATGCCGATCCGGTCCCAAAGCAGCCAGAAGATGATCAGGGTCAAGATGACGCCAAGGGCCATGCCGATGGCCACTTCAACCTGCTGGCGTCGCGACGTGTCTGAGATTGCCCTCTCCCCCCAAGTAGATTAGTCCGCCACTTACACCTCGATAACGAGGCCATCATAAGCGGGCGCTACACCGGCCGGAAGCGCGCCTTTCAACGCCTCATAGTCCATATCCCACGTCATATGCGTCAGATAGGCCTGTTTGGGTCTCACCCGGTCGATCCAGGACAGGGTCAAATCAAGATGCGCATGGGTCGGGTGTGGGTCATGCCGCAGGGCATCGACAATCCAGACATCGATACCCTCCAGCGCTTCAAAAGCCGCCTCATCCAAAGCGTTAAGGTCTGTCGAATAGGCCACCCGATCAAACCGGAACCCCAGAGACGTGATATTGCCGTGGCCCTGTTCAAACGGCCGCACGTCAATCTCACCGACCTGAAACGATCCATCGATCAGATTGCCCTGACAGATCGCCGGATAGCCTTCCTGCGAGACGAAAATATAGTCGAACCGACGCTCCAACGTTGCCAGGGTCGTAGCATCCGCGTGAACATCGATCCGCTTCTTGCCCCGATAGGACATGATCCGCAGATCGTCGATGCCGTGGGTATGGTCGGCATGATCGTGGGTGTAGAGCACTGCATCGAGCCGGTCGATGCCGGCATCCAGGCACTGTTCGCGCAAATCGGGCGACGTATCGACGATCAGCCTTGTGTCCCCCTGCTCTACAGCAATGGAGACCCGGCGCCGGCGGTTTTTCGGGTTGCTCGGGTCGCACGCCCCCCAATAGTTCCCGATAGTCGGCACGCCGCCAGAGGTCCCACAGCCGAGAACAGTCACTTTCATCGTGCGGGCCGGGCTGCCTTGGTGAACAGCCGGAAGAAATTGTCTGTCGTTGTCTCGGCCAGCGTTTGGTCGTCTACGCCCTTCAGCTCAGCCACTTTTGCCGCCGTGTGAACCACGAACGAGGGTTCGTTGGTTTTGCCGCGGAACGGCACCGGCGCCAGATAGGGCGCGTCTGTTTCGACAAGCAGGCGATCCAACGGCACGGTTTTGATCGTCTCACGTAAGTCACCGGCTGCCTTGAATGTCGCGATCCCGGATATCGAAACATAGAGCCCCAGTTCCACAGCTACATCAGAGACATGTTGGCTGGTGCTGAAGCAATGGATAAGCCCGGGATAGGCCCCCTGCTCCATCTCTTCAGACAGAATGGCGACCGTATCGTCATCGGCATCGCGGGTATGAACGATCAACGGCAGGCCGGTGACGCGCGCGGCCTTGATATGTTCGCGGAAGACCTTCTGCTGCACGTCGCGCGGGCTGTGTTCATAGAAATAGTCCAGCCCGGTCTCGCCGATCCCGACCACGCGCGGATGCTGGGACAGCGTGATCAGCCGGTCTGCCACGGTGTCCGGTTCTTTTTCCGCCTCATGCGGGTGAACGCCGACAGTGCAGCAGATGTTCTCATAACGTTCTGCAATGGCCCGCACGCCCTCGAAATTCTGCAACGAGGTCGAAATCGTCAACATCATGCCGATGCCAGCCTCACCCGCGCGCGCGACGACGCTGTCCAGGTCCTCGACGAGTCCCGGGTAGTCCAGATGGCAGTGAGAGTCGATCAGCATCAGGCCGCAGCCTCATCCTCAACGATGCGGGGAAACAGGCCCTGCGGTTTGTCGATCGGGGTGCCGGGTTGAAGGCGCGCGCCGTCCCCCGCGTCAGCAAATTTGCGCTGGTCAGCCGGCACACCCAGCATATCAAGCAGCTTGGCCGCTGCGCCTGGAATGACCGGCTGGGTCAGAATGGCGACATTCCGCAGGGTTTCCGCGGCCACATAAAGTACCGTGGCCATCCGCTCCGGATCGGTCTTCTTCAGCGACCAGGGTTCCTGGGCTGCGATATAGCCATCGGCCTCGGCAATCACCCGCCACACCGCTTCCAATGCCGTATGGATCTGCTGCGCATCCATGGCCTCCCGCATGGCCGTCAGCGCGGTTTCGGAACCGCCCAGCAGGGCTTTGTCTTCGGCGGTCAGGGCACCGGGCTCCGGCAACCGTCCGTCACAGTTCTTGAACACCATGGACAGCGTACGCTGCGCAAGATTGCCATAGCCATTGGCCAGATCACCATTGATCCGGTGCACGATGCTGTCGCGCGAGAAGGTGCCGTCATTGCCGAACGGTACCTCACGGGCCAGAAAATAACGGGTCTGATCGAGCCCGTACTCCTCCACCAGGGCATCGGGTGTCACGACATTCCCCAACGATTTCGACATCTTCATGCCTTCCATATAGAGGAAGCCATGGGCGAAGACGCGCTTGGGCAGCGGCAAACCGGCCGACATCAGGAACGCCGGCCAATAGACTGTATGGAAACGGATAATATCCTTGCCGATGACGTGCAGATCCGCCGGCCAATAGCGGGCGAACAGGCCATCTTCGTCGGGAAAACCAAGGCCGGTGATGTAATTGGTCAGCGCGTCGAGCCAGACATAGACGATGTGATTGTCGTCGTCCGGCACCGGAATGCCCCATTCAAAACTGGTGCGCGAGATTGACAGGTCTTTCAGACCGCCTTCAACAAAGTTGGCGATCTCGTTCTTGCGCGTCTCCGGCAGGATGTAGCCCTGCTCGTAGAGCTGAAGCAATTTGTCCTGATAGGCTGATAAGCGGAAGAAATAGCTGGGTTCTTCGACCCACTCAACCGGCTTTCCCTCTGGTGTCTGCCAGTTACCGTCCGCATCTTTTTCCAGTTCGGCCTCGGTGAAGAACGCCTCATCACGGACCGAATACCAGCCTGCATAGGAATCCAGATAGATGTCGCCATTGTCTTCCAGCCGGCGCCACATCGCCTGAACGGCGGCATGATGACGGTCTTCCGTCGTACGGATAAAATCATCATTGGAGATTTCAAGAAGTTCGGCCATTGCACGGAATTTACTGGCATTTTCGGACGCAAATTCTTCGGCAGTCTTGCCGGCATCACGCGCTGACTGCTCGACCTTTTCACCGTGCTCGTCGGTGCCCGTCAGAAAGCGCACATCATAGCCGTCCAGGCGTTTGAAGCGCGCGATGACGTCTGTCGCGATCGCTTCATAAGCGTGCCCGACATGGGGCGCACCATTGACGTAGGAAATCGCCGTTGTGATGTAATAAGGCGTCGCGGTCATGCGGTTGCAGCCTGAATTCTGGAAAACACGGTAATCGTCGTCTGTTTCGGGTCGAGGTTGAGGCCAGCAGCCCTGGGAAACAGGCGGGCCGCGTTTTCCCACACCTCTACCCATTGATCAAGACTGGCCATCGGTGCCAATTTCGCAAAAAGCGCTGTTTCATTGGACAGATTGCCCGCCTTACCCGTTGCCTTGTACGTGATCAGACGCTGCAAAGTGCCATCCAGCAACTCACCTAGCAGACGGAAGGCATCCGCCGCCTTCTTGCCTGTTACGGCGTCTCCAAGCCGGTGCAGCCCGACCGCATCCAGCCGGGGCAGACTTGCCAAAAGATCGATGATCTGCCGGTAGAGACCCGCGCCACCGCCTTCAAGCAGCGCCAGCGCCCGGCCCGGACTGCCCGCTGCCAACCCGAGTATGACGGCGCGATCCTCGTCCGGCACCTCGATGTGGATGCCGTCCAGAACCCGATCCAGATTCTGTGGCTCAAGCGGCCGCAGCGCCAGATGCCGGCAGCGCGACCGGATCGTCGGCAGCAGCCTGCCCGGCGCATGCGCCAGCAGCAGCAGAATGGCGCGCTTCGGCGGTTCCTCAAGAATCTTTAAGAGCGCATTGGCTGCCTGGCGGTTCATCTCGTCCGCAGAATCGATGATAGCAACCCGCCACCCTCCATCGCCTGACGTCATGCCAAAAAAGCCGTGCAGCGCGCGCACGTCATCAACAACAATTTCGCTGCGGAGGCGCTTGTTCTTTTCGTCCCATGCCCGCTCAATGACCCTCAGGCCTGGATGCCCTCCCTGTGCAACGAGACGAAAAGCAGAGGACTCAGACGACACGTCAAGGCCCGCAGGGCCGTCGCCGAACAGCCCATCAGTCGGTTTCACACCGTGCTCGAACAGGAAACGGGCGAAGCGATAGGCCAATGTCGCCTTGCCGATACCGCGTGGTCCGCTGATCAGCCAGGCATGGGCCAGACGCTTGCTGTTGAACGCGTCCAGCAAGGCCTGCTCGGCGCCTTCATGTCCCACCAACTGCTGCGCGACGGCTGGCGCCAGCGGATCAATTTCGGTATCCAGATCAGGCTGTGCCATCAGTTTAGATTCAGCCGGTCTCGGACAGCAGCCCAGATCGCTTCATGCACGTGGTCTACCGGATGATTGGCATCGATCAGCACACAGCGGCCGGTATCCTGTGCCGCGATTTCCCGAAATGCCTGCCGAAGCACTTCATGAAACTCGGTCCCCATGCGTTCGTACCGGGTCTCATCAATATCCCGGCGAATTGCACGCTCCAGCCCGGTTTCAATCGGCAGATCGAGAACCAACGTCAAATCTGGTTGAAGATCGCCGACAACCATATTGTAGAGCGATTCCACGGTGTCCCTGCCCAAGCCCTGGGCGCAGCCCTGATAGGCCATGGTCGAGTCGGCAAAACGGTCGCACAGCACGGTCTTGCCTGCTTCCAGCGCCGGGCGGATCGTCTGCGCAAGGTGGTCGGCGCGCGCGGCGAAATGCAACAGCGCCTCCGCCATCGGCGTCCAGTCATGATCGCCCTCGACCAGAAGTTTGCGGATCGGCCCCCCGGGCTCCCTGGTCTCAACAAGGTCGACGCCATGGGTACGCAGCCGGGCGCTGAGCAGGCCCAGCTGGGTGGATTTGCCCGTCCCCTCACCGCCTTCGAATGTAATGAATGTGCCCCCCATGCCGGCTCCTAGTCACCAGAGCTGCCATACAGCAGATACTCGATGGCCGAGTTAATCTTGCCGAAGGTTCCCACCTTTTCAACAGCCGCGCCGGCCAGAACAGGCACCTCGACCGGCTGCAGGTCCGGCGCATCAAAAACAATCGAGCCGAGCCGCGTCCCTTTTTCAATCGTGGCAGGAATTGGCGCCAGATAGTTCAGCTTGGCGGTCAGGCCCTGGCGGCCCTTGCGGCTCAACGTCACCACCACGTCATCGGCGACCACCAGCGGCACCTTTGCATCAAGGCCCAGCCAGACGGGCGCTTGATCGACGACCTGACCGGCTTTCACGAGCTCATAGGTTTCGAAATTGCGGAAACCCCAGGCCAGGAAGCGTTCGGCTTCGCGGGCACGCGTTCGGGTGCTTGGCAAGCCATTGACCACCAGAATAAGCCGCGTGGCATCGCGTTTGGCCGATGCGGTCAGTCCATAGCCGCCTTCGGTCGTATACCCGGTCTTCAACCCATCGGCACCGCGGACCACACCCAGGATCGGGTTGCGATTGCCCTGGACGATGGGTTCACCGGTTGTCAGGTCCTTGCCATAGGCGAAGGATTCCTCGGAATAATAGCCGTAGAATTCCGGGTGATCCTGGATGATGGCACCACCGAGACGCGCCAGATCACGAGCCGTCGAATAATGTCCGTCTTCATGCAGGCCATGTGAGTTCAAGAATACCGAATCCTTCATTCCCAGCTCGCGGGCTTTGGCCGTCATTTGCTCTGCGAAGAACTCTTCGGTCCCGGCAAGCCCTTCCGCCAGCGTGACACAGGCATCATTACCGGACTGAACGATCATGCCCCGCAGCAAATTCTCGACGGAGACGCGTTCACCGACCTCCAGAAACATCTGCGAGCCACCCATGCGCCACGCCCGTTCGCTGACCGGCAGCTCGTCATCGAGCTTGAGGGTGCCCTCTTTCAGCGCGTCAAAGACCACATAGGCGGTCATCAGCTTTGTCATCGAGGACGGCGACATCTGCTGATCCGGATTCAACTCGTAGAGAACAGTCCCGGTCGTATGATCCAGCATCAATGCCTGCTTGGCCTGGACTTCGAACGGGGGTTTGGCGAGTTCGGCCAAGGCGGCAGATTGAACACCAACAAAACAAATAAGCGACAGCGCCAGGCTGCGAAAGAGGGTCATGCGGTAAGGATCCTGTCGGGTTGGTTGGTTTATTGGTTCAAAAGCGAGTGTATGGGCGGCCTGTGGCGGGAGCAAGGCAACTGGCGCGCGCACGGCCCGCCCGTGCCCTAGTTCTGCCATTCATCGACCAGGATACGCGCGTTCGTCTGGCCGCTGGCAACAACCCGGGCCAGAATTTCATCAGCCTGTTCAACGGTGCCGATCGGTCCTATGCGTACCCGGTGAAACTCGCGGCCATTAACCACCGTGCTACTGACCTGAGCCGGCCCGATACGTTGCAGATCGTCGCGAAGCCGCGACGCATTGACGGGGTCGGAAAACGCGCCAGCCTGCACATAGATCTGGCTGGTGATGGGCGGCAAATCCTGGGTCTCGACATAGAGTGGACTGCTGGGCGGCGGCAACGGCTCAGGCTCATAGGTGTCAACAACAGGCGATGGAAGCGGCGCCGGCCTTGCCGGCGGCAAAGGCTCCAGCGGTTCCAGCCTCACTTCCTGCACCGGCGGCTTGGGCACCGCAGGCGGCGGGATCTCTGCGGGGCCAACATATTGGACGCGGACCTTGGCCGTTCCCTGATGCTCGAAATCCAACAGCTGGGCCGCGCGATAGGACATGTCGATCACACGGCCCCGGGCAAATGGCCCACGGTCGTTCATCCGCACGATCAATGACTTGCCGTTTTCCAGATTGGTGACCCGGACCATACTCGGCATCGGCAGCGTGCGATGCGCGGCGCTGATCTTGTACATGTCGAACGTCTCGCCATTGGCCGTCGGTTTGCCGTGAAAATTGGGCCCGTACCAGGACGCAATACCGCGCTCGTCATGCCGCTTGTCAACCTTCGGCACATAGCGGACCCCATTAATGTAGTACGGGGTACCAACCTTGTAGGTGCCGCCCCGCCCATCCGGCAGAACGGCCATGTCAGAACCTGGCGGATAGGGACTCGGCGGAAGCTGGGTTTGTGGCTCTTCGCGGCTGGCGCAGGCCGTCAGGACGAGAGCCGTCAAGGCCGTGGCCGCCAGTTGCCTCATTCGATGGCCTCAGCCAGGTGGCCAACAGCCAGTGCGTAGAAATTGGCGCAGTTGTACCGCAGGATTGTCCGGAAATTGGAATAGACGATAAAGGACTGACTGCTGTCGCCGTCAACGCGCAGGATGGACGCATCCTCGCCGGGATGCGGCAGGTCGCCGCCATCCTTCAGACGCACGCCCATGGCCTGCCATGTCGTTACCGGCAGTTCGGCGGAGTGCTGGCGTGTCGCCCGGCAGCCGGACCCTTCATAGGTGCCCAGTTCCGCCAACCGGCCTTCAAAGTTCTCAGGCAGGGTAACCGGTTCGCCCCAATGGTGGTCGCCGGTCCAGCCGTGCCTCGCCAGATAGTTGGCGATGGATGCAAAAACATCGGCTTCGCTGGTCCAGATGTTGCGGTGCCCGTCGCCGTCATGGTCGACGGCGTATTCCAGATAGCTGGTCGGCATGAACTGGCTTTGGCCCATGGCTCCGGCCCAGGAGCTTTTCATGTTTTCAAGGTCGATATAGCCGTTGTTCAGGATCGTCAGCGCAGCGAACAGTTCGCGGCGGAAAAAATCCGCGCGGCGCGGGTCATAGGCCAGGGTTGCCAGTGACCGGATCGCGTCTTCACGCACCTTGAACAGGCCGTAATTGGTCTCCATGCCCCAGATCGCGACGATGTAGTGCGGCTGAACGTCATAGGCCGCGCTCACCTCTGCCAGGATCTCCGCATGCTCCTCGAGGAACTTCTGGCCATTGTCGATCCGCGCCTGGCTGACCCGCTTGCGGATATAGGTTTCCGCGGTTTCAACAAATTCAGCCTGTTTGCGGTCGGCGCGTACGACCCGCTCCAGCGGGGTGAGGTCTTTCAGGGCTGCTTCGACGATATCGGGGCGGATGCCCCGGTCCAGCGCCTCGGATCGAAGGTCCGCGAGCCATTCATCCCAGCTGGGCTGGACATCCTGCGCCGCCGCGGTTTGAGCAGAAACCAAAAGCACGGCAATGACAGCCAGAACACGGCGCATAGAGCGATCCTCAAATTGATTCAGTGACTAGGAGTATAATTGGCTCAGGTGAGTTGCTGTGCAAGCGCAGAACAGAACCGTTCGAGCTCTTCCTCGGTATTGTAGTAATGCACAGACGCGCGAAGCATCGGCGGCAGGCCGCGCCGGTTTGAGTCAATAAACGCCATATGCGGCGGGCTGACCGTGACGTTAATGCTCTGGTCGAAAAGCACGCTCATGACCTGCGCAGGCTCATGCTCGCCAAGCGTCATGGTGACGATGCCACACTTATGGCGGCCCTTGTCCTTCACCTCAACACCCCGGATATCCGACAGTTGCGCCCGCAGGAAGTCCGCCAGTTCGGTAATCCGCGCCTGAATAGGGGCAATGCCCCAGTCCAGAGCATAGTCAATGGCCGCACCGAGCCCGAGATCCAGCGCGGCACTGCGTTCCCAACTCTCATAACGAGCGGCGCCCGGCGCAACCTCGTAATCATCTTCGGCGATCAGCGTGGTCGCTTTCATGTTGAGCAACATCGGCTCAATGCGTTCCATCACCGCGCCATTAACCCAGGCCAGCGCGATGCCGCGCGGGCCCCGCAGGAACTTCCGGCCTGCTGCCACCAACACATCGCAACCAATGGCATCGACATTGAGCGGGATCTGTCCCGCCGATTGCGCTGCATCGAGAAACATCGGCACCCCCGCCCCCTTTGCCAGCGCCCCGGCCTCTTCGGCCGGGTTTACCAGCCCTCCATTGGTCGGCACGTGGACGAGCGAAAGCAGCTTCACAGCGGGGTTCTTCAACGCCCTTTCCAGTGCCTCCAGATCGATCTGCCCGTGCCCATCGTCAGGGATCACCTCAATAGTGAAGCCAAAACGCCGCGACAGCTGAATCATGGCGGTGTGGTTGCTGCAATATTCGGCCAGACAGGTCAGGACAACGTCCCCCTCGCCGATCCGCATGGCCGTGACCGCGCCGTGAAACAACGAATTCCAGGCCCGAGTCACACCGTCAAACAACGCAATTTCTTCGGCTTGACCGCCGACAAGCCGCGCGGCGGATCGATAGACACCCTCAAGCGCATCAGCCTTAATAGCTGCCGCTTCATAGCCACCGGTTACGGCTTCCAGATCAATGTGACCCTTGATCGCCTGCACCACGGGCTGGGGCATAAGGGATGCCCCGGCATTGTTCAGATGAATGCGGCCTTCACAACCGGGCGTCTCGCGGCGGGCGCGGGCGACGTCGAACGTCGCCATCAGGAAACGCGGAGATAGTGGATCGAAAACAGCTTTTTCTCATCGGTCCAGGTCTGCACGGGCACGAACCCGGCCATACCTGCATGGCGGACGAATTCCTCAACGCCATATTTGTGAGAGTTCTCCGTATGAATGGTCTCGCCCGATTCGAAATCAAAACTTGAGCCATTGATCTTAACCGTTTGATCCTTAAGGCTTTCGATATGCATTTCAATTCGCCCCTGATCACTCGCATAAAAAGCATTATGCCGAAAGGCATCGATGTCGAAATCGCCGCCTAGTTCCCGGTTGATCCGCTCCAGAATGTTCAGATTGAACGCGGCCGTAACACCTTTTTGGTCATTGTAGGCGGCGTTGAGAATGGCAGTGTCTTTCTTCAAATCGACACCGATAAGCAATTCACCACCCCGCCCAAGGATACCGGCCACAACTTTCAAAAAGCGCACCGCTTCTTCGCGGGTGAAATTGCCGATGGTCGAGCCCGGAAAGAAACCGACACGCTTGGCAACATTATCCTGCACCGGCAGATCGAGCGGCTGGGTGTAGTCAGCCACGACCGGCCGGATCGACAGCGCCGGAAACTCTGCTGCAAGGTCTTCTGCGGACAGCAACAGATGCTCGCGGGAGATATCTATCGGCACAAAGCCCGCCGGCGTGTCCATCGCCGCCAGCAGTATCCTGATTTTCTGTAGCGACCCGCAGCCGAATTCGATCAATTCGGCGCCAGGCCCGATCAGATCAGAAATCTCGCCGCAATGGTTCTGCAGCAACCCCAACTCAGTCCGCGTGGGATAATACTCATCAAGCTCGCAGATTGCATCGAACAGCTTCGATCCCTCGGCATCGTAGAAGAATTTGCACGGTAGCTGCTTCTGGTCCTGGCTCAACCCGTCAACGACTGCATCCATAAAACGCTCTTCTGTAGGCGCATAATCATAAATTTTTTCAATATTTTGCACAGGTAAACTCAGAATCTAGATTAGGTTAGGAAACATTATCAGCGAGGCGAATGCCACTGAACTGCCAGCGGGCATGCGGTGGAAAGAAGTTCCGGTAGGATGGGCGGATATGCCCTTCCGGCGTGACGCAGGAGCCACCCTTAAGCACCATCTGACCGGACATGAATTTGCCGTTATATTCGCCCACGGCGCCCGGTGCCGGCTTGAAACCTGGATAGGGCCGATAGGCACTACCGGTCCACTCCCAAACGTCCCCATAAGCCTGGCGCACACCGCCTTCTTCGTTTGCCGCACGTGGATGTAACGCGCTGATATCAAGAAGGTTCCCAGTGACGGCATCACCATTCACAGCATGTTCCCATTCAGCCTCGGTCGGCAGGCGGCGCCCAGCCCAATTGGCATAGGCATCGGCCTCGTAATGGCTGATATGGCAGACCGGCTGGTTTGCGTCGACAGGATGCAAACCGGTAAGCGTGAACGACCACCACCGACCATCGCGCCGCTGCCAGTAAAGCGGCGCCTGCCAGCCTTCCCGACAGGCGATATCCCAGCCATCGGACAGCCAGTAATCCGGCCGCTGATAACCACCATCTTCGATGAACTCGAGATATTCGCCATTGGTGACGAGCCGATCCGCCAACCGGAACGGCTCCAGCCAGGCCCTGTGGCGTGGCCCCTCATTATCAAACGCGAAGTCGGCGAAGGCCGCATTGGGCGCTTCACACCCGATCTCGACCAACCCGCCTTCAAAATCCCGCCAAGCAACCGGGCCGCCCTCGCCCGTGCTCATCTGACCGTCACGATAGGCGGGATTGAGGCTGTTACAGGACAGCGCGTGCTTGATATCTGTCAGCAGCAGTTCCTGATGTTGCTGTTCGTGATGCAGGCCCAGCGTGATAAGCGGCGCAATCTCGAGCCACGCCGCCCCGCTCGCCATCAAACCGCGCATCGCTTCATCGACATGGGCGCGGTAGCGGTGAATATCCTCCAGCGGCGGACGCGACAGCATGCCCCGCTTTGGCCGCGCGTGCCGTTCGCCAATGCCGTTGTAGTAGGAATTGAAAAGGTAGTTGTAGTCCGGGTCGAACTCCCGGTAGCCGGGCGCATGCGGCTTCAGGATGAAGGTCTCGAAGAACCAGGTGGTATGTGCCAAGTGCCATTTTGTCGGCGATGCGTCTGGCATGGACTGCAGAATCTGGTCTTCCGGCGAAAGCGGCGCCGCAAGGTCAAGACTCAGCTGCCGCGTCTCAGCAAACTGCGCGATTGCGCGCGCCGGGTCCTGATCGTCTGATGCGTTCTGTACGGCCGGGGCGGCCATTCGGGAGGTCCCCTCGTGTTCCGATTTCGTTCTCGTTTCGGGGACCCTAAAGGGGCATTCCGCCCAAGTAAACCGGCATTCCCGCAAAAACCCGCTGGCAAAATTGCACATGGCCGCGTTTCACGCTAGATAACCCTCCCGCACGAGACATCATGATGGATGGGTGGCCGAGCGGTTGAAGGCACCGGTCTTGAAAACCGGCAGGCGTGCAAGCGTCTCGTGGGTTCGAATCCCACCCCATCCGCCACCAACAGTTCCTATACCTTCCACAGAAGTCTGATATATTCCCAGTATACCGGGGTTTCAGGTCAGTTTTCGCTCCGATATGTTCCGTTGCTGACCTATCCCATCCGATGTATTATGTGGGTGTTTTTGTGGTAGGTAGGGAAAGTGTAGATGCCCAACAAGCGCAAGGGGAAGCACCCCCATAACGCCCTCACATCAGCCCGCATTAAGTCACTTTCGAATCCGGGCCGTTACGCTGACGGCAACGGGCTTTACCTCGTTGTGGAGCCATCAGGGGCAAAACGCTGGATTTTGCGCACTGTCGTGAAAGGAAAACGCACCGATATTGGCCTCGGCGGGCTCTCGCTTGTACCGCTTAAAGACGCAAGGGAAATGGCTGCCGAGTATCGCCGTCTTGCACGTGCCGGCGGCGACCCCCGAGCAGACCGAGACCGGAAAAATCGCTCGGTCCCAACGTTCCGGGAAGCGGCTGAAAGGACACACAAGCTCAATGCCCCAAACTGGCGGAACGAAAAGCACCGCGCGCAATGGCTATCGACCCTAGAAACCTATGCATATCCGGTTCTAGGAAAGCGACCCGTTGATGACATTGATGCCAGCGAGGTCTTGCGGGTCTTGAGCCCGATATGGAACGAAAAGCCAGAAACAGCGCGGAGGGTTCGCCAACGGATTTCAACCGTTATGGATTGGTCGAAGGCGAGCGGACACCGGACCAGAGAGAACCCTGTGCCAGATGCCTCGATTGCGTTGCCCAAACAGGTGCAGTCCGGGAAACACTTCGCCGCCCTCCCCTTCGAAGTCGTTCCTGACTTTCTCGCCAAGCTACAAGGTTCTGAGGAGCATTTTGGCGAGGTTGTACGGTTGGCTCTCGAATTTACAGTCCTCACAGCCGCAAGATCGGGTGAAGTGCGGGGCGCCGTCTGGTCCGAAATAGACGAGGCCAACGAGGTCTGGACCATCCCTGGTGACCGTATGAAAGGGCGAAAGGAACACCGGGTTCCACTTTCCCCTCGTGCAATCGAGATCATACAACGGGCACGGAAATTGTCAGATGGTAGCGACTATTTGTTTCCTGGCCGCACACTTACGAAGCCTCTGAGCGACATGAGCCTGACCATGGTGCTCAGGCGCTTGAAAATAGATGCAACGGTTCACGGCTTTCGGAGTTCGTTCAGGGATTGGGCCGCCGAGAAAACACGATATCCACGAGAAGCCGCAGAAGCAGCTCTTGCCCATTTTGTGAAGGACCGCGTCGAGGCAGCGTACAGGCGTGGCGATCTGTTCGAAAAGCGGACCAGCCTGATGAGAGACTGGGCCTTATTCTGCGCATCGGCTGGAACTGAGGCCGATCAGAGGGTTGTCCAAATGCCCTTCGTACAACAACGCCTCAGGTTCTCTTTGGCTCGCAACAGGGAAAATGTGTCCTAGAAATTACGCTGGAAGAACAAAATGTGTACATGATTTTCATGTAGATCAAAAATATGTAATAAAAACAGATTGTTATGATGCCTTCCTAAAGCGTATTTTTTTGGCGATGTGCTTCCGGGTCGGCGCAACATCTGGTATAGTTTTGGCTCCCTAGCACAAGGTGCAGAGCGAGAGAAAATTGAGCATCAATCGAGTCCTTCGTCGAAAAGAAGTGGAACGAGTTACAGGCCTATCCCGGTCAACAATTTACCAGCGAATGTCGAATGGCACATTCCCGAAACCGGTCCCATTAGGTCCGCAGCGTGTAGGATGGATGGAAAACGAACTGGTTGATTGGATCGAGGAGCGCGTACGTGAAAGAGACGCCTCCCCCCGGTGATCTGGATCTGGCCGATGAGCGTGATGCCCCTCTTTCGCTTTGGTGGGAGTCGATAGGCCGAACCGCCGAACTGATTGAGGCCTTTGACGCCCAAAATATCGGCACCAGCAAGAACAAGCGGACCGTTTGCTCCATGGCGCTATCCCTTACACGGGAGGCGATTGGTCAGGGGCGTGCTGTCTCATACTCCCGGCGCAAGGAATGGTATGTCAGACGTCCTGCAATTTACAGGAACCCACTTTACACTTATGGCCAGATAACCAAGGCCGCTGATTTTCTGGCAGCCCAAGGACTGGTAGAGCACTTCAAGGCGCCGCCTCGGAATTATGGTTATCAGTCAACGATACGGGCGAGACCTGAATTGGTTGAACTGACCTGGCCTATCCTAGCGGACAAAGTCCGAATTGTTCGACCGGCAAGTACGATCTGGCTGAAGGACGAAAACAAAGACCTGATCTCTTTTGCGCCAACGGGTCGAACAGGCAAAATGCAGCGAGAACTGGATGCGCAGAACGAAGCCATCTTGTCGATTGATTTTGGAGGAACGTTACCCGGTCACTCGTTTCTAGTTCGAATCTTCAATAATGGTTCCTTCAGCCAGGGTGGTCGCGCCTATGCCCTCGACGGTGCGTGGCAGACCCTTCCAGAGGAGGAACGAAAGAGGCTTATCATCAACGGAGAACCTGTCGTTGAGATCGACTATGTTCAGCTGCACGCCGCCTTGGCATATATGAAATTGGGGATAGCAGCTCCTCTCGACGCATATACCGTAATTGGCTATCCGCGCGATCTCGTGAAGATCGCCTTCAATGTCATGCTTAATTGCCAAAGCCCAACCGCAGCAAGACGAAGCTTGGCCCAAAAGCCAATTCTGTTAGACCACTTGCTTCAGGCGCAGGGTGCAAACGCTGACGCCTACAATTTTTGCGGGCGGCTAGTGGAGGCCATCGAAAATAGGCACGCCCCCATCTCAAGCCTGTTCTACTCGGGTGTCGGCCTTGCACTGCAGCGGGTCGATAGCGAAATGGCGGGACTTGCCATGCGGGACATGAGGAAAAGAGGTGTTCCTGTTCTACCCGTGCATGACAGCCTAATTATGCCAGCGAGTGCTGAGAATTTCGGGCACGAAGCGATGGAGGCCGCTGCGCAAAAAATGGGTGTTCACGCAAACCTCAAAGTCGCCTGATTTGTTCATCCATTGTTCCAATAAATCAATTCGTTAGATAAAAGCGGGTCCACATATGCCCTCCCTTCTCCCTTCCCCTCTATTCCTCCCTCTTCCGCATCTTTCCCAACCTAAGGTTTTCGCGGTCGGGGCTCCTCCAAAGCAGCAACTTGGGGCGATGACGGCATACTTGAGGAAATGGGAGCGGCAAACAGCCGAATTTTGGGCTTTGCCACCATGCGACTGGGCTAGCGCAACAGCCGCAGCGACAATCATGGAAAATGTCGTCTTATTGGATCTTTTGCGCGAGTTCCAGATACGACCGGTTATCGGAACCAGCTGATGTGCAGCGGAACAGTTCGGCGCGATCCAGTGGACAATTTGTCCACAAAAAGGACGCGAAACTTTCTTAAAGATTTCGGGAAAAACGAGGCTGACAAATGGGCGGTGTAGGATCTGGTCGATACGGTGGCTTGGGCCGCACCACGTTGGAGGGCACACGCAGCATCGACGTCAATTACTTCAACAAGAATGGCTGCCTGCGAAATGGCTGGTCGGGTTCAATGAAATGGACGCGAAACGGCGAAATCGTGGCGTCGATCAACTGTCGGACCCTGTCAGACCAAGTTCACCTTACGTACCGGCATCGGCAGTACGGCGGTGAATGGGAGCAGGTGAACGAACTGGTCAATATTGAATGGGCGCCCTGTACCCTCGGCGGGGAAAGGCCCTACTTCCTCTGCCCTGGAAGCGTCAATGCCTGTTATTGCGCCCGTCGCGTGACGAAGCTCTACGGCGCGGGAAAGTACTTTCTGTGCCGGGACTGCTATGGTCTCAGCTACGCGAGCCAGAACGAGGAGGCTTGGGACCGCGCCCTCAGACGTGCAAACAAGATCCGTATGCGCCTGGGCGGAGAGCCAGGAACCGCCTCGCCTTTCCCCGACCGGCCGAAGGGCATGTGGCGGAGCACCTATGAGCGCCTGCGCAAAGAGGTCTACAAGGCCGAAATCGCGGCAAATGACGAATTTGAGCAACGCTACGCGCACCTGCTGGCTGGCCTATACAAGTGACATCAAGGTGGTCTGCCAAAACCCGAATTTTAATTCGGAAGCGCAGAAAAACGATTATACACGCGGTATTCGCCGCAACCTGCGTCGAGATGTCAGCCCCCTCCCCCTGTCTTAAGTTCGCCGCGGCTGCCAAGTATGCCCTTGCGGGTCCTTCCGGCGCGCAAACCTGTACGGTGGTGCATAGCGCACCACATTTCCAGCGTCAGCAGTCAAAAATGGGTTCGCATTGGATCGTGATTTCCAACCTGCGATTGAGGACCTATGATGCCTTTCATCAATTGGGGTAGGATCATACCAGGGTTGAAGTCTGGTGTGTGATTGGGGCTCGTAGAGCGGATGCAGCTACAAGACATATTGGATTCATATCGAGAAGCCGCTCATAACGAGCACGAAAAAGGCGACTATTTTGAACGCCTCGTTCGAGTTTTCCTCGAGAACGACGATACGCAAAAGCAATACTATTCCGAGGTGGTTCCCTTCGCCGAATGGGCAAAGGCAGAAGGTTGGAGCAGCAACGACATCGGGATCGATCTGGTTGCTACATCTGCAGATGGATCGGGCTATGTAGCCATCCAATGCAAATTTTACGCGCCTGAATACAGCATCCAGAAACCCGACATCGACAGCTTTATATCGGCAGCTTCCAATGATGTGTTCACGCGCCTAATTATCGCGGACACCACGCGGAAGGAATTCGGTCGAAATACGCAGGAGACCCTCGACAAGGTATCCAAGGACTGGAACCGGATCGGGATTAATGAACTGGAGGCCAGCCGGATCGATTGGTCGCAGTTCATCCGCACCGGAAACATCAGCCTAGCGCCCAAAAAGGAACTGAGGGATCACCAGCGCGAAGCGGTGAAAGCTGTTGTCGAGGGACTACACGATGCCGACCGCGGCAAGATGATTATGGCCTGCGGCACCGGGAAAACCTTCACGGGACTTCGTATCGCTGAAACGATGGCCGGGCCGGGAAAGCGTGTCCTGTTCATGGTGCCATCACTCGCGCTCATGTCCCAGACGGTGCGTGAATGGAAGTATGACTGCCAAAAGCAATTTGCCGCCTATTCTGCGTGCTCAGACGTCAAGGTCGGTCGAAGGGTTGATGCCGATAGCCTTGATCTGAATGTCCATGACCTAGCCTTTCCAGCGACGACAGACCCAGAAAAGCTCGCAATGCAGGTCAGTATCGCTGATCCAGAACAGATGACTGTAGTCTTTTCTACCTATCACTCGATCGATGTGTTGGCTCTTGCCCAGAAGGACTACGGCCTGCCGGAATTTGATCTCGTGATCTGCGACGAGGCCCATCGAACCACAGGCGTCACGCTGAAAGACGAAGACGACAGCGCATTTGTCCGCATCCACAGCAATGACCATGTAGCTGCACAGAAGCGGCTCTACATGACGGCCACCCCTCGAATTTTTGCAGAGGCGGCGAAGCGTAAAGCAGATGACCATGACGCTGAACTGGCGTCCATGGACGATGAAGCCAAGTTCGGGAACGACCTCTTCCACCGCGGCTTCGGCTGGGCTGTCGAGAATGACCTATTGTCGGACTACAAGGTTGTCGTCCTAGCAGTGGATGAGGGGCTGATTTCAACCACGATTCAGAACCGCCTAAAGGTTGGCGCAGAACTTACCCTCGACGATGCCACCAAGATCATAGGTTGTTACAAGGCACTGTCGAAAAGCGACCTGGCTGCGGATCTGGAATTTGACCCGAGACCGATGAAGCGGGCGCTGGCCTTTTGCCAAACCATCGCCAAATCAAAGCTCATTGAGGATGAATTTACACAGGTCGTCGAGGAATACACGAGCAGCGAACTCATCGAGGAGGCCCGAAATCTCTCCACTGAGGTTCGCCATGTCGATGGCAGCTACAACGCCAGCGCCCGCGAGGAAATGCTGAACTGGCTGAAGGAGGAAGCGGGAGACGACACTTGCCGCGTTCTCACGAACGCCAAAGTGCTTTCTGAGGGCGTAGACGTCCCTGCCCTTGACGCCATCATGTTTATGCATCCCCGCAAGAGCCAGATCGACGTAGTGCAGTCTGTTGGGCGCGTCATGAGAAAGGACCCTGCCGGGGAAAAGAAGCTTGGCTATGTGATCCTGCCCGTAGCGATCCCGCCGGACACCAAGCCGGAAGAGGCATTAAACGATAACGAACGCTACAGAATTGTCTGGCAAATTCTGAACGCGTTGCGCGCTCATGACGAACGGCTGGATGCCCGGATCAACCAGGCCGAGCTGGGCGAGGATATCAGCGACAAGGTGGAACTGGTCCGCATTTCCTCGGAGACCGAGCTCAAGGAGTTGACCGCAGTCGTCGATGATTTTGCCACCAAAAAGGCCAAGACGGGAAAGACGGGTCCGGGGATCGGGCAAGACGGTCCCGAAGGTCGGCGAACAGATGATGCGCTTACACAGGGCGATTTTGTTTTCGATGAGTTCACAAAGGCGATCATGGCAAAGATTGTCGAGAAGTGTGGCACCCGTGAATACTGGGATAGGTGGGCAAAGGACATCGCACAGATCGCCCAAACTCACATCACCCGCATCACAACTATTGTCGCCCAGGAGGGGGCCGAGAGGGCAGCATTCCTCGCCTTTCTCGAAGAGCTCCATGACGATTTGAATCCGGAGATTAGCGAGGCTGAAGCCATAGAGATGCTGGCTCAGCACCTCATCACAAAGCCAGTCTTTGACGCGCTTTTCAAGGACAGCAGGTTCACCAAAGAGAACCCGGTTTCCCGTGCGATGGAAATCGTGCTTGGGCAGTTGCATGAGCACAATCTGGCCAAGGAGTCAGAAAGCCTGAGAAAATTCTACGCCAGCGTAGAGCGCCGTGCCGAGGGCGTGATTACGGCGCAAGGTCGCCAGACGCTGATCACAGAACTGTATGACCGGTTCTTCCGTAACGCCTTTCCGGTACTGACCCAGCGCCTTGGCATCGTCTACACCCCTGTTGAGGTGGTGGATTTCATCATCCACTCGGTAAATGACGTGCTGACGGCCCAGTTCGGGCAGACGCTCGGCTCCAAGGGCGTCCATATCCTTGATCCCTTCACCGGCACCGGCACCTTCATCACCCGGCTTCTGCAATCCGGTCTGATCGCGCCCGAGAAGTTGGAGCATAAGTACAAACACGAGATTCACGCCAACGAGATCGTGCTGCTGGCCTACTACATCGCCGCAATTAACATCGAGACCGTGTATCACGAGTTGGTTCAGGGCGAGTTGCGAGAGGATGCGCTCTATCACCCATTCACCGGCATCCTGCTGACCGACACCTTCCAAATGTACGAGCAAGAGCGCGACATGGTTGCGAACCTGTTGCCTGATAACTCGGAACGTCGGACCAAACAAAAGGCGCTGGATATTCGGGTGATTATTGGGAATCCACCGTATTCGGCAGGGCAGACCAGTGCGAACGATAACGCGGCGAATATCTCATATTCACAACTGGATGCCGCGATCCGCGACACTTATGCCGCGTACTCAACGGCGACCCTAAAGAACTCGCTCTATGACAGTTACATACGTGCGATCCGCTGGGCCTCAGACCGGATTGGCGATGCGGGAGTCATGGCATACGTGACCAATGCAGGTTGGGTAGACGGCAACGCAACCGATGGTTTGCGCAAGTGCTTGGCCGAAGAGTTCAGTGACTTGTACGTGTTCCACCTTCGCGGCAACCAACGAACATCAGGCGAGCTCTCCCGCAAGGAGGGTGGCAAGATTTTTGGATCGGGCAGTCGCGCTCCAATCGCAATTTCGGTGCTGGTGAAAAACCCTGAGGCCACTGAGCGCGGACGTATCCACTTCCATGACATCGGCGACTACCTCGATCAAAAACAGAAACTAGCGATTATCCGCGACTTTGGCTCCATCAACGGCATTACTGGGGTTAAGGGGTGGCGACGGATCGTACCCGACATCCAAAACGATTGGCTGGATCAAGTTGATCCAAGTTTCGATCAGTTCCCCGCTTTGGGTGACAAGTCCAATGGCAATGTGGATGCGATATTTGATGGCTACTACAACGGCATAAAGACCGGGCGCGATGTATGGTGCTTCAATTCGTCAGAGGCGGTCGGATTGGCAAATGCCACACGAATGGTAGAATTCTACGAACGCGAAAGGCAGAGATACGTTGCGGATGGAACCGAAGCTGATGTTACCAAATTCGTTGACAGTGATCCTCAGAAAATAAGTTGGAACCGCATCGCCCGCCAGAAACTTGGCCGGAATGTAAGCTTGGATCCGTCTAACGTTAAATGCCTTACCAGCATTTACAGGCCATTCTTCAAACAGTCGCTCAACATCCTTCTTGAGATCAGCGACTTGGTCACTCTCATGAAGCATGCCTTCCCACCAAAAGGTGGAAAAAACAGGGTTATAATAGTTCCAGGAAACGGTGCAGCGGCCGATTTCTCGCCCTTGATGGTGGGCCTACCGGTGTCTCTCCAACCGTATCATAATACTCAGTGTTTCCCCCTCTACCTTTATGAAGAAACCGCACCCGACGACGGCCTGTTTGCCGGGGATGTAGAAGAGCCAAAACTGACTAGACGAGACGCTATTACGGACAATGGCCTCGCCCGTTTTCAGTCGGCCTATCCAGATGAAGCGATTAGCAAAGAAGACCTATTCTACTACATCTACGGCCTGTTGCATTCGCCCGAATACCGCGAGCGATTCAAGAACAACCTGGCCAAACAACTTCCCCGTATTCCAGCGGTGAAGAGATTTGAGGACTTTGCCGCCTTCCGAGATGCTGGACGCGCGCTGGGAGACCTGCATGTAAATTTCGAAACGGTTGAACCCGCTTTGGTCACGTTCAAGGAGGGCGATCACCGATTGATCCCGGAGGCGCAGGACGACCCCGTCAAGTTCTACCGTGTCAAGAAGATGAAATTCGGTGGGAAGGGCAAGGAAAAGGACAAGACCACAGTCATCTACAACGAAAACATCACCATGCAGAACATCCCACTGGAGGCCTACGACTACGTGGTGAATGGCAAGCCTGCGTTGGAATGGGTGATCGAAAGACAAGTGGTCAAAACCGACAAGGCCAGCGGCATCGTCAACGACGCTAACGACTACGCCAATGAAACCATGGGGAACCCGAAATACCCTCTGGAACTGTTCCAGAGAGTCATCACCGTCTCGCTTGAAACCATGAAAATTGTGAAGGCCCTTCCTGACCTTGATATTGTGACAGCGAACAGCGAGGCCGGACCGATAGGTTCCGTAGACGAGATCAAGAATGGCATTAGGGAAGTCTGGGGAAATGCTCCGGCATCCTTGTCAGCTCTCGAAATTATTGACGCGTTCAATATGCGCGCAATTGCGCAAGGTGAAATGCTGCGAATTAGTGATATTCAGGCAATGCTGGATGCGCCAAGGTCTGATGGTGAGATAATTACGGCTCTTGCGATTCTTACTCAATCAAAATTCGCCGTTCTAAATTCGAGCGGAGAACTGGTCGGCGAGACTGGCTCGCGCCTCGTACTCACCCCCGAAGAATTCCAGCGTGTCCTTAACCAGGATGAATTTATTGATCGGCTAACAAATCAGATACATGACAAGGCGTCTCAGCGGGTTGTCCCTATATTTGAAATGGCGACAGAGCTCTTTGGGAGCTAACGGTCGATGAATGCGCCCGAACAAACCGTGGCCGATCTACGGCTAGAATTTGACGGTACTCCCTTTGGTGCGACGCTAGAGTTCGCAGTTGCCCAAGACAATGATGCCCGCCTTGCGGCGGTTCAGAAGGCAGTCGATTTCGCCTGCAACCTACTTGAAAAACATAAGCACGAAAAACAAGGACTGAGCGAAGACCAGATTTCGCTCCAGATCTGTGAAATGCTTATTATGGCTGGCTTTCCTGCCGCCCATGACAAGGACGTAGGAGGACATTGCGATCTCTCAATCGAGGGCAAGGATCTATTTCTTTGGTTGGCCGAAGCCAAAAAACACAGTGCTTATGGCTGGCTGGATAAGGGCTTCCAACAACTGTCAACGCGTTACTCCACAGGAGTAAAGGGACAAGACCACGGCGACGTCCTGATCTATTGTTATGTTACCGATGCCGCGGCCATGCTTGAAAAGTGGCGTAAAGAACTGCAGGCGCGAAATCCCGAGGTAACAACCCAGGAAACCGACTGTGGGAACCAGCTTGTGTTTTGTTCAACCCATAAACACGTTTCATCAGGCTTAGACTTTAACGTTCGCCATAAAGCAATCGCCCTGCATTGGGACCCACAGGACAACTAGTGTCAGTATCTCTTATGACCGTTCCATAATGTGAGGCGAATAGGCATAGTACACAGTAAGCGTTCAGCCTGCCTGACCTTTGTGATCTTGTGATCTCGAAGGAATCCTAAGAAGCTACGGTGATATTGTTCGCATGCGCCACATAGACGTTTGGAGCGACGGATTGCGAGGAGCCACAAACGGCGTATCTGTTCAAAAGTATTCAAGCGAGGCTGGCATCGAGCGCATCTTAGATTGCGCAGAAGATCAAGTGATCTCGGCTTTCGTATCGTGTCTAGGCCCGACCACTAAGTCCTAGTCGGTGAAGATCAATCACACACGGCCGTCAATGGCCTGTAACAACGTCGATCGAAGCCGGTTCGCCATAGCGCAAGCCAACGCTGAAAAAACAACGCATGCCACGTCTCAGGGAGCGTGTAGCCATCCGATTGAACTGGCGGACGCACGATGCGGTCTCGTTGTGTGCATGCCAGATATGGCGCCAGCCCGACGCGTAGGCCCGGTAGATAGTGCATGTCCGACCACCTTCTTCGACGCTCGCGGGATCAAGGTGGATCTCCATGAGGTCAGCGTTGCCGATACCGTCACCTTTGCAGACCATATTGCGAATCTCATAAGCTGTTTCACCGTTCAGGTTGCCGGCTGATGTTCCGCCTTCTGAAACTGGCACGGTGTTTTGTGGCTCCTTAATGTCCCCCTCATTATCAAGGCGCGCTTCCCGTGATCGAACGGCTTCATTCCTGATCATTTCATGAACGCGGTAGCCTGCGCCCTCGTAAGTGAGAGCGATGGTCGGTGCAATCGTTGCGACCCGAGTAACTAACTCGAGCCTCATCATGGTGTTCTGCGCGAATGGGATGTCCGCGATCGTGTTAAACCTGCTGTCGATGACATCATGTCCGACTGCCATGGCGTTCATGCCTGGAATCTTAGAGATTGCCTGCATTGTACTTGTAGACTCCGTGATTACACCGGAGTCATCACCAGTGGTCGCGAACATGCCGACATGAGGTCGCAGAGCATCGAGCTTAGTTACGTCAATCTCGGGCTTCCCAAAACGGTACTTAATGCTGCCGTCGGCGTTACGCTGGTAGGCGCCGTCGGGAGGAAGACAAGGGAGAATCTTTCCTCCATCTGCGACCGGTGTCGCCCCGAGGCAGTAGGGCTCTCCAGTAGACGCCTTAAGGTTGTCCTCAAGATTTGTCGTTGTGAGCTCCTTGTAACCATCACGAATCACGGACATTGTTATACCTGCGGTAATTGCATTCTGGATGGCAGCTTGATCACCGCCGGAGGCCGCAACCGCCATACCGGCAACAGCGCCCGAGAGCACGGCGCGCTGCGCAATCTCGTCTATTGAAACACCCTTGATCGCGTCGATACCTTCGACGTTCGAGATCGATGTCATAGCAACAGCCGTCGCGCCTGAAATAACGCCGGCCTTGAGTGCCAATTCCAGATCGCCGTCCGTCATATTATAAGTCAGCCACGCTGCGTAAGCGGCTGCGCCACCAGGCCCCAAATAGGCGCCGGCTGCAACTTGCCCTACGGCACGCAGAACCGAACTACGCGCGGCAGCCTCTGCAGCGTTCTCTTGTGTGTCGTTGAGCGGATCAACACCCAGATGCCATAAGGCATCTATTAACTTGCCCTCCTGTATTCTTTCTGCCGCCCTCTCCAATGTCTTTCCAGCATCGATGACGTTTGATTCGGTGAATTTGACCGCTGCGTCCAACGCGTCACAGACATCCCCACCGCATTTCCCCTCTTCTACCAGGATGCGAAGGTCCTCACCGGCGTTACCGATCTCCTTTATTGTCTTTCGACCAAGTTTGTCAGCTTCCCGCGCTGTATCCTTGAGCGCGTTCCCTACCTCTCGAGCGGCTTTTTCGCCATGTTCATGCAGTGGCTTGCCGGTCAGATCTTTCACAGGATCCCAGGCGCTTGCTTCTTTTCCAGCAACAAGCATGGCGGTTACAACGATCACAATAAGCACAAGCGACTTCCCTAGCACGAGCGCCTTCCTCCTCGTTCTGCTCGATAACGGATGGGTTTTAGGCTACCATACAGCGGGTAGTCTGCTAAGGGTTTTACAACTAAGAGTACGTATACCATTTCTGCACATAAGGGGCGGCATCAATGAACGCGCGTACCATCATCTTCACATGTGCTGCAGGCATAGCTGTTTTGTCGTCCGCGTCCACGCTGGCGCAGGAAAGCATCGGCGTTGTTTCCACTACAGGCAAGGCGTCCCCACCCTGGGCAGATCCAGAATTTCCAGAGATCGACTACGGTGCCGGCTATGCGCGCGATCTCGGTGAAGCCGGCGCGTCGTTCCGGGGTTGGTGGGGAATGATAGACGAGCGGCCTAGCAAAAATGAAGCCGGACATGCGATTGTATTCAACTTCTCCCGGATGGACAAACCAGATAGCCCGGATGCGGCTGTTTTGATGGCGATCTGCTCAGGTGACGATACCTATCTCGCCTATTTCCCTCGAAAGATGGAGGCGGCTACTGCGCAAGGCCAAAGCCCCGGTGAAACGCTTGCTGAGAATGACCAGCCTCGAGACGCGACCACATGGGCGGCTGCCAAGAGCGCGAAGCGCGAAAGATCGGTCGAATTCCAGATCGATGGCAACTCGTCGAATCGCGAGACATGGCTACTAACAACACTAGGGAACGGCGTCTTTACCTCCGGTGATGGGGCGGCGGACATACTGCAGCGCCTGGGGGCCGCATCATCCCTAACATTAACTTTAAAGAATGCTGGTGAGGCCGTTACAACTTCGTTCGATCTTACCGGGGCTAACCCAGCCCTGCCGATGTTGAAAGAATCGTGCATGCAAAGCGGCACGGTCGACTCGGTTGCAAAATAGAGAGGCAGCTGACTGAGTAGAACTAAATATCATGGTCTGCGGTTCCCCTATAAGAACTTTGGCTTTCCCGGTTTGCTTGCACAATGTAATCAATCGACCCTGCATCACTCGTTGTTGCTAGGAACTCGACGCTGACGTTTGATCAGTTTATCCAATCAAATTTGGGTTTCGTTGTGGGCCAAAATGTGGGCTAACTTTCTCCGCCTGAAATATTATTTTTATGTTCCAGTAGCTTATGTCTTTTATCGGCAGACACCCCATCCGCCACGAAGAAGGGATTCGTAGAGGGCCCCTCTTTTTTTGGCGATGGCCGTGCGAAGGACCGGGGCGGATTTGACAGCGGATGTGGCTGCCGGTGAGGCTCGAAAATAGCCGGGGGACCGGTTTCGACCGCTTCACCCATTCATAGTCCTCAACGATGTGCTTGCCTGCTGGATCTGCCGGGCAACGAAGGGCGACGCCATGGCCCGGACCATAGCGCTGTAATTGAGTTGGAAGGAAACCTCGGCACCGACGGGCAGGCTGTCCTTGCCGGTATCAACGACAAGATGATCGCTGCTTGACCCGAGGATCTCAATCCCGGGCGGTGGGGTAAGCCCATCGGGATCAGTGTCCATCTGACCCAGGGCAAAGATCGCCTGGGAAACCGCCCCGCTGTTGGTGGCCGGCCTGACCGCACCAAAAGCACTTTCACCAATCTCACCCCAGGGCTGTGATGGTTTGACCTTCGCCTCTATGACTTCAGCGACCAGCGTAATCGCATCGGTATGGAGCCCCTCGATCGGCTGGCGATAAAGCGGTTCGCAGCCAAGCAGGATCGCTTCACCGAGGCGAAGATTATTGATCCGCCCGGTGTCAGCACCCGCCAGAATCCAGGCAAGATTACTCGAATTCCCGCCGGAAACGACGCTGACAACGGGACCGATGGTCGCATCAATAGCATTCGCCAGCGCCGATAGTTCTCCCATGTTCGCCACGTCTGGGGCCACACCACAGCGGCACGCCAGGTTGGTGCCAATGCCTTTGAACGCGATGTTCGGAAAGACAAGCGTCCGGCGCACAGCGGTCTCCAGATCAGCAGGCATGATGCCTTCGCGCAGATCTCCCAGCTCGACCATCAACACTATCCCGTGGGTGCGTCCGATAGCCTGCGCGGCTTTGGAGAGTTCCGAGATCACATCAAGCTCCGTGTTCAGGCTTGTGTCGGCATGCCTGACCACCAGGGCCGCCTGGCTGATCATGGGCGAGCGGATGAGGGTCATACTGGTATTGACCGCCGCATCACGCATGGTCTGAATATTCTCGATGCGGGAATCCGCTAGTCCACTCACCCCCGCATCCAATAATGCTCTGGCAATGTCCGGCAGGCCCAGAACCGCTTTGGTTACCCCTGAGACGGAGATTCCATGACCGCTAAGCAGTTTAACAAGCACACTCGCATTGCGCCGGATTTTTCCGAGATCGATCTCCAGCCGAGGGGCGGTCAATGCACGCTGCTGGGCAGCTCCTTCCGGAGTTTCGGAAAGGACGCCAGAACCATCTCGACCAGATCATCCGGTGACCGTGTCAGGGCATCGGTTGCTGGAATTCCCAGTTCTTTTTCATAGTTGCTGATCGCGGACCCGATTTCGGCATCGGTCATGTTCTCGTGATTGATCGTCAGACCGATAACCTTTGTGTCGGCAAACGTCTCGATGAGATTGATCTCTCTGGCAGGGTTTGGCATCGGCATCTGCGAGAAATCGCCGAGATTTGTTCGTCCCGGTGCATGCTGCAGCACGACGCCGTCAGGGCGGCTGCCCCGTAAAATGAAGGTCGAGGTCAGGTAGGCCGGATGGCTCAGGGCGCCCTGCCCTTCGACGATGATGACATCGGGGTTCTCGCCTTCAAACGCGGCGACGACGGTCGCTTCCATCTCGCCGGAACAGAACTGCGACGGAATGGCGTCAAGCGCAATGCCATAGCGCGCACCCTGGATCAGACCGGTCTGGCCTGTGCCGACCATCACCGCTTTGATGCCATAGTCATTGAGGGCGCGGGTCAAGATTGTGGCGGTGGTGCGCTTGCCGATCGCGCCGTCGGTGCCGAGTACGGCAATACGCGGGCAGGTCACCTCGGCGATCCGTCCACTGAACATCCGCAGATCCTTCTTGGCGCGAGGCTTTCGCACGTCAAGGATCGTCACCTTGCTCGCGGCGCTCGCTGCCGCGAATTCCGGGTCATCGTTGAGGAATTCATGCAGGCCATTGACGATGTTCATCCCCAGGGCGATGGCGTCGAGTACGACGCCGCGCTCGTGCGGGGACAACATGCCGCTTAGCGGTGCCACGCCGAAAATGAAATAGCCGGGCATATCGCCAGCCTGCGCTATGGCGTCGGCCAGATCGCGACAGATGGGGATGGCATTGGGCGCGTCTCCCAGCACAACGCCGCTGTCCTGCCCTGTCTTCTGGCTGTCGATGACCGAGAGTATTTTATACTTCTCCGAATGCCGGATCAGACCATTGGCCGTCTTTCCATCGGGCGCGCCAAAATTGCCTTCACAATAGACGATCGCGGTGTTTGCCTGGTCAGCCTTGCTGCGCGCAGGCATCCGGATTACCGCAGCAAGATCCTTGGCGACAGTGGGGCGAATTTCGTTGCCGGATGTATGCGGCAGTCCGGGATGAGTGATAAGAGACATAACTATTGAATTCCTTAAATAGTACTCGGCGCCGGCGCCTGGATGGCGCCAGCGGATCAATTACGGGGCCCGGTTCGTCGCTGCGGAGAACACTCAAGAGTGTTCATCTGTAAACGTTGTCACAGCGCTTGCGTTTACCCGTGTCGCAGGGTGAGATTGTTACAATCTATTCCAAGCAGTGACGTGCAGGCTCAGCTGGCCGACAATGCTCAAGATGTCTGGGTCTTAACGATCCTGCAGGCATCATCCTTTCGGGACGTTGCATGAATCATGTCCGATCAGTTTCGGAACAGGCATGCATCTGCGTACAGGAGTCGTGCTTATAACACAGTGTCCCTTGAATAGCTTGCATAGCATCCTCGGGCTGATTGATTGCGGGTGTGTTGCGTGTCCCGGCAGCTCGTCCAAAATGGCAAATCAGCCGTCCCGTGATACGCGTTCTTATGCCTGCTGACTACGATACGCTTGGCGTCAACTACGCCGCGCGCCGCAAACCAGACCCCCGGATTGAGAAGACGATTGTGGATGCGATAGGAGACGCGAAAACCGTCCTGAACGTTGGTGCTGGGGCGGGCGGTCTAGAACCCGGAAAGCCCGTCCTTGAGGAAGACAACAGAAGCAATGAAGGGCAGTGCAAGCAGACTCCGGACAAACAGAATCTGAAACGGCGAATACCGTTCAACGAGCCATTTTGCCATGGCGTCACTCAGTGCCAGCAGAAAAACGCCGGCGCACATCACGAAAATCGCCCGGTGATTGGAACGGGCCTGGTCCAGCAGCTGAGTTGCGGAACTCATGCTAGATGTCAGGCTTGGGTTCGGGCCGGATATCAAAGTGGACCGCATCCTCGCGGGTCCCCAATTTGGCGTAAAGTGCGATGGCGGGGTCGTTATCATGATCCGCCTGGATGAAGACCACCCAAGCCCCCCGGTCGGCGGCGATCTCTGTCACCCGTTTGATCAGTGCTGTCGCGATGCCTTGCCGGCGATGGCTCTCCGCAACGGCCACATCGTAGATGTAGATTTCACTGCGCTGCTGCTCGAACTTTCGCAGTTCATAGGCCGTCAGGCCGCCGACGATCGTTCCTGCCTTGATGGCCGCCAGCGCAATAAAGCCGTCCCCGGCCAGCAGCCGCGCCAGATAGTCCGCGCTGGGCGGTGCGCTGGTATAGGTCTCGGGATCCTCGAACGCTTCACCAAAGAAGGCGGTTACCGCCTGCATCAAAGGGACGTCAGTCTCAGAGAGCTCTTCAATGCTGAAACCTGCAGTCGAGGTCATAGAACGTCCTGTGGTCGGTATTTCTTCATAGCAATGTACTCGATGTGCCGCCGCATCAGGTCGCCAAAGTTGCCGTCCGCAACCAGTGCGGGGTTTTCACCCTTGAAGCCGCGATGGCCCGCAACAGGCTTGGTGCTCTATGCTAAGCTGACAATGACAGTTGAAATTCTATCAACATGAGAGCCCGGGACTACGTCAAGGATCATACTCCTCGTTTCTATGAGCGCCTTTCGGCGCTAGCGCATCGTGGCTATTACAGCCGTGGCACCGCGATGCTGAACGCGGTTTTCATCCACATCCCGAAAACAGGCGGCACCAGCATCCGGTCGCTGGTGCCCGGCAGCGGCAAGGGACACGCGACAGCCCTGGAATATCGCCGGGCCAACCCGCGAAAGTTTGAAAGGGTCTTCAAATTCAGCTTTGTCCGCAACCCGTGGGATCGGGTTGCGTCAGCCTATTGGTTTCTGGAACAGGGCGGCGATCCGGATGTCAACGATACTGACAAGCATTGCGAGGCCGATGAACGGGCGTTTGCCTTCGGATCGACGACCAGCTTGAACCAATTCGTCGAAGAACGCCTTCATCTATGTATGAACCAACCACATTTCCAACCGCAGCACGGCTTTATCTGTGACGCGGGCATGAACCTCATGGACTTCACGGGCCAATATGAAGCCCTGGACGCTGATTTCGAGATCGTTCGCCGGAGACTCGGCATAAAGGGGGCTCTCCCCCGCCTCAATCGGTCGCGCCAGGCTGTCAAAACCGACTGGTCCAGACAAGCCCATGAAACCATTGGAACGCTCTATGAGACGGATATCTCAATCTTTGGTTACTGAAGACGGGTGAAGGTTTTGCCACACCGGTCAGATGGCGGTAGCCTCCGCTGAGGGGACTCTGGGGAGAGCGATATCATGGATCACGCGGTACTGCCCATTGAGGCTGACGATGGAACCATCAAGACTGCGCTGAAAGATGCCAATATTCCGGCGCTGATGGCCGCGACGGTCCATCTGACCGGCAGTGCGGACATTCTGCACGGCCCGATTACACCCATCACGGCGCCCTTGAGCGATAGTGATGATGGTCTTGAAGAAGACCAGCGTGAGGTTCTGCGCGCTCAGGCCTTCGAGGCCATCCGCGCCTACCGTGACCGGGGGTGCACCCTGCCCCCCTTGCCCGACCAGAACGTTGTTCAGGAGATGATCACCTTCCTGACCGGGCTGCCCGTCCCAGAAGGCTATATGCCGGTGTTGGAGGAAGAGCTCGCAATCGATGGGCTCGACCGGCGGACCGTGGAGATCAAAGGCGCCGTGCCTGAAGGCAAGAAAGAAGCTTTCAGGGTCGTCATCATTGGCGCCGGCATGTCCGGTATCCTGGCCGCGATACGCCTGCAGCAAGCCGGGATTCCATTCGTTATTGTCGACAAGAACAGCCGGATCGGCGGCACCTGGTGGGAGAACACCTATCCCGGGTGCCGGGTCGACTCGCCCAATCATCTTTATACCTACATCTTCGAACGCAACGACGATTGGCCGGCCTATTTTTCCACGCGCGAAACCCTGTTCGAGTATTTTGAGCACTGTGTCGAGAAATACGGCCTGAGGCCGTTCATCAAGCTCAACACGCAGGTGGACCGGGCGGTCTTTGACGAAAGCGCGAACCGTTGGAATGTCAACCTGACGGGGCCGCAGGGCACCGAGGCCCTGACAGCCAGTGCGGTGATCAGCGCCGTCGGTCAGCTTAACACGCCCAAACTGCCCGATATCCCGGGCCGCGACTGCTTCAAGGGCGTCTCGTTTCACTCAGCACGGTGGGAGCACGAACATGATCTTACCGGCAAACGGGTTGCGGTTCTGGGCACCGGCGCCAGTGCAACACAGTTCGTGCCGATTGTTGCAGAAAACGCCGCGCATCTGACGGTTTTCCAGCGTTCGGCGCCCTGGTTGCTGCCGACGCCGGACTATCATACGCCAGTCCCCGAGGGGCAGCGCTGGCTGTTCAAACACCTGCCCTATTATGCGCAATGGTATCGGATGTGGCTGTTCCGGCGTGATGCGGCGGACGGCGCCCTGCCCTTCCTGTTCGCTGATAAGGACTGGAATGATCGCCAGCTGTCTGTCGGCCAGGCTAACGACATGCTGCGGACGGAACTGATCGCCTACATCAAGGAACAGCTCGCCGACCGGCCGGATCTGATCGAGAAAAGCATCCCGGATTATCCGCCCGGCGGCAAAAGACCGCTGCGGGACTGCGGCGTCTGGCTCGATGCGTTGAAGCGTGAAAACGCTACACTAATTACCAACCCGATCACCGCGATCACCGAGACGGGAATTGTAACAGCCGACGGTACCGAACATTCCGTCGATGTCATCATCTATGGCACCGGGTTTCAGGCTGACCAGTTCCTTTGGCCGATGCAATTTGTCGGACGCGGCGGCAGGAAACTCTCGGACGAGTGGGCAGAAGCGCCACGCGCCTTCAAAGGGATCACCGTGCCGGATTTCCCGAACCTGTTCATGCTTTACGGTCCCAATACCAACATTGTGGTCGGTAGCAGCATCATCTTCTTCTCGGAATGCGAAATGCGCTACATCATGGGCTGCCTGAAGCTGCTGCTGGAGGGAGACCACACAGCGATGGCACCGAAACGCGCCGTGCATGATGCCTATAACGCGTTCATCGATGCCGGCAATCAGGAGACGGCCTGGGGGGCGCCAGGCGTGCGCAGCTGGTACAAAAATGCCGTTGGCCATGTCACCCAAAACTGGCCCGGCACGCATCTCGGCTTCTGGGAGATTACCAGAGCCCCGGATCCTGAAGACTTTGAATTTCTCTAAGAGCGGGTCTTCGGTACGAATACCCGGATGGGATCAGGCTGCCCATCGACTGTCACGTCGCCACAATCCGTCCAGTCGAAGTCGTCCTCGACCATCTGTTTGACAGCTTCGGTGACGAGAATATCCTCGCCAAGTGCCCGGCACGCCTCCTCGATCCGGCTGGCGACGTTCACCGTGTTGCCGATCACAGTGAATTCCAGGCGGTGGCTGGTACCCACGTTACCGACAATCGCCGGCCCCGCATGAATACCGATCCGATGACCGACCACCGGTTCGCCTTTCAGCTTTCGGTCCTCATTCATTTCCGCGAGCGCCCGTTGCATGCCCAGCGCGCTGAGCACGGCTTCGCGGGCCGCTTCGGGATCCGGGTCAGGCGTCCCGAAGGTTGCCATGAGGCCATCGCCGGTGAACTTGTCGAGCGTGCCATTGTTGGCAAAGATGATGTCAACCATCCGGCGCTGATAGTTCGAAAGCAAAAGCAGCGCCTGTTCCGGCGGCAGTTCGGCGCTGAGCTGCGTGAAACCAGCCAGATCAGCAAACAAGACCACCACATCCTGCCGCCGCCCGCCCACAGCGGGCGCCGCTGCACTCGCCGCCGAAATACGCTTGATGATGTTGGGTGAGAAATACCGGCTGAGGTGGCGGTTCGCGCGCTCCAGACGCACCGCGGAAACGACCATCCGCCGGGCAATGTAGACGCTGGTTCCGATAATCAACCCGGTCAGAATCAGGCCGACAAAGATGCTCGCCTCACGGGATGGCAGGATTGCCGGGGACGTCAGATAAACCCCGTAGTCATTGACGATCTGCGTTCGCGGATCAGTCAGCGCATAGGCAAGTAAACCACCATAAGTGACCGTTATGCCGCCAGCGACCACCAACGGATAGACCGGACGCAGGGTCAGCGCCGTCGCGACGATCACCAGTTCCATGCTGCCATAGTCAACCAGCAAAACGAGTGAAGACGCGGGGTAATCCTCTGCCCCTACCGCCAGATAATTGCTGATCGGGATGAACGCCGTGTAGAGAACAACAATCGCGGCGTAGATAAAACCCGTCAGAACGACAAATTGCCGCTTGTGCAGCAGATAGAGCGAAACCAAAGAGCCGATGACCGGCACGGCCCAGCTTGCATATCTGTAGGGTTTTAACGGCGTATCCGGCAAGAACAACAAGTTGACCGTCATGCCGATAGCCGAAAGGCCCAGCGTGATGATGAACATCATTCGCAGGCCGCGGCGCTCACGCTCGCGCAGTAAGAGTTCGACGGCGTTCATGGCAGTCTCTGGGACCGGAAAACGCCTAAACTGACTACATTGGGGGGTCTACCGCAAGGAAGACATCGTGCCCTGCGCGTTTAGTGCACCCGATCACTCATGTCCTCGGGCCGTACAACTTCTTCTTCGTCACCCAACACGGGGGAGCCGACAGCAGCGCGCCGCTGGAAAGCAACCTCGGAAATCATACCGGTAATGATCTGCCGGACGTGGTCAGACCTGAGAACCCTCGCCAGGTAGGAGACATACTCCTCCTCATCCCGGGATTCGACCCAGACATCATGGACCGGGTCTTTGATCCAGCAGGGATAGTGTTTGACCGTGTAGCGTATCGTCACAAGCGTGGGCTTGTAGTCGTCCAGGCCATGCGCCGAGACGATCATGTGGCTCATCTGATATTTTTCATCATGGGAACGGGTCACAATGGCAGTGACCGACCCGCCCGTCGCTTCATCAAGCAAGCCGGCTTGTTCTTTCAAAAGCAGATGCGGGGTTCGAATTTCCTCGAAATCGGTAAAATCACCCCAGAGGCTCTTTGTCACAGACCGTTACCTTCCAACAGAATTGACAGATCCAAGCTGTACTTCTTGTTACTACCTGGTCGCCCCCGCCAGTAACCGAAAAGTGCCCGACTTAACAATTCGTTACAAATGTTTTTAATTCCGTCAAAAACCCATCAACTTTGAAGTTCTCCAATCACGCGCTGCCTAAATCTGGGTATTCGATCTCTTCGTCTCAACAGTCTAAACTAGCCGGAAGGAGATCTGTGCCATGGGCGAAACCGACCACACATCCTTTGCCGAGATTCTGGACGCAGCGCTGGCCGTGCCGGAAACAGACTCCAGCCCGGCCGGTCCGGACGGAAAGCCGTGTCTGGACCAGCCGGAAAAAGCGGCTGACCGCTAGCGCCGCCCGTACGGCACCTTGGTCATCATATGCACGACTTCTTCTTCGATTGCCGTATTGAACACCGCAACGATATCCGGATATTCGGGCCGCTTGGAAAACGCTTTCATGACCTCGAAATACTGATTGGCGTCACGCAGCTCCCATAGATCGACAACGGTGTGCAGCCGCCCGACATTGTCGACCCAGGCGCCAATAAAGTTCCACCCCAGCTCCTCGATAATGGGCACGGCCTTGGTCATCGTGTCGTAGAATTTGCGCTGCTCGGCAGCGTGGATTTTGAGCGTTACATGCAGGTAAACCGGGCCATCCATCAGGCCTCTCCCCTAGTTGTGGGCAACGCTTCCCTGCTCAAACATAGTCCGGCTCATTGCCGGGTTTCCACTTGATATTGCAGCCGACGGACGGAATTTGCTCGGTGCCCACCTTTTGCTGATTCAACACCGCATCGGCAGCAGCCCTGAGGTCTGCGCCGGTCACCGGCTCCGATTTGCCTGGCCCGGAGGCGTCAAAGCGGCCGCGGTAAGCGAGCTTTCGCTCGGCATCGAACAGATAAAACTCCGGCGTGCAAACCGCCTGATAGGCATGGGCGACCGCCTGGGTTTCATCCACCAGATAAGGAAACACATAGCCGAATGACTCCACGTCTTCGGCCATACGCGCGGGGGCATCTTGAGGATAGCTGCGATGGTCGTTGGCGCTGATCGCGACCATGGCCAATCCGCGTGCCTGGTATTCACGGGCGAACTCGGCCATCCCGGTCTTGATGTGCTTCACATAAGGGCAGTGATTACAGATAAAGGCGACGACAAGGCCCTTCGACTGACGGAAGTCCGATAGAGACACGATCTGCCCCGCGGTATCCGGTAGTTCAAACTCCGGGGCAACGCTCCCCAACGGCAACATCGTGGAATATGTCAGCGCCATAACGCCCTCACCTGGTTCGAGAAAGGACCACTATATCACAGACATAAGCCCGCACGGCGCGACACGTCGCCCTACTCCAGCAGTTCCAGCCACTCAAGTTGATCGTAGATGGAAATCTCGCAGATCGACGTGATTTCGACCCCGTGATCTTCGTAAACGTCTTCGTCTTTGTCGACCGTGGCGGCCGCGCGGGCAGCCAGCGCCTCATCGCGCAACACCAGAAGCTGCTCGATCTGAGGCCTGAACAACGCGACCATGCCGGTTATCCAGCGATTGGTCTCGGGCCGGTCTCCGATGTCCTCGGCGATGGCAAAGTTATCCAGCAGGACCGGCGCGTGTTCCGCCGCAAAAACCGTCTCGGCCGTCACCCAGCGATTGGTCGTAAACAAATGGGTCGGCAGACCGTGATGATCCATGGAAATGGCAATCAGATGCGTAATGGTTTCCTTGCCATCCGGCCAGTCCTTGGCGTTCTGTCCCTCGTGCGGTACCGGCGATATGTCGTCAGGGATACCCTGATAGCGCAGAAATGTATGAAAATGGCCATGTTCGTCAGCCGCGCCGTTATGAGAATGATAATAGTACTGAGCGCCCGTCGACTTATCGAGCACATCGCCGGCCGGGTAATGATTCCATTCCGCGAATTCTTCGCCGTCGCGTAGCGCTTCGCTCACAGCGTTGGCGCCTCGTTCAGCGAGTGATTCAGCGGTTTCCACGACCATAACGGCCGCGTCTCGCATGACGTTAACGCGCTGTTCGGTCAGACTGGCCAAAGGGGGAAGTGTGATCATCCTTCAATGTCATCTTCTTCAAAAAGGAAACCCCTCCTCCGGCCGGGCCGAAAGAGGGGCTGCCCTAAACGTAGTCGCTGGTCGCGTTACGCACCGCCACAGGGGCTGCATGCGCCGCAGCCGGCGCCGCATGGGTTGCACCCGCCGCATGATGCGCCACAGCCGCTGCAGGCACCACAGGACGTGGTTGTCTTGCTGCCCTTACAGCCGCCGCAACCGGCAGTCGCGGGACCCGCTGCAACGGCGCTGGCCATGGCAACGGCAGTACCCAATACAAGGGCGCTCTTCTTGAACTTTTTCATAGAACCTCTCTCCATCGATGGTGGGGGTAACGTTGGCCCCCTCATGAACAGCTACGGTGCCTAAGCCGATACCGCAGCTGACGGCAGATCACGTTGACGTGTTCTTTCGCAGTTTTTCTCCGCCGGTGAGTAGGAGATTAGGACTTCAGGTGATCAATGCAAAGGGTATTAGAGCGCCTTTGTTTCGTCCCCGCACAATCTATATTTTGCCATAATTGATTTTATTATTGATAGGTTCGCTATAAATGCCTCAGTAGTTGGCACTGTGGCGATGAACTCTGGAAGAGTTGGCCAACAAACAGGCCGATGCCCGCCGGACCCCCGCAAAAAACTTACCCTGGTTTCGACAGTTGACGCTTCACTAGGCAGACTTAGGTGAGGCCGCTAAGGTGACGCGAAAAAAACAGGGGGCAATGATATGCAGGATGTTAAGGGGAAAACCGCTGTCGTGACCGGCGGCAACAGTGGCATCGGCCTTGGGATCGCCCGTGCATTGGCGGCCGAGGGCGCCAATCTAGTACTGGTCGGCATGGATCACGCCAAGGCAGAAAACGCCGCGGCGACCCTGGCCCGTGATTACGGAGTCAGCGCGATCGGTGTCCGCTGCGACGTCACCAACCGTCAGCAGGTCGAAACCATGGCGGACAAGGCGTATGCCGAGTTCGGTAATGTCGATATTCTGATCAACAATGCCGGCCTCGGAGCCGGCGGCCCCATCCACGAGATCACTGAAGGTGACTGGGACTGGGTCATGGCGGTCAATGTCAAGGGCATCTTCCATTGCTGCGCCGTGTTCCTGCCCCGCATGTTGGCCGCCGGTCGTCCTGCACACGTTTCAAACATGGGATCGGAACAGAGTTTCGGTCTCGCTGACGCCAGCTTCGGCAGCATGGTGGCCTACACGGCTTCCAAGCACGCCGTTTTGGGAATCTCCGAATCAATGCGCCGGGACCATGCCAACGATGGCATCGAAGTCAGCATCATCTGCCCCGGCCCGGTTGCGACCGACATCTGGAATGCAGAACGTAACCGCCCGGCCGAATTCGGCGACAAGCGCGAGGTGAGCCCCGAAGGCAAGGATGTGATCCACGATATGGGCATGGACCCCGACGTGGTGGGCCGCATGACTGTCGAGGGCATCAAAGCTGGAGATTTCTACATCTTCACGCACAGCTATATCCGCGATCTGGTGAAAGCACGGCACGAAGAGGCGCTCACAGCGCTCGAGAAAACAGACGCCTGGCATCGCCTAGGCGTTTAACCACTCGATCATCGCGGGATACGCTGCCTTGTCCTGAGCGATGAACAAATGGCCGCCTTCGAATAGCCTGAGCTCAGCATTGGGAAGCTGGTCCAGCATGGCATGCTGACTTTCGGGACGCGCGCTACCGTCATATCGCCCACCGCAGATTAGGGTCGGCGCAGTGATCAGACCCAGACGGGCGAACGTGTTGTGCAGGCGCCGCGCCTCCAGCTGACGCACCCTGCCTTCAGCCAATCCCGGTTCGCCGGCAAAACGGTCATCGGTCGCCTGCATCTGAACGGCCAGGCGTCTCACCTTGTCCGGGTTGGCGGCCTGCCAGATGGCATCATGCCGCGTGTCGTGAATCTCGATTGTCCGGGAAAGATGTTCTTCCGGTGGCAATTCCTGAAGCTGATGCAACGGGTAAGAAGAACCGCCCGCCCCACCCGGCGTAGACGCACAAAGCACCACTTTCTCAACGATTTCCGGAAAGCGGATAGCGACTTCCTGGGCAACCATCCCGCCGAAGGAATAGCCCAAGACATGACACCTCTCCCAACCCACATATGCGAGAAGGCCAGCGGCATCGCCTGCATAGTCGGCCATGCTGTAAGGCCGGGAAGGCTTGTCCGACTGCCCCAATCCACGCTGGTCGTAGGATAAGAGCTCGAAGTGCTTCGCCAACGGGCCATCGAACATGTTGGGCTTATTGCGAAGATCGCCACCCGAACCATTCAGAAACAACAGCCGCGGTCCTTCGCCTGCTATCTCATAGTACAGTTTGAGCTTACCAATATCGGCAAATGCCATGCACGCCCCGCCTTTCCATGCCCGGTTCGAGACGGCATGATGGCGTCCTTGACCACGGGGAGGCAAGCATGATGACATCACTGGACCCGGCGCTGTTTCGCGCCGACGCGATTGACCCGGAAACACTCAGGATCAATGAGGAGGTGGAGGCGTTCTTTTCCAAGTCCCCACCTATCGATCAGATTCCGCTGGATGTTTTGCGGAATTCCCGCGCGACAGGTGAAAGCATCTTTCCCCTGCTGGAGAAGTCTGACCGCGCTGAAACACGGACAATCCCGGAACCCGGTGGCGACATTGGCCTGCGCATCATGCGGCCCAAAAGTGGCACTCCCCGTGGGGTCTATCTACACATTCATGGCGGCGGATGGGTTGTCGGGGCCAACGATCAGGCCGACCCGGCCTTTGAACATTACGCAGATGATCTGGGTCTTGCGGTTGTCAGTGTCGACTACCGGCTCGCTCCCGAAAACCCCTTCCCCGCCGCACCAGACGACTGCGAAGCCGCAGCCGCCTGGCTCGTCGGAAACGCAAGAGCCGAGTTCGGGACCGACTGGCTGGCCATCGGCGGCGAATCTGCTGGTGGGCATCTTGCGGCCCTGACGTTGCTGCGGATGCGCGACCGGCATGATTACACCGGCTTCAAGGCCGCCAACCTGGTCTTCGGCGTCTTCGATGTGTCACGCACCCCCAGCGTCCGCAATTGGGGTAGCCGCTATCTGGTGCTGAACACCTACGCGATGAGCTGGTTCTGCGACTGTTTTGTCCCAGACGAGGGCATGCGTCAAAACCCCGAGGTGTCGCCGCTTTATGCCGATCTGTCACACATGCCGCACGCGCTTTTTTCGGTTGGCACACAAGACCTTCTGCTTGATGACACGCTCATGATGCAGGCCCGCTGGACGGCCGCCGGCAATACCAGCCAGCTGGAAGTTTACCCGGGCGCACCACATGGATTTCCCGCATTCGGCGGCCCGATGGGCAAACGCTACGTCAAGACAGTCGATGCTTTCTTTACCAGCGCGCTTGAAGGTTCTGCTTGATGCGCGGCGTGTACGGCGTAAATTAGAGCCACACGTAAATGGGGAGAAGGATGATGGGTCAGGTATGGCAGGCCGCCGATCGGGCGGCCGAAGGCATCATTGAAGACACGAACTTTATTGAACTTGGCGTGGCACCGGCGTGCCTGGCACCCGGACAGACCGTCTCTGAGCACAGCCACACGCTGGTTGAAGAGATCAACATCTTTAAGTCCGGCAAGGGCCAGATTCAGATCGAGAATGATTTCTTCGATGTGTGTGCAGGCTCCGTCTCGGTGGTTCCCGCCGGCGAGTTCCATGCCATAACGAACACCGGTACTGAAAACCTGGAGTTTGTGACGGTGTTCAACAAAAACGTCGTTGCAGACGATATCGACTTCAAAAACCGTGAGCAGCATTTCGGGCTCAATGAGCTGTCAGGATATCTCTCCATTTTGAACAAGATTGCCGCTGGCGAAGCCGGTGGCGCCAAGGCGTTCCGCTGCTGGTCCGAAAAAACCGGCAACCCGGCACTTGCCGAGGTGCTTACCAAAATCGCGATCCGCGAAGCAGAGCACTCGGCGGCGTTCGAGAAACGGCTGTGCGAGTTGGGCCACGCCGTTGATTTCAACGATGTCGACGACACCTCATGTGACCTGTTCGCCTGCCTTGAATCCGACGCATCCGATCTGGAAAAGCTGGAGCGCTTCGCCGAACAGCCCGGTCAGAAAGACCCGTTCCGCGGCATCTTCAACGACCCGGAGATCGACCCGGAAACTGGCGCCCTTTTGGGACGATTCATCGCTGAAGAACGCGACAGCGTCCGCATGTTGCGCGCGTGCCACGCAGAAATTTGCGGCAAGGAGGCATCTGCGGCCACGAGTGCGTCAGGCGTCACCCTGGATCAGGTTTGCGAGGCTGTGACGTCGCTGACAGGTCTGGTGGGCGAACTGAAAGACGAGATTGCCGCGCTAAAGGCCAACAAAACGAAACCAGCGCCGCGCCGCAAGTCCACAAAGGCGAGAAAGACCGCCTAGCGTGCGTGGAGCAGAATGATTTCGCCTGATTTGAGCGCCAGCTACTGCTGCGTCACCAGTTCGCCTGAACGTGAGTTGTTTTCAACTTTGGCGGCGACCAGGGGCCGCTGATCAAACAGATGATATTCGATCTTGCCTGCAATCGTCACGACGTCGCCGATTTCGACGTCGCGCTTGCCTTGGCGACGTAATGGATCGGAGGGCATCTGGCTCGTGTCGACCGCGACTTCTCGGCGGCCGGTGTTGATCACCAGGCCGCTCTCGGTCGTCGCTTCCACAATGCCGGTCAGTTCGAGCCAAACGAGCGTAACGGGACCTGGGACCAGGCTGATCGTCACATCTTCTCCATTTTCACCCATATTGTAGTAGTAGGTATTGCGGTCTTTCAGATACAGGACCCGCGCTTCGATCGGTCCGGCAGGCGTTTGGAATCCTTCGATCTTGACGTTGTCCCCGACACTGACCAGACGATGCTCCGCATGCCAGTTCCACCCAAGGGTCTGGACCTTTTCCCGACCGTTCCGGGACAAGACAACAATGGTTGTACGGTCCGCGAAGGTGACCGTTCCTTCTACGGTACGCCACTCTTGAGCAGCGGTTTCAGGCGATTGCGCGAACGATGCTGAAACCGGGACCGCCATCAAAGCGATCGAAAACGCCCACAGTCCTGAACGAAATAGTCTGTGCATCGACGTCGTCCCTTCACATGGCAGGTAAACCAATGTGAAGCTGACGCTCAACCACTCAAAGAGAGCTACTAGTCGGTACACGCAGCGAATCTGAGGGGCAGAATCGCCGTGGGTCTTGCATCAGCTTCGGGATAGAAACGCCTGAGCGTTGGTTTTAGTTCGCCAGTTATTTTCACTCCGTCGACAATGGGACCTGGCTGGGGGTCATTGGCACCGAGTCTGGCGCCTCTTGCTGCGGCGCGGATTCGGAATCAATCTCGTTCAGGACAATGATCTGAAAAGCGGCATAGCCGACCATCATGCCGACCGCACCGCCAATCACGGCGCCTCGAAACCGGCTTTGTTTCATCTGAAATGCGCCGATCAGTGCCCCCAGAACCGGAGGGCCAACAAAAAACAGCACAAACAGACGCATGGCTGCGTCACCCGACAGTTCCATTTAGCGATAAAGCTCCAAGTGGAATTTTGCGCCCGGCTGCGGATCAATGCGGTGGAATTGCAAAGGTGCAATAATTCCCGGATTATCGGGCGTTAGCGTATGAGATTCATCTTCTTCGGGAATCTCGTAGGTCACTTCACCCGCCTCTACGATGATCATCCCCCAAACTCCCGCGCGGACGCGGTGGTCGTTTTTCATCATGCCCGGCGTGGTTTTCGCCGTGTAGGTCTGGGTTTTTTGATAAGATCTCACGCCTTCCGGCAACTCTTTCATGTCCGATTTCCCTCCAGAAGACACAATTTGTTCACGCCTTGCCTTAATTTTGCCCATTCCTTCATGCACTCTGCAACCCTCGGAATCGCGAGTAGGACCTGTTTTGAAGGGAAAAGCGGTGACAGCGTACACAATCGCACTGATCGTCACCGTCAACATCATAGGTTCTTTTTCAGGGCACTTACTGGCCTGATTTCGAGATTCCTCCAATCCTTTGCCTTGGGCGCCCGATGGGGCGCCCTTTTTTTGTCCGGTGCGCTCCGGGCATTTGCCCTGCTAAAGTGCCTCAAGAAGCAACTGGACGCAGTGACCCGTGAAGTTCTCCGTTATTTTGGCAACCCGCAACCGCCCCGGCCTATTCAAGAAGGCGCTGGATTCCGTGCTGGCACAGCGGGGCACAGAGCTTGAGATCATTATCGTCAACGATGGGTCTGACGAGGAGCATCAGGACGCCTATTTTGCGATCGAAGGCAGCCTTCCAGAGCATTCCCAGATCCTGCACCTCCCCAAGGCGATGAACGGCCACGGGCAAAGCTATGCCCTGAACTTCGGCGCAGCGTGCGCTTCGGGTGACTATTTGTGTTTTCTCGACGATGATGACAGCTGGATCGACGCCGCCCACCTTGCCCGGGCCGCCCGTCAGATGGCATCGATTGATGCCCGTCCCGACCTCTACTTCACTTGCCAACACGCCTATGCCGGTGACACGCTGAAAAAAGGCGAAATCTGGCTCGACGGTCTCGAAAACCGACTCGGTCCGGAGCTGCGACTGGATGGAACCAATGCGTTCATCGTTCAGGTGGCTGATCTGCTGAAGGCAACCGGCTTCGCGCATGTAAACAATACCATCATCCGGCGCGCCTATTTCGAAGGTATACGCGGATTTGACGAAACGCTCCGTTATGAATGCGACCGGGATTTTTATCTGCGCGCCGTGGATGGGGCGAGCTCGATCATCTTCGATCCAACAGTCATTTCACGGCACAACATCCCTGATCCCGCTGCCGGTACAGCGATGTCGACGATGCTGGGTGATATCGATAAACGCCTTTATCAGTTGAGGGTGCTTGATAAGGCGATCTCGTTCTCACAGCACCGAGAATTACGTGACCATGCAAAAACCCACAAAGCTTTTGCGCTGCAGAAACTATCGGACACGCTCTTCGAAGCCGGCCGCCCGGCTGAGGCATTCTACTATGCGCGGGAAGCCGTCCTGCTCAGGCCATCGCTTTCCGCGCTCGGATCGGTCCTGAAACGCGCCCTGCGACGATAGAACCCTCGTTTAAATCCGCTTTGCGAAACGTGCGAATTGCAGCGCGTGACGCGCAACGCCATATTCACCGCATGCAGCGCTGCGGATTCATTTTGGGACTTCTTCTCTCGCTTGGCGCAGCACCGGCAGCCGCGCAGGACCGTCAGCACGCAATCGCCATGCACGGGGCGCCGAAACACGGGCCTGAGTTCACCCATTTCGACTATGCCAATCCCGACGCGCCAAAAGGCGGGACGCTGACACTGGCGGAGACCGGTACCTTCGACAGCCTGAACCCGTTCATCATCAGAGGCATCCCCGCCGCCGGACGGCATCTTGTGTTTGAATCCCTCATGGCGCGGGGCCGTAATGAGCCCTTTACGCTCTATGCTCGGATTGCCCAATCCGTCACCATTCCCGAGGACCGAAGCTGGGTGGAATTCCATCTGAACCCTATGGCCCGCTTCTCGGATGGTCAGCCGGTCACCATTGATGATGTCATCTTCTCGCTGGAGACGCTGCGCGACAACGGTCGGCCCAATCATCACGCATATTACAGCCAGGTCGACCGCTATGAACGTATTGGAACCCATGGCATCCGCATGACCTTCAAGGCGGGCGGCGACCGCGAGTTGCCGCTGATCCTCGGCCTGATGCCCGTGCTCCCCAAACACCACTTCGACAACCGGAACTTCGACCAGGTAAGCCTTGATCCGATTCCGGGCTCGGGTCCCTACATGGTAGAGGCCGTCGATCCCGGCCGCAGCATCACCTATCGCTACAATCCCGATCACTGGGGCAAAGACCTGCCGGTGAACCGTGGCCACTTTAACTTCGCGACCATTCGCTTCGACTACTATCGCGATGAGTCCCTCGCCTTCGAGGCATTCCGGGCTGGACAGGCGGATTTCAGAGGCGAGCCCAGCCCCCAGCGCTGGGCGACAGGATACGCCAGGCGCGATGACGACGTCATTCTTGCCGAGCTACGGCATGGCCGGCCATCAGGCATGCTCGGGCTGGTGATGAACACCCGCAAACCGGTGTTCGCCGATAAACGCGTGCGTGATGCGCTGATCAACGCGTTTAACTTCGAGTGGACCAACGCAAAGCTGTTTCACGGCGCCTACAAACGAACCGAAAGCTATTTCGACAACTCAGAGCTGGAAGCCCCCCTCAACGTGACGGACGCAGAGCGTTCCCTTGCCCAAAGCCTGAATGCTGGCAATCACCCGGCGCTGGAACAGGATTTGACGTCCCTTCCCGTTTCGAACCCGAATGGCTATGACCGGCATAACCTGCGCCGGGCCCAACAGCTCCTGACGGAAGCCGGCTACCGTGTCGATAAAGGCAAGTTGGTTGACACGTCCGGCACGCAATTGTCTTTCGAAATCCTCATCACAACCGCAGGACCAGACCGTGCTGTCACCCAGTTTTCCCGTGATCTTGAAAGGCTGGGCATCGATGCCAACGTTCGGCTGGTCGATGAGGCGCAATATCAGGCGCGAGTAACGAACTATGATTTCGACATGATTGCTTATTTCTGGGGGCAATCGCTGTCACCGGGGCATGAGCAGAGCTTCTATTGGAGTTCGGCTTCCGCCGATCAGCCGGGCACCCGGAACTATATGGGCGTCAAGGACCCGCTGATCGACGAACTGGTGGAAAGGATCCCGGCAGCAGAAACCCGCGATGAGCTGGTGACGGCGACGCGTTTACTGGATCGCGTGCTGCGTCAGGGCGACTATGTCATCCCGCTGTATCATCTGGATGTAGACAGAATCGCCTATTGGGAGCGCTTACAGAGACCCGAGACCATTCCGGCTATGGGAAACAGCATCGATATCTGGTGGTCGCGTTAGAGATTTGGACGCCCGCCACATACAACATCCTTGGATGGAGGCCGATCATGACGACGTCAAAGATTGGGATTATTGCAATTGCCCTGGTCCTGAGCGCCTGCGCTCAATCAATCAAATCGGATGTCACGCGGTTTCATCGGCTTGAGGCGCCGCAGGGCGCCGCCGTAGCCATCGTCGCGCCTGATCAACGCAAACAGGGCAGTCTTGAGTTCGAACGCGCTTCATCGCTGCTGATGGGCCATCTTGCAAGGCACGGTTTTGTACCCGCCGGTGAAACGCCGCCGGTCTACATCGCGCATCTCGATTACGGGCAATCGCCTGTCGGTGACTTTGATGACCGACCCAGTAGCAGCCTCAGTATTGGCGTGAGTGGCGGCAGTGGTGGCTATCATGGCGGCGGCGTTGGTGTGGGATTCGGCACCAGTTTTCCGGTCGGAGAGCCACGTGGCGGGTCGGCCAGCCGCGAGGTGACGCTCGAAATCGACCGGGTCGATACCGGTGAACGCGTCTTCGAAGGACGTGCCCGGAGCATAGGCCCCGCCCGCAACTTCGAAGGCGCGCTTCCCTATATGATCGACGCGCTCTTCGAAGACTTTCCTGGCCAAAGCGGCACCACGGTGACGGTGGAACGGCAGGTAGAGTAGATATATGGAGGAATCGCAGAGTAAGTTTCGCTGTGATACTGTGAAAATATGAAAAATATCACAATATCTGTGGACGATGAAACCTATCGGAAAGCCCGCATAGTGGCTGCCGAACGAGAAACTTCTGTTTCCGCGCTGGTCCGGGAATTCCTGCGCGCCTTGGAGCGCCATAGCGAGTGGGAACGTCTGGAGCGTCAGGAAGATGAAATTCGGGCGAGAATCAAGGGTTTCGAGGCAGGGCAAATCGCACCCAGAGAGTCGCTTTACGATAGAAATCAAGCGTGAGTGTTTTTCTCGATACAAACATTCTCATCTATTCGATCAGCGACGCGCCCACTGAGATCGACAAGCGCAGCCGGGCTGTCGAACTACTTCGCCGCTGGGACGTGGTTCTGTCCGTCCAGGTCCTACAAGAATTCTATGTACAGGCGACAAGACCCGCTCGCATAAGCCCCCTGTCTCACGAAGATGCCGTCGACCTCATCCAGGTTTGGCTGCGTTTCGATATCCGAACTGTGGATATAGAGATGCTGAGCCGGGCGTTGACGATCAAGTCACGGCTCGGATTTTCCTATTGGGACAGTGCAATTGTCGCCGCGGCGCAAATAGCATCCTGTACTGAACTTTATACCGAGGACCTTTCGACCGGTCAGGTGATTGACGACCTCACAATCGTCAATCCCTTCCACTAAACCCGATTGCTTTCTAGCTGGCTAAATCGCCTCGGCCGCCTCCAACGCCGCGATTTCCTCATCTGAGAAACCCCAGGACGACAGCGCATCCTGATTATGCTCGCCCGGTGTCGGCGACGGACGCGCCACCTCCGGCTTGGTGCGCGAGAAGCGCGGCGCCGGCCCCGGCTGTTTGAAGCCGCCAACTTCGATGAATGTGCCCCGTTCTTCATTGTGCGGATGCGCATGCGCTTCGTTCATGGACAGCACCGGCGCGAAACAGATATCGGTGTACTCCATGATCTCGCACCATTCGTCGCGGGTCTTCTGCTTGAAGATTTCCGTCAGCGTGTCCTTGTAACCACGCCACTTATCGCGGTTATGCTGATCGGCAAACTCCTCCGCATCAACGCCCGACTTCTCAAGCAGAATGGCATAGAACTGGGGCTCGATAGACCCGACGGAGATGAACTTGCCGTCGCTGGTTTCATAGACTTCATAGAAATGCGCGCCGGTATCAAGAAGGTTCACGCCGCGTTCGTCGCCATTCCAGCGGCCCATGGCCTGCAACCCATAGATCGGCGCCATCAGCAATGCGGCACCATCGACCATGGCAGCGTCAATCACCTGACCCTGACCAGAGCGAGCTGCTTCGAACAGCGCACAGGCGATGCCATAGGCGAGAACCATGCCGCCACCGCCAAAGTCGCCGACCAGGTTCATCGGTGGCACAGGCTTGTCCCCTTCCCGGCCCAGCGCGTGCAGCACGCCTGAAAGCGCGATGTAGTTGATGTCATGACCTGCCACGGATGCATAAGGCCCGTCCTGGCCCCAACCAGTCATCCGCCCATAGACGATCTTGGGATTGCGGCCCAAGACCACATCGGGTCCCATGCCAAGCCGTTCCATGACGCCGGGGCGGAACCCCTCGGTCAGGACATCGGCTGATTCGCAAAGCTTGAGGACGGTCTCGACCGCCTCCGGCTTTTTCAGATCGAGCGCGACCGAGCGTCGTCCACGATTGAGCGCATCGAATCGCGCGTTACCGCCTGCGGTCGTTCCCGGACGGCCCGCCTGGCTCTTGCGGTCAATTCGGATGACATCGGCGCCCATATCCGCCAGCATCATGGCGCAGAACGGCCCCGGGCCAATACCTGCAATCTCAACGACCTTGACCCCCTTAAGCGGTCCCATATCTGTCTCCCCTGTAAGCGTGTTTGTAGGTGTGGCGTTACCATAGAAACCGGCTTCCCCGAAACCAACAGGAATTCGACCATGGCGATCACCAGCGAGAAAATGATGTTCAAAGGCGCTGATGGCCAAATGCTGGCCGCCCGACTCGACAGCCCTTCGGAACCGGTACGCGCCTATGCGCTGTTTGCGCACTGTTTCACCTGCACAAAGGACATTTATGCCGCTGGTCGGATCGCCCGCGGGCTCGCTGAACGAGGCATCGCCGTTCTGCGATTCGACTTTACCGGCCTGGGCGCGTCAGAAGGCGACTTCGCCAACACGCACTTCACATCAAATGTTGAGGATTTGGTCGCTGCGGCGGCGTTTCTGCGAGAACATTATGACGCGCCTGCCTTTCTCATCGGCCACAGTCTGGGTGGTGCGGCTGTTCTGCGCGCAGCGCTTGATGTGCCCGAGGCCAAAGCCGTGGCCACGATCGGTGCGCCTGCCGACCCCGCCCATGTCGAACATCTGATTGCCGATGCTGCTGACGAGATTGCGAAAAAGGGCAAAGCCAAAGTTGATATCGGCGGGCGACCCTTCGAAATTGGCGCAGGGTTCCTTGAAGACATCAGGAAACACGATCCAGCCGACTACATTGGTACCCTGCGCAAGGCACTGGCGGTTTTTCACGCGCCGCGCGACCAGATTGTCGGCATCGAAAACGCCGGTGATATCTTCGCCGCCGCCAAACATCCGAAGAGCTTTATCAGCCTTGATGACGCCGATCACCTGCTGTCGCGCAAGGCTGATGCCGATTATGTGGCTGACGTCCTTTCCGCCTGGGCCTCGCGCTATATCGGCGAGACCGAAAAGAATCTGCTTTCAGAGCCACCGGCAGGCGTGACCCGCGTGCGCGAAGCAAACTCCGGCAAGTTTGCGACGGATGTCTGGGCTGGCGGGCACCTGCTGCGCGCCGACGAACCCGTCAGCTTTGGCGGTACCGACACCGGCCCCTCGCCTTACGACCTGCTCTCTGCGGCGCTAGGCGCCTGCACAACCATGACGATGCGGATGTATGCCGATCACAAGGGCCTGCCGGTTGAGCGTCTCTCTGCCGATGTGACGCACGAGAAAATTCACGCGGAGGACTGTGAAGAGTGCGAAGCGAGCACCGGTAAGATCGACCGGTTTGAACGGCTGATTACAATTGAGGGCGACTTGACAGACGAACAACGGACAAAGCTGATGGACATCGCCGAAAAATGCCCCGTCCACCGCACCCTGCACTCGGAGGTGAAAGTCGAGACGAGAGACGCCTAGTTCTGTTGCCTGGACGCTACAATCACAAAATCCGTCGCCTTGCCCCCCAGGCGGCCCGCGCTGACCAGCCTAAGCACCCCGTTGCCGAGGCTGTAAAGCCAGGATAAGACCCGGCTTTTTTCGCGCAGTTTGGCCACATGCCAGATCTCAAAGCGTATTTGCATCAGAACATGCAGGTCGTTGGCCTTGATGTACCGCATGATGGAACGCAGATCGCTTCCCGGCTTGAACTCTACCGGCCAGGGCGCGTAGCCCGGCTTGCCCGCATGTTCTGACCCCAGGATATGCCGGTAGAACAACACGTGGACGGCATGCGGCGTAAACCGTGTTATCAGACCCTTAGTCGATGACGTAATCGGCCCCTTGATCACCAGAAGGCCATCATCATTCAGAAGGTTCGCCATCCGCGAAAGTGTTTCACCAGGCTGGTTCAAATGCTCCAGCACATCCCAGAACGAGACAATATCGTACCGTCTGTCACCAAAATCATAGGTCTCGACATCGCCCAGGATTTTCTCATCAGCGATGGCATTTTTTTCTAGCTGCTCAGCCGAAATGTCGATGGTCGTTAGCGTGCGCGGTTCTTCAACGGGTATAGGGGTCCGCGAGCCACCTCCGACATCAAGGATCGAAATATTCTCTTTCCTGGCCCGAATCATCTCGACACGGGTTCCGACGATTTGCCGCAACTCGTCTGCCCAGGGATTTCTAGATCTACCTGGTCCGGAAATCAGTCAGCCCCTCGCCCTGCGCCTCACCCAACCGATGAGAGTTAGAATACAAAGTAGTGACGATCATCTGAATTTCGAGGTTGCAGATCAGTGCTTGTGCGGTTCAACAGGTTCAATGACCCGAAGATGCAGCTCGCGCAGATGTTCCTTCATGGCGGGCGCAGGCGCGCCCATCATCAGATCCTCGGCAACCTGGTTCATCGGGAACAGGATCACCTCGCGCAGGTTGGGCTCATTGGCGATCAGCATGACAATCCGGTCAATGCCCGGTGCAATGCCGCCATGCGGCGGCGCGCCATATTTGAACGCGTTCATCATGCCGGAGAACTCTTCCTCCACCCGCGCGCGGTCATAGCCGACCTTTTCGAAGGCCTTGGCCATGATATCGGGATCATGCGCCCGAATGGCGCCGGATGACAGTTCCACGCCATTGCAGACAATGTCGTACTGATAGCTGATGATCTCGAGCGGATCCTGATTCTCCAGCGCGTCCATGCCGCCCTGCGGCATCGAGAACGGATTATGGGAGAAGTCCAGCTTGCCGGTCCTCTCGTCGAATTCATACATCGGGAAATCGACGATCCAGCAGAATTTGAAGACGCCAGGTTCGATAAGCTCCAGGTCCTCAGCGACCTTGGTGCGGGCTTTGCCGGCCAGGTCGGCGGCACCGTTCTCTTTGTCGCAGGCAAAGAAAACGCCATCGCCGTCGCCCAGGTCCATCATCTCTTTCAGTTGAGCTATCCGTTCGTCGCCCAGATTTTTGGCGATCGGGCCTTTGCCACCGCCCTCAGCGAGAATGATGTAACCCATGCCCGGGGCACCCTGCTCGCGCGCCCAGTCGTTCATCTTGTCGAAGAAGCTGCGCGCCTTGTCGCCGGTATTCGGGGCCGGAATGGCACGAACCACCGACCCGGCCTCGATGGCCTTGGCGAAAATGCCGAAGTTCGACCCCCGGAACACCTCCGTAACATCGACGATTTCCAGCGGGTTGCGCAGATCCGGTTTGTCGGTGCCGTATTTCAGCTTGGCTTCGCGGTAGGGAATGCGGGGGAACGGCGCTGGTGTGACGTCCCAGTCGGAGAATTCCTCAAAGACGCCGTGCAGGACCGGTTCGATGGCTGCAAAGACGTCGTCCTGGGTGACAAACGACATTTCCATGTCGAGCTGATAGAACTCGCCCGGCGACCGGTCAGCGCGTGCATCTTCGTCGCGGAAACAGGGTGCAATCTGGAAGTAGCGGTCAAATCCAGCCACCATCAGCAGCTGTTTGAACTGCTGAGGCGCCTGCGGCAGCGCATAGAAATTGCCCGGGTGGAGCCGGCTCGGCACCAGGAAGTCGCGCGCGCCTTCGGGTGAACTCGCGGTCAGAATCGGGGTCTGGTACTCCAGAAAGCCCTGATCGACCATGCGGCGGCGAATGCTGGAGATGATCTTCGACCGCAGCACGATGTTGTTGTGGATGCGCTCGCGCCGCAGATCGAGGAACCGGTACTTCAGACGGATTTCCTCCGGATATTCCTGCTCCCCAAACACCGGCAGCGGCAGCTCCTGCGCTGCTGACTGTATGGTGAACTCTTCAATCCGCACCTCGACATGGCCGGTCGGCAGGTCGGCATTAATCGTGTCATCGGTGCGTTTGACCACCGGTCCTTCGATGGTAACAACGCTTTCCGCGCGAATATGCTCGGCCTTGTCGAAACCAGGGCCATCCACCTCGATTACGCACTGCGTCAGGCCATAATGGTCACGCAGATCGATGAACAGCAGATTGCCGTGGTCGCGCTTGCGGTGAACCCAACCGGACAGGCGAACGCGCTCACCAACATGGTGTTCGCGCAGGTCGTTGCAGGTATGTGTACGATAGGCGTGCATTGATATATTTTCCTTCCGTGCGGGCGCGGCGTAAAGCGCACACTTAGGCGTATTTTGTCAACCCGATGACGTGGGGCCGGAATGGCTGTATAGGTCCCCATATGAATGTGATCGAAAACACCGCCGAGCTGGCATCGGTCTGCGACGGCCTCTCAAACACTCCATTCGTTACCGTAGATACAGAGTTTCTACGCACGGACACCTATTGGCCCAAGCTCTGTCTGATCCAGATAGGGGGGCCGGACGACGCCTGGATTGTCGATCCGCTGGCAAAAGGCATATCGCTCAAACCGTTTGCTGAACTGCTGGCCAATGAGAATGTGCTCAAAGTGCTGCATTCGGCGCGCCAGGATATGGAGATTTTCCACCACGACCTGAACACACTGCCGACCCCGCTGTTTGACACGCAATTGGCTGCGATGGTTTGCGGCTTCGGCGATTCGGTCGGCTATGACACCCTGGTGCAGCACTTCACCAAATCAAAGGTCGACAAGGCGTCGCGCTTCGCAGATTGGTCAAGGCGTCCGTTGAGCAAGAAACAGCTGAATTACGCGATCGGTGACGTGACCCATCTCCGCGATGTCTATGCGGCTCTTGCTGCGATTTTGGAGGAGAACGGACGCGCATCCTGGCTCAAGGAGGAGATGGCCGTGCTTACGGCCCCATCCACCTATGCGATGGAACCCGAGAAGATGTGGGAAAGGTTGAAAACCCGGAGCACAAACCGGCGTTTCCTCGGCCGGGTACAGGCGATTGCCGCTTGGCGGGAGCGCCGCGCCCAGGAGGTAGACATTCCCCGCAACCGCGTTATTCGTGACGATGCGTTGCTGGAGATCGCAGCCCACCCGCCCAAAGATCAGGCCGAGCTTGGCCGAATGAGGGGTGTCTCCGACGGATTGGCCAAAGGACCGCAGGGTAAGGCCATTCTCAAGGCTCTGGAGGAAGGCGATTCACGTCCCGAGGCGGAACTACCCGAACCAAAAGCGCCCGCCCGGCTTCCGCGGGGCATCGGACCGACCGTGGATTTGCTGAAAGTTATGCTCAAAATGCGCTGCGAGGACGAAAAAGTCGCTCAAAAGCTCGTCGCCAATGTCGCTGATCTGGAGGCACTGGCCGCTGACGACGATGCCGACGTTCGCATTACGAAAGGCTGGCGGCATGAGATGTTCGGCAAGGATGCGCTGGCCCTGAAGAACGGCAAACTGGCACTGTCCATGAAACACGGCAAGGTCGTGATCCGTAAGGTTTAGGCAGGTACGCTTTCCGGCCGATGTAGCTGGCCGCCGCTCATCGGCTGCGGCACACCCGTCGTTTCCGGAAGGCTCAGCGGCAATCCCTTTAAAGACCGCACGGCGAGAACGCCAAACGCCTCAGCTTCCAATGAATCACCGCGCCACCCCAGCGCTTCAACGGGCTCTACCTGAACTTTCAAAAGATTCCTTAGTTCATTCAGCAAGAATGAGTTTTTCCGACCGCCACCGCAGACATACCAGGCTTTTGGAGGCTGTTTCATATGGGTGCGGCTGGCCGCGATCGACGCGCAGGTGAAGTGCGCCAGCGTCGCCAGACCATCCTCAAGCGACAGGCCTTCGACGAAGGATCCTGTGAAATCCAGCCGGTCCAGAGATTTGGGTGCACGCCGATCGAAATAGGGGTTTTCAAGCGCCTGCCTTACGCGGTCTTCATGAACCACACCTGTCGCTGCAATCGCACCGTCCTTGTCGAAAGACTGGCCGGTATGGCGGCGGATCCAATCATCCATCAAGGCGTTCCCCGGGCCTGTATCGAACGCCAGGATGGCACCGTCCCCGCCGAACCAGGTCACATTGCCGACTCCGCCGATATTGAGAACGGCAACCGGGCGCGTGCCGGTACCATAATTGGCCGACTCCAGCAGCGCACGGTGATAGAGCGGCGCAAAGGGCGCCCCTTCCCCACCAGCGGCGACATCCGCGCCGCGAAAATCGTTCACCACCGGAATGCCAACAAGATCGGCCAATAAGGCGCCGTCGCCCATCTGCCAGGTCCAGCGGTCCTGCGGGCGATGCAGAATGGTCTGGCCATGGAAACCGATAAGGTCGATGTCCGATGCCTTTAAGTTCTCCCGGGAAAGCAGTGCCTTAATCGCATCAGCCTGAGCGTGCGTGTAGGCCTTTTCGATTTCACGGGCTTCTGTTGTCGTTTGAACAGCCCGGCCTTCCCGAGAGGCGCGGTCCAGCAGCGCGCGCAAATCGTCATGCATCTGCCGGCCATAGGGCTGATAGTAGGTTGGCCCCAGCGCGCCAATGGTCTCCCCGTCGGTCTCGATGATGGCGGCATCGATTCCATCCAGTGATGTTCCACTCATCAAACCGAGTGCTCTGAGTTCCGTCTTTGTGCTCATATGCTGATATGCTACCACCCGCCGCTTCAACCGTAACCGTAGCACATTAAGGCCAGATATGAGCGAGCCGACATCAGCGTTCCTGCGCACCATCGTCGAGCGGGACTATTTGCACCAATGCACCGATATGGAGGCGCTGGACACGGCGCTGAATACGGGGACGGTTGCGGCCTATATCGGTTTTGACTGCACGGCACCCAGCCTGCATATCGGCAGCCTGGTGCAGATCATGATGCTGCGACGCCTGCAGCAGGCCGGACACAAACCGATCGTGCTGCTGGGCGGGGCGACCACCAAGATCGGTGATCCAAGTTTTCGAGACGAAGCCCGAAAACTAATGGATCAGGAGACAATCGACGCCAACAAAGCGGGCATTCAGCAGGTGTTTGAGCGCTTTTTGACATTTGGCGACGGGCCGACGGATGCCGTGATGGTCGACAACGACGATTGGTGGTCGCAGATCGGGTACCTGGAATTTCTGCGGGATATCGGGCGGCATTTCTCAGTGAATAGGATGCTGAGCTTCGAAAGCGTCAAGCTGCGGCTCGACCGCGAACAGCCGCTGAGCTTCCTGGAATTCAACTACATGATCCTGCAGGGTTATGACTTCGTGGAATTGAAGCGGCAATTCGGCTGTACCCTGCAAATGGGTGGCTCTGATCAATGGGGCAACATCATCAATGGTGTCGAGCTGGGTCGCCGGATTGAACAGACCGAATTCTTCGGGCTCACCTCACCGCTGATCACCACATCGTCGGGCGCGAAGATGGGCAAGACAGCGCAGGGCGCCGTCTGGCTCAACGCTGATCAGCTGCCGCCCTATGACTATTGGCAATTCTGGCGCAACACAGACGACGCGGATGTCGTTCGCTTCTTCAAGCTTTTCACCGACCTACCACTCGACGAGATTGAACAGCTCGGGCGTTTGGAAGGCCAGGAGATCAATGAAGCGAAAATCAGGCTCGCGACGGAGGCCACCCGCCTTGCCCACGGGGATGACGCCGCCCAAACAGCGGAGCAAACCGCACGCAAGACCTTCGAACAGGGTGGGCTTGGCGACGATCTACCAACCCATGAAATTCCTCGCGCAGAGCTTGAAAAGGGTGTTCCCCTTGTCAATCTCCTAAAGCAGGCGGGGTTAACCGCCTCAAACGGCGAGGCAAAGCGGCTGATCAAAGGTGGTGGCGCCCGCGTCAACGACAACAAAGTAGCGGATGAAGATACAGTGGTAACGCTGAATGACCTTGAGTCCGGGGATATGATCAAGCTGTCGGCGGGCAAAAAGCGTCATGCGATCGTCAAGCCGATCTAGGAGCCCAAGGGAAACGCCTAGAGAAGAAGAATGGAGAAGAAGATGAACAAACTGCTGATGACTGGACTACTCGCCGGAGGACTGGCGTTGTCGTCATATGCACCGCCCGTTCTCGCCCAGGATGAAGGCGCCGAACAGGCAAGCGAGCCGTTGGTGCGCTGCATCGACGTGTCGCGCATCCGCAACAGCAAGGTGGTCGATAACCAGACGATCATCCTCTATATGCGCGGCGGCCCGGACTACAAAATGACCTTGGCGCAACGTTGCTCTGGCCTGAAAATGAACAAATCCTGGCGTCATGACGCCGGGGGCCTTGGCAAGCTGTGCGAAGTCGATGTGATCGAAGTGCCGATCCTGACGAGCGGCAGTGTGCTTTCGAAAAGCAATTTCCGCCCCTGCATCATCGACAGCATTGTCGAATATGATGAAGCCGCGGAAGAAGCTGCAGAAGCAGCCGAGGCAGCTGCCGAACAGAACTAAGAACTTCAGTTTTGATCTGAAGCAGGGTCCGTCCCGGCTGGCGCCTGGGCGGGCCCTTGCTGTTGAGGGTCAGCCTGCGGCTGCGGCTGTCGAGGCCGCGCACGCGGCGGATCGAACATATCGAACACGCCGCGCAAGATACCCGGCGTCAACGCGGACAAGGGATTGACCGAAACATCCGGATCCTCAATTGCACCGCGTACTGTAAAGCGGAAGGCGAACAGCCCCTCACCACTGCCACCGGACAGGACTGATCCCACCAGCGGTACAAAATTCAGGGCGGTATTCAGGGAATAGGCTGGTGCCAGTGTGCCACGGATGTCGAGTTGTTGAAGATCGTCAAACGCGCGGCCGTCGAACCGGATCCCGAGTTGCGACCCAACGGCTTGGGCGCCGATGATCGTTAAATCGCCAGCGACGTGCCGGAAACCTGCTTCCAGTCTGTCGAATGAAAGACCATCGCCCGACAGCGTATCGACGATCCCAGTCAAAGATCCCAAGGTCAACAGCCGCGCCAGACCAGGAGCGTCGGTAATGCTGAAGTCACGCACATCCAAAGTGCCGGAGGTCGTTCGATTGTCCAACGGTCCCGTGACCTTTGCCAACAAGGAAAGCCGTCCGCCTCGCGCGCCATCGTAAAGGTCAAGCGCAGCAAGAAGATCGCCAGCGTTGCTGGTCTGCACCTCAAGAGACCGGTTGCTGCCCTCAGGGTGATAGTCAATGATCAGGGGTTCTCCTGACGTGAAAGTACCTGTCAACTGCGCGTCTGCGATTTCGCTGGCATCCAGATGAAGCACGCCGCGCACATCGCCAATGACAAGCTCACCAGCACCGATAGCCTGGCCGACATCAATCGTGATGGATGCGTCCAGCGTCCCTGGCGGATCATCCTGCGTATCGTCGTCACCAAGAAAGGGACGAACATCAAGGGATCTGCCTTCCAGGCGCAGGTCGATAGGCCCTGATTCAGTCCTGTAAACCCGCAAACCAAGGTCCGTCTGGCCTAGTTTGAATTGGCCGAATTCAGCCCCTTGGAACAGGCCGTTTCCGTCGAACAATAGATCGCCCTGAGCGTCGAGATCGGCGGCTTTGGCCGACAGGTTGGTCGGACGCAAAAGTCCATTCAAGCTGGTCAGGTTTGCATCGATCCGTCCGTTCACCCCGGCTGGCTTTTGCCAATCTATTGCGGGCAATGCGACGGCCGTCCCCGTCAAATCGATGTTCACGGTTCCGGAAGAGATGGCGACGCCCTGCCCCTCAAGTACGGCCTTCAGGAAAATCGAGTCAGAAAGCTCAACCGCCGGCGGAAGGCCCAGCGCATAAAGGCGGACCGGTGGCAGGCGCCCCTCGGCTATGAACCGTGTCGGCAGGCCTTCACCCTCAACAAAGCGCTCGCTCCATGTGACTTTGACCGGGTTGTTCCACAGGAATAACTCACCGGCAGCCTCCAGCCCCTCCCGCTCCACAACGACACTGACCGTTCCAGGCTGCTCACGGACGTAGTCGGGTACATCGGTGATTTGCAACTGGTCGATGGTCCCGGCGATCCGGAAGTCGACATCCTGGAAACCCAGCCGATCGATCAGTGGGAACCTGAATTGACCCTGTACGCGGGCGTTGCCGGCCAGGCTTTGGGGACCGACGCCATAATCGGATGCATACCCCAGAGGCTCATAGTCGATCAGCGTGATGATATCTTCGGCGCCGGAGCGGAAGACGACGTTGATGTCCGCTTCATGTGTTATTGGCTTGTCGAGATTGCTCATCAGCCCATGGACCGACACGAGCTCAATCTCCATGCCTGTTTCTGGGTCGGCGATCTGGCCGTCATCAACGCGGATTTCAAACGCGTCCGGCGTTAAAACAGCTGTCCCCGAAGCCTTGCTCATAGGGGGCATCGGACGGATGTAGTGCAGCTCCAGACCCTGGAACCCGAAGGCAAACCGAAAGTCGGTCCGGGCGTCGCCACCGGTCCGGGGGGTATCTTTAAGGGTAATTTGCCCGTCCACGATGCGCCCGCCGGTGATGTTACGGCTGAACCAGCTTCTCGTATTCGCCTTCAAATTCTCCGGCCAGACAGCAGCGAGGGACCGGAAGGGCAAGCGGTCGACGGTTGCTTCCGCCTCGACGAGAATACCCAGGTCACTGGCCGCCAGTACCGCTGTACCGTCGATCATCCCGCCGCCCAGGCCGACCGACAGTTTCGAAACCGTAAAGCGCCCGGCATTTCTATCCAGCACGGCCTCGACTGCGGCATTCTCGATCTGCGCGGGCCGGGGCCAGAGGTCGAGATCCAGTGTTCCACGATCCGCGGTTAGGTCGAGCGCCATCCGGTCAATACGGCCGGACCGGTCCGCGTTGATCAGGATTGATCCATTGACCGGGACATTCCAGCCGCGCAAACCGGTCAGCGGCCCGACCGGGCGCGCCAACATCGCGGGGACCAGACCTGTCACGTCCAAATTCGCCGTGACCCGATCGGTAAACCGGCTGTAATCCGCTGCCAGATTGACCGCGACGACATCGTCACCGGCGGTCAGCGCACCCACCAGGGTAATTCGAAGGCCATCACCCGTCCGCCGTGCTTCCAGTGTCGCGCCGTCGACGCGCCAGTCCTGCTGCTGCGCTAGGTCATCAATCAGGATGACGGCGTCCTCAACAACCACGCGTTCAAGCCCTGCAACCGCGCCGTCGGCAGGCGTCAACAAGGCACCAACCAGCCCTTGCGTCATCTGTTCGGAATTACCACCCGTACCCGTACCCGCACGGCGAAAGCCAAAGCTGCCATCGGCCTGTCGCGAAAGGCGGATCGTCGGCGCCAGCAGACCGATCCGGTGAGGCGCAATGCGGCCCTGAATCAACTCGCTGGCATCAAGCCCGACGGCGAGTTCGGGCAACTCGACCACGGCAAGGCCGCGTGGATCCCGTAAAGTGACCCCCGTCGCCAGAATGTCCAGGCCTCGGCGCCAGCCACGCCAGGCGATGACAGTTTCTTCAAACTCGATCCCGTAACCGCCCAGTCGCCGGTTCAGTTCCGTTTCCAGACGCGGCTTTGCAAAGTTGAGTGGAACCGGCCCCACCATAAGACGGCCCGCGCCAACGGCGACGACAACCAATATTGCGATTGTGGACCAGACTAGGAGCCGACGCAGCGAAGCTCTCCATTCATTCTCTGGGCATGATTACCGGTCAGCACCGTCTTGACCACGGCAATCAGACCGACCAGTGTCAGCGGGAAATCCCGAAGGACAAGCCCCCGCCTTATGCAAGACTTAGCGATCCAACTTGATTCCGACAAGATTCCTCGGCCTTTCGATCAATCTGCTGCGGAAGCAAAACTTGGCGAGTGGACCGTGGACGTCGTGCCGGGCATTGCCGGCCTTGACCGTCTGATGCAGCAGCCGGGCACGCAGGCGCTGCTTTGCGCTGTCTTTGGCAACAGCCCGTTCCTGTGTGTCAGTCTGTTTAAGGAGCCGGACCTGTATTGCCAGTTTTTGACCGAGGGTCCAGACCGCTGCCTTGAGGCAATCTTCAACGATTTGAGCGATATCCTGCCGACGCTGGCCAAGCAGGATGAAGTGATGCGGAGTCTCCGGATTGGCAAACGGCGGATCGCATTGCTTACCGCGTTGGCAGATATGGCCGGCCTGTGGTCGCTGGAGCAGGTGACAGATGCGCTGAGTCGGTTTGCCGGACTTGCTATTGATTACGCGGTCGCGCATCTGGTCCGCACCCGAATGCAGCGTGGCGATCTGGCCTGGATGGGCCCGGAAGATGCCCCTGCTACACCGGAAATTGCAAGGGCCTCAGGCTATATCGTGCTGGCGATGGGCAAGCTGGGCGCAGGCGAGCTGAATTATTCCAGCGATGTCGATCTGATCGTCCTGTTTGATCCAGAGGTCGCCCAGTATACGGGGCGCCGCGACGTACAGGACTGCTTCATCCGTATCACGCGCGATCTGGTGAAGGTCCTGCAGGAACGCACGCAGCATGGCTATGTCTTCCGGACGGATTTACGGTTGCGGCCTGACGCAGGGGCCACGGCCGTCGCGCTCTCTGTTGATGCTGCGGAAATCTACTATCAGAGCATGGGATTGAACTGGGAACGCGCGGCGATGATCAAGGCGCGCCCGATCGCCGGCGACCTCAACGCTGGGAAGGCGTTTCTGGAGCGTATTCGAGGGTTTGTCTGGCGCAAGCATCTCGACTACGCCGCGCTGGAAGACATCTATGCGATGAAAGGCCGGATCAAGGCCCATCACCAGTATGGCGATATTGCCGTTGCCGGACACGATGTGAAACTGGGCCCCGGCGGCATCCGGGAGATAGAGTTCTTCGCACAAGCCCAGCAGCTAATTGCCGGCGGACGCGATGATGATTTACGGACCCCCCGGACGCTGGACACGCTTTCCACCCTTGCCGCCAAAGACATCATCGAGGCGTCGGAAGCGCATGATCTGACGGAGGCATATGGTTTTCTGCGCACGCTCGAACATCGGCTGCAGATGGTTCATGATGAACAGACACAAATTATGCCCGAAGATGACCGGGGCATCGCTGCGATCGCAACATTTATGGGCTTCAACGATCGGGCAGAGTTCGACCGGGTTTTTCTTGCCCACTTGAGACGCGTCGAAGAACTCTACGATGCGCTTTTTGACGACACGCACAGCGCCGGCACTGAACCTGCGGACAAGTGGAACCGCCTCTATGCGGCCGAGACCGATCCGACCTTCCTCTATGAGGAAATCGGGTCTTTTGGATTCGAAAGCCCGGAGACCGTCGCCAGTACACTACGCACATGGGAAACAGGCCGCTACCGCGCCTTTCGTACCGAGAGGGCACGGACCGTATTGCGGGTGTTGACGCCAACTATCCTCGAAGCGTTTGGGGATACCGCGGAACCGGACCGGGCGCTGTCGCGGTTCAACGAATTCCTGGGCCATCTGCCGTCAGGCGTACAGATTTTGACCCTGCTCCAGGCCAACCCCAATCTGCTGGACCTCCTTGCCAATGTACTGGGAACGGCGCCCGCCCTGGCCGAATTCCTGGGGCGGAACCATCTATTGCTGGATTCGGTTCTCGATCCGGATTTTCTTTCAGATTTTCCAGACGCACGTGCCCTTAAGAATGATCTGGACCGCGCGCTCGCAGCTGCACGCGATTTCCAGGACGTCATGGACCTTTCACGACGCTGGGCAAATGAGCGCAAGTTTCAAATCGGTGTTCAACTGCTTCGGCAGTCGATCGACGCGAAAGAAGCCGCCGAAGCACACACAAGAACCGCGGAAACCATTATTCAGGGCCTGTTGCCTGCCGTAGAGGAAGACTTCGCCCGTCGCCATGGCCGCATCTCCGACTGCGGACTGGTCGTCGTCGGCATGGGATCTTTTGGCGGCCATGAGACAAGTTTCACCTCTGACCTCGATATGATTTTCATCTACGACGCACCGTCGCTGGATGCACAATCCGATGGCGAGCGCCGCCTGCCTGCCCCCCAGTATTTCGCACGGTTGTCCCAGCGGCTGATCAACGGTTTAACCGCGCTGACGGGCGAAGGCCGGCTCTATGAGGTGGACATGCGATTACGGCCCTCGGGCAATGCAGGGCCCGTCGCTGTTTCCGTAGAGGCTTTTACGGCCTATCAGGACCGTGACGCCTGGACCTGGGAACATATGGCCCTGACCAGAGCACGCCCCGTCGCCGGATCAGAAACCCTTCAGGCAAAAGTCGCCGATGTTATCTGCGATGTGCTGAGCCGCCCCCGAGACGCAGATGCCCTGCTCAAAACCGTCGCGGATATGCGGCGACGGCTGGCTGGGGAATTCGGCACGGTCAATCCCTGGAACGTCAAACACGTCTCCGGCGGCTTGCTGGATCTGGAGTTTATGGCGCAATATTTGCAGCTAAAGAACGGGCACGATCATCCAGATGTATTCAGCCCCCGGACGGAAACCGCGATCACCGGACTGCGTGACCAGAACTTGATCGATCGTGAACTGGCATCCGATATGCTCGACGCGATCGGCGTTCTGGAGGCCGTGCGCGGCGTTTCACGGCAATGCCTGGGTGGTGATTTCGACCCTGAGCGTCATCAATCGAAAGCATTGCGGCGGGCTTTTGCCCGTTCGTCGGGATATGACAGTTTCGCTGATCTGGAAGCTGCGGTATTGGGTACACAACAACGGGTGGCAGAGATCTTCGAGACGATGATCGTTACACCCGATTCAGCACTTTCCAACTGACAGGAGTTCACATGGCAACGGAACCTGGCGTAGGTGACAAAGCTCCAGCTTTTTCAATGCAGCGGGACGGCGGAGATACCATCTCTTCCAAGGACCTCAAGGGGCAGAAGGTCGTCCTCTATTTTTACCCGAAGGACGATACGTCTGGTTGTACCAAGGAGGCGATTGCCTTTACCGAGAACAAGGCCGCGTTTGAAGCCGAAGGCGCGACCATTATCGGTGTGTCACGCGATACCGTTGCCAAGCATGAGAAGTTCATTGCCAAGCACGATCTGGGCATCGCCTTGGGGTCGGACGAAGATGGTGCCGTGACAGAGGCCTTCGGCGTCTGGAAAGAAAAGAAAATGTACGGCAAGACCTATATGGGGATTGAGCGCTCGACCTTTCTGATCGATGACAAGGGTGTCATCCGCGAAGTATGGCGCAAGGTTCGTGTACCCGGCCATGTGGATGCCGTCCTCGAGGCGGTAAAGGCCCTTTAGCAGTGGCCCGCACGCCCAGCCTCACCACCCGTCTGGTCGACCTGATCGAACACAGACCCATCGACCAGAAAGATCTGGACGCAGCCGCGCTACTCACCCTTGACCTGATCGCCAATGCGATCGGCGCGCGAAACACTGAAGCTGCGCAAAAGGTTGCGGCCTGGTCAGGCACGACCGGAGGTGATGCCGGGCGCCGGGCGTTCCTCCTGGGCGCCTTTGCTCATACACTGGAGATGGACGACCTGCACCGCACGTCGGTGACCCATCCCGGCTGCGTCGTCATACCGGCGGCATGGAGCCAGGCGCAGAAGCAGGGCGCCGCGGGCCATGCATTGCTGAAGGCTGTCACCAGAGGCTTTGAAGCCGTGTGCCGTGTAGGCGCAAGCGTGGGTCCTGCGCATTACGAGGTCTGGCACAATACCGCGACCTGCGGGCCGTTCGGATCGGCTGTGGCTGTTGCCAGCCTGCTTGGCCTGCCCCGCGAGGCTCAGGTGGACGCGCTCGGCAATGCCGGTACTCAGGCGTCAGGCCTATGGGAGTTTTTGAACGCCGGGGCAGAGAGCAAGCATCTTCATGCAGGCCGTGCTGCCGAAGCTGGGCTGGCGGCAGCTCAATTGGCCGCGTTTGGCTTTACAGGCCCTGCCACCATTCTAGAGGGCGAAAAAGGTTTCTATCGGAGCCTGTGTCCAGACGCCGCCCCCGAAAGCCTGCTTGAGGGCGCGGACAGCCCCTGGCAAACCCACATGACCTCTCTAAAACCATGGCCCAGTTGCCGCCATACGCACCCGGCCATCGACGCAGCCGGAGATCTACAGCCGGCATTCGATCCCGACGCGGTCGAACGAATTGATGTTGAGACCTATGGAGCGGCGCTCAAGATTTGCGACCGGCCGGCGCCGAAGACGGACTACGACGCTAAATTCTCGCTGCAACATTGCGTTGCCGCGGCCCTCACCGAGCCCAACGTCACCTTCGAAACCTTCAGTGAGACCGCGCGCCAAGAACTATCCCGCCTTACCGACAAGGTTCATGTCGCGGTCGGCGAATACTATGAGGACGCCTATCCGAATACCTGGGGTGCTTCCGTCACCGTTACGCCCAAAGAGGGCGATCCCGTCGCTGCCCGACGCACCTTCGCCAAAGGCGATCCGCAGGCTGCCCTGAGCCGCGACGAGATCATTGAAAAGGCCGATATGCTTATGCGCCATGGCGGCCTTGCCGACCCGGTCCCGTTGATCGACAGCATTTTAGACCTTGCCCGGGACGGCGCCGTTCCAGCATTGCCGCTGCCGTTGTTCCATGCCTAATCCCGAGACGCTGGCGCAGGCCGCCTGCCGTATCCTCAACACAGCTGATGGTGCGGCAAAAGCACGAACGGGACGCCTTGTCGCCGATGCCTGGAAAGAACGCCGGATATTTGAGGTTGGCGCGTGCATCCCGCCGGCGCGTCCTGCCCGGCCAGATCAGCCAGTTCTGTTGCCGCCGAACAAGATGCCCAAGCGGCGTGCGTCTGGTGCCCTGGACTCGCGGATCGCCTTGCTCCATGCCCTTGCGCATATTGAGCTGAATGCCATCGATCTGGCCTGGGACCTGGTTGCCCGCTTTACCTCTAAGGGGCTTCCCCGGGCCTTTTTTGACGACTGGGTTTCGGTTGCCGCTGATGAAGGTGAGCACTTCTTGTTGGTGAGGGATCGGCTAAGGGCACTCAGCGCAGACTATGGGCAGCTACCCGCGCATGACGGCCTCTGGCAGGCCGCAGAAGCCACCGCCGGTGACCTGTCCGCACGGCTCGCGATTGTTCCCCTGGTGCTCGAAGCCCGTGGTCTCGATGTAACGCCCGGCATGATCGCCAAGCTGGAGGCCGCTGGTGATCACGACAGCGCAGGCATCCTGGAGACGATCTACCGGGACGAAATCGGACACGTCGCCATCGGCAAACGCTGGTTCGACTTTGTTTGCGATGTAAAGGAAGTTGATTCGCGCAAAACGTGGCAGTCCCTTGTTCAACAATACTTTCGCGGGAATCTGAAGCCGCCCTTTAATCATGATGCGCGAAATAAGGCAGGTTTGACGCAGGATTATTACTTGGGCACCATATAATCTTGTAAGTGCAACAGAAACCCTCGATTTCCCTGAAGAACTCTGGTACGAAACTGCCGACCCGCCCGGCCTAATCAAAGAGAGACAAAGCTTGATGTTACTTGTGCGCACGACCTGGAAACGAATCCAGGCCTTTGTGGCAGAGCAATATCATCGCCATTTCCCCGAACGGCAGATTTATCTGCGGTCCCGCGGCGCCGTGCGCTTTGTGGCCCTGTCACCACGCTTTCAGTTCATGTCCGTCTCAATTGCATTTGGGGCTATGCTTTGGGTCGGGGTGGCATCGGCCAGCCTGATCTTCGGCAATGAGATCATTGAGCACAAAGACCAGCAGATTGCAGATTTGCGCAATATTCGTTCCGACCTGCACGACCAGCTGGTTCGTCTGGAAGACGACCTTATCGAACGCGCCGAAGTTCTACAGGCGCGCCAAACGGTGCTGGACGAGATGCTGGAACGGTCTGATGTAATGTTCGGCAGCCTGACCGACCAGACAACGCCGACGGTTGAACACGCTGAAACCGAACCAGCGCCCGGCGCGGAACCGCTGCCCGTTGGTGGCCCGGCCGAAGAAGTCCTGCCATCAGTCGACGCCCCGGCAATAGACGCACCAGCCGACAAGGACGCTGACGGGAACGTCTTGCACGACCCAATATCCGATGAACTGAGCGCGCTTGATTCCATCCAACAGGAGTTGCTCAAGCGGTTCGACGAGCAGATCGATCTGACCATCTCGCAGCTTGAAAAGGCTGCCCTGACAGCTGGCCTGGACCTGGATGCCATTCTGGGAAGTGATGACGCCGAGGCGGCCAACCAGGGCGGTCCGCTGACGCCGCTCGATGAAGCTGCCGCAAGTGATGCGGAACTGATGCTGCTCGCTGAAAAGGTTAGTCACCTTGAGACGCTTGAAGCGCTGTTCTTGAGTATTCCGCTGCTGGAGCCGGTAGAGTCCTTCTACATCTCGAGCCACTACGGCGCTCGCAAAGATCCGTTCACGAAAAAATGGGCCTCCCATTCCGGTGTCGATTTGGCCGGCGGATGGAAGGCACCCGTATTGGCAGGCGCCGCTGGCACAGTGACACAAGTCGGTTGGTCAGGTGCGTACGGCCGCATGGTGGAAGTCGATCACGGCAACGGATTTGTTACCCGCTACGGCCATCTGCGGGAGTTTCTTGTCAAGGAAGGGCAGGTCGTTCAAACTGGTGACAAAGTTGGGCTTATGGGGAATTCCGGTCGGAGCACCGGAACGCATTTACACTATGAAATTAGGTTCGACGGGGCCCCGCTGAACCCAATCAACTTCTTCGAGGCTGCAAAATATGTTCAGGCAATCTGACGACGGATCGAAGCAGACAAAGCAAAAGGACGAAAGCCCCGTGTCAAGTAAACCTCCACAGACCCCTTCTGGCGCTCCTTCCATCATCGCTGGCGACGTAGAACTGAAGGGCAACCTTCAGACCACAGGCGAAGTCCAGTTCGACGGCAAAATCGATGGCGACCTGAATTGCGGATCGCTGATTATTGGTAAGAACGCCACGGTAAAAGGCGGTGTTACGGCCGATACAGTCGTTGTCCACGGCCAGCTGTCCGGTACGATCCGCGCCAAAAAAGTCCGGCTTGAGAGTTCAGCCCGTGTATCTGGCGACGTCTTTCATGAAGAGATTTCCATTGAATCCGGCGCTCATATCGAAGGGCAATTTGCCCGTGTCGATAACGCACGTGCGGCCAGTTCGCCGTCTGCCAAGCCTGCAGCGGCCGCATCCGACCCAGCGCCGTCAGCGCCGAAGGCTGCCGCTGCCGGGTAACGGATAACCTAATCTAGATCTTCAACGGTTTCTGTTGTGGTCCCGTCGGCCTTGGCGGCCAGGGCCGCTGCTATAAAAGCGTCCAGATCGCCGTCGAGAACGTTTTGGGGCTGCGATGACTCAACGCCGGTCCGCAGGTCTTTGACCATCTGATAAGGCTGCAACACATAGGACCGGATCTGATGGCCCCAGCCGATGTCGGTCTTGGCTGCGGCTTCTGCCTGGGCCTTTTCCTCACGTGATCTGAGCTCAGCCTCGTAGAGACGGCTTTTGAGCATTTTCATCGCGGTCGCCCGGTTCTTGTGCTGCGAGCGCTCATTCTGGCACTGCACGACAATGCCAGTTGGCAAATGGGTGATCCTGACCGCACTGTCAGTCGTGTTGACGTGCTGCCCGCCCGCGCCTGACGCGCGGTAGGTGTCGACCCGCAAATCCTTGTCTTCAATCTCAACTTCAATCGCGTCGTCGATCACAGGATAAACGCCGACGCTGGCGAAACTGGTATGCCGTCTGGCATTGGAATCAAAGGGCGATATCCGGACAAGGCGGTGTACACCACTTTCAGTCTTCAACCAGCCATAGGCGTTTTCGCCCTTGAAGACCATGGTCGCGGACTTCAGCCCGGCCTCTTCACCCGGGCTTTCTTCGACCAGTTCGGCCTTGTAGCCATGTGCCTCGGCCCAGCGGGTATACATGCGCGCCAGCATGCTGGTCCAATCCTGGCTTTCTGTGCCGCCCGCGCCCGCGTGAATTTCAACAAAAGTATCATTGCCGTCCGCCTCGCCGGCAAGCAGCGCAGCGACCCGCTTTTCTTCGGCCAGGGCTGCAAGTTCAGTCAACGCCTCTTCGGCTTCGGCCACGACGTCTTGATCGCCTTCGGCCTCAGCCAGCTCCACCAAGTCGATACTGTCGGCTAGAGTCTGTTCGATATGCAGACAGGCTGAAACTGCTTCGTCCAATCGTGTCCGCTCGCGCATCAGCCGGCGTGCAGCGGTCGGGTCATTCCACAGATCAGGGTCTTCGACCTGCGCGTTCAGGTCCTCAAGGCGTGCGACGGCGACGTCCCAGTCAAAGAGACCTCCTTAGCAGTTCCAATGACTGCTGGATGGAATCGACCTGCGCTTGTACTTCCGCTTTCATCGCCTTGCCTATATTGCCTAGTAGAGACCGCCGGGTTGCACCGAGGCGGATCCATCGGATTGCACAAGCCCCTGCGACCCGTCAAGTACGGTGCGTGTACGGCTTGGTTCGGTACCCGGTTGAAAGGCCTCCAGAATGGTATTCCGCTCACCGGGTCGCGCTGGCAATCCGGTTTTCGCGTTCACCCGCACGAGCCGGATGCCGGAGGGAATCCGGAACGGAGTCGCTGGTTGATCGGCCAGCGCCTCGGCCATGAAATCACGAAAGATCGGCGCCGATACGCTCGACCCTGTTTCGCGCGGCCCCAACGTTGCCGGAGTATCGAAGCCGGCGAAAACACCGACCGCCAAATCCGGCGAAAAGCCCACAAACCAGGTGTCGAAACTGTCATTGGTCGTGCCGGTCTTACCACCCAGCGGCTTACCGACAGCACGGACCCGCACGCCGGTACCACGCTGCACCACCCCCTCGAGGATCGAGACGACCTGATAGGCGGTGCCTGCATCAATGACCTGTTGCCGCAGATCACGCAGCTCGGGCACATCGCCATAGCTCCACAGCGCGCTCTTGCACGCGTCACAAGGCCGCGTGTCGTGCTTCCAGACTGTCTTACCGCGGCGGTCCTGGATGCGGTCGATCAGACTGGGTTGGATACGTTTGCCGCCATTGACCAACATGGCGTAAGCGGTTGTGATATTGAGCAGCGTTGTCTCTCCTGCGCCCAGCGACATGGCCAGGGTTTGCGGCAAATCATTCATCACGCCGAACCGCTCCGCATAATCCGAGACCTTGTCCATCCCGACATTTTGGGCGAGCCGGACAGTCATCAGGTTACGGGATTTTTCAATACCCAGCCGCAGCGTGCTGGGCCCGTAGAATTTACGGGAATAGTTGGACGGTTTCCATTTCGGCAAGCCGGGCCCCTGATCGATGACGAAGGGCGCATCAAGGATCAGGTCGGACGGGGTGAATCCGTTATCCAGCGCCGCGGCATAAACAAAAGGCTTGAACGCCGACCCGGGCTGACGCGCAGCTTGCGTTGCGCGATTGAACTGGGAATCGGCATAATCAAAGCCACCGACAAGCGCGAGAACCCGACCGGTATGCGGATCAAGCGCGACTATACTGCCTTCAATCTCGGGAATTTGCCGTAACGCATAGCGCCCTGCCGAATCCGCGCTTTCAACCGGATTGCCTGCATCGTCGGTCTCCACATGCTTTTCAACGACGATTACGTCACCGGCTGAAACAACATCAGCCGGCTTTGATGGTCGTGGGCCGACGCGCTGGTTTTCCAGCCACGCACGGGCCCAACGCATTTCAGAAAAGGCGATCCGTCCTTTCAGGCCATCCCTGAATCCGATGTCAATGCCATCGGAGCCGACGTCGAGAACAGCAGCCAACCGCCAGTTGGAATGGCCCTGTGATACGTCGAGCGCACGCAACTCTTCAAGCCAGTTTGACACATCGACCTGCGCCAGAGCGCCGCGCCACCCGTGACGGCGGTCATAGGCGACCAGCCCGTCTTTCAGGGCCTTCTCGGCAATCGCCTGCAAGCGTGGATCCAGGGTCGAGCGGACGGCGAGGCCCCCTTCATACAACGAGTCAAATCCGTAGAGCTCAACAAGTTCCCGCCTCACCTCTTCGTTGAAATAGTCGGCCGTAAAATCCACGTTGCCGCGGGCTGTTGCGGGAATAAGCTCGCTGGCGCGGGATGCCTGATACGTGTCCTTGTCGATGAATCCTTCATCATACATGCGGCCAAGCACCCAGTTTCGCCGGGCTACCGCTTCATCGTACTTCCGGACCGGGTGATAGTTGTTCGGGGCCTTGGGCAAGGCGGCCAGATAAGCGATTTCGGGGAGGGTGAGCTCGTTCAGACTTTTATCAAAGTAGGACAACGCCGCAGATGCCACGCCATAAGCCCCACGGCCCAAATAAATTTCATTCAGATAGAGTTCGAGGATCCGGTCTTTTTCGAGCGCATCTTCAATACGGAAGGCCAAGATCGCCTCTTTGATCTTACGCTCATAGGAGACTTCGTTCGACAGCAGGAAATTCTTGGCGACCTGTTGCGTAATCGTCGAGGCGCCGACCAGCCGTCGGTCGGAGCCGAGATTCTGAAGATTGGTGATGGCCGCGCGCAGAATACCCACGAAATCGATGCCGGAATGTTTGTGAAAATTCTGGTCTTCGGCGGCCAGGAAGGCGTTGATCACCTCCTGCGGAACAGCCTCAATCGGCACAAAAAGCCGGCGTTCGCGGGCAAATTCCGTCAGCAACTGCCCGTCGGCCGCATAGACGCGGGTGGTGACCGGCGGCTCGTAGTCTCTCAACTGCGTCACATCGGGAAGCGCTGCGCCAAACCGGTAGAGCACCGCAAACACGCTGATCACGCCCACCACGAGCATCAGTGTCAGCGCGATCGCGCCATATTTCAGGAATTTGATCATCTCTGCTCAGTCTGGGCCAGGGACAGCGTACCGGTATCTCGGAAATGTGTCGTGCTCATGGCGACGTCAAGAAGGCGTCGCGCTGATCGAAATATACGCCAACCGCGGTTGAGATAGCCCGTGCAATCTTTTCAATACCCGCTTGCGATCTGAGAAACCGGGCATCTTCGGCATTCGACAGATACCCCATCTCCACCAATACCGAGGGCACATCAGGGGCTTTTAGCACCCTGAACCCCGCAAAACGATGCGAATTCGTGCGCATCAGCACTGACTGACGCATCTTGGGAATCAGGACTCCAGCAAAGTCAGCCGAGTAATTCATGGTTTCCCGCTGCATCAAATCGATCAGAATTTCCTTCAGCAATTCTGATTCACCGTCCAGGTCGACACCGGCAATGACATCGGCCTGGTTTTCCTTACGAGCCAGCGCCGCCGCCTCCTTGTCCGAAGCCGTTTCCGAAAGTGTGTAAACCGTCGCCCCACGGATATGCCGCTTGTGGATCGCATCCGCATGCAACGAGATAAACAAATCAGCCCCGGCGCGGCGGCCGATCTCAACCCGTTCGCGCAACGGAATAAAAATATCGCGGCTACGGGTCAAAACGACATGAAACCGTCCGGTATTGTCGAGATGCCGCTTTAGGGTCTTGGCGGCCCTCAGGGTAACCGTTTTTTCGTAGGTCCCGTCCTTGCTGATCGTTCCGGGGTCCACGCCGCCATGGCCCGCGTCAACAACAATGACCCGCTTGCCATCGGCACGGCGGATTGGGGCGCTTACAACATCGGCTGGCGATGGCGGTGGCGTGGCTTTGGGAGCCGTCCCCTTGGCCATCTCGACAAAAGCGGCCCGTGTGGTGGCCTGAAGGTCGAGAACAAGACGGTAGCCGAAAGGACCCTGTGGCCGCAGCAGAAACGACCGTCTGGCAATAGCTGGCTCCGTAAGATCAAGAACCAGTCGCGAGGTTCCCGGCGTAAACAGGCCAAACCGGTATTTCGCCACCAGGCCTCTGCCATCGACGCCTTGCGGAATGTCCCATTTCATTTCCGGAAGGTCGACGACAATCCTATACGGATCCGGCAGCGCAAAGACCTGAAACTCAACATCGTCAGTCAGATCCAGCACAAACCTCGTGGATCCGGGGTGTTCACCAATGCGCACGCCGGTGACACCCGCGGCCGCGGACGCGTTTCCAGCCTGTCCCAAGACCGCCATAAACAGCAGCAGCAGACCTGTCCAAAGGCGAAAGCCAAACATGTTGTGCCGCGTCATTATCGAACCACAAGATAAACGTTATCGAGAAAATAGTCTTACAGACCTTTCTTGACCAGTGGCTGAACAAAAACTCAGAACGCCCGTCTCGAATAGCGCGCTTGTTTCACCGAACCTTGCGGGCTATTGTGCGCCGTCTCTTGCCGATATCGGTGCCTGCCATGGTAACCGAACCGGGCCCCGGCTCTTCGAACACGCTCAAAAGCAAGATTAGAATGAAACGTGTTCCACAGGACGGCCGGCACCGGGCGCGAGAGAAAGAAAAAGGTTCTACGCAATGAATCCGCGAATTTGTTTCAGACCAGAAAAGCAAGGCGTCCGTTTTGGATCGCCTGCGGCCGGTCGTGAATCAATGGTCGCCTTTACCCCTTATGCCGCTGCAGGACGCGACTGTTTAACGCGCCGCATGCCGTCTCGGAGCAACCGTTTATGTCATCACGTATCCTTATCGATGCCGCCCACCAGGAAGAGACCCGGGTGGCCGTCGTCCGCGGTAACCGGATCGAAGAATTCGATTTCGAATCCGCAAGCCGTTCCGCCCAACGCGGAAACATCTATCTGGCCCGGGTCACCCGCGTAGAGCCGTCTCTCCAGGCAGCCTTCGTCGAATATGGCGGAAACCGTCACGGTTTCCTGGCGTTCAACGAAATTCACCCGGACTATTATCAGATCCCGCATGAGGATCGACAGGCGCTGATCGACGAGGAAGCCGCCGAGGCCGGGGGCGACGATGATGATGACGAGGTCGCATCCGCCGACGGCGAAGACGGCCCCGAAGTCGAAGAAGTCGGCGCGGAGGACGCACTTGAAGATGCTGACAAAGGTCGTCGGCACACGCCGAACCGCCGTTACAAGATCCAGGAAGTTATCAAACGCCGGCAAATTCTGCTGGTGCAGGTCGTTAAGGAAGAGCGCGGCACAAAGGGCGCAGCGCTTACAACCTACATATCTCTGGCTGGCCGGTACTGCGTTCTGATGCCCAACACCAGCCGCGGCGGCGGCGTCAGCCGTCGCATTGCCGACGTCAAGGACCGCAAACGTCTGAAGAAGATTCTGAACGACCTGGATGTACCCAGTGGCATGGGGTGCATTATTCGAACCAATGGTGCGGAACGCACCAAAGCCGACATAAAACGCGATTACACCTACCTCATCCGTCTTTGGGACACGATCCGTGAACAGACGCTGGAATCGGTCGCACCCGCCTTGATCTATGAAGAAAGCGACCTGATCAAGCGGACCATCCGCGATTTGTACTCGCCAGATATCGAGGAAATTCTGGTCGATGGTAGTGACGGTTACCGCGCCGCCAAAGACATGATGAAAATGCTGATTCCGAGCCACGCCAAGAAGGTGAAGCAGTACAAGGACCCTACCCCCTTGCTGCAGCGCTATCAGGTCGAGCGGCAGCTGGAAACCATGTACAGCACCACGGTCTCGCTGAAATCAGGCGGCTATCTGGTCATCAATCCCACCGAAGCGCTTGTCGCCATTGATGTGAACTCAGGCAAGTCCACGCGGGAGCGCAACGTAGAACGCACCGCCTATCGCACCAATATGGAAGCCGCTGAAGAAGTCGCGCGCCAACTCCGGTTGCGCGATCTTGCAGGCCTGATCGTGATCGATTTCATCGACATGGAAGAATCACGAAATAACCGTTCCGTCGAACGCAAGATAAAGGAATCGCTGAAGAGCGACCGCGCGCGGCTTCAGGTCGGGCGGATCAGCCCATTTGGCCTGCTGGAAATGTCCCGGCAACGCCTGCGCCCGGGCATGCTGGAAGCCAGCACCGAAGTCTGCCCGATCTGCGAAGGCGCTGGGACAATCCGCTCAACAGAGTCGACCGCTATCCAGATCATGCGCGCAATCGAAGACCAAGCGGTCAAACCGGGATGTGTCCGGGTCAGCGTGACCATGCCGACAGATGTGGCGGTCTATATCTTGAACAACAAGCGGCGCGACGTGAGTGAGTTCGAGACACGTTATGACGTGGTTATCGACATTCATGCAGATGCCGGTATGCACCGGCCCCACTACACTCTGGCACGCGAAGGCGGGACGGATGAGGCGCCGCCGCCGCCGCCGCGACAACAAAGACAGTCACGCTCAGACGATAAGGACGCCGAGCAAGGCGACGGGGCGCCAAAAAACAATAGGAACAAGGGACGCCCGCAGGACAAGCGCCAGACCGCCAAAGATGATGACGAAACAGAAGGCGAAGAAGGCCGTAGTAAACGGCGCAGAGGCCGCCGCGGTGGCCGGCGCCGGCGTAAATCCCGTGGGGGTGAAGACCAGGCCGAACAGGTAAGCGCCCAGGCGAAAACCGGCGAGGAAGCCCAATCCATCCCGGACGAACAGCCCGTCGTTACAGCCGGCCCCGTAGCGGAAAACGCCACCGAGGTGACAGCGGAAGAAGTCCCGGCGGAACAACCCGTCGTTACTGAAGACGCATTTGTCGCGGAAGGTATCGTGGAGCCGGAGCCTCAGTCAGCGTCAGAAGCAGAAGCAAAGCCCGAAACGGCAGCTGAGGAGGCGCCGCAGGAAGCGAACCTTTCCGAAGCCAACGGGGCCGAAGCCAGCGGGGCCGACGCGCCCGCGGAACCGGACGCTGAACCAGAAAACGCTGAATCTGAAGCTGAATCCGAGGCCGTCACTGAGGCATCGTCTGGCAATGGCGCAAGTTCTGGTGACGCGTCATCAGACACGGACTCAGCGTCGGAATCCGAGACGAACGCCGAAACTGCTCCCCCGCCCGAACCCGAAGAGCCAAAGGGCCCACCACGCAAAGGCTGGTGGAACAAGGAACTTTAGACGGCTGATGCCTGAACCTGTCACCGAGTTGTGATCGGCGTGGCACGTTGACGGCTTCCTGCTACGACCCTAATTTCTGAGCGTAACCGGTATCCGGGGGTTCCGTGCGACGGACCATAGTCATTGCGTGCAGCGCTATTCTGTTCATCGCCGCGGCGGCTCTGCCCGCTCGCGCTCAGGGCATTTCGCTCGTCCGCGATGCCGAGATCGAACGCTATATCAAAGTCTGGTCAGAGCCGATCTTCCGCGCCGCCGAAATCGAACAAGGCGCCGTCAAAATTCATCTGGTCAACGATGACAGCGTCAATGCGTTCGTCGCAAACGGACAGCGCATCTTTGTCTTCACAGGCCTTTTGACAGCGGCCAAGGACCCGCTGGAAGTGATCGGCGTGCTGGCGCATGAAACCGGACACATTACCGGCGGGCACCTCTCTCGGTTTCGCGACGGTTTACAGGGCGCATCGACAATTTCAATCATCAGCCTGATTCTTGGCGCAGCCGCCATTGCCGCCGGTGCTGGTGATGCCGGTGCCGCCATCCTGGGCAGCAGCGGCGAATTCGCCACCCGTTCCTTCCTGACCTACAGCCGCACGCAAGAAGCGTCCGCGGACCAGGCTGGCCTGCAATTCCTGACGGCATCGGGTCAGTCAGCGCACGGTCTGATAAATTTCTTCGAATATCTGGGCGATCAGGAAGCCCTGCTGACAACCAATCAGGACCCTTATGTACGGTCTCACCCGCTGACCCAGGATCGTATTGCGAGGCTTAGGGAGTCAGCGCAGCAGTCGCCGTTCTGGATGCGCCCTGCCCGGCCCGAATACACGGAGATGCTGAAGCGCACGCAGGCCAAGCTGCATGGCTTTCTGACCTATCCACCCCGGGTCCTGCGGATGTATCCCGTCGAGGATACCAGCCCCTATGCCCGGTATGCGCGGGCTGTTGCCTACCATCGCCAAGCGCTTACCGATCAGGCGATGGAGGAACTCGACGCCCTGCTGGCGGACGCGCCGCGCGACCCGTACTACTGGGAACTGAAGGGGCAGATCTTGTTTGAAAGCGGTCGCATGGCCGAGGCCATCGAGCCCTACCGCACGGCTGTGCGCATGGCCCCCTATGAACCACTGATTCGCGTTGCCCTCGCACAATCTATTTTGTCTACCGAAGATCCCGAGACGGTTGAGGAAGCGATCGGGAATCTTCGGGCGGCCAATCGGATGGAGCCGAATAACGGCTTTGCCTGGCACCAGCTCGCGCTTGCCTACAATCTAAAGGGTGATGAAGCCCGCGCCGCGCTGGCGTCCGCGGAGCGGTTCGCGATCGCCGGACGCGCGCCAGAGGCAGCCCGCCAGGCGCGGCTTGCGACCAAAGAGCTAGAGCCGGACACGCCGGAATGGTACCGCGCGCAGGACCTGTACATGATTGCGCGCAACGCCATCGAAGACGATTACCGCAGGCGCGGCAAGAAGCCGCCGCCTGATCCAGATGATCCTGAAAAGGGCGATCCAGACAACGATGACACCCCGGAACAAACAGGAGAACAAGGGTGACTCTTAGAAAGACAACTCTGGCCGCTGCCTGCGTGGCGCTGATCGGCTGTGGCGCGGCCCCGACCAGCACGAGCGAAGCGTTTTCGGACAGCCAGCGGGAAGATATCGAAGAAATCGTCCGTGAGTACCTGATCGAGAATCCAAGAATCCTTGAAGAAATGATCGCTGCGCTGGAGTCCGGCAGGCAGGCAGAAGCGGCTGAACAAGCCCGCGACGGGATTGAAGAACATAGCGAGGCCCTGTTCAGCCCGGATTTGGCCTATGTGGCAGGCAACCCGGACGGTGATGTCACGGTGGTTGAGTTCTTTGACTACCGTTGCGGCTATTGCCGGGGTGCGGTCGCTGATCTTCAGGAGCTGTTGAAAGATGATCCCGATGTGAAACTGGTGCTGAAGGACTATCCGGTGCTCGGCCCCGCGTCCCTCTTTGCCTCACAGGCCTCTATTGCTGCCGGCAAACAGGGAAAGTATGTCGAATTCCATTGGGCGCTGATGGAAATGGATGAAGCTATCAGCGAGGAATCGGTGATGGCCGCCGCCGAACGGCTCGGTCTCGACCTCAATCAGCTTCGCGAGGACATGGAATCAGACGAGGTCGCCGAAAAACTGGGCGAGAACATCGAACTGGCCGCTGCGTTGGGCATCAACGGCACACCGAACTTTGTAATCGGTGATCAGGTGATCCCGGGGGCAATTCCGCTTCGCCGGATGAAGGATCTGGTGGAAGAAACCAGGGAAAAGAACGACGGCTAGACAGGGCCAGCTAAATCAACCCTGCCAGGGGCGAGGACGGATCCGCATACAGTTTCTTGGGCATCCGTCCCGCCTGATAGGCCAGTCGGCCTGATTGAATCGCCAGCTTCATGGCCTTCGCCATTGCGATCGGGTCTTTAGCCTCTGCGATAGCGGTATTCATCAGAACCCCGTCACACCCCAGTTCCATCGCAACCGCTGCATCAGAGGCGGTACCGACACCGGCGTCGACCAGAACCGGCACGCCGGCGTTCTCGATGATGATCCGAAGGTTAACAGGGTTCTGGATACCCAGGCCTGATCCGATGGGGGCCGCCAGCGGCATGATCGCGCAGCAGCCAATCTCTTCCAGCTGCTTGGCCATGATCGGATCGTCAGAGCAATAGACCATGACCTCGAACCCGTCGGCGACCAGCGCTTTGGCTGCGGCTAGCGTTTCAACCATGTCGGGATAAAGCGTTTTCTGGTCGCCCAGTACCTCCAGCTTCACCAACGACCAGCCGCCCGCTTCGCGCGCAAGACGCAGTGTACGCACCGCATCATCGGCCGTGTAGCAGCCGGCCGTGTTAGGCAGATAGGTGTAGGTTTTCGGATCAACATAGTCGACCAGCATGGGCTGGCCCGGGTCCGCGATATTGACCCGCCGGACCGCCACGGTAACGATCTCTGCGCCAGACGCAGCAATGGCGTCACGGGTCTCGTCGAAATCCTTATATTTGCCGGTGCCGACAATCAGCCGCGAGGTAAAGCGCTGGCCTGCGATCTCGAAGCTGTCGTCTTCCGGCTCATCCTTGCCACCGCCGATGAAGTGGACGATTTCCAGCCGGTCGCCATCGCCCACCAACGTGGCGTCATAGGCTGAGCGCGGCACGATCTCCAGATTGCGTTCGAGGGCGACCTTCTCTGCATCGATTTCGAGTGCTGAAAGAAGGGCGACGAGGTCAAGCGGCTGATCGAACTGCCGCTCTTCGCCATTGATGGTTACGTGAATCACAGGACTTCCGTATTTTGACTTGAACCCTGCAGGGATTTACAAGGACCCTCCTAATATAGAGAGGTTTCCAGCATGGCAAGCGCACCCCGCGCGCGGATATTGGTGCTTAACGGGCCCAACCTGAACCTGTTGGGCGCCCGCGAACCTGAAATATATGGCCACGAAACGCTCGCCGACATTGAGGAGATGGTTCATCAGAAGGCCACGGAATTGGGCTTGGCCGTGGACTTCCGCCAATCCAACGAGGAAGGCGAACTGGTCACCTGGATCCAGAACGCCCGGGCCGATGCCGATGCCATTATCATCAACGGCGCAGCCTATACGCATACCTCGGTTGCGATTCTCGACGCTCTGATGGCGTTCGAGCGGCCGATTATCGAGGTTCATTTGTCCAACATCTTCAAACGGGAAGCCTTTCGCCACCACTCCTATGTCAGTCAGGCCGCCGTCGGTGTGATTTGTGGTCTCGGGGCGCAAGGCTATCTCTTGGCGCTGGACGCACTTGCAGATAAAGTCGCCGCTTCCTGAACAGGGGGCGAATTCTTTATGGCCAAATTGACCATCGACAAAGATCTGATACGCGAGCTTGCCGACCTGCTCGACGAGACAGGCCTGACTGAGATCGAGATTGAAGACGACGACATGCGGATCCGCGTCGGCCGCGGCGGTGTTGCAGCGGCACCCGTGGTCGCTGCCCCTGCTCCCGCAGTCAGTATCTCATCGGAACCAACGGCGGAAGCCGATGTCCGCGCGCACCCCGGGGCTGTTACCTCGCCGATGGTCGGAACGGTCTACCTAGCGCCCGAACCCGGCAAACCCGTGTTCGTTAAGGTCGGCGACTCGGTGGCCGAAGGCCAGACCCTGCTGATTATTGAGGCCATGAAAACCATGAATCCGGTAGAAGCCCCGCGCGCCGGGATCGTGAAGCAGATTCTGGTTGAGAACGAAAAGCCGGTCGAATTCGGCGAACCGCTGCTGATCATCGAATAAGATGTTCGACAAAGTCCTGATCGCCAACCGTGGCGAGATCGCCCTTCGCATTCACCGCGCCTGCCGTGAGATGGGCATCCGCACAGTCGCTATTCACTCACAGGCAGACGAAACAGCCATGCATGTCCGCCTCGCTGATGAATCCGTTTGTATCGGGCCGCCATCCGCGACGGAAAGCTATCTGAACGTTCCGGCGATCATTTCAGCCGCAGATATCAGTGGTGCGGATGCGATTCATCCCGGCTATGGATTTCTGTCAGAGAACGCAAATTTCGCTGACATTGTGACCGACCATGGAATCAAGTTCATCGGCCCGTCCGCCGACCATATCCGGCTTATGGGTGACAAAATCGCGGCGCGTGAAACGGCCCAGAAACTGGGTATCCCGATCGTTCCCGGATCAAAGGGCGATGTCGGCACGGTCGATGAAGCCCGCGCTGTGGCAACCGACATCGGCTATCCGGTCCTGCTCAAAGCAGCGTCAGGCGGCGGCGGCCGTGGCATGCGTGTCGTCGAATCTGAAGACGAGTTGCCCGACGCCTTCTCCCAGGTACGCACCGAAGCCAAAGCCGCTTTCGGGGATGATACGGTCTACCTGGAAAAATATCTGGCCCAACCGCGCCATATCGAAGTCCAGGTGCTTGCCGATACACACGGCAATGCGCTGCATCTGGGTGAGCGTGACTGTTCGCTGCAGCGTCGCCACCAGAAGGTGCTGGAAGAGGCGCCCTCGCCGGCGCTGAACGACAAGGATCGCGAACGAATCGGCGGCATTGTCGCCAAAGCCATCGGTGACATGGGCTATGAAGGCGTCGGTACCGTCGAGTTCCTTTACGAAAACGGCGAATTCTATTTCATCGAAATGAATACCCGCATTCAGGTCGAACACCCTGTTACTGAGATGATCACCGGAATCGACCTTGTGCGTCAGCAAATCCGCGTCGCCGCTGGCATGCCGGTTGAATACAAGCAGGATGAAATCAGTTTTTCGGGCCACGCGATCGAATGCCGGATCAATGCAGAAGATCCCCGAACATTCGTTCCCATGCCCGGCCGCATTACCGACTACCACCCGCCGGGTGGACTGGATGTGCGGGTCGATTCGGCGCTTTATACCGGATATTCAGTCCCCCCCTATTATGACAGCCTGATCGCCAAACTGGTCGTCCATGGCAAAACCCGCAATGGCTGCCTGATGCGCCTGCGCCGGGCGCTTGAGGAGTTCGTCGTGGACGGTGTGCCGACCACAATTCCACTGCATGCCGAGCTGATAGAAAACCCGGACTTCCTTGACGGGATCTATCATATACACTGGCTGGAAGATTACCTCGCCGCGTCCAAGAGCGAGTAGGCCGCGCGGCGGCAAACCCGGGGCATTGTGAGCGAACTAACGCCTGAGATCGTTTTGTCGGCCTATGCATCGGGCGTGTTCCCGATGGCTGAAAGTGCTGAGTCGGGCTCCCTGTTCTGGGTCGACCCGGAGCGCCGGGGGATTATCCCGATGGAATCATTTCATATCCCCAAACGGCTGGCGCGAACGGTTCGGTCTGACAAGTACGCCGTCCATATCGACAGGGATTTCACCGGTGTTCTGGACGGCTGCCGCGAATCGACCGAATGGCGCCCCTCGACATGGATCAACGACAAGATCCTGGAGATTTTCACGGATCTTTTTCGCCGGGGTGCCGCCCACTCCGTCGAATGCTGGAACGACGACGAACTTGTCGGCGGCCTTTATGGCGTCACGCTCGGCGGCGCGTTCTTCGGTGAGAGCATGTTTTCACGGCAGCGCGATGCGAGCAAGGTCGCGCTCGTCCATTTGGTGTCGCGGATGATTGCCGGCGGCTACAAGCTGCTCGATACGCAGTTCGTCACCGCCCATCTGGCCCGATTCGGCGCGGTGGAAATTTCCCGAACCGCTTATCATCGTCTGCTCGGGCAGGCGCTTTCAGTTCAGGGAGATTTCTTCGCGCTAGGGTCTTCCGCCAGCGGCGCCAAAGCTTTGCAGTCGATCACCCAGACATCGTAGACCGCGTGTTCCAGCGCCGAAACAGCCGGGCTGGACGCAAACATCCAGCCTTCAAAAATCTGTCTCGGCTCATATTGAGGCGGAAAGTCGGTTACTTCCAGGAACGCGGTGACCTCAGGCGTTTCTTCCGGGGGGCGCTTGTGACAGGTGCGTACGACGATCTCGAGCGTCCCAAACCGGACGATTTCTCCGGTTTCAACCTCAAGATCGGTTCGTTTCGCTGTGATCTTGTCGACCGCACGCAAAACGGCAATCCGCCGCAGCGCATCAAGCCGCTCGAGGATGGCCATATCTTCGATCGGGTCCTCCGCATAGGCGGAGGGCGCGACCGCGAACATCAGTATTTTGGCAGCGCAGAGCGCTGCGATCCACTTCGAGATCGTCATTCGCTATCTTCAGAATCGCCTGTCGAGCCGTAGACCAACCGTCCGACGAGACCGATCAGGTCGATGGCGCCTTGTGTGAATTCAATCTGATCGCCATCGGCCAGCATGTCGGGGGAGCCTCCCGGCTCAAGGTCGACAAAACTGCCGCCCAGCAGGCCATCCTGTCCGATCTTGGCAGAAGAATCCTCCGGGAGTTCAATACCGGCTTCGATTCCCATGACCAGAACCGCCTCAAATGTGTTGGGGTCTAGCTCCTGCGACAGTACCGATCCGACCTTGATGCCGCTGACGCGCACATCCGACCCGATCGCCAGACCGCCAACACGGTCGAAATTGGCCGACAGCTCGTAGCCCGAGGTCGGCGTATGGTCTGTTCTGCTATACGCCATGAAAAAGAACCCGGCCGCTACCGCCAGGACGGCCGCGCCGATCAGTGTTTCAACGACGGTGCCGCGCATTACTCAGCTCCATGGCAGGTGTTAAGACGCCTCACTCCGGCTGCCAGGCCTCATAATCGCCTGTTGCAGCAGAGCGGCTCCGTTGATCGTTCAGGCTGCCGGGCGGGACATAGGCCGCGACAGTACCGGTCAGATTTGGGATGTGGGCTTTTTCCCAGGACTTTACCAGGGGCGGCTGTTCGGTCGGTGGCTCGTCGCAGGTATGATGCAGCCAACGGTGCCACTCTGGCGGTACGCGCGACGCTTCAATTTCGCCATTGTAGATCACCCAGCGCCGGCCAGTCTTGCGGGCCTCATAATATTTGTTGCCCTCGCCGTCCTCGCCCACCAGCGATCCATGCCGTGCCGTGTACAGCCACGTACCGATGGTCTGGTCCTGCCACCATATGAAAATCGACTTCAAAAGGGACATTGATTGCATGCTCCTGAATGCGCGCGCGGACTATGGCAAAGGCGCTGCAAAACGTCCAGCCCTGCCGAATGCACGCCCGCTCTGCGCATCAACCAACTCTCCAATAAGACAGCTATATTGCCCTTTTTCGGTGAAAAATTAGACAAGAAAAGCTTGGCAACTTGCTGTCCAAAAAGAGTTTTCTTCAGGGTCCTTGCATGGCTACCGCCATCAGCGCGCATCATATTAAGATTCGCGGCTAACACCTTGCCCAACACAATATTTAGGGGTTGCAAGGTGTTTTTTTCCACATATTGCGAAAATACCCCTTGTGCATAACCGAACGTTACACCTAGCATTTGTGTCCGCGTCAGACGAGGGCACAACATCTTGCGGACGCGCTTGGGGACGAAACGCAGAATATCCATACCATAACGGGGCAAGAGGGGCTTTAGGACGAAGATGCGAATTACGCGGCGTTACACAGAAGACGGCAAGTCAGCCTATGAAGGGATCGAGTTCAAGACCGCGACCAGCGAGATTCGCAATCCGGACGGCTCTATTGTGTTCAAGCTTGATGATGTGGAAGTCCCGGCGGGCTGGAGCCAGGTCGCGACCGACATCATCGCACAGAAATATTTCCGCAAGAAAGGCGTGCCAACCGCACTAAAGCCGGTTGAAGAAGAAGGTATCCCCGCGTGGCTGTGGCGCCGCGAGGCAGACGACAAGGGCGAGAATGCGGGCGGCTATGCCGGTGAAAAGAGCGCTAAACAGGTCTTTGAGCGCCTGGCCGGCACCTGGACCTATTGGGGTTGGAAGGGCGGCTATTTCGACGCGGAATCCGATGCCCGCGCCTTCTTTGACGAGCTGTGCCACATGTTGGCCAGGCAGATGTGCGCCCCGAATTCCCCACAATGGTTCAATACCGGGCTGCACTGGGCCTATGGCATTGATGGGCCGGCGCAGGGTCATCACTACGTCGACTACAAAACCGGCAAGCTGACCAAGTCCAAGAGTTCTTACGAACACCCCCAACCCCATGCCTGCTTTATCCAAAGCATCTCTGATGATCTGGTCAATGAAGGCGGCATCATGGACTTGTGGGTGCGCGAAGCGCGACTGTTCAAATATGGCTCCGGCACTGGCACAAACTTTTCCTACATTCGCGGCGAAGGCGAGCCGCTCTCTGGCGGCGGCACCTCGTCCGGCCTGATGAGCTTTCTGAAGATCGGTGACCGGGCAGCCGGCGCAATCAAATCCGGCGGCACAACGCGCCGCGCCGCCAAGATGGTCGTTGTCGATATCGACCACCCGGACGTGGAGCAGTTTGTCGATTGGAAGGTCGTCGAAGAACAGAAAGTCGCAGCGCTGGTGTCCGGCTCCAAACTGGCCGAAAAGCACCTGAACGAGATCATCGAAGCCTGCGCGCCGCATGACGACCTGCAGGATGACGAGCGCTTTGCTCCCAAGATCAACCCCCAGCTCAAGAAAGCTGTCATCGCCGCGCGCAAGGCCATGATTCCGGAGAACTATGTCCAACGGGTCATCGAGTTCGCGCGCCAGGGCTACACCGGCATTGAGTTCCGGACCTATGACACCGATTGGGATTCAGAAGCCTATCTGACCGTTTCGGGGCAGAACTCAAACAACAGCGTCCGCGTGACCGACGAGTTCATGAAAGCCGTGGAAACCGGCGGTGAATGGACGCTGACCAGCCGCACGGACGGGTCGGCGATCAAGACCATCGACGCGCGCGAGCTCTGGGACAAGATCGGCTACGCCGCCTGGGGCTGCGCCGATCCGGGCTTGCAATATCACACGACGATCAACGACTGGCACACTTGCCCCGAATCCGGCGCGATCCGGGCCAGCAACCCGTGCTCTGAATACATGTTCCTGGATGACACGGCGTGCAATCTGGCATCGCTGAACCTGATGACCTTCCTCGGTGAGGACGGGGCCTTCCAGATCGACAGCTTCGAACACGCTGTGCGTTTGTGGACGGTGGTTCTGGAAATCTCCGTGCTGATGGCGCAGTTCCCATCGAAGGAAATCGCCAAGCTCAGCTACCACTACCGCACACTGGGCCTGGGCTACGCCAATATCGGCGGTCTGCTGATGGCGTCGGGCCTTCCCTATGACAGTGCCGAAGGCCGCGCGCTGTGCGGCGCGATCACCGCGCTGATGACAGGCACCTCTTATGCCACATCCGCCGAGATGGCCGCTGAGCAGGGCCCCTTCCCCGGCTTCAAAAAGAACCGCGAGGCAATGTTGCGGGTGATGCGCAATCACCGTCGCGCCGCCCATGGCGAAACGAGGGGTTATGAAGGGTTGAGCACCCTGCCCGTGGCGCTGGATATCGCCAATTGCATGGACGCGCCGGTTGCCGAAGCCGCCAAGGCAGCATGGGACCGGGCGCTCGAACTCGGCGAAACCCACGGCTACCGCAACGCCCAGGCCACGGTGATCGCGCCGACCGGCACGATCGGGCTGGTCATGGATTGCGACACCACCGGCATTGAGCCTGACTTTGCACTGGTGAAGTTCAAGAAGCTGGCCGGCGGCGGCTATTTCAAGATCATCAACCGCATGGTGCCCAGCGCGCTGGCCAAACTCGGCTATGGTGAGATGCAGATTGCCGAGATCGTCAACTATGCAGTCGGCCGAGACACGCTGGACGGCGCACCGGGCGTCAATCACGATGTCCTGCGCGACAAGGGCTTTGGCGATGAGCAGATCAACGCCGTCGAACAGGCGCTGGCCACAGCGTTCGACATCAAGTTCGCTTTCAACAAATGGACTCTGGGTGAAGGCTTCTGCACCGAGGTGCTGGGCATCGATGCCGCGCGCCTGGATGACCCCGCATTCGACCTTCTCAGAGAGATAGGCTTCACCCGCGGCGACATCGAAAGCGCAAACCTTTTCTGCTGTGGCGCCATGACCTTGGAGGGAGCCCCTCATCTCAATGATGAAGACCTTCCTGTGTTTGACTGCGCCAATCCCTGCGGTCGAATCGGCAAGCGGTACCTGTCTGCGGAGAGCCATATCCGGATGATGGCCGCGGCACAGCCCTTTATCTCCGGCGCGATTTCCAAGACCATCAACATGCCGACCCAGGCCACTGTTACGGACTGCCTGTCGGCTTATGAACTGTCCTGGAAACTGGGCCTTAAGGCCAACGCGCTCTACCGGGATGGTTCCAAACTCAGCCAGCCGATGAGCACGTCGCTGATCGACGAGGAAGATCTGGAAGAAGAAGCCCCCGCGGCCATCGTTGACCGGGTTGTCGAGCGCATCGTCGAACGCGCCGCCGGACGCGGCCGCCTGCCCCACCGGCGGAAGGGCTACACTCAAAAAGCAACTGTCGGCGGTCACAAGGTCTATCTGCGGACCGGCGAATATGACGACGGCAGTCTGGGTGAGATCTTCATCGACATGCACAAGGAAGGCGCCGCTTTCCGCTCGCTGATGAACAATTTCGCCATCGCGATCTCCATCGGCCTGCAATATGGCGTGCCGCTGGAAGAATTCGTCGACGCCTACACCTTCACCCGGTTTGAACCGTCGGGCCTTGTGGAGGGCAACGACACGATCAAGATGTCGACGTCGCTGCTGGATTATGTGTTCCGTGAATTGGCGGTTTCCTACCTGGGCCGCTACGACCTGGCCCATGTCGAGCCCTCGGACACCCATTTCGACACACTTGGCAGCGGCACCGAGGAAGGCCGGCAACCGGGCGCATCCACCATAGAGGCGCTGAAAGAGGCCACCTCCAACGGGTTCGTCCGCAACAAGCTGACAGTTCTGGACGGTGGCGCGGCGAAACCTGCTGCCGAAGTGGTCGCCCGCACCCATGTGGAGACCACCAGTGACATCGCAGTTGGTCAATCAGGCGATGCGACGGTCATCGCGACCCACACCCAACAACGTGAAGTCACGGTCATGGACCGTGTCCAGGAAGCACGAATGAAAGGATTTGAAGGCGATGCCTGCGGCGAATGCGGCAACTTTACGCTCGTCCGTAACGGCACCTGCCTGAAATGCGATACCTGCGGGGCGACGAGCGGGTGCTCCTGACCTATCGTCGCCTTATCCTGAGAGGCGCGCCATCCCCCTGACCCTCGGCGCGCCTCTTTTTTTGTCCGGCACAAAGCCCCACACAAAAGGGATCTGCCTCGCTATAGTCTCGGCCATGCAGGACGCCGACAAAACCGATCCAACCGAGATTACGCTCAGTCCGTTTGCGCGCCACGCGTTGTTCGCGCTGGGCTGGGTGTTTGTCGCGCTGGGGGCCGTGGGTGCTGTTTTACCGGTGATTCCAACGGTGCCGTTTCTGCTGGTCGCGGCGTGGGCCTTTGCCAAGAGCTCGAAACGCTGGCATGCGTGGCTTTACAGCCACCCGCATTATGGCCCCTATCTGATTGCCTGGGACAAATACGGCGTGATACCCGTGTCGGCCAAAGTGCTTTCCGTGGTGATGATGAGCGGCGGGTGGCTGTTCGCGACCCTGTTCGTTGCAGAAACATGGCGTCTGCCCCTTATTCTGGGGGTTATCCACGTGGCGGTGGCTACCTATATAGTGACCAGACCAAGTAGGCCGCCGACCCCGGAATAGGAGGATTTCATGGCTGAAGACGCCACAGACGCCCCAGAAGAAGAGGCCCCGAAGAAGAAAACAACCCGCCGCAAGACGACACCAAAGGCGAGTGATAGCAGCAAAGCCAGCGCTGGCGCTGACTCATCCTCTGAAGACCCCAAAGAGGTGCCGCCTGTCTCTGCAGCGACGCCTGAACCGGGCGCCTCCGCGCCACCCGAGTCGGCGCCCATGCCGGCAGAAGAAGCGGCCAAGCCCGCCGAAGCCGCCGACAAAGAACCAGAGAACGAGGCACCTGCTTCAGACGATAGGCCAAGGCCGGATGAATCCAAGGCAGATGAGCCGACGCCTGGCGCTGGCGCAGCAGGCGCCGCTGCGGCAACCGCCACAGCCACGCAAAAGGCCAAGGAAAAAATCGAGGAGGTCGACTGGGGATATCGGGGGCGACAGCTGGTCCGCGGCATTCTGATGGTGGCAGCAGGCTTTGCGGCAACCATCGCCATGTATGTGATCTTCGTCATCGCCTTTGTGCAATGGGTCTACGCCATGTTCACAAAGGAACAGATGGAGGCAGCCGCCGAGTTCAACGCGCGTCTGGCGCTCTATATCCGCGAACTACTGGACTTCATCGGCTACCGCAAGAATGACGCTGTGTTCCCCTTCGCGCCGTTTCCCGAGTTGCCTGATGATCCTGTTGCGGATACGACGGATTTCGACATTGGCGTGGACAAGAAAGCGCCCTGAAGGAGACCCTCAACCCGTTCTCAAGGCGTCGACAATTTCTGACGGCTCCAGGCGCTTTGAGTAGTCCATCACCACATAAGCGGCGATGACTTTGCGGTCCCGGCCCACCACATAGGTGGCCGGGATCGGCAATGTCCAGCTGTCATCTCCGTTGGATTTGGTCAGGTCGAGACCGGAGCCTTCGTATCTCGGCCATGAGGTCGGATAGTTTGACACGCTCACCGCGGTGATTCGGCGATTTGAAATCCGGCACGATATCGCCGGCATTGAGTGACTGTTTGGCAGTGCCGGGCTTGTCCATCGTCCTCGCTCCTTGACCCTGACCCAATTCGCCACGGCAAGGATGGTTCAATATGATCGGAAAGCGCTCTAATCGCCGATAATGAAACTATCCACACGGTCGACATAGAATGCCATGTGGCCTTTGATCGCCGCCACCTGATCGAACGGGTCCTGATAGGACCAGACCGCATTCTCCAGGGTTTTCCCGCCCGCTTCTAGCGTCCAATAGGATGCATCGCCCTTGAACGGACAATGGGTCAGCCGGGACGTCGCCGTCAGAACCTCTGGCCGCACATCCTCGCGCGGAATGTAATAGACAGGCGGTATAGACCCTTCCCGCAGCACCACGGCCGCGCTGGTCTCGGCGATGACCTCGCCGCCCAGCTCAACACGCACGCTGGCGGGTTCCGGGTCGATCTTGATGTGATGGGCTTTTTTTCCTGCGTCGCTCATGGCAACAGCCTACCGGAAATTCAGGCGGCGTCCACATCCAGTGCATAGCCGGCGGACCGGACTGTGCGGATCACATCCTGCGCACCGTCCTCATTCAACACTTTGCGTAGCCGCCTGATGTGAACGTCCACGGTGCGTGGCTCCACATAAACGTCGTGCCCCCACACCGCGTCGAGCAACTGTTCACGCGAAAAAACCCGATCCGGATTCTCAAGAAAATGTCGTAGGAGCCTGAATTCAGTAGGACCAAGGCGAATGGATTTACCGCTGCGCGTTACCTTGTGGGCGGTCGCATCCATGCTGATATCCGAATAAGTCAGCACCTGACCGGAATAAGCCGGGCGGACCCGGCGCAGCACGGCGTGTATCCGCGAAATCAACTCGCGCGGTGAATAGGGTTTGGTGATGTAGTCGTCAGCGCCTGTGTCGAGACCGCGAATCCGGTCGCCCTCTTCCGTGCGCGCTGTCAGCATGATGATGGGAATATTGGCCGTATCGGGCGCCTTGCGCAGGCGTCGGCACACTTCAATGCCGGGAACGAAAGGCAGCATCCAGTCCAGCAGGATCAGGTCCGGCGTGCGTTCGCGCGCCATCACCAAACCCTCTTCGCCGTCGGCAGCACGGTGAACCGTAAAGCCTTCTTTTTCGAGATTGTATTTTACGAGTTCAACAAGGCTGAGATCGTCTTCAATCAGCAGGATCGTCGGTTGCATATCCGCCCTCGTCGCTGGTCTGCTCTAAACTTCTTCAGGCACCACGACCGTAAAGCTGGTCCGGTCGCCTTTCGGCCGCGAATCCTCAATCATCTCACCTTTCACCAGGTAATAGACGATCTCCGCAAGGTTGGTGACGTGATCCCCCATGCGCTCGACATTCTTGGCAACGAACAGCAGGTGGGTACAGGGTGTGATCGCGCGCGGGTCTTCCATCATGTAGGTCAGGAGCTCGCGGAACAGGCTGTTGTAAAGCTCATCCACAGCTTCATCGCGTTCCCAGACATCCAGTGCCTTATCCGCATCGAGATCGATGTAGGCATCCAGCACATCCTTCAGCATCTTCTGAACGATATGAGCCATATCGCCCACAGTTCGAACCACGCGGACGCTATCGCTTTCGCTGATCGCAGAAACCCGCTTCGCGATATTCTTCGAATAATCGCCGATCCGCTCGAGGATGCTGGACATCTTGAGCGCCGAGACGATCTCACGCAGATCGCTGGCCATGGGCTGACGTTTGGCCAGCGTCGCGATCGCATCCTTTTCAATCGTCAATTCGATGCGGTCCAGTTCGTCATCCGCCGCGATAACCCGGCCGGCAGCTTCTTCACTGCGTTTATAGAGCGCATCAATGGAGCCGGCGATCTGTGCTTCAGCCAATCCACCCATGCGGGCAATGGCAGAGCGCAGAACCTCCAGCTCCTTGTCATATGAGGCGACTGTATGGTCCTTGGACATGGTGTCCGCCTGACGTGAATGGGTTACCCGAAGCGGCCCGTGATGTAATCGCGGGTGCGTTCTTCGACAGGATTGGTGAATATCTGTTCTGTATCGCCATGCTCGACCAGATCGCCGAGATGGAAAAACGCGGTCTTCTGTGACACGCGTGCCGCCTGCTGCATGGAGTGCGTCACGATGACAATCGCGTAATTTTCCCGCAGTTCATCGATCAGTTCCTCGATGCGGGCTGTCGCAATCGGATCAAGCGCCGAACAGGGTTCATCCATCAGAATCACTTCCGGACTCACCGCAATGGCGCGGGCAATGCACAGGCGTTGCTGCTGGCCGCCGGAAAGCGCGGTCCCCGGCGTATCGAGTCGGTCTGAGACCTCATTCCACAGCCCCGCTTTGCGCAAGCTGGTCTCGACGACTTCGTCGATCTCTTCCTTCTTTGAAACCAGCCCATGAATACGTGGGCCATAGGCGATGTTCTCATAGATCGACTTGGGGAACGGGTTTGGCTTCTGAAAGACCATACCCACCCGGGCGCGGAGCTGCACAACATCGACGTCCTTGTCGTAGATGTCGCTGTTGTCCAGCAAAATTGATCCGGTCACGCGGCAGGTGTCCACCGTGTCGTTCATGCGGTTCAGACAACGCAGATATGTCGACTTGCCGCAGCCGGACGGGCCGATCAGCGCCGTGACTTCGTTCTGAAAAATGTCGAGGTCAACCCCGTTGATCGCCTGTTTGCTACCATAGAAGACGTCAACGTCACTGGTCGAAAACTTGACCTCCGGGGAGGATCCGGCGGGTTCGATGCGGGCGTCGATATCGGCTTCGGTCATTTCCATGTCCATTCACCATTTCCGCTCAAAGCGGCTCCTTAGAAATACAGCTATTGCATTCATCAGCACAAGAAAGGTCAGCAGAACCAAAATTGCCGCTGATGTTTTCTCGACAAACCCCCGCTCGGGAAAGTCTGACCAGAGAAAAATCTGAACGGGCAAGACCGTTGAAGCATCCATGATGCCACCAGGGATGTCGACCACGAAAGCGACCATGCCGATCATCAAAAGCGGCGCCGTTTCACCAAGCGCCTGCGCCATACCAATAATGGTGCCGGTCAGCACCCCGGGCATGGCCAAAGGCAGCACATGATGGAAAGTCACCTGAACTCTTGATGCCCCCAGACCGGTCGCCGCATCGCGAATCGATGGCGGTACGGCCTTAAGCGCCGCGCGCGACGCAATGATAATGGTGGGCAAGGTCATCAGCGCCAGCGTCATGCCGCCGACCAGCGGGGCAGATCGAGGCAGATGAAACACGTTGAGGAAAACCGCCAAACCCAACAGGCCGTAAACAATCGACGGCACCGCCGCCAGATTGTTGATGTTGACCTCAATAAAATCGCTCAAGCGATTCTTGGGTGCGAATTCTTCAAGATACACCGCAGTTGCGACCCCGATGGGGAAAGAGATCAACAATGTCACCACTAGAGTAAAGAACGACCCGACAACAGCGCCCCAGACGCCGGCAAGCTCCGGTTCGCGCGATGCGCCCTTGGTGAAGAAGTCTCTGCTCAGAACAGTCCGGACATCGCCGTCCTCGTCCAACCGCTCGACCCACGATATCTCCTTGTCGTTGATGCGGCGTTCTGACTCCGGCGAGTCCTTGGAAATGAAGCCTGTAATCAGCGAATGAACATCCCCGGCCGCCGGCAGCCAGACATCGACGGTACTGCCGACAACCGACGGGTCATCCCTGACCATGCCGCGCAGCACATCCCGGCCACCCGAACTGATCAGTCCAGACAGCGCCATAATATCGCTGCGGCCGGTCACATCGGGGAAGCGTTCCCTCAGTGCATCACGATAAAGCGCTGTGTAGTCCGCGCCGGCGATCAGCCGGTCCAGATCCTCGCCGGTTTGCTCCTCGATCCCCGTAAACTCTGACGGTTCGAGGAATATCTCGAGATTGATCTGGGTCTGCATGAACCCGGGGATGCCCCGGACAAGAATGCTGCCCAGCAGGAGGACGAGAATCGCAATCGCAAAACCGATCGCGGCGATGCCGTACCATTTGAAGCGGGCATCGGCGGCATAGCGCCGGTTGATACGGCGCTGCATATCATCTGCAAACCAATCGGTCGGTTCCCGCATGCCACTACTCATATTGTTCGCGATATTTTTGAACGACCCGCAACGCGACGACGTTGAGCGCCAGCGTTACGGTAAACAGCACAAGGCCCAGGGCAAAAGCCGCCAGGGTCTTGGCACTGTCGAATTCCTGGTCACCGGTCAAAAGCGTCACAATCTGAACGGTCACCGTGGTCACAGCCTCGAGCGGATTGGCCGTAAGATTGGCCGCCAGCCCAGCCGCCATCACCACAATCATGGTCTCTCCCACCGCCCTTGAGACTGACAGCAGGAATGCCCCGACGATGCCCGGCAGGGCTGCCGGGATAAGGACATTGCGAATGGTCTCTGCTTTCGTCGCCCCCAGGGCATAAGCCCCATCGCGCATGGACTGCGGCACGGCAGTCAGCGCATCGTCAGACAAAGACGACATAAACGGAATAATCATGATCCCCATGACGAGGCCGGCGGCCAGAGCGCTTTCGGAGGCAACGTTAAGCCCAATCGATTCGCCAAGCTCCCGGATTTCAGGTGCCACTACCAGAGCAGCGAAAAAGCCGTAAACAACCGTCGGAACACCCGCCAGCACTTCCAGCACCGGCTTGATCATCGAGCGGACCCGGTCGTTGGCATATTGCGTCATGTAGATCGCCGACATCAGCCCCACTGGCACCGCAACCACCATGGCGATGAACGTGATGAGAAGCGTACCGGCAAAAAGCGGCACCGCACCAAAAGCTCCGGCACTGGCAACCTGATCGGCGCGCAGCGCGATCTGCGGACTCCATTGCAAGCCGAACAGGAATTCAAAGAACGGTACTTTCTCGAAGAACCGCCCGGTCTCGAACAGCAGCGAGAAAACGATCCCGACAGTCACCAAAATGGCAACCGTTGAACTGATGACCATGATCGTTCGAATCACTTTTTCGACCCGGTTTCGCGCCCGCATGTCAGGAGAAATCTGGCCATAGGCGATAAACCCGCCCAGAAGCGTCAGCAGGATCGCGGCGGACGCTGTATAGAGCTGCCCCTGCCCGATCATCGATGCGTATGCGTCTACATGGACCTGAAGCGCCGCATCGACATCACGGCTTACGACATCACCGGCAACCTGGTTGCGAATATCGTTGATCAACAGCTGAAGCTGAGGCACGGAAAGGTCCGGATTCTCAGCCAGCAGACGGCTACCGATAATGGACTCAATCCAGCCGGGGCCGATCACGGCCCAAAGAACAAGAAGCGCTATGCCAGGCAACAGGCACCAGAGCAGAACGTAGCTGCCATAGTGCGCCGGCAGGGAATGAAGCTCGGCCAGCTCACCACCTACCGTTGACAAGGACTTCTGCCGCCCGGCGACAAAGGCAATCGCGGTAATTGCCAGTATCAGCACCAACGCCACTGTAAGCGCGGTCATGGGCCTCTACTCCCTACTAGAAACAGATAAGGCCAGGTGGACAATCATCTGGTCGAGGTGTCCACCTGGCCCGTATCTAGATAAACGCTTGGCGTTCGTTACTTTTTCTCTATTCCAGGTCTTCAGCAGAAATCGGCGTCAGCGACGTGACGTTCCCACGGATCGTATCACGCTGATCTTCCGGCAGCGGAATCAGACCCTTGGCCGATAGATAACCGAAGTCGCCGATGGCTTTGTCACTGGTGAATTCAGCGACATAGTCCTGAATGCCGGGAATGGCATCGGCGTGCTGGTTCTTGACATAGAAGTAGAGCGACCGCGAAACCGGGTAATCGCCGGCCGAGATCGCCTCAAAAGTCGGGGCCACACCGTCGATCAGGCTGCCCTGAACCGAGTCACTGTTTTCAGCCAGGAAGCTGTAGCCGAACACACCAAAGGCGTTCTTGTTCGCCTTCAGCTTCTGCACGATCAGATTATCGTTCTCACCCGCTTCGACATAGTGACCGTCTTCGCGGATGGAGCGGCACACAGCCTTGTATGCGCTCTTGTCTTGCTTCTTCATCGCCTTGAGCTGCGGGAATGTCTTGCACCCGCCTTCAATGGCCAATTCGTTGAAAGCATCGCGCGTGCCTGAGGTCGGCGGCGGTCCCAGAACCTCAATCTTCACGTCGGGCAGATTGGCGTCGACGTCTTTCCAGGTCTTATTCGGGTTATCGATCAGCTCACCGTCGGGGCCGGGAACCTGCTTGGCAAGGGCCAGGAAGACCTGCTGCAGCGTCAGGTCAAGCTTCGGACCCTCTTTTGAGTTCGCCATGACGATGCCGTCGAAGCCGATCTTGACTTCGGTGGCCTGAATGCCGTTTTCCGCGCACAATTCAACTTCGGACTTCTTGATCCGGCGCGACGCATTGGTGATATCCGGGTGGTCGGTACCGACACCCGCGCAGAAAAGCTTCAGACCACCGCCTGAACCGGTGCTTTCCACAATCGGGGTCTTGTAGGCTGTCGTCTTGCCGAATTCTTCGGCGACAGCCGTCGAAAACGGAAAGACCGTCGAGGAGCCTACAATCCGGATTTGGTCACGGGCTTGGGCAGCGCCCGCTGCGATGGACCCAGCAACAGCAACAGTTGCAAGGGCAACAAGGGGTTTCTTCAACACGATCTATCTCCGATCATCTTTGACATTGTCAGCCACACTGTGGGCGCAGCCTGGCTGCCACCCGTGCGCGGACCCTACGGGGGCTCAATGACTGGAATAAGTCCATTGTGTTACACTATTATTACGAGCCGCTAAGTCCTTGTTTGCCGGGGTTTTTGGATGTGGGTTACCCATTGGCAACCGGGACAGAAACAGTCACTTCGGTACCGCGATCCTGACTGCTTTCAAAGGCCAGTTGTCCGCGGTGGCGGTTGATGATGTGCTTGACGATGGCCAGGCCGAGGCCTGTACCGCCCAGTGACCGCGACCGCGCGGCATCTACCCGGTAGAATCGGTCTGTTAATCGAGGCAAGTGCTCACGCTCGATCGCTTCACCTTCATTATGGACACTTATGGCAAGGCCGGGGCCACCCACTGTTGCGAGTCGCTCCACGGGCTTGGCCGATATGCGAACCTGGGATCCCTCGCGGCCATATTTGATCGCGTTGTCGATCAGATTCTGAAAGACCTGGTTCAACTGGTCCTGATCCCCGATCACCAGCGGCAGATCGTCATCCAAGAGCAGGCTGACGGTCATTCCCCGCTGCTCGGCCTTCAAGCTCAGGCTCTTGGCCGACGCCGCGATGGCATGCCGGATATCGACGGTGCCGGACGGCGACACGTGCTCATCCAGCTCGATCCGGGAAAGTGACAACAGATCATCGATCAAGCGCGCCATGCGTGCCGATTCGTCCCCCATAATGGACAAAAAACGGTCCCGCGCCTCAGGGTCGGTTTGTGCCGGGCCCTGCAATGTTTCGATAAAACCAATCAGGCTGGCCAATGGCGTCCGCAGTTCGTGACTGGCATTCGCGACAAAATCCGCCCTCATCTGCTCGGCGCGTTTCAATGCCGTCACTTCATGCAAGGCAATGGTCATGGCGTGGCGCGAATCGTCGCCTTCATCTCCGGGACGCGCCGGCATCGGCAGTGCGATCAACTCGAAATGCCGCTCCACGGGACTCAAAAGCATCACCTCGCCGGTCTGTGCTGACCCGACCTCCAACGCCTTTTCCATTGTTGCGACGGCGTCCGGATTACGAAGAATCTGAGAGAAATCGCGGTCAATCAGCCGCACGCCAAACAGTTTGCGCGCAGCATTGTTGGCCTCCTTAACCCGCAGTTTCTGGTCTACCAGCACGAGAACGTCTGGAATGACATCGACGATGCTTTCCGCATAGGGCGTCATATGCGAATGCTCGATTTCTGGCGTGTCCGGCTTCGAATCCTGGTCGGTTTCACGCCGACCGGCCCGTATCCAAAGAAGGTAGAGTGCCGGTGCCGCAGACGCGAGGAAAGCAAGACCAAAGACCATAGGCAGCGTTCCCATAGTCACCATGCCGATCACGGCAATAACGGGCAATGCGATAGCCGCTCGGAACCACATATTGTTCTGCTCTGGCATCCGAGGATTCATCGCCGGGATTCGCCCGCACCGCAACCCATCTGTTGCCGTCAATTCTCATCTGTGCCGGCTTATGCCGTCGCAGCCATGTCATGGCGCCCACTTGTTCGTGTAAAAACACCGAACGAACCCCTTGCCTGCCCGGCGGATTTGACGCAAAAAAAGCAGTCAAACGGCTGATGACTGGCCGGTAACAATCAATAAGAGGCGAGACCGATGGACCTGTCCTTTTCCGAGGAACAACAGCTGCTGCGCGATAGTGCGGAACGCTTCGTCGACCAGAATTGCGGTACCGACAATCTCCGCGCCATGCGTGAGACGGAAGACGGCTTCAGCCGTGAAAACTGGAAAAGCATGGCAGAGCTGGGGTGGCTGGCGCTGCCCTTCGCCGAAGATCACGGCGGCCTGGATGGCACGCCGGTCGACTCACTTGTCCTGATGGAAGCTTTTGGCCGCGGTCTGGTGCTGGAGCCCTACCTGCCCACAGTTATCCTGGGCGGCGGCATTCTGCAATCCGCCGGAAACGACTCGCAGATCGAATCGACCATCGGCTCGATTATTGAAGGTGAGCTTCTGTTGGCCGTCGGCTATGCGGAGCCGCAGGCCCGCTTCGATCTGTTCGACGTGGCGACGACCGCGGCAAAAGACGGCGACGGCTATGTCCTGAACGGTCACAAGGCCGTCGTGCTGCACGGTGCCTCGGCTGACAAGATCATCGTCAGCGCCCGCACCTCCGGTGAGCGGCGCGACCGCGAGGGAATTAGCCTGTTCCTGATTGATGGTGACACCGCCGGACTGGAAAAGCGCCCCTACCCCACGGTGGACGGATCGCGCGCGGCTGAAATCATTCTCGACAATGTCAAAGTTGGCGCGGACGCGCTGATCGGCGTTGAAGGCCAGGGTCTGGCACCACTGGAAAAAGCCGTCGATTACGCCATCGCCGCACTCTGTGCCGAAGCCGTTGGCGCCATGAAGGTTCTGCTCGATACGACAGTTGAATACACCAAGACACGCGAACAGTTCGGCCAGCCGATTTCGCGCTTCCAGGTGCTGCGCCACCGCATGGCCGACATGATGATGGAGTATGAACAGGCCAAATCGATGGCGCTGGTCGCGGCCCTCAAGGTGGACAGTGACAATGCCGAGGAGCGCCGCAAGGCGATCTCCGGCGCCAAGGTGCAGATCGGAAAATCCGGTAAGTTTGTGGGTCAGCAGGCGGTCCAGTTGCATGGCGGCATGGGCATGACGGACGAACTCTCCGTCGGTCACTACTTCAAGCGGCTCACGATGATCGATGTGCTGTTCGGCAACGTAGACCATCACCTGAAGCAGTTCAGCGCAGCGGCCTGATCCGGCCTCCCCAATCACAGGAGCGACGCCATGGACCTTTCATTCTCGGCAGAAGAACTGGCCTTCCAGCAAGAGGTGCGCGACTGGGTCGGGGAAAACCTGCCTGCGGACATCAGCGAAAAAGTACTGGGCGGCGGCAAGGTCACCAAGGGCGACCTGAAACGCTGGCACAAAATTCTGTTCGACAAGGGGTGGGTCGCCCCGGCGTGGCCGGAAGAATACGGCGGAACCGGCTGGTCCGCGGTGCAAAAGTACATCTTCGCCGAGGAACTGACCCGTGCCGGAGCACCAGAGCTGTTGGGTTTCAGCCTGAAAATGGTCGGCCCCGTCATCTTTACCTATGGCAGTGAAGAACAGAAAGCGCAGCACCTGCCCGGCATTCTCAGCGGCGATGTGTGGTGGTGTCAGGGTTATTCCGAACCGGGGTCGGGCTCCGATCTTGCATCACTGAAGACCAAGGCGGTCAGCGACGGTGACGACTACATCATCAACGGCACCAAGATCTGGACCACCGGCGCGCATGAGGCCGACTGGATTTTCTGCCTGGTCCGCACCGACGATTCCGGCAAAAAGCAGGAAGGCATTTCCTTCGTGTTGTTCCCGATGGATTTGCCGGGGATCGAGGTCAGCCCGATCATCACCATCGGCGGTGAGCACAGCGTCAATCAGGTGTTCTTCACCGACGTCCGGGTGCCCAAGGCAAACCGGATCGGCGAGGAAAACAAGGGCTGGACCTACGCCAAGTTCCTGCTGGTCAACGAACGCAACGGCATCGCACAGGTCGGCGGCAAGAAGCGCGCGCTGTCGCGTATCAAAAAACTGGCTGCATCTACCGAAATGGCCGGCGGATTACTGGCTGAAGCGCCCAGCTACCGGCAGAAGATCACCGATGCGGAAATCGCGCTGATGGCGCTGGAGTACTCCGAGCTGCGGTTCCTCAGCGGCCAGAAACTCGATCATGCCCCCGGCACAGAAGCCAATATGATGAAGGTCGCCGCGACGCAGCTTCAGCAGACGCTGTCAGAACTGTTCATCGAAGTCGCCGGCTATTACAGCATGCCCTATGACGGGTTCCGTGACCTCAGCGGCTCGAACGAACCCTCCGTCATGCCTGAGGATGCCAAGGGAGCCATGGAAGACCACCTCTATGGCCGCGCCGCAACCATCTATGGCGGCTCCAACGAAATCCAACGCGATGTCATGGCCAAGGTGCTGCTGAGCATCTGACCCGGTCTGGGTAATGCCCGCTGACCCCCTTTTCTGGATCGTGGCAATCCCGGCGATCCTGATCGTCAGCTTTTCCAAGGGCGGCTTTGCGGGCGGCGGCGCCATCGCCGGCGTTCCGATCATGACGATCGCCGTCGACCCGGTGCAGGCCGCGGCCATCATGCTGCCGCTGCTGCTGGTGATCGATGCGATTAGCGTCTGGTCCTATCGAAAGCACTGGGATCTGGCCGTCTTCAAAACCATGGTGCCGGGAGCGATTATCGGCATCGCGCTGGGCGGCCTGACCATTGATGTCGTTAATCAGGATGTTATTCGGCTGCTGCTGGGGCTGATTGTGTTCGGCTTTATCGCCAATGCGTTTATCCGCCGCAAGGTAGACGCCTATGCGCCAGCCCAGCAGCCAAGCACCCGGCGCGGCAGCCTGTTTTCAACCGTTGCCGGATTCACCAGCACAGTCGCGCATGCCGGACAGCCGCCCGTCGCCATGTATATGCTGCCATTGAAGCAAAGCCGAACGGTCTATCAGGCGACCAACGTGCTGTTGTTTGCGACCATCAACTTTGTGAAGATCGTGCCTTACGCGCTGCTGGGCATGCTCAGCAGCGATAATCTGACCACATCGGCGGCATTGGTGCCTGTTGTGGTGGTCGGGACGCTGGGCGGTGTATGGCTACACAAGAAAATTTCCGACCTGCTGTTCCTGCGTGTCGTCTATGCCTCGCTGGTGCTGATCGGGGCCAAGCTGATCTATGACGGCATTGACGGACTCACCTAGCGTCCAGGATAACGTAGCAGGGTCACTTGAGCTGGACCCTAATCTTGCATCGCCTTGTTAAGCGCGGCGCCGCCCCGCAACAGACCCATATCGGACGTCACCGTCACCAAGTCGAAACCTTTGTCGATCATCTGTTTGGCGTAATCGACGGAGCTGTTGACGATGGCGGCCCTGAGACCGTGTTTCTTGACGGCCGCCAGAATATGGTCAATCGCCTCGACCACGACCTCGTCGGTTTGGTCGCCCCGTGGCTGGCGCCCTAGGGACAAGCCCAGATCCGCCGGCCCGATCAGGATCGCATCCAGCCCCGGCACTGAACAAATCTCTTCGAGATTATCCAGCGCCTGTTTGGTTTCGACCATGGCCAGGGTCACGATGGTCTCGTTGGCTTTCGACAGATAGTCCGGTCCGCCATAAAGCACCGCCCGATTGGGCCCGACGCTGCGATACCCGTCCGGCGCGTAACGGCATGCACCGACAAACCGTTCGCATTCGTCGCGCGTGTTGATCATCGGGCAGATAATGCCGTAAGCCCCGGCATCCAGCGCACTCATGATGATCCCCGGTTCGTTCCAGGGAACGCGGACAATGGGCACGCAGTCGGTCGTCGACAGCGCCGTCAGCAGCCCATAGGCATCCGCCATGCGGATCATGCCGTGCTGCATGTCGATGGTGGCGGTGTCCCAGCCCTGCCCACCCATGGCCTCGGCGATATAGGGACTGGGGATGGTCAGCCAGCAATTGGTGGCCGCCCTGCCCTCTTCCCAGATCGCCTTGAGCCGGTTTTCGCGCATCAGGCAAACGGGTCCAGCAGCACCTTGCACTGATCACTGGGAGTGCGCAGCGCCTCGAAAGAGTCCGGGAATTCTTCGAACCCGACAATGTCGGTTACCATATGCTCCACATTGACCCGGTCAGACGCGATCATATCCACGACGAACTGAAAATCGTCCTTGGTGTAGGCAATCACGAATTTCATCGTCACTTCCTGCGCCATCGCCACCGCAGGCATGAATGTATCTGGATGGACGCAGAAGCCGACCACAACCACTTCGCAGCCAAACGGCGCCATCATGACGCACTGGCCGATCATGCCGGGAATGCCGACGCATTCGAAAATGATATCAGGACCGGCGCCGGCAATGTGCTGGAACTGCGCCGCCACATCGCCCGTCGCATCGACCATGGCGGTCGCCCCGAACCGCATCGCCATATCGGCGCGGCCCTGATCCAGCTCGCTGATCACCACCTGACGGGCGCCGAAGAAGTTGCACCACAGGGCGGTCGCCAGACCGATTGGCCCCGCGCCAATAATAAGGATGTTCTTACCTTCGATGGAGCTGGCAGCGCGCACCCCATGAATGCCGACGGCCAAGGGTTCAACCACCGCGCCCTCTTTCCAGCTCACCGACTCCGGCAGCTTGATCGCTTCGTTCAAGTGAACACGGGTGTATTCGGCATAGCCACCTGTTACGTCGCTGCCGATAATCTTGCGTTGACCACAGTTCCACGGCCGCCCCAGCTGGCAGGGCACACACTCGCCGCAGCCCAGGAAAGGGATCGAACAGAGCCTGTCGCCTTCTTTCCAGCCCGCCGGCTTGTCGGTACCAAAGTCGACGATTTCGCCAGCGAACTCGTGACCCATCACGGTGCCATCCGCTGCGGTCGAGTGCTCTTCGGTAGCATGCAGATCGGTACCGCAAATCCCGCAATGTTTGATCTTTATGATCGCCTCGCCTTTGCCGGGCGTCGGATCGTCGACCGTTTCGATTGAAAGGGGCTGACCGGGCTTGTGGAATACGGCTGCTTTCATGAGTGTCGTCCTCAGTTGGTCTTATCGAAAGTGATCCAGAGCTCTTTGAGCCCGCGAAGGCACAGATGCGGGTGGTGTTCGAAGCTGTTGCGCCCCGGTGAATACGCCAGATTATCCATCCGCGCCAGAAGGCCCTGGAATGCGGCCAGCATTTCATAGCGCGCAAGCTGGGCGCCCAGGCAATGATGGATGCCCGCCCCGAACGCCAGATGCGCCCCGGCGTTGGAGCGGCAAACATCCAGCTTGTCAGGATTCTCAAACTTGGCAGCATCCCGGTTGGCGGCCGCATAGCGCAGCAAGAGCCGCGACCCTTTGGGCAGCTTGATGCCGCCCAATTCGGTATCTTCCTTGACGACACGGAACAGCCCCTGAACCGCCGATTCCATGCGCAGCACTTCTTCCACAAAGTTCGGAATTTTCTCCGGGTCGTCGCGCAACGCCCGCTGCTGATCGGGATTGTCGATCAGCAAGGTCATGCCCGCGGCGATGGAGTTAGTCGTGGTCTCGTTCCCGGCGACCAGCACCTGGGAAATGATCGACAGAAGCTCGGGCGTATTCAGCGGCTCTTCGCCCTCGATCCGGGCTTCCAGCAGCGCCGTCAGCAGATCGTCGCGGGGGTCCTGGCGTCGGTCATCCAGCGCGGCGGTGAAATAATCCTGGAATTCCTTCACCTTGGTCGCGCTGTCGATCCACTCTTCATCAGTCAGCATCAGGCCCAGGGGCGCGACAGAGGCATCTGACCAGATCTTGAATTGGGGCGCATCCTCACGGGGCACCCCCAGCTGGTCGCCGATTACATAAAGCGGCAATGGCACGCCGAAGCGGGTAATCAGCTCGACCTCACCCTGATCGATAAACCCGTCGATCAGCGTGTTCACGATCTCGTCCATATAGGGCTTCATCGCCCGCACCCGCTTGGGCGTAAAGGCATAATCCACCAGCTTGCGATAGCGTGTGTGACTGGGCGGGTCATTGGTGACCATAGTGTTCACCGGCGGTGCCATGGTCGCCTGAATTTCACGGACTTTGGCCGGCGGCTCGCGCATCTCGGCGGGTGCCTGGCTGCCGATATTGGAGAACACATCTGTATTGCGGATCGCCTGTAGCAGTAGGTCGTAGCGCGTTACGATATAGATGTTCAGATTCGGGTCGAAATAGACCGGTGCCTGCTCTCGCAGCACATCATAGTAAGCGTAGGGGTCTTCCTGAATCTCGATATTCGCCAGAGTCTCGTCCTCTGGCGAGCGAATTTGACTATCCATCAATCGTCTCCCCGGCTGCGCTTGCGGCGCTTCCCAATGGAAACACGCTATGCCCGGCCAAAAAACCAGTCAAGCGCAGCAAACTCCCATGGTATCTAAGCCAACCACAACTTCAGAACACAGGGATTCGAAATGGGACGAGTTGAAGGAAAGGTTGCGCTGGTCACCGGCGGTGCGAGTGGCCTGGGCGAGGCTATTGCCCGCAAGCTGCACAGCGAAGGCGCAAAGGTTGTGCTCGCAGACATTGATGCTGATCGCGGCCGCAACGTGGCCAACAGCATAGGCGACGGTGCCGTGTTCGTCCCGCTCGACGTCACAAGCGACGACTCCTGGGCAGATGCCATTCGAACAACCCTGGAGGCATTTGGGGAGCTAACGGTGATGGTCATGAGCGCCGGCATTAGCCTGCCCACCCCCATCGACGACATGGACCTCGACCTCTGGCAGCGGCACATAGACATAAACCTCAAGGGCGGGATGCTGGGCTGCAAGAACGGCCTGCCGGCACTGAAAGCCAGTGGCAAGCCGTGTTCCATCGTGCTGATTTCCTCGACGCAAGCGTCATCGCCAATGTCCAACCATGTTGCCTATGCGGCCAGTAAGGCTGGCGTCATAGGTATGACAAAAGCGATTGGCAAACACTGCGCCGAACAGGGTGACCCCATTCGGGTCAACGCAGTACAGCCCGGAGCAATTCACACGCCCATGCTCGAATCCTACCTGGCGGCGATGCCTGACCGGGACGCAGCGCTTGCGATGTTTGGATCTGCCCACCCCATGGGCCGCGTGGGTCAGCCGGAGGAAGTCGCCAATATGGTGCTGTTCCTGGCTTCCGATGATTCGTCCTTCACCACAGGCGCAGCCTTGCCGGTGGATGGCGGCATCCTGGCATGAAGATCAAGGCCGCCATTGCGCACGGGCCCGGCAAGCCCTTTACGCTGGAAGACGTAGACCTCGACGCGCCGCGGAACGATGAAATTCTGGTCAAGCTGGTCGCCACCGGCCTGTGCCATACGGATATTGTGTTGCGGGACGCAGCGCTGGGGCTCCCTGCCGTATTGGGCCACGAGGGCGCCGGCATCGTTGAAGCCGTCGGTAGCGGCGTGACCAAAGTCGCGCCCGGCGACCATGTGGTGCTGTCCTACGGCGCGTGCGGCACCTGCCCGAGCTGCGAAAACGAGGCGCCCTTCTACTGCCATGATTTTATCCAGCAGAATATCGGCGGGTTCCGACCCGACGGTTCACCCACCATCACGCAGGAGGGCCAGCCGCTCTTCGCGCATTTCTTTACCCAATCCTCCTTTGCGACCCATGCGCTGACCACCGAGGCCAACACAGTCAAGGTGCGCAAGGATGCGCCCCTGGAATTGCTCGGGCCGCTGGGCTGCGGCATTCAGACCGGTGCAGGCTCGGTGATGAACGGGTTGGAACCGCTGCCTGACGAAGCGATTGCGATTTTTGGAGTCGGTTCCGTGGGACTCGCCGCCATCATGGCCGCCAAGCTGATCGGCTGCCGCCCCATCATCGCGGTCGATCTCATGGAAAGCCGGCTGGACACCGCCAGGGAGATGGGAGCAACGCACACCATCAACGCGGGAAACACCGATGTCGTGGCGGAAATTATGGAGATTACCGGTGCAGGCGCCCTTTACAGCCTGGAATGCACGGGGTCTGCGGCCGTATTCAAACAGGCCGTTGACTGCCTCGCCCCGCGCGGCACCTGCGGTCTTGTCGGCGTGCCCGCCCCCGGCGCTGAAGGGGCGGTCGACATGGGCGCCGTCCTGAACAAGGGTCTGCGCGTCATCGGGCTCATTGAAGGCGAAAGCATCGTCGATGACTTCATCCCTCATCTGCTGGACCTCCACATGGACGGCATGTTTCCGTTCGACAAACTGGTCAGCTTTTATGATCTGGAAGAGATCAACCAGGCGGATGCGGACAACGCCAGCGGCAAGATTGTAAAGGCGATTTTGCGCATGCCCGTCTGAGAGATGGTTGCCTGTCACGTTCGAATACTATCAAATCACGACAATCGAAATTTCCTGCTGGGGAGAGCATCATGAGCAGTATGCAAGTCGTCAAAGATTTTCTGGCCGCCTGGAACGACAACGACATCGACAAGGCCTGCGATATGCTGGCCGAGGACGTTTTCTATCACAATATCCCGATGGAGCCGATCAACGGCCGTGAGGCGGCGCGCGCAATGCTGAAAGGCATGGGCGACGTGGAAGACATCAATTGGGAAACCACCGCGATTGCCGAAAACGGCGATATCGTGATGACCGAACGGGTAGACGGGTTCACCTTCAAGGGCGGCAAGAAAATCGCCATCCCGCTGATGGGCATTTTCAAGGTGAAGGACGGCGAGATCGTCGAGTGGAAAGACTATTTCGACCTGGGCGATTTCCAGCGCCAGATGGCCGGCTAAGTTTCACTAAACGCCGCTGAAATCAGCGGCAACATGGAAAGCGCAGGCTCCGGATCCAGTCTATCCTGCGCCAGCCAGATTGCCGACACGCGCGCATGGCACAAGGCCCAGGAAAGTATCCGCTGCCGGTCATACCCCGTGTTTGCGGCCAGGGTCGTGGCGAGTCGGCCCAGCCGGCCTTCGGTCCGGACAAGATCAGGCATATGGACGGGGTTGAAGAGCGTATTGGCCAGATCGTAATGCCGATCGCCGATCAGTCCCTTCGGGTCGATGGCCAGCCAACCCCGATCTGACTGCAAAATGTTGTCGTGATGGATATCGCCATGCAGCGGGATCGGATCGTATGTTGTTGCCAACAAGTCGGCAGCAAGCGCCGCAATGTCGCGGTCTGAACCACCATCCAGTGCCAGAAGGGGGGCGAATCTATCCTCCAGCCGTTGCAGTGTTTCGGGCCGTCGGGGTTTTGGTGTGTGGAGGGTGGTGACGACATCTGCCAGAATTTGCGCCGCCTCTTTGTCGCGGTCATCGCGCACCAGATCGGAGAGCGGTGGCCCGGATAAAAACTCAAGCAGAACAGCGTCCCGGGTGGCGTTGAGCGCGCGAACGGCACCGTCGCCGTCGCGCCAGGTGAGATACGCCCCCGTCTCGTGCTCATCGCTCTCCGGCTTATGGACTTTCAAATATGCCGGAGAACCGTCCGCATCTACTTTGACAAGCCAGCTTGTGACGGTTTGGATGGGGTCATCGAGCGGTGTCAGTGACCACTTAGCGCACCAGTTCTGCAAGGCGCTATACATAAGCCCTGGCCCGACCCTGCGGCCACACGTCACGGACGTCATTCCGGCGAAAGCCGGAATCCAGGTCACTATCGGAGCAAACTAAACCGTAGTCTGGATCCCGGATCGCGCCGCTTCGCAGCTTGTCCGGGATGACGACCATAGCGTGCTGCTAACTCAGTTCGCCCAGGCAATATTTGATACCGCGGCGAAGCAGTTCGTAATAGGCAGGCTGGGTCCAGGCGCCGCGTTCAATCACCGGATATTCGTCGACCATTGGAACCATGTCATATTTGCCGCGGCAATGACCCAGGGTGTTGTAAAGCACCTCGCCTTTACCGTGATGGTGAGAATACATCACCAGATGACGGTCATTTTCCGTCCAGTCTTCCTCGACAAAACCTTCACATTTGCCGGTCCAGCGGGTTTCAAGGAAAGGCGTATTCTCGCCGATATAGTGCGAGCAATAGAGCTCGTCATCGACCTCGAACGGCTCTATCCCCTTGACCAGCGGGTGATCGTGCGCGCCCTGACTGACTTCAACCGTGTAAGGCATGATCGGCGGGTGCGCGATGAACTGGCTGCCAAGCATTTCCATGAACTTGGGCGCCAGATCCGGCGCATCGACGCGCCCGTCATCCAGGAAACGCAGGATCGAATTGGTGCCATGCAGCGCGAACCACTTGCCACCATTGGAGAGCCAGTCGTGCAGCCCGTCGATCTGATCTTCGGTGGGTGTGACATCGCAGGTATAGGTCATCAGCACATCGCAGGCCTGGATCGCCTCCAGATTGCTGTAGTCGTCGCCCACCTGAACGCGGATACGCTCGTCTTCCTGAAGGATTTTCAGCAGTTCCAGACGCGCATAGTCGATGTCGTGATACTTGCCGGCGGCGACCAGATAGAATCGGAATGGCGGTTTCTTATCCATAGGCGCGTGTCTCCCCACTAAGTGCCTGGTCTAAAGCCCGCCTGGCATCCCCCCGGCGCCAGGTACGGCAAACGGGTTGGCTGGCGGCTTCACAGCCTCAACCAACTGAACGTAAATGCTACCGTCTTCGAGTTTCGTCGGAAACACGGTAATCGGCAAGACGGCCGGCGGGCTGAGCGCCTTGCCACTATCCAGGTCAAAATTTGCACCGTGGTGGGGACAGACAATCTTGTTGCCGCCGCGTACCCGGCCGCCTTCGAGTGGTTTCTTCTCGTGGCTGCAGGCGTTCTCGACGGCCTTGTAGGCCCCCTCGCCGGTATTCATCACCAGCACACCACGCCCCTCAACCTCGAAGCATTTCATGCCCCGTTCAGGGACGTCGTCACTCTTGGCAACGAAGACAAAAGGCAGCTCAGCCATGATTCAGGCTAGGCGTCGTTGGCATGCTCGCCGTTGATGTAGTCCATCAACGTCTTGTGCATGTGGCGGATGCGCCGTTCCTGATGGCTGATCCAGAGGCCCTCATAGGCGACCGAATTCATGCCCTTTTGAACATGCGGCAGATTGACCGAATCCTGATCCAGCACCAGACCCAGCGAAATTTCGCCGTGCTTGACCTGATTGTGGTCCGGCAGTTCGGGTGTCGGCGTGCCCTTGGGCATCATCACGAACATCTTGACGTCATAATACATCCTGTTCGGATCGGTTTCATGTGGCCGCTGACGGAACAGCATCATCCGGTCGGCGAAGGTATTCAGCGTCAGATTCGGGAAGATGTAATAGTGATAGTCGTCGACCAGCTGATCGTCATTCAGATCGCTGTAGTCGTAACCCAGCTTGTCCTGGTTCTCACGCTTATACTTCTGCATCGCCAGACGGATTTCCGGCACGCGGCCATGGAATTCGTCCGGGTTCATGCCGATCGCCTTCATCTGATGGGCGATGATCGGCGGCACTTCTTCAGGCTGCTCTTCAACCCGCGGGCTGACCGTGTGGAACGGCACCAGATAGCGGTTATGGCGTTCATAAAGATCAATCTGAACGTCAACGTCATCATTGTCGTAGAGCAATTCAGGGTGGATGCACTGGACGTGGTAGACCTCGTTAAAGGCATCAACCGATGTCTTCCAGTTACAATCCCATTCGATCGTGACGTCCATGGTCATGCGCATCTTCTCGAAGTGATACGCATCCAGGTGCTGCGGCACGATGCCGAGGAACTCTTCCAGCGGCTCGGCATCCGGGTTCAGATTGAAGAACACGAACCCGCCCCAGGTGCCGGAATTGATTTCCTTCAGGCTGAGCTTGTCTTTCGGGCACCCCTGATCGAAATCCTCTTCATCGGGAACATTCACCAGTTCGCCGGTCAGATCATATTCCCAGAAGTGGTAGGCGCATTGCAGCGTCTTGGAGTTGCCGCATTTGTCGAACTTCACCTGATTTCCGCGGTGATTACAGACGTTGTAGAAGACCCGCGCCTTCATGTCTTCGCCGCGCACGATGAGCAGGGATTCATTGCCAATTTCGGTGGTGACGTAATCGCCGACGTCGGGAATTTCTTCCTCCCGGCAGCCGATCAGCCAGCTTTTGGTCCACATGCGGTCCCACTCGAGCTGCATGAACTCTTTCGACGTGTAGCGTTCTTTCGGGATCAGCTCAGAACCCAGTTCAGGTTCAGGACTTTTCTCCGCCGGTGTCATGACACTTTCTTTGACCCGGGTGATGGCCATCGTCGCTCTCCTACTCTTAAGTCGCTCGGTCAGATCTGACCGGTGTGTAACATTTTAACGGCCGGCGTTACAGAGCCGGCCGTCGAAATCTGACATGGCGCGGAAATCCGCGCCGGCAAGTCACCTAGTCTGCTTACGCGTCGTTGGCATGCTCTCCATTGATGTAGTCCATCAGCGTCTTGTGCATGTGACGGATGCGACGTTCCTGGCTGCTGATCCAAAGCCCCTGATACGCCTCGGACGCCATGCCCTTCTGGACATGCGGCAGATTGACCGAATCTTGATCGAGCACGAGCCCGAGCGACCGTTCGCCGTGCTTGTGCTGCTCATGATCGGGCAGCGGCGGCTTCTCGGACCCTTCCGGCAACTGCACAAACATCTGTACGTCGAACAGCATCTTGTTCGGGTCGCTCTCGTGCGGCCGCTGACGGAACATCATCATGCTCTCGGCGTGGATGTTCATCGTGATATTCGGGAACATCATGTAGTGATAATCGTCCGACAACTGATCATCATTGAAGTCGGAATAATCGTAACCCAGCTTTTCCTCATTGGCGCGCTTATAGAGCTGGACTTCGCGGCGGATGTCTTCGACACGGCCATTAAAGTCGTCCGGGTTCATGCCGATCTGCAGCAGCTCCTGACGCAGGCCTTCAGGGACTTCGTCAAGATCCTCACCAAGACGCGGGCTATAGGTCTTGAACGGCACCAGATAGCGATTGTGCTTGTCGTAGAGGTCGATCTGAACGTCGACATCGTCGATCGTGTAGGACAGTTCGGGATGAATGCACTGGACGTGATAAACTTCGTTGAAGGCATCGACCGAGGTCTTCCAGTTGCAGTCCCATTCCATGGTGACGTTCATGGTCATCGCCATAGTCTCGAAATGATAGGGGTCGAGATGCTCTGGCAGGATCCCAAGGAAATCCTCCAGCGGCTCGGCATCGGGGTTCAGGTTGAACCAGACGAAACCCGCCCAGGTCCCTGAGTTGATCTCTTTCAAGCTGAGCTTGTCCTTCGGACAGCCCTGCGTGAAATCTTCCTCGTCGGGCACGTTGATCAACGTGCCGTCAAGAGCATATTCCCAGAAGTGATAGGCGCATTGCAGTGTCTTGGAGTTGCCGCACTCGTCAAACTTCACCTGATTGCCACGGTGATTGCAGACATTATAGAAAACGCGGGGCTTCATGTCTTCGCCACGCACGATCAACAGCGATTCCGGTCCAATGTCGGTCGTCACATAATCACCAACCTCGGGAATCTCTTCCTCACGGCAGCCAATCAGCCAGACCTTGGACCACATGCGTTCCCACTCGAGTTGCATGAATTCCTTGGAGATATACCGCTCCTTGGGAATGATCTCCGATCCCATATTGGGCTCAGGCGCCTTTTCAGCCGGCGTCTTTACGCTTTCCTTAACGCGGGTGATTGCGACCATCTTGGCTCTCCTCGTTCTCTTTTAAACCGGTTTAGCGCGACCTGTTATTCGGCTGCCTTGATATCTTCCCGGAACTTTTCCGGAACGCCTTCCTTGCGTACCGCACGCATCTCTACTTCAGAATTATGCGCATGACACATGTGATGCAACGCCAACACCGTATCCATCGTGCTGCGCTGGCCCATGTTATCCTGCGCGGTGTTAACTGCCTGTTTCGTCAGCTTTAGCGCAAAGGTCGGTTTGTCAGCGATCCGCTTCGCCATCTCCAGGCTGTAGCTTTCCAGATCGTTACGCGCAACCACCTGGTTCACCATGCCGAGCCGGTGCGCCTCTTCGGCGTCCCACCAATCGGCGGTGAACAGCAATTCCTTCGCTTTGCGGATGCCCAATTCATAGGGATGGTTGAAAAACTCAACGCCACAGACGCCCATATTCACCACGGGATCGACAAAGGTGGCATCATCGCTGGCGACAATGATATCGCACACCCAGGCCAGCATCAGGCCGCCGGCAATGCACTTGCCCTGCACCATGGCGATGGTTGGCTTGGGAAAATCCCGCCAGCGGCGGCACATGCCCAAGAAGACTTCCTGTTCGAAGGAATAGCGGCTGTGGACGCCGCCTTCGCGGCTCATGCCCCAGGTGCCCACCAGATCGAAATCCTTCTGCGGGTACTTCGGACCGAAACCGCGCAGATCATGCCCGGCGGAGAAATGCGGCCCCTCGCCCCCGAACAGCACGACTTTGACGTCCTCATCCTGTGCTGCCATGTCAAAACATTCGTTCAGATCATAGGTCAGCTGGGCGTTCTGCGCGTTTCGCGCATCCGGCCGGTTCTGCATGATCTTGACGATATGCGGCGCAACCAGCTCATAGGTCGCTGTTTCGAATTCTTTTTTCATGTCTGACCTTTTCCCCGCGCGTGACGGTGCCCCGTTTCAGCCCGAAAGTCTAGGGGCCGATCCAGGCAATATCCATACTTATCGACGCGTCAGAAGTCCCGTACTGTTGCGCTTGTGTGGTCAGGAACCTAGAGCCGCGCAAAAAAAAGTCAACCGTGAAGAAAGTTAAGGAGACGAACTTATGCCCGGCACCCCGGTCATCCCGAAAAACATGCAAGGCAGCTACGACGCCTTCCAATTCGCGCCCGGCACGACAGCCGGTGACCAGCTGATCCTTTCTGGCCAGCTGGGCATCGGTGAGGATGGTCAAGCGATCCCCGATTTAGAGGCGCAATTCACCCGCGCCTTCGAGAGCGTCGGGGAGATTCTAGCCGAAGCTGGCCTTGGTTTTGAAGACGTTATCGATCTGTTTACCTTTCATGTCGGGCTTCAAGACCATCTCGAAACCTTCATGAAAGTGAAAGCCAAGTTCATCAAGGAACCCTTCCCGTCCTGGACGGCGATCGGCATTGTCGAACTGGCGGTTCCCGGCGCCGCCGTCGAGATAAGAGCCACAGCAATGCTGCGATAAGACCCTACCACCCGAAACCTTTTTCATTCTCGCGCGTTTCTTTCCCCAAGACGTTAAGGAAGCGAAATGTTCGATATATCCAGACAGCAGGCGCGGGATTCCGCCCGCATGGCCATTCAGTCGGCGGTAGCGGCAGCCCTGACATTCCTGATTATGCAGTCTCTGGACATGCCGGAGAAGTTTGTCGCGCTTCTATCTGCGGTACTTGTCGTACAGCCCAGCGTCGGAAACACCATTGCAGAAGCTCGAGACCGCGTTGTCGCGACCCTGTTCGGCAGCTTTATCGGATTTGTCTGCCTCGTCCTGATCCCACATGGATACGGCACAGCTGGTGCCTTGGTTATTTCTCTGCTGTTCATCAACTCGGTCGCCGCGTTTCGGCCCGCCTGGCGATATGGTGTCGTTGCGGCCGTCGCGCTGTCACTAGGGTCTGAAAATGAAGCCATGGCGGTGGCGCAGGATCGCGGGCTGGCCATCTGCCTGGGTGTCGCCGTCGGCATCATTACATCACTCGTCGCCTGGCCCGACACGACGAGCGAGCGGGTCCACAGCCATTTGAGCACTGCACTCCATGCAGCGGCCGACCGTCTGGAAGATGTTATCAAGAATACACGTGAGGGCGAAGACGAAGATCAAGATGCGGCACGGACCAGGTATCATTCGAATATGCAGGACGCCCGAACGGCGGCAGACGGGGTTCGTATCAATGACGAAGAAAGGCTCGACGAAAAAATCGATAATGTCGAACGGCTCTACAACTCCATCCTGATCATCAACCGCGTTGCCGAAGACTCCGATCCCCTGGGCGACGATTCAGACGACCACACGAAAGCCGTCGAGGCTTTCAGGGAAGAAGCCTGTTCCATCGCACGGTCGCTTGCCGATGGCGAGGAATTCGACGGCTCGATTTCGAAAATCAGGGACCAGATCGACGACCTTCGCGCGCCGCTGGGCGACGAAACAGACGATGCCCGCGAGCGCACCTTCCAGGCCGCGTTGATTTTCGGCCTGGGTGAAGTGGCTGACAGCCTGGAAGGCCTTATCGAAGCCTATCAGGAAACCGACCGGCTTAGCGCGAAGAGCGCGTAAGGCCCCCTGGCTAGCCGACCCGTCGGTCAACACCCTCCCAATAGGGTTCGCGCAGATCCTTCTTGAGCAGCTTGCCTGACGGGTTGCGTGGCAGTTCTTCGACAAAATCGACGGATTTGGGGCACTTGTAACCAGCAATCTGGGTCCGGGCGAACTCGATGATTTCTTCCTCGGTGACATCGCTGCCCCCCGCCTTGACGATCACCGCCTTCACTTCCTCCCCCCACCGTTCCGACGGTACGCCGATCACGGCGATATCGGACACCGCCTCGTGCCGGGACAGCGCGCTTTCCACTTCGGCCGGATAGATGTTCTCACCGCCGGAGACAATCATGTCCTTCACCCGGTCGAAGACATAGATGTAGCCTTCTTCGTCAACATAACCGGCATCGCCGGAGTGATACCAGCCACCCTCTGTCGCCTCGGCCGTCGCTTCGGGCAGGTTCCAGTATCCCTTCATGATCGATGGCGTCTTCAGCCAGATCTCGCCAACCTCGCGGGTGGGCACTTCGTTGCCATCGGTATCAACAATCTTGGCCTCCACAACGTCATAGGGTTTGCCGGCAGCCTTCAGGCGCTCTGAACCGATCTTGTGTTCTTCGAACGGTAGATAGACGATCGTGCCATTGGTTTCGGTCATGCCGTACATCTGCACGAAGGGGCACTTGAACGTCTCCATCGCCTTTACCAGCGTATCCTCGGGAATCGGCGAGGCGCCATAAAGCACCACCCGCACATGGGAGAAATCCGCGTTTCTGGAAAGCTCATGCTGCAGCATGAATTGCAGAACGGCGGGCACCACGAAGACCTTGGTGACCTTGTGTTCCTGGATCGCCTGAATGATCAGACCCGGATCAGCCTGCGCCAGAATCACAACCGGCACGCCATTGTAGAATCCGTAGAACCCCCAGCCCGTGCCCCCGATGTGGAATACCGGCATCGGTACCATGATCACGTCATCTTCTTCGAACCGCGCCCACTCCCCTGCCCGGCTTTCCGACTCCCGGAGGGAAAAGAAACCGAAATTGGTCATCTGCACGCCTTTGGGGCGTCCGGTCGTGCCTGAAGTGTACATCTGAACACAGACATCATCGCTGGCGATGGGTACCATCGGGTCTTCATCTGACTGCGCGTCGCGCCAGGCCTGGAAGTCCTGCCATTCGTCATGACGGCCGGACATAGCGACAAAGACCTTCACAGTCCCCAGGCTGTCGCGGATCTGGTCGACCAGCCCAAAGAACTCCTGATCGACAAACAGCATTTCGACCTGCGCATCATTGGCGATGTACTCGACCTCGGGTGGCGCCAGCCGCCAATTGATCCCCACCATAACGGTATTGGACTTGGCCGTGCCGAACAGCAGTTCGAAATAGAGATCGGAGTTTTTCCCCAGATAGCCGACACGAGACTGTGGCTTCACGCCCGCCGCGATAATGCCGTTGGCGATCTGGCTCGCGTGACGGTCAAACGTTTCATAGGAGGTTGTACGCCCCTCAAAGATGGTCGCCGGCGTCTGCGGCCGCTCGCCCGCCCAATAGCGGATGGTGTCCGCCAACGTCGAAAAATCCCGATTGGTCATGCACCACTCCCCGAAACGACCTTTTGTTGCGAAGCAAATCTAGGGCGTCCATGGGTCTGCGGCAACCGACTGAATTATTCTGGTGATAACGAGCGCGGCAACTATAGTGCCGCCGATGTCGGATCTGTTCTCTATTGCGCTCAGCAATCTTCTGTCGCCCATGGTGCTGTTTTTTGCATTGGGGTTCCTGGCGGCCCTGGCCCGATCGGATCTCAGCATACCCGAACCCATCGCCAAGGGTCTGTCGCTCTATCTGATGCTTGCGATCGGGTTCAAGGGGGGCGCCGGCGTCGCCGCGCACGGCATCGACACGACACTCCTGCTCACCGCCGTTGCGGGCGTCGCACTCAGCTTTCTGCTGCCCTTCATCGCCTTTGCCCTGCTCAAAAGACTTTCGAAGCTCGACGGCATCGATGCAGCGGCAGTTGCTGCCCACTATGGCTCGATCAGCATTGTGACCTTTGTCAGCGGCTCCGAATTCCTGGGTCTGATGGGCGTCTCCTATGAGGGTTATCTTGTCGCGGTCATGGCATTGATGGAAACGCCTGCGATCATATCCGGCCTCTGGCTTGCCAGCCGTTACCTCAAGCGTGACGAAGATGGCGGCAACAGCGATGGAAATGGTCAGAGTGAGCTGTTCCGCGAGGTCTTCTTGAATGGCAGCGTCGTGCTGCTGATCGGCGCTTTTGTCATCGGCGCCGCGACAGGATCGAAAGGGATGGAGACCGTTGCCCCGTTCATCGATGCGCCTTTCAAGGGTATTCTGTGTTTCTTCCTGCTCGATATGGGCCTGATTGCTGCCTCGCGGCTGCGTGAGGCGCGGGTAATCTCACCGGGGCTTATAAGCTTCGGGCTGATTATGCCGCTGATCGGCGCGACCTTCGGAATCGCCGCGGGGTGGTTGATCGGCCTCAGTATCGGGGGCACCGCGTTGATGGCGGTCTTGTCGGCAAGTGCGTCCTACATCGCCGTCCCCGCCGCCATGCGCCTTGCACTACCAGAGGCAAACCCTGCCGTTTACCTGACTCTGTCGCTTGCGATTACATTCCCGTTTAACCTGACGGTCGGCATTCCGCTTTACCTGTCCGTCGCCCAAATGACGGCTGGAGGTTGATATGGAAACCCACACCCGCAAGAAAATCGAAATCATTGTCGATGCGCCCCTGGTCAACCGCGTGACCAAACAGATCGATGAGATCGGCGCGACGGGATATACCGTGTTCCGCAGCATCGGCGGCAAAGGCCGCGACGGATCATGGCGCGAAGACCAGCTGACCGGCACCCAGCAGAAGGTGCTGATCAAGATCATTGTCGGCGAGCACCGCGCCGGAGAACTCCTCGACCGGCTGGGTAGCCAGCTCGAGCGCTATTCCTGCATCATCTATGTGTCAACGGTTGAGGTCGTCCGCGCCGGGAAGTTCTAGGCTTTCTCGATTTCCAGTTCGAGTTCGCCAAGGCCGCGCAGCAGCAGGTTGGGCACGTAGACCAGTTCGTGGCCTTCGGCCAGTTTCCAGCTTTTCAGCGCATCCAGCAGCTTGTTGAACGCTACATTCAGTTCCTGGCGTGACAGGAAGTGCCCCAGACAGATGTGAATGCCGTAACCGAACGCCATGTGATCCATGGTGTTTTCGCGTTTCAGGTCGATCTCGTCGGGGTCTTCGAAGCGCTCTTCATCCCGGTTTGCGGACGCCCAGCGGATCAACAGCTTGGAACCCTTGGGAATCTTCACACCCTGGATCTCGGAGTCTTCCAGGGCCACACGCCACATACCCGCGGACGGAGTCTCCAAGCGCAGAATTTCCTCAACGAACTGTTCGATTTTTGAGCGGTCCTCACGCAACTCAGCCAACACATCGGGGCGCTGAACCAGATGCACCATACCCGCCGCGAGCGTCGCCGTGGTGGTTTCGTTCCCGGCGACCAGAATCTGCTGAATGATCGACAGCATTTCCGGCACATCGAGCGGCAGTTCGCCATCGACTTCAGCGTGAACCAGCAGCGAGACGACATCGTCGCCCGGGTTCTCCCGGCGCTCTTCGATCTTGGCCGCAAAGTAATGCTGGAACTCAACAATGCTCTTGGCGATTTCGACATCCTGATCGGGCGTCGTGACGCCTGAGAACCGGGCAACTGCCTGATCCGACCAATGCTTGAACTTCGGCAAATCCTCGCGCGGCACGCCCAGCGCGTCGGCGATCACCCACACCGGCAGCGGCACACAAAATTCATGCATGAAATCGACTGGACCTGAGTCAGGTAGTTTAGCAAGCAGCTCGTCGATGATTTTTTCCATCTGCGGCTTCAGGCTTTTGACCCGCTTGTCACTAAATGCCGGGTTAACGAGGGCACGGTAGCGATTATGCGCTGGCGCATCACGGGTCAGCATGGTCGCCACGCCCGGATAACCTTCCTTGAGAACTTCTTCGATACGCGGGTCGGGCTCCGGGGGGGCCATCATCGTATCAAATTCGCTGGAATAGAGCTTCGCCTTGCGGGCAACCAGCTTCACATCTTCGTAGCGGGTAACGAAAAAGATATCCGTGCCCGGCAACTGATAGACCGGCGCATCTTTGCGGGCCTTCTCATAGAACTCGAAAGGGTGCTTCATGACCTCAGGGTCAAAGAAATTGAATTCTTCCAGCTCTTTGTTCACGGCTTGTCTCCCGTTGGCGCTAATTCGGCGGCAGTGTTACCAAGTCTACGAATGTTTGTCTAAGACGGATCGGCGATGCGGATCAGCTGCTTGCCGATATTACCACCGGTGAACAGGTTGATCAGCCCCTGCGGCAGATTCTCAAACCCTTCCAGCACATCCACCTTGTATTTCAGGCTGCCATCGTTGATCCAGCCAGCGAGCACTTCGGTGAACTCAGCGGCCCGGTGCAGATTATCAATAATGATGAAACCTTCCATCCGCGCGCGCTTGTAAACCAGACTGAAATAGTTCTTCGGGCCAGCCGCCCCTTCCCGGTCTTCATAGCGCGAGATACCGCCGCAAATCACAACGCGGGCATTCATCGCCAGATTGTCGAGCGCGATATCGAGAATTTCACCGCCGACATTGTCGAAGAAGACATCACATCCATCCGGCATCAGTTCCTTGACCCGGGCATCAATGTCATCGGTTTTGTAGTTGATTGCGCCGGTGAAGCCCATTTCGTCCACCAGCCATTTGCACTTTTCATCCGACCCGGCGATGCCGACCACATTGGTCGCGCCCTTGATGCGGGCGATCTGCCCCGCCAGCGAGCCCACAGCGCCCGCCGCACCGGAAACCAGCACCGCATCCCCCTGCTTTGGCATGCCGATTTCGACCATGCCGTAATAGGCGGTAAATCCGGTACCGCCAAACACATAGAGCGCGGCCTCTAGCGGCGTGCCTTCGGGAATTTTGGAAAGCGGCATCATGCCGTCGCCGGTCATGCAGGCGTAATCCTGAAACCCGAACATACCCTGCACCATCTCCCCGACCTTGAAGTCAGGGTTATTGGAGGCTACCACCTCGCCCGCCCCACCGGCGCGCATCACCTCGCCAAGCTGCAAGCCTGTCGTATAGTTGGTCAGTCCTTCCATCTGTCCGCGCAGCGCCGGTTCGACGCCGACGATGAGGTTGCGGACGAGCACTTCGCCGTCGCCGGGTGTCGGGATCTCTGCCTCGTTGTACTTGAAGTCTGATTCCTTGATCAGGCCTTCAGGCCGCGCTGCCAGAAGGAACTGCCGGTTCACACCTTCGGTCATGGAACTCTCCATCTATGTACGCCGTATATTTGCCGCGGACCCTAAGCGCACGATGTCGCAACATCAAGACACGGCTGAATGCGCTCATCTATTCAACCGCATACAGGCCGCCTGTGGCGGATTCGGCGCTCGGTAGTTCGCCGGCGAGACACCAAACAAGTCCCTCAAGCTCATCCAGCGGAAGATCTATCGAAGACGCGATATCGTTTTTTGTCATTCGCTCTGACCAAAGCTGAGAAAATACCTTCTGCCAAACCATCGACTTTTCACGCTGGATACCGTCAGGCTCGCCTCTTCGATACCCTCTTTTTCCCAACTCGATACAAATCGACTTGTATTGCCATTCTGACAGGCGGCCCAAAGCGTGTAGTCGGTAAGTCATCGCCATTGCGGAGACGCGCCAACGCTTCTTCGCCTTTAACACTACCTCAGTCGTGACCATCCTCGGCATTCGCGAGCGAACGTCATTGCTGGGCATTAAGAATGCAGACGCAAAAGCATCTGCCTCTCGCTCAGCGTCCCGTGATGATCTGGGCCCTGCATGCTTGTGAAGCACTAGGTGCCCGAGCTCGTGAGCCGTGTCAAAGATGCTGCTTTCCGCAGTCTTGAAGTTATTCAGAAACACCAGCGGAACGTTGTTTCGCCAAAACGAAAACGCGTTAACCGAAGCGGTGTTCTCAGACAGGGAGAAAACTCGCACCCCATTCGCCTCCAACAGCGCAATCATGTTGCCGATTGGCCGCTCACCGAGCGCCCAGTGCTGTCGAAGTGACCTGGCAGCTACCTCTGGATCAGTCTCATAGCTAAGGTCGATCAAATTTGGTGATGGCAATCTAAAGCGCTCTTCCACCCAATCGCTTAATTGCAGCCCAAGCGAACCCGCTGAGAGTGCCGCATCCCTCTCCTTAGCGCTCATCCTCGAAAAGCTGCGAAAACTCACTGCATCAGTGTCAATTTCCTCAGGATCATCGCCAGAAAAAAAGCTAACCGGAAAACCTAGTGCCGTCGAAAATCTTTCAACGGTACTTTCTTCGGGAGGGTTTTCGCCATTCTCAAGGCGTGAAATCGTGACGGGTGATAACCCGGTAAGCTCAGCGAGTCCTTTCTTGGTCAGCCGCCGCCGTTTTCTGGCGAGGCTGAGTCTCTTGTGATTGAACATATTCCAATGACGCTATTTTCGGATGACCTGAGGGTCAAAATTGTCGATCGGGCCTTCGTCATCCAAGGGCATTGCCTCGCCATCGAATGGATCGGCCCCGTCCGCAAGATAGATGCGCTCTGGCCATTCAGAAAATGAGCCGCCCTTAATCGTGGCTTTCGTGAGTTCGCACGCCCCCCTTTCGTCGACCATCAAGAAAAAGGTCTCGTATTCATCGTCTTGACCCAAAACGTACTCCGGCAAGTGAGGGAACAGGTTGCCGTTGCAGATACGCTCGGAGCCCGCTCCTTTACGAGAACGCGGCATCGGCTTTTGGTTGTCGTCACAGGCAATATCCACGTTGGAGTAGACAACCCTCAAGCGAGCATTGTCGTTGCGAATAGCCTCAACTGAGGTGTTCCGGTCAACCACCCATTCATCGCCAACGAATTCGCTCCGAAGCGCGAACGTACCGTGCTGGTATGCAAAGGTTCCGGCTGCATTGGCGGGATGAAACGGTGTGGCGTCTGCCATTGCCGACAACGCCACGTCTCTAACATTGAGAAATTTCTGTCTGTCCAGGCCCATTTCAGAAAGCCGACGGGCGACATCCCAAGCCTCGCGGCGGACAACGGTTTCAATGCGGTTCATTGTTGCCTCGTGTTATGAAACTTGACCCTACCGTAGCGTCAAGAAACATAACATTGCAAGATTTATTTTGCCCACCGCTTCTTAGCGGCCTTCCGCGCGATCTCTGACCGCTGCTCCTTGGTGAGGTTTTTCGCCCGTGCCTTCCTGACCCTACGGCCCAATTCCTGAGCGGCCCTGTTCTTGCCGCTGTCGTCGTACTATTCTTCTTCCTCCCCAGTGGCAATCTTCATGACCTTAACGGCGTTGCCGATCACGTCGCGGGGGCGCTTCTGACCTTTGGGGCCTTTAGGCACTGCGTAAGGCCCTTGGGTAGTGGAATTTCAGTTGCCCCGTCTCATCGCGGATTTCTGCGCGGTCATATTCACCAGAATCAACCGCGCTTTTGGCTAGGTCTTGGGCTTCGGAAAACGAGCCCTCCCAAGGTTCTTCTGCAACTAACCGACAATTCTGCATATATGCAATTGTGTGCGGCATACGACCTCCGTGTGCTTTCCGCTAAGCATACACGAGACGTGGGCCGGATAGGAAACGAGTCAACACCGACAGATTTCTAACTGAGACACCACCCTTTTAATCCGTGGCTACGGTTGCCATACTCCGCGCCCACATCAAACAACACTTCAGGGGGAGAGAGATTATGGGACGTATGGATGGCAAGGTTGCACTCGTAACGGGGGCCGCCTCGAATCCAGGGCTGGGGCGGACAACCGCGCTGACCCTCGCGCGTGAAGGCGCCAAACTGGTCGTGACGGACGTTGACGAAGCCGGGTCCGAGGACTGCGCACAGGCCATCCGCGATGCCGGTGGCGACGCGATTTCCATGAAGCAGGACGTGACATCAGAAGACGTCTGGAAAGACGTGATCGCCAAGACGGTCGAGACTTATGGCAAGCTCGACGTGCTGGTGAACAATGCCGGTATCGCCGTCTTGATGCCGATTGACGAGATGACACTGGCCGACTGGAACAAACAAATCGAGGTCAATCTGACCAGCGTGTTCCTGGGCTGCAAATACGCCATGCCCGCCATGAGGGACTCCGGCGGCGGCTCCATCGTCAACCTGTCCTCGGTGGCCGGGCTTATCGGTATGGCCACCTGCATCGCCTACGGCGCGGCCAAAGGCGGTGTGCGGATCATGTCGAAATCAATTGCCGTGGAAGGCGCCAAGGACAACATCCGCTGCAACTCCGTCCACCCGGGCGTGATCTGGACCAACATGCAAGCCGAAGCCACCGGCGAAAGCGATCCATCCGGCGTTGCGGTCGGACCGGACCGGGTCCCCATGGGCAAGGTCGGCGAAGCCTCCGACATCGCCAATTGCGTGCTCTACCTGTCGTCGGACGAATCCAAATATGTCACCGGCGCGGAGTTCACCGTCGATGGCGGCATGACAACACAATAGCCGACACAACAGACCTGAAATGAAGAAGGGGCCTTTCGGCCCCTTCTTTTTTGATCACTGTGCGATCGTTATTCTGCGGCTTGTTTCGCCTGCTCACGGGCCCAGGCTTTCGCCTCATCGGAACAAGCCCAGTCGATGGCCTGCTGCAGAATCTTGCGGAACACCGGATTGCCATAGGTCGCCGGTCCGTCGCCGAACTGCAGATAGACAATCGGGCTGTTCTTATAGGTCTTGATCCAGCCGACCATGTTTGAGCCGGGGTCATGCTCCCAGCCCTCATTCGAGTTCATCTGACCCTTGAGGGCCAGATCAGCCGAATAGAAGTTTTCCTTTGTGAACTCGTAATTGCTGGTGAACAGCGGTGTCACCGAGTCTTCAAACACCTCGGCCAGATAGACCTCGTCCACCAGTTCAAACGGTTCAATTCCTGCGGTGATCGGGTGGTCCATAACCGGTGAAACCGTGTGTGGCACATCAATGATGTAGCCGGAATCCGGCTTGTCGACGCCGCGCGACTTCATCGGCTTATAGAGGAAGTGGCTGCCGACAATTTCCGACCATTCCGGCCATGCCGGCCAGGCCGCACAGGTATGATGCATGATGACCAGCGGGAAGCCCTCTTCCAGCATCGCCATCACGCCATCTTTGTAAAACTGGGGCGGATCGATAAAGCTGGGCGGGCCACCCGGATTAAACTGAATGCCGGGCATGTCGTACATGACATAGCAGTCGAAATTCTTCGCGAAATCCGGGTTGAACATGTACTGCGCCGCAGGATGTTCGACCGCCGAATATTCGATGTGATCATTCGCCTCGAAGATTTGATAGAACGGATCACGCGCGAACGGGTGACCCCGGGTCACCAGCAGCACCTTTTTCTTGTCGTCCTGCCAATAGGTCGCGCCGGTCGGCGTCGCACGGCTGCTTGTGTCGTGATAGTCGGGAACTTCTTCGTCTGCCATGGTCTCCCCCTTTTAGGCACCTGCTTGATGTGTGAGAACGCTAATCCAAGGGCTTCACCAGCGCAACCGCTGCGGCCCCCTTATGGTGCCGGGACCTGCCGTGGCACCACTTCAGCGACAAATTCCAGCGCGCCGGCGCTGACCTTCAGAATGGTGACACCCTTGGTTGGAATGTGCCCGACCCCCGCAAAGCTGATCGATCCGGTCACCCCCTGATAGCCGGAAATCGCCTGAAGTCCTCCGGCAACATCCTGAATACCGCCTTTTTCCAAAGCCGCAACGACCAGACCAACCGCATCATAGCCCAATGCGGCGAACGAACCCGGCGCTTCACCATCATTCGCTTTTGCGTACGCTTCTATAAACTCTCCAACCGCCGGATTGGGATTGTCCGCCCCCAGATAGGCATGCGTTGTGAAGTAGACGTCGGCTATCTCTGGCTCCGCCGCCCAGATGGATGCGGCATCATAGCCGTCACCGCCGACAATCGGTCCGGCGTAACCCGCGGCCCGGATCTGCTGAACCCAGGGTGCTGCATCTTCGGCAGTCTCGACACTCAGGAAGATCATGTCGACATCGCCGGGATCCGGCAGCTCACTCCCTTCGGTTATGCTCTGAACGCTCGAGATCGTTCCGCCCAGCCCCCGAAAACGGTCGACAAAATAGCCCTGAAGCAGCCGTGTATAGGTCTTCTCCGCATCGAACAGGACCAGGGCCGACCGCGCGGCTTTTTGTCCATAGGCCCACTCAGCCGCCGCAGCAGCTTGCACGTTGTCTCCAAAACACGCCAGAAACAGACCGCCCTTAACCTGACCCGGCAATTCCGGAGACGTCGCACCGCTGGTTACGAAGACCCGGTCGCGCGCAATGGCAACAGGGGCCGCCGCAAGAACCATATCCGTATCCGATAAACCAATCAGCGCGGTCATATCCTGATTCTGCATAATGGCATCGCCCACCAACGCGGGTAAGGCCGCTGCATCGCTCTGGCCTTCAACAGCCACCAGGGTGACTTGCCTGCCAGCCTCAGTGAGTTGCGCCGCCGCCAGCTGCGCGCCCTTGAGAGACGGAACGTCCAGCACCGCCTGAAAACCGCTGGTGTTGTAAACAGCCCCGATGACAACTGGATCAGCCGTCTCTACAGGTAGCTGTTCCTCCGCACACGCCACCAGTGCTGTTGCCATAGCCATTCCAACAAGCGCTTTTGGGAACCCTTGCATCAGTCACCTCTCATGAAAAACCAGCCGTTAATATGACTTCGGTAAATCGAGTACACGCTCGCCGATGAAGTTAAGGATCAAATGTGGGCTGATTGGCGCAATGCGCCCGATCATACTCTCGCGCAGATAACGCTCCACATGGAACTCCTTGGCATAGCCATAGCCGCCATGCGTCATCACCGCGTTCTGGCAGGCCTGAAAACCCGCCTCGCCGCCCAGATACTTGCCCGCGTTGGCCTCGGGCGCACAAGGCTGGCCCCGGTCATAGAGGTCGGCGGCCTTCATGATCATCAGGAAGGCCGCTTCAAGATGCATCCAGTCTGCGGCCAGTGGGTGCTGAATGCCCTGGTTCTTGCCGATAGGACGGTCGAAGACTTCCCGCTCCTGTGCATAGTGCGCGGCCTTGGCGAGCGCGGCCTGGCCAAGGCCCACCGCTTCAGCGCCAAGCAACATGCGCTCCGGGTTCAAGCCATGCAGCAGATAGTAGAAGCCTTTGCCTTCCTCACCAATGAGATCGTCGCCCGGCACGGGCAGTCCATCGATAAACAGTTCATTCGAGTCGACCGCTTTACGCCCCATTTTCTCGATCTCCCGCACCTCGACATAGTCGCGGTTCAGGTCCGTGTAGAACAGGCTGATCCCGTCCGTGGATTTCGTGCATTCTTCTCGCGGTGTCGTGCGCACCAGCATCAGCACTTTGTTGGCGGTCTGCGCGGTGGAGGTCCATACCTTCTTGCCATTGATCACATAGCCATTGCCATCACGCTTGGCGAAGGTGGTGATCGCCGTCGTGTTCAGCCCTGAATCGGGTTCGGTAACCGCGAAACACGCCCGGTCGGTGCCATCGATGATCGGCGGTAGCACACGCATCCGCTGTTCCTCGGTACCGAATACGACAATCGGGTTTAGCCCGAAGATGTTCATATGCACCGCAGATGCGCCTGAGAATCCGGCGCCGGACCGGCTGATTGTGTGCATCATGATCACCGCTTCGGTGATGCCCAGGCCGCTGCCGCCCACTTCTTCAGGCATGGCGATACCCAGCCAGCCGCCATCAACCACAGATTTGACAAAATCTTCGGGAAACTGGCCGTCGCGGTCACGGTTGAGCCAATAGGCATCGTCATAGGGTTCGCACAGGCGCTCAATGGCGCGTCGGATATCCTGCTGATCCTGCGTCGGTGTAAAGTCCATGATCCTTTGCCTATACTCTGCGAACGCTCGATGAAACCACGTCGGATAATACGGCACCACAAAGGGGAATGCGCGTGAAGAAAGTCCTGCTGGGTCTGCTCGTTTTGGTCGTTGCCGGCATCCTGTTGGTGCTGCTTCGCCTGAATGCCTACACCAGCGTTGACTCAGACTTCGCCGGAACCTGCCGCGCGATTGAGGGCGTGCCCGGCTCCGAAGACATCACTATCGACCAGAATACAGGCATCGCCTATATCTCCAGCGTTGACCGGCGTGATGGCACCAGGCAAGGCGCAATCTTCGGCTATGACCTGAATGCCAGCGACGCCGTGCCGATCAATCTCACTCCCTTTGAAGATATCAGCTTCCAACCGCATGGCATCAGCCTGTGGGCAAGCCCCGGTGGCCCCGGCCGACTGATGGTGATCAGCCATCCCGCCCGCAACGACCGGGTCGAACATGAGGTGATCGTCTATGAAGCGCTGGGCATGGCGCTGCGCGAAGTAAAGCGCATTGTCGATCCAACGCCCGAGGCACCGCAGTTCCTGATGAACCCCAATGATCTCGTCGCCATCAGCCCGGGCGCGTTCTATGCCACCAATGACCACGCGGCCCAGACTGAGAATGGCAAGATGATTGAGGATCTGTTCGGCCTGAGCCGCGCGCCCATCGTCTTCTATGATGGCGCGGACTTCCAAACCGTGATTGAGGGGATGGATCTGCCCAACGGCATCAGCGCCAGTGACGATGCTCGACAGATCTATATCGGTTCGACCATGGATGACGCGGTCCACGTCTATGACCGCCACCCTGATACGAACGCACTGACGCTCAAGCAAAGCATCGATACCGGCGCGGGCGTTGACAATATCGAGCGCCTGCCCGATGGCAGCTTGGTGCTCGGTGTGCACCCCAATATCGTCCAGCTGTTCCGCTATGTCGCAGACGCGGATATCCCCTCACCCGGCAAAGTCCTGGCGATCAGATGGGATGGCGACACGCCCGTTGTCGAGACGCTCTATGCGACCGATGGCACGGAACTTTCAGGCCTGAGTGTCGCGGCGCGCTATGGCAACCGCATGCTGATCGGCTCGTTCCTTGATCCGCATTTTCTGGATTGCACGCTGCCGGAGTAACTTCGAAACAAACCCGTTCACCCTGAGCATGTCAAAGGGCGAACGGGATCAAGCGGCCGTCCATACTTCGACAAGCTCAGCATGGATGGTCTTGTTTTAGGCCGCGTATTTGGGCTTCCGCTTCTCCAGGAACGCGGCAATACCCTCCGCCACGTCGCCATTGGCCGACGTCAGGATCTGGTTGCGGTCCTCGATCGCGATGGCGCTGTTTAGATCGTTGGCATCGACATTGGCCCAGAACGCTTCCTTGGTAAGCCGCAGGCCCAGCGGCGCGGTGGCCGTCATATCGGCCGCCAGCGCTTTACCGGTCGCGACCAGGTCGGCCTCCGGCACGACCTCTGATACGAGTCCGACCCGCAAGGCCCTTTCAGCATCAATGAAGCGCCCGGTGTAAAGCAATTCCGCAGCATTGGAGGTACCAACCAGCCGCGGCAGATGATAGCTCGACCCCATCTCACAGCCGGATAGGCCGATCTTGATGAAGGCGCAGTTCATCTTGGTGCCTTCCGCGGCGATACGCACATCGGCGCCCAAAGCGATGGAGAACCCGCCACCGGCAGCATAGCCATGGATCAGCGCGATAATCGGCTGCGGACAGCGTCGCATGCGCATGACAATGCCCGAAAAATTCCGCTGGCTGATCATGCCCGCATCGGTCGGGCCGTTTTCCGGCGGCGTCGTGGGGCGTTCCGTGTCCTTCATATCGAGCCCGGCGCAGAACATCCGGCCGGCGCCTTTCAGCACCACCACTCGGGTCTCATAATCGGTTTCCAGCTTGCCGAAATAATCGTTGAGCTCGCGGACGAATTCCCGGCTCAGCGAGTTCAGGCTGTCCGGGCGGTTGAAGGTTACCCAGTCAACCGGGCCGTCCTTTTCGATGGTCATATTGTTGTAGGTCATATTCTCTTGCTCCTTGTGCAACGCAACCCGTTCACCCTGAGCCTGTCGAAGGGCAGACGGGGTCGCCCTTCATACTTCGACAAGCTCAGCACGAACGGCTTTTTTTGGGCTGTTCCGTTAAAGCGCTTCCATGCGTTCCTTGTATTCAGCGGCCAGCTTCAGATGCCCGTCGATGTCGTCATTGAGGCCGATCATCGAGCTGCCGAAGGCGAAGTGCGAGGCGCCGGCGTCCTTCCAGAGCTTCGACATGCCGACAGCCTGCTCCATGGTGCCCGGATTGTCCCGCGTCATGGCGCTGGCGAGGCCGGTGATCGATTCAATGCCGATGGATTTGGGATCGCGTCCAGCGCCCTCAGCAGCGGCATGCATGATGTCGATCTGTTCAGCCATGTCCTGCGGTGTGCCGATCGGAATCCAGCCGTCGCCAATCCGCCCCACCCGGTCGGCAACCTGTTTGGCCATGCCGCCGAACCAGATCGGGATCGGTTTCTGGACCGAATTCGGGTTGAATCCCGATTCCGGCACCGTGTGATATTCGCCTTCATAGGCGACTTCCTTGTTGGTCCAAAGCTTGCGCATCAGATCGACCTGTTCCTCACAGCGCTTGCCGCGATTGGTCCATTCTTCGCCGAGCGCGGTGTATTCCAGTTCCTGCCAGCCGATGCCGATGCCCAGGCGCAGCCGGCCGCCGGACAGGCCATCCACCTCCGCCGCCTGTTTGGCGGCCAGGACCGTCTGCCGCTGCGGCAGGATCAGAATGGCCGTGGACAGCCCGACCTTTTCGGTGCACGCCGCCAGAAAGCCATGCAGCACGAAAGGCTCGTGGAATGAATCTTCGATGGTATAGGGCGCGAACACATCAGGATCGCCCTTCGGATCGACCTGCAAGACGTGTTCGATGGTGACGATGTAATCGAAGCCGAGGTCTTCGACCCCTTGCGCATAATCCTTGATCGCGACCGGATCGTTGCCGATCTCGGTCGTCGGGAACATAGCCCCTAGCTGCATGATGATTTCTCCCCTGAAAGTGCTTCCGCTTCTGCGTTGGACCGATACTATAGCCGACACATTGGGGATTGCATCGCCGGATTGGCGGTATCAAGGGAGTTGACCGAATGACAGAATTTCACGTCGATATCAAAACCGCGGATGGCAACATGGCGTGCTTTGCCGCCCACCCGGAAGGCGAAGGCCCCTTCCCGGCTGTTATTATCTATATGGATGCGCCGGGCATCCGCGAGGAATTGCGGGACTTTGCGCGCCGGATCGCCGGCGAAGGCTATTTCTGCCTGCTGCCGGATATGTATTGGCGCGCGGGGACGCTGCGATTCGACATGGCGACCGACCCGGACGCCACCTTCCCGCTGATGCTCAAAACCATGGAAACGATCAATCTCGATAAGATCAAAACCGACACAAAGGGCATGATCGACTATCTGGACGCCAATGATACCGTGCGCGGGCCTTATGGCTGCATCGGCTACTGCATGAGCGGCCAATATGTCGTGATGGCCGCCGGTGAATTCCCGGATGACATTGTAGCCACCGCCTCGCTTTACGGTGTGCAGATCGTCACCGACCAGCCCAATTCACCGCATATCAAGGCAGCCGACATCAAGGGCGAGCTCTATCTGGGTTTTGCTGAACACGACCCCTGGGTTGAAGACAATGTGATCCCCGACCTTAAGGCGCATCTGGATGCTGCGGGCGTGAACTATGAACTCGAGGTACACCCGAAGACCGAGCACGGCTTCTGCTTCCCGCAGCGCCCCGCCTATGTGGAAGACCGGGCCGAGATCGTCTGGGACAAGGTTTTCGCGATGTATGAGCGGCAGTTGAAGAACGGGTGAAACACAGCCCCGCCGCACTTCGAGACGCCCGTTCCGGGCTCCTCAGCATGAACGGCCAAATCAATAAGGCCGGTCGCCGTTCACGGTAACCCGGTGCATTTCCCGGCGCTGGCCGTGATAGTCGTTGAGCGCGTAATGCTGAGTACAGCGATTGTCCCACATCACAACGTCATTCGCTGACCACCGGTGCCGGAAAACGTGCTCAGGCTTGGTGATCTGTTCAAACAGGAACGACAGAATCGGCTTGCTCTCCGGCTTTGACATACCCGCGATCCGCGTTGTGAACGCCGGATTGACGAAGATCAGCTTACGGCCGGTTTCCGGATGCGTCCGGATGATCGGGTGTTTGGTCTCCGCAACAGCCGCCTCAGCTTCGAGCGATTTGTCCGACGCCGGGTGACGTGGGTCAGCATAGATGCCGTCAGCGCCGTAAATTTCATTAGCGGTATGCACTGCGTTCAAGGGGGTCAGCATCGCCTTCATGGCTTCCGACATGCGGTCATAAGCGAGGTAGGCATTGGCCCACATGGTGTCGCCGCCGCGGGCTGGAATCTCTTTCGCATAGAGGATTGACCCGAGCACCGGTTCCGGCAGAAACGTCATGTCCGAATGCCAGCCGCCGCCAAAATTCAGCTTCTCGTCCGGTTCTTTGACAATGTTGAGGATTTCCGGGTGCCCGGGCAGTGGCGCTACATGCGGATGAATGTTCAAGGATCCGAAGCGTTCACCAAACGCTTTTTGCTGGTCCGGCGTGATGTGCTGATCGGGAAACACGATAACCAAATGGTCCAGAAGCGCCTGCCTGATTTCGCCGAACAGATTGTCGCCCATGGGCTGCGAAAGGTCGACGCCGTGGAGCCGCGCGCCTGCTGCGGCCCCAAGCGGTTCAATTTCGACAAGCGACATTATTCAGGTTCCGGCCGGGGAGCAGATCATCACCGGAATGTTCCGGTCGGTGCGCGCCGCATAGATCGAAAAATTCGGGAAGTTCTCTTCGAGGCTGGGCCATAGCACCGCCTTTTCATCGTCCGACGCCTGGCGGACGCGCATCTTGCGCTTGCCCTTACCCCTCACCTGCACGTCGATATCAGGGTGCGCGACCAGATTGTGGTACCAGATTGGATGCTTCGGTGCGCCGCCCATGGAGGCCACCAGCACCACATCATCCCCGCTGGGATTATACATCAGCGGGATCGTGCGCTTCTTGCCACTTTTGCGGCCGGTCATGGTGACCAGACACACCGGCGTGCCGTTCATCTCGCTCATCATGCGGCCGCCGGTCAGCTTATAGACCCAGACATTGAGCCGGGTGAACGCTTTCATCAGCCCTTTGGGCATCGGCTTGGCACCCATGCCGCCCTTTACGCGCTCGCTGCCCCCTTCGACATCTATTGACGGATTGCTCACGGAAACCTCCCTTTCCAGATTCAAACGCTCGCATGACGCTCCAGGCCCGTCAAGAAGCTCAAATTTTATCTAAATTGAAAAGATAGAATAAGATCATAACCCTTTATAATATTTCGAATTTGTCAAGTTTTCGAAGAACAAAATACGTGCGTCCTGACGCAAAGCGCCTTATAGTTTCTTTACGTTGGGACGGGAGCCGCCAACATCGCGTATGCAACAACAGTCGACTGACGGCGCAATGAACCAAATGGCAGACATCGTCCCCTCTCGGGAAGACCCCGTTATCGTCAAAGACGAAACACCCCCTGCAGAAACCGAATCCTGGATCAAGGACAAGCTGGAGACCTGGCAGGAATCCGGCCGTACCGTGTTCGACATGGGACGCGGCGTCATGTTCTCGATCATGATCATCAATGCCGCCGGGGCGTTGATTTTCCTCGTCGCGGGCCTGTCCATGACAGATCCGGAAGCCGCCGCAACGCTTGGCAAAGGCGTTGAGTTGTGCCTGATTGGTCTGGGGGCAGCGACAATCGCAAACTTTGCCGCCTTTTTGATGCAGCGTTCAGTCGTTCAGAGCGCCACCTTCCACCTGATCGAGACCTGGCGGAATTTACGCAGTGACGAATTCAAACGCCGCGAAGACGCCGATAAACTCGCCACGATGATGTTCTGGGTGGTGGCAAACTTTAGCGTTATCTCGGTCTTGCTGTTCCTGCAGGGCTCCTGGGCCGCCAAGGACGCCATCGTTTAAGCCGTTTTTTCCGGTTTATCGTCGGCAAGACCGGCCGCTTCCCGTAACCGGGTCCTTCGGTGTTGGCATTCCCGCCTTCAGCACCCTATTTTCTGGACGAGTAACCGATCACGGGATGTCGCCATGAACCGATCAATTCGCTCTGTCGCCGCAACCATACTTGTTTTTGGAATAGGGATCGGCACGGCTGTTGCTATGGGCAAGACCACTGTCACAACACAGATCACCGATGAACAGGTTGTCGGCGGGTCGATCATATGTCCGAAAGGACCCTACGGCGACGGCTTCAGCGCAAATTTCAACAGCCTGATTGACCAGATGCCCACGGTTGAGGCTCAGGCCTTTCTCGATAAAGCTGGAGACTTCGCCGGCCAGAGCGACGTGGAGATCGAGTCTCGGTCGACGTCGGGAGACGTTGAGACCGTTACGGCAGCGGGCCCGCTGCACGACCTCGCGTCGCAGCTTTGTACGATTGCCGCACAATATCTCTGACGCCAATCTTTGAATTTCGACGCAGCACCGGTTGCCGCCCTTACGATGGGCCGCTAAGGTTGCACCATCGACGCCCGGCTCATAGCCGGGCTTTTTTTTGCTTCTGGAGAAGAACATGACAACGGCAAAGGACGGCGACAAAGTCGGCGTACACTATCGCGGCACACTGGATGACGGGTCTGAATTTGACAGTTCCAAAGGCCGCGATCCGCTTGAATTCACCCTGGGCAGCGGCCAGGTGATCGGCGGTTTCGATGCCGCTGTTACCGGCATGACCATTGGCGACAGCAAGACGGTGACGTTCCCGGCCGAGGAAGCCTATGGCCCGCATCGTCCGGAAATGATCCAGAAAGTGGAACGTTCACAACTGCCAGACCATATTGAAATCGACGTCGGCGTTCAGCTCCAGGCCAGCCGCCAGGGCGAACAGCCCATGGTGCTGACGGTGACGGAATTCGATGACACCACGGTCACACTTGATGCCAATCACCCACTGGCCGGCAAAGCGCTGACGTTCGAGCTCGAACTCGTCTCCATTGGCTGACGAGCAGATACCCGCGCTAATTTGGCTCAAGTTTGCGTCGGGTTTCCGTAAAATAAATAGATTTGGCAAGCCCCCGCGTGGTGCGCGATGATCTGCCCATCCAATCCTTGACGGATGGGCTTGGGGGTTACTCCCGCGGTTGGTGCGATGCGCATATGAGAGCGTCATCGCACCCCGCGGGGGCCTCTCCACCTCTCTCCTGACGCCGCAGGTTTGATCGCGTAGACTGCGTGTGGGAGACATTGGGGAGAACTCGTCATGCCGAAAATTCATGCGTTTCTATTCTTGCTGGGCTTGGCGCCGTTGCTGCTGGGGCCCGATACACCTGCCTACGCTGAGGAACCGGACAGCACCTATCGCCTCGTCGTGAACTGGCCGACATATCCCGAAGGGATGCAGTTCGAGATGGGATCGGGCGTTGCCGTTGATGATGAGGGAATCATCTACCTCTTCACCCGCGACATTGAACACTGGCCCGACCACCCCCTGGCGATGAGCAGCAAGATGGGCAAGAGCACCATCTCCATGTTCAACCGCGATGGCGACTATCTGGGCCTTTGGGGCCCGTCCGATGAACAGGGTTTCGCGCTCGGCGCTCATACGCTCTACATCATCAACGGGGATTTCTGGGTCGTGGACCGCGACGGGCATACGGTTAAGAAATATGCCGCAGACGGCACCCACCTGCTGACCCTGGGCACCTTTGCCGAACCCGGCAGCGGCCCCGATCATCTGAACGGACCTACTGCGGTGGTCGTGCAGGCCAACGGCAATATCGTCGTCGCCGATGGCTACTGGAACTCGCGGCTCGTGTGGTACACGCCGGATGGAGAATTCATCAAAGAAGTTGGCGGCTGGGGACGTGGCCCGGCGGAGTTCAACACGGTACATGCCCTTGCCCAGACCGCTGATGGACGACTGCTCGCGGTCGATCTCTGCGGCGGCAATTTTCACGCCTACATGACCGTCCCGGGCCAGATCACTGATCAGCGGATGGCGCGGGATCCGGCATGCACACACCGGATCCAGATCCTCGATGCAAACGGCGATTATGTCGGTGAATGGACGCACATTGTGCCGCTCAGCGTCGCCGTCTATGGCGACAAGGTCTACGCTGCTGATGACCGCAGCCACCTTGTCATCCTGGACGCGGGCACGGGCGAGGTTCTGGACCGGATCGAGAACGTCGCCATCTATATCCACCAGATGGCGATGGACGCCCATGGAGACTTCTACTTCGCGTCTGTCTATCCCGAGCACAAAGATCAGGAACGTGGCCCGCAGGGTCCGTCCCATCGACGCTGGACAAAACAAGCGCCTGCAGGGGAATAATGAACCGGTAATGTACCACCGTCGGAGAACAGCCAAGACATGAAGTGGCGCGGACGCAGACAGAGCACCAATATAGAAGACCGGCGCGGCGCGCGGCGCAGCCCCGGCAGAATGCGCCTTCCCATGGGCTCGGGCCGCCGCGGAAAGAGCGCGGGAATCGGTGGCCTGGGTCTGATCGTCGTCATTGTGGTGGCAATGTTGTTCGGCGTGGACCCCAGCATGCTGTTGTCCGGCCTGCAGGATCCCTCGGGCCAACAGGCAAGCCAGACCAGCCCGCCCCGCGCACCGGGAACAGACAATGAGCGGGACTTCGCCGCCGTGGTCCTGGCTGATACCGAAGAAATCTGGGGCAAGGTGTTCAGTGACCAGCTTGGCCAGTCTTACCGCGAACCAACTCTGGTACTTTTCTCGGATGCGGTGCGGTCCGCCTGCGGACAAGCCTCCTCTGCCGTTGGGCCGTTCTATTGTCCAGGCGACAACAAGGTCTATCTTGACCTCACTTTCTTCCAGACCCTCAGCCAGCGGTTCGGCGCGAGCGGCGATTTCGCCGCGGCCTATGTCATCGCGCATGAGGTTGGCCATCACGTGCAGACGCTGCTGGGCATCTCCCGGCAGGTGCATGCCGCGCGCAGCCGTGTCTCCGAAACAGAAGGCAACGCCCTCTCCGTCCGACAGGAACTGCAGGCGGACTGCTTCGCCGGCCTTTGGGCCCATCAAACCCAGCGCCTGAACAATGTGCTGGAAGAAGGCGATATCGACGAAGCGCTGCGGGCTGCCAATGCGATTGGCGACGACACGTTACAGCGGCAGGCACGCGGTACGGTCGTGCCCGACTCGTTCACCCATGGCACATCAGAGCAGCGGAAACGATGGTTCATGCAAGGGTGGCAAACCGGCCGCGTCGATAGCTGCGATACGTTCAGCGCGACCTCACTGTGACCCGCTTACTACCTAAACCGCTGCTTTTCGCTGCCCTGGCGGTTTTCCTCACTCTTGGTCCGGCCACCATTCCGCCCGCCCTTACCCAGGGCGCGGGTCACCACTATGTTGACAAGCTTGTTCTCGGCAACTGCGGAGACCGTCCTCTACGGGGTTTTCAAATACACTGGCAGGACGGTGGCGCGCGCTACAGCCGGCAGGTCAGGAGAATCGTCTCACCCGGCCACTCCACATGTTTTGATCTGGGGACGCTTGCTATTCCCACCGGCGCATCAGTGTCGCTCTCATACGAAATCTCCGCCGGCGCGCGCGATGTCTGCGATATTGGCCATTCCGACCTGACCTACGCGCCAACCTCGCACCACAGCCAGCTGTTTATCTCCGGATCAAAAGGTGCTGATTTCAGCCATTGTCAGGCCTTTGGGTCTATCAGAGCCGGCGGTTCAGAATGTCCGGCCAGCAACCGGATTATCTGCCCTTCTGCCAGATAATACAGCGCTTTCTGACGCTTCAGAACCCGCGCTTAAGGCGCTGCTCCGGGCGCAAAAACCCGTCCGGTCGCGCCGTCCACAAGGCAGGCTGCACGGGCGCGCGACACAGCCTTTGCGTCAGACCCATATTCCTTCAGCGGGTGAGCCGTCAGTTTTCTCTGGACCATCCACTTGAACACGAAAAAGGGTGGCCGGTCACACCGTGCCCGTTCCACAAGCCGCCAAAGCACATTGTCCCGTCTACGGGCATAAGACATCACAAACGCCGTTCTGCGGATGGTCGGCAAATAGGCATGATAGGAGTGGAAATGCGGCGCGAACACAAAGCCAGAATTTGCCTTGAAAGGGACCTTGTAGTGCGGCGTCAGGGACGCGTCGTATAGAACGGTTCCATTCATGCCCTGATCTGGCGTTTCAACATTCTCACCCGGAAAATAGAACACGAAGGACAGATACTTCGGCGGCACATCAAGGTGGACTTCAGTGTATCCCTCCGGTGGAGACGTCGTGAAACCGAATCGTACATGGTCAAGCGTCAAAAGCCCGGCAAGGTGACCCGTATTCTCTTGGTAAAACCGCTCCAGCAGCGAAGTCTTGATTTCATGATCGGAAAACAGCCGGTAGAGCAGGTCGACATCAGCATCGCGCCGAGTTCCCAGCATGTCACGAAAATGCTCGGTGCGCCGGGGGTTTGAGGGCACGGGCATGCCCGCGGCCTCACGCTCGATCCCCCGCGCCGTCGCGGCAAGGGCGGTGTAGAGACGCTGCGGAAGGATATCGGCCACACATAGATGATAGAATGGCTGTTTATCGATTGCCGATTCAGCAATCCGCGCAAGGACATGCGCTTTATACCCGCTGAAGTCGTCTGTCACTCTGCCCCTTTCTGCACAGCCTATGGCATGCCCAGAGGCGGCGACCATGTCAAATACCTGCAAGATCAAAAACAGCGCAGAACGTCTGCAACTCTCCAACACCTGGGATTTGTCGCATTGGAAAAATGGTGAGCCCTCGGGGGCTCGAACCCCGGACCTACTGATTAAAAGTCAGTTGCTCTACCAGCTGAGCTAAGGGCTCTTCAGAAAGGCGCGCGGAACATAGGCGACAGTCGGCCAAAGGGTCAAGCGGCAGGACGGCAATTCAGCCATTTTCCCATACACTTGTGTTCACCGCGCCGCACTTCTATTCTCGCGGCGCACCGGGAACGACCTGAATGGCGAGCCAATGATCATATTAGGTCTGGGCACGGGCCGCAGCGGGACAGCCTCGCTGGCCAAGCTGCTGAACGCGCAAGCGGACGCCCTGTGCTTTCACGAAATGAACCCGACCGTGGTGCGGTTTGCCGGCACGCCACGGCCAATCCTCAATACAATCAACGAGTTCCAGGCGATCCTGGACGGCGGTGCCCCGTCCGACCTTACGGTCGACCTGGGGCGCGGCGTGGCGGCCAGGGCTTATGACCAGCTCTGCGGCATGAAAACGGTGCGGCTGATCGGCGATATTGCCTTCTATTATCTGACCTATGTAGAAACGATTGCCGAGGCGAACCCCAATGTCCGGTTTTTATGCCTGAAACGCGACCGTGATGAGACCGTGGCAAGCTGGCTGCGCAAAACCAGCATCGAGCGGTGGCCCTCCAAAAGACTGGCCGACCGGTTGGCCACCATAATCACCCGCGAGCCCTATTATGAGGCGACCAATCCCTGGATGGAGCATGACGGCAGCGAGTGGGCGATTGATCCGATCTGGGACAAGTGCTTTCCCAAATTCCCGGGACCGACCCGCGAAAAGGCGGCTGGCCAGTATTGGGATTTCTATTATGAGGAGGCTGAGGCGCTGCTGGCCCGCCTGCCTGGCCGGTTCAGAATCATCGAGACCGAAACCCTGAATGATCAAGCCATACAGCGCGAACTTCTCGCCTTCTGTGGCGTCGCCGTAGAAGATCAAATCCACACGGATGCGCATATTCACCAGTCCCGTGCGGGCTGAGTGACTCTGGAGGCGCGATTGGGAAAATCCGGCGCAGTCCTCGTCCTGGGTGACGATGTCAGGAGTTTCCTCAGTGTCGTCCGCTCGCTCGCCGGGCAGGGTCTGCGGGTCGATGTGATCGCAGAAGACCGATCGTCTCCCGCGCTCCGGTCCCGCCATATTGCCCGGCAGTTGGCCCTGCCCCCCTATGGCCTGGACCCTGAAAGCTGGGTTGCCGCGATGCAGAAGATCGTTCAGCAGGGTCACTATGATCTGGTGATTCCCTGCGATGACCGGACGATCCTGCCGCTCATGCAACACCGGGGCGTGTT
>JBKAGX010000007.1:0-150917 GCA_046290575.1 Alphaproteobacteria bacterium | reverse complement strand
AGATGGGCTTTTCCGCATAGCGGTGGTCCGGGAAATCCGCTGCGCTCCGGCTCGCCTTTAGCATAGCCGGGTAGGAACCACAGCTTTCGCCCCAGCCGCCATCCGCATTCTGGACCGAGAGGATCCAGTCTGCCGCGCGCTCGGTTTCAGCCGTCCGCATATCTTCGCCCACCGCCTTCATGGCGGGCAGCGCGGCGGCCGTGCCATAGATGTAGTTGACGCCCCAGCGGCCCCACCAGGAGCCATCCGCCTCCTGCTCAGCCCGCAAAAAATCCAGCCCGCGCGCGACGGCGGGGTGGCTGCGGTCGTATCCCAGCACGCCGAGGGCTTCCAAGACATGGGCGGTGACGTCAACGCTGGGCGGGTCCAGCGCCTCGCCGAAATCGCAGAACGGGATTTTGCAGAGAATCTGCTTGTCATTGTCCTTATCAAACGCCGCCCAGCCGCCGCCACTGCATTGCATGGCCAGCATCCAGTTGGTGGCGCGCTCAATGGCGCCCTCAATATCGCGCTTCTGCCACTTGGGATTATCCCGGTGGCGGGCCAGCACAATGAGCGCGACGGCGGTATCGTCCACATCCGGATAGGCGAGGTTTTCATATTCGAACGCCCAGCCGCCGGGCTCCACATCCCGGACCTTGACCGCCCAGTCGCCTTTGACCCGGACTTCATTGTCGAGCAGCCAGGAAATGGCCCGGTAGACGGCGGGCTGGTTCGCGTCCTGCGCCTCGCAATCTTCCAGCGCCAGCAGGGTCAGCACCGTATCCCACACCGGCGAGACCGAGGCCTGAATGTAGGTTGCATTATCGCGTTCATACATCCAGCGCGGGTCTTCCAGCGCGGCCAGCCCCTTCGCCATTACCGGATGGGTGAGCGCATAGCCCTCGCCATGGAGCGCCATCAGCGAATAAACCCACGGCGGCTGAATCCCGCCCCAGGCACCGTCCGCATCCTGATGCTTGATGATCCACTCATTGATCCGTGCAATGGCGGTTTCGCGGCCCGGTATGGCGTTCCAGCTCTGCAGCTTGTGCAGGATTTTATCGGTGGTGAGGAAGAACCGCTCCCACGAGAAGAGGCCGGATTTCTTGGGCAGCCTGTAGTCGAACCTGTCGCGGCCTTCCGGAAACAGCTCGTCCAATGGCTGCGGCAGCGGGGTCACGGGGCGCCGGGCGCTCAGCACCGCCAGCGGCATCAGGGTCGCGCGCGCCCAGCTGGCGAAATGATAGATGTTGAACGGAAACCACAGCGGAAAGCGCACCACTTCCGCCGGCAGATTGGGCGTATGCGTCCACGGCCACTCGCCGATCAGCGCCAGCCAATAGCGGGTGAAAACCCGGATATGCGTCAGCCCGCCGCGCTCGATAATCCAGGCGCGGGCCTTTTTGAGCACCGGCTCATCCGGCTTGTGACCTGCGCAGCGCAGCGCCGCATAGGCCTCGACCGTAGTGTTGATGTCGCCCGCCGGGGCATCATGGTAAATCCCCCAGGAGCCGTCGTCGCGCTGTTCGCGCAGCAGCGACCGGACCAGCCCGGGAATCAGCCTGTGGTCGCGCAGGCCCAGCACGTGCAGGGCCAGGATCCACTGCGCCTCCATGCAGGAGTTGGACTGCAGCTTGCCGACCCAATAACCGTCTTTGTGCTGACGCGACACAGACCAGCCGACACCATTGTCAATCGCCGCGCGCAGCCGCTGTTCCAGGCCACCGGATTGCTGAGGGTTCTCAATGTTCATGGGCAGCGGTTTTGCGGGAGGGAGCCGGCGGTGTCAATATTCCCCCTCACCCTGGTTTGGCTATGCTCGCGCAGCTCGCCGAGCCTCTCTATCCCTCTCCCCTCAGGGGAGAGGGTGGTTTGAGCCCCGCGAAAAACCGGGTGAGGGAAGCATCTAAGCCCAGCCGGAAAGCTCCCGCTCCACCAGGCCGGTCAGCGTGCCGATTGCCCCGTCGCTGTCATTCAGGCAGGGGATGTAGGAAAAGGCTTCGCCACCGGCCTCCAGAAAGGTATCACGGCCCTGCATGGCGATTTCTTCCAGCGTCTCCAGACAATCCGACAGAAAGGCCGGCGCCAGCACGGCGATGCGTTTGATGCCCTCTCCCGGCAGCGCTTCCAATGTTTCATCAGTATAAGGCCGCAGCCATTCCTGAAAACCGAACCTGGACTGGAAGGTCATCCGCAGCCGGTCTTCGCCCCAGCCCAGCCGCTCGCCCAGCAGGCGATTGGTTTTGGCGCAGTGGCAATGATAGGGGTCTCCCGCCAGGAAATAGGGTTCAGGGATACCGTGGTAGGAGGCGATGACCGCCTGCGGCTCGTAATCAAGCGCGGCCAGGTGGCCCTCTACCGATCCGGCGAGCGCATCGATATAGGCCGCGTCGTCATGGAAGGGTGGCGCGGTGCGGATGGCAGGCTGCCAGCGCATCTCCGACAACGCCTCAAAAACCGCGTCATAGGCCGAAGCTGTCGTCGTCGCGCTGTATTGCGGATAGAGCGCAACGGTCAAAATCCGGTCGCACCCCTGATCTTTCAGGGCTCGGAGCCGATCCGCCACAGAAGGTGTGCCGTACCGCATGGCCCAGTCGACGATCACATCATTGCGGGATTGACTGACCGCAGAAGCGACGCCGTCGGATTGCGCCCGGGTGTAATAGCGCAGCGGCGACTCATCCGGCTCCTGCATCCAGATCATCTCATAGGCATGCGCGACCTTCTTGGGCCGCACATTGAGGACGATACCGCGCAGGATCGGCTGCCAAAGCAGCGGTGGCAGTTCGATGACCCGGCGGTCGCTGAGAAATTGCTTCAGAAAACGCTTCACCGCTTCCGGCGTCGCGGCATCCGGCGTGCCCAGGGCGATCAAAAGGACGCCGATGCGGCCTGACGGGGCATCCGGGTGGCTTTCGGGGAGATGTGCTGTATCCGTCATTGCAAACTCAAAGCGTCATTCCCGCGAAAGCGGGAATCCAGACCCCCTTCTATACAGCGCCGCCATCAGCCTGGATCCCCGCTTGTAGTTTATCCTGAGCGGCGTCGAAGGGCGGGGATGACAGTTTTTACCTAGCCCACCTTGCAAAGCTGCTTGCCCAGGTTCTGGCCGTGGAACAGGCGCAGGAACGTGTTCGGCACATTTTCGAACCCTTCCTGCACGTCGACGGCAAAGTTGATTTTGCCGTCACGAACCCATTCGCCCAGCTCCTGCGCGGCCTTACCCATGTCCTTGCCAAGCTGGCCCAGCAGGAACCCCTGCATGGTTGCCGGTGTGGTGATCAGGTTCATGTAGTTTTTCGGGCCCGGCGGCACCTCAGCCGCCGTATTGTAGCCAGAAATGCCACCGCACAGCACGATGCGCGCGCCGACCACGTGGTTGTTCAGCGCGGCTTCAAGAATCTCGCCGCCAACATTGTCATAGAAGACGTTAATGCCCTCCGGGCAAAGTTCCTTCATCCGCCTGCCGACATTTTCCGATTTGTAATCGATGGCGCCGTCGAACCCGGCTTCCTCGACCAGCCAACGGCACTTGTCAGCGCCGCCCGCGATGCCGATCACCCGGCATCCCTGGATTTTTGCGATCTGCCCGGCGATGGAGCCGGTCGCGCCCGCGGCGCCGGACACAACGACGGTTTCGCCAGCCTGCGGCTTGCCGACGCGGAGCATACCGTAATAGGCGGTGAGCCCCGTAATGCCGAGCACACTAAGCGCCATTTCAGGCGTGACGCCCTCTGCCAACTTCTGCACCGGCAGCAACGCGCCTTCCACGTCGACAACAGCATATTGCTGCCAGCCGAACATGCCGGAGACGATATCGCCGGGCTTCAGGCTATCATGTCTGGACTCGATGACTTCACCCGCACCAGCAGCACGCATGACTTCGCCGATCTGGACCGGCTTCACATAACTCTCACCTTCGCGGATCCAGCCGCGCATGGCCGGTTCATAGGCGATGTGCGTCAACCGTACCAGCACCTGACCCTCACCCACGTCGGGCACGTCGCTTTCTACCAGTGAAAAGTCCTCGACCTTCACCATGCCCTGTGGCCGAGCGGCCAGGGTCCATTGCTGATTCACCATATTGCTCATGTCTCGCTCCCGCGTTGCAATCTGGCGCGCACCATATCAAAGCCCCAGTGGAAAGGAAGCGGAAGGGAACTGGATATGATGCCCAGCGTCCCGGTGCTGCTGGCCACCACCCCGCATACTGAACAAAAACAGATGTATCTTCCTCAATATTTTAAGTAATACTTTTTCATAATTTAGAAAATTTTGAATTACTATTTTTGCAATGTGTAAAAAGGGTAAATTTATTTTGAATTTTCTATATTTTTTATTGACTAACCACAGGGGTCAGCCATATTTATTCGCAAGGGAGCCGCTTCGCTAAAGATATGGGGCGGTAAGTATGAACAGGACTGGGCCTTACCGCGCCATCAAGCGGATATCACAACAGGCGCCTCGGGGCTTTGCGCCTGGCGCGAGATCTGGAAAAGCACAGACTGCTCTTCCAACAAATGTCGCTCCAATTATGTTGTGTTCAGCATCGCCAGATACCGGCTATGACAGCACATTCGCGCGGACCTCCCTCCAAGGGTTCGCGCCGCTGGCATAGCCGGGTTCTGGCCCGTGTTCAGGGTGAAAAAACGCTTTTAGCCGAAGACCTGCTTGAGCACCCGATAGGAGTAATCCGACGGGTCGCGGACGCCTGTCAGCGTCCGGTTGTCGGGATTATTGGGAGGAATGGCGCCGCCGACGTCCACCTCACCAACGGGCAGGACCTGGGTCCAGTCACCGATCGACTGCCGGTGTCGGATACGCCAGACACCATAAATCTTCTCGAAGTCATCGCAATAGCGGCCGCCGCCAATAATGTCGACCGTGCCATCCGGCGTCGGTGTGCGCAGATAAACCGTGTAATAGGATTCGGCCCCGGCCCGCTTACCATCCACCTGAATCAGGATGTTGGAGATCGTGTGCTGGGTGCGCTCCATCGCTTCATGGACCGGCCAGACCCACTCGACAAAAGCCGTGGCGGGGCCGCTGAACAGCGCCCCATGATCATCGGTACCGTCCTCATGCCAGCAAGACAGGGTGAGAGCCTTGTCCATGCGGTCGAGCCCGCGGCAATAGCGATAGATGATTTCGCTGATCGCCTGCTTGTCGATCAGATCCTGAACCAGCGGGTCACGGGTTTGAGTATCGCCGATCATGATCTTGGCTTTTGAGAAGCGGCGAGCGCCTAGTTGTAGAAAATCTGCCGCATGCCGGAGCGGTCAAATGGCTCCCACTCATCGGCGGGAAGCGCCAGGCGGTCGGCGACGGCATAGAGGACGAGCGGGTTAAACCCGAGCCCTGTGTGGCTGCCGCAGACTTCGATATTGTCAGTATATTCATGCGGGTCTTCAACACAGACCTGCCAGACGGCAACCCCGTCGGTCTTCGAGAAGATCGCGGTGCTCGGCACTGGCGGGCGTGACCGAAGCCAGGCATGCTCATGATCCTGCTTGTGGCTGATATAGTCGCCAGACAGCATCTCATAGAGCTCGGATATTTCCTTGTTGGTGCCGCCACGCCCCGGGCTGCCAAACGGGCTGCCCAAGGTCACGACCTGACGAACAGCGTCGGGGATGTCGCGGGCAATCTGGCGGGCAAAAACACCGCCCAGGCTCCAGCCCACAAGGCTAACCCGTTCATTATGGGTGGCGGCCAGGTGATTCACCCGTTCGACCATCCGATGTTCGATATCGCCGCGCGGCCCGAAATTCCGCCCCAAGGCCCAGGGGTGGACTTCATATCCCAGTCCGCTGAGATAGTTCCGCAGCACAGAGGTGGAGCTATCGCTACCCATGAATCCAGGCAGCACCATCACCGGATGACCGTCCCCTTTGGGAACCGAGGCGAGGAAGGGATAGCTTGCCGTCAACCAGCCGATCTCTGTCGCGGCTCGAGCCGGCTCGAGCATCGACCATAACATCGAAGGGCCGTCAAATTGCTGGGTCTCGGGGTGCGCATGCATATTCATGAACTGGGCCTCGTCACGACAAAATCATCTCGAAGATGATCACATAAGTGTCATCCTATCGCCCTATTTCAAGGACGGTAACCCCTTGTTTTATTTGCATTTGCACAGAGATTCAAAGCCCATGTAACCAGGGCGTAACATCGTTGTCGAGGATTTACCCACTATAACAACGAGTTCTTCTTATTTTGCAGTTGCAAAACAAATTTCAACAATTATATTGCAGTGCAGCAAAAGACGCCGGTCCCGCCTGAAGACAGGTCTGGTGATGCTTTTGGGAGAGCCACAAGGGCACAAAAAGGAGAGATCCGATGAGCCAGACCAACCCGTTTAACGAAATGTTCGAATCATTCACCAAGTCGATGGGCCAGTTTCAGCCCACATCGATGCCGTCTGTAGATATGGATTCCATCATGAAATCCGGACAGGCAAACATGGATGCCGTGACCGAAGCCGGCCGCATCGCCGTTGAAGGCATGCAGACGCTGGCCAGCCGTCAGCAGGAAATGCTGACCGAAGCCTTCACGGACTTCCAGGAATCAGCCAAGGGCATCACCAGCGGCGACGCCTCTGAGATGATGTCGAAGCCGGTTGAAGTGGCGCGCGAGCGTTTCGAAAAGTCCGTCGCCAACTTCCGCGAGCTCGCTGAGATCGCCGGCAAGTCGCAGACCGAAGCCTGGAGCGTTATTGGCCGTCGCTGGCAGGAAAGCGTCAGCAACCTGCAGAAGACTGCCGGCTAATCCAGCAACACGAAGGACGGTTGAGCCATCCATGGAACAGTTAAGCGCCCTCGACGCATCATTCCTTTACTTGGAGAATGAGCGGGTTTCGAACCATATCGGCGGGCTCTATATCTATGATCAATCAACCGTTCCCGGCGGCAAGCTTCGCTTCCGCCAGATTCTGACATACCTGGCGGCCCGGATTCACCGGGCCCCCAGGTACCGTCAGAAAATCGCCAACGTCCCCCTCAATCTGGATCATCCCTATTGGGTGGACGACGACAGATTCGATCTTGAATACCACGTCCGCCACGTCGCGCTGCCGCAGCCCGGCGACTGGCGGCAGTTATGCATTTTGGCGTCGCGCATCTATGACCGGCCGCTCGATATGAACCGGCCGCTCTGGTCCATGCATGTTGTAGAAGGCCTGGACAATGTTGAAGGGCTGCCGCCTGGCAGCTTCGCCATCATTACCAAGCTGCATCATGCCGCAATCGATGGTGTTTCCAGCGTGGCCATGAATACGGCCCTGCACGAGACCGAGCCCGGCCTGCGCCAGGGTGATCCCGAACCATGGAACCCGAGCCGGCCGCCCAATGAGATGGAACTGCTGGGCCGCGCCTATATGAATAATCTGGCGCAGCCGATGAAGTTCATGCAGGTGATGGCAGAATCCGTTCCCGCCTCGACACGGTTGCTCGCGAGCCTGGGTGAAGACGCCCTGAAAGTTCAGTCGACCGCCGGTGATATTCCCAAGACGCGCTTCAACCGCGAAATTTCCGGTCACCGAACGGTCAATGGCATTTCGGTCGATCTGGAAGATATCAGGACTATCAAGAACGCCGTCCGGGGCGCAACGGTCAATGACGCGGTGATCGCCATAACCGGTGGCGCTCTGCGACGTTATCTGGACGCCAAGAAAGAGCTGCCCGAAGACCAGTCACTGGTGACGCTCTCACCCGTTTCCGTGCGCAGCGGCCCGGCCGACGCCCGTGATGGCGGCAACGAGGTCGCGGGCATGCTGGCGTCTCTGGGGACAAATATCGCTGATCCGCTGGCGCGGCTTGAGGCTGTTCGGAACTCGACAGCCAACTCGAAAGAGCTGACCAACGCCATCGGGGCGCGGTTGATGACAGACTTCAGCCAGTTCATTCCGTCGGCAACCACAGGCATGGCGGCCCGCCTTTTCTCGCAGATGGGTGTCGCGACCCAGCTTCAGCCGACCTTCAACACCGTCGTGACCAATGTACCCGGCCCGCAGCAGCCGCTCTACTTCTGTGGCGCGGAGCTGGTGAACCAGTATGGGCTGGGGATTGTTCAGGATGCGCAGGCGCTGTTCCACACCGTGCTGAGCTACAACGGTAAGGTTACCATCACAGCAATGTCCGATCGTGAGGTCATGCCCGATCCGGAATTCTATATCAGCTGTCTGCGCGAAGCATTCATGGAATTGAAGGACGCTGCGGCACCGCCACGCAAACCGGCCCCGGCACGCGCCCCTCGCAAGCCTGCGGCCAAAGCCGCACCCAAACGGACCACGGCCAAAAAGCCGGCCACACGCCGGCGGCGCAAGACGCCACCGCCCAGCGCACCAGCAGCGGAATAAGCCAGCGCCTATCCCGTTGTCGCGGCCTCGACCTCGCGCAGGCTCGCGCGAAACGGTTTCATGCCCAGCCAGATCAGAACCACCGCCAGCGGTGCGCCGATGCAGTTGACGATGGCGAGTGAGGATCCGATTTGCAATGGATCCTCGAACACATAGGTGGTCAAGAATCCAACGGTTGTCGCGCCCAGGCTCAAACCGATCGCATTGCTGAAGAACAGGTAGGCGGACCCGATCTTGGCGCGCATCTGATTGGGTGTGATCGTCATCATCGCCGTCGCCGCGAGCCCCGCGGGCACGGCCCCGACAAACTGAAGCGGCGCGAGTAACGCGATCGACCAATCTTCATTGGGGGAAAACACGAACGCCATCAGCGCCAGAGGCGCTGTCGGGATCGAGCATAACATGGTGGCCCGGTAAGGCGCGTCGCCATGGCCTCGTTTCGCCAACCAACTGGACAGCCAGCCGCCAAAGAACGCCCCGCTGGTGCCGAAGAGCAGCACGACCGTTCCGTAGGAGGCACCGGCTTGAACCTCTGTCAGCCCATAGGTCCGAATAAGGAAGGTCGGCACCCAGCCGAAATTCCCATAGGCAACCAGCACCAGCAGGGTGAAGCTGCCAAACAGTGAGGCAAAGGTGAGCTTATGGCTGGCCGCGAAGGCAAAGAACGCCCGCAGGCTGGTGCCTTCCGCGTGGCCCTTGTCGCCGGCCCCCGCCGGGGCCCTGCCCCGCCTGATGGGTTCGCGGATCGCAAAAACGCAGAGCGCCAGCAGAACGCCGGGCAGTCCGATGACGATGAAGGAAAACTGCCAGGGCCTGAGCTCGCCGACCAGCGGGAACTCTAGGCTGCCGAGGCTCTTGGCATAAGCGATTACCTCTCCCCCCAGGATCATCGCCAGCCCCACACCGGTCAAATTACCCATCGTGAACACCGCCATCGCGAGGGCGAGCTTCGACTTCGGGAAATAGTCGCTGATCATCGAATAGGCAGACGGGCTCAATGTCGCTTCGCCACTGCCGACGCCGACACGCGCCAGGAACAGATGCCAAAAGCTGGACGCCAACCCGCACGCGGCGGTCGCCAGGCTCCAGAAGGTGACGCCGATAACGATGATATTGCGGCGGCTGTACCGGTCGGCGGCCAACGCAATCGGGATCGACATCAGCGCGTAAAACAGGCCGAACGGCAGTCCCTGCACCAGCCCGATCTGAAAGTCGGTAAGACCGAGATCGATTTTGATATCCTCGACCATGAGGGAGATGATCTGCCGGTCGAGGAACGAAAAAATCGACGCGATATAGAGGATAAAGACGACGAACCAGGCGTAGCGGATGTTGGGCCAGGGCGGTTCTGTTGCTGCCGCGCCGTCCGTGGACGCGGATGATGGTGATTGATTCATTAGGCGTTTGTCTCCCCGGTCCCATCATCACAGGGACCGGCGAGCAATCAACCGGTTAATGCCGGTCGGCAAAAGAAACGCGGATAAAAGAAAAGGGCGGGTGCCGAAGCACCCGCCCTTCCTGTTGGTATCGTCAGCCTAGGCTTAGAAGTAGAAACCGACTTCTGCGCCGAATTCCATCGGACGGCCCCACTGGGTGAAGTTCCAGAGACCGGCAACCGAGTTCGCTGCAATGCGATACTCTTCATCGAGGATGTTCTTGACAAACAGCGTCACGCGGTAGCGTTCGTCTGCATCGCGATAGGTGATGTTGGCATCCCAGAGGAAGCGGCTGCTGAGCTGCGTGAAGTCGGAGTTGAAGACCGAAAACTCAGCTTCCGACTGATAGTTACCCGTGGTGTTGAAGGTCAACATGCCGGAATTGCCGAGCGGCACATCATAGGTAATGCCGATGTTCAAGCTCCACTTGGGCGAGAACGGAACCGTCAAGTCCGAGAGATCGTCGCCATTAAGCACGAACTCGACATAGTCGTGGTCCATGAAACCAACACCAAGATCGAACCGCAGATTTTCCGTCGGCACCCAGACAACCTCCAGTTCGACGCCCAGTACTTCGGACTTACCAGCATTGATGTTGATCGTCTCCTGGGTCGTCACACCAAACGCGTTGGTGAAGGGAACCACCTGCGACCGTACCAGGTTCGAATAACGCGTGTAGAACAATGCGAAGTTGGTTTGCAGTGTGCCGTCGAACCACTGTGCCTTCACACCACCTTCGATGTTCCAGTTGGTTTCCGATTCAAACGGACGACAGGTGTCGATGCTCGAACAGGTTTCCGTGAACCCGCCGGGGATGAAGCCTGTCGCATAGCTGACATAGGCAAGACCTTCATCGGAGAACTGCCAGTCAATAACCGCACGCCAAGTGACCTTATCCCAGCTTTCAGATGCACCGCTGGCAATACCAAAGGCGCTATCTGGGTAAGGCAGATTGAACGGATCAAGCGGCCCTTCAAAACCCAGTGCAAGAGCGCGCGAAATCGCATTGGACCGTGCATCAAGACAGATATCACCCGCTGCATCCGGCACCAATGCACCGTCTACTTCGCTGAAGAAGTTCTCGTCTTGCGGGTCCGTCCCCACCGTGCAAGGCCCACCAGGGTTGGCGCGGCGGAAGAAGTCCTTCTTATCGTATGTGTAACGCATCCCGGCGGTGAACGTCAGCGTGTCAGTCACCTCGAAACTACCGTCCAGATAGACCGCATAGGTTTCGCGGTCCTGGCGAGCGCCACCCGACGCGTGGTCCCCGCGCAAAGTACGTGTGTCGATATTCAGTGCGCCGTCTGCGTCCAGAAGTCCGATCTCATTGCCATTGACGTCGAAAACTGACGTCCCACCGGGTACCGGCGGGTTCAATGTAATCAAACTGGTCAGACCCACCGTTGCATAGGACAGCATATCGACGTCGTGGGTCTGATAAGTCGCGCCAAAGACGAAATTGAATGGTCCATCGAACTCGGTTGATGCGCGCAGCTCAATCTGGAACTGTTCTTCCTTCGTATTACGGGACGCGTCAAACAGTGACCGGAATGCTTCGCCCGTGTATGTACTGGGCAGGATTTCCTCATGGTCCCGGTAACCAATAAGCAATTGCAACGTAACTTCGTCGAGTGAGAGTTTCTGATGCAGATGATACTCTTCAACATTCACTCTGTGCCCGCGCGGAATACAAAAGGCTCTTTGGTCCCAGCAGGAGTTATCGACACCGGTCGAATAAATACTACCGCCAGTGACATCAATGCCGTCGAAGCCTAGAAGCGGCAGCAAGAATCCTTGACCCGCTGGTGTCTCATTGACGCCGGGAGGCGAATCAGACCGGTCACGTAGCACGCGGAAAATGAAGTATGCTTCATAGTTGTCCGTCGGCGTAAACAGAGCCTTGACAGTACCGGCAAAAACGTCGGTGCCGTTCAGACGCTCGCCATCACCCCGGTTTTTGAGGCTGATATTCGACGGGTAAGGAAGCCCATTATCACATGCGGAACCAGCCGCAGCACAAATCGATGTGTCTGCTCCAAGTGTCGGGCTCGTCGGATCGAATCCAGCATTGGGGTCCAGATCAAGCGTCGGAATGCGGTAATACAGGTTTCCTTGAGGGAACGCGCTCGCCGGGCGGTCGTTTCGATAGTAACCGTCATCATAGTCGTAGAGGCCCGTAACCCTGATAGCGAGCTTGTCCTCGACAACCGGCACGTTGACTGCAACACGGCCCTTACCAATCATGCCCTTGGCTCCGGAATTGAACTTCCCAATCTGGAATTCAACGTCGGCTGAAAACTCGTTCATGATCGGGCGCTTGGTCACGATTGAAATAGCGCCACCGGTCGCACTCTTACCAAACAGCGTGCCCTGCGGACCGCGGAAAACCTCAACCCGCTCAACATCGAACAGAGGCACAAATTGAGACTGCACGCGCGTGTAGCCGAATTCGTCAACAAGAATGACGACAGAAGAATCTTGCGTCACCAGGATCGAGTTCTGGCCCGTTCCGCGAATACCACCGGCAACTGCCCGGAAACCGGCGACCTGACCCAACGCGACGTTCGGCGCGAGATCGCCGACTGCCAGAACGTCCGCGCGGAAGGTATTGGCCAATTGCTGCTCGGAGATGGCCGAAACCGAAATCGGGACCGACTGGGAGTCCGCTTCACGCTTGGTGCCCGAAACCATGATCGTCTCAAGGCCTGTGCGAGAACCGACTATAGCGCCGGCCAGCGCACCGGTAATCGTGCCGCCGGCACCAACCGTTCCCGTGCCAGACTGGCTCTGACCGTTGACAACGATCACATATGAAACCGAGGTGCCGGATGCCAGAGGCGCATCGGTGCGAACAAACAGAGCACCGCCGGTACATGTCTCATCGCCGGTCGCCTGTGCTTCACACGTTGCCTGGTCAATAACCGGGGCCTGCTGGCCGCCCGGTAGCGTTACCGTGCCGCTCTGCACGTCACCCGGCGCAACGCCGGGATTGATCGCGGTCATATGCGCCAACGCGGGTTGCGCGGCCATAAGGCCAAACGCCAGACCGGCAGCGGATAGAATCCGAGTCTTGATCGATGTCATAAGAGACTCCCCATAGAGCTGTAATTCCCTGAAACGCCATTTTTGCAGGCGTTATTTGCGGCGAGACTAGTCCCGGACCCGACTCTTGTCACGAAAAAATCACGCACGCGTGACTGTTAGCAGAAAAGTTAGTTTTCAGGTGTTGCAGAAATGCACCATAATGACTCTGTCCAGGCCTTTATCTGGAGGCGTTGAAGATCCGAGAAACAGTGGTTTCACCTTGACTCACAAGGCATTGGCCCAGCACTGTCAAAAGACGGTCATGCATGACTGTTCATCGTAAGGGGGAGAGAAGAATGAGCGACACGGTCGAGGGCGCGCGCAACAATCAGGTCTATCTGAAACAAGTGCCGCAGGGTCTTTTGGGGCCGGACGACATGGAAGTCAGGCAGGCGCCGGTCCCCGAACCAGGTGACGGCGAAGTGCTGATCGAAAGCCACTATCTGTCTATGGATGCCGCTCTCCGTCTGATCGTACGCGATAGCAAGGACTTCCTGTTCCGGGTCGAACCCGGCGACCTGATCCGCAATTCAATTGCCGGCAAGATCGTTCAATCCAACAATCCGGACTGGGCGGTAGGCGACTATGTTGTCGCGGGAGTCGGCGTCCAGAACTATGCCGTATCAGACGGCACCGGGCTGGAACGCTGCGACATTTCCAAGGCCCCTTTATCGGCGTGGCTGGGCGGCTATGGCGTGTCTGGCTTGACCGCCTATTTTGCGATCTTCGATGCGTGCAAACCGCAGCCGGGCCAGACCGTTGTGATCAATGGCGCCGCTGGCGCGGTCGGGACCATGGCCGGGCAGTTCGCCAAACTGGCGGGTGCGCGGGTGATCGGCATTGCCGGGGGACCGGAGAAATGCGCCTGGCTGGTCGACGAACTCGGCTTCGATGCTGCCGTGGACTATAAAGACGGCGACCTGTATGAAAAGCTGGTCGCGGCTGCGCCGGACCGGATCGATTTCATCTTCGATAATGTCGGCGGTCCCGTGCTGGACGAAAGCCTGCGCTGGATCGCGCTGCACGGCACCGTGCTGCTCTGCGGTTCAACGTCTCAGTACTCAGAAGACGAAATGGCGGGGCCGAAGCAGTATATCTGGCTGGGGACCATGCGCGCCCGCATGCAGGGCTTCGTCGTCTTCGACTATGCCGACCAGTTCGAAACCGCCCGCAATCATATGTCGGACTGGGCCAACGCCGGCAAGATCAAGTTCGCCGAGCATGTCTTTGAAGGCGACGTCCAGGACTTCGGCCAGGCCTTCCACGATCTCTATACCGGCAAGAACAAGGGCAAGATGGTGGTCAAACTGCCTGCTGCCGATGGCTAACGGACGGCTGGTTGCACGCCAGCCCATAACGCCCTATTCAGGGTTCAACGAAGATCAAAAGTCAGGGGAAAATCGATGAGTGTATTGGACCAGTTCAGACTGGACGGAAAAGTCGCTGTTGTCACCGGTGGCGGCAAGGGCATTGGCCGGGGCATTGTTCACTGCCTCGCTGAAGCAGGCGCAGATGTCGTCATCGCCGCGCGCAGCAAGGACGATATCGAGAGCGTCGCGCAGGAAGTGCGTGACCGGGGCCGCCAGGCCATCGCGGTTCAAACCGACGTTACCAGCGAGGAAGATCTGGAGCGGCTGGGCAACGCCGCCATTGAGACGTTCGGCAAGATCGATATCTGGGTCAACAACGCCGGCGGCCTGCCAGACGGCACACCCCGCTGGATGACCCGCACATCGGTCGAGGAGTTTCAGGCGCAGATCAATTTGAACCTGACCGCCGTTTGGGCCGGCTGCGTCGAAGCCGCCAAGCACATGAAGGAAAATGGCGGCTCGATCGTTAACATTTCCTCCAGTTCGTCGAAGAATATGGGACCGAACCCCAAGAATGGCCCTTATGGCGCCTCGAAATCAGCGGTCAACAGCATGACAGCAACGTTCTCGCGCGAGCTGGCGCCGAAAATCCGCATTAACGCAGTCGCGCCTGGCCCGATCCCGACAGAGAACTTCATCGACTCTATGAAGATGCACACGCCGGAACGCGAAGCTGAATTGAAGCAGTATATTCAGCTGCCGCTGGAACGCTGGGGCAAGCCCGAGGACATCGGCGCGGCCGTCGTCTATATGGCATCTGATGCATCCAGCTGGGTCACCGGCCAGTGTCTGTTCGTCACCGGCGGCGCGTAGGCACCCATGGCTCTTTCTGCGTTCAGCGACCAGGCCGACATTTCGGACCTGATTGATTTTCACGCCCGCACACGGCCTGACGCCGAGGCGCTGGTGTTTGAAGACGCAAGGCTGTCCTGGGCGGCATTCGACGAAACCGTCAGTCGAATCGCCAACGGCCTGATCGCCTTGGGCATCGGCCGCAATGACAAGGTTGCGGTGCTGGCGGATACATCGCCAGAATATTTCTGCACCTTCTTCGGCATCGTCCGCGCCGGGGCCTGTGTGGTGCCCCTGTCGGGCATGGCGACGGCGGATTCGCTGCGGCTGATGATTCAGGACAGCGGCGCCAAGGCCCTGTTCATCTCGCAGAAAACCAAGCCCTTGATCGACGAGATCGATAAAGGGTTGCCGACCATTCTGGACGGCGGCCGCTTCGCCTTCGATTTCACCGACAGTCGATGGGCTGACTATCATGGCTGGCTCGCCGCCCAATCGGACAGCAACCCCGGCACCGGCATCGACATGCTGGATGACTTCAACATCATCTATTCATCCGGCACGACCGGTGTGCCCAAAGGCATCCTGCATGACCACCGCACCCGCGTTTCCTATTGGGGCGGACGCGATCAATATGGTTTTTCGACCGAGACGCGGATGATCCTGTCGACGCCGCTTTATTCAAACACGACCCTGTTTGCCCTGCTGCCGACCGTCGCGTGGGGTGGCACTGTCGTGCTGCTGCCGCGGTCGGACACCGCAAATTATCTGCGGCTGGCAGAGGCGGAAAAGGCGACCCACACGATTCAGGTGCCGGTTCAATATCACCGGCTGCATGACTTTGCGGATTTCGACAAGTTCGATCTCAGCAGTTTCATCTGGAAGTTCTCCACCTCCGCGCCGCTGCGGCCGGACCACAAAAAGTGGCTGATCACCGACTGGCCCGGGGGTCTAACCGAGATCTACGGCATGACCGAGGGCGGCGTCGGCTGCCGCCTCGACGCGCATGACCATCCGGACAAGCTGCACACGGTCGGACAACCGATCGAAGGCGCGGAGTTCCGCATCGTCGATCAGGACATGAACGAAGTGCCCCGCGGCGAAACCGGCGAGCTGATCGGACGATCCGACTTCATGATGACCGGCTATTACAACAAGCCGGAACAAACCGCCGACTCCCGCTGGATCGACGAGCAGGGCCGCGTCTGGCAGCGCAGCGGTGATATGGGCAAGATGGACGAGGACGGCTTCGTCATCCTGCTCGACCGCATGAAAGACATGATCATCTCCGGCGGCTTCAACGTTTATGCGGCCGACCTGGAGGCCGCCCTGCAGAAACACCCCGACGTCCATGATGTGGCCGTCATCGGGATTCCCAGCGACGACTGGGGCGAAACGCCCCTGGGGCTTGTCGTGCCCCACCAGGGTGCCACGGCCAGCGAAGATGACATCCGCGACTGGGCCAATCAACAATTGGGCAAGCAACAGCGAGTCTCGGCTGTCGAATTCCGCACCAGCCTGCCCCGCTCCACGATCGGCAAGCTGCTGAAGCGCGAACTCCGCGAACCTTATTGGGCGGGACGCGAAGGCCGCGTCGGCTGACTCCCATGACCGGGAAGCGGCTTTCTATACGAATTGTGGAGCTGGGACCGGACGCCTATGATGAAAAGCTATAAGATGGATAGCTTTTTTGGGCGGTTTGAATGGTCCTTTTTTCCCGCAGCACTATTGCCGGCGCAGTTACCGCGCTAGGAGTTTTTGCGTCACTCACCACCGCGGTCGCAACCAACGAAGTTGGTGCACCGACAGTTGCTTACACCGTCGACGGCGAGCAACTCAAATTCATTGAGTCGACGACCGAAGACGGCGCCACTCAATCGGTCTTCGAAAGCGACGACCGGCGAGCCCGCCTTCTCCTGGATACAACACCATGCACTCGCGGTGACTGCACGACACTGATGAACGAAACAGCCTCAGTGATGGCTGAGCCCATCGAGGGGTCGGAGTCGACGTTCCGCTCAATAAACCAAACTGAGTTTTGGTTTCAGCTCGAATCATTTGGCCTGAGACAGGAGGTTTTCGTCTTTCAGCTGCCCAACAGTATCGTGATGTACAATTACATTCTCGAAGACCAAAACCAGGATGTCCTGTCAGGCAGATTCGAGGACTTGCTGGAGACCATGGAGGGCATACGCTACCGAGAAATTATAACGGCAGACAACGTCACAAGGGGGCTATGGGCACATTCAGCGCTGAACCATGCCCGAAACCTTTTGTCTGCCAACGAAGAAGAAGAAGCGCTGAAAGCGCTGCGGCTCGCTACAAAGGCCGCGCCGTACTTGTATGAAGCGCACATCTTGCTGGCGGAAACGTCAGAAAATCAGAGCGAACGTCGAGAGGCCGCAACAATTGTCGAACGAAATGCAGTTGACCCCAAGCTTCTCGAAGCAGCAGCCCGGGTCCTCGGCAAGGCCGTACCAAACATCGAAGACTTTCCGCAGGTCGGTCCAAGTGACGACGGTCTGCAGTTGATCCTGATACCGATTCCGCCCGTCAATGTCTGGCTTCTAGAAGAGGCCGCCGAAAAGTTCCGCTTGATCACCGGCCTTGACGTCAATATCCGGCAACTGCCCGGCGAGCTAAATTGGAACCCCTATGACAGATCGTCCTACCAGCGAAACGCGAGAGAGTTCTTGGCGCGGATTACCGGGACGACAAACAGTACATGGTCAAGCGAAGAAGACTTGATTGACCAGATCAAATTGGTGCGGGCGGACCTAGACCCGATATCCGCATTTCACGCCGATCGTTTGGTTGACGAACTGTCTTTCGGACAGCGCCAGTATCAGGGCGGTTACTATCTGAGCTTGTTCATTTCCAGAATGATACAGGTCCGAAGTCATGATTTAAGAACCCTTTATGTAGGCATCACCGAGAGTGACATTTACGATGGCAACAGCAATTTTGTCTTCAGCTTGTCCCGGCCACGACAAGACGACCATGGGGCGATTCTTTCCTACCGTCGAATGATGGCAGATATGGCGGGAGACCGATTTGTCTCCCGGTCAAAACTGACTGATCGCATCGCCAAAGAAATGGTCCCCGCGGCGTTGCAGCCGCTTCGCATTCCCAGAAGTGCCGATCCGAGCTGCCCGTATTCCTACTCTGACGGGATTGGGCGGGTCGATGAGAAGACTTTTCGCCTAGCACCAACCGTTCAGGAAATGCTCAACGCGTACCGGGATTGAATTGCGTACCGGGATTGAATATTGAGTGCGCTACTCCCTAATGTATCGTGACACATAGGGGAGGACGTCATGGCCTATAAAGTCATCCAGTGGGCGAGCGGCGGGGTTGGCAGCCCTGCCATCGCAGCCGTCGCCGGGCGCCGGAACATGTCCCTGGCCGGGCTTTATGTCTATTCGCCCGAAAAGGTCGGAAAAGACGCAGGCACCATTGCCGGTGTGAAGAAGACGGGCGTCATCGCCACCGATGACATGGACAAGATCCTGAAGACCAAGGCCGATGTGGTGATCCACACGCCGCTGCCGTCCGTGGTTTGGGGCGACGATCCCGAAGCCGACCTGGATATTATTTGCCAACTTCTCGCTTCAGGCAAAAATGTCATCACTACCGTCGGCTACATGTACCCGAAATTCCATGGGCCGCGGGTGGTACGCAAGCTGAACGCAGCCTGCAAGAAAGGCGGCACGACCTTTCATTCCACCGGCAGCAATCCCGGCTGGATCGGTGACCTGCTGCCGCTCACCATGTCATCCCTGTCAAACAAGATCGATCAGGTTGCGGTGCGGGAAATCTCGAATTTCCAGCACGGCGAAGCCCCCGTCATCATGTTTGACATTATGGGATTCGGCAAAACGCGGGCTCAATTCAAGAAGGACTCCGGGCGGCATGCAAGGTGGCTGACCGAGCTGTTCAGCGAGAGCATCCAGATGGTTGCCGATGGCCTGGGTGTAAAGCTGGACAGGATATCCACGAAAACAACACTTTCGCTCGCCACACGGAACCTCAAGACAGGGTCCGGCACAATTAAGAAGGGCACCGTTGCCGCGCAGCGCTGGGAATGGGCCGGCTGGGTCGGGCGCAAAAAGGTCATCACCCATGAGACGATCTGGCGCATGCATGAAGCAGCTGCCAAGGACTGGCCCGATGGTGACCACTCCGTCTCCATTATCGGCGAGCCGAATATCCGCATCGAGATTGCGGGCGACTGGGTCGACAGCATGCTTGATGCAACAGCGCTGCACGCGGTCAACGCCATCCCGCATGTCTGCAAGGCCGAACCGGGGATCAAAACTTTCCTCGACCTGCCGTGGATCATGGGCAAGGGTTTGGTCCACATATCCAAGAACAAGACGGCGAAAGCATAAGGTAACAATCCAATCTCCTCTTGCGCCCATATCCTGTTGGGCCAAGCGGGTCTGCCGTGTAGGGTAACGCGCCTGTAACAATGGGGAGGCTTTGATGCCATACAAAGTAATTCAGTGGTCCAGCGGGAATGTAGGCACGCACGCCATGCAGGCGGTCGCCGAACGCAAGGGCATGTCGCTGGCGGGCCTCTATGTCTATTCGGACGAAAAGGCCGGGCAGGATGCGGGCACGATCGCCGGAATCAAAAAGCTGGGCGTTACGGCGACCAACGATATCGATGAAATCCTGAACACCAAGGCCGATGTGGTGATCCACACACCGCTGCCGTCGCTGGTCTATGGCGACGACCCGGATGCCGACATCGCCACCATCTGCAAGCTGCTGGCGTCGGGCAAGAACGTCATCACCACAGTCGGCTACATGTATCCCAAAGTGCATGGCCCGTCCGTGGTGCGCCGGTTGAACGCGGCCTGCAAGAAAGGCGGCACGACTTTCCATTCCAGCGGGGTTAATCCTGGCTGGGTTGGTGACCTGTTGCCGCTGACCATGTCCTCCCTGTCAAACAAGATCGACCAGGTCTATGTGCAGGAGATCTCCAACTTCGAATATTACCCGTCGCCCGAAGTGATGTTCGACATGATGAACTTCGGGAAGACGCCTGCAGAGTTCCGCGAGGCGGCCGCGCGCTATTCAAACTGGCTGACCGGCCTGTTCCGCGAGAACATTCAGATGGTTGCCGACGGGCTGGGCGTCAAACTCGACAAGATCACCGACAAAACGACCCGTGAACTGGCAAAAAAGAACCTGAAGACAGCCGCCGGGACCGTCAAAAAAGGAACCGTCGCGGGCCAGCGCTGGGAGTGGGCCGGCATGGTCGGCCGCAAGAAGGTGATCGTGCATGAGACCGTCTGGCGGATGCATGAAAGCGTCGGCAAGGACTGGCCGCAGGGCGTCCATTCCGTCGCCATCAAGGGCGAGCCGAATATCCGCATCGAACTGTCGCCGATGTGGGTCGATGGCGGCCTGATGTCGACGGCCACCCATGCCGTAAACGCCATCCCTTATGTCTGCGACGCAGAACCGGGCATCAAAACCTTCCTCGATCTGCCCTGGATCATGGGCAAGGGCCTGGTCAACGTGCCGAAGAAGAAACCGGCCAAAAAGAAGTAGTCCGCCCGCGCGGTCGGCTTAAATTCACCCTTGAAGGTAAACCCCGCCTCCCTAAGATGAGGATGGGGAAGCAGGTAGATTTATCCAGGGGAATACGATGACCGAAGTCAATCGCATGGACGACCCGATCATTCCGGGCTCGCCCGACGACGTAAACCTTCTCGACGCCGAGATTCAGGAGTGTCCGTATCCGGCCTATGATGTGCTGCGCGAAGAAGCGCCGGTGTGGCAGGACCCGATCACCGGGTTCTATGTTGTGACGCGCTATGCCGACATCCGCGCCATTCTGATGGACACCGAAAACTTTACCAATGAGCGCAAGGACAATCGCGCCGCGCTGGACAGTGACCGGGCCAAGCGCATGCGCGAACTCTATGAGACCAAAGGCTGGCTGCCCGCGCCGACCCTGGCGGGCCGCGACGACCCTAACCACAAGCAAATGCGCGCCATGTTCGACGTCGCGTTCCGCGCCGGCAAGATCAAGGACCTGGACCCGTTCGTCGAGAACCTGGCCTATGAATTGATGGACGAGTTCATCGACGACGGCGAATGCGAGTGGGTGCGCCAGTTCGCCGTGCCCCTGCCCTTGCTGACCATTGGCAAGCAGATGGGCGCCAAGGAAGAGGATATCTGGCAGATCAAGGCCTGGACCGATGCGTGGGTGCAGCGGCTGGGCATGATGCAGACTGAAGAGGAGGAACGCTGGTCGGTCGAGCAGGAGATCGAGGCGCAGCATTACTTCCAGCCGATCTTCGAGCGGCTGCGCAAACAGCCGGACGACACCCTGCTGTCTGACCTGGTCAACAACGAAATCCCCGAATGGGGCCGCACGCTCAACGACAATGAGCTGCATTCGGAAATGATGGCGGACACCTTTGTCGGCGGCTCGGAAACCACCACCAACGCGATTGCCCACGGCGTCATGCTGCTGGGCCGCAACCGGCCGGTCTGGGAACAGTTGCGCTCGGACCCGGACAAGTATCTGCGCAACTTCTGTGAAGAAGTCGTTCGGCTGGAAGGGCCGGTCCAGGGACTGTTCCGCCAGGCCGCCAAGGACGTTGAACTGCATGGGGTAACCATTCCCGAAGGCGCGATGGTCAATATCCGCTATGCGGCGGCCAACCGTGACCCGCGGCACTTCGAATGCCCGAACGACATCAATCTGGAGCGTAAGAATGCCGGCTCGCATGTCGGCTTCGGCTCGGGCATTCATCACTGTCTGGGCGCACCGCTGGCCCGCCGCGAGCTCTATTGGAGCTTCAAGGCCTTCACCGACCGCATCGACGATTTCGAACTGACCGAAGGCAACAAGTTCCGGCACCATCCGAACTTCTGCCTGCGGCCGATGAAGGAACTGCATATCACCTTCGACAAGAAGAAGGGTTAAACACCATAAACCAATCCCGTTCGCCCTGAGCCTCTCGAAGGGTCTTATCGAACGGGTCTTGTCCGTTCGTACTTCGACAAGCTCAGGACGAACGGTTCTATTACAATGGGGAGTACATTATGAGCGTCATGGATCAATTCCGCCTGGATGGCCAAGTGGCCGTCGTCACAGGTGCCGGGCGCGGCATTGGCCGCGCTATCGCACTGGCATTGGCCGAAGCCGGTGCCGATGTGGCCGTGGCGGCACGTCGCACCAACGAAATCGAGGCGGTCGCGGACGAGATCCGCGCGCTGGGCCGCAATGCAGCAGCCATCACCACCGACATGATGGTCACCGACGAGATCAACAATCTCGCCGATGAGACGGTCAAGCAGCTCGGCAAGCTGACCTGCTGGGTCAACAATGCCGGCGGTGCCGATGACCGGGTGATGCGCGACCTGATCGACACGCCCGAATCCCAGTGGGATTTCCAGTCCGGCCTCAATCTGAAAGCCGTCTGGCTGGGATCGGTCGCGGCCGCGCGCAAGATGGAAGACGGCGGCACGGTGATTAACATCTCGTCCGTGGCAGCGGCCAAGGGCTCGCCCAATAACGGGCCCTACGGCGCAGCGAAAGCCGGCGTCAACCAACTGACGCAGACCCTGGCGCTCGAACTGGCGCCGAAGATCCGCGTCAACGCCATCGCACCGGGCCCGATTCCCACGGAAGTCTTCATGGAAGCGCTCAACCTCACCGACGAAATGCTGCCCGGTGTGGTCGATATGATCGGCATTCCCTTGAAGCGCATGGGCGCCGAAGAAGACATCGCACCCGCTGCGGTGTACCTCGCCTCCGACGCCTCAAGCTGGGTGACCGGGCAAATCCTCTCGGTGACCGGCGGGCTTTAGCAGATTTGGCCGTTATTCCCGCGCAAGCGGGAATGACGGGTCTATGCCGTCACTCCGCCGCCTCGGCGTCCGCGAGGGCACCGGGAACAAAACTCTTGTCGAACATTTCGATGGTTTCCGACGTGGGGCCATGGACGAAGACAAAGCCGCCCAGCGACGGGATGACGAACCCAAGCTCGTGGTTTTCGGCGATCTTGGCCTCGATATGGGCAACGTCCCGCTCGATCAGCCGGAAGTGATTGGCGGACGGGTAATGCTTGCCCCAGGCGCGGAAGTCGAGCCGGGGCGTGCTGTCGCGCACTTCCACATCCATGCGGCCCTTGATGCCGGTAAGGGCAAAGCGGTCGCAGCCTGCTTCCCTGCCCTCCAGCGCTTCGACACCAACCTGCAACACATCTTCATAGAAGCTGCGGGCACGCGGCCAGTCTTTGGTGTTGTAGTGCAGGATCGCGAAAGGGTCTTTGTTCCGCGTCAGGATAGAGTGCTGTCCGTCACGCCAGATAAAACGAATGCCGTCTTCCTCAGGCACCTCAAAGGGCTCTGAATATTGGCAATCCGGGTCGGCGGCCTGCATCGCCTTATACATCTCCATCGGGTCATCGACCGGAAAGCCGATCACCAGATCGCCCTGGGCGGGCACGTCCCAGGCACGCGGGGTGAGGGCTTCCGGCTGAATTTCGATCAGATCGACCTGGTGGCCGGTGTCGGTGTTTTCCACATAATGGGTGTGGTACTCGTCCCCCAGCACAGGCGCGGTGATCTGGCCGATATAGTCATCGGCGGTATTCCTATAGACCAGCGGTTCCGGCGCGCCGGGCTGGTGCCCATGAAAGCCAAGCACTTTCAGCACCCGCTTGGTCGCGACGATATCCGAACAGCTGATGCCGTGATGGGTCTGGACCATCTTCATCATAGAAACCTTCCCGTTTCATAAAGTCATGCGTGCTGGTGATACTAGGCCACTGGCCCCGGCTCTGCTAGGGTCATCAGCGAAACGAGAATCACGCAGAAGGGTCAAGGATCATGGGATCGCCATCCATCGCCCATTACGGCACCACCATCATCGAAGCCATGCCACCGGAAGACGCGGTGCAAAAGGACATCCCGATAACGGGAGAGCTGAAAGGCGCGCTACGCTTTCTTGAACTCGCCGGGTTCCGCACGCTGATTGAGAATATGTATCCCGGCCTGGGCCGCCAATACATCTGGAACCGCGGCAGCCAGGAAGACGTCGATTATATCGAGATGGACAGCTTCACCTCCTACACGGCGGTCGAGCGCCCGGCGACGGATCGCCCCCGCGTCGGCGATACGTTTTTTCGGCTGACCCATGCAGATCCGCGCGGGCTTTATGAGGCGTGGCAGGCCGAAGATTTGGTGACCTGCATCGGCACGCCTGAACATGAAGCGGCTTTCAAGTCAGGCGACGCTGACTGGATACTGGTGCGCGGCCCCCAGAAGCAGGTCTTCGAACTGGGTCCGACCCAGGCGACGCGCGCCGAGAACAACGTCATCTATATCTGCACGGCGCCGGACCAGCTGGACCAGATCGCCGCCGACTGGTGCACCCATTTCGACATGGAAAATCTGGGCACGGCCGACTTCTATGGCTATGCCAATGCCACCTGCCTGCGCCGCGAGAAACCCGGCATCACCATCGTGCTGCTGACCCCGCTGGAGGGCAACGGGATTGAGCCGCGCTGGACCGAGGACATTTTCCGCGAAGCCGGCTATTCCCACTTCCGCATGGGTGCCTGGAACAAAAAGGGCGTGCTGGATGTCACCCGCGAATCATTCCCGGACGGCGGCGGCGACGTGTCCTTCGTCTATTTCCACGATTCCTATCTGGAACTGGTGCAGGTCCATGACGACGATCCAGCCCTGGCCGAGACCGTGCCGGCGGCGGTTGCGGCGGAGTAACAGCCCGTTTTTTAAAAACCGTCCCTCACCCTCCCTCTTCCAAAGGGAGAGGGTCGGGGTGAGGGGCAGATTTGACGCGGAACTTATTTCCCCTGGAAATCGGGCTCGCGTTTTTCCATGAATGCCTTGACGCCTTCGCCGAAGTCCTTGGTGCGCATCAGCGGCAGCAGCTGCAGGAAGACGTGGTGGACGTGCTCGTCGAAGGTTTCTTTCAGGCCCATGCGCATCATCCGTTTGGCGGCGGCCACGGCGAGCGGTGCGTTCGAGGCGATTTCAGCGGCCAGTTCGCGTGCCGTGCCCTGCACCTCTTCATCGGCGACAACGTGATTGACCAGGCCATATTCCAGGCACTCTTCCGCGCCCAAGGTACGGCCAGTGAAGATCACCTCGGCTGCCTTGGCCCAGCCCAGCAGCCGCGGCAGAATCCAGGTACCACCTGACTCGGGCAGCAGCCCGCGCTTGGTAAAAGCAGCAGACAGCTTGCCCGATGTGCCCATGATGCGGATATCACAGCCCATGGCCATATCCATGCCGTAACCCGCCGCGCCGCCATTCAGCGCACAGATCAGCGGCGTATCAAGATTGTGCATCACCGTGGGCGGCGTCGCACGGACATCCAGATTGGTGGTTTGAGACGCACCGCTCAGGCCCGTGCCGCCCTGGCTGGCCCCACGCAGATCAAGCCCGGCGCAGAAGGCGCGGCCATTACCGGTCATCACGATGCAGCGGACGTCCGGGTCGCGGTCGGCGGTCAGCAGAATTTCTGTGAGTGTGTTGAGCATCTCGCCGGAGATGGTGTTCATCCGGTCGGGCGCGTTGAGGGTTATGGTCGCGATGTGATCGGCGACCTCGTAAAGGACTTCTGAATCGGCGTCGGTTTGTACCTGCGGCTGTGACATATGCTGTCTCCCTGTTCTCGGTTGCGCGTATAATGTCGCCTCCTGCCGCAACAGACCACCCAAAAGACATGAAACTCACCATCGCGATTGAAAGCTGGCCGGTCGCGGGCGTGTTCCGCATCGCCCGGCGAGAAGCTACTGCGACCGATGTGGTTGTCGTCGAGCTTGAAGCTGATGGATTTACCGGGCGCGGCGAATGCGGCCCCAATGTCCGTTATGACGAGAGCGCCCGGTCTGTCGCCGATCAACTTGAGGGAGTTCAGTCCGCCATTGAAGCCGGCACAGACCGGGAGATGGTCCAGACTATTTTACCACCGGGCGCTGCGCGCAATGCGCTGGACTGTGCGCTATGGGATCTGGAGGCAAAACAGGCCGGGCGATCAGTCTGGCAGCTTGCAGGACTGGCCGAACCCCAGCCGCTGACCACCGCATTTACGCTCAGCATCGATACGCCGGATGCCCTGCTCACCGCCGCCGAAGCCGCTGCAGACCGGCCCGTATTGAAGGTCAAGATGGCCGGGGATGAGATCGACCTGACCCGCCTGCGCGCGGTTCGTGCGGCATCGCCCGATTGCACCCTGATCGTTGATGCCAATGAATCGCTGACGCCGGGTAAGCTGGATTTCCTGCTGCCTCACCTTATGCAGCTGCAAGTCGCTGTTATCGAGCAACCCCTGCCTGAGGGCGAGGACGATATCCTGCGCGGTAATTCCAGCCCGATCCCGCTCTGTGCCGATGAAAGCATCCACACACGCGCTGAGCTGGGTGATATTGCAGAGAAATATCAGGCGGTGAATATCAAGCTCGACAAGGCAGGCGGCCTGACCGAAGCGCTGGCGCTTCGCGATGCGGCGCGCGACCGCGGCCTTAAAATCATGGTCGGCTGTATGCTCGGCACGTCGCTCGCGATGGCGCCCGCTGCGCTCATAGCGCAGGGCGCCGACTGGGTCGATCTGGACGGGCCGTTGTTGCTGGCCAAAGACCGGGAGCCTGGACTCACCTATGACGGCAGTACACTGATGCCGCCCGGTTCAGAGGTTTGGGGGTAACTGCCCTCAATTTGTCATCCCCGAAGAGCCGCCTAGCGGCGAACGCGGGGATGACAGCCGTAGTTAGGTCGAAGATCTGACCTATGTTCCGGTCGGGATGTCGCTGAAGGGCACGTCCTTGTCGACACGGATGTCACCCGGCAGGCCAAGCACCCGTTCGGCGATGATATTGCGCATGATTTCGTCCGTGCCACCGGCGATACGGCCAGCGGGTGACCCCAGCAGCGAGTACTGGAATTCAGCCCGGCGGGCTGCCATTTCAGGGTCGATCAGTGCCCCGGCCATATCCTGAAGATCCATGCCGAAGGACGCCATATCCTGCTTTTGCGGACCTTGAATCAACTTTGAAATCGAGGCTTCAGGACCCGGCGTATCGCCGCGCGACAGGGCCGAGACCGTGCGCGCATTGACGTTGCGGATACCCGCTTCGCGGCAATACCAGTCGGCAAGGCGTTCACGCACGGACGGGTCACCGATCAACGGCCCATCCTCGCCTTCCATGTCTTTCACCATTTCAAACAACGAATCAAAATTGCCGGCAGGGCCCGCTGCGCCACCGGACGAACCGACGGCCAGCCGCTCATTCATCAGCGTCGTCATGGCGACCTTCCAGCCATCGCCGACCGCACCGATGCGGTTGGCGTCGGGAATGCGCACATCGTTCAGGAACACTTCGTTGAAATGGGCCTGACCGGAAATCTGCTTGATCGGGCGCGGATCGATGCCCGGTGTTTTCATGTCGACCACAAAGAAGGTCAGGCCCTTGTGCTTCGGCACTGTCGGATCAGTCCGCGTTACCAGAATGCCCCAATCGGATTCATGGGCGCCCGAAGACCAGATTTTCTGGCCATTGATCACCCACTCATCACCGTCCGGGATCGCCTTCGTCCGCAGCGCCGCCAAGTCCGACCCGCCGGCAGGTTCAGAGAAAAGCTGACACCAGACGATCTCGGCACTCGCGGTCTTGGGCAGCAGCCGCGCCTTTTGTTCGTCATTGGCGTGGACCATAAGCATCGGCCCGGTCATGCCCAGACCGACCACCAGCATCGCTGCACTGGGCGGCGCAACCTTGGATTCTTCCTGACTCCAAATCACCGACTGGATCGGCGTCAGGCCCCGGCCACCATATTCCTTTGGCCAGTTCACACAGGCCCAGCCGCCATCATATTTAATCTTCTGCCATTCCCGACACACTTCACCGAAACGGCCATTGACCATGCGGTCACGCCAGTCACTCGGAACATTGTCGGCAAGCCAGGCGCGCACTTCGGCACGGAACTCGGCTTCTTCCGGGGTATCGTTGAAATCCATATCTCTGATCCTCTTACCTGCGTGGCGGGCACGCTAGCACGGGGGTTCCCGGTGCGAAAAGCCCTATCAAGCATGCGTGCTGGTTCTACGCCCGCCACGCCCGATTGGACCGCGCTTTACAGCATAAATCCACCATCGACGACGAGTTCGCTGCCGGTTACGAAGGCCGCCTCGTCGCTGGCGAGATAGACGACGGCGGGTGCGATGTCGTCCGGGCGGCCCAACCGCCCCAGCGGGTGCTGATCCAGAACCATCTTGCGGAAGCCTTCCGGATCGCCCGACTTGTCGAACGCATCGGTAACAAGGGGCGTTTCGACATAGCCGGGATGAACAGAATTGCAGCGAATCGGATAACCCTGACCGGCACAGTAAAGCGCCACGGATTTGGTCAGCAGCCGCACTGCCCCTTTTGACGCGCTGTAGGCCGGCGCAAAGGCGCCGCCCTTCAATCCATAAACCGACGAGATGTTGATGATAGTGCCGCCGGTATCCTTCATCGCTGCGATCGCCTGCTGACAGCCGAGAAAGACAGCGTCTGAGTTGATCGCCATCACCGCGCGCCAGCCTTCGAGCGTTTCCTCCTCCATGCCCCCGCCGCCGCCCACGCCAGCGTTGTTAACCAGAACATTAAGCGCGCCGAACGCCTCGCCGACCTTTTCAATAACCCGGCGCCAATCGTTTTCAGACCTGACATCCTGATGGGCATAAACAGCACTGTTCCCCAGCGCCGAAGCCAGCGACCCGCCTTTGTTATCGTCAATGTCGGTGATAAGGACCTGAGCGCCTTCAGAAACCATACTGAGACAAACGGCCGCGCCAATCCCGCTGGCTCCGCCGGTGACGAGCGCGACCTTGCCGTCCAGCCTTCCCATCTGCCCCTCCCCTTTTCAGTCGGGGGAAGGTATCACCGCTGGCCGCGAACGGAAACGGCGGTGTCACTGAAGTCAGAGAACAACCCATCGATGCCAAGGGCCAGATAGGCGTTCAACTCCGCATCAATGGTCTCAAAACCCTCACCAACAAAATCGTCCCGGAAGGTCCAGGGGTGAACGGCCATGCCCAGATCATGGGCATGGGCGACCAGGCCCGTATCTTTGCCTGTCTTGGAATCGATCAGCAGCGTCTTGGCCGGACCGATCCCAAAGGCGAAATCTTTCGCCATATCGAGGGGAATGTGCGGGGTGCCGTCATCCATCCGCAGCAGCAGCATGATCAACGGACGGCCGGTCAGCTCTCTAAGCTCCATCAGAATATGCGGCTCAAAAGACTGTATAAAGACAGGCTGCTCAAACCCCTCCAGCGCGTCCAGGAGCGGCGCTTTGAAATCAAGTCCGATGGACGCAAACAGCGTCGGCTGCTTGGTTTCCGGATAAACGCCGATAGAACGCCCCAGCTCCGCACTGCGGCGGGTTGCCAGCTCCAGAACCTGCTCGAATGTCGCGATATCGTGGATGTCGTCATGCGCGTCCGATCGGCCCGGAAACGGCTGCCGTGCTTTCAGGGTCTTGATCTCGGCAAGGGTGAAGTCCTCTGCATACCATTCAGGCTCGGCGTGGCCTGGCTTTTTGGTTCGGCGGTCGGCGAATGCCGGTTTGTCCGACACATTGGTTGTGAGCCCCAGATAGCGGTCATGCCGCGCAATCAGGTGCCCGTCGCTGGTCAGCACCAGATCGGGTTCGATGAAGTCGGCGCCCATTTCAATTGCCAGATCATAGGCCGCCAGTGTGTGCTCCGGCAGGTAACCGCTGGCGCCCCGATGCGCGATGATAATCGGTGGATCGCCGGTCAGCGTCAGGGACCGCGTCACTCGCACGGCACCTCGGCCATCGGCGCCACGCCCGGGCCGTCTGTTGCATTGACCCTGAACGCAGCGTCACAGGTTTCAATAGAATTGGGCGACATGACCGTATCAATGACCATCATGCTGGCCGTGCTCGCCTCGGGCGTCACTTCCAGCACCAGATAGCCACGGTGTGACGGGTCCATGTAGCGCATCTCCCGGCTCGCGGCCATCACCTGCTGGCGGGCGAAATCGCCATCTACAGGGAAGAAGCTCTCCATACCCGGCGAACTGACCGCCCCGGCGCCAAACTCTGCTGCATAAGGCGGCGCGCCCTCTGCAAGCGTGAGATCAAACGCATAAAAGTTGTGGGTGTCACCCGCCAGCACGACGGCATTGTTCGCGTGTTCCATGATATCTGTCGCCAGGTCACGGCGCGCCACTGGATAGCCGTCCCACGAGTCCAGATTGGATGGCAACTTGTTGGCCGACCCGAACTGCATCTGCAGCACACGGTTCACGCTCCACGAGCCGGGTTTGGACGTATCGATCCGGGCCGTAATGTCCGCCATTGGCGTGTTGCCCATCAGAATCTGCTGGCCCAGCACCTGCCAGATGACCCCTGACGCTTTCGACGCCATCAGCTGATCGCGCAGCCAGGCTTCCTGTTCCGCCCCCAGCATCCGCCGTTCGGGATCACTCAGGATTTCGGTTTGCAGCCGCTCGACATCCGGCAGGAACAGGATGCCATCGGGTAAATCGTTGGGTGCCGCTTCCAGAATACGGCCAAGTTCAACAATCCGGGGGTAGTCCATGATCGGCTCGGGCGTGTCACCCGTCATATCGAACGGGATCGGGACATCTTTGATGTCAACCTCAATAGCGCCCGCAGGCGGCGTTGCCTCGCCGACCGGAACCGGGTTGAGCGGATCACTGAAGTCAAACAGCATGCTGACGAGCGGCACGTGGCCACGCTCGAAAAGGTTCAAAGACTTCGCCCGGCCAATCAGCCGTGTGTCCAGCATGATCAGATTGGCCAGATCGCCGAACTGAAAGCTGCGATAGATTTTCAGCAGATTGTCTGGCACCGGGCTACGGATCGGCAGCCATTCAGCATAGGCTTGTGCGGAAACCTGCTTGCGCGTCTGCCAGTCACCTTCGGTTTCGTGGTCATGCTCTTGCGCATGATCAACCGAGGAATCATTGGCTGATTCATGATCATCCCACACCGCGATCAGCGGGTGACGCGCGGTCATCGCCTGCAGGTCAGGGTCGGTCCGGTACTGGGCATGCCGCAGGCGGTAGTCCTCGAGCGAGACGATCTCATGCGCAGGAACCGAGACACGGCCCAGCTGTTCGGCCACCTGCTTGCCCCAGCCATCCGCCGGATATTCGTAGATATAGTCCCCCAGATGCAGCACGACATCGATGTCATCGCGCTCTGCAATATGCCGGTAGACATTGAACAGCCCATGCGGGTAGTTCGAGCAGGAGACGACTGCCATCGTGGCCCGATCCACGGAGCCCGTCGGCAGGGTAATCGTGCGTCCCACAACCGACGCCTGATCGCCGACGGAGAACTGGTAGTAATAGGTGCTGCCCGGCGCAAGGCCGGTGACATCGATCTTTATCGTATAGTCACGGTCCGCATTGGTCTCCAGAACGCCTTCCTGGACCACGTCGCTTAGCGCCTCATCCGATGCCATGGTCCACGCCACCGGGATCGAGGCCGGCAGGGCGCCGGTATCGTCGGCGTCCGGGCTGAACCGGGTCCAGATAATCACTGCATCCTGCAGCGGGTCGCCGCTGGCCACGCCATGGTCGAAGCTGCCGGTAGGCCCCTCTTCCCCACATGCGGCGAAAAAGACGGTAATCAGAAAGACACCAAGCACCCTGGGATAAAATCTCATTTTCATTACCTTCGAACTAGGATCGACCGTTTACGCCGACACCATAAGACCGGGGCCACCTGACAATAAAGGCCCGAGATTCACCGCATCGTCCAGCATTCAGCGCAACGACCCTATGCCAATCCGGCGACCCCGGGATTGCAGTTTGGCTACAGATATATTGCGCCTTTCCATGGCCAAAGTGAGCGGACGCTAGCGGATGGGATCGCGCACGCCCATATCCTTCAGGACGACCCGCAGCTCGTTTACCGCCTGCGGCTCTGGTGATAGGCTTTGTGCCCTTCGAGCGTGGGGCACAACAAGGAGGATACCTTGAAGACAGCACGTAATCTGGCAAAAACAGCTGCGATTGTCAGCGCAGTCGTGGTTTCAACGGGCGCGATGGCTGCCGAATGGGAAGATGTTGAGTTCTATCCCTTCGAAGAAGCGACATTCACCTATTCGGTCGAAGGCATGCAGTCCGGCTCGCAGGTCCAGGTGATCCGCGACCATGGCCGCGAGACCGCGAGCTTCATGGACACCCAGATGTCGATGATGGGCATGAACCAGAAAATGAAGACCGGCAGCTGGACCACCAGGGACTGGGTCTACACCTACGACTACACCACCAATACAGGCACCAAAATCGCCAATCCGATCAAAGAGATGATGGCGAATACCGACGACCCCAAAGAAGCCTACATGCAGTTCATGGCGGGCTTTGGCGGGCAGCAGGTCGGCACTGACACCCATAACGGCACCCCCTGCACCGTTTGGGAAATCGCCCAGGCCGGCACCAAAGCCTGCATCAGCGACGATCTGGTGATGCAATATACCCGCATGAACCTGATGGGGATGACGCAGACCATCGAGCTGGTCGAACAGGACATCGGGCCGGTTGCCGATGACCAGTTTGTCATGCCGGATGTACCCTATAATGAAGTGCAGATGCCGACCGGCATGCCGGGGATGTAATAAGCCCCATCGTTCACCGTGCTGGCAACCGCACCGGCATTCTTGACAAAATCACTCCGATTTGATGAATCGTCGTTGACTCCACAGGGTTGAAGTGCCATTTGAAGCATATCAGACCGAATTGGTCTGATATGAATGGTTCCAGCAACCGGTAAGGAAACGGCGATCATGATTCGGCTGACGCGACTGGCAGACTATGCTGTCCTGCTGATGACCCATATGGGCCATGAGTGGCAACGCGACGCGTCCGGCCTGCATAACGCCGCCAGCCTGTCCGACGATACCTATATTCCCGCCCCCACGGTTGCCAAGCTGCTCGGCGTGATGTCACGCGGCGGCCTGCTGGCGTCCAGCCGCGGCCAGTCCGGCGGGTACCGCCTGGCGCGGGATCCGGCTGACATTTCCGTTGCGGACATTGTCAGTGTCGTCGACGGCCCAATTGCCCTGACCGACTGCATCGAAGACGGCCCGGGCGAGTGCAATATCGAATCCCTCTGCGGGGTGCGCGGCGCCTGGCAGAAAATCAATAACGCCATCCGCACCGCGCTGGACGATATTACGCTGGCGGAATTGTGCGCCGATCAGGCCGCCATGTTCGATGCGCCACTGAACGATCCCGCAGTGGCCGAGCCTGTGCCCGAACTTCAGTAATTGCTTAACGAAACGAGACTTTGAATGCCCGCCACCCTGGAAACAGAAGACGCCATCAAGGACCTGTCCGGTGACTACAAATACGGCTTTGTCACCGATATCGAGACCGATCTGGCGCCCAAAGGCCTGAATGAAGACATTATCCGGCTGATCTCCACCAAGAAGGAAGAGCCGGAATGGCTGCTGGAGTGGCGGCTGGAGGCCTATCGCAAGTGGCTCAAGGCCGAAGACCCTGAGTGGGCCAAGGTGCACCATCCCGAGATCGACTATCAGGACATTCACTACTACGCCGCGCCGAAAAAGAAGGAAGGGCCCAAGAGCCTTGACGAGGTCGATCCGGATCTGCTGGAGACCTATGAAAAGCTGGGCATTCCGATCAAGGAACAGGAAGTGCTGGCGGGCGTACAGGGATCACCCAATGTCGCCGTCGATGCGGTATTCGACTCGGTTTCCGTTGCCACTACCTACCGGGAGAAGCTGGAAGAGATCGGCGTCATCTTCTGCTCGTTCTCAGAAGCGGTACACGACCACCCGGAACTGGTGAAGAAATATCTCGGATCGGTCGTCCCGGTCAGCGACAATTTCTATGCGACGCTGAATTCCGCCGTCTTTACCGACGGCACCTTCGTCTACATCCCCAAAGGCGTGCGGTGCCCGATGGAGCTGTCGACCTATTTCCGGATCAATACAAAGGATACAGGCCAGTTCGAACGCACACTGATCATCGCCGACGAAGGGTCTCATGTCAGCTATCTGGAAGGCTGCACCGCGCCGATGCGCGACGAAAACCAGCTGCATGCAGCGGTTGTTGAGCTGATCGCGCTGGACGATGCGGAGATCAAATATTCCACCGTCCAAAACTGGTACCCCGGCGACAAAGACGGTGTCGGCGGCATCTACAACTTCGTCACCAAACGGGGCGCCTGCCGCGGCAAGAACTCGAAGATTTCCTGGACCCAGGTCGAGACCGGCTCGGCCATCACCTGGAAATATCCCAGCTGCATATTGCAGGGCGACAACTCGGTCGGTGAGTTCTATTCCGTCGCCGTCACCAACAACATGCAGCAGGCCGATACCGGCACGAAGATGATCCATATCGGCAAGAACACCTCGAGCCGGATCATCTCCAAAGGCATCTCGGCCGGCAAGGCACAGAACACCTATCGCGGCATGGTGCGGGTGCAGCCGGGCGCAGAAGGCGCGCGCAATTACACCCAGTGTGACTCGCTGTTGATGGGCGACAAATGCGGCGCCCACACCGTGCCCTATATCGAAGTGAAGAACCCCTCGGCACAGGTCGAGCATGAGGCCACCACCTCAAAGATCAGCGAGGACCAGATGTTCTATTGCGTCCAGCGTGGCCTCGACCCGGAAGAAGCGGTCTCGATGATCGTCAACGGCTTCTGCAAGGAAGTGATGCAGGAACTGCCGATGGAATTCGCCGTGGAAGCGCAAAAGCTGCTGGGCATCAGCCTTGAAGGCAGCGTCGGCTAAAGGCCTCTAATTGATGAGTATGACTATGCTTGAAATCAAGAATCTGCACGCTGAAATCGGCGGCAAGGAAATCCTCAAAGGGATCGACCTGACCATCAAGTCGGGAGAAGTCCACGCGATCATGGGCCCCAACGGCTCCGGCAAATCCACGCTGGCTTATGTGCTGGCCGGCCGTGACGGCTATGAAGTTACCAAAGGTTCGGTCACCTATCAGGGCAAGGACCTGATCGATATGGGGGCCGATGAGCGCGCCCGCGACGGCGTCTTTCTGGGCTTTCAGTACCCGGTTGAGCTGCCTGGCGTAAATGGCATGACCTTCCTGCGCACCGCCGCCAACGCGGCGCGCAAGCACCGCGGCGAGCCGGAACTCGACGGCATCGATTTCCTGAAGCTGCTGCGCGAGAAAGCCGCATTGCTGGAGATGGATGACGCGCTTTTGAAACGTGCGGTCAATGTGGGCTTTTCCGGCGGTGAGAAGAAGCGCAATGAAATCACGCAAATGGCGGTGCTCGACCCGACTCTGATGGTGCTCGACGAGACCGATTCCGGCCTGGACATCGATGCGCTCAAGGTTGTGTCAAAGGGCATCAACGCGCTGCGCGGGCCGGAAAAGGCAACGCTGCTGGTCACCCACTATCAGCGCCTGCTGACTTATGTCGAACCGGACTATGTGCATGTGCTCGCCAAGGGCAGGATTGTCGCGTCGGGCGGCAAGGAACTTGCCCACGAACTGGAGCGCGACGGCTACATCAATTACGTGCCCGAGGCGGAGGCGGCCTAAATGACGGCGATTCCCTATCAGGCGCAGTTCGAGGCACTGAAGTCCAGCTTCGGAGCATTAGCGCCGCAGCGCGAAGCGGCGTTTGCCCGCTATGCCAAACATGGTTTCCCGGCGCAGGCGCGCGAAGCGTGGCGCTATACCAAGTTGAGCCCCATCGCCAACGCCGATTTCGCGCCCGCCGAACCGGCGCCCCTGACAGCCGCCGATATCGCCGCGCATCTGATCCCGGACGCGATCACGCTGGTGTTTGTGAACGGCCGGTTCGATGACGCCTTGTCCAATCTCGATCAGGCTGAACCGGGCCTGACCGTCGAAAGCCTGCAGGATGCCATCGCCCGGGGTGACGATCTCGGTGATGTACTCGATAATGCCGATGCCGGCCCGGACGATGCGCTGGTATCTCTCAACACCGCCATGATGGCTGATGGCGCGCTGATCCGTGTCGCCGATGGCGCGCGGATCGAGGCCCCGATCCACTTGCTGTTCTTCGCCAACCGTCCGGGCATGGCGCATATTCGCAATCTTATCAGCCTGGGCGCCAGTGCGCGTGCAACGCTAGTGGAAAGCTATTACGGCAGCACCGAAACCTATTGGACCAATGTGGTCAATCAGATCGATCTGGGCGACGGCGCGCATCTGGAACATGCCCGCGCCCAGGAAGAAAGCAAGAACGCCTATCATATCGGGGTGACCAAGCTGCACCTGACGGACGATGCGTCGTTCAACGGCGTCTCGGTCATGCGCGGCGGCATTCTGGCGCGCAACGAAGTCCAGGTAACGGTTTCAGGTGAAGGCGCCGACTGCAAGCTGGCCGGCGTGTCGCTGGGCCGCGACAAACAGGTGCTCGACAGCATCACCCGGTTCGACCACGCGGTACCGAACTCAACCAGCGACCAGCTGTTCAAGAGCGTGCTGGACGACCAGTCGCACGCCATCTATCAGGGCAAGGTAATCGTCCGGCAGGATGCGCAGCACACCGACGCGACCCAGGCGAACCACAATTTGCTGCTGGCGCGGTCCGCGCAGGCGAGCAGCAAGCCGGAACTGGAAATCTATGCCGACGACGTCAAATGCGCCCATGGCGCGACGGTCGGCGAGATGGACGCGTCCATGATGTTCTATCTGAAGAGCCGGGGCCTTGACGAGGAGACGGCGCAGAAGCTGTTGATCGACGGCTTCGTGACCGAAGTGCTGGAGCGCATCCCCTCGACCGAAATCCGCGACGTCATCGCGACGGATATCGCCGGGTGGAGGCTGGGCGGATGACGGCGGAACCCAAAATCGTGCCGGCGACGCGTTTTGATGTCGAACGCATCCGCGCCGATTTCCCCATTCTGCACAAGCCTGTTTACGACAAGCGGCTGGTGTTTCTGGATTCCGCTGCCAGCGCGCAAAAGCCGCAAGCCGTGATCGACGCCGAGGCCCATGTCTATGAATCCGAATACGCCAACATCCACCGCGGCGTTTATCTGCTGAGCCAGCAGGCGACCGTGGCGTATGACAACGCCCGCAAGAAGGTCGCCGGGTTCCTGAACGCGGCAAGCGAGCGCGAGATCGTCTTCACGCGCAACGCGACGGAAAGCATCAATCTGGTCGCCAGCAGCTGGGGCCGCGCTAATCTGAAAGCAGGTGACCAGATCATCCTGTCGCAGATGGAGCATCACGCCAACATCGTGCCGTGGCAAATGCTGCGCGAGGAGATCGGCATCGAGCTGGTCGTCATCCCGATCAACGATGCCGGCGAACTGGTCTGGGAAGACTTCAAGCAGGCCTTTACCGCCAAAACCAGGCTGGTCACCATGACGCATGTTTCCAACGCGCTGGGGACCATCACGCCAATTGAAGAAATTATCAGCGTCGCGCATGGCCACGGCGTGCCGGTGCTGGTCGACGGCAGCCAGGCAGTCCCGCATATGCCCGTCGATGTGCAGGCACTGGACGCGGACTTCTATGTGTTTACCGGCCACAAGCTCTACGGCCCCACCGGCGTCGGTGTGCTGCACGCCAAGGCCGAACATCTGGAAGCGATGCCCCCCTATCAGGGTGGCGGCGACATGATCGCGACGGTGACGTTCGAAAAGACGACTTATGCAGATATCCCGCAGAAATTCGAAGCGGGCACCCCCAATATTGCCGGCGTGATCGCGCTGGGCGCGGCGGTGGATTATGTCGAGGCGCTGGACCGGCAAGCGGCGCTCGACCATGAACAGGCGCTGCTGGCCTATGCAACCGAACGCTTGTCGGCAATGAACTCAATCACCATTTACGGCACTGCAGCGGACAAAGCAGCGGTGCTGTCCTTTGCGATTGAGGGAGTGCACCCGCACGATATCGGCACTATCCTGGACCATGAGGGGATTGCCGTGCGCGCTGGACACCATTGCGCCCAACCGGTAATGGACCGGTTCGGCATCCCGGCGACAACGCGCGCGTCGTTCGGGATCTACAACGACTTTGACGATGTCGATGCCCTGATCGATGGCATCGCCCGAGTGCAGGAGATTTTCGGCTGATGTCGGATCTACGCGAACTCTATCAGGAAGTGATCCTGGACCACGGCCGCAAGCCGCGGAACTTCGGCCCGTTGGAAGATGCCAACCGCGAAGGCCACGGCCACAATCCGCTCTGTGGCGACAAGTTGGATGTGCATGTCAAACTGCACGATGGCGTGGTCGAAGACGTTAAATTCGAAGGCGCCGGCTGTGCGATTTCGGTCGCCAGCGCCTCGCTGATGACCGAAGCGCTCAAAGGCAGGCCCGAGACCGAAGCCAGGGCGCTGTTTGAAAAATTCCACGCGCTGACCACCGGGACCGAAGACGTCGGGCTCGAAGAGCTGGAAGCGCTGGACAAACTGGCCGTGTTCTCCGGCGTGCGGGATTATCCCCTGCGCGTCAAATGTGCCACCCTGGGATGGCACACACTGAACGCGGCTCTCGACCAGGAAGAAGACATGGTGGTGACGGAATGAGTGACACCTTTCTCAATGAATTTCTCGACGGTAGCGAAAACGGCGAAGCGCCCCCCGCACAGGCCGGAGCAGATGCCGCCACGGTTACAGACCGCGTCATTGCCGAGCTGAAAACCATCTATGACCCGGAAATCCCGGTGAACATCTACGAGCTGGGCTTGATCTATGATGTCGATGTGGACGACAAGGGCGCAGCCTTCATCACCATGACGCTGACGACGCCGATGTGCCCGGTCGCCGAATCCATGCCTGGTGAAGTGGAAGACAAGGTCCGCGCTGTCGAGGGCGTCACCGAGGCCAAGGTCAATCTGGTCTGGGAGCCGCCCTGGGATATGTCCAAGCTGACCGAGGCGGCCAAACTCGAACTGGGGATGCTCTGATCATGGCCGGTGAAATTCTCAATATTACAGACCGCGCGGTCGAGCGCGTCGGCAAGCTGCTGGGCAGCCGGCCTGACGCAGCGGGCATCCGCATCTGGATCAAGGAAACCGGATGTTCGGGCCTGTCCTATCAGGTGGATTTCGTGGACGAGGCCAAGCCCGGCGACGATGCCATCGAAACAGCCGGCGGCACGCTGTTCATCGACCCAATGGCGGTGATGTATATCCTGGGCTCGGAAATGGACTATCAGGAAGACAAGTTCTTCTCCGGCTTCCAGTTCACCAACCCGAATGAAACCAGCCGCTGCGGCTGTGGCGAGAGCTTCTCCGTCGGTGGTGCCAGCGACGGCGATGTGCTGAAGGACCCCGTCGCGGCGGGTTGACTATGTTCATTAGCGGCCAGATGACCCGGTCCCCACCTGCAAGTCCATCACCCCCGCCCCTTCGGCCCGCCCGCCTGGTGGCGGGCCGCTCAGGACAGGCTTGAGCGGGGATACATTTCCCCACCGGTCGCGCCGCGTTGCGGCTTGCCGGGCATGACAATCAGGATGTGGGTTTCCGTTGGGCCCCTACCACCCATATTCCTTCTGTTTGCGCAGCCGTTCTTCAACCATCTCCTGAACGCGAAGCCAGCGGTTGCGCTCTTCCTTGGCGTCATCCAGCGCCCGGTGGGTGCGGATATGGCGTTCTTCCAGCTCGGCAAAGACCATGATGTTTTCCACATCCCGCGGCACGGCTTCACCCGGGTCACGCGGCGCGGTCTCCATATCGATACCGAGTTTGTCGGCAATCGCCAGGGCCCAGGCGACTTCGGTATCCTGCAGCGCCAGGCGATAGGGATCATGCCCTGCGGCAACCAGCAGGCTTGAGAGCCATTTCTGATCCCAATTCGGTGAACTGGCATAAAGCTGATGTGCATCCAGCACCTCGATCATGCGGGCGGCGACGACTTCCGGCGGCTTGCCGTCCCGCTCCAGAATCTCGCGGCTGATATTGTGGGTCTGTTCCGCAACATCGCTCCACACCGTCCAGCCTGGCGCCGGTTTGACGAGATGACTTTCCCCGCCGCTGCCATCGTCAAACACCCAGGCAATCTCAATCGGATAGCTGTTTTCGATCAGTCCCGACGCTTCAATATCCATGAAAACCAGCATGACGGCAGTGCCCCTCTCGTTGCCTGGATCTCGTTTGGTCGGAAATTCCGCCTGGCCATCGTCTTTGGAATAGGCACTATTCCCGATGGAGAGGATCATGACCCCTGAAGACCTGTTCAACAACATCTCAGAACGCATGGAGTCCATGCATGAGGGTGTCGGGCGCGGCAAGATGATGTCGTCGCCCGGCATTCAGTACAAGGGAAAGAACTTCGCCTTTTTCTGGGACGACACCATGGTGTTCCGCATCGGTAAGGGGTTCAACCCGGGCGACATTGGCGTCACCGAGTGGGCTTATCTGAACCCGTTCAAGAACAAGCCGCCGATGAAGGGGTGGTACCGTATCCCCGCTAGCGAAAAGGATCATTGGCCCGATTTGGCCGACCGCGCCCACGCAGCGATGGTCGAAGAATTGGGATAGCGATATCGACTATCCGAGCGCCTCTATCTCTGCCTCAAGTTCGCCTAACAACACCTCGCTATCCCGCAGGTGCGGGCGTTCGGCTTTGATCACCGCCTGAAAGGCTTTCTTCTTGAGAGCGGCTACATCGATGAGGTGTTCTTTGTCCTCGCGGCGGGCCACATCGGCAACGATATCAATGAGCCGGTCGACGCCATGCAGCCGTCCCCACAGATAGTCATTTTCGCGGTGGGCGCGCTTGAAGAACGCACCGAAATTGCCCAGCTTCGTGCCCTGCAATACCGCTTCAGGGCCACCTTCTCGCAGCGCGTTGCAGTCCTGCGGGCTAAGCCGCGCCACCCGGATCTCGTCATATTCGGCGGCCGGATCCCACGATCCGGTCGAAAACGTCATCACATCCCAAAGCGGAAAACCCAGATAGTCGATCAGCAACTCACGGCGGACAAGACCAGCGGGGCCTGCATGCTCTATCCCGGCGAAAATCTCGTCGGAACGCCGGTTCATCGTCTCAAGCTCCAGGTCGCGGGCGAGCCCTTCAATCAGGGTGTCGATCGTCCCCAGATTGGCGAGCGCGAAATTATCAGCAGCTTCACTATTGTACTGCCCCGTCGCCAGCGCTGCTTCGAACAAGTCGCGCGCTCGGGCCGTGGCTTCCAGGCTGATGGTGGCGGTCCCTTCACGGGACCGTAAAGCATCCAGCACCTCGTAGAACTGACCCTTGAGATAATCCAGTCGATAGGCACTCAACTCCGCCAATTCAGGTTCGTCGAGGCGGCCATAGAGGCCGTTCAGCGCCTGGATGACGAACCGGATTCGACGGCGCCGGAAATCCAGATCGAAGCCGCGCAGGAACTTGACCCAGCTGGGCGGGTCCTTCAGCAACGTGCCGGGTTCCGGCGCCCAGGACGGGTCCGGCACAACACTTCGATGCCGAGCCCAGGCCCGAATAGTCTTGATGACAAACTCGGATTCAAGGCTGCCACGGCGATGATCGCATAACGCCGCAACCAACCCGCCAACCTGGGTCGCCGCTGAATCAAGCTTAAGCCGCAAATAACCCTTGAACGCAAAGCCTGCATCCTCGCTGGCCCGCGCATTGGCCTGGTCGCGCCAACTGGCAACCTGAGCCACCGTCAGATGCCGTTTTTCCGCGCGTGATCTGGTAATCTCCTCGACCGCGCGGGTGATGTCCGGCCTGGCCGCTTCGACAATTTCCCGCGTCAACCGGACCCGCTCGTTAAGTTCCTGCACCCAAAGCAGGTCGTCCGAGATGGGTTCGTTACGGGGGATGTCCGATAGCGCTGCCCGCAGGGTACGGAGCATGCCGGGCGGGTTGCCCGTTGGCGGCGGTGGCCGGCTTGCCGGGTTCGGGTTGATATAGACCAGCCGACGATCAACATCGCGCAGCGCGGGCTGCCGACCAATCGCCTCTATAGCGGGGCCGAACGGATTGTTGTTAAGCACCGCGCCGTCAATGAATGACGTTTTTTCAGGGTCACTGCCGGTCTCGAAATAGGGTTTGAAGTTGCCTGCCAGGAAGCGCGGCTTGGTTTTCCAGGTCCGGCCCCGGCGGGCCAGCACCCGGTCTACCTCTCCCAACTGCGCCGGCGGGAAGGCTCCCGGAAAACTCGCCGTCGCGCGCGCCGCGAAGGCCAGTGCGGGGACGCAGCTATCTTCGAAGTCGGTCTCCATATCGCCACCCGTCCACCGCCGATAACGAAAGTGGAGCCGGTGGCGATGCTCACGTTCTTCAATCACCGGCGGATCGTAGAGCGGGATGGACTGGGTATATCCAAAGAAATCAGTCACCGTGACCACCATGTCGAGCGACAACCCGTCAGGGATCAGGGATTCCTCATGGCCGACCGGGCGGCCCATCGATTCCATCGCATCAATCAGTGATTCAATAAGCCGCTCACCGTCGAAAGGCGGTTTCAGGCGCGCCACCTGCGTTAGCGACAGCAGTTTTTCAGACACTTCATCGTCCACATCGACGCCGCGCAGGCGGTCACCCAGGATCCACTGCACCATCGGCCGGAAGACCCGCTGGCTCCATCCTGCTTGGTGATCGTCAGCGACCAGCGCGTCGATATCGGCGCCGGTCAGCCACAGCTCGCGCAGCACCTCAAACGAGAGATCGTGTGCCAGCGCACGCGCCAGGATCACGCTGTTGATGCCGCCGGCGCTGGTGCCTGCGATCACGTCCACAATCACCCGTAGGTCGAGTTCCTCGCCCAACGCCTGGAGCATCTCGAAATAGACCCGCTCGGTATCAATCGCCCGATCATCTGGCTGGGGAATGTCATCCAGCTTGCGGCGGCGTTTCTCCGCCGTGTCAGGCACCGCATGATAGTGTTTCGACGCACGGGTGATCTTCAGGATTTCTTTTACGATTCCATGCATGTAGACGGCCAGTGAAATGCCGCCGGAGCATACAATCGCCAGTCTGAGCTCTTTATCCCGCATGGGCGCACTAGGCCAGAAGGTTGGTCCAAAATCAATTCAACAAAGGGGGAAGCTAATTCACGGCGACGCGAACACCGTCGCTGACCGCCTCGCCCGGATGGCGGATCACCTGATCGCCTGCAGAGAGGCCGCCCAGGACTGCGCCGCTCTCCGCATTGCGCTCGCCGACTTTAACCGGTGTCAGGACGGCCCTGTCGTCAACAACCCTGAAAACTGCCCAGTCATCGCCCTGCCGGAACAGGGCGCTTAGCGGCACCACAAGCTGGTCTTCCTGCGACCAGACGACAATGTGCGGCTCGACCCGATAGGCGTCGCGCAGACCGGCCCATTTTTCATGCGGATCGGTGATGTCGACGATGACATTGACCCGTTGTTCCTCGACACCCAGTGCCGAGATCTTGGTGAAGCCCGACGGCTCGACGCGCCTGACCACACCGTTGAGCGCGTCATCGCCGCCCCAATTGTCAATGCGCACGGCTTGTCCGGAACGAACCCGGACGGCATCCTGCGACAGCAGATCGACCACAATCTCCAGGTCGGACGGATTACCGACCTCTAGAATTGCGGACCCGGCGGGTAGCACCCGCTCGCTTTCCTGCAGCACACGCAGCACTTCACCGTTGACTGGCGCCGCCATGCGCAGACAACAGCCTTCGCCGCTATGCTGGCCTTCAGCCGCAGCCGTCGGCACGATCAGCGCAGCCTGGGCCGCTGCCTGGTCGGCACGCGCCGCGTTGTATGCGGCTCTCGCACCATCATAGGCGGATTTTCTCTGGTCCCGCTGGCGCTGGGTTACAACGCTACCAAGCGGCAGGTTCTTCACCCGGTCCCATTCGCTTTCGGCGTAATCGAGCTCCGCTTTTGAGCGGATGGTCGCGGCCTTGGCCTGTTCGAGCCGCGCGCGCGCCTGCGCCAATGTTCGTTCATCCAGGAAATCGGGCTCGACGGGTTCAAAAATCGCCACAACGGTCTCGCCGGCGTTGACCGGATCGCCGGGATCAAGCGTGACCCGTAAAACTCGCCCGTTGACCGGGGCAGAAATGGTGAAGATATCCCTGATCCGCGTGCGGCCCTCGGCCGTTACGGTCACCTCCAGTGCGCCCCGGGTCACTTCGCCTGTATCGACCGGCAAAGGCTCTGGCGCAAAGGCCATGAACGCCAGCACGGCGACCACGGCAATGCCCGCGACCCATTTGATCCATCCACGGCGCGGCTTGCGCGCCTTTTCCGCCTCGCTCAACCGTCTACTCCCGGGTTTTCAGCACTTCAACTAGATTTAGGGTGTCGAGACGCCGCCGAACGACCAACGCCGACAAGGCCGCCGCAGCAACAACGACAAGCGCGGTCCAGCCATAGGTTGACCGGTCGATGATCATCGGCATCCGAAACAGCTCGGTCTCGAGCCCGGTGACGATGAGATAGGTCAGGCCATAGCCCATCAAACAGCCCAGCGGAATGGCAAACGCCACCAGAATCGCCAGCTCACCCAACAGGATGGTCGAGATTTCACCCCGCGTGAACCCCAACACCCGCATACTGGCAAGCTCACGGCCGCGTTCCGAGACACTTATCCGTGCAGAGTTGTAAACCACACCGAATGCGATGATTCCGGCAAAGATGATGTTTACGAAAGTCATGCGCAGCATGCTTTCAGCCATGGTCTCCTCGAAGCCCTGGATCGTTCCGGAGCGGATGGCGATCCCGGCAATGGCAGGGGTTTGCTTGACCTGTTCATAAAACTGATCGACCTGCGCGCTGTCGACACTCAGCCAGGCGCCAGAGACACTGGACCCTTCAAGCATCAGCCGGTTGAGCGCATCCAAACTCATATACGCCCCGAACCCGACGAGCTGTTTGACCACAGCCGTCACGGTGATCTGGCGGGTAGGCCGTCGGCCTTCCAGCACCGCCACAGTCAGAACATCGCCGGTTTTGGCATCCAGCATCTTTGCCAGTGTTTCGGTCAGTACAACGCCTTCCGACGGCAGGGCGATAGGCTGCAGGTCGATATCAAGAGTCCGGTGAAGGTTGGCATCATGACCGATGCCCAGCAGCGACACGCGCTCCGTTCGAGGCCCCCACTTCAACTTCACCGGCACTGCACGATAGGGTTCAGCACGCATAACACCGGGCAGGCTGGCGACATCAAACAACGCCTGCTTGGAGAGCGGTTCCGTTAGCGTGACGCCGAAATCCTCGCGTGCGGATTCATTGAATTCGACGTGCATAATGAAATCGATTCCGTCGAGCGCGAAGCTGGATGCAATCAGCGTGCCCAACGCCGCGCCGATCCCCGCGCAGGTCAGCAAGGAGCGGCGGACACGCCGTTCAAGCTGCCGCCAGATCATGCGCGCAGCAGGCGACATCAACGCTGAAAGCCCCAGGCGCTCAAGCAACACAGGGCGGAACTTTGCCGGCGGTTCCGCATGCATGGCCTCTGCCGGACGCATCTTCATGACGCGCCGAATCGCCTGCTGGGTTCCCAGGCCCGCCGCCAACACACTCACCAAAAGAGAATTGAACGGAATCGCCGGATCCAGCCGATAGGCCAGGGTCGGGAACCGGAAGAATTCCGAATACAGATCCGCCATGCCGCGGCCCAGCCAAATCCCGGCGCCAACCCCCAGCACGGTGGCCAATAACGCAATCACCCCGGCAAATTTGACATAGTGGAAGCCGACCTCCCTGTCGGACAGGCCCAGCGCCTTCAGCGTACCGATCTCCTCGCGCTCCAGATTGATCATCCGCGTCAACACAGTGTTCAAAAGGAACGCCGCGACCGCCAGAAAGATGATCGGCACAATAAAAGCCATCACCTCAAGCTGTTCGAATTCGTTGCGCAGGAACATATCGGACTGATGGTCTTCGCGGCCATACGCCCCCAGCCCGCCATAACGGCGCGTGAGAGCATCGACCGCATCGATCACATCCCGCTCGACGGCGTCATGCATCAGGCGCAGCGCCGCGCTATTGAAGGCACCGTCCATATCGTGCGCGGCTTCCAGCGCGTCGCGGCCCATCCACATCACGGCATAGCGTTTGTTGTCGGGGAACAGCGCCCCGGGCGGCAGCCAATAGATGAATTCCGGCGACAGGGCGACGCCGACAACTATCAAATCGCGCTTGTGGCCGCTGATGATGGCGGAGAGTGTGTCACCGGGTTTCATGCCGCGCGCCTCGGCAAAGGCGTCGCTGATCACCACCTCGTTCTCGCGGTAGGGCTCCGGTAACCGTCCCACCCGCAGATGCAGCAGGTTCAGATCCGGCTGCCGCCCCTCCGGCAAGGATACGATGAAGCCGGTGGCCGGTTCCTTGACGCCGGGCAGGTCGAGCGTCGCGCCAACGACGACGCGCGTCATGGTCTGGCCCACACCGGGGATCGCCTCAATCTGCCGGCGCAGGGATTCAGGCGCCCGCTTCACATCGATGAACACATCTGCGAAGCGATAGTCGCGGTAGTACTGTTCGCGCGATTCCTGCAGCGAGTCGAACATCCCGGCGCTCATCACATATGTAGCGAGCCCGGCAGCCATCACCAGCGCAATGGCCAACACCTGGGTCTTCATCGCCCACAGATTACGCCAGAGTTTTTTGTCGAGCATATGCATGGCCTACCACGCCACTTCGGCCGGTGGGGTCCGCGTCGCATTCTCTTTAATTCGATCGATCTGGCCGTCCTTGAAGTAAATCACCCGGTCAGCCATGGCGCTGATCGCCGCATTGTGCGTAATCACGACCGTAAGGGTACCCAGCTCGCGGTTCACCCGCTCCAGCGCGTCAAGCACCACCACGCCCGTGGTGATATCGAGCGCACCGGTCGGTTCGTCGCAGAGCAGCACGTCCGGTCGTTTGGCCACCGCGCGGGCAATCGCGACGCGCTGTTGCTCGCCGCCTGATAGTTGGGCTGGAAAATGATCGACCCGTTCGCCCAGTCCCACCAGCGCCAACGCCTCTGCCGGATCCAGAGGGTTGGGCGCAATCTCCGTCACCAGCGCGACATTTTCCTTGGCCGTCAGGCTGGGGATCAGATTGTAGAACTGGAACACGAAACCGACATGGTTGCGGCGATAGAGGGTGAGGTCGCGGTCACTGACCAGCGTCAGATCCTCGCCGCGGAAAAACACATGCCCGTCCGTCGGTCCGTCCAACCCCCCCAATATGTTGACCAACGTGGACTTGCCGCTGCCGGAAGGCCCCAGCAGCACGACAAATTCATCGTCATAGAGGTCGAGATCGACTCCGCGCAGCGCATGCACCTGGACCTCGCCCATATCGTAGACCTTGGTCAGGCCCTGGGCGCGGAATTCAGGCTCTCTTGCACGTGCATCCATCAACATCTCCCAACAGGGACGAATCTCGTCGAACACTAGACATCAAATCAATTGCAAGGCCCATGATCAGCGTCAAACCAGGTTTTTGGGCGCTTGAAGGTCTACCAACCGCCCCGGCCCGATATCAGGCCAGTGGTCGATCTCAAGCTTGAAATGGGCCAAAGCAGCGGTTGGAAACTTCTCCCGCAGCGCGCCCAAGGCACCGGTCTTATCTTCAGCGACGAGTTGCAGCGCCAATTCATGCATGCCCGGATTGTGGCCGACCACCATCAAGCGCCGGACGCTGTCGGGTACATCGGATATCAATTCAAGAATCTCATGGGGGGCCGCCAGATAGAGTTTTTCATCGAACCTGATCTCCGGGGCGGTGGCGAACTGTTCGAGCAGCCCGGCTACCGTCTCACGCGTCCGCCGCGCAGTGGAACACAAGATAAGCTCCGGCTCGCGGCCCTGTTGTTGCAGATAGGTCCCCATCAGCCGCGCCGCGCGCTCGCCCCTATGGTTCAGCGGGCGGTCGATATCCGCCTGGCCCGGTTTCTCCCAGCTGGATTTCGCGTGGCGCAGCAGCATCAGGCGTTTCATCAACGCGGTTCCCTGAATGGACTTATCAACATATAGGGAAGTTGCTGCGCATCTTCTTCCCTGAAAATCGGCAGCCCGATCGTCATGCCTTCATGGCCCTCGACGGGCTGGGCGCGATAGGTGCCGAACAGCCGGTCCCACCAGGGCAGGTTAAAGCCAAAATTGCTGTCGGTTTCATCCCGGAGCACCGAATGATGTACCCGGTGCATGTCCGGCGTCACAACCGCCCACCGCAGCATGCGGTCAAGCGCCCCAGGGAGTTTCAGATTGGCGTGGTTGAACAGCGACGTACCGTTCAGCATCACCTCGAAGATGAGTACGGCCAGCGCCGGCGCACCGATCAGCGCGATGGCGGCGAACTTGACCCCCATGGACAGGACAATCTCAATCGGGTGAAACCGAACGCCGGTGGTGACATCGAAGTCCAGATCCGCATGGTGCATCCGGTGCAATCGCCAGAACAAAGGTACATGGTGGAACGCCACATGCTGGGCATAGATCACCAGATCGAGTAGCAGGAACGCAATCAGCACCTCGACCCACAGCGGCAACCCGACGGCATTCAAAAAGCCCCATCCCTGCGCACTGGAGACGACCGCAAACCCAACCGCCGTCACACTGGCCAACAGAAAAACCAGGCCCAGCGACAGGGCGTTCAGGCCAGAGACGGCTAGATTGGCGAACCAGCGTCGCGGCCGGGACCGGCCAACCCTCCGCCTGGGGAACAAGGCCTGCAGTCCGATGAACAATACCAGCAAGGCAACGAACGTCCCCAACCGGATGCTGGGTTCGTTCGCAAGCAGCCAGTTGTTCATGAAGTCTAGTCTTCCGGAGAAGCCCGGTAGAGCGCGGCAACGCCGCGTTCAATGGCGGCGCCGGCCAGCCGCTCAACACCCAGCTCATGGCGGATCATCTCCAACAGACGCAGCTCCTCCTGGCTAAGACGACCGTCGCTGACCGCGACCTGACAGGCAATCGCATAAGCGGTTTCTCGCAATGACGGCGGGAGGGCCTGGGCGACAAGCCCCAAAACCGTATCGATGCCTTCCTCCTCGGCGAGGAGATCGGCACAGACCTGACCCGCCTGCATAACCCGCGAGCTGTCATAGTCCCGAAAGACGGGCAAGTGATTGACCAATTGGGTCATGGTCTCCAGCTCGCTATCAGACATGTCCGAGTCGGCAGCCGACATGGTCACCATCAGATAGACCAGGGCGCTGTGATGACTGAGGATTTCACTATCCATATTGGGCTCTTTTTGGGACTGCTGATATTGGTCGAACCTGACTCTGCTGCGCGCTACATATGGTGCGGCGGCCCCGGCTTCAACCTGAAACGACCCTGTCGGACAAGAAGGCGCCGGTTTTCTCAATCGCCTCTTTGAGCCCAATCCGATCCACCGGCACACCGGGCGGAAATGCCGTGAGCAACCGTGAGGGCGTTGCGCCATCGAGCATGACGAAAACACCATGATCATCCTGCCGCCTGATCAACCGGCCGAACGCCTGTTTAAGCCGCAGACGGACCAGCATCTCGTCATATTTTCTGGCGCCAAATGCGTCCCGGCGCGCCCGGTGCAGCACCGAAGGGCGCGGCCACGGCACCCGGTCAAAGACGATCAGGCGCAGGGCGGCCCCAGGGACATCGACGCCGTCGCGGATTGCATCGGTCCCCAACAAGCAGGAATGATCCTCGGCCCTGAAAATGTCAATCAACGTGCCGGGGTCAAATGCATCGACATGCTGGGCAAGCAACGGCAAACCCGCATTGGCCAATGATGGCGCCAAATGCCGGTAGACCTGTTTCAGACGGCTGATGGCGGTGAAAAGCCCCAACGCGCCGCCACCGGACGCCTCAAACAGAGCGCGATAGGCCCCGGCCACCTGCTCCATCTCGTTCTTTTTCAGATCGTTGACAATGAACACACGCGCCTGCGCGGCATAATCGAAGGGCGAAACATGGCTCGACCGTTTGCCTGGCAGCACCAGGTGATTGAAACCGGTGCGCACCTCCGCATGCCGCCAGCCCTCTTCATCCACCCCGTCTCCAGTCTCGTCCCGCAGGGTCGCCGAGGTGACCACTACGCCATGCGACGGCGCCAGCACGACATCGGCAAACGGTTTGGTGGGATCGATCCAGTGGCGGTGCAACCCGACATCGAATTCACGCTGGCCGGACCGCTCGACGGAAAACCAGTCGACAAACCCGTCCATGGTCCCCGCCTCCAGATCGCGCAGCATGGCCCGCCAGGGCAGCAACATGGAGTCGATGCGGCGGATCAGGCCGTGCCGCGCCGCCTCCAGCCTTGTCCGCGCCGGGCCTTCCAGATCTTCGGCCTCTTCCGCCAGGCGATTGCCGAGCACCTTGGCCAATTGCTGCAGCGGGACCGTCAAATCGGTTAACGCCTTGCCATAGGCGACGGCGGCGTCCCGCAAAATATCACTGAGCGTGTGGGTCGCGGCTTCCAGCGTATAGGGGTCATCGGGCCTTTGCCCCGGGCATCCCGCGGACGCTGGAGAACTCTTCTGGGTTTGCGGTTGTGACGAAAGGCTGCAGCCCAGCTTTCCCGGCAGCATGCCGCCGCCTGCTTCGCGCCAGTCGTCGGGATTCCCGTAATCAGAGAGATCACCGATGCGCGATTCGATGCCCTGGCACGCCCCCGCGCGCTCCGGCCCCGGACCCAGCGCCGCCGTTCGGCTCCAAACCCGAAAGTGCGCCGCCGGCGTCGAACAAATCATCGCTTTCATCAAACACATACCGTCGCGTTTTCTTCCGGCCCGTTACGCGGCGCGGATCATCACCAGCGCGGTGATGGCGATCACCAGTCCGCTGCTGGCCTTGCGCATGTTGATGGCATGGCCCAATGGGCGCAGGACGCAGACCATTCGCCGCGGCGATCGTCAGGCCTGACGCCCGCCCCCTGCAACAGCCAGGCCGGCAGATCACCACCGACCAGTGCCATCACGGGATCGCGGCCCCCGGATCAGCGCCAGGCGAACCCGGTTTTCCGGCACCGTCTGGGAACGGATCACCGCCTCTTCCAGATTGAGCAGGCACAGATAGTTCTCCCGGCCCTTACGCACGACAACCTTCCGGGCCTTTTCGCGCGGGTCAGGGAACTGCCGGTCAAGTTCCTGATCAAGCTGGCGTTGCAGGTTCTTGGTGTAAGTGGAGAGCCAAACCGCTCCGCCATTGCGCGCGGCCCAAAGGCTGGCGGGCGCGATATAGCCCAGTGTCTTGCCGATTCCGGTGCCGGCTTCTGCCAGCACCGCATTAGGGGCCGTGGCGATTTCGCGCGGCTGAAAAGCGGCAGCGATATCGCCTGCATAGTCCCTCTGGGAGTCCCTGTCCTCAGCCCCGTCGCCCAGCAGATCGGTCAATCGATCCTGCACCTCTGCGGGTCCGATGGGCAGATCGTCTGGCGGCGGGCGTGGCGCTTCATCCTCCCATTCCGGCAATCTGCGCCAGACGTCCATGCCGCTGCCCGCATCATCCCCGGACGCAGGCGGCCCAAGCGCAGCTGTGACATAAGGTCCCCACGCCCAGCCCGCCTGCTGCATGGTTTTAGCAATGCGCTGCGCTTCGGGCCTGTCGGGGTAACGCGGCGACGTCAATTGTTCCAGCAGACGGGCAGCAGCCTGATGCAGCACAAACGCCTGATCGGTCAGATCCGCCCCCGGGTCCGGCAGGCCAAATACACTGGCCAACCCCTTTGGCGTCGGCAGGCAGAAACGCGCCGGGCGGACAAAGGCGAACAGCTCCAGCAGATCGAGCGCCTGGTCCAGCACATCCGTCTCCAGCCGGGTCCGCACCTCCGGCTCATGGCAGACCAGGACGGGGTCGCGCGCGGCCAGCACCGCTGCTTCTCCCAGCCCCAGCGTTTCAATCTCGCCATCGGGCGTGACACTGACCGCTTCATTGAAGCCGACGACCAGCGCAGAGACATCGGGCAGGGACAGCCGGGTTTTCGGGGATGGATCTGACATCGCACGACTATAGAACCCTGCGGAGCGCGCTACACCCTTGCAGTTGACCGTAGGGGGTCTGGGGCCTACTTTCCGCGCCGCTCTAATCACCGGTGACACATGACAAACCTTCGCGACATCGCTCTCGACAGCAAGGCGTGGCCTTTTGCAGAGGCCCGCAAGATTCTGGACCGCCTTGAAAAAACAGGTGGCGGAAAGGGCGATGTGCTGTTCGAGACCGGTTATGGCCCCTCGGGCCTGCCGCATATCGGTACCTTTGGCGAAGTGGCGCGGACGACCATGGTGCGGCACGCGTTCACAACCCTCTCGGATTTACCAACCCGGCTGATCGCGTTTTCCGATGACATGGACGGGCTGCGCAAGGTGCCGGACAACGTCCCCAATCAGGAAATGATGGCCGAACATCTGGGCAAGCCGCTGACCCAGGTGCCCGACCCGTTCGGGACGCACCCAAGCTTCGGTGAACACAACAATGCCCGGCTGCAGGCCTTCCTCGACCAGTTCGGTTTCAACTATGAATTCAAGAGCGCGACCGACGCCTATACCGCCGGCGAATTCGACGAGACGCTGCTGAAGGTGCTGGAGCGCTATGACGCGGTGATCAATGTGATCCTGCCAACGCTGGGGGTGGAACGCCAGGCGACCTATAGCCCCTTCCTGCCGGTCTGCCCAAAAACCGGGATCGTGCTGCAGGTGCCGGTCATTGAACGCAATGTCGAAGCGGGCACCATCGTCTATCAGGACGAAGACGGTACCAGAGTCGAAACACCAGTAACCGGCGGCGCCTGCAAGCTGCAATGGAAGGCCGACTGGGCCATGCGCTGGACGGCGCTGGACGTCGATTATGAAATGGCCGGCAAGGACCTGATCGACTCGGTCCGCCTGTCGAGCCGCATCTGCCAGATACTGGGCGGCACACCGCCGGAAGGGTTCAGTTATGAACTTTTCCTCGATGACAATGGCGAGAAGATTTCCAAGTCGCGCGGCAACGGTATCTCGATCGACGAGTGGCTGCGCTATGCCAATGACGAGAGTCTGGCGCTCTACATGTTTCAGTCGCCGAAAAAGGCCAAGCGGCTCTATTTCGACGTGATTCCCAAGGCGGTCGACGAATACATCGCGCATCTTGACAAGTATCACGAGCAGGATGAGGCAACGCGGCTGCAGAATCCGGTGTGGCACATTCATGGAGGCCAGCCGCCGCAGGAATATGTACCGGTCAGTTTTGCGCTGTTGCTCAATCTGGTGGGGGCCGCGCATACCGAAGACCCGGCGGCGCTGTGGGGCTTCATCAGCAACTACGCGCCGGGTGCCACGCCGGAGAACCATCCGCTGCTGGATGAGCTGGTCGGCTATGCCTGTGCCTACTACGCAGATTTCGTCAAGCCGAACAAAGTGTTCCGTGCGCCGGACGACAAGGAACGCGCAGCGCTTGAAGACCTGAACGCGCATCTAGCCCAGATCGACCCGGCCACAAAGGGCGAGGACATTCAGACCGAGATCTACGAAATCGGCAAACGCCACGATTTTGAAAATCTGCGCGACTGGTTCCGGGCGCTATACGAAACCCTGCTGGGCCAGAGCCAGGGCCCGCGCATGGGCTCATTCATCGCGCTTTATGGGGTGGAAAACTCGCGCGCGCTGATCGCCGACGCGCTGACGGGAAAGCTGAGCGGTTAGACCGCACTCGTCATGCCCCCCTTCGACGCCGCCTGCGGCGTCGCTCAGGACAGGCTAAAGGCAGGCGTCCAGGCAATCAGTGGAGCAGCGGAAACGTTGATCTGGATTCCCGCCTTCGCGGGAATGACAGAATTGAACCAACTACTCGCAAAATCGTGACTCCGGGCAAACGCGCACCCCGCGCTATATTTGTTCTTATGCGAATGCGGAGCATTCATCATATCGCGCTGGCCGCGCTTGTGCTGGCGCTGGGCGCCTGTGCCAGCACCGGCGACTGGCGGCAGGGCGCGCCCGATGTCGAGGCCTGCCTGGACGACTATGCCGCCATCGACCGGACTGTAAAACAAGCAGGGACGCGGGACGCCGAATATGCCCGCATCGAGGGCTTTCCCTATTTCCGGATTGACCGGTTTCTCGCGAGTTACGACTTCAAATCATTCGAGCCTGCGGAACGCACCGCCTGGATCGACCGGCTGGTCGCGCGCGACCTGGACGGGCGCCGTGTCGAGATCGGCAATCTGCCCCCCGGCGACCGGCAGACGCTGGACGCGCAATTGGGCGGTGACGCTACCCAGCGCGTAACCCAGTGCTCAACCATCCTACGGGCCCATGATCACCGGCAAAAGCCAGCGCATAAGGCGTTGCCGCCCCGCGCCCGCGTTCCGGACCATTATTCCAGCGCCTTAAGGCTGGCGGGATTCTATCCGCTATCCGCGCTGGCAGTTAATATCGGTTTCTCGCGCTGGAAGGCGGGCTACCTGCCGGTGTTCGATCAGACCCCTGAAAGCCTTCCCGTTGCGGGCCGCTTGACCACGTTTGCACCCGATGACCAAAGAACCGTCACGCCGGCACAAATTATCGCGCTGGTCGATGCGTCCCGTGGCAATGCGCTCAACATTCCCGAACCTGAAGGCGCGGACGCCGCAGCGCTGATTGCCGCTTTTGCGCCGGTCTGGCAAGTGGATGTCGTCAGCGACGACGATTTGATTGGGACGCCCGCATGGCGCGGCGGCGAAACCGTCGTTAACACGGGGCAACCCCGCACCTATACGAGGTTCTCCACCACCCATTGGCAGGGCCAGATATTGCTGCAGATCAACTATATGATCTGGTTCCCGGCCCGGCCCAAACAGGGCGCGTTCGATGCGTTGGGCGGCCACATGGACGGCGTCACCTGGCGGGTGACCATCGGCCCGGACGGGCGGCCCTTGGCCTATGACGCGATCCACAATTGCGGCTGCTATCACCTGTTCTTCCCGACGCCGGGTTTGCGCGCGAAACCCGCCACAAGGCCGTCTCCCTATTATGAGGGGACAGTGATCGCGGCCACCGCGCCGGCACCATCGGCGGACGAGCGTCTGGTGATCCGCCTTGCCAGCGTCAGCCACTATCTGCAGCATGTGGGGATCTGGCAGGGGCAATCGGACGCGACCTATCCATTTGCGGATTATCACGATCTGCGACGTCTGCCTGCCGGCGAGCGGACCCGCAGCCTGTTCGGCACGGACGGCATCGTCAAAGGCACCGAACGCGGCGAGCGTTATTGGCTGTGGGCGATGGGGATCAAAAATCCTGGCGCAATGCGGCAATGGGGCAATCACGCCACAGCGTTTGTCGGCCGCCGCCATTTCGATGATCCGTGGCTTCTGGAGAAAACCTTCGATCCCGCCACGAGCGACCTGGCCGGGAGTGCGCCATGATCCGGCGTCTGCTCTATATTCTGGTTCTGATGACTCCGGTATCCGCGGTCGCGCAAAGCTTCGAGGACGCCCTGAACCTCTATACCGAAGGCAACTTCTATGCCGCAGCGGACATGGCCGAAGCTCTGGAAACCGTCGATGGCGACGCGCTGGCGGCGCGGGCCCTGCTGGCGGAAGCCGCCTACCAAGCAGAGGGCGCCGACGCCGACGCCGCCCTTGCCCGCGCGCTGGACATCAGCGAACGCGCCGTCGCCGCAAACCCGAGCCACTTCGAGGCACTGCTGCAACGGGTGATCGCGCTGGGGTACAAATCCAGGCAAATGGGCAGTTGGCCAGCGCACAATGCCGGCCTGGGGCATGAGACCCGCGACCTGATCGAGAGGGCCATTGCCGCCGACCCCAACCAGGCCTGGGGCTGGGTCGTCAAGGGCGGCTGGACAGCTGAAGTGCTGGACGGCGGCGGCCTGGTCGCCCGCATGATCTACGGCGTCTCCCGCAAAGCTGTCGATGAGAGTTATGAGCGGGCCATCGCGCTAGACCCTCACAACCCGATCCTGCATATCGAATATGCCCGTGCCCTGCTGCGCCTGAGCATCAGACGGCATATGGCGGACGCGGCACAACTGCTCGAGCGCGCGCACGCCCTGACGGCGCGTGATGCACTGGAGCGGTTGATCAAACAACAAGGGGAGACTCTGCGCACCGCCTTGAAATCTGGTGACCGCAAACGGATTAAGCAGGTCTTCAGGGCCACCGATCCGTTCGCCAAACAGTAGTGAGACGATATAGTCGCCGGGTTCTGTTCGCCCCCGGCGACTTCGTGTAGTGTGCGCCGCAGCATGGCCGAGTTGATATACAAGATATGCACCCGCGCCGAATGGGACACCGCCCTGAAGGAGGGCGCCTATAGAGGGTCCACCGTCGACCTGGCGGACGGGTTCATTCACTTCTCCACGGCTGCACAGGCGCGCGAGACCGCAGCCAAGCATTTTGCCGGGCAGGCGGATCTTCTGCTGATTGGGGTTGATCCCACCAAACTTCCAGCGGCGGCGCTAAAGTGGGAACCGTCACGCGGCGGCGATTTGTTCCCCCATCTCTATGACACGTTGAACACCGACGCCGCCATCAGCATGGTTGCCCTGCCATGGTCTGACGCCACAGGGCATCGCTTCCCGGATGCGTTTCCTGATGGTTGACCCTTATGCCCTGATCAAACCGCTGATGATGCGCCTGGACGCTGAAAAGGCGCATCAGTTGACCTTGAAACTGCTCAAGTCCGGCATGCCCGCGTTGCTTGGCGGCGGCATGGACACACCGGAACTGGCAACCAGCCTGTTCGGCATGGCACTGCCCAATCCCATCGGGCTCGCCGCAGGCTTCGACAAGAACGCCGAGGTGCCCGACGCCATGCTGAAACTGGGTTTCGGCTTTGTAGAGGTTGGCACAATCACCCCGCGCCCCCAGGCCGGAAACCCGGTGCCCCGCGTGTTCCGCCTCTTGGAAGATGACGCAGTGATCAATCGGATCGGTTTTGCCAATGACGGTGCCGATGCGGTGGTCAAGCGGCTGTCGGCCAGGCGCGCACGCCGAAAGCTGGGCAAGGTCGGAATCAATATCGGCGCCAACAAGGATTCTCCTGACCGCGCCGAGGATTATGTTACAGGCCTGAAACGGTTTGCCGGCATGGCGGACTATTTCAGCATCAATATCTCATCACCCAACACGCCCGGCCTTCGTGATCTGCAGAGCAAAGACGCGCTTGAGGACCTGGTCGGCCGTTTGGTCGAGGAACGGACCAATATTTCCGAAGTTCGCCCGACGCCGCTGGTCCTGAAGATCGCGCCTGATCTGACCGAACAACAGATCGCCGATATCACCGCGGTCGTGCTGGACCACGCGTTGGATGGCATGATTGTGTCGAATACCACGCTCAGCCGCCCTGCGAGTCTGAAGAGCCCCCTCAAGGACGAACAGGGAGGGTTAAGCGGCGCGCCCCTCAAAATCCTCGCGACCCAGACATTGAAGTCGGTCTATAGCCGCACGCGTGGCCGCATTCCGCTGATCGGCGTCGGCGGGATTGCGTCAGGCCAGGATGTCTATGAACGCATCCGCGCGGGCGCAGACCTGGTGCAACTTTACTCCGCGCTCGTCTATCACGGGCCCGGGCTGGTCAAGCAGATCAAACAGGAATTGACGGCGCTGCTGCGCGAGGACGGGTTTGAAAACGTCGCAGAAGCCGTCGGCGCCGACGCGCTTTAGCTTTAGCCTTCGCCTTCGACACTGCCGGTGGATAGCTGGATGTAGTTCTGGACGCCCATCTTGTCGATCAGACCGAGCTGTGTTTCCAGCCAGTCCACGTGCTCTTCTTCGCTCTCGAGAATGCCTTCAAACAGCTCCCGCGACACGAAATCCTTCACCTCTTCACAATGGGCGACAGCTTCGCGCAGAGCGGGGATGGCCTCCAGCTCGAGATCGAGGTCGCACTTCAGGATTTCCTGAACGTTCTCCCCGATGCGCAGTCGATTCAACTCCTGCAGGTTGGGCAGGCCTTCAAGAAACAGGATGCGCTCGATAAGCTCATCCGCGTGCTTCATTTCGTCGACGGATTCTTCGTATTCGTAGTCAGCGAGTGGCTTCAGGCCCCAATCTTTCAGCATCCTGCTGTGCAGGAAATACTGATTGATGGCTGTCAGCTCATTGCGCAGCACCTGATTGAGATATTTGATGACCTTCTTGTCGCCCTGCACGAAAAATCCTCCTGATAACGCGATATTGCGCCACCATAAGAGGCGGGCGAAGAACCGTCAAACAGCGATGAAATCAAATCAGGGAACGACTGCGTGGCGGTCCATTTCCATCTGCGCTCGCTCCAGGTCGATGACGTGCTGGGCATAGACAAGGCAGGTGCCACAATCAGGCTCAGCATGAAGAGACGCATACACCTGTTCCGGTGTCGCCGTGGGCTGTTCGCGACACGCCTCACGAATATCGTCCTCACGCAATGCGTTGCATACACAAACGTACATGATGGTCCACCCGTTCTCTCTTCGGTACAGACCATATAGCTGCTTGCGAATGATTGTCAATTACGGATCGCGTAACTTGCATCTCGTCTTGTCCCGTGGTGTAGGTTGGCATCCAATTCAGAAGAGGGAAAAGCACATGTCCGTCACCATTCTGCATAATCCGCGCTGCTCGAAATCCCGCCAAACTCTGGCCTTACTTGAGGAAAAAGGCATCGATCCGGAAATTGTCGAATATCTGAAAACACCGCCAACGGCAGACGAGATCACCGCGATTCTCAAGCAGCTCGACATGGCACCACGGGACCTGATGCGCAAAAAGGAAGCGCCCTACAAGGAACTCAATCTGGCGGATGATTCGCTGTCGGAGGATGATCTGATCACAGCGATGGTGGAGAACCCGATCCTGATCGAACGGCCCATCGTGCTGGCGAACAGCAAAGCCGCCATCGGGCGCCCGCCTGAGTCCGTGCTGGACGTTCTTTAGCGCTCGACCGCTCGTTCAATCGCGGGATAGCGGATCGCGAGCGTGGCGGCACGGACGATATAGAACACGATCATCGCCGCCCAGAGACCGTGATTGCCCCAGATGGGCATGAGGCCATAGAGCGCCGCGACGAAGGCGGCAAAAGCAATCACCATCATGTTACGCATATCCCGCGTATGCTGCGCCCCGATGAAGATGCCATCGAGCTGGAAACACCAGACCGCCGCCAACGGTGCGATAATCACCCAGACAAGATAGGTTCGGGTGGCCGCCTGCACCTCGGGGATACTGGTGTAGAGATCGACGATCAGGCCACCGGCCAACAGATAGACCAATGAGAAAAGCGCAGCGGTGATCGCCGCCCAGATCGTTGAAATACGGACCGCCTGGCGTAAATCGCTCCGTGCCCGGGCGCCATAGCTGCGGCCAACCAGCGCTTCACCCGCCTGGGCAAAACCATCGAGCCCAAAGGCGACAAACAGGTTCAGGTTAAGCAGGATTCCGTTGGCCGCCAGCACCACGTCGCCCAATCGCCCGCCCTCGCGCGTAATCATCGCAAAGGCGATCATCAGAAAGAAAGTCCGTACGAAAATGTCACCATTGACGGAAAGCAGCCGGGACAGCCCCGCAGGCTCCAGCAGTTTGCTGCGCGGGACGGTGGCGCCCAGCTGACGAAAACGCCGCCGGACCAGAAAAAGCCCCAGTGCGACGGCGGTGTACTCCGCGATCACCGTGCCCAGGGCGATGCCCTCAATGCCCCAGCCGAATTCGATCACAAAGAGGACGTTCAGCGCGGCATTCAAAACATTCATGACAAGCTGCACGATAAGCGCGTCGCCGGTGCGCTGGACGCCGATCATCCAGCCGATAATCGCGAAGTTGACCAGCGCCGCGGGCGCGCCCCAGATGCGGATGTCGAAATAATCTTTCCCCGCACCCAGTGCCTGATCACTGCCCTCAAGGACAGAAAACGCCAATGCGGCGATGGGCGCCTGCAGCAGCATGACTCCGAACGCCATGGCCAAACCCAGCAGCGCCGCGCGGGCAAAACTAAGGCCAAGCGCAGCCTTGTCTTCTGTGCCCAGCGACTGGGCGGCAAAGCCTGTGGTGCCCATACGCAGGAAACCCAAACACCAGTAAATCGAGGCAAACACAGTCGACGCGATGGCCAGGCCAGCCAGATATTGCGGTCCGTCCATATGACCCATCATCGCGGTATCGACCGCACCCAGCAGCGGCAGCGAGATGTTGGCCAGAATGATGGGGCCCGCCAGCTTCAGCACATGGCGGTGCATGATCTTGTCAGTCGCCATCCGGCCCGTCGGGGTAGGACGCGAGGATTTCGTAGGCCGCGCCGGTATGCGCCAGGTGGCTGCGGTAAAGGTGAAACCGGTCGACCGTCCAGGGCGTGGACATCAGATCTCCCCCGGCTGCCATCACGCGGTCCAATCGAACTTTGCCGTTCCTGAAGCGCGCCAGCGTGATGTGAGGGCTGTAGCGGCGGGTCTCCGGCGGCAACCCGGTGCGCACAACCGCCTGTTCGACCTTCTGGGCAAGATCGGCCACCGGCCCTTCCGGCGAGACACCGGCCCACAGCGCGCGTGTCTTGCGGTCATTGCCGAATGTTCCCAGCCCGCGCAGTGTGAGGTCGAACGGTTCGAAGTGAAGGCGATCCAGCGCGCTGTCGATGTCTTCGGCGCGGTCTTCGCTGACCTCGCCAATGAACCGCAGGGTAAGATGAAGCTGGTCTTCGGTCTGCCAGCGGGCACCGGAAACACCGCCCATAACACCCATCAGGCGCAGGCGAATCTCGGCAGGGAGAGAGAGTCCAACAAACAGGCGAAGCATGACATCAGGCCCATCTGTCTAGCGTGTGACACTGGGGAGGACGCGATGAAAAGCACTGTTCGCGTTCATCATATCCTCCTGGTGCAGGGCTAGGGTGTTGTGTCGGCCTTCAGCAGAGTTTTAACGAGTGGGGCGATGCGTGTCACGATGACATCGACACCTTCTTCATTCGGATGCATGCCGTCTGCCAGATTCAGGTCGGGATTGGCGGCGACGCCATCGAGAAAAAACGGGTAGAGCGCGACGTCGAATTGCTCGGCCAATGCCGGGTAAAGCGAGTCAAATTCTTGCGCATAGTCGGGCCCCATATTGGGCGGTGCCTGCATGCCCGCCAGCAGCACCGGCACCTCCCGAACCTGGAAATAGGCGATGATCGCTTCGAGATTTTCCCGGGTCAGCGCCGGGTCGATGCCGCGCAGGGCGTCATTAGCGCCCAGTTCGACGATCGCCAGATCGGGTTTTCCGTCGGGTACGTCGCTGACCGCCCATTCCAGGCGCGCGCGCCCACCACTCGACGTATCGCCCGACACCCCGGCGTTGATGACCGTGACATCCAGCCCGGCATCGCGCAAATTGGCTTCCAGACGCACCGGAAAAGCATAATCCGGGCTGAGTTCGTAGCCTGCCGTCAGGCTGTCGCCCAGCGCCAGAACATAAAGCGGGTCATCCTCTTGCGCCTGCGCGCCGTAGGAAAGGGTAACGAGCGCGAGCACGTTTAAGAATTTGATAAGCTTCACATAAGCACCATATCGGACAAACCTTCCGGAAAACGCCATGGCCCCCATGATTCGCCTTGAGGACATTCACCTAACACTTAAGAGCCTTGCCGGGCCGGTCAATATCCTGCGCGGCATCGACCTTGAGATCACCCGCGGGGAAGCGGCCGGCATGGTCGGTGCGTCCGGGTCCGGCAAATCCACCTTGATGAGCGTGATGGCCGGACTGGAAAAGCCCACCAAAGGCAAGGTCGCCATCGACGGGCAGGACATTACCTCGATGAATGAAGACCGGCTGGCGGCGTTTCGCCGGGGCAGGGTCGGTATCGTCTTCCAGTCCTTTCATCTGATTCCGACCATGACCGCGCATGAAAATGTCGCCATTCCGCTGGAACTGCAAGGCGACCGGGATGCGTTCGATAAAGCAGCAGAAGAACTGAAAATCGTCGGGCTGGCCGACAGGCTGGACCACTATCCATCGCAACTGTCCGGCGGCGAACAACAGCGCGTCGCACTGGCCAGGGCCCTTGTCCCCGATCCCGGCCTGCTGCTGGCCGACGAGCCGACAGGCAACCTGGATGCCGGCACAGGCGCGGACATTATCGAGCTGATGTTTGCCCTACAGGCAGAACGCGACACGACGCTGGTGCTGATCACCCACGATCCGGGCCTTGCCAGCCGCTGCAACCGGGTCATCCGGATGCGGGATGGCAAAATCGAGGCTGATGAAACACCCCAGCCCCGGCTGGCGGGGAGCAGCGCCTGATGCCGTTGCCGCTGCAATTCGCGCTGCGGGAATTGCGCGGCGGGCTTAAAGGCTTTGGCGTCTTTCTTGCCTGCATCGTGCTGGGTGTCGCGGCAATTGCCGCCGTTGGCGCGGTCCGCGAAGCGGTGCTGGACGGCATCGGCGAACACGGGCAGGTCATTCTCGGCGGCGATGTTGAAATCCGCCTGACCAACCAGCCCATGACAGAGGCCCAGCTGGGCTATGTCGCCGGCCAATATGAGACCAGCCGGGTGGTCAGCCTGCGGTCGATGGCCGCATCCGGCTCCGGCCAACGCACCACCATCGAACTGAAAGGCGTCGACGACGCCTATCCGCTTTATGGCACGATGGAACTGGATCCGGCGATGCCGATCCAGGAAGCACTAGAGGAACGGGGCGGCGCTTGGGGCGTGGTCGTCGATCCGTTCGTGCTCAGAAAAACAGGGGCGTTAGTGGGTGACACACTGCGGATCGGGGCGCTCGACTACCAGGTCCGCGCTACCGTGGTCAGAGAACCCGATCAAGCCGCCGATGGCTTCACACTGGGCGCCCGCGCCATGGTGGCGAATGCCAGCCTGGAGGAAACCGGGCTGATTAGGCTGGGCAGCCTGATCCGATACAAATATCGTTTGGCGCTGCCAGACAACGTTAATCCGGACGTCATTACCCGCGATCTTCTCGATCGCTACGCCGATGAGGGCTGGCGGATCCGCGACCGCAGCAATGGCGCCGCGGGCCTGCGGCAATTCATGGAGCGGCTGAGCGTCTTTCTGGCGCTGGCAGGCCTGACCGCGCTGGTCGTGGGCGGTGTCGGTGTCGCCAATGCCACCGCAGGGTTTCTGGCCGGCAAACGAGAGACCATCGCCACCTTCAAGAGCATGGGCGCCAGCGGATCACTCGTTTTCCGCACCTATCTGACACAGGTCATGCTGCTGGCCACAGTCGGCGTTGCGCTCGGGCTTATTCTAGGCGCCATCCTCCCCATCGCGGCGCTGGCCGCAATGGAAGACATGCTGCCGGTCCCGGCCGAACCCGGGCTTTATTTGCAGCCGCTGATTCTTGCAGCCGGATATGGCTTCTTTACGGTCCTTGCCTTTGCGGTCTGGCCGCTGGGTCAGGCGCGCGATGTGCCGGCCGCCGGTCTTTTCCGGCAAATGCTGGCGCCGATGCGTGGCCGCCCCCGACCTCAGTACATTGTCATTGCCGTGATCTCGGCACTCGCGCTGGGGGGCCTGGCCCTGGCATTCTCTGACAGCCGGCTGTTTACAGGCTGGTTTCTGGTAGGCGCGGTGGCCAGCTTTGCCATTCTCTATCTCGCAGGCATCGCCCTGACGAAAGTCGCCGCCATCATTCCGCGGCCCAAAAACACCGTCTGGCGCATGGCCCTGGCCAATCTGCATCGCCCCGGCGCGGCGACCGCCAATGTGGTCCTGTCGCTCGGCCTCGGGCTGACTCTTTTGGTCACCATCGCGCAGATCGAATCCAATTTGTCGGCGCAGATCAAAGACAGACTACCGGACGATGCCCCGGCTTACTTCTTTGTCGACGTCCAGCCCAACCAGATCGACGGATTCGAAGACCTGCTGCGGAACCATCCTGGCGTCAGCGAGGTCACCCGCGCGCCGATGCTGCGCGCCGCGATCATCCGGGTCAACGGCGTACGCGCCGAAGACGCCGAAGTCGCCCCCGAAGCCCAATGGGCGCTGCGCGGCGATCGGGGTCTGAGCTATGCTGTCGAACAGCCCGAGGGCAATGAGATCATCAAGGGTGACTGGTGGCCCACCGACTATGACGGGCCGCCGGCGATTTCTTTCGATGCCAACCTGGCGCAAGGCATGGGGCTGGAGATCGGTGACACGGTCACCTTCAACGTGATGGGCCGCGCCATTGAAGCCGAGATCTACAATATCCGCACCATCGACTGGTCGAGCATGGGGATGAATTTCTCCGTCATCTTCGCCCCCGGTACGCTGGAGCAAGCGCCGCACTCGCATCTCGTTACGGTCAGGATGGCGGCTGATCAGGAAGAGAACCTGGAAAAAGCCGTCGCAGAAACCTTTCCCAACGTTACCGCCGTGCATGTCCGGGACATTCTGGAAACCGTCAACTCCATGCTGGGCGATATTAATCTGGCGATTTCGGGGGCTGCGTCCGCCGCCCTGCTGGCCGGCATTCTGGTGCTCGCAGGCGCCATGGCCGCCGGCTATCACGACCGGGTGCGCGATTCAGTCATCCTGAAGGTTCTGGGTGCAACGCGCGGCCATATCGCCAAGACCTATCTGGTCGAATACGCCCTGATGGGCCTGATCACGGCCCTGATCGCCATGGTGCTGGGCACGCTGGCGGCATGGCTGGTGATGACCCAGGTGATGCAGGCGGAATGGCTCTGGCAGCCTGAAGTGCTGGTCGGAACGGCCCTGATCGCAATGGTTGTTACGGTTGCGTTCGGATTCGCGGGAACGTGGCGGGCCCTGGGTGAGAAACCCGCACCGGTGCTGCGGACGGAATAGACGAAAAATCGACCGGTTTTCCTTGAATTGAGGCCTCACCGCCTCAATATTAAGCGCGACTAATTTGCAACTTTGCTCTCGTCACCTCAAGGAGTGGTACGGAACATGGCTGAACAATATGGACGGCGTTATTCGGTTAACACCGGGGCCGCCTCGGCAGCGGAGATCGATCAGGGCCTCCGCGCCCATATGCTCAAGATCTACAACTACATGGCGTCAGGCGTTCTTCTGACAGGCGTTGTCGCCATGGTGTTTTCCCAAATGGCCGTCGTGGACACCGCTGCCGGGCAGCAGCTGACAAGCTTCGGTGAGGCGATTTATCTGTCGCCGCTGAAATGGGTGATCATGCTGTCGCCGCTGGCGCTGGTCATGGTGATGAGCTTCGGCCTCAATAAGCTGAGCACCTTTGCGCTTCAGGCCAGTTTCTGGGCCTTCGCTGCGCTGATGGGCGCGTCGATTTCCAGCATCTTCCTGCAGTTCACGGACGCCAGCATCGCACGGATCTTCTTCGTCACCGCAGGCGCCTTTGCTGGTCTGAGCCTCTACGGCTACACCACGAAGAAGGATTTGAGCGCCTGGGGTTCATTCCTGATCATGGGTGTTATCGGCATTCTGATCGCCAGCGTGGTCAACATCTTCATCGAATCCTCGATGATGAGCTTCATCATCTCGGTGATCGGCGTGTTGGTCTTTGCCGGCCTCACGGCTTATGACACGCAGCGCTGCAAGGAAATGTACTATCAGGGCCACGGCACCGAAGCGATGGCCAAGCTATCGATCATGGGAGCGCTGAGCCTCTACCTGAACTTCATCAACATGTTCCTGTTCCTGCTGCAGCTGTTCGGCAACCGGGAATAAGAATACCCGAAAAATCCAGGGTTTGCGATGGAAGCGCCCGGCCTCGAAAGCCGGGCGTTTTCTTTTTGGCATCCAGCGTTATCGTCCGTCATTGCGAGCCCAACGGACTCCTCGCAATGACGACTAGAGCAAAACCAGTTTAGTTGGAAACACGGAGTTCCAACTAAACTGGTAAATTTGCTCTAGAAACCAATGAATTAGATCATCTTTATCTGTTGAGTTGGAGCGCCATGCGCTTCCATCTCAACAGATGATGATCTAAACAGTTGCGGCCAAGTGACAGCTCGGGCTGCTAATCCACCACCTTGAACCGCTTACGGTCAAAGAATCGCAGCAATGCCGTCAGATCATGTCCGCGGCGCAGGACCTGACCGCCCATGCCGATGATGGCGTAGGCGCCCTGTTTGCGGGCCAGCTTCGGGCACTTCACAATACTATAGAGCGGCATCTCACTGGTGCGGCGGAAGACCGAGAACACCGCCTGTTCACGCCCGCCATTCATCGCATAGTCGCGCCATTCGCCCTTGGCCACCATGTGGCCATAGACACGAAGAATCTGATTGAGTTCACCCCGGTCGAAAAAGATGTCGGGTTTGGCCCCGGGACGGTGTGCGGCGAGAGTCGTGATATTGCGCATACCCCATTTAAGAAAGTCGCGGCCATTTTGTCCAGTCTCGCGGCCACTTTCAGAAATCTGACAAAATCATGAAAAATCGACATAAAAACGACATTGCCCCAGCCTTGCCCGAGGCCCGCCCCATTCCGGCCACATTTCGGCGTACATTAGCAGGTGTTGGCCTCGTCAGCCCGGTCGCACATCTAGCGGAATTGTAGCCCCCAAGCCCAGTCCGCCGGTAGCGACCGGGCAATTTCTTTTTGAGAGGTTGCCTCCCCATCTTGATACCCTCCCCCGCACTGCCTATCTAGCCGCCATGCAAAGGCGGTAACGCCTGACGAATAAAAGCGAAAGGGCAGTGCGCATGTCGACGACCAAGTCCGTCGAAACCCACGAATTCCAGGCCGAAGTCAGCCGATTGCTGCACATGATGGTCCGCTCGGTCTATTCCGATACCGAGATCTTCCTGCGCGAGCTGATCTCCAATGCATCCGATGCCTGCGACAGGCTGCGTTATGCCGCGCTGACCGATGACAGCCTGATGGATGGCGAAGGAGACTTCCGAATAACGGTCGCACTGGATGCGGCGAATCGGACGATTCGGATTTCGGACAACGGCATCGGCATGGACCGGGACGACCTGATCGCCCATCTGGGCACCATTGCCCGGTCGGGCACGGCGGCCTTCATGGAACAACTGACCGGGGATGCACAGAAAGACGTTTCACTGATCGGCCAGTTCGGCGTGGGCTTCTATTCGGCCTTCATGGTCGCTGACCATGTTGATGTGGTCAGCCGCAAGGCGGGCACCGAGGAGGCGTTCAAATGGTCATCAGACGGCCAGGGCGGTTACACCATCGAGGCCGCCACCCGCGAGGGCCGTGGCACCGATATTACGCTGCACGTCCGCGACAGCGAGACCGAGAACGCGTTCCTGGACGTCAACCGCCTGCGCCATATTGTCACCACCTATTCCGACCATATCGCCTTCCCGATCCACCTTGTCGAGGTCAAGGAAGACGCGGTTGATGAGGAAGAAGCGGTCAACAAGGGCTCGGCACTCTGGGCGCGTAACAAGTCCGACGTCACGGACGAGCAATATGCCGAGTTCTATCGACATGTAGGCCATGCCTTCGATGCGCCCGCGCTGACCCTGCACTACCGCGCTGAAGGGATGATCGAATATTCGGCCGTCCTGTTCGTGCCGGAAACCCCGCCAATGGATCTGTTCGACCCAGCGCGCAAGCCACGGGTCAAACTCTATGTGAAACGGGTCTTTATCACCGATGACACCGGCGAGCTGATTCCCGGCTATCTGCGCTTCCTGCGCGGGGTGATTGATTCAGAAGACCTGCCGCTGAACATCAGCCGCGAGATGCTGCAGAACAATCCGGTCGTCGCCCGCATCCGCAAGGCCGTTACCGGCAAGGTGCTGTCTGCGCTGGAAGAAAAGGCCGAGAACGAACCAGAGACCTTTGACAAGATCTGGGATGCGTTCGGCCCGGTGATCAAGGAAGGACTCTATGAAGACGCAGAGCGCCGTGAAGCCCTGCTCAGCCTCACCCGGTTCCGCAGCACCGCACAGGAGGGCTGGACCAGCCTGGCGGACTATGTCAGCCGCATGAAGGACGGTCAGGAGGCCATCTATTATGTGACGGCAGCCAACGCCGATGCGGCCCGGAACAGCCCGCATCTGGAAGGCTTCAAATCGCGCGGCGTCGAAGTCCTGTTGCTCGGCGACCCGGTGGATGATTTCTGGCTCTCCATGGTCGAGGGCTTTGAAGACAAGCCGTTCAAATCCGTCACCCAGGGCGGTGCGGATTTGGCTGCGCTAGGGCAGGACGAGGCCGCACCGGAAGGCGAAGCCGCCGAAACAGATGCGCTGGTCGCCGCGCTTAAGGAATCACTCGGCGATCAGGTCGCCGATGTGCGCCCCACCGACAGGCTGACCGACAGCCCGGTATGTCTGGTGGCCGAAGACGGCGATATCGATCTTAATCTTGAGCGTATTCTGCGCCAGAACCAGCAGCTCGACGCGGCACGTCCGCGGGTGCTTGAGATCAATCCACGGCATGCGCTGATCGCCGCCATGGCCAACCGGGCAAAGACGTCGGGAGCGCTCGATGCGTTGAAAGAACCGGCGCAGCTATTGCTGGATCAGGCGAAACTGCTGGAAGGCGAATTGCCGCCTGACCCCGCTGCCTTCGCCAAAAGGCTGGCCAGCGTGATGACGCAGGCGATCAGCTAACGTTGACGGGCAACCGGGCCGACAAGACTGGCGTGCAGGATGGCGCCAACGGGGCCTTGCTGTACCAGAATGACATTGCCGGCCTCGCAGAACTGATCCTTTGAGACCCGGATTTCGCGGGCAGCACCGTCCCAGACACCGATCCGTTCGGCTTTACGCACGGGGTGGGTGTAGGTGATGCTGCGGCCCTTGTTTTCGCCGCTGCCAATCGCGACGGACTGCGCCGTGTCATACTGCACAAGGGTCACCACCGCTTTCGCGGCGCGACTATCAGCAGGCAGGCTGATGATCACCGAATCGCCCTCGAATCTGTACGCCAGCATTCCCGCGCGCAGATCGCTGTCGGCAATGGCTGATTCAACCGCCTCGCGGTCAGAACCCACCACCTGCGCTTTGCCGCCGACAATCATCTGTGGCGTGTAGACGCCAGGGCGGCCCATTTCACGGTTATAGTCGCGTTGACGCTGGGTGTTTTCAGGCGAGGCGAGCGTGTCCTGCCAGCCCAGCATGTCCCAATAATCAACGTTCCAGCTGAGAACGAAGACGTCGGGACGTTCGTCAAGCTCGCCCGCCAGTGCATCGGCCGGCGGACAGGAATTGCAGCCCTGGCTGGTGAATAATTCCACCACGGTGATTTGGCCATCCTGTGCCGCACGCACCGGCAGGGCAGCCATCGCGGCCAGCGACAGTGCCAAAAGCGGTATATACAACAGTTGCTTATTCATGCTCCCCAGAACATATGGCGGGGGCATCGGGCTTACCACTCACAGTTCAGTGAGTTTTCCGTGCGGCTACTCCGGGCAGGGATAATGTTCCTTCAGCGCCCCATAGACGACCTCTTGGGCGTTCAGGGATTCCGCCTCCGGGTGCGCGTCGATGTACTGGACGACGCGCAGTACAACCCGTGTCACCGGTTCCGCCAGCGGCAAGCAATAATTGGCGAGAGCCGTCGCGCCATATTCCTCGACGCTGCGGCCCAGACGGGTCCGAACGACCCGGCGCATAAATGCCGAGTGATCCTGCTGATACTGCGACAGCACGTTTTCTTCGACCGTCGCGTCGGTTGCTTCCGCGCCCCCCAGGAAACCCTGAATGTAAGCCACGCAGACCACGCCATCGAGGCTGGTGGGGGCATCCGTATAGGCCTTGCAGTGGCCGATCAATTCCGGGCCACTGACCCATTTGACCGCCTGCGCCGGAACGGCGGCAAAAGCCAGGACGAGCGCGGCGACAACGCCATGAAGCATGTGTTTCATATTTCTTCCACCAGTTGACCGATGACGGTTGCGAAGATGTGGTTCAACGGCCAGTGCTTCGCAACCATTATCGTTTCGGGACCGTCAGGCGGCCTCTGCCAGATTGCGCAGCACATATTGGAGAATGCCGCCATTGAGGTAATAGGCGACCTCGTTCTCCGTATCGATCCGGCACATCAGCGTGATCGACTTGGTGCTGCCATCCTCATAGGTGATGGTACAAGGCACATCCATACGCGGTGTGATGCCGCCCGAGATGCCGGTTAGATCGAAGGTTTCGGCGCCGGTCAGCTTCAGCGTTTCCCGATTGTCGCCATCCTTGAAGACCAGCGGCAAAACGCCCATCCCGATCAGGTTTGACCGGTGAATCCGCTCAAAACTCTCGGTGATGACCGCCTTGACGCCCAGCAGGCGGGTGCCTTTCGCTGCCCAGTCGCGCGATGAGCCGGTGCCGTATTCCTTACCCGCTACCACCACCAAAGGCGTGCCGTCGGCCTGGTACTTCATGGCCGCATCATAGATGCTCATGACCTCGCCGGTGGGGACATAGGTCGTCCAGCCGCCCTCGGTACCGGGCGCCATATCGTTGCGGATCCGGATATTGGCGAAGGTCCCGCGCATCATCACTTCGTGATTGCCGCGCCTGGACCCATAGGAATTGAAGTCGAACTTTCCGACGTCATGGTCCGTCAGATAGTCGCCTGCGGGGCTATCCAGCTTGATCGCACCGGCCGGTGAAATGTGGTCGGTTGTAATCGAATCACCCAACAGCGCCAGCATGTTGGCGCCGCGGACATCTTCGGCCTTACCGGCCATCGGATCGAGGCCTTCAAAGAACGGAGGCTGGCGCACATAGGTGCTGGACGGATTCCACTGATAGGTGGTGCCGGTCGCGACGTCGATATCACGCCACGCGTCGGTTCCAGTGAACACATCGCCATAGCGTTCAACAAACATTTCGCGCGTCACTGATTGTTGCACAGCTTCGGAAATGTCCGCGTTGGAGGGCCAGATGTCCTTCAGATAGACAGGGTTGCCGTTCTGGTCTTCACCCAATGCATCCTTGGTGATGTCAATCCGCATACTGCCGGCAATCGCATAGGCGACCACGAGCGGTGGAGAGGCGAGATAGTTGGCCCGCACGTCCTGACTGACCCGTCCCTCGAAATTGCGGTTACCCGAGAGAACAGAAACAGCGACCATGTCGTTGCTGTTGATGGTCTCGGAAATCGGCTCCGGCAGCGGGCCGGAGTTACCGATACAGGTGGTGCAGCCATAACCGACCAGATTGAAGCCCAGCGCATCCAGATCGTCCTGCAAGTTAGCACGCTCAAGATAGTCCGTGACCACCTGCGACCCAGGCGCCAGCGACGTCTTGACCCAGGGCTTGACGCTGAGGCCCTTGGCCAACGCGTTTCGGGCCACCAGCCCGGCCGCCATCATCACGGACGGGTTCGACGTGTTGGTACAGCTGGTGATGGCGGCGATGACAACATCACCGTCGCCCAGATCATGGCCGGCGCCTTCCACCGGGAACCGGGTATCGCGCACATCGCCACGGTCAAAAACATCGCCAAGGGCGGTTTCAAACGCCGACGCAGCATCCGTCAACAACACCCTGTCCTGCGGGCGCTTGGGCCCGGCCAGGCTGGGCACTACGGTGGAGATGTCGAGCGCGAGTGAATCGGTGAAAACGGGGTCAGGCGACCCGGTTTCGCGCCACATGCCCTGCGCCTTGGAATAGGCTTCGACCAACTCAACACGGTCCTCGTCACGACCGGTAAAGCGCAGATAGTTGAGGCTCTCACTGTCGACGGGGAAGAAGCCGCAGGTCGCGCCATATTCCGGCGCCATGTTGGCGATGGTCGCCTGATCAGCCAGCGAAAGCTCATCGAGCCCGTCGCCATAGAACTCGACGAATTTGCCGACAACGCCCTTTTCACGCAGCATCTGCGTCACCGTCAGCACCAGATCGGTCGCCGTCGTGCCTTCCTGCAGCTTGCCGGTGAGCTTGAAGCCGATCACTTCGGGGATCAGCATGGAAATCGGCTGACCCAGCATCGCGGCTTCCGCCTCAATGCCGCCAACGCCCCAGCCCAGCACGGCCAGGCCGTTGACCATGGTGGTATGCGAATCCGTACCCACCAGGGTGTCCGGATAAGCAACCGTTGCGCCATCCACGTCGCTGGTCCAGACGGTCTGCGCCAGATACTCCAGATTGACCTGATGGCAGATGCCGGTGCCCGGCGGCACAACGCGGAAATTGTCAAACGCGGTAGCGCCCCATTTCAGAAACTCGTAGCGCTCGTTATTGCGCTCCATTTCCAGCGACACGTTGTCCTTGAACGCGCTGGCGCTGGCGAAATGATCGACAGAGACCGAGTGATCGATCACCAGATCAACCGGCGCAAGCGGGTTGATCTTTTTCGGATCCTCGTTCATCTCCAGCATTGCGGCACGCATCGCGGCCAGATCGACCACGGCGGGTACGCCGGTGAAATCCTGCATCAGCACGCGGGCCGGCCGATAGGCGATCTCACGGTCGGAGGATCTGGTGTCGAGCCAGGCACCCAGGGCCTTGATGTCGTCAACCTTGACCGTCGAGCCATCTTCATAGCGCAGCAGGTTTTCCAGCAGCACTTTCAGCGAATAGGGCAGCCGGGAGAAGTCGATCCCGGTCTCCTCGCTCGCCGCCTCAATGCTGAAATAATCGTAGGTTTTGTCGCCGACCTGAAGCTGGCGGCGCGTCTTAAGGGTATCCTGCCCAACGCTTGCCACGTTACGCTCTCCTGATTTTCCGGTGTTTCGGGTTGGCCGTGTTTTGCCCGAAATCTGGCGGTTTGCCAATGTCAAAGTTGGACCTTGGCCGCCCAGATACTCTAGTCTCCGCGCCGGAATGGCGCGTTCAACTCAAAATAGCCCGCAAAGTGGCCTTACGGCACACAACCTGACCTGCCAGCGCGGCGAGCGGCTGGTATTCGAGGGATTGAGCTTTGCCGTGGCACACGGTGAGGCCCTGGTGCTGCGCGGCCGCAACGGGTCCGGCAAGTCGAGCCTGCTGCGTCTGCTGGCCGGGCTGCTGGCGCCGGCTTCGGGAACGCTTTCGTGGGACGGCGAGGACGTTACAGCAGACCCGGTCAGTCATGCGGCCCGGCTGGCCTATGTCGGCCATCTGGATCCGATCAAAGCCGCTTTGACCGTGTCGGAGAACCTGCAGGCATTGGGCCGCCTGGCCGGTCAGAAACCCGACATAGACGCGGCCCTTGAAGCCTTCGGCCTGCTGCCGCTGAAGGATCTGCCGGCCCAGTTCCTGTCAGCCGGGCAGCGCCGCCGCGTCAATCTGGCCCGGCTGCTGGCGGCGCCAAAAACCTTATGGCTGCTGGACGAGCCCACGGTGGCCCTTGATAAAGTCGCCGTCCAACAGCTTCTCAAGGCCCTGCAAAGCCATCTGGCCGGGGGCGGCATGGCGATTATTGCCACTCATGACGACCTGCCCCTGGCAGGCGCCCGCACGCTGGAGCTGAGTGGATGAACCCGTTCAGTGCCGTCATCCGCCGCGATCTGCTGATCGCGCGCCGCCAGGGCGGATCGAGCCTGCTGGCCGTCGGCTTCTTTGTGGTCGTGGCAGCATTGTTTCCGTTTGCCCTGGGTGCGGACCCGGTCGTCCTGCGGCAGGCAGCACCCGGCGTGCTTTGGGTTTCGGCCCTTTTGGCGACGCTGCTTTCCCTCGACCGGCTGTTTCAGGCGGATTACGAGGATGGCAGCCTGGACATTCTGGCCCTGACCTCGCAGCCCCTGTTGTTGACGGTGATCGCCAAAGTGCTGGCGCACTGGCTACTCACCGGTGTGCCACTGATCGCCGCCGCACCCCTTGTCGCGGTCTTGCTCAACCTGCCTTTCGAAGGATTTGTGACGCTGATCGCGGCAATTTCCATTGGCACACCGGCGCTGAGTCTGATCGGTGCGATTGGGGCTGCCCTGACCGCCGGAATCAGGCGCGGCGGCCTGCTGGTGCCGCTGATCGTGCTGCCGCTTTACATTCCCACCCTGATCTTTGGCGTCGCAGCCACCGCCGCCGCCGCCCAGGGCCTGCCTGCCGGGACGCCGATGATGCTGCTGGGTGCGGTGACGCTTGTCGCGCTCGTGATCGCACCTTTAGCCGCCTCTGCCGCGCTTAAACTGGCACTGGAATAGCACCGACGCCCCTTGCACAGCGTGGGCTCGCGGCGTACATCACAGCCATGTCCGGCTGGCACCGATTTGCAAACCCGTCCCGCTTCGCGCGTATCAGCGCCGCCGTTCTGCCGTGGGCCATTGGCCTGACCCTTATTCTGCTGGCTGCGGGCCTCTATCTCTCTCTGATCTGGTCGCCGCCCGACTATCAACAAGGTGACAGCGTCCGTATCATGTATGTGCATGTCCCCGGCGCCTGGATGGCCCTGGCGGCCTATGTGATGATGGCGGTGTTCAGCGCGATGGCACTGATCTGGAAGCATCCCCTGTCCGACATCGCCGCCAAGAGCTGTGCGCCGCTGGGCGCCGGCTTCACCGTCATCGCGCTGACCAGCGGCGCGCTGTGGGGTGAGCCCATGTGGGGCACCTGGTGGGAATGGGGCGATGCTCGGCTGACATCCGTCTTCGTCTTGCTGTTGCTCTACCTTGGTTACATGGCGCTCTGGCAGGTTATCGAGGACCCGACCAAGGCCGCCCGCGCCGCGGCCATTCTGGCGCTCGTCGGCGTCATTAATGTGCCGATCATTCATTTCTCGGTCGAGTGGTGGAATACCCTGCACCAGCCCGCCAGTGTGTTGCGGCAGGGCGGCCCGGCCATTGCCGCGCCGATGCTCCTGCCGCTGTTCGTAATGGCGGCCGCGTTCAAAACTTTCTTTCTCACCGCCCTCTTGTGGCGGATCCGCAGCGAGGTGGCAGAACGTCGGGTTCGGTCACTACAGATGATGCAGGCCAGCACGTCTTAACGAACCGACCGGGCGAACTTACTGGAATGGACAAATACGCAATCTACATCTGGTGGGCCTATGGCATCGCATTTGCGATGCTGGCATGGATGGCGTTGAGCAGCGTTTGGCGTATGCGGTCGAACCTGAAGAAACTGACCGAGATGGAAGAACTGACGGGCCGGCGGCGGAACCGCGACAATGAAACGTAAGACCCAACGCATGGTTTTTGTCGTGTCCGGCCTGTCGCTGCTGGGCATTGCCGCTGCGCTGATCTTCTATGCGATCGGCGACAATCTGCGCTTTTTCATGAGCCCAACAGACCTTTTCGCCGCCGAGGAGCGGCCCAGCGGCACGTTCCGGATGGGCGGGCTGGTGATGGATGGCTCCGTCAATCGCGCAGAGGACATGTTCATCACCTTCCAGGTGACGGATAATGTCTATGACATTACCGTCGAATATGATCAGCAGACATACGGACTGCTGCCGGACCTGTTTCGTGAAGGCCAAGGGGTCGTTGTCGAAGGCACGTTGAAGAACGAGAACACCTTCGTCGCCGAACGCGTGCTCGCCAAACATGATGAGAACTACATGCCGCCCGAGGTTGCCGACGCGCTTAAGCGCAGCGAGCACTGGCAGGACAGCTATCAATGATTGCGGAGATTGGCCATTTCGCGCTGATCCTTGCGCTGTTGGCGGGTGTGTTTCAGGCAACCGTCCCCCTGGTGGGCGCGCACCGGGGCGACCGGACGCTGATTTCCTTTGCGAACCCTGTGGCTTTCCTGCAGCTCGGGCTGGCCATTCTGGCCTTTGCGATGCTGACCTGGGGGTATCTCGTCTCTGACTTCTCCATCGCCAACGTCTATTTCAACTCGCATACCCAAAAACCCCTGCTCTATAAAATCACCGGTGTGTGGGGGAACCATGAAGGCTCCATCCTGCTGTGGATCCTGATCCTGACCGTTTTCGGGGCCGCCGTTGCCGCCTTCGGGCGCGATCTGCCGGCACCCTTCCGTGCCCGCGTACTGGCGGTTCAGGCCATGGTGACCGTAGGCTTCGTCGCATTTTCGATCTTTACATCGAACCCGTTCGCCCGCGTTGATCCGGCGCCGCTGGAAGGCACCGGGTTGAACCCGCTGCTACAGGACCCCGGCCTCGCCTTCCATCCGCCGATGCTCTATCTCGGCTATGTCGGCTTTTCGATTGCCTTTTCCTTTGCCGTCGCCGCGCTGATCGAAGGCAAAGTGGATGCTGCCTGGGCCCGCTGGGTGCGGCCCTGGACACTGGCCGCCTGGATGTTCCTCACCGCCGGTATCATGCTCGGATCGTGGTGGGCCTATTACGAGCTGGGCTGGGGCGGCTGGTGGTTCTGGGACCCGGTCGAAAACGCCTCCTTCATGCCATGGCTGGCCGGCACGGCCCTGCTGCACAGCGCTATCGTGGTGGAAAAGCGCGACACGCTGAAAAGCTGGACCATTCTGCTTGCCATCCTGACATTCTCGCTCAGCCTGCTGGGCACATTCATTGTGCGATCAGGCGTGCTGACCTCGGTCCATGCCTTTGCGACAGACCCGGAACGCGGCGTCTTCATTCTGGGCTTCCTGATTCTGGTTGTCGGTGGCTCGCTGGCACTCTACGCGGTCCGCGCAGGGTCGCTGAAACCGGGCGGCATGTTCGCCCCCATTTCGCGCGAAACCAGCCTGGTGATGAACAATCTGGTCCTCGCGGTGATGACGTTCGTCGTGCTCTTTGGCACGCTCTTTCCCCTGTTCGCCAACGAGCTGGGGTATCAGGTCTCTGTCGCAGCCCCCTATTTCAACATCGTCTTCCCCGCGCTGATGGCCATCCTGGTACCGTTCATGGTGATCGGGCCGCTGCTGGCGTGGAAACGCGGCGATCTGGGCACCGCATTACGGCGGCTGACGCCCTCCATGATCGCGGGCGTGCTGGCGGGGATCGCGGTCGCGGCCACAACCGAATCCGCCTGGTGGGCGCCGGTGGCAATCGGCTATGGCACCTGGTTGATGGTCGCCATTCTCACCGAGTTCGCCGGGCGTATCGCGCTGGGCCGTGTCTCCATCGGCCAAAGCCTGAACCGCGCTGCCGGGCTACCGCGCGGGGCCTGGGGCATGATGCTGGCCCATCTGGGCATTGCCGTGATGATCTTCGGAATCGCGGTTTCCAGCGCCTATGAGCGCGAGACCATCACCATCAAAGAACCCGGCGACATGATTGCGGTCGGCGGTTACGACTTCTCGCTCGACGCTGTCGGGCCGATACGCGGCCCCAACTACGCGGCACTACGCGCCACCTTTTCCGTCTACAAGGATGGCGAGTTCATCGCCCGCCTCTACCCGGAGACCCGGCACTATGCCAACCCGCCCGACGAGACCACGGAAGCGGCCATCTATCCGCTGATCGAGGGTGATCTTTATGCCGTGATCGGTGAACGCCAGAGCACCGGCGGCTGGGGTGTGCGGCTCTACCATAAACCGATGATCTGGGGCCTGTGGGTCGGCACAGCACTGATGGTCTTGGGCGGCCTGTTCTCGCTGTCCGACCGGCGGCTGCGGGTCGGCGCCCCGCGGCGCGCGCGCTCACCCAAACCTGCGCGGGCGCCTGCCGAATGAAACCGCAGCACATATTGCCCGTCTTGATCTTTATCGGGCTGGCGGCTGCGCTTTATGTCGGCTTGTTCCTCAATCCGCGCGAGACTGCGTTTGCGCTGAAAGACAAGCCCGTTCCCCAGTTCAAACTGCCCACGGTGACCGAAGGTGGGCTGGGGCTGCAGACCGTTGATCTGACTTCGGGCGAAGTCAGCGTGGTCAATTTCTTCGCGACCTGGTGCGCGCCCTGCCGCGCGGAGCACCCACTGTTGATGCAGCTTGCCGACCAAGGCGTCGTCATGCACGGCATCAACTACAAGGATAAAATGGCCGCTGCCCGGCTCTATCTGCAGGCCAGTGGCGACCCCTTCATCCGCACCGGGTTTGATGAAAGCGGCCGCACCGGCATCGACTGGGGGCTGGCTGGCGTGCCGGAGACCTTCGTCATCGACAAGCAGGGCAATGTTGTCTGGCGCGTGCAGGGCCCACTGAATGACGCAATCATCCGCAATCAGCTAATGCCGCTGCTCGAGGAGCTGGACTCATGAAGCGGCTGGTCTTCATTCTGTTGCTGTTTACCGTTCCGGCGTACGCGGCCGGCGTCGACGAAGCAACGCTGCCCGACCCGGCACAGGAGGAACGCGCCCGCGATCTGATGAAAGAGTTCAAATGTCTGGTCTGCCAGAACCAGTCGATCGAGGATTCCAACGCCGAGATGGCCCACGATCTTCGGGTGCTGGTGCGCGAACGCGTCGAACTGGGGGAAACCGATGACGAAGTGCGCGGCTTTCTGGTCGAGCGCTATGGCGACTGGATCCTGATGCAGCCACCCTTTAACCCGCGTACGGCGCTGCTGTGGCTGGGCCCGGTCCTGCTGCTGATCATCGGCGGGACTGGCGTGGTGTTCTATGTGCGCCGACCCAGGACGGTGGCCGAACCGCAGGCACTGAACGCCGAAGAACAGGCCCGGCTGGACCGTCTGCTGCAGGACGACGGCCCGGTCACGTGATCTATGCGCTGTTAACCCTGCTCGCGCTGGCCTCGGCGGCGGTGATTGCCTGGCCGCTGATGCGCCGACCCAAGGACGACGTAGAACGCAGTGACGCGGCAACCGCGCTCTATCGCGCACAACTTCTTGAACTCGAAACCGATTTGGAACGTGGGCTGATTTCCGCCGCGGAAGCCGAAAGCGCACGGATTGAAATCCAGCGTCGCCTGCTGCGCGAAAGCGACCAAACAGATCTCCAAAGCCTACCCTCCCCCGGCGGCACGCGCTCTGTTGTGGCGATTACGCTGATCGCTTTGACAATCGTCGGGTCGGCCTTGCTCTATCTGGAAAGGGGGCATCCTGATCTTGCCTGGGCGCCCGCGCCAGACAGGATGGAAAACGTCACCGAAAATTCCGATGTCGATACGCTGGTGCTACAGCTTGCCAAACGCATGGAGGAGCGCCCGGACGATATTGAAGGTTGGCTCTTGCTGGGCCCGACAGCCCAGACGGTTGGGCGATTCGACCTGGCCGTCGAAGCCTATCGTCAAACGATCAGACTGCGGCCTGATGAACCCGCTCTCAAATTGGACCTGGGTCAGGCACTCACCGCCGAAGCGGCCGGGTTGGTGACCGATGAAGCCCGTTCGATCTTCCAACAGGTTCTTGACGCTTCGCCCGGCGAGCCGGTAGCGCGCTATCATCTGGGTCTGGCCGACTTTCAGGCACGTGATTTTGAAAGCGCGCATCTGTGGTGGAATGAGCTGGCACGCGAAATCCGGCCTGAGTCCCCCTGGGCCGGACGGCTTGAGCATGGACTAAAGCGGATTTCGGACGTGACGGGTACGCCAATGCCCGCCCCAGCATCGCCACGAGGGCCCACGCAAGCTGACATGGAAGCGGCTGCGCAGATGAGCGAGTCAGAACGCGCCGACATGATCCGGGGCATGGTGGACGGGCTGGCGGCCCGGCTGGAAGACGAGCCGGAGGACCTGGAGGGCTGGCTGCGCCTTGCCCGCGCCTACATGGTGCTGGGCGAGCAGGATAATGCGCGCACCGCCTTCGAAGGGGCGCTGAAAGCCGATCCGGGCAATTCTGATGCGCTTGCCGGACTTTCCTCACTTGGCAGACCAATGCAAGAATAGCCGCATGGCACATCATCCGGCACAGCTCGACAATTTCATCAAGCGCGTTCCCGACGGGGACAACCGCGACCGCCTGATCTGCAATGATTGCGGGCTGATTCACTATGATAATCCGCGCATCGTGGTCGGCGCAGTCGTCGAGCACGAAACGAAAATCCTGCTCTGCAAGCGCGCGATTGAGCCGCGCCACGGCTACTGGACGCTGCCCGCCGGCTTCATGGAAGAACATGAAACCACCGAAGACGGTGCCCGCCGCGAAACCATGGAAGAGGCCTGTGCCGAGATCACCATTCATGGTCTGCTAGCTGTCTATAACATCCCACGCATCAGCCAAGTGCAGCTGATCTATAAGGCATCCCTGGCAACACCTCATTTTGCTGCCGGGCCGGAGAGCCTCGACGTCGCGCTCTATGACTGGAAAGACATTCCCTGGGACAACCTGGCGTTCCCCAGCGTTTATTGGGCGCTCAACCATTACCGTGAAATCGCAGACAAAGACGTGTTCACGCCGTTCACCAATCCCGACGGGGACATGGGCAATATGCTGCCCAAGCGCGGCTAGTTCTTTTGCCATATGTAAATTTGTGATATCATAGATGATATCACAAGGAGCTTTACCGTGGCCCAAGTCTTAATTCGGAATATCGACGAAGAGATCATCGATGTTCATAGACGCCGTGCCAAAATCCATGGCCAGTCGCTGGAGCAGGAACTTCGCGATGTTCTGGCGGACGGCGCACGGCCTTCCGTCGAAGAAAGACTCGCACTGATACGAAAAATTCGTGCCATGACGCCGAAAAATGTTGAGCAAACAGACACCACGCTCATGATCCGTGAGGAGCGGGACGGCCGATGACGCTTGTCGTTGACGCCAGCGTCGCCTGTAAGTGGTTCATTGAAGAAGAAGGCTGGCACGAAGCGCAGCAGATCGTAGAAGTCGAAGAAACACTTGTCGCCCCGGACCTTATTGTCGCAGAGATATCCAACATATTCTGGCGAAAAGTCAGGCTTGACCAGATGCTGCCTAGCCACGCGACGGCTGGCATTGACGGCCTTATGATTACACTTACAGACATCGTGCCTTGCGCCGCCCTTGTCCCGCGGGCCCTGGAAATTTCTCTCGAGCTCGATCACCCAGCATATGACTGTTTTTACATTGCACTGGCCGAGCGCAAGGATGTCAAACTTGTCTCTGCCGATGCCAAACTACAGCAGCTTACGTCTGCAACGGCCTTCGAGCGCTATGTAGTGGGTTTATCCTCAATCGCGTAACGATTCATCAGCGGCATTTGCGCCATGGCGAAGATCATGGTGATCGGAATAAACCCGAACAGCTTGAAGCTGACCCAGAATTCCTCTGAAAAGTTCCGCCAGACGACTTCATTGAGGATGGCCATGGCGGCAAAGAAAATGCCCCAGCGCAGGCTGAGTAACCGCCAGCCGCGATGCTCCATCGGCGGGAAAGCCGACTCAAATACATATTTCAGCACCGCCTTGTCCCTGAGCACGCCGCCAAACAGGATCAACGCAAACAACGCATAGATCATCGTCGGCTTCATCTTGATGAAGCGGTCGTCATGCAGCAGCAGGGTCAAACCACCAAAGACGATGACAATCACCGCCGTGACGATCTGGTTGGTGGGGATGTGCCGTTCCTTGGACCAGTAGACCGCCATCGCGACAAGGGTCGCCACCATGAACGCGCCAGTGGCGATGTAGATGTCGCCCTGAAAATAGGCGACGAAAAACACCAGCAGCGGCCCCATATCGAGGGCGAGTTTGAGACCTGCGCTCATGCGGCGACGCCAGCAATGGCATCGGCGAATTCCTGCGCGTCAAAGGGCTGAAGATCTTCAATCCCTTCGCCCACGCCGATGGCATGGATCGGCAGGGCAAATTTTTCGGCGCACGCCACCAGCACGCCGCCGCGCGCCGTGCCATCCAGTTTGGTCATAATCAATCCCGTCACATTGGCCACCTCGCGAAAAACTTCGACTTGATTGACCGCGTTCTGACCGGTCGTCGCATCAAGCACCAGCAGCACATCATGTGGGGCGGCCTCATCGAATTTGCCAATGACGCGGACGATCTTGGCCAATTCTTCCATCAAGCCCTGCTTGTTCTGCAACCGGCCTGCCGTGTCGATCATGACCACGTCGATATTGTCTGCCCGCGCACGCTCCAGCGCCTCGAAGGCAACAGCAGCGGCATCGGCGCCCACCTGTTTGGCCACCACCGGCACCTTGTTACGGTCCCCCCAGACGGTGAGCTGTTCGATGGCGGCTGCCCTGAAGGTATCGCCCGCCGCCAGCAGCACCGAGCGACCCTGTGCTTTGAACTGGCGGGCCAGCTTGCCGATGGTCGTGGTCTTGCCACTGCCGTTCACCCCCACCATCAACAGCACATGCGGCCGGTTGGCAGAATCGATTTCAAGCGGTTTGGCCACGGGTTCGAGCGTCCCGGCAACGACACCTGCCAGCGCAGCCCGCACCTCTTCGGGCGAAACATCCTTGTCGAGCTTGGTCTTGGAGAGTTCAAGGCTGACCTTTGAGGCAGTCGCGACCCCGAAATCCGCCATGATCAGCAGGTCTTCCAGCTCTTCCAGCGTTTCATCATCAAGCCGGCGGCGGCCGGAAAACAGCCCGCCGATACCGTCACCGACAGAGGATGTGCTTTTGCGCAGCCCCTCGCGCAGGCGGCGGAACCAGCCTTTTTTCTCGCCCTCGCTCATGCCGCGACCTCACCGATCAGCCAACCGTCGGACCGGCCGGTGACGGATGCCTCCACGACGCCGCTGTGATGTCCCCGCAGGCGAATGGGCGCAAAATGGTCTGTGTGACCAATACCGACACCGTTCTCTGTCTTTTCGACCAGGACGGAAACGTTCTTTCCGAGCTGGCTGGCAAAGAAGGACTGAAGCCGTTCCTGGCCCTTGGCCCGCAAACGCGATGCGCGATCGCGGATAATATCACCATGAAGCTGCCGCATCTTCGCTGCCGGCGTACCCTGGCGCGCGGAGAACGGGAACACGTGCAGATAAGTCAGCCCGATATCATCGACGGATGCCAACGTGTTTTCGAACATATCGTCGGTCTCGGTGGGGAACCCGGCGATCAGGTCGGCGCCGAAAACCACGTCCGGGCGCGCGGCGCGAACACGGTCGCAGAATTCAACAGATTGAGCCCGATTGTGGCGGCGCTTCATTCGCTTCAGGATCATGTCGTCACCCGCCTGCAGGCTGAGATGCAGGTGCGGCATCAGCCGTGGTTCATGCGCGATCACGTCGAACAGCGGCTCATCGACCTCCACCGAATCGATTGATGAAAGCCGCAGACGGGGCAGCTCAGGCACCGCTGACAGGATTTTCAGGCACAGATTGCCGAGCGTCGGCATGCCCGGCAAATCATGGCCGTAGGCGGTAATGTCGACACCGGTGAGCACCACTTCATTATAGCCGTTGCCAACCAGCCGCCTGATCTGCTCGATCACTGCGCCCATCGGCACGCTTCTGGAATTACCGCGCGCAAACGGGATGATGCAGAAGGTACAGCGGTGATCGCAGCCATTTTGAACCTGCACGAAAGCACGGGCACGGCCCTCTAACCCATCCAGCAAATGCCCGGCGGTCTGCGTCACCGACATGATATCGTTGACGCGGGCTTTTTCGGTGTCTGCCACGCCGAAATCCAGTGCAGTGGGCGCCAGCTTTTCTTCATTGCCGAGCACCAGATCGACCTCCGGCATGTCGGCGAAGGTCTCCGGCTCCAGCTGCGCGGCACAACCGGTGACGACAACCCGCGCGTCCGGGCGGCGGCGGCGGGCCTTTCGGATCGACTGGCGCGCCTGCCGCACGGCTTCATTGGTAACCGCGCAGGTGTTGAAAACGATTGTGTCGTCCATCTCGGCGGCGTTCTGACGAATGACCTCGGATTCAACCGTGTTCAGCCGGCAGCCGAAGGTAATGATTTCCGGCCCGCTCACAGCGCCACCCGTCCCCAGAAAGACGTAGCAACCGGCCCGCGCATCACCACCGAGCCGCCTTCGGCCCAGTCAAGCTCCAGCGGGCCGCCATCAAGTTCGATCATCACTTCACGGTCCGTGAGTCCGCGCCGGATCGCGGCGACAGCCGTCGCGCACGCGCCCGACCCGCAGGCCATGGTGACGCCGGCGCCGCGCTCCCAGACCCGCAACCTGATATCGCCGCGCGAGCGAATCTGCGCGATTTCCACATTGGTGCGTTCCGGGAACATCGCATGATGCTCCACCTGCGGGCCCAACGCCTCCAGATCTATGTCATCCACGTCATCGACGAAGAAGACGGCGTGCGGGTTCCCCATATTGACCAGGACGGGATCCTTCAGCGGGCCGACTGCCAGCCCGGCATGAAGCGTATCGACTTCGGCCGCCGTTGGGATCGCCTGCCAGTCCAGACGCGGCGCGCCCATATCGACGGAGATCAGCTCTTCCTGCTCGGCCTCCAGCGCGCAATGCAACAGCCCGGCAACGGTTTCAATCACTACGTCGTTCTTGTCCAGATCGCGCATCAGATAGCTGGCGACACAGCGGGTGCCGTTGCCGCAGGCGCCGGCCTCGCTGCCATCCGGGTTCTGGATACGCATGAAGGCGTCGGCCTTATCGGAGGGCTGAATGGTCAAGATCTGGTCGCATCCGATGCCGAACCGGCGGCTGCCGACAAAGCGCGCCTGCGCCGGCGTCAGATCGAGCGGCGACGTACGAGCATCAAAGACAACGAAATCGTTGCCCAGCCCGTGCATCTTGATGAAATCCAGTACTGTCGTCTGACCGCTCATGGCGCGGCTTATATGGCCTTGAACGCGCTACGCTCAACCAAATTGGTGAATTTGACAAATTAAAGAGAGTTATATAGACAAAAGCCGGTGACTGTGGTTGGCCGTACCGCAGGAGTTTGGACCCCCTACAATGTTCATGTCCACAGCCGCCGGCCAATGTCCACCTCCGCGCTACCCGCTTAAGGATGAGCCGCATCGGCTTAGCCGCTCGCTTGATGAAGCCTGGTGCAACAGGTCTTCGAGGCGAGCAAAGCCGTTATACCATGCCCCGCACTCACGTCAACCGCATTTTATCCTCTTTTACAGCTATTTTATAATGCGATACTGTCATATTGGCGTAACCGTTGACGCAGAGCGATTCTAAGTGATCGGATAAGGTCTTTTTTAATCATAAACATCAGTCTAATTTCATAGTAGGTCTAAAAATAGCCATAATAGACTTTTTTATAAGTCTTAAATTAATTAGCCTTAGCCTTATATTGACAAGCTCTCTTGATTGAGATAGATATCGTCATCAAATCAGTCTTATAGGTCATATTATGCCAAGAATGCGTAGCCCCAACTACCCTCGCGTGCCGCTGGACAAAGCGATTGACTACACACGCAAAGTCTACGAAGGCGCTCACAGGGCTGAAATTGATCCAGAAACCGCCGTTCAACTGATGGGATATCAGGGACTTTCAGGTGGCTCACGGGCTGTCCTTGCGGCTACCCGACAGTATGGATTGTTGGAAGGGCGCGGAGACCAGATTCGAGTATCAGAACTTGCCTTGAGAATATTCGAACCAGAAAGCCGAGAAGAAGAGCTTTCGTCACGCAGTGAAGCCGCACTTAGACCAGACCTATATTTCGAAATCATAGACCAATTTGACGGTGAAATTCCGTCAAGGGAGGTTATTCGCGCATTTCTAGTGCGTTCGAAGGGCTTCTCGTCCCAAGGTGCCCAAAAATTTTACGAAGTCTTCGAAAAATCCCTAGCTGATATTGAGATCCCGAAGAGAACTCCTCAACCAAACCAGGGTGTAGTCGCCCTAGGCCCGTCAGAAACAGTTTATTTGCCCGGCGCTACTTCAGCAGGGCACAAATTTGTTGAACCTGCTCTCGATGTGGATTCTGCTAGACACGCAACTCTGGATTACTCTGCTGCCGACGATGTAAGTGAACGTCTGGAATGCCGGATATCAACGAAAGCCATCGCCAGAGTGAACTTTTCAGGACCCGTGACCCGTCAGGCCGTTGAGAAACTGATCGCCTTCCTTGAGCTGTCGAAAGATAACTTTCCCGAAGCCTAGTGACCGCTCAACCAAAAACCAGGGGGATCAGAATCGCTGAAACGGTCGTGACGATCACAACGCTGAGCATGTTGAGCCAGATTCCCGCCCGAACCATCTGCGGAATGGTGATATAGCCGGACCCGAACACCACAGCATTGGGCGGGGTTGCCACCGGCAACATGAAGGCGCACGAGGCCGCGATTGCCACCGGCGCCGCCAGAATGACAGGATCGAGACCGATACCGACGGCGAGCGCCGCGATCACCGGCACGAAAGCCGAAACGGTGGCTGCATTGCTGGTCAGTTCGGTCAGAAACACGATGACCACTACGATAATCGCGATCAAAGCCACGAAGGGTAACGTGCCCAGCCCCTCCAGATTGGTGCTGATCCACCCGGCAAGGCCGCTGGCGCCCATCGCCTCTGCAAGGCTCAACCCGCCACCGAACAGCAGAATCAGGCCCCAGGGCAGTTTGACCGCCGTTTCCCAATTCATCACCGCGCCTCGATTGCCGCCGCCTGCGGGCAGGATGAACAAGAGCAGCGCCCCCGCCATCGCGATCCCTGCGTCGGAGAGGCCGGGGATGTACTCGGTCAATACCCGCCGGGAGACCCAGAGCAGCGCCACGATCCCCGCCAGAATGGCCACACGTTGCTCCGGCACGGTGATCCGGCCCATCTCCTTGCGATCATGGGCAACTTGCGCCGTGGCTGCGTCGCTGGCGCCCAGATCGAAGGTGTAGACAAACCGCGTCAGCACCAGCCAGACCAGCGGCAGCATGATGGCCACGAAGGGTAGCCCCACCAGCAGCCAGCGGGCAAAATCGATCTCGATACCGAATTCCGGGCCGGCCAGGATGTTCGCCATGGCCAGATTGGTCGGCGTGCCGATCAGCGTGCCCACCCCGCCAACACTGGCCGCATAGGCGATCCCCAGCATCAGCGCGGTGGCAAAATTGCGCCGGGCGGTGTCCGCGCCCTCTGCCAGAATAATCCCGGCGACCGACGCGCCGATCGGCAGCATCATCATGGTGGTCGCGGTATTGGATATCCACATGCTGAGCAGCGCCGTTGCCAGCATGAAGCCCAGCACCAGGCGGTGCGGTTCCGCACCGATGCCGGAAATGATCGCCAGGGCGATGCGCCGGTGCAGGTTCCACCGCTCCATCGCAAGCGCGATCACGAAGCCGCCCATGAACAGATAGATCAGCGGGCTGGCGTAAGGGTGCGTCGCGCCCCTTATGTCGGTGACACCCAGAAGCGGAAAGAAGATGATCGGGATCAGCGACGTGGCAGCCACCGGCAAGGCCTCCGTCGCCCACCAGAACGCCATGAGGAGCGCGACACCGGCGGTCGCCCAGGCCGTCTGCGGCATGCCTTCGGGGGCAGGCAGGACCCAGGTGACGCCCAGCGCCACCAGCCCGGCGATAAAGCCGAAGCGTTTGACGGCGGCAGATGTGCCGGCCGCTGGCTCTGAAGCTTCTGTCATGCTATCCGCACCCTGTTCCGGCGCGGGAGCGTAGTATCTGCTCTGCGCCCCGGCAACGCTTGACTTTGCGGCACCCCGCCCCTAGGTTCCGCGGCGCTTCACGAATGCAGAGCTTTTCGTGTCCGAAGGATACCCACCCGTCAGCGAGGATTCGCCCGCGGGTGCTTTAAGTCATTGGGCTTTGGGCCCTGGAAGTTGTTGGGCCTTGGCCCGGAAGAGAATTGGGTGATGTTCGAAAGCCTGTCGAGCCGTCTGGGCGACATTTTCGATACTCTGCGCAGCCGCGGGGTTCTCAACGAATCCGACGTGAACGCGGCCATGCGCGAAGTGCGCGTGGCGCTCTTAGAAGCCGATGTCGCCCTGCCGGTGGTCAAGGAATTCATCGACAAGGTCAAGACCCGCGCCGTTGGCCAGGAAGTCCTGAAATCGGTCACGCCGGGCCAGATGGTGGTCAAGATCGTCAATGACGAACTGACCGAGATGCTGGGCGGCGAAAGCGAAGGCCTGAATTTGGCGGCCATACCGCCGGCAGCTGTCATGATGGTTGGGCTGCAGGGTTCCGGCAAGACCACATCCACCGCCAAGATCGCCAAGCGGCTGACCGAAAAAGAGCGCAAAAAGGTCCTGATGGCCTCGCTGGACACCAGGCGGCCCGCGGCGCAGGAGCAATTGAAGATTCTGGGCGAGCAGGCCGGCGTGGCCACTTTGCCCATCATGGATGGCCAGCAGCCCGTTGATATCGCCAAGCGCGCCATGGAGGCCGGCAAGCTGGGCGGCTATGACGTTGTTATGCTGGATACCGCAGGCCGGCTGCATGTCGATGAAGGGCTGATGGCCGAACTCGACAGTGTCAAGTTTTCTGCCCTGCCGGTGGAGACACTGCTGGTCGCTGACTCACTGACCGGTCAAGACGCCGTCAACGTCGCCAAGCAGTTCAACGAACGGCTGACGGTCACCGGCATTGTGCTGACCCGCATGGACGGCGACGGCCGTGGCGGTGCGGCGCTGAGCATGCGCTCTGTCACCGGCTGCCCGATCAAGCTGGTCGGCACCGGCGAACATCTGGATGAAATGGATGCATTCCATCCCGACCGCGTTGCCTCGCGCATTCTGGGCATGGGCGATGTGGTCAGCCTGGTCGAGAAGGCGCAGGAGATCGTCAACGAGGACGACGCCGCCGACCTGATGGCCCGCATGAAGAAGGGCCAGTTCACGCTTGTCGATTACCAGAAGCAGCTGGAACAGATGAACAAGATGGGCGGCATGTCGGGCGTCTTGGGGCTGATGCCCGGCGTCGGGAAGATGAAGAAGGCGCTGTCGCAGGCCAATGTCGACGAAAAGATGCTGGGCCGACAGGTGGCCATCATCAATTCGATGACGCCGCTGGAGCGTGAAAAAACAAAGGTCATTGGCGCGTCGCGCAAGAAGCGTATCGCTGCCGGCTCCGGCACCAGCGTGCAGGACGTCAACAAGCTGCTGAAACAGCATCAGCAGATGGGCCAGATGATGAAGCGTATGTCGAAGATGGGCAAGAAAGGCATGCCGCAATTGCCGCCCGGCCTTGATGGCCTGTTGCCCCGTTAAACGAGAAAACCAAGAAATCAGAGAAGAAGAAGGAGCAGAAAAGCCTCATGTCATTGAAAATCAGACTGGCGCGCGGTGGCGCCAAAAAGCGCCCCTATTACCGCATCGTGATTGCCGATTCGCGTAGCCCGCGTGACGGCCGGTTTATCGAAAAAGTGGGGACGTTCAACCCGCTATTGCCGAAGGATCACGAGCAGCGCATGGTCCTGGTGTCGGACCGTATCGAATATTGGCTGGGGCAAGGCGCCAAGCCGACCGACCGGGTCGCGCGCATGCTGGCTGCCGCCGAGATGATTCCGATGCCGGAACAACGCAACAATCCGCAGAAGGCTAAACCCAAGGCCAAGGCGCAGGAACGTCTGCGCGAAGCTGAGGAAAAAGCTGCTGCCGCAGCAGAAGCCGCCAAAGCGCCTAAGGAAGAGCCGGCGGAAGAAGCCGAAGCCACCGAGGAATAACCAGTGGCGCGGGCCGGCAACGACACGCTGGTTGTTCTGGGTGTCGTCACCGGCGCGATCGGGGTTCGCGGTGAGCTGAAGATCAAGCACTTCACCGAAACCCCCTTTGGGCTGAACGCCTATGGCCCTTTGGTGACGGCCAAGGGGGACCGGTTCAAGGTGAAGGGCGTGCGGCCTGTCAAAACCGGTGCAGGCCTGAAACTCGAAGGCGTCAATGACCGCAACGCGGCAGAGGCGCTGAAAGGCACAGAACTCTGCGTGCCACGCGCGGCGATGGGGGATGCTGATGAGGACGATGCGTTCTTCTATGTCGACCTGATCGGGTTGCGGGCAGAGGATGAAGACGGCGACATCATCGGATCGGTGATCGCCGTACAGAATTTCGGGGCGGGTGACCTGCTGGACATCCGCCTGGAAGAGACAGGCAAGACCGAGCTGGTGGCCTTTACCGAGGCCGCCGTGCCGGTTGTGGATATCAAAGGCGGGCGAGTGGTCGTTCGCCTTGAAACGCAGGAACTTGAGACGCAAGAAGGAGAAGGAGAACCAGAATAACTGCTTCATGGACAGCCCGTATCTTGACCCTGTTCCCCGAGATGTTTCCCGGGCCATTGGGTCTGTCACTGGCCGGAAAGGCGCTTGAACAAGGGCTTTGGACGCTCGATATCACAGATATCCGCGACCATGGGCTGGGCAAGCACCGGACAGTCGATGATACGCCCGCAGGCGGCGGCCCCGGCATGGTAATGCGGGCCGATGTGTTGAGCGAGGCGATCGGATGCGCACACAGGGCTGGTCAGCCGCTGATCTACCTGTCCCCACGGGGCAAAGTGTTCGATCAGGCAGCGGCACAAAGGCTGAAAGACGCCGGTGGCGCCACGATGATCTGCGGACGGTTCGAGGGCGTCGACGAGCGCGCGCTGGAGGCCCACGGGGTCGAGGAAGTCAGCCTGGGAGATTTTATTCTTTCAGGCGGCGAACTGGCGGCGATGGCAATGATCGATTCCGTGATCCGATTGTTGCCCGGCGTGGTTGGCGATGAAGCTGTACTGGATGAAGAGAGCTTTTCGGATGGGTTGCTGGAATATCCACACTACACCCGACCCCAGAACTGGGAAGGGCGTGACATTCCATCGGTTCTGTTATCCGGCAATCACAAGGAAATTGCCGCTTGGCGGAAACGAAAAGCAGAGGATATAACCCGGTCACGCCGGCCCGATTTATGGGACCGCTATGTGGCCAGAAACAAGAACGAAGAATAAGAACAAGCATGGCTAAAGGACAGGTGCGATGAACATTATTGAAGAGCTGAACCAGGAACAGGTCACCAAGCTGACCGAATCCGGCGACGTCCCCGAATTTGGCGCTGGCGATACACTGCGCGTGAATGTTCGGGTTGTTGAGGGCAGTCGCGAGCGCGTGCAGGCGTTCGAAGGCGTGTGCATTGCACGCAAGAATGACGGACTGAACTCGTCTTTCACCGTGCGCAAACTGTCCTACGGCGAAGGCGTAGAGCGTGTTTTCCCGCTTTATTCGCCCCGGCTGGAGAGCATTGAAGTGGTCCGCCGCGGCAGGGTCCGCCGCGCCAAGCTTTACTATCTGCGGGGCCGCACTGGTAAGGCCGCCCGTATTCAGGAGAAGCAGGATTGGTTGCGCCAGCCCAAGGTCAAGGGCGCAGCAAAGGCCGCAGCGCCTGTTAAGCCTGAGGCAAAGGACGCGACCACCGAAGAGTAAGGGTACGCATACGCGATGGGTAAAACACTCTACGACAAGATCTGGGACAGCCATCTGGTCCATGAGGACGAAGACGGCTCGAGCCTGATCTATATCGACCGCCATCTGGTGCATGAAGTTACCAGCCCGCAGGCCTTTGAAGGCCTGCGCATGGCGGGGCGGACCGTGCGTCAGCCAGGATCGACACTGGCGGTGCCGGATCACAATGTCCCGACTGAAAACCGCGATCAGGTGATCGAGGACGAACAATCGCGCATTCAGGTTGAGCAACTGGAGATCAACTCCAAGGAATTCGGCGTTATCTATCTGCCGATGAACGATATCCGCCAGGGCATTGTGCATGTCGTCGGCCCCGAACAGGGCTTCACCCTGCCCGGCACCACCATCGTCTGTGGCGATTCCCACACCGCAACCCACGGCGCCTTTGGCGCGCTGGCCTTTGGCATCGGCACGTCCGAAGTTGAGCATGTGCTTGCCACCCAGACGCTGATCCAGAAACGCTCGAAGAATATGCGCGTGACCGTCGACGGGGAATTGCCTGTCGGCGTGACCGCCAAGGACATCGTGCTGGCGATTATCGGCAAGATCGGCACCGCCGGTGGCACCGGCTATGTCATCGAATATGCCGGCCCCGTGATTGAAGCGCTCTCCATGGAAGGCCGGATGACGGTCTGCAACATGACCATTGAAGGCGGCGCCCGCGCCGGGTTGATCGCGCCCGACGAAAAGGCGTTCGATTACTTCAAGGGGCGCCCGATGGCGCCGAAGGGCGCGGCATGGGAAGCCGCCGTCAATTACTGGAAGACCCTGAAGTCGGACGACGACGCGGTGTTCGATGAGGAAGTCCACCTCAACGCGAATGATGTCGCGCCGCAGGTCACCTGGGGCACCAGTCCGCAGGACGTCCTGCCGATCACCGGCGCGGTGCCGAATCCGGCTGATTTCAGCGACGAGAACCGCCGGCAGGCAGCGGAACGGTCCCTCTCCTATATGGGGCTGGAAGCTGGCACCCCGCTTGACCAGGTCAAGATTGACCGGGTCTTCATCGGCTCGTGCACCAATGGGCGCATTGAAGATATTCGCGCGGTCGCCGCCGTCGCCAAGGGGCGCAAGGTCGCAGACACGGTGGGTGCCATGGTCGTGCCCGGGTCCGGTCTGGTGAAGGAACAGGCCGAGCAGGAAGGCCTGGACAAGATTTTGATCGAGGCCGGCTTCGACTGGCGTGATCCGGGCTGCTCTATGTGCCTTGCGATGAACGCCGACAAGCTTACCCCGGGCGAACGGTGCGCCTCGACCTCCAACCGGAACTTCGAAGGCCGCCAGGGCAAGGGGGGGCGTACCCATCTGATGAGCCCGGCCATGGCGGCCGCGGCTGCGATTGCGGGCCATCTGGCCGACGTGCGCGACTATCAGTAACCGCAATGTCAGATCAAGATCAGGGACAAAAGCAAAGACAGGGGAGTGTAAGCATGGCGTTGATATCCGATGAAATCTGGGCGTCGACCATTCGCCGGGCCATTGAGATCGCCAAGGAACATGCAACGGACGAAGAGCGTCCCCGCATGGAGCGGCTTTATCATGTCGGGCTGACGGACGGGTTCGAAGACCAGGACGGCACGTTCGGCATTATCGGCGTTCGCAAGGAATAGCCAGACCGCCCCGCGCGGCACGAGGAAGAACAAGATGGACAAGTTTACCAAGCTGACCGGTGTTGCCGCGCCGCTGCCGCTGATCAATGTGGATACCGACATGATCATCCCGGCGGATCACATGAAGACAATCCAGCGCACGGGCCTTGGCAAATGGCTGTTTGCCGAGATGCGGTACCATGATGATGGGACGGAAAAGCCGGACTTCGTCTTGAACAAGCCCGCCTACCGTGAAGCCCAGGTGCTGGTCGCCGAAGACAATTTCGGCTGTGGTTCGTCACGCGAGCACGCCCCGTGGGCGCTGCTGGATTTCGGCATCCGCTGCGTCATTGCGCCAAGCTTTGCCGACATTTTCTACAATAACTGCTTCAAGAACGGCATTCTGCCGATAGTCCTGCCGCAGGAAGACGTCGATAAGCTGCTGGACGACGCCGAACGCGGCGCCAATGCGGTTCTGACGGTCGATCTGGAAGCCCAGACAATCAGCGGGCCGGATGGCGGCTCGATCGATTTCGACATCGACCCGTTCCGCAAGCACTGTCTGATGAACGGCCTGGACGACATCGGCCTGACGATGGAAAAAGCCAATTCGATCGACAGTTTCGAGGCCAAGCGCACTGCGCAACAGCCCTGGCTCACGCCCGCCAGCTAAACAACAGGATCCCATTATGGCAAGCAACAGGTCCCTTCTGGTCCTGCCCGGCGACGGTATCGGCGCCGAGGCGATGGCTGAAGTCCGCCGGGTGATCGGCTGGCTCGAATCCAATCGCTCATTGAGCTTTGATCTTGACGAAGACCTGGTCGGCGGCTGCAGTATCGATGCGCACGGTGTGCCGGTGACGGACGCGGTCATGGACAAGGCAATGGCGGTCGATGCCGTACTACTGGGGGCCGTCGGTGGCCCGAAGTGGGACGATGTTGACTTCTCCATCCGCCCGGAACAGGGCCTGCTGCGACTGCGCAAGGAAATGGAACTGTTCGCCAATCTGCGCCCGGCTGTCTGTTTCGAAGCGCTGGCTGATGCCTCATCGCTGAAGCGTGATGTTGTCGCCGGCCTCGACATCATGATCGTGCGCGAGCTGACGGGTGGTGTCTATTTTGGTGAGCCGCGCGGCATCACCGATCTGCCGGATGGCCAGCGGCAGGGCGTCAATACCCAGGTTTACACAACAGAAGAAATCCGCCGGGTCTGCCGGGTCGCATTCGATATCGCCAGGGCCCGCGACAATCGGGTCACCAGCGCCGAAAAAGCCAATGTGATGGAATCGGGCATTCTGTGGCGCGAGGAAGCGCAGTGGGTACACGACAACGAATATCAGGACGTCGAGTTGAGCCACATGTACGCCGACAATTGCGCCATGCAACTGGTCCGCTGGCCAAAACAGTTCGATGTGATCGTCACCGATAATCTGTTCGGCGACATCCTCTCCGATGCAGCCGCCATGCTGACCGGGTCGCTGGGCATGCTGCCCTCCGCCTCACTGGGCGGCACCGACGAAAACGGCAAGCGCAAAGCGATGTATGAACCGGTGCACGGCAGCGCCCCCGACATTGCCGGCCAGAACAAGGCCAACCCGATCGCCTCGATCATGAGCTTTGCCATGGCGCTGCGCTATTCGTTCGATCTGGGTGATGACGCCGACATGGTCGAAAAAGCCGTTGAAAATGTGCTGGCCTCAGGCTATCGCACGGGCGATATCATGCAGCCCGGTATGACCGAAGTGTCGACGACCGGCATGGGCGATGCCATTCTGGCCGCCCTGGATCATTTGGCTGCCTGACGGCACGGAGAAGAACCCATGGGTTACAAGGTAGCAGTCATCGGCGCGACAGGCGTCGTTGGCCGCGAAATGCTGCAAATTCTGGCGGAACGGCAGTTCCCGGCCGACGAAGTTGTCGCGCTGGCGTCGCGACGCAGCCAGGGCAAGGAAGCGTCCTTCGGGGAACACAAGGTCCTCAAGGTCCAGTCGCTGGAAAACTATGATTTTACGAGCACCGACATCGCGCTGATGGCGGCCGGTTCGGGCGTGGCCAAGGACTATGGCCCGAAGATCGCCGACGCCGGCTGCACGGTCATCGACAACAGCTCGTTCTACCGCATGGACCCGGACGTGCCGTTGATCGTGCCCGAAGTGAACGCCGACGCGATTGACGGCTATACCAAGCGCAACATCATCGCCAACCCGAACTGCTCCACCGCCCAGCTGGTGGTGGCGCTGAAGCCGCTGCACGACCTGGCGAAAATCAAGCGCGTCGTCGTGTCGACCTATCAGTCCGTCTCCGGCGCCGGCAACGACGCGATGGACGAGCTGTTCCGCCAGACCCGCGCCATCTTCGTCAATGACGAGGTGAAGAAGGAAAACTTCACCAAGCAGATCGCCTTCAACGTGATTCCCCACATCGACGTCTTCATGGAGGACGGTTCGACCAAGGAAGAATGGAAGATGGTCGTCGAGACCAAGAAGATTCTCGATCCCGCGATCGAGGTGACGGCGACCTGCGTGCGCGTGCCGGTCTTTGTCGGCCATTCAGAGGCGGTCAATATCGAGTTCGAGAACCCGATTGATGAAAAGCGCGCGCGCGATGTGTTGCGCGAAGCGCCCGGCATCATGGTTGTCGATAAGCGCGAGGACGAAGGCTATGTCACCCCGGTTGAAGCCGTGGGCGATTTCGCGACCTTCATCAGCCGGATCCGCAAGGACCCGACCGTCGAGCACGGCCTGAATCTGTGGTGCGTCTCCGACAATCTGCGCAAGGGCGCTGCCCTCAACGCGGTACAGATCGCAGAACTTCTGGGCACTCGGCACCTGAAGAAAGCATCTTAGTCAAACTTTTGACTGACCAGGCAGCATCATGAACCCCCTCACCCGGTCTTCGCATTGCTCAGACCACCCTCTCCCCGCTGGGGAGAGGGAAGCGAGGCGCATGCCGAGTAGGGTGAGGGGTGTCTTTTTCACTCGGCTCTCGCTAGGAGATTCATAAGATGGCCGCGACATTCCGCCCCCGCCGCAGCGTGCTTTACATGCCGGGTTCGAACGCCCGCGCGCAGGAGAAAGCAAAGAGCCTGCCGGCTGACGCGATCATCCTGGACCTGGAAGACGCCGTCGCGCCGGACGCGAAAGAAGAAGCGCGCGGGCAGGTCTGCGCCTCTGTTACCGGTGGCGGCTATGGCGGCCGCGAGTTGATCATTCGCGCCAATGGTCTCGACACGCCCTGGGGCGAGGACGATATCAAGGCTGCCAGTGCGGCCGCGCCCGACGCGATCCTGATCCCCAAGGTTGAATCGGCACAGATGGTGCACGACGCGCTTGATCGCATGGATGCGGCTGGCGCACCGGAAACCACGGCCCTGTGGTGCATGATGGAAACGCCGCGCGCCATTCTCCGGGCCGAGGAAATCGCCGGTGCGTCGCCACGGATCAGCACGCTGGTGATGGGTACCTCCGATCTGGTCAAGGACGTTCACGCCCTGCACACGCCTGCGCGCCTGCCCATGCTGACCAGCCTGGCCCTGTGTATTCTCGCCGCCCGGGCCGAGGGATTGGCTGTGTTGGACGGCGTCTATCTGGACCTGAAGAACGAGCAGGGGTTCCGCGATGCCTGCCAACAGGGACTGGAACTGGGCTTCGACGGCAAGACGCTGATCCACCCGTCGCAGGTGGCGCCGACCAATGAAGTCTTCGCGCCGGATGCCGATGAGGTCACCCACGCCTATAAAATCATCGAGGCTTTCGCCGAAGCGGAAAAAGAGGGCAAGGGCGTGGTCGTCGTCGATGGCCAGCTTGTCGAGAACCTGCATGTGGAGAACGCGAAACGGTTGGTGGCGCTGGCCGAAGCCATAGAGTCGCTGGAAACGGCGAACGCATAACCTTTTTGTCACCCCGATACCCGCTTTCGCGGGCAGCGCCTTGATCGGGGGGCCATGTCAACATAGGAAAAACCTCCTGCTGCTTTCAGCGGCGTCAAGATGGATGCCCGCTCAAGGTGGGCATGACAATCCGGGTTAGGAAACAAGAAAATGACTAAGACCGCGACCGGAAACTTCTTCGAGGACTTCGCCATCGGCCAGGACCTTGTCCACGCGACGCCACGGACCGTGACCGAAGGCGATGTGGCCCTCTATACCGCGCTCTACGGCATGCGGTTCGCTGTAAACTCCGCCGACACCTTCGCGATGGATCTGGGGCTGCAGGCCGCGCCCCTGGACGACTTCCTGACCTTCCACTTTGTTTTCGGCAAGACCGTCCCGGACATCTCACTGAATGCCGTGGCTAATCTTGGCTATGCGGATGGGCGATTTCTAAGGCCCGTCTATCCGGGCGACACGCTTAACGCCCGGTCCACCGTGATCGGCCTGCGCGAATTATCGAATGGCAAAGCCGGTATCGTCTATGTGCGGTCGGTGGGCGAGAACCAGGCTGGCGAGGTGGTCCTGGATTATGTGCGCTGGGTCATGGTGCGCAAGCGCGACCCGGAATCGCCGGCACCGGAAACCGTGATACCCGACCTGCCCGAAGCCGTCGCGGCTGAAACCTTAGTCGTGCCCGAAGGCCTGGATTTCACGGGTTTTGACACCGTGCAATCCGGCTCCACCGATATGTGGAACGATTATCAAGTCGGCGAAAAAATCGACCATGTTGACGGTATCACCATGGAAGAAGCCGAACATATGATGGCGACCCGGCTTTATCAGAATACGGCGCGGGTTCACTTCAACCAGTTCGCGCAGGCGCACAGCCAGTCGGGCCGCCGGTTGATCTATGGTGGCCATATCATCTCGCTGGCACGCGCGATCAGCTTCAATGGCCTCGCCAATGCCAGCTTCGTCGCTGCGCTGAACGGCGGCACGCATGTTGCCCCCAGTTTCGGCGGTGATACAATTTTTGCCTGGTCAGAAGTGCTGGACAAGGCCGAAATCCCCGGCCGCAGCGATGTCGGCGCGCTGCGGATTCATACGGTCGGCCTGAAGAACCAGCCCGCGACCGAGTTCCCCCACAAGGACGAAGACGGCAAGGACCATCCGGGTCTCGTCCTGGAAATCGACTATTGGGTGCTGATGCCGCGTCGCTAAGCGGTCTCGCTGAATTCAGCCTGCCAGGACATCCTTGCGCAGACAACGCGGATGACCCATCTCTTGTCTAAGCGATGTGAAGACGAGAGACGCCAATGACCCGACTAACCTTCAGCGCGTTTGCCGTGAGCATTCTTCTGGCTGCATGCGCCCAGACCGACACCGGCACCACAACACAGGCAGCCGCCACTGCCACTGAAGGCAAAGAGTGCTTCTGGCTACGGGAGGTTTCTGGCTTCAACCGGGCAGGACGTAATCAGATATTCGTGCATACCGGTCCTAACGAACGATTTCTTTTCGAGACCCTTGGCCCCTGCCCGAATCTAAACTTCTCAGAAACACTGGCGTTTGAACAAAGAGGTCCCGGCCAGATCTGCCGCGGTCTGGACGTTAATCTGATTGTTGGCGGGAACGTCGGCCCGGGCCGATGCCCGGTCAAGATGATCAAAAAGATGACGAAGGAAGAAGCCGCTGCGCATAAAGCGGCACAGCAGCAATAAGTGCTAGCCGAGCCACCAGCCGTAGGCGCGCTCGCGCACCTTGGCGCCGCCGACCAGATCGTCCCGCTCGGCGATGGTAAGGCCGCCCAGACGCTCATAGAACCCGGCGGCCAGATTGCCTACCAACACCCAAAGCATCAATTTGTCGTGACCGTCCGCCATGAGCTGGTTGCGGCAGGCTTCAAACAACGCGCGGCCAATGCCCCAGCCTTGCCAGACTTCTAAAACATAGAGCGCGTAGATTTCAGCATTGAATCCGGCTTTGGGATCTCTGCTGGTACCGCCTGAGACAAAGCCGATGATGTCGTCATCCGCATCGGCAACCAGAACAAGGCGCCCCTGCGGCCCACGCAGGATGCGCCGCCAATTGCCGACACTGCGCGGATGAAACTGCGCGCTGATCGCCGAAGGCGGCAGCAGGTCACCATAGGTGCTTTCCCAGGTCTTAGCCTGAACCCGTGCAATTGCCTCTGCATCGTCCTCCGTCGCCTGACGAATGGACAGTGTCATATCCGACATGATTTAACGTCCCGTTCTAGACCTAGAACTGTATGACAAGGGTGTTCATTTGCCTACCGGTTGAATCATCGCCGCCAGCGAGCGTTGAAACTGATGCAAAACTGCCATGCGGTCACAAACCCTGTCGTTGACCTGCCTTTTGCCCTAGCTATGATGCGCGGGCATTCTGCCACAGACCCACTCGGGACAGTTTCTATGGCCAACACGTCAAGACCTACCTCGCCGCACCTCCAGGTCTATCGCTGGAGCGTAACCATGGCGAGTTCTATCCTACACCGCGCCACCGGTGCGGCGCTTGCCCTGGGCGGCCTCTGGCTGGCCTGGTGGCTGATCGCTGCTGCCAGCGGCCCTGATGCCTTTGCCACGGCACAGGCATTCGCCGGCAGCCTGATCGGCCGGGCGCTTCTGCTGGGCTTTACCTGGGCGCTGATGTTTCATCTGCTGAATGGCATCCGTCATTTGGTCTGGGACACCGGACGCGGCTTCGACCTGCGCACCTCGACCATGAGCGGCTGGCTTGTCGTTGCGGGGTCAATCATTTTGACACTGCTGGTCTGGGTTCTGGGCTATGCAGCGATGGGGAGCTAGAGCATGAGCCTTCGCACACCGATTGGCCGGGTACGCGGCCTGGGCTCCGCCAAGGACGGCACTGAACATTTCTGGATGCAGCGGGTCAGCGCGATTGCGCTGGTACCTCTGATCCTCTGGTTTACAGTCTCTTTGGTCACCATGACCGGCGCCGGATATGTCGACGTTGTTACCTGGCTCAGTTCGCCACTTGTCGCCATTCTGATGCTACTGATGATCACAGCTGGCTTCTATCATCTGAAGCTGGGCCTGCAGGTCGTTATCGAGGACTATGTCCACAGCGAGGGCCTGAAACTGGCCGCGCTGCTTCTCAACACATTCTTCTGTCTGGCGGTCGGCGTCGCGGCTGCGTTCGCCGTGCTGAAGATCGCTTTTGGAGGCTGAATTTCCATGAGCCAAGCCTATACATTTCACGACCATACCTATGACGTTGTCGTCGTCGGCGCCGGCGGATCCGGATTGCGCGCGACCATGGGCATGGCCGAACAGGGGCTGCGCACAGCCTGTATCAGCAAAGTTTTCCCGACGCGCTCCCACACCGTCGCCGCACAGGGCGGCATCGCTGCCTCGCTGGGCAATATGGGCGAGGATAACTGGCGCTGGCACATGTATGACACCGTCAAGGGATCCGACTGGCTGGGCGATCAGGACGCAATTGAATATCTGGTTCGCGAAGCCCCTGCCGCCGTTTATGAGCTGGAACATTATGGCGTGCCGTTTTCGCGAACCGAAGAAGGCAAAATCTACCAGCGCGCCTTTGGTGGCATGACCACGGAATTCGGTGAAGGCCCGCCCGCGCTGCGCACCTGCGCCGCCGCTGACCGGACCGGCCACGCCATGCTGCATACGCTCTATTCGCAGTCGCTGAAGCACGATGCCGAGTTCTATATCGAATATTTCGCCATCGACCTGATCATGGTCGACGGCCAGTGCAAGGGCGTGGTCGCGCTTGATATGGCGACCGGTGAATTGCACAGGTTCCGCGCCCATACAGTGGTTCTGGCGACCGGCGGCTATGGCCGGGCCTATTTCTCCTGCACCTCGGCGCATACTTGTACAGGCGATGGCGGCGGCATGATGCTGCGCGCGGGCCTGCCACTGCAGGACATGGAGTTCGTTCAATTCCACCCGACGGGTATATATGGCGCGGGCTGCCTGATCACTGAGGGCGCACGCGGCGAAGGCGGCTATCTGGTGAATTCCGAAGGCGAGCGCTTCATGGAGCGCTATGCGCCGCACGCCAAGGATCTGGCCTCTCGCGACGTTGTCTCACGATCGATGACCATCGAAATCCGCGAAGGCCGTGGCGTCGGCCCGGATGGCGACCACATCTATCTGCATCTGGATCATCTGGACGCTGATGTGCTGGCGGAACGGCTGCCAGGCATTTCCGAATCGGCCCGCATCTTTGCCGGCGTCGACGTCAACAAAGGACCGATCCCCGTGCTGCCGACCGTCCACTACAACATGGGCGGCATTCAGACCAACTATCGCGGCGAGGTGCTGACCCTCAAAGACGGCGAGCCGGATTCGGTCGTCCCTGGCCTGATGGCAGTCGGCGAAGCCGCCTGCGTGTCGGTGCATGGCGCCAATCGCCTGGGCTCCAACTCGCTGATCGACCTGGTGGTGTTCGGCCGTGCGGCGGCGCACCGGGCCGGAGAGATCATCACCCCGGGTGAGAAACATGCTGATCTGCCCGCCGATGCCGGTGACAATTCGGTCGCGCTTCTCGATCACTACCGCCATGCTTCCGGCGGCACCCCGACCGCGGAAATCCGCCTCAACATGCAGCGCACCATGCAGAACAACTGCGCGGTGTTCCGCACCGGTGAAGTGCTGGACGAAGGCGTCGGCCTGATCAAGGAAGTCTGGGACCAGATGCCCGATATCCGTGTCTCCGACCGCTCCCTCGTGTGGAACAGTGACCTGATCGAGAGCATCGAGCTGGACAATCTGATCCGCCAGGCGGTCGTCACGATGAATTCGGCTGCCAACCGGACGGAGAGCCGTGGCGCCCACGCCCGTGAAGACTATCCCGACCGGGACGACGAAAACTGGATGAAGCACACGCTGGCCTGGTTCGACGACGGCAAGGTCGAAATCGACTACCGGCCTGTGCACAGCTACACGCTGTCGAACGACGTCAGCTACATCGAACCCAAGGCCCGCGTCTACTAGGACCGCCCCAGCGTAAGGAAGCCAAAAGATGGCCGAATTCTCCCTGCCCAAGAACTCCAAAGTCAAAAAGGGCAAGCACTACAAAGCGCCGGAAGGCGCAACCAACACCAAGACTTTTGGTGTTTATCGCTGGAGCCCGGATGACGGCGAGAATCCGCGGATGGACACCTATGAGGTGGACCTGGACACGTGCGGACCGATGGTTCTGGACGCGCTGATCAAGATCAAGAACGAGATGGATTCCACCGTCACCTTCCGCCGGTCCTGCCGCGAAGGGGTGTGCGGCTCCTGCGCCATGAACATTGACGGAAAGAACGGCCTGGCCTGCACCACCGGCACTGACGAGGTGAAGGACGGCGCCCAGATCACACCGCTGCCACACATGGAGGTGGTCAAGGATCTGGTTCCCGACATGACCAATTTCTACGCCCAATACGCATCCATTGAACCCTGGATGAAGACCAAGAGCGCGACGCCGCCCAATTCCGAACGGTTGCAGAGCCATGAAGATCGCGAAAAGCTCGATGGCCTTTATGAGTGCATACTCTGCGCCTGCTGCTCGACCTCGTGTCCCAGCTATTGGTGGAACCAGGACCGGTATCTGGGCCCGGCCGTGCTGCTGCAAGCCTATCGCTGGCTGATTGACAGCCGCGACGAATACACCGGTGAGCGGCTGGACGAGCTGGAAGACCCTTTCCGGCTCTATCGCTGCCATACCATCATGAACTGCGCGCAGGCCTGCCCGAAAGGCCTGAACCCGGCGAAAGCCATCGCGGAGGTCAAGAAAATGATGGTCGAGCGGCGGACCTAGTTTGTCAGCGTCAGCGTAATCCCTGAAACGTAGCTTTGCGGCGCCCCCAGCAGATGGGTCAGCGCCGCAGCCAGTTCAGCGCCCTCTGAGACAAAAACCGCATTGGCCGTCATCGGCGGGTCCATGGGCCCGGCTTCGGCGGATGCGACCTTGGTCATCTGCCGCAGCGCGCCATTGCGCATACTCTGCGCGATCTCGGCCTCCTGGCCATCGCCCGCCGGACCGGCGAGACAAACGAAATCCAGCGGCCGCGCCGCGCGCAGCCGCATCGCCAGCTTGAGCGCGAACAGGCAACCGCCAATGGCGTCTTCGACATAGGCGTCGACCGCGCCGGAAAACGCGCCGGGGATATACACCACGCCGTCTGCTTCCGCGCCCGATGCAGCATCAAGCGCCTGCTTGGTGGCCTCTTCGACAAACATCTCGCCGGGAAGGTCGACAAAGGACACCTGCGCACCCTCGCCCTCCAGCGTGGTCCTACACCGGTCCGCGAGCACACCGCCTGCTGAAACGACCACGATGGAACGGTTTTTCAGGGTTTTGTTCAGGGCTTTAACTGGCAAGGAAACCTCCATCGACAAGCACTTCCATGTCTTCAAGCGCTATGGCGGGGTTAAGCATCATCATCAGGGCGTCAGCGGTTTCTTCCGGTTCGCCCCAGCGGCGCAACGGAATGGTCTGCGCCAGCTCCGTCACCAATGGCGAATCACGGCCGATAGCCTTGTCGACCTGCGGTGTCATCGTATAGCCGGGCAGAATACTCTTGATCTGCACCTTGTCCTTTTGATCCACCAACAGACGCTCATAGACCTGATTCATCCCGGCCATGCCCCCCTTGGTCGCGCAATAGGCGACGGCGCCGGCCTGACCGATACGGCTGAGAACCGAAGACACGTTGACGATCATGCCCGGGAACCCGCGCTGATCGTAGGCCGCGATGATCGCGGGAGCCGCGTGCTTCACCCCGTAATAGGCGCCGGTCAGATTGACGCTGACCAGGGTCTTGAGGGATTCCGCGGTGGTTTCCTCAATCGGGAAGAGCTGCGAAATACCGGCATTGTTGATCAGAAAATCCAGCCGTCCGTATTTGGCATCGACCTCGCCGAGCAGACGTTTCCAGTCGTCTTCGGAAGACACATCCTGCCGCATGTAAGCGACTGGCAGGCCCAACGCTTTCAGATCGGCCTCGGCCTTTTGTCCATCAGCCTCCGTCCGCGCGGTCAGGATGACCGTGCAGCCCGCGGCGGCCATTGCCTCCGCACAGCCATAGCCGATCCCTGTGCTGCCGCCCGTCACAATTGCGACGCAGCCATCCATAAATCCCATGCCGATGCGCTCCCCTGAAATCGATCTTCTGGCCCGGACCTTAGACCATAGCGAGGCAACATTGAACCGACAGCAGAGAACCAACAGGAGAACCCGGAGCCAGTCGACCGCGGCCTGTCATCCCCCCCACGGAAACCGGTTTCGGGGCTCTTCAGGGATGACAACAAAGACGGTTGAATAATTTTATTATTCGAATATATTGGAAATATGGAAAAACAAACCGTCATAGAGGGCTTGGCCGCGCTGGCGCATGAAACCCGGCTGGAGGCGTTTCGCCTGCTGGTGAAAGCCGGCCCGAACGGCCTGCCCGCCGGAGATCTGGCCACAAGCCTTGGCATTCCGCCCCAAACCCTGTCCTTCCACCTGAAAGAACTGTCCCGCGCGGGACTTGTCACCGGCGACCGCCAGGGCCGGTCGATCATATACCGGCCCGACTTCGGCCACATGACCGGCCTGCTGGACTTTCTGATGGAAGATTGCTGCGGCGGCGCCTGCGGGGCGCCCTCTTCAACCCCTGCGAAGGATCCTGCCTGATGAAAACGATTCATGTCAGCCTCTCCGTCGAAAATCTCGACGCCTCAATCGGATACTACGGCGCCCTGTTCGGGCGCGGCCCGGACGTTATCAAGCCGGGCTTCGCCAAATGGTGGCTGGATGACCCCAAGCTCAATTTCGCCCTCAACGAAAATGCGGCCGCCATCGGCCTGCATCACCTGGGGATCCAGGCCGATCAGCAACAGGAACTCGAAACACTCTACGACAACGCGAAGGAAGCGGGCAGTTTTGCCGAGGAGGGCGATACCACCTGCTGCTACGCCCGGTCGGAAAAGGGCTGGAGCCACGACCCGCAGAATATCGCCTGGGAGCTGTTCCTGACCCGCGAGCGGATTCATGATCAGATCGACATGACGCCAACCGAGCGCATCACGCCCTGCTGTTAACCAGCCAGCGTTGCGCGGGCCGTCACGCCCCTGTAAATAGCAAACGGCGGTCTCCTGCTGGGGTAGGGGGCCGCTGTTGCTGTTGAGGGTGCATGCAGGCATTAAAGAGAATAGAGGCTGGCCAGTTTGACGGGCCGCTGCCCGGCTATCGCGCGCTGGTCAAAGAAGGCGTGCTGCAACACGACTCCGCCCAGATGCTGGCAGCAGAGAAACTACAAACGCTGGAACAGCGTTTGCATAGCTATCGCCCCGGCGAGGGCGGCGGCTGGCGCAAGTTCTTCAGCCGCGAGAAGCAGGAAGCACCGCAGGGCCTCTACCTCTATGGCGGCGTGGGACGCGGCAAATCCATGCTGATGGACCTGTTCTTCGAGACCACCTGCTTTACCCCCAAGCGCCGGGTACACTTCAACGCGTTTATGCTGGAGATTCACGACAGCGTGCATCGCTGGCGAAAGCTGAGCCAGTCTCAGCGAGAAGCCGAAGGCATGGGCGGCGACGACCCGATCCCTCCATTGGCCGAAAAAGTCGCCAAAGAGGCGATGCTGCTCTGCTTCGATGAATTTCAGGTAACCGATGTCGCCGACGCCATGATCCTGGGCCGGCTGTTCGAGAACATGATGGAGGCCGGCGTCGTCATCGTCGCCACATCGAACCGGGCGCCCGACACACTTTATGAAGGTGGCCTGAACCGCGATCTGTTCCTGCCGACCATTGATATGCTGAAAACGCGCCTGGATGTGCTGCATCTGGCGTCACCGACCGACTACCGCATGGAACGCATCAAGGGCATGCCGGTCTATCACGTGCCACTGGGTGCACAGGCCGACCGCGAGCTGGATGAGAGTTTTGAGGCCCTGACCGACCAGAAAACCGGCGAGCCCATGACCATCGATGTGATGCAGGGCCGCAAACTGAATGTGCCCGAAGCGGCCAAGGGCGTCGCCCGCTTCACCTTCGACGAACTCTGTGGCAAGGCGCTGGGGACAGCGGATTATTTGGCGCTGACCGAGCACTTTCACACGCTGGTGCTGGCCAACATCCCGCTGCTCAACCGCGACCGCCGTAACGAAGCCAAGCGTTTTGTGACGCTGATCGACACGCTCTATGAGGCCAAGGCCAAGCTGGTGTGCTCGGCGGCGGGTACGCCGGATGAACTCTATCCCGACGGCGATGGCAGCTTCGAGTTTCAGCGCACCGTCTCGCGCCTGATCGAGATGGAAAGCCACGATTATTTTGAGGAGGCCGGCTGATGCTGCGCAAGACCGCCAACATCCTGGTCAATTTCCTGAACCGGTGGATGCCGGATTCCTTTGTGATCGCCATCGTGCTGTCACTGTTGATCTTCATGTTGGCGATTACGCTAGCTGGCTACCCCGTCGCCGATACAACCCAGGCCTGGGGCGATTCAATCTGGAATCTGCTGCGGTTCACCAACCAGATCGTGCTGACCCTGTTGCTGGGCCATGTGCTGGCCCACACGCCACCAGTGCGGCGTCTGCTGCTGTTCTTTGCCGGTTTGGTCAGCACCCCGCGTGCCGCCTATATGGCGACAACCATCGTGGCCTTTATCTGCACCTATATTTCCTGGGGTTTGGGGCTGGTGGCCGGCGGCATCATGGCCCGCGCGGTGGGCGAAGCCTGCCGCCGCAACGGCATTGTTATTCATTACCCACTGCTGGTGGCCTGCGCCTATGCGGGGTTTGTCGTGTTTCATCAGGGCATCACCGCCTCGATCCCGCTGACCATCGCCACCGACGACCACTTCCTGGTCGATAGCATCGGGGTAATCCCGTTCACCGAGACCGCGCTGGCACCCTTCAGCCTGGGGATCGTCATTGTGCTGTTTTTCAGCCTGCCGGTGCTGATGGCGCGGCTGGCGCCGGAGGACAAGGACTGCGAACAGCTGCCCGAGCGCCTGCTTGGCGCTGACCCTGAAGAGAACAGCCATGACGCGCGCGAGCCCGAGATTCACGGCCAGGACACGCCCGCTGCCTGGCTGGAAAACTGGCGGCCGCTGAATTTCATTCTGGTGGCCGGGGCGCTGTTCTGGCTGGGCAACCATTTCTGGGCGAACGGCCCCTTCGCACTGGAACTGAATGTGGTGAACTTCATCTTCCTGGCGGCCGGGCTGGCGCTCTCCCATTCGCCGATCCAGTTCGTGCAGCTGGTCGCCAATGGCGCGCGCATCGTCGGGCCGTTCCTGATCCAGTACCCGCTCTATGCGGGGATCGCTGGCATGATGGCGGTCTCCGGCCTGGCGCAGATGCTGGTCGACTTCTTCGTCTCGTTCTCGACGCCGGAAACACTGCCCTTTGCGGCCTTCTTCTCGGCCGGCGTGCTCAACCTGTTCATCCCGTCAGGCGGCGGCCAGTGGGCCGTGCAGGGACCGATCATGATGGACGCGGCGGTTCAACTGGGGGCCGACCTGCCCTTTACCGCCATGGCGGTAGCACTCGGCGATCAATGGACCAATTTGATCCAGCCACTGGTGATTATTCCGATCCTCGCCATCGCCGGTCTGCATGTGCGCCAGGTGATGGGATACATGGTGATCGCGCTAGGCTGGACCGGACTGGTTTTTGTGACAGGCATCGCCGCAGCCATCTATTTGTAGCGGGCTGGCAACAACCCATGAACGGCATTGCAGCAATACACCCGGCAGCGCTTGCAGCCCCTCCGGAATCGCGTTAAACCCCGCACCCGATCTATACCTCCAACCAACCAACCGGAGACCCTTATGGCTCGCAAGAAAATTGCGCTGATCGGCGGTGGCCAGATCGGCGGCACGCTGGCCCACCTGGCCGGCCTGAAAGAGCTGGGCGACGTCGTCATCTTTGACATTGTAGAAGGCCTGCCGCAGGGCAAAGGCCTGGATCTGGCCCAGTCGAGCCCGATCGACGGTTTTGACGCCGCCTATAGCGGTACCCAGGATTATGCCGATATCGCCGGAGCCGATGTGGTGATCGTCACCGCCGGTGTCCCCCGCAAGCCGGGCATGAGCCGCGACGACCTTCTGGGCATCAACTTGAAAGTCATGCGCGCAGTCGGCGACGGCATCAAGGCGCACGCACCCGACGCCTTCGTGATCTGCATCACCAACCCGCTGGACGCCATGGTCTGGGCGCTGCGTGAAATCAGCGGCCTGCCGCACAACAAGGTTGTTGGTATGGCGGGCGTTCTCGATTCCGCACGCTTCCGCCTGTTCCTGGCTGAAGAGTTCAACGTCTCCGTTGAAGACGTCACCGCCTTCGTGCTGGGTGGCCATGGCGACACCATGGTGCCGCTGACCCGTTATTCGACCGTCTCCGGCATTCCGCTGCCTGATCTGGTCAAAATGGGCTGGACCACACAGGAAAAGCTGGATGAGATCGTGCAACGCACCCGTGACGGCGGCGCCGAAATCGTCGGCCTGCTGAAGACCGGCTCAGCGTTCTATGCCCCGGCGGCCGCGGCCATCGCGATGGCCGAATCCTACCTGAAGGACAAGAAGCGCCTGATGCCTTGTGCCGCGCACCTGAACGGCCAGTATGGCGTCGATGACCTTTACGTCGGCGTACCCGCCGTGATCGGTGCCGGTGGCATTGAGCGCATTGCCGAAATTGAACTGGAGGGCGAAGAGAAAACCGGTTTCCAGAACTCCGTCGATGCGGTCAAGGGGCTGGTGGACGCCTGCAAGCAGATCGATACCTCCCTCGCCTAGGGCCCTTTCCGGCCCGGCCTGTCATTCCAAACAGGGCCACCCCAAACAGGGACAACAAAGAGCAAAACAATGAATATCCATGAATATCAGGCGAAAGCCCTGTTGAAGGAATATAGCGTGCCCGTCCTGGACGGCGGCATCGCCTATACAGCAGACGAAGCCGTCGCAGCAGCCAACGACCTTGGCGGCCCGGTCTGGGTCGTCAAAGCGCAGATTCATGCGGGAGGCCGCGGCAAGGGTGGCGGCGTCAAGGTCGTGAAGTCGGTCGATGACGTGAAGAGCGCGACCGAGGACATGATCGGCATGACGCTGGTCACCCATCAGACCGGCCCCGAGGGCAAAGAGGTCAAACGGGTCTACATCGAGGACGGCTGCGACATTCAGCGCGAACTTTATCTGGCCTTCCTGGTCGACCGTGGCTCATCGCGTGTCGCCATCATGGCCTCGACCGAAGGCGGCATGGACATCGAAGAAGTCGCCGAAGCGACTCCTGAGAAGATCATCACGATCCATATCGACCCGGCAACCGGCCTGATGCCGTTCCACTGCCGGCAGGTCGCTTTTGCTCTGGGCATGCAAGGCAAGCAGGTCGGCGCGACCGTCAAGCTGCTGCAGAACCTTTACAATGCGTTCGTCGGGCTTGATGCCAGCATGCTGGAAATCAACCCGCTGGTGGTCACGGGCGGCGATGAAGTTATCCCGCTCGATGCGAAAATGAATTTCGACGACAATGCGCTGTTCCGGCATAAGAATGTGGAAGACCTGCGCGACCCGGACGAAGAAGACCCAATTGAGCTGGAAGCCGCCAAGCACGAGCTGAACTACATCACGCTCGACGGCAATATCGGCTGCATGGTCAATGGCGCCGGGCTGGCCATGGCAACCATGGACATCATCAAGCTCTATGGCGAATCACCGGCAAACTTCCTGGATGTCGGTGGTGGCGCTACCAAGGAACGCGTCACCGAAGCGTTCAAGATCATCCTGTCGGATGCCAATGTGGAAGCCATTCTGGTGAACATCTTCGGCGGCATCATGCGCTGCGACGTCATCGCGGAAGGCATCGTGGCCGCGGCCAAGGAAGTCAGCCTGGACGTACCGCTGGTGGTGCGCCTGGCGGGCACGAATGTTGATCTGGGCAAGAAAATTCTGGCCGATTCCGGCCTTGCCATTACCTCGGCCGATGACTTGGCCGACGCGGCAGAAAAAGTCGCAAAAGCAGTGCGGGAGGAGAACTAGTCATGGCGATCATGGTCGACAGCAACACCAAGGTCATCTGCCAGGGCTTCACCGGCTCGCAGGGCACCTTTCACTCGGAACAGGCAATCACCTACGGCACCAAGATGGTCGGCGGCGTGACGCCCGGCAAAGGCGGCACCAAGCATCTGGACCTGCCGGTCTATGACACGGTCGCGGACGCGGTCGAAAAGACCGGCGCCAACGCCTCCGTGATCTACGTCCCGCCGCCCTTCGCGGCTGACGCGATCCTGGAAGCCATTGATGCAGGCGTCGAACTGGCTGTCTGCATCACCGAAGGCATTCCCGTGCTCGATATGGTCAAGGTCAAGCGGGCGCTGAAAAACAGCGGCACAAGGCTGATTGGCCCGAACTGCCCCGGCGTCATTACACCCGACCAATGCAAAATCGGCATTATGCCCGGCCACATCCATAAGCCAGGCTCCGTCGGCGTGGTTTCCCGCTCAGGGACGCTGACCTATGAAGCCGTGGCGCAGACAACGGCGGTGGAACTGGGCCAGAGCACCTGCGTTGGTATTGGGGGTGACCCGGTCAACGGTACCAATTTCATCGACGTGCTGGAGTTGTTCCTGGCCGACGACCAGACCGAATCCATCGTGATGATCGGTGAGATCGGCGGCTCGGCAGAAGAAGAAGCGGCGGATTTTCTTAAGCAGTCAAAGGTCAAGAAACCCGTGGTAGGCTTCATCGCCGGCCGGACTGCCCCGCCGGGCCGCCGTATGGGTCATGCGGGCGCGATCATTTCCGGCGGCAAGGGCGGTGCCGAAGACAAGATCGATGCGATGCGGTCGGCAGGTATCGCGGTGGCTGACTCCCCGGCGGCATTGGGGACGACGCTTGTTGAGTTGCTGAAGGGCTAATCCGGCAGTTCCGCCGGCGGCCCCACGAACACCAAAGGGACGCCGGCAACGCCGGCGTTGGACCGGATGGACCATGATCTAGACGACATGCTGAGCGGCCAGAACGCCCCGTTTCTGGAAACCCTGTACGATCGCTATCTTGATGACCCGATGGCCGTGGGTGACGAGTGGCGGAGCTATTTCGACAGGCTGAGCGATGGCGCGTCGAAGACCGCCAATGGCGGTCCCTCCTGGGCGCGCAACGACTGGCCCCCTGTCATCAATGGCGACCTGACCGGCGCCTTGTCGCCCGGCCTGCCCGCACCCGCCGAACCGGCTGCCAAGGGCGAGGTCTCACAGGAAAAACTCCGCGCTGCAACGATTGATTCGCTGCGCGCGCTGATGCTGATCCGCTCCTACCGGGTTCGCGGCCATTTGCATGCCAATCTGGACCCGTTGGGTCTGGCGTCCCGCCCCGACCACCCGGAACTGGACCCGCAATCCTATGGCTTCAGCGACGCTGATATGGATCGGCCGATTTATTTGGACTATGTGCTCGGCCTTGAGACCGCGACCATGCGGGAAATCGTCGAGATTCTGGAGCGCACCTATTGCGGTAACATCGGCGTGGAGTTCATGCATATCGCCGAGCCGGACGAAAAAGGCTGGATTCAGGAACGCATCGAGGGCCAGGACAAATATGTCACCTTCACCGATATGGGGAAAAGCGCGATCCTGCAGAAGGTGATCGAGGCGGAGACGTTCGAACAGTTCCTCAATACCAAATATACCGGGACCAAACGGTTTGGCCTGGACGGCGCCGAAGCGACAATCCCCGCGTTGGAGGCGATCATCAAGCGCGGCGGCGCGCTGGGCATTGATGAAATCGTCATCGGCATGCCGCACCGCGGCCGCCTGAACGTGCTGGCTAACGTGATGCAGAAGCCGTTCAGGGCGATCTTCAACGAGTTCCATGGCGGGTCGTCAACGCCCGACGAAGTCGAAGGCTCCGGCGATGTGAAATATCATCTCGGCACCTCCGACGACCGGGAATTCGACGGAAATTCAGTGCATCTGTCGCTGTCAGCGAACCCGTCACATCTAGAGGCGGTTGACCCGGTGGTGCTGGGTAAGGTGCGCGCCAAACAGGAACAAAAGAACGATACGGAACGCTCAAGGGTAATGGGGCTCTTGCTGCATGGCGATGCGGCCTTTGCCGGCCAGGGGCTGGTGGCAGAGTGTTTCGGCCTGAGCCAGCTGAAAGGCTACCGGACCGGCGGAACGATTCACTTCATCGTCAACAATCAGATCGGCTTCACCACATCGCCGATGTATTCACGCTCGTCGCCTTACCCGTCAGATGTGGCCAAGATGGTTCAGGCGCCAGTGTTTCACGTCAACGGTGACGACCCTGAAGCCGTGGTGCATGTGGCCAAAATCGCCGTCGAGTTCCGGCAGAAATTCAAAAAAGATGTCGTCATCGACATGTTCTGCTATCGCCGCTTCGGCCACAACGAGTCCGACGAACCGATGTTCACGCAGCCGCTGATGTACAAGCGGATCAAGACCCATGAGGGCGTCGCGGCGCTTTACACCAAGCGCCTCGCCGACGAAGGGCTGGTCACCGAAACCGAATCCGCCGAGATGCGTGAGCAGTTCCGAAGCAACCTGGATGAAGAGTTCGATCTCGCTGACTCCTATAAGCCGAACAAGGCCGATTGGCTGGAAGGCCGCTGGGCCGGCTTCAAGAAGGCCCGCGGCAGCGTCCGGCGCGGCCACACGGAGGAAGACGAAAAAACACTCCGTCGCCTGATCGAGACACTGACCACCGTCCCGGACGGCTTCAACCTTCACCGGACATTGGGCCGGCTGCTCGACCGCAAACGAAAAATGCTGGAAGACGGCGAAGGGATCGACTGGGCCACCGCTGAAGCGCTGGCCTTTGGGTCACTGCTCGACGAGGGCTATGGCGTGCGCCTGTCCGGACAGGATTCGGGACGCGGCACCTTCTCCCACCGCCACGCGGTGTTTACGGACCAGGAAACCGGGGAGCGCTACACCCCGCTTGATTCGCTACGCGAGGACAGCAAGTTCGAGGTGATCGATTCCATGCTGTCGGAAGCCGCTGTGCTTGGCTTCGAATATGGTTACAGCCTGGCCGAACCCAACACGCTACCTATTTGGGAGGCGCAATTCGGCGACTTTGCCAATGGTGCGCAGGTGATCATCGACCAGTTTGTTTCGTCCGGTGAGCTGAAATGGCTGCGCATGAGCGGTCTGGTGATGCTGCTGCCGCATGGCTATGAAGGCCAGGGGCCGGAGCATTCCTCTGCGAAGCTGGAGCGTTATCTGCAGCTTTCTGCCGAGGACAATTGGCAGGTCGCCAACTGCTCTACCCCGGCCAACTATTTTCACATCCTGCGGCGACAGCTGACGCGGAACTTCCGCAAACCGCTGATCATCATGACGCCGAAAAGCCTGCTACGGCACAAACTAGCCGTGTCGAGAATCAGCGACATGGCCCGCGGCACCTCGTTCCACCGAGTCATGTGGGACCACGCCCAGACCAATGCCGACTCAGGCGAGTTTCTGGAACTCAAGCCCGATGAACAGATCACCCGTCTCGTGATCTGTTCGGGCAAGGTCTATTACGACCTGCTCGAAGAACGCGAGAAGCAGAAACTCGACGACGTTTATCTGTTGCGGTTGGAACAGCTCTACCCCTTCCCGGTGCAAGCACTCACCGAGGAATTCGAACGCTTCCCGCACGCAAAGGTGATCTGGTGTCAGGAAGAACCCAAGAACATGGGCGCCTGGACTTTCGTCGAACCGCAGATCGAAGAAATCCTGGAAGGGCTGGATCATTTCGTCACACGGCCCATCTATGCTGGGCGCGACGCAGCCGCCTCTCCTGCAACCGGGCTTGCCAGCCGCCACGCCCGCCAGCAGGACAAGTTGGTCAAACAAGCCCTGACCGGATAACGCCAAGAAGGACGCAAGGCCCTATGTCGACAGAAATCATCGTTCCCGAACTCGGCGAATCGGTCACCGAAGCGACCGTCGGTCAATGGTTCAAGAAGCCGGGCGAGGCCGTTGCCCAGGACGAGCCACTTGTTGAACTGGAAACCGACAAAGTTGCGGTCGAGGTCAACGCACCCGCAGCCGGCACCTTGTCGGAAATTGTGGTTGCCGAAGGTGAAACGGTCGAGGTCGGCGCGCTGCTGGCGCATTTCGGCGAAGGCGATGGCGGCTCTGACCCCGAACCAGCAAAGTCCGAGCCTAAAAAGGAAGCCGCGAAAAAAGAAGCACCGGCGGCAAAGACGTCAGAACCCGCTCCTGAAGAAGAGCCTCCTGCGCCGACGAAAACAGAGGAGCCTGTCGGCCTTGCCCCCGCGGCCGCCCGGCTGGCCGAAGAGCGCGGCGTTGATGTCAGCCAGGTCACCGGCACCGGCCGGGGCGGTCGCGTGACCAAGGCCGATGTGCTGAAGCATCTGGAATCACCTGCCGCGCCCGCTGAGACCCGTTCATCTCGTGAGAAAGCGCCTCGCGAAGAGGGTCCACGCGAAGAACGGGTCAAAATGTCCCGGCTGCGCCGGACGATCGCCACGCGCCTGAAAGAGGCCCAGGATACCGCCGCGATGCTGACCACCTTCAACGAGGTGGACATGACCGAGCTGATGGCCGTCCGCAAGCAGTACCGGGACCTGTTCGAGCAGAAGCATGGCGTCCGCCTGGGATTTATGTCGTTCTTCGCCAAGGCCTGCGTAACGGCGCTGAAGGAGATCCCCAACGTCAATGCAGAGATCGATGGCGACGACATCATCTACAAAGATCATTATGATATCGGCGTCGCGGTTTCGGCCCCGCAAGGGCTGGTCGTGCCGGTGATCCGCGACTGCGATGCCATGAGCCTGGCCGAGATCGAAAAGGCGCTCGGTGATGTGGCGGGCAAAGCGCGCGACGGCAAGCTCGCCCTGAAGGATCTGCAGGGCGGCACGTTTACGATTTCCAATGGCGGGGTGTTCGGGTCCCTGATGTCGACACCGATCCTGAACCCGCCGCAATCCGGCATTCTGGGGATGCACAAGATTCAGGAGCGGCCGATTGCCATTGACGGGGAGGTTGTTGTCAGGCCGATGATGTATCTTGCCCTGTCCTACGATCACCGTATTGTCGATGGGCGCGAAGCGGTTACATTCCTGGTCCGCGTCAAAGAATGCCTGGAGGATCCGCACCGGATGCTCCTTGATCTTTAGTAAGCACACAAGAATTCAGCGAGGAAGACTATGAGCGACAGCTATGATGTTGTGGTAATCGGCGGCGGCCCCGGCGGCTACGTGGCAGCGATCCGTGCGGCCCAGCTGGGCCTCAATGTGGCCTGTATCGAAGGCCGCGGCGCTTTGGGTGGCACCTGCCTCAATGTCGGCTGTATTCCGTCGAAAGCCCTTCTGCATGCTTCTGAGGTGTTTCACGACGCCAGCAGCAGCCACGCCTCCCTGGGTGTGAAGGTGTCGGATGTCGAACTCGATCTCGATACGATGATGTCCTACAAGGACAAGACGGTGAAGGGACTGACCTCCGGGGTCGAGGGCCTGTTCAAGAAGTACAAGGTTACCTACCTGAAGGGCTGGGGCAGCTTCAAGGACAAGAACACCGTCGAGGTCACCGACGAAGACGGCGGGAAGCAGACGGTTACGGGCAAGAACATCGTCATCGCGACCGGCTCCGAACCCGCGTCGATCCCCGGCGTCGAAATCGACGAGGACCGCGTCGTGTCCTCCACGGGCGCGCTGTCTTTGCCCGATGTGCCGAAGCATCTCGTGGTCATCGGCGGCGGCTATATCGGTCTGGAAATGGGATCGGTCTGGGCGCGCTTGGGATCGGAAGTCACAGTCGTTGAATATCTTGATCGGATCGTCCCCGGCATGGACGGCGAAGTCGCCAAGGAATTCACCAAGATTCTCACCAAACAGGGCTTCACCATCAAGACCGGCACCAAGGTGACCGGTGTTGAGGCGCTGAAAACCAAGGCCAAGGTCACCATCGAACCCGCCGATGGCGGCGACGCCGAAGTGCTGGACTGCGATTATGTGCTGGTTTCCGTCGGTCGCAAGCCGTTCACCGAGGGGCTGAACCTGGATGCCGCTGGCGTGAAAGCCAATGACAAGGGCCAGATCGAGATCGACGAGCACTGGAGGACCAATGTCGACCACATCTATGCCATCGGCGACGTGATCGCCGGGCCGATGCTGGCCCATAAGGCCATGGATGAAGGTCATGCCTGCGCTGATGTCATCGCGGGCCATGTCGGCCATGTGAACTATGACGCGATTCCGGGCGTGGTCTACACCGCCCCTGAGGTCGCGTCCGTTGGCAAGACTGAGGAGCAGCTTAAAGACGAAGGGGTCGACTACAATGTCGGCAAGTTCCCCTTTATGGCCAACGCCAAGGCCAAGGTCGGCCTGCATGCGGAGGGCTTCATCAAGATTCTGGCGGACAAGAAAACCGACCGGGTGCTGGGGGTTCACATCATCGGCGCCGACGCAGGCAACCTGATCGCAGAAGCCGTGCTGGCGATGGAGTTCGATGCGTCTTCAGAAGATATCGCGCTCACCATGCACGCCCACCCGACCCTGACCGAAAGCATGAAGGAAGCGGCGCTGGCCGTTACCGGCAGCCCGGTTCATATGTAGGCAGAAGGCAAAGCCGTTCGTGCTGAGGAGCGCCCGTAGCATCGCGGAGGACGCGTCTCGAAGCACGAACGAACCGGACCGCAAAGCGGCCTCCTACCCTCGCGCCTTCGGGTGCGCGGCGTCGTATACCGCCAGCAGCTGTTCGGCATCGACCTCGGTGTAGTGCTGGGTGGACTTCAGCGAGGCATGGCCCAGCAACTCCTGAATCGTCCGTAAGTCCCCACCGCTGGACAGAAGGTGCGTGGCTAAGGAGTGGCGCAGCGAATGGGGCGTCGCCGAGGGCGGCAGCCCCAGCGCGCCGCGCAGAATGCGAATTTGCTTCTGGATAATGCCGGGGTTGAGCCGCTTGCCCCGCACCCCGACAAAGAGCGGGTCATCGGGCTTCAGGTCGTACGGAACGCCGGACAGGTAGGCATCAATAGCCGTACGCACCACGGGCAACACAGGCACCAGCCGCTCCTTGCCACCCTTGCCCTTCACAATCATGGAGTCGCCCTGCGGCACGTCCCGGCGGTTCAGGTCCAGCGCCTCGGAGATCCGCAACCCGCAGCCATAAAGCAGGGTGACCACCGCCGTATCCCGGTCGGCTACCCAGCCGTCCTCGCTGAGTGAGCCGATGTCATCGAGCACCGCAGCCGCACCCGTTTCCGACAGGGGGCGCGGCACGGTGTGCGGTTGCCTGGGAGACGAAACCGCCCCAAGAGCGGCGTTTGATAGAACGCCGGTTCGGTCCAGGAAGCGATAGAAATTGCGGATCGCAGACAGCGCCCGGGCCGTGGAGCGCGGCGATTGGCCGTTGCGGCGGCGGTTGGCCAGCCAGGCGCGGAAATCAGGGACCGTCAACGTCTCCAGCGTGACAGGACCCGCGACGCGGCCAAAATGCCCCTGCAGAAAATGCAGGAAGTCATTCAGGTCGCGCAGATAGGACGTCAGCGTGTGTGCCGCCAACCGGCGCTCACTTGCCAGATAGCGCACCCATGAGGCCGCCAGCGCCGCAGCGCTGGCGTCGGCTGGCAACCCAGCCAGCAGTCGCTCTATCCGATCTCCGGGTTCTGCCACCGAGCCTCTTCAACTGGAAACGTCTCGGGAATGAGTTGTTTCAGTCGAATGGCTAGCATGTCTCCCAAAAACCGCAAGAGTTGCGTGCCATGACCGGATTCGAACGTTTCCGGATCACGGTCACCCAGCGCCAGCACGCCGACGAGCTGGTTACCGCCCAGATCGAGCCGGACCAGTGCCTGCGAGCGTACGACACGGGCCATGGGGCCGAATATCTCTTCGGCTGCCGACCCGGTCTCGCCCAAACTCACTTTCAGCCCTTCAGGAAACTGTGCTGCCATCAGGGTCGGCGGCAACAGAAGCGCTGACTGCACCTCCCGCTGCGGCCAGGCCGCCCGGTGGTCGATGCAAAGAACCGAAACGTCAACGGCGAGATAATCGCGCAAATCATTGGCGACCATCCATGCCAGATCAGCCAGTTTCGACGGCTTCAGAAGCGCCAGCGCAGCCTCGTGGACTCGTCGCTGACTGGTCAGGTTTGTGCGCGATGTGTCGACAAGATCGTCATTGTCGGCCCGGCGCACAGAAACCTCGCGCCGCAAACGGTCTATCAGGTGACTCTGAAAATCCACGACCTTCTGCCCACGCGATGATGGCGGTGGCAGCAACTCGGTCAGTACTTCAGGGTGTTCCTTCAGATAGGTTACAATTGTGTCTTTAGAAAGTTGGCTCATTTACGTGATGCTTTGTCCTGTCTTAGCCCAATCAGCCAAGAAAGCCTCAAGCCCACGGTCAGTCAGTGGATGCTGCACCAACTGCCGAAGGACGGCAGGCGGAATAGTACAGACATCAGCTCCCAGAAGCGCAGAGCGTAAAACATGCGTCGGATTGCGAATACTTGCAACAAGAATCTCAGTATTTATTTGTTCATAATTATTATAAATTTGACGAATATCAGCGATTAACTGCATTCCGTCTTGAGAAATATCATCTAGTCTTCCGACAAACGGCGAAATGAAAGTGGCGCCGGCCTTACCCGCCATCAACGCCTGAACCGCAGAAAAGCAAAGAGTGACATTCACCATGATGCCCTGATTGGAAAGGTGACGGCACGTCTTGAGGCCATCCAGCGTTAACGGCACCTTCACCGTAATGTTGTCTGCCAGCTTGGCCAGTTTCTCGCCTTCGGCGATCATCGCAGGTGCGTCGACCGCCGTGACCTCGGCGCTGACGGGGCCATCGACCGCGTCGCAGATGTCTTTGAGAATTTCAAAGAAGTCGCCCCCGGCTTTGGCGATCAAAGACGGGTTGGTGGTGACACCATCCAGCAGGCCACTTTCGGCAAGATCACGAATTTCAGCCGTATCGGCGGTATCAACAAAGAATTTCATGGATACAAATCCCTCAATCGCGGCACCATCATGGTTGCCGTCGCGCTCCCAACGGCGCGCATTCTAGGAAAGGCGCCAGACCCTGCCAAGCAGACGTTCCAGTGACCCCCGGCCCAGAACCGTAAAGGTGCTGCTCCCGCTTGGGATACCGGGGGCTTACGACTATTCGCTGCCCGATGGCATAAGTGTGTCGGCGGGTCAGTTTGTCCAGGTGCCGCTGGGGCCGCGCATCCGAATCGGTGTCATCTGGGACGGCACAGAGGCCAAAGACGCGCCTGATCCATCAAAACTGAAACCGGTTCAGCAGGTTCTCGACCTGCCGCCGCTGCCGGAGGCCAGTCGCCAGTTCATCGACTGGGTCGCTCGATACACCATGACGCCAACCGGCTCCGTCCTGCGCATGGCGATTGCCACACCCAGCCTCTTCAAACAGATACGCCCGCTGATCCGCTACCGCTGGAACGGTCAACAGCCTGAACGCATGACTGCAGCCCGAGCCCGGGTGCTTGAGGTGCTCGAGAGTGGCCTGGCGCGAAGCGCTACGGATATTGCCGAGGCCGCCGCGGTGAGTACAGGGGTTATCACCGGACTGGCGGATCAGAACGTCCTGGAACGGCTGGAACTGGACCTCGGCGATACCGGCATGGTCCAACCTGATCCAAATCACGAAGGCCCCGTGTTGTCGCAGGGCCAGGCGGCGGCGGCGGATGCGCTCTGCCAAACAATCAAGAAAGGCGCCTATTCGACAATCCTACTCGAAGGCGTGACCGGTTCCGGCAAGACCGAGGTCTATTTCGAGGCTATTGCCGAAGCGCTGAGAACAGATGAAACTGCCCAGATTCTGGTGCTGGTACCTGAAATCGCCCTGACCAACCAGCTGCTGGAGCGATTCGAAACACGCTTCGGCGCGCGTCCGCTTGCCTGGCACTCCAATCTGACCGGTCCGGGCCGCCGGGCCGCCTGGCTGGCGGCAGCACGCGGCGACGCCAGGGTAGTCGTCGGCGCCCGGTCCGCGCTCTTCCTGCCCTTCACCAACCTACGGCTGGTGATCGTCGATGAAGAACACGACCAGGCCTACAAGCAGGAAGACCAGGTGGTGTATCAGGGCCGCGACATGGCCGTGGTCCGCGCCTCGCTGGCCGATTGCCCGGCTGTTCTGGTTTCAGCGACGCCGTCGCTGGAGACCATGACGAACTGCCAGAATGGCAAATATGGCCATGTCACCCTGCCCGAGCGGCATGGCGGCGCGACACTGCCCGAGGTCAAAACCGTCGATATGCGCGCGCAGGTGCTCGATCGCGGGCATTACCTGTCCCCTGATCTTGTGGCCGCCGTGCGGGAGACGGCAGAAGCCGGCGAACAGTCGCTTCTGTTTCTGAACCGGCGTGGCTACGCGCCCGCGGCGATCTGCAAGGCCTGCGGCCACCGGCTGCAACGCGACAATTGCTCCGCGCCGCTGGTCGTTCACCGGTTCGGCGGGCGGCTGCGCTGCCATTATTGCGACTTTTCCATGCCGATGCCCCGCGCCTGCCCCAATTGCGGCGTCGAAGATAAAATCGTCCCCTACGGGCCCGGCGTCGAGCGGCTGGCCGAGGAAGTCAGCGGCCTGTTTCCGGATCTTCGGGTCGCGGTGATGGCCAGCGATACGGTAAAATCGCCGCAGGAGGTGCAGAACTTCATCCGGCGAATCGAAAAGCATGAACTCGATATCGTCGTGGGCACCCAATTGGTGACCAAAGGGCATCACTTCCCGATGCTGACCCTGGTCGGCATCGTCGATGCGGATTTGGGCCTCTCGGGCGGCGACCTTCGGGCGGGCGAACGAACCTACCAACAGCTGTGGCAGGTCGCGGGACGTGCCGGCCGCGCCGCGCGGCCGGGCCGGGTGCTGATCCAGACATACATGCCCGACCACCCGGTGATGGAAGCGTTGGTGGGTGGCGATGGCCCCGCGTTCTACGCTGCCGAGTCAGAGAATCGCCGCGAAGGCGGTTGGCCGCCCTTTGGCCGTTTGGCCGCTCTGATTCTCTCAGGCAACAACGAAGCCGACGTTTCAGCCCAGGCCCGACGGCTTGCGCAGGCGGCCCCACGGATTGGCGGCCTGACCATACTTGGACCGGCACCGGCCCCCTTTGCCAGGCTGCGCGGCCGGTTTCGCTACCGTCTGCTGATCAAGGCGCAGCGCGGCCCCAACCTGCAGGGCATTCTGAAAGACTGGCTGTCATCGGTGCCCGATAAGTCGACCGTCCGGGTCACAATCGACATCGACCCCTACAGCTTTTTGTAGGGAACATTACGGCACTGTGATAGACGCAAACCGGACTCTGTTGCACCGCGCAAAACGGTGTGCTAACACTCGCGCCGTCGCGCACCCGGCGGCATTCGTGCGGGTGTAAAAGCCAAGGAATTCTGCAGGTTTCATCGACTTTCCACCCTTAGGAAATGTCTCTCAAAGAGGCGCCAACGTGGCCACCCAAAATTCAATGTCGTCGGGCGTAGCAGGACGCTACGCCGCCGCACTGTTCGAGTTGGCAAAAAATGCCGGTAAACTGGACGCGGTCTATGGCGATCTGGCGTCCTTTAAGTCTTTAATCGGTGAGAGTGACGACCTGGCCAAGCTGGTCAACAGCCCGCTGTTCTCCCGCGAGGACCAGCAGGCCGGCATCGGCACCGTGATGGAAAAAGGCGGTGCTGACGAATTGACCCGCAGTTTCATCGGCGTCGTGACGCAAAACCGCCGCCTGTTCGCCCTGCCCGACATGATTGATGCTTTCCGCGCCATGCTGGCCGACCATCGCGGTGAAACCACGGCTGAAGTTGTATCCGCACGGCCGCTGTCGCCTGAACAGGCAGACGCCCTGCGTGAGACCCTGACGCGCGAACTGCGCAGCGACGTTCAGATCGAATCGAGCGTCGACGATACCCTACTGGGCGGCCTGATCGTCCGTGTGGGATCCCGAATGATTGACAATTCACTACGCACCAAGCTCTCCAATCTGCAGCTTGCCATGAAAGGGGTTGGATAATGGATATCCGCGCCGCTGAAATCTCTGAAATCCTCAAGGAACAGATCACCAATTTCGGTGCCGAGGCTGAAGTCTCGGAAATCGGTCGGGTTCTGTCGGTCGGTGACGGTATCGCCCGCATCTACGGTCTGGACAATGTGCAGGCCGGTGAGATGGTTGAGTTCAATGCCGGTGTCAAAGGCATGGCGCTGAACCTGGAAGTCGACAATGTCGGCGTCGTGATCTTCGGCGATGACCGAGGCATTAAGGAAGGCGATACGGTCAAGCGGACCGGCGACATCGTGGACGTCCCCGTCGGCAAGGGCCTGCTGGGCCGCGTTGTCGATGCGCTGGGCAACCCGATTGACGGCAAGGGGCCTATTGAAGCCGCCGAACGCCGCCTCGTCGACGTGAAAGCGCCCGGCATCATCCCGCGCAAATCGGTGCACGAGCCGGTGCAGACGGGCCTGAAAGCCATCGACAGCCTGGTTCCCGTCGGCCGCGGCCAGCGCGAACTGATTATCGGTGACCGCCAGACCGGCAAGACGGCCGTCGCCATCGATGCGATCATCAATCAGAAAGACATCAACGCGGGCGACGACGAGTCGAAGAAGCTCTACTGCATCTACGTCGCCGTCGGCCAGAAGCGTTCGACCGTGGCGCAGATCGTTAAGACGCTGGAAGATTCCGGCGCACTTCCCTATTCGATCGTCGTGGCAGCCACCGCGTCCGAACCCGCGCCGCTGCAGTTCCTGGCGCCTTATGCCGGCTGCGCCATGGGTGAATATTTCCGCGATAACGGCATGCATGCCGTGATCATTTATGATGATCTGTCGAAGCAGGCCGTGTCCTATCGCCAGATGTCTCTGCTGCTTCGGCGCCCGCCGGGCCGTGAAGCTTATCCCGGTGACGTCTTTTATCTTCACTCGCGGCTGCTGGAGCGCGCCGCCAAGATGAACGAGGACGAGGGGTCGGGATCGCTGACCGCCCTGCCGATCATTGAAACCCAGGCCGGTGACGTGTCCGCCTATATCCCGACCAACGTGATTTCGATCACCGACGGCCAGATCTTCCTGGAAACCGAGCTGTTCTTCCAGGGTATCCGCCCCGCGATTAACGTCGGCCTGTCCGTGTCGCGTGTGGGCTCTGCCGCGCAGATCAAGGCAATGAAACAGGTTGCCGGGTCGATCAAGCTGGAACTGGCGCAATACCGAGAGATGGCGGCATTTGCGCAGTTTGGTTCGGACCTCGATGCCTCCACCCAGCATTTGCTGAACCGCGGCGCCCGTTTGACGGAGCTTCTGAAGCAGGACCAGTATTCGCCGCTCGCCGTTGAAGAGCAGGTCGTGTCCATTTTCTCGGGCGTGAACGGCTATCTGGACGGCATCGAAGTTTCCGCCATCGGACGGTTCGAGGAAGGCTTCCTCGGTGAGATGCGGACCAACCATGGTGAAGTGATGGCCACAATCCGCGACGAGCAGCAGATTTCGGATGCCACTGAAGCCAAGCTGAAGGAAATCCTGGACGAATACACCAGGACCTTCGCTTAAGTCTTTAGCCAAACCACGGGACAGCGGCCATGCCCAGCCTCAAAGACCTGAGGAATCGGATCGACACCGTCAAGTCGACGCAGAAGATCACCCGCGCCATGCAGATGGTCGCGGCCTCGAAACTGCGCCGGGCGCAGGATGCCGTTGAAGCCGCGCGGCCCTATGCCGAACGCATGGAAACCGTGCTTGGGTCGCTGGCAGGCGGCATGGCCGATCAGCCGGGTGCGCCCCGGTTGCTGATTGGCACCGGCCAGGAGGATGTCCATCTGATCGTTGTCGCCACAGCCGAACGCGGTCTGTGCGGCGGTTTCAACTCATCCATTGCGCGCGGGGCGATGAAGAAGATCGATTCGCTGCAGGCGCAGGGCAAAACGGTCAAAGTGCTGTGCGTGGGCCGCAAAGGCTCGATCCAACTGCAGCGCAGCTATGGTCATTTGATCATCGATACGATTGAGTTGTCCGGCACCGGCCGGGTGAGCTTTGACGAGGCCCAGCCGATCTCCGAACGCATCCTCGACATGTTCGATGCCGGTGAGTTCGACGTCTGCACCCTGTTCTATAACCGCTTCAAATCGGTCATCCTGCAGATCGTCACCGAAATGCAGTTGATCCCGGCGCAATTGCCCGAAGTCCCTGAGGGCGAACAGGCGCTTGAAGCAGGCTTGCAGGGCGCCGTTTACGACTACGAACCCGATGAAGAGACGATTTTACGCGACCTGCTGCCCCGGAACCTGTCGGTTCAGGTGCTGCGTTCGCTGTTGGAAAATGCCGCCAGTGAACAGGGCGCGCGGATGTCCGCCATGGACAACGCCACCCGCAATGCCGGCGATCTGATCGATTCTTTGACCCTGAACTACAACCGAACCCGTCAGGCGGTCATCACGACCGAGCTGATCGAAATCATCTCGGGCGCGGAAGCGCTTTAGCCCGAGACGTGCGACTGGAGTAAGACCATGACCACCAACCTAACAGGCCGGATTTCCCAGGTTATCGGCGCCGTTGTCGATGTTCAGTTCGACGGCAATCTGCCGCCGATTCTGAACGCGCTGGAAACCGACAACCACGGGAATCGCCTGATTCTGGAAGTCGCCCAGCATTTGGGCGAATCGACCGTCCGGACGATCGCCATGGACACCACCGACGGGCTGGTGCGCGGCGACGAGGTCACGGATACGGGCGAACCAATTTCGGTTCCCGTGGGTCCCGAAACACTGGGCCGGATCATGAACGTGGTGGGCGAGCCCATTGATGAACGCGGCGAGATTAAGACCGCACAGCGTGCGCCGATCCATGCGGAAGCCCCGGCATTTGTCGACCAGGCAACAGAGCAGGAAATCCTGGTCACCGGCATCAAGGTCGTGGATCTGCTGGCTCCTTACTCCCGTGGCGGCAAGATTGGCCTGTTCGGCGGCGCCGGCGTGGGCAAGACGGTGCTGATTCAGGAACTGATCAACAACATCGCAAAGGCGCATGGCGGCTATTCAGTGTTTGCCGGCGTTGGCGAGCGGACCCGTGAGGGCAACGATCTCTATCATGAAATGATCGACGCTGGCGTTATCGACCTGGAAGGCGATTCGAAGGTGGCGCTGATCTACGGTCAGATGAATGAGCCGCCGGGCGCCCGCGCCCGCGTCGGTCTGGCCGGTCTGACCGTGGCGGAGTATTTCCGTGACCAGGAGGGTCAGGACGTGCTGTTCTTCGTCGACAACATCTTCCGCTTTACGCAAGCCGGTTCGGAAGTGTCGGCGCTGCTGGGCCGTATTCCTTCGGCCGTGGGCTATCAGCCCACCCTGGCCACGGATATGGGCGCCATGCAGGAGCGGATCACCACCACCAACAAAGGCTCGATCACGTCCGTGCAGGCGATTTACGTGCCCGCGGATGATTTGACCGATCCCGCGCCTGCAACGTCGTTTGCACACCTTGATGCCACGACCGTGCTGTCACGGGCGATTTCGGAGCTGGGCATCTACCCGGCGGTCGATCCGCTTGATTCAACGTCGCGTATTCTCGACCCCCGGATCGTTGGTGAAGAACACTATGCGGTGGCCCGTGAGGTGCAGGAAATTCTGCAGCGCTACAAGAACCTGCAGGACATTATCGCCATTCTGGGCATGGATGAGCTGTCGGAAGAAGACAAGCTGGTCGTCGCCCGTGCCCGCAAGATTCAACGCTTCCTGAGCCAACCGTTCTTCGTTGCCGAGGTCTTCACCGGCGCGCCCGGCAAGCTGGTGCCGCTGGAAGATACCATCAAGAGCTTCAAGGCGGTTTGCGCCGGCGAGTACGATCACCTGCCGGAAGCGGCATTCTACATGGTCGGCGGCATCGATGAGGCCGTCGAAAAAGCCGAACGCATGGCTGCTGAAGCCGCCTAAACAGCGTATTACGGTTCAGGAGGCTTCATGGCCGATACGATCGCATTCGAACTGGTTTCGCCCGAGCGGCTGCTGATGACAGCAGACGTCCACGCCGTCATGGTGCCAGGAGCCGAAGGCGATTTCACGGTCCTGGCCGGGCACGCGCCTGTCATTTCCACGCTGAAGCCGGCGGTCGTCGATGTTTATGAGACCGACGGCGCCGAGCCCATCCGGATGTTTGTGCGGGGCGGGTTTGTCGACTGCGCTCTGGATCGTCTGACAATCCTGGCCGAAGAAGCCATCATGTTGGCGGAATTGGACAAAGAAGCCTTGGCCCAGCGCATCAAAAACGCTGCGGAAGACGTTGAAGATGCCAAGACCGATGACGCACGCCAACAGGCACAAGAGGTACACGACCAGTTGAATGAGCTTTTGACGGCCCTAGATTAGTGCAAACAGTTTGATAAACTGTACGCATTGGTAGGGAGCCATGAGCCGGTACTGGAGTCTCGACGATATCGAGTGGGGCGGATTCCGTCCTGACCTCGTTGATGGGGAAATGCTGGCGGTCGTGAAGGCCGCCGCGTTGGTTGAAGCCAACGCCCCTGATTACGTTCAATATCTTTGTAATGTCTTCAAGACCGATGCTGCACTCTGCGAGGCACTCGAGCAGTGGGGCCGTGAGGAAGAACAGCATGGCGACGCGCTGGCCCGCTGGGCGGCGATGGCCGACCCGACTTTTGACTTTGAACGGGCGTTATCGGTTTTCCGCTCCGATTTCGAGCAGGTGCCCCTGGATACCGAGGAATCCATACGCGGGTCACGCCTTGGCGAACTGTTCGCCCGGTGTGTGGTCGAAAGCGGTACAACCTCATTCTACGCTGCGATGGAAGACAAGACCGACGAACCGGTCCTGAAACAGATCGCCCGGAACATTTCCGCCGATGAAGTGCGCCATTACAAGCTGTTCCGGCGCCAGTTGGACGACTATGAGGGCCAGGAACCGCCGCTGTCTAAGCTGGCCCGCTGCCGGATCCTGGCGGACCGGGTGGCAGAGCGGAACGACGATGAATTCGGCTTCGCCTACTACGCGGCCAATATCGCGCTCAAAAGCGACGAGCCCTACGACCGGGACTATTGCATGCTGGCTTACGAGCTGGGCTCGTTCGGTATCTACAAGCAGCCGCATCTTGAAAAAGCCGCCAAAATGATGCTGCGCGCAATCGGTTTCCGGTCCGACAGCCTGATCTCGCGCGGTGCGACCCGGTTGGCATGGTGGATGGTCCAGCGCCGTCAGCGCGAGATTTTCCAGCTCGCGGAAGGGCTTAAGTCAGCCTGAGTGAAGCGATTTTTGGCTCAAACTCGTCGATCAAATCCCGGTAAAGGTCGCGTTTGAACGGGACGATCAGATTGGGCAGGTCTTCAGGATGCGCCCATTTCCAGTCCCGGAACTCAGGGTGATCGGTTTCAAGGTTGATGTCTGAATCCATGCCCGTGAACCGCATCAGAAACCATTTCTGTTTCTGGCCCCGATACTTGCCTTTCCACATCCGCCCCATCAATTCCGGCGGAAGGTCATAGGTCAGCCATTCGGCCGATTCAGCCATCAGTTCCGCCTTGGCGGTACCGATTTCTTCTTCCAACTCACGAAAAGCAGCGTCCAGGGGGGCTTCGCCCTGGTCGATACCGCCCTGGGGCATCTGCCACGCATCATCCGGGTTGTCGATCCGCGCGCCGACAAAAACCAGCCCATCTGCATTGACCAGCATGACACCGGCGCATGGCCGGTAGGCCGTCGGCTGCGCCACAACAGGCGCCTATTGCAGCGACGCTGCCGAGGTCGACCGGTTGTAGACCAGCGCAAGCCCCTTCATGAGATCAAGCGCATAGGAGAGCTGATAGTCCTCGGCGGCACGGTCGGTGCTCGATTCGTCACCTTCACCTTCGGGCAAATCTTCATCCGTGAGCGGCAGTTCGTCTTCCGCGGCTGCTTCTTCGGCCTCGTCTTCACCCATCAGATGGCCGCGCAGCGTGGCTTCACTGCGCCGTGGCCGGTCATCACCATCAAGCTTTTCGATCTTGGCCTGTTCAACGACCAGATCCGGCTCAATGCCTTCTGCCTGGATAGAGCGGCCAGCGGGCGTGTAGTAGCGCGCTGTGGTTAACCGCATTGCGCCGTTTTCGCGGCCCAGCGGAATAATCGTCTGAACCGAACCCTTGCCGAACGACTTTGTGCCGACGACGATGGCGCGCTTGTAATCCTGCAGCGCACCAGCAACGATCTCGGATGCCGAGGCCGATCCGCCATTGATCAGCACGATCAGCGGCTTGCCCTCAAGTATATCGCCCCCGCGCGAGTGATAGCGCTGTACGTCCTGCGGATCCCGGCCGCGGGTCTGCACGACTTCGCCACGATCCAGAAACGCATCAGCGATGGCCACCGCCTGATCCAGCAGCCCACCCGGGTTGCTGCGCAGATCGAGCACGATGCCGTTCATTTCCGGCCCGATTTCCTCGGACAGTTCAGCAAACGCTTTCTTCAGGCCAGGTTCCGCCTGCTCATTGAAGGTCGTCACACGGATATAACCGGTCTTGCCTTTGGCTTCCGAGCGAATGGATTGAATCTTGATGATGTCGCGGATGATATCGATGTCAAATTGAGAGCGTTCCCCGCGCCGTGCGATGGTAACCGTCAGTTTGCTGCCCGGCTCGCCGCGCATGATATCGACGGCTTCCGACAGAGTCAGACCCATCACCGGTTCCCCATCCAGCCCGGTTATGAAGTCGCCCGCCTCGACGCCGGCGCGCTCCGCGGGCGTGTCGTCAATCGGTGAGATGACCTTGACCAGGCCGTTCTCCATCGTGACTTCAATGCCCAGACCGCCGAACTCGCCCTTCGTTTGCACCTGCATGTCTTCGAACCGTTCGGCATTCAGATAGCTGGAATGCGGGTCGAGCGACGTCAGCATGCCATTGATCGCGGCTTCGATCATTTCGACATCGTCGACTTCTTCGACATAGGTGGTGCGAATGCGTGAAAAGACATCGCCGAACAGATTCAATTGACGGTAGGTCTCGGAACGCTCCGCCAGCGGTTCAGAAGCGGGCGTAAACACCAATGCTCCCACAAGGAAAACAACGCTCAAACCGGTCAACATCTTGAGTTTCATCCACGAACCTTTCTGTCAGCCTCTGCAAGCCAGGGAAGCGGGTTGATCGACCGACCGTCCTGCCGCAACTCTATATATAGTCTTGGTTTGGCGTTGTCCGCCGCGCCCGTGACATTTTTCCCCATCTGTCCGATTGGCTCGCCGGCGAGAACCCATTGCGACGCTACTACATCAACGACACTCATCCCGGCGAGCAGGCTATGATATCCCTCTCCATGATCGATGATCAATAGCAGGCCGTAATCACGGAACGGACCCGCAAAAACCACGCGGCCATCCCAGGGGGCCGAAACCTGACCTTGTGGCCGGGTCTCCATGTAAACCCCACGCGAGGGTCGGCCGCCGCGCCCGGGTTGGCCGAACGTCCGAACGATAGCGCCAGCAGCAGGCAGCGGCAGGCTGCCCTTGGCGGTCGAGAACGGCACCGTGTCCAAAGGCTCGCCCGTGCCTGCAAACCGGTCCCGGGCTGCAGCCTCTTCTTCAATCTTTTTGATCAACGCTTCGAGCGATTCGGCTTCCTCTGCCAAAGCCTGCTGCCGCGCCTGTTGTTCTGTAATCTGCTGGCCCAGCGATGCCTGGCGCGCTTTGCGGTCTGCGACCAGCCCCGCCAGCCGCTCCTGACCCGCGGCCAACGCCGCCATACCCTCCCGCAGGGTCGTCTGCTCTTCTTCAATAGAGATCTGCAATGCCTGGACGACTCGCACCTGCTCCCGCAACGCGTCCGCCTCGCGCGTCAGGTGACCGCGCAGGTGGTCCAGAAGGATCGCCGTGCGCGCTGTATCAGGGATGCTGGCCGGGCGCAGCAGAAGCGTGGCGGAAGGTTGGCGCGACAGCATCTGCATCGCTGCCAGGGAATCTGAAAGCTGGCCAGCCTGCAGTTCTAAGGTTCCCACCGCTGTGGCTTCGCGCGCCCGCAGCGCCTGAAGATCGGCCTCCAGAGCCGTAATCTTTTCTTCCTGATCGCGCAATTGCGCAGCGGCATCGACCAGGTTCTTTTGCAGCGCGCGCGCCTCACGGCGCACCGCGTCAGCCTCTTTCTCCAGCCGTGCGCGTTCCGCCTCCGATGCTGCGATTTCCAGTGTGACCGATTCAAGCCGCGCTTCAGGCGCGTCATTCTGCGCTGAAAGCACGGCGGGAGTCAGCGCGGCAAACAAGGCCGCTACCAAAGCGCCCGCTTTGGCGGGGTTACGCCTGCGCACGGACCCCGGCATCGGCTCGACGGGTCGACTGCGGCCCGATAAGGGATGTTCCCGTCATCTCCGCGGGCTTCTCAAGTCCCATCAACGCCAGCATCGTCGGCGCAACATCCGCCAGTCGGCCATCGTGGATATCGACCTCAGCACCGGAAACAAGCACTGGCACACGAAATTCCGTGTGAGCCGTATGCGGCTGGCCGGTCTTGGGATCAGACATCATTTCCAGATTGCCATGGTCGGCGGTCAGCAGCAGCGCGCCGCCTGCTTGCAAGACAGCCTCATTGACCCGCCCGACGCAGCGGTCGACGGCTTCCATCGCCTTGATAGCCGCCGTCAAAATACCCGTATGGCCGACCATATCCGGATTGGCGAAATTACAGACAATAAGGTCATACCGCCCTCCACCGATGGCCGCGACCAATCGGTCTGTCACCTCGTCCGCAGACATTTCCGGCTGCAAATCATAGGTCGCAACCTTAGGTGACGGCACCAGAATCCGGTCCTCATGATCGAACACCGCCTCTTCACCGCCATTGAAGAAAAAGGTCACGTGGCCGTACTTCTCGGTTTCGGCAATCCGCAACTGATTGAGTCCTGCCTTTGCGACCACTTCACCAAGGGTGCCGGTCAGATGCGCCGGCGGGAACAGGGCCGGCATCATTTCGGCCAGCGCCGCTGAATACTCAACCATCCCCGCAACCGCTGAAAACGCGATCAGCCGTGACCGATTGAACCCATCAAATGCCGGATCCAGCAACGCGGTCAGGATTTCACGCGCCCGATCGGCCCGGAAATTGGCCATGATCAGGGCATCGCCATCCGCCATGCCGTGATAGCCATCGATGATGGCGGGCAAGACAAACTCGTCGGTGACCTCATCGGCATAGCTGCCGTCGATGGCATCGAGCGCGCTGAGCGCTGCTGCACCATCGCCATCCACCAATCCCCGATAGGCCAATTGCACCCGGTCCCAGCGCTTGTCGCGGTCCATCGCGTAGTAACGGCCGGTTATCGTCCCGAAATGAACGTCCGGCAGCCCCTCAATCTGCGCCTGAACCTGCTCCAGATAGCCACGGGCGCTGGACGGCGGCGTATCGCGGCCATCCAGGAAAGCATGCAGCACGACGGGCACACCGGCTTCGCTGATAATCCGGGCCAGCGCGACAATATGATCCTGATGCGAATGGACACCACCGGGAGACAGCAGCCCCATAATGTGCGCGCGCCCGTCACTGGCCTGTACCTTTTCAATCAGCGCACACAGCACAGCGTTTTCCGCCAGCGCGCCGGTTTTCATGGCCTCATCAATCCGGGGCAGGTCCTGCTTGACGACCCGGCCACCGCCAATATTCATGTGCCCGACTTCGGAATTGCCCATCTGTCCTGCCGGCAACCCGACAGCTTCGCCGGATGTTTCCAGGAGCGCATTCGGACAATTGTCGAATAGCCGGTCGAGATTGGGGGTCTGCGCCAGCGCCCAGGCATTATCTTCCGACTGGGGCCGGTGACCCCATCCATCGAGAATACAAAGCACAGCCGGCCGCATGGTCTTTTCCGTCATCTTGGTCGTCATTTGGTTATCTCTTCGGGCGATTAAATAGCACTTATCAGACGCGATGGTAGGGGTGCCTGTTGGCGATGCTCCACGCCCGGTAGAGCTGTTCTGCCAGCATAGCCCGTACCAGCATATGGGGCCACGTCATTTCACCCAAGGATAGCAAGGCGTTGGCCTGATCACGAACAGCATCGCCATGACCGTCTGCGCCACCAATCAAGAGCGCAACACGCCCGCCGCCCGCCGCCGCCCAACTCTTCAGTTTCCGGGAAAACGCCAGACTGTCGAGACTCGTTCCCCGTTCATCAAGAGCCGCCATGAATGCCCCGTCCGGCACCTTGGCAAGGAGCAATTCGCTTTCGCGGCGGCGCAGGGCCTGCGAATCCAGCTTGCGCCGCTCTTCCACCTCGACCAGGTCGAGCCGCCACGGCAGTCGTCTCTGGTACTCTTGGAACAGCACCCGTTCCGGGCCGGACTTCGCCCGCCCGACCGCAATGATCGTCAGGTTCATTTAGGCCATAACCTATGGCGCGGAGGCTGCGTCCGCCTCGCCGGGCATATCCTCGCCGGTGAGGCCGGGCGCCCACATCCGTTCCAGATTATAGAACTCGCGGACCTCGGGCCGGAACAAGTGCACGATAACGTCACCGACATCCAGCAACACCCAATCAGCAGCGGCAAGGCCCTCCACCTTGATGCCCTTGTGACCAGCCTCTTTCAATCGCTCCACCAGATGGTCCGCCGTCGATGCCACATGCCGGGCCGACCGGCCGCTGGCGATCACCATCGCGTCTGCCAGGCTGGATTTGCCTTTCAGGTCAATGCAGACGATTTCTGAGGCTTGATCGTCATCAAGCGATTGCTGTACCAGCGCGATGAGCTGGTCGCTGTTTGCCGTTTCTAGATCAGTAGGAATCTACCCACTCCTTAAGTCGCTTCTTTGGCCGCTCTTATCGCGGTCGCAGAAATTGAATCATGCCTGTAGTGAATGAATGTCCAGGCTGGAGGCCGCATACCGGCCAGTTCCGGCGCCCGGTATGCCGGAAGGCGACTTCGTGCAAAACACAGGGCCGCTTTACTGAACATTGCCTGCAAAGAATAGGTCGGGCGGCCAAAAACCGCAACGGGAGTCAGATGAAAGATATCTTGCCAGCGCGCCCAGCGGGTCACCTGCGCCATATTGTCCGCGCCCATCAACCAAACGAACTGCGTGGACCGGAAGCGTTGGCATAGCTCAGCCAGCGTATCTACAGTGAATTGGGTACCCAGCCGCGTCTCGATATCCGTTATCCGGACGCGTCTGTCACGGGCCACACCGCGCGCCGTGGAAAGCCGGTCTTCCAGAGGCGCCATGCCAGCTGCGTCTTTCAGCGGGTTCTGTGGCGAGACCAGCCACCACACTTCATCAAGCGCAAGGTGCCGCAACGCCTGGCGGGAAATCATCAGATGGCCCTGATGCGCCGGGTTGAAGGAGCCCCCCAGCAAACCCACACGCCGCCCACGCCACAGGGACGACAGGGGGTTGATGGTTGGCGAACGGGTCAAACGCGAATACGGCCCCCCGGTTAAGGGCGGACCTGGCCCTCGCCGCGCACGACATATTTGAAGCTTGTCAGCTGTTCGACACCGACCGGACCCCGGGCATGCAGTTTGCCGGTCGATATGCCGATTTCCGCCCCCATCCCGAATTCACCACCATCAGCATATTGGGTCGAGGTGTTGTGCATCAGGATCGCCGATCCCACCTCATTCAAGAAGCGTTCGGCAGCCTGCGAATCCTCGGTCACAATGGCTTCGGTATGGTTGGAGCCATAGGTGGCGATGTGATCCATCGCTTCATCGAGTCCCGACACGACCCGGACGGACAGGATCGCGTCGAGATATTCGGTGCCCCAATCATCCTCGCTTGCAGGCTTGATGCGGGCATCAACGGCACAGGCTTCAGCATCACCACGCAGCTCGCATCCCGCGGCAATCAGATCATCGGCTATGGGCCCCAGATGCGTGCTCACGACAGCGCGGTCAATCAACAAGGTCTCCATGGCGCCGCAAATGCCCGTGCGCCGCATTTTGGCGTTGAGCGCGATGGCGCGTGCCCGCTCCAGATCCGCCGCAGCGTGTATGTAGGTGTGGCAGATGCCATCCAGATGCGCGAAGACCGGCACCCGGGCTTCATTCTGCACCCGCTCTACCAGCGAGCGGCCACCGCGCGGAATAACCACATCGATGATCCCGGCCATACGCAGCATTGAGCCCACCGCCTCACGGTCCTGGGTGGGCACCAGCTGGATCGCGGCCGCTGGCAGACCTGCCTCGGCAAGCCCTTCGGCCAGGCAGGCCATAATCGCATGATTGGAGTGATAGGCCTCAGTACCGCCGCGCAGGATCGCCGCGTTGCCGGCCTTCAGGCACAGCGCACCCGCATCGGCAGTTACATTCGGCCGGGATTCATAGATAATCCCGACGACGCCCAGCGGCACGCGTACCCGTTCAATCCGAAGACTGTTGGGCCGCGACCATTCATCCATCACGGCGCCGACCGGGTCAGCCAAGTTGGCGATAGCATCCAGCCCGGCTGCCATACCCTCGATCCGGTCATCATCAAGCTTCAGCCGGTCCAGAAGAGCAGAGGTCAGGCCGCGCTGCTCGCCCGCGTTCATATCCAGTGCATTGGCTGCCAGAATATCTGCCGACCCGGCGCGGATGGCGGCGGCGGCCGCCTTGAGTGCCTGGTTCTTTTTGTCCGTCGGCGCATAGGCAAGTTCGCGCGCGGCGGCCTGGGCCGCCTCACCCAACCCGCGCATCAGCGTTTCAATGTCTTCACCAGCCTGCTCAGCCACCGTGCTCATAACGGCATCTCCTTACAACACCACCAGATGGTCCCGGTGGATCAACTCGCCCCGGCCGCGGTAGCCCAGGATGTCTTCAATCGCATCGCTGCGATGGCCCAGAATACGCTTTGCTTCATCCGCCGCAAAGGCCACGAGGCCACGCGCCAGCTCGTGCCCCTGCTCATCCTCGACGGTCACCAGATCGCCGCGCTCAAAATCACCCTTCAGGCCCGTCACGCCCGCTGGCAATAGGCTCTTGCCCGCCGCCAACGCCCGCGCCGCGCCAGAATCGACAACGACCACACCGCTGGGTTTCAACGCCCCGGCCAGCCATTGCTTGCGCATGGAGGACGGCGAGCCCGACGCTTGAAACCAGGTGCCGGTGCCGGTTTTCCGGTAGCGGCTGAGCGGCCGATCGTGAACGCCGCTGGTAATGATGACCTGGCATCCCGAGGCAACCGCAATTCGGGCTGCAGCAATCTTGGTGATCATCCCTCCCGAGCCGAGGCCGACTGGCTTGGGCGCCCCCGCCATGGACTCGATCTCGTCGGTGATCTCAGACACATGGTCGACCAGCCGGGCATCGGCCTGCGACGGATCGGCGGTGTAAAGGCCCTCAACATCGGACAGGATAAAAAGCGCATCCGCCGAGATCATCTGCGCCACGCGGGCCGCCAGCCGATCATTGTCGCCATAGCGGATCTCGCTGGTCGCCACCGTATCATTCTCGTTGATGACCGGCACGGCACGCAACCGCAACAAGGCGTCAATGGTATCGCGGGCATTCAAATAGCGGCGGCGAACCTCGCTATCATCCAGCGTCAGCAGCACCTGAGCCACGGTGAGGCCATGCTGCCCGAAGATCGACTCATAGGCATGGGCGAGCCGGACCTGCCCAACGGCGGCGGCAGCCTGCACATCCGAAAGCCGCTGACGGCTGAATCCGCCCCCCAAAAGAGACGCCCCCAAGGCCACGGCGCCCGATGACACAAGAACAATATCTACATCATCGCCATGCAGCGCGGCGACGTCCTGCGCCAGACCCTTTAGCCAGTCCTCACGCAAGGCGCCTGCAGCGTCGACCAGCAGGGACGATCCCACTTTGACAACCACGCGCTTCGCTTGTGACAGGTCATAGGACATGACGCGTTCTACAGGGGCTGCCAGGAGCCCGCCCGCTCCTGGGCTTTTTCCACCGAACGGAGGGGGGCGATCTGGGCGCGCAGCGTGCGCAGCACCTGCGTCACACCATCCCCTGTCACGGCAGACAGTCTCAGAACAGGCTGGTCGCTGGCCGCTTCCAGTTCAGCGGCTTTTTCCGCGGCCTCTTCATCCGCAAGCGCATCGCACTTGTTAAGGCCGACCACTTCGACCTTGTCGGCAAGTCCCTGCCCGTAGGCCTCCAACTCGCTGCGGATGGTACGGTAATTCGCAACCACATCCTCTTCTGTGCCGTCAACCAGGTGCAGCAGCACGCGGCAGCGCTCCACATGGCCCAGAAAGCGCGTGCCGAGTCCTGTGCCTTCATGAGCGCCTTCGATCAGGCCGGGAATGTCGGCCATGACAAACTCGGCCTCATCGACACCGACAACACCAAGATTGGGCACCAGCGTCGTAAAGGGATAATCGGCGATCTTGGGGCGTGCGCGGCTGACCGCCGCCAGAAAAGAGGACTTGCCGGCATTGGGCAGGCCCACCAGCCCGGCATCGGCAATCAGCTTCAGCCGCAGCCATACCCACATTTCCTGCCCGGTCTGGCCGGGGTTGGCATGGCGCGGCGCCTGATTCGTCGAACTCTTGAAATGCGCGTTCCCGAAACCGCCATTGCCGCCCTTCAGCAGTTTCACCTGCTGACCCACGTGAGTCAGGTCGGCGAGCAGCGTTTCCTTGTCTTCTTCGAAAATCTGGGTTCCAACCGGCACTTTCAGAACAGCGTCCTTGCCGTCAGGACCCGTCCGGTTGCTGCCGGCACCCGGCACACCGCTACCGGCCTTGAAGTGCTGTTTGTAGCGGTAGTCGATCAGGGTGTTGAGGCCTTCAACAGCCTCGACAATCACATCACCGCCACGGCCGCCATCGCCGCCATTGGGCCCGCCATATTCGACATATTTCTCCCGCCGGAAGGCGATGCATCCATTGCCGCCATTACCGCTGCGCAGGTAGATTTTGCATTCGTCGAGAAACTTCATGGCGTAACGCCTAAAACGAAAAAAGGGGAATGGCCGTCCATTCCCCTTCATCGAATTTTTAACGGGTGGCGCGGACGGCCAGCGGGTGAGCTTACTCCGCCGGTGCCGGCTCCACGCCCACATATTGCCGGCCGCCGCGGCCGACCGTGAACTTCACATGGCCTTCGCTGACCGCAAAGATCGTGTGATCCTTGCCGATGCCGACATTTTCGCCAGGGTGCCATTTGGTGCCGCGCTGGCGGATGATGATATTGCCGGGGATGACATGTTCGCCACCGAACTTCTTGACGCCCAGACGGCGGCCAATGGTATCGCGGCCGTTCCTTGAACTACCGCCTGCTTTTTTATGGGCCATTTCTATTCCTCCTTGGCGGGCGTATCGTCCGCTGCGGCTTCAGGTGCTGCTTCCTGTGCGGGCGCAGGCTCTGCCTTGGCTTTCGCAGATTTCTTGCCGCCACCAGCGACATCGGTGACCCGCAGAACCGTAATGTCCTGACGGTGACCGGCCTTGCGGCGATAATTGTGACGGCGCTTCTTCTTGAAGATGACGATCTTGTCGGCCCGCGCCTGCTCCAGCACTTCAGCGGTAACGGCAGCGCCTTCAACCATCGGCGACCCGACAGTAACGCTTTCGCCCTCACCCACCATCAGCACATCACCCAGCGTGATGGAGTCGCCAGCTTCACCAGCCAGCTTCTCAACCTTGATCACGTCACCAGCGGAAACCCGGTACTGCTTGCCGCCTGTCTTTACTACTGCGAACATTGTCTTGCTTTCCGTTAAGCGGGGGTCCGACACAGGAAAAAAATTTCCCGCGGGCCCAGCCGCCGAAAGAGCGCGCAATATAGCGGCTCGCCCCCTCAAGTCAACAATTGCAGCAGCGGAATTTCAGGGCCGGGATTTACTTTGCGTTCCCCCGTCGCTATGGTCCGCGCCGCCCAGAATCGACCGGGTTTGAGACTTTGCGGAGAGGTGCCGGAGTGGTCGAACGGGGCGGTCTCGAAAACCGTTGTGCTCTTAGGGGTACCGTGGGTTCGAATCCCACCCTCTCCGCCACCGATATGCCATTGTCTATAATATTGTTTTTCCCTAAGGGCTGAATCTGAATACTGCCGACATTCCGGGCGCTTGCGGCACACTCCCTTGGCTTCCACCCCTACAGAGAATTCTCCTGTCGATACTAGAGTCGGAATATCTCTCTAATTCTCTCCATCGGATTCCGTCGGTTCCCCTAATCCGCATCTGAGTGGGCATGGCGCCAAGCGGATGCAGGTCACGTCAAATCGTAGCCGAGCGCCCCCGGCGAGAGCCTGTAATCCCCGCTCAAGTTTGACGGATTGCAAGATTGGAACAAAAATCGAACATGAGTATATTCTAGGTTGCAATTGGTCGAAGCCGATTACAGCTATGATCGCGCGTGACGAGGTTCTGGATCAGGATGAACAAAGACAATTGATGGAAATAGATTAATGGCCAGTCCGTATGTGACAGGGGGTGGAGGCGCTTATTTCGAGGCAAAGGTTGCGGCTTCGTATCTTGTCGCTGTGTTGTGTGAGGCGCACGCGCACGGGTTGCCTGGGCAACGCGCGACGAAGGTTTTGACCCAACAGGGGGAGTTGGGTGAGCCGTTGGACGATATTGTTGTGGAGGGCGTGCTGGCAGACGGCACCACATCAAAGCTATCCCTCCAGATTACGAACTCACTCTCGTTCACCCAGAATGATGAGAAATGGACCGACGTTGTCGGTCGCGCCTGGGACACCTTCTCTCAAGATCAATTTGACGGAGCTTGCCACCGAATTGGTGTTGGCATCGGGGTCTACAGTGCGAAAGCTGATAAGCATATTCAATCGGTCTTGAAGTGGGCGCGGACCAGCGCTGACGCTGAGGCGTTTTTTGACCGCATCACCAAACCTGACTTTTCACACACAGACAAATCGGCGTTTGTGGCGGATGTTCGCCACATTTTGAAAGAGCGGCTGGGGGCGGTACCTGAAGACGAAGAGCTTTGGAAGCTCTTAAAGTCTTTTGTGGTCTTGCACTTCGACTTTCAGTCAGATGATGCGTCGAGAGACAGTGCGCTTGTAATTGACCGTCTAGCCGCCCAACTAGCGCCCGAAAACAAGGCAAACGCTGGCCAGCTTTGGGAAACTTTAGTCAATTATGCAGCAGATATTATTCCTACCGCCGGTGGTGCCGACCGGGCCGCTCTGGTGGCAAGGGCTAATGAAGCGGGTATTGCTGTTGCCCCTTTGGCTTCCTACGCATCAGCAATTGAGAGCATTGACCGGGAATCCGCGCTCGCCCTAGATGACATACGGTCTGATATTGGTGGTATTCATATTCACCGGTCGGATGCATATGAGGCCACTCGAAGCGCCTTGCAGGATAGCCGCTTTGTTCAAGTGACCGGCGAACCTGGCTGCGGCAAATCGGCTGTATTGAAAGAGATTGCCGAAGAGTGCGCCCAACACGGCCCGGTTTTTGCCTTAAAGGATTTACGCATTCGTCCCGGCGGCTGGCCAACGCACGCAAGTGCGCTCGACATCAGCTGTTCAATTGGTGATCTACTCCGGGAATTTGCATGTTGCGGTGAGCCCATCCTTTTCATTGATGGCATAGACAAGATCACGGATGCAGCCGCCCAGCTTACGGTAAATGATATTCTGCGAGCGATCGTTGCCGACGACAGCCTTTCACAGTGGCGCGTTCTCTCTACCGTTCGGGAAAACAATCTACAGCATCTCGAAACTTGGTTAGACGGAGACGCATTGGGTGCGCTGAAGCTACGGACCATCAGTGTTACCAGTTTTTCCAAGGACGAGCTAACGGCGTTGGCGGAGGCATTTCCGCGGTTCCGTCCGTTGTTTGTGGAAGGGGCATCATTTGATGCAATCCTGACCAGGCCGTTCTTTTTGGATGCGCTTGTGAGAATGTCCGGCGATGCCAGCGCCGAGACGATACCAACCACAGAAGTGGAACTGTTGAAGCTCTGGTGGCGGCTCGGCGGAACAGAGGCTTCGGATGAAGAAGCCGCGCAGGCGCGGCGGAATGCTCTTCTTGAACTTGCCGAACGGGCGGTTCGTAGCCCTGGCGGAGCCATCTCAATAAGAAACATCCCTGAGAACGCGCTGACCGCCTTGGCATCAGGTGGTGTCATCCAGAATGTGGAGCTTGGGCATACGGCGACGTTCAGCCACGATATCTACGAAGAGTGGGCATTGTGCGAATTGCTTGTTGGTTGCCGGGACCGGCTGGACGCGTTCTTGAGCGAGGTTGGAGAGCCGCAAATACTGGCCCGGCCGGTTCAACTGCTTGCGACCTATGAACTAGAGGGTGATGGAGGAGCAGACGCCTGGTCCGCGCTACTAAGCAAGGTTTCGAACGATAACCTGCGGCCGCTTTGGCGAAGGTGCGTGATCACGGCACCCGTTCACTCAGTGCGAAGCACGGCGCTTCTCGAGGGGCTGACTGACGTACTGACCGATGATGACTTCTCGAATCTGAAATCACTCATCACCGGGATGAGAACGGTTGAGGTGGTGCCGAATCCGGTGTTCTTGGACGAATCTATCCTCCCTGATTTGCCGATGGAGGATCGCATCACGATGGCCAACTATGCGGCCTTGCCTAAGCTGTTTATTTGGGTGCGATTTCTCGACTGGTTGGTACCAAAAATACCGGAGCTCCCTCACGAACTCATTCCGGAAATCCTGCCTGTTCTGGAGGTTTGGCAAAAAAACTTTGCTGGGTACGGCGTCAGGCACACAGGCGAGATTGGCAAACTTGCCTACGAGTGGTTGGTGGAAATTGAATCTTGCCGGCATGTGAACCGGTTTGAAGACCTACGGCCCCCCTTTGGCTTGGACATTCGATATGACGATGAGGAAAAGCTGGAGAAACGGCTGCGTGTGCTCCTCCTAAGTTCAGCCAGGACGGTACCCAACCTCATTGAGGGTTATTTGACTGAAAAGGCCCGTGACGAAAAAGTCCACATTTACCGGGAACACATTCTTGAGAACTGCATGGAGCTGGTCCGCCATACACCATCTGCTCTTGTTGATTTTATGTTCGACGTGCTTCTTGAGGACCCAGAGCTCGATGAGGAGCGAACATACGACAGTATGCGCACTCAGCTTATTGAAGAGCACGGGATCGCTGACCATCATGCGTTCTACCCGCCTTCTCCAGTTCGGTTTCCATTTCTGGCGCTGCTGAGGCTCCACGAAGAGGAAGCGCTTCGGCTTATCCGTGGGCTTTGCAACCATGCCGTTCGGGTCTGGAAATACGAGCAAGAGCGCCACTGGGACGGTCCAAAAGTAACGCTTATCCCTATCGAGCTTGAGTTGCCCTGGGGTCAACAGCGGTTTTGGGGCGATGGTCGTGTCTATCTGTGGTTCAGAGGCACATGGGGCAATAATGCAATCAACTCTGCCCTGATGGCGCTAGAGCAATGGGCTTTGGAGGAAATCGAAGGTGATCGGGATTTTGAAGACGTTTTTCAGAAAGTGGTGGAAGGGAATGAGGCTGTCAGTGTCCTTGGCATTGGGGTCAGTTTAGCTCTTGCTCACCCTGGAACAGCACTGGAACGCGTGCTGCCTCTTGTGACGTGTCCTCATCTCTGGGACTGGGACATTCAGCGCTGTTTTGATGACCAGACGCAACAGGCAAATGAAATGGGGGACTGGCATAGGTATGGGGAGTACTTGAAAGCCGTTCGAGCACTCAATCAGAAGCCGCACCGCAAGCATGATATTCGTGCGCTGGTTCCCTACTTTGTCTTCCAGTCCGAGGAGGACTTGCGAGAGCGATATGTGGCCCTCATTCAGTCTTTTCCCGAACGGTTGCCCTATCTTTGTAAGGAACAACGGGAAAGCGACGACTTAGAGGATGAACTGCGAAACCGTATGTCCCGCTTTGTTGAGCACGCCGACCCTCAATACTGGAAAGTGAGGCAGTCAGCAGATGGTGAACATATTGAATTCTACAACGAGGCGCCCTCGCTGGAATCACAGGAGACAATTGAGCAGCAGGAACAATACGCACAGCTGAGCCAGCACGTTGGGCTAGCGCTTGCCGCTGACAAGGCAATTGAAACAGGGCAACTTCAAGAGGGGTCTGCACTTCGTGAGGCCATTGCACAGGCAAGAAGTCTTGATGAGGAAGACCTATTTGAACTGGGCGATGGGGCCGATCCTCACGTTGAAAGAAACAGATTGTCCGCTGTCGCCGGGACGGCCTTCCTCGCAGCACGCTTTTATGAGGGAGACGACTGGGAATCAGACATAGCGCCCTGGTGTTACGATGTCCTGAAAAGAGCGTCCGTCTACGTGGAAAGGGAAAACACTTCCCTCTACCGCGGTACGCTTCTCATGATGTACCCGCCTGTCTATGCCGCTTATGGCTTCGCTGCCCTCCTGGCGCGCGGTTATCGAAACGATGATTGTCGGGAGGCGCTACTAAATCTCGCGGTGGACGCGCTTGAGGGTGTTGTGAAAGTTGCTTTCGCTTCCTCAGGCTTTTACGCACAGCATGATCCTGACTTCGTATGGTTCCTATTTTGTTTTGGCTGCCAGAGGCTTGTGGGTGATCGGGATGACGGCCCCGACTACCACTCTCCATTTTGGGATGAGGCCGAAGCGCGACAAGAGCTTGCCAGATTGGAACAAGCGGGTGACTTGCTAACCGCAGGCGCGTTTCCCGACCTGCCTTCAATCCCTGCCCCATGGATTAAGGGGCCCGCTGTCAGTTGCGATGACGAGTGGAAAGGCTATGTTCGCAACAACCAGATGTTCAATTGGCACCTGGCAAAGTTGATTTTGCTGAGGGTCTCGCTCGACCCAATACTAGAAAACCAAGAACGTCGGGACACGCTACTCAAGTTAGTTGAAGAGCTATTGGATTGGGCAATTGAGAAGATTGTACCGCCCTTTGCCGATGGGCGCCGGCATGTTGGCGGCGATGTCCCTTACGAGTGGATTTTTGAGTTCTCTGCGTGGTGCGGCGGTTTGGCCGCCAAGTTGTCAGCAGATGAAGTGCGCCGGGTTTTTCTTCAACGGATACTGGATGCCGACACCCGCGCTGCTCTTGTGATCATGCCTCGCTTCATGCGCGGCTACATGATAGCTGCAATTCTGTACAGCGATGACCTAGAGAATGAGACAGTCTCTCTATGGGAAGAGCTGGCTGACTGGGTGTTGTCAAATCCCGAACTTGCGGCCTATCCCGATGACCACTTGGACGGAGACTTGATGGAAAGCGCTCTGGCGCTTCTTTTTTGTGTCCGAGCTGACTTTCAGCCGCTCTTGTGTGGCGTTGATCCTGGCTGGCCTCATCTGTCTAAGTTTGACGGGCTGTTGGAGAAAGTTGTCAAACAAGTTGGCAAGAACTCGACCTTGTATCACGGCGTCACGGTGCTGCTTAAACGCGGCGGGACTGACCTTCTGCCGAGCCCAGGGTTGGACTGGCTTTTGTACCTGGCAGAAGCCAAACGAAGCGACCGAGATTTTTGGACTGGTAGCGACAACGGCGAAGACACTGTTCAAATTCTACGAACACTACTCTCCGATAAGGCAAGCAGCCTGACCGACGTACACAGGCAACAGATAACGCGCATCTCGGATATTCTGGTTGACAACGGGGTCCGTGGCGCTGGGTTTCTTCAGCAGGAACTTGTTAGAGGCGGGGCGAGTTGAATTTGGAGAACCTTAGCGGGATTGGGTGGTTCGGTGGTACGACCAGTGCAGGGGCAACGCAGGCTGTCGTGTAACCGTTTCTGCGGTGGTGTCAGGCGGCTGCCGACCGTCTAGAATTGCGCTGACAACATCCGGCGCCAGAAACGCCAGCTTGATAATCCGCCTGATGTAACGTGAGGAGACACCTTCCATGCTGGCGAGTTCACTCAAGGTCTTGGCTTCACCGTTGAGCAGCATGTTCCACCAGCGGTGGGCGCTAACCACGACATTGATGAGTGCCGGGTCCGGATTGGGGGCTCGGAGTTCAGCCGGACCCTCGATCACGTATTTTAGCTCCACGCCGCGCGGTCGAAGTTGCGCCGAAACGTCGATCAGGTAGGGGGTCCGGTTACCGTCAGGGTTCGAGCACCCAACGGCTTCTCCGAGTGCCGCACGATCTATCTCAATACGAACAGCAGAATCTGACAGGCCCACCTTGCGCAAAAGTTGCCTGAGCGGTACGTGAGCATGAGAAGTGCCGTCGCCGATCTGCCCTGCCAATCCAGCAGCGTTATCGACGAACCGGCGTACATCACCCGGTGGCAGGCCTTTGGCGGCAAGCGCCTCAACCAGCTCGCTCGGTGATCGCAACAGTTTCCGCACCGCATCGGCGACCAGGCCTTCGATCTCCGCGGCCGCTATGCGCTTCTTTTTTGGGCGACCAACACCGTTTCCGCCTCTCACAGCACTGCGCTCAATATAGTAGCGATAACGCTTGCCATCCTTGACGGCGTGGCTGGGCGTAAATGGTTGCCCGGTGTCATCGAACAGCTTGCTGGCCAGCAGGCTCGGGTGACGCGCGCACTTACCGTTCTTGCGGTCAACCCGGTTCTTCTCAAGCTGCTGTTGAACGGCGTCCCAGGTGTCCTCATCGAGGATTGGATCGTGCAACCCTTCGTAAATCTGATCTTTGTGCCGGATCTTGCCGATATAGACCGGGTTCTGAAGAAGACGGTAAAGAGCGCCCGGCTCGATGATCAGGCCACTCTTGCTACGGATGCCGAGGCGCTCAGCCTCGTCCCTCACCTTCTGGACGCTGCGGAGTTCGAGGTAGAGCCTGAAGAGTGTACGCACCCGCTCAGCCTCGTCCTCGTCGATAACGAGTGTTCGGTCCTTGGCCTGATAGCCCAGGGGCACGCTGCCCCCCATCCACATGCCCTTTTTCTTGGATGCCGCGATCTTGTCGCGAATGCGTTCGCCCGTGACCTCGCGCTCAAACTGGGCAAAAGACAGCAGCATATTGAGGGTAAGCCGACCCATGGAACTGGTGGTGTTAAACTGCTGGGTGACCGAGACGAAGGACACGCTTTTCTCATCGAAGCGCTCGATGATTTTGGCGAAGTCAGCCAGCGCCCGCGTCAGCCGATCGACCTTGTAGACGACGACCACGTCGACCTTGCCGGCCTCGATTGCTTCCATGAGCCGCTGCAAGCCCGGGCGCTTCATGGTGCCGCCCGAGAAGCCGCCGTCGTCATAGCGCGCTGAGATAGCTGCCCAACCTTCATGGCGCTGGCTCTTCACATAGGCCTCGCAGGCCTCCCGCTGGGCATCCAGCGAGTTGAAGTCCTGTTCCAGGCCTTCCTCAGACGATTTTCGGGTGTAGATGGCGCAGCGGATTTTGCGCTTTGTCATGCCCGATCCTTGATGCCGAAGAAAACGGGACCGGACCACCTGGTCCCGGTGATCTTGCGAGCGACCTGCGACAGGCTACGATAGGTGTCGCCGTTGTAGAGGAAGCCATCGCCCGCTGCGGTTACCTCATGGGTCACGCCATCCCATTCACGCAGGAACTTTGTGCCCGGCTTTATGCCGTTGGACTTTTTGACCGTGACTTTGCCCGTGCGTCCCAACTCCGCTGCCATTCGATCCAGACGTGCTTTTAGCGCCTTGTCAGGGCCGCCAGCGGCGTTTTCCTGGATCCGGTGGGCGATGGCCCGGACCAACATCTCGCGACGCATGCGGGGCGGCGGCGGACATTTATAGAGCGCCTCGAACCGCGCCTTCACGTCCTCGTCGCTCGGATCGTCGAGCGCCGCGATCTCTGCCTCGACCGACATCCTAAGCGCCCGCAATGCTATATACCGCCTTGCCGGCCTCGTCCTTCGTCCGTCCCACCGCGATTCCCTTCTTCCGCAATCCGGACAGAAACGCGCGGATGCTGTGCGGCTGCCAGCCGGTCGCCGCCTGGATATCGGCGATGCCAGCGCCTCCAGGTTGCTTCAGCAGTCCCATGATGCCATCTGCCTTCGATGCCGGCTTAGTATCTGTGGTTGAAGCGGCATCCGGTGCGTCGCCGGTGACGCCGATCGCTTCGAGGCCGGTCGCGGTGACGCCCAGGGTCAGTCGCTGATGACCCTCCTCGCGCCAGACCTGCTCGCCACGCTTCGTCGGCCGTTCCTCGATCAGGTCACGTTTGAGCAGGCTGTTGATCGACCGCGTCAGCGCCGCCTTGTTGGGCTTCAAGCTGTCGGGCAGCGGCAAGACCAAACCATCAGCGCGCGCCGCAGCCGCGGACAAGATGATGAGTTGTGTGTCGGTAAGTTTAGGCATGGTTGCCTCCTTGGGCTTGAGCACTGCAGGCAGCAATGCTTCCACTCCCAGAGGCCCCACCACCTGCACCCTCTCCGGGTCATGTCGGCACGTGGCCGGGGCGGGGCGCCGAGCACGACCTGTTCTCTTCAGGTGCCCCGACTCACTCTTCTGTTGTCACCATCCACGCTCTCTTCGACAGCGAAGTCCAGCGAGAATAGCCGGTCTGGTCGTATTCTTTTGACGGACGGAACCTCCAACCCATGAGGTGCACACGGTTCTCCGGACCAATACAAAGATCTCCGTTGAGCCACTCTTTTGAGGCGTCATTGCGCTGCGAAATCGGTGCCTCAGGCGTCAAGACCCTGATTCAGAGCTTCCATACGGCCCGGTACCATCAGGATTCGCGCACAGATCTGGCAATCGATACAGCCCACGCGCGCACCTAGGCGCTGATGGCAATCCTGTGCGGGCGCACCGATGTTCATGCCGTCGGCATAGCCGATGGGGTCGGTCTGCAGGAAGCGGCCCAGGGCCGGGCTGTAGTAGCGGGCGCGGTAGTAGTAGAGCCCGGTCTCTTCATCCAGCCGCCGGCCGGTGTAGCGGAACGGGTTGCCGGTGAGGGAGTCATGGCTTTCGCCCCAGGCGTTATAGGTGAACTGTTCGATCACCACCCCGCCGTCATCGGTGATCGCCACCGTGCTGCGCTGGTGGTTGACGTGATAGAACTGCCGCGAGCCATCCGGCTCCACCATCGCGATGCGTTCATCCACGCCCGGGCCATAGACATAGCGGCGCAACAGGTTACCGGTGGCGCGGTCATATTCGGCGATCTCTTCCACCCCGTCCGACAGATATTCGGTGATGGTGCCGTCCACGTCTTTCGAGGCGCGCCGCCCCTGCCCCGTCATAGCCATAGGTGACGATGTGGTCCGGCGTCACCGCCGCCGCCAGCTTGTTTTCAGCGTCATAGGTGTAGGTGTGGATGCCTGCGCCAAAGTCATACTGGGTCATATTGCCATTGGCATCGTAGGTGAGGCTGACCCCGGCGATCTGCGTGTACTGGTTCAGCCTGTTGACGTCGTACGTCTCGTTCTTGTCCTGCGCCGGCTGATGCAGGAAGGCCGCGTCGCTGACCACGAGTTCCGTCAGCTGGCTGACCCGGTCATGGGTATAGTCGAATTCAAGCGAGAACGACCCGCCGGTGCTGCTATGGTCCAGATCGGTCAGGACCTTCGTTCGCTGCGCTCTCTACGGGCTACGCGGTCTGCGCTGTAGCCATAGGCGGTGGTGGCGCCATTGGCGTTATAGGTCATCGCCGTGCGCCGCGACAGAAAACCCAAAATGCCAATTCCAAACTCTTTACTTGCTAACTAACCAACTGATGGCGCGCCTTTTCCAATGCGTACACCAACTCATCATACTCAAGACATAAAGATTTACTAGTTCCGCAGTACAACTCTACACACAGGCAACTATTTTCATATGAAACCTCCGCTATCTGTTCGTCATCAGCCCAAAGCTCAACAACAACGTTTTCACGATCAGGCGGACTGCTTAGTATCAACTCAATCTTCATCTTGGTGGCTCCAGTACACCAATGAACTCCCCACTCTTTCCAAATCGAAGGCCGCGCCCATCAGGTCCCACAACGTCTAGCACTTGTCCAAAACGGCCTGTATTACGGACGTTAAAAGTTGAACCTGGGTTTGTCAGGACCTCTTCAGCAAATTCTCGAGCCGCGTTATTCTTAGCCGCAACATTACTTGTTATTGGTCCAAACTCGCTATCAATTCTGGCGGCATGCTTTTCGATCGCTCTGGCAAGACCTGAAAGGCCGTTGCCATCCGTAGTAGCGCTTACAAAGAGATCATTAACGTCGCCAAAACGGCGTGACACAGTGTTGGGCAAACCGGCAAGGCTCGCCCCTAGAATCGTCGCATTAATCCAACTGGGGTCTCTTGCAAATGCGGCTGCGTCAAAAAAATCGCCAACAACCGTAAAATTGTTGATTACCCCTGCTGTGAGTTGCAAACCAAAATTAAACCCTTGACGGTTGTACGTGAAGTCAATGCCACCAAAATTAGTGGTTACCGGTCCACCCACCAGCCCGCAAAGGAAAAGGCAATTGCCGAGACGTTGACCACCTCCATACACTTCATTGTGGCGAGCAATAGCTTTGTCGCCAGTTCCGTAGGACCGAATTGAAGGATTGACAGCTGTGACAATTCCATCGCTTGCAACGAAGACTCTGTCTGCGTTCAGGTTGGTGGGAAGTCGAAAATTACTGCCGCCACCGGCATTGAGTGCCTCGCCCATCAGCCCACTCGGATCGACGAAGCTGACCGGGCTATTCCCGACATAGGCATACATGTTCATGCCGTCGGCGTATCCAATGGGGTCCGTCTGCAGGAAGCGGCCCAGGGCCGGGCTGTAGTACCGCGCGCGGTAGTAATAGAGGCCGGTTTCTTGATCCAATCTGCGCCCGGTGTATCGGAACGGGTTGCCGGTGAGGCTGTTGGCGCTTTCGCCCCAGGCATTATAGGTGAACTGTTCGATCACCACCCCGCCATCATCGGTGATCGCCACCGTGCTGCGCTGATGGTTGACGTGATAGAACTGCCGCGAGCCATCCGGCTCCACCATCGCAATGCGCTCGTCGATGCCGGGGCCATAGACATATCGGCGCAACAGGTTACCGGTGGCGCGGTCATATTCGGCGATCTCTTCCACCCCATCAGACAGATATTCGGTGATGGTGCCGTCCACATCCTTCGACGCACGGCGGCCCTGCCCGTCATAGGCATAGGCGACCGTGTGATCAGGCGTGACCGCATCGGTCAGCTTGTTCTCAGCATCATAGGTGTAGGTGTGAACACCGGCGCCAAAGTCATAAGACGTCATATTGCCATTGGCATCGTAAGTGAGGCTGACGCCAGCGATATCCGTGTACTGGTTCAGCCCGTTGACGCTGTAGGCCTCATTCTTGTCCTGCGCCGGCTGGTGCAGGAAGGCCGCGTCGCTGACCGCCAGCTCCGTCAGCTGGCTGACCCGGTCATGGGTATAGTCGAATGCCAGCGAGAACGACCCACCCGCGCTGGTGTGGTCCAGATCGGTCAGGTTGTTATCCGGGCTGTAGTCATAGGCGGTGGTGGCGCCATTGGCGTTGTAGGTCATCGCCGTGCGCCGCGACAGCACATCGTGGGTATAGCTGGCGAGTTGGGTGACGACGGGCACGGCATCGGCGCTGTGCTCCCACACCTCAGTCAGGCGGTTCAGCGTGTCATATTTGTATTCAACCGTATAGCCATCCGGATGTTCGACATGCGTGCGCCGCCCGCCGGCATCATACTCATAGCTCACGGTGCGCAACGGCCCGGCCAGCGTGTGCCGGGTGGTGACCGACTCCACCCGCCCGGCGCTGTCATAGGCGTTGGTGATCAGGTGGTCGTGCTGCGTCGTCTGGGTGAGGATCCGACCCGCCAGATCATAAGTGGTGGTGACGTCGGTGATGTTGGCGTGGGTCTTGCCCGTCAGCCGGTTCAGATCATCATAGGTGAACCCGATCACCTCGCCCGCGCGGGTGCGCGTGTCGGTGATGTTGCCGACCAGATCGTAGCTGTGTTCCACATAGTCGGTCGGATCGACCTGGCCGGGAACGCCCTTGTCCGGGAACAGCGTCTTCTTCAGCCGCCCGAACGCATCATATTCATACTCCGTACGGTTGCCGTTGGCGTCGGTCACGCTGGTGGTGCGGCCATTATCGTCATAGGTGTAGGTCGCGGTATCCTGCGCCAGCGCGGTGCCCACAGCACTTTTGACCACCAGCACCTGGCTGGCCGCGTTGTAGACAGTTTCGGAGATTCTTCCTTCCGCGTCTGTGCTGCGGAACGGCCGTTCTAGAACGTCATATTCGGTGAAACTCTTGGAGCAGTCGGGCAGCGTGTCGTCCAGCGTGGCGCCGGTAAAGCACTCCGGCCCATAGACATATTCCACCTGGCCCAGGGCGGTGTATGTGGTCTTGGTGCGCTGCCAGTCTCCTACGGGATTGCTGGCCTGCACCCGCGTCTCCGTCGGGCGGCCCACGGCGTCTAGATGACCGTATAGTGGACTTCAGATACAATCTGTAATGGCTGTCACATTCACATTGCTATCAGGAAAAATCCGCTTTCTGCTCGGCTAATCAGCTGAGCGCCTCACAACGCGAGCACCAATCCATTCATCAAGCAAGATTCTATTTTTACGAGTCATAACTAATATAGGTATTATAAAAATAGTCATAATAAAATATATAGGAAGCAAAAATCCCTTCATAAATAGTGAAAAAATATATTTATATCCCGACTTATTATCACATAATACAATAGACTTCATAATCATGAGTCCTGGTGTAGATTTAAAAGAAATCAAAAAAGATACTCCATAAATTGAGGAGAACAAAAGTGGGTCATAATTGTAAAAAAAAGAGTTAACATTATGCGCCTCTCTTACTCCTCCCCAAATTAGAGAAAAATCGTCCCAAAATGGGCTGGGCCGACCGACGAGAAGAGTTATAACCAGCCACATACTACCTGAGACTGTCATATCAATCACCATCGCTACACACTGGCCCCATAGTGATAAAGATTCGGGCTCAGGTAGCGCGCCATGATCTCCGGTTTCTGACAATACTATCTCCTATGGAGCGGGTATTACTCCACCCCTTTTTTGCGCTTCTAGAAGAGGGTCTTTGAAATTCCCGCTTTCAAACAACGTAAACTCATCTCGCACTCCCCCTTGTGGATCCTGAGGTGCAGAGCGTTTACCTACGCCAAAAGTACCTTTCGCCTCGACTCTGTTCAGCGCCTCTCCGTTCGGACCCTCAAAGCTGTTCAATTCAATTCGACCGCCTACACCGAAGCCACCAACACCAAGTTGTTGGCCGATCCCCTGTGTGAAGCCCGTAATGTGTTGTGCATTTGTCCACCGATTTTGAGATAAAGTAATAGAGTAGGTAAACAAAAGCGATACTCGTATAGTAGTAGCCGATGAATATTGTGCCGATGGGTTAATGACACTTCTCACGCTAAGAAACCCAACGAAGAAAGTCGGGAATTGGACGGTTTCCCCATACGGATTAGGCGCGATCTCTTCACCATAAACGTCGTTAGCATATGCAAGCCCTCGTCCACTACCGGGCAGGCCGGCTGGCCTGCCGCCACCTACTTCGCCGACGCCTCCGGTTCCAACAAAGGGTGAATCTACAGGCACGCCCTGAATGCCCTCGGTATACTCAGCATTCTCATTGATTTGGCGAGTAGCAATACAAGAAGGGCACTCGTTCGTTGGCGAATCTCGAACGACTCTAACAGTCATATTGACCTCGTCTATTGGACCGATTGCCAGGAAACGCGACAACCCGCTAGGATCACCGAAGCTAACCGGACTGTTCCCGACATAGGCATACATGTTCATGCCGTCTGCGTATCCGATGGGGTCGGTCTGCAGGAAGCGGCCCAGGGCCGGGCTGTAGTACCGCGCGCGGTAGTAGTAGAGGCCGGTTTCTTGATCCAAGCGTCTGCCCGTGTATCGGAACGGGTTGCCGGTGAGGGAGTCATTACTCTCCCCCCAGGCGTTATAGGTGAACTGTTCAATCACCACCCCGCCATCATCGGTGATCGCCACCGTGCTGCGCTGATGGTTGACGTGATAGAACTGCCGCGA
>JBKAGX010000006.1:0-205714 GCA_046290575.1 Alphaproteobacteria bacterium | reverse complement strand
CGCGTCCCCTCTCCCCGCCGGGGAGAGGGACAGGGTGAGGGGGTTAAGGCGTAAACTGTCACCCCTTGTCCCCAAATTCATGGTGCGACTCGGCCGGGCGGGCGTCGCGGAAGCCGTTGGTGATCGGGTAGCGGCGGTCGCGGCCGAAATTCTTGCCGGTGATCTTTACCCCCGGCGGGGCCTGGCGGCGTTTGTATTCGGCGACATAGAGCAAATGCTCGATGCGCTGCACGGTCTCCGGCGCGTGGCCGCGCGCGACGATCTCCTCGAACGCCATTTCGTCTTCGATCAGGCAGGTCAGGATGTCATCGAGCGCATCATAGGGCGGCAGGCTGTCCTGATCGGTCTGGTTCTCCCGCAGTTCGGCGGTTGGCACCTTGGTGATGATGTTCGGCGGAATGACGATCTGCGCCGGGCCCTGCGCGCCTGCCGGAAGGTTTTCGTTGCGCCAGGCCGACAGCTCATAAACCGTGGTCTTGTAAACGTCCTTGATCACCGAATAACCGCCGCACATGTCGCCATAGATGGTGGCGTAGCCGACGGACATTTCCGACTTGTTGCCAGTGGTCAGCACCATATCGCCAAACTTGTTGGAGAGCGCCATCAGGGTGATGCCCCGCGCACGGGACTGCAGGTTTTCCTCAGTGATATCCGGCGCGTGCCCTTCGAAAGATGGCGCCAGCATTTCAGTAAAGCCGGTGACCGCAGCCTCAATGGGAATAATGTCATAGTGAACGCCGAGCGCCTTGGCGCAATCGGCGGCGTCTTTCAGGCTTTCCTCGCTGGTAAAGCGATAGGGCATCATCACGCAGCGCACCCGGTCAGCCCCCAACGCATCGACGGCCACGGCGGCCGTGATGGCGCTGTCGATGCCGCCGGACAATCCGAGCACGACGCCTGGAAAGCGGTTCTTGTTCACATAGTCGCGCAGGCCCAGCATCATCGCCTGATAGATCGCTTCCAGACCTTCCGGATAGCCGATCTTTTCGCCTTCAGCGCAGGCCCATGCCTCATCGTGGTGTTCCCATTTGGTCAGCGCGATACGCTCTTCCCAGGCCGGCAGGCGCGCCGCGACGGAATGGTCGGCGTTGATGACAAAAGACGTGCCATCAAACACCAGTTCATCCTGACCGCCGACCTGATTGACATAGATCAGCGGCAGGCCGGTTTCGGCAACGCGGGCGACGGCCAGACTGGTCCGCTTGTCGAACTTTCCGGCCTCGAACGGCGAACCGTTCAGCACGATGATGATCTCGGCGCCGGTTTCCTGCAGGCACTCGCTAACGTCGGCGGTCCACATGTCTTCGCAGACCATGACGCCCAGCCGAACGCCACGGAAATTGATCGGGCCGGGCAACGGTCCCGGCTCGAACAGGCGGATCTCGTCAAATACGCCATAATTGGGCAGATCGTATTTGTAGCGCTTGGCGGCAATTTCGCCCCCGTCCAGCAGCAGCGCAGCGTTATAGACCTTGCCGTCTTCGCGCCAGCTCGATCCGATCAGCATCGCCGGGCCGCCGTCGGCGGTTTCCGCCGCCAGCTTCAGCACCGCTTCTTCCACATCGTCGTGAAAGGCGGGCTTCAGCATCAGGTCTTCCGGCGGATAGCCGTTCAGCACCAGTTCGGAGAACACCACCAGATCGGCACCCATCCCGGCGGCTTCCGTGCGCGCGGCACGGACCGCGGCCATATTGCCCGCGACGTCGCCAACGACGGGGTTAAGCTGTGCCAGCGCGATGTTGAGTGTGTCGGTCATGGCAGTCCACTTACTGTCATTCCCGCGAAGGCGGGAATCTCAGGCCGCGTGTCGAGATCCCTGCTTACGCAGGGATGACGACAACTTAAGTGGGAGACGAACCCGCGTCTACGACGCAGCCGCCACTTGCCCCAGCTCTTCACGCTCCTTCTTGATGCCTTCGGCAATCAGGAACGCCAGTTCAAGCGCCTGGGAGCCGTTAAGCCGCGGGTCGCAATGGGTGTGATAGCGATCCGCCAGATCTTCCGCGGTGATCTCTTGCGCGCCGCCCATGCATTCGGTGACGTCCTTGCCGGTCATCTCGAAATGCACGCCGCCGGCATAGGTGCCTTCGGCCTGGTGCACCTGGAAGAAGCCCTGTACCTCGGCCAGGATCCGGTCCACGGGCCGCGTCTTGTAGCCGCTGGACGACTTGATGGTGTTGCCGTGCATCGGATCGCAGGACCAGACCACCTCGCGGCCTTCCTGCTTCACCTTGCGCACCAGCGGCGGCAGGGTTTCGGTGACCTTTTCCGCACCGTGGCGGGTGATCAGCGTCAGGCGGCCGGGTTCGTTTTCCGGGTTCAGGACATCGATCAGGCGGATCAGATCGTCCGGCTCCATGGTCGGGCCGACCTTGCAGCCGATCGGGTTCTTGATGCCCTTGGCGAATTCCACATGCGCACCGTCCAGCTGGCGGGTGCGTTCCCCGATCCAGACCATATGGGCGGAGGTATCGTACCAGTCGCCCGAGGTTGAATCGACGCGGGTCATCGCCTGCTCATAGCCCAGCAGCAACGCCTCATGCGAGGTGTAGAACTCTGTCTGGCCCAGTGCGGGCGCGGTTTCTTCGGTAATCCCGCAGGCAGCCATGAAGTTGAGCGCCTCTGAAATCCGGTCGGCCATTTCCTGATAGCGGTGACCGGCAGGTGAATTGGCGACAAAGCCTTGCGTCCAACCATGCACCCGGTGCAGATCGGCAAACCCGCCCTGGGCAAAGGCCCGGATCAGGTTCAGCGTCGCCGCCGACTGCGAATAGGCCTGCAGCAGCCGCTGCGGGTCCGGCACGCGATCACTCTCGGTGAAATCCATGCCGTTGATGATGTCGCCCTTGTAGGAATCCAGCGACACGCCGTTCACTTCTTCCACGGGGCTGGACCGCGGCTTGGCGAACTGGCCGGCCATGCGGCCCACCTTCACCACCGGGCACGACGCCGCCCAGGTCAGCGCCACCGCCATCTGCAGCAGCACGCGGAAGGTGTCACGGATATTGTCCGGGTGGAATTCGGCAAAGCTTTCGGCGCAATCGCCGCCCTGCAGCAGGAACGCGCGGCCCTGCGCCACCTCGCCCAGCTGGGCCTTGAGTTGACGCGCCTCGCCCGCGAAGACCAGCGGCGGATAACCGGCGAGCGTCTGCTCAACGGCGGCCAGCGCCTCGTTGTCGGGATAGTCGGGCATATGTTTGGCCGGAAGGCTGCGCCAGCTTTCCGGCGACCAAGTCGTGCTCATGGGTCGCGCCTATCTGCTTCAAATCTGGCCAAGGGCGCTTCATATACGCGCTAGGGCAAGGTTTTGCTAGTTTTTGTTGGGATACGTAGTGCTTGAGTTCACAGACTTTTCCAATCAAGGCCGCGTCTCCAGATGTAGTAAGCGTCGTAGTCAAATATGTGCACCTCCGCGAAATCCGAGGCATTCAAGCATTCGGCAAGGCGCTCGAACGCGTTAAGGCGCTCGTCTGAAAATGCCGCAATCGTCCCTGAAATCCGTCCGCCTCCTGCAATCAGCAACCAGTTTGCATCAAAATTCTGATTCTGCAGTCTCGTTGACTTTGAACTAACAATTTTTACGAGTTCCTCCTCAGAGGCCCCCACCGACCCAGCATTAAGGTTCGAATCCCATCGCCCGATTGCTTTCCATCTGGACGCGTATATGACTGTTAGGTGAGTAGACAAAAGTGGACCGGCGTTCCAAGTCTGGATCTCAGTCAACTTGTCCCCGATGGCCTTTTCATGCCGTGACAAAAGGCCTTCCACTTCAACAACAAATGCCTCCCAATCCTCCTTTTTGGGGACGCTGAGATTTCTGAATTGGAGGAGGATATTGTAACCAAGCAGGCTAGCGTGGTTGGCACGAAGATACTCAAACGCATACTCGCGAAATTCCTCCCAGTGCATCTCGACCTGTCTAAGCGTAAATTTTCCGCCAACCAACCGCGTCTGATGATAGTGAGTTACTTCGACACCGATGCGCACTCCGCCGTGCAAAAATTCGACGTCCGGTGGGTCATTCGCGACAAGCACAGGCTCTGATGCAATATCCAGCCTCTTAAGGCTCGCCTGCACGGTCTTTAGCTCCAGTTCTTTTTGACTCAACACCATCGGTCATTGAGAGATTGTTGATCTACCGGTTTACTCCGCCGCCTGTTTCACCGGCTGGGGGACCGGGTCGCGCATAGTGACGGGTTCTTCCGCGCCAGCGATCTATGCTGCAGCGATGGCTTCGATGGGTTTTTCCTTAACAACTTCCAATTCAGCAACGGCGAGATCGTAGTTCTGTTGCAGATTGAGCCAAAATCGCGCGGTCGTCCGGAACGCCTGGCCGAGCCGAATTGCTGTATCGGGCGTTATTCCCCGGGTGCCGTTGATGATCCCGGTGATGCGGTTGGCGGGCACGCCGATATGGCTTGCCAATTTGTTAGCAGAGAGACCAAGCGGCGTGAGAAACTCTTCCTTGAGGATTTCGCCCGGTGGTGTCTGGATGCGGACCTTAGCCGCGAGCTTATTATCGTACATTGATTAGATTTCCTTAGACTAGTGGTAGTCAGTAATTTCAACTTCCTCCGCAGCGTTGTCTTTCCATTTGAAGCAGATCCGCCATTGATCGTTGATGCGGATACTCCACGTCTCGGTGCCGCCCAACTTCTCCAGGCGATTACCCGGCGGTGAGGCGAGATCATATACCTCGACCGCTGCTTCGATCATCACGAGCTTGCGCCTCGCGATGGGCGCGAATGCCTGAAACTTTGCAACTCGCTCGCCATTAGCAAAGTCTTCGGTCCGGCGATTCTTGAAGCTCCTGATCACCTCATCAAAGTACTATGCAATACGTAAAATGTCAAAGATTACGCTACTCCGTCACCTGGCTGGGCAGGTCGGGTTCCGGGTCGCGCATGGTGACGAATTCTTCCGCCGCCGTGGGGTGGATGGCGACGGTGGCGTCGAACTGCGCCTTGGTCGCGCCCGCCTTGATGGCGATGGCGACGCCCTGAATGATCTCACCGGCATCCAGCCCCACCATATGCGCGCCGACGACCCGGTCGGTGGCGCAGTCGACCACCAGCTTCATCATGGTGCGCTCGTCTGAACCGCCCAGCGTGTGTTTCATGGGCCGGAAATTGGTTTTGTAGATATCGACCCTGCCGTATTTCTCCCGCGCTTCGGCTTCGGTGAGGCCCACGGTGCCCACCGGCGGCTGGGTGAAGACCGCCGTCGGGATGTCGGCATAGTCCATACTGGTCGGCGTGTCGTTGAACTGGGTGGCGGTAAAGGCCATCGCCTCGGCAATCGCCACCGGGGTCAGCTGGAACCGGTGGGTCACGTCGCCCAGCGCGAAGATGCTGGGCACGGAGGTGCGGAAGTCGTCATCGATGATGATCGCGCCAACATCGTCCAGCGCGACACCCACGTCTTCCAGCCCCATTCCAGGCGTTTTCGGATCACGGCCGACGGCGAACATCACCGCATCCGTTTCGATTTCGGATCCGTCTACCAGCGTCACAAGCAGATCATCGGCGCGTTTTTCGATATCGCGGATCACCGGCGACTCGACCCGCAGGTCAACGCCCTTGCGACGCAGCTCGTCAGCGACGGAGTCGCGGATGTCCCGGTCAAAACCACGCAGTACCTGTTCGCCGCGATAGAGCTGCGTGACCTCGACGCCCAGCCCGTTGAAGATGCCGGCAAATTCCACCGCGATATAGCCGGCGCCCGCGATCACCATACGCTCAGGCAATTTTTCCAGATGAAACGCCTCGTTCGACGAGATCGCGTGCTCGATGCCGGGAACATTGGGCATTGTCGGCCAGCCACCAACGGCGACGAGGATTTTCTTCGCCGTCACACGGTCAACTTCCTTGCCATCTTTCATCAGCGCAACCGTGTGCGCATCGACCAGCACGCCGCGCGCTTCATGGAGGTCAACATTGTTGTTCTTCAGCGTCTGCAGATAGAGCCCGTTCAGCCGGTCGATCTCCTTGTCCTTGTTGGCGATCAGCGTCGGCCAGTCGAATTTGGACTCGCTGGTCCAGCCATAGCCTTCGGCCCAGTCGAACTCTTCGCCGAACTGGGAGGCATAGACGAACAGCTTTTTCGGGACGCAGCCCCTGATCACACAGGTGCCGCCAACGCGGCTGTCTTCGGCGATGCCCACCTTCGCGCCATAGGATGATGCCATGCGCGCGGCGCGCACCCCGCCGGAACCGGCGCCGATAACGAACAGATCGTAGTTGTACTGCACTGATTTTTCCTCACTATGGGGCCGCCGTGGCCAGCGGAACTATATCTTAAGCGCAGCTATATGAGAGACTCGATGCGCCGCGTCAAACCCCTGATCCTTTTTGCTCTCGCCATCGTGATGGCGATGTCTGCGCCTGTGATGGCGCAGCAAAAGCCTCTGCCGACCCGTGAAGACCTGAGGAACCTTGAGCTTTTCCGGGACTATTTCGCCAGCGCCGTACACCGCGCACGCATCTCGCGCACCCTGACGAACGACGAACGCAATCTGACACCGGACTGCTCGGCGGTCACGGTAGGTGAACTGGCGGATTTTCACCCCTATGGGCCGGTGAAGTTCACCCCCGATGAGAAACTTGAGTCCGGCCTTTGGCTGGAAGTCTGGAACGTGACCGTCTGCGGCGAGGCAAAACGCCGCAGCGTTTTGTTGGTGGCCCGGGACGGCAAGTTGAATGCCATGCCCTTTCTGCCCGGGCGCACAAATGTTGACCCGATATTGGGGCGCGATCTGCTGCCGCGCACCCATGTCTCTGCCCGGCTTTATGTGGGCCAGCAAACAGGCACGCCCTGCGCATCCACGCCACAATTGTTCGATACCAAACTCGTCATGCTGCCGCGTGACGCACGCGTGGATATCGAAAAAGCTCCCGGCGATGTCGCCGCTTATCTGCAGGAAAATGTCAGCGAGGTCTGGCGCGAGAACTGGTATCTGCGCGCCTGCGGCCATGTGGCGGAACTGAAGATCATGTTCATGATCAAGAAAGATGGTGGCACGACGTTCAACATCACAAGAGGCGAAGTAACGCCGATTTCTTGAGCCCTATTCCACGGTCACCGACTTGGCCAGATTGCGTGGTTGGTCGACGTCCGTTCCGCGCTTGACGGCGACGTGATAGGCCAGCAACTGCACCGGGATCGCATAAAGGATCGGCGCGACAAAATCGTGCAGATCGGGCAGGCCCAGCACCCATGACGCACCATCACCCTGCTCGGCCCCTGCATCGTCGGTGATCATCAGCACCTTGCCGGACCGCGCGATCACCTCCTGCATATTGGAAACGGTCTTGTCGAACAGCCGGTCTTTCGGCGCCAGCACGATGATGGGCACATCGTCATCGACCAGCGCAATGGGGCCGTGCTTCATCTCGCCCGCAGCGTAGCCTTCTGCGTGGATATAGGAAATTTCCTTCAGCTTGAGCGCGCCTTCCAGCGCAATGGGGAAGAGCGCGCCCCGGCCCAGATAGAGCACGTCGCGTGCCGGCACGATATCATCTGCCAGCATGTCGATCCGGGTGTCGCGCTGCAGGACCTCTGCGGCGGCGGCGGGCACTTCGGCCAGCGCCTGGCTGAGTTCAGCTTCGCGGTCTGCCGTCACGACCCCGCGCGCGCGCGCCGTTGCGATCACCACCGCAGCCAGAACCACCAGCTGACAAGTGAACGCCTTGGTGCTGGCGACGCCGATTTCCGGGCCCGCATGGGTGGGCAGCACGACATCCGATTCCCGGGCGATGGAGCTTTCCGGCACGTTGACGATGCTGAGAATGTGCTGCCCGGCACCCCGGCAATAGCGGAGCGCGGCCAGCGTATCGGCGGTTTCACCGGACTGGGAGATAAAGACAGCCAGCCCCCCTTCCGGCATCGCCGCCTCCCGGTAGCGGAATTCAGACGCAACATCGACCTCAACACTGACGCGGGCAATCTGCTCGAACCAGTATTTGGCAACCAGCCCGGCATAGCTGGCCGTGCCGCAGGCCACGATGGTGATCTTGGGCACGCCCGCCAGATCAAACGGCAGGTCGGGCATGACGATCGACTGGCTGAGCGGATTGAAATAAGTACCCAGCGTCTCGCCGATCACCGCCGGCTGCTCATAGATTTCCTTCAGCATGAAATGGGCAAAGTTGCCCTTTTCAATCGGTCCGGTGACGCTGTTCGCCTGTTTGATCGGGCGGTCGACCACCGCATCGGTAGCGTCATGGATGACAGCCCCGGCACTGGTGAGTTCGACCCAGTCACCTTCTGCAAGATAGCTAATACGGCCGGAAAGCGGCCCGACGGCCAGCGCATCCGAGCCCAGAAACATCTCGCCCTCGCCATAGCCGATGACCAGCGGGCTGCCTCGCCGCGCGCCGATCAACAGGTCGGCCTCGCCAGCAAACAGGATGCCGATGGCAAAGGCGCCGTCCAGCTTCTTGAGCACGGTGGCAGCCGCGTCGCGCGGCGACGCGCCGCCATCCATTTCCGCCGTCACCAGATGTGCGATCACTTCGGAATCAGTCTCGGTTTCAATCCGATAGCCCGCCGCAATCACCTCTTCACGCAACGGCCTGAAATTCTCGATGATGCCATTGTGAACAACCGCCACGCGGTCGGTGGCGTGGGGGTGGGCGTTGTTCTCCGTCGGGGCACCGTGGGTCGCCCAGCGCGTGTGACCGATGCCGACACCGCCGGCCAGCGGGTCGCTCTCCAGCAATCCGGCCAGATTGATCAGCTTGCCTTCGGCCCGGCGCCGCTCGATCCGCCCATCAACCAGCGTGGCGATCCCCGCTGAATCATAGCCACGGTACTCCAGCCGCTGCAGACCCTGCAGAATCTCCGGCGCAACGGCGTCACCGCCGACAATGCCGATAATGCCGCACATCGGCCGCGCTAGTCCTTTTTGGCTTTGCGGGCGCGGAACCGCGCCGCGCCTTGGGGCACAGCCCGTTGTTCAGCCCGGGTGACGGCCAGCGCATCTTCGTCAACGTCCTTGCTGATGGTGCTGCCCGCGCCGATCATCGCACCGTCGCCCAGTTTGACAGGCGCCACCAAGGCCGTGTTCGAACCGACGAAAACGCCGGCGCCAATCTCCGTGCGGAACTTGTCAAAACCGTCATAGTTACAGGTGATCGTGCCCGCCCCGATATTGGCCTCCTCGCCGACATCGGTATCCCCGATATAGGACAGATGACTGGCCTTGGCGCCCCGCCCGATAACCGATTTCTTGACCTCGACAAAATTGCCGATCTTGGCCTCTTCTCGGATATCCGCACCCGGCCGCAGCCGCGCATAGGGGCCAATCTTCGCGCCCGATGCAATATGCGCCCCTTCCAGATGACAGAACGCCTCAATGGTCGCGCCGTCTTCGACCGTGACGCCGGGCCCGAAGACCACATTCGGGCCGATGGTCACATCACGGCCAATCTTCGTATCGGCGCTGAGATAGACGGTGGATGGATCCTGCAATGTCGCCCCGCCCGCCATGATCTTTTCGCGGCGGCGCGCCTGAAACACGGCTTCGGCCGCTGCCAGATCATTGCGGGAGTTGACGCCCATGACCTCATCCGCGGGCGCTTCGATCACCACGCAGCCCAAATCCCGATCCCGCGCGCGGGCGACCACGTCCGTCAGATAATACTCACCCTTTGCGTTCTCATTACCGATGGCATCAAGCAAGGACAGGCAATAACGCCCATCGATCACCATAACGCCGGAATTGCATAGGCCGATGGCGCGCTCATCAGGCGTCGCGTCGCGATATTCGACGATGGCTTTCAGCTTACCCTTCTTGCCCACCACCAGGCGGCCATATTCTGCAGGGTCATCGGGACGGAATCCCAACACCACGACGGTCGGGTCGTCATCCGCGCGGCGGCGGTCCAGCAGGTGGTCGAGAGTATCTCTGGTAATCAGTGGTGTATCGCCGAAGGCGACGATGACGTCGCCATCGAAACCGGCCAGCGTTCCACGCGCGGCCAACACCGCGTGCCCGGTGCCCAGCGGCGTATCCTGGATCGCGATTTCTGCCGGGGCCACAATATCGTGGACCGGGTCCATGCCCGGTGCCAGCACAACGACTGTTCGTTCCGGCCCGATCTGGGCCACCTGATCGAGAACGTGCAGCACCATCGCCCGGTTGCCCACAGGGTGGAGAATTTTCGGAAGGCTTGACTTCATCCGCGTTCCCTTGCCTGCAGCAAGGATCACAACGGCACATTTTTGCGATGACATTGAAGTGCCTCTGGGAAATGCCTCTGGAAAAGGTCTCTGCGCCCGCAGTTTGCTTTTACTTTTCAGGGCGAAACTGCCACAAGGACAGCGGTTTTGCCAGTTCCCAACGCGTAGCGTCCCGTCATGCAGTTTCCTGAAACGGTGATCTTCGACCTGGATGGTACGCTGATCGACAGCGCGCCGGACCTTACCCTGGCGCTGAACCACACCCTCTCCACCCTTGATCTGCCGCCGGTAGACCTGCCCGCTGTGCGCGATATGGTGGGCCGTGGCGCCCGTGTGCTGATTGAAAAGGGCAGCGCCGCATCCGGCGTCATACTTGACGAAACTGCCATGGAAGATGCCTTCCAGCGTTTCCTGGCGTTCTATGCCGATCACATTGCGGACCATACAATCGTCTTTGATGGTGTGTTCGAAGCGCTCGATTTACTGGCCAAAGATGGCGTGAGTATGGGCATCTGCACCAATAAACCCCAGGACCTGACCGACTCTGTTCTCGATGCGCTCGACCTCACACAGTATTTCGACACGATCCTCGGCGCCGATGCCGTCCCCAACCGTAAGCCGCACCCGGACCATCTCTTGAAGACGATTGAGGGCCTGGGGGGAAACCCTGCCTCCAGTGTTTTGGTCGGCGACAGCATCACCGATGTTGAAACCGCCAGAAACGCGAAGGTGCCGGTCATCGCTGTCAGGTTCGGCTATTCCCTGACCCCGGTGGACGAGCTGGGTGCGGACCGGCTGATCGACCATTTCGACGCGCTGGCGCCGGCACTGACCAGCCTGCTTGACAACGCCGAGAGCGCCCGCCTATAGCATCCGTCCCGCTGATGGCGTGCGGGCGGATAGCTCAGATGGTAGAGCGCCACGTTCACATCGTGGATGTCGGGGGTTCGAGTCCCTCTCCGCCCACCACCCAGTCGAGCTCTGACGCACAGTCGTCGGTACGCGTCCAGATTTTACAACTGACCGCAGAAGGACCAGAGCAATTCCTGTTATTCACACAACCAATCTACCCGCACCAGTGGTGCAGGCTGCGCTGGAGCCCCATGTGCCGGATGTTGAGATTGTCGCGCTGAACTCAGCCGATGAATTTGAGGCAGCTGCTGCAGAGATTGAATATCTGTTTGCGCTCAAGCCCTATCGTGGTCTGTGGCAGAAAGCTCCCAACCTGAAGCTGATCCAGATTATCAGCACGGGCGTGGATAGTCTGCTGCCTGCCCCCGACCTGCCGGAACACGTCAAGATCAGCAATGCGCGCGGCATACACGGCACACAAATGGCCGAATTCGCACTCTATTTCATGCTCGAATTTGCCAAGAATGGGCGTCGTATCCGCCAGCAGCAGGCTGATCACGACTTCACGATGTTCAGCCCGACCAATTTGTCGGGCAGTACATGCGGCATTATCGGCCTGGGCGCGGTCGGCGAAGCGATCGCTGAGCGGGCCAGTGCCCTTGGCATGCGTGTGATCGCGACCCAGCGCACACCGAAATCCCACCCCCGGGTGGAGAAAATGTATGCCGCGGAACAAACCGCCGAGGTGGTCGAACAATCGGATTACCTTGTCCTCGTCGTCCCGCTGACCGACGACACAAAAGGCCTGTTCGATGCCGGGATGATCGCGCGCATGAAGCCGGACGCAGTACTGATAAATCTGTCGCGCGGCGGCATCGTTGATGAAGCCGCCATTGTTGAAGCGCTGACTGACGGCACCATCAAGGGTGCCGCGATTGACGTCTTTGACCAGGAGCCCCTGCCCGCCGACCACCCATTGTGGGAGACGCCCAACACGATCATTACGCCCCATATGGCCGCAGCTGATAGCGCCTACCTGCCGAACATTGCCAAGATTTTTGCAGAGAACCTCGAGAGAATTTCCAGTGGTCAGCCCCTGATTAACGAGGTAGATCGCAATCGCGGTTATTGACGGCCGTGCCTGCCCAATATCGTTGTAAGGGTTCTAGAGCAAAACCAATAAGTTAGATCATGATCTAGCGCCGGAAACGGTCCCCCAGATTTCGGAACGCCTTTATCGTCAAATGGCGTGCCAGCAGTAGCGGCGGCATCCGCAACCAATGGGACCGCAGGAACAGCAGCCAGCGGGCCAGCCCAGCAAAAGGCGGCGCGCGGTCCGGCACGCTGGGCACCAGCGCCGTCGGCACCAGAAGGTTCATCACAGCACGCGCCATGGGGCCAGGTGCCCCGCGCCACCCTTCCAGTACCGCGTCCGGCACCTCTGCCTTCAACATGGAGCGCGCGAAGTAGAGCGCATAGAACAGCGGGCGGACACTTTCATGCAGCGCGGCACGGTCGGCCAGCCGACCCCAGAAGCTTTCATCGGCGGAGAACGCCGCCACCATCTGCTTGATATCGAGAAGGTCGCGGAGCCGTTCACTCAGATCGCCATCCTGAAACAGATGCACAGCAGCATGGATCACGAGATCTTCCGGGCAGGGCACCAGCGCCGTTCGGCCCTCCACATTGATGGCTGTCACCGCGTCTATCAGAGCCACCGGATCAGGGGTAATCCGCCCGGTCAGCGGCAGAATCGTGTGGTGAACGTCAATCACGGTGGCGCGGATGCGGTGACGCAGCGGCGGAATTTCGTGCATCCACCGCCGATAATAATCCTGATCATAGGCGCTGAGTTTCATGGGGTCCCAATTGGCCTGCTGCAGCGCGGCCTCCACCCCATTGATCCTGTCGCGCGGTACCAGAATGTCGATATCCGACGACACCCGGCCCCGGTCTGCCTGAAGCCCCAACAGCGCATAGGCTGCTCCTTTGAGAAACACCACCGGCGGTGCGTCGTCGCGCAGGGTGTGCAGCAGCAAAAAAGCCTCGGCCTTCAAATGCTCTGCATTGTGGTCAGCAAGGCGCATCATGGACAGGAACTGGCGCTGCACGGCTGGCGGCAATTCATCGAGAACGCCGGCATCCTGTGCCAGAACACCGAGCTTGCCGAGCAAGGCCCGGCGCCGGGCGCGCTGCATTACCGACGTCCATTCCACAGCCGTCAGCGACGGCATGGTCGTGGGTGCCGCCAAAATCCGCAGCAACGGGTCCATCAAGTCTCCAGGTCGAGGCTTTCGACGAGCGCGACGCTCGTCGCGGTATCTGTATAGACGGACATGTAGACGGGCAAGGAATCGACCAAACGGCTAAGTGCAGTGAAACCGGTCTCGCCGAGCTCGCGGTAGTTGACACAGCATGCAGTCAGAATAATGAAAGCCTGGCCTTTGCCAACCTCACGGATGGATGGGTCGCTGCTGCGACCAAACCCGGGAAACACGATGGCTGCTGGGGTAACGCGCTGTGAAGCTGCCTCGACGGCCCGGCGCGACGGCGGCAAATATCCGACAGACCCCTTCGGTGTTCCGTGCATCACCATTTTTGGCTCGGCATCGCGATCCCACGCCTGAACCGCCTCAAGACTGGCATTCTTGAGCGAAATCGGCCGCGGATGCGCTGTGATTTCCAGGGTGTCGGGGTCAATCAGGGCAAATTCGTCAGACAGATGGCGCCAGCCTTTCGACACCAGGGCCGCGCACAAGGTGCTTTTCCCCTGCCCGGTCTCGCCGGGAATAATGACGGCCTTGCCGTCTTTGGCAACCACCGCGGCATGCATGACGAGATGGGAAAACGTCCGCGTCGCCACACACCAGTTCAACGCCTGTTCGAACATCAGTGGCGCCATCTCGTAAGGGAGAGGCACATAGGGTGGCGGCGTATCGATATGGGCCATGGCCTGGCGCCGAAAAAAACGCCTGAAACCGCCGGTTGATCCGACCCGGATCGTGAAATCGGCGACCGCGTCTGACCGGGTGATGGGAAAGTTTCCATAAAGCGCCGTCAGCGCGGCGACAAGCGCCCGGTTGTCCGTCTGTACGCTGACAGTAAAGGGAGGCACCTGGAGCGTTGCACCCCTTGCCAGCAGCCCCTTCAGGTCAGCTGGGGCGATACTCGAGATCAATTCACCGGGCATCGAACAACCAAGGCCATAGAGGAGAAATTGTCGACGGTCCGGTGAATGCGGTCTGTCAATCCCGGCCCCAGGTCCTGAACCAGTTCGTCAGCCAGAATGTCAGCCAGCGCGCCTTCCGGTACCGGCCCCCGCTCAATCACCCGCAGCAAATAGCTGGTCCAAAGATCGAAGAAGTGTGTCTCGCCGGTTGCCCTGTTATAGACCGCACAGCCATCGTCCCACTCACGCCAGAGCAGGGCCTGTTCTGCCGCGAGCGCAACAGTTGAATCATGGGATGTGCTTGTCATTCCCCGTCAACGACGGCCGGGAACTATGGCCCGGAGCAAACGCTTGGGGTCGTGTCGTTATCGATCGCGACCGAACCCGACCCGCTGAGCGGCCCATCACAATAGGATGCCCAGCACGACGCGTTGGTTACCAGCAGATGAGTCACTTCGCACGCTTCTACGGAATCATTGGCTGCCGGATAATTGCCCACGGTGGAGAGCCCATCGCATTCACAGATCAACGTCTGAAGATCGTTGGGATCGGAATCATCGTCATCGCAATCATCATCGCCGCTGACAGGCCCCACCGGAAGACCGGTGACAGAGGAGACGAAATCGCGGTTGTTCTGTTTCACCGTACTGTCGCCGGCAATAATGCCAAATATGTCGCCAAGATCGGACGCGTCGGGACGGGCAATATTATCCGCGCAGCTTGAAATCGCCCATGCCGTGCCACTTTGCAGTGACACCATCAAGGGCACTGCCGCACCGCCTGCCTTCAGGAGCTTGCGCCTGAGGGCATTGGACGCCACATCCGCATCGGTCTTCTTGTCGGTGGTTTCAGGTTCACCCGTCATGGAGGACGTCTCCGGGTGCCGCGAGGACACCACGCCTTGTATTGTTGGCCATCAGCGAGCACCGCGCCTCCAAACAGCTGCACTCACCGTGGAGCGCACTTTAGGCGAGCGCGGTCGATTTATCAATAAACCTGTGCTGTGGCAGGTCCTGCCCTCTGATCAGGCTTTGTTGCAGAAAGACGGGCTGGAATCGTTTTCGATGGTCACCGGCGCATCCATACTATTGATAGACCCTGCACAATAGGACGCCCAACACGATCCGTTGGTCACCAGGAGGTGCATGATCTCGGCGCGCTGGACCTCCGTTCCCATATCGCCGTCCGGATAGTTCCCCGCCAAGGGTCCAAACGCGTCCAGCGCGCTGGTGATGCTGGCCTGCGTAACATCAGTAACCGACTCAACGAAGTCACGGTTCTGTTGCTGGCTGGTATTCGGATTATTGGTCCCGAAAGTGCTGTTGATGGCGCCACTATTGGGCCGGTCCAATCGGCTTGCACAGCTGGAAATCGCCCAGGCCGTGCCACTTTGCAACGATATCATCACCGGCAGACCTGCAACACCGGCTTTCAGCAGGCGGCGCCGAAGGCTGTCCTGCTGAACGTCCCGACGATTCCCAGTGCCGTCATCTGATATTGGAGCGTCGATCGATTCCTCCGTGGTCCACGTGCTTGGTCATCACGCGATACCTGTCATTTCTTACAGTTATAGGAAACGGCCAACTGTTTGGCAAATCGACGATTCAGCCAATGTCCCAGACACTTACCGCATCGGTGAGGACGGCTTGCGCCGCAGCACTATAACCGCCGGTGTCGTCGTGCAGGACCAGGCCAGAAAACAGTCTTGCAGGAGACCGGCCACCCTTGATCGCCTGCAGAATCACCCGGCGTGCGGGCATCCCCGCTTTCGGCCAGACCGGCAGAATTGAGATACTGCCCAGATGCCGAACACTGGCGGCAAGGGCCACATCGAAGCGTTCCGCCGGCAGAATCAGGCTCATCTGGCCACGATGTTTCAGAAGGCGCCCACAGGCGGCGATCCATTTTTCGAGCATGTCCGGCGCCATGATATTGGCCCGCCGCCTGCTTTCGTCAGGACTCTCACGCGCCTGGTCGGATGACCAGAAGGGCGGGTTGGCGACCACATGATCAAATTGCCGGCCTCCCAGCGTCTCAACATCGACATTGGTAACATCACGCTCAAACAAGGCGACATCGAGATCATTCGACCGGGCGTTTTCCGCTGCAAGGGCCAGAACCTCAGGGTCGACGTCCAGTCCGGTCAGCTGAAGGCCAGCAATACGCGCCGCCAAGCAAAGGAAGACTGCCCCGGCACCACACCCCGCATCAAGCACTGTCTGCCCGGGTTTGGCTGGAACAGCGGACGCAAGAAGAACGGGATCCACCGCAGCACGGTAGCCTCTGGCAGGCTGCAGAATTTGAACGCGCCCGCCCAGTAGACTGTCCTGCGTCGAAGGGGGGTTAGCCACCCTCGATCAAGTCCGCATCTTTCAGAATCCGGCGGGCACTATCCGCATCGTCGTCGATCACCATCAGACGTCGCTGGATTGCGCTGATGGTGCCTTCGATTGCGCTGCTATGGGTATCGAAAATCAACGCTTCAATTCCCGCGTCCTTCAGCACGCTTTGTGCGAATGACAGCAGGACCGGATCGTTTGTTCTGAGGACTTCTTCCATAAGGGCTTTTCGGCTATTCGTTGGGCGGGCGCCACTCGGCTTGCCCCTGATCTTAGCGCCTTCTATGGTGGCAGCCAGATGAATTTCTCAGGGGGCCGATTTGGCAGATAATGTCGTCCGCATTGAAGGCGACAAGCGTGGCGCACCAAGTCCGCTTGACCAGCTGACCGAGCTGATGGCCGACGGCATGGTCCGGGTGAATGATGAGATCATCAGCCGGATGCACAGCCCTGTTGGCCTGATTCCGCAATTGGCGGGTCACCTGATCAATGCCGGGGGCAAGCGCCTGCGCCCTATGCTGACATTGGCCACCGCAGAGCTGTGCGGCTATCGCGGCGACCGCCATATCCCGCTGGCTGCCTGCATCGAGTTCCTGCACACCGCCACCCTGCTGCACGACGACGTTGTCGATGACAGCGAATTGAGGCGTGGCAATAAAACCGCCAATATCCTTTGGGGCAACAAGGCCAGCGTGCTCGTCGGCGATTTCCTGTTCAGCCGGGCGTTTCAGATCATGACCGCCGATGGCGCACTCGAAGTGATGCGCATCCTCTCTGACACCTCGGCGATTCTGGCCGAGGGCGAAGTGTTGCAGCTGACCACCAGCAACGATGTCAGTACCAGCGAAGATGCCTATCTGCAGGTCGTATCCGCCAAAACCGCCGCACTCTTCGCCGCTGCATGCCAGCTGGGCGCCATCGTCGCGGACCGCCCGCCGGCGGACGAGGAAGCGCTGGAGAGCTTTGGCCGCAATCTGGGCATCGGCTTTCAGCTGGCGGACGACGCGCTGGACTACTCCGCCAAGCAGGCGACGCTGGGCAAGGCCATCGGCGACGACTTCCGCGAGGGCAAGATCACCCTGCCGGTGATTCTCGCCTATCGTCGGTCCAGCCCGGAGGAGCGGTCGTTCTGGCGCCGAACGCTGGAGACCGCGCAAAGCGACGATGCGGATCTGGAACGCGCCATCGGCCTGATGACAAAATATGAGGCGCTGCCCGATACGATCGCCCGCGCCCACCACTATGGTGCCATGGCCAAGGACGCGCTGCGGCTGTTCCCGACTTCGGAACTCCGCGAGGTGCTGACCAGCATCGTCGATTTCTCCATCGACCGGGCTTACTAAAAATCGCTGCAATCAATTACCGCTCGTGCTGAGCTTGTCGAAGTACGGGCGCCACGTTCTCCTCCGACAAGCTCAGGATGAACGGGCTTTAGGTTTCCGCGCTTGCGGGGTACGCGGCGCGCCTGTATATACCCGCCCTGCCCCTCATGTGAGGCACCCGTCGGGGAGTAGCTCAGCCTGGTAGAGCACTGTGTTCGGGACGCAGGGGCCGGAGGTTCGAATCCTCTCTCCCCGACCAATTACCTGTCTCGAGATGCGCCTAGCCGCTTGCCCTTTGGGCCACAGGGTCTACATTCCCGCGCATAAACGGGAGATGCACGTATGACTGTTGCCTTTGATGTTTCCGACGATATTGGCGCCAATGGGCGCGCGGTGCGCGAACGGCTGCTGGCGAAGACCAAGCGCTCGCAGGAACTGACCAGCCGCACCAAGGAATTGATGAATATGGGTTCGGCGGCGAGTCTGGAAATGCCGTTCCCGGTGCTGATCGAAAAGGGCGACGGACCCTACCTCTATGATGCCGACGGCAACCAGCTGATCGATTTTCAGATCGGCTTTGGCTCGCTCATCCTGGGCCACCGGCATCCGGTGATCCGGGACGCCATCGCCGATCAGGTGGAAAATCGCGGCTGGCAGTTCGGCCTGCACAACCCGAACCAGGTGCCGCTGGCCGAGCAGATCATCAAGGCGGACAATTGCGTCGAACGGGTGATTTTCTGCAACACCGGTACAGAAGCGACCATGTATGCGATCCGCGCGGGCCGTGCCTTTACCGGCAAAGACAAGATCGGCGTGTTCGACGGATTCTATCACGGCGCCCATGATTACGGCATTGGCGGCGCGCACCCGGAAAGCCCTCGTGAGCGGCCGACCTATGTGCCGACCGGCGCAGGCGTCCCCCAGGCCGTCGTCGAGAACCAGCTTTTGCTGCCCTATCGATCCCAGGTGGCGTTCGACATTATCCGCGAGAATAAAGACGAGCTCGCCATGGTGTTGATCGAGCCGGCGCAGAGTTCGAACCCGCACCTGAATGACGAAATCAAAGCGTTCCTGGAGGAACTGCGCGCGGTGTGCACCGAATGCGGCGTGCTGCTGATGTTCGATGAGGTGATTACCGGCTTCCGCTTCGCCTATGGCGGCGCGCAGGAATTCTATGACGTCAAGCCCGACCTGGCGACCTATGGCAAGTCGCTGGGCGGCGGCCTGCCTGTCGGCGCGGTGGGCGGCCGGGCCGATATCATGCGGCTGTTCAACGCACTGGGCTCCGACCCCAAGGGCATCATGTCCGGCGGCACGTTCTCCGGCAATCCGCTGACCATGGCGGCGGGCTATGCCCAGATCAAATATTTCGACGACAATCGCGACACGCTCTATCCGCATATCAACAATGGCGGCCAGCAACTGGCGGATGGGGTCAACACTTATGCCCGGCAGAACAACATGGCCGTGCAGGTGCTGAACGCCGGCTCCATGTTCCAGATCTATTTCAGTGGCGAGGAAATCCGCTCATCCCGCGACCTGGCCATGGGCAAGACCCAGGCGGAAACCGACTTCTACCTGCACCTGTTGGACAATGGTGTGTTGGTGCCGGGCACGCGGCGGTCCTTCGTCTCCTTCGCGCATTCGCCGGAGCTGATCGACGAAGCGGTGTCACGCATCAACCGCTCCCTCGACCTGGTCCGTGAAGACGGGTTGATATAGCAATCAGTCCCCTTCGGCCTGAGCTTATCGAAGGCTTCCTGCGAACGGGATTGAACCGCCCCCACGTCGAGACGGGCCAAATGGCCCTCCTCGGCACGAACGGTTCACTCAATACTCAAACTATCCTTGTGTCGTGATTGCCCCAATAACGGTCGCGCAGCAGGCGTTTGTAGAGCTTGCCAGTGGGATGGCGCGGCAGTTCAGCCTCAAAATCGACTGATTTCGGGCACTTCACACTTGCGAGGTGTTCCCGGCAATAAGTCATCAGGTCACTGGCCAGCGCGTCGCCCGCATCGGCCATGTCCATCGGCTGGACCACGGCTTTGACCTCTTCGCCGAACTCTTCATTGGGGACGCCAAACACCGCCACATCGGCCACGGCCGGGTGGTTGATCAGCACGTTCTCGGCTTCCTGCGGGTAGATGTTCACCCCGCCGGAAATGATCATGAAGGCCTTGCGGTCGGTGAGATAAAGAAACCCGTCTTCATCCAGGTACCCAATGTCACCCAGGGTCGACCAGCCCTTCTCATTCTTGGCGCCGGCGGTTTTTTCGGGGTCCTTGTGATAGGAAAAGTCCGGCCCGTCGGCGAAATAGATCGTCCCCGGTTCGCCCTGCGGCAGTTCATTGCCGTCTTCATCAAGAATATGCAACGAGCCCAGCATGGTTCGCCCCACCGAACCCGGGTGCTCCAGCCAATCTTCGGAGTTGATGAACGTCATACCGTTGGATTCCGACCCGGCATAATATTCCAGCAGCACCGGCCCCCACCAGTCAATCATCTGGCGCTTGACTTCGATCGGGCATGGCGCGGCGGCGTGGACCACGATCTGAAGCGACGACACGTCATATTTCAGCCGCACCTCTTCAGGCATTTTCAGCATGCGCACAAACATGGTCGGCACCCACTGGCTGTGGGTGACCTTGTATTTTTCGATCAGCCGAAGCGCCTCTTCGGGGTCGAAATGCTCCATAATGATGCAGGTGCCGCCCACCCGCATGATCGTCATGTTAAAACGCAGCGGCGCAGCGTGATAGAGCGGCGCAGGCGACAGATAAACTGTCTCTGCCGACCATTTGTAGAGCATGGTACCGATCTGAAAGGTCGGAGGGACGAACTCAATAGGTTCGCCGGGCAGCGGGATCTTAACGCCCTTGGGCCGGCCGGTGGTGCCGGATGAATAGAGCATGTCGACGCCCGATGTCTCATCGGCAATCCGTTCGGCAGGCATGCCAGCAACCGCATCCTCATAAGATTCAAAGCCGTCAATCACCCCATCGACCATCAGCGCAGTCTTGACCTGCGGCATCTGTCCTACAAGGCCTTCCGCGACCTCTGTCATGGCTTTCGATGTGACCAGCATCTGGGCATCACAATCGTCGATGATGTAGGCCGCTTCCGGCGCCGTCAGCCGGGTGCTGATTGCCGTGTAATAGAGCCCGGCACGCTGAGCTGCCCAGCAAACTTCATAAAAGCGCTTCTGGTTTTCCATCAGCAGAGCAATATGGTCGCCCGGCTTCAACCCCTTGGCGCGAAACAGTTGCGCCAACCTGTTGGAGCGTTCTTCCAACTGGGCATAGGTTACGGATTCGCCCGTTGCGGCCATAATGTATGCCGGCTTGTCAGGCGTGGACTGCGCGTGCACGCAAGGATGCATCAAAAAATCTCCCCTGAGTTACTGCCCGGTATGTAGCACCCCCCAAACGGGCCGTAAATGAAGCCTGACAGGCGTTTACACGGAATCTGAGCCTGGTCGCCATGTTGCTTTGCAGCATGTGTATGTTTGCACCGCAACATATTTGTAATTGCAAACAGTGAAAGGTGGCCTATATTTGCAATCGCAACAAAAACAAATTGCCACAGGATCAAACAGGGCATGCCACACGGTTATGGAAAAACAGCGCTGATCACCGGCGCATCAATGGGAATCGGACGCGAACTTTCCTTCGTGTTCGCCGAAAACGGGTACGATTTGATTGTCGTCGCACGCAGCGAAGACAAGCTGAACACCCTGGCGAACGAGCTGTATGACGAATTCGGCACGACCGTCACTGTCATCGGACAGGACCTGTCGAAGACGACCGCGCCGCAAAAGCTGTTCAAAGCTGTCAACGATGCCGGCCTGCATGTGGATGTGCTCGTCAACAATGCCGGGTTCGGGGCCTTCAAGCCTTTTGTCGAAACGGCGAAGACCCGCATTTCCGACATGGTCCAGGTGAACGTCGCGGCGCTGACCGAGCTTATCTATCTGTTCGCTCAACCCATGAAGGACAAAGGCGAAGGCAAGATCATGAACGTCGCCTCCGTCGCGGCCTTCAATCCAACACCGGGCGCCGCTCTTTATGGCGCGACAAAAGCCTTTGTTCTGTCGTTAACGGAAGCGCTGAGCGAAGAAATGCGCGAAGACGGGATCACGCTGACAGCGTTGTGCCCGGGCCTGACGGAGACAGAGTTTTCGAAGAATGCGACCGGCAAGAAAGCTGAAAACGGGTCAGTACCCGATTTCATGAAGCTGAATGCCAAGCAGGTTGCCAAAGAGGGTTTCGACGCGCTGCACGCGGGCGAAGTCGTTCGGGTTAACGGCATTGCCTATCAGCTGGGTGTGGAATGGATGCGCTATACGCCGCGCGCGATGGTGCGCGCCATGAGCGGCATGTTCTCCAAGCAGCTTGAAGACGGATTTTAGGATTTATCAGGGTCACGAGGGACAAGACATGACGGTACCGTTTGAGAAAGCCACAGGGGTCGATGCAAGCTGGCTGCATATGGAAAATGATGAGAGCCCGCTGCACGTAGCCAGCTGTCCGATCTTCCAGATGCCCGAAGGCAAGGATGCCGATACATTCTTCGCCGAGGTCAAGGAGCTGATCGCTGAACGCGCGGTCCACCTGAAGAACTACCGGATCAAAAAGATCGAAACGCCTTTCAGCATCGACCACCCGGTTTGGCACGACAGCGTTGCTAACATCGATATCGACTATCATGTTCGCCGGACCCGCCTGCCCGCCCCGGGCACCATCGAACAACTGGAACTCGCCTGTGCGCGCATCGCTGCAGCACCCATGGACATGAACCGCCCGCTCTGGGAATACCACATCATTGAAGGGCTCGAAGACAACCGCATCGGTGTGTTCATCAAGGTTCACCATGCTGTGATCGACGGTCAGTTGGGCGTTATGCAGCTTGATCTGATGATGGACCCTACCCCCGAGCCGCGCCGCATTGATCCGCCTGAGGATCTGCCCAAGACCAGAGCCGAGCCGGATTCCTGGGCCCTGCTGAGCGATGCTTTCGTTCGTTTTATCCGCCAGCCCTTTGACATGATGGAAGCCCTGCCCCGCGTTGCAGAAGCTGCGACGAATTTCACCAGCCTGGCATTCGACCGGCTGAATCAGGGCGAAAACCTGGCACGGACCGCACCGCCCACCCCGTTCAACCGGTCCATTTCCCGCACTCGCCGGGTCGCCATGGCGTCGGTTCCAATGAGCGACGTGAAAGCCATCAAGAACGCGTTGGGTGTGACGTTGAACGACACGGTGATGGCGATCTGTGGCGGCGCGCTTCGAACCTATCTGGAACGCAAGGACGCGGCTTCGGACGAGGAATTACTGGCCATGGTGCCAGTCTCACTGCGCCAGGAGAGCCAGGGCGATCATGTCGGTAATCTGGTAACCGGCATGGTAAGCGGCCTTGCCACCCACATCGCCGATCCGATCGAGCGCGCCAAGGCGATCCATGAAAACACCGTCGCCAGCAAGGCCGAAGTCGAAGCCACCAAGGGCGCACAGATCCAGAACTACAACATCGCCGGGGCACCGGTGGCACTTCGCTTGGCCTCGCAAGCCTATGCAGCCCTGAAGCTGGCGGACCTGATGCAGCCGATGTTCAACGTGACGATTTCAAACGTCGCCGGCCCGCGGCATGCGATCTATCTGAACGGTGCAGAGATGTTGCACTACCACCCGGTTTCGCTGGTGGTCCAGGGGCAGGGCCTGAACATCACCGTCCAGAGCTATCGGGATTCGCTGGACTTCGGCATGATTTCCTGCCGGGAGTTGCTGCCGGATCTTGCAGAGCTTCGCGATGACTTGCTGGCCAGTTTCGAAGAACTCAAGGCAGCCGCGCTGGGCGACGACGCCGGCCCCTGCAAGCCGCCAACCGACGTCGCCGTGCTTGTCGAACGCCGGGCCAAGAAGGCCAGCGCGAGAAAGAGCGCGACGACCCGCCGACCGATTCCTGAAACTGACGCCAGAGCGGCATAGCGCGGCCGCTCTACCCCCAATTAACCGACGAGGACCCAACTCATGCCCGCACGTGCGGCAAATCGAACTCTCAGGCTTGGCGGTGACGTTGCCCTGGCCGGCTGGGAGTATCTGACACGGCAATTCGCCGGTCCGTTGCTGACAATGACGGCACCGCGGCCGGAATCTCCCCGTGCCGTGATGACGCTGCCCGGCTTCACGGGCTCGGAACGGTCGCTGACAAGCCTCAACAGCTTTCTCGGCAATCTCGGATATCTGTCCGAACCATGGGTCCTGGGGCGCAATCGCGGCTATTTGACTGCTGACCAGCTGGAGCAACAAATCGAGCAGATCGCCGAACATGCCGAAGAACTGGCACACAAGACAGGCGAGACAGTGTCCTTGGTTGGTCACTCGCTGGGCGGCGTCTATGCGCGTGAAGCCGCCCGCCGCCACCCTGCATTGATCGACCGCGTCATTACCCTGGGCAGCCCCGCCCACATGGATCGCCCCGATACCGCAATCGACCCAACCGTTCAGCGAATCTACCATACGTCACGGGGGCCCGGCTTTAAGCGCGCCTCACGCGATGAGCCGCCCAAGGGCGTCGCTCTGGTCTCGATCTACAGCCACCTGGACGCGGTCGTATCGGTTCAGGCAGCGGAGATCCCGGAGAAATATATGAACAACGCGGAAAGCCCGCGGGAAAACATCGTAATTCCCGGCTCACATCTGGGCATGACAGTGAATGCCCTTGCACATCTGGTTGTTGCAGACCGATTGGCAGAGCCGCTAGCATCCTGGAGACCATTCTCCGCAGGACGTTACGTCATCCCCAGTTTTACCCCCTCCACGCCTGCCGACTTAATGCAGAACACGTCTTGGAACATCTCATGAGAAACACCAAAGAATCGGCGTCAAGCCTTGCCAATGAAGAGGTCAATAAGGGCAAAGTCGGCACATCGCGGCCGCCCGTCGACCCGGACGCCCCTTTTGATCTGGACCTATTCGTCCCTTTTCTTCTGAATCGGGCCGCGACGCGAGTCGCAGGATCGTTCAGCAAAACGCTTAAGGACCATGGTTTGAGCATTACGACCTGGCGGCTGCTGGCGTCACTCTATCAGCACGAATCGCTGCGGATTGGCGAGCTGTCTGACTTCACGAGTATTGAACTCTGGACGGTGTCACGCATGGTCTCGCGCCTGGAGGACGACGGCCTGCTGCGCAGGGAACGGGTCGGTGGCGATGCGCGGACAGTGAATGCCGCGCTGACGTCAGATGGCCGCAAACTTGTTGAGGCGCTGATTCCCAAGGCTCGTGATCAGGAGTTGGGCGCTGTTTCAGGGTTCACCCCGGAAGAGGTCGGTGACCTTCAGAAGCTGTTGCGGAAGATCTATCACAACCTTACCCCCGCCAGCGTCTGAGGACGGAGTCTGGAGCTCGCAGGTCACGAAAAGTTTGCAGATTCCAGCGGTTTCAGTGTAAAGTTTAAGTTCTCTGGGAACAGGAATGTCGCAAGAAGACATTCTGGCCGTTGGCTTTGTCAGCGGACGTTTCCCGTTGTGTAACGAATTCGGCCAGATCTAAAGCCAACAGGCTTGGGGGAATCAATGGGCGAATTCGGCACTTTTAGCTGGGCCTATTTGCGCGACAATGTGTTGAACACGCTTGAAGAAGGCGTGTGCATATTTGATCGGAATTTTCGGATCATCATCAGCAACCAAGCATTGCCGGCATTGCTGGATCAGCCCGCATCCGCCTTCGACGTGGATCGGTCGCTGCAAGACGTTTTCAATCGCTGTCTGGACAAGGACAGCCATACCGCTGAGAACCTGAACCTAACAGCGTTGTTACGCCCGACGCCCGGGACAAGCACAAACTTTGTTATTCAGCGCCAGGCTCCTGTCACTGTCCACGTCAAATCTCTCACGCGCGACTTAACCATGGCGGTTGTCAGCCGTCAGCACCAGGCGATCGAGGCACAACCGCAAATTTCTGAATGGGAAAACAAGTACCGCGACATCATCGACCAGGCCGCGGCGCCCGTCCTTATTCACCGGGACTCAAGAATTCTGTTCGTCAACCGCGCCCTGGCGGACCAGGTTGGCCTGCCAGCAGACGTCTTCATCGGCCGGGATCTCCGGGACTTTCTGCCTGAACAGGAAGTTTCCCTATATGAGGAACGCAACAGCAGAGACGAGATCGGCCTTTGGGAGGTCAAGATCCAGCTGCCGGATGGACGGCTGTTCTGGGCCGAGGCCGCCAACGCCGAAGTTGAATGGGACGGCGAGCCCGCGCGCCAGGTCACCCTTCAGGATGTCTCCAGCCGAAAAGCGACCGAGCAGGTGCTGGAGCGGCAGGCCATCGTCATGCAACAGATCGGAGAAGGCGTCATCATCTCCGATCTCAATGGCAACGTCATTGACTGCAATGACTCAGCATGCCGTATCTACCAGATTCCCAGGGAGGATTTTATCGGCTCCAGCGTCCGCCGCCTGATTACGGACGAACCCGACCTGACCGCCTACATCGCGAAAGTGAACGAACAGATCGGCCGCGCGGGTAGTTTCTACGAGAAAACGTCCTATACGCGGCCGGACGGCACATCGCGGTTTGTCGATGTCTCTGTCAGCGCGTGGGTCGGACCAGACGGCGCACCGCTGGGACGGATCGCGGTCGCACGCGACGCCACTGACCGCCGCCGCGCCGAACAGGCTGCCGCACGAACGGAAGCGAAGTTCAAAAACCTGATTGAAGGGTCCCTGCAGGGGGTCTTGATCCACCGGAACCAGGCCATTGTCTACGTCAATCGCGCAACGGCGAACCTGTTTGGCACCATACCGGAAAACATGATTGGCCGCCTGGTCACCGACTTTATTGACCCAGCCACGGCCGAGCAGCGTCAGGCATTTATGGAAAGTGCGATTGCGGACCCGATGAAGGTCAGGGCAACGCACAATGACGGCGGGACGATCTGGATTGAGGTTAATGCCCGTGACGTGGACTGGGACGGTGAAGCCGCCCGCCAGGTCATGATCAACGACATCACCGAACGGCAGAAGGCCGAAGAAGCGCTTCAACATACCCAGAAGCTGGAATCCCTGGGGCAATTGACCGGCGGCATTGCCCATGATTTCAATAATCTTCTGGGCGTGATCTCTGGCAATCTGGAGCTTCTGCGTGAGCAGTTGGGCGACAGCGAAGACCACACCATGTTCATCGAAGCAAGCCTGAGATCGGTTCGGCGTGGCGCTGAATTGACGCAACGCCTGTTGGCATTCTCTCGTAAAACGCCGCTGAAACCGCAAGATACAGAGATCAACCAGCTGATCCGTTCAATGAGCGGTATGTTGCAGCGGACCCTTGGTGAAACCATCCAGGTTGAGACCGAGCTCGAGCAGACGGCATGGCACGTATCCATCGACCCGGGCCAGATGGAAAATGCGCTGCTGAATCTGGCACTGAATGCGCGCGACGCCATGCCCCGGGGCGGCCGGCTGGTTCTGGAGACCGAAAATGTCCTGCTGCGCGAGAATCTTATCGGGCAAAACTCTGTTGTACCGGCGGGTGACTATCTGAAAGTGTGTGTCCGCGATACCGGGACCGGCATGCCGGCCGAAGTCCTCAAGAACGCATTTCAGCCGTTCTATACAACCAAGGAAGTCGGTGCCGGCAGTGGGCTTGGGCTCAGCATGGTGTACGGCTTTGCCCAGCAGTCCGCAGGGCATGTGACTATCGATAGCACCCCGGGCCGTGGTACGTCGATCAACCTCTATTTCCCAAAAAGCGAACTGCAACCCCGCACAGAAGAAGTCGGCGACTCAAAACAGACGGCCCCGGAGGGCAACAAGGAAATCGTCATGGTTGTCGAGGACGATGAGGATCTGCGGCAGCTCTCCCTGCTGTTGCTCAACCGTATGGGCTATCAAACCCACGATGCCGCCGACGGACCGTCGGCGATGGCATTGCTGGAAGATCTTGATCACATTGATCTGTTGTTTACCGACCTGGTCCTGCCAGGCGGGCTGGGCGGCTTTGAAATCGCCAATGCGGCCAAAGATGCCTTTCCCGACATCAAGGTCTTGTTTACGTCGGGATATTCGGAAAGCGAAACGTTCCGCGAAGCCTTCGAAGGCGGCCGCGCTGAACTTATCCCCAAACCATACCGAAAAGACGCGCTGGCCGAGAGGCTGCAAGCTGTTCTACAGAGCTAGCATTCCGCCTCTCCTGGAACGCCACGCGCAACTCATTAAGTGTCCGCCAGCCGCCGATCAGAACAAAGGCCCAGATCACGGCAATAAGGGCCCAGCATATGGCGTTGATCGATTCTGGTGACATCCGGCAGCTCCCGCTTTTTCGCCTATATGTTCTTAATTTGTTCTTAGAACATAAAGAGAACGGGTAGCGACGCGCAAGCACTTTTTTCAGAGCTCAGGACGCTCTCCGCCAGCATGCCCGCAAACGCTAGCCAACAAACCGGTTGCACGACCCGCTCAGACGGTGGATTTTCGAGCCATCTTCAAGTGAACGGGGCCTGGCGCAGATGACTGAAATACCCTTCGTCAAGGAAATCGAATTCGACTACGGCGTCATGCAACAGGTCGCGCCCGGCATTCGGCGGATCATTGCCAATAATCCCGGCCCCTTTACCTATACCGGCACCGGCACCTATGTGATCGGTAACGGCCATGTCGCGGTGATCGATCCCGGGCCTGACATGCCCGAGCATATCGACGCGCTGCTCAGCGCGCTTGAGGGCGAGACCATCAGCCACATTCTGATCACCCATACCCATTCAGACCATTCGCCGGGCACGAAGCAGCTGAAAGCCGCAACAGGCGCCGTCACCTATGGCTACGGGCCGCATGGCGGCAAGCGCGGCCAGAAGGCCGAAGAAGGCGGCGACTGGGACTTTGTGCCTGACCATGAAATCCGCCATGGCGACATCATTGAGGGCAAGGGTTGGTCGGTAGAAGCGCTCTATACACCCGGCCACATCTCGAACCACATCTGCTACGCCTATCGCGAGGAAAAGGCGCTGTTTACCGGCGATCATGTGATGGGCTGGTCGACCTCCGTGATCTCGCCCCCTGACGGTAACATGACGGACTACATGGCCGCTCTCCGGCTGCTGCTCGACCGCGACGACCGGGTTTACTGGCCGACCCATGGCGCGCCGATCCTTGAGCCCCGCCCCTTCGTCGAAGCCTACATTGCGCATCGCGAAGACCGCGAAGATCAGATTATGGACTGCCTGCGCCAAGGCGTCCGGGATATCCCGTCCATGGTGAAGATCATGTATGCAGCGGTGCCGGAGATCCTGCACCCGGCAGCAGGCCGGTCCGTCCAGGCGCATCTGATTCATATGCAGGAAACCGGTCGGGTCCGCCCCGACGGCGACAACCTCTATTCGGCTGTTGAAGGGACTGCCTGATGCTGAACCCCAATTCCCTCGAAGCGCGCGACATCGAAAGCGTCATCCACCCCTACACCAATCTGGACCGGCACCGGGAGGTCGGCCCGCTGGTGCTGGACCGCGGCGAGGGCTGTTACCTCTATGATTCAGAGGGCAAAGAGTACCTCGAAGGTGTGGCCGGCCTGTGGTGCACCGCGCTGGGCTATGGCGAGAAAGAGTTGGTTAAGGCCGCCACCGAGCAGATGGAAAAGCTGTCCTTCAGCCATCTGTTCCTGGGCCGCAGCCATGAGCCGGTGATCGCGCTGGCGGAGAAACTGAAAGAGCTCTCGCCGATTGATACCGCGCGGGTGTTCTTCGTCGGCTCCGGCTCAGGCGCCAACGACACGGCGATCAAGCTGATCTGGTACTACAACAACGCCATTGGCCGGCCGGAGAAGAAGAAGATTATCGGCCGCATGAAGGCCTATCACGGGGTGACGGTTGCCTCCGCCAGCGTCGGCGGCCTGCCGATCAACCACACGGACTGGGACGTGCCCCTGCCCGGCTTCCTGCACACCGAATGCCCGCATCATTACCGCGTGGCTGAAGCAGACGAGAGCCACGAGGATTTCGCGACCCGCATGGCGGAGATGCTCGAACAGCTGATCCTGCGGGCCGGGCCGGAGACGGTCGCCGCGATGTTCGCCGAGCCGGTGCAGTGCGCGGGCGGGCTGATCATTCCGCCAGAAACCTATTTCCCGAAAATCCAGGCGGTGCTGAAGAAATATGACGTCCTGCTGGTCGCCGACGAAGTCATCACCGGCTTTCAGCGCACCGGCAATTACTGGGGCTGCCAGACCTATGACATGCAGCCGGACATGATCACCTGCGCCAAGGCGCTTTCGTCCGCCTATCTGCCGATCGGTGCGGTGACGGTGCCGTCCTATATGCATGACGCGATGATCGACCAGTCAACCAAGATCGGCAGCCTGGGTCACGGCAACACTTATGCCGGCCATCCGGTTTGTGCCGCCGTCGCCCTGCGCACCCTGGAAATCTACGAAGAACGCAACATTCTCGACCATGTCCGCAGCATCATTCCTGGTTTTCAGGAACGGCTCGCCACTTTTGCCGACCACCCGCTGGTGGGCGAAGCGCGGCTGGGCGCGGGGCTGATGGGCGGCGTTGAACTGGTCGAGGACAAGGCGACCAAAAAGGCGTTCGATCCCAAGCGCATCATTGGCCTGAAGACCCTGGAAGCCTGCCAGCGGCATGGCCTGATGGTGCGCGCCATCGGCGACGTGATCGCGCTGTGCCCGCCGCTGATCATCACCGAAGACCAGATCGACAGCCTGTTTGACCGGTTCAGCGCCGCGCTGGATGAGATTGAGAAAACAGAGGTTTAAGCCCGCGCAACTCAGCTTTGCAGCCGAAAAACCTTGTGAATCGCCGCTCCATACCCAAGATGCAAAGTTACCAACGACGTAACGATGGGGCGTGTTGCTCCAGGGGACGAGATGAACACAACCACGCTCGACCGGCCCAAGGCAAACCTTGAGCCCATGAATGTCACCGAGATCGATCCGTTTATCGATCTGGCCGCCGAAATTGACCGGCTGCGCAAGGAGCGCAATGCGGTCATTCTGGCGCACTACTATCAGGATCCTGAGATTCAGGATATCGCCGACTTTGTGGGCGATTCACTGGACCTGTCGCGCAAAGCCGCCAACACGGATGCCGACGTGATCGCGTTTTGCGGCGTGCGCTTCATGGCCGAAACCGCTAAAATTTTGAGCCCGGAAAAGATCGTCGTGCTGCCGGATATGGCCGCCGGCTGCAGCCTGGAAGATTCCTGCCCGCCGGACCAGTTCGCGAAGTTCCGCGAAGAACATCCGGACCATGTGTCGCTGACCTATATCAATTGTTCTGCCGAGGTGAAGGCGCTCAGCGACATCATCGTGACATCCACCAATGCGCAGGCGATTGTCGAACAGATCCCCGAAGGCACGCCGATCCTGTTTGCACCGGACCGGCATCTGGGCGCCTATCTGGCGCGCAAAACCGGCCGGGAGATGACCCTGTGGCCCGGCAGCTGCATCGTCCATGAACAGTTTTCAGAGCGCGAGCTGATCAAGGTGATGGCCGAAAATCCGGACGCTCCTGTGACAGCGCACCCGGAGTGCCCGGAAGCCATTTTGGCCCATGCAGACCACGTCGGCTCGACCTCGTCGATCCTGAAATTCGTCACCGAGACCGATGCCCAGACCATCATCATCGCGACGGAGCCGCATATCATCCATCAGATGGAAAAGCTGGCCCCGGGCAAGACCTTCATCGGCGCCCCGGGCGCGGATGGGGAATGCAACTGCAACAACTGCCCGTTCATGGAACTGAACACGATGCAGAAGCTCTACCTGTGCCTGGCCAATCTGGCACCGCAGGTGGAGGTACCCGAGGATATCCGCCTCCAGGCGCTGGATTCGGTACAACGGATGCTCGACATGTCACCACCCGCCAAACCCATCCGTGATGCCGCAGCCGCTTCCGCCTGAGGCGCTGGACGACTTCATCACCCGCACGCTGGCTGAGGATGTCGGCAGCGGCGATGTGACCGCTGAAGCCACGATCCCGGCAAACGCACGGTTTCGCGCCAGCATGGGTGCCCGCGAAAACCTGGTACTCGCCGGACTGCCGATAGCCGCCGCGATCATTGAGCGTCTGGCGCCGGACGCAACGATTTCTGCTACGGCAACGGATGGTGATCACCTGACCACAGGTGCGTCCATCGCAATCATCGAGGCCCCTGCCCGCGCGCTTTTGACCGCGGAGCGGTCGGCCCTCAATATCCTGCAGCACCTGTCCGGAATCGCGACACAGACCAGCATCTACGTGGCCGCCATTGCGGGTACGAAGGCCAAGGTGCTCGATACGCGCAAGACCATCCCGGGCCTGCGGACACTGGAGAAATATGCGGTCAAGATGGGCGGCGGGACCAATCACCGCATGGGCCTCTACGACGCCGTGATGATCAAGGACAACCATATTGCTGTCGCCGGTGGGGTTACAGCCGCGATCAACGCCTGTCGCGCGCAGACGGATTTGACGGTCCAGGTGGAGTGCGACACGCTCAATCAGGTGCGCGAGGCGCTGGTGGCGGGCGCCGACAGCCTCCTGCTCGATAATATGAGCCTTGACCAGTTGCGTGAAGCCGTCGCGCTTACAGATGGACGAATCCCGCTGGAAGCCTCCGGCGGTGTACGGCTCGATACCATCCGCGGCATCGCCGAAACCGGCGTCGACTTCATCTCCGTCGGGCGGCTGACCCAGTCGTCCCCCGCCATCGACATCGGTATGGATTTCGAGGCTGTGGTCTAAGTCTCAAGAATCCGCGTCATATAGGCGCTGTTCGGGTCGGCGTGATAGTCGCCAAACGGCCCACAATCCTCAAAACCATGTCGTCGATAGAGCGCGCGTGCCGGTGCAAATGCCTCTTGTGTGCCGGTCTCGAGACTAAGCCTGATATAGCCCCGTTGCCGTGCGATCCCGATGATGTGATCGAGGATTGCCGATCCAACCCCTTGACGACGCGCCTCTTCAGCGGTGTGCATGGACTTGATCTCTGCATGCCGGGGATCAAGTTCCCTGAGCGCTCCGCACCCGACCAGAACGCTGTCCGACCAGACCGACCAGAACGTCACATCGGGTGCCCGCAGACCGTCCAGATCAAGCGCATGGATGCTCTCCGCCGGAGTCACCTCATGTGCATAATCCAGGTGCCGCTGTAGCAGCGCAATAATGGCGGCGCCCTGAAGATGGTCTTGTTTGATCTTCAGGTCCATGACGGTGCTGTACCGGCCCGGCGCCTAGCCGAAGCGGGGCTCGTCCCACCAGGGGAACCAGCCGGGCATGTCTTCAGACGGCTTTAGCTTGAAGTCTGCCGGGCGTTTTTCAAGGAAGCTTTCAACGCCCTCCTTCGCATCAGCCATAGCGCCCAGCGTGGCAATGCCCCGGCTGTCGACCCGGTGTGCATCCATTGGATGGGATTCGCCCAGCATGCGCCACATCATCTGCCGCATCAGCGCTACCGAAACCGCCGATGTGTTCTCGGCAATCTCAGCCGCAATTTCGTTGGCACGGGGCAATAGATCATCCGGCGCCAGCAGTTCCGATGCCAGCCCGCCATCGAACGCTTCTTGTGCCTCGAAGACGCGGCCCGAATAGGCCCATTTGGCGGCCTGTTCGATCCCGACCAAGCGCGGCAGGAACCAGCTTGAACACGCCTCCATCACCAGACCACGGCGCGCAAACACAAAGCCATAACGCGCTTCGGTCGACGCGAGGCGGATATCCATCGGTAGCTGCATCGTCGCGCCAATACCGACGGCGGGCCCGTTACAGGCCGCGATGACAGGCTTCAGGCATTCAAAGATCGCCAGGGTCACGCGGCCACCGCCGTCGCGCCAATGCGCGCCCGGGCCCGGATCGTCGATGCTGGGCCGCTTGTTGACGTCGAAGGTCGAGCCGCCGGCGCCCAGATCGGCACCCGCGCAGAAGCCGCGCCCCTCGCCGGTCACAATCACCGCGCGGACCTCGTCATCGTCATTCACCTTGGTGAAGGCATCGACCATGTCGCGCTGCATTTCGAAATTGAACGCGTTCAGCCGGTCCGGCCGGTTCAGCGTGATGGTCAGGACACGGTCCTTCACCTCTGTCTTGATCGCTTCGTAAGTCATTCTGTTCCCCTGAAAGTCTCTAGTGATCTGATTTTTCGGTCATAGGCTTGAGCAGGCCCGTTTCGTGCTCAAGGCCGGCTTTCGTCAGCGTAATTGAAATTGGAAAGTTCGCCCGCGCCAGCCCCTTGCGTTCCAGCGCAACCCAGACCGCCTGATTGGTGAAGCCGCTGGCGTCGCGGCTCGAGACGGTGAATTCACCGATATGCATATGGTCGCCATGGGCATGCGGCAGCTGGGCGATGGTCACTTCACCCGTTGCATCGTCCGTGATCGCCGTTTCAGGATGCTTCGCCAGCTCCTGCAACAGAGCGAGCGTGCGGTTCTGCAGCTTGTTCAGTTTGATTTTGGTCACGGGAATTCCTGTTAAACGTGCTGGCCGCCATTGACGTGAAGCTCGGCGCCAGTGACGTAGCTGGCCTGTTCCGAACACAGGAAATAGATCGCCTTGGCGACTTCTTCGGGTGTGCCCAACCGGTGCAGCGGCAGGCCTTCGACGATCTTCTCCGTACCCGGCGACAGGATCGAGGTGTCGATCTCGCCGGGCGCAATCGCGTTGACGCGGATGCCATGCGGGCCGAAATCGGCCGCCATTTCGCGGGTCAGGGCCGCCAGCGCGGCCTTTGATGTGGCATAGGCGCTGCCGGCGAAGGGATGCACCCGGTTGCCCGCGATAGAGGTGACGTTGACGATGGCGCCCTTGGCGGCCTTCAGCGGCTCCAGCAGCCCGCGCGCCAGCAGCAGTGGCGCCACCAGATTGACCTCATAGACCTGTTGCCAGGCCTCTAGCGGGGTATCGAGCGTGCTCATCCGCCCGCCGCCCTCATGCTTGGGCGAGATGCCGGCATTGTTGACCAGCGCATTGAGTGTGTGACCTTCGAGTCGCTCCTGCATATCTTCAATACCGCGGGCCCGGTCGACCGGGTCAGATAAGTCGATCTGCACGTGGTTTTCTTCGCCACCATCCCAGGGGCAGTCTTCGGAAAACGCCATCCGCGAACAGGTGATCACCCGCCAGCCCGCGCTGGAAAAGCGCTTGACCGCCGCATGGCCAATGCCCCGGCTGGCGCCGGTCAGGATCAGGGTCTTTTGCGGCTCGTTGGACGGCATGGCTGTTTCAAACTCAATAAGAGAGGACTTCCTCCCCTATACGTATATCAAGATGCCGGGGTTCCACCAATTCGTAATCCCCAGCGACGAAGCTATCCCACAAGGTTGGCCCACCACCGCCGGAGGGCGTGCGGTTGAGGGGCCCTGTTCTCCGGGGCACAAAATTCCCTTTGCCTTCGCCATCAAGTGCAAAAACATTGTTGCCCTGACTGGAGTTCAGGAAAAAGTATTCGAGCGCGCCATCGCTGTCCGTATCGAGCCCCAGAAGACCGCAGTCAAACTGCTTTTCAGCACATCGTTCAAGCTGCCATCGGTAATGACGTTCCAACGATTTCCATAATGCATCGCTGACCTCCAGAGTCTCGGGTCTTAGAATCAGCGTTTGCCTGGCCTGCTCGGAAGTCGATGGAGGAAGCTGCGCCACCTGATAATAGAAATCGGCGTCGCGCGCCTCGGCAAGGCCCGCTTTAATCTGCGCCAGATTCGGGTGGTCGTCTAAATTGTCCAGATCAGCCAAGGCCTCACGGCCCGACTGGCCCAGCTTGAAGTGCAGAAAGGCATAATCGAACGTTTCAGCGTCGGCACGGCCATCCAGCAGGCGCGCAAGCTGATCGTTGGCTGTGCTGCGGTAGGGGTCCAGCACCGGCGTCTGCAACAGCAATGCGATCAGCGCGACAATTGCGGCAAGCGCCGGATTGGCCCTGCAGACCCAGTCAGACCACGACAGCCGACGGAACGCGACCGCAACGGCATAGAGCACCACATGCGCGGCAGCGACGATCACGATCAGCCGCGCGATGTAGCGGTCCGGCGTAATCCCGTACTGATCAATGCGTAGCGAGGTGGCATAGAACGCCAGCCCGGCATAGACCGGCAACAACAACAAGGCGGCTGCGATCAGCCAGGCGATCACCCGGTTTTTCGGCTCGTCCAGCGAACCGTCCTGAATGACCGCGTTGACGGACAGGACAACCGCAAACATCAGCGCCACCAGGATCGGAGTCGCACGCCTGGTTTCCCAAAGCGGGTCAAGCCCGGTGAAGGGCAGAAAGACCAGGAACAACAGCGCGGCCACCGCCAGTACGGGCGCCAACACCTGAAACAGGGTCAACACGACCCGACGGAACGTCGGGACGATCCGGTCGTTCTCGCGCGCAATGGCAATACCCAGGCCCAGGACCCCGCCCGAAAACGCCCAGGCGAAGAGTGGCTCGGTAAAGAGGTCGTAGAAAAAACTGACGCCCACCAGTTCGAACAGCGACCACCACAGCAACAGCACCAGCCAGAAGACGCCCAGGAAGGTGCCGGCAATCGCGGCCACCAGAATATTGTTCCAGCTGAACCGGAACAGCGGCGGATAGGGAAAGCGAAATCCGCCTTCGCTCAGCCAGGTCTGGATGAAGGGTAGAATGATGTAGGCGCCGCCGGTCATGGTCCAGATGAAGGTGAACAGGTGCTCGTCAGACGCTGGCCTGGCGGATTCCCCATCCACGCGGATATCCAGCCAGACCCAGAGCAGGCTCGCCAACAGCCCAAAGCCGATGCCTGCCGCGGCCACCCGGACTCTCTGTCCCAGACCATAGCTCAACTGAAACGACAGCGGCGCAACAAGCAGGAAGACCATAGTCGCAACAAGCGCCGTCGAGACCGCGTCGTCGGCCATTTCGACAAGAATGTAGTAGCCAAGGCCCTGCAACAGGCCAGCGCCCGCCAGCACCCAGCGGAACAGTGGACCGTAACGGTCAGACAGGTCTTCGGTCATGGATTCCTCGCATCGCCCTTACAAGACGCGAAAGAAGGCTAACACTAAGGCGCTGAAAGGGCGGCTTTTTGTTCGTCACGGAACCCGACGAGAATCTGACCGCCAGTATCAAACACGGGACGCTTGATGATGGCGACATGCTCCAACAGCAGCCTGATGGCATCTTCGTCAGAGGAAATTTCTTTCTGCGCGTCATCCAGCTTGCGCCATGTGGTGCCGCGCCGGTTGATCAGCACGTCGCGCTCGACCTGCTTCAGCCAGCCTTCCAGCGTGGCGCGGTCCAGCCCGTCGGCGCGGAAGTCGTGAAAATGATGCTCGATCCCTTCGGCCTCCAGCCATTTGCGGGCCTTCCTGACCGTGTCGCAATTCTTGATGCCGTAGATGGTGATCATCACAAACCCCCTTAAAACGCGTCCCGCCGCTCATCGATGCCTTCAGGATCCGCATGAATGATGACTTCTGCACCGGGGTATTTTTCCAGCAGCAGATCCTCGATATCATCCGAGATCTCATGCGCGTCCAGCAGGCTGATATTGCGCTCCAGATCGATATGAAACTGGATGAAGACCTGTGGACCGGATGACCGCGTGCGCAGATCATGAAGATCACGCACGCCATTAACACCCAGCACCATTTTTTTGATCGTCGCGCGTTCCTTGTCACCCAGTTCCTGATCCATCAGCACACCCAGCGACCCCCGAATGATCCGCACCGCGGCCCAGCCGAGATAAAGCGCGATCCCGATCGCGAAAATCGGGTCGGCATAGTGAATACCGAAGCCGGAGGACAGCACGATTGCCACCATCACGCTAAGATTGATCAGCACATCACCCTTGTAGTGCAGCGCATCGGCACTGATAGCGGATGAGCCGGTCTTCTTGATCACATAGCGCTGATAGGCGACGAGCCCCAGGGTCATGACGATGCTGAAGCCCATCACGCCGATACCGAGGGCGGGCGCTGTCACGGGTTCCAGTACGATCAGCCGGGAGGCGGCTTCAAAAAGAACGAACGCCGCAGAGCCGATGATGATCGCGCCCTGTACCAACGCCCCCAGCGATTCCGCCTTGCCGTGCCCGAACCGGTGCCGTTTGTCGGCAGGTTGCAGCGCCTGGCGGATGGCGATCAGGTTGATGGTCGACGCCACCAGATCGAGCACCGAATCGACCAGCGATGACAGAATGGCGACCGAATTGGTGAAGAGGCCCGCCCCGAACTTGAAAGCGATAAGCATCAGCGCAACGGCGATGGAGGCATAGGCCGCCTGGCGCATTAGGGGACCGGCTTCTTCCAGATCGATGGCCGCGCGATCCAAATCGTTCATGGGTACAGCCATTCAGCCTCCCAACCTGCGTCGTTACAACGATAGCGCAGCCTATCATGTAACCGGTGATCGCGGTTCTGCCAGAATTCAATTTCGTTCGGGATCACCCGGAAGCCGGTCCAGTATTGCGGCCGTGGCACATGGCCAATGGCATATTTAGCGGCATATTTTGCGACCGCCTTTTCCAGCGCAAACCGGCCTTCCAGCGGGCGGGACTGCTGCGACGCCCAGGCGCCGATACGGCTGCCCCGGTCCCGGCTGTCAAAATAGGCATCCGCCTGTTCGTCGGAAACCTGCTCGACCGCGCCTTTGATGCGGATCTGGCGGCCCAGTGACTTCCAGTGAAAGCACAACGCCGCATTCGGATTGGCGCGCAAATCATCGCCCTTGCAGCTTTCCGCGTTGGTGTAGAAGACAAACCCTTCGGGCCCCCAGGCCTTCAACAGCACCATGCGGACGGATGGCAGTCCTTCAGCATCAGCCGTTGCCAGCGCGACAGCATCAGGCGCGTCAGGCTCTGTCCGGTGCGCCTCGGCGTACCATGTTTCAAACTGATCAAAGGGGTTGGTGTTCTTGTCGAGCGCCATGAAGGATCCTTTAGGAAGGGATGTGTTTTAGCCCCTCTTACGGATTGCGCCAAGAAAGCTGCCACAGCATTGCCGCATTGCTGCCTTATCCGTTAGGAATAGGGAGTTGAAGACAGGCCCAAAGATGACCCATGTAAAATTGATGGTGGCGCTTGCCCTGGCCGCCTTTGTCGCGGCGTGCGCCGCACAGCCCGACCCCTCCTATCGTAGCAGCAGACCCCTGCCGCCAGCGCAGGACTGGCGCAGCGAAGAGCCCGAACCCTCGCGGATGCCCGCCACAAGCGCCATTGGCAAAATTGCCGGCAGGCAGGTCGGCGGCGATGCGGCGACGTTCCTGACGTCCGGCGACCGGGCGCTTTTGGAAGACACGACACAAAGCGCCCTGGAACGGGGCCGGGACGGTCAGCCCACGCAATGGGTGAACCCGCAATCCGGCAACCGCGGCGCTATCGTCCCACAGCCCCGTTTTGCCATGGATGGGCAAACCTGCCGCGAATACCAGCACACGATTATTGCCGGCGGCAGCAGTTCCACCGGCTATGGCACCGCCTGCCGCAACGGCCGCGGGGTCTGGACCATCGCTGAAAACGGCTAGATGTCAGAGTGACGTTGGTTTGACCGGTTTTGGCTTTGGTGTAGGATGCGCCAACCTTCGGAAAAGAGCTGAGTATCCAAGCCAATGAGCGCAGAAAACGGCCTGATGGCAGGCAAACGCGGCCTGATCATGGGGGTCGCCAACAATAGGTCGATCGCCTGGGGGATCGCCCAGCAACTCCGCAACCACGGGGCAGAACTGGCCTTTACCTATCAAGGTGAAGCACTGGAAAAGCGGGTGCGCCCGTTGGCCGCCTCGTTGGATAGCGATTTTCTGCTGGAATGTGACGTCACCGACGATGCCATGCTGGACGCCACGTTTGACGCCCTGAAGGACAAATGGGGCACCATCGATTTCGTCGTCCACGCGATCGCCTATTCCGACAAGGACCAGTTGAAGGGCCGGTATATCGACACCACGGCGGAGAATTTCGCCATGTCGTTGAATATCTCCTGCTATTCGTTCACCGCTGTCTGCCAGCGGGCGGAAAAGCTGATGCCGAACGGTGGCAGCCTGCTGACGCTGACCTATCTGGGCGCGGAACGGGTGATGCCGCATTACAACGTCATGGGCGTTGCCAAGGCCGCGCTGGAAGCCAGCGTGCGCTATCTGGCGAAGGATCTGGGCAAGGACGCCATTCGCGTCAACGCGATTTCCGCCGGGCCGATCAAGACGCTCGCCGCATCGGGTATCGGCGACTTCCGCTATATCCTGAAGTGGAACGAATACAACGCGCCGCTGCGCCGGAACATTACCATCGACGAGGTTGGCGGTGCAGGGGTTTACCTGCTGAGTGACCTCTCAACCGGGGTGACCGGCGAAATCCACTATGTGGACGGCGGCTATAACACCATCGCCATGAAGGACGAATCCGCGCCCGATATTGTCATCGGCGGCCCGGTGAAGGACTGAAGCGATGTCGCACAACACGTTCGGCCATTTGTTCCGGGTGACAACCTGGGGCGAAAGCCATGGCCCGGCCATCGGCTGCGTGGTTGACGGCACGCCGCCCAACCTTGCGCTCGACGAAGCCGACATTCAGCACTATCTGGACCGCCGCAAGCCAGGCCAGTCCCGTTTCACGACGCAGCGCAAAGAGCCGGATGAAGTGCGGATTCTGTCCGGCGTGTTCGAGGGGAATACCACCGGCACGCCGATCCAGCTGTTGATCCAGAATGTCGATCAGCGCTCCAAGGATTACAGCGAAATCGCCGAGAAGTACCGGCCCGGTCACGCCGATTACAGCTACATCGCCAAATACGGCATTCGCGATTATCGCGGCGGGGGCCGATCCTCTGCGCGCGAAACCGCGTCGCGCGTCGCAGCCGGCGCTATTGCCCGCAAAGTGCTGGGTGATGACATAAGGGTTCGTGGCGCGTTGGTCCGCATCGGTGAGCACGCCATCGACCCCGACCGCTGGGATTGGAACATTGTCGATGACAACCCGTTCTGGTGCCCGGATCCGGATATGGTGCCCATCTGGGAGGGCTATCTGGACAGCATTCGCAAGTCAGGCAGCTCCGTCGGCGCGGTCATCGAAGTGCGCGCGAGCGGCGTGCCCGCCGGATGGGGAGCGCCCATCTACGGCAAGCTGGATGCGGAGCTGGCCGCCGCCATGATGAGCATCAACGCCGTCAAAGGTGTCGAGATCGGCACCGGTTTCGCCTCGGCCGCGCTGACCGGCGAAGCGAACGCGGATGAGATGCGGTCCGGCGAAGGCGATGGGCCTGCGTTCACCTCCAATAATGCAGGCGGCATTCTGGGTGGCATTTCATCGGGTCAGGAAATCGTCCTGCGCTTTGCCGTTAAACCGACCTCGTCGATCCTGACCCCGCGCCAGACCGTGACCCGGTCCGGCGACGAAACGGAAATCGTGACCAAGGGGCGCCACGACCCTTGCGTCGGCATCCGTGCGGTGCCCGTCGGTGAAGCGATGATGGCCTGTGTGCTGGCCGACCATTTGATGCGGCACAGGGCCCAGTGTTCGTGAGATAAGGTGCTCCCGAAGCTGGCGCCTAACGCCATGATTTCGCCACGAGATTGCGCTACGATAAACATAGATTGGAGGCTTGCTCATGAAACCTACCGCCCTGGCGATGGCAGCTCTTGGCCTGACGTCACTGGTCAGTGTGGCCTTTGCCCAGATCGAAAAACCAGCTGATGAACAGTTCGGCAACCCGATCCCGCCACCGCCCGAGCGCAAAGTCCTCAAACAGGACTGGGGTGGCCTGAAGCCAGGCCTGGGACGCGAGGAAACCTTCTATGCCTGCGTCACCTGTCATACGGAGGGTCGGATCACGCGCAGCAGAATGACGCGTGAGGACTGGGCCATCACGCTTGATAGCCTGACCGAACACAATGAGGTTCCGCCGCTTGAAGACGATGAACTCGCGCTGATCCTGGATTATCTGGGTGAGCACTACGGACCGGAGATTCCCCATCCTTAGGCCGATACACATTCTGGGCCTGGTTCTTGCGGCACTTGTCGTGTCAGGCGGCGGCGTGCGTGCCCAACCTGCCTATGAACAATATGAGAGCCCGATCCCGGACGAACGGTCAATCGGGCGGCCCAAGGCGGACAGCGGCGCCTTTGGCGGTTTGAAACCGGGCCTTGGCCGCGAAGATACCTATTACGCCTTTTCCGGCTGCTTCAAGGTAAGCTGGATCAAGAAGCAGCGCCTGCGCCGGACCGAATGGGATATGGCCGTCGACAAAATGGTGATGGATTGCAATTTGCTGCCGCTGGAGGAAGACGAAAAGAACATCATCGTCAACTATCTGGTTGCCCATTACGGGCGCGGCACCTAACGCCTGAAGACCGCTGCCAGTTCGACATGGGCGGACCAGCGGAACTGATCGATCGGCACAACTTTTTCCAGCCGATATCCGCCATCAACGAGCAGCCGCGAGTCACGGGCAAAGCTGGCGGGATTGCAGGAAAACGCCACAATCAACGGCACATCGGAGTCGGCAAGCACTTCGGACTGGGCTTTCGCCCCGGCGCGCGGCGGGTCAATGACCACGGCCGCAAAGTAGTTCAGCTCGCGCACGGTCAGCGGCTCCCTGAAAAGATCACGCCGTTCAGGCTGGACCTTTTGCGCCTGATGCGAGGCCGCACCCTGCCGGATCGCGTCGACCATATCCGCGTCGGTTTCAATCGCCGTGACAGGCATTTTATCGGCAAGCCTGAAGGCAAAACTGCCGAGGCCGGAAAACAGGTCAGCCACGGGGCCAGCCTCAACATGGTCAAGCGCGAAAGCGCCCATCCAATCTTCCGCTTCGAGGCTGGCCTGCAGAAAGGCGGCCGCCGGCAGCGGGATAGTGTAGGCGCCGAAACTCACCGTGGGAGGCCGACGCTGCACAATGGGTTCGGGACCATTCCCGTCATCCCAGGACAGCCGGGCCAAATCCGTCTCCTCAGCAAACGCTGCCAGCACCCCGCGTTTGCGCAAATCGAGCTTTCCGCCGCCTTCAAGCACCATGTCGGGTCCGGAATTGGTCTGGGTCACGGTAATCTGCAACGCACCGCCGCCATGAACCGTCGGCAGCATCGTCCGCAGCGGCCCCAGCAAGCCCTCGAGCTCAGGCGTCAGAACCGGACACTCAAAGACATCAACAATCTTGTGGCTGGACCGGCCGCTATAGCCCAGCACCAGTCCACGGCCCCCCATCCGCGCGGTAAACCGCGTTCGCCGCCTGTTGCCGGCAGGCAGAATCACGGGGTCCGCGATGTCGACGACATCCAATCCTCTCTTCTTCAAGGCCCATTCCACCCGGTCGCGTTTAAAGCGCCGATAGGCATCCGTTGAGAGATGTTGCAAAGCACATCCACCACAGGTGCCAAAGTGCTGACACACAGGCTTCACGCGATCTGAAGACGGATTGATCAGCGTGGTCAGGTCTGCCGCGTAACCGTCCCCCTTTTTGGCTCCCAAACGGACGCGGGCCCGGTCGCCAGGCAGTGTAAAGGGGACATAGAGCCGACCGACCGCTGAATCCGCGAGGCCGTCGCCCTGTGCGCCAAGCGCGGTGACCTCAATTTCAAGCTCTTTGGCAGACATCGGATTATGCAGGCTGCAGGTCGAAACGGGCCGTCCACCGCCGGGCGACAAAGAACGCCATAAAGCCAGCCTGTGCAACGGCCGCACCCAGCACCAGGAATGGCTCTGCCGGCGCAAAAGAGAAGAAAAGGAACAGGCTTCCCTCGCCACCTGTACTGAAGACCAGCGGCAACACCCAATAGAGCATGACGAGCGCAATCGCCGTGCTGACATTGGCACGCCCCGGTTTCGGCGCCAGCCAGAAATAGAGATTGATGGCAATGTCGCGGGCGATAAAGAATAGCGCGCCGATCATCGCCGCCCACAAGGTCACGCCACCGACTTGGCCCGAATAAGCCGTTACGACAATCACCAGAACGATCAGCACGGTGATCAGATAAGACACCATCCAACTCTGGATGTTCGACAGCACCGCAACCCAATCGCCGGTCTGCGCTTGACGCAACAGCCGGCGGAATATCACCGGGTCCTTGTCTTCCCAGAACAGGGCCACATAGGTCAGCAGCGCCGAAACAATCGCCGCAATAACCAGCCTGCCTGTAAGGACGTCCAGATCAAAGATATCCTGCAGCCCGCCGCCGGGGGAGAAATGCCCGGCAGCATAGAGGCAGCAGAACAGCGTAAACGCGGGCCACGCCCAGACCCGGATCGGGTATTGCAGTTCACGCTTCATCAACCGCCAGGCGCCCAACAGCGCCCAGCCCAGAAAGACGATCAGGGAAACCGTATTAAACATGTAGGGGTCGACCGGCATGCCATACCAACGGATGTACTCAAAAGTGGGCAACATGCCGCCATTGAAAGGCGACAACGCCAGAAGGTCGGCCGTTGTGTCCATCGTCAGCACCCAGACGCCGACGGCGATACCGGTTATCTGGCTGACCAGGGTCCCCATCCGGGTGCGGTGGCCACGCAACCTAACCGTTTGCAGCCCCAACAGAAAGGCGACGCACTGCGCCAGCAGCGCAGCAAGGACACCCTGTAGAACAGCCTCCTGGATGAAAAGGCTATCTGAGGAGACGACGCCCACAACAATACAGATCAGGCCGCCATACCAGGTGTAGAGCGTCGACCCGACCAGCTTTCCCCAGGTCAGTTGCCAGGCCGACAAAGTAGAGAGGCGCTGCCAGTCCCATGTGCGGGCGGCGACTTCCTGCGGCACGGCGTCCGCCGCCTGCCGGGTTCCCCAAAAGAGTGTCAGAATGACAAATGTCGCCACTGCGACCTGATCTACGCCGCCACCGAAACTGGCCGGAAGCGAAAACACGAGCCCCAGAACAATCGGCATGGCGACCAATCGCCTCCAGGACAGCTCTTCCCAGGCGCTGCGTTTGATCTCCGGGTTCATACGCCACCCTTTTCGAGGTCGTCGACAAAGGAAAGGTAGGATTCCTGAAGCCCTTCTTTTTCGACAGCAAAGCCGCAGACCGCCAGACCGTCACCGACGAGCCGATGCAACAAGGCCTGACGTGCATGGGGATCCCGGTCGATTCGGATGACGGCTTCGCTTTCGCTGACCGCTTCAATCTGGATTCCCTCGCTGCCCGCCAGCACAACAGCCAGGGCCGGAGACGGCTCACTGAGGTCGATGCGCAGCCGGACGGTTTCAGCATCAGTCCCGCCCACGGGTCCCTGCTGAACCAGCCGACCGTCGCGGATGAAGATCACTTCAGTGGCATAATCTTCCAGTTCCGACAGGATATGTGACGACACCATCAGCGTGATGCCCTGATCGCGCAGCGTCGTAAACAATTGTGAAAGGCTGTGCCGCGCCTCCGGATCGAGGCCGGACGCCGGTTCGTCCAGCAACAGGACCGACGGCTGATGGATCAGCGCCTGCCCGATCCCCAGTCTTTGACGCAGGCCGCGCGACAGTGTTCCCGCGACAGAGTCAAGCCGGTCACTCAGTTCAACCTGCTGCGCCGCCCGGTCAATGGCCGCATCAACCTCGCTGGACGGTACGCCGCCAGCCCGCGCCGCATAATGCAGGCATTGCCGAAGTGTCAGGTCCTCATAAACCCCGAAGAAATCGGACAGGTATCCAATCTTGCGGTGCACGCCCCGCGGATCGGCCGTCGTCGAGATGCCATCAATGGCGATATCGCCCGAATAGGGCCGCTCCAAGGCGGCCAGACACCGCAGCAACGTCGTCTTGCCGGCGCCATTTGGTCCGATCAGCGCGACGATCGCGCCCGCGTCCACCTCGAAACTGACCTCGGTCAGCGCCCGGATACTCGGATACTCATAGGTGACGGCGTTGGCGATGATCATTGGCTTCAATATAGGCGACAGCGGTCCCGGATAGTAGAGGTGAGGAAAAAGTGCCGGCTTCAACCGACGTGGCGGGCAACGATCAGGAATTCCTTGTTGCCTTCCGGGCCGGTGATCGGGCTCTCGGTTAGGCCGACGACGCTCCAATCCGGCAGGCCATCCAGCCAGGCGCTGATCCGCTCGCAAACCTGCCGGTGCAACGTGTCATCCCGCACCACACCGCCCTTGCCGACCTGGCCTTTGCCCACTTCGAATTGCGGCTTGATCAGCGCAACCAGCACTGCGCCGGGCGCTGCGAGGGCCATCGGTGCAGGCAGCACGGTTTCAAGACCAATAAAGCTGGCGTCGCAAACCACCGCGTCAACAGGCTCCGGGATTTGCTCCCAAGTCAGGTAACGGGCGTTGGTTTTTTCCAAGACCACAACACGGTCATCCTGACGCAGCTTCCAGGCCAGCTGCCCGTGGCCGACATCGACCGCGTAGACTCTGGCTGCACCATGATGCAGCGCCACGTCGGTAAAACCGCCAGTGCTGGCACCGACATCCAAAACGACCTTACCCGCCAGATCGAGATCAAACGCCTCGATGGCCTGCGCCAATTTGAGGCCACCGCGGCTAACCCAGGGGTGGTCACGGCCCTTCACGTCCAGATCGGCGTCTTCCGGCAGGGTTTGTCCGGCTTTATCGATACGGCGTGTCTGGGAATAAACAGCACCCGCCATGATCAGAGCCTGTGCGCGGGCACGGCTTTCCGCCAGCCCGCGCTCTACCAGCAGAACATCGACGCGCTTCTTCGCCATCAGGGATAAGCGATGTTGTCGATCAGGCTGAAATCTGCCTGACGATATCGTGGATTTTGCTCTTATCGAGGCCGAGCGTTGTTAAAGCCTTCTCGGCGATCTGCGGCGCATTCAGGCCGGCAGCCTCATACATCAGATCAGGCTTGTCCTGATCGATGAAACGGTCCGGCAGGATCATTGAGCGCAGCTTGAGGCCTTTGTCCAGCAACCCATCCTCAGCCAGGAAATGCATCACATGCGAACCGAAACCGCCGATCGCGCCCTCTTCAAGCGTGAGCAGCACTTCATGCTCCCTGGCCAAACGCCGGATCAGATCATGGTCCAGCGGTTTGGCGAAGCGTGCGTCGACAACGGTCGTTGAGAAGCCACGACCACCCAGCATGTCGGCCGCTTTCAGGCATTCCTGCAAGCGCCCGCCGAAGGACAACAAGGCAATGCTGGTCCCCTCTCGGATCACCCGGCCCTTGCCGATTTCCAGCGGGGTTCCATGCTCGGGCATTTCAAGGCCGACGCCTTCGCCTCTGGGATAACGGAAGGCAGACGGACGGTCGTCGATCTGGGTGGCGGTCGCGACCATATTGACCAGCTCGACCTCGTCAGCCGCGGCCATCACCACAAAGCCTGGCAGGGTTGAGAGATAGGTGATGTCGAACGACCCCGCATGGGTCGGCCCGTCGGCGCCGACGAGACCCGCCCGGTCAATTGCAAACCGCACCGGCAGACGCTGGATCGCCACATCATGGACCACCTGATCATAGGCACGCTGCAGGAAGGTCGAGTAGATCGCCGCAAAGGGCTTGTAGCCCTCGCTGGCCAGCCCGGCAGCAAAGGTCACCCCATGCTGCTCTGCAATGCCGACATCAAAACAGCGGTCCGGATACGCCTGACCGAACAGATCAAGCCCTGTACCGGAGGGCATGGCCGCTGAGATCGCGACGATCTTGTCGTCTTTTTCGGCTTCCTTGATCAGCGACTGGGCAAAAACCTTGGTGTAGCTGGGCGCGTTCGACTTCGCCTTCATCTGCGTGCCGGTCACCACATCAAACTTGGAAACCCCATGATATTTGTCGGCCGCGGCTTCAGCCGGCGGGTACCCCTTACCCTTCTTCGTCACCACGTGCAGCAGCACGGGACCCTTGTCGCTGTCGCGCACATTTTTCAGAACCGGTAGCAAATGATCGAGATTATGGCCGTCAATCGGGCCGATGTAATAAAAGCCCAGTTCTTCGAACAGGGTGCCGCCGGTCGCCATACCGCGCGCATATTCCTCAACCCGCTTGGCGCGCTCCTCGATCGACCGCGGGAAGATGCTGGCCACCTGCTTCATCAACTCACGCACGCTCAAATAGGACCGTGAGGACAATAGGCGCGCCAGATAGGCGCTCATCGCGCCCACCGGCGGCGCAATCGACATGTCGTTATCGTTGAGAATAACGATCAACCGCTTGTCCATGGACCCGGCATTGTTCATCGCCTCATAGGCCATACCGGCGCTCATGGAACCATCACCGATCACCGCAATGACGTTATTGTCCTTGCCGGCCAGGTCGCGCGCGACAGCCATGCCCAGCCCCGCCGAAATCGATGTGGAGCTGTGCGCAGCGCCAAACGGGTCATACTCACTCTCGGCGCGCTTGGTGAAGCCGGAGAGCCCGTCGCCCTGCCGCAGAGTGCCCATCCGGTCCCGGCGGCCCGTCAGAATCTTGTGTGGATAGCACTGGTGCCCCACGTCCCAGATCAGCCGGTCATCCGGCGTATTGAAGACAAAGTGTATTGCGGCCGTCAGCTCGACGACGCCCAAACCGGCGCCCAGATGGCCACCGGTGCGCGATACCGTATCGATCACGGCCGACCGGAGTTCGTCGGCCACCTGGTGCAGGTCAGAGGACCGTAGCTTCCTTAAATCCGCAGGACCATGAATCTGGTCAAGAAGGGGTGTGGGTTCACTCAAATCAGATCTCCCTAATGGCGCCGGTTGACCACAAAATGCGGCAGTAGCCGCAGCAGCTCGGCACGGTCATCAAACACATCCAGATGCACAATTGCTTGAGACGCAAGCATATCTGCCTGTGTTCTGGCCCGTTCTATTCCAAGTAGGGAGACGAACGTCGCTTTTCCACCATCAGCATCTTTGCCGACAGCCTTGCCCATTTCTTCTTCAGACCCTTCAACATCCAGTAAATCGTCAACGATCTGAAATGCCAGGCCAAGATCGTGGGCATAGTTCTGCAGGGCCGTATGCTGATCCTTGGTGGCGCGCCCCATGATCCCGCCCGCCTCGACGGCAAACCGGATCAGCGCACCGGTCTTCATCTGCTGCAGCCGCGTGACCTCGCCGATTTTCATGTCGTGATCGGCAGCCAGCAGGTCAATCATCTGACCGCCGACCATACCGTGCCCGCCGGCAGCCTTGGCGAGCGCATGCACCAATTCCGCGCGCACCAGCGGATCGTGATGCGTGTCTGGATCGGCCAGTATTTCAAACGCATAAGTCAGCAGCGCATCACCAGCCAGAACAGCTGTCGCCTCATCGAATTTCTTATGCGTCGTCGGAATACCCCGGCGTAGATCATCATCGTCCATACACGGCAGATCATCATGCACCAGCGAGTAGGTGTGGATGCATTCCAGCGCGCAGGCAGCGCGTGTTGCCCGGTCTGTCGGTACGTCAAACAGCGCCGCGCTGGCGAGAACGAGAAAGGGCCGCAGCCGCTTGCCACCCGCTAGCGTCGCATAGCGCATGGCCTCGAACAGTTGCGCTTCATAGTCCTCAGCATCCGGCAGGATGCGCTCGAGTGCGCCATCGACTGCTTTTGCAACCGTGGCCATTTCGGCGCTAAGGACGTCGATATCAGGTGATGTACTCAAGGGATGTTAGTCCAGATCAGCCGGTTCCGTGGAAACCGACCCGCCGGTGACCACAACTTTTTCAATCCGCGCCTGCGCATCAGCCAGTTTGGCCGCACAATGCTGCTTCAGCAGCGAGCCACGGGTGTACATGTCAATAGAGTCTTCAAGGCCCACCTGGCCGCTTTCCAGCTTTCCCACAACGGACTCGAGCTCCGCCAATGCCTGCTCGAATGTCATGGACTGAATATCTTCCGGTAGTGCAGGGGTTGCATCCACCATCGGCGCGGTCTCTCCCTTTAACTGTGCCGCATCAAAGCGCTGACATGCGCAGCTGCGCTATCCGCCAGATCGGTCAAATTATATCCACCTTCCAAGGTAGAGACGACGCGTCCTTCGCACAAGCGTTCAGCCGCTTCGCAGAGCAGGTCTGTCGCCGTGGCGAAATCATCGGTTTCGAAATTGAGATTGGCCAGCGGGTCACCCTTATGCCCATCGAAACCAGCGGATATCATAATCAAATCGGGTTCGAAGCGGTCCAGCGCCGGGATCACGTGGTCGACCAGAGCTTTTCGGAGCGCGGGGCCATCGCCGCCAGGCGCCAGCGGAACGTTCAAAATGTTGCCGACGCCACGCTCTTCAGCATCGCCAGTGCCCGGATAGAGCGGCGATTGGTGGGTCGAGGCATAAAACAGCCTGGCGTCATGCTCGAACATCGCCTGCGTGCCGTTGCCGTGATGCACATCGAAATCGATAACAGCTACCCGCTCCAGGCCATGGACGACTCGGGCTTCATGGGCGCCAACCGCGACATTGTTGAACAGGCAAAACCCCATTGGCTTGCCCGGTTCCGCATGATGGCCCGGCGGGCGCACGGCACAGAACGCGTTGCGGGCCTCACCCAGCGCAACGGCCCCCACTGCATGGCAGACAGCGCCCGCCGCCCGGCGCGCCGCCAGAAAAGATCCCGGTGAGACCACCGTATCGGAATCCAGAAAAACGTGATCTTCCATGGCGGCCCGGTCAACCGACGCACCGATCCATTGCAGATGGCTGGCAGGGTGCACGCGGCAAAGCTGCTCATCCGTCGCCAATGGCGCCTCATCGCGAATGAGATACTGAAATTCTTCGCGCTCCAGAGCGTGCAGCACGGCACGCAGCCGGTCCGGCGACTCCGGGTGCGCCGTCGTCGTATCGTGATAGAGACAGTCATTGTGCGTGACCAGAAGCGTCGTCAATCCGTCACCTCGTGCCAAGGGTTAAAGATGGAAACAGGCAGCTCCGCGAAGTCTCGGACGTTTCGTGTTGCAATCGCAAGCCCCTGATTCATCGCAGTCGCGGCCAGCAGATTGTCGACAAGCTGCGGCGCCTGCCCCAATGCCAATGCTGCCCCGTTCAAACGGCCCCATGTGTCAGCAATATCCCGGTCAACGTCGATGATGCGGTCTGCATAGGCCCGGCTTAGGCCAGCAAGCCATTGATCGAACAGCCGTGCGCGTTCAGACGACCGCTGCCGTAGCGCTTCTATGCCTTGTGCGATTTCAGCCAAAACGGCGACGGACAAAAACAGATCGTCTTCTGGCACCGAATCGTACCACTGGGCAACCGCCGGTTCCGGGGACGGTTTCCGGATTTCAGAAACGACGTTGGTATCAATCAGGAACTTCAAAGGTCGACTGGCCGCGCGCCGTTCTTGATACGCTGAATGTCCAACGCGTCAGACGGTCCACTGCGAAGATAATCCTTGAAAGATTGTTTGGGTGATACCAACCGCTCATAGTCATCAGCGGCGACAACCACGACAGCCGGCTTTCCCCGTCGCGTAATCAGCTGCGGCCCTTGGGACAGCGCAGCGTCGACGAGCGCGCTCAGCTTCGCTTTTGCGTCAAACAGGCTCCAGATCACGCGTTTTTCAAAGGCCATTCTGGTTTATAACTAGTCTAACTAGTTAAATCAACACAGACACCCTCTGTAGGCATCAAGCGGCTTCCTCCGGCTCCACAAGCTTGGCTTCTTCCTCGGCCACCAATTCCTTCTTTGACAGCTTGCCGACCATGGTCTTGGGAAGTTCATCGCGGAATTCGATTTCGCGCGGCAGCTCGTGCTTGCCGATATGCTCGCGCAAAAAAGTGTCGAGCTCTTCAGCGGTGATCGGCCCGGCACCGTCTTTCAGCACAACAAACGCCTTGGGCGCTTCACCGGAATAGTCATCGGGCACACCGATCACAGTGACTTCCTTCACGGCCGGATGCTTGTGGATCGCTTCTTCAACAAAGCGCGGGTAAACGTTGAATCCGCCGACCAGAATCATGTCTTTCATGCGGTCGATGATGAAGGTGTAGCCGTCTTCATCCATGTAGCCGACATCGCCGGTCCGCAGCCGACCTTCGACAATGGTTTCAGCTGTAGCCTCGGGGTTCTGCCAATAGCCCTTCATCACCTGCGGGCCGTCGATGGTGATTTCGCCGATTTCTCCCGCAGGCAGCACGCGCGTCGGGTCTTCCTTGTCGACGACAATGATCCTGGTCTGCGGCAGCGGAAGCCCGATGGACCCATTCTTGTTGAGGCCGAAATGCAGCCCGCAGGTTGCCGTCGGCGACGATTCGGTCAGGCCATATCCTTCGACGATTTCAACGCCGGTCACCGATTCAAAATGCTCACGCACCTCGTTGGGCAATGGCGCGCCACCGGACATGCACCATTTCAGCGACGAGAACGAGTCGCGGTTGGCGTCCTTGTGGTTGGCCATGGCGGTAAACATGGTCGGCACACCAGCGATCGTGCTGGGTTTCTTGCGGATGATGTCGCGGACAATATCGTCGAGTTCAAAGCGCGGATGGAGAATAATCCGCGTGCCGGCCATGGTCGCCATCACCAGCATGGTCGTCATGGCAAAGGCATGGAAGAACGGCAGGGCACCGATGGTGGTTTCCTTGCCTTCTTGAAACCCTTCCAGCCAAACCTTGTTCTGGCATGCATTGATGAAGACATTGGCGTGCGTCAGCATCGCGCCCTTCGGCGTCCCGGTGGTGCCACCCGTATATTGCAATACCGCCAGATCCTCATGCGGGTCGATCTCGACGGCTTCATAGGCACCGTCATTATCCATCAGATCATCCCAGGGCACGTGCTGCTCGTCTTTGGCCACCTTGGCAATATCTTTGCGGCGCAACAGCGAAAACAGCACGCCCTTGGTGCGCGGCATCATGTCCTGCAGGCTGGCGACAACCAGCTTGTTCACCCGGCTCTCATCCATCAGCTGCTGCATCTTGGGATAGAGCGCCTCCAGATCGAGGGTGACCATGATATCGGTCTGCGAATCTTCGATCTGATGCAGCAGTTCCGGCTCTGAATAGAGCGGGCTGTAATTGACCACCGTGCCGCCGGCTTTCAGCACGCCGTAATAGGCGATCACCTGCTGCGGGCAGTTCGGCAGGAAAAGTCCCACCTTGGTGCCCTTCTGCACGCCGATGTTCTGGAAGCCTTTCGCCGCCCTGTTGGCAAGCTTGAGAATTTCGCCATAGGTAAAGCTGCGATCCAGAAACTCCAGATGCACATTGCCCGGCCAGTTTGCAGCCCCGATATCCAGCGCAGCGAAAACAGGCTGAGCTTCGAATTTCTGGTTCCAATCTATCCCTTCGGGATAGGTTTTCAGCCAGGGATAGACCATCCCCGATCTCCAATACTAGGGTTACACCATAATAGGCGCATCGTCCTTCGGGTCATGCGTATCCGGGTGGGCACGCTGGGCCAGGGTCGGGTCGATACTCTGATACCGATATATACCATCTGCGCCCATTTCCCGAGACAGGCGGCCCCGATCCATCAAAAGATGAAGATGGGAAAGGCACTCGCCCAATGCCAGCGTCATCTGAAAATCATCGAGTTCGCGCTCGAACATCACGGGCAACAGTTCATAAGCCGTCTTCGGCTCCACACATTGTTCCTCTACCGCCAGCATCCGGTCTTCATGGTGATAGATCAGATAGTTCAACCGCGCATGCAGCCCATGAAACGGCTTGTTGTGCGACGGCAGCACCAGCAGCGAATCCGGCAGACCCAGGAATTTCTCGTGGCTGGCGAGCCAGAATTTGAGCGGGTTCTCTTCCGGCTCATTTGGATTCACACTGACATTGGATGTAATCCGCGGCAGCACCTGGTCGCCGGAGATCAGCACGCCCAGTTCCTCACACATCAGGCAGGCGTGTTCGGGCGAATGCCCGCTGCCGGTCACAACGTCCCAGCGGCGACCCCCCAGCGTGAGTGACTCGCCATCGATCAAACGACGGTACCCGACCGGGATCGGCTCCACAGCCTTGTCATAATTCCCCCAGCGGGTCTTGCGGATATGATCGAGGGTCTTTTGCGGCAGCCCACCCTTGGCAAAGAACGCAATGGCGGCGTCCTGAAACTCTTCCTTGCGGCTGCCTTCGATCGCCCGGGCATAGTAGTACTCGCCGCGCGACATCCAGAACTCGGCATCAAAGGTGCGCGTCAGCCATCCTGCCTGCCCGACATGATCGGGGTGCATGTGGGTGACGATCACTGTGCCGATGGGTTTGCCGTCAAGCTCATTGGCGATGATCTGTTCCCAATGAGCGCGGGTTTCATCCCCCCTGATCCCGGTATCGACGATGGCCCAGGAGTCTCCATCATCGATCAGGTAGAGGTTGATGTGATCAAGCGCGAAAGGCAGCGGCATCTGCAGCCAGCGCACACCGGGGGCCACTTCTTTGGTGGTGCCTGCCGGCGGCAGGTCGTCCCACGGGTAGTCTAGTACAGGCTTATCCATGCAGGGCATCCTAGGGACGAAGGTTGCGGAAACCAATGTTGAATTGGTTTATGAAGTCATCGAGATGGAACAACAGCTCGATCAGACAGAGACTATCCAGCCCCCGACGGATGCGGTGATGGCGCGCGCAGTCGCCCTGCTTCGTGCTGGCGAGCCCGTTGGCCTGCCGACGGAAACCGTTTATGGGCTCGCCGCCGATGCCTGCAATGACAAGGCTGTCGCACGCATCTTCGAAATCAAAGGCCGTCCCCACTTCAACCCGTTGATCGCGCATTGCGCAGATATAGAGACCGTAAGGTCACTGGTCGACCTGCCAGCCTTGGCCGTAGCACTGGCCGAAGCATTCTGGCCGGGACCGCTGACGCTCGTCCTTAAAAGACGCGCGGATTGCCCGGTGTCGCTGCTGGCATCGGCAGGACTGGAGACACTTGCCGTGCGTGTCCCCGCACATCCGGTCGCCCACGCACTCTTGAAGGCCTTCGGAGGCGCCCTGGCGGCGCCCAGCGCCAATCCGTCCGGCAGGATCAGTCCGACCACAGCCCGGGACGTGACCGATGCGCTATCCCTTGACCTGGTGATCGATGGCGGCCCCTGCACGGTCGGGCTCGAATCCACCATCCTGTCGGTCGATGGCGACAAAGCCATCCTGCTGCGGGCCGGCGGCGTTCCGCTGGAGGACATCGAAGACGTGCTCGGCAGCAAGATTGGTCGCGCTGAGGACACAGACCCCATCACCGCCCCAGGCCAACTGCGAAGCCATTATGCGCCAGAGGCGACACTGCGGCTGAACGCATTGGACAAACGGCCCGGAGAGGTGCTGTTGGGCTTTGGTGCGCCTTGCGATGGCGAAACACCTGAACTGAACCTGAGCGAGCAGGCAAGTTTGCAAGAGGCCGCCGCCAATCTGTTCCGGATGCTGCGCAATCTGGACGACACCGGCGCTAAACGCATCGCCGTCGCACCCGTGCCCGAAATTGGGCTGGGCCGGGCGATCAACGACCGGCTGCGCCGCGCAGCCGCGCCCCGGCCATGACCCTCGACAGAATCAAGGACATATTGGGTCCCGGCGGTTTCATCGACGACCCGGCTGACATGGCACCCTATCTGACCGAGTGGCGCCGCCGCTGGACCGGCACCACACCGGTCATCGCCCGCCCGCGGGATACAGATCAGGTCGCCGCGATCCTCGCGCATGGTAACGAAGCCAAGATCGCCATTGTTCCACAAGGCGGCCATACGGGCCTGTGCGGCGGTGCCATGCCCGATCTGTCCGGCGACCAGGTCATTGTGTCGCTGAGCCGGATGAACCAGATCCGCCGTCTCGATCCGGAAGGATTTACCGCGACAGTCGAGGCGGGCTGCGTCCTGGCTGATGTCCAGACTGCGGCCGGCGATGCTGACCGTCTGTTTCCGCTCAGCCTGGCGTCTGAAGGATCGGCCCAGATCGGTGGCCTGCTCTCGACGAACGCCGGTGGCAACGCCGTTCTGCACTATGGCAGTGCACGCGACCTGACACTGGGGCTCGAAGTCGTGTTGCCCGATGGCCGGATCTGGAACGGGTTGCGGGCCCTGCGCAAGGACAACACCGGCTACGATCTGAAACAGCTTTTCATTGGAGCGGAGGGAACGCTGGGCATCATCACAGCGGCGGTGCTGAAGCTGTTCCCAAAGCCTGACGGCATGGCCACTGCCCTTTTTGCCCTGCCGTCCCCAGCGGCCGCCATTGCACTTCTGAGCCTTGCCCGCGACATCGCCCGCGACGCGCTGACCGGTTTCGAGCTCATGCCACGGATCGGCATCGAATTCACAACCCGGCACATGCCCGATTGCCGTGACCCATTTGAAAAACCGTATCCCTGGTACGTGCTGATTGAGATTTCATCGGCTGATGGCCAGGCCGCGCTGGAACGTCTGTTTGCCACTGCCCTTGAGCAAGCTCTCGTTGTTGACGGGGTTATCGCGCAGTCACAGGCGCAGCGCGCGGATCTGTGGCGTCTGCGTGAGTCGCTATCCGAAGCGCAGACTTTCGAGGGCGGCAGCATCAAACATGATGTCTCCGTGCCCATCAGCGCCATTCCGGTTTTCCTGGAGCGCGCAATCACTGCGGTGACGGCGCTTGTCCCCGGTATCCGGCCGGTCCCCTTCGGCCATGTCGGCGACGGCAATATCCACTTTAACCTTAGCCAGCCACCTGACGCAGTCCAGGAGGTGTTTCTCGACCACCGGGAGGAGGCCAACAGGCTGGTCCACGACATCGTTGTTGATCTGGACGGCAGCATCAGCGCCGAGCACGGCATTGGACAGGCCAAGCTCGACGAGCTGGAGCGCTACAAGCCCTCTGTTGAACTCGACATGATGCGGCAGATCAAACAGGCCCTCGATCCCAACGACATCATGAATCCGGGGAAAGTACTCCGAACCTTGCCGTAGGGTCAGCCCCGGTTCCCATTCGGGGTGTTCATCTGACCCATCGTCCGAATAGACTGTCGCGCGCAAAGGAAGGCACGCCTGCATGAAAAAGATACTTATCGGCATCGTGATCGCCGCAGTCGTGGTCGGAGCCGTTCTGCTCGCTGGACCCGGGCTGGTTGGCAACGGCGCAGAACGGGCGCTGAAAGCTTCGCTGAATTTGATGTCCCAACCGGGCGTTTACCGGGTCGAGTTGACTGACTATCAGCGTGGCTGGTTTTCATCGACAGCCACCAGCCGCTTTGTGCTTGAGGGCGACTTGGCCCAAACCTACCAGAACGCGCTGGCCGAAGAAGGCCTGGCGCCGGACAGCAATACGGTCACACTTCAGCATAAACTTTCGCACGGGCCGCTGTTGATGACCGCGGACGGCCCGAAGGTCGCCCTGGCCTATGCAGAAACCGACCTGCAGCCTCCGCCTTCGATTGCCGACCTTCTCGAGCCTTATCTCGACGGGAAACCGCTATTCGACTTCCAGACCACATTTAGCTTCAACGGGGCTTCTTCCACCGAAATCCACAATCCGCCCTATAGCGGCACGACGCCCACCGGCATGACCATCAGGTGGGATGGGATCGCAGGAACACTGGTGGTGGAAGAGCACGCTGCCCAGTACGGCTTGCGCGCGCCGAAGTTTCGGGGTGAAGGGACGGCAGGCACGATCCACATCGACGACGTTTTGGTCGAAGGTGACCTGGCGAAGTTTCTGGAGAATCTTTGGACCGGCGACCTGCTGTTCTCATTTCCTAAAATCACCGTACGGACTGGCGAACAAGATATTGCCATTGATGATCTGACCTTTTCGATACAGGCGACATCGACTGGTGGAGACCGCACTGGCGCGCAGCTAGAATTGCGCGTCGCAGAAGTCCGCGCGCCGGGCACGCAGATCGGCGAGACGTCTTTTTCCGTCGCGCTTGAAAATCTTGATGCCATCGCTGCCGACGCCATTGCAGGCCGACTAGAGCAGTTTTCAAAGGCGCTGCGGGACGGGGCTGACGCCCGATCCGAGATTGACGCCCTGATGAATGTTGACCTGGCATCAGTATTTACAGGCGCCTCTGAAATGACCGTCGCGTTCCTGGGCGACATCGACACGCCCGAGATTCGCCTGAAGGGCGATTGGTCAGTCGCTGCAACCGGCGAAAACAATCGGATCACCGCTTTACTGCGACAAAACGTGAAGGATTACGAGGCCGACGACCTCATCCTGACGGACAGCATGAGCCAGCTGACGCTGAACGGCCTGAACGGAACCGCACTGGCCGATATGTATCGGGACCTGATCGCCATTTCCATGCAGAGCCTGCCAGCTGACGAACAGCAACAGCAGCTCATGGGCATTTACGCCCGCCACCTGCCAAACATGGTCGATCAGAAGACGAAACTGAGCCTTGACGCCTTGACCCTGAATGTGCCGGCGGGATCACTCAGGGCGACCGCGTCGCTTGCGATTGAGGGCGACGAGCCACTGAACCTGATGATGCCGGTTACCCTGTTCCCCCGCCTGGACGGTATGCTCTCGGCACAGGCGTCTGAAGATGCAATGCTCTGGCTCCTGTCACGGCAAACCGTCGGCGTGATCAGACAAAGCCTGGAAGCCTCTGGCCGCTCCGTTACCCAGCAGGATGTAGAACAGCTGGCTTTGACCGTTGCGCGTGACCGGCTGAATGGTCTTCTGGCGGAGGCGCTGCTGCGCCGCGAGCGCGAAAACATCGTGGTAGATGCGACCATCCGGCAGGGCGCTCTGATTTTAAACGGGGTACCAAGGCCAGATCTGTTCGGAGGAGGACGGTAAGCGGTTTGCTGGGGCGCACACTCAGAGCCATTGGAGGGCATCTTAGGGTTTTCGGAATTGCCGTGGTTTTCGGGCTCAGCGTTTATGCGCTGCTGATTGTGTTCGACGCCCTGATGCGACTGATCGGTCTGAGAGAGCCCTAAGCTTCAGTCTTTCTTCATGCGCCGATACATCAGCGCCATAACCGAAGACATCTCGCGCAGTAATTTGTGCGTCTGGGCCCTTTCGCGGCGCAGACGGTCGACTTCCGGCGTCGCCGTCTGTTGGGTGAGCGCGGCACGAGGCGGGTTGGCCCGCACCGCCTGCTGCAGAGACTTGTGCGCCTGCTGGAGAAGAATGTCCTTGCGGCGCATTTCCTCTGCATGCTGCTCCCGCACGGATTTCAGTTCACCCCGCAGAAATTCGATCTCGGCAGCCGAACTGCGGTGCAGATCAGCGATCCGGTCGACCAGCGGCGCAAGGTCGATCGCCGGCGCGGCAGGTGTCGCAGGTTGCTCAGGAACTTCGGTGTCGGCGGCCGGTGCCTCTTCCAACCGCGCCAGCGCCTCACGAAGTTCACTATTCTGCTGCTGCAAATCTTCAATCGCTTGCGCATGCCGGTCGCTGACCGGTATCTGCAGCGCGATGGCTGCCTCCTCAGCTTCGGCGTCGACATAAGCGAACCAGTTATTACCGATCTGTGTCCCGCGGCGCTTGCCACGCTTCAACTGCTTCAGCAACTTCTCTGGCTGCATGTCGAGAATACGGGCCGCGTCACCCAGTGTCGCCCATCGGCCCATCGCAATATGGGAGCCAGGTGCAATACTGGTATCTGACTCTGGCACGGCGTTCCCTGACCTGCTTTCAACAATGACAGAACTTTTACATAGGCTCGGAACGACTTCAATCCACCCGCTACGGGTTTGTTCAAATTAGCCGGCGTCCGTCGCCAACGAAGGTTTACAGAGCGCCCGAAAACCTGCTGCGCAATATTTGACCATGCGGGGATAGAGCGCATCGTGGTCTGTTGATTCACATAGACCGGCAGACAGATTGTCGATCCGGCCGGTTTCGGCGAACGACAGGGTGAGCGCTCCGGACAAGAAGTGGTAGCTCCAATAGATGTTCTCCGGCGCACTATCTGGCAACGCTTGTTGCAATGCCGCGACAAATTGGCGGACGACGGGGTCGAAATACCGAGTCATCGCCTCGCCTCCCCAGTCATGTGAATTGTTCACCTGGGCGATCAATGCAAAGTAGTCTTTCCAGCCCGCGTCAGCACTCGCCACCCGCCGGTGCAGGGGTCCCAAGAACGCATCGATAATCGACTCAACCGGCGGCGCGGCGGGGGCAGCGGCTCGCGTGGCGTCCGCCAACGCCTCAAGGCGATCACGGTTGACGACTTCGGCCCGCCGCAGCAACACCGCGTCAAACAGATCGCGTTTGCTGCCGAAATGGTAATTGACCAAGGCCACGTCGACGTCAGCCAGTCGGGTGATCTGACGGACCGTGACGCCGTCAAACCCTTTGTGGGCAAACAGCTGCTCCGCCGCATCAAGGATTTTCACCTTTGTGGCGTCGCCCTTTCTGGACCGGCCTGAACGGCCTGTATTTCGGGTCCCTGCCACGATATCAGCCCCTTTTTCCTGCATCACATCGCGGTGCTAGGTGAACCCGTCGACTGATCCAAGTCAATTTATAATTTCAACGTTCAATTAAATTATTGACGAGACGCGCTGGTGACCTTAATGATCCTTTATTGTTTTCAACGCTTGTTTAAAAAAAACTTGTCGGCAGGGAGAGACCGCCATGACAATCCGAGGACTCCGCACAACAACGCCTGCGGCCCTGTTATTCGCGGCCATGTTTGTTTTTGCATCCGGCCATCCAGCCCCTGCGCAGGGCGACAGCACGGCTGCTGCGCCTGCCGAAGCCGGGCCGGGCCAGCCGCGCGAGACACTGACAGTCACGGCACGCCGCCGCGAGGAAACGGTGCAGCAGGTTCCTGCCGCCGTCAGCGCCTTTGGGGCCCTGGACCTGCGCGACATGGGCGCGGCTGACCTTGAAGATTTGGGCGTCAGCATTCCCAATGTGAATATCGTCGTGGGCCGCGGGTCTTCCTCCAGCGCAAACATTTTCATCCGCGGCCTGGGCCAACCGGATGCGCTACAGAGCTTCGATCCGGGCGTCGGCGTCTATCTGGACGACGTCTACATGTCCCGGATCCAGGGCTCGCTGTTCAAGATCTTCGACATTGAGCGCATCGAAGTGCTGCGCGGTCCGCAGGGCACACTCTATGGCAAGAACACCATCGGCGGCGCGATCAAGCTGGTGACCCGGCGTCCCGGTAATGAATGGGAAGCCTTTGGCGAGGTGACCGGCGGACGGTTCGGCCGCGTCGACGGCAAAGCCTTTTTCGGTGGCCCCGTCATTGAAGACAAGCTGTCAATCAGCGGGTCATTCCTCACGTCGAACCGCGACGGCATCGTCAAGGATCCGGCCACCGGCCGCAGGTTCAACGACGACAGCACCGTTGTCACCCGCGTTGCAGTAATGTTCACGCCCACCGATACGTTCGAGGCCGATGTCAGCTTCGATTACACACGGCAACGCACCGAACTGACGCTGGGCCGGCAGGAGGCCGACCTGCAGCAGGCCGACTTGCTGTTCGGGGCCGTCACCATCTTGCCGGCACCGACCACAGAGTATGATTTCACCGGCTCGACCGGCTTTCCTGACGACCGCGGCCAGGAGCTTGATCACTGGGGCGTCTCGCTGCGGATGAACTGGGAAGCGAGCGAGGCCCTGACCATCACCTCTATCACCGCCTACCGTGAACTGATGCCCGACTTCTATATCGACATAGACGCCACGCCGTTTGAAATCGGTGACGTATTCGTGGGTATCGACCAAAGCCAATTCAGCCAGGAGCTGCGGTTCCACTATGTGCAGGACCGCTGGGACGTGATTTTCGGTCTCTACTATCTGGATGAGGAGAATGTCTCAGATCAGCTGGCCTTTGCCGATGACTTCCTGACATTTGCCGGCACGCCACTGACCTTCCTGCGGACGATTGAAGACGATCTGGACACCACCTCGCTCGCGGCCTTCGTCGACGTGACCTTCGACGTCACCGAGCGCTTCTCCGTCTCGGCGGGGCTGCGCTACTCCTATGACCGGAAGAAATATTTCCGGACAACCGATGCCATTTTGAGCGGCGCGCTATTCGACAGCTTCACCTTCGAGGACCGGGAGAGCTGGGACGCACTAACACCCAGCGTCAGTCTCGACTTCCAGGCCACCGACGATGTGCTGGTCTATGCCCGCGTTGCCCGCGGCTTCAAATCCGGGGGTTTCAACGGCCGCGCCAACGCACCCGGCGAGGAAGAGGCCTATGATCCCGAATTTGTCTGGACCTATGAAATCGGCGTGAAATCCCAATTCGCTGACGGGCGCATAACCGCCAATTTGGCTGCGTTCTACAACGACTATAAAGACTTCCAGGCCCGGGTTTCCGCCATTCTGAACCCGGATGCACCCCTTCCTGACTTTGCGTTCCCTGTGCTCAACGCCGCCAATATCGAGACCTATGGCGTCGAGCTGGAGCTAAATGCGCAGGTGACCGATGACCTCTTGCTGTTCGGCAGCCTGGGCTACCTGAAGGCCAGTTACAAAGAGTTCATGGACGCGTTCCGTGACCGCTCCGACGATCCGGTCCCCTTTGCGCCGAAATGGACGGTTCAGCTGGGCGCGGCCTACACCATGGATATCTCCAACTGGGGCACCGCCACGGTGCGGCTGGATGGAAACTACAAAGCCCGCCACTACCTCAGCGTCGACATCCGCGATGTCCTGAGCCAGGACGGCTTCTGGCTGCTCAACGCCTCGCTCACGCTCGAACCGGATGAAGGCAACTGGTACTTCATCACTGCCTTCAAGAACATTACCGATGAAGTCTATAAAACCGACGCGCAGGAATTCGCCAGCGTCGGCAACATTCAGACGGCCTATTATGGTGATCCCTTCACCTGGTCGGTCACGCTGGGTGTAAGCTTCTAAGGACCTCCGGGCGCCGCTATAGTGGCGCCCGGGATTTCCACTGAAGGAGCAAAGGCGCATGGGCGAGGCGCGAACGGATACCTACAAAAGCCATGATGGCCTGACCCTGTTTTACCGGGACTATGGCGACCCTGCCTCACCGGCGACGCCGGTCATCTGTGTGCCCGGCCTGACCCGGAACTCGCGTGACTTCACCGATCTGGCGGCTCATCTCTCCTCAGACCGCCGGGTGATCTGCCCGGACCTACGGGGCCGCGGTTTCTCCGACTACGATCCCGACTACAAGAACTATCACCCTGCTGCTTACGCCCAGGACATGTTCACCCTGCTCGACACGCTGGGCATCGACCGGGTGATCTGGATCGGCACCTCGCTGGGTGGGCTGATCGGCTTTGTCGTCGCGGCGATGAAACCCGAGGTGCTGGCCGGGGTCGTGCTCAACGATGTCGGACCGGTTGTCGCCGAGGAAGGGCTGGAGCGGATTCGCGCCTACACAGGCAAACTGCCCCCGGTGACGAGCTGGGAAGATGCCATCCAACAGGCCAAACTGGTCTATGGCGCCTCGCTGCCGGACATTGCCGAAGACCGTTGGCCGGTGATGGTGCGCAACAGCTACCGCGAGGGCGAGGACGGCGTGCCGCGTCTGGATATGGACCCGAAAATCGGTGATGCGGTGCGCGAAACCGCAACACCGCAAGGCGACCCCTGGGGACTTTGGGACCGGATGGCGGACATTCCCACGCTCGCCATCAGAGGCAAATTGTCGGACATCCTCGACGAGCCGACCTTCGAGGAAATGGCGAAACGCAAACCAGATCTGATCCGCATCACGGTTCCCAACCGGGGTCACGTGCCCTTGCTGGACGAGCCCGAGGCGCTTCAGGCCATTGATGAGTTCGTCGCGAAGATCGGTTAAAGCCGGCTAGAACGGGAGCAGGAAAAACATACCTTCGGGCTTGGGCGGGGGGTCGAGTCCGATTTCCGTCCGGCCCCGCTCTGATCTACTACCCCTGGATAACGCTTATCGGCTTGTGGTGAGGCCACGTAAACCGTTCGCCCTGAGGAGCGAGCTGGGCGAACGGGTTAGGTAGAAATCGGCTCAACTCGATCAGAAACATCGTTCGCCGCTACTGCATCCGCAGGCCACCATCGACGTTGAGCGTCTGGCCGGTCACAAAGGACGCATCCGGCCCCATCAGGAACGAAACAGCTGCCGCCTGCTCCTCCGGCCGGCCCTGACGGTCCATCGGGATAACCGTCCGGACGCCGGCTTTCACCTTGTCAAAGTCCATATTGATCACGTCGGCGGTCCGCTGGAACGTGCCATCCATCATGTCCGTATCGGTGGACCCCGGGCAGATGCAGTTGACCCGAACACCTTGCTTCGCCAGTTCAAGCGCCATCTGCTGCGTCAGTCCGATGACGCCGAATTTCGACGCGCAATAGGCCCCATAATTCGCCAGGCCAACCCGGCCTGCGGTGGACGAGATGTTGACGATGGTGCCGCCTTCCCCGTGGCTCAGCATCGCTTTCGCACCAATCTTGGAGACCAGATAGACGCCGTTCAGATTGACGTCGACCGTTGAGTACCAAAGGTCGTCATCCATCTCCAGGATCGGTGCAGCGCCGGCATCGCTGGCGACGCCGGCATTGTTGACGAGGCCATAGAGCGGCCCCAACGCGTCTTCGGTGCCCTTGATGAGCGCTTCAACCTGATCGCGCTTGGTGACGTCGCAGTCGATGGAGACAGCCTTGCGGCCCATGGCGCGGATTTCCTCGGCGACGCTTTCGCCGCCCTTCCAGCCTGCCTGTTTTTCGTGGTCGGGAAACTGTGACGGGTCCCGTGGATAGGCAGACACCGCGACATCCGCCCCGTCCTGCGCCAGCCGCAGCGCCATCGCCCGGCCCAGTCCACGCAAACGCCCCGCGCCCGTTACCAAGACCACACGGCCTGAAAGATCACCCATTCCCCGCTCCTTTTGACATCAACAAAAACAAGCCACGACGCTACGCCGAGGCGGCCTGCCGCTGCAATCGGGATTTTCGGGAATCAGGCCGCAGCGGTCACGGCAGGGGCTGGATCAACCGCACGCAGCGGCTCCAGATTGTCGAGAAATTGCCGCGCACAGGCCTCCCAGCTGAAGGACTGCGCGAAGGTCCGGCAGTTCTCTCTGTTGATCGCGAGGGCACCCTTGACCGCAGCCCCCAGATCCTCAGACAAACACCCGACCGCGTTGTCGGGACAGCGATTGCCCCGGCAGGCGCGGTCCCCCAAAACATCCAGCGGTCCAGGGACTGAATAAGCGGCCACCGGCACGCCGCAGGCCATCGCCTCCAGCATCACCAGTCCGAAGGTGTCGGTCCGGCTGGGAAACACAAACACATCGCTTTGAGCGAAATAGCGCGCCAGCTCGTCGCCTTTCTTGGCGCCAGGGAACTCTACATCGGGGTAGTCCTTGCGAAGCGCCTCCAACTGAGGGCCCTCGCCGACGACGACCTTGGTGCCATCCAGCGTCAGGTCGAGGAAGTCCGTGATGCTCTTTTCCACGGCAACCCGGCCGACATAAGTGTAAATCGGCCTTGGCAGATTGGTTTTGATATCATCGCGTGGGCGGAAGAGGTCAAGATCGACTCCGCGCTGGAACAGGGCCGCCTCACCGAAACCGCGGCCTTCCAGCTCCCGCTTGAGGCTCTCGGTCGAGACCATCACCCGCGCGCCGGGTTTATGAAACCAGCGCATCACCGCGTAGCCCCAGGACACTGGCGCGCCGAACCGTGCGGAGACATATTCGGGAAACCGGGTGTGAAACGCCGTGGTGAACGGCAACCCGCGTTTTTTGCAATAGCGCCGGGCCGACCAGCCCAATGGGCCTTCGGTCGCGATATGCACAGACTCCGCACCAAACTCTTTAAGCCATTGGCGAATTCTGCGTCCGGGAAACAACGCCAGCCGGATTTCCGGATAAGTGGGGCATGGAATCGTCTTGAAATCCGCGGGGCTGATGACCAGCACCTGATGCCCCATTTTCTCCAGTTCCTGCTTGGTGGTATCCAGCGTCCGGACCACGCCGTTAATCTGCGGGTACCAGGCATCGGTAATGATCGCGATCTTCATACCAATCCTTAGACGGCCATTTCGGTAAAACTGTAGGTCACGCCGGTACGCGTTCGAGTGGGACGTTTTCATCGACTGGCCGCCCCTCGACATCGTAGCGGTCCATGATGTCGACCCAACGGACGATTTCCAGCCGGCCATCGAAATGCTCGACCAGGGCGGTGCAGCTTTCGACCCAGTCTCCATCGTTGCAATAGAGCACACCGTGCATTTCGCGCATTTCGGCGAAGTGAATATGGCCGCAGATCACACCGTCCAGGCCGCGCGATGCACATTCCTGCGCAACGGCGTCTTCATAGCGGCTGATATACTCGACCGCGTTTTTCACCTTGTGCTTCAGATAGGCCGACAACGACCAATACGGGTAACCCAGCGTCGTCCGGACTGTATTCACCCAGCGATTGACGGCGAGTGCGCCGTGATAGGCATAGTCGCCCAGGAACGCCAGCCAGCGGGCATGTTTGACGACGGCATCGAACGCATCGCCGTGGAAAACGAGAAAAGTACGCCCATCGGCCAATTCGTGTTCAATCTCGTTAGTGACCAGCACCCCGCCAAAGAAATGTCCGGCAAAGTCCCGCAGGGCCTCGTCGTGATTGCCGGTGATATAGATCACCTCGGTGCCCTTGCGCGCCTTGCGCAAAATCTTCTGCACCACATCATTATGGCTTTGCGGCCAGAACCAGGACTTCTTCAGCCGCCACCCATCGATGATATCGCCAACCAGGTAAAGCCGTTCGCTTTCGGTATATTTCAGGAAGTCGAGCAGGAACTCCGCCTTACATCCCTTGGTGCCCAAATGAATGTCCGACACAAAGATCGATCGGTATTTGAGCTGGCCTTTGGTCAGAACAGGCTTTGACTTGGGCCGCGCCGATCGCGCCACCGACGTGCCTTGTGGCCGGCGCGCGCGGGCCTGCGCCTCGCCGGGTCCGCTGCGCATCACCTGACGCGCCACTGTCGCTGCCTGTCGGATCATAAAATTGTAATCTTTTAGTTAATGATCAAACCAATCACTAAATGTAGTGTGCGCAAAACTACGGTCTACAAGTTACAGATTTATGTACTCGGAAAGAAAAACTCAAGGCACGCGCCGGGCATTAATTATCTATAATCCGGTCGCAGGCCGCCGCCGCAGAACCTTCTTTCGAAAAACCGTCAAACATCTCCGCAAAGCCGGACTGGATATTACGCTGCTGGAGACGACGGGGCCCGGCGACGCGACGGACTTGGCGCGCAGCGCCAGCACAGCAGGCGGACCCGCGCGCCCCGACATGATCATTGCCGCCGGTGGTGACGGCACCATCAACGAGGTGGCCAATGGGTTGATTGGCAGCGATGTGCCGCTGGGTATCATTCCGATGGGAACCGCAAACGTTCTGGCCCGCGATATTGGATTGCGGCAACGATCCGGGCTGGTGGCCAAAACGCTGGCGCGGGGATTCAAACGCCCTATTCATCTGGGCCGCGCCGACACAAAGCGCTTCGTCATGATGGCGGGGCTGGGCTTCGACGCGCAGGTCGTCGCCAATATCAACGTCAATCTGAAGTACAAATTCGGCCGCCTGGCGTATGCCCTAGCCGGCATGCGCGAATTGCTTTTCGGCCCACGCAAGGCATTCGACGTGACAATCGACGGGAGCACCTACCGGTCGGCCTGGGTGGTCATCGCCAAGGGCCGGCATTTCGGCGGCAGTTTTATCGTCGCCCGCAACGCTCGCTTGGATGACCCGGCGCTGGTGGCCTGTATCCTACCCGGGACGCGGCGGATTGATCTGGCGCGCTACCTGATCGCCATCGGCATGGGCCGTATCGACAAGCAGCCGGACGTCACCTTTCTGCGCACCCAGTTCATCGAGATCGCCGAAAACAGCGACGTATCGATCGAGATCGACGGCGATCACGCAACGACGGCACTCACCTCGTTTTCAGTCGGTGAGAGCCTGCAGTTGATTCAGCCCGCTTAACCTTCCGGCGTGGTTAGCGGGACGCCCAGCAAGGCCCGGCGCTTCAGCCAGGGGCTGGGGCGGTAACGCGGGTCACCGTAGAAATCGTGCAGCGCCTCGAGAATATCGAGGACCGTTTTCGCGCCCAGTTCGTCACCCCACTCCAGCGGCCCCCGCGGATAGCCCAGACCCAGCTTGACCGCCGGATCGATATCATCTGCCGTCGCGATGCGCTGTTGAGCAATGTCCGCACCGATATTGACGATGCATGCGACGATTCGCTGGGCCACAAAGCCCGGGCTGTCATGAATTACCGACACCGGGATCGGGCTGGTGCCGAACAGCCCATGCGCCGCATCGCGCATCGCAGCGGTGGTGACGGGTGTCGTCATCAGGGTGCGATGGCTTTCCAGCCCGAAGAGTGGGTCAAGGGCAACCGTGTTCTGCGGGTTCACACCGGCTTCCAGCGCTGCTGTAGTGGCATCCTCGCCCACCGGGGAAAGCAGACAAAGCGCAGCCTCTGATGGCGCTGCCCCGTCTTCCACCGGCACACCGGCCGCCGATGCCAGCTCACGCACTACTTCCTGCACCGATGGCGTTGCCGCGCCGATCCAGATGGAATCAGGTAACGCATCAGGCGCTTTGACCGGGGGAACGGGCACCCGGCGATTGTCTTCATATTGATAGAAGCCGCCGCCGGTTTTGCGCCCGAACAGGCCCGCATTCACCCGCTGCTGCGCCAGCGCGTTGGGCCGGTAGCGCGGCTCCTGATAGAACTGGTCATAGATGCTGTTCATCACCGCAAACGACACGTCGAGCCCGGTCAGGTCGAGCAGTTCCAACGGCCCCATGCGGAACCCGGCGGCATCGCGCATCACATCATCAACGATGGGATAATCCGCGATGCCTTCCTGCAGAATCCGGAACCCTTCGGTGCTGAAGGCACGGCCCGCATGGTTGACCAGGAAACCGGGCGTATCCAGCGCGCCAACCGGACGGTGTCCCATTTCGTGCGCAAATTCGGTCAGCTTGGCTGTTACTTCGGGGGCCGTGCGTACCGCCTCGATCACTTCGACGACCTTCATCAGCGGCACGGGGTTGAAGAAATGGAAGCCAGCGACCCGCTCAGGGTGCGCACATGCCGACGCGATCGCCGTGACGCTAAGCGACGACGTGTTGGTCGCCAGCACACATGTTTCGGATACATGCTCTTCGAAGCCAGCAAAGACCTTCTTCTTGATATCCAGATCTTCCAGAATCGCTTCAACCACGATATCGCAGTCAGCAAACCCGGCCATGGAATCGACGGGAGTCAGATTGGCGATAGCCTGTTCCGCCTCCACCTGTTCCATCTGGCCCTTTTCAGCCGCCCGGTTCAGCATGCGTGTGATGAACGCAACAGCATCCGCCACCGCATCCGGATTGGCATCGAAAAGACGGACCTGATAGCCGCCTGCGAGCGCGATCTGGACGATCCCGCGGCCCATGGCGCCGGCACCCAGAACGCCGACAATATCCTGCTGTTGTTTCACGATGTTTCCCTGACTGAAGATTCCCCGAAAAGCGCGCGGTTCTTAGCACAGGCGGCGCGCTTAACCAAACATGGCCGCGCGTCTGAATCCGGCTATGTTTAGCGAGGCAAGAACACAGGGGAGATGACGATGTACGCGCATCCTGAATATCTGATGGAAACAGACGCGCTGGCCGAACAGCTGGACGATCCAAAACTGCGGATCTTCGACTGCACGGTCTTCTTGACGCCGCAGGCCGATGGCACAATGGAGATTACGAGCGGGGAAGAACACTGGCGTAAGGGCCACGTTCCAGGTGCCGGTTTCCTTGACCTCGCAGCTGATTTTTCAGACCCAGGCAGCCCGCTTCGCTTCACCATGCCCGAGCCGAACGCCTTTGCGGACGCCGCCGGCAAGGCCGGCATCGGCGACGATAGAAGGGTGGTTCTCTATTGCGCGGGGCCACCCATGTGGGCAACGCGGATGTGGTGGATGCTGCGGGCCATGGGGTTCGACAACGCAGCGATCCTGAATGGGGGCTGGCACAAATGGCAGGCGGAAGGCCGTACTGTCTCAACCCAAGCCACCCCCTACTCGCCCGCCACATTTACAGCAAGACCCCGCAAAGGCCTGTTCGCCGACAAAGAGACCGTGGAGGCTGCGCTCGGCAGCGAGGAGACCTGTATTGTCGATTCTCTGACCCCGCAGATGTACCGCGGCGAGGTCTCCATCGCAGCCCGTGCCGGACACATTACCGGTGCGATCAATATCCCGGCCATGGCGCTGAGCGACCCGGAAAACCACACCCTGTTGAGCCCAGATGATTTGCGCGCGGCGCTGAAGGATACCGGCGCGGATGACGGTAAGAAGGTGATCACCTATTGCGGTGGCGGCATCGCCGCGACCCAGGACGCTTTCGCATTGGCCCTGCTGGGGCATGATGATGTTGCGGTCTATGACGGATCAATGTCGGAGTGGGCCGCCGACCCAGATACACCGATGAAAACCGGTGAGACACCGTAAGCACCCCAAAAAAGAGAGAACCCCGCCGGGGCTGTATCGGCCCATGCCCGGCGGGGCTACCCTTGTGGCCCGGCACCAAACGGTACCGAGGCCGGCCCAACGATGTAACAAAACCAGATTAGCCGCTGGGCGGCCGGTGCCTACTACCTGATCAGATAGGTTTGTGATCGCACGATCACGAATTCCTATGATTTCAACCTGTTAAGGCTCTATCTGCCCACTTAAAATCGCCTGGACCACCGCCTGGGTGCGTGTGGGGACGCCGAACTTGCGCAAAATGATTTCAAACAGATCCGAGACATAGCGCTCGCTGACGCCTAGTTGAACACCGATATCCCAATCAGTCTTGCCGGCGGTCGACCACAGAAGACACTCGACTTCCATTCTCATCAGCGAAGGCCGCCTTCTATGATACCCGGCTCCTGCAAAAGCAAGCCGTTGAGCAGCCTCGTATAAACATAGTCCAGCAAATTGAATCGTTGACAGGATGATCGGATCGTTATTCTCACAGGAACCGGCAACACTTATACCACCAGAGTACGTTCCAGTACGATGAACCGGAACACTAATACCGTGCTTCAGCCCGGCCAAGCCAGCTTCATCCATGAACGCTCTTTCCATTTGACTTGTGTCCGAAGGACGCGTTGCTCGCTCCCACTTAAAAGGTCTGCTCAGACTGCCGACGAGCCGGATTGTAGGATCAATCTCATAGTAGCTCTGCTCAGCATAGCGACCGGTCCAAGACCGTGGATAGCCGTCAATCTCAACAAAATCGGAGGGTAATCGCTCCGGATCGCAAAACGTGCCGGCACGATACTTGTCGAAACCGAGATGACCGATGACACGTTCAAAGGCCAGTATTAGTTCAGTTTTAGAGCATACCGTTCTGGAATACTCCGCAAACTCGCGCGCCAAATAATGCCTGAACAATGTCACTAGCTACTTTCTGTCATAGACTATTCTTACACTATGTGTTGCCGGCTTGACCGCTCTGCACAACACGATCTACGAAGACCATTCAGAGCACTATCTGCCCGCTTAAAATCGCCTGGACCACCGCTTGGGTGCGGGTGGGAACGCCCAGCTTGTGCATGGCTCTTTGAAGATGAAGGCGAACCGTAGCCTCGCTGATACCCAGTAGAGCGCTTATATCCCAGTCAGAACGCCCCACCCCCGTCCACTGGAGACAATCCTTCTCTCTCTGCGTTATTGGGAAAGGCTTGAATTCGTCGATACCATTTCTGCGTTTTGCTGACCGCCTCAACAGACCAAAAAAGTGAACCGCCAAGTTGTGAAGGCGCATCTGCCCTCCCCCTTCCCTTGGATCCCCTTCGCCCAGGATCGATACATATCCCGGGCGGTCAAATGCAAAACGGACTGGCACCACGAGACCGTGCTCTAAGCCAACCTCAGACGCCTCATCCATCAGCATCTTCTCACGAATTGTAAACTGTGACTTGAACGCTGAATCACCCCAGTAAAACGGAGACTGTGTACCCTGCTTAGGCGATAGACCGGGTCAACATCCCAATATTCGCGATCATGATAATGCCCTAGCCAATCTTCAGGATAGTGCACGGAATAAACATCGCCTTCAGACGGTAAAAAGGTTACGCCGTCAACCCAGGCAGAAAATGTAAAGAAGCCAAGATCCTGAATGGACGAGGAAAACGCTGCTTCAACGTCCTTGTCAGATGGATCGTTGCCGACCGCATTAAGGAAATTTTCAACTTCTCGAAACATCAGTCCTCGGGAACCAAAATCGCGCATAATGCCGATGTTGGCTTAATACTAACATACCTGCCTATAATCGCTTGGGACGGCAACCGCTACTAAGGAATAATCTGGTTCGTAACAACCGCCTGGACGACCGCTTGGGTCCGTGTGGAAACACCGAATTTCTTCTTGGCTTTTTCAATGTGGAAGTGAGCCGTCGACTGACTAATCCCAAGGATCTCACCAATTTCCCAGTCTGTCTTACCAATCGCTGCCCACTTGAGACATTCACACTCGCGCGCCGTGAGCGTCGGCTGCGAGAGCCGTCCTCCCGACGCCTCAATACTGAAACGGCGCGCCGCCTCATACAGGTAGACACTCATCAAATGGACCGAGTGCATGGCCTCAGGACGCATGTCGTCCAACGGCCCAGAAACGCCGACCGTACCTGGTGCCGCCGCGTGCATGTGTATGGGTACGCTGACACCAATACCCATACCCGCATCCGCCGCCTCGAGCAGAAAGTCGCGCTGCGCCCTGCTGAGCCCATTAGATTTCACTAAATCTGACCAACGAAAGGGCACATTGCTTACTGTCGCCATGTGCACCGTTGGGTCAACATTGAAAAGTGTTTGATCTATATAGTAATCGGCCCACTCACGGGGATACCGACTCACCCATACTGCATCAGCAGGTGGCGAATTCGGATCCGAGATCGTCCATGCAGCAAACCCGTCAAAACCGAGCTGTCCGACAGCTGATTCAAACAACACTTCAAGGTTCGCTTGATCCGGAGCTTGCCTCGACTCGTCTATAAATTCCTGGACGATCTCAAGCATCTGATTTCAATACCACAGTCTGCTAGGGCCAATAGTCAAACTTGGCGGATAATAGCGTTTGTCGAACTGAATTGCGAGCTTGGACCTTGTGGAAATTGTCTCAGCGATTGAGCGTGGCTTTTTTTGAGCGCCCGTTCGCAGAGCATGCGCGGGCCTCCGAACCTCGGGTTACCGCGATCTACCAACAGCCGTCCCACTTTCCGGTACAGATATTTATCTTCGCTCTAGAGCGACCCCAGAGGTAGGAAGGCAGAACAATGCCTCCCATAGCTCCGCAACCTCAATCCAAGCTTCCAACTCGGGTAACTCTGCTGGCACGTTACCTAACTCATTGATCATCGTTGCATACGCCATGGCATAGAGGCCGCAAGAAGCACAATCAATATGAGACGTGCAGCACTTGTTTCCCCGGTGTGCCTGCAAGTCTGGCAGGTAATGCCGCATCTTGTCATTCAGGCGCGAAGCACAATTGCTAGAAATGCCTGTTGACGGATCAACTTGAAACAACCCTCCGGGCTTGGCCATTTGCGCTGCGTAGGCACGGGAAAACCGGATGGTTTCCGGATAGCGTGCCTGGAGATCGAATACCTTGTCGAAGGCTTCCGACAACGCATCTCCCTCCAGAACCAAATCGAGATTATCGGCACCACCGCTCTTCTGTGATTTCCGTAAGTGAGGGTTTGGCGTCTCGCTCCTAACTGTCGGACTGTATTGATTCAGAGTGAGTGTAACCCCATGTAAAAAACAGATCTCCGCTACTTCATCCAGGTCCTTGACAGACTCTTTCGACAGCGTAAGAACAAAAACTGCCCGTGGGTCATCTGCATAGTTCTCAAGCGCCCTTGCAAGTACGCCTTGCCCCCTTAGGAGTGCCTCCCTATCACCGAGCGCCCAGATTGAGATATGCAGCCGGAAGTCAATATCCGCGTCAATCTTACGATGTCCATTGGTGTAGATCACACCTCTTGGAATATGTCTCGACGCCGCACGCATTGCGGCGGGATTGAGCGAGGGCTCGGCACCACTTATGTGCGCAAAATTAACGCCGCGGCTGGCCTCAGTCTCAAAAAAGCGATCCAGGCGTTCAGCGTCTAGTTCGGGCTGACCATCGAACACGTCATCGCCATCGAAGTAAAGACACCCAACACAGTTCAGATTACATATGTTCGTAATGTCATACTGCGATGGGAAGATCGGGAATACGCGTTTGCGCAAGTCGGTAAAACGACTGAAAATCTCAGGGTGCCTTTGCAAAACCCTGATCTGTTCCCTGAAATGATGTCTCGGCTTAGCGAAATCCAGTTGAGGGTAAACCTCTTTTCTAACTTCAATTTTACTATCGAACTTAATTTGATTCATCGGGAAGCCTCAAAAGAAAAATGTTCGCGCCACTACTGGATCCGGTCTTAGCACCAAGTGTGAGTTTTATGACTATGCAGCCATGGAAATGCCGGAAAGGCGAATGATCGGGTCATCAAACTGATTGATATCTCGGACGCGCTTCAAATAGTGCTCATTGATGTCTAACGCCCCAGCGAACACCAGTTCGCCGTCACCAAGGTCAGCAGGGGCGCCAAAGGTCCGAACGGACTGGCCATGGCGTTTGAAGAGATCGACACCCACCTTAGGTGACTGAAATGTTACGGTGTCGAGACCCAACAGAAGTCCCAGCTCTAGCAAACCCAAGGATAGCCGGACCGCAAGTTGGTGCCACTCCGCTCTGCTCCCACCCTCTGGCTGGAAGTAGACTCGCGACAACTCCCAGACCTTGGGCCCATGCGGGACCGACAACCACAGATCGGGAAACAGCTCTTGTAAAAGATGGCGACCGTCGGTCGAGAGCAAACGTGCCGCACCCCTGATACGAAGTCTCTCGTCCATGTCGAAAAGATAAATCGTGTCCGGTGTATCAAATTGATCTTTCTCGATTCGATCAAGGCACCCCCGCGCCGGCAAATCCCAGCCGAGTTTTTCGACAAATATCTCATACCGCTGGCGGAACATCTGGTCGAGTTGTGCAGCGTACATGGGCCGCAACTCGGGCGTTACTACATCAATCATACCGACCTCGTTTCTGAAGAAAACGAGGCAAATTATGAACAACTAGCTAATCAGATAGTAATATTTTTATTTTAACTATAGTTGTTTTGGATTTTATAGAAAAATATACTTTTGAGGAGGAGTTTATAGTTTAGCAACGCCATCTATTTCAACAACGAGATCGCGGGTCGAAAGCTCCCGCACACCGATTGCCGTCCAGGTCGGATAGGGCTCAACAATGTAACGGTCCCGGATTTCGCCGAACTCCGCCAAACTATGTTGCAGGTCGGTGTGGTAACTTTTCATTTCGACCATGTTTTCGAAACTGGCGCCGGCTTCTTCCAGAACCGCTTTGACGTTCTCGAAACAGGCAATGTACTGCGCGGTCGGGTTGCGGGGGATGGAACCGTCGGGCAGAAAACCAATCGCACCGGATATGTAGAGCGTATCGCCCACCAGAACGCCGGGTGAAAAGTGCCAATTGTCGTGCAACGGCTTCAAATGGGCCGGCATTATCATTTTCTTTTGCATTTTCTGCTCTCCCCTGGGTCACTCTGGATGGAGTTTAGCACAGCCTCCAGCCAAGAGGGCATTGACTGAAACCAATAACCTCCAACCAACAAATTTTCAGTTTCGCACCGATGCATGGTTTCGATCGCAGCGCGCGCGTTGGTTCACAGGGCGCACAGCAGCAACGGGCGCAAGGTCCGGTGCCGGCCGCGCCATCTCAACCGAACCGTTTCGTAAAGCTGTTCAATTGTTTGCCCGACCTCAGATGATAAACAGCGGCGCCGCCGCCGACGCTCTTGAGCGCACCCCTTAATTGGGGGACCTGTTGACGATGACGGCGCCAGATCGTGACCAGCTGACCGAGCGCGGGCCGCCATCCGCGCAGGACGGGAAGCTCGCTTGGTTTTCGCGTCACTATCGCCTTGATGCGTCGACAAGCCGTCCGCCAATAGTGCGACAAGAGCGGTAGATCGATCATGACCACCGTATCGGCTGCCTCCATGATCATTTCCAGGGTGGCTGTCTCCGACACGCCTTCGACAATCCACTGATCAGTGTCCAGGATCAGACGAAATCGGCGCATGATTTCATCCCTTGGAGTATCCCTTAGCCACGGCGAATAGAGCACCTGGTCCAGCTCATAAAGCGGCAGGCTCAGCGCTTCAGGGAGACGGCGGGCCGAGGTCGTCTTGCCGCCACCGATGTTTCCGATGATGGCGATCCGGTTCACGGGAGAGCGGAGGAAGCCGGGCCAAGGTGATGGGCGAAAATACGACTCAACACGCCATCCCGCTTTGCCTGTTCCAGCCACAGATTGACATAGTGAAGCCACGCCTCATCGCGGGGCATCAGGAACCCCTTCTCGGACCGGGTGAACGTGCCCTGCATGGACGGACACAGCACCGGCTGCTTGGCGCTCTGCAGCCGGACCTCGATCTGGTCCGTCACCATGACATCGGCCCGTCCCTCGGCGATTTCCGTGAAAACGGTCCGGTTATCCGGGAAAACCCGCACCTGGGCCTGGTCAATATTGGCGTCGACGAATTTCTGATTGGTGCCGCCGGGATTGACGATCACCCGGACATCCGGCTGGTTGATTTCGTCCAGCGTATCGAACTGCGCTTCCTCGCCGCAGCGAACGATCGGCGTTTTGCCGCCGGTGTGATAGGGGTCGGAGAAATAGCCGTCCCGCTGCCGTAACAGGGTCCGGCTGATGCCGCTCATCCCGATATCGAATTTGGCCGCAAGGAAATCGTCCATCAGGGTTGGCCAGCTGGTCTGAACCCATGCGATCTCGACACCCAGGCTGTCAGCCAATGACCGCGCAAGATCGATGTCGATGCCGGTGTACCCATCCTCCGCAAAACTGCTGAAAGGCGCATAGTCGCCCGTCGTGCCGACCCGGAGCACACCACGGGCAAGCACGGCGTCAAGGACAGTCGCCGGGACAGTGACAAATTCTATGCGTGCCGCGGCTTCGACAATCGCGGCGGCGGCATCCTGTTTAAGACCGATGTGCCCATCACGGGCGACCAGGATCTCCGCGAGCGCCTGTTTTGCCCATGGGTCATCCAGCATCGGACGGACAACAACAAGTTGCTCCAGGATAGCGTCACCCGCCGCACTGATCGCGGGTCTCAGATGAGTTACCAGGTCCTGGTCGGCAAACTCATCCAGGAAACCAGTATCCTGCCAGTGATCGAAATGATGTTGCTGAATCTGTTTCGATGCATCGATCTGCGCGGCCAAAAACGCCCGCGCTGTCAAAGGATCGATGCCAAGCGCTGCGGCGCGGGACGATGTGGCATCCAGCACCCGCGCCTCCCGCGCAAGATCTTCAATCGGTTTATTGTTGCGCCATTTCCAGGCCGCGACAGCCGGCATCAGCTCGAGCCGGTGACCAACCAGCTCCGCGAGCCGAAGCACTTCGGACGGCACAACGCGATCCGTCGCCAACGCCGTACCCGGCAGGACAAGAAGCAGCGCAAGAAGCAGCGTCTTCATCAGTAGATCGTATAGCCGCCGTCGATCACCAGCGTATCGCCGGTGTGATAACGTGATGCCGGGCTGGCCAGATAAGCAGCAATGGCGGCAAAATCGTCGCCATCGGCCCAGCCCTTCATCGGCACCCGGCTGATGACGTTGTCGTTGAACTTGTCCCAGTTCTGCGACGCCTCCGTCATGCCCGACCGCACCCAGCCCGGGCAGATGCTGTTGACGCTGATCTGATAGCGCGCCAGTTCAACGGCCATCGCGCGGCACATGGTGACCACCGCACCCTTGGTGGCGGCGTAATGCTCGTTGCGGGCCGCCCCATGCACAGCGGCGGTCGACGCAATCCCCACCAGCGAACCACCGGGGTCGCCGTTTTCCGCGCGCTCGACCATGTTGCGCGCCGCCTCACGCAGCGTGAACAAGACACCGTGCAGGTTCACATCCTCCATGCGGCGGAAATCCTCTATCGAGATATCAAACAGGTTTTTGCGGCGTATGGAGATACCGGCATTGGCGACAGCCATATCGATCCGCCCAAACTCTGAAAGGATGTCGCCCATCGCAGCCTTGACGGCGTCTTCGTCAGCAACGTCGACGACGGCCGACCGGACCTCGACGCCATGTGCCTTCAACCGCTCAACAGCAGCAGCGTTCTTTTCCTCATTGGTGCCCCAGATGACTGTGGCAGCGCCATGCTGCGCCAGCCCTTCGGCCATGCCGATACCGATGCCGCCATTGCCGCCCGTCACCAGCCCAACCCGGCCCGTCAGATCGAATAAGTTCTTCACAGTCGCTGCCCCCATCTGCATTCATACAATCGGGACACGCTAATCCACTTTCAACTCCAAGAAAACGTTCCTAAGGGAACGCTGTCAGGGCCGCATGAAGGTAAATTCTGTATCGGGGTCCAAATTCTCCGCCGTGAATGTCAATTCACTCGCGATGTCGTCATTGCTGCGTTCAAGCCGGAAAATCTCAATCACCTGCTGCAACAGCTCACGACCCACGAGATCGGTAGGAACATTACCCTGCCTGGCCTCTGCCAGGATTGCCTCAATGTGCGGACGGACCAGGTCTTTTTGCGCGCTCATAGGATTCCTCATTCGGTTGCACGGTGAGGGTGGCGTAGGCTAACCATGCTGTCCTTGATCAGGATCAGAACGCGCACCCTTGAGGAGTCAACATGACCAGCAATTACACCAATCGCCAGATGACGCTTCGGGAGTACCCTGAGGGCCGCATGCCGCAGGAGAGTGACTTCGAAGTCATCACCGGCCCGGTCCCTGAGCCTAAAGACGGCGAGGTGCTGTGCAAATCGATCTACCTGACGGTCGACCCCTATATCCGCGCCCGGATGAGCGCGCACCTGTCCGGCGGCTATGCAGACCGCGTCCAGCTGGGACAGCCGATCGGCGGCGAGAACATCGCCGAGGTCGTCGAGTCGAAAAATCCGGACTTCAATCCCGGCGACATCGTCGCCACCTTCGGCGGCTGGCAGGACTTCTGCGTCATGCCGGGCGATGCGCTGCGGCGGGTGGACCCGGCGCTGGCGCCGATCTCAGCCCATCTGGGTGTGCTGGGCATGCCGGGGCTTACCGGCTATGCCGGCCTGACCGTCAAAGCTGACCCGCAACCGGGCAACACGGTCTTCGTCTCCGCGGCGACCGGCGGTGTGGGCACGGTCGTTGCCCAGGTGGCGCGCATCAAGGGTTGCCGCGTCGTCGGCACCGCCAGCGGGCCCGACAAATGCCGCTTTGCCGTTGAGGAAATGGGGCTGGATGCGTGCCTGGACCGGTTGGAGGGCAATATGTCGGCCCGTGTCGCCGAAGCCTGTCCCAACGGCATCGACATCAACTTCGAGAACGCCGGTGGCGAGATTTTCTGGGCCGCCACAGACAACATGAATCAGGACGGCACCATGGTGATCTGCGGACTGATTGACTCCTACAATGATGACGGGCCGCAGGTGGGCAAGGACGCGTCGATGGAGCTGCTGCGGCAGATCGCGTTGAAACGACTGACTGTGCGCGGCGTCATTGTCTCTGACCATCTGGACCTCTACCCGCAATTCCAGGCCGAAGTAGGCGGCTGGATCAAGGACGGTTCATTCAAGCACAAGGAATATGTGGTGGAAGGCATGGAGAATGCCGGCAAGGCGCTGATCGATATGATGCAGGGAACGAATTTCGGCAAGACTGTCGTCAGGGTTGCGGATGACCCGACAGGCTAGCCCCTCCTCGCGCTAGAGAAAGCGCCGGGCCATGGCGTTCATGAAAGACCCTTCGGGGAATGGCGGTGCAGAGCTGTCTTTCAACTCAGCCCGCCAAAGGTGGATCGCCCTGGTTGTTTCCGCCAGACATGACCAAACCGCCTCTTCGGGACCGAAAAACAGCCGGACCTGTTTGGTGCCGATCGGATAGAAAACGTCACTATCCTGGCACCAGGATTCCAGGCCGAACTTCCTGATAGCTGCGGTCAAAAGCTCCGGGCCATACATCCCCCAAGGGGCATCCGCGACACCGCGATACTGACCGAGCGCCCATCCGCCAAGCACGCGGCTGAGTGACCGGCGCGATGCCCACCCAGGCAGCCGGCGAGGATTCAACGCCTGGTCGGCGAGAAACAGCGCCAATTCGGACGCCGGTGGCGCCCGGTAAATGGCACAGTTGATCAGGCGGTGATCCTCACGGCCAAAGAGATAGGGCTCTCCAACCCCAAGCGCCTGAAGCGCGATCACATCTGTGTCGGCCCAGATGCCACCTTCCCTTGCAACAACCGCAAATCGAAAAAAGTCAGAAAACAGTGCCGGTGAGCCAGAGCGGCTGTGCCGTACGATTCGGTCTTCCGGCAGGATGTCACGCCCGTCCCGAAGGGTAATTTCGTCAGGCACGCCCCGGACGGGTTCGTAGACAAACAGCTCTACCGGGTGGCCCGCTGCCCGAAACGACAGCAATGACATCTGTTCGATCGCACCGATCTCCGGCCCGATCCACAGGGCCTTTATTGTATCCACTGCACCCCCCAAGCCAACATGCAGCCGGCAACGAATCTCAGCGACCATCAGCCAGTTCGGGCAAATGGCGCAATGGTTTTCTTGCGCCAAGCGTTAAAAGACGCTCAAATCTATTTGGCCAACAACAATGTGCGACGCAGCCCAAACAAGAGGCCCGGGCGCTTCGCATGCGGAAAGTACAAATCAGATGTCTGAGAACCGATTGCTGCTTGTCGGGCTGGATTCTTTTGACTATCGCCTTGCCGAACCATGGATTGCCAATGGTGAACTGCCCCACCTTGCATCGTTTCAATCGGAAGCGATCACGCGGCCCGTTACCTATCCTCCGGGCGTTGAGTCAGGAACGGTGTGGCCCAGCTTTTTCCGCGGCAAAGACCCCAGCCACCATGGGCAATATGACGGCATCCGGTTCTTTAATCCGCAGACATATGAAGTCGAAACCTGGCCTGCCGACGCGCTTGAGCAGGATTGCCTTTGGGACAACCTGACCCGAGCCGGCAAGAGGTCGATCTTCATTGATCCGCCCTACATGCACCTCCCTACCGACCATAACGGCCTGTTTCTGATCGATTGGTGCGCGCATTTCTCCCATCACGGCGAGGGCGACCTCGAACCCGCCAGCCTCCCTGCGAGTTTTTCCGATCATGTCCTTGAAAAATACGGCGCCGACCCGTTGGGCGGCCGGTCTTGCGACAACATCAGCCCCATAACCGCCCAGCAGCATGCCGATTTCCGGGATGCTCTTGTGCGGCGGACAAAGATCAAGACCAAACTCGTCAAGGACCTGATGGCTGAGGAGGCTTGGGACGCGTTCTCGGTCACCTATTGCGAGGCCCATTGCGTCGCACATCAGAGCCTGCATTTGTCATGCCGTGATCACCCCGACTACGACGCCCATATGGCGGCGAAAATCGGTGATCCGGTCAAGGATGTCTATATCGCTCTCGATCAGGCCCTTGGCGCCTTGATGGGGGCAGTACCCGAGGGGACACGGGTCTTCCTCTATCTCAGTCATGGGGTGGACCTTCCCTATACCGGCACCGGCTTGCTTGATCGCATTTTGCAGCGATTGGAAGGCAAACCCGAACCCGGCGTGGACACGCTTGCCCGCGGCCTCAGGAGCACCTGGCGTAACCTGCCATCCCCAGTAAAGACCCTGTTGAATAGCGTCCGGCACAGGCTGGCAACCGCCCTGCGACAGGACAGGAGCGCGCGGGATCGCGAAGAGAGACGCTACTTTGAAATTCCCTGCCACAACAAGACCGGCGGGATTCGACTCAATCTAAAAGGCCGGGAGGCAAAAGGCATCGTCGATCCCGCCGACTATGACAGCGTGTGCCGAAAAATCACCGACTGCCTTGATCGCTTGACCAATCAGGAGACAGGCGAACCGCTTGTCGAGAAAATACAATTGGCCAAAGACCTTTATGACGGCCCCCGCCTGGACAACCTGCCGGATATTCTGGTTACCTGGAACAACCAAAAGCCAATCAACAGAGTGTCCTCCCCCGACCTGGGGTCGTTCGCCCACGTTAAGCCAACGGCGCGAACCGGTGAACACTACTTCGAGGGCCTGTTGATGAGCAGATCGGCTGACAGGACGGCTAGAAGACACAATCAAGCGGTCGACGTGACGTCGCTGGCAGCAGAAATTTCAGCCCATGTGGACACGTCACACCCGCACCAACCGGCGGCGTAAACCGTCCTTCGAAACCGCCGACACCCTATCTTTCGGGCGCGTTGCTGTCCTATGCTCGCCGCTGGGGCTACCACTCAGCCATTGGGTGAGAAGGGCGGACGAAAGTGAGGCGCGACGAACCTGTCGACATATTATTCGTTATTGACCGGCTGGCCGTCGGCGGCGCCGAACGGTCTGCGATCAACCTGGCGAACGGTTTCGCTGCACGCGGCTATCGCGTTGCATTTCTGGTTATGAAGGCCGGTGGCGGGATGGTTGATCACGTTAGCAACAAGGTTGCTGTGCACACATTAAACAATCAACGGATCAGAAAGGCCCTGTTGCCGGCGCGCAGGAAAATTCGGGACCTGCGCCCGAAAGTCATCCTCAGCTTCATGCTGAATGTGAACATCATGACAATCCTGGCCGCAAAGCTTGCCGGAACAGGCAGTATAACCATCGTGACGGAGCACAACCAGCTTGAGCTCTTCAGGCAGTGGGGTCGGGCCGTTCGGTGGATTTTGCCGATATCGCCGTTCATCTATGCTCTCGCCGACCAGATCGTTTGCTGTTCGCCCGGCATTCGCGATGCCTGGGCGGCAAGACCTGGACTATCGCGCAAAAAAGTAACCAGTATTCTCAACCCCCTGGTGACAAGCAGCGTTCCCGAGGCCGCGGCACGCGAACCAACATGTAAATGGGGCAGGAATGACACCGTGCCCTTGATCGCCGCTGCTGGACGGTTATGCAGGGAGAAAGATTTCGCAACATTAATCAGGGCCTTTGCGCTGCTCCGCAGCCGCAGGCCTGCCCGCTTGGTCATCATGGGCGACGGCGACGAACGGGACGCGCTTTCAACGCTGGCCCGTGAACTGGGCGTCTCTGATGATGTTGATATGCCAGGCTTCATAGAGAACCCGTACAGCATGTTCCGCCGGGCGGATATCGTGGCCGTTTCCTCTGCCACCGAAGGTTTCCCCAGCGTCGTTGTGGAGGCACTGGCATGCGGCACCGGCATTGTCATGACGGCCTGTCTGAGCCGGCAAGACCAGGCCACTATCGACCCTTGGATCCAGGCCTCGGTACCGGTCGGCAACCACCGGCAACTCGCCGACGCGCTGGACCTCGCGCTGCGGAACACGCCGGATCCTGCGCTAATGCGCGCACAAGTCCGCCACCTGACAGACGATGCCGCCATCGATCAGTATGAATCGATCATGTTTGGTGACCAGGTCAACAAGCCGCGTAGAGCGCTCCCATCCCGGCTTCACGCAGAGACATAAGAAGCGGCCGCCGATGACAGCGCTGTCCTTTGAGACCCTTGGAAACGCCACGATTCAGTTGTTCGCGGACAACGAGCCGCTGCTTGTAACGGACCCCTGGCTTTTTGGGACCGCCTATTTCGACAGCTGGGCGTTGGAACGGCCGGCGAACGGGCAACAGATACAAAACGCCATAGAGTCTGAGTTCGTCTGGATTTCGCACGGTCATCCCGACCATCTGCACCCGGACTCCCTCTCGCTGTTCCCTCCAGACAAAAAGTTCCTGATCGCCGATCACTATTCAACGGAACTGGAAGACACGCTGACGGCAATGGGCTTCGACGTCACGGTCATGCAGTATCGCCAATGGATCGATCTGGGCCGGGGCGTTGAGGTCCTGTCCTTCGATAATCCGGACCAGGACGCGGTTCTGGTAATCCGGACACCGGACGCGTTGATCGTTAACCTCAATGATGCAGACCTCTGGGGGGAAAGTGCCTTTCTGCGGCGTCTCATCACCAGTTGCCCAACAGACAAAACCTTCGTGCTCGCATTGTGCGACTATATGGGTGATATGCGAAACATCGTCGACAGCGAGGGCAGACGAACTGACCGGGACCCGGGACGCCACCGCGAGGGATGCATTCGCCGAATAGGCAGGATTTCCGCAAAATTGGGCGCCCGGCATTATATGTGCTCGTCCTTCCAGCACCGCTATGTCCATACCGATTCCGCATGGGCCAATGAAGGCAGGATTACGTTTGAAGACATGCAGCAATACTGGTCGCGCCCCGAGATTACGCTGGTCCCGCCCTTCGCGCATGTGAACCTTACAGACGCAAGCATATCCCCGGGAGACACCGGCACAGCGTCACCTGAAGCAGTCAGCGCGCTGTCGGAAGACGACTGGGAGAAGGCTCTGACGTCCGATCAGTGGGACGAGGTTGTGACATTTTTCAGGACCTTCCAGACCCTTGAAGGCATCGTTGACGACGTGACGGTCGTTGTCGCGGGCGAGGCCCGGACGATCCGGATGACCCGGGCACCCCTGCGCAGGCGGCTGGGACGCGAGCGGATCATCCGCTTCTACGTCCCCTCCAAACCATTGATGATGGCCGTCGGCAGTGGGTATTTTGACGATCTGCTGCTGGCCAATGTCATGAAAACCGAACTTGTCCGCGCGCGCCTTTATCCGCATTTCACCCCAAGGCTTTCCAAACTGGGCGGCAATGCCGGCGTGCGAACCAACGCAGAGATGCGGACGTTCTGGCGGCACTACCGCCGTCGCAACAGAACGGCGATGCTGCGCTGGAACCTCGCCGTGCTGCGGGAGAAGGTCATTTCAGTGGCACGGCGCGTCGCCACCTTGGTCGGCCTGGAACATTCGGCCCGGGCCCTCTACTGGAAGCTGCGCGGGGACACCCCATAGGCCCCTTCCCTAATCAGGGCGAACCTCGACACCCATTGGCCGCAAGAGCACAGGCCGCTGATTCGCAGAGATCCTCATGCCGCGGTAATTTGCGAGCATATGGAGGCGCATGCCCGAAAGGTCGGCCCGCCACGATTGGATCTACCTGAATGCGTCCACAGCAGGACCGGAAGACTCAGTAGCCGGCTTCCTTGTTGCCGCTGTAGCCGGTGCCGGAACCGGACCCGGCCTTGGCCGTCTCGTCGTCACAGTCATCGTCTACAGTGTTGCCGCCAACCGCGTCCCTGTCGTCGCCGGACGCAGATGCATCGCAGTCAGAGGTCTTGCCGGCGCTCTCGGCACCTGTGGCATCCGTGCCTGCGTCAGCACCGGTGGATGTGGATTTTTCCCCGGCATAGCCGGACAACGGCGCCATCAGTGCAACGACAAACAGTGCGGAAACGAGTTTCTTGATCATGATTTCACTCCCCAAGTTTACACCACTAACCAATAGATACGGTCTCAGACCCGCATAATCCTGCAAACGACCGTAATGCAAAAACAAAGCCGCAGGTCATAGGATTATACGATCAGGGAATGGCGCTCCCTAGGGGACTCGAACCCCTGTTTCCGCCGTGAGAGGGCGGCGTCCTAGGCCACTAGACGAAGGGAGCGTCGGGCCGTTTCGAACGGGCCACTAGATAGGCGCTGGTTATGCCCGCGATCAAGCGAAATCTGGGGCGACGGGAAGACTAGACGAGCGCGGGCGCCTCTTCAGCGGGCACGAATTCACCGGCCGCTTCATCAAACTGGAAGATGCCCATCTCGCCGACGCCGCCTTCATTGACCGACGCGACGATCCAGTAAAGATCTGGCTCCAACAGCTGCTCCCGGTCCCGGTCAGAGGGTTTGGCCTCTCCATCCGGATGAGAATGGAAATGCCCGACGATTTCGCGCGGCGTGCCCCGCAGCAGCTTTTGCAGGGTCAACCGGGACTGCGGGTCGATCTCGAAGCTGTCTTTCGGGCTGTCCGACACATTGGGCGCGGCGACAACTTCGTGGACAACCACCTTGTCACCGTCGCGCGTGCCGACCAGCATGCCGCAGCATTCCTCTGGATAGGCGTGCGCCGCCTGATAGCGAATGATGGATTTCAGGTCGCGGTGAATATCGATCATGGTGCATCCGGGTTGAATCGCAAACGGGCGAGAACAGTACCGCTATTTCGGTCCATGACAAGTCCCTGCTGCCCCTGCGGCGTATCGATCAGGACCAGAATCTCAAAACGCGTCGCTTCCAGGCTGACAACCTTGCCCCCCGCAGGGATGGCAATATCCAGATTGCCGAGGTCGACCGGGGCATCGGTGACCACGATTTCGTCCATCGGCTCAGCGTCACCGGCCTCATCGAGGCGTTCGAAGGGGGAGCGGGTCAGCATCAGGATCAGGAAAACAACAATCGATCCCACTAGCAGCACGCCCATGATAATGGCTGCGGCCTTGGCAAGACGCTCATTTTGGTTCACAGGTTTGCTCATGACCACACTGACCGAAGTTACTATTGCGCCGGAAGCCGACGGCGACCGGGTCGACAAGGCGCTCGCTGCCGCCCTGCCCGATCTGTCGCGCGCCCGCATTCAGGCTTTGATCGCTGCAGGGCAGATCCGTCAGACCGGCCCCGAAGCGGCGCGGACGATAGAGAACGCCGCCGCCAAGGTCAAACAGGGCCAGACGTTCGAGGTCACAATTCCACAGGCGATCGACCCCGACCCACAAGGCGAAGACATTCCACTGACCGTGGTCTTCGAGGACGAACATCTGATCATTATCGACAAACCGGCCGGGCTGGTGGTCCATCCAGGCGCCGGGCACGCGACCGGTACGCTGGTCAACGCCCTGATCGCGCATTGCGGCGACACCCTCTCCGGCATTGGCGGCGTGAAGCGGCCTGGGATTGTCCACCGGCTGGATAAGGGTACATCGGGTCTGCTGGTCGCCGCCAAGACCGATGAGGCGCATCAGGGGCTGACCGAACTGTTTGCCGCCCATGACATCGAGCGTGCCTATCAGGCGCTGGTCTGGGGCGCGCCAAGGCCGCGGCAGGGCACCGTGGATGCGCCGATCGCCCGCAGCAAACACAATCGGCAGAAACAGGCGATCACCGAACACGGCCGCCATGCCATAACCCATTACAGGGTCGAGCGCATTTTCGGCGAACCGGCGGATCCGCACGCCAGCCTGGTCGAGTGCCGGCTGGAAACCGGCCGCACCCACCAAATTCGCGTCCATTTGACGCATATCGGCCATGCGGTGATCGGCGACCCGGTCTATGGGCGGGGACGGCGGGCGCGCGGTCTGTCACCCGAAACGCGTGCTTTTATTGATGAATTCGGGCGCCAGGCGCTGCACGCAGCCATATTGGGCTTTACCCACCCGGTAACGGGCAACCCCTTGACATTTAACAGCGAACCCCCATCTGACATGTTCGCATTAATAGACCGGCTCTCGGCCGGTTAGCCAAGCCGCGTTCAATTTAGTAGAATGCCGACCGAAGATCGGAGGGACACATGACGAGTACATCTCTACCGGCCGTGATCAGCCCGGAGGGCAACCTTTCCCGCTATCTTCAGGAAATTCGCAAGTTTCCGATGCTGGCGAAGGAAGAAGAGTACATGCTCGCCCGCCGCTGGACGGAACATGAAGATACTGAAGCCGCGCACAAGCTGGTGACCAGCCATCTGCGCCTTGTGGCCAAGATCGCCATGGGCTATCGCGGCTATGGCCTGCCGCTGGGAGAGCTGATCTCTGAAGGCAATGTCGGCATGATGCAGGCGGTAAAGCGCTTTGATCCGGAAAAGGGTTTCCGGCTGTCGACCTATGCCATGTGGTGGATTCGTGCCTCGATTCAGGAATATGTCCTGCGGTCCTGGTCGCTGGTGAAAATGGGCACGACGGCAGCGCAGAAGAAGCTGTTCTTCAACCTGCGCAAGATCAAGGGTCAGATCGAAGCCATCGAGGAAGGCGACCTTCGCCCTGAAGATGTCGAGGAAATCGCCCGCCGGCTGGGCGTATCCGAAGATGAAGTGGTGAATATGAACCGCCGTCTGACCGCACCGGACAGCTCCCTGAACGCGCCGCTGCGCGAGGATTCGGAGTCCGAGTGGCAGGATATGCTGGTCGATGAAGACATGGATCAGGAATCCCGCATCGCCGAGGACGACGAAATGTCGATGCGCCGTGAGTTGCTGGCGGACGCCATGGACGTGCTCAATGACCGCGAAAAGCATATTCTGACAGAGCGCCGGTTGAAGGATAACCCGTCGACGCTGGAAGATCTGAGCCAGATCTACGACATCAGCCGCGAGCGGGTGCGTCAGATTGAGGTCCGTGCCTTCGAGAAGCTGCAGAAGGCCATGAAAAACGCCATGCGCGAAAAGCAGATCGACGCAGAGGATGCGCGCGTTGAGATGGGCGCCTCCTGACCAACCTTGACCAACTCACTATCTTGACCAAGTTGGTCAAGGTGCCGTCATGACAGTTCAATACAATCTCTATGAGGCAAAAACCAAGCTCTCCGAGCTTGTGGATAAAGCCGCCCAGGGCGAAGAAATCGTCATCTGCAAGGCGGGCAAACCCCTGGCGCGCCTGGGCCCTCTGCCCGAAAAACGCAAGGAACCGCGCAAGGGCGGGCTGCTAAAAGGCAAAATCTGGATCGCCGATGACTTCGACGATCCTTTGCCCGACGACGTGATCGAGTCGTTCTATTCGAGTGAAACCGACTATCTGTTCGATATCAGTAAGGACAAGAGTTGAGCGGTCTGCTTCTCGACTCACATGTTTTGATCTGGTGGATGCAAGACCCGGGGCTCATCGCCGCACCTGCGCGCGAGACAATTAGGGCAGCCGAGGTGTCTGTTGCCGTCAGCACGGTCGCGCTGTGGGAAATTGCGATCAAGGAGAGCAACGGAAAGCTGAAAGTCGATGGAGACCTTTGGGAAAACATGCAACGGGAAGATATGCATCTACTGCCCGTCTTCGTTCAGCACATAGAGATTATCAAGACTTTACCCTTTTACCACCTGGACCCATTTGACCGGATAATGATCGCGCAAGCGCAACGGGAAGATATGACTATGGTGACGCGGGATCGCTTTATCTCGGCCTATGACGTCAAGGTGCTGCCCGCCTAATCCGTAAACGGGTCGCGCACCAGGATCGTATCCTCGCGTTCAGGGCTGGTGGAGAGCATCGCCACAGGCGCTTCGATCAGCTCTTCAATGCGGCGGATATATTTGATGGCTGTGGCGGGAAGATCGGCCCAGCTGCGCGCGCCGAAGGTGCTGTCGGACCAGCCCTCCATGCTCTCATAGACAGGCTCGATCCGTGCTTGCTTATCAGCGGCGGCGGGAAGATAGGAAACGTCCTCGCCATCCAGCCGATAGCCGGTACAGACCTTCAGCTCTTGCATCCCGTCGAGCACATCGAGCTTGGTGAGCGCTATCCCCGTGATACCGCCGACCTTGACCGCCTGGCGGACCATAACGGCATCGAACCAGCCGCAACGGCGCTGGCGGCCGGTGACGGTGCCGAACTCATGGCCCTTTTCGCCCAATAGCTGGCCAATCTCATTGTTCTGCTCGGTCGGGAACGGTCCCTCGCCCACGCGCGTCGTATAGGCTTTGGTGATGCCCAACACGTAATCCAGCGCCCCAGGGCCCATGCCTGAGCCGCCCGCCGCCTGGCCTGCAATGGTGTTGGACGACGTCACAAAGGGATAGGTGCCGTGGTCCACATCCAGCATGGTGCCTTGCGCACCTTCAAACAGGATACGCTGGCCGCTGCGCCGCGCATCCGTCAGGAATTCCAGGGTCGGCCCGGCGAAAGGCAGCACCTTGTCGGCAATGTCTTCAATCAGCGCGATCAGCGCATCGCGGTCGACCTCCGGCTGGCCGAAGCCCCGGCGCAACGGATTGTGATGTGCCAGCAAGGCATCGACGCGCGCTTCGATCCCCGCCCGGTCACCCAGGTCACAGACGCGCAGCGCACGGCGACCCACCTTGTCTTCATAGGCCGGGCCGATGCCACGCCGCGTGGTGCCGATCTTGGTGGCGTCGCTGGAGGCGTCCTCGCGCATGGCATCAAGCTCACCATGCAGCGGCAGGATCAGCGACGCATTCTCTGCGATGTGCAAAGTTTCCGGGCTGATCTCAAGCCCCTGGCCGCGCAATCGCTCCATCTCGTCAATCAGCGCCCAGGGGTCAACAACCACCCCGTTGCCAATCAGTGAGGGGCGCCCCCGCACAACACCGGACGGCAGCAGGCTGAGCTTATAGGTGGTGTTGCCCACCACCAGGGTGTGGCCTGCATTATGGCCGCCCTGAAAACGGACGACGACATCCGCACGCTCCGAGAGCCAGTCGACGATCTTGCCCTTGCCTTCGTCGCCCCACTGGGAGCCTATAACCACGACGTTACCCATGCCTATAGCTCCTCAGCGCGGCCGTTTTGAAAGACGTGACTGCAGCCCAGCCGCTTGGCTTCTTCGGCCTCGTCATCGACGGGCTCCAGCCCCTGAATCGTGCGCAGGCCCGACTCCCGCAACGCCTTTGCCGCATCAGGTGCGGTGCCGGCCGGCAGGTAGACAGATTTGGATCCCGCCGGGCGAGGCAGAGTCCGAAGCAGGGCGTCCACATAAAGCGTCGCGCCAACCGCCGGTTCCGTGCCACCCTCAACCTGTACGTCGTAGCGGCCGCCCCGGCCGATTTCGCCAGGCACGCCGCTAGCAAAAATCGTGAAGCAGATACCGGAATGATACTCAAAGCGCCGGAATTCGCCGGGGTCGATGGTCAGGGTCAGATCCGGCGCGAGCACTTGTAGCTTGCCGACCAAGTCCTGAAGCCGTTGAACCAATTCAGCAGCAGGCGGCGGCAATGTCATGCCTTTCAGAATACCCAGCGCCTTCTCTGCCGGGCCTGCCGCCGACAAAAGCTGTTCCAGCACCTCGCCAGCCTGGCCGTCGATTGCCGCTAAAGCTGCCATGTCTTTCTCATCGAGGGCAATCCGCGCGGCCTCAGCCTCAGCAGCTGCCAGCCCCAGGGCCTCGACAATCATCGGCACCAGCGTCGGCACCGTAAGGTCGACAGAAAATTGGTTAGCGCCGACAGATTTCAGCGCCTCGCCGGCCAGCGCAATGACCTCCGCCTTGGCATTGAGAGAATCACTGCCGATCAGCTCGACCCCGGCCTGGCCGAATTCCCGTTCGGACCGCAACTGGCTGCTTTTGACCCGCAATACCTGCCCCGCATAACACAGCCGCGTCGGGCGCGGTGCCCCTGCAAGCCGTGTTGCGGCAATCCGCGCCACCTGGGTCGTCATATCCGTGCGCACGCCCATCATCCGGCTGGAGACCGGGTCCATCAGCCGGAACATGCGGCGGCCTTCGGCCGCGCCAACACCGGCCAGCAGGCTTTCCTCGAATTCCACCAACGGCGGAGCCACCTGGTCGTAACCGTACTGCGCGAAACAGGACAGCAGTGTCACCACCGTACGAAACTCGAACTCAGCGGCGGGCGCCAACGTGTCGTGTAGCCCTTCCGGCAGAAGGGCATGTGTCGCAGGGTCGGTCATAATGTCCAACTACGGGTGTTAGAAAACTTGCTAAAACGACAGGGCCTGGGCCTGGCGCACATGCGGCAAAGCCCGCACCTTGGTCAACAGATCATCAGATATTGGCTGATCAACATCGATCAGTGAGATCGCGCCCTCGCCCTGCCGCTCGCGGCCCAGATTGAAGTTCGCGATGTTGACGCCAGCCTCACCCAGCAAGGTGCCCAGCGCACCGATGTAACCCGGCCTGTCTTCATTGGCGATGAACAGCATATGCTCACCCAGCTGGGCTTCCACATCCATGCCCATGATGTTGACGATACGGGGCTGCCGGTCTGCGAACAGGGTGCCTTCAATGGTCCGGGACCGATGCTCAGTCTCGACCGTCAGGCGGATCAGCGTCACATAGGCGCCTTCGCGGTTATGCTTGCTCTCGCTGACATCGATGTCGCGTTCCTTGGCAACAACGGGCGCGTTGACCATGTTGACCGACACATCAAGCACCGGCGACAGCAAGCTCTGTAGAATCACCGCGTTCAAAGGCCGGGTATTCAGCTCGGTGGCGAGGCCCTCGTATTCGATACGCACGCATTTGATGCTGCTCTCTGTAATCTGGCCGATCAACCGGCCCAACTGACCCGCCAGCGCCATATAGGGCTGCAGCCGCGGCGCCTCTTCAGCCGTGATCGACGGCATGTTGAGGGCATTGGTCACCGCACCATCGACCAGATAATCCGCCATCTGTTCAGCGACCTGAAGCGCAACGTTTTCCTGCGCCTCAGATGTAGAGGCCCCCAGATGCGGTGTCGCAACGAGCTTGTCATGCCCGAAAAGCGGGTTTTCCTTTGCCGGCTCGACCTCGAACACGTCAAGCGCAGCCCCCGCCACCTTGCCGCTGTCGAGCGCGTCCTTCAGATCAGCTTCATTGATCAGACCGCCGCGCGCACAGTTTACGATGCGCACGCCGTCTTTCATCTTGGCAAAGGCCGCGGCATCGATGATGCCGCGCGTCGTATCCGTTAGCGGTGTGTGCAGTGTGATGAAATCCGCCCGGCCAAACAGATCGTCGAGTTCTACCTTTTCGACACCCAGATCAGCCGCGCGTTCCGCAGACAGATAGGGATCAAACGCAATGACCCGCATACGCAGGCCCACCGCCCGCTCTGCGGCAATAGATCCGATATTGCCGCACCCGATGACACCCAGCGTCTTGCCGGTCAGCTCGACACCCATGAACCGGGACTTTTCCCATTTGCCAGCCTGGGTCGAGGCGTCAGCGGCCGGAATCTGGCGGGCGAGCGCAAACATCATCGCAATGGCATGTTCAGCCGTCGTAATCGAATTGCCGAACGGCGTGTTCATCACCACAACGCCCCGCGCGGTGGCCTGGGGAATATCAACATTATCGACACCGATACCCGCACGGCCAACGACCTTGAGGTTTTCAGCCGCCGCCAGCACTTCCGCAGTGACTTTGGTGGCTGAACGGATCGCCAGGCCATCATAATCGCCGATGCAGGCGATCAGCTCTTCCGGCGTCATACCGACCTTGACGTCGACTTCGACACCGCGCTCACTGAAAATCTCAGCCGCCCGCGGGCTCAGCTTGTCGGAAATCAGAACTTTGCTCATTGGGCTTTCACCTCACCCCAGGCCCAGTCGAGCCAATGGGTCAATTGTTCAACATCTGCTGCTTCGACGGTCGCACCGCACCAGATGCGCAGCCCCGGCGGGGCGTCACGGTATCCGTTGATATCATAGGCTGCGCCTTCTGCCTCGAGCAGAGCAGCCAGTTTCTTGGGAATACCAGGCTTTTCGTCGTCGGCAAGCGCCTCGAACCATGGATCGACGATTTTCAGGCAGACGGACGTGCTGGACATGTTGTCGGGATGAGAAACCAGAAAGTCGATCCAGGTGCTCCGCGCCACCCAGGCCTTCAATACGCCCAAATTGGACTGCGACCGGTCGATCAGCGCGGGCAGTCCCCCCAGACTCTCAGCCCAATTGAGGCCATCCAGATAATCTTCGACGCACAACATCGACGGTGTATTGATGGTTTCACCACGGAAGACGCCCTCGATCAGCTTGCCGCCCTTGGTCAGACGAAAGATCTTCGGCAGCGGCCAGGGCGGCGTATAGCTTTCCAGCCGCTCGACAGCACGCGGGCTCAGGATCAGCATGCCATGGGCTGCCTCGCCGCCCATTACCTTCTGCCAGGAATAGGTCACCACATCGAGTTTCTGCCAGGGCAGGTCCATGGCGAACACGGCAGAGGTCGCATCGCAGATGGTCAGGCCGGCCCGGTCATCGGCGATCCAGTCCCCATTCGGCACGCGCACACCCGATGTCGTGCCGTTCCAGGTGAAGACCACATCGCGGTCGGTATCGACAGCGGCCAGGTCGACAATCTCACCATAGGGGGCGTCCATGATCCGCACATCGTCGAGCTTCAGCTGCTTGGCAACATCGGTGACCCAACCGGACCCAAAGCTCTCCCAGGCCAGCATATCGACCCCGCGGGCACCGAGCATCGACCACATGGCCATCTCGACCGCCCCGGTGTCCGACGCCGGAACAATGCCAATCTTGTAATCATCAGGGATGCCAAGGACCGCACGGGTCCTGTCGATGGCCTCCGCCAGCTTGGCCTTGCCCGCTTTCGAGCGATGCGAGCGGCCCAGACACGCGTCCTGCAGCGCATCCAGCGACCAGCCGGGACGCTTGGCGCAGGGGCCGGACGAAAAATTGGGCGAATTTGGCCGTTCGTTGGGTTTCATGGAGAAATCCTTGGGGGCTTGAGAAGGCGTCGTCTACCGCCCGGACGGGCCATCAAAGCCGCGGATAATAGGGGTGGGCAAGGGCATGTCAACGGCACAGTGCCTCAGGTCGGCCAACCGCCTTGGGGCACTCTTTGTGCCATTCGGTTCGAGCACGCAAGAAAGCAGTATCGAGAAGCATTGGTCTCAAAACAAACCCGCGCGGGTCATGGGATTACGCGGCCCGAACGAACAATGCGAGAGTCCTTTCCTATTCAAACGGATGTGCATGGTTCAGCGGACCATGACCGGTACCCAGGCCCGGTGCCGTTTTGATGGCGTCGATCACATAATCGCGCGCCCGGGCAACCGCATCATAAGGTGGGAGGCCCTGTGCCAACCCGGCGGCGATGGCGCTGGCGAGGGTACAGCCCGTGCCATGGGTATGAACGCTATCAATCCGTCGCGATTCGAATACATGCTCGCCATTGGGCGTGGCCAGGACATCCGTCAACGCATCGCCGGCCAGATGGCCCCCTTTGAGCAGCACTGACTGCGCGCCCATTGCCATAAGCGCCTTCGCCGCCGAGCGCATGTCTCCAACGGTCTTAATACTGCCACCGATCAACACTTCCGCTTCAGGAATGTTGGGGGTCAACACCGTGGCGCGGCGCAATAGGCTTGACCGCAGAGCGTCCACCGCGTGGTCCTGTAGAAGCGATGCCCCGCCCTTCGCCACCATCACCGGGTCGGCGACCAGCGGCACGTCCGGCGCGTCCGTCTCAAGCACATCCACGACAGCTTCGATCACTTGGGCTGAATGCAGCATACCTGTCTTGATGCAGTCAGCCCCGATATCACCAAGCACCAGCTGCATCTGCTGACGGATAAAATCCACGGGCACTTCATGAATACCATGGACCCCTGTCGTATCCTGTGCCGTAAGGGCGGTAATAGCGGTCGCCGCATATCCACCCAAGGCCGTCACCGTCTTGATGTCGGCTTGAATGCCGGCCCCGCCGCCGGAATCAGATCCGGCAACAATAAGAACCCGCCCGTTCACGAGACCGCCGCAATCGCCCCGACGATATCGTCGACCACGGCTTCAACCAACGCGCTGTCCTCACCCTCGGCCATGACGCGGATTTTCGGTTCGGTCCCTGACTTGCGGATCAATACACGGCCCGTGCCATCCAACCGATCCTCTCCGGTGGCAATGGCCGATTTGACGGAGGCATCTTCCAAGGGCGACCCACCGTTAAAGGTAACGTTCTTGAGCACCTGAGGCAGCGGCTCGAAAATCCGGCAGACCTCACTGGCCGGGCGGCCATCTTCAACGATCACCGCGAGGACCTGCAGCGCCGCGATCAGCCCGTCTCCCGTGGTCGCGTGGTCGGTCATCACCAGATGGCCAGATTGTTCGCCACCCAGGTTAAAGCCGTGTTCGCGCATATGCTCGACCACATAGCGGTCGCCCACCTGGGTGCGCACCATCGAAAGGCGTTGTCCTTCCAGATGCCGTTCCAGTCCCAGATTGGACATGACGGTGGTGACAATTCCGCCCCCTGTCAGCTGACCGGTGCGCTGCCAGTACCCCGCGATCAGGCCCATCAACTGGTCGCCATCGACCAGCGCGCCGGTTTCATCCGCCAGCAGCATCCGGTCGGCATCACCGTCCAGCGCGATGCCCAGATGCGCACCGGTGTCGCGCACGGTCTGCTGCATCAGTGCCGTATCGGTCGAGCCGCACCCCTGATTGATGTTGAAACCATCGGGTTCGACGCCGACGCGGATGACTTCGGCACCCAACTCCCACAACACCGTCGGCGCAACTTTGTAGGCAGCGCCATGCGCGCAATCGACAACCACCTTGACGCCATCCAGCGTCAGCCCGTCTGGAAACGTGCCCTTGGCGAATTCGATGTATCGCCCCTGTTGACCGTCATCGATGCGACGGACACGGCCAATGTCGGCAGACGCCGCCAGCTCAACCCCCAGATCAGCGTCAAGCCGAGCCTCGATTTCGGCTTCAATTTCATCCGAAAGCTTGAAACCATCAGGGCCGAAAAGTTTTATGCCGTTATCCGAATAGGCGTTGTGCGAGGCAGAAATCATCACGCCGATATCGCAGCGCAGCGATCTGGTCAGCATCGCAACGGCAGGCGTCGGCATCGGCCCGACCAGAAATACGTCCATCCCCACAGAGGCAAAGCCCGCCGTCATCGCGGATTCAAGCATATAGCCGGACAGCCGCGTGTCCTTGCCGATGACCACCTGATGGCGGTGGTCGCCGCGCCGAAACTGGGCACCCGCGGCCATCCCCACGCGCAGCGCAACATCAGGCGTTATGGGCGCTTCGTTCGCCCTGCCGCGAATGCCGTCCGTGCCAAAATAGCGTCGTGCTGTCATCTGTTCCTGTCGGCCAATCCAATCAGAGGACGGGTTTACATCGACTGGGTGCATCATGCACACACTCTTCTTACGCCGCAATTCCGGCAGAATCACGATGGACTGGACGCCATGCCCATACCAAAGATCGTCGGGATCGTTAACATCACGGAAGACTCCTTCTCGGATGGCGGGGCATATCTGGCTGCCGATGCGGCAATCACGCATGCAAACCAGCTGATCGCCGATGGCGCCGATATCATCGAGCTGGGCCCGGCATCGAGCCACCCGGAGTCCAAAGCCGTGGCGGACGAGGTCCAGATCGCCAGGTTAGCGCCTGTTCTGGCCGCGCTTGGCGACACCGGCGTTCCGGTTTCAGTGGATGCCGCAAGGCCCGCCGTTCAACGGTTTGCCATCGAACAGCGCGCTGCCTTCATCAACGATATTCAGGGGTTTCCGGATCCGGGTACGTACCGGGACCTCGCAGTATCGGGATGCAGCCTGGTTCTGATGCATTCCGTTGTCAGTGGCGAGCGGGCCGGCTATGTGGATACTGACCCGGAGGCTATCGTCGATACGATCACAGCGTTCTTGGAACAGCGTTGCTCGGCACTCATCGAAGCGGGAGTCGACAGAGAAAAAATCATCGTCGATCCCGGCATGGGGTTTTTTCTGGGAACCAATCCGGAGACCTCCCTGACCGCGTTGCGCGGACTCCGCGACATAAAATCCCGACTAGGTCTGCCGATGATGGTCTGTGTGTCCCGGAAATCGTTCCTGCAACGGCTGAGCGGCAAACAAGCCCGTGACGCGGGAGCGGCCAGCCTCGCAGCCGAAATGTTCGCGGCAGACGAAGGTGCGGATTACATCCGCACCCATGATGTGGCAGCGCTTCGGGATGCTCTAACCGTCAGAGCCGCGTTGACGGAATCGGCCTAATCTCTATGAGCAGGTCTCAAGTGCCCTGTGGTTCCGGCGAGCCATCAGCAGACGGGCGCTTGCCCTTGCCCGCTGACGGTACCGTTCGAGGCCGGCCGCTGGGCGGCGGTTCAGGGATATCCGGATCGTCGCGAACAAGGTCCTCGCCGCGCAGCAGCGCGTCGATATCGGCTCCGCTCAAAGTCTCATATTCGAGCAGCCCTTGCGCGAGGGTATGAAGCTGATCTTCATGCTCCTTCAGCAAGCGGGTTGCTTCCTGGTGTGCCTCATCAACAAACCGATGCACCTCCTCATCGATCAGCTTGACCGTCGCGCCGGACATGTTCTGCGTCCGCGACACGGAATGGCCCAGGAACACCTCTTCCTCGTTTTCGCCATAGGCGAGAGGTCCAAGTTTGTCGCTCATGCCGAACTGGGTGACCATCGCGCGGGCGATCTTGGTGGCATGCGCAATATCAGACGAGGCGCCGGAGGTCACTGAGTCGTAGCCGAAAATCATTTCTTCGGCGACGCGGCCGCCCATCAAAACCGCAAGCCGTGAGTGCAGCTGCTGACGGGTCTGCGACAGCTTGTCTTTCACTGGTAGCTGCATGACCATGCCCAAGGCCCGGCCACGCGGGATAATCGTCGCTTTGTGAATCGGGTCGGTATCGGGCACATGCAGGCCCACCAGTGCGTGTCCGGCTTCGTGATAGGCGGTCAGGCGCTTCTCGTCGTCATCCATGACCATGGACCGGCGCTCCGGCCCCATCATCACCTTGTCCTTGGCTTCTTCGAATTCGGCCATGGAGACGACCTTCTTAGATTTTCGAGCCGCAAGGAGCGCTGCCTCATTGACCAGATTGGCCAAATCGGCGCCTGAGAAACCAGGCGTGCCGCGTGCAATGATCTTGGCCTGCACATCCGGCGCCAGCGGCACCCGGCGCATATGGACCTTGAGGATACGTTCGCGGCCAATCACATCAGGGTTGGGCACCACGACCTGCCGGTCGAACCGGCCCGGGCGCAGCAGCGCCGGATCCAGCACGTCAGGGCGGTTGGTGGCTGCGATGATGATGACGCCTTCGTTTTCTTCAAAGCCGTCCATCTCGACCAGCAGCTGGTTCAGCGTTTGCTCACGCTCATCATTGCCGCCGCCCAGGCCCGCGCCGCGGTGCCGGCCAACGGCATCGATCTCGTCGATGAAAACAATGCAGGGTGCGTTCTTTTTTGCCTGCTCAAACATGTCGCGCACGCGGCTGGCGCCAACGCCTACAAACATTTCGACGAAGTCGGACCCGGAAATCGTGAAGAACGGCACATTGGCTTCACCCGCAATCGCGCGGGCCAGCAAGGTCTTGCCGGTGCCCGGGGGGCCCACAAGCAGCGCGCCGCGCGGAATCTTGCCGCCCAGACGCTGGAATTTACCTGGATCACGCAGGAATTCGACAATCTCCTGCACTTCTTCCTTGGCTTCTTCGACACCGGCAACATCATCAAATGTCACCCGGTCGGTGCGTTCGTTAAGCAACTTGGCCTTCGACTTGCCAAAGCCCATGGCCTTGCCGCTGCCGGATTGCATCTGACGCATGATGAAAATCCAGACGGCGATCAGCAGCAGCATCGGGAACCAATTGCTGAGAATCAGCCAGAACGTGCTGGTTTCCTGCTGATCGAAGCGGACACTGATGCCCTGTTCGCGCAATTCGCTGACCAGGCTTGGATATGTTCCCGCCTGCCACACCGTCGTGAAGGGCGTGTCGTCGCTATAGACACCAGAGATTTGATCGCCGCGGATTTCCACGCTTTTCACTTGGCCTTGATCGACATCATCCAGGAACGTGGTGAAGTCCCGTGCGATAACGTTGCCACTCGGGTTGGCCCCCTGGAACTGGTTGAACAGCACAACCAGAATCATCAGCACCAGGGCCCAGATGACGAGATTTCGACCGATATTGTTCACAGGCGATCCAATCTGTTTTTTGGCCGGAACGCCCGGCCTCTTCTCCAAGATAGGCGATCCAACGGCTCAGACAAGCAGACTCATGCAATAGGTTGGCTTGCAGACAGTGCATGATAGCCAAGCCACTTCACCCGAATCGCCGGCACTTCGGCCCCCTGGCGATGGAAATCGAAGGCGGGTACAGCCAACAGTCCTGCGGAATCATAGAGCGCGGGCAAGACGGGGCGTGCCGTCGCCGGAATGCGTTGATAATCCTCTTTCGAACAGGCGGCCCGGACCGCAGCGAGGCCGGACCGTCCTAAACGGTCAATGTGCCCGGCACCAGGCCAGGCCCCTTCAATCAGGAACCGTCCATCCCAGACCTGCATCCCTTCGCCGAGTGGGAGCGGCCCTTCCATCGATCGGGCTTCACGAACGATCAACAGTTCCTTACGGTCTTCGGCGGGAAGGACGCGGCACCCGCAGAGCGTTAACCCATTGCCCAAAGACCCGTCCGCAATGCGACTCAACAGACGTTCCAGTCGCTCCAGCCGCGGCCCGTAATGCTGTCCACCAACGGCCGCAAGCAGACGTGATAGCGCCCGCAATGCGACTTCGTCATGCGCGTCTGTCAGCACGCCGGGCCGTATTACGGCATACCCTGCGGACTCCAGACGACCGGCCCTGGCGATCAGATCGGCAGCGGCTTGATCGATCGCATCGCGCGCGCGACCCAGATTAGCTGCCGTCCGGGCGACGCGTGCGGGCGTAATACCGATTGTCTCGAGATGCTGCCAGAGCTGCCGGGTCCGGACACGCGCCGACGCAAGGTTGCGATTGGACGGGTCGTCGATCCAGTCCTGGCGGGCGGCCCCCAACGTTGCCTTAAGACGCGCCCTCGGCAGCGCTAGCAGGGGCCGGACACGGACCGGTGCGCCGGGAAAGCGTGACGCGGTTTCAGTTGCCATGCCAGACAGGCCATAGACGCCACTGCCCCTGCCCAGCCGCAGCAGAAGAGTTTCTGCCTGATCCTCCAGATGGTGGGCCAATAACAAAACAGGGACCTGATGAGTGCTGCACCACGCTTCCATGAGGCCATAACGCGCCTGGCGGGCCAGAGCCTGGACGTTTGCAGCGGGCTTTTGCCCTTCCCAGACCAGAACCTTGTGCGCCACACCGCGCGCCGCGCACCATTTGGCCACCTGGCTGGCTTCGGCTGCTGATTCAGGACGCAGCCCGTGATCCACGGTCAACGCCGTCAGCGCGACGCCGTGCCCGTCCGCCCAGCGCGCTGTCAGCAGCAACAGGGCCATACTGTCCGGCCCGCCCGATACGGCCAAAGCCAGATGTGTGGGGTGGCGCACGCTCTCAAGAGCGTCCATCATCAACGCGAATTCACTGTCCGAAACAGGGTTGGTGGTATCCGGTGTCATAACCGGACTATAGCAGCTAAGCGCAGCCGGCGGCGCGGCGCCCGGTAACGGCCCTTTGAGTCACGGCAACATCGGCATCCGGATAGCGCGCGGCCAGCTCGTCAAAGGCCGCACAGGCGTCCTGTTGCTGACCGATCTGATTGAGGCTGAGCCCCAGATGCAACAGGATATCGGGTCCTTTGTCGCTGTCGGCGTGAGCCTGATAGCCCTCAAGCATGGTCCGGGCGGCCGCATCGAAGTCGCCACGGGCAAAATAGGTCTTGCCGAGCCAGTATTTGGCATTGGCCGCGAGAGCATGATCGGGATGCAGCGTCAGAAAAGCGCGAAAGGCGTTTTCCGCACCCTCAAGTGCGTCCCGCCGCAGCAGGGTAAAAGCACCGGCAAAGTGCTCTTCCGGTGTGGTGCCCTGAACAAACTGTGCCGGCTGAGTCTCCGGCGTCGCGTCCGCTGCAACAGGGACCTGTCCCGGTGGCGTCAACGTTGCGGGCGGGCGCGCGGTGACGGAATCGACCGCGGCCGACGTTTCACCCGATAGCAGAACGGCAACACCGTCTTGTGGCTGACCCTGACTTGCCTGAGCAGCCTGACTTGCCGGTGGAACCACTTCGGATGGTGGCAAGCCACCTTCCTGTCCACCCGGCGGCAAAACCCCGGCCGCTTGCTGCTCAAGCTGCTGAACCCGAAACTCCATATCTTCCAGCGCCCGCTCGAGCCGCCGGTTAACCTGCGTCAGCCTGTACATGGCCTCCTCATACTGGCCGGTGATCCGGCGCAGCTGATTTTCCATTTCCATCAGCCGAAGCTCGGTTTCAGCCGTCCTTGTATCAAGGGCGGGAGGTGCCGGGGCCTGACCAACAGCAGGCTGGGCAACAGCAGATACGGCCACCCAAAAGGCAACCCCGGTTATCCAGCCTCGTGCTCTAATGATCAAATCCGAGTCCGATACGCGTTACTGAACGACAGTGACGCCCCGGCGATTCTGGGCCCAGGCGCGCTCGTTGGATCCAATCGCTTCAGGCCGTTCCTTGCCGTAGGAAATCGTGCGGATGCGGTTGGGGTCGATGCCAAGGCTGACCAGGAACCGCTTGGCCGCATTGGCCCGGCGGGCGCCGAGCGCCAGATTGTATTCGCGGGTCCCGCGTTCGTCCGCATGCCCTTCAACCAGGACGCTGACGCGCGGATATTTGCGCATGAACGCCGCCTGATCGCGCAGCGTCTGCTGGGCGCGGGCGGTGAGATCATAGCGGTCAAAACCGAAGTAGACCCGGGAGCCCGCGACGGCTTCCAGCTCTTCACCGCTGCCCGGTTCATAAGGCAGTTCGGCAACCGGGCTTCGGGTGGTGGGCGTCGTCGTGCCCTGATTTGTGGCCGTCGTATCCTGCCCGACGGGTACGTCTGACTGGTAGCGGTCGCTGTCTGAGGTATCGCTTTCGCAGGCGGCAACAAACAAGGCCGCTGCGGCGATCATGAGAAGTTTGGGGTGGCGCGCTGTCATTATCATTTATTGGGTTCCCTTCTTGGCCGGGGCCATCATCTGTGAGAAATGTGACGAACTTTTGTCTGATCTGCGGCTTGAGCCCACTTTACGCGCCGTTTACCCCGCTTTTGCGGGAAGAAGACGCTTAAAAGTATATGGTTCGCCCCCTACCGGATCAAGGGCGACCAGGCGGGATCCGACGCGTCTGCCGGGGTCGGAATCCTCCTTTCGTTGCGGCCTGTTAGGTCGATTGACCAGATCGAATAGCTTCCCCCTTCACCCTGTTCATCGAAAGGACGCTGGCGAAAGAACATCAGCACACGGCCATTGGGCGACCAGGTCGGCCCCTCGTCGAGGAAACTTTCGGTCAAAAACCGCTCGCGGCTGCCGTCCGGTCGCATCACACCGATAGAGTATCGCCCGCCACTGGAATGGGTGAACGCGATCAGATCGCCGCGCGGCGACCAGACCGGTGTTTTGTAGCGGCCCTTGCCGAAGCTGATCCGCTTCACACCACTGCCATCGGCGTTCATCACATAAATCTGCTGGCTGCCGCCACGGTCTGATTCGAAGACGATACGGTCGCTCTCGGGCGAAAAGCTGGGCGACGTATCGATATCGGGATGATCGGTGAGTTGCTGGATATTCCGGGTGCGCAAATCCATGACAAAGATGTCGGAATTGCCGTTCCGTTCCAGGCTCATTACCACCTTGTTGCCATCGGGCGAGAAGCGCGGCGCGAAGGTCATGCCGTCGAAGTCGCCGAGCAGCTCCTGTTTGCCTGAATCCAGATTAAAGATGTAGACGCGCGGCGTATTGTTGAAGAACGACATGTAGGTGATTTCCTGTGCCGTCGGCGAGAACCGGGGCGTCAGCGCCAGAAAGTCACCCGGCGTCAGATATTGGTGGTTCGCACCATCCTGATCCATGATCGCCAGGCGTTTAACCCGATCAGTCTGCGGGCCGGTTTCCGAGACATAGACAATCCGCGTGTCAAAATAACCGCTCTCACCGGTCAGCCGCTCATAGATCGCATCGGAAATCCGGTGCGCGATCTGCCGCCAATTATCCGGCGTCGTCTGGTACTGCACACCGATCATCTGCTGCTGGGCAAACACATCCCACAGCCGGAACACCACATTGATACGGCCGTCGTTCATGAATTCGACGCCGCCAACCACCAGCGCCTGTGCATTGATAGGCGTCCAGTCGGTAAAACGAGGGCGTCGGTCCGGCGACGGGTTCTGTTCAACGAAGGCGCGCGCGGGCAACGACCGGAACAGGCCGGATCGTTCCAGATTAGAGGCGATGACCCCGGCGATATCCTGGCCGATGACCGCCATATCCTGCTGCCGGTCGGAAATCTGACTCTTTCCCTCAAAAGCAGGCAGCGCAACGGGCATCGGTTCGACATTGCCCTGCGTGACATCGACACGAAGCTGTGCTGATGCAGGCATCGACCATGCCGCCAGGGTTCCAACAATACACATCAAGCCAAGCAGGCCTCGCCCGGTGATGTTTCTCACTGTTGTCATACGTTCCTGTTCCTTCTCGCTCACATCATTTCGCTGGGGTCGAACCCGAACTCAACGAAGCTCCAGATATCGTAGTCTTCTTTGGGCAGGGCAAAGGGGGCACACCGCTGAATGGCGCGCCGCCCCGCTTCTGCTGCAGCCCTGAAAAAACCGTCACGAACCATGCGGCCCTTGTCCTGAATGTCGGGCACGCCGACCAGATTGCCATCAGGACGAAGGCGAATATGGATGTCCACCTTCAGCGTCTCGGCATAGCTGGCGCCAACCGGTGGATTCCAGCATTTTGAAATCTGCGCCCGAATGGCCTGTTGGATGCTGGCCCGCACGCGTTGTTCTTGAATATTGGTGCGCTTCGGCTTCGCCGTTGTGTCTGGTTTCGGCTGCAGGGTTGTCGGCGCTTCGGGTTTCGCCTCCTCCTGCCGTTTGTCAAGCAATGCGGCGATGCGGCTGGTATCGAACCGGCTGGGCGGCTTGGGTTTGGTGCGCGGGCGGATGTTGGGGATGTCCTCCGTCACCAGCCTTGGCTTCTCCGGGGCCTCGGCGACGGGTGCGGGTTCCGGCTCTGGCTCCGGCGCGGGGGGCGGCGTTTCCTCAATACGGGCGGGAGCCTCGGCGATTTCTTCCGGCGCGGGCTGCTCTTCGGGTTCAGGCTCAGGCACCGGATCCGGCTCGATTTCCGGCTCCTCCACCGACGCGGCCTCCTCGGCGATCTCTTCATATTCAATGAGTTCAACCACGGTGATCATCGGCGGTGGATCATCGCTGAACAAATCCATGCCGAACAGGATCGCCGCCAGAAGCGCGATGTGGAAAACCGCTGAAAAGAGCAGCGACCGGCGCAAAGACTAATTACTCCTCTCGCCCCCGGTTGGGGGCTGCGGGTTCGGTCACCAGCGCGACCTTGGCGAACCCTGCCCCGTTGATGCTGCCCATCACCTGCATGACCCGTCCATAGGCCAGCGACTGGTCGGCCCGTACATAGATTCTGGTATCTTTGCTGACGTCCGCAATAGCCCGCAGCCGTTCGATCAGCGTGTTGTCCTCTATTTCCTGTTCCTGCAGGAAGAGCCGGCCTTCGGCGTCCAGCGTCACCGACAGCGGCTGGCGTTCTTCGCCAAGGGGTTTTGCGCTGGTCTGCGGCAAATCGACCTTGACACCCACCGCCAGCAGCGGCGCGGTCACCATAAAGACAATCAACAGCACCAGCATCACGTCGACAAACGGCGTGACGTTGATCTCTGCCATCGGCTTGTAACGTCGTCCGCCACCGCCACTCCCGCCATTGAGACCGGCACCCATCAGGCAGCCTCCTCGTCAATCTGACGCGACAGGATGGTGGTAAACTCATCGACAAAACCTTCCAGCCTTGTGGCGTAGCGCGACATGTCGTTGGCAAATTTGTTGTAGCCGACCACAGCGGGGATTGCCGCAACGAGCCCCAGCGCGGTGGCAAACAGCGCTTCTGCAATGCCGGGCGCCACGACCGCGAGGCTGGTATCAGCCGAGGCCGCAATCGACTGGAAGCTGTTCATGATGCCCCAGACCGTGCCGAACAGGCCGATAAAGGGCGCCGTCGACCCCACCGTGGCGAGAAAGCCCAGATACCGCTCCAGCGCCTCAACCTCACGGTTGAGCGTCACCCGCATCACCTGCGCAATCCGCTCCTGCAGACGGGCGCCGGATGTCGCAGAGCGCGTCTTGCCGACCGAGCGTTGCCATTCCCGCATCGCGGCCACGAACAGCAAGGCCATGGGGTGATCCGCACGGGTCTGTATCCGCTCATAAAGCTCTTCAAGCGAGCGGCCCGACCAGAACTCGTCCTCGAAGGCATCCGCTTGCTCGCGCACCCGGCGGTAGCGGCCAATCTTGTTGAAAATGATCGCCCAGGACCACAACGACGCGAGGACGAGCATCACCATCACCGCCTGCACGACGATGTCCGCCTGCAGAATCAGGCCCCATAGCGACAGGTCGTGCGCGCCCCCCAACTCGGTCGTCTCAATCACAGGCACACTGACGAGTTCTTCCATAGGGTTCAGGCCTTCTCTTTGGGCGTAACGGGAAGCAGGTCTTTCAGGCGCGCCACCAGATCGCGCGGCTGGCGTTTGGGCAGGCCGTTTTCATTCAGGCAGACCACCCGGATATCGCCGCGGGTAACAGGCGTGTCGCCCCGAAAAATATCCTGACTGACATCGAAATAGGCCGCACCAACGCCGCGCGATACGGTGCGCACCTCCAGCATGTCATCGAGTTTCGACTGCTGCAGATAATCAATCTCGCAGCGTGAGACGGCATAGCGCATCGACTCCGGCCCGGGCGCGTCAATGGTCGCGGAGAGACTGACCCCGCAGGCTCTCAAGATTTCGGTTCGTGCACGCTCCATGAAATGGAGATAGTTCGCGTGATAGACCATGCCCGCGCTATCGGTATCTTCAAAATAGACCCGCACCGGCAGGCGGTGCACCCCGCCCTCTATTGAGCCAGCAAAATCATGGGTACTAGCGTCACTCATCAACAGAATCCGTCGGCAGGGAAAGCTGTTGGGATGTTGGTTTGGGAATCGCCAGGCCCAGATGCTCATAGGCTGCAGGGGTCAGCGCCCTGCCCCGCGGCGTGCGCTGGATGAACGCCTGCTGCAGCAGATAGGGCTCGATAATGTCCTCAATGGCGTCGCGCGGTTCAGAGAGCGCGGCTGCGATGGTTTCAATGCCGACAGGCCCGCCGCCGTAATCGACGCCGATGCACGTCAGGTAACGCCGGTCCATGGCATCGAGGCCGCGCGCATCCACCTCCAATCGGGTGAGCGCCTGATCGGCGATGATGGCATCGACGGGTGATGCGCCCGCCACATCGGCAAAGTCCCGCACCCGGCGCAGCAAGCGGCCCGCCACCCGCGGCGTCCCGCGGGACCGGCGTGCGATTTCCTGCGCCCCCTCTTCAGTGAGCGCCATATTCATGACGCCAGCACCACGCGAGACGATGGCGCAGAGTTCGTCAATCTCATAAAAGTTGAGCCGCACCGGAATACCGAAGCGGTCCCGCAGCGGGGTGGTGAGCAGGCCCGAGCGGGTAGTCGCACCAACCAGGGTGAATTTCGGCAGATCGATCCGGACGGAGCGCGCGGCCGGTCCTTCACCGATGATCAGATCGAGTTGAAAATCCTCCATCGCCGGGTAGAGAATTTCCTCCACCGCCGGGTTAAGCCGGTGGATCTCGTCGATAAACAGCAGATCATTCGGCTGCAGATTGGTCAGCAGCGCCGCCAATTCGCCCGCCTTGGCAATCACCGGGCCGGACGTGGCGCGCAGGCTGACCCCCAGCTCATGCGCGATGATCTGCGCCAGGGTGGTCTTGCCCAGCCCCGGCGGGCCTGCCAGCAACACATGGTCAAGCGCTTCTGCCCGCCCGCGCGCGGCTTCGATGAAGATCGACAGGTTTTCCACGGCCTGGCGCTGTCCGATAAAATCATCGAAGCGTGACGGCCGCAGCGATGCCTCCAGCACATCACCACCCGCAGCCAGCGGATCGACCAGCCGTTGTTCGTCGACACTCATGCGGAAAGCTCCTTGAGCCCGTCGCGGATCAGTTCTTCAACCGGCACCGCCCCGCCGCCAGAACGGTTAACCCGCGCCACGACGCCCATGGCGTCTGCCTGCCGGAACCCCAGATTGACCAATGCAGAGACCGCATCAGAAAGGCGTGAATCGCCGCCAGCGGCCGCGGGCATCGCGACCACATCGGCGCCATCAAACGCCGGGACCTTGTCCTTCAGTTCATTGACGATGCGCGTCGCCAGTTTGGGGCCGACGCCCGATGCCCGGCCCACGGTCGCCTTGTCCTGCGCGGCGACGGCCTGTGCAATTTCGGATGGGGACAGGATAGAGAGGATCGCCAACGCGACCTTCGAACCCACGCCCTGAACGCTCTGCAACCGGGAGAACCATTCTTTCTCGGCGACCGACGCAAACCCATAGAGGTGAATATGGTCTTCACGAACGTGGGTTTCGATTTCGACGGTGGTTGCTTCGCCCACCGGCGGCAATTGTTGCAGCGTGCGGGCGGAGCAGAACACTTCGTAACAGACGCCGCCGACATCGATCAGCGCAGAGTCCTCTGCCAACGCCTCCACCAGACCTTTGAGCCGGCCAATCACGACGCCGCCTCCACCGCCGCGCCCAACCGGGCACCGGACTGGCGCATATGCGCGTGGCAGATTGCCACGGCAAGCGCATCAGCGGCGTCGGGGCCTGTGATTTCGACACCCGGCAGCAACACGCCGACCATCATGTGAATCTGCGCCTTGTCCGCATGGCCGACACCCACCACGGATTTCTTAATCTGATTGGGCGCGTATTCGGCAACCTCGAGTCCGGCGCGCGCCGGCGCCAGCAGCGCGATCCCCCGCGCCTGGCCCAGTTTCAGCGTCGATGTCGGGTTCTTATTAACAAAGGTCTCTTCAACAGCGGCGGTGTCGGGTGTCCAGCTCTCGATCAGCGCTTCGAGACCCTCGAAAAGCTGCGACAGCCTGTCGCTTAACGCGCCCTTGGGGTCGGACGTGACTGCCCCATTGGCGACATGGCTGATGCGGCTGCCTGACACATCGATGATGCCCCAGCCTGTGCTGCGCAATCCCGGATCAATGCCGATCAGTCGGAGAGTGCCGCTCATTTAGCCCGCACTGAGCCTTTCCATGATGTCGTCGGAGACTTCGAAATTGGCATAAACGTTCTGGACGTCGTCATCATCGTCCAGCGCTTCCAGCAGTTTGAACAGCGTCGGCGCCTGGTCCTCATCGACGCTGATACTGTTCTGTGGCTTCCACCCCAGGCGCGCGACTTCCGCTTCGCCCAGCGCCGCTTCCAGCGCATCGCGCACATCGGAAAACGCGTCCGGCGCACAGGTGATTTCGTGTGAGTCCTCAGACGATTCGCAGTCGTCCGCCCCGGCCTCCAGCGCCGCTTCAAACACATCCTCAGCAGATGCCACGTCGGCGGGATAGCGGATCAGGCCAACCCGGTCGAACAGGTAGGAAACACTGCCGGATTCACCCAGATTGCCACCATTCTTGGAAAATGCAGTGCGGATTTCAGACGCGGTCCGGTTGCGATTATCCGTCAACCCTTCGACAATAACCGAGACGCCACCAGGGCCAAACCCCTCATACTGCACCTCTTCATAGTTTTCAGCATCGCCGCCGGAGGCGCGTTTGATCGCGCGCTCAATATTATCCTTGGGCATGCTTTGCGCACGGGCCGCGGCGATCGCCGACCGCAGGCGCGGATTACCGTCGGGATCTTCCCCGCCCAGCTTTGCCGCTACGGTGATTTCCTTCGCCAGCTTGGCAAAGAGCTTCGACCGCTTCGCATCCTGCGCACCCTTGCGGTACATGATGTTCTTGAATTTGGAATGGCCCGCCATTGTCGTCTCGTTGATAGTTCTTCGATGGATTCAACCGGCGTTTTTAGGCCCTGAACGCCCCGTCGCCCAGATTGAACGCACTTATACCAGATATTGTGGATTTGGGCAGTACAATCACTAGGGCCAGCGTGATCAGGGGCGAAGGGCGATCCATAGCAGCGGAATATGGCCGCAATATGGATCAAACTGCCCGAGTCTGAGTCGCCGGCGCCTCGTCCGGCCAGAGCTGCCGCAGCCGCCCCCCGACCCGGAGCGGCGATGCCGCGATCACCTTGTTGGTCGCCTCATCGGTTTCGACAAACACGCCACAGACTGTCGCCGGACCCGACGCAGGCTGGAACCGTCCGCCGCCAATCTTTGTGGTAAACCGCCTCAGCGGTTCTTCCTTGTCCATGCCGATAACCGAATCATAATCGCCACACATACCCGCATCGGTCTGATAGGCGGTGCCACCTTCGAAGATCTGCAGATCGGCAGTCGGCACATGACTATGAGTCCCCACTACCAGGGACGCCCGGCCATCCGCAAAATGGCCCATCGCCATTTTCTCGGACGTCGCTTCGGCGTGAATATCAACCAGCACAAAGTCCGTGCGCCGGTTCAGTTCCAAGTCGCTCAACGCCTGATCGACGGCGCGAAAGGGATCATCCAGCGGATCCATGAAGATGCGCCCCATCACATTAACGATGCCGACACGCTGACCGCCACGCGCCATGAAGATCCCGGCGCCCTGCCCGGCGGTTCCTTCGGGGAAATTGATCGGCCGCATGATGCGGGGCTGGTCGTCAATTACCTCAATCAGGCTGCGTTGGTCCCAGGTGTGGTTGCCACCGGTCAGCACATCGACGCCGTGCTGCATCAATGAATTGGCAATGTCTTCGGTCAGACCGAACCCGCCAGCGGCGTTCTCGCCATTGGCGACGACAAAATCGAGGTCCAGCCGCTCACGGATACCAGGAAGGTGCTCCATCACACCTTCGCGGCCCGATCGCCCGACGATATCGCCCAAAAACAGAAACCTCACAAATCTGCCTTTCTGAAGTCCTCAAACCCGTACTCGGTGAGCACGGCATCCATTTGTTGGTCATGCGCATCCGTCGGAATGAAATCAAGCTTTTGTTCGGTATAGGCTACACCAATCGCGATGACGTCGCGCTTCGCGCGCAGTTCCGACAGCGTCCGGTCATAAAAGCCCGCACCACGCCCCAGACGGTCGCCTTTGTCTGAAAACGCCAGCAATGGGACCAGCACGATATCCGGCACAACAATCGGAGACGCCGCATCGGGCTCCGCCGTCCCGAAGTTCGAGGCACCAAGCGCATCCCCCGGCACCCATTCGTGAAAACACAAAGGTTTGTCTTCAGCGACGACCGGCAAGCCGATCCGCCAGCCCCGGTCGTGGAGCGCAGACAGTAATGGCAAGGTATTGGGTTCGTCACTCAGCGGATAGAACCCGCCAATTGTCCGCGGCTTACCGGAAAAGCGTTCAAGAAAGCAGTCTTTCAGCGCGGCGGAAGTATCCATCGCCGCCAGCTGGCGCGCCAGGGACTTGGCCTCAATACGCAGGGCCTGTTTTGCGCTGTTCGCGTCACTGATCATGGAAAGTGCAGGTGGGACCGCCGCAGCCGGAGAACATCTGAATTCCTCTGTGGCCTGTTTGAAACAGGTGGGCACCGTATAACGAAACCACGATTCCGTCAGGGACAGCTCCCGAAGAGGTGTTTATAGCCCCAGGGAATTTGCTAGTCTTCGTGAGGGGCAGAACCCACCAACCCAAGTGTTTAGGCGCTTTCAAGGCCCGCTGCAATGCGTTCAATCTCTGAAGCAAGCCCATCGACGTCTCCGGCGCCGGCATCGGCCTCGGCCTTGGCAGCTGCCTGAGCGGTTTGGTCGCTGACTTCATCCAGCAGCAGCAACGCCGCCATCAGCATCAGCTTGGCATCGCCGACGCGCCCCAGAGACTCTGCCAGTTCTGAGACCTTTTCATCGACGATGGCCGCCAAATCCTGAAGCCGCTCTTCTTCGCCGTCATTGCAGGCGAGTTGATAGGGCGTTCCGTTTACGGTGAGTGTAACCTGAGCCATTAAATTCTATCCCGCCAGCACGTCGCGCAGACGGCCGATCACGTCGTCCAGCTGGTCAGCTGCATTGGCCTGGCGCGACTGCACGCTCTGTAGCTTCGCCTCGGCCGCGGCAAGCTGTTGTTTAAGCGATTCGTTCTTGTGCCGAAGATGCGCGAGCTCCGCCTGCAGGGCAGCCTGTTCCTCTGCCGAGCCAGCGTCCCGGTCCGACAACGCCGCCTGCAAGCGCTGCACTGCGGCCTTAAGCCGTTGCGTTGCGGCGCCGAGGCCGTCGCTTTCGCTGTCAATTTCTGCCATGGACCGCCAATGGTTTGCCAATGGTTTGACTGTTGTTCAAGGGCTTATAATACGGTTCTCAATCAGAGTCACAGCCCATGCCGCGAGGAGAAGGTGGAAGAGCGCCAAATCCGCCCCGTTGGCGGTTGACCTGCCGATGGCGTCTTGTATTGTGGCGCGCATTCGCAGGGGATGCCTGCCCTTGCATCAGGGAGCACGCCCCCCAATGAGCGACAATACTGCCACAGAGGCCAACTCGGCTGTTAGCCATAATGATATGGCCAATGCAATCCGCGCCCTTTCCATGGACGCGGTACAGCGCGCCAATTCCGGCCACCCGGGCATGCCGATGGGCATGGCCGATGTCGCGACAGTGCTGTTCACCAAATATCTGAAATTTGAGTCCAGTGATCCAGATTGGTCAGACCGGGACCGCTTCGTGCTGTCCGCCGGTCATGGGTCAATGCTGCTCTATTCGCTGCTGCATTTGACGGGGTATCCGGATGTGTCGCTGGACGACATCAAGAATTTCCGTCAACTCGGCAGCCCTTGTGCAGGCCACCCGGAATATGGTGAAGCTGGCGGAATCGAAACCACCACGGGCCCGCTGGGACAGGGTGTCGGCAATGCGGTTGGCATGGCGCTGGCTGAACGGCTGCTCAACGCCCGGTTCGGTGATGATGTGGTCGACCACCGGACCTATGTGATCGCGGGCGACGGGTGCCTGATGGAAGGCATCAGCCAGGAAGCGATCACCTTCGCCGGGCACCTGAAGCTGTCGAAGCTGATCATGCTGTTCGACGACAACCAGATTTCGATCGACGGACCCACCAGCCTCTCAACCAGCGAAGACCAGATCGGCCGCTTCGAAGCCGCAGGCTGGCATACGCAGTCGGTCGACGGTCATGATCCCGAGGCCATTGCAGCAGCGATTGAAGCCGCGCAGGCCAGCGACAAACCGTCAATGATCGCGTGCCGCACGATCATCGGCTTTGGCTCACCGAACAAACAAGGCACATCTTCAACCCATGGCGCACCGCTTGGGGATGAGGAAATCGCCTTGACCCGCGAAGCGCTGGGCTGGGCGCATGAGCCCTTCGTGATCCCCGAGCATATTCTTAATGCCTGGAACGCAGCCGGCAGCCGTGGTGCAGATGCACACCTCGCCTGGCAGCAACGGTTTGCCGCTCTTGACGCTGATGAACGCGCCGAGTTTTCACGCCGCATGGCCGGTGACCTGCCCGCTGTGTTGAACACCGCGATGGCCGACTACATCGACGGCCTGGTCGCCGAACCGGTCAAGGTCGCAACCCGTAAAGCCTCTGAAATGGTGCTGGAAGTGATCAATGGCGCCGTCCCTGAAACCGTCGGCGGATCAGCCGATTTGACAGGCTCCAACAATACCAAGACCAAAGAGCAGGGCATTGTGGCACCGGGCGATTTCGCCGGCTCCTTCATCCATTACGGCATCCGCGAGCACGGGATGGCCGCAATGATGAATGGCATGGCGCTGCACGGTGGCCTGATTCCATATAGCGGCACCTTCCTGGTCTTCACCGACTATTGCCGCCCCTCGATCCGCCTGTCGGCGCTGATGAAGCAGCGGGTCATCTATGTGATGACCCATGATTCAATTGGTCTGGGTGAAGACGGGCCGACGCACCAGCCGGTTGAGCATGTTTCCAGCCTGCGGGCGATGCCCAATCTGGACGTCTATCGCCCGTGTGATGCGGTGGAGACAGCCGAGTGCTGGCAGGTTGCACTTGAAACACCGGACACACCCTCGATTATTGCGCTGACCCGTCAGGGTCTGCCGCAGCAACGGCTGAGCAAAAGCGCGGAAAACCTGTCCGCCAAGGGCGCCTACGAGCTCCTCGCAGCGGATGGTGATGCCCGGATAACGCTCTTTGCATCTGGCTCGGAAGTCTCGCTTGCCGCAACGGCCCGCGACGCGCTTCAGGCCGACGGGATACCCACACGGGTCGTTTCCGTTCCGTGTTTCGAGAGCTTTGAACGGCAGCCGCAAGCGTATCGCGATCAGGTCCTCGGGCACGGCACCGTTTGCATTGCGGTCGAGGCCGGGGTGCAGCAGGGCTGGGAGCGCTTTATCGGCACAGAGGGTGCTTTTGTCGGTATGTCGAGTTTTGGCGCGTCGGCGCCGGCGGGCGCTCTATATGAGCATTTCGGCATTACGCCAGACGCGGTGATCGCCGCCGCCAAGGCCAGGTTGTAAGACCAAAACGCAAGAACAATAAAGTCACCGAAGGACACGGAGAACAGCAATGACCGTTCGGGTTGGAATCAATGGCTTCGGCCGCATTGGGCGCCTTGTGATGCGCGCCATTCTGGAAAACGGCCGCGACGACATTCAGGTTGTCGGCATCAACGATCTTGGATCGGTCGATGATAACGCGTTTCTGCTGAAGCGCGATTCAGTTCACGGCAATCTGGCCAATGATGTGATCGTCAACGGCGACACCATTGATGTCGGCTATGGCCCGATTACAGTCACCGCCGAGCGCGATCCATCGAAGTTGCCCTGGGGCGATCTGGACGTCGACATTGCCTTTGAGTGCACCGGCATCTTCGCCAGCAAGGACAAGGCAAGTGCCCATCTGGATGCGGGTGCCAAACGCGTGCTGGTCTCCGCCCCTGCGTCGGGTGCTGATCTGACGGTCGTTTATGGCGTCAACGATTCCAAGCTGACCAGCGACCACACGGTCGTCTCCAACGCGTCGTGCACGACCAACTGCCTGGCCCCGGTCGCCAAGGTGTTGAACGACGCCGTCGGCATCGAAGCCGGTTTCATGACAACCGTCCACGCCTATACCGGTGACCAGAGCCTTGTGGATACGCTGCACAAGGATAAGCGGCGCGCCCGGGCCGCGGCCATGTCGATCATCCCGACGTCAACCGGCGCCGCCCGCGCGGTGGGGCTGGTGCTGCCGGAACTGGACGGCAAACTGGACGGCACCGCGGTGCGTGTGCCCACACCCAACGTCTCCATGATCGATCTGAAATTCATCGCATCGCGCGATACCAGCGTGGAAGAAATCAACGAGGCCGTGAGCAAGGCCGCAGGCGGCAATGATTCGCTGGGACACGTCTTGAACGCCGTCGACGAGCCCTGTGTGTCGATCGACTTCAACCACGACCCCGCCAGCTCCAGCTTCGACCTCAGCCAAACCCAGGTCACCGGCGGCACGCTGGTGCGGGTGTTGAGCTGGTACGACAATGAGTGGGGCTTCTCGAACCGGATGTCCGACACCGCAAGGGTCATGGCCGGCCTGATCTAACGGGATCCGCTCGCCAATGTCCTCTTTCCGGACCCTCGACGACCTGGACCTTGACGGCAAGACCGTTCTGGTGCGCGCTGATCTGAACGTACCCATGCAGAATGGCGCGGTCAGCGACGACACGCGCATCCAAGCGGTCGTCCCGACGATCAGGGCCATTCTGGACGCAGGCGGGAAAGTCGCCGTGCTGTCGCATTTCGGACGGCCAAAGGGCCAGGTGGTGCCGGAAGCCTCGTTGGAGCCGATCGCGCAACCGCTGGCCGACCTAGTGGGGACACCGGTCGGGTTTGCGCCCGATTGCGTCGGCCCCGCCGCCAGTGAGGCGATCAACCGCAATGACATCACCTTGCTGCAAAACCTCCGCTATCACGCCGGCGAAGAAGCCAACGATCGGGACTTTGCGGCCCAACTCGCCGCCCTCGCCGATGCTTATGTGAATGACGCCTTTTCCGTGTCGCACCGCGCGCACGCCAGTGTGGAAGCCATCACCCATTTGCTGCCCTCGGCAGCGGGACTGGCCATGGCCCGCGAACTCGACGCCTTGGAAAAGGCGCTGGGCGCCCCTGAAAAACCGGTCGCCGCATTGGTGGGTGGCGCTAAAGTCTCGACCAAACTCGACGTGCTGGGCGCCCTGGTTGAGCGCGTGGACGTGTTAATCATCGGCGGCGGCATGGCGAATACGTTCCTGTTTGCTCAGGGCAAAGAAGTCGGCGCATCGCTTTGTGAGAAGCGTATGGCGGACACCGCCTTGGCGATCACCTGGAAGGCCGAGAGCGTCGGCTGCAAGATTATTCTGCCGACCGATGCCGTGGTCGCACAAGAACTGGCAGTCAACGTTCCCACCCGCGAAGCGTCACTCGACCAGGTCGATGGCGACGACATGATCCTGGATATCGGCCCCCGGACGGTCGACATGCTTAATGAGACGCTGGCGACGTGCCGGACATTGCTGTGGAACGGACCGCTTGGCGCGTTTGAAGTCGCCGGCTTCGACCGCGGAACCGTTGCCGTTGCCCGGGAGGCCGCGCGTCTGACCGGTGAAGGAAAACTGCTTTCTGTCGCGGGCGGCGGCGACACGGTCGCCGCGCTTAATCATGCCGGCGTCGCCGATCAATTTTCATATGTCTCGACAGCGGGCGGGGCATTCCTAGAATGGCTTGAAGGAAAAGAACTGCCAGGGGTGCGCGCGTTGGCCAAATAGGCCCCCGCTCCTGATTTGGACTCAGAGTGAAGATTTGCAGGTTGGAAGGAAAGACCGATGGCACTGGATGAACTCGTCTCTGTCGCAAACGCCATGGTGGCGCCGCGCAAGGGCATTTTGGCCGCCGATGAAAGCACGGGGACCATCAAGAAACGGCTCGACAGTATTGACGTTGAGTCGACAGAGGATAGCCGCCGCGCCTATCGCGAGCTGCTGTTCCGAACCGAAGACATCGGCGATTTCGTCAGCGGCGTGATTCTGTTCGATGAAACGATTCGCCAGAAGGCCGCAGACGGCACACCTTTCGTCGATGTGCTGAACGACGCCGGCGTCATCCCCGGCATCAAGGTCGATGCCGGTGCCAAGCCGCTGGCGGGGGCCCCCGGCGAAAAAGTAACCGAAGGCCTGGACGGCCTGCGCGAGCGGTTGGCCGAATATTATGAGATCGGTGCCCGGTTTGCGAAATGGCGCGCGGTGATCGATATCGGCGCCGGTATGCCCAGCGCCTATGCCATCGACACCAACACGCATGCCCTCGCCCGCTATGCAGCGCTATGCCAGGAAGCCAGCATCGTCCCCATCGTTGAGCCGGAAGTCATCATGGATGGCGACCACACCGCCGAACGCTGCCAGGAGGTTACCGAAGCCACACTGATGGCGCTCTATAAGGCGCTTTTTGAACAGCGTGTCGTGCTGGAAGGGACCATCCTGAAGCCCAACATGATCGTCTCCGGGACTGATTGCCCGACCCAGGCAGGGATTGACGAAGTCGCAGAACGCACCATCGCCTGTTTCCAGCATACGGTGCCCAGCGCCGTGCCCGGCATCTGCTTCCTGTCCGGCGGCCAGTCGGAAGAAGAGGCGACAGCCCATCTGAATGCCATGAACGCCAAAGGACCGCTGCCCTGGGAACTGTCGTTCTCTTATGGCCGCGCACTGCAGGCCTCTGCACTGCAAGCCTGGGGCGGTCGGCCTGAAAACGTGCCGCAGGCGCAGGCTGCGTTTAAACACCGCGCCCATATGAACAGCCTGGCGCGCTCCGGTTCATATGAACCTTCCGCGGAACAGCGGGCTGCCTAAGGGCTGCTTGTTCATGAAAAGTAACCCGTTCATCCTGAGCCTGTCGAAGGAGAACGGGGCATCGCCGCGTGCACTTCGACAAGCTTGCCACCAGCGGCTGGGGGGAGCGTGCCGATGACGGATCCCGGCGAACGCGAACGCCCCCGGCTCTATCTGATTACCCCGCCCTCCATTGAGGTGGGGCCGTTCTCTGAAACGCTGGCCGCAGCATGCGACGGCGGTGATGTGGCCTGCCTGCAGTTGCGGCTTAAAGACGTAGGCAAGGAGGTGGTCGCTGCCGCCGCCGAAGCATTGATGCCCGTTACGCAAGCCTACGACGTGGCGTTGCTGATCAACGATGACGCCAGAATAGCTGCCGATGTCGGCGCAGACGGGGTGCATATCGGCCAGCAGGACACACCTTATGACGAAGCCCGCGAGCTGCTGGGCGACCATAAGATTATCGGCGTCACCTGCCACAACTCGCGGCATCTGGCGATGGAGGCGGGCGAGCGCGGTGCAGACTACGTTGCCTTTGGCGCATTCTACGCCAGCAGCACCAAGACCCCGAAGTTCCATGCAGAGCCGGACTTGCTGACCTGGTGGCAAGAGCTGATGGAACTGCCCTGTGTTGCCATTGGCGGCATCACGATCGAAAACTGCCCTCCCTTGATTGAAGCCGGCGCCGATTTTCTGGCCGTCGCCGCCGGCGTCTGGGACTATGCTGAGGGCCCGAAAGAGGCTGTGAGTCGCTTTAATGCAGTAATCGACCAGGTAATGGGGGAATAAGATCATGCGGGTTGCCGCACTTTCCATCTGCGCCATGCACGATGTCCACGAAGCCATGGACGAGATTGCAGCCACCCATCTGTTGTCCATGCTCGACCACGGCACGCGGGTGGAAACCCCCGATCATCTGCATCCGCGCCATCATCTGCATATGCACTTCAGCGATACAGATGATCGCAACGACCCCAACGCCCCCACCATTAACGATATCCGCCGCATCCACAGCTGGGCAGATGATGTGCCCGAGGACGGGCGCATCGTGATTCACTGTTACATGGGAATCAGCCGCTCGACATCTGTGGCATTGGGTCTGATGGCTCGCCATATGCGGCCCACCGACGCCGCAGAGAAGCTGCTGAAAATTCGCCCGCAGGCCGCGCCGAATCGTCTGATCGTCTCCCATTGGGACGAGATTCTGGAATTGGATGGCGCGCTCAATGAGGCCGCCGAGCTGTTGCCCCTGCCCTTCTGGGCCAGCGAAGACTGGACCTGAGCGGAGGCATCCGCGGGCATTGCAGCCGCCCGCGCTTCACCCTATAGTCCGCGCCGCTCTCGGACAATTTAAGCGGAATGTGATGCCATGAAGATCAACGGCAACGCCATCAAGATTGGCAACGTCATCGAACACAAGGGCGGCCTGTGGCGCGCGGTCAAGACCGAGCATACCCAGCCGGGCAAAGGCGGCGCCTATCTTCAGGTCGAACTGAAAAACCTCAAAGACGGCTCGAAGCTGAATGAGCGGTTTCGCGCCTCAGAAAATGTCGAGCGCGCACGGCTGGAACAACGCCCTTATCAGTATCTCTATGGCGATGACGACAAGCTGACCTTCATGAACATGGAAGATTATGAACAGGTGGAGCTGAACCGAACACTGATCGGCGAACAGGCGGTTTATCTGCAGGATGGCATGGAAGTGCAGATCGAATTCCACGAAGAGGACGCGCTGGGCGTCGCGTTACCTGAAAAAGTCACGCTTGAGGTCACCGAGACCGAACCGGTCATCAAAGGCCAGACAGCCGCAAACTCCTATAAACCGGCTGTGCTGGAAAATGGTGTGCGGACCAATGTGCCGCCTTTCATCGCCATCGGTGACAAGGTCATCGTCCGCACCGAAAACGGCGAATATGCCGAACGCGCCTAGGCTTAAACCATGAGCCGCGCCCTGAAATCCGCCCTCATCAATGTGATGGCCAATGCGGCCATGCGCGCCGCGCCGCGGCTTGTGCGCGATTTCGGCGAGGTCGAGCAGTTGCAGGTCTCAAAAAAAGGCCCGTCGGACTTCGTCTCAACCGCCGATATGAAGGCGGAGAAGACAATTCTCTATGAGCTTTCCAAGGCACGGCCTGACTTCGGGTTCCTGCTGGAAGAACAGGGCGAACGCGTTGGCGACGACAAGAGCCAGCGCTGGATCGTCGACCCGCTGGACGGCACCACGAACTTTCTGCACGGCATCCCGCACTTCGCGATTTCCATCGGGCTGGAGCAGGAAGGCAAGATCGTCGCCGGGGTCATCTTTGACCCTATCAAAGACGAAATGTTCTGGGCCGAACGGGGCCGCGGCGCCTTCATGAACGATAATCGCCTGCGGGTCTCGTCGCGCAGCGACATGTCGCAGGCGGTGCTGGGTACGGGCGTGCCCCATCACGGGCGCGGCGACCATGGCGAGTTCCTTGGCATCGTCGAGGAAATGATGAAGCGCACCATGGGGATCAGGCGCTACGGCGCGGCTGCGCTCGATCTCGCCTATGTTGCAGCCGGCCGCTATGAGGGGTTCTGGGAACTTGACCTGCACCCCTGGGACCTTGCCGCAGGCGACATCATCGTGCGTGAAGCGGGCGGCTACATCACCGACTACAGCGGACGCGACCGGGCTATGCAGTCCGGAGAAGTCCTTGCCGCCAATGACCAGTTGCATCAGACACTTTCCAAGATCATCATGAAGGTCCGAAAGGAAAGGGCCGCGGCCGCCTCGGAATAGCCGCCTTTGCGTCCTATATCCTCATGAACCCATGCGCGCGCCAACTTATATAAGCCTCATCGCTCTAAGCCTTTTCCTTGCCAGCCCCACCGGGGCGCAAGAGGACGATGATGGCATTGAGATCAATCTCGATGCGCTGCAATCCATCAATCCGGCCCGCGAAGACACCCCGCCCGCCCCTGCAGAACCCCCGGAACCATCGACCGACACAGATGACTCCGACGACGCCCCCCTTCTACCCCCTGGTGTCGATGATGAACAATCCAGCGGTCCGCCAGACCTGAGCCGTGCACCGGCGCCCGTTCTGGGTACGGCGGAACCGCAAACGCCGGTCGCGCCCCGTATTGCGAATATTGAAGACGCGCCAGCCACGACCCCTCCTGCGCTGGCCAGGGCTGTAAAGGGACGCGTCGATCAGTTGCTCTTCAATGAAGGTGATCAAGCGCTGACGCTACAGGGGACGGAACAACTCGATGCGATCGTCTCTCAGATTGCCGAAAGCGCTATACGGCTGGAACTGCACGCCTATGGCGGCACCGACAAGCAATCCTTGACCGAGACCAAACGGCTTTCGCTGAATCGCGCGATTGCCGTACGCGGCTATCTGATGGGCAAGGGCATTGACGGCACGCGCATCTCTTTGCGCCCCAAAGGCCCGGCCGACAAAAAAGAAGCGCCAGAGCGGGTGGATATCCATTTCCTCGTCCCCTAGAAACATAAACCTGAATTTATCTGGGTGCTGTTCCGGAGCCAAAGGCCCATGACCCGACCTCAGCGTTATTTGAACCGGATGATCATCTTCCTGGCCGCTGTGGCCGGCGTCGTCATCGTGCTGGTATTGACCAGCGATGTGATGGTCGAGGCCTTTATGGCGAATCCGGTGCTCAACGGGTTGATCCTGGGCGTCCTGCTCGCCGGTATCGTCTATGTGATCCGGCAGGTGTTGATGCTGAGTCCCGCGGTCGAATGGTTGAGCGCCTATCGGCGGGAAGACAAAGATGTCGACGATGTCCAGACCCCGGCCATGCTCGCCCCCGTAGCGACGCTGCTGAACGAGCGGCGCGGACGGGCCTCGCTCTCGACATTGTCCATGCGCTCCCTGCTCGACAGCATCGGTGCCCGGCTGGACGAGGCCCGGGAAATCTCTCGCTATACGATCAGCCTGCTGATCTTTCTGGGGCTGTTGGGCACGTTCTGGGGATTGCTGCAAACCATCGGCGCGATCAGCGGCACCATCGACGCGCTGGACGTCACCTCCAATGATTTCGGCGCGATGTTTGACGAGTTGAAAGCCGGGTTGAGCGCCCCGCTGGGCGGGATGGGCACGGCCTTCAGTTCTTCGCTTTTCGGTCTGGCTGGATCGGTCGTGCTGGGTTTCCTTGACCTTCAGGCCGGTCAGGCACAAAGCCGTTTCTATAACGATCTGGAAGAATGGCTGTCGGGTATGACGCGGCTTTCTGCGGCGGGACCGGGCACCGGCGAAGCCGATCAATCGGTACCGGCCTATGTCAGCGCGCTGTTGGAGCAGACAGCCGAATCCGTCGACAATCTGCAACGGACGTTCACCCGGTCCGAAGAAAGCCGGGAAGCCACCAATCAGGCGCTGCTGGCGCTGGGTGAAAAACTGGCCATCCTTGATGATTCAATGCGTGGCAACCAGGGGCTGGATGATGCCAGCAAGGACCATCTGAAGAATCTGGACGTGCATGTCGCCCAGTTGCAGCAGAACATGGCGCAAGGCCGCAACCAGCTGATGGACGAGCTGCGCAGCGAGATTAAACTGCTGGCGCGCACCATCGCCGGCGCACTCGACGACAACCGGCGGAAATAGGTCAGCTGATGCCCGCAGGCAGTTTCCAGCGGAGCCGCCGTCCGACAGGGGACCATTGGCCGGGCTTTGTCGATGCGCTGTCGTCGCTGCTGCTGGTCATCATCTTTCTGGTCTCGATGTTCGCCTTGGCGCAATTCTTTCTGGGTCAGGCGCTGAGCGGCCGTGACGAGGAACTGGCGCGCCTGAACAACACCATTGCCGAACTGCAGCGCACGCTGGCCATGGAGCAGGAGGAAGCGGCCAATATGCGGATCAGCCTGCAGCAGCTTTCTGCCTCGTTGCAGATTGCCAATCTGGATCGGGACGAACTGCAGGCTCGCACCAGCCAGCTGGAAGCGATGCTCGCCGATGCAGAAGCCCGCGCCGGGGATACAGAAGCCCAGCGGGCACAGATCGCCGCCATGCAAAGCGCGTTGACCGACGAACAGTCCAAATCGCGCGCGGCACAGGATCAGGTGGCGCTGCTGAACCAGCAATTGGCAGCGCTGCGCCAGCAGCTGGCCAATCTGGAAGCCGCCCTTGACGCCTCGGAACAGCGCGACAAGGAACAGCAGGCGGTCATCGCCGACCTGGGCAAGCGGCTCAACATTGCCCTGGCGCAGAAGGTGCAGGAGCTGGCGAGCTACCGGTCCGAGTTCTTTGGGGAGTTGCGCAAGGCGATCGGCAATCAGCCCGGCATTCGCATCGTCGGCGACCGGTTTGTCATCCAGTCCGAGGTTCTATTCGGGTCCGGGTCGGCGACGCTGAACCCGCAAGGCCTGCAGGAACTCGACCAGATGGCCGCCACGCTGGTCGCCCTTGGCGGCAAGATTCCCGATAACATCCCCTGGGTGTTGCGCGTTGACGGCCATACCGATCCGGTACCAATCAACACGCCGGCGTTCCCTTCCAACTGGGAGCTCTCGACAGCGCGCGCGACCTCCGTGGTGCGCTATCTGATGGCCCAGGGCGTACCGCCCGAGCGGCTGGCCGCAACCGGCTTCGGCGAGTTTCAGCCGATTGATGAAGGCACCGGCCCCGAGGCCAACCGCCGCAACCGGCGGATCGAATTCAAGCTGACCCAGCGCTAGGCGGATACAGCGCTGAGCGGCGGGCGGCCCTCTGAACCGAACTGCAGATCCGCCAGCTTTTTGTAAAGCCCGCCTTTGGCGAGAAGTTCGGCATGCGTACCTTCAGCGACCAGCCTGCCCTGATCCATTACGAGGATCCTGTCGGCCTTCAACACCGTGGCCAGCCGGTGCGCGATGACAATGGTGGTGCGGTCCAGCATCAGGACCTCCAGCGCTTTCTGGATCAGGCGCTCATTCTCGGCATCAAGCGCCGAGGTGGCTTCATCGAGCAGGAGAATCGGCGGGTTGCGCAAGATGGCGCGCGCAATGGCGATGCGCTGGCGCTGCCCACCCGAGAGCTTGACGCCGCGTTCGCCAAGATAGGTATCCAGCCCTTGCGGCAAGTCGTAGAGGAAATCGCCCGCGGCGGCGGCCTCAATCGCCGCCTTGACCTCATCGTCGGACGCGTCGGGACGACCATAGCGAATGTTCTCCAGCGCCGAGGTCGCGAAAATCATGGTGTCCTGCGGCACGATACCAAGCCGGCGGCGGGCCTGTTCGGGATCGGCCCGGCGCAGATCAACCCCGTCGAGCCGGACGATCCCGATCTGCGGATCGTAGAAGCGCAGCAGAAGCTGGAACACCGTGGACTTGCCAGCCCCTGACGGCCCTACCAAAGCAACTGTTTCGCCAGGCTCTACCTTGAATGAAACACCTTCGAGCGCCGGGGTTTCCGACCGCGATGGATAGGCAAAGCTGACGCCCTCCAGCTCAACAGAGCCCAGCGGCTCGGACGGCATGGGTTCGGGGTTCTCGGGCGCCTTAATGTCCGGTTCGACACGCAGCAATTCCATCATCCGGCCAGCAGCCCCGGCTGCGCGCAGGATTTCGCCATAGCTTTCGCTCAACCCAACGACCGCGCCCGCGACAACGATGGCCAGAAACACGAACTGCGCCAATTCGCCGGCCGTCATATTGGTTGCGATCACATCTTGCGCGCCGACCCACAGCACCAGATCGATCGCGCCAATAGCCAGCACAATAACGAAAAAGGTCAGCGCCGCGCGGGCCCGAATACGCCGGAATGCGGTACCAAAGGCGCGCTCCACGGTGCCCCTGAAAGCAGCCTGTTCTTCTTTCTCATGGGTAAAGGCCTGGATTGTCTGGGTCGCCGAGAACCCTTCGGTCACGGTCGCACCGATATCGGCGATTCTGTCCTGGCTGTCCCGCGACAGATTGCGCACCCGCCGCCCGAATACCAAAAGCGGTACGATTACCAGCGGCACGGAGAGCAGCACGAGGCCCGTCAGTTTGGGGCTGGTCAGCAGCATCGCAACCAGCCCGCCAAGTACGGTCAGCGAACTGCGCAGCGCAATAGAGAAACTTGATCCGACGACCGACTGAATCAGCGTCGTATCCGCCGTCAGGCGGGAGGCGACCTCGCCAGACCGGTTCTCGGTAAAAAATGACGGGCTGAGATTGATCACATGGCTGTAAACCGCAGCCCGGATATCGGTGACCACCCGCTCGCCCAGCCACGACACCAGCGCGAAGCGCGCCGAGGTCGCCGCGGCAAGCACCACGACGACGCCGAAGATGCCCATAAAATAGAGATCGATATTGGCCTCGTTTGCCTGGTCGAACCCCATGTCGACAACCCGGCGCAGAGCGGGCGCAAAGGCCAGGATCGCGACGACACCCACAACCAGCGCCGCAATGGCGGCTGCAACAATTTTTTTGTAGGGCAGAAGGAACCGCAGCAGGAAGCGCAAATGACCGACATCAGGCTTTTTCGCCTTCCTGAAAACAGGGCTGCTTATCTCATCTGGATTGGCGGAATCGTCACTCACGAGGCATCCTTTGATATCGCGCGCCTGATATACCAGCCCTCGCCAGGGATCGCCAAGAAATCCGGCGCACATCACCCTTGCGGTGCAGCACAGCCTCGCGTATACAGCGCGCTCGAAATTCGCCGGAGCGGACCATGAAGAAAGACATTCACCCGGATTACCACACCATCAAGGTCGTCATGACCGATGGGTCCACCTTTGAGACGCGCTCGACCATGGGCGCCGAAGGGGATTCGATTACCCTGGACGTCGATCCGAAGTCACACCCGGCCTGGACCGGCGGGCAGCAGCGCGTGTCAGACCGTGGCCGTGTGGCCAAGTTCAAGAACAAGTTCGGCGATTTCGGCCTTTAAGCCGGATTTAACGACCAAGACCATGAAAGCGGCGCCTTGATGCGCCGCTTTTTTTGTTGTTCCAAGATCATTTTCGAGGGTCTTGAACCCCTAAAATCACTCCTTATCTAACTCGTGTCGGGTGCCTGACAGGGCCCGATTTAACCGTCCGGCCCTATGGCGGACATGAACTTTATCTTGTTGCTCAAGAGAGGATGAGACATGCGAGTCTTTGATAATTCACCCCTTTCGCGTTCCACCGTCGGTTTCGACAATCTGTTCCGCCTGCTTGATGGCGCGACACGCTATGACACCGGTCACAGCGGCTACCCGCCCTATAACATCGAAAAACGCGGCGAGGATGGCTATCGCATCAGTATGGCCGTCGCGGGCTTTTCCGAAGATGAGCTTGACGTCACCGTCGAGAACGACGTGCTGACGCTTTCAGGCCAGGCCGTCCAGACCACCGAAGACGAAGGCGAGGAAAAGCAGGTCCATTATCTGCACCGTGGTATCGCCAAGCGCGCCTTCAAGCGCCGCTTCCATCTGGCAGACAGTGTCAAGGTATCCGGCGCGGGCCTAGAAAACGGCCTGCTTCACGTGGACCTCGTGCGCGAGATCCCCGAAGAGCGCAAACCGCGCCAGATTCCCATCAACGGTGCAGGCGCCAAGGTCATCGACCAGAAGGCCGCCTAACCCCCCTTCCATCCCCTCCATCAGGGCCGTCCGTGAAAGCGGGCGGCCCTTTCTTTTGCGGTCTGACCTGACGATACTGAACAAAAAAGGGAAGAAACATATCGTGAGCAAGTCGCCGACCGAACCAGAACGCACCCTGTGCGAAGACTTCGACATTGAAGACCCGTCTCTCAGCTTACAGTTTGAAGAGGTGATGGATGGTCTCGTCGCGCACTGCCCGGTCGCGCACAGCACGGTCGGCGCTGGATACTCGGTCATCAACCGATATGAGGATGTGCGCCGATGCGCCCTGGATTGGCAGACTTTCAGCAGCGCTGACGGCTGGCAGCTGAACCCGCCGGATGGCACGATCCCCATTCTGCCTGAAGATTCGGATCCGCCCTATCATAACAATTGGCGCCGGGTGCTGAATCCGCCTTTCAGTAAACCTGCGGTTCGCAGACTCGACGCGTTCGCCCGCCAGCGCGCCGGTGAATTGATCGACGGGCTTGCACCGCGTGGGGAATGCGAATTTGTCGCGGATTATGCGGCATTGCTTCCCGGCCAGATCCTTTTCGAGCAGATCCTGCCGGTGCCGGTAGACGATCTTCCTGAACTGTTCAATGACATCGACATCTTCTAGTTCGGCGCACTAGAAGATCGCGGCCCGGCCTTCGCACGGGTACATGCCTATCTCGACAAATTTCTGCAGGATCGCAGGACCCAAGCCCCGAAGGGCGACCTGGTCGACAAGATCATCGCGGGCGTCGAGTTGGATGGCGATCTGTGCCCCTGGGAGGACCGGGTCTACACAGCGCTAGACGTCGTTTTCGGTGGGCTTGCCACGACGACACATGCCATGTCGGCTGCCATTTATCACCTTGCAGCCCACCCGGATGTCAGGCGCGACCTTCTGGCCAACCCTGAATATGTGACCAACGCCGTAGAAGAAGTCGCCCGCCTTTACGCGCCGGTGGTCGCCCCGGCCCGCACCGTGAAGGCAGACGTAGAAATCGCGGGCGTTGCCTTTAAACCCGGGGACCGGATCGCGCTCAATTTCGCCGCCGCCTCTCGCGACCCCGATGCCTGTACGAAACCCGAGATATTCGATATCCGGCGATCGGAGATCATTCATACCGCGTTCGGCGTTGGGCCGCACCGTTGCCTGGGGGAGCACCTTGCGAGGCTGGAAATCCAGATTACAATTGAGGAGTTCCTTAAACGTATTCCCGAATTCAGCCTGAAGCCCGGCACGCAGCCGAGCTATGAAAGCGGTCAACTCCGGGCGATGCGCGACCTTCATCTGGCATGGAACCCTGCTGCCTGAAGGCTTTTTGGCATAAAATGCGTGTTATTTGACCTTTCCGCCAATTTCCCTGGTCGGTACTCTTACCGCCATGGAACCGGACACACCAAATACCGCCAACGCCCTGCGCAAAGTCATTATGGTCGGCTACAATCAGGCGCAGATCATAGACATCGTCGGGCCGATGCAGATTCTCTCCGCCGTCAAGGATCTTGGCCACCAAGGCTACGATCTGACGCTGACGGCACGCGACACTGGAGAGATCCGCACCTCCAGCGGCATCAGGCTGGGCGTTGACAAGACATTCGAAGACTTCAGCGACGGCGACCTTGAAGATCTGGATACGCTGATGATCGCGGGCGGCGACGGAACCATCCCCGCCATGCAGGACGCCGCCCTGCTGGGCTTTTTGCGCCGGGCTGCACGGCATGCTGACCGGCTGGTCTCGATCTGCTCCGGCGTTGCCATTCTGGCGCAGGCGGGGCTGATCCGGGGCAAGCGGGTCGCCACCCATTGGGACATCTGTGACGAGGTCGCGGACGCTTTCCCCGACCTGACCGTCGACAGAGATGCCATCTTCGTCCGTGACGGGCGGCTTTGGAGTTCGGCCGGCGTGACCGCCGGGATGGATTTGGCGCTTGCGCTGATTGACGAAGATTGGGGGCACAACATCGCGGTCGAGATTGCCAAGCGGCACGTGCTCTACATGATCAGGCCGGGCGGCCAGTCGCAGTTCAGTACCGTGCTGGAAGCCCAGGCACAGGAACAGGGCCGGCTGGGGAGCCTATTGAAATGGATTACCGAAAATCCGGGTGGCGATTTATCCGTGCCCAGCCTCGCGGCGCGCGCCGGCATGTCGGAGCGCACGCTGGCGCGGGTGTTCGCGACGGAAACCGACGAGACGCCGGCACAATTTGTCGAACGGGTTCGGATCGACGCCGCGCGGCAGGCGCTGCAGGACAGCGCGGCAACGATCGACCAGATCGCCTATGCCTGCGGCTTCGGCAATACAGAGCGCATGCGGCGCAGTTTTCACCGACGGCTGGGTGTTGGCCCGCAAGCCTATCGCGACCGCTTTCGCCGCCGCACCACCCCAAAGGAGAACGACCATGAATATCGGCCTGGTGCTGTTTGACGACGCAGAAGAACTCGACTTCGTCGGCCCCTGGGAGGTGTTGACGGTCTCCAATCAGATCCATCAGTTCCATGGCAGCGAAACGCGAGACGACGTCTTCCTGGTGTCGCAGAACGGTGGCACGGTACGCTGCGCCAAGGGCATGAGGGTCGAAACCGATTATTCGTTCCAGACCTGCCCCGACCTCGACATCCTGCTGGTGCCCGGTGGCCAGGGTACGCGCACCGAGGTCGATAACCCGGCCATGCTGGACTTCATCGCCCGACAGGCTGAGCACTGCACATGGGTGACCAGTGTCTGCACGGGGGCTTTTCTCCTGGTTGCTGCGGGGCCTGCCAAAGGCAAACGCGTCACCACCCACTGGCTGGCCTTCGGCGAGCTTGAAGCTCTTGATGGAGTCGGTGAGCCGGTCAGGAACGCCCGCTATGTCATCGACGGCAATTTGGTGACGGCGGCAGGTGTTTCAGCGGGCATCGATATGGCGCTGTGGTTGACCGGCGAGCGGTTCGGCCAGGATCATGGTCTTCTGGTTCAGCGTGGCATGGAATACGACCCTGCTCCGCCCTTCGATCAGGCCGCCTGAGCGCAATCGACCCGAGCGATGAAGATGCAGCGAACCTTGGAAAGGCGGACGGCCAGGCGCCCCGATTGGACGGTTCCAACCCTGATCCTCTGGGTCGTCGCGGCTTTCTATGCCTATGGCGGTCTGGTTCACCTGATGAATATGGCGGGTCTTTCCGGCTTCACCTGGCTGGATGCCCCCCTAAAGTGGCAAGCGCTTGACGTGATCTACCTGATCCTGGATGGCCTTGTCGTCTGGGGGTTTTGTGCAGGACGGAGGATCGGATATGCCGCGTTTTACATCGCTGCCGGAAGCCAGATTGTCCTCTATACGGTCGTCCGGGCCTGGATTATGGATGTGCCCGCAGAATTTGCACGTCCACCAGAAGACCTGACTTATCTCGATGGCCTGGTTGTCTTCCACCTGGTCAGCGCGTCTCTGGTGACATTTGCCATTCTGCGACGACGGAAGAAAACGCTGCACTAACCGTCGCGGCTCAGGCCTTTTTCGTCCAACGCGCTCAAGTAATTCTGCCAAAGGGCCTCTTGCCGCTGGCCCAGCTCGTAGAGATAGTCCCAACTGAAAATGCCGGTGCTGTGACCGTCATCGAAGCGGATCCGTACCGCGTAGTTGCCGGTGGCGTCGGCACCGGCGACGCCGACTTGTCGTTTGCCCGGCACGATGTTCTTTTGATCGCCGCCATGGCCCTGGACTTCGGCAGATGGACTTTCGACCCGCAGCAACTCGAACGGCAGACTGAAGGCCTGCCCGTCATCATAGGCAATATCGAGCATTCGGGTGCCGCGCTTGAAGACCAGTTCCGTGGGCCAGGCATCAGCCATGATTATTCACCCTCCAGCGACCGCGCTTCATCGACCAGCATGATCGGAATTCCATCGCGAATAGGGTAGGCCAGACCGGCCTGTTTGCTGATCAACTCGTTCGCATCCCGGTCATACTCCAGCGGTGCTTTGGTGACCGGGCACACCAGAACCTCAAGCAGTTTGGGATCAATATCGTTGGACGAAGGCATCGAAATCCTGCCTATTGCAGCTGCATACCGGTGCCGGTTGCCTGCGCAACAGCCATCCGGTAAAGCGCCATCAGAACGTCATAGCGGTCGCAGACATTCGGCGCTTCCAGCAGCGCCTGTTTTTCGCTGGGCGCCCAGGGGGCTAATGTTGCGCCAGCATGGATCAAAGTCTCTGTATCGGTGTTTTCGATCATGTCCCAATCGACCTGATAACCCTGCACGTCGACATATTGACGGATGATCTGCAGAAACTCGTCACGGTCGGCATTGTCTGCCGTTTCCGGCTCAAAGTCGTGCATGAACTCAGTGTAATCGACAGCGCATTGGCGATATCCCGTGGTGCGGTCCAGTTCGTTTATGATACGGAATCGCCGAATGCCGGTGAGGGTCACGACATAGCGGCCGTCTTCGACCTCCTGAAACGCGGTCATCCGCCCCGCACAGCCAACGTCATAGATCTCGGGTTCGCTCTCCTGCGATTCCGGATCGAGCGGCTGCACCATGCCGATCACACGGTCGCCCCGGATGACGTCCTCAACCATATCGCGGTAGCGTTTTTCAAAGATATTGAGCGGCAGCGTTCCGCGCGGCAACAGCAGCGCACCCGCCAGGGGGAACACCGGCAACCTCGACGGTAACTCTGTCCAATCATCAAGCTTCATGAAAACAACATCCTCGACAGCTTCTTACGCGTCGAGAGAGTCAGCGGATCAGCATGGCCCCATGCCTCGAACAAGGTCAGCAGCTGTTCACGCGCCGCATCGTCATTCCATTCGCGGTCCCGCCGGATGATTTCCAGTAGTTCAGCACCTGCCTCTTCGTTGCGCCCGGCACCCAAAAGCGCCGCCGACAGATCGAAACGCGCCTGATGGTCGTCAGGATTGGCATCAACAGCCGCCCGCAGTTCGGCTACGTCGCCCGCCTCACCCGCCTGCTCGGCGAGATGCAGCGCTGCCTTGGCCGCGGCCAGCTCGCCCGACGCCTGCGCCTCCTCATCGAGGGCATCGAAAATCACCTTGGCGCCTTCAACATCCTCTGCGCCGATGCGGCACTGGATCACGCCGGCAACCGCCACCAGATTTTCCGGCTCTGCCGCGTTGACCTGGCGGAACGCCGCCTCGGCATTGACCAGGTCACCCTGTGCCAGCGCTGCCTGGGCGGCTTCAAGCATCTGTTCGACCGGCGACTGCGGCACCGCATCACCTGAAATTCGTTCGACAAATTCCTTCAGCTGGCTTTCCGGCAGCGCCCCCATGAACCCATCGACCGGCTGCCCATCCTTGAAGGCAAAGACCGCGGGGATGCTCTGCACACGAAGCTGGGCCGCCAATTGCTGATTCTCGTCAACATTCACCTTCACCAGCCGAACCGCCCCCTGCGCCGCATTGACGACGTTCTCCAGCGCAGGCGTCAGTTGCTTGCACGGGCCGCACCAAGGCGCCCAGAAATCCACGATAACCGGGACCTGTTGCGACACCTCGATCACGTCGGCCATAAAATTGGCGGTATCTGAATCTTTGATTAGCCCGTCCTGCGGGGGCTGAGAGAGTTCCATAGGCTGTTTTCCGGCTCAATTTGTTCCCTGCTGGGGTAGCACATTGAGGTGGGGAGTGTAAGGCGTACGTCAAGACACGCGCGTGGCTATCCGTCCTTCAAAGACCGGTTACAAGGCACTTGCATTGGAGAAACGCTTGGCTATGATCCCGCCTCTGCGCGCCGGCATCGATGGTTGGCGCGATACCCAGGACGCGGGCGTAGCTCAGGGGTAGAGCACAACCTTGCCAAGGTTGGGGTCGTGAGTTCGAATCTCATCGCCCGCTCCAATTTTTCCCGAAAACCAAGTTCTCGCGGAACTCTCGGATCTGGGCTTTACGGTAAAGCCCGGAGCACGGTGCCACTACTTCAGGAATATCTTGATCGGGTTGCCATCCTGGCTTCGGACATAGGAGTCATGGCAAGACGCTTTTTCGGAAGACCAGAACCATGTGCCGTCCTTCTTCCGGACGCCGAAATAGACGGCGGTATTTTTCAGCCGCGCGACCCTACCAAAAGTTGCCATCGCCGCGCCATTCTCCGGCACCACGAAATCCGATATGTTGCCGGTCTTGTGCGCGTCGCCCGTGGTCTTTTTTGTCCCGATCTTGGCGATGGTGATGTTGCCGTCGTTATCGTTGTAGAGCTTGATATGATAGGTGCAGACCGCGCTTGCCGCTGCTGAGCCAGCTACGAAAATCACGGCACTGATGACAAGTAAAGAAATCGCTTTGAACATAGCTCTCTTCCCTCCTGATGGCGCATCGGGCAGGGTAAATCCCCGCGGCCTTCCTGGCTAGGACTTGGCCATCCCGGTACAGAGATTCAACTCGGTCTTGGGTCTGTCACCGGCGTCGTCAATCGTCCGGCCTGATTGCCGGATCAGAACCATCCGGTTGACCACCTGCTGTTCGCCCGCTTCATAGGCGATCACTTCCATGACACGCCTGGTCTGCCGCGCACCACGTCAGGATGCACGCAGCGGCTTTGGCATTGGCAGAATTTGCGATAGAACCTTCTGCGTCAAAGGAGGATCGACATGGCCCAGTATGAAGTCGCGCACGCTCCGCGGTCGCTGGCGGATGCGGTTTCCCGCGATCTTGTTATCACTGCGATCTCGGTTGCTTTAGGCATCGGGCTTGTCACGTGGCATGGCGCCACGGGCTCAACTTTCAGCCTCATCATCAGCTGGGTCGTTGGTTTTGTGCTTTCGTTCTTCTTCGTCTATCTGACGCATGAATGGGGCCACTATCTGGGCGCGCGCCTCGCCGGGGCTGACATCCCGCTGGGTCCAGCCAGTGGTATCTTTTTGGGGTTATTCGACACCAAGGCCCATAGTCGAAAACAGTTCATGTGGATGGCCATGGGCGGAGAGGTCGGCTATCTGCTGCCCGCTGCCATCCTGATCGGCGTATTCTGGAACTGGAGCCCTCTGGAGGGCGTGGCGGTCGGCGCGCTGGGTTTCATCATTCAGGCGCTTTGGGTCGACGTACCGATTCTGTGGCGGATTCACAAAGGCGCTGATATTGACGCCACGCTAAGCAATGGCCTGGCGCCAAAAATCATCCTTTCCAAGACGTTGATTGGCTGGGCCGCCATGGGCGTCGGCATTGCGGGATGGGGCGCACTCGCCTGAAAATATCCGCGGCCGCCTAAATGTTGCACAGCACAATTTATGTGCACAAAATTTGTTCAAATGATCCGGTTACAGATAAAAAAGGGGGCAGAATCTGCGCATCCGTAACACGTCAATGTTGCACCGCACCAATTCTCGACCCTTTGGAACACTCTTAACTACCTGTAATTAAAAGATTTTTCATATTTTTCGAGCCGGCCACCAAAGATTGGCACGATCCTTGAAAGTAAGGGGGCATGAGGCAGAAAAACTGCCCTCAAAACGAGAAACGCCCCTAAAGACCTATAGAGAGGATCTAATACAATGACACGGTTGAAGACGATGGCCCTGGCGGGCGCCGCAGTAAGTATGCTTGCTGTCAGCGGACCGGCCTTCGCAGAAGAAGAAAGCGATTGGTCGTTCTCCGGCAATATCGCACTCACCAATGACTACGTGTTCCGTGGTTTCACCCAGACCAACGAAGATTGGGCTGTTCAGGGTGGCCTGGATATTGAGCACTCCAGCGGTTTCTACGCCGGTACCTGGGCCTCGAACATTGAGTTCCTGGACGGCAACGGTAACAATTCCACGTCGATCGAAATCGATCTGTATGCCGGTTTCGCCGGTGATTTCGGCAACAGCGGCATCTCCTACGATGTCGGCGCGATCTTCTATGCCTATCCGGGCGATCCCGCCGGCAGCAATGCCGACTACTGGGAATTCTGGGCAAGCATATCGGCCGATCTGGGCCTGGCCTCAATCGGCACGGGCATTACCTATTCGCCTGACTTCTTCGGCGGCACGGGCGACATGATCCACATCCCGCTCGACCTTGAAGTTCCCGTCCCGCTCGGCAGCGATACGTTTGGCATCAGCTTTAGCGGCCAACTCGGCTACAACGAGCTGTTGGACAACGGCCAGACCTGGGATGGTATCTCCGATGACTACCTGAACTGGAACATCGGCCTGACCGTCAGCATCACCGACTGGTTCGACATGGACTTCCGCTATCACGACACGGATCTGAACGAGGCGTTCTGTACCCGCCTTTGTGACGAGCGGTTCACCTTCATGATCAGCCGTTCTTTGTAACGCCTGACCCCTTCCAAGACTGAGTTTCCTTCCCCTTGCCCCGGCCGGACATTGTCCAGCCGGGGCAATTTTTTGGGATCAGCCCGACAGGTGCTCGATATAGGCACGCCAGCCGCCAAAACGGGTTACATCCTCAGCCCCTTCGGCTGCCCAGGCCTCTCCCAGGAACCCCTGCACAAAACGACCGTCGTCCAGTTCGATCGACCCGATCCCCAATGGTGACGGGATCATCGCCACAAACCGGCCATAGGAATCTGGCGTCAGACGCCAGATTTCAGCGGCGAGCCCCGGCCCCTGAGTGCCAGGCTGCCTGATCAGCGCCGGTTTGGGCGGTGAGGTTTCGGGCAGCGCATAGAGCCGATAGTCCGACGCGGTTTTAACGCGCTCGACAAATGTCCCGTTCAAATCCGTCAGTTGATGATTGAGCGGCATGCCGCTCAAATGTGCACCGACCACCATCACATCGATCATCCCGGAAAGGGACGGTTCCAGAGCGTTGTCCGCAAGAGCTTGTTTGGCCCCGCAGGCCCCTTCTTCCAGCGCGCGGTGCAACCGGTCAGACAGCAATGCGAGCGCCTCATCCGCATGGGCGGGAGCGATCAACGTCACCCCCAGTGCCAGCCCATCGCTTCGGAACCCTGCCGGCACCGCAACAGCACAATAATCGAGCAGATTAACAAAGTTGGTGTAGAGCCCCATGCGGCTGTTCAGCGTTACCGGGTCGGCTTCCACCGCCTTGACCTGATAGGTCGTCGGACAGGTTGGCAGCAGCATCAGGTCAATATCCCGCCATACCGGCGCGACAGTCTTTCGCAACGCTTCCAGCCGATATTGCCCTTCAAAGGCGTCGACTGCAGAGAACCGATTGCCACCTTCAATAATACCGCGCACGACCTTGTGGACGGCGTCAGGACTGGCGCCGATAAAATCCTGAATGGCAGCGGTTCGTTCCGAGACCCACGGGCCGTCATAGAGCAGCGCGGCAGCGCTTTTAAAGGGCCGATAATCAATAGGGGTTGGCGTTCCGCCAAGTCCTGCCAGACGGTCGATCGCCGCTTCATACAACCGGGCTGCATCCGTATCGCCGAAGAATTCCCGCTGATCCTCTGCCAGCACCCCAAACCGATAGGACGTCAGAGGCAAGGTCTGCTGACCCGCCGGACGGCTGTAGGGATCAGCAGCGTCCTCTGCTGTTGCTATGCGGCGCACCAGGTCACCATCACCCACAGTGCCGGCAAAGACAGTCACACAGTCGAGCGAACGGCAGGCCGGGATGACCCCTGTCGTACTCAGGTGGCCTTTCGTCGGTTTGATGCCAACAATGTTGTTCAGTGCGGCAGGCACCCGGCCCGACCCTGCCGTATCTGTGCCCAAAGAAAACGAAACCAGGCCAGCCGCCACGGCAACAGCCGAGCCGGAACTGGAACCGCCACTGATATAGCGGTCGTCGAACACGCAGCGCGGCGCGCCATAGGGGGAGCGAACCCCCACCAGCCCGGTGGCAAACTGATCCAGATTGGTCTTGCCGATCACCAGCGCCCCAGCAGCCCGAAGCCGGGCCACCACCGTCGCATCGGCCTCCGGCAGATAGGCAAAATCCGGACAGGCGGCGGTTGTTTCCAGCCCGGCGACGTCAATATTGTCCTTTACTGCAAAGGGGATGCCGAACAACGGCAACTCTTCGATATCCGACAGATCAAGGCCGCCAGCCTCATCCAAAACGGCATTGCGCGGTAACCGGCTGATCCAGACGGCTGCATCCGGATAGGCCTCGATCCGGTCATAGACCGCATTGATGACCTCAACGGGTGTAAAGCGTTCCTCGCGATACCCAGCATGAAGGTCGGTAATCTGCAGGCTGGCAATGCTCATGCAGGGGTCAGCACCGCAACCAGATCGCCCGCTTTGACCGGGCGGCCAGGCTGACAACGGAATTCGTCCAGAACGCCGGCCACGGGCGCGGCGATCTCCAGTTCCATCTTCATCGACTCGACGATAATGAGCGTCTCTCCTGCTTCAACCCGCTGGCCGGGTTCCGCGACCAGTTTCCAGACATTGCCCGGCACGTGGGATTCCACCGCCAAAGCCCCATCCGGCAGGTTGGCCTGCACCGGGGCATCCGGCGCTTCTTCTTCGCCAACATAACCTGCTATCCCCTGATCGGCCCAGCGTTGCCGTTCGGTTTCGAACGCAGCCTGCTGCCGCGCCTTCGCCGCGTCAATACTGGCATGGTTGGCATCAAGAAATTGGCCGTATTCGGCAAGGTCGAAATAAGTCTCCTCAATCTCGACGGGATAGGCGCCGTGCGGAAAATCTGCCCGCGCCTGCAGCAGTTCATCACCGGAAACAGGGAAGAATTTAATCTGGTCAAAATGCCGCAACAGCCAAGGGCTTCCGGGCTCGAAAGGCGGCGGCTGCCGCCAAGTGTTCCAGACCTGAATGGTGCGCCCAAAGAGCTGATAACCGCCCGGCCCTTCCATCCCATAAATGCACATGTAAGCGCCGCCGATACCGACAGCGTTTTCCGGTGTCCAGGTGCGTGCCGGATTATATTTCGTCGTGACAAGCCGGTGCCTTGGATCAACAGGCGTTGCCACCGGCGCTCCCAGATAAACGTCACCCAGCCCCAGCACCATATAGCTGGCGTCAAATACGGTGCGGTAAACGTCGTCTTCGCTGCCTAGCCCGTTGATCCGCCGGATGAACTCGATGTTGGAGGGGCACCATGGCGCATCCGGGCGGACCAGCTCCTGATACTTGGTCATGGCAAGCTGTGCCTGCTCATCGTTCCAGGACAACGGCAAATGAACGATCCGCGATGGCACCCGCAGCGAGTCCACCGTGCCAAGGCCATCTTCCAGCGCCCGGAGTTCAGCCAGCAGATCAGCCTGCTTGATCTGCGCCGTATCGAAGTGAACCTGCAGGGAGCGGATACCTGGCGTCAGATCAAGGATACCAGGAAGACCGGATTGCTGAACCGCCTGCATCAGCGCATGAACCCGCATTCGAAGACCGATATCAAGCACCATGGGGCCATATTCAACAAGCAGGTAGTCATCCCCAGCCTGCCGATAGCAGACGCCAACCGGCCCCTCATCCGACCAGCCGAGTACAGCTTCGGACCGGCCGACGGCCCGGGGCTGGCCGGCGAGATCCATAAAGGTCGCAACGCCGCGATCCTGCACGTGTTTCTGCTGCTCTGCGTGCTTGAGCGAGACCGGAATAAACCGGACTTTGTCACCAGGTTTGAGCTGTCCGAGCTTCCACAGGTCCGACTGCGTGACGACAGCCGGACAGACAAAACCGCCCAGGCTGGGCCCGTCGGGCCCCAGCAGAATCGGCATGTCGCCGGTGAAATCAATAGCGCCCACCGCATAGGCGTTATCGTGAATGTTGGACGGGTGAAGCCCAGCTTCGCCACCGTCCTCGCGTGCCCAGTCCGGTTTGGGGCCGACCAGCCGCACCCCGGTCCGCGAACTATTGTAGTGGACCTCGTAAGCCGTATTGAAAAGGGTCTGGATGTCGCTGCCAGTGAAAAAATCCGGCGCGCCATGCGGCCCATAGAGCACCTCGATCTCCCATTCCTGCGTCAGGACAGGCTTCAAGAAAGCGGGCAGTTTCTGAACCGGCTGTTTGGCGCCCGGATCGACCAGACGCAAGACGTCGCCGGTTTTGAGTACACCGGTCGCGTGACCGCCGAACCCGCCCAGACTGAACGTCGCAGCAGACCCCAGATAACGCGGTACATCGAACCCACCGGCCACTGCCAGATAGGTCCGGTTGCCCGGCCCTTCGATAGCACCCAGGGACAGCACCTGACCCGCGCGCACCGGTACTGGCTGCCAATAGGGAACCAGCTCACCATCCAGCGTCGCGGCCATCTCCGCACCGGCGAGCACGATGGTCGTATCGCAGCCCAGTTTCAGCGTTGGGCCGGTCAACGTCATTTCAAGGCCAGGCGTCCCCTCCGGATTGCCAGCCAGCCGGTTGGCAAGTCGGAATGACAATGAATCCATTGGTCCGCTGGGCGGCACGCCGACCTCCCAATAGCCAACCCGCCCCGGCCAGTCCTGAATGCTGGATTGCGCGCCGGGAATCAGCACCTCCATGACATTGGAGGGTGGGTTGAAGTCATTGAGGGTCGCTGTTGTCGCAGTGCCGGACCGAAACGGTTCCGACGCCGCGATCGCCGACAGATAATCAAGATTGGTTTCAATGCCGTACAGCGCGCTCCCAGCCAGCGCCTGCGCAAGCTTGTCGACCGCTTCGTCGCGCGTCGGCGCCTTGACGATCAGTTTGGCAATCATCGGATCGTAATAGGGCGACACTTCGGTACCGATTTCGACCCAGCCGTCGAGCCGAACATCTTCGGGGAACCGCACCTCGGTGAGTATGCCTGCACTGGGCTGGAAATCGCGGGCCGGGTCCTCGGCATAGATGCGTACCTCAATGGCCGCGCCCTCGGGCGCACCGATCTGACTGAAATCGATGGCCTCCCCCGCCGCCTGCCGGATCATCCATTCGACCAGATCGACACCGAAGACTTCTTCAGTGACCGGGTGCTCGACCTGCAGCCGCGTATTGACCTCAAGGAAGTAGAATTTTTCGTCAGCCACATCGTAGAGAAATTCCACCGTCCCGGCTGACTCGTACTTGACCGCCTCACCCAGCGCGACAGCGGCATGGTGCAAATGCTGGCGCACGCTGTCTGGCAGATTGGGCGCCGGTGTTTCCTCGACCACCTTTTGATTGCGCCGCTGCAGGGAACAATCCCGCTCGCCCAGCGCAACGACATGCCCTTGCCCGTCACCGAAAATCTGCACTTCGATGTGCCGCGCCTGCGCGACGAACTTTTCCAGGAACAGCCCGGCATTGCCGAAATTGTTCTGGCCGAGCTGACGAACGGAGTCGAAATGGTCCCGCAGCTCTTTCTCGTCATGGCACAGCCGCATGCCGATACCGCCGCCCCCCGCCGTGCTTTTCAGCATCACCGGATAACCGATGCCTTCAGCAATCCCAACGGCCTGCTCGACAGTATCGATCAGGTCGCTGCCGGACAGCAGCGGAACGCCGCTGCTCTGCGCCAGCGCACGCGCTGTATGCTTGAGGCCGAAATCCAGCAGGTGCTCCGGCCGGGGGCCGATGAAGCGCACGCCTTCGGCTGCCAGCGCTTCGGCAAATTCTGCATTTTCACTGAGAAACCCATAGCCTGGATGAACCGCCTGCGCGCCGGTTTCCCGGCACGCCGCCAACAGGGCGGGTATATTCAGATAGCTCTCGGACGTAGGTGCTGGCCCCAGCCGGATGGCTTCATCGGCCAGGCGAACATGCCGCGCGTAACGGTCCGCGTCGGAATACGCCGCGACCGACGCGACGCCCATTTTCTTCAGCGTGCCGATCACACGGCAGGCAATCTCGCCCCGATTGGCGACCAGAACCTTGTCGAACATGGCGCCGATCTCCCTATGCGTCCCAGACGAGGACGCGAATCGGCGACGGGTTAAACCCGTTGCACGGATTGTTGACCTGCGGGCAGTTCGAGATCACCACCAGCACGTCCATCTCTGCCTTCAGATCGACATAGCCGCCGGGATCAGACAGGCCGTCGACAATGGCCAGCGACCCGTCCGGCAGGATCGGTACATTCATGAAGAAGTTGATGTTGCTGACCAGATCGCGCTTCGACATGCCGTATTTGCCGACCTCGAGCAGGAAGTTCTCGCGGCAGGCATGCATATATTTGGTCTCATGCCCGAAGCGGACGGTGTTCGCCTCGCAGCTGCAAGCCCCCGCAGACGTATCATGATTGCCGCAGCTGTCAGCGACCACCGTCGCCATCACCCGTCCTTCGTTGGAGATCAACTGAGTGCCATCGGTGACATAGGCATTGCCCTGCCCCAGCACCGTATCCTGGGCGCTATACCGTTCCGTCGTATTGTGCGGGTTGTAGAGCAGCGTATCGACAGCCTGCTGGCCTTCCAGATCGATGATCCGCAGCGTCTGGCCGGCCTTCAGCGTAATCGACCAGGGTGCCCGCGCCGGCACGGTTTCGTCATAGGCGGCTTTTGTGAGATCGCGTTCAATGAGTTTGGTCATGACAGCCCCTCACACAAACAGCGGATCGGTGTTTTCGAATCCACGGATCGCTTCATCCGTCGCAGTCCGGCACAGATCGTCTGGAGTGGGTGGTGGGGATTGCCAGATCACGGCCTCGACAGGCTGTGGCGCATAATCCGTGGCAGGGTCCAGCGGATGCGGACAGTTGGAGAGCGCCACAATCAAATTCATTTCAGCGCGCAGATCGACATGGTCGCCCGCCTGGATCGCCCGGTCCTGCCAGACCAGGCCGCCCGCATCATCGGTGCCGACCCCGGCAAAGAAGGTGATCACCGGTGGCACATCTTTGACGCCCATGCCGTATTTCGCGGCCGCCAGCCGGAAATTGTCTCGGCTGTTGCGCAGGCCCTGCTGGCCATACTTCTTCTGATTGCTGAAAGGCGTCGAGCAGCCGGCGATCGCGTCATGCGCACCGCAGGTGTCATCGGTGATGGAGGCCAACACGCGGCCCATATCCGATAGCAGCACCCTGCCCTTGCCCAGCTTGGCCGTCCACTGGATCTTCACCGTATCACCGGCATTATAGCGCTCGGAAATGTCGTCAGCGTTCCAGAGAACCGCCGAGACAGCCCCGGTGCCACCGCTGTTGATGATCCGCAGAGTCTGACCGCGCGGCACCTGGGCGGTCCAGTACCAGCCGCCGGGAATGGCCTCCCTGTGCAGGACGAGGTCATCCGGCAAGACGGCCGGATTGGACGCACCTGACGAAAGATCGCGGGATTTATCCTGCCCCTTGGCCTTCAGCGCCTCATAACGCTGGCGGTACTCTTCAGGGCTCAATTGATCGAGGGTGGTCAATGCCTGCCTCCCATGGTCAGTGCCGGGCCGTCCCGGCAACACGCCCCATGGGAAACACGTCTGCAAGAACCAACGTGCTGGCCGGGTCGTCCCGGCCGGGGCAATTCCTATTGACTAGCATACTCGGCCTCCGATTCAACAGGTTCGGTAGCCTCCACATCTGTCAGCTTTGGCGGCCAGACCGCCAGGTCCTGTTTGATGACCGCGCCATAGCGTTCTTGTTCTTCGGGCCGCTTCCTTTCCTTTTCCAACGCGATGACCCGGGTGCCGAGGTGAAACGCCTCTGACAGGTCATGCGTGACCATGAAGACAGTCATCTTGGTTTCGCGCCAGAGCCGCCGCATCAACACATGGATTTCAGCACGGATGCCCGGGTCCAGCGCGCCAAAGGGTTCATCCAGCAGCAGCACTTTGGGCCGTGTGATCAGCGCCTGGGCGATTGCCAGCCGTTGCTGCATGCCGCCGGAGAGGGCGCTGGGAAACTGCTTGAGCGCATGACTGAGGCCAACCTCTTCAAGCATGGCCCGGGACTCTTCCATGGCGTTCCGTCTGGCCTTGCCAAACAGCTTGGACACAATCGGAGACGCCTGAAGTTCGAGCCCCAGAAGAACGTTCTCCTCCACCGTCAGGTGCGGGAATACCGAATAGCGCTGAAAAACAACGCCACGTTCAGCCGTCGGGTCTGGCGGCAACGGCTCTCCCTCAATCAGGATTTCACCGCGCGTCGGCACCTCGGCACTCATCAGCATCCGCAGCAAGGTCGACTTGCCACAACCTGACGGGCCGACCAATGCGACAAAAGAATGGGGGTCGACCTCGAGGTCGATACGTTCAAGCACGATATTGTCGCCGTACTCTTTCCAGATATTGCGCAGGCTGACAGCCGTCATCAGTTGCTCCGGCTCGCGGCAAACCAGGGGAAGGCTTTTTGCTGCAGCTTCAGGAGCAGCCAGTCGAGAAAGAATGCGAGGAGCGTAATCCACGCCACATAGGGCAGGATCACATCCATCGCCAGATAGCGGCGCATCAAAAAGATTCGGTAACCCAGCCCGCTCTGGGATGCGATGGCTTCAGCGGCAATCAAAAACAGCCAGGCCGCTCCCAGCGACAACCGCAAACCATCAATCAGGCGCGGCATCATCTGCGGCACGACGACGCGCCAGGCAATCTGCCAGGTCGAGGCTCCCAGTGTTTGCGCTTTCACCATCAACTCGGACGGAATCTCCTGGACCCGGATGATCATGTCGCGAATGAGGAAGGGCGCGATACCCAGCACGATGAGGGCAATCTTCGAGGTTTCCCCCAGCCCCATAACGATGAAGAGAATCGGCAGGATCGCCAGCGGTGGGATCACCGACAGCACGCTGAAAAATGTCCCCATACTGGCCCGCATGTAAGGCAGCAGACCGGTAACGATTCCCAGAAAACCGCCACCCAGCACAGATATCAAAAGACCCCAGAATAGTCGCTCCAAGCTCGCCGCCGTATCGACCCATAGAAGATATTCGCCGGTCCGCTTGTTGGCGGTAAACGCCATGCGGTCGATGGCATCGCCGATGGTCGAAAAGGACGGCAGCAGCTTGTCGCTGGGGTTTTCCGCCAGACGGGCATCGGACCCCAAACTATACGCCACCAACACCAGGACGAAGGGCAACGCCGCAAGGAATATCCCCGTCCGCCGCTCCGGGCGGCGATTGATGAGACGCTGAGTCCTCACGGAACGTTCCCCCGTCCTGCGTGCCTGGTGGGCCTTATTCAGCCGGGACCGCGCCCGCCATGAACTCATAGTCGAAGCGGAACTTGACGTTGTTCTCGTCGCCCAGAATCGTGCCGTCCGTGAACTCGATTCCGACAATGTCCGCGCTTGGCGCGCCATCGCCCATCAGGCCGTGGTCGAACAGGAACGTGCGGACCGCTTCCATGGTCGCTGTCAGGCCATCGCTTTGGGCAAATTCGACGGCAGCAGCGGGGTCGTAGAACATCTCCGTTGATGCAAGCTGCATCTCATAGCCCGCCTGATCCGTGCCGGAGGCCTCACCCATGGCAGCGCGTGCCGCTGCCCCTTCAGGGGTATCGGACGCCAGGATCGCCATCGTCTCATACCAGGCGCCGACGAGCGCCTTGCCGAAATCAGGATTGGCTTCCAGAACCTCGGTATTAACCACCGTCAGATCGATAATCTCGCCGGGAATATCGCTGGAATCAAACACCTTGTTGGCGCCCGGCATGCCGGCGATTTCAGCCACCAGCGGATTCCAGGTCACCACAGCCGTTACATCATCGGTCTGGAAGGCGCCGACCAGATCGGCATCCGACGTATTGACCACGCTCACGTCTTTTTCAGACTTGCCGATGCTTTCAAGGGCCCTGGCAAGCAGATAATGCGATACCGACAGCTCTACCAGATTGACGGTTTGCCCTTCAATGTCGGTCAGCTCGCTCTTGTCTTTCAGGATGATTGCATCATTACCGTTGGAAAAGTCGCCGACGATCAGTGCCGTCGTATCAATGCCACCAACCGAGGGGATGGCCAGCGTATCCATGTTGGTCGCGGTCACGCCGTCAAAGGCACCGGCGGTGTACTGGTTAATCGACTCGATATAGTCGTTGAACTGCACGACCTCGATCTCGATGCCGTATTTGTCGGCCCACTTGTCGACAATACCTTCATCCGCGGCCCAGCCCCACGGCATCCAGCCGACATAGATCGACCAGGCGAGCTTGAAGCTCTCCTTCTTTTCTGCAGCAGCCGGCGTCGCCACCAGCGTTACAGACATGATGGCCGCCATGGCCAGAGTCAGAATTTTCGTCATTTTGGGCATCTCGCATTCCTCTCTACGCGTTGTTACCGGTCTCGGTAGAAGGATTGGCGAGGCACCTATGCGTGATGCCAATCCACTGCACCACCGTGACCTCCCGGGCTTTTGTCCCGCCGTGTACCGCCCCGCTGTTCACCGGACCGGCGGTGGCTCTCGGACCAGACACGCCTCAGAAGCGCCGGAACCCTAGCCACCATTCACACCCCAAGAGATGCATCATCCGTGCCAGACTCTGGAAACCGCAGAATTCTGGGAATTTTTTCGAAGGGGCTCTCCCAGAAGCTGCCCGCAACGACGCCCGCAAAGCACTCGTTGACCAAATTTTAGTCATTTTCTTCTATTGACCAATTTCTGACTAAAATTTGTGCGGCGCTTCGAATTGCCGTTGTAGCCGCGCCGTGCCTATGATGGGCAAAGGGGAGATTTCGCGATGTTGAAAGTTTTTGGTTTCGTTCGGCGCAACGCCGATCTGACGCACGACGAATACCGCACCGCCCATGTGGGCTATCACAATTCCTATGGCCGCCGGTTGCCGAACATTCGTGGCTATCTGCTGAATGTGTGGGCCAACCGCCCGCTGGACGAAAGCCTGGGCGCGCTGGCCGAGACCATGACCCGCGGCGAGCCCAACGCGTTCAATGAGGAATGGGACGGCTGGGGCCAGCTGATGTTCGACTCGCTGGAGGACTATCTGTCCGCCAAATCACCGTCGCGGGACCGGGCAGGACCCGGCGGGCTGGTGGACGACCCGTTGGTCGGCGAAGTCGGCGGCGATGGTGACTATCTCTATTCCGGGTCACCGTTCCAGTTTCACACCATCGAACATGTGGCGGTGCCGGTAACACGCCCGGAGCGAAAACTCTTCAAGCTGGTACAATTCGGCAAACGGGCAGAAGGCATAAGCGAGGAGGAATTCCGTGCCACCTGGACCGGACGCTACGCGGCGCTGTGGAGCGAGGTACGCGGCCTGCGTGGTCATATTGTCAATTTCCGTACCGACCTGGATGTGATGACCGGTTTCTTTCCGCCGACCGCGGAGGCCTTCACGGTTGAAGGCAAGGAGCGTCGCGATCACTTTTTCAGCCACTGGGACGGCATGGCCGAGCTTTGGTTCGATCGCCCGGACCAGTTGATCACAGCACGCCATGGGACGGCACTGGGCAACAAACTGGCCGGAATCGAAGACGAATTGTTCAACGCCGTGTTCTACCGGGAAGTGGATGAAACGGTTGCGGTCAACCCCAACCGTGCCCCGGCCCCGGACTTCTATTACCGGTAGGCCCTAAGCGTTCCCGGCCGTGGGGTAATGGGCATCGACCCGGGCGACGGCTGCCAGCGCAGTGTCCAACAGCTCGCTCGTCAACTCGATGCTGACATCGAACGGTACCGGGACAATGCGGGCGCGGATCGCCAGCGCCATGGCAACCGCCTGCAGCACATCACCATTGGCCGTCTCTCCCATCACGGTGATATCCTTGTCCAGCGCCCCCAGAATCGTGGAAAGCAGTTGCGCCACACGGACAGCCGATTCCGTCTGCTCATGCAGCGGCAAATTGACGTCGAAACTTTCGCCGAACTCGGTGACGACATGATAGGGCAGATAAGCCATGGTCAACTTCTCCTGTTGTCGGCAGCACGCTGGACGAGAAAAGGTCGGATGCGCAGGAAGCCTTTGTAGCCCCAGTCCATCAGCGGTCTGCCTATCGGATTATCAAGCAACCAGGTCAGCCAGCGAAAGCCCGGTAGTTCTCGCCAGATGGCCAGGAACGACTCCGCGCCGCGCCACAATTCTCCGTCGCTGCCACGCACATGCATTACACCGAGCGCGGCCTTGCGGTCGAGATCAGGACCTAACGCGTCCGCGTCGCAGGCGCTGGCATCGATCCACTCCATGGACTCAGCGCCGTCGCGCTGCCTGTAGAAGGCAATCTCCCGCGAACACAGCGGGCAGGCCCCGTCATAGTAGACCGTCTGCTTAAAGCCCTTGGAATTGTGATCCATCGTCTTGTTCATCGCGAACCTGTTACGGACGCGCGCGTCGGCTGGATGCGCAGGCCGCGCATGAAAAGGATTGCAGAACCGATATGACGGACTGGAGCAACTATGGGGCCGGACTGAATGCCGCTGTTATCGGCGCGTCGGGCGGCATCGGCCAAGCGCTGGTGAAGGCACTCGCCGCCGATAAGGCCGTTGCCTCGATACTGGCCTGCAGCCGGTCGGGCGAGATATTCAAGTCGGCCAAGGTGCGGACCACAAAACTCGACCTTGAAGACGAAGCCTCAATCAAAGCCGCCGCAGATACCCTATCCGACCCCCTCCACCTCGTCATCGTCGCGACAGGCATCCTGCATGACGGTGACCTGCAGCCCGAAAAATCCTGGCGGCAACTGGACGCCCAAGCGCTGGCACAGATCTTTGAGATCAACACCATTGGGCCTGCGCTCGCCGCCAAGCACTTCCTGCCCAAGCTCGACCGTGATCGGCGCAGCGCCTTTGCTGCACTCTCTGCCCGGGTCGGCAGTATTTCGGACAATCGACTGGGCGGCTGGTATGGCTACCGCGCGTCGAAAGCCGCGCTCAACATGATCCTGAAGTCGGCGGCCATCGAACTGGCCCGGCGCAATACGCAAGGCCTGTGCATCGGACTTCACCCGGGCACGGTTGATACCGGCCTGTCCGAACCTTTTCAGCGCGGTGTGCCCGAGGAAAAACTGTTTTCGCCGGAACGCGCCGCAAGCCAGTTGCTTGATGTCATTGCCGCGCGGTCACCAGACGACTCCGGCGAGGTCTTCGCGTGGGATGGAACGAAAGTTCCCGCCTGAACCAATGCCCAAACAGACCAAGAAGCGTAATCTGCCGACCAAGATCTGCCCGGTGTGTCAGCGTCCTTTTGCATGGCGGAAAAAGTGGACGCGGGACTGGGACGCTGTGAAATACTGCTCTGAGCGCTGCCGCAGACAAGCCGGTTAAAGGTCTTCCAGAAAGGCCCCGGCGCTCTCCCGCAGGGCGGCCTGCCGCTCATCATCCATTTTGTCCCAGGTCCGGTAGACCATACCGAGCCGATGGTTGCCTTCCAGCTTGCCGCGGTGGCGGGCCAGGAAGTCCCAGTAAAGCGAGTTGAACGGGCACGCGTCCGCGCCGGTCTTCTGTTTCACGTCGAAGCGGCAGCCGCTGCAGTAGTCGGACATCTTGTTGATGTAGTTGCCGCTGGCCGCATAGGGCTTGGAGGCGAGCACACCGCCATCGGCGAACTGGCTCATGCCCAGCGTGTTCGGCACCTCGACCCAGTCATAGGCATCCGCATAGACCGCCAGATACCATTCATGTACCTCGCGCGGATCGATCCCCGCCAGCATCGCAAAGGTGCCGGTCACCATCAGGCGCTGGATATGATGCGCATAGGCCGTATCGCGCGTCTGGCCGATGGCGGCGCCAAGGCAGGCCATGTCGGTGTCGCCGGTCCAGTAGAAATCCGGCAACGGACGATTGTTCTCAAAGAAATTGGCCGTGAGATAATCCGGCATTTTAAGCCAGTAGATGCCGCGCACGAATTCACGCCAGCCGATGATCTGGCGGATGAAGCCTTCCACAGCATTGAGCGGCGCGTGCCCGTCATTATAAGCGGCCTCCGCACGGCGACAAACATGCAACGGATCGAGCAGCCCAATATTCATATAGGCGGCGAGCCGGGCATGGAACAGATAGGGCTCTCCAATTGCCATCGCGTCCTGAAAGTCGCCGAACCGGGGCAGCGCATGTTCGATAAAGTGCTCCAGCGCGGCGTCTGCCTCTTCACCCGTCACCGCCCAGTCGAAGCCGTCCAGCGCCCCGAAATTATCGGGGAACTCTGCCTCGACAAAATCGAGCACCTCTTGCGTGATGTCGTCTGGCGACACGCTGTAGAGCGCAGGGTAGGACATATCAGAGTCCTGCGGCTTACGGTTTTCCTTATCGAAGTTCCACTGCCCACCTGCCGGTTCGTCACCCTCCATCAGAAGGCCCGTCTGCCGCCGCATGTCGCGGTAGAAATATTCCATGCGCAGTTCTTTGCGACCCTCTGCCCAGTCCTCGAAATCGGCGTGGGAACAGAGGAACCTGTCGTCTTCGAAGATATCGACAGAGGCACCGACCGCCCAGGCCCGCATGGCCTCACGCAAATGCCAGTTTCCCGGCTCGGTGACCAAAACCCCGTCTGCTCCATGCTCTGCGGCCGCAGATTTGACAGCGGCCTGCAATGACGGACTGTCCCCCATCGCGCGGTAGTCCACCGTCCAGCCGTCATCGCGCAGCGCGGCCGCGAAGTGCCGCATGGCCGACAGGACCAGCGCGATCTTCTGCTTATGCCGGTTGACCCGGCTGGCGGGCGCGGGCCACTCGACCATCAGAACAACGTCCCGCGCCTTGTCTGCTGCCTTGAGCGATGCCAGGTCCAGCGAAAGCTGGTCGCCGAGCACGAGGATGATTTTCGGTGTTTGATCCGTCACGGCTCTTTTAACGATGCCGTGAGGCAAGCAGATGACTATTTGTCGGCCCCGCAAATCCGGCTAGGCTGATCCGATGAGCATTCCGATCGGCATCACCCTGCGCAATATGGGCACGCAGTCGACGCCCGAGTTGCTGGCCCACTGCGCGGCGAAGGCCGAGGCGGCCGGGCTGCATTCCATCTGGGTCGTCGATCATATCGCCATCCCGCCCGACGATGCCGAAGGCTCTGGCGGGCGCTATCTGGACCCGCTGGCCACCCTCGCTTGGTTGGGCGCGCAAACCCGAAAAATCATGCTGGGCACCGCCATTCTGGTGCTGCCCTATCGCCCGGCGCTTCCGACGGCCAAGTGGATCGCGACCCTTCAGGAGCTGACCGGCGAGCGGTTGATCCTTGGCACCGGTATCGGCTGGATGAAGCCGGAATTCGACGCGCTGGGCGTGCCGCTGAAAGACCGTGCCAAAATCAGCGAGGAGACGCTTCAGTTCCTCAATGATGCCTTCGCGAACGACGTGGTCACGGCAAACGGTCAGGACTTCCTGTTTAAACCGCGGCCCAAAAAGCCACCTATCCTGATCGGTGGCGACCATCCGCATGCGACGGACCGGGCGGTGCGTCTGTGCGACGGCTGGTTTCCCATGCGCAATGACCCGGCAAAATTGGCGCCGCAGATCAACGCGTACAAGGATGCAGCAGCAGCCGCGGGCAAGCCCGCCAGCGTGACGACCTTTGCCCGGGTGGATGACCCGGACGATTTTCGCGACAAGGTCAAGGCCCTGGAGGATGCCGGCGTCGACATGCTGGTCGCCAGCGTGCCCTATGACACCGCCGATGAGTTTTCCGCCGGGCTTCAGACCATGATGGACGCGCTGGGCTGAGGAGCGTTACTCTGTCTCAAGCGAAAAATAGGGAGGATGTGATGGCGGTGAGTGTCGAGAAGGATGCGTTTTCGGGGATGGACGAGGCCTATGACGTGCTCAAGGCGCGTAAGCTTTGGCCGATGACCTCATGCAACGCGTTTCTGGAGCGGGAGACGCCGCACTGGCACCCCTATGACAACACGATCCTGGTGATCGAAGGCGAAGCGAATTTCTACGCCGGCGCAGATCAGGAACTTGTTCACGCGACCCCGGGCGACATCATCAACGTACCTGCGCGGTCGCTTCACGCGGTCGAAGCGCCGACGCCCGTGACCTTTCTGGTGTGTTTCGACCGGCCTGTCCGGCGTGACGAGATCGTCAACAACCCGCCCGAGGCACTGGAAAGTTAAGTTACCAAGGTACCATTTTTGACGGTTAGGTGGCTGGCCGACGATTGCCATAAATCTTCATAAAGGCTGAGCATTGCACCAAAAGCGTCGGTAATTTGTGTGATCGTGGTCGCCGCGTTTTTGGCGCCGTCCTTGAATGAGGCACCAGATTGATAACAACTCATCCTGTCTATGAAGACGTATCGATCATGAAGGTTAGCCGTAGCACGCACCTCAACCGATGCCCCTTCTTGTTTCGCGAAAGCCTCGACGGCAGGCACCAACGCGTGAACACGCTTGCGCGAGAGCAACCTTATATCTACCCCGCGCCCGACAAGTGGTAGGTAACGGGCAACAAAGTCAGCATCCAAGTACGGGTCAATGAAGAATACATCGTCATTTGCCAGTTCGATCACGCCCCGCAGCGCTTCAAAGTAGGCAAAAATCATCTGCTCAGGGACCGCCGCATTGGTCGGTCCGACAGTTTCCATTCGCAGCTCATTTTGTGCTTGATGCAAGATTACTAGTAAACCGCTATAACCCGCTTGAGAGGTCGCCGCAAAAGGGCTCTGAGCCGACTTCAGGTGCTCTCTAGCTCGCAGTTCCTCTGCCAGCTTCCACTTGGAAATGACAGCCAATGCCCTCCCAATCCAAGCGTTTGCGATTGGTGAGCTTTCGCGAAGCGTCTGCCAATCTGGCATAGACCGCAGCAAATCTTCGACCTCGAAAAGCAGGTCAGACTTTTTCACATTCATGTATCGGCCTGGTTTCCAGCGAATCAAGCAGATGCCGGTGGATGGACACTACAGATCACTAACGCCAATCTACAACCGACTTGGTCCAACGATCCACCAAGTGGCTGATGGATTGACTCCCATTCAACTTAAAAATCGACTTCATATAAATTCGAATCAGGACCATCAGGTGGCGTACCCCCGACCGATTTTCAAAGTCCAAACCGGCCACCTCCATCATTCCACCGATCGTAATCTCAGCCCCAATGTGTACGTCGATCCATTCATGCTTGAGATGCATATACCGATGACGCATTTCCGCATACTCAGCGATTTGCTGGACAACAACTTCCAGATTTGCTGGCCGTTTGCCAAACGCCTGATACGGCAGCTGAAGGGCTTTTTTGCGTAGAGGTTTTCTTTTGTCTTCAGTGATCTCTATCAGCTTTTGGCGCTTGTCGGAACGCTCTTCTGCCAAGATACGAAAGTAGCAATTTAGAAAAGCCTCAAACCCGGACAGCAATAGAAAAAGAGCACTCAACCGCTCACCTCGAGCACGCATTTTGTCCTCGACTTGATCCGCGCGGATAAGTGCTGCGTCCGCGCCTGTAAAATACGCCGCAACGAGCACGTCAGCACCAACCAAGTCTTTCTTTGCCCCGGTCCAAGGCTCCCCAGGCTCAATATGCAAGGTGGTCATGTTGTCCTATGAATCTCCAACTCGCTATATTCCATCCCGGCGCGGGCGAAGCGCTTGAGTTCCTTCACGCCTAATGCAGACGCCGGCGTCAGGATACCCGCCCTGTCGGGCACATCGGCATCCGGGTCAGACAGGATCAACCCGGCTTCAGCGATCATATTGGCCGTGGTGCGATAGCCCGGATGCCCGGCGCCTTTGAGCGTCATCGTCACTTCGTTGCCGTCCTTGTCACGCGCACGGCCTTTCAGGCCCCAATCCCATGAATCCAGCAGCTCCAGCGAGGGGCCTTCGCCGGGTTTGGGCCCCGCCCAGTCCATCATCGCCTTCATCATCCGCTTGGGCGCATCGAACGAACTGTTGGTGACCCAGCCCAGGAAATTATTGCCCGTCGCGGCCATGAACGAGGTTATCCCGCGTGACCATTCGGGGCCCAGCCCCTTGGTGCTCATCCGCTCGCGGTAAAGGATATCGGCGGGAATTTCAGCACCCTCGGCCCGCAGCAACGCAAAGGTGCGGTTGACGACCGCAGGCGTCAGAAAGGGTGAGGGAATCATCGGCATGGTCTGGGGTTCCAGATCATCGACCTTCGGCATCAGATCGTGGCGGGAGACCCGGCGCACTGTTTCGATTGCCGGATCGTCTACGGGGTTGAGTGCCGCAGGATCGGACGAAATGCCCGATTTGTCCTTTTCCAGCATCACCCGCATGGTCTCAGCCGTACCGCCGGAGATCATCTCGCTCATGCCGCTGGCGCCTTCGGGCGGCGATCCGTTTTCGGTCAGGATATCGATGCGATTGGGGGCATGGCCATGCGCCTCCTCAAAACCTTCCAGCAGCGCCAGCGCCATCAGATCGAAGGGCAGCGATTCATAGCCGGAAATCGGCGCGATCTTGGCGCCCGATTCAACCGCCTCGTCATGGAACTGGTCGATCAGTCCGCGCACGAACACTAGCTCGCCGGTCAGATCGAAATAATGCGTGCCCGACCTGGCGCACGCCGCAACGATTTTTTCTGCCCGCTCGTAATAGGGCCCGGCGATGTTAACGACCACCTTGGCGGTTTCGGCCAGCGCGGTGCAGTCGGCCTCGTTCTCGCAATCGACGATGATGGCACTGGCCGCACCGTGCTTGTCGACCAATTCGTCCAGCGCCTCTTTGCGGCGCCCGGCGACCGACCAGGTGCGCCCAGCGTCTTCGGCGCGTTTGCCGAGATAGTCACAGACCAGCCGGCCTGTATAGCCCGTGGCCCCCAAGATGGCGACGTCGACCTGGTTCATGCGTTACTCCCTCCTGAATGGCCCATACCCGCCGGATCGGCTAGGCTGAGCCGTATGGATACTGACACTATACGCCAGCAACTGCGCGACGAGATCAAGGAACTGCAGACAACCAGTGCCACAAGCGCCGACTCGCGCAGCCGGGTAGACCTGGATCAACAGAGCGTGGGCCGCTTGTCGCGCATGGACGCAATGCAACAGCAGAGCATGGCCCTGGCTGCCGAAAAGCGTCGTCAGGGGCGGATTGCCCGGCTGGAAGCGGCGCTCAAACGCCTCGACAGCGGCGACTACGGCTATTGCGTCCGCTGCGGCGACGAGATCGACGAAAAACGGCTGGATGCAGACCCCAGCGCCCCTGTCTGCAGCGCCTGCGCGGGCGCGTGACTACTTGGCCTTTTCCTGCTGGCCGCCGACAAGCCCTTCATAGATTTCGCTGCGAACACCTTCGATAATGGGGCCGACGGCCTCAATCGGGGTCCCAAGCGATTCAAGGACGGACGCGCCCAGTTGGAGGCTCGATTCCACCGTCTCAGGGATCGCATGGCACGCGCCGATGCTCTGCAGATCAAGCGCGTGCTGGGCATCCTTGGCGCGCACATAGATGTCAATATCCGGCCAATACTGCCGGGCGGTGCTTAACACCTGTTTAGCACCCTCGGGATCATCCAGCGTGATCACCAGCGTCGTCGCGCGGTTGGCGCCGGCGCGCTCAAGCACATCGCGCTGCCGGGAGTCGCCAAAGAAGACCGGCAGTTCTTCCGCGCGATAGCGCGCCAGGCTCGCGGCATTGAGGTCCAGCGCAACAAACGGTGTCTTCTGCGCGCTGAGCAACCGCGCGACGGTGCGCCCGACCCGTCCGAAACCGGCAATAATCACATGGTCTTCAAGCTCGTTGAGTTCTTCAGGCGAGGCGGTAATCTCGGTGAAGTCCCGCTGCGGGCGCAGTTTTTCGCTCAACTTCTCCCCAAACAAGGCCGCGAAAGGAGTGGCCAGCATGGTCAGCGCGGTTACGATCAGTACCAATTGGGCCAGCGTCGAGTCGACAACAGCGGAGGCGGTTGCCGCGGCGATGATGACGAAGGCAAATTCGCCGCCCTGCCCCAGCAGCAGCCCGGCGCGCACCGACAGCCAAGCCGGAAATTTGAACGCCAGCGCCAGCAAAGCCGTTATCACCGATTTGAGCAGGTAAAGACCGAACGCTGCCAAAATGATCCAGTACCAATCCTGTACCAGCACGGACAAATCGATCCGCAAACCCACTGAAATAAAAAACAGGCCAAGCAGCAGGCCTTTGAATGGAAGAATGTCGGCTTCGATCTGATGTCTGAACTCGGTCTCTGCCAGCAACAGCCCGACGAGAAACGCGCCCAGTGCCATGGAAAGTCCGGCCGTTCCTGTTGCCACGGAGGTACCCAGCAGCGCGAGCAGTGTCAGCGCGACAAAAATCTCCGGGCTGCGGGTCGACGCGATCAGCCGGAAGACAGGCCTGAGCACCACCCGGCCGATCACCAGGATGGCAATCACAGCAGCGGTGGCTTTCAACATCGCCAGACCGAAGTCCACCATCGGCGATGCAGATGAATCCGCGCTCATGGCACCAACCAAAAACAGCAACGGAACCACCGCCAGATCCTGGAACAGCAACACAGCAAAGCTGACCCGGCCATGGCGCGACGAAATCTGGTCGCGTTCCACCAGCAACTGGATAACCACGGCAGTCGAAGACAGCGCCAGACTGAGACCGATCAGCAGGCTGGCGGGGCCGGGCACCCCGGCGGCGAGCATCAGCCCGCCAATGGCAGCGCCGCAGACCAGCACCTGCATCAGGCCCAGCCCGAACACATAGCGGCGCATCTGGTAGACTCGGTCGAGAGACAGCTCCAGACCAATGGTAAAGAGCAGGAAGATCACGCCGAGCTCGGCCAGCGCGTTGATCCCCTCCACATCGGTTACGATACCCAGTCCGGTGGGGCCCACCGCCATGCCGACGACCAGAAAGCCAATGATTGGACTGATCCGCAACACGCGCGATACCGGCACAACGATGACCGCAGTCACCAGAAAGGTTAAAAATTCAGTGAGATAGGGAATATGGACTTCGTGCGGCACCAATGCTCTCAGTATGGGTTGTGCGCTATGCTGCAGTCTAGGGAATGCTGGCGCCCACAGAAACCGGAATGGTCAGCGTCCCTATTTTGTCATCTGCGGTCTATAGTTTATGACACGATTTCAGTCGCGTTGGGGAATTACATGACATCTCGCTGGGAGCGCAAGCAGCAGCATCTGGCTCTTGTGGTGAAAGAGGCGGAAGCACGCCTTGAAGATACCGACGCATCCGCCTGCGCCGACTACATCCGCGCGTTCTACGCCGGCGTCAGCCCGGAAGACATGCTTCACCGGGACCCTGGTGTTCTGTTTGCGCAAGCGTTGTCCATGTGGCGGTTTGCCGCTGACCGGGAACCGGCGAGAGCCAAAATCAGGGTGTTTAATCCGACGCTGGAAGAGAGCGGCTGGGAAACCCATCACACCAGCATCGAAATCGTCAATGACGACATGCCGTTCCTGGTGGACTCGATCACCAGTGAACTGGGCGCCCAAGGCCATGAACTCCATATGGTGGCACATCCGATTATTGAGGTTCGCCGCGACGCGGATGGGCACCGCTCAGATAGCGGAGAGCTGCTCAAGGAGTCCTACATCTATCTGGAAATCGACAGGGAGTCAGACAAGGCAGCTCTGAAAGAGATCGCGGCGCGGCTGGAAAGCATTCTCTGTGACGTAAGATGCACGGTTGCTGACTGGCGGCCCATGCTGGCGCAATTGCAGTCAGCGGTTGAAGAACTGAAGGCGCAGCCCGGCCCGGCCGCCGATGATGATCATGCCGAAGCCGTCGCGTTACTTGAATGGCTCGCGAACGACAGATTTACGTTTTTGGGCTACAGCGCCTATGACTACCAAGTTGAAGATGACACCATCATCGGAACGGCCGGTCAGGCGCAGAGCCTTGGCCTTCTCAGGCAGCCGGATCAGCCACTTCTGCGCGGCTGGGATGGCGTGGGGCCAGCCTCACAACCCGCCCAGGTCGTCCTGCGCGAACCAAACCCGCTGATCATCCTGAAAGCAGACCGTCAATCCACCGTCCACCGCCGGTCCCATATGGACTATATCGGCGTCAAACGTTTCAACGGGCAGGGCGAACTGATCGGCGAGCATCGCTTTGTCGGGCTGTTTACATCCGCGGTCTACAGCATGCGGCCGCACGACATTCCGCTGCTGCGGCAAACGGTGGCACGGCTGGTGGAACGCTCCGGGTTTCCACGCGCCAGCCATGACGGTAAGGCGCTGATCAACATTCTTGAAGCTTTTCCGCGCGACGAACTGTTTCAGGTGGGGCCCGAAGATCTCTATCCCACTGTACAGAGCATCCTCAGGTTGGAGGAGCGCCCCCGGGCGAGAGCTTTTGTCCGGCGCGGGCGATATGGCCAATTCCTCAACGCCCTGATTTTCATCCCACGCGAGAACTTCAACACGGCGCTGCGGCAGCAGATCGAATCCCTGGTTTCCGAGATCTATCATGGTGAGGTTGCGGCCTTTCAGACCCGCCTGGGAGATTCGCCGTTAGCGCGCCTGCAGTTGTTGATCCGCACCGAACCGGGGCAAGTCCCCGAGATCGATCCCGATGAACTCGATACGAAAATTGCTGCGCTGGCCCGCACATGGACGGATCACCTGAAAGACCAGCTTGTCGAGCGCCATGGCGAGGAACAGGGTAACGAATTGTGGGGCTGCTATGGCGAGGGATTCCGGGTCGCCTATCGCGATGCCTATAAGCCGGACCTCGCGGCCGGTGACATCAGCTATCTGGAGCAGCTTGAGAGCGACGAGGCCATGGCGTTTAACGTCTGGCGGCGACTGGAAGACAAACGCGGCGGCATCCGTATCAAGATCTACCATGCCAGCAGGCTGGTGCCGCTGAGCGATTGCGTTCCCAAGATTGAGCATTTGGGACTTCATATCGTCGAAGAACAGGCCTATGCCGTGCAAACCGCCGATGGCCGCCAGCCCTGGGTCCACGACTTCTATACGGAGGATATCTCCGGTGAACCTCTGGATTTGGCCGCGATCAAGGCGCCGGTCGAGGAAACGCTGGCGGAACTCTGGGCCGGGCAGTTGGAAGACGATTCGCTAAACGAATTGGTGCTGAGCGCCGGGCTGGACTGGCGCGAAGTCGCTATGCTGCGCGGCTATCTGAAATATCTCCGGCAAACGGGCATCACATTTTCGCAGAGCTATATGCGGCAATCGCTGGCCAACAACCCGGTGATTGTCGGTAAATTGGTCGACTTGTTTGCAGCGCGGTTCGACCCGGAAACCCATAGCCCAGAGATAGCCCAGTCCATTCAGGCGCAGATCGACGATTGCCTCAATGCTGTCGACAGCCTGGATGAGGACCGCATTATCCGGCGCTTCACCAACCTGATCCAATCGACCCTGCGGACAAACTACTACCAGGTCGACACCGATGACCGGCCCAAGCCCCAGCTGTCGTTCAAGCTGGACAGCAAATCCGTCGAAGGGCTGCCCTTGCCGCGGCCGGCGGTCGAGGTTTTTGTATACTCACCGCGTGTCGAAGGCGTGCATCTGCGGGGGGGCGCGGTGGCGCGGGGCGGACTGCGCTGGTCGGACCGTCCGGAAGATTTCCGTACCGAAATTCTGGGCCTGATGAAGGCGCAGATGGTGAAAAATGCCGTTATTGTCCCCGTCGGTGCCAAGGGCGGCTTCGTGCCCAAAAATTTGCCTGCCGGGGGCAGCCGCGAGGAGATTCAGGCCGAAGGCATCACCTGCTATAAGTCCTTCATTTCCGGCTTGCTCGACATCACCGACAATATCGTGGAAAACGAAACCGTCGCACCTGAGCGTGTTGTACGCCATGACGGGGACGATCCTTATCTGGTGGTGGCCGCGGACAAAGGCACGGCAACATTTTCCGATATCGCCAATAAGATGGCCCTCGACCACGGCTTCTGGCTGGGCGACGCTTTCGCCTCCGGCGGCAGCAACGGATACGACCACAAGAAGATGGGCATCACCGCGCGCGGTGCATGGATCAGCGTTCAGCGCCATTTCCGCGAACTCGGCACAAACGTGCAGACCGAACCGGTGCGGGTGATCGGGATCGGCGATATGTCCGGCGACGTATTCGGCAACGGCATGCTGGCGTCCAAAGCCATCAAACTTGTCGCGGCGTTCGACCACCGGGACATTTTCATCGATCCGGACCCCGACCCGGAAGCGAGCCACGCCGAGCGCCAAAGGCTGTTTGAGCTGCCCCGGTCCAGCTGGCAGGACTACAGGGAAGACTTGATTTCCGCGGGCGGCGGCATCTTTTCGCGATCCGCCAAGTCGGTTGAGGTGAATGGCCCCATCAAAGACATGCTGGGCATCAGCGACGATGCGCTGCCGCCCGCTGATTTGATCAAAGCCATTCTGAAAAGCCAGGCCGATCTGCTGTGGATTGGCGGCATCGGCACCTATGTAAAGGCAGCGTCGGAAACCCATCAAGATGTCGGTGACCGCGCCAATGACGCCCTGCGCGTGGATGGTGCCGAGCTGAACGTGAAGGTCGTTGGCGAAGGCGGTAATCTGGGCCTGACCCAGCGGGGCAGGATCGAGTTCGCCCTGAAGGGCGGGCTGATCAATACGGACGCGGTCGACAATTCCGGCGGCGTCGATTGTTCGGACCATGAGGTCAACATCAAAATCCTGCTCGGCGACGTAGTCGACGCGGGCGACATGACGCTGAAGCAACGCAACGCGCTGTTGGAGGACATGACCGGTGACGTTGCAGAGCTGGTGCTGGACACCAACTACCGGCAGACGGAAACCCTGTCGACGACCTGCGCCCGCGCGCCCAGTCTGCTGGATGCGCAGGCGCGCTTTATGCGCCGGCTGGAACAGGAAGGCGTTCTTAATCGGGACGTCGAATTTCTGCCCGGCGATGACGAGATCGCCGACCGCGCCAACCAGGACAAAGGCCTGACCCGACCGGAATTGGCTGTCCTGCTCGCCTATGCGAAGAACTCGCTCTACGACCGGCTGATGCGCAGCGATGTACCGGACGATTCCTGGATCAACAAACAGCTGGTGACCTATTTCCCGCAGCAACTGCAGAAACGGTTCACTTCGCAGGCCCGGTCCCACCGCCTGCACCGCGAGCTGGCCGCCACCATGGTGGCCAACGAAATCATCAACCGCGCCGGGATCACCTATGTGACACGGGTTGCCGAGGAGAGTGGCGCCACCGTCGATCAAATCGCAACCGCTTACATCATCGCGCGCGAAGTGATGGGGCTGAAGCCGATCTGGGACCAGATTGATGCGCTGGACAACAAGGTCGACGCCGCTGTCCAGACCGACATGTTCCTGGAAGCCAAGGAGCTGTTGCACCGCAAGGCAACCTGGTTCCTCACCCATCTGGAGCAGCCGCTGGACATCGCCGTAACCATCCAGCGCTTTGAGCCCGGCACCCGAGCGCTGGCCGAGTCGCCCTCGCTGCGCCAACAGGCAAACCAGAACGGCGTCGCCAAGCAGGCCGCCAAACTTATGTCGGCAGAGGTGCCAGAAGAGCTGGCCTGGACGGTCGCCAACCTGGCACCGTTATCGTCGGCCTGCGATATCCTGCTGCTGGCGGAAAACTGCGACTCTGACCTGGATGACGTCGCCAGCACCTATTTCCGCGTCGGCGATCTTGTCGGCTTCGATTGGCTGCGCGCGGCGGGCGAAGACGTACCCACGGTCGAGCATTGGGACCGGTTGGCCGTCAACAGCATCGTTGAAGACCTCTACGATCAACAGCGCGAGCTGGCGGCACAGGCACTGGTAAAGGGAAGCGCAGACGCCTGGCGTGAAAGCCACAAAGCCGCGCTGACGCGAGTCAATCAACTGGTTGCCGAACTGCGGTCCAGCGGCACGCTTTCCGTCAGCAAGCTGGGCTATGTCGCCCGGCAACTCCGCGGCGTGTTTGCGTCGATCTAATGCCGCTAAACTCATACAAATCCGTTCGTCCTGAGCCGGTCGAAGGTCAGCGGATTTGCACGTTCGCACTTCGACAAGCTCAGCACGAACGGTAAAGACGAAAGCAATCTCTGTCCTGACTAATGCCGGAAGTGGCGCATGCCGGTAAAGACCATCGCAAGCCCCGCCTCGTCCGCCGCATCGATCACGTCCTGATCGCGCATCGACCCACCGGGCTGAATGACCGCGGTTGCGCCCGCCGCCGCAGTCGCCAGCAGCCCGTCCGCAAACGGGAAGAACGCATCGGAGGCAGCGACGCAGCCTTTGGTCAACGGCTCGGCATAGCCCGCGGCTTCAGCGGCATCTTCGGCCTTGCGCGCAGCGATGCGGGCTGAATCCAGCCGGCTCATCTGCCCGGCGCCGATGCCCACGGTCGCACCATCTTTGGTATAAATGATGGTGTTGGATTTCACATGCTTGCCGACGCGGAAGGCGAACAGCATGTCGGCCAGTTCCTGGTCACTGGGCTTGCGCTTGGTCACCACCTTCAGATCAGCCAGCTCAACCCGGCCCGCGTCCCGGCTCTGGACCAGATAGCCGCCGGCGACGGATTTGATCGTCCGACCCGGTGCCGTGGCATCGGGCAGCCCGCCGGTCAGCAGCAGCCGCAGATTCTTTTTCTTCGCCAGAATGGCTTTGGCGTCCTCATCGGCATCAGGCGCGATGATCACCTCGGTGAATATCTTGGCGATCTCTTCCGCCGTGGGGCCGGTCAGCATACCGTTGAGGGCGATGATGCCGCCGAACGCACTGACGGGGTCGCAGGCCAGCGCCCGCTGATAGGCTTCCGCATGATCGGCCGCCGTCGCCACACCGCAAGGGTTTGCGTGCTTGATAATCGCCACCGCTGCCGACTCGGCGGGATCAAACTCCCCCACCAGTTCAAACGCCGCATCGGTATCGTTGAGATTGTTATAGCTGAGTTCCTTGCCCTGCACCTGGGTGGCTGTGGCGACGCCGGGGCGCGTGTCGCCGGACACATAGAACGCCGCCTGCTGATGCGGGTTTTCGCCGTAGCGCAGCGTCTGACGCAGAGCGCCAGACACCGTCATACGAGACGGGAACGGATCATCCAGTTGTTCGGCAAACCAGCCAGAGATGGCGGAATCATAGCTCGCCGTCCGGGCGTAAGCCTTGGCCGCCAACCGCCGCCGAAGGTCGAGCGTCGTTGCGCCCGCATTCGCGTTCATTTCGTCGATAACGCTTTGATAGTCCTCTGCGTCGACAACAACAGTGACGAAGCCATGGTTCTTGGCTGCCGAGCGGATCATCGCGGGGCCACCGATATCGATATTCTCGATGCACTCATCGAAACCCGCGCCGCGCGCGACAGTCTCCTCGAACGGATAGAGGTTCACCACCAACAGGTCGATGCCGCCGATATCATGGGTGGTCATCTGGTCCGCGTGGGTGTCGCGCAAGCCCAGCAACCCGCCGTGAATGCGTGGGTGCAGCGTTTTGACCCGGCCATCCATCATCTCTGGAAAGCCGGTATAGTCCGCCACTTCCTGCACCGGGACTCCGGCTTCTGCCAGCATTTTGGCGGAGCCGCCGGTCGACAGAATTTCAACGCCCTGCCCGGCCAGGAACTGGCCCAGTTCAATCAGTCCATTCTTGTCGGAAACGGACAACAACGCCCGCTTGATCACTTGGTCGGTCATGCTTCTCGACTTCTCTTTTTTTGGGTCCTAGTTGGTTTTCTGCAACCGCCAGTTCACCTGGTGGGTCTGACCGCCAGCATCCCCACTGACGACGATCTGCTGGCTTCGGCGGATGTGCCCGCGTTCGCCCAGATAGACGCTCTCTTCTAGGATGACGCCCAGCGTGCATTCGAAACGCCATAACGCACCGCCGGGCAAGGTCAAATCAACGGCGGCGCCGTCCAGCGTCGGTGCCGCGACCACGTCCGGGTGCAGATGAAAGCGCAAATCGAAGCGCAAATTCTTGCCCTTCACACGCGCCACCGCCTTCAGCGCATCCAGGCCTTCGACCTCCTTGCCGTTGCGGTGCACGCGCAATACCCGCTCATGCTCATAGCCGCAGAGCGGCACATAGCCATTGTGGGTGACATCAAGCGCGACCAGATCTTCCATCTCATCGCGCACGGCAGAGACCTTTTTGGGGGGCCGCCCGATCCGCTGATTGTCGAGGATCGAACTGGAATTACGGTTGTCGATCACCAGCGCCGAATGCGCCGCCGTGGTCCGGCTGACCTTCTGCCAGCCATCCGTCGTGAGCTGTTCACTTGAGCCGCAATTTACAATCAATCGGTCATTGCCGACCGACAGTTCGAAACTGTTGACGCCTGCATGCGCGACGATGCTGAGATCATCTTCGGGAGGACCGCCCGCATCCATGATCAACAGGACATCATGGCTTTGCACCCGTTGGAAGCCGGAATAGATCGCGCCACCCAACGGTTTGCCCTCAGCCTCGGCAGCCGCAAGGACCTGTTCGACCTCTTCCGGTTTTTCCTCGAAGCTTCCGTTGAACAGCGCCAACCCGCCATCGGCGTGGCGGAAAAAGCGCAGCATCGGCGCCATCCGGTCAATCGATCGCTGGATCGTTGTGGGAATATCCTGATTGGCGCTGCGCAGATCGGACTTGAGCGCGACCAGCGCCTTGAGTGCCTCAAACTGATCGGTCGGATTGCGCGTTGCAATGCCCCCGTCGGGCAGGATCAGCCGATCCAGTTCCCGTTCCAGCTGCCGCATGCCTTTGTCGAAGCGCCTGGCCCCTTCGGGCAGGCAAAACCCGCTGTATATCAAGCCGATCACCGCCTGCAGCCGGGGCAATCCATCACGGCTGTGCTCGGCTGTCCGCGACAAATGCCGCGCTTGGCGCGCCATGCTGTTCATCACCGCGCTGTGGTAGACCAGATCTTCGGTGTTAACGGCTACGGGCGCATTGCTCATCCAGGCAATCAGCCGCGATGCAATGACTTCCGGCTGCCAGGCGATTGCCTCCCAATTGTCGTAGTCCTCCAGCCAGGAACGGATCAACGCCTCCACGTGGCGTTGGGCAGCCTCGCCACCATGCGCCCGAAAATGCCGTAGCCATCGGAACCCGTGCAGCGCATCAGCCCAGGCCTGCGACGGTGGGTTGAGTCGAAAAGGGTTACCGTTGGGGGCGCTGACCGTCTGGCCTGCAAACCTGTACTCACCGCGAAACAGCGCATTGGCTGTATCAGCTTCACCGCCCCAATGATCCTTCGGCGAATATTTGATCCGGACCGGGTGTGGCCCTTTCAGCACCCGGCGATAGATCGCGGTGCCGTAATAGGCCTGCTGGAGTCGCTGCCGCATGTTGCGCGACAGCGCCCGCGCCGGGTCGATGAATTTGCTGTCCTTGGCCCGGTCCGACATCGCTGGGTTGGTCAGCCTTCCATACCGCGAAGCTTGCGGATGTTGGACGCATAGGCGTCTGGACCGCCGCGGAATGTCGCGGTCCCCGCGACGAGCACATCGGCGCCCGCCGCAATAGCCTTGGGTGCGGTGCCTGGATCGATGCCGCCATCGACTTCAAGGTCGATATCACGACCGGTCTGATCGATCATCGCGCGCAGCTGCTCGATCTTGCGAAGCTGGCTGGAAACAAAGGACTGGCCGCCGAAGCCGGGGTTGACGCTCATCACCAGGATGAGATCGACATCGTCGATGAGGAATTCAACTGCCGACGCAGGCGTAGCCGGATTAAGCGACACACCAGCCTTAGCACCAGCCGCCTTGATCGCCTGGATGGTACGATGCGTATGCGCACCGGCCTCGGGATGCACCGTAACAATATCAGCGCCTGCTGAAACGAAATCGTCAATGAACGGATCGACCGGCGAAATCATCAGATGCACGTCAAAAGGCAGATCGGTGTGGGGCCGGAGCGCCTTGACCACGCCCGGGCCGATTGTGAGATTCGGCACGAAGTGACCATCCATCACATCGACGTGTATATAGTCTGCCCCAGCTTCCGCCACTGCCCGGACCTCCTGGCCCAGCGCGGCGAAGTCTGCAGAAAGAATGGAAGGGGCGATCCTGACAGGTTGCTGCATGGATCGTGATTACCAACTTGCCTGTGCGCCTGCAAGCACAGGAAACGGGTTCAGCCCAGCTTCCGGAGCCGGGCGGCATAGAATCCGTCCAGACCACCCTGCTCCTGCAGATGGAGCGGCAGGGTCCGCAGGTCGCCGCGCTGGTCGATCAGTGCCTCCAAACCCGCCAGTTCTGTAGCGACGACCGGTTCGCGCGCAAAGTCCGAATGGGCTTTGAGAAAGGCGTCGATCTGGCGCGGCCCCTCCTCAGGCTGCAACGAACAAACGCAATAGACCAAAACGCCGCCGGGCTTCACCATCTTTGATGCGTTTTCCAGAATCGCCGTCTGGGCCGGTCCAAGTGTCTTGATGTCGCGGGGCGTTTTGAGATGCAGAACATCGGGATGGCGCCTGATCGTTCCTGTCGCCGAACAGGGCGCATCTACAAGAACCGCATCGACCGGGGCATCTGGTTGCCACTGTGCGGCGTCAGCCTGCACGATTTCCGCCTCCAGCTTCAGCCGCTTCAAATTTTGTTTCAAACGTTTCAGGCGGCCACCGGACCGATCAACGGCGATGACATCGGCCCCCATTGAGGCCAATTGCGCGGTCTTACCACCCGGCGCGGCGCACAGATCGGCCACCTTGAGCCCGCTGATGTCGCCCAGGAGTTTCCCCGGCAGGGCCGCCGCCGCGTCCTGCACCCACCATGTCCCCTCACGATATCCTGGCAGCGCCTCGACACGCCCGGCATCCGCCACGCGGACAGACCCGGTCGGCAAGGCTATCCCGCCAAGAGCTTTCGCCCAGGACTCAGGATCTTCACCTGCCTTCAGCGTCAGATCGAGCGGCGCTTCGCGCAGATGCGCTTCAGCCAACCCACGGGCTGTTTTACCGTCATAGGCCTTGGCCCAACTGTCCCAGAGCCATTTCGGGGTATTGAGCCGGGCGCTATCCTGCCGCGACCGTCGGCTTGCTCCTTCTTTGGACAACCGGCGTAGCACCGCATTGATCACGCCCTTGAAGCCCTGGACGCGCTTGTCGGACTGCGAATCGGCCAGATTGACCGCCGTATCGATGGCCGCGTGCGCGGCGGTGTTCATGAACAAAAGCTGTGCGACGCCGAGCCGCAGAATGTTCCGCGGCGCGGTCATCTTCGGCGGTAGCGGTTTCTTCAGACACCCGTCAATCAGATGATCAATTTGTCCGAGACGCCGAAGGCAGGTCGCCACAAGCTGGCGAACAAAAGCGCTGTCCCGGTCATTCAGGACGTCAACGGCGCGGGGAAACGCTTCGTCCAGCGACCGCTTCTTGTCGAGCACGGTCTCCAGCAAATCCAGCGCTGTTTGGCGGGGCAAATCCATGCGCGCCGTCGTAGAGAGTGTATGCTACGAAATCAAGCGCGTCAGAAGGTCATTTCCCTTAACGCCTTAACCCGGTTGGCCGTGTTGGGGTGAGTCGAGAAGAGATTGTCCATCGACCGGCCATTCAGCGGGTTGATAATGAACATATGCGCCGTTGCCGGGTTACGTTCTGCGGCCTCATTGTCCAGACGCCTGGATCCCTGTTCGAGCTTCTCCAGTGCCGACGCCAGCCATTGGGGACGGCCGCAGATCTCAGCACCGGTCTTGTCGGCAGCGTATTCCCGGGTACGCGAAATCGCCATCTGCACCAGCGCAGCCGCGATCGGCGCCAGGATCATCACCAGGATGACGCCCACGATACCCAGCGGGTTGTTCCGGCTGCCGCCGAAGAACAGCGCAAAATTGGCCAGCATGGAAATCGCACCGGCAATCGTCGCGGTGATGGTCATCACCAGCGTATCGCGGTTCTTGATATGGGCGAGTTCGTGCGCAATGACGCCCGCGAGTTCGCCGTGGTCAAGAATGCGCATCAGGCCGGTGGTCACCGCCACCGCCGCATTTTCAGGGTTTCGGCCCGTGGCGAATGCGTTCGGCTGATCTTCATGAATGATGTAGACGGCGGGCATAGGCAAATCGGCGTGATGCGCCAAATCTTCCACGGTTTCATAGAGTTCAGGGGCTGAGGCCCGGTCGACCGGTTGCGCATTGTGCATGCGCAGAACCATCTTGTCGGACTTCCAATAGGCAAAAATATTCATGCCGCCGGCCACAAGCAGCGCAATCGCTGCACCGCCGACGCCGCCCAGCATATAGCCGAGGCCGAGGAACAGCGCCGTCATCGCGGCCATTAAGAGGCTGGTTCGAAACCAGTTCATCAGCAGAACGTCCTTATGGTTGCCTGATTCATCCGGTATCTTATGTAAGGTGCCGAAGAGCCCGATCAATAACCGCCAGGTGCGTCCCATGAGCGATACGCGCGAAGAGAAAAACGACAACGCGGCGACGACAGAGCCTGCTGATCCGAAGAAGGACAAGAAGAAGCCCACGGAAATTGGCGGCCCCAAGGGCCCCGAACCCACGCGTTATGGCGATTGGGAGCGCAAGGGCATCATCTCGGACTTTTAGAGAGATCGACACGCTGTAGCCGCGCTCCTATCCTCCCCATCAGACAACAACGGGGAGCGACACATGATCATCATGGCGAAACTGACGGCACTCGTGACCGTCGCAATGGTGTTCTTCACATTCTATCTGGGCGGTCGCGTGGGCCTGCTGCGCGGTAAGACCGGGGTCGCGGCGCCTGCGACGACCGGCGACCCGATCTTCGAGCGCGCCTACCGGATTCACTACAACACCATCGAAAACCTGGTGCTCGTGCTGCCGCTACTGTGGCTGGCGGTCGGCGTTGTCGGCGATCTCTGGGCCGGACTGGCCGGTATGCTCTGGCTGTTGGGCCGGGTGGTCTATGCCATGGCCTATATGAAAGACCCGGAAAAACGCGGCCCCGGCATGCTGATGACGATGGCCGCGATGATCATTCTGGCAGGCATCGTCACTGTCGGCGCAGTGCAGGGCTTCCTCGCCTAGGGACCTATGCTTACCGGTTCTGGCGGTTGCCGATCAGGTCGTCGACAACGGCAGGGTCGGCCAAGGTTGAAGTATCGCCCAGATTGGAGAAATCGTCCTCGGCGATCTTGCGCAGAATGCGGCGCATGATCTTACCGGACCGGGTCTTGGGCAGGCCCGGCGCAAACTGCAGCAGATCGGGGGCCGCAATCGGGCCAATTTCCTTGCGCACCCAGACGACCAGTTCCTTGCGCAGTTCCTCCGTCATCTCCTCACCCGCATTGAGCGTGACATAGGCATAGATGCCCTGCCCCTTGATATCATGCGGGTAACCCACGACGGCGGCTTCAGCCACTTTCTCATGCGCGACCAGGGCCGATTCAACTTCTGCGGTACCCATGCGGTGGCCAGACACATTGATCACATCGTCGACGCGGCCGGTGATCCAGTAATAGCCGTCTTCATCGCGGCGGCAGCCGTCACCGGTAAAGTACATGCCCGGATAGGCCGAAAAGTAAGTGTCCCTGAAGCGCTGATGATCGCCATAGACCGTGCGCATCTGGCCGGGCCAGGAATCGAGCAGCACCAGATTGCCACTGGCCGCGCCTTCCAGATAATTCCCTTCGGCATCCACCAGCGCAGGCTTCACGCCGAAGAACGGGCGGGTTGCGGAGCCCGGCTTCAGGTCGGTCGCGCCCGGCAAAGGCGTAATCAGAATGCCGCCGGTTTCCGTCTGCCACCAGGTGTCAACAATCGGGCAGCGGCCATCGCCGACAACGCTGTGATACCAGAGCCAGGCTTCCGGATTGATCGGCTCGCCGACCGAGCCCAGCAGCCGCAAAGAGGACCGCGACGTACTTTTCACCGGCCCCTCGCCATCACGCATCAGCGCGCGGATGGCGGTCGGTGCGGTATAGAAGATGTTGACCTGATGCTTGTCCACCACCTGCCAAAAGCGCGAGGCGTCCGGATAGGTCGGCACTCCTTCGAACACCAGCGTCTGCGCGCCGTTCGCCAGCGGGCCATAGACGATATAGGAGTGGCCGGTCACCCAGCCGACATCGGCGGTGCACCAATAGACGTCGCCATCGTGATAGTCGAAAACGTACTGATGCGTCATCGACGCATAGACCAGATAGCCGCCTGACGTATGCAGCACACCCTTGGGCTGGCCGGTCGAGCCCGACGTATAGAGGATGAACAGCGGGTCTTCCGCGCTCATCTCCTCGGGCGGGCACTCAGCGGGCACATGTTCCGCCGCCTCGTGGTACCAGACGTCCCGGCCCGCCTGCCAATCGATCTCCCCCCCGGTACGGCGGACGACGATCACGGAATTGACGTCCGGGCACTGCTTCAGCGCCTCATCCGTGTTGGCTTTGAGCGGAATAGGCCGCCCCCCGCGCACCCCCTCATCGGCGGTGATAACGCAGGTCGACGTACAATCGAGAATACGGCCCGCCAGGCTGTCGGGTGAGAAGCCGCCGAACACCACAGAATGCACCGCACCGATACGCGCGCAGGCCAGCATGGCGTAGACCGCTTCGGGAATCATCGGCATGTAGATCGTTACCCGGTCGCCCTTGCCGACGCCGCGCGCATAAAGCACGTTGGCAAAGCGGCAGACTTCCTCGTAGAGCTCTTGATAGGTGATATGGCGAGAGTCGGCCGGGTCGTCACCTTCGAAGATCAGCGCGGTCTGACCCGCTCGTTCGGGCAAGTGCCGGTCGACGCAGTTGGCACAGACATTGAGCGTCCCGTCTTCATACCAGCGGATGCTGACATCGCCGTCATAAGACGTGTTCTTGACCGTCGTATAGGGCTTGATCCAGTCGATCCGTTTGCCGTGTTCGCCCCAGAAACCGTCCGGGTCCTCCACCGACTGCTGGTACATTTCCTGATACTTGGTGTTGTCGACCAAGGCTCGATCCGCCCATTCGGCGGGCACCGGCAAAATCTGTTCCTGCGACATGAAGTGCTCTTCCCCTGACGAAAAGTCGTTAACGGATGATAGGGGCGTGGACACAGCCCGCACAACCCGGATCAGCGCGAGACCAACCCTAACCGACGATAATCTGATCGCCGCGCCGAGAGATGCGCACCGGCGTCAGATATTGCCCCTTGCACGGCCCTTTGATGCAGTAGCCATCGTCGACCTGAAACAGGGCGCCATGATTGGCACAGTGAATGTGCTTTTTCTCCAGATCGAGAAATTTGCCGGGCCGATAGTCCAACGGCAGGCGGACATGCGGGCAGGAATTCTTGTAGGCGTAGACCGCGTCATCCCAGCGCTGCAAAAACATCTCGAACCGAAGCTGACCGTCCTTGAAGACGAAGCTTTTCGACTCGCGCGGCCCGAGCTCGCTTACCTCGCACAGCACCGACCCCGGTTCCGGCGCGCCAGGCACAAATTCCAGACTGATCGGATCCGGCGGCTTCATCCGGTCAGATCTTTTCCTGCGCCAGTTCCCCCAGGATCAGGCGGACCCGGTTGATCTCAAGCTTTTCAAACACGCCTTCGACCCAATAGGGGTCAGCCTCGGCCACTTTGCGGACGGTCTCGATGTCGTCGGCTTCCAGGATCAGCATGCTGCCCTTGAGATCTCCGGTCTCCTCATCAAGCATTGGCCCGGCGACCACCGTCTTGATCGGCGCATCATTCCAATAGGCCAGATGACGTGGGCGCACTTCCATGCGGTGTTCGAGCGCCCCCGGCTTGTCCGGCGCATAGACGATGTAGTGCATATGATTCTCCTAAAGGGATTCGGCCCGGAACGGGCGATTGAGAAGCGCGGTGATCTCCTGCGCCACCGATGAACCGTGATTCAAAACCCGGTCCATTGCCGCGCAGATTGGCATGTCGATGTCATGGCGGTCTGCCAGCGCTGCCACGGCGCTTGCGCTGAATACCCCTTCGGCAACGGACTTGCGTTCACCCAGCACATCCTCCAGCGCGCGCCCCTCGCCCAATGCCTTGCCGAGCGACATGTTGCGTGACTGCGTGCTGGAGCAGGTCAGCACCAGATCCCCCAGACCGGACAGGCCCATCATGGTCTCGCGCTCGCCGCCGAGTACGAGACCCAGCCTGACGATTTCGGCCAGGCCGCGGGTGATCAGCGCTGCCGCCGCATTGTTACCCAACCCGGCACCGGCGACGATCCCGGCTGCAATCGCCAGCACATTCTTGACCGCCCCGCCAACCTGCGCCCCGATCACGTCATGTGACTGATAGGGCCGGAAATAGGCATGGCCCAGCGCTTCGACCAATGACTGGCCCAGCGGATCATCCGCAGCCGCGAGAGTGACGGCGCTGGGCTTCGCCAGCGCGACCTCATCTGCGAATGTGGGCCCTGACAGGACGGCAACCGGATGCGACGGCGCGGTTTCTTCCAGCACCGCACTCATCAGCATCAGGCTGTCCTGCTCGATCCCTTTGGAACAGATCACCAACGGCACGGATGCGTCGGTAATGGCGGCAATATCCCTGCTGACATGACGAAGATGCTGTGCCGGCGAAACCAGCAGAAGAACATCGGCATCAGCAGCTGTTGCAAGCTCATCGGTCGCGCGAATCGACGGGTCGAGCGTCACGCCAGGCAGGAAAACAGCATTCTCATGTGTCTCGTTGATCGCCGACACGACCTCGGGCTCGCGCGCCCATAGGGTAACGGCCCGGCCTGCCTGTGCAGCCGTGGCGGCAAGCGCTGTACCCCATGCGCCACCACCGATAACGCCAATGCTCTGCATCTCTCCACCTGTCATTCACCGGTCGTTATGCCCGCGTCCCCAAACCGGTGCAACCACCCTCTCTCATGACTGAATCATGAATCTTGCTTTGATTTTTTAGCAGGTCTCCCTAATCTATTTGCATGGCAACAGCGCTGAAATCGCTCGAAGAGACCAGGCAACGCATCATTGATGCGGCGGCCGAGCGATTCAGCCGGTTCGGCTACGGCAAGACAAACGTCGCCGAAATCGCGCGTGATTGCCGGATGTCGCCCGGCAATCTGTACCGCTATTTCCGCAACAAGGCGGAGATCGCCGAGTCGATCATGCGCGAAGGGCTCGAGGATGTGCTGGGTGAACTTCGCGCCGTGCTCGGGTCTCGGAAAATGGCGGCCTCCGAGCAGTTACGAAGCTTTTTGATGCGGGAGCTGCATCACACCTATCGACAGTTGGAGACCTTTCCCACCCTGCTGGAACAGGTCCGGGACCCGGAAGCGCACGGCCCTCTTCTGGCCGAGGAATATCTCAATCGGTCGCGCAAACTGATGTCTGAAATTCTGGCCTCGGGAGCATCAACCGGGGAATTCAATATTGACGATGCCGATGCAACGGCCCGCTATATTCAGGCGGCAACGCTGAAATTCCGCTATCCACAAATGCATACAGATATTCCGCTGAACGAATTAGAGCAGACCGCAAAGGGCGTCATCGACCTGCTCCTTAAAGGCCTTCGCGCCTCTTAACCCCCTAAATTTAAAGAAGAAATAGAGGGCTCGCATCCATGCACGGCTGATGTGCGCTGAATAATGAATAAAATCACAAAAATTCATTGATCAATGGTTAATCCAACCCACATGTTAGTCCGTAAAGACGTTAGAAAACGGCGAGAAACATAGCCAACCGCAGGCTTGCCTCGGCAACCCTGCAGCTCAAGGAGACCCGTTATGAGCAATATAGAGCTGAATTTTGGTGGATTGATTCAGGATTTCGCCACTGGCGCACTCGCGATCGCGCTCGTCGTCATCCTGGTCTAAGCCTTTACGCTTTGACCCCGGCCCCACCGACTGGCGGGGCATTGGGGTCGAGCGGCCAACGCGCCCGGGCCGGCGACGTCAGTCCGTCCGTCAGCCCCAGCCGAAGCCGCTCAACACCCGCCCAGGCAATCATCGCGCCATTGTCGGTGCATAACGACGGCGGCGGGCATACGAGATCGAACCCCCGTGCTGCGCAGAGCGCCGCGAGCCGGGACCGGAGATAGGCATTGGCGGCCACCCCACCCGCCGTCACAAGAACAGGCTGCTTTCCAGCAGCCCCCGAGCTTCCCAGGTCCCTAACAGGACCCTCCCGCCGGTGCGGACTTCCCTCCCCAAGCGCGTCCGCACCGGCGATTTTTTCCCTGGATAAAAACACCTGCATCGCGCGGCCCGTGCGGTCTGCCACGACATCCCCGACAGCGGCTTGAAACGAAGCGCAAAGGTCCGCCAGGTCCTGTTCGGTTGGTGCCTCCAGACCCTCCACCGCGCGGCGCACTGCCGTCTTCAAGCCAGACAGTGAGAAGTGGCAATTGTCGCGCCCGATCAGCGGACGCGGTAAAGCAAAACGGGAGCCATCTCCCTGGCGCGCTGCGGCCTCGACGGCGGGACCGCCCGGATAACCCAGCCCCAGAAGTTTTGCCGTTTTGTCAAAGGCTTCACCGATTGCGTCGTCAATCGTCGTGCCCAACCGCTCGAAGCTGCCGACACCGTGTACAACCAGCAGCTGACAATGCCCGCCCGAGACCAACAGCAGTAGATAAGGAAACGCCACGTCATCGCTCAACCGCGCCGACAAGGCATGTGCTTCAAGGTGATTGACCGCCATCAGCGGCAGATCGTGCACCGAGGCAATCGCCTTGGCCGTCATCAACCCGACCATCACGCCGCCAATCAGGCCGGGGCCGGCCGTCACCGCGATACCATCCAGGTCGGCAAACCCAACACCCGCTTGCGCCATCGCCTCGGCGACCAACCCGTCCAGCAGCTCGACATGGGCGCGCGCGGCGATTTCCGGCACCACACCGCCATAGGGCCGGTGCTCGTCAATCTGGCTACGCACCACATTCGACAAGATTTCGCCACGGTCGTTAACGACCGCGGCTGCGGTTTCATCGCAGCTTGTTTCAATTCCCAATATGCGCACAGGTTCAACAGGTCTTTAGTTCTGCAAGGTCGCCTGTTATAGCGTCATTCATGCCGACCGACACATCAACCGACACCATCCGCATAGGAACAAGGGGCAGCCCGTTAGCGCTTGCCCAGGCGCACATGGTTAGGGATGGCCTGCTTGGCGCCCATCCCGACCTGTCCGAAGCACAGATCGAGATCGTCGTGATAAGCACCAAGGGCGACCGCATTCTCGACCGCCCCCTCGCCGAGCTGGGCGGCAAAGGCCTGTTTACCGAAGAAATCGAGGCCGGCCTGCTCGACGGCTCCCTGCACATGGCGGTCCACTCCATGAAAGACATGGAAACGGCGCTCCCGGAGGGCCTCGAGATCGCCTGCATGCTGGAGCGGGAAGATGTCCGCGACGCGTTCATCAGCCCCAAAGCAGCAAGCCTTGCGGACCTGCCCGCTGGGTCTTTGGTTGGCACCGCATCGTTGCGCCGACAGGCGCAGGTACTTCGCGCGCGACCGGACCTGCGGGTCGAGGTGTTTCGCGGCAATCTGCAGACCCGGCTGCAGAAGCTGGCCGATGGCGTCGCGGATGCCACCATGCTGGCCATGGCCGGCCTGAAACGCATGGGACTGGACGACAAGGCGACACAGGTTCTCGAGATCGATGAAATGCTGCCCGCCGTCTCGCAGGGCGCCATCGGCATCGAGACCCGGTCAGACGATGCCGCGACCAGGGCGCTGCTCGCCCCTTTGTCGCATGCCGCGACGTTCACCTGTGTCAGCGCCGAACGCGCGATGCTGGCGGCACTAGACGGCTCCTGCCGGACACCGATTGCCGGTCTGGCGCAGATTGAAGGGGGCGTCTTGCAGCTACGCGGCGAAGTCTTGCGGCGCGACGGCAGCGAAGCGCATAGCATTGAGCGCCAAGGCCCGCCTGCCGATGCCAATTCCATCGGCAGCGCCGTAGGCGAAGAGCTGAAACGTCTCGCGGGTCCGGGATTCTTCGAGGAATAGTTTTGTGCGCATTCTGATCACGCGGCCGCGCGACGATGCAGAGGACCTTGCACACACGCTTGTCTCGCTTGGGCATGAGCCGTTGATCGAACCCATGCTGAATATCCGGCTGGGCACGGCCCCAAGGCTTGACATCGATGGCGCGCAGGCCCTGCTGTTCACCAGCGCCAATGGGGTCCGCGCGGCCGCCAAGGCGACCCGGAATCGCGCGCTGCCCGCCCTGTGCGTCGGCGATGCGACAGCCAGAGCGGCCAAGATCGCGCGGTTTGAGACAATCAAGAGCGCCAATGGCGATGTACCCGCTCTGGTCACACTGGTTCAAAAGCAATGCAAGCCTTCATCAGGCAAGCTGATCCATGTGGCGGGGACCGCAATCGCAGGCGACCTGGCAGGCAGTCTCGCGGCCCTGGGCTATGAAACCGAACGCGCCGTCCTCTATGAGGCCGAGACCGTCACGACCCTGTCGCCGGCGGCACGGCAGGCACTGGCGCAAGGAACCATTGATGCGGTTCTGTTGTTTTCACCACGCACGGCGCGAACCTTTGCTAAAGTCGTGCGCGACGCGGGCATTGAACCTGCCTGTAAGATGATCGATCTGCTATGTCTGAGCACCGCCGTGGCCGAAGGGCTGGGCGGCCTCTCGCACAGGACACTGCAGATTGCCGATGAACCCACCCAGGATGCGTTACTTCGCCTGATCCCATGAGCACCAAAGACGACTCCGTTATTATCGACGTCACGCCCGACTCAGACGATGAGCCGGAGCGTACCTCTGAGGCCAAAGACGCGTCCCAACCAGCAGCCCAAGCGCAGCAGAAAAAGCCTGGCCGCGCGCGTTGGGTTTTTCTCGCCTTGCTGATCGTTTTGGCAGGTGGCATCGCTGGCGGCGTCTACTACCAGCCGCAGATTTCGGCCTTTCTGGGACTCCCGAAACCCACCTCAGAAGCCGCCCTAGCAGCACCCGACCCCGCGCTTCTGACGCGCCTTGAAGCGCTGGAGGGCCGCGTTACCGATCAAGCCTCAACACCTTCCCGCACCGAGACGGACACGGCGCTGCTGGCGCGGATCGACGAACTGGAAAACCGTCTGGCCACGCTGGAGAGCCTGCCACCGCCTGAGTCCGGCTCTGGCGCTGACCTTGGGCCGCTGATGCAACAGCAGCGGCAGACAGCCCAACAGATCCAACAGCTGGCAGGCGCCATTCGGCAATTGGAACAACGCGTGCAAACAGCAGAAAGCGCGCCATCGGTTGTCGGCGGCGCCACTGACTCTGAAATCCGGTCGCTGGCCGATCAACTTTCCTCTCTGTTCGATCAGCAGCTTGTTCAACAACAACGGATCGCGGATCTGGAGCGCGCGGGCACCCAGGACGTCTTTCAACCCGTCTCGATCCTTGCCCTGTCGCGGCTGCGCCAATCTGTCGAATCGAGCCTGCCCTACGAGGCCGCCTTGGACGGGGTAAAGCGCCTGTTTGAAGCGCGTGGCCGCATATCCGTGACCGGGCAGCAGGCTTTAGACCAGCTCGAAGCGTCGAGCGCCACGGGTATTGCCTCAATGGCAACGCTGACAGCTGAGTTTGATTCTGTCGTGCCGAAAATCATGGCGGCGCGCGCGCTGCCGGAAGAGGCCGACTGGATGGACCGGACCTGGGCATCGATCCAGAACGCGGTCACCATTCGGCAAACCGGCGAAATCGAGGGTGACGGCGTCGATGCCATCGTCGCCCGGGCCGAACAGGACATGGACCAGAACAATCTGACGGCCGCAGTCGAAGAACTTGCGGCTCTGACTGGCCGTCCCGGCAATGTTGCCGCTGACTGGCTCAGCACCGCACAGAGCCGGCTCAACGCCCTGCAGGCGATTGACACGTTGGAAGCGGAACTTGCAGAGGGTGCCGACGGATGACCCTCTATCAGGATACCTATGACCGCGCGGCCAAGGACCCCGAGGGTTTCTGGGGGGAAGCCGCCGAACTGGTCGACTGGGACCAACCCTGGGACCAGGTGTTCGATGCATCCGATGCACCGTTCTTCCGCTGGTTCACTGGCGCAAAACTGAACACCTGCTACAACTGTCTGGACCGGCATGTTGAAGGCGGGCGGGCAGATCAGACCGCACTGATCTATGACAGCCCCATTACCGGCAGTGTTCAAGAATTCAGCTATTCGGAGCTGCTGGAGCGTGTGCGCAAAACCGCTGGCGGCTTGGCCGCGCTGGGCGTCGAAAAAGGCGACCGGGTGATCATCTATATGCCGATGGTACCCGAAGCGGTGATCGCCATGCTGGCCTGTGCCCGCATTGGCGCGGTGCATTCCGTCGTCTTTGGTGGCTTCGCCGCCCATGAACTGGCGACCCGAATCGACGATGCCAAACCGAAAGTCATTCTCTCCGCCTCCTGCGGGATCGAGCCCGGCCGGGTCATTGCCTACAAACCGCTGCTGGATGAAGCGATCGACCTGAGCACCGCCAAGCCCGGTCACTGCGTGATCCTGCAGCGCGACCAGGAACGAGCATCCATGGACCCGGGCCACGATCTGGACTGGGCCGAGTGGGAAACGGGCGCCCGTCCTGCCGACTGCGTTTCCGTTGACGCGACCGACCCGCTCTACATCATCTACACCTCGGGCACGACAGGTCAGCCCAAGGGAATCGTCCGCGATAATGGCGGGCATCTTGTGGTGCTGGGCTGGAGCATGCGCAACGTTTACGGCGTGGAACCCGGCGAAACCTTCTGGGCCGCCAGCGATGTCGGCTGGGTGGTCGGCCATTCCTACATCACCTATGGCCCGTTGATGAACGGCAATACAACGATTCTGTTCGAAGGCAAGCCGGTCGGCACGCCAGATGCAGCAACCTACTGGCGGCTGATCGAACGCCACAAGGTCAAGGTAATGTTCACTGCCCCTACGGCACTGCGCGCCATCAAACAGCAGGACCCGGACGGCAAGCTGATCAGCCAGTTCGACCTGTCGCATTTCGAAGCGCTTTATGTCGCGGGCGAACGCGGCGATCCGGACACGATCCAATGGGCCGAACAGGTGCTGGGCGTGCCGATCATCGACCATTGGTGGCAGACCGAGACCGGCTGGCCGATCAACGCCAACTGCAAAGGGCTGGGGCTCTACCCGGTCAAGCATGGCTCGGCAGGCAAATCCGTCCCCGGCTTCGACGTACGGGTGGTGGATGAAGCGGCGCAGCCGATCCCGCGCAATGAAACCGGCGCCATCGTCATCAAGCTGCCCCTGCCGCCGGGCTGTCTGCCCACCCTGTGGGGCCATGACAACGCCTACGTGGACCGCTATCTGACCGACTATCCCGGCTACTACAAGACCGGCGATGCCGGCTATATCGACGATGATGGGTACCTTTGGGTAATGACCCGCACCGACGACATCATCAATGTCGCCGGTCACCGGCTGTCAACAGGCGCCATCGAAGAGGCGCTGGGCGGCCATGCCGACGTAGCGGAATGCGCCGTCTTCGGCGTAAACGATGCGCTGAAAGGCCAGGTCCCGTTGGGGCTTGTGGTGTTGAAGGCCGGCGTAAACCGCCCGCAAGAGGAGATCATTGCCGAGCTGATTGTCCGGGTGCGGACCCAGATCGGACCCGTCGCGGCTTTCAAAACCGCCAGGGTTGTCGAGCGCCTGCCCAAAACCCGGTCCGGCAAGATCCTGCGGGGCACCATGCAGAAAATCGCCAATGCCGAAGGCTACGCGATGCCCGCCACCATCGATGATCCGGCGATTATCGACGAAATCGAAACCGCACTCGCGGACTTGGCGCGGGGTGCCGCATGATTCGGCTATTCCTCGCCATCGCCTTGCTTTTAGCGCTGGCTGCGGGCGCGGTCTGGCTGGCGGATAATCCCGGCCAGGTCTCCATCGCATTCGAAGGCTATACGGTCGAGACCTCCGCTGCGGTACTGATGTTGCTGGCGGCGCTCCTGATTGTTGCGACCGTCGCCGTCACCCGCATCTGGCGATGGGTTCGCAAGGGCTATTGGGAACATCGGACGCTGGCCAAACACCGCCGCGGCTATAACGAGTTGGCCTGGGGCTTGTCCGCGCTGCTGGAAAGCGACGGCGCCCGCGCGAGCCGGCATGCCAAGCGGTTTGAAAAACTGGTGGGCAGCACGCCGCTGGCTGACGTGCTGGCGGGACAGGCCGCGCTGGCGCAGGGCGATATGAAAACCGCGCGGGCGCGGTTCGGCGCGTTGGAAGGCGATAGCCGCACCCAGGCGCTGGCGCTGCGCGGGCTGCTGGCTGTGGAGGCACAGGAAGGCGACACGCAAGCTGTGCTGGGAACGGCACGCAAGGCCGCTGCCCGGCTGCCCAAAGCCGAATGGGCGCAATCCGGCCTGTTCGAAAGCGCGCTGGCGTTGGGCGACTGGAAAGCCGCCGACAGCGCGTTGCAGGCCGCCATCAAGTCCAAACGCATCGGGGAAACCCAGGGCGCACATCAAAGCGCGGTGCTGCATTATTGCCAGGCCAGGGAGGCCTCGGACAAGGACCAGGCCATTCATCTCGCGCGGGACGCGCTGAAACTGGACCCGGATTTGATTCCGGCCCGGGCCCTGTTGGCGAATCGTCTGATCGACATCGGCAAGAAGCGCAAGGCACGCAGCCTGCTGAAAGAAGGTTGGCGGAAAAATCCGCATCCCGATCTGGCCAAGGCCTGGATGCGCCTGACAATCGATCATGCCAAGGCGCTGCGCTACAAACATTTGCAGGGCCTGACAGAGGGCAGCGACCACCCCGAGACCCATGCCGCACTTGGCCCGTTGGCGCTGGACGCGGACTTGCCCGGCCCGGCCCGGACCCATATCGAGGCCCTGGTTGAAACCGCGCCACAACACCGCGCCTACAAACTGCTGGCGACGCTTGAAAACAGCCTGGGCAATACAGCCGCCGCGACTGTCGCCGAGCGCAATGCGGCGGATGCCAGCCCGGACCCGAGCTGGCACTGCGATATCTGTGGCCATGATCATGGGGACTGGGCGCCGCTGTGCGACGGCTGTGGCGCCTTTGCCACCTTGCATTGGGGCGCGCCGATCGGCATGCTGAAGCCGCCAGAGCAACCCCCGAACCTGTTAAAAGCAGAAGCCACGCCGCTTCTGGCCAGTGGTTCCTGACGCGTATCAGGCAACACTTGCCGGGCGGACCCGCGCGAAGTATGGTGCCGCCCGCTTCATGAGAGAGCCGCCTTAGCTCAGTTGGTAGAGCACAGCATTCGTAATGCTGGGGTCGGGTGTTCGAATCACCCAGGCGGCACCATCCCTTCCTGTCGGTCCCTGCTCAGCGACTGGCGCTTTGAAGAACATCACTTCTAGAGGCCAGCGTGAAGACCTATCCCTTCAAAGTGAACCTGTTCGTCATCGGCTCCCGAAAAGGCGGCACAAGCGCCCTCAAGACATTGCTGGCCCATCACCCGCTTATCTCAATGTCGGATATCAAGGAACCGGGTCATTTCCTGCCCCCGACCGCCCCGACCAACCACATTAAGAAACAGTGGCAGGATGCAGACGCCTATCATGCGCTGTTTGACTACCACGAAAGCATCAATATCTACGGTGAAGCCTCAACTACCTACAGCATGCGGCATTTGATTCCGGGGGTTCCAGAGCGCATCCGGGCCTACAATCCCGATGCGAAGTTCATTTACATGGTCCGCGAGCCCGTTGCCCGCATGGTCAGCCACTATCTGCAAGACTACCGCTCAGGGGGACTGCAGCTGTCTATGACCGAAGCGATAAGTAGAGACCGCACCTACATTGAGACCAGCGACTACGTCCGGCAGATCACACCGTTTCTTGAACTATTTCCGCGGGAAAACATCAAAATCCTGGTAGCGGAGCGGCTGAAGAAAGACCCACAAATCATCATGCGCGACCTCCATGAATGGCTGGGTGTCGATCATATCGCGCCACCGGAAAAGGCAAGCGATCAAGCCAATAATGTCACACCACGGCGCGTGGGCCGCCCCCGCAAGGCCTATACAGCCATTCGAAATCATACCAAATACACGCGCGCGTGGCGCAATATCAGCAAGGCGCTTCCAGCTGGCCTGAAGGAAGCGATCAGGCCGATACTGTATTCAGATCGGGTTAAGAGCGATGAGGTGCCCTATAACGAAATCGTCCGGCTCGTCGGTCCCGAGGTCGACCGCATCAAACGCGAGACGCGGGAACTTCTGGACGACACATTGCCCGAATGGGATTAGTCTGGCCTCTGAAAGGTTTGAACCGCGCCACAAAATCCAGCTCTGATACCCCAAATCGGATTGTTCTGATGTATACCTGCCTCTATATGTTTCCTATCGGCAGCGCCCGCACTCGGATGGATGGTGAGATTCATCTTGTTGTGCAGGTAACGCAATAGTTTGGCTAACTAGGTTCGAGAAAAACCGGCAGCATGAGCGATACTAGAAGACTGTTCCATTTACATGCCGACTTCATGGACGGTGAGCACATCGTTGAAGAAACCGGACTTGTGGACAACGCAAAACTGCAGCTCACGGTACAGAACTTTCACTTCCCCAGTCCGCACTGCGCGCGATCATTGTTGTGTCATGTTCCCGGAGGCAGCGATCCGACTAACATTAGCTTACTAACCTCAGAGGAATGCAACGGCGCACCACAAACCCACCTCTCAGCACCTCGCTTTAACGGATCTCTGGTTTCAGCCCAGTATCAAGATTACTTGAATTCCCATTATCACCCGCTCGTCGAAGCCATCGAAAAGACGGGCCTTTCTGCCTATGTGGAATTCGAGGACGTCTCATTTCGTGAGGTGTTGATCTCGCCACATGAAATCGTAAACGAGGCTTGGGAACCGTTTCCGATTGAGGCCGTCGATAAAGTCTCGCTTGGCATTCAGGGAATGCCGCGCTTTAGATCAACAGAAATTCATGTGTCTTTTGAAGATTGGGCCCTCGTAAACACGAATATCATGACCAGCATGCTCAAAGCCGGCTTCAACAGCGCATATATCAAAGACCAGCGTACAGAAAAATTAAAGTTCATCGCAACCATTCAGGGCGAAGAAGCAGAAATAAGCTCTATGCTGCATATTACACGACGCTGGCTGGTAGATAATATTAAATCTGGATCAATCGTTACCAACGTAACAGTAAAAAAGGAAGATATTGTTGCTTACGAGATATTTGGCGACAATAATCGCCTCCCCGAGATCATTAGACCGGGCGCCACATTGTGAGTTTCTTGGTCCGTAGATTGATATGATCACGACCTCCAATTTGCAGAAATCGTTTTTTATCGAACAAGCCGAAGATCGGATAATTTACTCATTGGACCTCGAAATCGAGGATGGTGAATTTGTTTCCATTATCGGCCCATCCGGATGCGGAAAAACGACACTGCTTCGTTTGCTCGCAGGACTAGAGAGGCCTACTGCAGGCAAAGTTTCTGTCAATGGCATGACGCCAGCCGAAGCACTGAGCCGCCGCAGTCTTACTTTCCTCGCGCAACTCCCTGCATTACTGCCCTGGCGTACTGCCCTTGGCAATCTGCGACTGGTGCATGAGGTAGGGCCAAAATCATTATCAGGCCACCAACACGTTGACGAGAAAGCTACTCTAGACGCTGTCGGCCTGGACGGCTTCACTGACGTTTACCCGTCCGAATTGTCGGGTGGCATGAAATCACGCCTTGCCTTTGCACGCGCGCTGTTACTAAAGCCTGAAATATTGATGATGGACGAACCTTTCAGCAGCTTGGACGAACTGACTCGCGAAGCTCTGAACCATATGCTTTCTGAGATTCAGAGGAAACAAGCACTTACGTCGGTCCTGGTTACGCACTCGCTGCGCGAAGCGATCTACTTGTCGGACCGAATTGTTGCATTTCCGCAGAAAAGATCAACGGAACTGCTCTACTTCGATGTCCAGCGTCAAGGAGACTGGGACTACGATTCAGAAAACGTTTCCAAAGAGCTACTCAGATTGAAGACCGAGCTTGCGAGAGTGGGCAATGAATTCACCGCCTAGTCTCAGAAAACCACTGTTTCGAGAAGGCTCAGTTTTCAGAGCAACCATTCGAAACCTCGTTCTTCTTCTGCTTGTTCTTACAGTCTGGTACGCGAGCGTACACCTCTTCGATATCCCGGCATTCGTACTACCCGGGCCGGATCAGGTCGCCAACAGGATCGCCTCGGAATACCAGTATATTCTGCGCAATCTTGGCTCGACTCTGCTTGCGGGCTTGTCTGGCTTTCTGCTGGCGAACGCGCTGTCTTTCGCAATCGTTTCAATCATCCACTATCGGCCATCTGCCGAAGCCGCCATTCTGCCCTACTTAATCAGCGCAAAAGCTATGCCGGTCGTGGCAGTGGCACCTTTGATTATTCTCTGGTTCGGCTTTGGCATCACGAGCAAGATGATCATGAGCGCCCTGATTTGCTTTTTCCCCCTCGTGGTCAACTTGCTTGAAGGATTCAGGCGGGTTGATCCGAACCTGCTCGATCTTTTTCGGACTTTAGGTGCCTCAAAGACCGAAACGCTGGTTCACCTCAAAGCCCCCGCCTCGCTGCCCTTTCTGTTTTCGGCCCTCAAGATTTCAGCCCCCATGGCAATCGTTGGAGCGATCGTTGCCGAGCTTTCTGGCACTCAAAGCGGAATAGGCTATGTGATAGTCATCGCGTCAAATGGATTTGATACAGCGCTGGTGTTTGCTGCTGTCATGGCGGCGGCTGCAATGGGGATCCTGCTCTACAATTTCATTCGACTTTGCGAACAGCTGGTAACCAAACGGAGTGAACAAGAATCATGGGAAGCGCCAGAAGTGTAATAATTGGAGTCTTGGCCGTCGGCATCTTGGCCGCTGCCTTTTTCGGGCTGAGAGAATCCGACACGGGTCAGGGCCCTGGCGACGGGGTAACCGGCGAACAGATGGACGACATCTCATTTCGTCTGAAATGGCTAGCCTATAACTCGTTCGCCAGCCACTACGTGGCGCAGGAGTATGATTTCTTCGCCAACGAGAACCTGAATGTTGACATTCAGCAGGGCGGACCCGGCCGGAATGCCATTATGCTGGTTGCGGGCGGCGAAAGTGATGTTGGGCTTGCGAGCTATGAAGAAATCCTGATTGCGCGTGAGAAGGGTATACCCGTGATCGCGATCGCGGAGGATTTCGTCAGATCAGGTGTTGGATTCGTCAGCCTGGCTGAAAACGGGATCACGTCTCCCAGTGCGTTTGAGGGACGGCGTATGGCCATTCGTCCGGGTACCGACAAACACATGATCTATGAAGCACTGGCCGAAAAAGAAGGCATTAACCGCGCCACGATAGAAGAGATCAACAGCACCAATTTCGATCTGGTGCTGACCGGCGCCCTTGATATCTTTCCTGGTTTCGTCACCAACCAGCCCTTCTATGCAAGACATCAAGGCAAGGAGGTCAATGTTGTTGACCCGTATGATTACGGCATTCGGCCCGGCTCAAATGTCTACTTCACAACCGAGAGTTTTCTGCGCGATAATGAAGAGTTGCTCACCCGTTTTCTCAGAGCATCCGTACAGGCGAGGAATTTCAGCATGACACTTGATGACGAGGCCGTAATCGATGTGGTTCTCAAACAACGCGAGGGCCTTCAGCGAGAGCCGGAGTTGGCCGGCTGGAAGAAGACCAAGGAGGTCCTGTTCCAACAGGATGAAAGCCTTCAAGGATATATGCCACCGGAAAAATGGGACTATACGGCTGACCTGGCCTACCGTTACGGTCTCCTGAAAGAGATGCCGGATGTCTCTGCCGCATTCACCAACAGGCTACTTTTTGAAACGCCGCCAAACTAATGGTAGTGGCTTTGGTTACGACCGAAAACGCTGCTAGATGCTCGCTCAGTGTAAGGCTGTGTAGCGTGCTGTAGATGTCCAGCCAGACTCAAACACCCATAGAAATCGCCGAAGAAGAGAAGGAGCGTCTCACACGGCAGGAAAACAAAACCCTTCGCTTTTGGAAAGTTTCTATTCCCAGCGTTCTTCTACTAATTGGGATTCTCATCATTATTTCCAACTACGAAATGGTAGATGTGCCAATACTTAGGATAGGGTATATTATACTTTCACTTGGATGTGGATCTGGGCTAGCAGTTTTTTTCTTTGATAAAATAAAAGACAGGGAACAAAAAATTCAGAATGCAGAATGGAAAATTCGAATAGCACAAATTACGGAGAACCTTAACGCATATCGATACGATGGTGATAAGACATTTTCGGACCTTATAGAAAAAATTGAGGAAACTTCTAAAAATCGCGACCTAGAGCTTAGATTTCTCGATGAATTTCTATCCCAAAGTGCATTAACTACATATGCTGAGGCTTCAGATGGCTGGAAATTGGGGCGACACTCCCCTGAGACTCTACTACCGAAGACAAATACACTTAGAATGCATCTATATTATTTGGATGGAAAGAATCCTTTATATACTCTTCTTAGCGACATTAAAGAGAACGACTTCTCGGTAAAGATGATTGTTGCTGATCCGAACAGTGATCTATTCGCGCACAGAATAAGGCGTCTTAAAGGTGGCTCATTAGATGAGCACAGGGATCGCGTGATAAAGCGTTATAATACTCTCATCGACCATGGGGGCAATGTGGGCTTCGATATTGAAATAAAAACGATTGATTCAGAAGTTAACATGCCATACGCGCTTATTCTATTTGATGAAATGGTTTCAATTGTTGCCCCGTTTGTTTCCGACAAGACACTGAGTGATTCTCCCAAGTTTATGTCACGCAGTGTTGGTCCTTTCTGGGGTACGGCAAACGATCCTGTAAGACGCCTGGTAAAGACATTTGACTCGGAAATGGGGGAAGCAAATGATTTCCTGTCAACCTCAAGGGCCCAAAGCCCAAAAGATGCAGATAGTTAAGCACATACGCCTAGTCTTTTTGTGCTGATCCTGCGTGCAGCCCGGGTCAATTGAAAACCAGTTGATAGTCCTTTCATTAACCGAGAGTTTCAGCCGTTCGGAAGACTTACTAAACAGCTCCCTTGATCCATTTGGTTGTATTCCGCATGTTCAGCCGACCGCTCGACACCAAAACGCTTAGACTTCGTACACTCTCACCGGTCCACCGTGTTTGGGAAACTGTCCGCATAGGCTCGAACACTGGTCGGTGAGGTAGTCCCGATAGCAATTCCATCACTAGTCGGCCGAGCATCAATGCAAATTGAACCTCCATAGCAATAACATTCCCCTCTAACACACAGACTGGTCGGGTCAGGCTTGCAAGCACTCGAACCAAGTTTATGGGCATCAACCACAACCAAATACGTCAGGGGCGAGCGTGGGAATACGATCACTGCACGACAACTACTGGACGACACGTTGAACGAATGGGATTAGTCTGGCCTCGACGAACCTCCGACGAGGCTGAACCACCATGGTGTTGAACTTTGTCTAGCCCGGCGCCTGAAAAGACGCCGCTTGTGACTGCTTCCAGGAATGCGGGCGGCAATGCAGAGGCCGTAGCATTCGACCTGGACGCCGCGCTGGTGCAAGGCGCCAATGCCAACAACACGCTGCACGCCAACCACATCAATCCGCGCTTTGCGAAGTCGCTGGGGCTGATCGGTTTCGACAAGACCTATGTGCGCGCCGAGGGAGCGCATTTGTGGGACAAGGATGGCGCCCGCTACCTCGATATGCTGGCCGGCTACGGCGTCTATAATATGGGCCGCAACAACCCGGTGGTGCGCGATGCGCTGGCAGATTATCTGTCGCGCGATGCAGCGAGTCTGGCACAGATGGAAGCGCCGGTTCTGTCCGGCGTGCTGGCTGAAGAACTGAAGAAACGCGTGCCGGGATATGACTATGTCTATTTCACCAATTCCGGCGCCGAGGGCGTCGAAACCGCGATCAAGTTCGCGCATCAGGCGACAAAGCGCCCGGCCATCCTTTACACGTCTTCAGCGTTTCACGGGCTGAGCAACGGGGCGCTGGCCCTGAACGGCACAGAGGTGTTTCGAGACGGGTTCGAACCGCTGCTGCCGCAAACCCACAAGCTTCCCTATGACGATCTGGACGCCTTGGAAGCGGCCCTCAAAGCGCATCCGGTTGCCGCCTTTGTGGTCGAGCCGATCCAGGGTAAGGGCGTCAGCATCCCCAAGCAGGGCTATCTGAAACAGGCGGCAGATCTCTGCCACCGCCACGGTGCGCTGTTCATCGTCGACGAGGTGCAGACCGGCCTGTGCCGCACCGGCAACTTCCTGGCCATGAGCCACGACGGCGGCGTAGACGCCGATATGGTGGTGCTGTCCAAGGCGCTTTCCGGCGGCTATGTGCCCGTGGGCGCCGTGCTCTACCGCGAAACCACCTACAATAAGGTCTTCTCGTCACTGGAAAAATGCGTCGTTCACTCCTCCACATTCGGTCAGGGCGGCATGGCCATGGTGGCCGGGCTTGCCTCACTGCATGCGCTCGACCAGATGGACGCCTGCGGCCGGGCGACTGAGATGGGCGACCGGCTGGGCAATGGCTTATTGGGCATGAAAGACCGCTTCGAATTCATCGGCGATGTGCGCTGGCGCGGCCTGATGATCGGGATCGAATTCCAGCAGCCCAAATCGCTGGGCCTGCGGTCGGCCTGGTCAACAGCGCACATGCTGAGCAAGGATCTGTTCTGCCAGGCGATCACCATACCGCTGCTGCGCGACCACCGGACTCTGACGCAGGTCTCCGGCTACAACATGGATGTGATCAAGCTGATCCCGCCGCTGACGCTGGACGACGCGGACGTGGACTGGTTCCTCACCGCGTTCGAGGACGTGATGGAAAAAATCCACAAATTTCCGGGACCCGCCTGGAGCACCATCTTCCAGATCGGCAAGAACGCGCTGAAAGGCTAGCCGGCTAGATCATCATTTGTTGTTGTGGCAGCGCATGGTGCTCCGCCACAACAGATAAAGATGGTCTAATCTATCGGTTTCTAGAGCCCCATATAGTGACTGTACCAGTCGTGGTAATGCTGCACCCGGCACTCGTCGTCATTCAGGTAGGCCGCTCCGAAACCGCGTGAGTGCATGCCCTTCTGCACGTCGCGGATGAAGTGGATATCCTGATCTATGGTGATCGTCATTGTCTTCTTGCCGGCGATGATGTCTTCCTGGGTGAACTCGTCATGCTCGGGCCGTTCATCCGGCACGGGCGGGCGGTCCTGGCCCATGTTGAAGGAGACATTGTGCTTCTCGGCCACAGACGGGTCCGGTTCCATAATGAACGTGAACTTGTCCCAGTGGCACTTGTTCGGATCGGTCGGGTGCGGCATCGCCCGCATGATCAGCATGTTTTCAGGCTGCAGCACGACGATCAGATTGGGAAAGATGTTGTACTGCACGATGTCCGATAGCTGATCGTCGCTGAGCAGGTCGTAGTCGTGACCGAGTGACGGTCCCATCTCACGGCGTTTCTTCTGCACGTCAAGCCGGACATCGAGCACCCGCCCGCGATAGTCCTCCGGGTCCATGCCCAGAACCTTCATCTGCGGGACCATGATTTCGGTCGGATAATCGGGCAAATCAAGCCGCGTATCGACAGTGAACCCCTCTATCACCACGCGGCTGTGGCCCCGGTCCATCATGTCGGTGTTGCAGTGCAGGCAGTCGAAGATCAGCGCGTGCTGCGGATGGATATGCTCGACGTGGTAAAGTTCATGGAAATTATCGAAGACCGCCTTCCAATTGCATTCCAGATGGCAGGTCTGGTCTTCGATCAAGGTCATATCCTGCGGTCGGAAGGGCTCGATCATCGCCTGAACCGGCCCCAGGAACTCGGCCAAGGTCGGTGCGTCCTCATCCATGCAGACGAAGACCATGCCCGCCCAGACCTCGACGCGGACCGGCTTGAGCGACAGATCAGCCATCGGCACACCCCTGCTGAACCGGTCGGTGTCCGGCACGAAAATCAGAGTGCCGTCAGGCGCATATTTCCAGCCGTGATAGGGGCAGACAAAGGCGTCGACGCAGCCCATGTCGCTTACCATCACCCGCGCACCGCGATGCTGGCAGACATTGTAGTTGGCGGCGACCTGGCCGGTCTGTGTGCGTGACACCAGGATCGACTCACGGCCGATATTGAAAACGAAATAGTCGCCCGGCTCGTTCAGGTCCGATTCGAGGCCGGCGAACAGCCAGGTCCTGGCGAAGACCGCATCGAACTCCCGGCTCAGCAGGTCCGGCGAGACGTAGCGCTCCGCAGTAATCGGCTTGGTGCCGGACGGAGACGGATGCTCGTTGGTGAAGATGTAACGTTCCGGCTGTGACATGTCGGTCTCCCCTCAATATGCAGATAGTTTACAGCCTGGCGAGCTGTCCGCCATCCACGGCGATATCGTGCCCGGTGATCATGGCCGCCGCGTCCGAACACAAGAACAGCACGGTGGCGGCGACTTCATCCGGCGCGCCCATGCGGCCGATGGGCAGAAGATCATCGATCACCTTCCGGCGCGCCGCTTCCGGCAACGCGGCGGTGGCCGCGGTAATCGGCGTCAATGTCGGACCCGGCGAGACGGCGTTTACCCGGATTCCTAGTTTCGCATATTCAATCGCCGCCTGCCGCGTAAGGCCGATCACACCGTGCTTGGAGGCCGCATAGGCCGCGCCCGCATAGGTGCTGCCCCGGTGTCCCATGATCGAGGCGTTGTTGACGATGGCCGCCCCCTCGCCGGTTTGCGCGAGCGTTTCCAGCATGGCGCGTATCTCTGCCCGCATACAGCGAAACACCCCGTCGAGATTGACCGCCATCCAATCAGCCCAGAGCGCATCGTCGAACTCGTGAAACGCAGGGGAAGCCGAAAACAAGCCGGCATTGTTGAACGCATAATCGAGGCGGCCCCAGCGGTTGAGTGCTGCGTCAACCATCGCATCGATATCGTTGGCGACCGTCATATCGGCGCGGCAGAACGCCGCCGTGCCGCCGGACGCTTCGATTTCAGAAACGGTTTGCGCCCCTTCAGCCTCGCGGCGCCCCACCACCAGCACCCGCGCACCGGCGCGGCCGAACATCCTGGCCGCCGCGGCGCCGATGCCCGACGTCGCGCCCGTGACAATGGCGACCTTGTCTTTCAAGGGTACTTAAGGCCCCACCGGCCGGCCCGGCGTGCCACGGTCGAAATCGCCCTGGCGGAACTTAGGCGAGTCGATTTCCATGGCGGGACCGTCGCGGTTCTGGGTCCCTTCATGGACGCAGACCCGCTCGGCGATACGCCACTCATCGCCGCGCTTTTCATAGCGATCAAGATAGCGGCCCCACCAGGTGTCGATGCCTGCATCGCCTTCACCGAACAGATAGGTGACGTTGTAGATTTCGCCGGTGGCACTGACGCCGTCATCGCCCAGCTCAATCTTGTGGTTGAAGATGCAGTGCATGGTCCCGCGCCATTTCAAATGGCTGACCATGCACATATCGACAAATTCCATCGCATTACCGACAAAGACGCCGTGATCGTCCGTCGCGTCCGGCCAATAGGCGGATTTCATCACCTCCGGGTCAAGCCGGTCGACCCCGCGGCAATAGCGCTTGGCGCAGTCTTCGATGGCCTCGATATCGGACAGTTGGTCGTGGCTATATGGCATTCTGCTTCCCTTGTTCTTGTACGTCATCGCGAGCACAGCGCCGCGATCCATATCGATCCAGGCCCCAACGTCCATGCATTGCCGCGCATTCCTTCGCAAAAGCGCCGGAGCGCTCACAATCACGTTCGGGTTCAATCCTTCTTCTTTTCAAACTCGATGTTGAGCCTGGTTTTGATGCGTAGGCCGAAATTGGGCTGGTGGCGCAGATCGTTGTCATCGGCGAGGCGGAAGTCCTCGATCCGGTCGGTGAACGCCTTGAAGGCCCAGTAAAGCTCCCGCCTGGCGAGCGGTGCGCCAAGGCAATGGTGCACGCCGGATGAAAACCCCAGATGCGCGCCGGCGTTCTTGCGCTCCAGATCGATCTCATGCGGGCAGTCGAACTTGGCCGGGTCCCGGTTGGCCGCGGCATAGCGCATATGCAGCATGGACCCTGCGGGAATTTTAACCCCCTGTATTTCAACATCTTTCTTGACCAGACGGCTCATGCCCTGGGCCGGGCTTTCCAGCCGGACGACTTCTTCGCAAAAGGTACGCAGATATTTGTCGGGGTCGGATTTCAGCTGTTCCCACACCGGCCGGTTCATCCCCAGCAGCATCAGACCGGAAGTAATCGCGTTGGTCGTGGTTTCAGAGCCACCGACGAAGGTGTCCTGCATCATCTCCGCCATCAGCTCGTTGTCGGTGAGCGGGCGGCCCCATTCAGGAATGACGCGGTTGACCAGTTCAGACAGCAACGTGCCGTCCGGCTTTTTTCGCAGGCGGTCAAAGATCGGCTTGAAATAGTGCTGTGACTCAATTTCCTTGTCGATGCACCACATCAGCTCTTCTTCGGTCAGACCAAAGCCGATGCCCTTCATCCATGCATCGGTCCATTCCTTGATCTTCCAGACATCTTCACGCGGCGCGCCCATCTGCTGGCAGATGATGATCAGCGGTAGCGGCACCGCGAACTGCCAGAAGAACTCGCATTTTCCATCATCGATCCAGTCATCGATCAAATCATAGGCGAGCTTTTCGACGGCCGGGTCCATCTCGCGGATGCGGCTGGCGGTGAACGCCTCGTCGAACATGGCGCGCATCTGCTTGTGGTTCGGATCGTCGCGGCCTGCCAGCGACACGCCGGGCACCCAGCCCTTTTCCTTGAAGCGCAGATAGGCCTTGCGCGCGACCCCGGTCAGGTTGTCCCAGTCATTGGTGGGCCGCCAATTGGAGAAGGTCTCCGGGTCGCGGATGATCTCACGGCAGTCCTCATAGCGCGAGATGATGTACATGCCGGTGACCGGGTCTTTCCAGACCGGCGCCTCCCGCAGCATCAGATCATAAGTGGGGTATGGGCACTCAAGCACCTCGACATCGGCGAGCTTGAGGTCGTCGACGCTTTCCGGCACCACCGGATCAAGCATGCGGTTAACAACTGACATCAAGTGTCCCTTTAACCAATGATCTTACCCCCTCACCCTGATCGGCCGTCGCGCTGCTCGGCCTCACTTCCCTCTCCCCTCAGGAAAGAGGGTGGTCTGAGCAAGGCGAAGACCGGGTGAGGGGTGCTTCAACAATTACTGGGCGGGTTCGAGCACCCCCGGCGCCGGGGCCGCCGCCGGCAACACATCCGACGCCTGGCGGGCAAACGGCTCTTCGACCGTTAGCCCCTGATAGAGATGACCACCCTTCATCACCGCGGTAATCTTGCTGTGATCCTGCATGACGGTTATGTCGGCGAGCGGATCGCCATTGACGATCACCAGATCGGCATATTTGCCCTCTTCCAGGGTGCCGATCATACCGTCCGGATCAGCGGCGGCACCGCCCTGTGCCGTGGCACACAACAAGGCGTAGCCGGGCGTGAAGCCGAACAGATCGACATAATATTCAAGGTCCTTCGCATAGGCGCCGTGGGGCGCGATCGAAATGCCATAGTCCCCACCAATCGGCGTCTTGATACCGGCCGCCTGATATTTCTTCATCGCAACCTTGGTGGCTTCAATCTCGCCGGTGTAGTGCCGGTAGTTGTCGCTATCGGGGCCAAAGCCGAAACTCGCCATGTTTTCAACGAAGGTGACTTCCCAGGCGATGGCCGGGCCAACCGAGACCTTGTCACGAATCTTCTTCAGCATATCAATGCCTTCATCATCGACATAGTTGCCATGACCGATCAGGTCGACCCCGTGACGTACCGCCTGCTTGACGGCATCTGCCCCGCGCGCATGGCACGCCACCCGCTGCCCGTGCCGGTGCGCTTCATCCACAACAGCAGCAACTTCTTCATCGGTGAAGGCGAGTTCACCCGCCGGGGCATGGCTTCTGAACCCTTCGCCATCGAGAAAAATCTTGATGATCTCGACGCCGTCCACACGCTGTTTGCGCACGATTGTCCGCAGATCCCAGGGTCCGTTGGCAATCATGCTGAGGCCGCCCGGCGAATCCACATTGCTGGCCGTCGTGCCGATGTCCTTGCCGCCGGGACGCAGACGCGGCCCGGGAATCCGGCCGTCCTCAATCGCTGCCTTCAGGTGTACGTCTACCTTGTGAACCGAGCCGAAGCTGATGGCCGACGTAAAACCAGCACCCAGCATCATCCGCGCATTGCGGACAGAGGCCATCATGGCCGCTTCCGAAGTCGGATTGCCCAGTTCGAACGGGCTGTTGTCGGAAAATGAGAGGTGCGAATGAGATTCGGTCATGCCCGGCATAACGAACTGACCGCCTACATCGTAATGCGGCAAATCAGCAGCGGCCTTGGGCAACCCCTGCGCGGGGCCCGCATAACGGATCATGTCTCCATCGACCCAGACGGCGCCGTCTTCGATCGCTTCTTCGCTGGTGCCGGTGAACAGCTTGGCGCCGGTCAGCACCATTTTTTCAAGATTCATCCTTTGTCTCCTTACCTGCGCCGACGCGCTACTTATCGAGGCGCAGCAGCTTGCGGGCGTTTCTCCCCAGGCTGGCCGCAAAAGCGTCGGCTTTGGGGGGCGTATCCCAGCCCCCGAAATTCGTTCCATAAACCAGCCGGTCTTCACCGACCACGTCGATCAACATCTGATGCGGCGCTTCGCCATTCACATGGGCGTCAAACCACATACGCTTCAACACCGCCTGAAAGCCATGCTCCTTCACTGAATCCGGCGCCCAGTCGCGGAATTTCGACATGCCTTCAAAGCGCGGCAGCAGGAAGGCAATCGCGCCGCCGCCATGCGACATGCAGATATCGAGATCCGGATGCCGATCCAGCACGCCACCAAAGATCAGCTGGGCAATCGCCATCGTCTCTTCGTAAGGATACCCCAGCAGGAGCGTCATATCGAACCGGGCCATACGCGGGTCGTCAGGACCCGTTACGCCGCCGGTCGATGCCGGGTGGAAAAACAGCGGCACATCAAGATCGACCAGAAGCCGGTAGAAATCATCCAACCGGGCGTCGTCCAGATCATAGGGATAGTTGGTGCCCACATAGGCGCCCACCATACCCAATTCCTTGACGCAGCGGTTCAGCTCTTCCATCGCCGCATCGACGTCCTGCATCGGCAGTGATGCCGACCCCAGGAACTTGTCCGGATGATCGCTGCACAGCTTGGCCATCGCGTCGTTCTGCACCTTGCAGAAATGGATCGCGTCTGCCGCATCGATGTGATGGAACCAGGTCAGCGGGTTGGCCGACAGCATCTGCATGTCGGCGCCGTGGGCATCCATCGCCTCAAGCCGCTTGTTCGCGTCCATGAAGATGGTGCCGGTGTAGTCCATCGGCTTCATCTGATAGCCGCCGAACCGGAAATAGGGCACGCCCTGTTCGTCCTTGGCGAGTTCCGGCCCGTATTTACCCGCCTGCCCGAAGCCTTCTTCGAACACGGTATGGGCGTGCAGGTCTATGACCATGTCGTTCATAGCGGCCTAGTCGTCCCAGAACTTGTCGCGGGCGCTGCCGTCTTCATGATAAACGGGCATGCTTTTGTGGGTGTCATAGGCGGCATTGATCGATTCGACGATCCCGGCACTGCCCAGCACTTCGACCATCGCCGTATAGTTGGGGTGCTTGAAGTGCGCCACCAGATCAGCGCCGGTGTCCCACAACTCATAGACCTGGATGGTGTTCGGCACACCCGGGTCTGCGGCAAAGCAATAATCCTGACAGCCTTTTTCCTCGTTGCGGGTCGCCATCTGGATAGGTGTTGAAAGTTCGACAGCCCGGTCGCGGGCCTCCTGGTCGGCGAATACGAGCTTGGCTACGACGACGATCAATTTGGTCTCCCCCTTTGAATGAATCTTCCGTCTGCAGAAACCCTAAACCGGGAGCGCGGAAAAGTCAGCACGCGTGATTTTTCTTGTGATAGGAAAAATAATGACGAACCCTGCCGAACAAACTCGAGGGGAGCAGTTTCATGAAATTCGGCATCAGCATCTTTTCCACCCATTTCAGCGCCCAACCGGTCGAACTTGCCATTGAAGCCGAGAAGCTGGGCTTCGAATCGCTGTTCGTATCCGAGCACTCACACATCCCGGTCGAGACCGAGTTCGCCCTGGGCGGCGAGGTGCCGATGGCCTATCGCAGCATGTTCGACCCGTTTGTGGCTCTGGGGGCGGCTGCGGCGGTGACGCAAAAGATCAAGCTGGGCACCGCGATCTGCATCGTACCGCAGCACGACCCGATCAATTGCGCCAAGGCGATCTCGACCATCGATCAGATCTCGGGCGGCCGGGTGATTTTCGGTGTCGGCGCGGGCTGGAACCCGCCGGAGATGGAGAATCACGGCGTCGCGTTCAAGGACCGCTTCAAAATCACCCGCGAGCGGCTGGAGGCCATGAAGCAGTTCTGGACCGAGGAAGAAGCCGAATATGACGGCGACCTGGTGAAGATCAGCAGGTCCTGGCAATGGCCGAAGCCGGTTCAGGAACCGCATCCGCCGATCCTGATCGCCGGTGCCGGGCCGAACATCCTCAAGCGCGTCGTCAATCTGGGGAATGGCTGGCTGCCGGTCTTCGTGCCGGAGTGGCATGAGTCGCTCGAGGGCAAGATGACGCATCTGGATGCGCTGCCCGAAATGGTCTCCAGAACCCGCCAGCTGGAAGAGGAATATGAAAAGCCGAAAACCTCGATCAGCGCCATGGGTCTGCCGCCGGAGCCGCAATTCATCGATACGCTGGCTAAGAATGGTGTCGAACGCATGGTGCTGAACCTGCCCAACGACAATCGCGATGCCGCGTTTGAACAGCTTCATGCCCATGCCGACGCCATGTCTGCGTACCATAACTAGAGACAGAAACATTCCAAGCTGCTTGTTTTTTACGGGCAAGCCGGATACTGCTTGGTCGCGCAGGAAACCACGCCAACCAACTCAGGCCCTACAACTCAGGCCAGAAACCTCAGGGGAGACACATGGCACAGACTCACGACCACGAAATCGTTTCGATCTATCCGTTTACCGACGAAGAGATCGACACCCTTATGAACACATCCGTCGAATGTGTGCTGATGTGGGGCACCAAGGACGGCTGGCCGGTTGGCGTGACCCACGCCTTTGTCTGGCATGACGGCAAGGTCTGGATCACTTTTGCCGAACACCGCCACCGCGCCGTTGCGATCAAGCGCGACAATCGAGTTTCGGTCAACGTCTCAAGCCATGGCTATCCTGTCGGCATGCCTGTTACGGATGATCTGCCGGGCGGTGCCATAACCTTCAAGGGCACAGCCGAATTCTTCAACGACGATGAGACCAAGCACTGGTTCTACACCGCGCTGTCGCAAAAGCTGAACCCGGACAACCCGGAAGGTGAAAAGTTCTTCTACAATCTGCTCGATTCGCCGCTGCGGACGATCATCGCCGTCACACCGGTGAAGAAAATCATGTACAACGGCAAGAAGGCTGGCGCGCATATGGCGGGCACGATTTCCGAGGAAGAGCTCGGTGAACGCCAGAGCGGTGACAAAGAGCGCATGAACAAGTACCGCGCTGAAAAAGGCCTGCCGCCCCGGTAACTCACGTCAGTTAGACGAATCCGAAAGGGCGGCCGATGGCCGCCCTTTTTTGTCAAAAGTCCATCCGCATGCGGCTTTTGGGGTTCAGGATTTCCTGCAGCTCGACCACATTGCCGTCCGGGTCGCGGGCATAGGTCGTTAGAACACCGCCGCCGCCCAGTTGCATCGGCGGGCAGTGGAATTCGACACCTGCAGCCTTCAGCCGCTCATATTCCGCGGGCAGGTCAGTGACATCGAAACACAGATGCGTCAGCCCGTGATTGTTGACCGGGCGGGGGCCGTCATCTGTGGTGACATTAGGCGCGGCTTCGGGCGCGGCATATTCAAACAATTCAATATGCAGGTTGGCCGCGCGCAGCATGGCGACCCGGCCCTTGGCGCCTGGCAGGGCGGTGATCGCCTCTATAGCCTCACCGTCGAAAGGCACTTCGAACAGCACCTCAACGCCCAAGAGATCGCGGTAAAATTCCAACGCCCTGTCCATGTCAGGCGTCGAGATCGATGTGTGGTGAACACCCCTGATCATGAGTCGTCCCGGCTGTAGGGGAGTTTCGACCGGTCGCGCATGCCGGCAAACTCGCCATTCTCGAAGATGTAGTAGCGGTCGGGCGGCGGGCCGTAGACGCCTTCTTTGGCGATCCCCTCTAAGGATTCGAGTCCGCCGCCCTTGGGCATTTGCAACAGCTCGATGATATTGCCGAACGGGTCGCGGCAGTAGTGGATGCGCGATCCACCTGGACGTGCGTTGGTCAGCGGCTTGATCAGCGACCCGCCTGCGGCCAGAAACTTCTCCAGGACCGCTTCGAAATCGCTGACCGTGAAGCATAAGTGCGTATAACCATGGTCGGCGGCGACCCGGTCACCCGGTTCATAGCGCGACTCCGGCGTGCGATAGCACCAGATCTCGATACAGATGTTCGCGCCACGAAGCATGTAACTGTCAGCTGAGCTTTCATCCATGCCGACATAAGCGTTGACGTCCTTATTGCCCTCATCCCAATTGTCGACACCGATCACTTCGAAGCCAAAAACATCTTCATAGAATTTTCGGCCCGCCTCCAGATCCGGCACGTGAATGCCGACATGGTGCATGCCGTAAACGAATGGTTCACTCATTCTAACCTCCTGTAAAAATCCGCCAAATCCGTTCATCCTGAGCTTGTCGAAGGGCGGGCGGATTTGTACCGCTCATATTTCGCCCTTCGACAGGCTCAGGAGGCTCAGTACGAGCGGCCCATTTCCGCTAGGCCCGCGTATCCATGAAATCGAGTGGCAGGGTCAGATGTTCATCGAAGATGAAATCCCGGTGTTCGAACAGAATTGGATGCTTGGCGCCTTCAACAATATCGCCCACCGTCGCATAAGCGTCCCGCATGGGCCCTGATACAGGGTTACGCTCCTCCGGCATCGGCTCCAGCAGCTGCGAGAACGTCGCCCAGTAAATGTCTGCAGCGGTAAGGCCGTCACCGACCAGATAGCGGCTGCCCTTGGCCTTCTGCGCGTCGAGCGTATCGCGCAAAAAATCCAGAATCTGCACGCAGCGATGCGGTGCCTGTTCATAGGGTTGCGGCGTATGACCATAGCGCTTGCGCAGCATCCGCATGGTTTCGCCACCGACATCTTCGGGTGCTTCGGGCGGCGGAAACATGATGATCCGCCGGCACCAGCCAAAACCCCATTCGCCTGCCAGTTCGTTCGAGATGCCGAACACCTGGGCGCGCGCCGCAGGGTCCTGTGGCAGCAACGCAGGCTCGGGCGCAAGACGCTCCGCCAGCATCAGGATTTCCGCCCACCCGGCGCGCGGCGGCTCATTCTCCCAAACCGCGACCGGCGCGTTGCCGTGGCCTGTCCAGGCAACCAGGTCTTCATTCTCATGCCCGCCATATTGCGCCACCGGCGTATAGGGAATGTCTTTGACCTCAAGGATGTTCTTGGCCGCTTCGCTCCACGGCCCACACACGTTGATCGTCAGCGCCAGCCGCATCCCGTCCATATGCTGCGCGTCGCGCGCTTCGACAAATTCCATGACTCGGTCTCCTATACCGCAACGTTCATCAGGGTATTGGCATGCTCCAGCATGCCGTCCAGCTTGTCAGGCCGATGGTTGGGCATCTGGATGGCCAGCCGGTCAACGCCCAGATCCGCATAAGTTTTAACGTCGTCCTCGCTCACCCGCCCCGGTGGCGTGATAACAATCTCGAAATCAGGGCCGCGGGCTCGGCCGGCTTCGGCCAGTACTGCGTCGAGCACCGCCAATGTATCAGCGGTATTCTCCGGCGTCAGCGCGAAGCCGTACCAGCCGGCCCCGAACCGTGCGGCGCGCTCGAGCCCGGCCTTGCTGTGCCCGCCGACGATGATGGGCACATGCGGCTTTTGCACCGGCTTGGGGTCGAGTTTGGCCCCCTGAACATCGAAGTGCTCGCCGCTGTAGTGTACGACCTCCTCGGTCCAGAGCTTCTGGGTGAGTTCAAGAAACTCGTTCGCCCGCGCGCCGCGGTCTTCCCAGGTGTAACCGCAGGCGATGACCTCTTCCTTGCACCAGCCAATGCCGACACCGAAGTCCATCCGCCCGCCGGTCAGATAATCCAGCGTGGCGAATTCCTTGGCCGTATAGATCGGGTTGCGCTGTCCAATCAGGCAGATACCCGTGCCGAAGCGGATGCTTTTGGTATGGGCCGCCATAAAGCCAAAACTGGCCACGCTGTCCATCAATCCGCCGCCGCCCGCAGGCACCGGAATCTTGCCGTCCGGCGATCCCGGATAGGGGAATTCCATCTCGTCGAACAGCACCACATGCTCGCCCACCCAGATGGAATCGATCCCTGCTGCCTCTGCTTTTGTTGCGAAATTGACCATTGTCTCCGGTGTTGAAACCGGTGACAGAAAGGTCGAAAAAACGCCAATTTTCATGTGAGTGCTCCCCTGATTAATCGTCGCATTCTGCGTTGGCGCGCAGCATAGCCGCCTTACCGGAGCCATGCTAGGCTCCGCCGAAACAGGGAAATCAGGAGCACTTCATGTCAGATAACATTCTGGTCAGCGGCGGCGTCGCGCCGGGCTTTGAGGCCGTGAAAGATGTTTTCGCCAAGAACCTGGCAGACGGGCTGGAAGTCGGCGCCGGGTTCACGGTCTACCGCGACGGGGAGCCGGTCGTTGATCTGTGGGGCGGCCATGCGGACGAAGCCAAAACACGGCCCTGGCAGGAAGATACGATCGTCAATCTGTTCTCCTCGACCAAGGGCCCCATGGCGCTGGCGGTCGCCATGCTGGTCGACCGCGGCAAGCTGGCCTACAGCGACAAGGTCGCCACCCATTGGCCGGAATTTGCCGCCAATGGCAAGCAGGACATCACCGTCGCGCAATTGCTGTCGCATCAGGGCGGCGTGTGCGGGCTGCGCGAACCGATCACGGTCGACAAGTATGAAGACTGGGATTTCATGTGCGCGCAGCTGGCGGCCATGGAACCCTTCTGGACCCCGGGCGACGGCAGCGGCTATCACGCGGTAACCTATGGCTTCCTGGCCGGAGAGCTGGTGCGGCGCATTGACGGGCGCACGCCCGGCCGGTTCATTGCCGAGGAAATCTCTACGCCCCTGAATGCCGACTTTCATGTCGGCCTACCTGATAGCGTGGACGCCCGCATCGCCCCACTGATTGCGCCAAAAAACACCCTGCCTCTGGCGGGCAAGGCGCCACCCGACTACGTCATTGCTGCGTTGGCCAATCCCCCCATGAAACCGGAAGACGCCAACAAACCGGGTTGGCGGCGCGCGGAGATTCCTGCCGCCAATGGGCACGGGACCGCAAAGGCCCTCGCCCGCATCTACGCCCCCTTGTCGCTGGGGGGCGGCAATATCATCGGCACCGAGGCGCTTGATGCAGCAACCGCAGAACAATGCCTTGGGGAGGACCGCAATCTGGGATTCGAGATGAGCTGGGGCTGCGGCTTCATCCGCAACAACACCGGCATCTACGGCCCCAATACGGAGACCTTCGGGCACAGTGGCTGGGGCGGCTCGCTGGGCTTTGCAGACCGGAAAGAGAAGCTCGCCGTCGGCTATGTCATGAACCAAATGGATGTAAACCTGCAAGGCGACCCCCGCAGTATGGGGCTGATCGGCGCGCTCTATCAGAGCCTTTAGGGGAAAGCCTACACGCGCGCGGGCCGCAGCATCGGCGTCATGATGGGTTTGCCACCCAGCTCAATCGTACCTTGCGGCTCGAACCCGAAGCGCAGATAGAGCGATACGTTGCGCGGGTTGGAGGATTCCAGATAGGCCGGCAGCCTTTCCTCATCGACACGCGCGAGCATGTGGGTCAGCAACTTGCCACCCAGGCCGCCGCCTTGCCGGCTGGGGTCGACGCCCAGCACCGCCAGGTACCAGTGCGGCTCCTTCGGGTGATAGTCGTCCATGACGCCAAGCGCACCAAAGGCCTCATCAACCCGGTCAGGGTGTGTGGTTTTCTTCATATAGTCGGCAAGGACCTCGCCATCGGCCTGAACACCCGGCGGCAGCCACAGCGCGACCCCGCCCATATCATCAATGGCATAGGCGGTACCCTCGTCAAAGGCCTTGCCGCCGAAAAGCTCAAGAGAATCAGCCTGATACTTCAAATAGCGCTCTGGCTCGGGATAGAGAAATCGGGTTGCTGGATCGCCAGCAAAAGCCAACGTCAACGTCTTGAACACCGCATCGCGGTCAGCTTGCGCTAAGGCATAAACGTCATCAGACATGCTCGTTACCTACCGTTCGGTCTCAATGGAGGGGCAATTTACAATTTATAAGTCTCAACGCCCCTGTAATCTGTGACCTGTGTCACCAAGCCATACCGCACCAGACCTTACTGCACCTGACCACCATCGACGACGAACACTTCCCCCGTGGTGAAGGCAGAGCGTTCGGACGCCAGGAACAGCGCCGCATCGGCAATTTCTTCCACTGTGCCGAAGCGCTGCAGCGCCACTTCACGTTTGATCCAGCGGTCCCAGACCTCCGGCTTCTCTGCGGTTATCTTTTCCCAGCTGCCGCCTGGAAACAGGATATTACCCGGCGCAATGACGTTCACCCGAATCCCGTCCGGGCCGACGAATTTGGCCAGCGACCGGCCCGCATGATTGATCGCGGCCTTGGTAGCGCTGTAAGTCAGCGGCGTGCCGATTGAATCCACCCCGGCGATCGATGAAATCATAATGATATTGGCGCCGGCCCTCTCTTTGGGCGGTCGCGTCATCATCCGGCGGATCGCCTCGCGCGCCACATACATGGACCCGGTCAGGTTCTGGGCAATGTCAGCGTCCCAGTCATCATCGGTAATGTCAAATCCAAGCGGCGCCCGGCCGATCCCGACATTGGCGACCGCGCAATAGACCGGGCCTAATTCGGCCTCTGTCCTATCCAGCGCGCGGATGACGTCGGCGGAACTGGTCATATCACCGGCCACCGCCAGCACATCGCCAGCGAGCTTTTCCGCCGCCTCCTGCAGCACGCTCTCGGTCCGGCCCGTGATGCAGACTTTCGCGCCTTCACCGACAAAGGCTTCCGCCATCGCATAGCCGATGCCGCGCGACGCGCCAGCGATAAAGACGACCTTGCCGTCGAGCCCCAAGTCCATTTGCGTTTCCTTCCCCCTAAACAAAATCGTCGCTGACCATACCATCGCTGGCCCCAATGCAACGTGCCCTTTAAGATAATTTACAATGTCACAGGTCGAACCCGTCACCTCTGCACCACCAGCACCGACCCGCGCCAGCGATTTCCGCTGGTATCTGGGCGCCAATGGCGTGTTCTTCATCAGCGCCGGGATCGGCATGGTGATGACGCCTTTTATCCTCACCACCGTCCTGCTCGCACCGCCTGAACTGGTCGGCCTGACCACTGCGCTCAACATGCTGCCGCTGCTTCTGTTGCTGCCGTTCGGCGGCGCCAAGGCAGACAGGAGCGATCTGCGCGCCTGGATGATGCGGGTGCACATGGTGCAATTGATTCCGCCGCTGGGTCTGGCGTTCATGCTGTTCACCGATACGCTGACCCTGCCGCTGCTGATCGTCTATGGCGTCTGCGCAGCGTCCCTGGGAGCGTTTGCCGGTCCAACCCGCGACAGCCTGCTCAACCGGGTGGCCGACAAGCAGCACGCGGGCGGTATGCAGCGCGCCGTGGGGTTCGTCATCGGCACCCAGATGGTGGCGCAACTGGTCGGCATCAGCCTGGTCGGCACCGCCGATCAGATCGGTATTGCAACCTTGCCGACCATCGTTGTCCTGAACTTCGCCGTCTGCATCTTCCTGATCAGCCGGATGGCGCCGGCGCCCCCGCACAAAGAACGCGACCCGTCGGCACCCTCCACCAGCCTGCGCAGCCAGTTGCACGAAATCGGCGAAGGGTTTGTCGAGGTCTGGTTATCAAAACGCATTCGGCCGGTGATGGTGCAACTGTTCTTCGGCAGTCTGCTCTTCATGGGCTCCGTCATGGTGCTGCTGCCCGTCATGATGACGACCCTCTATGACGGCGGATCGGCGGATTTCTCGCTGATCTATCTCTGTCTGTTCGGCGGCATCGGAATTTCGGCAACACTGACGGCGCAGCGTCCGATCCGCCGACAGGGCCGGGCATTGATGCTGGCCATGCTGGGCGGTGGGGCAACGATGGTGCTGATCCACTTTCATCCGCCGCTTTGGGCGCTCTACGCCGCAACGTTTTTCTGGGGGCTGACCGGCGGCGTCTCCAACGCCATGAGCCGCACCATTGTCCAGATGTCCGCCGCCCCCAGTCATCTGGCGCGGGTGCTCGCGATCTTCACCGTCGCACAGCTGGCGGGTGGCCCGATCGGGTCCTTCGCGATGGGCTATTTCATCAAGTGGTTCGGCGTATTGAACGCCGCGCTGGTCCCTGCCGGCCTGCTGGTCTTTGTCTGGCTGGGTCTGTTCTTTTTCTCCGGCCTGTGGCGCATGGAGGCGACCCAGGCCCCACCAGCCAAAGACCTGCATTCAACCGAGCCGCTGGGGCCACCCGAAACCTAGTTTCCGTGAGACCGGATATTTGACTCCCCCTATTCCGCTGCGGGGGCCTTTTCAGCATCCTGCATCGAATCCCAGAGATTGGCCTCGTCCGGCTCATCATCCTGTTTGGGGGCTTCGGCAATCTGACGGCCCAGCGCCAGCATGGTGGGTATTTCGTCGTCGGCCAGCGGCTTCATCCACTCTTTGCGGGCCATGGCGCGTTCGATGGCGGGCGCCAGGCGTTCAGCCTTGGCCGCTTCACGCGCGGCTTCGCGCTCCTTGAACTCGGGCATCACTTCAGCGGCGAACAGTTCAAGCGACTCACAGATATGCTCGTGCTTGTTTTTGCCACCCTGCTGGATAAAGACCATCTGGTCGACGCCGGCGTCTTCCATGGCCAGCAGATGATTGCGCACATGCGCCGGCGTGCCAATGCCATTGGACGCGCCCATCGGCGGCATCGCCTCCTTGTTCTGTTCGAACAGCTTCCAGATATCGGTGCGGCCGGGTGTGTGTTCGCCGAAAATATAGTGGTGCCCCAGCCCGTAAGTGAAGAAGCGGAACCCGTCAGCGCCGCGCCGGTGCGCCTCTTCCTGATCCGGGTGGCATGAGAACCCGGTGACCGCCGCAATGTTGGCATTGACCGCATGGCCGATGGGCACGCACTCATCGCTTTCGATGATCGAGTAATATTCATCGACCCACATCTTGGCCTCTTCGGGCTCGATGAAGGCGAAGGTCAGCGCGCCGATGCCCAGCTTTGCGGCAAGCCTGATCGTGTCACGGTTGGAACAGGCGACCCAAAGCGGCGGGTGCGGCTTCTGAACCGGCTTGGGCAGCACATTGCGGCAGGGCATGGAGAAATACTGCCCCTCGAACCCCGGATAGGGGTCCATCGCCATCATGTTGCAGACCTGTTCGGTGGTTTCGCGCCACTGATCCCGTTTCTCATCGACAGCGACGCCATAACCGCCCAGTTCGGCCAGCGACGAGCTTTCGCCGGTGCCGAACTCGACCCGGCCGTTCGACACCAGGTCGAGCATGGCGATGCGTTCCGCGCAGCGCGCCGGATGGTTATAGCCCGGCGGCATCAGCATAATGCCGTGGCCCAGCCGGATATTCTTGGTGCGCTGCGAACACGCGGCCAGAAACACTTCCGGTGCGGAGGAATGCGAGTATTCCTCCAGGAAGTGGTGCTCCACCTCCCACGCATAGTCGATACCCAGCCTGTCGGCGAGTTCGACCTGATCGAGCGCTTCCTGGATCAGGTTGCGTTCGGAGTCCGGGCCCCAGGGCCGGGGCAATTGATGTTCGTAAAATATCCCGAATTTCATATGATCTCTCCCCTGAACGCCAGCAAAGCCCAGTTACTGACCGGAAACAAGGGGGAACTGTTTCCGGCTGGCGGCGTTCACCCGGCAACAGACGGAGGCGAGTCACGTGGACGGCACATTCATGGACATTCTGCGCGAGCGGCTGAACGGCATCGCCGAATCGGCGGTCGCGATGCTGCCGCAGCTGACCGTGACCGTGATCCTGCTGCTGATCACCTGGATTATCGCCAACATCGCCTCGCGGGTTTACGGCAAGGTGATGTCGCGCTCGAGGCTACGGCCCTCGCTGGTCAGCGTGTTCCAGAAGCTGATCACCATTTTCATCTGGTTCGCGGGCATCCTGATCTCGGCAACCGTGCTGTTCCCGGACCTGACTCCCGGCAATCTGGTCGCCGGCCTGGGCCTCGGCTCCGTCGCCATCGGCCTGGCGTTCAAGGACACGTTCGAGAACTTCCTGGCCGGCATTCTGATTCTGGCGCGCGAGCCCATGCGGCTGGGCGATTTCATCGAGTGCGAGGGCGTCGAAGGCAAGGTCGAATACATCAGCATCCGCGACACCTATATCCGCAAGACCAATGGCGAGCTGGTGCTGGTGCCCAACGGCTTTCTGTTCAAGAACCCGCTTTACGTGGTGACCGACAAGGACCAGCGGCGCGAGACGATCATCTGCGGCATCGCCTATGACGAGGATGTCGACGAGGCGCGCGAGGTAATCCGCAGCGCCGTGGAAGGGCTGGACACCGTCGATGCCAGCCAGCCGGTACAGATTTTCGCGCAGGCATTCGGCGACAGCAGCATCAATTTCGAGGTCACCTGGTGGACCGGCTCGACTCCCGTTGATACGCGCGCATCGAAAGACAAGGTGGTCGCCGCCGTCAAACGCGCGCTGGACGAAGCGGGCATCGAAATCCCCTTCCCCTATCGCACGCTCACCTTCAAGGAACCGCTTAACATCCAGCGCGCGCCGGATGGGGGTGAGAAGAGCGATGAAGGGGCGGAGCGGGATAAGTCTGACGCGTCCGGCCAGCAGGACACGGACCGTCGCTAAATCAGACCGGACGCACTCAGCACGTAGAGTACGGCGCCAAGATAGGCGAAGACAAAAAGCGGCGTCATCGCATCTGCGGGAAGCCTTCGCATGCGCATGACGTAGCCGGGCACCCAGGCCCGAACCGCGTCGTCGTCCTCTGCCAGTGAGCGTTCGGCGGCGAGCAGCAGACTGACACGGATCATGGCCACCCGGGTTGCCAAGACGGCCAGCCCTGTAACCGCCGTATAGACCAGAATGATGAACCCGACGAGCGGCGTCGATAGCTCCGCGCCGACCACAAAACCGACCGCAACGACAGCAAAGGTGATCGAAACCCAGAAGCGCATGCGCGACATCGCACTGTCGATCCAGGTCGAAATCAGGTCCTGAAGTTCATAGGGCGTCATACTCCCCTCCCTTAAAAATCATCTGGCTGAAGCATAAGGCCAGACGGCGAATTTCCCATCCCTGACGCAGGGGTCTTCATGCTATGAGAGTTTCCGGTCTGAACCGACATGCGAGGGGAAGCGTTGATGTCGACTGCAGCAGAAGCCTCCAAACCGTCCCTGAAACGGCTGGCGGGTGCCAGCGCCATCGGCAATGTGCTGGAGTGGTATGACTTTGCCGTTTACGGCTTTTTCGCACCAATTATCGCAGCGCAATTCTTCCCGTCGGACGATCCGGTCTTCTCATTGATCGCCTCATTTGGCGCGTTTGCCGCGGGTTTCTTCATGCGGCCCGTGGGTGCCGCCCTGTTCGGCTATGTCGGTGACCGGTTCGGCCGCTCCAAGGCGCTGTTCTATTCGGTGATGATGATGGCGGTGCCCACCGGGCTGATCGCGATCCTGCCCACTGCAGAAAGCTGGGGCGTGGCAGCCGCTGTTTTGATGGTGATGCTGCGCATGGCGCAGGGCCTGGCCGTGGGCGGTGAATATACCAGCTCCGTCGTCTATCTGGCCGAACACTCGCCTGCCAAACGGCGCGCGCTGTTCTCCGCCTTTCCACTCAACGGCGCCAATGTCGGCATTCTGCTGGCATCGGCGATTGGCGCGGCACTGTCCAGCATGCTGAGCACAGAGGCACTGCACGAGTGGGGCTGGCGGGCCGCCTTCGGCTTCGGCATTCTGGTCGCCATTGTCGGCCTGTTCCTGCGGCGCGGCCTGCATGACACGCCGGCTGACCTGCCGGAAAAATCCCCGGTTATCGTCGCCTTCCGCGACCATTGGCGCGGCATTCTGCGCGGCTTCGGGCTGATTGTCGGCTATGCCGCCGGGTACTACATGATCTTTGTCTATCTGGTGACCTGGCTGGTCGGCACGGTGAAGGAACCGGAATCCACCGCGCTGGATATCAATACGATCGCCATCGCCTCCATGCTGGTGCTGATCCCGATTTCCGCCTGGCTGTCGGACCGGTTTGGCCGGCGGCTGATGCTGGTAATCGGTTATGGGGGCATGGTGCTGTTTGCCTATCCGCTGATCTGGCTGATGCACCACCCGGATGCGACCCTGATCCTCCTCGGCCAGTTGGGCTTTGCCGCCCTGATTTCCACGTTTGCCGCGTCCATCCCCTCGACACTGGTCGAGATGTTCCCGCGGGAGATCCGCGTGACCGCCGTGGGCCTCAGCTACAACCTGACCTTTGCACTGTTCGGCGGCACCGCGCCGATGGTCGCGGTCTGGCTGATCAGTCGGACGCATAATGACCACGCCTTTGTCTGGTACATTATCGGGCTGGCCGCGATCTCGTTCCTCGTCGCGCTCACGGTCAAGGACCGGCATGGTGAGGAGTTGGAGGGTTAGGCGGCGGCGACCGCCACCAATTTCTGTCATCCCGGCTTTTTTTGATTTCGGATTACGCAGACACTATTTCCGCTGATAACCGCGCTCGGAGTAGCTTGCGGGCAAGCGGATGAAGGTGCATTGCTTCGACCTCTTTATAGCGTCTCTTTCCCAGACGCCTGTCCAAGACGGCCAGAGATTGAATAAGCGGATCATCGGAAACAAGAGCATCGTTAAAACTAAGGTGGTGAACATACTCCCAGCAGGCTGCATATGCGTCTTGCCTA
>JBKAGX010000005.1:0-207349 GCA_046290575.1 Alphaproteobacteria bacterium | reverse complement strand
CTTTGACAATGGGAGAGTTTTTCCCGAAGGACTTGCCCAGGTTCTCCGGGACAATCTCAACACCAACTGTTACTTTTTCTTTTGGCATTTCAGCTCCAATAATCGGCTACCTGCTGATCAGGTTGGACAATTTTTAGTTGTAGACACATGAAAACACGATCAGGTACGCATTTGTCATTGGTCTCTTGAAGCGTCCCTCCTGCACGGGACCGAGGTGACCGTCGTCTTCCGCTTGGAGGAACACTGCGTCCAACAACTCGTTCTACAGATGACGGAGCCAGGCGAGCTGGTGAGGGATTCAATGCAGAATTGCAATCAGTCTCGCTCGAGACTCCAGTACAATAGCAAATTCAAATCCACCGCTTCTACCAAGAGGAAATGGGACATGATGAAAACTGTTACGGCTTGCATGCTCGCCCTGCTCCTTACGGGCGGCAGCCTTGCACACATTCAGGGGCCGGTCGGATTCGATCACGGTCCCTGGGTGGGAACATCATATGTTCAACTGCAGGACGCCAACCGGCAATACGTACTGACTTACTATTGCTATGAGGGCTCGCTAACAGAAGAAATCGAAGTTTGCTTTGCGTTCCAAAGATTTCCGCACGATGAGGAAGACCACATCGCGTGCTCAATCGAATTGGAACTAACAACACGAACACCAGGCGGCTTCGACGAGGGTGGCGAGATTTTGATCAAAATTGGCCGGCAGAATGTTACATTCCGCGATCATTCGCTAACCGGTAAAGACTCTTCTGACGATCAAATGAAGGACTACTTTCGCGCTCGAATCGTTCATGCAGACGCTGTTGCCAATACATCAGACGATGTAAGCCGGGGCAATTACGCCAGTTTGCTCTACGGCACGGAGATGGAAGTGATGTACAAACTCTCCGATAACGGGCCGAAGAGAATTATCTTACCCCTGACTGGACTCCGCGTACTTGCCAAAGGTTATATGGGAACATGCAACGCCCCGTTGCAGCGAGACTTTGATTGAAACGGGTTGCCTGCCGCTGAAATAGGCCTTCTGGAATGCCCACTCGATCGGTCGCGTTCTGAAAGATTGCAGCCCGCGCGGTGTCATGATGCCGCCCTTGGCGAACTCGAAACTGCCAAACAGTTGGGAGAAGAACCCGCCAACCCCTTTGCCGCCCATGCCGTCGCCGATCTGGAAGATCCGCTCCAGCAGCGCGCCCAGCGCCTTGTCGACCAGCTCGTTCAGGATGCTGTCGGCGGCGGTCTTCACGCTCGACTTCAGCGCATCGAGCGAGAACTAACCATCCTTGAAGAGCGTGACATTCAGCTGCGACAGGTGGTCCCGGAAAATGTCCGTCGCGGTGCGAACCTGGTCTAGGCTGTCCGTCTGCGACCCAAGCGGAGCAGGGCAATAGGACACGCGACTCAAAGGTCCCCCCTAATCCGGGAACTGCTCCATCATCGCCTCGATCGCGGCCTGGTCAGGCGGTTGGACGGGGTGTTCGCCTTCGCCCGCGGCCTGGCGGCGGCCTTCCACCGCCGTCCACAAATCATGCGGGGTTGAGGCCCAGAACACCTCCGGCACCCAGCCCAGGGCGCCCATGGCAAAGACGCTCAAGCGGCGGTACGGGTAGTCTTCTTGCGCCCCGAGCGAGGCGCCCGCTCCCCGTTTCCCGCCGCACTCTCACCGGTCGATGACTGCCCGCCGGCCAGCGCATCGGCCAGGAAGGTGCCCACCGGCTCGATGAAGTTGGCTAGGCCCCCTTCCACCACCGCCTGGGCGACGGCGTTTTCCTCTGGCCAGTCGCCATCGGGGCCGTCGCCGCCCGCCTTGATGCCGGCGAACAGCACCGCCACCACGTCACGCGCGCGGACCTTTTGGTCAAAAAACCGCTGGGCGAGTTCGATGATGCCGCATTGGCAGCGCTCCTCAATCTCGACCAGGGCAGCGAAGCTGGGGCGCAAGATATAGCTCTTGCCCGCCAGCTGGACGGATGCCTCCCCGCGGTGCCGGTTGGCCATTAGCTGCCCGCCGCGAAGGTTACCGCGCCAGAGCTTTCCAGGCTGATCGAATAGGTGAGCGCACCATTATGTTCGCCCGACAGTTCGACCGAGGTGACCTGGAACGCGCCGGTGAATTTGGCGCCGTCTTCAAACGTCATCTCATAATTGTCGATCGATCCGTCCAGCGCATTATCGACCAGCTGCTGCTTGTTGGCGGCGGACTGGATGATGCCGTTGCCGCTGACCGACATGGTGCGGAAGGACGCCCCCGCCAGCAGCGTGCGCCAGCCCACGTCATCCTTGGTCGTCACATCGACGGTTTCATTGTTGATGGTCAGCGACGTGGTGTTGAGGCCGGCGACCGTCGAAAAGGTCTCCGGCGGGCCATCGCCCGCACCGATTTTAAGCAGGAACAGTCGTCCCAGTTCGGCCATGGTTGTTCTCCTTGGGGTTGATTTGGCGGATCACCATCCGGGCAGAGGAGGCCGCGTCGCGCTGGTCAGGACAGCGTTCCCATTAGGAGCGTTCCCTTGGGAACGGTCCTGGAGGAATATGCGGCCGTCCCGGCGCTCACGGCCGGGAGGGGAACCGTCTATCGGCGCTGCGGGACGCCCATAGGGCTCCTCAGCGCGGATGATGATCGGAATTCGGTTAAAGAGATTGCGTCAGCGCGCGGAAGCGGATCACCCCGTGGGTGGTGATCCCGTCCGGGTCAGACAGAGTTTCCGAGAATGCGTATTGCAGCAGCACCAGCGCCGCGCCATCGAGCGTGAGCGGCTGATTGTGAAGTGCGGTGTGGATCAAATCGAGGATCTGCTTGGCCTGCTGCCGGCCCGCATCGCGAGACCAGACATGCAGGGTCAAAGTATGGTTCTGGCCGGTCGACGTTTTGGTCGACCAGTCTGCGGCCGTCGCCTCACCAATGGTGATATAGGGATAGGCGGTGCCCAGCGGCACCCGGTCAAAGACGCCGGTAACGACGGCCATCAGCGGGACATTACCGGTTAGGGAACTGAACACCGCCTTTTGCAGCGGCCAGGATTGTAGAGTCATTGGCGAATTTCCCATGCGTCATTCCGGACGTTAGCCGAACCCAAATCCACAAGGATTTGGACGCGAGGCTTACGATCCGGAATCCAGGCCAACGGTGAAGCAGCCGCAATCGCCGCTCTGGATTCCCGCTTTCGCGGGAATGACGGTTTAACGTTTGATGGCATTGCGCACTGCGTCCCGCACACCATCCACCACCGCCTGCCGGTTCTCTTCCACAGCCGGGGTCATAAACGGCTGGGCGGGCTGATCGACCGTGCCGAACTCGACATGGGCAGCATGGGGTGCGGTCGCTTCAACCCGGGCGGAAAGCCCGTCAGGTGCGGTAACAACACGGATACTCTCTTCCAGATCACCCGTGCCATCAGTCTGGTCCGCGACCCTTTCACGGGCTGACTCCGCGATGACCTCAGCGCCTTCCCTAAGCGCCTTGGCCACGCCGGACCGGATGTCTCGCTCAAGCTTGGCCAAGCGCCGCGCCAATCTGTCCTCGCCTGTGACGCTGATCTTGATCACGTGGTTTCTTCCTCGACCAGATATTCGATCACCCGCATGCGTTCACCGATATTGATGGCGGCATGGACCTCAAAGGTTCTGCCGTCATGGGTGATGCTGCGCGCAGCCATCCGGGCTGCCAGATAGCGCACCCGGATGCGATGGCTGACCGGGTGTTGAAGGCGCTGTGCCTCCCACACCTCGCGGCCAGATAGAGGTTCAATTTTAGCCCACGCGCCGCCGATCACATTGGCGGTTTCCGCCAGTGTACCGCCGGGATCCTGAGTGACCGCTGGTTTGCCGTTCAAGGTCACCCGATGACGGAACCGCCCGATCACAGGCTAACCTGCCGCCACGGCCGCCACAGCCCGACCACGGGTGCCGGCAGCGCGGCCAGGCCACCCTCCCCACCTTCCGGGAATACCTCACGGTGTTCATAGAGATGGGCCACCAGCACCATCATGCCATGGCGCAGCGAAGCTGGAACGTCATTCCAGCTATCGCCGAAGCCGGTGACATAGATGATTTCGATCGCGTCTACCGGCGCCGTCGCAGACGGCCACGCCTGCCCCGACCGCAAAGCCAACCGGCCGTTCAGACCAGTCGAGGCGGTGTAACCGTTCGAGGCAATAACCATCTGATTGGCATCCGCGTCGGTCACCGTGACGCTGGTGATGCTTTGCATCGGGCCGCGCGGCAGGGCAAGGGTTCGAGCACGCTCGAAAACAGCATCAAGACTGCCTTCACGTGTCCCGTCCCACCAAGCGTCGCCCATATGTTTGCCAGGCCAACTATCCAGCCGCAGCCGCCAAGTCTGGGTGATCATCGACCGGCGGGTATAGGTCTCACACGCCTGCCTGGCCGAGGTAACGAGCGCGCCCAAAGGCGCGTCCTCCTCGACGCCGTCCAGACGCAGATGGTCCTTCACCTCAGCGGTCGATAAAGGCTCGACCGCCGGGTCGATGGTTCGGGTCAGATCCATGTGTGGGTCCTAAGTCAGGCTGAATTTCAGCAGCTTGATGGCCTCTGAATTCACCACACCGCCGCCTACCCGCTTGGTCGTATAGAAATGCACATAGGGCTTGTTCGAGAACGGGTCGCGAAGCACCCGCGTACCCAGACGGTCAGTAACCAGATAGCCACGGCTGAAGTCACCAAAGGCGACGGACAGACTGTCGGCGGCGATGTCTGGCATGTCTTCGGCCTCGACCACCGGATAGCCCAGCAAACGGGCCGGTTGTCCGTTGGTCAAATCACCCTCGCGCCAGATATAGTTACCGTCGGCGTCCTTGAACTTGCGGATCGCAGCAACCGTATTGGTGTTCATCACCCAATGCGCCGACTGCCGGTAGGCAGGCCGCAGCGTGTGCGCCAAATCGATCAGAATATCGGTGGGATTGCTTGAAGGCCAAGCACCCGCAGCACCGGTTGCAAGGTGCTGCAACGTACCGAACGTGCGAGACGCATCACCTGTGGTCGCGGTGGTATAGTCCAAAAAGCCCTTTGGCTTATTGATACCGTTGCCGGAAACAAACGCCGCGCCCTCAGCCTCGGCAATCTCTTCGGCGATCTCACCGGCGAGCCATTCCTCGACGTTGAAGAACGCGTCATCCAGCATGTGTTGGGTCGCCGCCGGGTTGGCATAAATCTCGCCCAGTGGCGGCACTACTTCAGCGAATTGCGGTGTGTCCGTTTCGGTTCGCGCAGCCGTTTCGCCAACCCACCCGGTCGTCGCGCCGCCAACATTGACCAGCTTTTTGTAGTCGCTGGTGCCGATCTCGACGACCTTGGCAATGGTCCTGATCGGCGAAATGTCGGCCAGCAGCCGCTCGATCTCGCGGTCGATCTCTTCGGGCACAGCGTAACCACCTTCAGCAGCGGTACCGACACTTAGTGCCTTCAATTCAAGGTCGGCCAGACCACCGGTCTCGCCAGATCGCATAAAAATGTCGAACGCGTGCTTATGTTCAAGCACTTCCATCGGCTCAATCATTGATGTGTCGAAACGCGCTTTGGTATCGAGCCGGGCCTCAACAGTTTCCAGACGGCTCTTCAGGCCGCCCAGGCCTTCAGCAGCAGTGACGTGATAATCGTCAACCGCCGCCTTGATTTCATTCAAATCGGTCATGGTTTTATCCTTCTTAGGAATTCTAGGGTTTCGTGGTCGCGTGAAACCGGCGCCTTTTCCGCCCGAAAGGCTAGGTGCCGCTCAAAACTCAAAAGTCTGAGCGGCCGTCACACGAACAATTGCGTTGGTATCGGATCTCAGTTCGAGCCGTACCGCATCAGCGCCAGCTTCGATCCGTTTCTCGCCTGGCACACGAAACCGCGCCTCTTGATACCGATGATCTCGATTCTGATGCGATACGATGGCCTCGATTCCGGGCGGGCGCCTGTCAGGCCGAGGCTCGAATTCAACGATTGTCGCTTTGACTAAAATCCGGAACGGATGCTGTCGAGGCGACCGGTTTCGACTTGGCCCGATAAAGTACTGTCGGCTTGCTCGTCCCGCGGCGACGGGAATAGTATCACGAAACATTCGCAGTCCTTGCAATTGTGATTGATAACGGGTGAGGGTTGACTTCTTAAACGTGTGAGGCCAGCTATTGTGTAGACTGCCAAACACAAAGGACTCCGGATGAACCGCCTCCTTCTAGTAATCGCGGCAACGACGCTCCTAGTCAGCCATCCTGCAGTAGGCCTTGAGGGGCGGACCCCGGCGGCATCCGTAACGGTCTACGACTATCCCTTTGTCGGTGTCGTAAGCGGATCATTTGATCTTAAAACCACCGATCTACTGGACGCGCAGGTTGGGGGAGAGCCGTTCTTTCCCTGGATCAAACTCGACGTGGCAAAGGATACCGATCTTGAATGGTTGGCTTTCAAGGAGCGATACCGAGGTCCCCACACTTTTGTTACCCACGGTATGCGCGTCGTCTTCAGCGGCTACATCGGCGATTTTGGCGACCCGCCAGTTTGGCGGCGCCTAAGTGGCCTCGATGCCCGCCGAGAGCCCGGCAAGGGACAGCCAAAGACCCGTGCAGCCCTAAACCGATTGGCGGAGCTTTTTCGCTCATCGTCCCGGCCGGACTCATCAATCTCGGAGTTTAGCTTTCATACGGTTACTGTATCGTTCGACTTCAACCACCTCTCGATTGAAGCGGCCAAACAAGCTGACGCACCGGCAGGCGAGTTCGCTATCGAATTCGAGCTCACGCCAGATGGCATAGAAGACCGGGATTGGTACAGTATCCATAGTGAAGGCCATGACACCGTGTTCATCTTCGCAGATGTTATGATGACGGTTTCATTCAATCGTCCGGCACGAGACCGCTTGATCATGCGCGGCGCTTTTGCTGATGGCTTCACACCCAAGCATCTGGATGCGCTGATCGCCCTTTACCAACCGTCCTAAGGACAGGAGCCTCGAAAGCTCCTGTGCGTTCGACCTGACCCGCGCCAGCAAGTCACACCGAACGCCACCAAGGCCCTTCACCTGCTCCACACGCGCGGCTGGATTGGCGGGCAGCGCAACAAGCGAAACCTCGCGCAGATCGACGTCCGACAGCACACGCGCACCGGTCTCCTTATCCTGGTTGCTGTGCCGCGTCTTGTAGCCAATGGAGAGGCCCGTCACCGCGCCCTCGCGCAACAGCGCATAAGCCTCATCCGCCTGCTTGACGCCAAGCGTCAGTTTGCCGTCGACGAACAAACCTTTGGCATCTTCGCGGCAGGCGAGCAGCCTCCCAATCGGCTTGGATGCATCATGCATCCAAAGCAGCGGTGGCATGGATCCTGCCGTCCTGTGTTCGGCAAGCGAGCGTGTGAATGCACCGCGCTTAACAACATCATTCTGACTGTCAATGCCGTTGAAGACAGCCGCATAGCCGGTGAACGCTCCCGCCTCGTCAAGCTCTTTCAACTCGAGCGGAACGGTCAGGCAATCTCCGTAAAGGCCCTTCCGGACACGGCGCGTTCGGCTGATCACGACAATCTGCACCGAGATCGGCAAACTATGACTACGCAGTCTGTAGTTGAGCGCATGATGCCCGCCGCTGCCAATAAAGTCGGCTCCTGGCGGGATTGTGAGGACCGCCCGGCCCGGCCCGACAAAAGACCGTGTTTGGGTTCTACCGTTAGCGGAGTATCTAAACTGAATCTCGAATGAGGACTCCGTCTCCGAAACAAGACGAAATGTAATATCATATTTTATTTCAACATCATTGGGGAGCGTACTTGGTTCCAGGCTATACCAACCTGCCCATTTTCTGTTGCCGCCGACATCTATTACAAATGAGTCGTTCATGGAATTCGTGTATCCTTGCGGTTATGTTCAAACAAATGCTTTCCGCGAGTCCAATCAGGAGTCGATAATGAAGCACCCACTGTCAGGATCATGCGCTGCTTTATGTTTTATGATACAATCTTTGATTGTATCTGGTCAGGCCATAGCCGAATGCGTGGGCGACACCACATTCGATCCGCCACCGGTCGAATACTATCTGTTCGACCACATTCTCGCCCTTGACTCAGCGAGTGTCGATTATCTCTCTGCCCTAGTTCAGCATGACTTCGACGAAAAGGCGCCTGTTGTTGAGTTGACGGGTACCCTCAATGAGAAAGCAGCAACTGCGTGGGCAAAAATGACCAGGGGACGGCTTGGGGATCGTCTAATCTATATTCTTGGAAACGAGATGATCGCAGAAGACTTCGTTCACGACTTTGGTTCTATCGAAGGGTTCCATTTTCCGACCCTCGCGGGGCGGCTATCGCTTGACGAAGCTAACGCCTTGGTGGCCCGCACGCTCGGCAAAGACACAGACGAGGGCCTGCCATTTAACGTTGCCATCATTGGCGATGGCCTGCGCCTTGAGCGCGGGACCGTCGCAAGCCTGGACAAATGCAAGAACCTCGGCGAGCCTGCATTGTGCATCCAACTAAAAGCCAGCGGCGCCAAGCAGATGTGGCGGCTGACCGAAGGCAACGCCGGGAAGGTGCTTGCGCTGTTTTGGGGCGATAGGCTGCTTACGATGCCTGTCATTCGGGAACCCATACTCGGAGGTCAGGGTATCATTCCATTCAGCGGTGATGAGCAAACTACGGATGAGGAAATCGACCAGCTGATTTGTGACATCATGCGGCGCTGGGATTAACGTCATCCTGTTCCACTGGAGTATTGCTCTTGGCCATCGGATCGAAACCTGTCGCGACACGCTTCTCGTTTCTGGTGAGCCAGTCAGCCCCGGCCAGCCGCTGATACAGCCGGTCGCGCCGCGGTGACAGAGCCTCAACCCTGTCCTTGTCATAGGAAAGCGTAAGATCCTCGCCGAAGAATGGCGCCAACCAGGACGTCATACTCTCTGCAAACAGGTCGGCTAGAGGCATAACGGCGTCTTCATATAGCGCCAGGCGCGCCTCTCGATTGTTAGAATAGGTTTGGGCATCAGGAATGCCTATCAACTGCGGCGGCACCTGATAGACCTGCGCGATTTCACGCGCGGCCAGATCCTTTCCAGCAAGCCAATCAAGGTCACGGGCGCTCATCCCCATTTCCTGCCATTCGAGGCCGCCCTCCAGCAGAAGCGGACGGCCCGCATTGTCCGCCGACTGGTAGTGCCGCTCCATCTCCGACTTCAAGCGCGCGAACTGTTGTTCGGTCAGGCCGCCTTCGTCCTTCACCACCAACGCGCCCGACGGACGGCCCATATTCTGCAGCATCGCTTTGTTCCACGCGCTCGCTTCATTATGCTGATCCACGGCACGTGCCGCCGCTTCGAGCGGAGACATGCCGTACCAATCGTCAAGCGGGTTGAATGTCCGCATATGCAGAATTGGCGGGTGGCCGCGAAGATCGCGGGGACCGAAAGTATGTTGACGACCACCGACACTATAGACGTACCCACGGGCGCCATCATTGCCCGGGACGATTTTCATCCGATCCGGCCGCAATACAAATAATTCCTGCACCGGGCCCGATTGCCCGACAACAGCTTCCAGGTACGCATTGCCGGCTGTGAGATAGTGACTGAAAAGGGCTTCGCGCAGCAGCTGGCCGCCACTCATAGGATTGGGTCTTGTGAGCAAATCCAGCAGCGGGTGGTGGTTCAGGGGATGCTTTTCCCGAAAAACTACCCAAGGTAAACGTGCTGTCGATGCGGCGATCAAACGCACACATTTGTATGCGATAGGATTGATCCGATAGCCTTCCTGAGCAAGCGTTTCATAGCGTCGCGGTGTCCAGACCGGCGCACCGGGCCGGTGAACCATAACCCTTGATACTGCGCTGGCCTTTTGTTCGGGTGGCGTGTCGGGTCCAAGGCCCAGCAGGCGTCCAAGGCGTTTGGATAGTGCCATTAGGTTTCCAATTCTGTTAGCCAGCACAGCCGATCCCCGGCGAAGTCTCCGCCAATCGACAGGCTTTTTTTCATGAAGGCAATTTTGTCGTTGAACGACTCGATTCAGCTCGTCAAAGTAACGATTGTTCGATGAGGAGAGCGGCTGATGCCACTCAGAGGCTTGGGGTTAATTCTAGTTGTTGGGTTCGCTTTGGGATTCGCAGCCGTGCCACTTGCACGTCTGCTCGACCCGCCCGAAACGATTGAAGAATTTCATCCTCTTCGCACACACGATTTGGGCACTTCCAGCCGCTGACGACGCGCAGCACCGGCACAACCCAAGGTGCGGCCAACCATCCGGAAAATCACATTCTGAGTCGAATACGATTCCTATTGCATTTGCTTCAAATCCTATGCAGTGTGCCAGTTGTAAACAGTTCGTTGATGCAAAGCTTACTTCTTCTGGTTGAGGCTACGTTCAGAGGTTTAAGCCCAACGCAAAGACGGCAGAGGGGCTTGGCAATAGAATTCATACAATCCCTTTACCTTCATCGCTTTTTTGCCGGCCCAAGCACTATTGCGATGGTGGCTCAGGACAGCTAATCGGCCCAGTCCTAGCCGGGTAAGGGGTTGATGGGCGGTGCAGTTTTTTTAACTGTGCCGCCCTACTCTTTTTTCCGGGCAGCGTGATGACGCTACAGACAACGCATCGCTGGCCCTGCACCGCGGTTTGGCAGCAGGTCTGATATCGCCCACACCAGAGCATCGACTCGGTCCGGGGATCCACTGCCCGTCCAACCAGCCGCCGTGCTAAATGCACACATCTGATCTTCCAGCGCAGAAAACCGGCCAGCATGAAAAACGCGGTTCTGTTCGTATAGCGCTGCGACGGGTTCAGCCCGAACCTTCTTGCCATGCCGCGCATGCACCGCCTTATAGGCCAAATCAGGGTCGACCTGCCGGACCAGGGCTTCAATCATATCACCCCCCTGATTGACTTCCGCAACCAACCGGTCCGCTCCGTGCGTGTGATAGGCTGCAACAGCTTGGCGCGCCCATTCATGCGGGCTGCCTGCAAGCGAGCGATCCGCCAGAACATAAACCCGCCGCGCATCGCTCACGCCCGCAACGATAATTCCACATTCATTGGCTGTCGGCCCACTCGTTGTGGGCGGGTCAACGGCCACAACGATTCGCTGCAACGCCGGCACAATCTCGGTTCGCAGAGTGTCCAGTTGCGCCTGCTGCCAGAGCGCGCCGGGCACATCCTCCAGCAGCTCCGCGTGAATCTCCTGACGGCCAATCCGTGTACCCTCATAGCGCCGCACGATCTGCTCAAGAAAAGCAGGCGCAAGGTTCGCGGCATTATCGTAGGAGCTGCCCCGGCTGATCGCGCAATCCGAGCGGCCGACAAGCATCCGAACAAGCGGTGTGGGCCGAGGAGTGGTCGTGACCACACAGCGGGGATCAGCGCCCAACCTCAAACCAAGCTGCAGCATGTCCCATGCTTCAGGGTAGCGCCAGGCGGCAACCTCGTCACACCAGGCGGCATCATGCTGCGGACCGCGTAAACGGTCCGGCTCATCCGCCGAATAAGCCGTCGCGATTGCACCATTTGTCCATGTTAGCCGCCGTTTGGATGGCTCCCACATCGGGCGCTCCCAATCAGGGCTGATCGCAAGCAACCCGCTTTCGCCTTCAATCATGGTGTCACGCGCATCGGCAGACGTTGGGGCGACAAGCGCAATGCGTCGCGCGCCATCCCTTGCCTGTTCGCGCACCCATTCGGCGCCCGCACGAGTCTTGCCGAATCCCCGGCCTGCCAGCAGGAGCCAAACCCGCCAATCGCCCGGCGGCGCTGCTTGTGCGTCACGGGCCCAGAAGGACCAGTCATGCAACAGGATCGCTGCTTCCAGGTCTGTCAGACTGTTCAAAAACAGCAGGCGCTTGTCCGCCGGCAGCGAGGCCAGCGAGCTTGCGTTCAAGACTTGCCCGGGCTTCTCGCAGGACCGAGCCCCCGAAGCCGCCTCCGCCGCCACTGTCACCGAACACCTCGGGCCGGCGCGCTTTCAGAAGAAACATCGCCAGCTGATCCGAATAGTTCCGGGTGCTGGCAATCAACTTTCCCTGATAGTGGACCGGTTTTTCCACGCCCTCGCGCGCCCTGCGCAGCAACTCTTCTTCCAGGCCATCCAGTGCTGCATCGATCGCTTCGTCCCAGGCTCTGGCGAACGACTCGTCCCGGTGCCGGCACGCGTAGGCTGCGCTGCGTGATACACCTGCGGCAATGGCGGCCCGGCTGACATTGCATGTCTCTTGAAGGACCCCCAGAAAAAGTTCCCTCTTGGCTTTGGTGAACCGCCTGGAGCCGGCCACTGCTATCGTTGCTGAACGCGGATCGCAATGGCGCGCTCCTCAACCCGGTTGTCGGACGTTGTGACACGGTTGCTCACGCGGTAGATAGCGCCTGCTGTTCCACCGGAAAGTGTCACCGAGGCACGAGCGGCCGTGTGGCTGCTGGCATCGATCGAAAGCCCCGCAGGATCAACAGACCAGGTGCTTTGCAACAGCGTTTCATCGGTCTGCAGATAACTGTCAGCCCAGTCGTGGGTGAACGCCACCACGGCCGACGGGTCCTTGGCAAAAACGTTCATTGTCAAACGCTGTGCTAGGCCGTCTGCGCCGTCAGCGTGACGGTCACATTGACTGTGTCTCCCGACTGGACCGCCCGGTCACCACCGGAAAATGCCGCAATCCCGATCAGCGTGCCCGTGGTTCCGCCCTTCGCCGCGTCTGTTGCAACGAACGCGCCGCCTACAGTGGCTGACGCATTGATGGTGAACGATGCCTTAGCAGCAGAATTATCCACGGACTGGCCGCTCACGGTCCCCAGGGTTAGCGCAGGCCGAGCCCCCTCGGTGAAGGCCGTGATCTCGGTCCAACCCGGATGGCTGGCCATGGTGTCGCCAGCCGCGCCGGTGGGTGTGCCGTCTGCCAGGCCGACATGATGCGACGCCGAATAGGCGGACCCCCGCCAGAACTTGTCGAGGATTTCATCAAGCCCTTCACTGACGACCAGATTGTCTACCGCCTCACGCCAGACCAGCGCACCATCCCGGATGCACTCAATAGTGTACGAATTCTTAAAGCCCGTGGCCTGAACGACCTGGCCCTGGCGCAGCAAAGCCGCGTCCGCGCCGAGCACGGCGCCGATGTCCTGTTTCATGAAACGTCCTTTTAAACTGAATCGATGCGGATGATCTGGTTGCCGCCAACGGCCTGCTCGCCGGCTTCAACAGTAATAGTCTGATTGCGCACTTTGACCGTGACGAGCTGACCCGGATTCACCAACGCAGAAGCCACGGCCTCGCCCAGGGTCGCGGCAAGCGCGATCTGGTCCCAATGGGCAATCCCCGCCGCGCTTTTGAGAGCCTGAGCCGCAGCCAAAGACATAGCTGGCTCTAATTCGACCGTGGCGAGGTTTTGCACTGCAGGCGCGGTTGAAAAACTGACCTGACCATCAAACCCACGGCCAAACGAGATGTCGTCACCGGGCCGAAGCGCCAAGGATAAGGCCAGTTCTATCAGGGAACCGCCTACAGCAGTGAAGTCCAATATATGCGCCAGGTCCGCGCCGGCCTCCACCTGGACGGTGCCGCACCGTCCACGGGACCCCGCTCGTAGCGTTATCTGGTCCCGCGCAGATATTTGCGCTGGAAAATCCACCATGGGTGTCGCCGCCAGCGAGGCGGCCGGCGCCAACACGGTGTCGGGGGCCAGGGCCGCGCCATGGCGGGCGGCGAGTGCCGACGACAGGTCCATCGTCTGCGCAACAGGCATACCAACATGCGATGCATGTGGCATGAAGATCGGGGGGTGATCCGTCTTGGTCACGGTGCCATAGACGGTCGCGGTCTCGCCGGTGATCCGAGCGTTGGTATCGGCAACCAGCGGCCAATAGTCCATCATCGCTTGCGGGAAACACAGAGGGCTGAAACCCTTTGCCAGCGCCGCTATTTCATCAGGTTCAAGAACCCGGTTCCAGGTCGCGATTTCCGCTAGCTGGCCGTTGAGGCTACGGGCGTTGGTTGCGTGGCCCTCATCTCCAATAGCTACTAATCTTGGCTCCACACCACTATCCAAGATCCCAACGGTAGATGCCGGACTATTGTTGTCCTCGATCCCATCAACATATAGGCGCGCCCCACTCACATCATCGGCCTTATATGATGCGGCTACATGCTGCCATCCTACAGAAGTGCTCAGCGCATTGGTTGCACTTTCCAATTGAAAGTTGCCACCATTCGCATTGCTCAATGCCCAAGTAATTGCATTCGTCCTACCACTGAAAAAGGCAACAGGATCAACCCAGAAAAGGAAGCCTCGATTGCCGCCGCCCCACTCCCAAGTTGTCCAAACGGCACCATCGCCCCATTCATCGATATTGACCCACCCAGCCACCGTAAACGCCGTAATACTGCGATAGTGCGTCTGGTTTTGGTAAACAAGTGCACCTTTGCTTGATCCCCCAGGGCCATTTCCACCAGTTCCCAGAAAGTCGTAGGCCACTAGGATTCCCGAATTTCAACAGCGTGCAGTTCAGCGTCGCCTATAGCTGAATCGCTAGAAGCGCTGCGCATGATCCTCACACGAAATTTCTCACCGGCGCCGACGAAATCCATATCTGCGCCATGGGCAAATACGACGGATACAACAGATACTAAACCGCTAGAAGATGGCACGCTTACGCCATTGACGCTGTTGGCTGGCGCGAACCCTTCGCTATCCAAATTCTGCTGTTGGTCGCCGATGCGTTCGAATGCGATGTTCCAGCCTATGTCACCTGCTGTGGCTGTGGTCATTGAGTAATGCAGATAAACTATGACGCCACCGCCATGATAATGCTGAGGCATAACGGCTGAAAACACTGCAGCCTCGTCTATCAAATCATCGAAGTCCAACACAGGATGCTGACCTCTTAAATCCAACGTCGCAAAACTAGAAAGCGGCGGCTCGTTATGGAGCGCGCCAAATGCTATGAGTGTGCTACCATTAGCCATTTACTACCTCAAAATAAGGTCATCAGAAACAGTCCGATGTTCAAAGTCGACTTCTTCATAATTGGGGCCATGAAATCTGGTACAACAGCGCTTTACGACTTACTAAAGCATAGTCCAGAAGTATCAATGTCTGCCGTGAAAGAACCGGCTCATTTCCTCTTGAAAGAAAACTATGAGCTTGGTGCGCCGCTCTTTGAACCGAAGTGGTGGGACGTCGATTCCTATGAAGCGCTGTTTGAGCCCGGCAAACTCTGTGGCGAGGCATCCATAGGATACAGTCAGCTTCCGTTCACGCCCGGTGTAGCCAGACGGATTTTTTCATACAATCCAGACGCCAAGTTCATTTACATTGTCCGCAACCCATTAGACCGGTTGGTTAGCCACTACAATTTTTCGGTAAGGCACTGGCCCGATTGGCCGCCCTTAAAAAACGCCGTAATTCAGAAGCCCGCATATCTGAGCATCAGTGACTATGCAACCAACTTGGGATGCTATTTAGATAGGTTTCCTAAGGAAAATGTACTGGTATTGATATCAGAACGATTCCGGAACGACTTGCGTGCAGGGACCCAGTCTCTAGAAGCATTCTTGGGCATCAAACCAATTGAGATAAGAACGAAACTTGAAAGCAATGTCACTCCTGATGGACTACGGCCCCCAAGACTAACCAGTCGCGCGCTAGACCAACTGAGAAGGCGCAAATATTGGAAAACAGCAAGGGGTTTGGTTCCAAAGTCTTTCGAAACTCCTGCTAAGGCACTTCTATATAAACGCGCAGTACAACCCGCGGGCCGAGCTGATGTGCCAGAAGCTGTCGTTGAGTATCTCTCAGTACTTGCCCAACGGTTCCGCCACCTCATAAAAGATCCTATTCCGGAATGGGACATTTAGGCAGTTGCGATGCGCCTTTGCTGTCCGCCATGCGCAGGAATATGAGCTTGTCCTAAACCTACCCTTGCTGGTGTCGATCGTCCAATCACCTTAACCGGTGGTCATCATAACAGGCTGAATGCAGACCTGTTTTTCGATGGACCGCAGATTTTTCCGCCCTTCCCTTTCGCTAACGCCTATGCTTCACAAGAGTACGAACCTGCCCACGCTAGGGGAAAGCTATCCTTGACCCAACACCGCGACATCCTGGATCTGATCCTGACCGCCAGCGACAGAAGCCCGGCGCCGAATGCATCGGAGATTCTCGACCGGCTGTTTCAAGACCTGTGCGAAGAGCCGCCATCCCGCGCCGCGGCAGAAACCGAATCCATGATCTGGAGTGTGTGGACCGCGCATGAGAACCCGCAGGCGGCGGAGGAGATGGCCCGGGCGCTGCGGATGATGAGCGCGGGATCTTATGAGGTTGCCGAGCGGGTGCTTGATGGCCTGATTCAGAGCTTCCCTGACTGGGCCGAAGCCTGGAACAAGCGCGCAACACTCTATTTTCTGATGGACCGCGACGAGGACAGCGCCGGGGATATTGCCGCGACCTTGCGGCTGGAGCCGCGCCATTTCGGGGCGCTGTCGGGCTTTGCGCAAATCTGCCTGCGACGCGGCGACGACGCCGGCGCATTGATTGCATTCGAAGAAGCCTTGCGCATTCACCCGGGCCTTGATGGCGTTCGAAGCGCCATCAAGGATTTGAGTGGAAAATTCGGTACGGCGCTAAACTAAGAGGTCAGCGGCGCTGCCTGCCGGCGTCGGCCCAGCAATCGAGCCCCTGAATCAGCAGGCGTTTTGCCGTTCGTTTATCCATTCGCCGCGCCCGCGCCAGATCGTTCAGACTGACGCCATCGACCGCCACATCAATAATCACCGACATACTGCGCTGAAGGCCATACTCGCTAAGCCGGTCCCACCACGCGGCGTAGTGGCGCAGCAATCGCACTTCAGACGGGAGAGAATCCGTTGGCAACCGGCCACCGTCAACCCGTTCCCAGCTGGAAATGCGCGCATCGGTTCCCATGGTGATCAGCCCATAGGCGCGTGCGATTTGATCAAGCATTCCGGCCTGCGATTCGTCGATAACGCCCCGATCAAGCAAGGTTTCGACGGCGTGGGGTTTCAACCTTTTAGCGGTCTGTGGTGTGGGACCCGGCCGGCCAAGTTTTTCGATGCGGTTGGCCTCATCACGCTCTGTGCGCAACAATCGCCGCACGCGCTTTTCCTCACCGCGCTTTGCCCGGCGCGCCGCCTCTAGCCGGGACTCCGCCATACTCATTGGCCGGCCTCCGAAAAGTCTCCGCCAGCCAAGGTCGAGGCGATCGGACTTACGGGTTCAAAGAGTGCGGCCCTGGTTTCGAACCGGCAGCCGCCGCGAAAACAGGGACTGGGCGGCTTACCGGCCACCAGAACAATCCAGCACTGCCTGCACCTTGGCTTGGCGTCGCTCCAGCGACCTTTGTATGGATGGCCCAAATTTTGTGACAATGCGTACTCCCCTGATCAAATTAACAATAAAATTTGTTATAGCCTTTCAACCTATGGTTATCAACTAATATTTTTGTTTTTTTGCCGGTGGCCACGTCAGATCCTTGCAATAAAACAATATTTCTTGTATAAGGACGCTATGTCATCTTTAGCAGAACGCGTCGCGCAGGCCCGTACGGCCAAAGCATGGAGCCAGTCCGAACTGGCGCGGCAGGTCAGCCTGCGCCGGGCAGCTTTGGGTAAGCCTGAGGTCAAACAGCAATCCATCAATCAACTCGAGGCAGGCGGCGTCGACAGCCCGCGATACCTGATCGAACTCGCGGACGCGCTGGACGTCGATGTCGGATGGCTGTCAGGCCGCGACCCGGAGCCCGTACCGGAGCTTGGCCGATCCAGGACCGGCATTGTCGAGGCCCCGTTGATCAGCTGGGTCGCAGCCGGCGAACTTGCCGACACAACTGACCCATATGTGCCCGGAGACGCGGAAAAATGGATTCCGGTCGCGCATCGCCACGGCAGCGTCATCGCCCTGCGCGTTCAGGGCAACAGCATGAACCAGATTGCCCAGGAAGGCGCCACCATCATCGTCGATCTGAATGATCGATCGCTGTCAGACGGCCGGCACTATGTGTTCCGCCATGAGGGGCGCGCCACCTTCAAGACTTATCGTCTCGGCCCGCCTGAACGACTGGAGCCCCGCAGCACGGACCCGGACTATCTGCCGATTTACCCGGACAGCGACATAGAGGTCGTCGGCCGGGTGATTCAAAAAGTTGAAGAAATCTAAAGCGAAGCGCCCCCGCCTGGACTAGGCTGCCGTTTGTTTTGGCGGTTGCGCCTCTTAGGGAACGGGGATTGGGTCTCATATGGCACGCTGGTATTACGGCTGGAATGTAATCGGCACGGCCATGGCGTTTCAGGCCGTTTCCTTTGGCTTGACGATCTACACCTACGGCCTTTGGGTTTCGCCCCTCAGCGAAGAGTTCGGCGCCAGCCGCGCCGAAATCATGATCGGATTTACGCTGCTCAGCGTCGCGATGGGTCTGATGTCACCCTTTGCGGGCAGAGCCATGGACAAGCAGTCGATCAGAACGCTGGTAATGATCGGCACCGTGATCATGGCCGCAGGATTTCTGCTGGCATCATTCGCCCAGTCGGTCTGGATGTTCATCGGTATCTACGCCACGTTCGTCGCGACCGGAATGCTGCTCGCTGGGCCCCTGCCCGCGTCCACGCTGGCGGCCAAATGGTTCAACGGCCGCCGCGGGCTGGCAATCGGGCTGTCATCTGTCGGGACATCAATCGGCGGGCTGGCCCTGCCGCTATTGTCAGCCGCATTGCTTGTGGACATGGGTTTGAGCTGGAGAGAAGCGCACCAGGTTCTGGCCGCTCTGGTGGTGATTTTGCTGTTGCCGCCCGTCTGGCTGTTCGTTGCAAACCGTCCGGAGGACAAAGGCGTAGAGCCGGACCCACAGCCGGTCACCCTGTCCGGCAAGGCACAGGTTCATACCGGCATATCCTACGGCGAAATCCTGCGGGACAGGAGTTTTTGGGCAACAGCCATGGCGTTCGGGACGCTCACCATGGTGTTTGGCGGGGCACAAGCCAATCTGATCCCCTATGCGCAGGATCACGGCATGACCACGTCCAGCGCTGCCAGTCTGATGTCTCTGTTAGCCGCAGCAGGCATCCTCGGTAAGATCATTTACGGGGCGCTTGCGGATCGCATCAGCCACAGGGTGCTTTTCTGGTCAGCCGCATTGGTCCTGGTCTTCCCGCTGCTTTTGATGATGGGCGACCCCAGCTATCTTGAGATGGTGGCGATCAGCATGCTGCTTGGCTTTGCGACCGGCGGTTTTCTGCCCTTGCTGGGCGCGATTATCGGCCGTCGCTTCGGCCCCATCGCGTTCGGACAGGTCATGGGCCTGTTGGGCCCGTTTACCATGCCACTCTCCGTGATCGGACCACCCCTCGCTGGCTATATTCATGATGTGACCGGCTCTTATGTATTGGCGTTCGAGATCTTCATCGGGGTTATTGTACTGGCCAGCGTGGCCGTCGCCTTCCTTGATGAAAGGCCCCGCACGGCAACGGTTCCTGCTGCTGCAGAGTAAACGACAATTCTATAGACGATGTTGCCGCCCGGCCCCTAAGCTGCACAAGACTATTGGGGAGGCGGGCAGTCATGCCCTTGTCGAAAACGCCGTGGTATTACGGCTGGAACATCGTTGGCGTAACGCTGGTGTTTCAGGGGATCCTGTTTGGCTCCGTATTCTTCTCCTACACGCTATGGGTCGGCGAATGGCGTGAAGACGCAAGCCTCGGCGCAACGGCTGCTGGTCTGTTTGTTCCGTTTACAATCATAAGCCTGGGCCAAAGCTTCATCGCACCTTTTGCCGGTCACGCGATGGATCGGCACTCTATCCGCGGCTTGATCTGCACCGGTGGTATTTTGGCTGGGCTGGGGTTCGCCGCAATTTCGCAGGTGACCGCTTTCTGGCAGATCACTCTGATCTACGGCAGCCTGCTCACCATCGGCATTCTGCTGGCAGGGCCGCTCGCGGCACAGACCCTTGCAACAAAGTGGTTTCGCGGGCGCAGAGGGCTGGCGATCGGCTTAACGACGGTTGGAACATCTTTGGGTGGCATGGTTATGCCGCCCATCGTGACCATGCTCTATCAGGCGCAGGGCTGGCGGGATGCCCATCTGATCTTGGGGGCTTCGTTCATTATTGTCATCGTGCCGCTTGTCTGGCTCACAATCCGCAACACCCCCGAAGATGCGGGCGTCGACCCTGAACCTGAACCCACCTCAGCCGCCCACGGCCCGACTTTCGAATACCCACAATGGACAACCAAAACCATTCTTCAACAGCGTACCTTTTGGGTAATTGCGCTTGCTTTTACGCCAATGGTTTTTGTTTTCGGCGGTGTGCAGCAGAACCTGGGACCATTCAGCAGCGAACTCGGTAACGGCAAATTGGAAACAGCGTTTCTGGTTTCGACCGTGTCTACCGTGATGATCGCCGGAAAGCTCTTTTTCGGCGGCATGTCCGACCGCATTGATCACAGAAAACTTTTCTGGACGGCACTGGTTATCCTGATCAGCTCGCTTCTGACGATGATGCTGGAACCGGGCTACCAAATCATGCTCGTCGCCTGTGGCTTGCTGGGCTTCGCCGCAGGTGCTTTCCTCCCTTTGATCGGCGCGATTATTGCCAGCCGTTTCGGCCCCGTCGCCTTCGGCAGCGTCATGGGGCTGATCGGACCGTTCCTAGCCGCTCAGTCTTTTGGGCCGATGAGCATGGCCTGGCTCCGCGAGGCAATCGGCTCTTGGGAGATGGTTTTTGTCGTTGCAGTTGCGTTGATCCTACCGCCCTTTATCGCTATAGCCTTTCTACCCAAACGACCTGATCGACAGGGGGCGCAACACGCCTCTACGGGGCGTGTTACCGCCGCCGGGGAGTAACCCCTTGCAATCGGCTTCATTCGATATTATTTCTGTTTTACGATAATTAGATTTCGTAAGACAGATAGGTTTCGCATGTCTAACCGTCGGGCATTCATTCGTCTAAGCACCACACTCCGGTTCGCAACTCAAGTGGCCATGGTAGCTATCCCCTGCCTGCTTGCCGTTCTCTGGTGGCAGTTCGACTGGCTGGCAACGAATGCTCCCCAACTGCAGGGGTTGGTATTTGACACTGCCGCTATGGGACCCGGCACAAAGCTGCTGGGCTTTCTGATCAGCATGATTCCTGCCGGTGCGTTGCTTTACGGCCTCTGGCGGTTGCAAGACGCATTCAGTCGCTTTGCGGCTGGCGAGTTCTTCTCCCGCGAGACCATTCGCTGCATCCGCACCTTCGCACTGATGGTGTTGCTTCAGGCTTTGCTGAGGCCCATCGCCTCTTCGATGCTGAGCGTGCTGCTCACCCTGCAAAACCCACCCGGCGAGAAAGCGCTGGCCATCCGCTTCGGCAGCGGCGAGCTGGAGATGTTGTTTGTCGGTGGGCTGTTCTTTGCCGTCGCGCATTTGATGGCCGAAGGCCGGCGGATTGCCGACGAAAACGCCCAAATCGTATAGCGGCCGCCAGAGGATGCCCATCCGCGTCACGCTCGACGTCATGCTGGCCCGCCGCAAGGTGAAGTCAAAGGACCTGGCGGCTCATGTCGGCATCACAGAGGCCAACCTGTCCCTTCTGAAATCCGGCAAGGTAAAGGGCGTGCGCTTCGAAACGCTGGCAAAAATATGCGCCTATCTCGACTGCCAGCCCGGCGATATTCTGGAGTACGTTCCCGATGAAGATGAATAGCCTTTTTGCCCTTACGGTGCTTTTGGCCGGCTGCACCCAACAACAAGCTAACGATACACTTGAACGATTTCCTTATGGTCTCGCGAAAGGAGCCTGCAAAAGCTCATCGAAGTGCACGTTCGAGCAGGAACCGTCCTCCAGAGGCGGCGCCGAACCAGCGCCGGGTCACTGGTATGAAGACGGCTACGGGCGCGATGAACGCGCGCCACATCATTGATTTTACGTGATAATTCCCAATAAAGTGGAAAAACTACAAATAAAATTGTATAGTCGGCAGGTCAGCTTTCCACAGGGACTTCGCCGCCATGATCATAGACCCACCTGCCCCCCAACAGCCCACCAAACTGCTCAGACAGGCGACGCTGCTCCAGGCGGGCACGGCCGCGGAAGCCAACGGTGACTCACCTGGCGTATTGCGCGCGCTTGATGGTCTCTGCAGGCTAGCCAATGTCCCTGATGATGTTCATGAGAGCATGCGCGACGCGATCGCGTCCGGCGGGACACTGATCAAAACAGTGTGGGCCGAAACCGGCGGCTGCCCGGAGTCGCTGTTTGCGTTCCTGCCCGGCTGCCAGCATTGCCTGACCCAGGCAAAATCGGCTTATGGCATGGGCGCCGAGTCCGATTGGTTTGTTGAAGAGCTCGACCTTCTGGGCAACGATTTGATTCCGACTTCTCCAGACGGAATCAGGCCTGAAGCGCTGCCCGAATTTGCACGGCTACAGGAAAACGCCCGGACCCTTGCCGATTGATGACCCATCACAACAGGGTCACTCATCTGTCCGATCGTGCCCTGCGTCAAGAAACCAGGACTGCAGACCGCTACTTTAAGACCGCGACCTGCGGATATGAGCTAACCAGCCGTCGCGAACGCCGCACAGCCGATTTCTGGGCTCGACACTATCTGGCCTGCCGGATCGAACAGGCTAGGCGCGAAAAAATGCGGGAACGCCCTTCGATAATGCAGCTTGGTTCGAGCCCCTCTGGCGCATAAGCTTGGAGCAATCGGCGTCTTAGGGAGCAAGAACAATGCCCGCATACATGATCGGCAGACTGACCATCAAGAACACCGACTGGCTTGCAGAGTACCAACCGAAGACACAGGCACTGGTTGCCAAGCATGGCGGAAAATACATAGTCGCCGGCGCTGATTTCGAACGGCTGGAGGGCTCAGGCGAACCCCCGAATGGCCTTGTTGTTCTCGAATTCCCGACCCGCGCCGCCGCGGAAGCCTGGTACAACGACCCCGAATACAGGGAAATGATCGCGTTGCGTCAGACCGGCGCCGACGGAGAGATCTTCATTGCCGAAGGCGCAGGGTAGGCTTTACTCCTCGGACATTTCCTCGATCTTTTCGCCCGCGTCCTGGAGCGCCTGGCCCGTGGCCTTACCGGCTTCGCGCGCAGCCTCTTCAAGCTGTTCCCCGGTTTCTTTCAGTTCTTCAGCGGCTTGCTCAACCGCTTCATCGACCTGTTTTCCGGCGCGCTCGAACGTGCCTTCGATGTCTTCCTGCTGATCACAGGCGGAGACTGCAGCAGTAATGGCCAAAGCACCAATCCAACTTATTACGCGCATGTCACACTCTCATTTTCGATGGGGATGATAGGATAGCCAGACAAAAGCCGGGAGGAAAGATTGTCGAATACCGCTAAACAGGTTGTTTATACAAAGCGCCCTGACGGCCCCATCGCCGCCAGTTCATTTGAGGTAAGGGAAGTAGCGGTGCCGGTGCCTGAGGACGGTCAGGTCGTCATTGCCAATCACTATCTGTCTCTCGACCCCTATATGCGGATGCACATGCTGGGCCCGTCCGCAGGTCAAAACCTTGGCCACCCGATTGAAGGCCGCGTGGTGGGAAGGGTTGCCGCCTCGCGCGATCCAAGATTCAAGGAGGGCGATACGGTCTTTGCAATGGGCAGATGGGAATCCCATTCGACCGTGGTAGGCGACGCCGCGCGGCATGTGGACCCCTTGATTGCCCCCCTGCCCGCTTATTTGAGCGTGCTTGGATTTACCGGCCTCACGGCGCAGGCCGGACTGCGGCATTATGCGAGCATGCAAGCAGGGGAAACGCTGTTCGTCTCCGCGGCGTCTGGCGCAGTGGGATCAGTCGCAGGCCAGATCGGCAAGATCAACGGATTGCGGGTGGTCGGCTGCGCCGGCAGCGATGCGAAAGTCGATTATGTTCGCGACGAACTCGGATTCGACGCAGGAATAAACTACAAAACTGCCGATGACTTAACTGCCTCAATCGCGGCAGTCTGCCCCAATGGCATCGACATCGACTTTGAGAATGTCGGCGGACGGGTTTTCGACGCCGTATTCCGCAATATGGCATCAGGAGGACGGTTGGTGATCTGCGGTGCGATCTCGCAATACAACCGCGCCAAACCTGAACCAGCCATACCCAGCATTGCGGACTTCATCACCAAGCGGCTAACCATGCGCGGCTTCAGCGTCCGGGACCATATGGACGAAATCGAACCTTACATCGCACAGGCGGCGGAGTGGCTGCGCGACGGAAAACTGAAATACCGCGAGACTATCGTCGACGGGTTGGAAAACGCTCCGACCGCCTTCACCAAACTCTTTACAGGAGAGAATTTCGGCAAGCTGGTGATCAAGGTCTGAATTCGATCGGCCACAATCGAACTCTGATTGCCGACTCAGACAGGGTCGTTTACAGTGTAAGCAATCTTTAGTCAGAGGAAGAATATCATGTCGACACAAATGAAGACGGAAGAAGAGTTTAATCCATATCTCAGCGGCAATTACGCGCCGGTGATGGACGAGCATGTCTGGGAAGACATGGAAGTGATCGGGGAGATCCCAAAGGATATCAGCGGGAATTTCCTGCGCATCGGCCCGAACCCGGTCTATGTGCCCGATGTCGCGACCTATCACATCTTCGATGGTGACGGGATGATCCACGGCGTCGAAATCAAGGACGGCAAAGCGACCTATCGCAACAAATTCGTCGATACGGAAGGCCTGCGCTTGGAGCGTGAAAAGGGCACCTGGATCTGGAAGGGCATGGCATCCATGGCCGACATGGTCAAAGGCGTTGCGCCGCCCGAAGAAGGCATGATGAAAAACACCGCCAATACGGCGATGGTCTATCACAACAAAACGCTCTATGCGCTGATGGAAGCGGCCCCGCCGCATGAGATGAAGCTGCCTAGCCTGGAGACCGTTGGCGAGCACGACTTTAACGGAAAGCTGACCCACCCGTTCACCGCGCATCCGAAGGTCGATGCAGTGACCGGTGAAATGATCACTTTCGGCTATTCGCCGATGCCACCCTATCTGACCTATAGCGTCATCAATCCGGAAGGCGAGATCGTCCACACCGCGCCGATCACCATGCCCAAGGGCATCATGATGCATGATTGCGCGATCACCGAAAATCACACGATTTTCCTCGATACGCCGATCACCTTCGACTTCCAGCGCGCCATGGAAGGCGGCCTGATGCTGGATTGGGAGCCGGAAAACGGCACCCGTCTGGGCGTGGTGCCGCGCATGGGTAGCGACGAGGACGTCAAGTGGTTCGACGTCGACACCTCAATGTGCTTCCACGTGGCCAACGCCTGGGAAGAAGGCGATGAAATCGTCGTCCAGGCCAGCCGGTCGCTGAAATCCAACGTGGCTTCAGCGACAGAAAATGCGCGCGAAGGCGTGGTCGACCCGGATGAAATGGGCAAGCTTTATGAGTGGCGCCTGAACATGAAAACGGGTGAATCCAGCGAGCGCTATCTGAACGATGTGCATCACTGCGACTTCACACGGATCAACGACGATCTGATGGGCCGCAAGACGCGCTACATCTATGCGTCACGTTTCGATCTGGACAATGGCGCCAAGTTCAACGCCGAACTCAAATATGACAATGAGTCCGAAACGGTTCAGGTCCATGAGCTGGGTGCGGGCCGCTGGGGCGGTGAAGGTGTCTTCGCCAAGCGCCATGGCGCCACGGCGGAAGACGATGGCTATGTCGTGCTGTTCGTCTGGGACGAGAACGAACAGCAGAGCGAATGCGTGATCATTGATGCGCAGAACTTCGAAGCCGATCCCGTCGCGCGGATCAAGATTCCGTCACGGGTTCCGTTCGGCTTCCATGCGGGCTGGGCGCCCGACGCGTAAGACGTCCAGAGTGGGATCAGGAAAAGTGGATGCCGGTTTTCCGTCCGATCCCACTCTAACTTTTTTTGTGTCTGGATCATCTTTGTCCGGTCAGTCGTATCGCGAAGCGATTCTAACTAACCGGATGATGATCCAGGGGGCTAGAACGAAAAGGGCCGCTGAAAAGCGGCCCTTTTTTATTCCCCTTAATCCCGGAATCTACTCGTTTTCTGCTGCCGCCTCCGCCGCGAACTTGGCGTAGGCTTCAGCCGTCCCTTGGGCCATCTTGTCGCCATCGAACGGGATCATCATTTCCGGCGTGAATTCCATGATCACGCGGTCCGGCGTATCGAGGAACTTCACGAACAGATCCGGGATAAGGCCGCTGGAGAATTCATTCCCGTCATCACCCTCGCGACCGGCAACACCCATCGCCAACATGGGATAGTACCAGGCTTTGACCTCGGGATTGTCGTCATGAATGATGGTGTGGCCCTTCAGGGTGACAGTCTTGCCCCCGCCCATGGCCGTACCCTTGGACGTGATCACGATTGAGCTGCGCCCGTCGCGGCGGATGGCGGGGACGCGGACCCGTTGTCTCGCCGATGTCAGCCAGATTTTCCCGTCCTTGTAGACATAGGCCATGATCACACCTATTGGGTGGCCGGCTTTATTGGCCCAGATGAAGGTGCACTCTCCACCGGTGCGGAGCAGTTCTTCCGTCCGCTCCGGATCGAGCTTGTATTGCGAGACATCGTCGTAGTTTTTTTCTTCACTCATGAGAGATTCCTTTTTTTTGGACGATCGGCCCTGGATCTAGATTTCGATATCGAGTTCAAATCCCCAAATCCGGCCCGGAGTGGGAACACCGAAGTAGAACGGACCTGCGTCGAGCGTCGCACCCAACCGACCCGAGCCGTGGAAGGCATCTTTGACAAAGACCGAAACGCGGTAATCCGCAGTCCCATCTCCAAGCCCGCCGCGATAGGAGACGGCGAAGTCCGTGCGGCCGTAGGAGGTAATCACATTCCGCGGCGCCAAACCATTCAGCGGTCCGAACTGATCCTCAAAGGGCGACGTACTGAACTCGTCTGACCAGGCGTAGTTCACATTGAATGTCAGCTCACCGCCATTACCAACGGTAAAGATGAAGTCCGCACCTACGTTCACGCTCCATTTGGGCGCCCGGCGCAAGGTGGCAATATCGCTGACGTCGATGAAATCGCCGATGTCCGCATCAAAGATTACATACTCTTTGTAATCTGCATCAAGGAAGCCAAGCGACCCATAAAGGTTCAACCAATCCGTTGGCAGTGCCTGCAACTCGATCTCAAAGCCCTTCAGGTCAACGCTGGCCGCGTTCTGGACGGTCGTTTCAGTCGCCAAACCATCGGGTGATGGGGTTATGACCTCTTCCTGCTTGTCCTTATAGTTGGTGTAGAAGGCCGCGACGTTGAAACGGAGTGTGTTGTCGAACCAGTCAGATTTCAGGCCGATCTCGAAATTGTCCACGGTCTCCGGATCATAGGGGGTTACGCAGGCAGAGAAAGACGCGCAACGACCGTTGAACCCACCGGAGCGGAAGCCCCGCGAATAGCTGAAATAGACCAGGGCATCATCCGTGACCTGATAGTCGAGGCCCGCACGCCAGGTCGGCTCCGACCATTTTTCACTGACCGTCAGCGGCCAGCCGGGCAATGACGGGAACTCGGCTGTCAGACTGTCCGGGAAGACGAAAGGCGCGTTGTTCACGGCGAGATTGTCATTATAGAAGACCTTCTCTTCCCACGTCATCCGAATGCCGCCGGTAAAGCGCAGACGATCGGTGATGTCATATGTGCCTTCTGCAAAAATCGCATAAGCATCTGCATCCTGCTCGGCGACAAACCGCTGTGCCAGGCCGCCAAAGACCGCGAAGGCGCCCGGCTCCAGAACATAGTCCGAGTGGTAGTAGTAAGCACCAGCGACGAAATTGAACGGTCCGGACAGGTTCGATGCAATGCGGATTTCCTGCGAGAACTGCTCAAAGTCCTGATCACGGATCGCCCGTGCAAGACCCGTCGACGCGCCCAGCACAACACCCGGAGCAACCGGCAAGCCAGCGAACGGTGACCCTGTGTTCTCCTCATCGAGAAGCTCCGTCTGCTCCTTGTACCCGGTGATTGCCGTAATAGTGTAGTCACCGACATCCCAGTTGATTTCCAGCGAATAGAAGTTGCTCTTGATCTTGCTGACAAAAGGAATGTCAGGCGGGGCAAAATCAATCTTGAAGCCGTTGTTCTGGGCGATGGTCAAGGAGGACGAGAAACAGCCAGCCGGCCCAAACCCGGTTGGGAAGCCAAATAAGTCGCAGAAAGTTGGCGCGCCGCCCAACGCCGCCTGCGGTGCCGTCAGATCGACCGGGCTCTCATACAGCGAATTGTTGTTGTAGTGATCGAAAGTGAACAGGATCTCCAGATCCTCGTTCGGCGTGAAGAGGACCGCCGTGTTGAACGACTGGATATCCTGGCCATCGCGCCGCGACCCGCCTTCGAAGGTAACGCCGTCAGACGTCGTCGAATCAAAGATACTGCGGGTGAACTGCTTGTCCTTCTTGATAAACCCGGCCACTTTGATGGCCAGTTTGTCCTGCACGATCGGCGCGTTGATGACGAGCTTGTAATCCTGCCGGTTAAAGCTGCCATACCGGAAGCCAAGCTTGGCACCAAACTCGCCTGTCGGCTTCGTACGGCGAATGTTGATAACACCACCAATCGTATTGCGCCCGAACAAGGTGCCCTGCGGTCCACGCAGGATTTCAATCGACTCAATATCGAACATGTCGATCAGAACGCCGGAGTTGGAACCCAGAAACACGCCGTCAACGGCAACGCCAACGGACGGCTCGAATGTCTTTTCCAAATCGGCAAAGCTGATGCCGCGAATGCTGGCAGACAGGCCTGACCCGGTGAAGTTGATCCCAGCAAGATCGACATTGGGCGCATATTTGCCAATATCGGCAAGGTCGGTTTCGAGCTTCTCTTCGATGAAAGTCTCGCTAAACGTCGACTGTGCGATCGGCACCGATTGCGCTTCTTCTGTCCGCTTGCGTGATGTGGTCGTCAACGTTTCAAGCTGACGCCCTTGCGATTGTTGAGCCGCCTCTGGTGTCGCCGCGCCACCATCCTGTGCGAATGTCGTGTTATATGAAAATAGGAATGTAACCGCTGTAGCGGTCATAAAAAGCCGAGCCATCTGAACTCCCCATAGGTGTAATTTCGCCGCGCCAATCACCAATCAGCGGGTGCAGTCTTTTAATCGATAGTAGGATAAGCCAGCAGCTACGAAAATTACATAGTAAATTATTCATCAACGATGATTTTAAAAACAAACTGATCTGGCGTTGCAGAATTTATGCAGGGACTAGGGTCTGGATTCAATGAGGCCTTGCACGTCAACCCCGGAGGCTAGGCGCACCCGAAAACCCCCAGTTTTTCGGGCGCCTGAGACTTTCCATCCGGGAGCTGCTGACACCGATATCCGCTGCGGCCCGAGATTCCGGATAGCTCGATTGCCAAACGAAGTCAGAGAGTTCGGGCCAAGCGGCGTCCAGAATGACGTTTATTGGGCACTGACCCTATAGGAAGCGTGTCGACGCGCTTCCATTCTCGAAGATGTCGCGGATACAGACACTCAGATAATCCCGCAAGGCGAGCGAAAGCGCGGGATTCGTCTGACCGGTCATATCGCGCAACCGCAGGCCTTCCAAAAGAGTCTGTGAAAATCCGCAGGCCAGTTCGAGCTCAACCCGCTTGTCTTGCCATTCCGGATAAGCGTCCAGGGCCGCACTGACCCAACGCTCCCAAAACCGTCCTTGCGCGCTTTGCATTGTAGCGTTCAGCCCGGAATCGGAACGCGAGGCCACCGCAAGTTCGAAAAAAGCAATGCTCGCCGGTTCATGAAGAAAAGCCCACAGCGCCGCCACGCGGTCCTCGAAGCGATCTTCACCAGGGCCCTGTGACGCGGTGCGGCGTCCGTCGGCTGTCAGTTCAGCCACACGGCTGGTCTGAATGTACTCTATCGTCGCCAACAAGACGTCCTGCATGGTTTCGAAGTGATACTGCATCGCCCCTCGGGACAAACCCGCGCGCTTGGCGATCGCCGTCATGGTGCTCTTGGTGTAGCCGGCCTCCGCCAGACACTGGATTGCAGCTTCCAGAATGGCACGGCGGGTCTGGTCGCTCTTTTGAGCCTGACGGGTCGGAAATTCTGCGGTTACAGTCGACTGAGACATCGTAGCCCCCTCTTTCTATTCCTGGCTATCATCTTCTCGCGCTTGCCCGGACGCAGCCCCCCTTAACCACCACTACAGTGCGCCAATGTCAAACGACTTGTCGATCCGGTCGAAGCGACGGCGGATAAACTCACGGCTATCGTCATGCGTCAGAATATAGAGCTCTCCGTTTTTGATCGCGCGAACCACGCGATCAGCCACTTCCGGCGCTTCTATCACGCCACCTGAAAGCTGTTCCTGTTCTTCAGGGCTTCTGCGCTTGACGACGGCCGCCCCACCCAGAGCGTCGGGACGGTTGCGGGCACTTTGCCCGATATTGGTTTTGACAATCATCGGACACAGAACCGATGCCCCGATGGGTGTGTCCCTGAGATCCCGCCAAAGGCACTCGCTGAGCGCAACAACGCCATATTTGGTAACGCAGTAGACGCCCAGTCCACTATTGGGGACCAGACCGGCAAACGATGCCGTGCTGACGATGTGGCCTTCGTGGCCATCGTCCAACATGCGCGGCAGAAATGTCTCTACGCCATGGATCACACCCCAGAGATTCACTCGAATAGACCATTCCCAGTCGTCGTGGCTCATATCCTGAATCTTGCCGTTGAGCGCGACGCCGGCGTTGTTAAACAGGACGTTGACCTGACCGAACCGATCCCAGGCGGCGTCCGCCATCGCTTGAACGGAAGCCAAGTCACCGACATCAGTGCGAACACCCAATACGTCCACGCCTCGCCCCTCAAACTCGGCTACCGCTTCATCGAGTGGTCCTTGCTCGATATCGGCAAGAACCAGCCTTGCGCCCTCGCTCGCCAGATTGCGCGCTGTCGCCAATCCGATACCGCTTGCGCCGCCCGTTATGACCGCGACGGCCCCGTTCAGAATATCCAAAACCTGCTCCCCTGATCCATCTCGTCCCCAAGACATGATGGACCGAGGTGATAGGCGCTGCCAAGCCCGCTTTACCTATAGCCTGAAGACCACCGGTTACTCATGGACCATCAGGTGATCGGCTGCCTCCAGCATCAGATCGATATCCATCTCGGGTCTGCGGCCCTGGAACCGGCAGGTTGCAACCACGTGGCGCATCATGAAGGCCGGATGGAAACTGGCAAGAACCATATTGTTGGCGGCATAGAACTCTTGCAGCAACCGCTCCAATACCAGGGGTTTGAACTCCACGCCGTTGTCTTCACAGACCTTTATGAAAATTTGCCCATATTCTTCGATGTTCGGCGACCCGATGCGAAACTTGTATGGAATCCGGCGCAGCATCGCATCATCCATCAATTTGCTGGGCGGCTTGTTGGTTGAAAAGATAATCAGGCCATCGAAGGGTACCGTGAACGTTTTCCCTGATGGCAGCGTCAGGTAATCGACCCGCCGCTCCAAGGGAAAGATCCAGCGATTGAGAATTTCTTCCACCCTGACCGCCTGACGCCCCAGATCATCGATCAGGAATACGCCGCCCAGAGCTTTCATCTGCATCGGCGCCTCACTGAATCGCAAATTTGCGTCATGTGAGACATCAAGCATATCGAGGGTCAGTTCACCACCGGTGATGGCCACCGGACGCTGACAGCGCACCCATCTCGGATCTTCGTCTGAACGCCTAAGGCGCTGGCCACCTTCGTAAGAGTCCGACACGCGGCCGCCACCCACGACGGTGTGGATCGTCCTGTCATAAACATTAATGATATGGCCGCTGACATAGACGGCATGTGGGACATAAACATATTGCTCAAAGCTTCGGGTAATACCCACAGCCAATGTTGTCTTGCCATTCCCGGGTGCGCCGTAGAGCAACAGAGCACGGCCGGAGTTTACCGATGGACCCAGCTGTTTCAGCAACGCGTCATCCAGCACCAGGTGGCTTAGCGCCCGCTGCAGGCGGCCATGGTCGACCCGATCGTTTACGATGCGTTGTCGGAGAATCTGGTCGCGATAGGCTTCCAGGGTGACAGGTGCAGGGCCCGCATATTGAGACCGCTGTAGCGCACGCTGTGCGGTCTCCCGCCCGATGTCACTGAGGCCATAGCGTATATCTGCGATCAACGTGGCATCACCGGACGACCCGAGCGCCTCAATCAAACGCCGTTCCCGGGCAAGCTCCATCAGTTCTTCAACGACAGGAAATGGCAGCTTGATTTCTTCGCAGATCGACGCTTTGGATTCGTGCCCGTAGACAAACATGATCTTCACGAGCAGATCGAGCATAAAGGCCGTTTCAAGGCCGGTATCGCGGAGGGACGCCAGCGGCGGCACTGAATAACTAAAGAAACGGTCGAGCTGGTCTGTGGAAATCGCCCCGACTGCAAGCAGACACTCGCCTAACGGCAATCCCGATAGGTCCTGCTCCTCAAGAGCGGTATCGAGCTGATCACGTTCGATCAGGCCCGCATCCATGAGTTCTGTACCAAGTGCCACTGGCACCCTCCATCTTCAACGTTGGACGGTCCCAGCTCCCGGGGCAGGTGAAGTATGCCATATTTGTATTCCACATGGAAACCCTGCAAGAACAGCTATTGCTATCCCGGCTCAGACGCCATAATTTGCCCCAACAGCATCCATCAGATGAGGGTCACAATGACCAAACGCCTTATTGCAAGCCAATCTGTCCAGACGACCAATAAGTCGATCAAGATTTCTGCGGCCGCGCCTGTTACGGCATCTGGTTACGGTAGTGCCTATGGGTCCAGTGAAGCCTACGGTTACGGTGATTCCTATGGATATGGCGATGCCTACGGCTATGGCGATGCTTATGGTTACGGTGATGCCTATGGCTATGGCGATGCCGGCAATTACGGTAACACCTCGAAAACTTAAACGCTGTGGTACAGGCGTCCGGTAAACAACCGGTAAAGATCGGCTGGATTGTCGACGCGCCACGCGCGAGTTTCCTTTATAGCGAACCAAAAGCGGTCAAGGCGCAGCGGTCCATTCCGCTGTCTGCCCGGGCAGTGCAGGCCTGTCCCGCGATCAATGAAATCGAACGGCGTCTGTTCGAAGTGCCGTTTCCCTTTGATCTTCATCTCAGCTACGAACGGGACGGCGACGACCATAATTTGTTCGCTGTTCCTGAAGGTACTCGGCTCGACGACGAACTGGTGCCCCACCATGTATTCCTGATGAAACCGGAACACTGGCGTGCCCCGACTAGTCCTGTCATTCAGATCCGTGCGCCTTATGTTTTCGTCGCTGACGAGCGCGTCTATATCAATCAGTTGCCGCCGTTTCTGGATCGACGGTCCGCCCGCTGGCCCGGCATCATGACCGCAGGCCGATTTCCGATTGATGTTTGGCCCCGCATCCTGTCTTGGGGATTCGAATGGACAAATCCCGAAGAGGATCTGGTGTTCAGGCGCGGTGATCCCTGGTTCTACGTTCAGTTCGAGACGGAGCATCCTGACCAACGGGTCGAGTTGGTCCCGGCAGAAAATACGCCTGAACTTCAGGAGTACAGGCGCGGTCTGAGCGACGTTGTGAAGTACACCTCGAACACGTTTTCGCTGTTTGATACCGCTCAAATGCGGCGACCCGCGCAATTGCTCAAAGAACGCAGATAACCTGCAACCGCGGCGGTGCTTTACATTTATTTACTATTTTTGTATTTGGAATTTACTTCGGAGTTTCATTTGAAACAAATTTTACCAAAAAGAATACATTTGATATCACTAAAATAGAGCCCTATCACTTCGCTGATAGAAACCTGTACTAGGGGTTCGCGAAGTAATGAACGACGGCTTAGGGTTTACCAGCCTTGACACGGTGACGGCCATTATCTGGGGGGCGGCAGCGTGCGTTACGCTGTATGTCATCGTGCCATCCAAAAGCATCAGGGCAGGACTGGCAGCCGTTTCCGCGATATTGATTGCCTTGGCACTGCTGATGAAGATCGGCGTATTCGGACCTGCTGCCGTGCAGAATCAGCCTTCGATCAATAGCCAGTCACTTCTCATCCTGTCCATTTTGCCGATGTTGCTGGCCGCTCTTCTAGGGGCTCGCTACCGTCACGACCGCGCTATTCAGCGCCACGCGCTTGCCAGTACGGACGGGGCGGTCGCGGTCTTCGACCTCAAGGGGAAACTGCAATATGTCAACGCGGCCTTCGTCCGCCTGGTTGGTCTGAAAAATGCTCAAGACGCGGTGGGTCGCGAGGCGCATGATTTCTTTTCGGATAAAGAAGAGGCCGCCGCTGTTCTCAGGACAGTTCTGGATTCCGGCGACTGGCATGGGGAAACCTCAACACGCACTGTTAGCGGCGAAAACCGAGATGCCCAGATCGGCCTCTCGCTCGCCCGGGACCCCGAGGGCACACCAACCGCCATCATTGGCTCGTTTGCGGACATTGGTGAGCGCCGCCGTACCCAACAGGAACTGCGCCTGAACCAGAGTCTGCTGACGGCCGTAGGTGAAGTTGCGCCTGTTGTTCTTTGGTCGGCTGGCAAAGACAAGACGCTCCAGTTTGCAACCGGCATGGGTCTTGATTCCTGGCCGCCAGAGGGCGCAGATCAAGATTCTTCCGCACCCTTTCAACCCGGTGCCAGTCTTGAAATACTTTTCGAAGAGACGCCGGAAGCGACCGTTTATGTCACGCGCGCAGAGCGGGGATATACATCAAGCTTCATTCATACGCTTGGCGGCGTCGCCGTACAAACAAGTGTCGGGCCGCAGTTGGATGCCTCTGGCAGAGTCATCGGCTTTGTCGGTGTTTCGATGGTCGCTGGATCCGGCCAGTCCGAGATAGAGCTTACCGCTGATACGGCGTTGAATCAGGACGCACATCAGCAGCTCGAAACTGTGAGCCGCATGACAGGCGGTATCGCACACGATTTCAACAATCTCCTGACCACCATGCTGGGTCATCTGGATCTGGTCATAGAACAGGCCGGCAAGGATACAGACATGTACCGGTTCGCATGCGCCGCAGCCCACGCGGCAGAACGAGGTGCTGATCTGACCGAGAGGCTGCTGTCCTTTGCGCAGCGGAAGAAGGTCAGCCCCGTTGCGACAGATCTCAATGCACTGGTAACAGATTTGTCCGCCCATCTTGGATCAGCACTTCCGCAAACCTGCAAGATTCAGGTTCAAGAGCAGGAAAACTCGGTATGGGCATATGTCGACCCCGGGCAGCTCAAAACCGCCATCGGTCATCTGACAGACAACGCTCTGGATGCGATGCCCGCAGGCGGAACACTCACCTTGCGAATTCTTGAGGACACCAATCTGCCCCCTCACATGGCCGGGCACCCGCTAGCGCAAAAATCCTGCGCAGCGATCTCGGTATGCGACACGGGCACGGGCATGCCGCCGGAGGTCGCAGCGCGCGCCTGTCATCCGTTCTTCACCACCAAACAGGAAGGCAGTGCAGCAGCAGGATTGGGCCTGAGCCTGGTGCAGGGTTTTCTGGCGGACTCGGAGGGGGCCATGCATATCGAAAGCGACGTCGCAGACGGCACGACCGTAACGCTTTACCTCCCAGCTGCGACGGCTGCACAGACCGATACATCCGCCGCAGCGGCAACAGGCGGGCGGATCATGGTCGTCGAAGATGACCCTGACGTACGGGACTTTATCGTCAACGCCCTCAAGCGCCTGGGGCATACCGTGATCTGGGCCGAGGACGGACCGCAGGCCCTTAACTTGGCAACGGAAAACGAGAACATCGACCTTCTGATTTCAGACGTCGTATTACCCGGAGAGATGACGGGCCCCGACGTCGTCAAACGGCTTCTCCAGCGCTTCCCTGAAACAAAGGTTCTATTTACGTCGGGCTATCTGGGCGACGACCTAAAGACCAACGGTGGGTTGAGTCAGGATGCCGAGTTGCTCTCCAAGCCCTACACGATACAAGCCCTGTCCGAGAAAGTGCGCGATGCACTTGGGCCTACTCTCCACTAGAGCCTTCCCTAGCCCGACTCCTCAAATAGCTCGCGACCGATGAGCATGCGCCTGATTTCACTGGTGCCAGCCCCAATCTCGTAGAGCTTGGCGTCACGCAGCAATCGCCCGGTCGGGTACTCGTTGATGTAACCGTTGCCGCCCAAAGCCTGAATGGCATCAAGCGCCATCGCCGTCGCCTTCTCCGCTGCATAGAGAATGCAGCCAGCCGCATCCTTACGGGTCGTGTCACCCCGGTCACAGGCTTGCGCCACAGCATAAACATAGGCACGGCAGGCGCCCCAGGTTGTGTACATGTCCGCCAATTTTGCCTGCATCAACTGGAATGTACCGATTGGCTGCCCGAACTGTTCACGCTCATGAACATAGGGTACCACGACGTCCAGGCACGCGGCCATGATACCCAGCGGGCCGCCTGCGAGCACGACACGTTCATAATCCAGGCCCGACATCAAAACCCGGGCGCCCTTATTCTCTTCACCCAGAACATTTTCAAACGGAACATGGCAATCCTCGAACACCAGTTCACAAGTATTCGAGCCACGCATGCCCAGCTTGTCGAGTTTCTGCGCTGTCGAAAACCCGGTCATGCCTTTTTCCACGAGAAACGCGGTAATGCCGCGTGACCCCGCAGCAGGGTCGGTTTTGGCGTAGACCACCAGAACGTCAGCGTCCGGACCATTGGTAATCCACATTTTGGAGCCATTGAGCACATACCCGGCGTTCCGCCTTTCAGCCTTCAGCGCCATGCTGATGACATCGGACCCAGCGCCTGACTCGCTCATTGCCAGCGCACCGACAGATCTGCCTTCAATAAGTCCTGGAAGGTACTGCTCTCGCTGCGCTGGAGAACCATTTCGGACGATCTGGTTGACGCAGAGATTGGAGTGGGCCCCGTAGGACAGGCCAACGCTGGCCGACGCACGCGATATCTCCTCCATCGCCACAACGTGTGCCAGATAGCCAAAGCCGGCGCCGCCATAGTCTTCAGGTGCTGTCACGCCAAGCACGCCCAAAGCGCCAAGCTTCTCCCACATCCCGTCCGGAAATTTGTTTTCTGTGTCAATCTCTGCCGCTAGCGGTGCCAGCTCCGCCTCGGCGAACCGGCGCACGGAAGCGCGAAGCATCTCGATGTCAGACCCGTGGTCAAACTGCAGATGCGGGACATCCAGCATAGGTATTCCTCGCGTTGCCTCAATTTTCTATGGTAGGCGACAAGGGACAAAACATAAAAGCCCAATGGAACGGGAGGAGTTTCCAGATATGAGACTCACGGCCAGCATCGCCGTGGCGGTTTTGTTGCTGACGAGCCCCAATGCTCAGGCAGCCGAGTGCTTCGCCGATGGTCACAAGTGGTTGGAATGGGATCAGGCGCCTGCGGATCTGGGTGAAGTCATGCAGATTGGCTTCACACGGGGATTCGTGGACACCATGGTTCTCTGGCATCGCAACGCGGGCATCGACCCCAGTTGGGTCGCCAGCTGTATCACAACCAAACCTGTCAATGACGTGCGCCGCATCATCAGCGACTATGTTGCCGAGCATCCCAAGGCTCTTGGATCCTGTATGGCTGACCTGGCTCTGGCGGCGATCGCAGAATTCTGCAGTGATGACGGCAATAACACGGAATAGCCGGGCCAGAGGGTTGGTCAATCGCGTCTCATAAGTTAGATATCCACCGTCAGACGTGACCCCTTGGTCACGCCTATGTGCTCAAAGGTTGTTGGACGTGTTGTCATCACTGCGAAAACGACTATTGCGTTCGTCTTTGGGAACTACCCTTGCGGCCCGCACGATTCGGCAACAGTCTATTTGGCATGGCCGAAGTGTGCGGCACCTCAAGTTACGCGCCCCCGTTTCCCCGCACAGCCTGCTGTGTATTGTGCCTATTCGGAACGAGGCGTTAAGGCTTCCGGACTTTCTTCGGCATTACCGCGAAATCGGTATCGACCGTTTTGTGATGATCGACAATGGCTCGGACGACGGCACACTTGAGCTTCTCGAAGCCGAACCCGACGTCGATCTATATTCAACCGACCTGCCATATCCCGCAATGCGGTTTGGCGCGACCATCATTACATTCATGGCCCATCGCTACGGTACCGGGCGATGGATCATCTATGCCGATGCTGACGAACATCTCGTCTATGATGGGGTCGAAGATCATGGACTGCGCGAGCTGACCGCGCAGCTTGAGCGGCAAGGTCGGCACAGCTTGCCCGCTATGATGCTCGATATGTACGGCGGCGGCGCTATTGCAGACAGCATCCTGGAAAAGGGCGAGCCGCTTGTAAGTGCTGCGCCGTACTTCGATTCCACAGGGTATGTTGCCCAAGAACCAGACCCCGCCCAATGGGCCAGGGCCCGCCATATTTCCTATGAAGGCGGACCGCGAAGCCGTCTCTTCAAGAAGGGGGACCGCCAGTTCCAGTCAGAACTCGCCAAGACACCCCTGGTGAAATGGACTCCGCGGACTGTTCAGTACTTTTCTCATTCGGTGTTCCCCATGGACCGAAATTTTGGTCGGCCGACCGGTTGCCTGCTCCATTTCAAATATCTCTCGGACTTCAGGCTTCGAACCGAAGAGGCGATTAGCCTGGGCACGTTCTACAATGGATCGGCTGAGGCGAAATCCTATAGAGCGGGTCTTCAGGAAGCACCCGACCTCAGTTTCCATTACGCAGGGTCGCGCCGATACGACAGCAGCAAGACTCTCGTTGATCTTGGGCTGATGACGCCGATCAACTGGGATTGACCTATTCCGACTAGTCCTGGAAACATTGGGGGGCCGTCGGGGATTCGAACCCCGGACCCGCTGATTAAGAGTCAGCTGCTCTACCAACTGAGCTAACGGCCCGCCTGATGCAGGAGGCGGCTTATAACGAAAGCCTTTACGCTTGTCGACGTCCTGCGTTCGGCCAAGATAAGCAAGCACCATGACAGATCAAGACAAAGAACGACAATTCTGGCGATCGGTCCGGCGAAAGCGGCCCGGCTCGGATGAGATCATCAAACCAGGGCCCGGTCAGGAGTCGGTCTGGGACTATCCGCGGCCGCCGCGGATCGATTCCGTCGGAAAGCCGCTGCGGGTGGTGCATGCGAACCAAACTATCGCGGAGACATCAAATGGCCTTCGCGTGGTGGAGACAGCCGGCGCACCGGTCTACTACTTTCCGCCTGCCGACATCGACATGTCGCTTTTGGTACCCTCGCCAGGTTCCAGTTTTTGTGAATGGAAAGGCGCCGCCCGCTATTGGGCCGTGACAATCGCAGATCAGACCATTGAACAAGCTGGCTGGTCCTATCCCGAACCGACCCAGGGCTTTACCGCGATCCGGGACTATATCGGGTTCTACGCTCAGAAGATGGATGGCTGTTATGTTGGCGATGAACGGGCAACACCCCAGCCCGGCGGCTTCTATGGCGGCTGGGTCACCTCGTCCATTGTGGGGCCAATCAAAGGCGAGCCCGGCAGTGAGTTCTGGTAGACCGTAACTCTCGCATACCCGATGTGCCATGACCCCATGATCTTTTTAGAACAATTCTAAAAAAAGCCTTGCCTGGCACCTCGTAATTCCTATTATTTAGAACAGTTCTAATATGCAAATCTTGACTGGAGCGACCCATGAACGGATCAACAGGCAACAATGAAGGCGGCTGCCCCTTCTCTGGCGGCGAACACGCGGCCGGTGGTGGCACCACCAATCGGGACTGGTGGCCAAACCAGCTGAAGCTCAACATCCTGCGGCAGCACTCCTCCCTCTCGGACCCAATGGCCGAAGACTTCGACTACGCAGAAGAATTCAAGTCGCTTGATCTGCAAGCGGTGAAGCAGGACATCTACGACCTGATGACCACGTCGCAGGACTGGTGGCCTGCTGATTATGGACATTATGGTCCTCTGTTCATCCGCATGGCCTGGCACAGCGCCGGCACCTACCGCATCGGCGACGGCCGTGGCGGCGCAGGTACCGGAAATCAGCGTTTTGCCCCGCTCAACAGCTGGCCGGACAATGGCAATCTGGACAAGGCTCGTATGCTGCTTTGGCCGATCAAACAGAAATATGGCAGAAAGATCTCCTGGGCCGACCTGATGATCCTGGCGGGTAATTGTGCGCTGGAATCCATGGGCTTCGAGACTTTCGGTTTCGCCGGCGGTCGCGCGGACATTTGGGAACCCGAGGAAGACATTTACTGGGGCGCCGAAGCCGAGTGGCTTGGCGACAAGCGGTACACCGGAGACCGCGAACTCGAAAACCCGCTGGGCGCCGTTCAAATGGGCTTGATCTATGTAAACCCCGAAGGCCCCAACGGCGAACCTGACCCAATCGCGTCCGGACGCGACATTCGAGAAACCTTCGCCCGCATGGCGATGAATGACGAAGAAACCGTCGCGCTTGTCGCCGGGGGGCACACCTTCGGCAAGGCTCACGGTGCGGGCGATGCTGCTCTTGTGGGCCCCGAACCCGAAGGCGCGCCGATCGAGGCTCAAGGGCAGGGCTGGTTGAGCACACATGGCAGCGGTAAAGGTGGCGACACCATCACGAGCGGTATCGAAGGCGCATGGACCACGAACCCCGTGCAATGGGACAATGGTTATTTCGATGTGCTGTTCGGCTATGACTGGGAACTGACCAAAAGCCCCGCGGGTGCCCACCAGTGGACACCGACGGCCGCGTCGAATGCCGACCAGGCGCCTGCTGCGCATGATGCGTCCCGAACAGAACCGCTGATGATGACCACCGCTGACATGGCCATGAAACTGGACCCGGTCTATGCGCCAATTTCCAAGCGGTTTCACGAGAACCCGGACGAGTTTGCAGACGCCTTTGCGCGCGCCTGGTTCAAGCTGACCCACCGGGACATGGGGCCTCGGACGCGTTTCCTTGGCCCTGAAGTCCCCTCGGAAGAACTGATCTGGCAGGATCCGATCCCGGCGGCAACCCATGAGCTGATCGACGACCAGGATATTGCCGATCTTAAGGGAAAGATTCTTGAGTCGGACCTGTCCGTCTCCCAACTGGTCTCGACCGCCTGGGCGTCCGCATCGACATTCCGCGGCTCAGACATGCGCGGTGGTGCAAATGGCGCCCGCATCCGGCTGGCTCCGCAAAAGGACTGGTCCGTAAACCAGCCGTCCCAACTGGCTAAAGTGCTTGAAACCCTTGAAGGTATTCAAAATGACTTCAATGAAGCCCAAGCCGGCGGCAAAGCGGTTTCACTCGCGGACTTGATCGTATTGGCGGGCTGCGCGGCTATTGAACAGGCGGCCAAAACCGCAGGGCACAATGTGACTGTCCCCTTCATTCCGGGACGCACAGACGCGACGCAGGCCCAGACCGACGTTGATTCCTTTGCCCCGCTTGAACCCAGGGCAGACGGATTCCGCAACTACCTGACGAGCGGCTTTGGCGTATCTGCAGAGGAACTGCTGGTCGACCGGGCTCAGTTGCTGACGCTTACCGCGCCTGAGATGACGGCGCTGGTCGGTGGCATGCGTGTGCTGAACACGAATGCCGATCAGAGCAAGCATGGCGTATTCACCAAGCGGCCCGAGGCATTGACCAACGACTTCTTCGTCAATCTGCTCGATATGAGCACGACGTGGAACGCGGTGTCCGACGCCGAAGACGTTTTCGAAGGCCGTGACCGCGAGACCGGCGACGTGAAATGGACAGGCACGCGCGTCGATCTGATCTTCGGGTCGAATTCCCAGCTGCGGGCGCTTGCCGAAGTCTATGGCTGCGCCGACTCAGAGCAGCTGTTTGTCAGCGACTTTGTCGCCGCGTGGGACAAGGTGATGAACCTGGATCGCTTCGATCTGGCTTGATCTTATACATCCAGACTTAGGAGGGCGGTTCTTCGGGACCGCCCTTCCCTTTTCTGGATCAGGCGCGGCTATGCCCCTGACGGGTAATCGAAATGTATTTGTGGACATGGACGCACATCAGCAGCCCCATCCCCAGCATCAGGGTCATCACAGCGGAACCACCATAGGAGACAAGGGGCAAGGGAACGCCAACGACGGGAATCAGCCCCATTACCATCGCAATATTGATGAACACGTACAAAAAGAAGGTCGTCGTCACGCCTAACGCCAGAAGCCGCGAAAACTGGCTTCTTGCCGTCAACGCAATGATGAAGCCGTAGATGATGACCAACGTGTAGAGCGCCAGGATCGTCACTGCGCCGATAAAACCGAACTCTTCGGCCAGCACCGTGAAAATGAAATCCGTTTGTTTTTCAGGCAGGAAGTCCAGATGGGCCTGGGTGCCTTGCCCGAATCCCTTGCCCGTGACACCACCGGACCCCAACGCGATTTTCGATTGCTGAATGTGATAGCCCGCGCCCAGCGGATCACTTCCCGGATCCAAAAATGTCAGGATCCGCTTCTTCTGATAATCGCGCAGCTGGTAATACCCGACAACCCCGGCTGCGATCGCCCCAATCGCGCCGACGGCAAATACACGGCGCGGCACTCCGGCCAGGAACATCACGGTTACGCCACCCGCTGCAAGCAACAGCGTCGTGCCCAGATCGGGCTGCCGGATGACCAGTGCGGCGGGTGCCGCGATCAAAAACAGCGGCACCATCAGATTTCTGTACTTGGCGACCTCTACAATAGAAAGGCCGTGATAGTAACGCGCCAGCGCCATCACCAGCGCCAATTTCATGATCTCTGACGGCTGCAAGCGCAAGGGCCCCAATTCGAGCCACCGGGTAGCGCCGCCACCGGTTTGCCCAATGACCTCTACCCCGACCAGCAGCAACAACACGCCGCCATAAATGACATAAGACATCTGCCAGACCAGCCGGATATGCACCAGGGCAACCACGGTCATCAGCACCAGCCCAACACCGAAATAGATCATCTGCCGCGCTGTTCGGGTGCCGAAGTCACCTTGAGAGGACGAATAGAGCATCGCGAAACCAATGATCGCGATGCAGCAGATGACCAAAACGAGAATCCAGTGGAGACCCAGAAACTTGTCCAGCAGGCCTGGTTGGCGGGTCATGCCGCCGCTCAGTGCTCTAGGCATCTGCGATCTCTTCCAGACCTTCGGGCCGGTTTGCAACCTGCTGACACGGGTCGCGGACCAAGACGCGCCTCAGGATATCGCTCGCAATAGGTGCGGCCACCTTGGATCCGCCGCCGCCGTGCTGAACGACAACAGCCACCGAATAGACCGGATCGTCAATCGGCCCGTATCCGACAAAAAGCGAATGATCCCGTTCCTGCCACGGCAATTGGTCATTCTTCAACACGCCTGTCCGCCGTTCAGCAGCTGTAATCCGGCGCACCTGGGCGGTACCCGTCTTGCCCGCAATGCCACGCGGCCAGTCTTTGATCCTCGACCGACGGGCGGTTCCGCGTGACCCTTCCATCACGTCAATCATGCCCTGTTGGGCAATCGCCAACGCGGCTTGCGATACCCCAATCGAGTCGAAAGGCTGAGCCGACAGGGCGACGGGATCAGGCGCCAGCAGGCTGGGCTTGACCGCATAACCGCCATTCGCCATGCGGGCCGTCATGACCGCCAGTTGTAGCGGCGTTGCCAGCATATAGCCCTGTCCGATGCCGATGCTGAGGTTCTCCCCTTCATGCCACGGCTCGTTGAACCGCCGGCGCTTCCATGCTTCGGTTGGCACCAGCCCCGATGCTTCGTGGTCGAGTTCGATTCCCAGGGATTCACCGAGGCCAAAACGACGGGACATCGCCGCAATCTTGTCGACCCCCAGCTTGAGCGCCAGATCGTAAAAATAGACATCACAGGACTGTTCGATCGACTGCGCCATATTCAGCCAGCCATGACCGCCACGCTTCCAGCAGTGGAACCGGCGATTGCCGAAACGCATATGGCCCGGACAGTTGATGCGATGATCTGGTGACACAAGGCCCTCATCCACCGCAGCCATCGCCATCAGCATCTTGAATGTCGATGCTGGCGGGAACTGCCCCTGGATCGCCTTATTGTGCAGCGGTTTTCGCGGGTCGGCCAGAAGCCCTCGCCAGTTCTCTGTACTGATCCCGAAATTGAACTCATTGGGGTCGAAACCCGGTGAAGACGCCAGAACGATGACTTCACCTGTGTGAATATTCATCACGACAACCCCGGCGCTTTGTTCACCGAGCCGCTCCATGGCAAAGCGCTGAGCATCCAGATCGATCGACAGGTTCAGATCCTCGCCCGGGCGGCCTTTATCACGGGTCAGTTCGCGGATTTCGCGGCCCAATGCGTTGACCTCCACTCGCCGTGCACCGGCCGTTCCCCGCAGCTGCTCTTCGAACTCCGCCTCCAGCCCACGTTTACCGATTCTGAAATCCGGCAACATGAAGGTCGGGTCCTTGGGCAGATCCTTGAGTTCTTCTTCCGTCACCGGGCCGACATATCCCACCACCGGCGCCGAGAGTTCGGGAAATGGATAGAACCGGCGCGGACCGACATCCGGATAAACACCGGGAAGATCAGCGATATGGGTGTTAACACGGGCAAACTCTTCCCAGGAGACATTGTCCGCAACGGTGACGGGAAGAAAGCTGCGCGACCGTTTCGCTTCACGCAAAACCGTGCTGACCTGAAAGGGAGTCAGCGACATCAGACGTGCCAGCTGGAGCATTGTTTCGTCGAGATCAACCGCCTGTTCAGGAATAACGGAAACCCGGTAACTAAGGCGGTTGGTCGCCAGTTCCTCACCGAACCGGTCAATAATCCGGCCGCGGAGTGGCGCCATCAAACGAAGATCAATTCGGTTTTCTTCCGCCAGCATCTGATACTGGTCAGATTCAAGAATCTGTAGCTGATACATGCGCCCGACAAGTGCCGTCAGCAGGAGCGCCTGGCCCCCACCCAGAACCAGTGCCCGGCGGGTCAGTCGTTCATGGCGTTCGCTTTCGAGATCCATGCTCAGGCCCGCTCAAACAAGAACCGGTCGATTTGACCGAACAAAAAAGCAAATACCCCGTAAAGTACAACGCCCAGTGCCCAATGCCCCAGGAACGGTAATGGGCCATAGACCGTACCCGACCATAGCCCGGCAACCACCCAGCCCAGCGCCACCAATCCGAAAGAAATCAGGGCGTATCCAAACCAGCGGATCAGGCCGGACTGGGGCAGTAGAATTGATCGTTGGGAGTCTACTGCTGCGCGCATCAGGACAAGCAATAGCGCCATCAGGCCCAAGGGTCCGCCGACCAGAATGTCCTGCCAAAGACCAATCAACAGAGCAGCCCAGGCCGGCATAAGGTCCGGATGCCGCAGGGTCCAATAATAGATGACCGGCAGGGTCAGCGGTGGGACCACCAGGCTGAAAGCTGACGTACCATATTGTGCGAATGTAAAACAGGCGAACAGAATACCGATCAGAAACGGAATCGAACCCCGTATCGCAACGAGCATTCTGAAGATCAGACCGCTCATTGCGGAGGCTCCTGTTCGTCGACTGCAACCGCCGCCCCATCGTCACCGGGTTGAACGGCCAGTGCTGGTTCGTCAGCAGGAGGCGGTGTGGGTTGGTAGGCCAGCACGGTGACAAAATCGAGCCGCGACAAGTCTGCCGCCAATCGTATACGAACGACCCCTCGCTCAGCAAAGTTGACGATGCCGACCATAACCCGTGGCGGGAAAGTACCGCCATCGCCAGACGTGACAACACGATCGCCGACATTCACATCAGCATCCATCGGCAAAAAAGCCAATCGCGGGCGCGTGCTGTTGTCCCCGGCCAGAATAGCCCGCTCTCCTGTACGTTCGATGGTGACGGGTACGCGGCTGTTAAGATCGGTCAGCAGCAACACGCGGCTTGACCGGCCACCCAACGTAATCACCCGTCCAACCAATCCCGTTTCATCCAGAACCGGCTGGTGGTGGCCAATACCCTGCATTTCGCCGGCATTGAGCAGGACCGCCCGAAGGAACGGTCCGCCAGACTCACTGATCACGCGTGCGGTCCTGGCGGGAATGTTGCGCTCCCGCTTGACCTGCATCAGTGTGCGCAACTGAGCGTTTTCGGCATCCAGCCGAAGCGCCATGTCGCGCCACTGCCGAAGCCGGCGGTTTTCGCCTTCGAGAACGTTAACCTCGTCAGCGCGCGCGGTCAGTTCATCCATTCGATCAACCAGCGATCGCGCCGCGACAACAGGCCGTCCGACGACCTCAACCACGGGTGCTGCCACATCCAGCAGCACACCCTGAACGCGCCCGGTCAACCCGGGGTCGATCTTGCTGAAGATCAAAAGCGCGACTGCGATGCCCAGGGAAGTCAGAAAGGAGACGCGCTGCGCAAACACACGCAGAGGATTAATCGTGCCGGACGCGCGACTATTCGTCCGATTCAACCGCCTTCTCTCCCAAACTCCATCAAGAAGCCCATCAAAGGCCCCAACTCTAATTTAATACCCGTTTACGAGCACATGCTGCAGGACAGCGTCTTCAAGTGACCGACCGGTCCCCAGTGCCACGCAGGACAGCGGGTCCTCAGCCGTCATGACCGGAAGGCCGGTCGCATCACGGATAACCTGATCCAGGTTTGCCAGCATGCCGCCACCGCCGGTCAGAACAATGCCCTTGTCGACAATGTCAGCGGCCAGCTCCGGCGCCGTATGCTCAAGCGCAACCTTGACGGCTTCGACAATCGCCGCGACCGGTTCAGCCAGGGCCTCGGCCACCTGGACCTGGTTAATCACGATCTCATTGGGCACACCCTGCATCAGATCACGCCCTTTGAGCTGCATTTCGGCCCCCACACCTTCTTTGGGCGGCAGTGCGGTGCCGATTTCCTTCTTGATCCGTTCCGCGCTTGCTTCACCAATCAACAGATTATGGTTACGGCGTATATAGCCGATAATGGCCTCATCCATCTTGTCGCCGCCCACCCGTACAGACCGCGCGTAGACGATGCCCCCGAGTGAGATGACCGCGACTTCCGAGGTACCGCCGCCGATATCGACGACCATAGAACCCGTTGGTTCGGTAACCGGCAGGCCGGCGCCTATCGCAGCCGCCATCGCTTCTTCAATCAGGAAGACTTTTCGGGCGCCCGCCGCTTCGGCAGATTCCTGAATCGCGCGGCGCTCCACAGGCGTTGAACCGGACGGCACACAAATGACGACCTGTGGGCTCGCAAAAGAGCGATGATTGTGCACTTTACGGATGAAAGACTTGATCATCTCTTCGGCGACTTCAAAGTCAGCGATAACACCGTCGCGCAGTGGCCGAATGGCCGCGATGTTGCCGGGCGTCCGCCCCAGCATCATCTTGGCATCGTTTCCAACGGCCAGCACCTGACGCCGGCCGTTGGGATCCTTAATGGCGACGACAGACGGCTCGTCGAGCACGATGCCACGGCCCTTGACGTAAACCAGCGTGTTCGCGGTTCCCAAATCGATGGCCATATCATTGGAAAACAGGCCAAGCAGTTTCGAAAACATTAAGCGCTATGCCCTCTCCATTGGGGAGTCGTCCCTTATTTCGACGCCGAAGCACGAGTGTGATCATGAGAAGTGAATGCCGCGAGTCGGCCTTCACGTTCCGCATCTTATACCATCAACTTCAACTAGCGACGGAAATGTTGGCCTGAAACCCCCAATAGGAGCGCCCTACAGGCCTTTTTTCGGCCTGCAGGGCGACTTGGCACTGAGATCAGGCGCTGAGCGCCGCCGGCGCGGTCTTCTCACGCTTCACCAGCAATTTGTTGAGCGCGTTGATATAGGCTCTGGCACTGGCAACCAGTGTATCGGTATCGGCCCCCTGGCCGTTGGTTGTCCGGCCATCTTCCTCAAGACGAACGGTCACTTCGGCCTGGGCGTCCGTACCATGCGTTACAGAGTGCACCTGATAGAGCTGCAGATGCGGCGCGAAGTCGATCAAGGCCTTGATGGCATTGAAGGTGGCATCCACCGGGCCATCACCACTCTGGACCGTTTCGAGGTTCTCGCCATCGACTTCCATCACCAGACGCGCTTCCGGCGGCTCTTCCGATCCACACGCGATACGCAGCGACACGAAACGGATCCGGTCGTTATCTTCCGACGTCACCGCATCATCGACGATGGCGATGATATCCTCATCAAAGACATCCTTCTTCTTGTCGGCCAAGTCCTTGAACCGGCGAAAGGCGTCCTCGACGGCGTTCTGACCGAGCTCATACCCCATGTCTTTCAGCTTTTCGCGGAAGGCATGGCGGCCGGAGTGTTTGCCCATCACCAGCGTCGACTGGGTCAGACCAACGGACTCTGGCGTCATGATTTCGTAGGTCCCGGCGTGCTTGAGCATCCCGTCCTGGTGGATGCCGGATTCATGGGCAAACGCATTCGCCCCAACAATTGCCTTGTTGTTTTGCACGGTAAAGCCGGTGATCGCCGAAACCAGCCGTGAAGCGGGCATGATCTTGGTGGTGTCGATCCGGGACTCATAGGGCAACAGATCGTTGCGGGTCTTCAACGCCATGACGATCTCTTCCATGGCCGCATTGCCGGCGCGCTCGCCCAAGCCATTGATGGTGCATTCCACCTGACGCGCCCCAGCGCGGACGCCCGACAGCGAGTTCGCCACCGCCAGCCCCAGATCATTGTGGCAATGGGTGGAGATAATCGCCTTGTCGATATTCGGCACCCGGTTCATGAGCATGGAGATGATCTCCGTATACTCCTCCGGCAGTGTATAACCCACGGTATCGGGAATATTGATCGTCGTGGCCCCGGCCTTGATCGCGACTTCCACCGTGCGGCACAGAAAATCCCATTCCGTACGGGTACCGTCTTCAGGGCTCCATTCCACATCATCGGTATAACCGCGGGCCCGCTCGACGCTGGCATGGACGGCCTCGACCACCTCTTCCGGCTCCATCTGAAGCTTGTACTTCATGTGAATCGGGCTGGTGGAGATGAAGGTATGAATCCGCGAGCGCGGCGCCGGCTTCAAGGCCTCTGCCGCGCGGTCGATATCGGCCGAGCCGGATCGCGCGAGACCACAAATAACAACGCCATCGCCAGCCCGCTTCGAAACCTCGGTAACAGCTTCAAAATCGCCGTTGGAGGCAATGGGAAACCCCGCCTCGATGATATCGACGCCCATCGCCTCGAGCAGTTCGGCGATCCGCAGTTTTTCCTGCAGATTCATGCTCGCACCTGGCGACTGCTCGCCATCTCGCAAGGTGGTGTCAAAGATTCGTATGTGATTGTCGGAGGTCATCTGCCTCTGCTCCTTCGCATATCTTGTAATATCCTGATGCGCCGCCGTTCCACCCCTCAAACGCGGCGGCGGCCATAGGACAATGCGTTCAGGGGCGAATAAGTCGGGTGTCTCCGACAAGAAGCGGTAGCAGCCGCGCACGCAGAACCGCCCCGGCGGGCCGGGCCATTTCAGTCAATGTTGAGTCCATTGCGTCGCACATCGTCCTGCTCACAAGTCGCCACAGAGCTTCATACCCTGGGGCGGTGATTGGATCAGCAGGATTTAGTCGCAATCTACCCGCCCGGCAAGGGATTTAAGGGTCTGGATTACTGACCTAAACCTTCTGTTACAGGCCTTTTCTAGTTGCGTTCTTTATCGACCAGCTTGTTATCGCTGATCCACGGCATCATCGCCCGCAGACGTTCACCGACTTCTTCAATCTGATGCGCTGCCTGGTTGGCCCGCGTTGCTTTGAAGTTCGGCTGCCCGGCCTGATTCTCCAATACGAAGTCCCGCACGAAGCGGCCCTGCTGGATGTCGGTCAGAATCCGCTTCATCTCCGCCTTGGTCTCGTCGGTGATGACCCGCGGACCCGAGGCATAATCACCATATTCCGCCGTGTTGGAGATGGAGTAGCGCATGTTGGCGATACCGCCTTCATACATCAGGTCGACAATCAGCTTCACTTCATGCAGACATTCGAAATAGGCCATTTCCGGCGCATAGCCCGCCTCGGTCAGCGTCTCGAATCCGGCCATGATGAGATGGCTTAGCCCGCCGCACAGCACAGCCTGCTCACCGAACAGATCGGTTTCGCACTCTTCGCGGAAGTTGGTCTCGATCACGCCCGCGCGGCCACCGCCGATGGCACTGGCATAGGAAAGCGCCAGATCGTGCGCATTGCCCGACGCGTCCTGGTGGATGGCGATCAGGCACGGCACGCCGCCGCCCCGCAGATATTCCGACCGGACAGTATGGCCCGGGCCCTTAGGCGCCACCATGGTCACGTCCAGGTCAGGACGCGGCTCGATCAGACGGAAGTGAATGTTGAGACCGTGCGCAAACATCAGCATTGCGCCCTGTTTCATATTGTCGGCCAGATCATCGGCATAGAGCGCGGCTTGGCGCTCATCCGGCGTCAGGATCATCACGGCATCGGCCCAGGCTGCAGCTTCGGCCGGCGTCATCACCGTCAGGCCCTCATTCTCCGCCTTTTTCGCGGTCGCCGAGCCGGGCCGCAGCGCCACGGCAACTTCGGCAACACCGCTGTCGCGCAGATTGAGCGTATGGGCATGGCCCTGGCTGCCATAGCCAACCACGGCCACTTTTTTTGTCTTGATGAGATTCACATCTGCGTCACGGTCGTAATACACGCGCATGGCGGGATCCCCTGTCCGTTTTTCTGTTGTTCAAAAAGTTGCGTATGCCTAACGGCGAAGCCTGCCTTTGGCAAGCGGTTCACATGGCCTCGGCGCCTCGTTTAATAGCGACCACACCGGTGCGGGACACATCAACCAATCCAATCGGCTTCATCAGATCGACAAACGCGTCGATCTTGCTTGAATCACCGGTGATCTCGAAGGTGAAGGACCCGGTCGTTGAGTCAATCACCCGGGCACGGAACGCATCGGCCAGCCGCAAGCTCTCTACCCGCGCCTCACCGTTTGACGCGACCTTGACCAGCGCCATTTCGCGTTCCACCGACGGGCCTTCCGTGGTCAGGTCGCCGACCTTGTGGATCGGCACCAGACGCTCCAGCTGTGCCTTGATCTGTTCGATCACAGCCGGTGTGCCGGATGTCACGATGGTGATGCGCGACAGACCTTCGGTGTGGTTCACCTCTGCAACAGTCAGGCTCTCAATGTTATAGCCACGGCCGGAAAAGAGGCCAATGACGCGGGCCAGTACGCCCGCCTCATTGTCGACGAGGACGGCAATAGTGTGCTTTTCGACCGGTTCATCCCGACGCATTGTTCTTGTCCTGTTTTTCCAAAAATCAGACGAGCGACATGTCGTCCTGGCGCGCCAGGCCTGCCTGCTCATCCGACAGAAGAATCTCGTTGTGGGCCGCACCCGATGGCACCATCGGGAAGCAGTTCGCCAGCTTGGCAACCTGACAGTCGACGATGACGGGCCGGTCGATCGACATCATCTCATTGATCACGTCATCGACCTCACCCGGCTTTTCCGCCCGCAGACCAACGCCGTGCATGGCTTCGGCCAGCTTGACGAAGTCCGGCAGCGAATCCGAATAGCTGTGGGAGTACCGTCCTTCATAGGTGATGTCCTGCCACTGCCTGACCATCCCCATATACTCGTTGTTGAGGATGAAAATCTTGATCGGCAGATCGTGCTGAACGGCGGTGCTGAACTCCTGAATATTCATCAGGATGGAGGCCTCACCCGCAACATCGACGACAAGCGCATCGGGATGCGCCAGTTGCACGCCGATCGCCGCGGGCATGCCATAGCCCATGGTCCCCAGGCCGCCGGACGTCATCCAGTGGTTCGGATCATCGAATTCAATAAACTGCGCCGCCCACATCTGGTGCTGGCCGACTTCGGTGGTGATGAACGGCTTCCTGTCACGGGTCAGCGCATTCAGCCGCTGCAGGGCGTATTGCGGCATAATGACGTCGTCACGGTTCTTGTATTTCAGACAGTCGATGCCGCGCCACTCATTGATCTGCGCCCACCAGGCGTCCAGTGCCTTTTGATCCGGCTTCAGAACCTTCGATTTCCAGACCTTGATCATGTCCTCGATCACATGGCCGGCGTCGCCGACAATGCCGATATCGACATGCACGTTCTTGTTGATGCTCGACCGGTCAATATCGACATGGATCTTCTTTGAACCGGGCGAGAACGCGTCCAGCCGCCCGGTAATCCGGTCGTCAAAACGCGCCCCGATATTGATCATGACGTCACAATCATGCATCGCCAAATTGGCTTCATAGGTGCCGTGCATGCCCAGCATGCCCAGCCATTGCTGGTCCGACGCGGGATAGCAACCCAGCCCCATGAGGGTGCTGGTGATCGGGTACCCGGTCATGCGAACGAACTCGCGCAGCAGCTGCGACGCGCCGGGCCCTGAATTGATAATGCCACCGCCTGTATAGAAAACCGGACGTTTCGCTTTGGCGATCAGCTCGACGGCCTCTGTTATGGCGGTCAGATCACCCTTCACCTGTGGACGATAGCTGCGATGCCGCATCTGGGGCGACGCGGAATAGTCGCCGAGTTCGACCTGAATATCTTTCGGCAGATCAACAACGACCGGTCCGGGGCGCCCGCTGGTGGCGACAAAAAACGCCTCATGCATAACCTGGCTAAGGTCATTAATGTCTTTGACCAGATAGTTGTGCTTGGTCGCCGCCCGCGTAATGCCGACCGTATCGGCCTCCTGAAAGGCATCGCTACCGATCAGATGCGTGGGCACCTGCCCTGTCAGGCAGACGATGGGTACCGAATCCATCAGCGCATCGACAAGGCCGGTGACCGCATTCGTGGCACCAGGGCCAGACGTCACCAAAACGACGCCTGGCTTGCCCGTTGACCGAGCGTAGCCTTCGGCTGCGTGGACGGCGCCCTGTTCATGGCGAACGAGGATGTGCCGAATATTGTTCTGCTGAAACAGCGCATCGTAGATCGGCAGCACCGCACCCCCGGGATATCCGAAGATCGTATCGACCCCCTGGTCGACCAATGCCTTGATGACGATTTCTGCACCCGACAGGCGGCGATCGCTTGATTCCGGCGACATGGTTTATTCCTCTTAACTCATCTGCATTCCGACAAATTGCCGGGCACTCGTTCAATTGGCGGGCTTACCTAGCACCCGCATGGGGCCCAGGCAAACCCTTTGCCGCAGCGCAAAACGCGACGGGCGGCGGGACACTAGCGTTCAGATATTACGGCGTCAAGCAGTCTGGGATAATTTTTGAAAAGATTATGTTAATAATACTTTCCGATTCTTTCTCATCGATCTGGGGCCAGTCGGCGCACTGGTTTCGAAACCATGTCATCTGCCGCTTGGCATATTGCCTTGTCGTTGCCTTCGCGCGCTCAATCGCGTCCTCCAACGTGCAATCACCGGCGAGATAGTCTCGCAATGGCAACACCCCGAGCGCCTTGAGACCTGGTAGATTCTCGTCGGCCGGCGGCAAGGCCCGCACTTCATCGAGCGCTCCCTGGTGCATCATCAGGTCGAAACGCCGGTTACACCGCTCATAAAGCCAGTCGCGGGGCGGCATCAGGACAACCTTGCCCAGCTGGCCGTCGCTGTCGGCCAAAGCCAGTGGCCCCGGTGTGGTTCTGCCCTGCCATAGGGCAAGCGACTGACCCGTGGACCTGATCACCTCCAGAGCACGGGACACCCGCTGCCGGTCAGCCGGGTTAAGCCGCGCCGCCATAGCAGGGTCCTCTTCTTGCAGCGCTGCATAAGCCGTCAATGCGCCCTCACGATCAACAAGCTCGCGAACCGCGTTTCGAACACCAGGGTCGATCTCGGGAACTTCAGAAAGGCCTTCGAGCAGTGCCCGGAAGTACAGGCCGGTCCCACCGACAAAGATCGGCATGTTTCCGCGCGCCAGCACGTCGGTCATGACCGCTTCGGCTCCACCGACCCAGCGTGCGACCGAATAGAGTTCCGTTACCCGCGCGACCCCATAGAGGTGATGCGGTATGCCCGCCATCTCCTCAACCGTAGGCCGCGCCGTCAGCACCTGGACATCACTGTACAGCTGCATGCTGTCGGCATTGATGATCTCGCCCCCAAGCCGATGGGCAAGTTCGAGGGCCACCGCCGATTTGCCACTTGCGGTGGGGCCAGCGATCAGCATAACTATAGGCCGCACGGGGGAATCCATGTGGCGGTATATCGGTGAAACCGATGCCACGGCAAGAGACGCGGGGAATTCGATTATGTCCGACGAAAAAGAAGCCATCACGCCTAGCTATGCATCGAGCGGTGAAGCGACACCGACAGGGAACGTGCTAACGTTCACGCCGACAGCGGGTGTTGCGAGACTGACGCCTGTCCATATCGAGCTGATCTCGGCCGCGCTGAAGCGTGCAGGCGCTACCGGCCTGAAGCCCAAATGGATTGAGAAGCACAAGAAAGCACAACTCAAGTTCGAGGGCATTGACGCGGCCCAGGCCATCGAGGTCGCCAACGGTGCGGTCGTCGGGTCCGGTCTGAAGATTGTGACCTAAAACTCTGCCGGAGTCCTGTCCGTGGCCTTTCGCCTGCTAATCGCGGACATGGATTCGACGATCATCGAAAACGAGTGCATCGACGAACTCGCCGACGCGGTCGGCGTGGGCGAAACCGTGGCCGGTATCACCGAGCGCGCGATGCGGGGCGAGCTGGATTTTGAAGACGCCCTGCGCGAACGCGTGGCCATGCTGGCAGGCCTTCAGGAAAGTCAGCTGCAGGACGTATTCGACAAGCGTATTCGGCTAACCCCCGGGGCCCGCGACCTGACAGAGGGCCTTCACGCGATTGGCGCCCGGTGCATTCTGGTATCCGGTGGATTCACTTTTTTTACCGGCCGTGTGGCAGAAGCCGCGGGCTTTGATGGAAACCACGCCAATCAGCTCGAATTTGAAAACGGTGTTCTGACCGGCCGGGTCGTCGAACCGATCCTGGGCGCCGATGCCAAAGTGGAAACCATGCAGCGCTACATGAGCGACATGGGGCTCACTGCTGCCGAGGTATTGGCCGTCGGTGACGGCGCCAATGATATTCCAATGTTGAAAGCTGCGGGTTTGGGCGTTGCCTTTTGCCCCAAACCCGTTGCCGCTGACGCGGCAGACGCCGTTGTTTCAGAACGAGACCTGCGGTTGGTACTGGACGCGGCAGAAATACCGCGCCCAGCTTAACCTTCTATTCCTCGTCCTCTTCCAGGCGGAGCGCGATGAACAGATAGTTCTCGCCGCGGCGAACCCTGACGAGGACCGACTTGCGATCGTCCTTCCGGGCATCGGCGACCGCGTCGGTGACGTCATCCGGCTGATCGATATCCTGCCGGTTTACCTCGACGATCAGGTCTCCGCGCCGGATACCTTCCTGTGCAGCGTGGCTGGTGCGCCGCACCTGGGCAACGATCACACCTTCGGCATCATCAGGAAGGTTGAAAGCTTCCCGGGCCTCATCATCGATGGCGGCCAGGGTCATCCCCAGCGCGTCGACCACACCCGGTTCCGACTCGTCCTCGCCATCTTCATCGGAGGCGATTGCAGCAGGCCGCTCGTCATCTGCTTTCATCGCGCCCACGGCAATCGACAGCGCCTTGCGCTTGCCGTCGCGCCAAACGACGAGCCGCGTGTTCTTGCCTGTGGGTGTATCGGCGACCACGCGCAGCAGAGTCCTGGTATCCGGAATCTTTTCACCGTCAAATTCCAGGATGACGTCGCCGCTTTCGACCCCCGCACGGTCTGCAGGATCGTCTTCGACGACATTGGTCACCATAACGCCTTCAGCGGCATCAAGTCCGACACTCTCTGCGATCTCTTCGGTCACCGGCTGAATGCCAACGCCCAGCCAACCGCGCCTGACCTGCCCATGCTCCCGCAGGTCAGCCACAACCCGCTGCACCTGATTGGCGGGAATGGCAAAACCGATGCCGACATTGCCGCCTGTCCGTGAGTAGATCATGCTGTTAACGCCGATGACCTGGCCATCCATGTTGAACAACGGCCCACCGGAATTACCCTGGTTGATGGCCGCGTCGGTCTGAATAAAGGCATCGTATGGACCCGCATTGATGTTGCGGTCGATGGCGGAAATGATACCCGCTGTGACAGTGCCCACCAGGCCATACGCACTCCCGACAGCCATGACCCACTGGCCGACTTTGGCGTCGTCAGAATCAGCAAACGCGACCGCGGGCAGAGGTTCCTCGCTCTCAACTTTCAAGAGCGCAATATCCGTACGGCGGTCCGCGCCAACGACCTCTGCGTCAAGCTCGGTCCCGTCATCCATGATCACAACGATTTCATCTGCGCTTTCGACCACATGATTATTGGTAATGATCAGGCCGCTGGGGTCGATGATGAAGCCGGAGCCGACTCCCTGCGCGCGGCGAGGCGGTCCTTGGCGTTCCTCAAAGTAGCGCCGGAAGTCACGGAAGATATCCGGCACGCCGGGCGGCAGCTCGGGCACGCCTTCTTCGCCGTTGGCAAACGGGCTCTTAACCTCTTGTGATATGGAGATGTTCACCACAGAAGGCACAACCTGATCGGCCAGATCGGTGAAACTGTCCGGAACGGCGCGGGCGTCGGCTTGGCTCGCCGCGATAAGGATCGATATCATCGCAAAAAGACCCAACAGGGCGCGATGGAGGGGGGTGTACTCTGCGTTTACTGCAATCGTTTTGGGGCTCAAGAAGCCGCTCCTTGCATGTTTTTGCTTGTTGGAATGCGTATCATGTTGGCGTCAATACGGGCCAGCATGCTGGAATTCCGGCACCGGCCTGTTGAGTAAGTAAGCAAGATTTTCCAGCCTTTCAAGCCGCCCTGCTTCTCCCGGTTCAGGACTCACTGCACAAGCCAGACGATCACAACGCCCAAAAGAGCCGCGGCAATCCCCGATATCCGGATACTCTCGGTCGACTGCGACAGCAGCATATGCAACATCCGCCGCATCCAGTCTGGCGCAAGTGCATACAAGATGCCCTCGATCACGAGCACCAGTCCCAGGGCAATCCCGAGTTCCTGCCACATGAATCAGGTCTTCCCGACCTCTCCTCGTCAGTCGAAGGTGCTGAGATATTTGAAGAAGTCGCTGTCAGGCGACAACACAAGCGTATCTTCGGAACCGATCGTCTGCTGATAGGCCTGCATGGTGCGGTAGAACTCGAAGAAGTCAATATCCCGCCCAAAGGCTTCGGCAAAGATCCGTACGGCTTCACTGTCACCCTCACCCCTGGTGATCTGCGAGTCCCTGTTGGCTTCGGCGATAATGATGGATCTTTCACGTTCCGCATTGGCGCGAATACGCTGTGCTTCTTCCTGGCCGCTGGCCCGGCGCTGCGCCGCTTGCTCATTATAGTTGCGCTGCATGCGATTAAACACGGCCTGGCTGATCTCAGGCGGCAGATCCGCGCGCTTGATGCGCACATCAATGATCTCCATCCCCAGCGGCTCGATCTGTCGGGCAACCTGCTGGCTAATCTCTTGCATCAAGGAGGCGCGCTCCTCGGTGAGAAGCGTCGTAAACGTCGCGCCCGCCAGGGCCGCACGAAGACTTGACTGAACCGTTGTCGCAAGACGATTACGGCCGATCGTTTCGCTGCCTTGCACGGTTTTGTAGAACTCCAACGGATCGGCGATCCGGAAACGCACCAGCGCATCCACAACCAGCCGCCGTTCGTCAGCCGCGATCACTTCCTGCGGCGCCAGATCAAGCGAAAGGACCCGTTTGTCCATGTAGATCACGTTTTGCACGAAGGGCAGTTTGACGTGCAGGCCCGGCTCGCGGACGGTGCGGATGAAATCACCAAACTGCAAGACAATCGCCTGATGAGTCACACGGACAGTGTAGAGCGCATCAAACAGCGATACGACAATGATGCCGAGGGCAACCAGTCCCCCGATGATGATTCCCCGGTTCATTACTGGGCCTCCTGACGGCGCTTCTGGACTTCCGGCAGGGGTAGATAGGGCACCACACCGGATCCGGCACTGTCGTCGATAATGATCTTGTTCACGTCACGCAGGATCTGCTCCATGGTCTCAAGATAGATACGTTTTCTGGTGACGTCCTGCGCCTGGATGTACTCGTCATAAACAGCAACGAAGCGCGACGCCTCACCTTGGGAGCGTGCGACAACTTCGGCCTTATACGCTTCAGATTGCTGCATAATCTGGGCGGCCTGACCGCGGGCAACAGGAATGATCTCGGCACGGTAACGCTCTGCATCATTGATAAGCGCTTCCCTGTCAGCACCTGCCGCCTGCACGTCGCGGAAGTCATCGATAACCTCTGGCGGCGTATCCGACTTCTTCAGGTTGACCTCGGTCACGGTGACCCCGCCCTGATAATCGTCGAGCATGGATTGCATCAAAGTACGCGTTCTCGACTCAACATCGCGGCGGCCCTGGGTCAAGGCAATTTCAAGCGTTGTCTGCCCGATCACTTCGCGCATGGCGCTCTCAGCCACGCCCTTCACGGTTTCTTCCTGCTCTTGAATATTGAACAGATACTTGCCAGCGTCGTTGATGACCCAGAACACCTCAAAGTCGATGTCGATGATGTTCTCGTCCCCTGTCAGCATCAAACTTTCCGATGCGACCTCTAGTTCGACTTCTCCGTCACGGCCCGGCCGGGACTGGAAGCCGACCTCAAGCCGCCGGACCTCGGCAACACGGGGCGTGAAGACCTCACCAATAGGCGTCGGCCAGGCCCAATGAAGGCCTTCGGGCAGGAGATCGCCATCCCACTTTCCGAAGATCAGCACAACGCCCTGCTCACCCGGCTGTACCCGGAAAAAACCGCTGACGGCCCAGAGGCCGACCAATATGGCGACAATGATGGCCACAGTCTTGCCGCCAAAACCACCGGGGAAAAAACCACGCATGCGGTCCTGTCCCTTTTTCAAAATATCATCAAGATTAGGCGGGGTGGGACCGGTTGGGCGGGGCCCCTGGCCCCATGGTCCGCCGCCATTTCCCCGGTTTCCGGGATTATTCTGCCAAGGCATACGCTGAACGTCCTAGCTGGTTTCTGGTTCCGCGGCTCGCCGAACAGCAAACCGCGGACCCCATATATAGGAGACCAGGGGCTTCAGACCAGAGACCTCTTATCAACAGTTGGCGATCAGTCTATATCAAGGCTCGAATTCGGAGAGCCTTTATGACCGACCTTTCAGTTGAATCCATCCAGCAGACCCTGGCAAAGATCGTCGATCCGGATACCGGGCGCGACGTGATGAGCGACAACCGCGTGCAAGGGATTCACGTTGAAGATGGCCGCGTCCGCTTCGCACTCGTGGTCACCCGGGAGGAAGGCGCCGCCAAGGAAAGCCTGCGTCTGGCGTGCGAAAACGCGGTCGTGGCCATGCCCGGCGTCGAGAAGGTCACGGCCGTGCTCACCGCCGAGCGGTCCACCAGCGCCCCGCCGCCGCGCCAGAAGCCATCGCCTCTGGATGCCGAGCCCAAATCGCCCGGCGGGATCGACAATGTAAAATCGATCATCGCTGTCGCCAGCGGCAAGGGCGGCGTCGGCAAGTCAACCACTGCTGTCAATCTGGCGCTGGCGCTGAAAGCCCTGGGTAAGAAGGTCGGCTTGCTGGACACAGACATTTATGGCCCTTCGATCCCACGGCTTATGGGCCTGTCGGGCAAGCCGGAGACCGACGGCAAAGTGCTCAAGCCGATGGAAAACTACGGCATTAAATGCATGTCCATCGGTTTTCTGGTGGAAGAAAAAACCGCGATGATCTGGCGCGGGCCCATGGTGGTAAGCGCCATCAACCAGATGCTGAGCGAAGTAAAATGGGGCGCACTTGATGTGCTCGTCCTCGACCTGCCGCCCGGCACCGGCGATGCGCAATTGACTATCGCCCAGAAAGTGCCGTTGACCGGCGCGGTGATTGTCTCGACGCCGCAGGATATTGCCTTGCTCGACGCCCGGCGCGGCATCGGCATGTTCGACAAGGTCAAGGTGCCCACGTTCGGCATTGTCGAAAATATGAGTTACTTCGTCTGCCCGCATTGCGGCGAACCGTCGCACATCTTTGGCCATGGCGGCGCCGAAGCCGAAGCGCATGCGCGCGAGGTGCCGTTCCTGGGGGGAGTGCCCCTTCACATGGATATCCGCGCGACCTCTGACGCCGGCACGCCCATCGTCGCCACGGACCCGGCCAGTGAACATGCCCAGTGCTATCTGGAGATTGCCAGCAAGGTCGCCGAACAGATCGACAAAGCCTTGGGCGGCGGGGGCAAAAAGCCGCCGGTCATCCGGTTTGAGGACTAAAGGCTCAGGCCTTGCTGTCCTCGACATGCGTATCGAGCCAGGGCTCCTGGCCGATGACCTGTGCTGAATCGGCATCGAAGAACTGAATACCCTCTGGCCGGAAGACACCCACCTTACCAAGGGTCGGGAATTGACTGACCTCGACATCCGTGCGCTCACCCCCCATCAACACCAGCAGGTCTTCGGTTCCGGAATTGATCAGATGATGCGCCGGGCTGTCGGTCGGATAACCTATATAGTCACCCGGCCCGATGGCGACCTCGTGCTCGCCGATCAGTGCCACCCCCTGCCCTTCAAGCACGAAGACAAACTCTTCCTGCATACTGTGCGTATGCGGCACGAAGGCTTCCTTGCCGGGCGGAATTCTGGCCAAGTTCATCATCACGCGCTGCATCCCGGCCCGGTCGCCCAGCGGCCAAAGCGTCAATTTCGAATTGGGGTTATGCGGATGCTTGATGGGCAGCCCATCCTCTGCGGTGAGTGTCGATGTGCGGATCACATTCTTGGGATCGTCGCTCATCGTGCGGTCCGTTCCAGCACGATCAGGCTATAGGCCGGGTCGCCGTCGCGCTCCTCGCGGCTGACTTCGTGCCAGGTCCCGTGGTTCAATTCCGGAAAGACTGTCTCACCGTCATAATCCCGATGAATTTTCGTCAGGTAGATCCGGTCGGCCAGCGGCAGCGTCCGCTCATAGAGCTCTGCGCCGCCCATCACCATCACCTCTTCGGCGTCGGTCACCTCGGCCATGGTCTCCGCCAGCCGCAGGGCTTCCGATACTGTCGAAACGACAGTCGCGCCAGGGGCCTGATATTCAGCATTGCGGCTGACAACGATGTTGGCACGACCCGGCAGCGGTCGCCCGATGGACTCCCAGGTCTTCCGGCCCATCACGAGCGGTTTACCCATCGTCGTGGCTTTGAAGTACTTCGCCTCGTCACTGATATGCCAAGGCATCTTGCCATTCTGACCGATCACCCTGTTTTGGGCCATCGCGACGATCAGCGCGATACTCATACGGCGACCGGGGCGGCAATGGCGCCGTGCGACCGATAGTTCTCGATCGCAATGTCGTCGAAGGTGAACGCAAACAGATCGCTAATATCCGGGTTGAGCTTGAGTGTCGGCAGCGGCAACTGTTCCCGCTTTAGCTGCCGGTCGGCCTGTTCCAGATGGTTCAAATAAAGATGCGCGTCACCAAACGTGTGGACAAAATCGCCCGCCTTCAGATCGCAGACCTGGGCAATCATCTCTGTCAACAGCGCATAGGAGGCAATATTGAAGGGCACCCCCAGAAAGATATCGGCACTGCGCTGGTAGAGCTGACACGAAAGCTTGCCGTCAGCCACATAGAACTGAAACAGGCAATGGCATGGCGGCAGGGCCATACCATCAACATCAGCGACATTCCAGGCACTGACGATATGTCGACGGCTGTCCGGGTTGGTTTTGATCTGGTTCACCACTGCGGCAATCTGGTCGATATGGCCGCCATCGGGCATCGGCCAGCTGCGCCATTGATGGCCGTAGACCGGCCCCAGATCGCCGTTTTCGTCGGCCCATTCGTCCCAGATTGAGACGCCATTCGCCTTCAGATAGGCGATGTTGGTATCACCCGCCAGAAACCACAGCAGCTCATGGATGATCGATTTGAGATGCAGTTTCTTGGTGGTCACCAGCGGAAAACCCTCGGCCAGATCGAACCGCATCTGATGGCCGAAAACGCTTCTCGTGCCGGTGCCGGTGCGATCAGATTTTACAGTGCCGTGGTCGCGGACATGCCGCAGAAGATCAAGATATTGTTTCATTTTCCCCCGCCACCACTAGGTGTGGTGACTCAGTGTAACCGAGTCGCACCGGGTGCCGCCAGAGAGATTGCGGCTGCCCTTTCAAATAGTCGGCTGAACACCTATATTAGACACGTCGGGTAACCGACTATGGCGATAAACGGCCTATGGAATAGGCGTTGCGGACCCGGGGGCGGTACCCGGCGCCTCCACCAAAAGCCAGCGGCTGCGAGAATCTGAGCAAATGCTGGTTTCTGATGGGGGCGAAACAGGATCGACGCGCGTGGTAAAGATAGTCTTTTCGCTCGGCATGGTACCACCGACATCGGGCCATTCTTAGAGATGCCAATGATAATGAGGCTCTCGCGGTAGCAGCCTAATAGGCTGATGCTAGCGCGGTTTCGGCGGGGCACCGGGCAACAGAAGCCCCGCCACTTTACCTTTTTAAAATAAGCGTGAGCATGCTTGGCGCGCCGGGTAGCTTTGCGGCTATATTCACTTGTCGTAGGGTCTATTCTCCTTGAAGATGCGCCGCATTGTTACTCTCCTGGGGGAAAGTTTGTGTTGATCCCTTCGACGCGTATCGACGTCGCCAAAAACTGTCTGCGGCCCACAATCTTAGCTCTGTTGTCCGTCACCTGGCTGTCGGGCACTTGGTTGTCGGGCGCTGCATTGGCACAGAACGCGTCACCATTGCCGCCCATGCTGCCGACGATTGATCTGACCGACCCAACCACCTATCGCAGCATAGACGGGACCGGGAACAATCTCGACAATCCGGCGCTAGGCTCTGCAAACACGCCGCTGATCAGGTTGTTCGACGCGGACTACGAAGATGGTTCGACGCCACCGGGGGACAACCGTCCGTCAACGCGCGCGGTCAGCAATGCGGTCGGGGAACAGCTTGAGAATACGCCCAGCGACAAAGGACTCACCGCGCTGTTCTGGTCGTGGGGCCAGCTTCTGGCGCATGACATCACGCTTGTCCCAACGGGTGACGAAGCTTTCAACATTCCGGTCGAGCCCGGCGACTTCAATGGCGAAATCACTGAGATTCCCATGTCCCGGTCCCTTTATGCAGACGGCACGGGCACCGGCCCCGACAATCCCCGCCAGCAGATCAACACGATCACCAGTTTCATCGACGCAAGTTTTGTTTACGGATCGGACGCAGTCACGGCCGACCTGTTGCGGCGCAATGACGGGACCGGCCTGTTATGGGAAGGCCCTGGAAACACGCTGCCGACCAACGGTCAACTGGACGTCGACGCGGACCCGACGAACGATCACCTTTTTGTGGCCGGTGACGCCCGCGCGAATGAGCAATTGGCGTTGAGCGCCATGCACACGATCTTCATGCGCGAGCATAATCGGCTCGCCGATCACATTGCCTCGACTGACCCAACGCTGTCCGGAGATGAGATCTACCACATGACGCGGCTGATCGTCGGCGGCGAGGTGCAAGCGATCACCTATAATGAATTTTTGCCAATCCTGCTGGGCACTGAAGACGGACTTGCGCCCTATGAAGGCTACGACCCGACCGTCGATCCCAGCATCACAAACGAGTTTGCCACCAGCGCCTTTCGCATTGGCCACACGCTGCTGCAGAACGATTTTCTGCTGGTCGCACAGGAAGGCGGCGGCACCATTCCCCTGGCCGACTGTTTCTTCAATCCAGCTTGCCTTAACAGCGCCGGTCTGGAAGCGACTATTCTGGGCCTGGGTGGACAGGACGCGCAGATTTTCGACTCACTCTTCGTCGACGCGGTGCGTAATCAGCTGATTACCGGCTTTGGCGTTAGTGTCGGCGTCGACCTGCCAGCGCTCAACATGCAGCGCGGCCGAGATCACGGGCTGCCCAGCTATCAAAGCGCCCGGGCGCAACTGATCGCCATGGGTCTCATCCAAGGGACCGGTTCGATCCCGCAGGAACTGCTCGACATTTATGGTGACTCCGAAGTCGATCTGTTCATCGGTGGTGTGTCGGAAGCGGCTTATCTCGACGCGCTGGTGGGCGAAGTCGCGCAGGCCATCCTGAAAGAACAGTTCTATCGCCTGCGTGCCGGAGACCGCTTCTGGTATCAACGCCCCGGCCTGTTTGCCCCGGAACTGGTGGCCTGGCTGGACGAGATCACCCTCGCCGACATTCTGCTGTGGAACACCGATCTGGAGTTCTTCCAGCAATACGCCTTCTTTGCCGTCGATTTCGGGATGGGGCAGGCACAGACGCTAAGCCAACTCGCTGTCGCCGCCTATCTGGACGGCATGACCGTCGACGGACTTGATGACTATGCCCTTTATGAAGTCGGGGTGCAGTTGCAGGCGGCTAGCGATGTGCCCGGCGCACTGGATCAGGTCCATGGCGAATGGTTCAACAGCTTTACCGAAACGGGGCTGGCGCATGCCCGCAGTGCGATGTACCAGATCAGCCTTCGTCTGGACGAAGCCCACACGGGCCGCAGCAATTCTGCCTTTTCGGCCTCTGGGGCTGGCGCCGGTAAAGAGTCCAGGCTGATGTTCTGGATCGCCGGCCAGGGCCGCTTCGACGACGTCGATGGCAATACGGGGTTCATTTCCTACGACATCGATACCTATAGTGGCTATCTGGGCATCGACTACCGGGCATCCGACAGCGTCCTGATCGGCGTGATGGGCGGCGGCGGCAGCAGCGATATCGACGTCGATGGCCGGGCCGGCGACAATGATGTCGACGCCTGGCAAGTCGCGGCCTATGCGGCTTTCGCAACCGGCGCATTCTATGCCGACCTCAGCGGCGGCTTCGGCGACCTGAACATCCAATCCCGCCGCGGCATCACTTTCGGGACGATCAACCGGGTCGCCAGCGCCGATTACGACGGCGACTTTCACTATATCAACGGCCGAGCAGGCTATCGGTTTGCCGCCGGAGACTGGACGCTGGCGACCGAAGCCGCGCTGGCCTACGCCAAAGTCAAACAGGATGGCTTCACCGAAACCGGCGCAGACAATCTGAACCTGACGGTCAATGCGCAAAGTGCCGATTCCCTGCGTCTGCAAGGCCTGTTGCGGCTCTCCAGAAACCTGAAATCCGGCAACGCCTCCGGCTCGATCATCCCGCATCTGCATGTCGGCATTGCGCATGAATTCGAGGACGATCTGCGGCCCATCACAGCGCGCATGGAGGGCGGTACGGGGTCATTCACTGTCTTTGGCGAAGTGGCTGCCAGAACTGTCGCCGTCTTCGGCGCCGGACTTGCTGTTCGGCTCAACGATACCGTGTCACTCTATCTGGATTATGCCGGCGAAGCTGGCAGTGGCTATGCCAGCCACACGGGTTCAGGCGGTGCGCGGGTGCGGTTCTGACCTATTCAGCCGGGGTCGGCACACCGTCCCGCAACTCACCCACTGCCTGCCGGATGATTTGCCAGGCGCTGTGAAGCGCCAGCCCGGCCATGAAGAACCCGACGATCAGATCCGGCCAGTGGGTCGCTGTGAGATAAACCAGCCCAGCGGCAATGATGACCGCGACGTTGGCAATCGCATCGTTACGGCTGCACAGCCAGACCGACTGGCGGTTCGAGTCGCCTTCACGGTGGCGGAACAACAGCACTGCGCTGACCACATTGGCGATCAACGCCAGGGCCCCGACCGCGCCCATCACAGGCGCTGAGGGCACTTCGCCGGAGAACAGCTGATAGGCTGAAAAGCCCAGCACATAGAGACCGAAAACGCCCATCGCAGCGCCTTTGGCAAGCGCTGCCCCGGCGCGCCATTGAATCGAGCGTTCCAGAACGAACAGCGCCACCAGATAGTTGGCCGCATCGGCGAAAAAATCGAGCGCGTCCGCTTGCAGCGAGACCGAGCTTGCCAGGGCACCGGCGACGATTTCAATCGCGAACATCCCCGCATTGATCGCGAAGACCGTCCACAGCACGTTGCGGTACTTGATGGTCTCCAACCCATCATGGCCGCAGCTCGCACTCATGCCACATCCTTTCGGGCCTCGGCACCGGCCTCTTCGGCCGCATGCGCCAGCATATCGATCACAATCTGTTCGATGTGATGATCATCGATGGCATAGAAGACCTGCTTGCCCCGGCGCTCCGCCTTCACCAGCCGGGCAGCGCGCAACAACCGAAGGTGATGACTGACCAAAGACGGCGACAACGACAGTCGAAGCGCAATTTCACCCACCGAAGCAGGACCATCCAGGCAGGCAACGAGAATGCCCAAACGTGACGGATCGCCCATCAACTTGAACATCTCGGCAACCTCGGGAACCAGTACTTGCTGTTCTGACATCATTTTAACCAACATATGAACACATGTTCATATGTACTGATCTCATGAATGCCTGTCAAGATTGTCGTTTTGCCCGTCGGGTGAATTGACTCCGGCGAATGGGTCACTAGTCTATGGCCCATGCCGATAAGTGAAAATCCAATGAGCGGGGACCGGATCGACTATGACGCGCTGTTGCGTCGGTCGCTTTTGAACCTCGTCCGCGAAATCCTGATAGACACCGCCACCCACGGTCTGCGCGGTGACCATCATTACTTTGTCGCCTTTGCAACCAACTACCCCGGCGTGATTGTGCCGAACTCGTTGCGTGAGCGGCACCCCAAAGACATGACCATCGTGTTACAGAACCAGTTCTGGGACCTGCAGGTCGACGAAGACCGCTTTTCGGTTAAACTGAACTTCAACGGCAAGTCTGAATATCTGGAAGTGCCGTTTGATGCCCTCCTGGGCTTTCTTGACCCCAGTGTTCAGTTCGCCCTTCCCTTCAAGGAGCTGGCCGACCCTGTCGGGCAGGATGCACCAGTGGAAACGGCGCCGGAGAGTGCAGACGACGAGCCAAACACTGATAACCCGGACGATAACGTTGTCGCCCTCGATGCTTTCCGCAAGCAGCAATAGTCTCTAGCCTAGCCGGTTACGGCCCGTCAGAAAACACCCCCATTTCAAGCTGAGAGAGTCACAATGACCAGCTTCGCCTATCAGGATTTGTTCCCGCTGGGGGACGACACAACCCCCTATAAGAAACTGACATCCGACTATGTCGCACGTGAACAGATCGGCGGAAAATCGGTACTGACGGTGGATGCGGAAGGGCTTTCGCTGGTTGCACGCGAGGCCATGCATGACATTGCGCACCTGTTACGGCCCGGGCACCTGGCGCAGCTGCGGACCATTCTGGAGGACCCGGAAGCGTCCGAAAATGATCGCTTTGTCGCGCTGGAGCTATTGAAGAACGCCAATGTGGCCGCCGGCATGGTGTTACCCAGCTGTCAGGATACCGGCACCGCCATCGTCGTTGGCAAAAAAGGCCAATATGTCTGGACCAGCGATGATGATCAGGTCGCACTTTCAAAAGGGGTGTTCGACACCTATACGGGCACCAATCTGCGCTATTCGCAGATGGCCCCGGTCAGCATGTTTGAAGAGGTCAACACCAAGAACAATCTGCCGGCGCAGATCGACATCTTCTCGACACCCGGCGATGCCTACAAATTCCTCTTCATGGCCAAGGGGGGAGGCTCGGCGAACAAGACCTTCCTTTATCAGGCCACGCCCGCTGTCTTGCGGGAGGACAAGATGCTGGAGTTCCTCGACGAAAAGATCAAGACGCTCGGCACCGCGGCCTGCCCGCCGTACCACCTCGCGATTGTCATTGGTGGCCTGAGCGCGGAAATGACGCTGAAAACCGTCAAACTCGCCTCCGCGCGCGATCTCGATGGATTGCCCACATCGGGCAGCGAAACCGCCCATGCGTTCCGCGATCTGGAAATGGAAGCCAAAATCCACCAGCTGACCCAGCGCACCGGCATCGGGGCACAGTTCGGCGGCAAATATTTCTGTCATGACGTGCGGGTTATCCGTCTCCCACGGCACGGTGCATCCGTGCCCATAGGGATCGGCGTCTCTTGCTCGGCAGACCGTCAAGCCAAGGCAAAGATCACAGACGAAGGGATTTTTCTGGAGCAGCTGGAAACCGAACCGGCCAAATATCTGCCAGAGCCGAGCGAAGATGATTTGAGCGGCGACGTCGTCCAGATTGATCTGAACCGGCCGATGCCGGAAATTCTGGAAACGCTGAACCGTTATCCCATCAAAACCCGGCTGTCGCTGACAGGGCCCATCGTCGTCGCCCGCGACATGGCGCATGCGGCCATTCTGAAGAAGATTGAAGCAGGCGAACCGATGCCTGACTATTTCAAGGACAACATCATCTATTACGCCGGACCGGCCAAGCGTCCTGATGGCTATGCCAGCGGCTCTTTCGGGCCCACGACAGCAGGCCGGATGGACAGCTACGTCCCGGAATTCCAGCCGCTGGGCGGCAGCATGGTGATGCTGGCCAAGGGCAATCGCAGCAAACAGGTGACAACGAGCTGTGCCGCCAATGGGGGGTTTTATCTCGGCTCCATCGGCGGGCCGGCGGCAATCCTGGCGCAAAACAACATCCGCAAGGTCGAGGTGCTCGATTTCGAGGATTTCGGCATGGAAGCCGTCTGGAAGATCGAGGTCGAGAACTTCCCGGCCTTCATTGTTTGCGACAACAAGGGCAACGACTTTTTTGCCGATATCTAGGCGCTTTCTACGCTAAGCTCGCACCATGAGCGACACAGGTAAAGTCAGGGTAGAGCGCGACAGCTTCGGCACGCTGGACGTGCCGGCAGACCGCTATTGGGGGGCACAGACCCAACGGTCCCTGCAAAATTTTCCCATTGGTGACGAGCGCATGCCGGTCGGGATCGTCCATGCGCTCGGTGTCATCAAACAGGCAGCCGCCAAAGCCAATCGGGATCTTGCGGGCCTGAGCGAAGACCTAGCTGAAGCCATTGCCGCCGCGGCATCGGAAGTCGCCGCGGGGCGCCTGGATGATCACTTTCCCCTGGTGGTTTGGCAGACCGGCTCGGGCACGCAAACCAACATGAACGCCAATGAGGTGATCGCGAACCGCGCCAGCGAAATTATGGACGGTCCTGTCGGGGCGGATCGGCTGGTTCATCCCAATGACGATGTGAACCGGTCCCAATCTTCAAACGATACGATCCCAAGCGCGATGCACATCGCCGCCTGTCAGGCGCTGCATGACCGCCTGTTCCCGGCGCTTGATGCCTTGATCGCCACGCTGGATGAAAAGGTTGCCGCTTGGAGCGACGCCGTCAAAATCGGCCGCACCCATTTACAGGATGCGACGCCGCTGACGCTGGGTCAGGAATTTTCCGGCTATCGCGCGCAGGTGTCGGCCGCGCAGGGACGCATCTGGGACCTGCTGCATGAACTCTATGCACTGCCTCAGGGCGGCACCGCAGTTGGCACCGGCATCAACGCGCCCGAAGGCTTCGATATTGCAGTTGCGTTGGAAATCGCGGCGCTCACAGGCCTGCCCTTTACGGCATCCGGCAACAAATTCGCCAGCATCGCCGCACATGATGAATTCATCGCCCTGTCTGGCGCGCTCAATGCGCTGGCGGCATCGCTGAACAAGATCGGCAATGATATCCGGCTGCTGGCATCCGGCCCACGCGCCGGCATTGGCGAGCTGATCCTGCCGGCCAACGAACCCGGCTCGTCAATTATGCCCGGCAAGGTCAACCCGACACAGATCGAAGCGTTGACGATGGTCTGCGCGCAGGTGATGGGCAATCACGTCACCGTCACCATCGCGGGCACGCAAGGTCACCTCGAACTCAACGCCTTCAAACCTGTGATTGCCTTTAACGTCTTGCAGTCCATCCGACTGCTCGGTGATGCCATCGACAGTTTCCGCATCCGTTGCCTGGAGGGGATGACCCGCAATCCGGAACGCATGGCGGAGCTGGTCGATCGCTCGCTCATGCTGGTGACCGCATTGGCGCCGGAAATCGGCTATGACAAGGCGACTGAGATCGCCAAACACGCGCACACTATGGGCCTGAGCTTACGCGAAGCGGCGTTGGAGCTGGGGCATATCGACGCCGCCGCCTTTAACCGGCTGGTCCAGCCTGAAAACATGACCGGCCCCAAATCCGGTTCCTGATGCCCGGTCCCCAGAAGCGATCCGTCAGCATCGCCGGGCACCGCACCAGCATTTCGCTCGAACCCGTCTTCTGGGATCTGCTTTCCGAGGCGGCGACAGATCAAGAGACCAGTGTGGCCGGCCTCGTTACCGAGATCGATGCAAGCCGGGAGACGAACCTGTCCAGCGCCATTCGAACCTGGCTGGTGACGTGGTTAAGGGACCGTCAGCCCGCCCCTACTCGCGGCCCTGGCGCACCTGATCCATGATGCCGCGAAACAGCTGCTCCATCGGGTTGGCTTGGGGGGCTTGGTCGCGCTCTTCGCCCTGCCCGTCACCAGCGCCTCCAAGCAACTGCTGCAGCCCGTTGTTTCCCTGCTCGCCCTGGCCCAGCACATCCTGAAGCACCCGGCTGGCGAGCCGTGAGCCGATATACGACCCCAGCGCCTTAATACGCCGTTCCTGTCGCAGATTGTCGATATCGCCATAAAGCCGCAAACCAGCAGGCGGCGTTTCGGCATGGGCAGGGTCAGTCAGCCGGAACTGCATCTGTGAGTCCATCGACCACGCAGGCAGATTGACATCGGCCGTGAACGTACCCGCTGCGGCGGCCAACTGAGCGCGCCCGTCTGCGATGCTGATCTTGCCGTCCGTGACGATAAGCGGTGCCGTGATCCGGTCATAAGGTGTTTCACCGCCATCAAAGGCCGCGTCGGCGAGCCCGATGAAATCCCGATACTCCGTCAGAGTCAGCATCTTTTCACTGAGGCGAACGAGGTCGAAACCACGCATCACGCCGTCACGCGCTTCAATGTTGCCGCGCCCCCGCAGGCCGGAGACAATCGCAAACTCGCTTTCGCCCTGACCCGCAAAACGGCCCTGCATGTCAAAAGTACCGGTGGCGCTTTGAAGATCAGCGCTGGTTTGCAGGGCTTGAGCAACAGACCCCTCATTCAGGTCAACGTCGACGGTGAATACAGGCGTCGCTGAAACATCCAGAACGCCTGATAATGCGACTTCGCCGCCAAACAGAAAACCGGAGAGCGATTTCAGTTCCAACACGCCTTCGGTTAAAGCCATATCGAGGCTGGGGTCATCGAACAGATAACGCCGAAAGCGGAATTCATCAGCTTTCAGAACGAGCGTGCCGTTAAAGGTCTTGAGAAAGGAGTATCCGACAGGATCCTTCGACCAGCGCTCACCTGCCTGTTCCCGCACCAACCGCGGCCCTGCATCGCGTTCCGGCAAGAATAAGTCGGCATCGAACCGGCCGGTAGACAGCTCAGCGTCCAAGACAGGACGTTCATCGGAAACATCTATGCCAATCGTGCCAGACAGCTCCGTACCAGCCAGCTCTGCGGCAAAGGGGGCAATCTGAAATGCCTTTTGCGCGCCCTTCAGGGGCGCGGTGATTTCAAATGGCACATCGGCCGACGGAGCCTCATATCGAATACCAATCGCGTTTAACAGCGCCGGCAAGCTTTCACCCTTGGCGCGCAGCAGCAGATCGACGGCAAGATCTTCATCGGCTCCCGTGAGCTTACCGTTAACAGACAGCGCTGAACCGGCGATGGTCGCTTCCAGATTGGTATCGAATTCACCTTTCGCACCCACAACGGTCCCACGCAGCCCTGCAGGACCATCAGCGCCTTCCATTGGCTTGAAATCGGCGAGATCCAGCTGTTCAGCGAGATTGGCCCAGCTGGCGCTGCTGGCATCAACCCGAACATTGAAGTTCGGACTATCACCATCCAACCCTGATGCTTCGCCAGAGAATGTTACGGCCGTATCGCCCAATGTCCCCTCTACCGAGCCTTCACCGGCGGCGCTGGTGCCTCTGAACGTGGCCGACAGATCAACCGCAGCCACATCAATCGCTTCACTGGGCGGATCGATATCCAGCACCCGCAACAGACTGCCAGCCTGATCACCTTTGCCGCTTAGGGATACTTCCCAGCGCGGTTGCTCGGCAAAGTCCCGGCCAGATCCCGTCAGCGCGACCTCAACCCCGGCCGCATTCGCCACCGCAAGCTGATTGATCGTCAATTCGCCGTCAACCAGGTCAAGATCCGCCGACACACCCTCCATGGCGGTGCGATTATAGGTCAGGTTGTTGGCAGCAAACCTCAGCCTGGTGTCGAAATTCTGCAGCGCTGAAAGATCGAGAGGCGCGGTGTCGTCCTCTGCAACAGGCGGAAGGTAAGCGTCAAGATTGATCCTGTCGGCACTGAGATCTGCACTGAACGACGGGCGGTCTTGAATGGCATATCCAAAAGCTCCCGTGACTTGCGTGGTGTCCAACATCAGATCGATATCGAAAAGCCGCAGCAATGAGTCAGATGCCGCCACATTGGCATCGAGGGTTAACTGGCTAAGCCTGTCACCCGGCACCGCCGCCGCATCAACACCCAGCCATGCCAGCAGCCCGCGTGCGCTTGACGATGCAAGCCGCGCCCGCCCGGTCAGCTGGGGGCCTGACTCCCCACTGCCGAGTTTCCCATTGAATGCAAAGTCCGATCCGCCAGGCAGCAATGCCGAAAAAGAGCCGATATCCATAACACCGCCTTCGAGTGACGCGGTAATCCGTGCCTGACGGATAATGCCGCCCCGATAGGCCAGTGACCCGACGGTGATTTCAGCGGTCCCCATGATGCCTTCAGGTATCAGCCCGCTTTTTTCTGCACCGGTGTCTGCTGTCGGCCCAGAAGCCTCGCCGACGACATTTCCCTGACGCGCCAAAAGTGCGTCCAGATCGACAGAGGTCAGGTTGAGTAGCAGCTTGATATCCGGGTCGTCTTCGAAATCGACACTGGCGCCGCCCTTCCCGGACAGTTCCGCCAAAGAGACTGTTAGTGAGTCTAGAACGATCCTGTCCGCGTTGGCAGACGCCTGCGTCTCCAAAACCATGGGAGACGCCAGAAGCCCATTGCCCCCTGCCGTGACCCTGGTGGTGGCGAGCATAATCGCCAGATTGTCGGCGGCCACATCAATTTCACCCTTGATTGACGGCACGTCGGCATTGAGCACCGCCTGGCCGCTGAAGCTGGCCGAAAAATTGCCGGGTGCAGCACGGGCCGTGAGCCGGACAGGCGTCGTGTCCGCGTTTAGCCGCCCAACAGCAAGATCAATGGCAAAGGGCACATCATTGATACCAATCGTGCCATCCGCTTCGAACGGACCGGAGAGCGACCGGGCAGAGATATCAAGATCAAGTCCATCAATCCGCCGAGGGGGTCCGCTGCCTGTGCGATAAAGCACGGTGCCATTGGTGACGACAAAACTGTCGACCGAAATGTCGAATCCACTGCTACTGGTTTCTGTGTCAACGCTACCGGGCTCACCGCCCTCAAACACCCAGTTTTGCCGCCCATCGGGCAGTACCTCCAGGTCAATGACCGGATCGACCAGCACAATCCGTTCCACTTGCACCGTGCCGGTCAGCAAAGGGAACAGCGCCACTTCGACATCAAGCGATTCCAGCGTCGCGACGTCTACGGAAGACGCGCCCGGCAAATTGGCAATCCGCATCTTCGCAATAGACAGCGCCGGTGACGGCAATACGGCAAAGCTCACATCACCCTCAATGCTGACGCGCCGGCCTGTGGCGTCTTCGATCTGGGCGGCGATTTCGTTGCGGTATTCGTTCCAGTCAACGAATCCGGGCAGAATCAGCACCAGGCCGGTGACAAGCACCAGCAGGACCGCGATGGCAATCAGGATACGCTTCAAAAAAATGCCTCCAAGAGACCCCATGGCCGCTTACCTGCCCCGCAGCGGTGACAGGCACGTTGCGTACCCGCGAGCCTTAGTTAACATATATATAGGCAAAGCGGGACCAGCCACCCTGAACCAAATGGAGCGAAACTTTATGCGATACGGAATCATCACAGGCCTATTGATGCTTTGTCTGGCATTTCCAGCAGCCGCCGAAGAAGCCGCCGAGGATCCCTATGATTTCCGGCAAGCCTCTGTCGAGGGTGCGGAAGTCTTCATTATTTCACCTATGGACGGCGCGACCGTTACAAGCCCGGTCACGGTTCAGTTTGGGCTGAAGGGTATGGGCATTGCCCCTGCCGGGGTCGACATCCCCGGAACGGGCCATCACCACCTTCTGATCAACGAAGAGCTGCCGAATTTGATGGAATCCATGCCGATGAGCGACGGGCTGATCCACTATGGCGGCGGCCAGACCCAGGCGACCATCGACCTACCGCCGGGAACCCATACGCTGCAGCTGATCCTGGGTGACATGAATCATATTCCGCACAAACCACCGGTGATTTCTGAGAAGATCACAATAGTGGTCGAATAGAAAACGACGGTGGACCGCAGCGGCAGCATGGAGAGTGGGCGAAGCTGGCTCCGCTTCCTGCGCCTGAATCAGCACGTCCGCCTCTATGTTCTCGCCATCTTCATCGGTCTGCTGGTCGCCTATGGCGCGATCGGCTTTCGTGAACTCATCGACCTGGTGCAGATTGTCCTGATGGGGTTCAGCGGCGAGGACGTCGCCAGCCAGGCCGCAAACCAGCCCTGGTGGCGCATCATGATCGCGCCAATCATCGGCGGACTCGTCGTTGCAGCCATGCTGCGGGTCTTCATGAAAGACCACCGGGCCCTGGGCATCGCCGACGTGATCGCCGCCAATGCCATTTCCAACACGCGCATGTCATTTCGCCAGGGGATGGCATCTGCGGTCATTTCGGCGACCAGTATGGGGGCCGGAGCATCAACCGGCCGCGAAGGCCCGATTGTCCATCTGGGGGCTACTCTGGCCTCAAGCGCGGCAGAACGCATGCGCCTGAGCCCCAGCCAGGGGCGAACGCTTTTGGGCTGCGGCGTGGCCGCCGCCGTCGCCGCATCGTTCAACGCCCCGATTGCAGGTGTATTCTTCGCGCTGGAAGTCGTTTTGGGGCACTACGCGTTACGAGCCTTCGCGCCCATCGTGATGGCCAGTGTTGTCGGCACGCTGGTCACCCGGGCCCACTACGGCAACTTCCCGGCATTCATCATTCCCGAATACGCGATCGTGTCGTTCTGGGAGTTCCCGGCCTTTGTCCTTCTGGGCGCTGTCTGTGCAGTGGCCGCAATTCTATTCACCCGCAGTGTCTTCCTTGTCGAAGACGGCATGAAAAAGTACGTACCCTTGCCGCGCTGGTCACATCCGGTGCTGGGCGGCCTCCTGGTCGGCATGATCGCGGTCTTCTACCCGCATATTCTGGGCGTCGGTTACGAGGCGACCGATGCCGCGTTGCGTGAACAACTGCCCCTCACCCTCATGTTGACGCTGATCGTGCTGAAAACCGCAGCGACCGCTATCAGCCTGGGCTCGGGATTTGGCGGCGGTGTGTTCAGCCCATCGCTGTTCGTCGGGGCAATGACCGGTAGCGCGTATGGCATTATCGCGTCCATGGTCTTTCCAGAGCTGGCCGCATCGCACGGCCTCTACGCCATCGTGGGCATGGGCGCGTTGGCCGGTGCCGTCCTGGGCGCACCGATCTCGACTTTTCTGATCGTATTTGAACTTGTGGCCGACTACGAACTGTCCATCGCCGTGATGGTGGCGACAGCGACCGCTAGCCTGATCATGTCACAATCCTATGGCCGGTCGTTCTTTCAAAAACAGCTGGAGCGACGCGGACTCGATCTGCGCGGCGGCCGGGCCGGGCATGTGCTGCAGACTCTGCCGGTCGGGGACGTGATGACCACCGACTACCGCACGGTCGGGGAAGATGAGAACCTGACCCAACTGCGCGTCAAGCTTGCGCTCTCGCCGCACGGAACTGTTTTTGTGCGATCTACGGAGGGCGTCTTTACCGGCCAGATTGCACCGCACGATATTGATGAGACCACCTTTGCTGACGACACCGGCGATCTGATCCGGGTGGCCGATATAGCCCACCCGGCGCAGCAGATTCTGTTCGAGACAGACAACCTTCAAAAAGCCCTGTCGATCATGGATGTAACCCATGAAGACCACATCCCCGTTCTGGACGATCCGGACTCACGCCAGATCGTCGGCATTTTGCACCACCGGGATGCGCTCTCCGCCTACAACCGCGCGCTCCTCGACGAGCGCCGCGAAGAACATGGAGATTAAGCGCCGCTAGTTGATCTCGATAATGACTTCGTCGCGATCGTTGCCGCTGGTGCGGCGCCTGATATTGCCATCATCATCGTCGTCATCGGTTGCGAGCCAGATAATCCCACCGACGAGCAGAACACCGATCACGATGCAAAGGACGTAGCAGCTTACCCCTTCGCGCTCGCCATCAACGTTCAGAGCGGGGAACGCCGTGACCTCGCCATAGTCGTAGCGGTAAGCCTCAAGGCCGCCAAGGTTGAGCCGCAGCTGTTCCCCCATGTCCCACTGCAGCCCCGACAGGGAAGCCGAACGATAGACTTCGTCGCCAACGCCGTAACCAACATTGTGCTCAGAGCCAGCTTCGATTGCCATTCTGAACTGAGGGCCCTGTTCGGTGCGTTTGGTTTCGCCAAACTTGAAACTGAAACCCGCCTTGATGCTGATGCCTTCAAATGGCTGACCGAAGCGGAAATCCTGCGCTGCTGCCACGGACGACGAAAAAGCGATAGCCGCCGAGCACGCAACTGCCAATGCGTATCTGATCATGAAGTTCCCCCTCCCAGAGTTTAGCCTCAATCCGCCAATAGCTGTTCATAGCCTAATACGATGGATGTGAAGCGCGCCACCATGTTGTAGAAGAAATACATGTCCGACCCTTTCGACTTGAACACCATAGGCGATGCCCCACAGCCACACCCCCAGGCCGAGGCACCCTATCTGGCGACGCTGAACCCGCCGCAACGCGAGGCTGTCATCACGCTGGACGGTCCGGTGCTGGTGCTGGCCGGTGCCGGCACAGGCAAAACCCGCGCACTGACCACGCGGCTGGCCCATATTCTGCACTCTGGTAAAGCCTGGCCAAGCCAGATGCTGGCCGTGACCTTCACCAATAAAGCCGCCCGGGAAATGCAGAACCGGGTGGCTGAGCTGATCGGCCAAACGGTCGAAGGCATGCCCTGGCTGGGGACGTTTCATGCTGTTGCCGCCCGCATCCTGCGCCGCCATGCGGAACTGGTGGGACTGCGCAGCAATTTTTCGATCCTGGATACCGACGATCAGATCAGACTGATCAAGCAGCTTATCCAGGCCGAAGGCATTGATGACAAGCGCTGGCCGCCGCGTGTGTTCGCGGGAATTATCGATCGATGGAAAAACCGCGGGCTGACGCCAGATAAAATTCCGGAAGAAGACGCCTACGCCTTTGCCGATGGGCGCGGCGGACTACTCTACCGGGCCTATCAGGAACGGCTGCAGACCTTGAACGCGGCGGATTTCGGCGATCTGCTGATGCACAATCTCACGCTGTTCACCCAGCACCCCGATGTGCTGGCGGAATATCACCGCCGCTTCAAATACATTCTGGTCGATGAGTATCAGGACACCAATGTCGCGCAATATCTGTGGCTGCGGCTGCTGGCCCAGGCACATCACAATATCTGCTGCGTCGGCGATGACGACCAGAGCATCTATGGCTGGCGGGGCGCCGAAGTCGGCAACATCTTGCGTTTCGAAGAGGATTTTCCCGGCGCCAAAATCATCCGGCTGGAGCAGAACTATCGCTCCACGCCGCATATTCTGGGTGCCGCCTCCGGCCTGATCAGCGCCAATCAATCAAGGCTCGGCAAGACCTTGTGGACCGATGCCAATGGCGGCGACAAGGTCCAGGTTCTGGGCGTCTGGGACGGGGAAGAGGAAGCGCGGTCCATCGGCGAGACCATCGAGAATCTGCACCGGGACGAGGTTTTCTATAATCAGATGGCCGTGCTCGTCCGCGCCAGTTTCCAGACCCGTGAATTCGAAGAACGGTTTATGACCATCGGCGTGCCCTACCGTGTGGTCGGCGGCCTGAAATTCTATGAACGGCAGGAGATTCGCGACGCCATCGCCTATCTGCGCGTGGTGCAGCAGCCCGATGACGATCTGGCGTTCGAGCGCATTGTCAATGTGCCCAAGCGCGGCCTGGGCGATGCAGCCATGCGGGCACTTCACGCGGTCCAGCAATCGCAGCAGGTGCCCCTCGCCATAGCAGCAAAAATGCTGGCCGAAAGCGAGGATCTGCGCCCCAAGGCCCGCGCAGCGCTGGCTGAGGTCAGCGAGAATTTCGACCGCTGGCGCAAGATGCTCGACACCATCCCGCATACAGAGTTGGCCGAGTTCGTACTGGACGAATCCGGCTATACGGAAATGTGGCAGATGGACCGGTCGGTGGAAGCGCCGGGCCGGCTCGATAATCTGCAGGAGCTGATCCGAGCCATGGAGCCCTTCGACAATCTGACCGGCTTTCTCGAACATGTCAGCCTGGCGACGGATATTGACGAACTGGCCGATGACGACAAGGTCAATGTGATGACCTTGCACGCCGCCAAAGGGCTGGAGTTCAGGGCGGTCTTCCTGCCCGGTTGGGAAGAGGGCCTGTTCCCGCACCAGCGCGCGCTTGACGAGGGTGGCAACGCGTCGCTGGAGGAAGAACGCCGGCTGGCCTATGTCGGCATCACGCGGGCGCGGGAGCGTGCCTATATCAGCGCCGCCGCCAATCGCCGCGTTTTCGGCCAATGGCAATCATCCCTGCCGTCACGGTTCATCGGCGAGCTGCCGGAAGAACATATTGAGCGCGAGGCAGCGCCCGGCCTCTATCAGGGGAACCAGTTCGACTATCAGGGCTATTCCAGCTATGCCAATGAATATGGTGGCCAGCGCGGCGGTCAAAGAGGCAGCCGAACCGCGGCGCGCGGCGCGGTCATCACCGAACATGCCGACAAGATTCTGGTCAGTGAAACGGCACCCTCCCATTACGCGGTCGGGGAGCGGGTGTTCCATCAGAAATTCGGTTACGGACAGATTGTCGACGTCGAAGGCAACAAGCTGGAGATCGAATTTGACAAAGCAGGCACCAAACGCGTGCTGGACTCATTTGTAGAGCCGGCCTGATGACGGCAGTTCAGGTGACCATTGAGGTTCACAAATCAGCCGTTGACCGGCTTGAGGACGTACTGTTGAGGGCAGCCCCGGAAGATCAGCCCCCTGCCCTTTCGAGTTTTGCGATTGAGCCGGGCGCTAACTGGCAAATCGACGCCATCTACGGCGAAGAAATCGACCGAACCGTCCTGACCAGGGCGCTGGAGCGCGCGGGGGTCGCTTCAAAAGATATTCATATGCAGGACGTGCCGCCCGTCGACTGGGTGGCGGAATCCCTGCGGCACCATCAGGTCGTTCGCGCCGGGCGATATTATGTGCATGGCAGCCACCACGCACCGCAGCCCTGGAACCGCTACGCGATCCGGATTGATGCCGGCATGGCGTTCGGCACAGGCCAGCATGAAACGACGCTGGGCTGCCTGCGGGCGCTTGATGGTCTCGCCAAATCGCAGCGCATCTATAATCCGCTCGACCTCGGATGCGGTACAGGCGTGCTGGCGATCGCCATTGCCAAAACCTGGCCCTGCACTGTCACCGCCAGCGATATCGACCCGGATTCTACAGAGATCACACTGGAAAACGCGACAAACAATGGCGTCGGCACCCGGATTGACCCGGTAACCGCCGCCGGCCTGACGCATCCCGCGCTTCGCGGGCGGGCTCCTTATGATCTGATCACCGCCAACATTCTGGCGCAGCCATTGGTCGACCTTGCATCTGCTTTGTCAGAGGTTTTAACCCCTGAGAGTAGAGTGGTTCTTTCCGGCTTCCTGACGCATCAGGAAGCCAGGGTCTTTGCGGCCTATCGCGGCCGGGGCCTGCGGCGTATTCGCCGTTTCCAAATCGGTGACTGGGTCACCCTGGTCTTGGGGAGACAGTAATCTAGAAACTCAGACAGGCCGCCGGCCGCGCCGGGCGCCCCGCCATCCCGAAGCCCTCTTAAGCGACTTCAGGGTGCGAGGCGTCGCTGGAAAGCGCCTCGTTATCATTAGCCACATTGTCATTGGCAACAATGCGGGTCACGACGTCGAGGGCCTCCATGAACGCGTGTTCGTCACGCGTGACAAACTCAACGATTTCTTTCCACATGGTAGGTTCCTCATATCAACAGTGAGACGACACTACGCCGCCTCACAGATGCAGATATAGGCGCCCGCTAAAGAATCGAAAGCGGGGAGATATCACCGTCGATATGCAGAAATTGCATAGCAACGCGTGATCCATTTATCATTACACATCAATGACTAACCGGCAGATGCGCTTATTCGCTCGAGCCAGCCGTCTTCGTCCAGTGTCTCAATGCCCAGCTCGACCGCCTTTTTGAGCTTGGAGCCGGCACCGGGACCGGCGACCACCAAATCGGTCTTTTTCGATACGGATCCGGCGACTTTCGCCCCCAGCGCTTCCGCCCGGGCCTTGGCTTCGCTGCGGGTCATTTTTTCCAGCGAACCCGTGAAGACGATCGTAAGGCCCGCCACAGGTGAATCACTCACTTCAACTTCATAATCCGCGACGCTGATTTCAGCGACCAAATCCTCAATGACCTGCAGATTGTGCTCTTCAGCGAAGAACCCCAGCAACGCATCAGCAACCTTCGGCCCGATACCGTCAATGTCGATCAACGCCTCATAAGCCTCTCCCTCGCGCGGCGCAGAGTCCTTCATGGCTTGCCGCAGCGCCTCGAGAGAACCGTAACTCTTGGCCAACAGGCGAGCGCTTTCCTGGCCGATATGTCTGATCCCCAGCGCATAGAGGAACCGGTCGAGGCTGATCTCACGCTTGTCGTCGATGGCAGCGAACAAATTCTCGACGGACTTTTCACCCCAGCCTTCTGTTTCGCGGAGCGGGGTTTCCGCAATCTCTTCAGCGGCTTGCAGCTTGAAGATGTCGGCGGGCGTCTTGATGCGCCCGTCACGCCAGAACGCGGCCACCTGCTTTTCGCCCAGGCCCTCGATGTCGAATGCATTGCGGGAAACAAAGTGCCGCAGGCGCTCCACCCGTTGCGCCTCGCAGATCAGACCGCCGGTACAGCGCCGCACGGCTTCACCCTCGTCCCGTTCCGCATGCGAGCCACAAACCGGGCAGACCTTCGGGAACTCATAGGGTTGGCTATCGTCAGTGCGCTTTTCCTCGATCGCCCTCACGATCTGCGGGATCACGTCGCCTGCCCGCTGCACGACCACGGTATCGCCGATGCGGATATCCTTGCGCGCGATCTCGTCTTCATTGTGCAGCGTCGCATTGGAAACGACGACCCCGCCAACAGTGACCGGCTCCAGCTTGGCAACAGGCGTCAATGCGCCGGTCCGGCCCACCTGAATGTCGATATCATGCAACACGGTCGTCGCCTGCTCGGCGGGAAATTTGTGTGCGATTGCCCAGCGCGGCGCGCGGCTGACCATGCCGAGCCGATCCTGCCAGTCCAGCCGGTCCACCTTGTAGACAACGCCGTCAATGTCATAAGGCAGGTCTGCCCGCATCGCCTCGAACCGCCGATAGGCATCGAGCGCCTCTTCAAGCGTCGCGCAACGGGTAGTTTCCGGGTTCACCTGGAAGCCAAATCGCGCCATGGCCTCGATCATGCCGTGCTGGGTTTGCGCCGGCAGCGCGCTTACCTCGCCCCAGGCATAGGCAAAGAATCGCAGCGGGCGGCTACGCGTGATCTCGACATCCAGCTGGCGAAGGGAACCGGCAGCAGCGTTGCGGGGGTTTGCGAAAGGGGCTTTGCCGGCCTCCTGCTGCGCCTTGTTGAGCCTGAAGAAGTCAGGCTTGGCCATATAGACCTCGCCGCGGATCTCCAGAATGTCCGGAACATCATGGCCCGCCAATTGCTCTGGTATATCGTCAACAGTCAGCAGGTTTCGGGTAATGTTTTCACCCACCTGCCCGTCGCCACGGGTCGCGCCGACGACAAGCTTCCCGTCTTCATAACGCAGGGATGCAGACAATCCGTCGATCTTGGGTTCGGCCACAAGGTCAACCCCATCGCTTTCACCAAGGCCCAGAAACCGCCTGACCCGGTCGACGAAGTCACGCAGATCCTCGTCGTTGAAGGCATTGGACAAAGACAGCATCGGACGCGCATGGGTGACCTTGGAGAATCCGGAGGACGGGGCCACGCCGACCCGCTGGCTCGGGCTGTCCGGCGTAACGAGTTCAGAAAAACGGGTCTCCAGCTCCAGCAGTCGCTGCCGCAAACCATCATATTCAGCGTCGGAGACCGTCGGCGCATCTTGTCCATAGTAGCGTTGGTCATGCGCGCGGATCTCGTCGGCCAAAGCCTGATGCTCTGTGGCGGCATCTTCGAAGCTCAATTCCTCGACCGGCCGGCTCATCAGGCCTCCGCGCCCTCCAAAAGCCGGGAGGCGGCTGCGCGGGCTTCATCGGTCACTTCGGCTCCTGCCAGCATGCGCGCGATTTCTTCCTGCCGTGCGGCTCCTGCAACCTCTTCAACACGGGTGAGTGTTGCCTCCCCATCCAGCAGCTTACCGACGACGAAGTGTTGGCCGCCGCGCGCGGCAACCTGCGGCGCATGGGTTACGACCAGAATCTGGGCTTGTGTGGCCAACCGCGCCAGCCGGGCCCCCACAGCAGCAGCGACCGCGCCACCGACTCCCTGGTCGATTTCATCGAAAACCATGGTCGGTAGCCCGTCGGACTGTGCGAGCACGACTTTCAAAGCCAGCGCAAACCGGGCCAACTCACCGCCGGATGCGATCTTGTTCAAAGGCCCCCTGGGCGAGCCGGGATTGGTCGTTACCTCAAACCGGACATCATCCGCGCCGGATGCAGTCCAGCGCTCGCGCGGCAGCGGTTCAACGGCGGTCTCGAAGATCGCCTTGTCGAGCTTGAGGGGTGGAAGCTCCCCCATGACGGCCTTGTCGAGTCTCGAAGCAGCGGCAGTCCGTGCCTTACTGAGCGCCTGTGCTGCCTCCACAAAAGCGGCCTCCGCCTCGGCAACAGCACGCTGAAGGACAACCAATTCCTTGCCACCGGAATCGATCGCCTCAAGCTCCGCGCGCATGCGTTCCGACACATCCGGCAGCTCGGCCACCGTGCAATTGTGCTTGCGCGCCGCGGCCCGCAAAGCAAACAGCCTCTCTTCCGTGCTTTCCAGTGCCTGAGGGTCGAAATGCAGCGCCCGCGCCGTGCTTTCAAGCACACGGGCAGCTTCTTCAGTTTCCATGTAAGCGCGGCCAAGGGCTTCAATTGCGTCGTCCAGCCGGTCTCCCGCCTTTTCGGCAACCCGCTCAAGCCGCCGCAGCGCGGCGCGAAGCTTGGCTTCAGCGCCCTTGTCGGCTGTTACGGCATCAGCGGCCTGACCCAATTCTGCAGAGACCTGCTCACCATGCATCATCAGCGCGCGGCTGCCGGCAAGCTCTTCTTCCTCCCCATGCTGGGGCGCCAGCGCCCGCAGTTCATCGACTGCATGACGCAGATAATCTTCGTCTGCCTGCGCCTGTTCCATACGGGCTTTGGCGTCGTCGTAGCGGCTCAGCGCGTCCCGGTGCGCCTGCCAGGTTCCAGCGACCTTGCCTGCTTTGGCGGTCAGGCCGCCAAACGCATCCAGCAATCCCCGATGCGTCGAGGGGTTCAGCAGGCCCTGTTGCCCGTGCTGCCCGTGAATTTCGACCAACATATCGCCCAGCTGGCGCAGCAGCGCCACGCCGACAGGCTGATCGTTGATAAAGGCACGGCTGCGTCCATCTTCGCTGACCTGACGCCGCAGCCGAATGACCGATCCGTCATCGGCGAGGCCCTGCTCGTCAAGCAAGTCATGAGCCGGGTGCGACGCGTCAATCACAAACTCGGCGCTGACCGTGCCGGCCTTTGCGCCGCGCCTTACCAACCCGCTATCGCTTCGACCCCCAAGCACAAGCCCCATTGCATCCAGCAGGATTGATTTGCCCGCGCCTGTTTCACCGGTAAGCACAGTCAGACCCGCCTGCAGCTCAAGCTCCAGCCAGTCAATCAGAACGATGTTTTGAATGGATAGCGCCGTCAGCATGGCCCGTGCGCCGCCCCCGATACGGTCCCTAGAACCAGTCGAACCAGCCGCCCGAATCAGGATCGGACGTATCGAGCGCAGCGAGGCCCTGCCCTTCCATCATGGCATAGCTGAACTCGTACCATTCGCTGTCGGGATAGTTGTGACCCAGTACAGCGGCGGCTTTCTGTGCCTCGGGATTAACGCCCAGCGCCAAATAGGATTCAACCAGCCGGTGAAGCGCCTCGGGCACGTGGCTGGTCTGACCGTACTCTTCGATAACCCGCTTGAATCGGTTGATGCCTGCCAGATATTCCTTCCGGTTCAGGTAGTAGCGCCCGATGGTCATTTCCTTACCCGCCAAGTGATCGCGGGCCAGGTCAATCTTCAGCTGGGCATCCTCAGCATAGTCTGTACCCGGAAATCGGCGCACGACTTCGTTCAGAGAATCAAGCGCCTGCTGAGTCGACTTCTGATCGCGGCCAACATCCGAAATCTGCTCGTAGAAAGAAATCGCAACCAGGTAATAGGCATAAGCAGCATTGCGGTTACCCGGATGCAGAGCCAGGAAGCGCTGGCACGCCAGAATCGCAGCGTCGTAATCATTGGAAAGATAGTGGTTATAGGCCGACATCAGCGTCGCCCGTCTGGCCCAGACGGAGTAAGGGTGCTGGCGCTCCACCTCATCGAACATAACGGCCGCAAAACGGTATTGGCCGTCGTCCATGAACTCATGGCCCTTCAGGTAGAGCGTGCCGACATCTGCATCGAAATAGTTGATCTTGTCACCGCCGCACGCGCCAAGGCCAACCGTAAGCACAACGGCGGCCAAAATTCGGCGAACCCCCCGGGAGACCGGCGAGGGCGCGGATAACAAGTCGCGGCGCACATGATCGGCAGTCACGATGGTGCGTACTCCAAGCTTCAAGGACGATTCCAACCTGCGCCATCCCGGCACGGGCATTTCCTATGTTATAGGAAGCCCGATACCCGGAACGCAAGCGCCGAACCGTCGATTTGCATGCAAAGTACGACCGCCGCCCCTAGTTTGCCTGGCGCCGCAGAAACGCCGGGATATCAATCTGATCTTCAGCTGCCTGCCCGCCCTCATCCGAGTCGGCTGCACCGGCACTACGCAGGGTTAACGGCGCCTGCTCGCGCGTTGGTGATGCCGCAGAGGAAATAGCAGGTTCCTGCTGATCCTGAGCGCGGTCTTTCCGGCCTTTGCCGGACAGCCTCTCAAAAAGGCTGGGGCCACGGGCAGGCTTCTCTTCCTCTACGGTCCCGTTGGTCAAGGCTGCTTCCGCGAAAGGCTCTGGAGCGTCAAGCACCTCATCAAAGGTCTCCTCAGGCTGTTGCGGCTGCGGTGGCATAAAGGCGTCCACAGGCGCCGCAGAAGTTTCAGCCACTGCGATGTCCTCGGCAGCGGCCGGGATGGGTAGCGCATCGCCGATTTCCAGCGTCAGAGGCTCTTCGCTCTGCACTGCATCCGTCTGGACGGCCGAAATCGGATCAGGCTCCGGCACGGTATCGACTGAGTCGGTCGTGCGCATCGCAACGACGGGCGTTGGCTCTTCCCGGGCGACCGACGGGCGGAACGGCTCAGGGTCGGGTTTGAGCGTCGGTGTTGCCGGGGCAACGAATGGCATAACCGTAGCAGCACCGGACGCTGCGCCTTCTGCTGCTTCGATGCCGGTAGAAAAGACAGAAACACGCATCTTTCCGTTCAGCGCTTCATTGAAAGTCGAGCCGACAATGATGTTGGCTTCCGGGTCAACTTCGTTACGAATCCGGTTGGCGGCTTCATCGACCTCATACAGTGTCAGGTCGGTGCCACCGGTGATGTTGATCAGCACACCACGTGCGCCCTTCATCGAAACCTCATCCAGCAGCGGGTTGGAGATGGCAGCCTCTGCGGCATCAATGGCGCGGGTCTCACCCTCAGCCTCGCCGGTGCCCATCATCGCCTTGCCCATTTCCATCATAACCGTGCGGACGTCGGCAAAGTCGAGATTGATCAAGCCCGGCATCACCATCAAATCCGTGATGCCGCGGACGCCGGAATGGAGCACATTGTCCGCCATCTGGAACGCATCGGCGAACGTGGTCTTTTCATTCGCAATGCGGAACAGATTCTGATTCGGGATAATAATCAGCGTGTCGACATGCTTCTGCAGTTCTTCGACACCCTGTTCGGCGATGGTCATCCGCCGGGAGCCTTCAAACTGAAACGGCTTGGTGACGACCCCGACGGTCAGAATACCCTGCTCACGCGCCAGTTTGGCGATGACGGGGGCCGCGCCAGTGCCAGTACCGCCACCCATGCCCGCAGTAATGAATGCCATGTGCGCGCCCGCCAGCGGCTCTTTCAACAAATCAATCGCCTCTTGCGCGGCAGCGGCGCCGATGTCAGGCCGCGCACCTGCGCCAAGCCCTTGCGTGATCTGAGTGCCAAGCTGAATGGGCCGATCGCAAAGTGAACTGGCCAGCGCCTGTGCATCCGTATTGGCAACGACGAACTCGACCCCTTCGAGGTCGGATCTGATCATATTATTGACTGCATTACCGCCAGCGCCGCCGACGCCGACGATCAGGATACGGGGCGTCAGCTCCGTGATCTCTGGTACTCCGATGGATAGTGACATTTTGGTCTCCATTTGATGCCTCCAAAGAGGCGCTTCTCTCTAAAAATTCTCTCTGAACCAGCGGCCTACGCGCGCCACGGTGCTTCTGGGTTCCTCGGGAACCAGCATGGCGGCCGTCAATGGGCCCTTATGGGCCACCCCCTGCGCCGCGTAGGCCAACAAGCCTGCACAGGTTGCAAATGCGGGTCCGACAGTTGCTTCTGCCAAGCCGTCGATCTCAATCGGCTTACCTAGACGGACCTGTTTGTTTAGTATTCGGGAGGCGAGCTCACGCACGCCCTGGAGCTGGCTGGCACCCCCGGTCAGAACAACCCGCTTGCCAACCGCCTGATCGAAACCGGACGAGATCAGACGCTCATGTACGGATTCGAAGATTTCCTCGACCCGGGGCTGAATGATCCCGGTCAGCATGGCGCGCGGTAGCGTCTGGCTCTGATCCTCCTGCGAGGCTTCGCCAACCTGAACGACGGTAATCATCTCGTGATCGTCAGAGGCACTCCGCAACGCGCTGCCGAACAAGGTCTTCAGGCGCTCGGCGTCAATCGTACTGGTGAGCAAACCGCGCGCGATATCATTGGTGACGTGCTGGCCCCCGATCGGCACGACATCGGTGTAGACCAGCGCGCCCTCCATGAAGACCGCGATCGACGTTGTGCCACCGCCCATATCGATGAGGGTGACACCCATGTCGCGTTCGTCTTCGACCAGGCAGGACAGGCCTGATGCATAGCCGGAAGCACAGACACCGGCGATGCCCAGATGGCCGCGATCCATGCAGAGCTGCAGATTACGTAACGGACCCGTGGTCGCTGTGACGATGTGGATGTCGACACCAAGGCGATCGCCATACATGCCGCGCGGATCGTCGATCCCACGCGACCCGTCAATGGAATATGTCACTGGCACCGTGTGCAGCACTTCACGCTCAGGCGCCTCTGCCTGGCGCCGCGCCTCCTCCAGCGCCCGGCGAATGTCGTTGTCGCCGACCTGGTGGCCGGCAATCTTGACCTCGACATGCACCGCATCGGACCGCGGCGCACCTGTAGAGACATTAACAAATACCCGGCGCATGGTTTCACCGGACATTCGCTCTGCGGCATCCGCTGCTGCGCGGACAGACGCCTCGACCGCATTCAGATCCACGACGGCACCGGATTTGATGCCTTCTGACACCTGGTGGCCAATACCTTCCACCTTGATGCCACCATGTTCATCGACACGCGCGATGAAACAGCAGACCTTGGTGGAGCCAACATCCAGTGCCGCGATCAATGTTCCTTTTGCCGAAGACAATCCTCAAATCCTCCTATGACGTACTGTCAGCATCGCGGCGCGCCTGGGCCGCATCCGGCGTCTGCCGGACGGTCAGCCGGTCGGGCAGGCGCAGGTCAACAGCAATAATGTCGCGGTCCAGAATTCCCTGGTGCCGCTGAAGCGTGGCCAGCCGGTGCCAAGCGGCCTCCGGGTCCGTTTCAGGCAGCTGCACATCAATGCCGCCGCGGAACCGGATGTTCCAACGGCGATCACCGACCCGCACGGCAGCGATGACCCGCAAGGCCAGAGCGGGCTGTGCCTGCAACATTTCAAAGAGTTCAGCAGCATGTCCGGGGGCACCGAGATCCACTACCATGGGCAGATGCTCAAACCCGGCAGCTTGATCGGCGATTTCAACACCCTCGCCATCGATCAGCCGGATGCGACCTTCATATTGCCAAAGGGCGAACGGCACCCGCTCGATGATCTTGATCCGGACAGTATCCGGCAGCAGACGCGACACCTGGGCCGTCTTGACCCATCCCAACGCCTCAACCCTTTCACGAACCTCGCTGAGCGAGAGCTCGGCGATATTCTGACCGGAGGCGATTTCTGCTGCCGCCATGACGGCGTCATGCGAAACATGCTCGGCACCGCTGATATCCACGCGTCCGACCAGCATCCCGGGCATGTCGGAGACTGTTGGAAGCACCGCGCGTGTCTGCGCCACCACATTCTGAAGCGTGCCCTGTTGCCACGCCCAGCCACCGCCGACAACAACCGTGCCAACAAGGGTCAACAGGACAATACGACGTGCCTGCTGCAGCCGCCTGCGGATCAGGAACGACCGTGCCTGTGCATCACGGTCAGGCGGCGGAACGACTTTCTGTTTACGGCGCTTGCGCGCATTGGGCACGGGGCGCGCGCCGGTGACGACACTGTCGGGGTTTAGCGGGGGCATGACGCGTCCTCCACTATCCAGACCGCTAACTGTTCAAAGGAGATTCCCTCATGCGCGGCAATTTCAGGCACCAGCGACAGCGGCGTCATACCCGGCTGGGTATTGGTCTCCAGCAGGTAAAGCGAACCCGGCTCACCGGCCGTATCGTCATAGCGGAAATCCGTCCGCGTGATGCCACGACAGCCCAGCGCCTGATGCGCGGCAAGCGCAGCTTCGCGGGCCTGCTCATAGACCGAAGGGTCAATCGGCGCAGGCATCATGTGCCGTGTCACACCTTCGGTGTATTTGGCTTCATAATCATAAAAGCCCCGGGTCGGCTCGAGCTCCAATACGCCGAGGGCTCTATCCCCCATGACGGCACATGTAACCTCGCGCCCGGGCACATAGGCTTCGACCATCAACTCGTCGAATTCATGCCAGGGACCCGGCTGGTCAGGGGTGAAATTGTCACCTTCGTCGATGACAGCGACGCCGACGCTGGACCCCTCATTGGCGGGCTTGACGACAAACGGTCGCGGCAAGGGATCAGCCTGAAACAGCTCGTCTTTCCGGGCCATGACATGCGCTGCGACCGGCAAGCCGGCATCATGAAAGACACGCTTCGCCATCGGCTTGTCCATCGCCACAGCCGATGCCAGGACGCCTGAATGCGTATAGGGGATGCCCAACACTTCAAGCAATCCCTGGATACAGCCATCCTCGCCCCAACGCCCATGCAGCGCATTGAAGACGACGTCGGGCTGCAGGGTCGTCAACGTTTCTGCAAGAGCGCGGTCGGCATCAACCCTGGTGACCTTGTAGCCGGCGACTGTCAGAACATCGGCGATGGCCGCGCCTGAGACCAGCGACACCTCACGCTCAGTGGACCACCCACCCATCACGACCGCGATGTGTTTGCTCATGCGCCATCTCCTGACGCTGGAATACCGATGCGGCGGATTTCCCATTCAAGCGAAACACCGGATTGCTTCAGAACCCGGCGGCGGACTTCTTCGCCCAGAGACTCAATATCAGCGGCGGTCGCAGTGCCGGTATTGATGATGAAGTTGCAATGCTGTTCGGATATCTGGGCGCCACCGATGACCAACCCTCGACACCCGGCGGCATCGATCAACTCCCAGGCCTTCCGGCCATCCGGGTTTTTAAAAGTGCTACCACCGGTGCGGGACTTGGTCGGCTGGCTGGCTTGCCGCTGTTCTGAAACGTCCTCCATCCGGGCCGCAATCGCCTCTGGCGCATCCCGTGTTCCCTGCAGGACCGCTGACGTCACCACCCAGCCCTCCTGAAGGCTGCTGTAACGATGCGCGAACTCAATTTGGTCCCGGCTTATCAGGTGCCGTGCGCCCTCAAGGTCGAAGGCCGTTGCCTCGACAAGCACATCTGCCAACTCACGGCCATAGGCGCCGGCGTTCATCCGCACCGCTCCGCCGATATTACCGGGCACGCCACGCAGAAATTCCATTCCGGACAACCCGGCATCGCGGGCGACTTTTGCGACGTTCATATCAGCTGCCGCACCACCGGCCCGAAGACGGTCGCCCTCAACCGCAACATGCGCAAAACCGCGCCCAAACCGGATGACGACGCCGGCAACGCCGCCGTCCCGGACCAGCAGATTGGATCCGGCACCGATGATCGTGACCGGGACATCTGCGCGTCGGCCACGCAGAAAACCCTCCAGATCGTCTTCGTCGACCGGGCGGAACAGCACTTCGGCCGGACCGCCGACCCGGAACCAGGTCAACTCGCTGAGCGGCACATTTTCCTCATAGGAGCCGCGTACCGCCGGAAGCCGGTCGATCAGGCGGTCGCTGAGCTGATCGGCAACCATCATGCGGACCCTCCCATCGCTGCAAGACGATCCGGCAGATTGTGCGCCCAGCCAGTCACGCTACCCGCACCCATGCAGATCACCACATCGCCCTCACCGGCGATGCTTGAAACACTTTCGGCTACATCGCCTTCACCGGGGCTTTCGAGGACATGACGGTGCCCACGGTTGCGTAGACCGTCAGCCAGGGACGTGCTGTCGAACCCGTCCAACGGCTCTTCGCCGGCCGGATAGACGTCAGCAACAATTACTGTGTCGGCGTCGTTGAAACAGGTACAGAATTCCTCAAACAGGTCGCGCAGGCGGGTATAGCGATGCGGCTGCACAACCGCGATGATACGACCATCATAGGCTTCACGTGCGGCAGACAGCACGGCGGCGATCTCGACCGGGTGGTGGGCGTAGTCATCCACAACGGTGACACCATTGGCGGTGCCGATGCGCGTAAACCGGCGGCTGACGCCCTCAAACTCACCAAATCCACGGCGAACAGCATCATCGGGAAGGCGCAGCACATCGGCTGCAGCGACCGCGGCAAGCGCGTTTTGCACATTGTAGCGCCCCGGCATGGGCAGCCGCAGCCCGGCAATCCGACGGGAATCACCCGTCGACCGGTCGGCAATCTCAACATCAAAATGCGCCGCGCCGTCCCGGTAGGTAACGTCAAGCGCACGAACGTCTGCCTGCGGGCTGAAGCCATAGGTCATGATCGGCCGGTCGGAGACACGCCCGATCAATGCCTGCACTTCAGGATGATCGAGACACAGGATCGCCCGGCCATAGAACGGAACGTTCTCGACGAACCGATGAAACGCATCCCTGAGCGCATCGAAGCTGCCATAGTGTGCAAGATGCTCCGGGTCGATGTTCGTCACCACCGCTAACATGGCCGGCAGCTTGACGAAGGTGCCGTCGGACTCGTCACCTTCGACAACCATCCAGTCGCCATCGCCCAGCCGCGCGTTGGTTCCATAGGCGTTGATAATGCCGCCATTGATGACTGTCGGATCGATGCCTGCGGCGTCCAGGACAGCGGCGATCATGGAGGTGGTCGTGGTCTTGCCGTGCGTGCCTGCGACCGAGATACACCATTTCAGCCGCATCAATTCAGCCAGCATTTCAGCCCGGCGGACCACCGGCAAAAGCCGCTCGCGCGCAGCACGAACCTCCGGGTTATCGCCACCGACCGCACTGGAGATCACGACGACCTTGGCCGCGCCCAGATTATCCGGGGCATGCCCCTGGACGATGTCGATCCCCAAACCACGCAGCCGCTTAACATTGCCGCTTGCGGCTAGATCACTACCCTGGACCCGATACCCCAGATTATGCATGACCTCGGCAATGCCGCTCATGCCGATCCCGCCGATGCCGACAAAATGAATGGGGCCAATATCGAAGGGGAGCGCCTGCATCAGTGCGCCTCCGCCATCAGGGCAGCGCTGTTTTCGGAATGTCCGTTCCGCTTCGGTAGGGTCAGTTCATGAGCAGCTTTCCCACCCAGCAGCCCCTCGACCATATCGGCGAGCCGGGACGCCGCATCAGGCCGGGCCAGCGTACGTGCAACATCTGCTGCGGCTGCCAGCTCATCCGGCTTGTCGAGCAGTTCCGCGAGCTTTTCCGAAAGAGAGGCTGATGTGAATTCGCGTTCGGCAAGCACCCAGGCACCACCAGCCCGGACAAGGCCGTCCGCATTGGCCGTCTGGTGGTCGTCGGTCGCGATTTTCAGGGGAACAAGGATCGACGGCCGGGCGGCGATCTCCAGTTCCGAAATCGTCGACGCGCCCGACCGGGCGATTACCAGATGCGCATCCGCCAAACGGTCAGGCATATCGGAGAAAAAGGCCGCAAGGTCATGCTTGATGCCGGTGTCTTCATAGATGCGCCGGACCTCGTCCAGCGTTTCCGGACGGCACTGCTGCGTCACGGAAATTCGTCTACGGAGCCGGTCCGGCAGACTGGCCAGGGCCTGCGGCACAACATCACTGAGAATCTTCGCGCCCTGGCTGCCGCCCAGAACCAACAGCCGAAGCGGGCCGTCTGCCACAGGCGCTTCATAGGGCACGGCATATAACGCTGTCACCTCATCACGCACCGGATTGCCGGTGACCATGGCCCGCTCTTTCAGCGCGGGCTTGAGGCGCCGTGTCTCTTCGAACGACAGCGCAATGCCCTGCACGGACCCGCCAATCGCGCGATTGACCCGGCCAAGCACCGCGTTTTGTTCATGGATGCACCGGGGAATATTCCGCAGCCGCGCCGCGACAAGCGCCGGCAACGCGGCATAACCGCCGAACCCCATCACGAGCGAAGGCCGGATCTTTCCGAACAGCCGTGCAGCAGCGAAACTCGCGCGAATCAGGTTAACAACGCCGCTAATCCGGCCCCGCGAAACATTGGCGGCAGGCAACAGATGGCGCTCGATCTCAATAGCAGCAGCAGAATAGCGCGCGCCCCGTTCGTCGGTCACCAGCACTGGCCTATAGCCGCGTTCAATAAGTGCTTCGGCGACCGCATAGGCCGGGAACATATGTCCACCGGTGCCGCCCGCGGCGAGTACGATCCGCGTTCTGTTGTCGGACACGGTCATGGTAGCGGCCTTCCCAGCGTGCCGCCGAAATGGGTGCGCCGTGTCAGCGCCAGCGCCATTCCCATCGCCATGGACAATGACAGGAGCGACGAGCCGCCATAGCTGATGAAGGGCAGCGTCATCCCCTTGGACGGAATCAGATCGAGATTGACGCTGATATTGATCACCGCCTGCAAACCGAACAGCACCATCAGGCCCGATCCAGCAAGGAAAACGAACGGGTCGTTTTCACGCAGGATATGCAGGAAACCACGCAGCACGACGAAGGCGAACAACAGCACAAGACCGAAGCAGGCGATCAGACCGAATTCCTCGCCAATTACGGCAAAGACGAAGTCGGTATGAGCATCGGGCAGTCCGTTCTTCACGACACCTTCGCCCGGTCCACGTCCCAGGAACCCGCCTGACTGAAAGGCGGTCATCGCCTTTTCGATCTGGTAGGTGTCACCGCTGGCGGGATCGAGAAACCGGTCAACCCGGCTGGCCACATGCGGCAACAGCGAGTAGGCGGTAATCGCCGCACCCACGCCGGTAATGCCCAACAACACGATGGTATAGAGCGGCAGGCCCGCCATGAAGAACATGGCACTCCAAACCATAAAGAGCAGAAATGCCTGACCGAAATCCGGCTGCAGGATAAGAACACCCAGCGTCATGGCGCATAACGCGATAGCAATGAAATTGCCGGGAAAACCCTCGTGGCGTTTATGCTCGGCGAACATCCAGGCGATGACGACGATGAACATCGGCTTAAGAAACTCGGACGGCTGAAGCGGGAAACCGCCGACATAGAGCCAGCGCTGCGAGCCCTTGATCTCCGGCGCTAAAACCAGGGTCAGCGCCGTCAGGACAAAAAACGCACAGAACAGCAGTGTTGCCGTTCGCCGCACGGTGATCGGTGACATCAGCGAAAAACCGACCAGCAGCGCCAACGCAATGGGCATGAACATCAGTTGCCTCCGAACAAAGTGGAACGCAGGCAATCCCAGCGCCTCGGCTTTCGGCGGGCTGGCCGCCATGGCGAACAGAACACCTGCAGCCATCAGGAGCAGCAACGACGCCAGCAACCAGCGGTCGACGGTCCACCACCACCGGCCAACGACGCTTGTATCAGTGCGCGCGAAGCTGATCATGCGCACGCCTCCTGCTTCAGGCCCTGCACCAATGCCTTGAAGTGATCACCGCGCGCCTCGAAATTCGGATATTGATCAAAGGAAGCACAGGCGGGCGACAGCAGAACCACCTCACCTGCGCGCGCATTGCGTGAGGCAGAACCCAGGGCACGATCAAGCGTCTCACTCTGTTCGACCGCAACGCCCGCAGCGCGCAACGCCGCGGCAAAATCGTTGCTGGCTTCTCCGATGGTGTAGGCCTTCGCAACACGGCCAAACAACGGCATCAACGCGTCCAGGCCGCTTTCTTTAGGCTGGCCACCCAATATCCAATGGACGTTTTCAAAACAATCCAGTGCGCGGGCTGCGGCTTCGGCGTTCGTCGCTTTCGAATCGTTGTAATAATCGACGCCCGAAAGCCGGCCGGCATATTCAAGCCGGTGTGCCAGCCCGGCAAACGAACGAATGCCAGACGCGATACTGTCAGGGGCATAGCCAAGCTCACGCGCCACTGCATAGGCGCACGCTGCATTCTGCCAATTGTGCGCTCCCGGCAGGGTTACCACATCGCGCAGGTCACAAACCGGTTCATCCTGGCTGAATTTCAAATCCCACAACTGGCCGTCCTCGACAAAAATGCCGCGCTCCAGCCGCTGGCCGACGCTGACCGGGCGAACCGTGTGCCCCTGCCCTTCAAGCTCGCGGATTGTCTCGAGACCATAATCATCATCGATGCCCACAATTGCCATGTCGGTCGGTTGCTGCCAGGCGAGCATGGCGCGTTTAGCAGCGACATAGCCCGCCATGCCGCCATGACGGTCCAGATGATCGGGCGTGATGTTGAGCAACACGGCGATTTCCGGATGCAGTGCGTGCGTCAGCTCAATCTGATAGGACGAAATCTCAATCACATAGATGCCATCGGCACCCAGCGGGTCCAGTTCCAACACCGGTGCGCCGATATTGCCGCAAGCCACCGCCTCGCCCCCGCACGCGTTAACGATATGCGTTACCAGCGCGGTCGTCGTCGATTTACCATTCGTGCCGGTGATGGCGACGACCGTATTGATCGGAAGCGCCTGTCGCATCTCGGCAAAAAGCTCAATGTCTCCGATGATTGGACACTGCGCAGCGCGTGCCAGAGCAACAACCGGGTGTGGCGCGGGGTGGTAAAGCGGAACGCCGGGGGCCAACACCAGCGCAGCCTGCCGCGCCCAATCCAGATCTCCAGGTGAAACAAGCGGCACGCCGGCCTTTTCGGCGCGGTCGCGCGATGCCTCATTATCATCCCAGCCAGCGACTTTTGCGCCACCGGCCAACAACGCCTTGGCTGCAGCGATGCCGCTTCGGGCCAGGCCGAAGACGGCCACCGGCCTGTCGCGATATGTTGTGACAGGGATCAAGATCTACCTCAGCTTCAGGGTCGCAAGACCGGCGAGCGCCAGGATCAACGCGATGATCCAGAACCGAATGACGATGGTCGGCTCCGCCCAGCCCTTCTGTTCATAATGATGATGCAGGGGCGCCATTCTGAAGACGCGCTTGCCGGTGAGTTTGAAGGAAATGACCTGCACGATGACGGAAACCGTCTCGAGCACAAACAGGCCGCCGACGATGATCAGCACAAGTTCATGTTTGACGATAACAGCCACCGCGCCGAGAGCGCCGCCTAGTGCCAGGCTGCCCGTGTCGCCCATGAAGACCATGGCCGGCGGCGCGTTGAACCAGAGAAAGCCAAGGCCAGCGCCAATTAGCGCGCCGAGAAACACGACGACTTCACCAGACCCGTTGACAAAGTGAATCTGCAAATATTCTGAGAACACGCTGTTGCCGACCAGATAGGCGATCAAGGCGAATGTACCGGCTGCGATGATCACCGGCATGGTGGCGAGCCCGTCCAGGCCGTCGGTCAGATTCACCGCGTTGGAGGCCCCGACAATCACGATCATGGCAAAGGGAATGAACACGATGCCAAGGTCGATCAGGAAATCCTTGGCAAAGGGCACCGCAACCTGTCCGGCGAGTTCGGGCGCGGAGGCCTGCATTACCCAGATCGCGGCAAGAGCAGAGATGGAAAACTGCAACAAAAGCTTCAGCTTGCCGGATATCCCCTGGCTCGAGCTGCGGGTTACTTTCAGATAGTCATCGATGAAACCGACAACGCCGAAGCCGAAGGTGACCAGAATGCAGACCCAGACATAAGGCTCCGTCAAATCCGCCCAGAGCAACGTGCCCGCCGCCAGCGCGATCAGGATCAGAAACCCGCCCATGGTGGGGGTGCCCTGTTTGGTGATGATATGGCTTTGCGGACCGTCTTCGCGGATCGGCTGGCCCTTGCCCTGCTTGGACTTCAGCCAGCGGATGATGCGAGGACCAAAAATAAAGCAGATGGTGAGGGCCGTCAGGACAGCGCCGCCGGTTCTGAAGGTGATGTAGCGAAACAGATTGAAGACGGCGATGTCTTCGCTGAGCGGGAAAAGCAGGTGATAGAGCATGGTTAATCTACCCCGCTTCGCGTGCATGAACCGGCACGTCCGCAAGAGCCAGCAGCGCATCGACGACCCGGGATAACCCGATCGCGTTTGAGCCCTTGACCATGATTAGATCGCCCGGTTCATAGGAATTCATGATGGCCTGCTCCGCCTCTGCTGCATCTGAGCAGGACGTAGCGGTGATTGATGGCGGCAACGCGTCGAGAAGGTGACGCATCAGCGGCCCGACAAGGAGGACATGGCTAACCGCCGCCCCGACAAGCTGGCCCGCCAGGTTACGGTGCGCGGCGGGACCACCCTCACCTAATTCGCGCATGTCGCCCAGAACCGCGATCCGTCTGCCGGATTTCGCAGGCGGCGCGGTTTCTCCCAGCTGGCGGATCGCTGCCTGCATGGCGATGGGGCTGGCATTATAACTTTCGTCGATCACCAGGACGCAGCCGCCCGGTGCATCGACGAAATGCCGTTCACCGCGGCCCTTGGGTGGACGCTGGTCCGCCAGCGCCAATCCTGCACGGCCCAGGTCCGCACCCGCTGCATGAACGACAGCGAGCACGGCCAGGCTGTTGGACACCCAATGTACGCCCGGGATGCCGAGCTTATAGGTCAGCAACGTCCCGGCAACATCCGCCGTGATACAACTGCAGTCATCGTGCAGCTTTTGCCGCACCATCCTGACATCGGCATCGTCATGAATGCCAAAAGACAAGATGTTGCTGACACCGGCTGTGCGGGCAGCATCCAACTGTCGGTCGAAGTAAGCGTTGTCGCGATTGATGATCCCTACGCCGCCTGATTCAAGCCCTTCAAAAATCTCTGATTTCGCGTCTGCGATCTGCTCGACGGAGTCAAAAAACTCCATATGGACGCCGGCAACAGTTGTAATGAGCGCGATGGTTGGGCGCGCAAGCGCGCTTAGTTCCCGAAGCTCGCCGGCATGATTCATACCCATTTCAAGAACGGCAAACTGGGTCGATACTGGCGTCCGCGCCAGGGTGAGTGGCACACCAACATGATTGTTGAAACTGCGGATACTGGAGAAGGTTTCGCCCGCCTCCGCCAATGTTGCTGCTATCGCGGACTTTGTTCCGGTCTTCCCGACACTGCCGGTAACACCGATGACCTGACCGCCGAGACGCAAGCGCGACGCCGCGCCCAAACGATTGAGCGCGGTAAAACCGTCTTGCACTGAAACCGCAGGAACGCCATCTGGAATGTCGGCAGAGGCCTCGACCAGCACTCCGGTAGCGCCAGCCTGCATCGCCTGCTCTATGAAGCGGTGCCCATCCGTATTCTCACCGCGAAGCGCCACAAACAGGTCACCCGAACGTACGTCCCGGCTGTCGATTGCGACGCCATATGCCTCAAAGCGTCCGGCTTCAGCGCCACCAGTGGCTGCCGCGATCTGTGCTGATGTCCAAAGCGGCTCAAGCACGGCTGTCCTCCAGAAGCGCAAGCGCGCTCCGCACGACAGCGGCATCGTCAAACGGAAGAACCTCATCGCCTATGATCTGGCCCTGCTCATGCCCTTTGCCGGCAATGACCAGAAGATCGTCCGCCTGCAACCCTGCAAGGCCCTTAGCGATCGCCGCGTGTCGATCAGCCACCTCCAAGGCACCGGGGCTGGCCGTCATGATCTGGCGGCGGATCTCGGCCGGGTCCTCGTGACGCGGGTTATCGTCAGTGACGATCACCCGGTCGGCGAGTTCCACGGCTGCTGCGCCCATCTGCGGCCGTTTGCCGCTGTCGCGGTCGCCACCGCAGCCAAAAACCAAATGCAGCCGACCCTGTGTATGAGGCCGCAGGCTGGTGAGTACCGTGCGCAACGCATCGGGCGTATGCGCATAGTCAACATAAACCGCCGCCCCATTCGGATGCGTACCGACATGCTCCAGCCTGCCACGCACCGGCGACAGACCCGACAGCGCATGCATGACTGGGTTTGGTTCGCCGCCCGTCATCAGAACCAAACCCGCCGCAACGAGTGCATTGGATGTCTGGAAGTCCCCGATCAGCGGCAGCGTGACATCATAGACCTGATCGCCGAGCCCGATCACCAACGCCTGACCGGAGGGCGTCGCCTCGCGGGACAGCAATGCCAGATCGCCACCCTTGCCGACCGACAAGATCCGCAAACCGCGGCCCCAGCAGATATCGACCAACTCTTCAAAAAGCGGCGTTTCCGCATTCAAGACGGCGGCGCCACCCGGCGGCAGCAAGTCACCAAACAGCCGAAGTTTGGCCAGGAAGTAGTCTTCATAAGTGGCGTGATAATCCAGGTGATCCCGCGACAGGTTGGTAAAAGCGGCCGCTTTGATCTGCACGCCATCCAGCCGATGCTGCGCGAGCCCGTGGCTCGACGCTTCAAGCGCCAGATGATCGATTCCGGCCTGCTTGAGATCCGCTAACCGGCGATGCACTTCAACAGGGTCGGGCGTGGTGAGCGACGGCATCGGGTCGATACCATCGGCCGTCACACCCAGCGTTCCCATGGAGCCAGCGCGGTGTCCCAGCTGTGCCCAGATCTGACGGACGAAATCCACCACAGAGCTCTTACCATTGGTCCCGGTAACCGCGACGACCGTGTCCGGCTGGGCATCGAAAAAGCGGGCTGCCATCAGTGCCAGACGCCTGCGTGGATTGTAGTCCGGCACAAGATAGGCCTGTGCCGGATCCACCGTGACATCAGGGCCGGCAAGAACCGCCACAGCGCCCTGATCGAGCGCATCACCGATGTAATCGGCACCGCGCACCTGCGTGCCAGGCAGCGCCGCAAACAGATAACCGGGTTCTACCGCGCGGCTGTCCGCCGTCAGGCCGCGAATATCAATCTGCGATGCCGTGCCATTGTGTCCGATCAGATCCGATAACCTCATGACCGTAGCTCCGGTTGAATGAGGGGCAGCATGGTCGGCACCAGCGGATGGGTTTCCCGGTCGCTGGGCATGACGCCCAGCAAGGGTGCTGCTCGTTCGATGACCTGACGCACGGTCGGCGCAGCAGTCCAACCCGCACCGGCATAGCCAAAGGTGGATTTGTTACCCTTGGGCTCATCAATCATCACCCAGACCACGTATCGCGGGTCGGTAACCGGGAAGACGGCAATAAACGAGGATAGAAGTGCTTTTCGGCGGTAACCGCCGGCGCCGCTCTTTTCAGCCGTGCCGGTCTTGCCGCCGACCAGATAGCCTTCGGCATTGGCTTTGCGGCCTGTGCCCTTTTCGACAACCAGCCGTAACAGCGCCTGAATCTGACGGCTGGTCTTTTCGGACACCACACGCTTTCCGCCAGCCGGGAAAGCCGGGTCAGCCCGCATGACGGTCAGGGGCCGCATGATCCCGCCATTTGTCAAAGCGGCAAACCCCTTGGCGAGCTGCAGACCACTGACAGCGACACCATGGCCGAACGCGATGGTCATGATGTTGATTTCGCGCCAGATTTGCGGCGCCATCGGCGCCCCTACTTCATGAAGCTCGATGTCAGGGCGATCCAGTTGGCCCAGGCTGCGGAGAAACGCCTGCTGCACCTCGGCCCCTGCTTCAACCGCCATCTTGGCGCTGGCAATGTTGGAGGAGTACATGAAGATTTCCGGCATGCTGAGCCAGCGTGCCTTGGGGTGATCATCACTGATCGTAAAGCGCGCGATCCGGATGGGGTCGGTCGCGTCATACCCGTCTTCAATACTGGCGATGCCATGTTCCAGCGCCATCGCCATCGTGAAAGTCTTATAGGTCGATCCCATCTCGTAAACCGCGTGGGAAACGCGGTTCATATAGGCAGGATCCTGAATTTTTGAGCCGGGCTCATTGGGATTGAAATCAGGCAGGCTGGCCATCGCCACCACTTCACCGGTACGGACGTCAACAATCAGCCCGGCGCCGCCCAACGCCTTGAATTCGGTCACGGCTGTCGCGATACGATCCCGCAAGACATGCTGCACCCTGATATCGAGCGCCAGCTTCAGCGGTTCGTCTCCAGAGCCCTTTCGGGTCAGGCGTTCGTTGAAGTAACGCTCTACGCCGCCCTTACCCAGGCCATCCACATTGGTATATCCCACCAGATGCGCGGCCAGACCGCCATGTGGGTAGACGCGCTCTATCTCGGTCTGGAAATCGACGCCCGGAATGCCCAGGCGCATGATCGCGGCATGCTCGGCTGGCGTCAGCTTGCGTTCAACCCACGTGAAAGATGATCCGGAACGGAACTTCCGCTCCAGTTCCGCAGCCGATACGCCCGGCAGCACCGAAGCAAGTTGCATCGCGGCCTTCTGGGGATCGGGAATCGCTGACGGCTTGGCATAGGCAGAAACGGTTTCAAGATCCGTCGCCAGCAGCACACCATTGCGGTCGACAATATCGGCACGCGCCTGCCGGCCTGTCGACGCCGGGCCCCGTTCGGCGCTTTGCGCTGCGTCGCTGAGAAGCCCCAGATCGACAAGCCGCACAGAGATGACACTGAAGCACAGAGCGAAAATGACAATCGTCACCACCACCCTGCCCTTGGCGTTATCAATGGCCCGCTTGCCGGCACCGTCGAATTCGATGGTGGTAATGCGCCTCATGGCGCCACCTGACTGAGTTGTCCGGTGTCGATGCGCGTGTCCTCCGGCAGCGGCTCCAACGGCCGGGCCGGGATGACATCCAGTTCGCCGATCTGGTCAGGGTCCAGCGGCGCGAGGTCAAGGAAGTCTCCCGACAGGTCCTGCAGGCGTTGCGGCCGGGTCAGATAGGCCCATTCGGCACGCAGGACTTTGATGGCGCGCTGGTCTTCTGCAATCTGGGCAGAGATCGCGGCGGCACTGTCCCGCTGGTCCTCCACCGTATACTTCAGGCGATAGAGGCCATAGCTCACCGCCACGAGGAGCGCGAGCGTGATCACCGTGATGCCGCGCATCAGCGGACCTGCTGCGTGTCTTGGGGCCAGGCCGGGTGTTCCGTCCGCACAGCGGCGCGCAAACGGGCCGACCGGGCCCGGGGGTTGCGCGCGACTTCTTCGTCGGACGGCTTGATCGCCTTCCGGCTGGCGAGCCGGAATGAAGGGGGGCGGCGATTTGGCGCTTGAGGGAGGTGTCGGGAGTGGGTCGGCGCCAAACCGCCGCGCTCACGCAGAAAGTCTTTAACGATGCGGTCTTCGAGGGAGTGGAAGGAAACGACCGCGAGGCGACCCTCTGGTGCGAGCATTCGTTCGGCAGCGTGAAGACCTGCTTCAAGCTGCCCCAATTCATCATTCACATAGATGCGCAAGGCCTGAAAGGTGCGCGTGGCCGGATGCACCTTGGCGGCACCCCGGCCACCGGCAGCCCGCGCAACAATATTGGCCAGCTGCAGCGTTCGCGTGATTGGCTTTTCAGCCCGGGCATCAACGATGGCATGGGCGATACGGCGGGATTTCCGCTCTTCGCCATAACGCCAGATGATGTTGGCAAGATCGTCCTGCGTCTCTTCATTGACGACATCTGCCGCAGACCGAATTGACGGATCGGCATCAGCGCTCATGCGCATGTCCAGCGGTCCGTCCTGCTGGAACGAAAAGCCACGCTCGACATCGTCGAGCTGCATTGATGAAACCCCGATATCGAACGCGATCCCCTGGAACGCCGGATGCGTTGGCGACACCAGCGCCTCCATATCGCCAAACGGGCCTACAAAAAATTCAAGCCGGCCCGGAAACTCTTCCGCCAAGGCCTTCGCGCGCACCCTTGCGGTGGGGTCGCGGTCAATGGCGACCACCGTGCACTGCGCGGCTTCCAGAAAGCACCGGGTGTAACCGCCCCAGCCAAACGTCGCGTCAAGGATCACGTCGCCGCGTTGCGGCGCGATGACCTTCAGCACGTCGTGGACCTGGACCGGGGCATGGCGCGCATCCTTAGACATCGGCCCCCCCTTCCGGCCCCAGCAGGAAGCTGTCCGGATTGGCCATGATCACGGCTTCGGCCTGTGCTTCATGGGCATGGAAGCGCTCCGGTTCCCAGATCTGAAACGTTGGTCCCCGGCCAGCGATCATCGCCTTGTTCTTGATCCCTGTATGCGCAAGAAATTTCGGGGTCAGCTTGACGCGCCCTTCCGGATCAAAAGCCAGTTCCTTGCTCTTGGTCATCAGTGTACTGTTGGCGTTGTATTGCGCCGAAAGTGGCGGCATGCGCTCCATGCCAGCTGCGAGACGGCGCATGCGGGACATGGTCCACGCTTCAATGCATGGAAGCTCCAAATGCGGAAAGCCTACAAAGCCCTTGAAGTCTGTTTCTTCGAGCTGCGCGCGAAAGCCAGCCGGGACAGAAACACGTCCCGTCTTGTCGACCTTGTTTTCATATTCCGACAAAAACAGCAGCATTGCTGCCACCCACCTAGCCCCGCTGGTTCACTCCCTGTACCGATCGCAGCGTTGGCTCACGCCAATTGGAGGGATCCCCCGCTGAATTGGTAAATTATGGTGTAACATGGTGATATATGGTGGTCAATGCCGGGAAAGGCTGATTACGGGATAAGTATGCCCGGAATCCATGGTTCTCCATGGACCCTCCTGCCGCGACCTTGCCGACCGAGACCACGCGCCATGCACCCCCAATTGACGCATCAATTGAGGCGTGGTGACGTCAGAAAAAAGAAATCAGGGGGTTAGCGCCCTACCATTTGGGGCGGCGTTTCTCAGCGAACGCCGCCATGCCTTCCTGGGCATCTTCTGTCTCGACAAGCGCACACATGGCGTCGACGACCGCGCCAATATCGCGGCGATAGTCCCTGTCATTGGCCCGCATGAAGGCATCGCGGCCGCGCCGCATCACCACGGGTGAGATCGACGACATGCGCCGCGCCATGGACATCGCCAGCGCCCGGGCCTGGCCCGGATAGACCGCCCGGTTGATCAAGCCGAGTTTTTCAGCGTCATCCGCGACAATCGGTTCGCCTGAAAAAAGCAACTCAAACGCCCGGTGCCGCCCGATCTGCCGCGGCAGATGGACAAAGTGGATGCCCGGAATGATCCCGACCTTTACTTCCGGGTAGCCGAGGGTCACCCCCTTCTCCGCCAGAATGATGTCGCAGGAGACGGCCAGCGTCATCCCGCCGGCACGGGCCGCACCGCTGATGGCCGCGATGGTCGGTTTACCCAGCGTGTACTGAACATCGTAAAGCTCCATATAGAGCTTTTCGAGAATTTCACGGAAGCCTTCGCCGGTCAGGGTCCGCATCACCGTCAGGTCGAGCCCGCCGCAAAACGTATTCGGGACAGCACTGGCCAGCACCACGGCTCTGACATCCTCGTCGGCGCCGGCCTGCCGAAACGCCTCGATAATCGCAGTAATGAAGTCCAGATCGATTGCGTTGACCGGCGCACGGTCCATCTCGATGATCGCGGTCTGACCTTCGATCAAATAATTTACATCTGGGTGCGGCACTAGAGCCCTTTCAACAAACGTGTGGTCAATTCTGTTTCTACTCTGGCGAGATGATCCACAAGGAGCGTCGGGCAGCGCGATGCCGTCGCATCGGGCAAGCGCCGCGACGCCGTGGGCGGCCGCCAGAGTGAAACCCTAGAGGGCCGGGCGCTTTTGACCGCCTTTGGCGTCACTCGTCCTTGAATATGCTTGGGCATGTCCTGCGTCCTCGCTCCTGAAAGCCGGTCAAAATCGCCACGGCAGAATGATCACACATTTGTTGAAAGGGCTCTAGCGCTCCTTCCAGTCTGGCGGGCGCTTTTCAAGGAACGCGTTGATTCCCTCATCCGCGTCCTTGAAGCCCATATTCTCAATCATCGCTTCGGTCATCGCCGCATAGGCGTCTGACAAATCCAGCCCGAGCTGCCGCTGGAACGCTGCCTTGCCAAACCGGACCACCTTGCCGGATTTGGACGCGATCTGCCTGGCCAGTTGATCGACCTCTGCGCCCAGCGTGTCGTCGGCAACCGCACGATTGATCAGGCCGATTTCAGCCGCATGAGCTGCCGAGACCATGTCGCCGGTCAGCAGCATTTCCATCGCATGTTTTCTTGAAACCGTTCGGGACAGCGCCACTTGCGGCGTCGAGCAGAACAGCCCGATATTGACGCCGGGCGTGGCGAACCGGGCCGTTTCAGCAGCGATCGCCAGATCGCAGGACGCCACCAACTGGCAGCCCGCCGCGGTCGCAACCCCGTGGACTTGGGCGATCACCGGCTGGGGCTGATGGACGACGGTTTGCATCAGTTGCGAACAGAGCTCGAACGTGCGGCGAATGAAGTCCGGGTCATTATTCGCCCGCATTTCCTTCAGATCATGCCCGGCACAAAAGGCGGGACCTTCGCCACGAATGACGATAGCCTTGAGGGCTGGATCACCTGCAATGTCTTCAAGGTCGTGCCGGAGGTCCTGCATTAAGCCGATGCTGAGCGCGTTGCGCGCCTGCGGACGATTGAGCGTCAGCGTCGCCACGCCGCCCTCGTCATTTCTGATGATCGTCCCCCCGCTCATGGCGCGTATACTAGCGGCACAACCCACTTTGGCAAATGTGCCCGATACAGTCAGTAATATGCCAGATGGCCTGTAAGCCGGGTTCTGTACCCTTGCGGGCGATGACCATTCATCTAGGCACGCGGTTGCCCGCGCACTCATGCAACCAACCCGGGCGACACGCCGGAAACGCCGCATACGCCGCCCCTATTCGGTTTTGCTCCCGGTGGGGTTTACCATGCCGCCCCTGTTGCCAGGCGCGCGGTGCGCTCTTACCGCACCCTTTCACCCTTACCCCTGTCCGAAGACAAAGGCGGTCTGCTCTCTGTGGCACTTTCCCTGGGGTCGCCCCCGCCGGGCGTTACCCGGCACCGTATTTCCGTGGAGCCCGGACTTTCCTCTCCCCCACCACTTTCGCAGCAAGGCAGCGGTCATCCGGCCATCTGGCACCCGGAACATGCGGAACCACGCTGCCCTGGTCAAGAACCCCTTGCAAGGCATGGGGGATTTGCCGATGATGCCGCCCCGGTTCAACGGCGGTACCCATGACACTTCGCATGTCCCAAAAACTTGTTCTGATCACCCTCGGCTCAGCCCTGATGCTGGGCGGGTGCGAGACCCTGGAGTCGATCAACCCGTTCGGCGGTAACAAGAAGGCCGAAGCCGCGCGCGAAGAGAAGTTCGACGATCGCCCGCTAACGGAAGAAACCGGCCAGATTCCACCCGATACCGGCAACCGCCGTTATACCGATGAGGATCTGCGCCCGGACTAGGCCCGCGAACTAGGCTATGGTCGGCATATGAATGACCGTCCATCGCTAATCCACTGCGCCACACGCCCATCGGTTATCAAAAGTTCCATAATCGTCGCGGTGGTCGTCGGGGTCATCCTCAACCTGATCAACCAGGGTGACGCCCTGTTCGGCGACAAACCCATTGTCGTGTGGAAAGTCCTGCTGACGTTTTGCGTGCCGTACTGCGTGTCCACCTACGGCGCAGTGATGGCGTTACGTTCTAAAGGCTAGCCGCCTTCAGCCTCCGCCTGGCTGGCCGCCATATCCGCCTGCACCGCGACCTGAACCGCCGCCAGCATGGTCCGGGTTTCCTTGTCCGCTTTGCCGTCGACCGATTTTGGCCGCCAGTGGCGCTGGAAAGCCTTCAAAATTGACCGGTAGACCACATTGTCTTCCCCGTCGACGGGCACGCAATACCCAATATTACGCATGGCGAGCTGCACATCGCGAATGGTGCCGCCAACCGGTTCCACATCCATCTGCTGCGGCCACAGGCCAATGCCTTTTGCGGCCAAGCCCTGCCAGTCGAAGAGTTCGCCCGGGTCTTCCTTGCGCATAGGCGCCACATCAGAATGGGCCAGCACACCGCGCCGCTGTATAGGGTGCCGGCCGAGCACGTCAGCCGCCAGCGCTTCAAGCGCCTCCATCTGGGCGGCTGGAAACTCCCGGTAGCCGAATTCATGGCCCGGATTGACCAGCTCGATCCCGATCGAGCGCTGGTTCATGCCGATCTTGCCTTCCCAGCAGGACTGGCCGGCATGCCAGGCGGTCTTGGTTTCTGGCACCAGGCAATAGCTGGTCCCATCTTCGTCTATCAAATAGTGCGCGCTGACCTTGGCTTCGGGATCGCACAGCCGGTCAACTGCCGCCTGACAGCTCTCCATACCGGTATAGTGCAGCACCAGAAGGTCGATATCGAATCCCGGTGGCCGGTCCGAACAATTAGGGGATTCACGTTCAATCATACTGCCTCCACCATCTTTGCGCGCCTTGTCGCCAGCGCTTCGCGGATCTGAATAACAGCGACACCCGCCACGGTCATCAATCCGCCGGCGACAATTTCCCACGTGATCGGGTCGCCGTAAAGCCAGATGCCAAACAGCACGCCCAGCACCGGCGGCGCGATCATGAAGGGTACCAGATAGGTGACCGGATAACGCTGCAGCAGGAAGAACATGCTGCCATGGCCAATGACCGTGGAGCCCAGCGCGATATAGATTACCGCCGACCAGCCGACCCAGGTGGCGTTCATGGTGCTTTCAATTTGCCCGGTTTCCAGAACCATGGTCCCGAACAGCAAGACGGGGAAACTGAACAAGGCGATCCACGCCTGCACCTGCAGTGGATGCCCACCATCGAATCGCCGCATCAGCACGACGGAGACGGCAAAGAAACACGCCCCGGCGCAGACCATGACAAAGGCCCAGGGGTCGCTGAACGCGTCCGGATCAAACCCAACGAGCATTACGCCCGAAAATGCCACCACCATGCCGCCGATCCTGTAGACACCAATCCGTTCGCCCAGAAACACGACCGCCAGCAACACCATGAAAGGAATATTGATCTGCACCGCCACAGCGACCGGCCCCACATGTTCGGTCATCGAAAAACCAAGAAAGATCAGCCCGAAATGCAGCGCCCCTGCGGTCAGCCCGATCCATACGAGCCGGACCATCTGACCTTTCATGGGTTTGAGCCAGGGCGCCAGCAGGATCGCGACCAGAGCAAAGCGCAGCATCGCCAGATAAACCGGCGGCAGCTCCGACAGGCCCGCCTTCGTCACAACGAAGTTGAGGCCCCAAAGCAGCGACACCAGCAGGGCCAGGAACACATGTGACAGGGCCACTAGGTCTGGCCCCGATGCTTCTGAATGCTGTCATAGGCATCGTTGATCGCCGCGACTTTTTCATTGGCCAGATCGATGAATTCCTGCGGCAGCCCCTGCGCCATCAGCGTATCGGGGTGGTTCTCCCGCACCAGCTGACGGTAACGGGTCTTGAGCGCTTCATCACTGGCATCCCGCGACATGCCCAGCACCAGATAGGGATCGGAATCACTGCCTGTGGTATGGCCCGCCTGAATGCGTTCGAACGCCGCCTGGTCAAATCCGAAGATGGAGGCCACAGCCTCAAGATAGGCGAGCTCAGCCGGGTGCAGCGATCCATCCGCCTTGGCGATATGGAACAACGCATCGAGCAGGTCTTCCAGCACCGCCGGATTGTCTTTGAACAGCTTGCCGAGTTGCCTGGCATAGGGCTCGAACCCAGTGACTTCCTTTTTTGCGCGGTCGAATACCCGTGCTACATTTTTTACCTCATGCGGCGGCACGTGAAACACTTCACGGAACGCAGCAATCTCGTCACGCGTCACGGCGCCATCAGCCTTTGCCATTTTGGCGCCCAGCACGATCACCCCGATGGTGAACGAGACTTTCTTGGTCGCATCCTTGACGGGTTCTTCGTCCGACGGGCGATCGATCACATGCCCGGCGACAGCGCCGACTAACGCGCCCAGCGGCCCGCCCATGGCGAAGCCGGCTGCACCGCCCAGCAATGTGCTCCATATACTCATCTTGGTTTCCCGGTCAGATCGGTCCGGGTTCTATCACGTTGGAAAAGCGTTGATGCCTGCGATTTCCGCAGCGCCGCTTCTATCGTTACGCGGTCATCCGTTCGCCGATGGGACCATACATGGTCGACTGTATGGTGGGGCCGTTGATGGCATCACTCATATGAATGTCACCCGCTTTGATACCGGCGCCCAGCGCTGCCAGCGACGCTTGAGGATCGTCCGTATCCAGTTCATAGAGCGCGAGATATTGCAGCCCTTCGCTGCCATCCTGCACCTTGAAGCGCTGCGCAGCGACAAATCCCGGTACTGTCAGAACCTCACCCAGATGAACATTGTCGTACCAGTCATTATAGGCGTCTTCGTTGCCTTCAGTCGGTTCGCTTTGAACCACAAATACATATTTCCCCATGATTCTATCTCCCCTGTTTCTGCGGCGAAGCGTAGTGCATGATCGGGCTAACGCAAAGGAGCGAGATATGAAGTTACGACCACTAGGACGCACGGGCACACGCGTGCCGCCGCTTTGTCTGGGCACCATGACATTCGGCATGCAATGCGATAAGGAAACTTCCTTCGCGATCATGGACAAGGCGTTTGAAGCCGGCATCGACTTCTTCGATACCGCGGACGGCTATCCGCTAGGCGGCGGCGCCGACCGTGCCGGACGCACCGAAAAGATCATCGGCAAATGGATGAAGGACCGCGGCGTCCGGGACAAGGTTTTCCTGGCAACAAAGTGCCGCGTGCCGATGGGCCCCACAGTCAATGACCAGGGCCTGTCGCGCTTCAACATCCAGCGTCGTGTCGAGGACAGCCTGAAGCGGCTGAAGACCGACGTCATCGATCTCTATCAAGCACATTTTTTCGATCCGCACACGCCGATTGAAGAAACCATGCGCGCCTATGATGATCTCGTGCGCGACGGCAAGATCCGCTATGTCGGCTGCTCCAACTATCCGGCCTGGCGGCTGATGGATGCGCTTTCGGCCAGCGAGCGGCTGGGCCTGGCCCGCTATGAGACGGTGCAGCCGCGCTACAATCTGCTCTATCGCGATATCGAGACCGAGCTGCTGCCACTCTGCCGCGACAAGGATGTCGGCGTCATTGTCTATAACCCGATCGCCGGGGGCATGCTCTCAGGCCGCTATAGGGCAGGTCAGGACGTTGAGGAAGGCTCGCGCTTTTCCCTGCCGCAAGCGGGCGCTGTCTATCAGCAGCGATATTGGCAGGAAGAGAAACTCCAGCTGATCACCGGTTTGAATGAGAAGGCAAAAGCCGAGGGCCATTCACTGGCCTCTGTCGCAGTGTCCTGGGTGCTGCGCCAGAAGGGCATCACCTCCGCCATTATCGGCGCCAGCCGCCCGAAGCAACTCGACGCGACCATCGCCGGGGCCAACCTTACGCTGAGCGATGAGCTTGTGGCGCTGTGCGATTCTATCTGGTGGCGATTGCCACGTGTGCCCGTTCAGGAGGGGTACCGATAGAACACTTTTCTCGCCGTTCTCAGTGTTCAGCGTTATAGGTCGCGTCAAAAGCAATCACAGTCGCGGATTTGGAGATCCATATGAAGAACACCCAGGTGACATTGGCGAAGCGGCCCGACGGCAAACCAAAGGCCTCTGACTTCGGAGTGGTCACGTCGGAAACGCCGGCGCTCAATCCCGGTGAAGCGCTTATCGAGAACCTCTACGTGTCGCTCGATGCCGGCTTCCGCAACTGGATGGACGAAGGCTCCGGTGACAATGTCTTGCCGGCCATGCCCCTGGACAAACCGGTGATGGGATTGATCCTGGGAAAAATCATCGAGTCGAAGAACCCGGATTACAAAGAGGGTGCATTGATCATGGCGCGTCTGGCCTGGGAGGCATTCTCCATCCTGACCGCTGATGACTGGCATGTGGTGCTTGAAGATGATGGAGTGCATCCGCTGAGCTATCATCTGGGCGTCCTGGGTGACACGGGCATGTCGGCCTATTTCGGGCTAAACGATATTGGCAAGCCGCAACCGGGAGAGACCGTCCTGATTTCAGCCGCCGGTGGCGCTGTCGGGTCCATTGCCGGGCAGATTGCAAAACTCAAAGGCGCGCGAACCATCGGCTTCGCGGGCAATGACGACAAGTGCCGGCGTCTGGAGCACGAACTGGGGTATGACGTCGGCGTGAACTACAACGACGCGAACCTAGTGGATCGCCTGGCCGACGTCGCCCCGAATGGGATCGACGTCTACTTCGATAATGTCGGCGGGCCCTTGCTGGAGGTCGTGCTGGACCAGATCAACGAAGGCGCGCGCATCCCCTTCTGTGGCGCAGTTGCGACCTACGGCGATCAGGCTGCCACCCCCGGCCCATCGAACCTTTTTCAGATCGTCTCCAAATGGGCAACGTTGCAGGGGTTCATGACCCACACGAAGCTGGACCGCTATCCCGAAGCGCGGGGGCAGCTTTCAACATGGCTCAAGGCAGGCGACATCAGGGCGATTGAGCATATGTATGAGGGCGTCGAGAACTGCGGTGTCGCATTTGCAGACCTGTTTGCCGGTCAGAACTTCGGCAAGACCGTCGTTAAGGTTTGATTACCAACTGAGCGGCGAGAGCCGCCGCTAGGTTGTTTGAACGATTCCGCTGGTATCCAGCCTGAGCGTCATGTCGTAGATTTTCCAGCCTTCCTCATATCGCCTGACCTTCGAGATATACGTGCCCAGGAAATAATAGACCGAATTGTCCGGGTTCTTGTGCCAGGCGTTCAAATAGCTCTCCATCTCACCCTGATCACCATCAACATCCGTCAATTGCGTACCGATAAGGTGCTGCGTGCCGATGTAGTCCTTCAACGCGGATTCGGCGACCTCGGCCCAGCCATCAGGGCCGTCGGCAACAAAGTCATCTCCCGTGTTGGCCGTGCGCACCTGGGCGTCCGGCGTGAAAATCCGGTGATAGATTTTCCTGCCCTCTTCCCTGATATCTGCTGACTCCATCCCGAGTTTGTCGGTGGCCTTGGCGTACAGCCTCTGCAAGGTTTCGATTTCGTGTTTGTCGGCAACAATTTCTGCGCGTCGATCGGACATTTTTTTGCCTCCCCCTTTGCTCTTTGAAAACGATCCGGTGAAACTAGTGTAATAGCTATTTTCCTGCAGTAGAAACAAACCTCAACTTCTTGATCAAGCTGGTCGCGCAGGGCGACCTCCAGGTAGATGCAGCCTATGAATGACCAATTGTAAAAAATGGCAATTCTGGATCGACCGGGGCGGGACGTTCACCGACATCGTCGCGCTGCGCCCCGATGGTGCGCTGGTAACGCATAAGCTGCTGTCGGAAGACCCGGAACGCTATGACGATGCCGCTGTCGCCGGCATCCGCGCGCTGCTCGGGTTGAACGACCGAGACGCGATCCCCAGCAGTGACATCGCCGCCATCAAAATGGGGACGACAGTCGCGACCAACGCGCTGCTGGAACGGCAGGGTGCGCAAACCCTGTTCGTCACGACCAGAGGCTTCAGGGATGCGCTGCGCATTGGTTATCAGAACAGGCCAAGACTTTTCGACCTGGACATCAAACTGCCTGAACCTCTTTATGACCGGGTCGTCGAGGTCGATGAGCGGCTATCCGCGACCGGCGAGGTGCTTGTCCCACTCGATCTGGCAACGGCCCGCGACGCGCTGTCCCAGGTGCGAGCAGATGGTATCGACAGCGTCGCCATCTGCCTGATGCATGCCTATCGATACCCGGATCATGAAATGGCGCTGGAGGCGCTCTGCCGGGAACTGGGCTTCAGCCAGATATCGGTCAGCCACCGGGCGAGCCCGCTGATGAAAATCGTCGGGCGCGGCGATACCACCGTTGCTGATGCCTATCTGTCTCCCATCCTGCGGCGTTATGTAAATCAGATCGAGAGCCATGTCGGCGACACGAAACTGATGTTCATGCAGTCGAATGGCGGACTGACCGAAGCACATCGGTTTCAGGGCAAGGACGCCATCCTGTCGGGACCGGCAGGCGGTGTCGTCGGTGCGGTGCGCACGGCCCAAAAGGCGGGCTTCAACAAAATTATCGGGTTCGACATGGGCGGCACCTCCACCGATGTCTGCCACTTCGACGGCACATTCGAGCGGGTGTTCGACAGTGTCGTCGCGGGCACGCGCATCCGCGCGCCGATGATGCATATCCATACGGTCGCTGCTGGTGGCGGGTCGATTCTTCAGTTCGATGGCGAGCGGTTCCGCGTCGGCCCGGACTCTGCGGGCGCCAATCCCGGCCCTGCCAGCTATGGCAAGGGTGGTCCGCTGAGCGTGACAGACTGCAATGTCATGCTCGGCAAAATCCGGCCCGACCGGTTCCCCAAGGTATTTGGCAAGACCGGCACCGAGCCGCTCGATATCGATGCCGTCCGCACAGGATTCGCCGCACTGGCGGCACAGGCAGGCAAGTCTGCCGAAGACGTTGCCGAAGGCTTTCTCGCCATCGCCGTCGAGAACATGGCCCGCGCCATCAAACGCATTTCGCTGGAGCGCGGACACGATGTCTCTGACTATACGCTGGTCTGTTTTGGTGGCGCAGGGGGCCAGCACGCCTGTCTGGTCGCCGACGCGCTGGGCATGACCCGCGTGATGATCCACCCGATGGGTGGCGTGCTATCCGCGCTGGGTATGGGTCTGGCCGAGGCGCGGGAAATGCGTGAAGAGACCGTCGAGAGACGCCTTGATGCAGCCTCACTGGCAGATCTTGAGCACATCTATGACCGGCTTCAGGCGGACGCAATCCCACCAGTCGAACCCCTGGCAGACCGGGTCGAGACGCACCGGCGCCTGCATATCAAATATGCCGGCACCGATACCGCGCTCGAGGTTGGTTTTGGTTCGCTCGCTGAGATTACAGCGGCTTTCGAAACCGCCCACCAACAACGATTTGGCTTTCTCGATCCCGAGAAAGTGCTGGTGATCGAAGCGGTTAGTCTGGAAGCCGTCGGTCTGATGCCCGAACCCGAGATCAAATCTGCTGCAACGTCGCCAATCAGCGGCCAGAGTGAGACCACAAGAATCTTCATGGCGGGTAAATGGCAACAGGCAGTTCTGGTTGACCGGCAATCGCTGCTGCCCGGACACACACTCAACGGGCCAGCGATCATTTCTGAACCGCACGGTACCAATGTGGTCGAGCCCGGCTGGTCCGGGACTGTCAACGCCCGAGGTGACCTGATCCTGGAACGTGTGACCAAGGCACGGCGCGACGCTGCCATCGGCACATCGGCTGACCCGATCCAGCTGGAAATCTTCAACAATCTGTTCATGTCGATTGCCGAGCAGATGGGCGCGGTGATCGAGAAGACCGCGCAATCCGTTAACATCAAGGAACGGCTGGACTTCTCTTGCGCCCTGTTCGATTCAGCGGGAGAGTTGATTGCCAATGCGCCTCATATTCCAGTCCATCTGGGCTCGATGGGCGCAGCGGTACAGACCATCATGCGTGAGAACCCGGCGATGCAGCCGGGCGACGTCTTCGTCACCAACGCGCCCTATAATGGTGGCACGCATCTTCCCGACATCACCGTTGTGACCCCGGTCTTCATTGGGCGCGAACCGATATTCTATGTCGCAACACGTGGCCATCACGCGGACATTGGCGGCATCACGCCCGGGTCCGTGCCGCCGGGCTCAACCTCCATCGAAGAAGAAGGCGTCCTCATTGACGGTGAGCAGATGGTCCGCCAGGGCCGCTTCGAGGAAGCCAGGATCCGGGCACTTCTGACCGGTGGCCGGTGGCCAGCGCGCAACCCGGATATGAACATCGCCGACCTGAAAGCCCAGGCCGCGGCCAATGAAAAGGGCGTTTCAGAGCTGCGCCATCTTGTCGATCAGTTCGGACTGGATGTAGTTCAGGCCTATATGGGTCACGTACAGGACAACGCGGCTGAAGCTGTCCGGCGCGTGATCGATACCCTCTCAGACGGTGCGTTCGAACTCACCATGGATTGCGGCGCTGTAATCAAAGTGGGCATTCATATCCAACGGCAAGACCGTCGCGCCGTCATCGACTTCACCGGTACAAGTGAACAACAATCCAACAATTTCAACGCCCCCCTTTCCATCACCCATGCTGCGGTGCTTTATGTGTTTCGCTGTCTGGTAGATGATGACATTCCGCTGAACGCTGGATGCTTGCGTCCGCTGGACATTACCGTGCCCGACGCGTCCCTCCTGAAACCGGTTTACCCGGCCGCCGTTGTGGCCGGCAATGTGGAAACCTCTCAGTGCATCGTCAACGCGCTGTTCGGCGCGCTGGGGGCCAGTGCCTCTGCCCAGGGCACCATGAACAACCTGACCTTTGGCAACGCCCGCTACCAATATTATGAGACCCTGGCGGGCGGTATGGGGGCAGGCCCCGGCTTTCATGGTGCCAGCGCCGTGCAGACGCATATGACGAACTCGCGCCTCACGGATCCAGAAGTGCTGGAGTTCCGTTATCCGGTTCTTGTCGACTCGTTTGGTATACGAGAAAACTCAGGCGGCGCGGGAACGTGGCGCGGCGGCGATGGCATTGATCGCCGGTTGCGGTTTATCGAACCCATGCACGCCGCCATTCTCTCAAACAATCGGGCGAACGCGCCCTTCGGACTGGCCGATGGCAAAGCGGGGAAAGCGGGGCGCAACACCGTGATCCGTTCAGACGGTGAGGAAAAAGTACTAGCCGGCAGCGCCGAGACCGAACTCGGCGCCGGAGATATTCTGGTTATCCAGTCACCCGGGGGCGGCGGGTACGGACCCGCCGGCAGGGACGACTAAGCTTCCTGGATATTATCCGCAGCTGTGCGGCCATCGCGGCCGGGCACAAGCTCGAAGGCCAATTTCTGACCTTCTTGCAGGCCGCCGAGGCCCGCGCGTTCAACAGCGGTGATATGGACAAAAACGTCCTTGCCGCCATCATCGGGCTCAATGAACCCATATCCCTTGGTTTTATTGAACCACTTTACAGTTCCGGTAGCCATTAACAGTCCTCGGCTCACTTGTGTTGCGTCGTATAGCAGACGCAAAAAACGCCAACTCGCCGTGAGGTCCAAACCAAACAGCCCAGGGCGGATTCTGTACTGCTAACAATTTGGTACCTGTGCCAATCGCCAAAAACAAGAGGGAAATCCTAGTTATCAGCGACTATTCACGCGACTTACGGGCGACGAAACCTTTGTTTTATTTATATTTTTTGAACCAAAAAGGGGCACTTGAAACCCTTGCAAGAATGGCCTTGATTCCGGTTGTTCGTAGTAAGAGAAAGCGCAGTACTCAAGACGTCATGAGTGCGGGTCGCTGAAACGCTGTTGGAAAATCGCGATTCGGCTGCACTTGGAGCACAAATGTCAGTAGTGCTGACTTGTTAACTGTACTGGAATGACTTGGGCTCATTTGTGTGCGGACCTGTCTATGCAAGGCCCGATCGCCGGCCTGACAAACAATCCTAGCGGTCATATGCCAGATTGGGCGCCAGCCACCGCTCGGTATGCTCAACGGAGTCGCCGCGGCGCGCGGCATAATCCTCGACCTGGTCCCGGCCAATCTTGCCGACACCGAAATATTGCGCATCCGGATGAGAGAAGTAATAGCCGGAGACCGCCGCGGTCGGCAGCATCGCCATCGATTCCGTCAGCGTGATGCCCGCATTCTCTTCGGCCGACAGCAGCCGGAACAGCGCCGGTTTTTCGGTATGATCAGGGCACGCCGGATAGCCGGGCGCGGGCCGGATACCTTGATACCGTTCCTTTATCAGCTCCTCATTGGAAAGGCCTTCATCTGCGCCATAGCCCCAGAATTCCTTGCGGACCCGTTCATGCATCCGCTCGGCAAAGGCTTCGGCCAGCCGGTCGGCCAGCGCCTTCAGCAGGATGGAATTGTAATCATCGTGGCTCGCCTCAAACTCAGCCAGCTTGTCTTCGATGCCGATGCTGGCGGTCACGGCAAAGCCGCCAAGATAATCAGGCTTGCCCGCGGGTGCCACAAAGTCGGCCAGGCACATATTGGCGCGCCCTTGCCGCTTGGCGACCTGCTGGCGCAGGCAATGGACGGTGCTGAGCGGCGCCGAGCGCGTGTCATCTGTGAACAGATCAATATCGTCGCCAGAGCGGTTGGCGGGCCAGAACCCGATCACCGCCCGCGCCTTCAGCCAGCCTTCGCCGATGATCCGCTGCAGCATGGCCTGTGCGTCGGCAAAAAGCTGGCGTGCCGTCTCGCCGACCACGTCGTCTTCAAGGATCTGCGGGTAATTACCCGCCAGCTCCCAGGTCCGGAAAAAAGGTGTCCAGTCGATGTATTGCACCAGTTCCGCAAGATCGTAATCGTCGAAGCGACGTACGCCGAGAAAAGACGGGACCGGCGGCATATACTCTGTCCAGTTAATCTGGAAAGCATTCTCGCGCGCTTGCTTGATGCCGACAAGCCGGTCAGCCTTTGACGACGCCGCGCGCTTGACCCGAATGTCCTCATAGTCGTTCGCGACTTTGCTGACCAGCTCATCACGCATGGTGTCGCTGAGCAGGCTTCCGGCCACGCCAACCGCGCGGGACGCGTCGAGCACGTGAATGATAGGCCCCTCATAGCAAGGCGCGATCTTGACGGCCGTGTGAACCCGAGAGGTTGTCGCCCCCCCGATCAGCAACGGCATGTCATAGCCCTGACGCTGCATTTCGCCTGCCACATGGGACATTTCTTCAAGCGACGGCGTGATCAGGCCGGAGAGCCCGATCATATCGACCTTCTCACGCTTGGCGGTTTCGAGAATATCGTTGGCCGGGACCATGACGCCCAGATCAACCACCTCGAAATTGTTACACTGCAGCACCACACCGACGATGTTCTTGCCGATGTCGTGAACATCGCCTTTGACTGTCGCCAACAGGATCTTGCCCTTGGTCGACGACCCTTCCTGTTTTGCTGCTTCGATATAGGGCAGCAGATGGGCAACCGCCTGTTTCATCACACGCGCCGATTTCACCACCTGCGGCAGGAACATTTTTCCGGCACCAAAAAGATCGCCCACTACATTCATCCCGTCCATCAGCGGCCCTTCGATCACGTCGAGCGGCCGTGTCGATTGCTGGCGTGCCTCTTCTGTATCCTCAACGATGTAGTCGTTGATGCCGTTCACCAGTGCGTGGCTGAGCCGGGCGGCAACCGGTTCGTCGCGCCACGACAGATCCTGCACCCGCTGCTTGGCGCCCTCGCCTCTGAAATTGTCTGCAATCTCGAGCAATCGTTCCGTCGAGTCCGGACGGCGATTGAGGATCACATCCTCGACCCGCTCGCGCAGCTCGGGCTCAATCTGGTCATAGACATCCAGTTGCCCCGCATTGACGATGGCCATATCGAGGCCCGCCGGAATTGCGTGATAGAGGAAAACCGAGTGCATCGCCCGGCGCACAGTCTCATTGCCGCGAAACGAAAACGAGACGTTGGAAAGCCCACCGGAAATGTGGGCATAAGGCAGGTGCGCCTTGATCAGCTTCGAGGCTTCGAAGAACTCAACACAGAAGTTCTCGTGCTCTTCGATGCCGGTGGCGACCGCAAAGATGTTGGGGTCGAAGATGATGTCTTCCGGCGCGAACCCGACCTCTTGCGTCAGCACCTCGTATGAGCGCTTGCAGATTTCGAACTTGCGCTGGGCGGTTTCTGCCTGACCGTCTTCATCGAACGCCATCACGACGGTTGCTGCGCCATACCGCCTGATCTTGCGCGCTTGTTCAATGAAGGGAGCATCACCTTCTTTCAGGCTGATCGAATTGACAATGGCCTTCCCCTGCACGCATTTCAGACCCGCCTCGATGATCGACCACTTCGAGCTGTCGATCATGATCGGTACGCGCGCAATATCAGGCTCGGCGGCGATCAAATTGAGGAAGGTGACCATGGCCTGCTCTGAATCGAGCATGCCCTCATCCATATTGATGTCGATGATCTGGGCGCCATTCTCCACCTGCTGGCGTGCAACAGCGAGCGCGGCATCGAAGTCACCCTCGAGAATGAGTTTCTTGAAACGGGCGGACCCTGTGACATTGGTCCGCTCGCCGATATTGATGAAGTTGGCTGTGGTCATGCGGCGGCTGTAAACGGCTCCAGGCCCGACAAACGCAGGCGGGGTTCAAAAGAAGGCAAACTGCGCGGCGGCACACCGTCGACGGCCTCAGCAAGGGCCGCGATATGATCCGGCGTGGTCCCGCAGCACCCACCGACAATATTGATCAGCCCGGCTTCTGCCCACTCCCGCCATTGTTCGGCCATGGACTCCGGCGTCTCGTCATACCCGCCCATGTCATTGGGCAGGCCCGCATTGGGATAAGCGCTGATCCGCGTATCGGCCACCCGCGACAAATCGGCCAGGAAGGGCCGCATCAAATCGGGGCCCAACGCACAATTGAGGCCGACGCTGAACGGCTGGGCATGGCGAACAGAATACCAGAACGCTTCAACGGTCTGTCCCGAAAGGGTGCGCCCGGACGCATCGGTGATGGTGCCGGAAATCATCACCGGCAGCCGCACCCCAAGTTCTTCGAAGACACCTTCAATAGCCGCAATGGCGGCCTTGGCATTAAGGGTATCGAAAATGGTTTCGATCACCAGCAGGTCCGCACCGCCCTCAATCAAGCCGCGCGCAGCCTCGGTATAGGCATCACTTAACTCATCAAAAGATGTGTTTCGGAAACCGGGGTCGGAGACATCCGGTGAGATGGACGCCGTCCGGTTGGTTGGGCCCAGCGAACCGGCCACAAAGCGTGGCTTGTCGGGCGTTTTTTTCGTCCACACATCTGCTGCGTCACGCGCCAGGCGAGCGCCCTCGACATTGAGCTCATAAGCCAGCGCTTCCATACCGTAATCGGCTTGCGCAATCGTCGTGGAGCTGAAGGTATTGGTCCCGACGATATCGGCACCAGCCTCAAGATAGGCGTCATGGATCGCACTGACGATATGGGGCTGGCTCAGATTGATCAGGTCGTTGTTGCCCTTCACATCCTGCTGCCAATTCGCGAACCGGTCGCCCCGATACCCTGCCTCATCCAGATCATAGCCCTGGATCATGGTGCCGAAGGCCCCGTCAAGGACGAGGATACGGTCCGCGACCGCGGCTCTGAGCGCGTTGAGTCTTTCAGCCCTGGTCATGATGTTTGCTCCGGTTGGGCACGCATGCCGAGCAGATGGCAGATGCCCGCCGTCAGTTCCGCGCGATTGAGCGTATAGAAGTGAAATTCGTGAACACCGGCGGCAATCAGCTGGCGGCATTGCTCGGCGACGATTGCGCTCGCCACCAGTCGGCGGGTAGCCGGGTCCTCATCCAAATGATCGAAATGATGGCCCAGCCAGTCCGGGATCACCGCGCCGCACCCGGCGCTGAACCGGACAATCTGGGTAAAATTGGTGACCGGCATGATCCCCGGCACAATCGGCACGGTAATGCCCGCCGCACGTGCCTGATCGCGAAACTTCAGGAACGCGGCGGGCTCGAAGAAATATTGGGTGATCACGCGGCTGGCACCCGCGTCGACCTTGCGTTTGAGATAGTCCAGATCGAATTGCCGGCTGGGCGCTTCGGGGTGAACATCAGGATAGCCCGCCACCGAAATGTCAAAATCGGCGACTTTTTTCAGCCCCCCCACCAGATCAGCGGCATAGGCATAGCCATCCGGGTGCGCCTCGTAACGGTCGCTGCCCTCAGGCGGGTCGCCGCGCAGGGCAACCAAATGGCGGACGCCTTCATCCCAATAGTGCCGGGCGATGTCGTCGACTTCGCCCTTTGACGCCCCGACACAGGTGAGATGAGCCGCCGGGGTCAACGCCGTTTCCTTTTCGATCCGCAGCACCGTGTTGTGCGTGCGCTCCCGCGTTGTGCCGCCGGCGCCATAGGTCACCGAGACGAAATCCGGCCCCAGCGGCTCCAGGCGCTTCACGGCCTCCCAGAGATTTTGCTCCATCTTGTCCGTTCGTGGCGGAAAAAACTCGAAAGAAACGCTCAACGGCCCCGGATCCCAGTCGAGCAGGGAGAATGCCGTTGCTTCATCGATGGTTTTTGCCTGAACGGTTTTTGACCCTGCGTTCATTTGCCCTGCTCCACGACGCGCAGGTCAGGCCGCGCGCTCCCTTTACGCCGGGCAAGCCAAAGCGCCACGGTGAGTTCACCGCCTGTCATATGCTTGACGGACACATCCGTAAAGCCGGCAGCCCGGCACCAGGCCGCAACTTCTTCATCGGCAAACCCCAGGCGGCGATGCGCGTGATCCGCGCGCAGATATTCCAGCTCATGCGGTGCAAAATCGACGATCAGCAGACGCCCGCCTGGGCCGACCACACGGCCCGCTTCGCGTACCGCACTCGCCGGATCTTCAGCAAAGTGTAGAACCTGATGAAAAATCGCAGTATCCGCGCCGCCATCGACGATGCCCATATGGTACATGTCGCCCTGACGCACCTGACAATGACTGGCCCCGGCCTCATCAAGATTAGCCCGGGCAACGGCCAGCATGTCCCGATTGATGTCGATACCAATGCCCCGGTCGATCTGGCCGGACAGAACCGACAATATCCGTCCGGTGCCCGTGCCGACATCAAGCAGCGTGCCTATGGGCTCATTGCCCAGCAATGCCAGGATCGCCTCTTCCACCTTGTCTTCGGGGGTGTAGAGCGACCGGATGCGATCCCAGTTTTCAGCGTTGTCGCTGAAATAGGCAGCCGCGGCGCTGGCTCTTGCCGCCTTGACCTGCTCAAGCTGGTCAAGGTCGCGCGCGGCTATATCGTCATCTTCCGGGATCAGGTCGACAACAGAGCGTACCAGCGAGCGGGCCTGTACCCGCTCCGAAAGCCTGTAGAACGCCCAGGTGCCCTCAGAGAACCGCTCGACCAACCCTGCCTCGGCCATCAGTTTCAGATGACGCGAGACGCGGGGCTGTGATTGGCCCAGAATCTGGGTAAGTTCCGAGACCGTCAGCTCGTTACCATCCAGCAAGGCCAAAAGCCGAAGCCGGGTGGGCTCCGCCGCTGCCTTCAACCATGCCAACAGGTCATCCATTCCAGTCTGCTCGTTCTCATTTTTTATCGATGGCATGCATATATAAGGATATCTTTATATATGCAATATGAACTTTCCAACGAAACTGTGATCCATCCAGCACTGGCACGCCCATAAAGCAGTTGATATATCTTTGAAATCGTGGTCCGTCTGCGCCACGGAAAGGGCATTTGTGATCGCTTCCTTCAAACCAATCTCAGCGCGCAGCCGGCGCATCACGGCCGCTCTGGCACTCGGCCTGATGGCGGCGGCTTGCGCCACGGTTCCGCCCGCCAGCGACCCCGCTGCCCTGGCCGAGTTCGAAGCCCGTAATGACCCGTTGGAGCCCACGAACCGTGTGATCCACGACTTCAATCAGGGCATCGACGCGGTTCTGATTAAACCGCTGGCTGAGGTGTATCACTTCATACTGCCCAACTTCGTTGAGCGGCGTATCACGGCGATTTTGCGCAATGCCCGCGAACCCTGGACGTTCGTGAACGATCTGCTGCAGGGTGAAACGGACCGGGCAGGTACGACGGCCAAGCGCTTCCTGACCAATACGACCGTCGGGCTTGGCGGCATGTTTGATGTTGCCAAGGATCAGGGCCTGGAGCGCCACACAGAAGATTTCGGCCAGACACTCGCCGTCTGGGGCGTGGACGACGGGCCTTATCTGGTGCTGCCCTTCCTCGGCTCGTCAAACCCGCGGGATGCTGTCGGCACCGCCGTGGGCTTCTTCGCCGACCCGGTCAGCATTGCTCAGGACCAAGCTAATGTGAAAGGCTTGACCATTGCTGTTATCGGCACGCAGGCGCTGGACGCACGCGCACGAAATCTGGACCTGATCGAGAGGCTCAAAGCAGAATCAATCGACTACTATTCGACCCTGCGCAGCGCGTATCGACAGGAACGCGAATCCGATATCCGAAACGGGGCCCCGCCAGAAGACGCACCCGAGGATGACATCTTCGAGGAGTTTGAGGACTTCGAAGGCATGGACGATAGCCCCGGCGACAATGGCGACGAGGCCGCACTCCTGCAGCTGGAGTTCTAAAAGCCCTGTCACGGGTGGTTTCGTAAGCCGGCGATTCTGACTATAGTCAAAGTCTGGCCAACAGGTGGAGCCCATGACGCCCCGCCAAGAGTTTCATGAACGCGGATACTATGTCGCGCGCGCTCTTCTCACGAAGGATGAGACGGGTACGCTGCGGGCGCTGTTGCGCGACCACTTCAGTCATTCAGGCGTTCCCTTTGGCCTGGGTCTGCATCAACCGGATGCGGGACGCGTGATACCGGGCCTGGATTCGCTGTTCGCACATCCAGGAATCCGTCATGTGCTGCATGACCTTGCGGCGGGGCAGACAATCGCCTTCACGGGCAATAGCGACGCCCATCGTAATGTGTTGAATCGCGCCCATAGGGACTTCCTGTTCGACACCGGGGACGACGGTGCGTCATCATCAGCGCGCCTCATTCGTGTCGGCGTTTATTTGCAGGATCACGCCACGGATCATCGCGGGCTTCATGTTCACCCCGGCTCGCATCGCCAGGAAAAGCCGTCCGACGGCGATCCGGTATATGTCAGAACCCATGCCGGTGATGTCACTTTTCACGATGTGCGACTGGTGCATTCAGGCGCAAGACCTGACCGCGTGGAGAGAACGCTGGAAAGGCTGCAGCGCTGTTGGCGATCCAAACGGCTGTCAGTCGCGCTGCACAATCGCTGGATCCGGCTCTCTGGCATGCCAGACAAACTGGCGCTCTTCTTCACCTACGGCATGCCGGGTCCCGAAACCGACGCATTTTGCCAGCAACACGTCGGCGAGCAGCAAAATCTCTTGAACGCTGGTTGACCGAATTCAAGCCGCGAATTTCTTGAACTTGATGCGGTGCGGCTGTTCGGCGGCGGCGCCGAGGCGGCGCTTCCGGTCTTCTTCATAGTCCTGATAATTGCCTTCGAACCAGATCACCTCTGAATCGCCTTCATAGGCGATGATATGGGTGCAGATCCGGTCGAGGAACCACCGGTCATGGCTGATGATCACGGCGCAGCCGGCGAATTTCTCCAGCGCCTCTTCCAGCGCGCGCAGCGTATCGACATCCAGATCATTGGTCGGCTCATCGAGCAACAGCAGGTTGGCGCCCTCTTTCAGCATCTTGGCCAGATGCACCCGGTTGCGTTCGCCGCCTGACAGCTGGCCGACCTTCTTCTGCTGATCAGGGCCCTTGAAGTTGAACGCGCCGACATAGGCGCGCGACGCCATCTCCGTCTTGCCGAGTTCGAGAACATCGAGCCCGCCGGAGATTTCCTCCCAGACATTCTTGGTATCATCCAGGCTGTCGCGCGACTGGTCGATATAGCCGAGTTTCACCGTGTCGCCGACGCGGAAAGCGCCGTTGTCCGGCTGCTCCTGCCCGGTGATCATCCGGAACAATGTCGTCTTGCCGGCGCCGTTCGGGCCAATGACGCCCACGATCGCCCCCGGCGGCATCTTGAAGCTCAAGTCGTCGATCAAAAGCCGGTCGCCGAAACCCTTGGAAACGCCGGTTGCCTCGATCACCAGGTCGCCGAGGCGCGGACCGGGGGGCACCACGATCTGCGCCTTACCGGTCTGTTTTTCATTGGCCTGCGCCAGCAATTCGTCATAGGCGCGGATACGGGCTTTCGACTTTGCCTGCCGGGCGCGTGGTGACTGGCGGATCCATTCCAGCTCTGTCGCCAGAGTGCGTTGACGTGAAGCTTCCTCGCGGCCTTCCTGGTCCAGCCGCTTCTGCTTCTGTTCCAGCCAGGCAGAGTAATTGCCCTCATAGGGAATGCCCATGCCGCGATCCAGCTCCAGAATCCAGCCGGTCACATTGTCCAGGAAATAGCGGTCATGGGTGACCATCAGCACAGTGCCGGGATATTCAGCGAGGAAGTGCTCCAGCCAGGCGACGCTTTCGGCATCCAGATGGTTGGTCGGCTCATCGAGCAGCAGCATATCCGGCTTTTCCAGCAACAAACGGCACAGCGCCACGCGGCGGCGCTCGCCGCCCGACAGGCTGGTGACATCTGAATCGCCCGGCGGCACCCGCAGCGCGTCCATGGCAATCTCGACCTGATGGTCCAGGTTCCAGCCATCGACGGCTTCGATCTGCTCGGACAAATCCGCCATGCGCTCATAAAGCGCGTTCATCTCGTCATCGGGCAGCGCTTCCCCCAGCTTGCCCGCAACCTCGTTATATTCGTCGATGATCGACTGCACCGCATGGACGCCGTCCATGACGTTGCCGAGGACGTCTTTCTCTTCATCAAGGTGCGGTTCCTGCTCCAGATAGCCGACACGCGTGCCGGCTGCCGCCCAGGCCTCGCCCGTAAACTCGGTGTCGCGGCCCGCCATGATCTTCAACAGCGTGGATTTACCTGCACCGTTCACCCCCAGCACTCCGATCTTGGCGCCAGGCAGAAATTGCAGCGTGATGCCTTTGAGCACCTGGCGGCCACCGGGAAAGGTCTTCGCCAGGTCCTTCATCACATAAACATATTGGATCGACATGGGCCGCGGGCTCCGGTTAGCGTTACGTTTGGAAGCGGTACATAATCCTTGCCCAGCCGCGCGTCCACCTCTGGCAAGCGTTGGTGCCTCGAATGTACCTCGCGCCGGCCGGCCGGGAACCCCGAACGCGCTCCTCGTCAGACATGTGGTATACTCCTGGCCGTCTCTAGGTTTGGGGAGAACGGCGCAATGAAACGGTTAAACTCAGCGAAAAAAGTCGCCCGCCATCTGGCAGGCATTTGTGCAATGGTCGGACTCGTCGCCTGTGGCGAGGCGACGTCTGAAAACAGTGACGCGCTGAAGGAAGTTAACGCAGCGATCGACGGCGGCATGCGCGGCGGCATGATGTTGCTGCCTGGCGGCGGGCTGAAAACAGAGACCGCGCTGCTGCGTTTTCGAAGAGCCAGCCTGGATGACGGCAAGCTTATCGCAGACGCAGAGGTGTGTACGGTACCGGAAGATCAGACGTCGCAGATCGGTGACTGCCTTTCAAACGGCGACTGGAAACCGATTGTCTTTTCAGCCGCACTGTCCGACCTAGACCCTGCGACGGCAAAGATCAGCGAAAGTACTTTCCTCGCGGGCGGCGTATACCTGAAGCCGCATTCACTTCTGGTCCGGTGCCGCGAGGGCCTCGGCGAGTGTGCCGAAGACACGGTCTATGGGCCGTTGGCACTCCTGTCGATTACATGCCGTGACAAAGCGGCCTGCGAGGCAGCCTTACCGGCTTTTAAAAAGGTACTAGGGGCGCCTTGAAACGGAGGGGCCCGCGGGGGAGGAGGGAACCCCACGGGCCCGGAACAGGCTGACCCTGTCGGACTCAGGCCGCCTGCGCCCCGTTCAGACCGGCGGATATCACCGGCAAGTGCATCTGGGGCGACGCCCTTGAGAAGTTATATAAAGACCGATCTGTATATTTACAACAGACAGCGAGTCCGCTTTTCTGCACGCAGCATTCGCAAAAAGACGAGCCCAGAGCAGTTGAGCCATACCGGACAGTTCGGTATAGTCAGGGAATCATGCCCAGTTCAAAACGTGACCACCTCGTTGAAACCGCGCTTGGCCTGTTCTATGAACGGGGCTTCCACGCCACCGGCATCGACACCATCCTGCGCGAAGCGGGCGTCGCCAAAATGACGCTGTACAATCACTTCAAATCGAAAGACGAGCTGATTGTCGCGGCGCTCGATCTGCATGACGCGCGCTTCATGGAGTGGTTCGGCAAGCGGGTGGATGAACTGGCCGATGCGCCGCATGACAAACTGCTGGTGATGTTCGATGTGCTGGAAGAATGGTTCGCGTCAGACGCATTCAACGGTTGTGTTTTTATCAATGCCGCCGCTGAATACGGCAATTGTAACGACCCGGTGCATGAAGCCGCCGCCCGGCACAAGCGGTTGACTTTCGATTACATTGTCGGCCTGGCGCAGCAGGCCGGGGCGACGGACCCGAGAGCCCTGGCACAGCAACTTCTGCTGCTACAGGAAGGCGCGATCGTCGTCGCCCATGTGCTCGACGCCCCCATCGCAGCGCGCCAGGCAAGGCGGGCTGCCCATACTTTGATTGATCAGGGTGTCATCGATCATGCGCTGGCCGGGTAACTCGTCCTGCCGCCACCAGATCGCAATGCTGATCGCTGCCAGCAATCCTGTCCAGATCGCGATATTGCGCCAGACCAGCCGCCGCGAATCCTCCTGTTCGGCAACTGTCCGCGGCCCCAGCCGCCGCAGGATGAACACGATCTGAGCGGCAAGATTGACGCAGATGACATTGACCGCCAACAGCAGGGCCGCGCCAGCAGCGCTGTCCCAGTTGCCCACGCCGATCATCATGCCCACAACAGCCGCTGGCGGCAGCAGGGCCACCGCGACCATCACGCCCACCAATGCCGAGGACACGCCGGTCGTCATGGAGAGCACCGCCGCCGCGCCCGAGGCAAGCGCGATGGCAATGCCCTCATACCCAACTGCGGTCCGCGACAGGATTTCCGGGCTGTTGAACACGCCCGGCCATAAAACGCCGATCAGGGTGCTGATCGCCAAGGTGATGCCCAGCCCTACCGCGTTGGACGTCAAAGCGAGCGCGCGAAGCTGCCGGTCACCGACCGCCGAAGCGAACGCAAAGGCCAGATTGGGCCCCAGCAGCGGGGCAATCACCATGGCCCCAATGACAACGGCGACACTGTCCGTTACCAGCCCGACCGCCGCCACCACCGTCGACAGCATAACCAGAACGATGAAGGTCCGGTCAAGCCGAGTGCCTGCCCGGACATCCTCATAGAGCTCCTCACGGCTCGCCATGCGGCCTGACGGCAATACCGGCTTTTCTTGGTCCTTCTCAGGCTCTGGCCGGGCGGCTTCGACCGGCAGGATGACGAGCCGCCAACCGGCCGAACCGGAGAGCGCCTTTTGGATGCTGTCAATACAGGCCTGCTGACTGCCGGGTGTCACCAGCATCTTGAAGGTTTGCCGCCCGTCTTCACTGACGGGGCCGGCAAAACAGTCGACGGCGCCGTGTTGCTCGCCCAGTGCCCTTAATGTGTCGGCGTGCCCTTCCTCAAGATAGATTTCGAGCAAACGCAACGACATGTTGAGGGCTCCCTACCGCTTAACCGCCTGTCGCCTTGGCCGTCAGGTCAGCGTTCTTCTGGGCCTGTTCGCCATTGTGATTAAGCACAACAGCGCCATCCATGTTGGCGATCTGGTCATAATTCGCGGCGACGTCTTCCACCGTCATGTCATCGCCCAGATAGAGGCCCGGGCTTTCCATCATCGCCGGACGGGCGACCGTTCCGCCGCCTGCACTGAGAATGATCCCCGTGGGCGCATCTTCACTGACCAGGAAGACCGCCGCCGGTGTCGCTTTTTCAGGCGCGATGCGCGCAGCGATTTCCTTGGCCTGCTCTTCGGGCACCGGGTTCAGGCCCGCCGTCATGCGTGTCCAGGCAATCGGCGCCAGCGTGTTGACGCGGATGTTGTCTTTGGCACCCTCCATCTTCAGCGAGTGCATGAAGCCATAGAGCGCTGCTTTGGCCGCGCCATAGTTGGTCTGGCCGAAATTGCCGTAGAGGCCGGTGACCGATGTGGTCATCAGCAGGCGGCCATATTGCTGTTGCTTCATAATGGGCCAGACTTCATGGGTACACATGACAGAGCCCATCAGGTGGACTTCGAGCACCGCACGAAAATCTGCAAGATCCATCTTGCCGAAGCTCTTGTCGCGCAGAATGCCGGCATTGTTAATCAGCACATCAATACGACCAAACCGGTCCATCGTCTGGGCGACCAACCCTTTGACACCGTCTGCGTCAGTGACGCTGGCGCCATTGGCGATGGCTTCGCCGCCCATCGCCTCAATCTCTGCGACAACGGCATCGGCTGACTCGCTCGATCCGCCGGACCCGTCCATGGCGGCCCCCAGATCGTTGATCACCAGCTTGGCCCCGCGGCGCGCCAGTTCCAGCGCATGAGCGCGGCCCAAGCCGCCGCCGGCACCGGTTACGATTGCTACTCTGTCGTTAAAGTCGATCGCCATCGATCAACCTCCCCCTTGATCCAAAAAACGTTGCGCCATTGTTAACAGAAGCTGGTGTGGGTCAACGGCAAAACGCCAGATATGTTCACTCCCGTCTCGCGCAAAGGTTATTGGTGCGCGATTGGCTATACTGCCTAGGCTGCATCGGCAGTCCCGGGGTCAGTTGGAGTCGAATGGATGTTTGAATCGGAAACCTTGCGCGACGTGATGAGCGTGGCAGACGTCATGGCCACGCTGTTCATCGTCGTCATTGGCGTGGGTCTTTTGTTCCTGGCCGGCGTAGCGATTGTTGACCTGACGCAGCGCAAGCATGCCATACGTCACAATTATCCGGTGATCGGTCACCTTCGCTACTTCTTCGAATCGCTGGGTCATTTCTTCCGGCAATATTTCTTTGCACTCGACCATGAAGAACTGCCCTTCAACCGCGCACAGCGAACCTGGATCTACCGGGCCGCCAAGGATGTTGATAGCACCCTGGCTTTCGGTTCTACCGCTCCGCTGGGTGAACCGGGCACCGTGTTTTTCGTCAACTGCCCGTTTCCCACGCTGGATGAAGATACCGCCGAGCCCGGGCCGGTTACTATCGGCCCCTATTGCGAAAAACCCTATACCACCGCCAGCCTGTTCAATATTTCCGGGATGAGCTATGGCGCGATCTCCAAACCCGCCGTACTGGCGCTCTCCAATGGCGCCCGCATGGCCGGCGCCTGGATGAATACGGGCGAAGGCGGCTTGTCCCCTTATCATTTGGAAGGTGGCGCCGACATCGTCTTCCAGATCGGCACCGCCAAATATGGCGTGCGTGGCGACGATGGCGGCCTCAGCGACGAAAAGCTGCGGACCATTGCCGCCCATGAAACCGTGCGCATGTTTGAAATCAAGCTTAGCCAGGGCGCCAAGCCCGGCAAGGGCGGCATCCTGCCCGGCATCAAAGTCAGCAAGGAAATCGCCGCCATCCGCGGCATCACGCCGGGTAAAGACTCCATCAGCCCCAACCGGCATCCTGAAATCGCTTCCGTCGAGGACCTGCTGGACATGATCGAGCGGATCAGGCACGTCACCGGCAAGCCCGTTGGTTTCAAGGCTGTTGTCGGCGCTTATGGCTGGTTGCAGGACGTCTGTGAGGAAGTGCTGCGCCGGGGTCCGGAATCCGCGCCCGATTTTATCACCATCGACAGCGCAGATGGTGGCACCGGCGCCGCCCCCAAACCGCTGATGGACTATGTCGGCCTGCCGGTACGCGAAAGCCTTCCGCTGACCGTCGATATCCTCTGTCGATACGGGCTGAGAGACAGAGTCAAAGTCATCGCGTCAGGTAAATTGGTGAATCCTTCAGAAGTCGCCTGGGCACTGTGTGCCGGCGCGGATTTTGTGGCGTCCGCGAGGGGCTTTATGTTCGCGCTGGGCTGCATCCAAGCCCTGAAGTGCAACAAGAACACCTGCCCGACCGGCATCACCACGCATCAAAAGCGGCTGCAAGAGGGCCTGGACCCTGAGGACAAGGCCACGCGTGTGGCACACTATGCACAGCATATGATTCATGAGGTCGGGATTATCGCGCACTCCTGCGGCGTTCCTGAGCCACGCCGCCTGAAGCGTTTTCATGCCCGCGTCGTCTGCGACGATAGCCGTTCGATCCCGCTCAACGAGCTTTATCCCGATCAAAGCGCCCATCAAAAAGCCGCAGAATAGGCCACCTTGCGACGCCGACTATCAGCGGGCATAACGCTACAGGAGCATCCATGGGGGGAGAGGAATATGAAACTCTATAACTTTGAAATGGCACCAAACGCCCGCCGCGCGCGGATCTTTATTGCCGAAAAGGGCCTCGACATCCCGTTCGAAGAGGTCGATCTGGGTAGCCGAGAGCAACTGAGTTCAGACTACATGTCGACAAATCCGATGGCAGAAGTGCCGTCGCTGGAACTTGATGACGGAACGATCATTACGGAAAGCACGGCAATATGCCGCTATCTGGAAGAGGTATTCCCGGACCCGCCATTGATGGGCCGCAATCCGATCGAAAAAGCGCAGGTGATGATGTGGGATCGACGGGTAGAACAGCACGGCTTCGCCGCCGTTGCCGAGGGCTTCCGCAACTCCAACCCTTTCTTTGAAAACCGCAGCCTGACCGGCCCGATTGACTATCCACAAATTCCCGCGCTGGCCGAACGCGGTAAGGCACGGTTCCCGGCATTTTTGGACATGCTGGACGCCCGGCTGGCCGACAACGAATTCGTTGCCGGAGAACGGTTTTCCATCGCCGACATTACAGCCCTGGTGACCATCGATTTTTCCCGCACCATTAAAGCCAGAATCGGCGACCGGCCCAACCTCCAGCGCTGGTACGATGCAGTTTCAGGCCGCGCCAGCGCGCATGCCTGAAACTGATCAAACCCCTATTGGCTGAATGCCCGCTTGGCAGGGATCATGGAGCTAAGCACCTGGATCGCGGCGAAGCCTGCGGCGACGGCCAGGACGAGCGGCAATGCCGGGGCCATGTAAGCAGCGGCCAGCCGGGCGGATTGCTCCTTCAGGCCCTTTTCCGTCTTCTCATGCGCGGAGATAACGGCGGCCTCCTGAAAGGCTTCACCTGTTGCTTCCACCACTTCGTCGGCATCTTCCAGGGCCGGGTCCGGATCATAGCTATGCTGTTCCTGAATCAGGCCATCCTGGCCCTTGATGACCAGCGTGCTTGGAGCGTTGCTCCGAACGAACTCGCGTGAGTACTCCAACGCTTCAGCCTTGGTCTCGAACAGCTTGGTCGCACGCGTGGCTTTGGCCCGCTTAAGCGCCCACCGGTCGTCGTCGGTTTGCTGAACAAAGTACTGAATGCGGTCGGACATGTTGTTTCTCCTCTGATTGCAGCGCAAAGCGCCTATCACTCGGGAGAATGCTGCAGCGCAAAAAAAGTTCCCTGTCGGGCAAAAGTTTTATGCAGAAAGTCTCCGGCGCCGACGCGCAGCAATCAACCCCGCAAGCCCCAGGCCAAGCAGGGCCAGCGACTCTGGCTCCGGCACATCAATGGAAAACAATGACTCCAGATTGACGTTGGTATCAATGCCCGTGTTGTCCAGAAACAGGGTTACCCCGGCAGCCGCCAAGTCGATCGTCGATCCTTCAAGAAACGTCTCCCCGGGGCCCAGGAATCTCCATATGTCGTGGTCCTGCACCTGCTCATCCGGCTCACCTAAGACCGGGTCATTGAACGTCTGTGCAAATGACCCCAGAAACGAACCATCCGAAAGAATGGTGAAGGCATCAAGATTGGCGGCGCTGCCGAAGTTGAGCTCCAGATAGCGCGAGGTGCCGATGACGTTTCCCGAACTGTCAGTCTGAATTTTCGCGAGTGAATTCTTGCCCAACAAATATTGATTTCCTGTAAGGCCAAAATTCGAAACGTCTTTGTCATATGAAACCAGAAACGTCGCGCCACTCGAATCTTCTGACAGCAGGTGAAACGCGTTCAGGTTGGTGCTGCTCAGATTCACGCCAAGACCGGTTGAGTCAAAAAATGTCTCTGACGTAATAGTGCCGTTGTCGTTGATGATCCGGACAACCTCGTGGTCGGCTGTCGCCCCTGCGGCGCCCTCGATATTCTCGTTTCCGATGAAAGAAACGAGCACCTCATAACCGACAACGTCATAACTGCCATCGGGGTTAGGCGTGGCAGAAAAGTCGCGCGATATCAGATGGGAGGCGTCAATCGTCACATTGTTATCAACCGCTGGATCCAGATCGAGGAAAACGTTCTGATAAAGTGTTTCGCCAGGCGGATTACCCATCCCTTCCTGGAAACTCAAATCCGCAAGCTGTGCAAACTCGTCCGGCGTGATGTCGGCAACGCCACCAGGCAGTGCGTCAATGTCCTTATCCAGCGTTGCACCGACAAAAACGGCCGCGTGGACCGGTGCGCCGATCAACAACAGTGGTGCTAGCACGATCGCGCGAAGGCTGCTTCGTCGAAAGAAGATCATGTCTGGGAGACGCGCTCATCGAAGGAGGAAAAATCGAAGTTGCCAAAAAACTGCAACGCGAACACCGGCGCTGAGAAAAGCGCCAGGATACTGGCACCCACAGGACATAGGAATGCTGCGCGGGCGGCTACGCTCGTCATTTCATTCGCACGAGGATACTTCGGGGCACCCTTGATGGTCTCTTGATCTTCCACACTGCCTACAGTCGTTGTCACAACAATTGATGAACTTTCTCCCCGAAACATAGTAGAAATTTGTGAATTGTCTAATCATCATAAATGATTAAAATTTGAACTATGCGATCTATTGTTAACTTTGACCAACCATAGACCTCTAGTTGCATCAGTATACTACCGGACTGGCGCCCACACGGACCCTCAAGACTGATCCTGCGAGGTTGCGCGCGCGGTGGATCAGTGGCCTATACTCATGGATCTTCACAAAACGGCCCGGCACGAAACATGGAAACGCCGACCAAAAAATCCAAAGTCAGCCTGCGTTTGATGCACGGGACGGACATTGCCGTCGGGCCCGGCAAAGCCGACATTCTTGAGGCCATTCGTGAGACCGGCAGCATAGCGGGGGCCGGAAGGCGTATGAATATGAGCTACCGGCGGGCCTGGGCGCTTGTTGAAACCATGAATGCCTGTTTCAGATCGCCCCTGGTGGAAACCAGCAAGGGCGGCGCAGGCCGCGGCGGCGCCCAGCTTACCCCCCTTGGCGAGGAGGTGCTGGTCCGCTATCGCGCCATGCACACGAAAGCCGAAAACATTGTCGCCGCCGACATGCGGGCGCTTTCTGCCTTTCTAAAAGATTGACCAACGCACTTGAGCCAAGGCGGAAACGCAGTTAGCCTTCGATATGTTTGAACAAACATATCGACTTCACCATGCGGTTTTTCCGGCTTCGACCTCTGCTCTGTTGCGCTGCGCTTGGCCTATGGCTGAGCGTAGCACCCCTCGCCCAGGCGATGGCCGGCGAAGCGCTGATTGCCGTCGCCACCAATTTCGCGGACCCGATGACCGCCCTCGAAGCTGATTTCGAAGCACGTACCGGCCATAGCCTCACGGTCACCACCGGCTCGACCGGCAAACTCTATGCGCAGATCGTCAGGGGCGCACCGTTCGACGTTCTGCTGGCTGCAGATCGGGCCCGCCCTGAGCGGCTGGAACAGGAAGGGGAGGCGGTTGCAGGGTCTCGGTTCTCCTATGCCGTTGGACGGCTCGTCCTCTGGGGCGCCCAAGCGTCGCTGGCTGGCAGAGATGGTTTGGCAACACTGCGCGCGGCAGACTTTCGAACATTGGCAATCGCAAACCCTGATCTGGCGCCCTATGGCGCCGCTGCAAAGCAGGTTCTGACAAAACTGGCGCTATGGGACACGCTGTCGCCGCGCATCGTCATGGGACAAAACGCGGGACAGGCTTTCGCGCTTGTCGCAACACGCAATGCTGAGCTGGGCCTTGTTGCGCGTACGTCCGTGCTCAGCCATGGCGCCGTGCCAGGCGACTGGTGGGCGGTCCCTGCTGACCTCCACGATCCCATCATCCAGGATGCCGTTCTGATGTCCCGCGCCGCAAACAACCCGGCAGCAAAGGCATTCATGGGCTATATGCAGTCAGAAGACGCACGCGCGATCATGCGCCGCTTCGGTTTCGAGGTCGACTAGACGATGCCGGATTGGGGGCCCATTGCGCTGACACTGCAACTGGCAGGGGTGACAACCCTCCTGTTGCTCATCCTCGGTGTCCCCGTCGCCTGGTGGCTGGCAAATACGCAAAGCCGGGCCAAGCCTGTCATTGAGGCGTTGACCGCCCTGCCGCTCGTTTTGCCGCCCACCGTCCTGGGTTTTTACCTGCTGATTCTGATGAGCCCCGACGCGCCGATCGGCAGTATCTGGCTCAATGTCACCGGCACGACCCTCACCTTCTCGTTTATCGGACTGGTGATCGCGTCAATCTTTTATTCGCTGCCCTTCATGGTGCAGCCGCTGCAAAGCGCCTTCGAGGCCGTCGGCAGGGCCCCGATGGAAGCCGCCGCCAGCCTGGGTGCCTCCCGACTCGATGCGTTCTTTACTGTGGCTGCCCCCCTGTCGCTACGTGGTTTCATCACGGCGACCGTCCTCACCTTCGCCCATACGGTCGGCGAATTCGGCGTTGTGCTGATGGTGGGCGGCAACATTCCGGGCCGAACCAAGTTGATCTCCATCGAGATCTACGAACATGTCGAGACCCTTCGCTATACCGAAGCGCACATACTTTCCGCCGGATTGCTGGTCTTTTCCTTTGCGGTGTTGCTGCTGGTCTACAGCCTGAACCGGCGGTTCCCGATTCATGCCGGATAGCCGCCTCGATATCGATATCACGCTGGAGCGCAGTGACTTCGATCTGGCGGTGCGCGAGACATTTGCGCTAGAGGGTGTCACCGCGCTGTTCGGGCCCAGCGGCGGCGGCAAAAGCACGTTGCTGCGCGCCATCGCGGGCTTTGAGCGACCCTCTGGATCCATCAGCTTCGACGGCACGGTCTGGCAGAACGGCAGGAGAAAGGCGTTCACGCCACCGAATCGGCGGCCGGTCGGCTTCATGTTTCAGGACGCCAGACTTTTTGCGCATCTGACCGTGCAGGGCAATCTGGACTACGCCGCGAAACGGTCGGGCGGCACCACCATGGCACCGGTTGTCGAGGCTCTCGATCTGGGCCCTCTCCTCTCCCGGCGGCCAACCAGCCTGTCCGGCGGAGAGCGGCAGCGCGTAGCACTGGGACGGACACTGCTGCGCCAGCCCAAGCTGCTATTGCTGGACGAACCGCTGGCAGCGCTGGATGCAGACCGTAAGGCCGACATCCTGCCCTATATTGAAACGGTCCTGACAGACTTCGGCATTCCAGCCCTTTATGTCAGCCACTCAGTAGACGAAGTGGCGCGACTCTGTACAAACACCCTCGTCATGGCAGGGGGGCGCATCCAGGCCCAGGGATCAACCGCTGAAATCATGGAGCGACTTGATCTGGAGCCGCTTACCGGCGCCTATGAGGGCGGTGTGATCGTCGAAGCCACTGTGACGGGTGAGGACATCGCATATCAGCTAACCCATCTTTCGCTTTCTGGCCACGCGCTGACTGTGCCCAGCGCCGTTGCGCTACAGCCTGGCGAAACGGTCCGCCTGAGAGTTCGCGCACGGGATGTCTCACTGGCCATAGCAGCCCCAGACGGTCTGAGTATTCGAAACGCATTGGAGGGCAGGGTATCAGCCATCGAAAGCCATCCGGACTCGGCCTTCGCCGATGTCCTGATCGATCTGGGAGAGGCGCATCTGAGGTCCCGCGTAACGCGCAAAGCCATCGATGACCTTGGGCTTCAAGAGGAACGCACAGTCTTCGCGCTGGTCAAGAGCGCCAGCTTCGACCGAACCGAGCGCTAATGCTGAACCGCTGGCCCCGCCCGTGTCGGCAACCGAATAGACTCAACCAGCGCTTCAATGTCCGGCGGTGGTGGCGCGGTCATCCGCATGACGGCAAAGGCGACCGCGAAGTTCACCAGCATGCCGATCATGCCGATGCCTTCGGGTGAAATCCCCAGCCACCAGTTCTCCGCCACATTGGCCTCCGGCGCCCAGAACTTGAAATAGGCGATATAGAGCCAGGTGAACCCCAGCCCGGCCAGCATCCCGGCAACGGCCCCTTCCCGGTTCATGCGCCTGATAAATATCCCCATGAACAACACCGGGAAGATCGACGCCGCCGCCAGCCCGAACGCAAAGGCGACCACCTGCGCCACAAACCCTGGCGGATTGATCCCGAAATAGCCCGCGACGATAACAGCAGCGGCTGCTGACAGCCGCGCGCACAACAATTCCTGTTTCTCCGTCAGCGTGCTGACAAAGGTCTTTTTCAACAGGTCGTGTGATATCGAGGATGAGATCACCAACAGTAGCCCGGCGGCTGTCGACAAGGCTGCGGCAAGCCCACCAGCCGCCACCAGCGCCATCACCCAGTCCGGCAGGTTTGCAATCTCGGGATTGGCCAGCACCATGATGTCGCGGTCGACATAGATTTCATTGGCGGATTCAGTCGGGGGGTTGGTCACCAGCCGCTCTCCGGCAGGCCCGCGCCCCTCACCAAAAACCGGCGCGCCGTCTTCGAAGGCCGCCCCGGGGCCGTACTGGATCTGACCATCACTATTTTTGTCGGTCCAGCCGATCAGGCCGATATCCTCCCAGTTCCGCAGCCACTGCGGCGTGTCGTCATAGGCAGTGTTCTGGACGGTATCGATGAAGTTCAGGCGCGAAAATCCGGCCACGGCAGGCGCCGTCGTATAGAGGATGGCAATAAAGACCAGCGCCCATCCGGCCGACCGGCGCGCATCGGAGACCTTGGGAACGGTAAAGAATCGTACGATCACATGCGGCAGACCGGCGGTGCCGACCATGAGCGCAGCAGTGATCGCAAACACATCGATGGTCGACCGGGTTCCGCCGGTATAGGCGCCAAAGCCCAAATCCAGCAACACCGCATCAAGCTTTTCCAACACCGTTTGTCCGGACCCATCCAGCAGCGGCGCGCCCAGCCCGACCTGCGGCAATGGTACACCCGTCAGCAGCAGCGAGATAAAGATCGCCGGCACCAGATAGGCAAAGATCATCACGCAATATTGCGCCACCTGCGTATAGGTGATGCCCTTCATGCCGCCCAGCACCGCATAGAAGAACACGATGGTCATACCGGCATAAACGCCGGTGTCGATCTCGACCTCCAGGAACCGGGAGAACACAATCCCCACGCCGCGCATCTGTCCGGCGATATAGGTGAACGAGATCACCAGCAGGCAGATCACCGCAATGACGCGGGCCGTCTTGGAATAGTACCGTTCACCCACAAAATCCGGCACGGTGAACTGGCCGAATTTGCGCAGGTAAGGCGCCAGCAACAGCGCCAGCAGTACAAAGCCGCCCGTCCAGCCCATCAGATAGACCGACCCGTCATAGCCGATAAAGGCGATGATCCCGGCCATCGAGATGAAAGAGGCAGCACTCATCCAGTCGGCTGCGGTGGCCATGCCATTGACCACCGGGTGGACATGCCCGCCCGCGACATAGAAATCCTTGGTCGACGCCGCCCGCGCCCAGATCGCGATGCCGATATAGACTACGAAGGTGAAGCCGACGAACAGGTAGGTGAGAGTTTGCGCGCTCATTGCGGCGACTCATCACCGTTCATCACATCATAGCTGTCGGGCTCGTCGGTATCGTCGACGCCAAACCGGCGTTCGATGCGGCGCATCAGGATCGCGTAGGCGAAAATCAGCAAAACGAAAGTGTAGATGGAGCCCTGCTGCGCAAACCAGAAGCCAAGCCTGTAGCCGCCAATCTGAACCTCGTTCAGCGCATCGACAAAGAGAATGCCGAACCCGAAGGACGCCACAAACCAGATCACCAACAGGCCCCCCATCAGCTTCAAATTCGCACGCCAATAGGCGTGTGCGCGCGCGTCCTTGTCAGACTGAGCCATCATCCCCGTCCCCTCTGAGTTACAGACCGGTACTGTAGGGCCAAGGCGGGGCCACGTGAATCCCTTGTTTGCAAACCGTTTTATCGCCGAAAAGCCGATGCACAACCCTGCTCCGCGCAGTCTATGGGTTGTATGAGTCGCCGATAGCCCGTATCAGCCGATCTCGCTTCCCCGTTGATTGACCCGTTTCGTGTCTCGGCGCAGACATCGCTGCGCTTTTATTCCCGGAGTCCTGTCTTCTTGAACATTTTCACAAATGCCCGGTTGCAGAATGAATGGTTTGGCAACATACGCGGTGATGTTCTCGCCGGACTGGTTGTCGCACTCGCCCTGATCCCCGAAGCAATTGCGTTTTCCATCATTGCCGGCGTCGACCCCAAAGTCGGCCTCTATGCCTCCTTCTCAATCGCCGTGATAATCGCCTTTACCGGCGGCAGACCCGGCATGATTTCAGCCGCCACAGCCGCGACCGCCGTGCTGATGGTGACGCTTGTGAAGGATCACGGTCTTCAATACCTGCTCGCGACCACCGTTCTGGCGGGCATTCTGCAGGTCGGCGCCGGGTTCCTGAAACTCGGCTATGTGATGCGTTTCGTCTCCAAATCGGTCATCACCGGTTTCGTCAACGCGCTCGCCATCCTGATCTTCATGGCACAGCTGCCCGAACTGATCGGCGTGACATGGATCACCTATGTGATGGTCGCTGCAGGCCTGGCTATCATCTATTTGTTGCCGCGTGTTACCAGGGCCGTCCCCTCGCCCCTTATCTGCATCCTGGTCCTGACGGCTGTGTCGCTGCTTATGGGCATGGATCTGCGCACCGTCGGCGATATGGGTGAATTGCCGTCGACCCTGCCGATGTTTCTGCTGCCGGACATTCCGCTGACCTTTGAAACACTGCAGATTATTCTGCCCTACGCCGCGGCCGTCGCCGCTGTTGGCCTGTTGGAATCGCTGATGACGGCCTCCATCATCGATGATCTGACCGATACGAGCAGCGACAAGAATCGTGAATGCATTGGGCAGGGCGTTGCGAATGTGGCCACCGGCTTCATCGGCGGCATGGCCGGCTGTGCGATGATAGGCCAGTCCGTCATCAACGTGAAATCAGGCGGTCGGGGCAGGCTGTCGACATTTTGTGCCGGTGCGTTTCTGCTGTTCCTGATCCTGGTTGTCGGCGACTGGGTCAGCATCATTCCCATGGCCGCACTGGTGGCGATCATGATCATGGTGTCGATCGGGACATTCAGTTGGGAATCCGTGCGCAATCTGAAAACCCACCCCCGAAGCTCCAGCATTGTCATGCTGGCGACGGTCGCGGGCGTCGTCTTCACGCATAATCTGGCCATCGGCGTGCTGACCGGCGTGCTGCTGTCGGGCATCTTTTTCGCCTGGAAGATCGCCCAGCTGTTCCGGGTCACTTCAACCGCGTCGGAAGACGGCACCGAACGGACCTATCTGGTCGAAGGCCAGATCTTCTTTGCCTCAGCCGATGATTTCTCCAATGCCTTCGACTTCAGGGAAGCGCTGGATAAGGTCACCATCGACGTCAGCCGCGCGCATATTTGGGACATCTCCAGCGTTGGCGCACTGGACATGGTTGTGCTCAAGTTCAGACGGGAAGGCGCAGAGGTCGAGATCGTCGGCTTGAATGAGGCCAGCGAGACCATCGTTGACCGACTCGCCATTCACGACCAGCCGGGCGCGCTGGAGCGTCTGCTGGGACACTAGGGGAAGAGCCGTTCAATGCACCACATACTCACTTTGATAGACGGGTCTGTATATTCTGAAAGCGTCTGTGACTACACGGCCTGGGCCGCAGGACGGATGGATGCCTCGGTCGAGCTTTTGCATGTTCTGGGCCGCCGCGACATCTCCAGTACGCCTGCCGACTTCAGCGGCAATCTCAGCGCCGATTCCCGCGAGACCCTGCTGGCCGAACTGGCGGCCCTGGATGAGCAGAAAGCCAAACTGACCCACCAGCGCGCCCGGATTATTCTCGATGAGGCCAAGGACCGGCTGGGCCATGCCGGAATCTCGGAAGTGTCCACCCGCCTGCGCCATGGTGATCTGATCGAGACTGTACAGGCGTTCGAAGCCGCGAGCGATCTGGTCGTCATCGGCAAGCGTGGCGAAGGCGCGGATTTCGCCCGTCTTCATTTGGGGTCGAATCTGGAGCGTGTTGCACGGTCGACGCATAAGCCCCTGCTGGTGGCAGCACGCGCCTTCAAGCCGGTCAAAAACCTCTTGATTGCCTTCGACGGCGGTGCAAGCGCCACCAAAGCCGTCAACGAGATTGCCGGCAGCATGCTTTTCCGGGGACTGGACTGCCGCCTGCTGACCGTCGGCAACGACATCAAAGAAAACATTGGCCGCCTCGACAAGGCCGCCGAGACACTGCGCTTCGTCGGCTATAACGTTGAAACGGAAATCGTTTCTGGGTCGCCTGATGCTGTTATCGCCAGCCGCGCGGACGCCGGCGAAATCGACCTGCTGGTGATGGGCGCCTATGGCCACTCCCGCATTCGCAATCTGATCATCGGCAGCACGACGACGGAGATGATCCGGTCATGTAAAATCCCGATTATGCTGTTCAGATAGGCTCAATCGCCCCGCCATTCGCTGGCCAAGGCATCATTCTGATCCAGATAGACAGCCCGGCTTGAAACACCCTTGATCACGATCAGGATAGCATCGCCGATGTCGAGACCGATGACCCTGAGCGATTTGTCCTGCTGCAGACAGAGCGCCATCATCCAAGATTAGCCAGCCCCGGCCAACGCGCTCGTGCTGGCGCCTGGGGCAAAAACACAGAGCGCGAACCGGCGTTTAAGGCTCAACATAGCCGTAGACCTGCTCGCTATGCAGTTCGCCGTTCCGCCAGAACAGCAGGATCACCTGTTTCTCGACGCGCTCCAGAACCAGAATATCGCCATCGCTTTGCGGCCTCTTCCTGTCACCAATATAGGGGGGCAAGTCCCCGGTCTTGGGCACCCAGTTCCAGACTTCCATCTGATCGAAATATCCGGGCTGAAGGTCCTTACCGACCGGCTTTCCATCCATGCCCAGCACATGCAGCCAGGTCCCTGCCCGGCAAAGGGCAAGACCGCGCTTACCATCACTCTTGCGGCGGATCTGCGCCACTTCATCGAGAGCGTCGTCACCGTCAATATCGCCGCCATACTGTCTTGGCAGGATCGCGGCACTGAGATCATATGTCGATAAATCCAGCCCGCAGCTGCCAAACGTCTCCCGCTCCTCCGGCATGAAGTCCGGATCGGCAGCAGCCGCCTCGCGCTGCTGTTCTTCGTCGGACTTGGGCCAGGTGATACACGCATCGAACTTCAGATAGGTCATCCGCGCCTGCTGGCCGGGCTCAAGGTCTGACAGGCCGTAGTCCAGAATTTTGAGCCAGCCCAGGCCGCTCCGGGAATCCGGTTCCGGTGGCGCCACGGCCCCTTGCGGTGGCTTGAACCCGCCGGACCCGATCAGCGATGGTGAAAACAGAAACACCCGATCGTGCTGCGGCGCGTTCACATCACCCTCGTTTGGACCGGTATTGGCCTGGTTGCGGAAGTGCCAGCCATAGAGCTGACGCGGGTTGGGGCCGCGGAAAGGTGGTGTGATCTGCGTCATATCGACGTCCGCACCGGCCTCGTCCCGCCCAAAGACGTAGATCACCCAGCCATATTTGGCCGCGCCCAGATGAAACCACCAGCCATTGCCCAAATCCTGGGTGAAATTATGGTTTCCATAGATTTCCGGTTTGAGGTGTTCGTTCAGCACCCCGTCATCGGTCTGGCCCTTGATCTTCACTGCGTGCCGGTCGGCTGTGGGCTCGCAGGTTTGCGCCAACACGGTCCCGGGTATCCCCAAAAACAACGCCGCAACAGCGGCGGTCCAACCCCCAGTAATTCTCATAAATCTCACCAACCCCTTGCCTTGCGCCTCTACCTCAAAAAACTATCATCTTAATACATATAGAGTTTGGGTTTGGGGAGGGACGCGATGCGCCGATTTTGGCCAGCCATCGGGGCGATTGTTTCGCTGGTGGCATTGAATACTCCAGATATGGGACGTGCCCAGATGCCCGGCATGTCGTTCGACCCGAACGCGTCCTATCCGTGCTGCAACAGAGAGACCAACGAGATCATCGGCGAGATGCCGATGCAGGCTTGCGCCATGAAACCCAAGCATGCGCCAAAGCTGCCCGGCATGGCAGGCGCCATGATCTGTCCAGAAGACAGCGCAGGCAGCGGCGGGGGCGGCACGGCCGAAGCGCCGCCGTCGGAGCCACCGACCAATTTTGAGGAGGAGCCGGTCTGGGAAGAGTTCAAACCCAACCTGCCCAATGGCGGTTTTGAGAGCTGGCGCGGCGGTGGAAAACCGGTCGGCTTCACGACCTACAGCATGCCGGATTGGGCGGAGAGCCCCCCGCCGGAGCTTCGCAACATGGAAACCGTGCGGCGGACGACAGAGAGTTTCGAAGGCTCTTCGGCTGCTGAAATCGCAAACTTCAAACCCGAAGGCCGCCTCGCGGGATATGATATTGTGATCCCGGGCGGCACGGTCAGCTGCAAACCAGGCTGCCCGGTAGAGAAAAGGCCGGCCGGTGCCATCGACCAAGATTCCATGCAGATAGAGATTGCAGGCGCCGGCCCGGCGCTCTGCGGCGCCTATAAGGACTTTCTGAAAGGCGGGGACAAGCTCCATGTGGTTGCTGCGCTCTATGCGAACGCAAAAACCCCAATCGGCGGCACATCATTTGGCAATATCCGTAATGCTCGGTTGAGCCAGGACGAAGACGGCTGGATCAAGTTCCGCATACCGATCACGAACACACCCGGCAATTCGATCAGCGATGCCCGAAAAGCTACCCTACAATTCCAGATCCTGCCCGGGGCAGGCGTACCCGGCGCGACCAGAAGCGTAATGGGTGCCGGTGCGGCGGTCAGCGGTACGGGCGCTACGGTCACCGCTGGAAGCCGGGCCATTATCGACGCCGTCCATTTCTGTGGCGGCATCGACCTGCAGGTCACCGATGCGGAAAGTGCAGGCGGCTTTCTGGTTCCGGAAGAGCATGAGGAAAAGGGCGCCATCGTCTGGGTGAACCTGGACAATGACGACGGCGATGACAAGTTCGACAACAAGGATGAAAAGGTCGAGGGCGAGGATGATGATTTCGCCCAACTTCTCCTTCAACTACCCAGCGGCGCGAAAGGCAAAGTGACGCTGAAGCAGGTCGGCGGCCAAGGAAAGACCCGCCTTTGGACGGGGAAGACCCGCACGCCGGGTGAGGCCTATGCGGGCCTTAACAAGCCGATGACATTGCCCGAGGGATTTACCGATAATGGCGCTTTTCTGGAAAAGGTGCTGTGGGTTGAGGGTCTGGAGCCCAGCGCAAGCACGTCTGATGTTCAGTTCGAGCTGACGTACGAACCGGACGGCGGCAAAGATCCCGAAACCGACAAAATCGCCGTTACCGTGCTGGCGGTCGACAATATGAAGTGGCACGGCAAGGACAACAGCCGCAACGATGATGAGATTCTGGATCCCGACCCGAACCATCCAATCATCAAGGGCCGGGCCGGCGGCCCGGCACAGTCCGGAAACCCCTATGACGACCCGGTGCGCGTATTCCCAGGCAAACGCTATGTCGACAACAAGGCCACAGGCGAAGTGCGTAGTAAGGTGGAGCTTGAAGTCATCCTCAATGTCGAACCGCCCCGCAAAACCCAGGTGCATTTGCGCGCCTTCGACGTCGATGACCCCAGCGCCGATGACGACGAGGTCGATGACGAGACAAAGGCTGACGACAATCGCGGCGAAAAGCCCGCGGGATCCGGCATGTTTACCAAATCCAAGAGCGATACGCTGGCGCTGGAAATTTCAGAGAAGACAGCCAAGGCCGAGTTTCAGGTCACCATGCAGCCCGGCGACAATTTCCGTGTTGCCGCGGCCGGAGATGAAGACTTTCTCAAAGGTCTGATCAACGACGACACAAAGCTGGGGGACGGCTGGGAAAACCTGGCCCGGATCGTCGATCAGCGGCTGTTGTCGAAAGGCAAAAAGGCTGAAGACGCCGAGGTGCAAAAGCCTGAATCCTACCTGTCGGACACACTGACCGTCTGGCGTTTCCTGCATGTCGAACTCGATTCCATGGAGCCGGTTGAAGGCAACATCATGCGTGGCAACGTGACGTCGATAACGCCAGCCGGAACGGTGCAGGGAATCCCGGCATGGACGATCGGCACCACTCTCAACATCGTCGTCAGCGACTGGCCCTCGGACGGCATTGGCGGCAAGGGCCAGTGGGACCGGTTCTTTGGCGGGCAGATGCGGCTGGACGGCGTCCGCTACAGCGTTGTGGGCAATACCGCGCGCGGTGCCCCTGACGACATTACGGTGGTTGGTTCTGCGCTGAATGACGAGACGTATCGCAAAACACTGATGAACAAATCGTTCGAGATTGAAGACGACGACATGAAGCCGGTCACCATCGCCGGCAATGCCGGACAGGCGGGACCATTCAGCGATGGCGCTGTCATTCCCCTACCGCCCGATGACCGGCTGCAGGACACGCCCGACAATGCCTATTTCCCGGCCTATGTCTTCCCGCGCACGGATACACTGAAATCCGGCCCAGGGACCCGAAAGTTCATCGGCAATCTACGGATCGATACGGTTGACTATGTGCGCCGCTATTTCGGCGGTTTCAGCCAGAAAGACAACCACAATGATCCGGACCTGTGGACGGTCTATCTGCTGGGCGCCTTGCAGGGCGTTCATTGGGAAGATGCCGACGGCAAACATGCTGAAGGCGGCGAAGGCATTGGCGGCGTCGCCGGTGAGGCCGATGGCGAACGGGGGACCGGCGGGCTGATCTACTGGGCCTCCGGATCAGAACTCGAACAAACGAATGGCAGCGGGCCTGGCTGGCGACTGATCGATGCGACCGTTCACGAAATCGGCCACCTGTTCGGCGGCGACCACACGGATACCGGCCTGATGTCCGACGGTGAGAACGGCAACCCGCCACCCACCGGCGATTTCAGCGATGTCACCCTGGACAAAATCAGGAGCGCCAAGAGCCCCTGATCGATCCTGAACGGCTGGTATGAGGCCGCCTTCAGTTTTGTGAGGGCTGCCCAGCGCGCGTTTTATGCTGACACAGTGACGGAACCGTGGGAGAGAGGGCCCCCGCGGGCGGATGATGCGCACGCCGGGTTAACTCGCCCTCACATAAAGATCCGTATGCAAGATATCAAAGGCATTGTTCCTCCGCTGACCAAAGCACTGGCTGAACGCGGCTATGACGACCTGACACCGGTGCAGGAAGCGATGCTGGCGCCTGAACTTGAGGGTGCAGATGCGCTGGTTTCAGCCCAGACCGGGTCCGGTAAGACCGTCGCTTTTGGTCTGGCGCTGGCGCCGACGCTGCTCGGGGACGGGGAACGTTTCGAACATGCGGGCACGCCGCAGGCGCTCGTCATCGCGCCGACCCGCGAACTGGCGATGCAGGTGACCCGCGAACTGGAATGGCTTTACGCGTTCACCGGCGCCAAATTCGCCTCCTGTGTGGGTGGCATGGACATGCGGACCGAACGCCGCACCCTGGAACGAGGCGCGCACATCGTTGTCGGCACGCCCGGCCGTTTGAAAGATCACATTATGCGCCGGTCACTCGATCTGAGCGACATTCGCGCCGTGGTTCTGGATGAAGCGGACGAGATGCTGGATCTGGGTTTTCGCGAAGATCTCGAATTCATTCTGGGATCAGCGCCGGAGGACCGCCGCACGCTGATGTTCTCCGCGACCGTGCCCCGGTCCATCGCCCAGCTGGCGAAGAACTACCAGAAAGACGCAGTGCGGGTTCAAACGACAGAAGAACGCGACCAGCACGTCGATATCGAATACCGCGCCATGGTGGTCGCCCCCAGGGACCGCGAAAACGCGATCATCAACGTGCTGCGCTATTACGAAGCGCGCAACGCGCTGGTGTTCTGCGCCACACGGGCAACGGTCAATCACATGACTGCGCGCTTCAGAAACCGTGGGTTCTCGGTCGTTGCCCTGTCCGGCGAGCTGTCGCAGGACGAGCGCAGCCGCGCGCTGCAGGCGATGCGTGATGGCCGCGCCCGTGTTTGTATCGCCACCGACGTCGCCGCACGCGGCATCGACTTGCCGGGCCTGGAACTCGTGGTCCATGCCGACCTGCCCTCCAATAGCGAGACCCTACTGCACCGATCAGGCCGCACCGGGCGCGCGGGCAATAAGGGCGTGTGTGCGATCATCGTGCCGATGAACTTCCGGCGAAAGGCGCAGCGCCTGCTGCAGAACGCCCGGGTCGAGGCAAACTGGGCGCCGCCGCCGACCGCCGAAGAAGTCACCGAACGGGACAATGAGCGCCTGCTGACTGACCCCGTGCTGACCGAGCCCGTCGGTCCCAATGACGAGGCTTTTGTCCAGCAATTGCTGGAAGCCCACCCGCCAGCACAACTGGCGGCCGCTTTTGTGCGCCTTTACCGCGCCAGCAGTTCGGCCCCGGAAGAGTTGGAAGAGAGCCCCGCTGACGCGGCAAAGCCGTCGCGGGACGATTTCAAGGACAGCGTCTGGATATCCTTGTCGGTCGGTCGCGACCAGAAGGCCGAACCGCGATGGCTGTTGCCGCTGCTGTGCCGGTCAGGCGACATCACCAAACGCGAGATTGGTGCGATCCGGGTTCAGGCCGAAGAAACCCATGTTCAGCTGACCGCCCGGTGCTATGACGCGTTCATGAAGGCGATCGGCCCGGACGGTCGGCTTGAAGACAATATCCGCGTGACCCCGCTGGATGACCCGTCCAAGGCGCATTCGAGCCCACGCCCGTCGCCCGTGAAGACGAGGACGGACAAACCAGCCGCACGGCCTGAGAGAACGAAAGACAGGCCAAGAGAGAAGCGCCCTTACAATCCTGATGCCAAATCAGGTGGTAAACCGACCGGAAAGCCAGATCGAAAACCCGTCGAAAAACGGCCGTCTCACACCAAGGGTAAAGCTGCGGCCAAACCGGAATACAAATCGCGCGGCAAGCCAGAAGAGCCCAACGCAACCATGGCGTCAGGCGACGGTGGCGCAGCTGCAAAAAAAGGCACCAGACAGGGCGACAGGCCAGGCGATAAACCGGTCTATCGAAAAAAGGGGAAGCCGACGTCTGGCAAAATCTCCTTCAAGGACAAACCCCGTGGCGGAAAAGCCCACAAAGCCAAGCCGGCTGCGCGCAAAACGCCAGGCTCAAGGGACCCGTCAGTAAGCTTGCGCAAAGCACGCCCGAAGCGCCGCAAACCCTGATACCGGAAATCAGGCGCTTTCTGCCTGCTCCAGCGCCTCGCTGGCGTCGAGCCAGCGCTCTTCGGCGACCTCGAGTTGCTGTTCGATCTTGGTCCGCGTCTTCATCAGTTCCGTCATGGTCGGGCCGCCTGATCCATTGACGCCGTCCTGCGGGGCAAACATTGCCTTGTCGATTTCGTCGCGGCGCTCGGTGAGCGTCTTGATCTGTGCATCGGCTTCACGAACCGCCTTGCGCAACGTTTGATGTCGCTCGCGGGCCTTGGCTGCCAACCGCCTTTCTTCCTTGCGATTGCCACGCTTGGCAGGCTTGGTCGACGTCTCTGAATCACTGTCGCCGCGGCTCAGGATCAAGTCCCGATAGTCGGCCAGCGAGCCGCTGAACTCCTTGGCGGTTCCATCGGCGACCAAAACCAGCCGGTCCGCCGTCAGTTCCAGCAGGTGCCGGTCATGGCTGACCAGCACGACCGCGCCGCTATAGTCGTTCAGGGCCTGGACCAGTGCCTCGCGTGCATCGACATCAAGATGATTGGTCGGTTCATCGAGGATGAGCACATGGGGTGCATCGCGGGTGATCAGCGCCAGCGCCAACCGCGCCCGTTCCCCGCCTGACAGATGACCGACCTTCACATGCGCCTTGTCGCCCGAAAACCCGAACCGGCCCAGCTGCGCGCGAACGGCACCGCTGGCATCCTTGGGCAACAGCCGTTCCATATGCTGCAGCGGCGTGTCCTCCGGCACAAGATCCTCGATCTGATGCTGGGCAAAATAGCCCACGCGCAGCTTTGAACTGGCCGCCAGACTGCCCGCCATGGGTTTCAGATCACCGGAGAGAAGCCGCGCGAGCGTCGTCTTGCCATTGCCGTTCCGCCCCATCAGCGCAACCCGGTCATCCGGATCGATCCGGAGGCCCAGCCCGGAGAGCACCGGGGTATCCTCGACATATCCCACTGCCGTGTCGTCAAGCGCGATCAGCGGCGGCCGCAACTCCTTGGGACTGGGGAAATTGAACACCAGCGACGCATCTTCGACAACGGCGGCGATGGGCTCCATGCGCGCCAGCGCCTTTAGCCGGCTCTGTGCCTGACGTGCCGAATGCGCCTTCGACCGCCAGCGGTCAACAAAGGCCTGCAGTTCTTTGCGTTTGGCGTCCTGCTGGCTACGCAATGCCTCTGCCTGCGCCTGCCGCTCCCGCCGCTGTCGCTCGAACGCATCGTAGTTCCCCGGGTAGAGCGTGATCTTACCGCCTTGCAAATGGAGGATATGGTCCACCACATTGTTCAGCAGGTCCCGCTCGTGACTGACGATCATCATGGTCTTGGGATAGGATTTGAGGAAGGATTCCAGCCAGATCTCAGCTTCGAGATCAAGGTGGTTGGAGGGCTCATCAAGCAGCAGCAGCTCCGGTTCGGAAAACAACAGCGCCGCCAGCGCCACACGCATCCGCCAGCCGCCTGAGAACGACGACAATGGCTGGTGCTGTGCCGCCTCATCAAAACCCAAGCCCGCGAGAATTTTCGATGCCCGGCCCGGCGCGCCATGTGCATCTATGAGGTTCAGCCGTTCGTGGATTTCACCGATGCGGTGACCTTCATTCGTTTCCTCGGCTTCGGCGAGCAATGCAGATCGTTCAACGTCTGCTGCAAGCACTGTATCGAACGGGGTGGCGTCGCCGCCCGGCGCCTCCTGTGCGACATAGCCGATTCTGGTATCCTTGGGCGTCTCGACCGCACCGCCGTCCGCCTCCAGCTCGCGGGCGACGACTTTCAGGAGCGTTGATTTTCCGGCCCCGTTGCGCCCGATCAGCCCGACCCGACTCTTCAACGGCAGGGATGCCGAGGCCTGATCGAGGATAAGCTGGCCGCCAAGGCGCACTGTGATCGCGTTCAGATTCAACATGGGGCAGGCGATAGCACGCCGCCTCTCCAGAGTCATCGTTAGAGGCAAATGGTGGGCGGAGACAGAGGAAGATGGGCACTGGTTGGTCGTGACCCGCAACAATCAAACCATCTGGCTTCAATAGTCCGCTTTTGCACCAAAGCAGACATTTGCTGTCGAGATCAGGCGTGCCCCTGTTTCCTTCACTCCACGACGCGGCGTTTGCTTACGAAGAAGAAAACCAAGCCGCCGACGTAGGCGAGGAACAGCATAAGGGGGTAGAACCATGTCATGACGGCCACCACCCCGCTTCGCGACAGCGCCAAAGAGCCGTGCCACGACAGAGTCGTGTCGCCGCTGTCGACCGCGCTCCGTATGTCTGCACCAAGCCGGGCGAGCTCGACCATACTTGCCGCAATTGTGTAGATTGAAACCGCCGAGAACATCGTGAATATGCCGACCAGAATGCCGGCCAGCAGAGTGTTGAGCCGTGGCCCAACGGCATATCCTGCAATGAGGAATGCGAACAGGACGTAGGTCCAGCGTATCGTGTTCTCGCCAAGATCAAAGTGGAGCGACCGGTACAGGTCGGCCAGTTCATATGCTGTCATGTCTTCCTCCCCTGGTTCATGTTTGGAGAACGTAGCGCAAAGACGGGTTCAGTCAGACCAGGATTTTGGGGGAGGCGTTGGTCGCACTGCCAAGGCCGGCGTTGGCGACCCGGACACCTTCGACTTGGCGACAGATGCCCATTTCTGTCATGGAATGGTGGGCCCGGCAGGACTCGAACCTGCAACCAGACCGTTATGAGCGGCCGGCTCTAACCAATTGAGCTACGGGCCCCAGAAGCGAAGCGCCTGAGGTAACAGATCGCCTGAGGTAGCAGATCGAATGCACCTCGACAATGACTTGCGCGCTCTTGACTTCAGTTGCACGGGTGCATCCGAAGGATTAGCTTGGCAGCAAGAATTCGGGCCACAAATTCGCCCGCCCGCAGGGACTTCAAACGGAGACAGATGATGAAACCCATCAAGCTCGGCATGATGCTCGGCTATTCAGGCCCGCAACTTAAACTTCCGATCGAACGGATCAAGCTGGCCGAGGAGCTTGGCTATGATTCCGTCTGGACGGCAGAGGCCTATGGCTCTGACGCCATTACGCCGCTGGCCTATATCGCGGCGCATACCAGCCGCATCCGCCTCGGCACCGCGATCATGCAGATGGCCGGCCGCACGCCCGCAATGGCCGCCATGCAGGCCGCCACGGTCGATGCCATGGCCGGCGGCAACCGGGTGATCGCCGGGCTGGGCATGTCCGGTCCGCAGATCGTGGAAGGCTGGTACGGCATGCCTTGGGGCAAGCCCTATCACTGGATGAAAGATTACATCACCATTATGCGCAAGATCTTCAAGCGCGAGGAGCCGGTCAGCCATCCCGGCCAGCAATGGCCGTTGCCGCTGCCGGGCGACCGCGAGGGCGCGATGGGGATCGGCAAGCCGCTGCGGTCGATCCTGCACCCCAACCCGGACATTCCGATCTGGACCGGGTCGGGCACCGAACTGATGGTGAAGCTGACCGCTGAACTGGCCGATGGCTGGTTGCCGCTGGGCTGGACCCCGCGCGGCATGGACATGTATGGCGACTGGCTGAAAGCCGGGTTCGAAAAGGCCGGTAACGGCAAGAGCTTCGACAATTTCGAAATCCAGGCCGGGATCGGCGTCGTGATCACCGATGACGTCCAGGCGGGGATCGACAGCTTCAAGCCGGTCACCGCGCTTTATGCTGGTGGCATGGGCCACAAGAACAAGAACTTCCACAAGGACCGGATGATCAAGTTCGGCTATGGCGAAGCCGCCGAGAAGATTCAGGAGCTTTATCTGGCGGGCCGCAAGGAAGAAGCCATCGCCGCGGTGCCGGACGAATATGTCGACGAGCAGAACCTGATTGGGCCGGTCAACCGCATTCGCCAGAATTGGGCGGGCTGGGCCGACTCAGGCGCCACGGGGCTTAACATCTCGACCAAGCAGGACGAAGCCATCGAGCTGATGGCCGACCTCGCCGACACGCGGGGGCAGTTGGCCGACGCCAGTTAGGCCCTGCCTTCAGACCAAAAGAAAAGGCCCCGCATTGCGGGGCCTTTTTTTGTCTGCTGTAGCTTCGCCTAGGTATCCAGAAAGCTGCGCAGCTTGCGGCTGCGGCTGGGGTGCTTCAGCTTGCGTAGCGCCTTGGCTTCGATCTGCCGGATACGTTCGCGGGTGACGCTGAACTGCTGGCCCACCTCTTCGAGCGTATGGTCGGTGTTCATGCCGATGCCGAAGCGCATGCGCAGCACGCGTTCTTCACGCGCTGTCAGTGACGCGAGCACCCGGGTCGTGGTCGAGCGCAGATTCTCCTGAATCGCGGCATCGAGCGGCTGGACGGCGTTCTTGTCCTCGATGAAATCGCCCAGATGACTGTCTTCCTCGTCGCCAATCGGCGTCTCGAGGCTGATCGGCTCCTTGGCGATCTTCATCACCTTGCGGACCTTCTCGAGCGGCATGGAGAGTTTTTCCGCCAGCTCTTCCGGCGTCGGCTCACGGCCGATCTCATGCAGCATCTGGCGCGATGTGCGGACCAGCTTGTTGATCGTCTCGATCATGTGCACCGGAATGCGGATGGTGCGCGCCTGATCGGCAATCGAGCGGGTGATCGCCTGGCGGATCCACCAGGTGGCATAGGTGGAGAACTTGTAACCGCGGCGATACTCGAACTTGTCCACCGCCTTCATCAGGCCGATATTGCCTTCCTGAATGAGGTCGAGGAACTGCAGGCCGCGATTGGTGTATTTCTTGGCAATCGAGATCACCAGCCGGAGGTTGGCTTCCACCATCTCCTTCTTGGCGATACGGGCTTCCTTCTCACCCTTCTGAACCGTGTGGACGACGCGGCGGAACTCACCGACCGGCAGGCCGGCAACATGGGTGATCTCGGCAATGCCGTCGCGGATGTCCTTGATCTTGTCGGCATCCTTATCCGCAAAAGCCTTCCACCCTTTACCGGGCAGCTTTGCGATATTGGATACCCAGTCCGGATCAAGCTCATGCCCCTTATAGTGTTCAAGGAAGGCAACGCGATCGACCTTGCGCGATTCGGCCAGCCGCAGTAGCTGCCCTTCAAGACCCATCAGGGCTTTATTGAGCGCATAGAGTTCTTCAACCAGCGTCTCCACCCGAAGGTTGTTCAGGTGCACGCTATCGACCAGCGCGATGATCTCGGCCTTCAGTGTCTTGTAGCGCCGCTCCTGCGCGGCAGAGAACGAGCCCAGGCCAAGCCGCGCTTCAAGGCGCAGCCGCTGAAGACGTTCCAGCTTCTTATAGGTGGCGGAAATCTTCTCAAGTTTTTCAATAACTTCCGGCTTCAACCGTTCTTCCATGACGGAGAGCGAGACGGCTGCTTCATCGCCGCTATCGTCATCGTCGTCGTCACCCTGTTTACTCTCGCCGTCAGCACTTTTCGGTTCGTTGTCGTTGGCCCCCTCAGGCTTGGGGGACGTCTGACGAACCGCACCTGGCTGTGCACCCGCGCCGGTCAGTTTCGCGTTAGGGGCAACCTGAACAGGCTTGGCCCCGGGCCCTGCACCATAGGTCGCATCAAGATCAATAATGTCACGGAGCAAAATCTGCTCGTCGATCAGGAAGTCGTGCCATTCGGTCATGGCCGCAAATGTCAGCGGGCTTTCACATAGCCCGTCGATCATAGCGTTCCGGCCAGCCTCGATCCGCTTGGCGATGGCAATTTCGCCCTGGCGGGACAGCAACTCGACACTGCCCATTTCCCGCAGATACATGCGGACAGGATCGTCGGTGCGGTCGACTTCTTCCGCCTTGGTCTTGGCGGCCGGCGTGTTGTTCGAATCGTCACCGCCTTCTTCGGCTTCTTCGTTCTCAACGACGTTGATGCCCATTTCGGACATCATCGCCATGATGTCTTCGATCTGCTCCGAAGACAGCTGATCCTGCGGCAGAACCGTATTCAGTTCATCATAGGTGACATAGCCGCGCTCTTTTGCGGCGGCGATCATCTTTTTGACGGCTTCTGTAGAAGAGTCGACGAGCGGGCTATCGCTGGCTTCGCCTTCTTCGCGGTCCTTGACCGCAGCTGTTGATTCTTTTGCCATGAACGTCCTGATCCTCCGCAAACCCGGCCAGCGACCGGATTGATTCCGGTACGATTCGGCCTGTTGTATTCAAATAGTGCTGAATCGGCGCCAACCAAGCACCGAATCACTTGGCACAATGATTCGCAATTCTAGTGATAGTCTAGTTCTCTCCGAGACTTGCTTGAAGCGCCTTCAACCGTTCTCGTTCTAGCCTCAAATCTTTAGCCCTTTCGTCAGCCCGCCTTGCTTCTTGTGGGTCCTGAGACAAACGTTCTGCCTCAGCCAATAAGAGCTCTTTCTCCAACAAAGCCAGACGGCTGTTTTCGAGAAGGGACTGAAGCGCTAATCCGGCAACCGCCACATCAGCATCTGGCTGGGCAGACACTTCACCAACCAAGCCCTTATCGCCTTCCAAACGGGACACAGCCTTGTCTAAACCTTCCTCGTGTAGGTGGTTCTTCAGGGCAAGACTGTCAAGCGCCTCGCCCGCCGCCGAGCACGAAGCCGCAATTCGTAGAATTGCCTCGCGCAGCTTGTCAAGTTCCGGGCTCGCCAGATCGACAGCCAGAATCTCCTCTTCATGGCGTTCCAGCAACATCGGGTGATTCAGCACCGTCAGGAGAATCAGACGTTCCCGGCGGTGATTCGTAAAGTCCTGTCCCCGCGCCAGCGGCGTATTCAGCAGTTCACGGCTGACCGGCGGCTGATACTGATAACCCCGCGCGCCAGCGGGGCGAAACCCGCGACCTGGCCCCGGGCGCTGCTGGCGCGGGGGCGCCCAGAGGGCCTGCAGCCGAACCCCAAACTCATCCCGATAGAGGCGGTTCACATCCGGGTTTCGGATTTCCTTCAAGCGCTCCTGCAGCCGGGCCTTGAAGCCCGCGCGGCGTTCCGGCGTATCGACGGGCTGGCGTTCCAGCTCGACCCGCCAGAGCAGATCGACCAGCGACTGGGCGCTGTCGAGAACCGCCTGCATCGCCGGTGCCCCCTGCGCCGCGACCAGACTATCCGGGTCTTCGCCCGCCGGCAGCGTCGCAAAGCGCAGCGACTGACCGGGCGCCAGATTCGGCAGTGCGCGTTCAATCGCCCGTTCCGCCGCCCGCATCCCGGCATTGTCGCCGTCAAAGCACAAGATGGGTTCGGGCACCAGCCGCCACGCCTCAATGAGCTGCTGTTCTGTAAGCGCCGTCCCCAGCGGCGCGACCGCCTCTTTGAAACCGCCGCGCGCCAGACCGATGACATCCATATAGCCTTCAACAATGATCAGCCGGTCGGCGGCCCGCGAGGCAGCCCGTGCGGTCGACAGATTGTAGAGCAACGTACCTTTGTGGAAGAGTTCGGTTTCCGGCGAGTTCAGATATTTGGCCCGCGCGTCACCCAGCGCCCGGCCGCCAAAGGCGACCACCCGGCCCCGACGGTCGGTGATCGGGAAGATCAACCGGTTGCGGAAGCGGTCATAGGGCTCACCCCCGTCTTCAGGCGTGATCACCAGACCGGTATCGGCCAATTGCTGGTCCGTGACGCCGCGTGCTTTCATCGCGTCGCGCAGCATGGTCCGGTTGTCTGGCGCAAAGCCCAGCCGGAAGGACTCGATAAGCGGCTGGTCCAGCCCACGGTCTCTGACATAGGCAAGCGCACCCTGTCCGATCCCCGCGCGCAGCTGCGCCTCGAACCATTTGGTCGCAGTCTCCAACACCTCGTGCAGGGACTGGCGGCGGTCATCTTTTTCCCGGTCCGAATCGCTATAGGCCGGAAGCTGCAAACCCGCCTCCCCCGCCAGCCGTTCAACGGCCTCGGGGAAAGCCAGCCCTTCAGTCTCCATGGCAAATTTGATCACGTCGCCATGCGCGCCGCAGCCGAAGCAATGGTAAAAACCCTTGTCGTCATTGACCGTAAAGGACGGCGTCTTTTCCTTATGGAAAGGGCACAGGCCCGTGTGTTCCTTGCCGCGCCGGACCAATTTGACCTTGCGGCCGACCACATCGGCAATCCGCAGCCGCAGCCGCAGCTCATCCAGAAAGTCAGGCGAAAAGCGCATCGGGTGAGTTTAGCCCGCGAGGCGCCGGCGGGGAAATCGGAACCTCAGCAGAGGCGGTCCTTGGCAATGCCGGAGGCCTTGCCAAAATCCATCTGGCCGGCATGGCGCTCCCGCAGCAGGGCCATCAGGCGGCCCATGTCCTTGAGTCCCTGGCAGTCCAGCTCGGCAAAGGCGTCATTGACCGCCGCTTCAATCTCGGCCTGATCCATCTGACGTGGCAAAAAGGCCTCGATGATCTCGATCTCTTCACGCTCCTGGTCGACCAGTTCGAGGCGGCCAGCCGATTCGTAGGTTTTGATCGATTCGCGCCGCTGTTTGACCATCTTCTGAAGGATCTGCAGGATATCGTCATCGCTGACGCCGTCACGGTTGCCGTTCTCGCGGCCCGCTATATCACGGTCCTTAATCGCCGCCAGAATAAGCCTTAACGTGCTGGTCTTGCGCTTTTCCTTCGCGCGGACAGCATCTTTAAGGGCCTCGCCCAGTTCTTCACGCAGCATGGATTACCCCGTTGGTTCATCTGCTGATGGTGATCGGCCCCATCGGGCCCCGTCACGAGATCGAGGACTCTATCTTATAGCGAATCCGATAGCAAACAACGGATATACAGTTAACTATTTGAAATAATTGATATTTTTACGAAATCGTTTCGCTTGACCCGGTAGAGGGGTTTGCTTATGGTCCCCCGCAATTTGCGCCCGCCGGGGTCGACCTCACGATCTGCGGCGCCCCCTGGAGACCTTGATGACCGACGCCGTCCAGCTGCCCGACGCCCCACCCCAACCGGGGATGACGGCGGCACTGGTTCTGCATGATGGCACCGTGTTCTGGGGCTATGGCGCCGGCGCAACCGGCAGCGCGGTCGGCGAAGTGTGTTTCAACACCGCGATGACCGGCTATCAGGAAATCCTCACCGACCCGTCCTACGCCGCGCAGATCATCACCTTCACGTTTCCCCATATCGGCAATGTCGGCGCGAATTTCGAAGACATCGAAGCCCAGAACGCAGGCGCGCGCGGGCTGGTGTTACGCGAACGGATCACCGAACCGTCGAACTTCCGCGCCGTCAGCCATCTGCATGATTGGCTGGCCTCGCACGATCTGATCGCAATCACCGGCGTCGACACACGTCGGCTGACCCGCCGCATCCGGCTGGGCGGCGCGCCCAACGGGGTGATCTGCCATGCACCGGACGGCCAGTTCGATATTCCCGCCCTTTATGAACAGGCAAAGGCCTGGCCCGGGCTGGAAGGCATGGATTTGGCCAAAGACGTCAGCTGCACCCAGACCTACCACTGGGACCAGACGCGCTGGTCGCTGGAAGGCGGCTATGGCAAGCAGGACGCGCCCGGCCCGCATATTGTCGCCATCGACTATGGTCTGAAGCACAATATTGCCCGCAGCCTGGCGACCGAGGGCGCGCGTGTCACCGTGGTGCCCGCCACCGCCTCCGCCGAAGACGTCATGGCGCACAAGCCGGACGGGATTTTCCTGTCGAACGGCCCGGGCGACCCGGCCGCCACCGGCGACTACGCCGTGCCCGTCATCAAGGCGCTGCTCGACACCGGCCTGCCGATGTTCGGCATTTGCCTGGGCCATCAGATGCTGGCACTGGCGCTGGGCGCGAAGACGTCAAAGATGCATCAGGGCCACCGCGGCGCGAACCACCCGGTGAAAGACCTGCGCACCGGCAAGGTCGAGATCACCTCCATGAACCACGGCTTCACGGTCGATCTGGACAGCCTGCCGGATGGCGTCGAGGCGACGCATATCTCGCTGTTCGACGGCACGCTGTGCGGGCTGGAACTGAAAGACCGGCCGGTGTTCTCCGTCCAACATCATCCGGAAGCCTCCCCCGGCCCACAGGACAGCCATTACCTGTTCACACAGTTTATCGAGTTGGTGACATCCAATGCCTAAACGCACCGACATCGAGAGCATCATGATCATCGGGGCGGGGCCGATCATTATTGGTCAGGCCTGCGAGTTCGACTATTCAGGCACGCAAGCCTGCCGGGCGCTGAAGGAAGAGGGTTACCGGATCATTCTGGTCAACTCCAACCCCGCCACCATCATGACCGACCCGGAGGTGGCCGACGCCACCTATGTCGAGCCGATCACGCCGGAGATCGTCCGCAAGATCATCGAGGCGGAGCGGCCGGATGCGCTGCTGCCCACCATGGGCGGTCAGACCGCGCTTAACGCGGCGATGGCGCTGGTCGAGGATGGCACGCTGAAAGAACTGGGCGTGCAGCTGATCGGCGCGGACCGGGACGCCATCAACATGGCCGAGGACCGCCAGCTGTTCCGTGAAGCCATGGACCGGATCGGGCTGGAAAATCCACGTGCCTCCATCGCGTCATCCCCTGAAATCAGGGACGGTAACGGCAAGCTGACTGGTTATGACCGCAATCATGGTATGGCCGAAGCGATGGCGGCGCTGGAGAGTGTGGGGCTGCCCGCCATCATCCGCCCGGCCTTTACCATGGGCGGCACCGGCGGCGGCATTGCCTATAACCGTGAAGAATATGAACAGATCTGCCGGTCCGGGCTGGAGGCGTCGCCGGTCGGGCAGATTCTGATCGACGAAAGCCTGCTCGGCTGGAAGGAATATGAGATGGAGGTCGTCCGCGACAAGGCGGACAACTGCATCATCATCTGCTCGATTGAGAACATCGACCCGATGGGCGTCCATACGGGCGATTCCATCACTGTCGCCCCGGCGCTGACGCTGACCGACAAGGAATATCAGATCATGCGCAATGCCTCGATCGCGGTTCTGCGCGAGATCGGGGTCGAAACCGGCGGCTCGAACGTGCAGTTCGCGGTCAATCCGGCAGATGGCCGATTGATCGTGATCGAGATGAATCCGCGTGTCTCGCGCTCATCCGCGCTGGCGTCGAAAGCAACCGGCTTTCCCATCGCCAAGGTCGCCGCCAAACTGGCCATCGGCTACACACTTGATGAGCTGGACAACGATATCACGGGCGTGACCCCGGCGTCGTTCGAGCCGACCATCGATTATGTGGTCACCAAAATCCCGCGCTTCGCCTTTGAGAAGTTCGCCAACAGCGAGCCGACGCTGACCACGGCGATGAAGTCCGTCGGCGAAGCCATGGCGATTGGCCGCTCGTTCCCGGAAAGCCTGCAAAAGGCGCTGTGCTCGCTGGAAACCGATCTGACCGGCCTCAATGACATTGAGGCGCCGGGCTACGACCCCGACGACCCGGACAAGGAAGCCGTGCTGGCGGCCCTGTCACAGCCCACACCCGAACGGATTCTCTATGTCGCTCAGGCATTCCGGGAAGGCCTTAGCGCCGACCAGATCCGCGCCACCACCCAGTACGACCCTTGGTTCCTGGAGCAGATCGAAAAGATCGTCGCCACCGAAGAGCGGCTGCGCGAGACCCGCCTGCCCGCCGCCGCCGACGAGATGGAATATCTGAAGTCCATGGGCTTTTCCGACGCGCGCATCGCCGAACTGGCAGGCGTGTCGGAAGAAGACGTACTGGAACAACGCCACGCACTGGGCGTCCGGCCTGTGTTCAAGCGGATCGACACCTGCGCCGCCGAGTTCGAAGCCAAGACGCCCTACATGTATTCCACCTATGAACGCGGCTACGGGGAATGCGAGAGCAACCCGACCGACCGGGAGAAAGTTATCATCCTGGGCGGTGGACCGAACCGCATCGGCCAGGGAATCGAGTTCGACTATTGCTGTGTGCACGCGGTCTATGCGCTGTCGGATGCCGGGTATGAGACCATCATGGTCAACTGCAACCCGGAGACCGTCTCCACCGACTATGACACCGCCGACCGGCTCTACTTCGAACCGCTCACGGAAGAGCATGTGCTGGAACTGATCCGCACCGAACAGCAGTCCGGCAAGCTGAAGGGCGTGATCGTCCAGTTCGGCGGGCAGACGCCGCTGAAACTTGCCGGCGCGCTGGAAGCGGCGGGCGTGCCGATCCTGGGCACCTCGCCCGACGCGATCGATCTGGCGGAGGACCGGGAGCGGTTCCAGGTGCTGCTGCAACAGCTCGATCTGCGTCAGCCGCCCAATGGTATCGCCACTTCCACCGATCAGGCACGCGACATTGCAGCGCGGATCGGCTTTCCGGTCGTCATCCGTCCATCCTATGTGCTGGGCGGCCGCGCCATGGAAATCGTCCACGACAGCGCCCAGCTGGAGCGCTACATGACTGAAGCGGTGCGGGTATCGGGCGACAGCCCGGTGCTGATCGACGGCTATCTGCGTCAGGCCACCGAAGTCGATGTCGATGCGCTGGCCGATGGCGAAACGGTCTTTGTCGCCGGCATCATGGAACATATCGAGGAAGCCGGGGTGCATTCCGGCGATTCGGCCTGTTCGCTGCCGCCCTATTCGCTGGCCGATCACGTTATTGATGACATCAAGCGCCAGACCGAGGCGCTGGCCAAGGCGCTGGGCGTCGTCGGGCTGATGAATGTGCAATTCGCGGTGCAAGGCGAAGACATTTACATCCTGGAAGTCAATCCGCGTGCCAGCCGTACGGTGCCGTTTGTGGCCAAGGCCGTCGGTTCGCCCATCGCCAAGATCGCCGCACGGGTGATGGCAGGCGAAAAGCTGGCCGATCTGGCACCCGAAGACCGGGTTCTCAATCACGTGGCGGTCAAGGAAGCCGTGTTTCCCTTCGCGCGCTTCCCCGGCGTTGATACTATTCTTGGCCCGGAAATGCGCTCCACCGGCGAGGTCATGGGGCTCGACACCACCTTCGGCAAAGCCTTCGCGAAATCCCAGCTGGCCGGTGGCACCAAAATCCCGCAATCCGGCACGGTCTTCATCTCCGTCAAGGACGCCGACAAGGACGGCATTCTGGAACCGGCGCGGCGCATCGCGGCCATGGGCTTCAAGATTATCGCCACCAAAGGCACCGCCGACTTCCTGAAATCCAACGGGCTTCAGGTGAGTCTGGTTAACAAAGTGCTGGAAGGCCGGCCGCATATCGTCGACGCCATGAAGAATGGCGATGTGCAGCTTGTCTTCAATACGACCGAAGGCGCGCAGGCCATCGTCGACAGCTTCTCAATCCGCCGCACGGCCCTGCTGGACAAGATTCCCTATTACACCACCGTCGCCGGCGCGATGGCCGCTGTCATGGGAATCGAGACCATGAAATCAGGCAGTCTTGAAGTCGCGAGCCTCCAATCCTATTCTAAATGATCCTGAAGAGTAGAGCCGGGCGGTGCACCCGCCCGGTTCTTCTTTGTTTCAGGGCGCAGACGACAAGGACATTCAAATGGAAAAGATTCCGATGACGGCATCGGGCCTCGAACGGCTCGAAATCGATTTGCGCCGTTACAAGCATGAAGAGCGCCCCGCGGTGATCCGCGCGATTGCGGAAGCCCGTGAGCATGGCGATCTTTCTGAAAACGCCGAATACCACGCGGCAAAGGAACGGCAATCCTTTATCGAAGGACAGATTGCCGAACTGGAAGCGACCATCTCGCTCGCCGAAGTGATCGATGTCTCCAAGCTGTCCGGCGATACGGTGAAATTCGGCGCGACAGTCAAACTGGTCGATATCGAAACCGACGAGGAAAAGACCTATCAGATCGTCGGTGAGGTGGAATCCGACATTCAGGGCGGCCTGCTCTCGGTCAGCTCGCCGCTGGCACGGGCCCTGATCGGCAAGACCGAAGGCGACGAGGTGGATTTCGCCGCCCCCGGCGGCCGGCGCGCCTATGAGATTCTAGACGTGAAATACGTCTGAGCCCTGTCTAACAAGTCTGGCAACAAGCAGTTATTCGAGCGAGATTCTCGACATTGGGAACAACGGGCTGATTGTGACATTGGAAAGACCTTGTTGATCCAAAGTCTTGGAAACTAGGCCGCTGTTGACCCAAATCGGATAGCCCCTAGTGTCGAATACATTGTCGCCCACATGGCGGTTTGTCACGAAAATCGTCGCGTTTTCGCGGTCAAGCGATCCTTGTGGGCCAACGAGCTTCTGCAATACCTCAAAGTCATCGACCGGTTTGATCAGCAACCCAAGTCGATTGGCAGGCATTCCCTCAATTTCGATGCAACAGGCGGATGAACTCACGCGACCGCATATGGGAAACTGGCCTTGAACATCAAATTCTGCCAAGCGGATCTGCCTGCCGACGATTGCTCCATGTTGGCCGCCTACTTCCATCGTGGAATCCACCCGCCCTACAAATCAAACGGCACGCCGGGTTCGGTCTTGGCGCTGCGGATGGTGAGTGCGGTCTTGACGCTGGCCACATTGGGCGCGGGCGTCAGTTCCGAGGTCAAAAACGCCTGAAAGTCGTTCAAATCGCGGGCGACGATTTTCAGCATGAAGTCGATTTCGCCGTTGAGCATGTGGCATTCGCGGACCATGGGCCAGCCGCCAGCGAGCTCTTCGAACGCCTGCAAGTCCGCTTCGGCCTGGGAATGCAGCCCCACCATGGCGAAAACGGTGATGCCGAACCCCAGTTCCGCCGCGTTGAGCGCGGCGTGATAGCCCTCAATATAGCCGTTTTTCTCCAGCGCACGGACACGGCGCAGACAGGGCGGCGCGGAGATCCCCACCTGCCGCGACAGCTCCACATTGGTCATGCGGCCGTTTTCCTGCAGCAACTTCAGGATTTTCTGATCGATGGCATCAAGTTTCATAGGGCGACTCAATAGACTGCGCACGAGCAGCGCGCAATTAAATTACAAAAACTGAAAAGATACGGAAACGAAATTGATGACCGGCGTGTCACGGTCCGGTCTGCCTTGCCGCCGGTCACGGCTGCTTCTAGAGTGCGGTTGCGCAACGGGATCGCCCTTGTGCGAAGACGGTAACTGCCTAAATGAGAGGGCCCCCAGAAGCCCAGCGGGAGCAGGATGATGACGGAACGGGTGGAAACAAAAGTACTGATTATCGGATCGGGCCCGGCTGGATACACCGCCGCCATCTATGCGGCACGCGCAGCGCTCGATCCCGTTATTGTCCAGGGCATCCAACCCGGCGGGCAGCTGACCATCACCACCGATGTAGAAAACTATCCCGGCTTTGCCGATGTGGTGCAGGGACCCTGGCTGATGGAGCAGATGCAGGGGCAGGCCGAGCATGTCGGCACGAAAATCATTTCCGACACCATCACCTCCGTGGATTTGAGCAAACGCCCCTTTGTGGCGGTCGGCGATTCCGGCGCCGAATATGTCGGCGAATCACTGATTATCGCGACCGGCGCGCAGGCCAAGTGGCTGGGCCTGCCCGGCGAACAGACCTTTCAGGGCTTTGGCGTATCTGCTTGCGCGACCTGCGACGGCTTCTTCTACCGCGACAAGGAAGTGATCGTTGTCGGCGGCGGCAACACGGCTGTGGAAGAAGCGCTGTTTCTGACGAATTTCGCCTCAAAGGTAACGTTGGTGCACCGGCGCGATGAACTGCGCGCAGAGAAAATTCTGCAGCAGCGCCTTTTCGCGCATGAAAAGATCGAAGTGATCTGGGATCACGTTGTCGAAGACATTCTGGGTGACCAGGACCCGCTGGGCGTTACCGGCATTCGGTTGGCGCACGCCAAGACCGGCGAAACCCGTGAGCTCCCAGCCCACGGCGTTTTTGTCGCCATCGGCCACAGCCCGTCTACCGAGCTGTTTACAGGCCAGCTGGCCATGGACGATGGCGGCTACCTGTTGAAGGCACCCGACAGTACCGCAACGTCGATTCCCGGGGTATATGCCGCTGGCGACGTGACCGATAAAATCTACCGCCAGGCCGTCACCGCCGCCGGCATGGGCTGCATGGCCGCGCTGGAAGCCGAAAAATTCCTCGCCGCACAACAAACACCGGCGCAACAAGCCGCGGAGTGACCCGACAGGGCACCACCGCCGTATAGAGGCCACGATGACCTCCATGGATTGGGATAAATTACGCACCTTCTACTCCGTCGCCAGGGCGGGCAGCTTTACGCATGCCAGCGACGAGTTGAACCTGAGTCAGTCGGCAATCAGCCGGCAGGTTTCGGGCCTTGAAGACAGCCTGGGATTTTCGCTGTTTCACCGGCATCCACGCGGTCTGATTCTGACTGAGCAGGGGGAAACCCTGTTTGAAACGGTCAGCGATGTATTTGTGAAGCTGGAACGCACGGAATCGGTGCTGCGAGACAGCCGGACGACAGCCACCGGGGTGCTGAATGTGACCACCACGGTCGGCTTCGGCTCGACGTGGCTGGTCCCGCATCTGCATACATTCCGCGAGGCTTACCCGGACATCCGGATCAACCTGCTGCTCTCCGACACCGAAATTGATATTGCCATGCGCGAATCGGATGTTGCGATTCGGTTCCATCCGCCACATCAGCCTGACCTGATCCAGCGTCCCCTGATGACCGTGCACTATCATCTCTACGCCTCGCCGGCCTATATCGAAAAGCATGGCGAACCGGCGAACGAGCGGGATTTGGACCGGCATACGCTGATCAGCTACGGACCTGAGGCCCCCCGCGCCCTCCAGAACCTGAACTGGATCATGCATGCGGGATCGACCAACAAGGTCCGTGAACCGGCGCTGAGCGTGAATAACATCTATGGCATTCTTCAGGCGGTGGAAAGCGGTGTCGGGTTGGCGGCGTTGCCAGACTACATCGCACAAAAAAACACGAATATCGTGAAGGTGATGCCGTCGCTGGAAGGCCCGACCTTCAAGACTTATTTCGTTTATCCCGAAGAACTCCGCAATGTGAAACGGATCAGCGCGTTCCGGGATTTCCTGATCGACCAGGTCCGGGCCGAAGAGTTTTAAGGTTTTGTTACCAAGCGGTTATGGTGCGGCGCAATAAAGTGCTTTTCCGAAATATGCACCACCTTCAACTTCTTGATATAAAATAACTTATCCAACATTCATGCGTGAAGTGCATATCTAATATCACCCAAACGCGCTGGTGCGTTTTGCAGTGCACAACTATGTTCTTGGACATGGAGAGCGCTCCTCATATTGAGTGTTCTTCGGGACGGTCCTTTTTCCTCCCCGTTTCAGGACCATCCCAATTTCATCGTCTCCCCAAGACGTGAAGTCTTCCCTCTTCAGCCGGGCTCCTAGAGCCCGGCTGATTTTTATCTGCACCTCAAAAAAATCACAGACAGACGGTCAACCAAAGAAAAACCGGGCTCACCTATGGCAAATCCGGCCTGAAACCCCGTCTGACGGGGCACTCTGCACCCCGACCCTATGCCGGGGTGGCAATTGCAACCAAGCTAAGCGGCTTGGCGGAATTCCTCGTGCTCAACAACCTCGACGGTCTCTTTGACCGGAGAGATTTCCGCACGCTGGCTCATGAACCCTTTCAGGATATAGACCAAGCCTGCGCCCACCGCGAACGTCAAACCAATCACCGGCAAAACCAAAACCATCTCGCTCATCTGAAAACTCCATCGCTTGTTCGATGAACGCAGACTGGCGCAGTCCGCAGCACGGCGCGTTGATTCTGATCAACGCGGCGGATCACTTGAAGTGGGTCTTGCGGCCCTTCTTCTTGTATTGCCGTGTGCCGGGACGGCCTGACGAAGAGCGCCCCCTGCCCTTGCCCCGATGTACTGACTGCTGACCATCAATCACCTTGGCCAGCGGATTACCCGCAACGGCCAGTTCGCTGGCCTCCAACCGCTGGATTTCGTCACGCAGCCGCGCCGCTTCCTCGAATTCGAGGTTGGCAGCGGCTTCCAGCATGCGCTTGTTCATATCCTCGAGATGCGTCTTGAGGTTATGGCCCACCAGATGCTCCACATCGCTGTCGCCGGTGTCGACGGTGACATAGTCGGCCTCATAGACGCTCTGCATCACATCGCTGATCTCTTTCTTGATCGTCTCCGGTGTGATGCCGTGCTTTTCGTTATAGGCATCCTGTTTGGCCCGGCGGCGCTCGGTCTCTTCCATCGCGCGTTTCAGCGAGCCGGTGATCTTGTCGGCATAGAGAATCACCCGGCCGTCGACATTCCGCGCCGCGCGGCCGATGGTCTGCACCAGCGACGTCTCCGAGCGCAGGAAACCTTCCTTGTCCGCATCAAGGATTGCGACCAGCGAGCATTCCGGAATATCCAGCCCTTCACGCAGCAGGTTGATTCCCACCAACACATCGAACACACCCAGCCGCAAATCGCGGATGATCTCGATACGCTCCAGCGTGTCGATGTCGGAGTGCATGTACCGGACCCGCAACCCGTTCTCGTGCAGATATTCGGTCAGATCCTCGGCCATGCGTTTGGTCAGCGTGGTCACCAGCACCCGCTGGCCCTTGGCGGCAACCTCCTTGCACTCTGCGATCAGGTCATCGACCTGGCTTTCCACTGGCCTGATGAAGATATCCGGATCGGTCAGGCCGGTGGGGCGGATGATCTGCTCGACAAACACACCGCCAGATTGTTCCAGCTCCCAGGGACCGGGGGTTGCGGACACATAGACCGTCTGCGGCCGCATGGCGTTCCATTCAGCAAATTTGAGCGGCCGGTTGTCGATACAGCTGGGCAGCCGGAACCCGAACTCCGACAACACGGATTTGCGGCGAAAGTCACCATTATACATGCCGTTGAGCTGCCCGATGGTGACGTGGCTTTCGTCGACAATGACCAGCGCATCTTCGGGCAGATATTCAAACAATGTGGGCGGTGGCGCCCCGGGCGGGCGACCGGTCAGATAGCGCGAGTAGTTCTCGATGCCTGCGCAGACCCCCGTCGCCATCATGGTTTCGATGTCATAGGTGGTGCGCTGCTCCAGCCGCTCCGCCTCCAGCAGCTTGCCCTCGCGGCGGAAAACCTCGAGCTGCTGGTCGAGATCGAACTTGATTTGCTTGACCGCCTGATCGAGCGTCGGACGGGGCGTGACATAGTGCGAACTGGGGTAGACCTTGATCGACTCAAGTTTTGCCGTCTTTTCACCGGTCAGCGGGTCGACTTCGACAATACTCTCGACCTCATCCCCGAACAGCGAAATCCGCCAGCAGCGGTCTTCATAGTGGCTGGGAAACAGCTCGATCACGTCACCGCGCGCGCGGAACGAGCCACGGGCCAGCACCTGATCATTTCGCTTGTACTGCAGTTCGGCAAAGCGCCGCAGAAGCTGCGCCCGCTCGACCGTGTCGCCCAACGTCACCTCGGTCGTCATCGCCGAATAGGTCTCGACCGAGCCGATACCGTAGATGCAGGACACCGATGCAACGATGATCACATCATCCCGCTCCAGCAGCGCGCGGGTCGCGGAATGGCGCATCCGGTCGATCTGCGCGTTGATGCTGGATTCTTTCTCGATATAGGTGTCGGAACGGGGGATATAGGCTTCCGGCTGATAGTAGTCGTAATAGGAGACAAAATACTCCACCGCGTTGTCCGGGAAGAAGCTCTTCATCTCGCCATAGAGCTGAGCGGCCAGCGTCTTGTTCGGTGCCAGCACCAGCGCGGGCTTCTGTGTTGTCTCGATCACTTTGGCCATGGTGTAGGTCTTGCCGGAGCCTGTGACGCCCAACAGCACCTGATCGCGCTCGCCCGTCTCGACACCCTCAACCAGATCCTTGATCGCCTGTGGCTGATCACCCGCCGGCTCGAACGGGCTTTCCACCTTCAGCGGAATCCCGCCCTCACCCTTTTCAGGCAACTGCACCCGCTCGAACTCGAACGGCGTAGTGTTATCGGCGAGCATGGGTTTGGACATGAGCCCTAAGGTATACGTTCAGCGGTCGCATACAAGATGCCCCCGTCGGTCTACTGACACAATGGTGTCAGAACGCCGTCGTCAGGGCATAAGCCCCAAGACCCAATGTCGTTGCCGCAAGCACGAAACCACAAATAATGACGTAGCCGTCCCTCGCTGTGAGTCCCAGCCCCAAGCCAACAATCGCAAGACCTGGTGCAAACACAGCAAACGGAATCAGTTCAAGCGGCGCCATACTGAGCGCGACCAACAGGCAGACAACGGCGATAATGGAGAGAACCGGGCGGTCCGTCAGCGTTGTAAGCCGGTGCGAAAGAATCGCGTCGATCCGACGGGCCCAGGGCCTGAACTTCTCGACCCCACGGGTCATCCTGTCTCGGGAAAATGAAATGGACTCCAGACGGCTGGGTAACCAGATGTGCTGTCGTCCAAACAGGATCTGGCCTGCAATAAATACGACGGTGATACCCAGGGCTGTTGGCATGCCGGGAATCACCCCGACCGGCGAAACCGCCAGCAGACCGGGCACAAGCAAAAGCGGCCCGAATGTTCGTTGCCCAAAAAGGCTGACGATATCAGCGAGGCTTACTGTGTTGCCGTCCGTCCCCTCCTGGAGACGGTCGAGCACGTCTGTCAACGAATCGAGCTGGCCGTCTTCACTCATGCCGCTGGCGGTTGCGCATAGGTTTCATGCAGATAATGGCGCAACAAATCGACATTTCGGCGATTTGCTTTGAACCCCACGTCGAAAAAGTCTCCCAGCACGGGAATCGAGCCAATCAGCCAATCAATGATCGCATTGGCGGCCATGCGGCCCAGCAGCGTGCCCGGTGCGCCCAGCCGATGCGCCCGGATCACGATATAGAGCGACAGCAAAAAAGTAGCGAAGTCGCCTATCACCGGAATTAGTCCCAGTAATCCGTCCAGCCCGAACCGTATGGACGTTCCCGGTATGGCGAACTGGTCATCAAGTAACGATGCCAGTCTGTTCAACCGCCCCATCTCTACTGCACGCTCACGCGGGTTCATATCGATGTCCAAATCCTGAGCGATGATGCGCATACATGACCATTAGATGGGGTGCATAGGCCCGGCTTCAAAGTCTGCTTAAGTTTGCAGGAACCGGAAGACGGCGTTTTGCGCCTGTGGCTGAAGGCTCGGTTGCCTCAACTCTGTTCCTTCAAATGGCGGCGTAGCAACTCAACATTCCGCCGATTGGCCTTGAACCCAATGTCAAACACATCGCCCAGCAGGGGAATCAGGCCGATCAACCAATCAATGAAGGCATTGCCGGCCATCCGGGCCACCAATCTTTTTGGCGCGCCCAATTCCATGGCCCGCAGGACGACATAGGCCGTCGGAGCAAGCGCGACCGTGTCACCAATACCCGGGATAAGGCCGATGAGACCGTCCAATCCCATGCGGATGGACGTACCGGGGATTCTGAAGCGATCATCCAGCAAGCCGGCAAGCCTATCCAGCCGTTCCAGTTCTTTTTCAGATATTGCCATATTCGTGCGCCTTTCTGATCAATAGAAACAACGCGCCAGAGGCAAAATCATTCCCGGGAACTTTTGGAACACCCTGCTTGAACGTCCCACTGTTGGGGCGTAGTGTGCGCGCCGTTTGTCCACCCTTGAAACACTACAAAAAAAGGCAGTGCCATGAGCTTTCTGTCAGATGCTTTAGGCCGTATCAAACCTTCCCCCACGATGGCGGTGACCGCCAAGGCCCGCGAACTGCGCGCGGCCGGCAAGGACGTTATAGGCCTGGGTGCCGGGGAACCGGATTTTGATACGCCGGACAACATCAAGGAAGCCGCCTACAAGGCGATTCGCGATGGCCAGACGAAATATACCAATGTGGACGGCACGCCTGCGCTGAAAGAGGCGGTCTGCGGCAAATTCGAGCGCGAGAACGGGCTCGTTTATACGCCCGACCAGATCACCGTGAACAACGGCGGCAAGCACACGATCTTCAACGCCATGCTGGCGACTGTAAACCCGGGCGATGAGGTCATTATCCCGGCACCCTATTGGGTGTCCTACCCGGACATCGTCAATCTGTGCGGCGGCACGCCGGTGATCGTAGAAGCGGGGATCGAGACCGGGTTCAAGATGACCCCGGATCAACTGGAAGCCGCGATCACATCCAGGACCAAATGGCTGATCTTCAACTCGCCATCGAACCCCTCCGGCGCGGCCTATACGCGCGACGAAGTCAAAGCGCTGACCGACGTGTTGCTGCGCCATGAGCAGGTGCATGTGTTCTCCGACGATATCTATGAACATGTGATCTATGACGATTTCGAATTCACCACGATGGCGCAGGTGGAACCGGGCCTGTTTGACCGCACGATAACCATGAACGGCGTCGCCAAGGCCTATGCGATGACCGGCTGGCGGATCGGCTATGCCGGCGGTCCGGTCAACCTGATCAAGGGGATGGCGAAAATCCAGTCGCAGAGCACCTCCAACCCGTCTTCCATCAGCCAGGCGGCAACGGTCGAGGCGCTGACCGGCCCGCAGGATTTCATCGCCGAGCGCAATGCGGTGTTCAAAAGCCGCCGCGATCTGGTGGTCTCGATGCTGAACCAGGCGCCGGGGCTGAGCTGTCCGACGCCTGAAGGGGCGTTCTATGTCTATCCGGGTTGTCACGGCCTGATCGGCAAGACGACCCCCTCAGGCACCGTGCTGGAGACCGATGAACAGGTCGCCACCTACCTGCTGGAAGACGAGGGCGTCGCCGTCGTCTTCGGCAGCGCGTTCGGCCTGTCGCCCCACTTCCGGATTTCCTACGCTACATCGACCGAAGCGCTGGAAGACGCCTGTACCCGCATTCAGCGCGCCTGCGCGGCACTCAACTAAGGCTGGACCATGACAAGTGGAAACGTCAGCGTCCGGCCGCTAGCGGCCGGCGAGATGTTCTATCGAATCATGAAAGAGGATTGACCGGATACCTAGTGTCCGTCTGTTGAGAGAAGCCCACCCGGGATCATGATCTAGGCTTCCACAGGCTTGGATTCAGAACTGAAATGCTGCCAGCCGCTGCCTTCATACCCGAAGGCGAACGCATCCGGGTGCAGGATTTCTGCCAGAATCTCGAGCGACTCGGCAAGGCGCGGGCCGGGACGGTTGAAGTACTGGTTGCCGTCGGTCACATAAACCTGTCCGTTCTGAACAGCCTTCAAACCGGGCCAGCCGTCGCGCTGGGTAAGCAGCGGCATCTCTTCAAGCACCCGCGGCATATCGAAGCCGCAGGGCAACACGATGATGACATCCGGGTCCGCCGCCTTCAGTTCAACCCAGGTCATCCAGGGAGAGTGCTTGCCGGCTTCACCAAACAGGTTATGACCGCCTGCCATCTCCACCAGCTCAGGCATCCAGTTGCCCGCCGCCATCAGCGGGTCGATCCATTCGATGCAAGCGACGCGGGGCCGTGGCCGGAGGTCGCTGGTGATGTCGGCAATGTGCTGCATCCGGTCCTGCAGATGGGTCACCAGTTCCGCACCGGTGTCGGAACAGCCGATGGCATCTGCCACCCGCCTGATGTCGGTCCAGGAATCGGCCAGCGAATCCGGCCGCAGCGAGACGATCTCAACATCCCGGCCCGTCCAGTCGCACATGGCGGCCTCAACATCGGCAAGGCTCGCCGCACACACTTCACACTGATCCTGCGTCACGATCACGTGCGGGTCGATCTCCCGAAGGCCTTCGACGCCCACCCGATAGACCGAAAGCCCCTCCGTCAGCAGCTCTTTAACCTGCCGGTCGATTTCGCCCGACGAGCGCCCTACATCCAGCTTTGGTTCGGTCAACGCCGGCAGCTGCAACACCGATTGCGGGTAATCGCATTCGTGCGACCGGCCGAAAAGGCGGTCCCGCGCACCCAGGGCACAGACGATCTCGGTCGCACTCGCGATCAGCGAGACAATGCGGGGCTGGGCAGACATGCATCGATCCAGACTTGTTATTAGGGACAATGTACCCGAGATAGTGAAGCACACCTCACTATCGCGCAATGTTAGGAGCGCTGTGACCGTCAAGAAAATCGCATTGCTGTCTACCGGCTGGATTCTGGTCGTTGTCGGGCCGGTCATCGGGGTCATCCCCGGGCCCGGCGGCATCGCCGTGACCGGCGGGGGCGCGATGATCATCTTAAGCCAGTCACTGATCGCAAAACGCGTCTTCCTAAGAGCCTATAAACGCTATCCGCAGACAGTCGGCCCCGTCAGGCGGTTCGTCCAGCGCCGGAAACACCGCAAGCAGGCCGAAACCAACAGTGAATAGACGCTTCAAAGCTACGGGCTTGAACCAGGTCCTGCACCTCCATATATTAGAATCATTCTAGACTAATGCCCCAAGCAATCAGAAGAGGCAACCATGGACATCGATATCGGCATTCCCGAAGACCAACGTCAAGACATCGCAGACGGGCTCTCCCATCTGCTGGCAGACACCTACACGCTCTATCTGAAAACCCATAATTACCATTGGAACGTGACGGGTCCGATGTTCCAGACCCTGCACCTGATGTTCGAGCAGCACTACAACGAACTGGCACTTGCCGTCGACGAAATCGCCGAACGCATTCGAGCGCTGGGCGTCTATGCGCCAGGCACCTACAAGGCCTATGCGGAATTGAGCGCCATCGACGAGGAAGAAGGTGTACCTGCAGCGGAAGACATGATCCGCAACCTGGTCGCTGGACACGAGACTGTTGCACGCACAGCGCGGGCCGTCTTTGCAACCGCCGAGGCCGCATCCGATGAGCCGACGGCTGACCTGCTGACCCAACGGATGCAGGTTTCGGAAAAAACCGCCTGGATGCTCCGCAGTTTGCTGGCCTAGCAAAAGACGGCCGTGTGTCACGCCATGGTGAATTGCAGGTGAACTGATCCAGCTCTACTTCTGCCCCATAGAAACAGTAGGAGTAGCGGATGCTGGTAAAGGTTAAACAAGGGTGGGAACTGCCGGAGGCGACGGTTACGCCAAAAGCAACCTACCTGAATCGCCGGCACTTTATGGCGGGTGCCGGCGCGGCGGCGGCCTTGGCGCCGATGACCGCGGTCGCCAGTCGCTTTGCCGATGCCCCGCCCGGGCCGTTCGCATCAGACGAGACACTGACGAGCTTCGATGCGATCACCCAATACAACAATTTCTATGAGTTCGGGACCGGCAAGGACGACCCGGCCAAATATGCCCACAAGCTGACGACAGAGCCCTGGACAATCGCCGTCGAGGGTGAGTGTCACAGACCCGGCATCTACGATTTCGACGCACTGATGAAAGACCAGCCGCTGGAAGAGCGCATCTACAGGCTGCGCTGCGTTGAAGCGTGGTCGATGGTGATCCCCTGGGTCGGTTTTCCGCTGTCCGACTGGATCAACAGGTTCGAGCCGACCGGCAATGCAAAATACATCCAGTTCGACACCCTCTACCGCCCCCGGGAAATGCGCGGCCAGCGCCGAAACTTCATTGACTGGCCTTATCAGGAAGGCCTGCGCCTGGACGAGGCAATGCACCCGCTGACGATCATGGCGGTGGGCCTCTATGATCAGAAAATGCCAAACCAGAACGGGGCGCCCGTGCGGCTGGTCGTGCCATGGAAGTATGGCTTCAAGAGCATAAAATCGGTCGTCACGATACGATTCACCGAAAAGGAGCCAGACACCGCGTGGAATCTGCAAAATCCGCGGGAGTATGGTTTCTATTCCAACGTCAATCCAACCGTTGATCACCCGCGCTGGAGCCAGGCGACCGAACGCCGAATCGGTGAGATACGCCGCCGCAAGACGCTGATGTTTAACGGCTATGAGGAGCAGGTCGCATCACTCTATGCGGGTATGGACCTGAAGAAGTTCTACTGATGATGTCGAAGCGGAAAATAGCCCGGCACTGGAGCGCCAAACCTCTGGTCATTGCAGCCGCGCTGACCCCCGCCTTTTGGCTTGCTTGGCAGTTCCCTGACGGGCTGGGCTTCAACCCCATTGAAACGCTGAACCGGGAAACCGGCGACTGGGCGCTGAGATTTCTGATTCTGACACTCGCAGTGAGCCCTCTCGCCAAGGTAACGCGGACCGCTGACCTCATTCGTTTTCGGCGGATTATCGGACTGGCGGCGTTCGGCTACGCCGCGCTGCACCTGTCATCATACATAATCCTGGACCAGGGGCTGGACTGGGCCGCGATCTGGGCCGACGTGGTAAAGCGAAATTTCATCACCGTCGGCGCCGTCGCCGCCTTGCTGCTGCTGCCGCTTGCGGCCACATCGACGGATGCCATGATGCGCAAGCTGGGTGCCAAGCGCTGGCGCGGGTTGCATCGGTTGACCTACCCCGCGGCGATCCTGGCCTGTCTGCATTACTTCATGATGGTGAAAGCAGATACGACCGAACCGCTGATCTATGCGGCTATACTGAGTGCGCTGCTCGGGCACCGTATCTGGTCCCGCAACCACACCCTGCCACGCGCGTCTGCAAAAGCAATCCATACCTGACGTTTGAAAACCGGCCTTTGACCGTTATATAGGACCGCACACACCTTAAGGATTACCGGGACCTGTTGATGGACTATCTGTGGGCCGGCCTAGGCTTGATTTGCCTGATCGCCGGGGGCGACATATTGGTGCGCGGATCGGTCTCGGTCGCACGGCATCTCAGGGTCTCGCCCATGCTGATCGGTTTGACCGTCGTCGCGTTCGGGACGTCCGCCCCCGAGCTGGTCGTCAGCATTGATGCGGCTGTTTTCGAAGGCGTGCCCGAACTTGCACTCGGCAATGCTGTCGGCAGCAATATTGCCAATGTCCTGCTTGTGCTGGGTGTTCCGGCCCTGATCTACCCCATGGTCTGTAACGCCGATACCGTTGGCCGCGACACGATCGCGATGATCATCGCCTCGATCATCTTTGTGATCCTCTGTCTGATGGGAGAGATCAGCCTCCTGGGGGGTCTCATATTGTTCGTACTGCTTGTCGGCTATATGGGTTACTCCGCCCATCAGGCGCGCACGGATCCGGCGTTGCTGGCGGAAGAACTGAAGGAAATTGAATCGCAGGCCTTGGCCAGCCAGTCGAAGCTTTACGCCACTGCCTTTGTGGTGGGAGGACTCATCGCATTGGTCCTCGGGGCGGAGTTGCTTGTTGGCGCCTCAATCAATATCGCCCGGTCTCTGGGCGTCTCGGAGGCGACAATTGGCCTGACGATGATCGCGCTGGGCACCTCTCTACCCGAACTGGCCACCTCGGTCGCTGCAGCGCTGAGGCGCAATTGCGACGTTGCCCTCGGCAATGTCATCGGCAGCAACATGTTCAACCTGCTGGGTGTGGTCGGGATCACCGCGATCATCACGCCAATCCCGGTTCCCAGCGACTTCTTGACCTTGAACCTCTGGGTCATGCTGGCCGCGTCGCTGTTGCTCGTACCCATCGGCCTGTTCAAAATTCCGATTGGCCGCACGATGGGTATTGGCTTTACCATCGCCTATGTCGGCTATATCGCCTACCTGTTCTAGGGACGTTTGTTGACTGACCAAAATCAGAAAACCGCTCTTGTCACCGGCGCCGGCGTCCGCGTCGGGCGTGCGATTGCCGAGGGGCTGGGGCGCGCGGGCTGGCGGGTCGCCGTCCATTACAATACGTCCAGCGGCCCCGCCGAACAAACGGCACAGGCAATCATGGACGCAGGCGGCAAAGCGTGTGTTTTCGGTGCCGACCTGCTGGAAGAAGACCAGGTTCAGCCGCTGATCGACGAGGCGGCCGACGCACTGGGCCCGGTGACCTGCCTGATCAACAATGCCTCTGTTTTCGAGCGGGATGAGGTTGATACCGCCACCCGCGAAAGCTGGGACCGGCATATGGAAGTCAATCTGCGGGCACCCTTTGTGCTGACTCAGGCGTTGGCCCGGCGATTACCGGATGGCGTCGATGGCAATGTTATCAACCTGATCGACCAGCGGGTCTGGCGGCTGACACCGCATTTCACGTCCTATACGGTCAGCAAGGCGGCGCTACTGACGATGACCAAAACGCTGGCCATGGCGCTCGCACCGCGAATCCGCGTCAACGGAATCGCGCCAGGGCCCACGCTGAAAAGTATCCGTCAAAGCGAGGAATCCTTTGCTGCGCAGGTCGCTGCCGTACCCCTGAAGCGAAACCCGTCGCTTGACGAATTTGTCGGCGCAGTGAACTTTATCCTTGAGACGCCGTCCCTAACCGGGCAGATGATAGCGCTTGATGGAGGCCAGCACCTGGCCTGGGAAACCCCTGACGTGGTGGGCGTAGATGAGTAATTCAGATTCCGGCTCGGTTGTCGCCTTTCCGATTGCCGATGCCGGCCGCCATATCCGCCACGTCTTCGTTCGGGACCTGATGATCGAAGGCCGCATCGGCATCCACCGCCATGAGAAACAGGCGGCACAGCGGCTGCGTATCAATCTGGATTTGTCGGTAAACGACCGACCACCAGCTGCGGACCGGATCGAACATGTCGTCTGCTACGAGGATATCGTGAACACTGTTCGGTCGATCATCGACCGGGGCCATGTCAATCTGGTCGAGACTCTGGCGGAAGATATCGCAAGCGCCATCCTTACCGACCCTGACGTCTGCGCTATCCGGGTGCGTATCGAAAAACTCGATGTGTTAGCCGATGTTTCAAGTGTTGGCGTTGAGATCGAGCGCGCAAGCCCCTGAAACCGTTACAACTTCGGTTTAAGCCCCGGCCCGCGACTCAGATCTCTGAGTTGTGCACAACACCATCAAAAAGGTACTTGCAAGTGCTAAATTACCATAAAATGACACTTTATTTACAGTTGACACATTAAAATGCCATGCAATTCAATAGCTTAGATGTTTTGCACAAAAAATGTGCAAGGGGTAAGGACCTTAAGGTTACTGCGGGGTAGGGCCTCATAGACCGGAGTTGCACACATAGTTATCCACAGATTCCGTGGATAGTGCTACCGGATGGTTACAGCGATCGCTGTCAAGGGATCGGACGCCTTGGAAGCCGTGGCATTCCCGCCTAGAGTGGCGGCATCGAACCATGACAAACTCGAAAAACCCACCTGCCCAACAGCCTGGCGAATCACCCACAGATCTGTCAGAGAGCCAAGAATCAGCGCGGCAACGCCTGACCGGGCGATCATTGATTAAGGAACGGGCACGAACCCTACCGACCGGTCCGGGTGTATATCGATTCCTCGACCGGCATGGTGACGTCATGTATGTGGGCAAGGCCCGCAATCTGAAAAACCGTGTTTCGTCCTACGCGGCCGGCAAAGCCCATACCAATCGCATCGAACGTATGCTGAGCCGCATTCAAGACCTTGTCGTCGTGACCACCGACACCGAAAGCCAGGCGCTGCTGCTGGAAGCGCAACTCGTCAAACGCTACATGCCGCCAAACAACATTCAGCTGCGTGATGACAAGAGCTTTCCCTATATCCTGATCCGAACCGATCACGAGTGGCCCCAAATCAAGAAGCACCGGGGGGCGCAGAAAATCGAAGGCCACTATTTCGGGCCCTTCGCCTCGGCCAAGGCGGTGAACTCGACGCTCAACACATTGCAGCGGGCATTCCTGCTGCGCTCGTGCTCCGACGGCGTGTTCAATGCGCGCACCCGTCCCTGCCTGCTCTATCAAATCAAGCGCTGCTCGGCGCCATGCGTCGACCGTATCAGCCGTAAAGACTATGACGCGTTGGTCGACGACACACGCGAGTTCCTCAGCGGGCGCAGCCCACGGGTACAGCGCGACTTGTCAGAACGCATGGTCCGGGCTTCCGACGAACTCGAATTCGAAATGGCGGCAGCCCTGCGCGACCGTATCAAGGCGCTGACCAGCATACAGGGCCGCCAGGATGTGACAGCCAAGACTGTCGTTGATGCCGATGTCATCGCTGCCCATCAAGATGCCGGGCAGACCTGTGTGCAGGTGTTTTTCCTGCGCGGTGGTCAGAACTGGGGAAATCGCGCCTATTTTCCGCGGCACGACAAATCGCAAACAATCGACGCGGTTCTCGCCTCCTTCATTGGCCAATTCTACGACAACAAACCGGCCCCCAAAACCGTGCTGGTCAGCCATGATTTCGATGAGCGCGCCCTGCTGGAAGAAGCGCTGAACTTGAAATCCGCTCACCGCGTTAAAGTGCTGCACCCCAAGCGCGGCGACAAACTCCAGCTCATTGATCTAGCGCTGCGCAATGCCCGAGACGCACTGGCGCTGAAACTGGCCGAAAGCGCCTCTCAGAACGAGCTGCTGGAAGAGCTGGCGGAGATCTTCGACCTGGAAGCCCCGCCCCAGCGAATCGAAGCCTATGACAACAGCCACATCTCCGGCACGGATGCGATAGGCGCCATGGTCGTCGCCGGGCCCGATGGTTTCATGAAAAACCTCTACCGCAAGTTCAACATCAAGGATCAGTCCCTCACCCCCGGCGACGATTTCGGCATGATGCGCGAAGTCATGACCCGCCGGTTCGGGCGCTTGATGAAAGAGGATCCGTCGCGCGAACGTGGTACCTGGCCGGACCTGGTGCTGATCGACGGCGGCGCGGGCCAATTGTCTTCGGTCGAACAGGTGCTAACCGAACTGGGCATTGAGGACCTGCCGCTGGTCGCGATCGCCAAAGGCATCGACCGCAATGCCGGCCGCGAGCGGTTCTTCCTGCCCGGCCGTGCGCCTTTCACGCTCGATCCCAAAAGCCGGGCGATGTACTTCCTGCAACGGATCCGTGACGAAGTGCACCGCTTCGCCATCGGCACCCACCGCAGCAAACGCGCCGGCGCCATGAAGAAATCTCTGTTGGATGGGGTGCCGGGCGTCGGACCAAAGCGCAAAAAGGCACTGCTGGAGCATTTCGGATCAGCCAAGGCGGTTGCCGGGGCCGCCCTGGAGGACCTGGAAGCCGCTGACGGAATCAGCACCATGGTCGCCCGCAAAATTCACGACTATTTCCATACAGATGGATAGGCGTGCGTTATAGTCGGCTCAGAGACTGAGACCGGACATGATTACCTCGATCCCCAACCTGCTGACACTGTCGCGCATTCTGGTGCTGCCAGCGCTGATCCTGACGTTCTACTTCGAGTCGCCGACAGCGAACTGGTGGGCGCTGGGTCTGTTTGTTGCCGCAAGCATCACGGATTTCTTTGACGGTTATCTGGCGCGGCGGCGTGGCGAAATGTCCAACCTAGGACGCTTTCTCGACCCTATCGCCGACAAGCTGCTGGTCGGCGTGGCGCTCATCATGATCGCGGCATTCGACCGTATCGACTCGATTTCGCTGATTGCAGCAGTGATCATTCTGAGCCGCGAGATCCTTGTCTCCGGCTTGCGTGAATTTCTGGCCGAACTCAAAGTCAGCGTCCCGGTCACACAACTCGCCAAGTGGAAAACCGGAGTCCAGATGACGGCGATTGGCTTCCTTCTGGCGGGAACGGCAGCCAATCCCATTCCGGCTGAGATCATCGGCACCATCGGCCTCTGGATCGCCGCCATGCTGACCCTTTATACAGGATATGATTATCTGAAAGCGGGCGTGCGGCACCTTACGGCGGATGAACAGGAACCCGGCGCGTGATCAAACTGCTCTATTTCGCCTGGCTGAAAGACCGCATCGGAACCGATGAAGAGGATCTGGACCTGCCCGGCAGCGTCACAACGGTGAGCGCGTTGGTCGACTGGTTGATTGCCAGAGGCGACAATTATGCAGCGGCCTTCGAAAACCGGGACATCGTCCGCGCCGCCGTCAATCAAGACTATGCAGAGGCTGACGCCGCCATCGCGCCTGGCGATGAAGTCGCCTTCTTCCCGCCCGTTACCGGTGGCTGACCATGATCCGCGTTCAGGCCGAAGACTTTGATCTGGCCGCCGAGATCAAGACGCTGACCAGAGGCACGACCAGTATCGGCGGTGTCGTCACATTTACAGGGTTGGTCCGCGACATCGCGGGTGGCGAAACAATTCGCGCCATGACCCTGGAGCACTATCCCGGTATGACCGAGCGGCTGCTGGCGGATATCGAGGCCGAGGCCAACCGCCGCTGGCCGCTGGACGCCAGCCTGATCATTCACCGCTATGGACGGCTGGAACCGGGCGATCAGATTGTTCTGGTGATCACCGCAAGCGCGCATCGGCAGGCGGCGTTTGAGGCGGCGGCGTTTCTGATGGACTGGCTTAAAACCAAAGCACCGTTCTGGAAACGCGAAGAAACACCTCAGGGCGATCAATGGGTCGACGCCAAGGCCGAAGACGACAGGGCCGCCGCCCGCTGGCACGAGGAATCTTAGGCCCTACCGGTTACCGCGTACCAGTTTTTCATAGTCGGCGCGCAGCACTTTGGTCACTTCGCCAACCTCGAAACTATAGGGTCCAATTTCGCCCACAGCGGTGACCTCCGCCGCAGTGCCGGTCAGGAAACACTGTTCGAAACCTTCCATCTCGTCAGGCATAATGACGCGTTCAACGATCTCGATACCGCGCTGGCGCGCCAGATCCATCACCGTGCGGCGGGTAATACCGTCCAGAAAACAATCCGGGATCGGCGTATGGAGAACGCCGTCCTGGAGAAAGAAGATGTTGGCGCCCGTCGCTTCAGCGACCTGACCACGATAATCGAACATCAGCGAATCCTGATAGCCTTTGCGCTCGGCGGTGTGTTTGGAGAGCGTACAGATCATGTAAAGGCCGGCTGCCTTGGCCTGGGTCGGCGCACAATCCGGCGCCGGACGTTTCCACTCGGACACGTCTAGCCGGATACCCTTCTCGCGAAGTTCCGGATCGAAGTAGGAAGGCCACTCCCAACCCGCAATGGCGACATGGATCTTGGTCTCTTGGGCGGAAACGCCCATCATCTCCGGGCCGCGCCAGGCAATCGGTCGCGAATAACCATCAGGCAGATCGTTAACCCGCATCACGTCGGCACAGGCCTTGTTGATTTCGTCTTCAGTATAGGGAATCTCGAAATCGAGAATTCGTGCTGAATTGAACAGCCGCGATGTATGCTCGGCCAGCTTGAAGATCTCGCCATTATAGGCGCGCTGCCCCTCGAACACGCCGCTGGCGTAATGCAGCCCGTGGGACAGCACGTGGAACTTTGCGTCCCGCCATGGCAACATCGTGCCATTGTACCAGATATAGCCGTCGCGGTCGTCAAAGGGGAGAAGTGACATCTGTACGATCCTTACCGGAGCCGCCCTTGCGGCAGAACAATCTAACGAATCAAGCTTGCATTAGGTAACATTCTGTCTAAACTAAGTCAACATGACTGACATAAATAAGGCGCTGACCGACGACGATCCTGTAGGACAGGCAATCGAATTGCTGTTCTTCGCCTATCGGGACTTCGTCTCGGACCCGGACAAGGTGCTTGCCGACTATAAAATTGGCCGCTCGTCGCTGGGCCGCGCGCACCACCGGGTTATCCACTTTGTCGGCCGCAATCCCGGTATGACGGTCGCTGAGCTGCTGGAAATCCTGCAAATCACCAAACAGAGTCTGGCCCGCGTGCTGCGGCAATTGATTGATGAAGAATTCGTGGAGCAGCGCCGCGGCCCGCAAGACGCCCGCCAAAGACTGCTGTACCTGACCGGCAAAGGCCGGGAATTCGAAAACAAACTCTCATCGCCGCAGCGCGACCGTTTCGAGCGCGCATTCGCGCAGGCGGGCCCGGAAGCGACCCGGGCCTTCCGCGACATGCTGCTCAAGCTCATCAATGAAGAAGAACGCCCCGTCGTGCTCGATCTGATCGGTAAAGACCGGGATTAAGACCTTGGCCTTAAAGCTGCGCCAGGCACCCCCCATCAACCGGGATGGCATGGCCGGTGATCATCGCTGCTGCGTCCGAACAGAGGAACAGCGCCGCTGCGGCCACCTCTTCTGCAGTGCCCATCCGCCCGATGGGGTTAAGCGCGCTGAACACCTCTTCCATGGCCGGATCAGCCTCAATGGCCGGTTGCAGTAGTTCCGTCCGCGTCGCACCGGGTGACACGACATTGACCCGGATATTCTGTTTCACATAGTCAATGGCTGCCTGCTTCGACAGGCCGATGACCCCATGCTTGGAGGCCGTATAGGCGGTACCGGAAAAAACGCTCGCCCGATGTCCCAGAGTCGACGCGCAATTGACGATGACGGCCCCGCCCTGCTGCTTGGCACCCGACTCCAGCATGGCCGCAACTTCATATTTCATGCAGCGATAAACGCCGGTCAGATTAACCGCCATCACCGCGTCCCAATTGTCGTCAGTATACTCATGCAGCGCCTGTTGCTCGCCGCCGGAGCCGGCATTGTTGAAGGCATAGTCCAGCCCGCCATAGGTGCCCACCGCCCTGTCCACCATCGCTTTGATATCGTCGGCTTTGGCCATATCGGCCTGCACAAAAACAGCCGCACCACCAGCGGCCTTGATCTCCTCAATCAACGCATCGCCGCGATCCTGCCGCCGACCCGCGGCCACCACATTGTCACCACGCGCAGCAAACATTTTGGCAGCAGCCGCGCCGATCCCCGATGTCGCCCCTGTAACAATGACGGTTCTTGCGGTCATATCGAATTATCCTTTTAGCTCGCGCTGAAAATAGAGCAGGTCAAGCGCCTGCGGCAAATCATCCATCACGATGGAGAGGATGGTATGGGCCTGCCCGCGATGATGCGTCTGGTGGTTGAACAGATGCGCCAGAATGTCAGACAGTTTCTGACGGTGTTGGGACCCGCCCAGGGTTGAGTAGGCGACGTCCTGCTCAAATAGCTCAGGGCCACAGCCCGCCACGAAATCGATGATCCGGTCATCTTCATCCCGGCGTGCGGCCAGCAGGTCGCCGAACCTGTTGTACATAATCGCGTTCAGCTCACGCGGATGGTCGCCTTCCCCGGTCAAACGGCGCATCCAGATTCGGTCTGTGACCAGAACATGATTGAGCGTGGCGTGCAGGCTGCCGAAATAGGCGCCCACATTCCGCCGATATTCATCTTCAGGCAAATTGGCGGCCATGATGTAAAGGCGCTTGTTGGCCCAGCCATTATAGGCCGCGAGTGCTTCAAAATGAGCTTTCATGGTGCGCAGTGTATCACGAGCACAGCCGTTAGCCTGAGAGCTCCTTCGACCTTTTGGCCGCGGCTTCGAGGGCACGGCGCATCAGCGCCGCCAGTCCAGCCTCACCCATCAATATGTTCAGCGCTGCTTCGGTGGTACCGCCCGGGCTCGTAACATTCTGCCGGAGTTCTGCCGCCGACGTGCCAGGCGATGCGTCAACCAGCGCGCCTGCCCCGGTCACCGTCTGCCGCGCCAGCAACAGTGCCTGGTCTTCCGGCAGCCCCAGCGCCCTCCCTGCAGCCGCCATGCTTTCGATCAGATGAAATACGTATGCCGGGCCGCTGCCGGACAGAGCGGTAACCGCATCCATCAGCTTTTCGTCATCGATCCAGGCCACTGCGCCGACGGCCTCCATCAGGGCGGTGCAGAGAGATCGTTGCGTCGCTGATACCTGATCATTGGCGACGCATACGGTCATGCCCCTGCCAATGGCTGCAGGCGTATTGGGCATCGCGCGCACGACAGCCGGTCCACCGGTCAGATGCGCATCGAAATAGCCGAGGGTCTTCCCCGCCGCAATCGAGACGTAGAGCGCCTTTGCATGACCTGCGAGCGGCACCAGCGCCTGATCCATGACCTGTGGCTTGACCGCCAGAACAATTACGGCAGGGCTCACCTCAAGACCTTCTGGGTCCCCAAGGAGACCAATTCCCCGATGCTCAGCCGTTAACCTGTCACGTGACGCGGCGTCCGGCTCGATGACCACCACTGCTTCAGGGTCGAGGTCCCGCGCCAGCCAGCCGGCCAGCATGGCGGACCCCATACGCCCGCCTCCCACCAGCACCAGCGGCCGCGCGGCTGTAATATTTGCAAACTCTGTCATGGACGGAGTTTAGGCTTCTCCGACCGTCTCCAACAGCGCCATTTCAAGCGCTTCATCGGGTTTCTTGCCGCCCCAGACGACAAATTGGAAGGCGGGGAAGAAGCGCTCGCATTCGGTGATGGCGATCTCAATCAGATTTTCGCATTCGGCGAGCGTTACCCGCTGCCCCTCGCACATCAGGACACCGTGCCGATACATCAATAGCCCCTCGTCCTCGACCAGATCAAAATGGCCGAGCCACATCTGCCCGTTGATCTTGGACAGCAGCTCGTAAGTCGGTGTGTGGCTGCCTTTGGGGATGCGCACATCGAAGGCACAGACCAGTTGCAGCCCACCGAAATCAGCGGCCGAACGGGGCCCGTTCCAGGCAAAATGCAGATTGTATTCAGCCCAGTTGCCGGCGACAAAAACCGTCAGTTCACCGGCGCTTTGCCGGTCATAGGGCCACTCATGGGCCGAGACGATCTGTTCTATGAGGTCGAGGGGGTCGCCAGCAGGAAGTTCACGTTCGGAGCTCAATAACGTCATCGCTCGGGCCTCCTGCGAATAGCTAGCTATGGGTGCCGTTCCCAATTACGACACAAAATCTAGCCTGCCATTGTTATTCGGCGCGTTCAACCCCCAACATATGGTGGTATCGCCCTGAACGATGAAGTTCTTGCGGCGGAGGGCTGACGAACACCCGAAACTCCCTGTTACGACTGCGCCTTAACAGCTTCTTCCAGGGCCGCGACCCGCTCCTTGAGCGCTTCGTTTTCCTCGCGCGCGGCGGCGGCCATGGCCTTGACGGCCTCAAACTCGTCACGTGGCACGACATCGAGATCAGCAATGGCCCGTTCAAGACGCTGACGCATCAGGGTCTCGACCTCTTCACGCATGGACTGCGCGACACCCGCCGCGCCGGTGGCAAGTTTGCCCAGATCGTTGAGCAGTCGGTTGTCGGTCTGCATGGCGCTTCTCCAAATCTTTGTGACATCATCAATATGAAGCGCGGCATCGGGTTTTCCAAGGCGCTTGACACGCATCACCGCGCGGGGTTTGTAGGGGACATGCTGACTGAGCCGATCCCGTTCCCCAACTTCAATTCGGTTGCGCTGGACCTTGGGTTTTTCCAGATCCGCTGGTATGCGCTCGCCTATATTGGCGGGCTTGTCCTGGGCTGGTGGTATCTGTTGCGGCTGCTGCACGACAAATGGTGGCCGGATGGCCCGCCCATGACCAAACAACAGGTCGAAGACTTCGTCTTCTGGTCCATGCTCGGCGTGATCCTCGGCGGCAGGCTGGGCTATGTGCTGTTCTACAAGCCCGGCGATTATCTGTCTGACCCGCTGTCCATCTTCATGGTCTGGGAGGGCGGCATGTCATTCCATGGCGGGCTGCTGGGCGTCATCACTGTCATCATCTGGTTTTCGCTGAAACGCGGCATCTCGATGTACAGTGTCGGCGATCTGGTCGGCTGCGTCGTGCCCATCGGCCTGTTGCTCGGGCGGATCGCGAATTTCATCAATGGCGAACTCTATGGCCGGCCAACCGGCGGCGACTATGGCATCATCTTTGGCGGTGCTGCAGGGCCCGAACCACGGCACCCCAGCCAGCTTTACGAAGCGTTTCTTGAGGGCCTGGTTCTCTTTATCGTTCTGCGACTGCTGTTCTCCATGACACAGATGCGCTTCATGCCCGGCGCGCTGTGCGGCACCTTCCTGATTGGCTATGGCGCCAGCCGAATCATCGTCGAGTTTTTCCGCGAGCCGGACGACTATCTGGGCTTCCTGTGGTTCGGGGCAAGTATGGGGCAGCTATTGTCGATCCCGATGGTTCTGTTCGGCATCTGGTTGATCTGGAATGCACGGCGTCAAGACTTCAAACCCGCTTAAGGCGCGCATCATGGCCATGATCAAGGAGAGCGGCCCCCTTGATCTGGCGGACTACATGCGCATTGCGCTGACCGACCCCGAACATGGCTACTACACAAACGCCGCCGCACTGGGCGCTGACGGTGACTTCATCACCGCACCGGAAATCAGCCAGATGTTCGGCGAGCTGATCGGCCTGTGGGTGGTCGATACCTGGAACCGCCTGGGTTCGCCTGAGGACGTCAAGCTCGTCGAGCTGGGCCCTGGCCGTGGCACTCTTATTGCGGACGCCCTGCGTGCGATCAGGGCCGCCTCCGACATGCCCATTGATCTTCATCTTGTCGAGGTGAACCCGCTGTTGGAGGCCGAACAGGCGAAACGGGTCAACGCCGCATGGTGGGACAGCATCGAGCAGGTTCCGCCGGGCCCCATGATCCTGATCGCCAATGAGTTCTTTGACACCTTGCCCATTCAGCAAATGACCAAAACCCCTGATGGCTGGCGCCGGACCGTCGTCAAGGCCGAGGGAGAGCGCCTGATCGCCGAGCCAGGCCCGTCCACGGCACCTCCCATTTGGGCCGCTGAAGACTTTCCCGATGGCAGCATCATCGAAACCTCGGAAGAGGTTATCAGCCTGGCGAGGCTTCTGGGACGCCGAGTCCACGCCCATGGCGGTGCCGCACTGATCATCGACTATGGCAACGAAACCAGCGCACCCGGCAGCAGCCTTCAGGCGGTTTCCGCGCATGTCTACGCAGACCCGTTCGATGATCCCGGGCAAGCCGATCTCACGGCGCATGTGGACTTCCAGGCGCTTGCGGAAGCAGCAATAACCGCCGGCGCAGCCGTGGCGGGCCCCGTGACACAAAATGCGTTTCTTAATGCGCTTGGCTTGCCCGCCCGTGCTGACGCCTTGAAGCGGTCAGCCAATCCAGCGCAAGCGCGAGAGATCGACCTTGCCGCGCATCGGCTGACCGCGCCCGATCAGATGGGCACTTTGTTTAAGGTACTGGCCATCAAAAGCCCGAGCCTGTCCAGCCTGGCAGGGCTCTAACCATGATCCGCGCAGAAAACCTCTCGGTCGGATCGGTTGAACACGCATTCTTCACGCGGCGCGGCGGTGTCTCCAGCGGAATCTATGCGTCGCTGAATTGCGGGCAGGGCTCCAAGGACGACCCCTCTTTGGTGACCGAGAATCGGCAACTGGCCTCCGATCTTCTGGGCGTACCGCTGGCGCAGCTCTGTACGCTGTATCAGGTGCATAGCCGCGAGGTCGTCTTCGTCACCCGGCCCTGGACCACCGAGGCGCGCCCGCAGGCCGACGCAATGGTGACCAATTCCATGGGGCTGGCGCTGGGCATCCTGACGGCGGACTGTGTGCCCATCCTGTTCTCTGATCCGATCGCCCGTGTGATCGGCGCGGCACATGCGGGTTGGCAGGGGGCATTCAATGGCGTGATCGGCGCGACGGTTGCAGCGATGAACCGGCTCGGGGCCGAACCACAGACGACGCGCGCCGCCATTGGCCCCGCTATCGCGCAGGCGTCCTACGAAGTCGGACCGGAGTTTCATACGCGGTTCCTGACACAGGCTGCGGAAAACGAACGCTACTTCGCAGCGGGCAAGCGCTCCGGCCACTTTCAGTTCGACCTGACGGGATATGTAAAGACTCGGCTGCAAGAGGCAGGAATCGGCGATATCGAGCACATCAACCGCGACACATATGACGAACCCGATTTCTTTTTCAGCTATCGCCGCGCCGTGCACCGTGGCGAACCCGACTATGGCAGGCAACTTTCTGCGATTGCCCTTGTCGGCCCGGAACCGGCCTGATAGTGAATCGGTAATCGCTTTCGGGAACGCCAAACCCGGCAGCCTAAGGAGGCCCCATGAAAATCCTCGGCGGCAACAGCAATCCAACGTTGTCCGCGGCAATTGCCGACTATTTGAGCGTGCCGCTGACCAAAGCCAGCATCAAACGATTCGCCGATGAGGAAGTCTGGGTAGAAATCCACGAAAATGTCCGTGGCCAGGACGTCTTCGTGATCCAGAGCACGTCTTTTCCCACCAATGACAATCTGATGGAACTGCTGGTCTGCATCGATGCGCTGAACCGCGCATCCGCAAAGCGGATTACGGCGGTGCTGCCCTATTTCGGCTATGCGCGGCAGGACCGAAAACCGGGTCCCCGCACGCCGATTTCAGCCAAGCTGGTCGCTAATCTGATTACGGTCGCCGGGGCCGACAGAGTGCTGACCATGGACCTGCACGCGGGACAGATTCAGGGGTTCTTCGACATTCCGACGGACAACCTCTTTGCTGAGCCCGTCTTGTCCCGCGACATCGCGGAGAACCTCGACACGTCCAACCTGATGTTTGTCTCACCAGATATCGGCGGCGTGGTGCGGGCGCGCCAATATGCCAGCCGTGTCGATGCCGACCTGGCGATCGTCGACAAACGCCGCGAGCAGGCCGGTGTCTCCGAAGTGATGAACATCATTGGCGATGTGCGCGGCCGCGACTGCATCATGGTTGATGATATTGTCGATAGCGCGGGCACGCTTTGTAATGCCGCTGGCGCCTTGATGGATCAGGGCGCCGCGTCCGTATCCGCTTATGTCTCCCACGGGGTTTTGTCCGGCAAAGCCGTGGAACGGGTCACCAATTCAGCGCTGAAAGAGTTGGTGATCACGGACTCCATCGCCCCGACCGAGGCTGTCCTGGGCGCACCCAATATCCGGCTCATTCCGATCGCCCCGCTGATCGGTGAAGCCATGCGTCGGATCAACGACGAATCCTCCGTCTCCAGCCTGTTCGACTAACCCCACAACCGGTCACCACAGGCGTTGCCTTTCTAGGGCTCTTCCGCTACAAACCCGCGGTTCAGCGGACCCGCACCCCTGGAGGCGGGACGCACACACTGTCAAAAGACGGAGATCATCATGGCAGACGTCAGCACTCTGGCGGCAGAGCGTCGTGACCGGGTTGGTAAGGGGTCCGCCCGTGCAGCACGCCGCAACGGAAGAGTACCCGCGGTTATCTATGGCGCGGGCCAAGACCCGCTTCCCATTACCCTTGCGTTCAACGAGGTCCTGAGAGAGGTCAAACGAGGCCGCTTCATGGGCACCTTGTTTGACGTGGAAATCGGTTCTGAAAAAGAGCGGGTGATTCCCCGCGATCTGCAGGTGGATGTCGTTAAAGATTTCCCCATGCATATCGACTTTCTGCGCATTTCGCGCGATTCGCGTATCGACGTCGAAGTCCCTGTTCACTTCATCAATGAAGAGACCTGCGTGGGCCTGAAACGCGGCGGTGTGCTGAACATCGTGCGCCATGATGTTGAGCTTTCCTGTCCTGCCGATTCTATTCCGGAAGAAATCGTGCTGGATATCGAGGCCCTTGATATCGGTGACAGCGTCCATATCGGCGACGTTGACCTGCCTGAAGGTGTGACCCCGACAATTGCCGACCGCGACTTCACCATCGCCACGATCGCCGCCCCATCCGGCGGCACGGACGAGGATGAGGACGAAGCAGTCGAGGGCGAAGAAGGCGCTGAAGAGGCCGAAGCCACCGAGGGCGAAGACGAAGGCGGCGACGAGGAATAGTCGCCGTCTGACGGGAGAGGCCCATGCTGCTACTCGTCGGCCTGGGCAATCCAGGCGATCAATATGTCGACAACCGGCACAATGTCGGGTTCCTGGCGATCGAGGAGATCGCCAGGCGGCATCGCTTTGGCCCGTGGCGCAAGAAGTTCCAGGCGCAGATCTCGGATGGTCAGTTGGGAGGCGAGAAGATCCTGCTGATCAAACCACAGACCTTCATGAACAATTCGGGCCAGGCCGTCGGTCAGGCGATGCGCTTCTACAAACTGGATCCATCCGACGTGACCGTTATCTATGACGAGATCGACCTCGCACCGGGCAAGATGAAGTTGAAGGTCGGCGGCGGTGCGGCGGGCCATAATGGCATCCGCGACATTGCCAGCCATATCGGGCCCGCGTTCCGCCGCGTCCGGATCGGTGTTGGCCATCCAGGCGACAAGTCGAAGGTCATGAAGCACGTGTTGTCCGACTTCTCCACCGCCGACGACCTATGGCTCGACCCGATGCTCGACGCGATCGCCGAGGCAGCACCGCTGCTGGCGCAGGGCGAGGATGCCAAGTTTCAAAGCCGGGTCGCCCTGCTGACCCAACCGAAGAAGGATAAGGAATCAGATGGGGTTTAAGTGCGGCATTGTCGGCCTGCCCAATGTGGGTAAATCGACCCTTTTCAACGCGCTGACGGAGACCGCAGCTGCGGCAGCGGAGAATTTCCCGTTCTGCACCATCGAGCCCAATGTCGGGGTGGTGCCGGTACCCGATGAGCGGCTGGACAAATGCGCCGCCATCGCCAGTTCCGCACAGACCATCCCGACCCAACTGACTTTCGTCGATATCGCCGGGTTGGTCCGGGGGGCCAGCAAGGGCGAAGGTCTGGGCAACCAGTTCCTGTCGCACATCCGTGAGGTCGACGCGATTATCCATCTGCTGCGGTGTTTTGAAGACCCGGATGTCACCCATGTGGATGGACAGGTCGACCCGCTGGCGGACGCCGAAACCATTGAGACAGAATTGATGTTGGCGGATCTGGAAAGCCTGGAGCGACGCATGGCGGCAGCGGTCAAAAAAGTGCGCGGCGGCGACAAGGAAGCCGCACGTGATCTGCGTCTGATGGAAGCGGCGTCTGCCGCGCTGACGGACGGGAAGCCCGCCCGTACCGTCGAGGTCAGCGAAGATGACAAAGCGGCGTTCAACAATCTGCACCTGATCACGGCAAAACCGATTCTCTACGTCTGCAATGTAGACGAAGACAGCGCTGCCGAAGGCAATGCGCTCTCGGCAAAGATCGCTGAAAAAGCAGCGGCCGAAGGCGCGGAATGCGTGGTGATTTCAGCCGCCATTGAGGCCGAAATCGCCCAGCTTGATGCGGAGGAGCGGCAGGCCTTCCTTGAGGAAATCGGGCTTGATGAAACCGGCCTGTCCCGTGTCATTCGTGCCGGCCACAATCTGCTGGGTCTGATCACCTATTTTACCGCCGGCCCGAAAGAGGCCCGCGCCTGGACCATCTCAGAAGGAACAAAGGCCCCACAGGCCGCTGGCGTCATCCACACTGATTTTGAACGCGGCTTCATCCGCGCCGAAACCATCGCCTATGACGACTACCTGGCCTGCAATGGTGAAGCAGGCGCACGGGATGCCGGCAAGGCGCGGCTTGAGGGCAAGGACTACGTCGTGCAGGATGGCGACGTGCTGCACTTCCGTTTCAACGCATAGGACCAGTACCAATCGAAGGGGGATCGATGGGGGAGACAATCACGCTATCTGCGTCCGATGGGCACAGTTTTGCCGCCTATCGCGCACCCGCCGAGGGCGCCCGCAAAGGTGGCCTGGTCCTGATTCAAGAGATCTTCGGCGTTACGCCCCATATCCGCGAATTGTGCGATCACTTCGCTGCACATGGTTATGAGACCCTGGCGCCGGCCATCTTCGACCGGATCGCGCGAGACGCAGCCTTCGGCTATGACCAGAAAGATATCGACGCGGCGGTGGAATGCGCCGGTCAGTCGGGTGTCGAAATTCCCATGCTGGATATACAGGCATGTGTCGACAGGCTGGGCAAGACCGGGCCGGTCGCCATTACGGGCTTCTGTTACGGCGGATCGCTGACCTGGATGGCCGCGTCGCGCGTCAACGGACTGGCCTGCGCTGTCGGGTTCTACGGCCGCCTTATCCCGGACCATCTGGACGAGCACCCCAAATGCCCGACCATGCTGCACTTCGGGTCACGCGACAAAACCATTCCCCTGGACGCTGTCCGGCGTACCGCCGAAGCGCACCCGGATGTCAAAGTCCATATCTACCGCGCCGATCACGGTTTCTGGTCCGACCGGCCCGCCAATCACGACGAGCCATCAATTGAAAAATCGGGCGCGCGTACGCTCGCCTTCTTTGAACAGCATATGGGGGGCTAAATGCTCGAGACCGCCGCAGGCGATTATATCTATGTCGGGATCGTCAGCAGCCTGGCGCTGATCCTGACCTATTTCACTCTGTTCAAGTCAGGCATGGCGCGGGCGCGCTTCAAGGTGCCCGCACCCAGCCATGATGGGCCGGAGGAATATGTCCGGCACGTGCGCGCGCACCAGAATACCATTGAGCATCTGGTGCTGTTTCTGCCCGGCATGTGGCTGTTCGCATTCGCCGTCAGCCCGGTCTGGGCCGCAGGCATCGGCATCATCTGGCCGGTTGCGAGGCTCTTCTACGCGCTGGGCTATTACAAGAGCGCAAAAGGCCGCAGCCTGCCGCTCTATATCAGCATGCCGGTAATCTATACGTTCTTGCTGGGGTCGCTGATCGGCTTCGTGCTGAAACTGATCTAACGACCCCTAAAGGGAAATGCGCTAGGCAGCCGTCTGGTCGTCAACAGCAGCGTCGGGGGCGTTCTTGGCAACCGACGCGATTCCGTTGTCTCGCGATGACGCACTCTTGTAGCTTTCGCTGGTGCCGATGACCTGCTTGTTGCCGGCCAGCAGGTTGAACCGGAAGTTCCCTGCCTTGGTTTCCTTACGCTCGAACTTGCTGTCATCAGCAGAGTTCTTTCTGACTGATTCGATGCCGTTCTTGGCACTGGCTTTTTGCTTGTAGCCTTCGCTCGCCAGAATAATCTGTCCGTTTCCGGCTTTTAGACGAAACCGGAATTCTCCAGCCTTATCCTTATAGAGCTCGAATTTACCAGCCATTTGGGGTCCCTCCTTTTGTGGCGTATGACAGTATTAGCGAAAACAGGCGATGCCTGCATGTCATTTATGCGCGAGACGCCAAAGTTTGGTTCACCAGAATTCAAGAAAGTTGCAGCGGCATCCCCGGATCGCCCTTTTCCATCGCGCGCCGATAGGCTGGCCGCTCTCCGATCCGGTTTAGATAGGCCCGGAGATTGGGATAAGCAGCGAAGTCGACCGGCGCAAACATCCGCATCGTTGTGATCGGAAACAGCGCCATGATATCGGCTGCCGTAAGCTCGTCGCCAGCCAGATAATCCGTCTCGCCCAGACGCGCATTCATCATCTCGTACATACGCCGGTTACGCTCCTGCATCATGTCGCCTGCCGCGTCTCCTGCTTCACCCATCATACCAATGATCAGGTCCATCATCCGCCCGGGCATCAGCGATCCATTGGCAAAGTGAAACCAGAACAGATAATCGTTCCGGTTCGCCTCGCCTTTTTCCACAGCCAGCCGGCCGTCGCCATAGGTCTCGATAATGTACTCGATGATCGCCCCGGACTCTGCCAGGGTAAGGTCACCATCGGTTATGATCGGTGCCGTACCCAACGGATGAAGCGCACGGTATTCCGCCGGTGCGAGCTGGGTTTCCGGGTCCCGCTGATAGCATTTCAGCTCATAAGCAATTCCCAATTCCTCGCATAGCCAGACAATACGCTCGGATTGAGAAATACCCAGATGGTGAACGGTCAGCATGGTCGTCCCCTCAAAGCATGGTGTTCACTATGAAGGAAGGTCATTCGCCTTCATAGGCGCAAAGGGTTTGCACGGCACAGCCCATGCCCTCCAACTTTGCCGTACCGCCCAGATCGGGCAGGTCGATCACAAAACTGCAGCCAACAACACTGGCGCCAATCCGGCGCAGCAGGCTGACCGCCGCTTCCGCAGTTCCCCCGGTCGCAATAAGATCATCGACGAGAAGCACATGGTCGCCCTCAGCGACCGCATCCTGGTGGACCTCTAATTCGTCAAACCCGTATTCAAGCTGATAGTCCTGCCCATGGGTCTTCCAGGGCAGCTTGCCCTTCTTGCGGATGGGTACAAAGCCGACGGAGAGCTGGTGGGCGACAGCCCCCCCCAGAATAAAGCCCCGCGCTTCAATCCCGGCGACCTTGTCGATTCGTTTGCCCGCATAAGGCTGCACCATTTCATCGACGGCTTTGCGGAAACCAACCGCATCCTGAAGAAGCGTCGTGATGTCCCGGAACATGATCCCTGGCTTCGGATAATCCGGGATCGTGCGAATTCGTGACGTAATCCATTCAGCCATTCCCACCCTCCAACACGCGGCCTGCGACCGCATCCAGTTTCGCCAACATGTCCGGGTCGCGTGCGTCCGGTGCGGTAATCAGCGCGGTATCCAAAGCCCTGTCACAGCCTTGCGAACAGGGATGAATCGATTGCTCCATGCGCGCTGCAAGTGCCCTTACCAGACTCCGGGCATGATCGGCATTCTCGCCCAGTACCCGCACCACATCAGCTACTTCCACCGCGTCATGACCGGGGTGCCAGCAATCATAGTCGGTTACCATGCCGACGGTCGCGTAGCAGATTTCTGCCTCCCGGGCGAGTTTGGCCTCCGGCATATTGGTCATGCCGATCACGTCGCAGCCCCAGCTGCGATAGAGTTCGGATTCGGCCCGTGTCGAGAACTGCGGCCCCTCCATCACCATGTAGGTACCGCCATCATGCAGCCCGATTCCGGCGTCAGTCGCCGCATCGGCAATCAATCCACCAATCCGGTTGCAGACGGGGTCCGCCATCGACACATGCGCGACCATGCCGGTACCGAAGAAGCTCTTGTTACGGGCAAAAGTGCGATCGATGAACTGGGTAACGCGAACGAAGGTTCCCGGCGGCAGATTTTCCCTCAAAGAGCCGCAGGCACTGAGCGACACAATGTCCGTGACCCCGGCCCGCTTCAGGACATCAATGTTGGCGCGAAAGTTGATGTCACTCGGCGCCAGGCGATGCCCGCGTCCATGCCGTGGGAGAAACACGACCTGGAGCCCACCGATCATCCCGGTAAACAGGTCATCCGAGGGTTCGCCAAAAGGCGACTTGACCGAGACCCAATGCGGGTCTCCGAGTCCGTCAATTTCGTAAAGACCGCTTCCGCCAATAACACCCAGAACCGGTTGCATGTCAGGCAGTCGAGGACAGGCCTCTAGTGGCCCATCACCCGTTTCGCGACCCGGCGGTACGAGAAGAACAACAATCCACACAGGATGAACAGCAGGATCATGAACCGGAAGCCGATCTGATTGCGCTCTTCCAGCTTGGGCTCTGCCGTCCAGTGCAGGAACATGGTGACGTCATAGGCCATCTGGTCAAGCGTCGCTTCCGGCTGACCGTCGGCATATGCCACCGCGCCTTCAAACAATGGCGGAGCCATGGCGATGACCCGACCGGCCTTGTAAGGGTTGAAATACGCCGTATCCGGCATGACCAGCCCCTGCTCGGCCATCTCGGCCAGATCTTCTTCCGTCGGGTCCCGGTATCCGGTCAGCAGCGAATAGAGATAGTCCGGACCGCCGCCGCGCGCTTTGGTGATCAATGACAGGTCAGGCGGGACCGAACCGCCATTGGCAAAGGCCGCAGCCTGCGGATTCGGGTACGGATTGGGGAAGTGATCGGAGGGCAAAGCGGGCCGTTCTTCGACCTCGCCATAATCATCCGGCTCGCCCATCACATAATATTCGGACGCGATGGCTTTGACCTCGTCCTCATTGAAGCCGATGTCTGTCAGCGTCCGGAAGGCGACGAAATCAAGGCCATGGCAGGAGGCACAGACCTCCTTGTACACCTGAAAGCCGCGTTGAGCGGATTCACGATCAAAATGCGCGCCGACAAGCTTGGCAAACGGCCAGCCACCTGGCGGGCTGCGCGGATCATCCTTGTCCGACGCCGCCAACGCGCTGCCAGAGACTGCAACACCAGCCAGAAGAACCAAGGTGGCAGCTAATGATGAAAACTGTTTCATGACAACGCCCCCTACGCCGCTGACTGCTTGGCGAGAACCGCCTGCGATATACTTTCTGGCAACGGCCTGGTTTTCTCAATCCGGCTCAGCAGCGGCAAGATCACCAGGAAATGCGCGAAGTAGTAGATCGTTGCGATCCGGCCAATGACCAACCAGATGCCTTCGGCCGGCATCTGGCCGACATAACCCAGCACCAGCACGTCGATTACCAGCAGAATGTAAAACTGCTTGAACAGCGGCCGGAACTTGCCCGAGCGCACCGGCGACTTATCCAGCCAGGGCAATGCAAACAGCAGCAGGATGGCGCCAAACATCGCGATCACACCAGCCAGCTTCGCCTCGATGAACAGGATGTCGGGAACTGCCCGGAGGATTGCGTAGAACGGCAGGAAGTACCAATCCGGCACAATATGTGCGGGCGTTACCAGAGGATCAGCCGGAATGTAGTTGTCCGCATGGCCCAGGAAGGTCGGCGCATAAAACACCATGCCCATGAACACGATCAACAGGACCGACAGCATGAACAGATCCTTGGCCGTATGATACGGGTGGAAATCGATCTGATCCTGCGGACCCTGCACTTCAATCCCCAGCGGATTGTTCGATCCGGGAATATGCAGCGCCCAGATATGCATGATCGCGACCGCGGCAATGATAAAGGGCAGCAGATAGTGCAGGCTGAAGAACCTGTTCAGCGTCGGGTTATCGACCGAGAAACCGCCCCACAGGAAGGTCACGATCGTATCGCCAATAACCGGGATCGCGCTGAACAGATTGGTGATAACCGTTGCCGCCCAGAAGCTCATCTGACCCCAGGGCAGGACATAGCCCATGAAGGCGGTGGCCATCATCAACAGGAAGATGACCAGACCCAGCATCCAAAGCAACTCGCGCGGGGCTTTGTAGGAGCCGTAGTAAAGGCCACGGAATATGTGGATATAGACCACGATAAAGAAGAATGAGGCGCCATTGGCGTGCACATACCGAATAAGCCAACCGTAGTTGACGTTCCGCATTATGTGCTCGACTGACGCGAACGCCATATCCGCATGCGGCGTGTAGTGCATGGCCAGGATGATGCCAGTCACCATCTGAACCAGCAGCATGAACCCGGCAAGGGAGCCGAAACTCCACCAGTAATTCAGATTCTTCGGCGTCGGGTAGGCGACCAGCGCACCATGTAATACCGAGAAGATCGGCAGCTGCTGGTCAAACCACTTGACGAGGCCGTTCTTCGGCTCGAATGGACGAGACGGATGCATGTCCTAGCCCCCTTTAGCCGATTTGGATGGTTGTATCGTCGAGAAACGCATATTCGGGTATCTCGAGATTGGCGGGCGCCGGCCCTTTGCGAATCCGGCCTGATGTATCGTAGTGAGACCCGTGGCAGGGGCAGAACCAGCCGCCATAATCGCCCCGGTTCTCGCCGGCTTTGGTACCCAGCGGCACGCAACCCAGATGGGTGCAGATGCCGACCATCACCAGCCATTCTTCACGACCGGAAAGGGTCCGTTCCTCATCTGTCTGCGGATCTTTGAGGTCGCCAAGCGGCACCGCCTGAGCCTCGGCGACTTCTTCTTCAGTCCGGCGACGGATAAAAACCGGTTTTCCGCGCCACCGCGCCAAAATGGACTGCCCAACTTCCACCGCCGACAGATCGACCTCGATCGATGCCAGCGCCAGGACGTCCGCTGCGGGATTGAGGTTATCGATCAGCGGCCAGACCATGGAGCCTGCCGCAATCGCGCCAAAACCCGCTGTGGCGATGTAAAGGAAGTCGCGGCGCTTGACCCCCTCGCCATGTTCTTCGGACGTTGATTCCGTCGACATTCTCACCCACCCATTATTGGCTTCTAGACTGGAGCTTTCATGGCCCTCTTAAGGTTCGCGGTGATATCGCATTCTCAGACAGGATTGTCCAGCCGCGTTGCACGCAATTCTGGCCCGCTTGGGCCGCAGACAGGCCGTTGACGCGAAACTGCTTTCAGCGCAACGTGGCTATTATGCGGATTGCCCTCTATCAACCCGATATCGCCCCCAATGTCGGAACACTGCTGCGGCTTGGCGCTTGTCTTTCCGTTCCGGTGGACATTATAGAGCCTTGCGGCTTCCCCATGGGTGACCGCGCGTTGCGCCGGGCAGGCATGGACTATTCGCGCAATACAGATCTCAGCCGCCACGATGACTGGGCAGCGTTCTCCAAAGCCCACGCCGGAAAACGCCGCATCCTGCTGACCACCCAAGCGCCGATGGCGTATTCCGTATTCCGGTTCAGGCCGGATGACATCCTTCTGGTCGGACGGGAATCAGCCGGAGTCCCCTTGGAGGTCCATGAAGCCGTGGACGCCAGAATCAAAATTCCCATGGCTGAGGGATTGCGCTCCCTCAATGTTGCCGTCGCGGCTGCCATGGTACTGGGTGAATCACTGCGACAAACTGATCAATTTCCTAAAGACGGATCAACCCCATGACATATTTCAGCGATGCCCGAAAAGACCAGGCCGCCGCCTGGTTTAAATCCCTGCGCGACGAAATTTGCAGCGCCTTTGAGGCACTGGAAGATTCGCTCACGGGGCCGATGTCCGACCGCGAGCCCGGCCGATTCGAGCGCAAAGCCTGGGACCGACCAGGCGGCGGCAGTGGCGTCATGTCGGTGATGAAAGGCCGAGTCTTCGAGAAAGTTGGGGTCAATATCTCGACCGTACATGGCGAGTTCTCGCCCGAATTCGCAAAGAATATGGAGGGCGCTCAGGACGACCCGAGATTCTGGGCCAGCGGCGTCTCACTGGTGGCGCATATGCAGTCACCGCTGGTGCCCGCCGTGCATATGAACACAAGGCATATCGTCACAACCAAGGGCTGGTTTGGCGGCGGCGCGGATCTGACCCCAATGTATCCGAATGACCAGGATACGGCGGACTTCCATGCTGCCTTCAAGGACGCCTGCGACAAGCACGACCCGGACTACTACCCGAAGTTCAAAAAGTGGTGTGACGAGTACTTCTATCTCCCCCACCGGAAGGAGCCGCGCGGTGTAGGCGGAATTTTCTATGATTCCCATAACACCGGTGACTGGGAAGCCGACTTTGCCTTCACCCAGGATGTGGGCCGGGCCTTCCGCGACATCTATCCGAAGATTGCCGCGCGCCACATGAACGACCCGTGGACGGATGAACAACGCGAACATCAGCTGGTCCGCCGCGGCCGCTATGTAGAGTTCAATCTCATCTATGACAGGGGCACGACCTTCGGGCTGAAGACGGGCGGCAACACGGAAGCTATTCTGATGTCGATGCCGCCGGAAGCAAAATGGCCTTAGTCCGCCTCAACCGCTGACCTTAGCCGCCGAAGCAGGGCGTGCCGGTCACCGGCAAAATCATCACTGACCCATTCATCTTCGATTTCCGCCAGCAGATGGCCTATTCGTTCGCCGGGCGCGACGCCCAGTGCGATAACGTCAGCGCCCCGCAGCGGAAAGTCTGGGCGCTCCCATTGGCGGGCAATCTGCAACAGCGTCCTGCGGTCACGGCCATCCCGCGCGGCATCCAGACAGGCGAGATCGCAGACCCGCTGCGCGCCCAACCAATAGAGCTGCGCCCTTACCGTGGCTGCGTCCATATCCGGCGGCAACGCGATTTCGCCCGCCGCCATACATCGCAACCGGTTCTTGTCGGCATTTGACAATTTCCAGCGTGCGCCAAGAGCCTGCAACGTGGTTGATCTCCGATCCGTCAGTGAGGCAAGTCTGAGCAAGGGGTCCTGCCCACCAAATTCAATCAGCTGTTCCAGACAGCACAGGTTCGTTCCCTCTGGCAGCACCGCTCGAAGAATGCTGTCATCCTGCATGGCATGGAGGGTCGGGATCGGGCGAGCCGCTTCGAGAAGACGCAGCATTTCCTTGCTGACACGTTCAACTGACAAGCGATCCAGATCGTCCTTGCGCGTGATGCAGGCCTTACGGGCGGGGCCGTCCAACTCACCGGTGGCAAACCACGCGTGAAATCGGAAGAAACGAAGGATCCGGAGCGCATCTTCCTCGATCCGCTCGATCGGATCGCCGACAAATCGTACCCGTCCTGCGTCCAGATCGGGCAGCCCATCAACAGGGTCAAAGACCTGGCCATCCGGATCGCAATAGAGCGCATTGATCGTGAAGTCCCGTCGCTTGGCATCCTCGGCCCAATCGTCGGTAAAGGCGACCGTCGCGTGGCGGCCATGCGTCTCTACATCACGCCGCAATGTCGTGATTTCAAAGGGGCGGCCCTTGGCAACGGCCGTAACAGTCCCGTGGTCGATCCCGGTGGGAATCGCTCTCAGGCCCGCATCCTCCAAAAGGCTGATCACGGTCTCCGGCGGCTGATCCGTCGCGAGGTCGATATCACGAACATCAATACCCAACAGCGCGTCGCGCACACAACCGCCCACAAAACGGACGACGCCCCCCTTTGCCATCAGCGCCGACGTGACCTGTGCGGCACCATCAGCGGTTAACCAGGCCTGCTCAATGGTGCGGCCGCTGGGCTGCATCAGCGAGCCAACTTCTGGTACAGGTTGACCAGCATTCCAGCCGTTGCGCCCCAGATATGATGTCCATCATAGGGCATGACATAATAGTGCCGCAGCCGGCCCTGCCACTCGCGGCTTTCGCGAGTGTGATTGGCCGGATCGAGAAAGAAATCGAGCGGCACCTCGAAAGCCTCTGCAACCTCAAACGCGTCGAGCGTCAGGTCGAACCCTTCGCGAACGAAACCGACAATGGGCGTGATCGAAAACCCGGTTCCGGTTTCATAGACATCCAGCGCCCCGGCAATGTCCACAAAGCCGCGGTCCAGACCGATCTCCTCTTCGGTTTCGCGCAATGCCGTATCGACCGGGCCTGTGTCTTCCGGCTCCACACGACCGCCCGGGAAACTGACCTGCCCCGCATGATGATTCAGATGATCCGTACGCTCGGTCAACAGCACCGTATGGCCCGCCGGCCGCAACACGATCGGCACCAGCACGGCCGCGGGGCGCAGCGGCTTACCGTGCATCCAGGGGGACGGCTGCTTCGGGTCCATGCGACTGTCGCCGATTGTCGGCGCCAAGCTGGCCTCTTCAGGAATAGCGTCCAACCGGCTGCGGATATGGTCGAGCATGGGCCCTTACCCGTCCTCTCCAACAGCACCGATAACAAAGAACGCGCCCTGGCTGACAAGCCCGAGCTGTGCAACACCGTCAATCACACGCTCTTCACCCGCGTCGACCAGCCGATAGAAGACAGACCGCGCGATCAGCGCCCACAGGTTCTTGCGCACCAGTACATATGGTGACGGCTCTCCGGTTTGCGGATCCGTCTCGACCCGAATGGGGTTGTCTGGCCCGGCAATCACCTCGTCATCAACATTGCTGCGAAACACAATCGTCTGATCCGCGTCCTCGTTCAGCACGTCTGCCGCTACAGCGACAAATGGCGCGTCTTCGACGGTGATTCGAAGCTTCTCAACCGGTGTAACCAGATAGAACTCCCCGTCGTCATCATGGCGCAGTACGGTCGAAAACAGTTGCACCATGCGTTTGCGTTCAATCGGCGAGCCCTGATAGAACCAGGCGCCGTCACGGGCGATGCGCATATCGATTTCGCGCTCGATATCGGGATTCCATAGCTCAACCGGCGGCAGCTTCTTGTCCTCCAGCCGCGCCATGATGTCCGAGAGATTGGGCGTGTTTTCATCAGCCTGGGGGCTCATCGGATGACCTTTTTCTTGCGCACGGCATCTTCCACCCCTGCCTTACCGCGCCCGTCGGCCTTTTCGACCCGGCCTTCAAGGCCCGCCGCAGCGCCTTCGGCCAACTCGCAGATCAGCAAGCGCGCCGGATCGACCGGTCCCGGCAGACTGAGCCTTTCAGCACCCTCGCGCTGAAATCCGGCCCGTGCGTAATAGGGCAAATCACCGACGAGAATGACCAGCCGATGGCCGAGTTGCCCGGCCCGCTCGAGACCACGGTTGATCAGTTCCAGCCCTACACCCTGCCCAGTATAGTCAGCCGCAACCGCCAGAGGGCCCAAAATGAGTATGGGCGTGGACTTAGCCCCGGCAGGAGCGCGAACCTGTGCCGGCCAGAATCGAATGGTTCCGATCAACGTCTCATCATCATAGGCGGCAAAGGACAGGTCAGAAATCTCCGCCACACCGTCCCGCAGCCGATAGGCAGTCTTTTTCTTCCGGTCAGGCCCAAAGGCTTCATCGAGCAATGCGCTTTGGGCCTGAGGGTCGGTGTCGGTTTCATGAACGATCTTGATCATGGGGCGCACTATACAGAATTGCCCCAAAAAGCGAACGGCCCGCCCCTTTCGGGACGGGCCGCCAGAGCAGGTGCTCTTAAGCTTGGTTACTTACCAGTCGACCGCGAAACGAGCCGTTATAACATCAATGCTGTTCTTGCCGTCTGGGCCAACCGTCGCGTCACCCTCGACGCAGGTGATGATCAGTGTGCAGCTGCCATCGTCGATCTCGACGCGGGCATAGTTCAGCGTCACACGGGTGTGCCGGTTCCAGTACCAGTTCACACCGAAGATATAGCTGATCTGCTCGCCACCGACGACGCCGGCATTGACGTCCGTCAGGTCGATATAGTCGACGCGGGCAGCGAGCGCGATAGCACCCATGCCACCTTCAAACAGCGGTTTCTTGACCTTCGGACGGCCAAAGTCGCCACCGCCGAGCGGACGGTTCTCACCCGTGATGAACCAGCCGACATCGATGTAGCCGCCCTTGAAATTAATCTTGCTCTCGCCGTTGTAGTAACCTTCCATGCCACTCATGACGTCGGCATCAAGCCAGCCGAACTCGGTCGATGCCCAGAACGGACCGATTGATGCAGCCAGTTCAGCGCCGTAGAAGGTGTCGCTTTCGACGTAGGGTAGGCGGTCGGTGCTGATGAACCGATCTGCGATATGGGTAAACGGACGCTGACGATACCGGACGCGGCCTGCCGCGCCGCCTTCGTCGATATCATTGTCCAGATCGCGATACCGGAACGAACCACCGACATGCAGGGCGCCGTTATCGTTGGCAAGATCAACATTGTAGTAAAGGCGACCAGCAAAGGCATAGCCCTCGTTGTCTTCGTTGACGCTGATATCGCTGCCGCCATAGACGCCAAGGCCGATACCAAAGCCATTCCACTCACCTTCAAAGCCAATACCGATGCGGCGGCCGAAGCCGAACGCATCCGTAAAAGCTGCGCGTTCCATCACCGAGATGTGACGTGAAGAGGTCTGCTCTTCAAGCGAGACGAATTCCTTGAACTGGCCGACGGTGATCTTCACCGGCTTCCAGCCACGGTACTGGACATAGGCGTCGGTGATATCGACCGAGTTGTCGGCGAAATCGATCTCGAACTTGTATTTGACGTCTTTCCAGGCCTTGCCTTCGATGCCGAGGCGGGCGCGGCGGAATTCTGTCGCCGTACGTTTGTTGCCAACGTCGGGGTTCATATGACCGAAATCGACCATGACGCGACCGCGAACATGCATCTCAAAGCGGCCATCGGCGCTCTTGAACGTCATGGACGGCGCCCATTTGTACTTCATGTCGCCGCCACCCGCCGACGCTGTCTTCTGAGCCTCTGACGCTTTGGTATCGGCTGCAGCGGCGGTTGCCGTTGCATTCTGAACCTGGCCTTCGAGCTGCTCGACCTTGGCATTGAGCTGCTGAATTAGCCGCATGAGTTCGGCATTGGACTGTGCCTGTGCGCCGCCTGCAAGAGCAAACGGAGCGGCAAGCACCAGACCGGCCGCCATCAACGCTTTCGTGCGTTTCCCGGTTAGCATCGCTAAACCTTCTCCCTGAATGGAATGAACCTTGGGTACGAATTGTGTCGCGTGCAGGCACACCCCGAAACCGGCGTTCGCACCCGCGTGCACGCCCTCTCTACGGGGCCCGCATGACCAATTCGTTAACCCTAGGTTACAGTTTGATGAACGGCCTGAACGGTGTTGCGCCGCAGCAACACATCGGCCGATTCAGGCAGGTTTGGAAGGAACTTAGTGGGCTGCCGGCGGCGCGTCGGCTCTCAGCAGTTTGTAGATCAGGCTGTCATAGAGCGCCTGATAGCTGGCATCGACGATATTGGGCGACACGCCCACGGTAAACCAGCTGACGCCTTTCGAGTCGGTGCTCTCAATCAGCACCCGAGTCGTCGCTTCGGTGCCAACCGTATTGAGGATGCGCACCTTGTAATCGACCAGACGAAGATCTTCGAGATACGCCGAATATTTGCCCAGATCACGGCGCAACGCCTGATCCAGCGCATTGACCGGTCCATTACCTTCGCCGACGGACAGGAGAATTTCGCCATCGACGCGGGCCTTGACCGTCGCTTCCGACACGGTGACCAGATCGCCCCGCGCATTATGCCGCCGCTCAATCATCACCCGGTACCCTTCGGTATCGAAGTAGTGCGGCAGGGTGCCCAGCGCCCGGCGGGCCAACAACTCGAAGCTGGCTTCGGCGCCGTCATAGGAGAGGCCGGCCTGCTCTGCTTCCTTCACCTGTTCCAGAAGCCGGCCGATCTTCGGGTGATCGGAGGGAATGTCGATCCCGACGTCACCAAGCTGCTGAATGATGTTGGAGCGGCCCGCCTGATTGGACACCAGAATCTTGCGCTCATTGCCAATCGAATCGGGCGGCACGTGCTCATAGGTCCGCGGGTCTTTCATCACCGCAGAAGCATGCAACCCGCCCTTATGGGCAAACGCATTGTCGCCGACATAGGCCTGATGCCGGTTTGGCGCCCGGTTGATGATCTCGTCCAGCATGTGGGACACGTGCTTCAGCCGCGGCAGATTGTCTGCGGGCACCGCCGTCTCAAACCGCTCGGCGAATTCGGGCTTCAAACCCAATGTGGCAATCAGCGAGATGATGTTGGCGTTGCCGCAGCGCTCACCCAACCCGTTGAGCGTACCCTGTGCCTGCCGCGCCCCTGCGTGGATCGCCGCCAGCGTGTTGGCGACCGCGTTTTCCGTATCATTGTGAGCATGGATGCCGACACGGTCGCCTGGAATAACCTGAACCACCTCGCCCACGATCCGTGCGACTTCGTGTGGCAACGTGCCGCCATTGGTGTCGCACAGCACCACCCAGCGCGCGCCGCCATCCACCGCCGCCCGCAAACAGGCCATCGCATAATCGCGGTTTGCCTTGTAGCCATCGAAGAAGTGCTCAGCGTCAAACATCGGCTCGCGGTCCCGCCGGGCGATCTCGGCAATGGACGCCTTGATGATCTCGACATTCTCTTCGCGCGGGATTTCGAGCGCTACGTCGACCTGATAGTCCCAGGCCTTGCCGACAATGCAGACCGCCGGCGTATCGGCATCCAGCACCGCGGACAACCCGGGATCATTGGACGCGCTACGGCCCGGCCGGTGAGTCATCCCGAAGGCCGTGAAGGTTGCGTGGCCGAGCGGCGGCGGCGCTGCAAAAAACGCCGTATCAGTCGGATTGGCGCCGGGCCAGCCGCCTTCAATATAATCCAGCCCCAGCGCATCAAGCTCTGTTGCAATGCGCTGCTTGTCATGGACGGAAAAGTCGACGCCCTGCGTCTGCGCGCCGTCCCGCAGCGTCGTGTCAAAAAGATATAGGCGTTCTTTGGTCATCGCTCTCGGGCGGTTCAGCCGCGCCTCCAGATCGTTCCCTCGGGCTTATCTTCGAGGATAATGCCCTGGGCAGCAAGGTCATCACGGATCCGGTCGGCTTCTGCGAAATCCTTGTTTTTGCGCGCATCAATACGGTCCTGGATCAGCCCTTCAATGGCATCGCTATCCAGGCTGTCCGGCGTACCTGCATGCAGCCATGCTTCGGGAGACGCTTCCAGCAGGCCGAGGAGGCGTCCCGCTGCCAGCAATTCGCCTTTGTAGCGCCCTCGATCTGCTTGTCGTTCAGCCTTGTTACACTCGGTCGTCAGGTCGTGCAGTGCCGCCAGGGTGAGTGGCGTATTGAGGTCATCCATCAGCGGCGCCAATACCGAGTCCGGCACGTCGGCTGCTTCGGCCTCGACATCATCAAGCGCGCGTAGCGCCCGGTAGATCCTGTCCAGGCTTTGCTTCGCCTGGGTCAGTCCATCATTCGTCCAGTCGAGTGGCTGGCGGTATTGGGTTGCAAGCATGGCATAGCGCATCACTTCGCCCGGCCAGTCCGCGAGCAACTCATTCACCGTGAAGAAATTGCCCAGCGATTTGGACATCTTCTCGCCCTCGACCGACAGGAATCCATTGTGCATCCAGTAGCGGGCCAGCGGCGCCCCATCATGCGCACAGCGCGACTGGGCGATTTCATTTTCATGGTGGGGAAAGATCAGATCGATACCGCCGCCGTGAATATCGAAGGTTTCGCCCAGATGGGTTTCGCCCATGGCGGAGCATTCTATATGCCAGCCCGGCCGCCCCCGGCCCCAGGGGCTGTCCCAGCCCGGCAGATCATCGCTGGACGGCTTCCAGAGCACGAAGTCGGCGGCGTCATTTTTATAGGGTGCGACCTCGACCCGGGCACCCGCGATCATCTCGTCCATGGATCGCCGCGACAGCTCGCCATAGGTCTCATCGCTTTTAACGCTGAACAGCACATGGCCGTCAGCCTCATAGGCATGGCCGAGCGCGATCAGCCGCTGCATCATCGCGATCATCTGCGGGATGTGCTCGGTCGCACGCGGTTCGATACTGGGCCGCAATGCGCCCAACGCATCCATATCCGCGTGGAACTGGTCGGCGGTGCGTGTCGTCAGATCACGGATGTCTTCACCATTCTCCGCCGCGCGTTCATTAATTTTGTCGTCAATATCGGTGATGTTGCGCACATAGGTGACATGATCGGCGCCATAGAGGTGCCGCAGCAGCCGGAACAGCACATCAAACACGACCACCGGCCGCGCATTGCCGATATGGGCAAAATCATAGACTGTCGGCCCACAGACATACATCCGCACATTCGACGGATCGAGCGGTTCGAAGGGCTGTTTGGCCCGTGTCAGCGAGTTGTAAAGCGAGAGTGTCATATTTCATTCGGGCCTTTGCCCGTTCGCAGGAAGCCTTCGAGACGGCCCTTCAGGCCTCCTCACGCCGAACGGTCCTCAATGAGCCGTTCGTGCTGAGTGCCGTTCGAGCAACGCGAGGACGGTGTATCGAAGTGCGGGCGGCTTGTCACGCGCTAGGCCACCTCACCCGCCAACCTGGCATGGGCCCGCTCGGGGCCGATCAGCGGCAGCATCAGCTTCATCTCCGGCCCATGCTCGAGACCGGTCAGCGCCAGCCTTAGCGGCAGGAAAAGGTCGCGGCCCTTGCGGCCCGTTGCTTCTTTGACAGCCTTGGTCCAGCTGCCCCAGGTCATCTCATCCCACGGCGCATCGGGCAACAGGCTGGCCGCCTGGTCGACAAACTCAAAGTCCTCACGCACCGGTTCAATGGGGCCGTTCACCACGGTCACCCAGGCATTGGCGTCGGACAGTTTTTCCAGATTGCCGCGCACAGCCTGCCAGATCGCCGGCGTCAGGCCCGCAATGCGCCCGGTAGCCGCGTCAAACGGCAGGTTATGAACGATCTTGGCATTGAGCGCCGCCAGCTCATCCGGATCGAATTTGGCGGCGGCGCGCCCAAAGCGTGAAAAGTCCAACCCCTCGATCAAGGGCTGAATTTCTCCAAATGGCTCTACCGGATCGGACGTGCCAAGCCGCGCGAGAAGCGAATTGATCGCCATGGGCTCCAGCCCCTCTGCCCGCAGATCGCGGATCGACAGTGAGCCCAAGCGCTTCGACAGCCCTTCTCCACCCTTGCCGGTCAGCAAGGCATGGTGGGCAAAACGCGGCGGGTCGCCGCCCAGCGCGTGAAACACCTGGACCTGCGCGGCGGTGTTGGTCACATGGTCCTCGCCGCGCACCACATGGGTGATACCAAACTCAATATCGTCGACCACCGAGGGCAACGTATAGAGCAGCGACCCATCTTCCCGGATCAGGATCGGGTCGGAGACGCTGGCCGTATCGACCGAAACCTCTCCGCGCACCAGATCGTCCCAGACGACATGTTCGTGGTCCAGCTTGAACCGCCAGTGAGGGCGTTTGCCCTCCGCCTCCAGCGCCGCGCGCTCGTCGCTGGTCAGGTTCAGCGCTTCGCGGTCATAGACGGGCGGCAGGCCTCGGGACAGCTGCACCTTGCGCTTCAGCTCCAGCTCTTCCGGGGTTTCATAGCAGGCATAGAGACGCCCGGACGCTTTCAGCGCGTCCGCCGCCGCATGATAGGCATCGAACCGCGCCGACTGCTTGTCGAACAGGTCCCAATGCAGCCCCAACCAGTGCAGGTCTTCTTCAATGGCGGCCGCATATTCGTCGGTCGACCGGGCAATGTCCGTGTCGTCCATGCGCAGCATGAACTCGCCGCCCTGCTGCCGGGCAAACAGGTAATTGATCAGCGCCGTTCTGATATTCCCGACATGCAAATATCCGGTCGGGCTGGGCGCGAAGCGGAGACGGGTGGTCATCAACGTCCCCTCACCCAGCTCCAGCTAGGTTCGCTACGCTCACCGAGCTTGCGCATCCCTCTCCCCAGAGGGGCGAGGGATTTGAGCCGCGTCCCCTCTCCCC
>JBKAGX010000004.1:0-239812 GCA_046290575.1 Alphaproteobacteria bacterium | reverse complement strand
CGGTGTAGGACGCGCGGTGCGCCATCTCGACTGCCTGCAGTGTTTCCGAGAGCGTGCCGATCTGGTTCACCTTCACAAGGATGGAATTGGCCAGACCGTCCTTGATGCCGTCGGCCAGCCGCGCCGGGTTGGTGACAAACAGATCGTCGCCGACCAGCTGAACCTTGTCGCCGATAGCGTCGGTCAGCAGCTTCCAGCCCTCGAAATCATCCTCGTCCATGCCGTCTTCGATGGAGAGGATCGGGTATTTGGCAACCAGATCGGCCCAATATTGCGTCATGCCTGCCGAATCGAGGGTTTTGCCCTCCCCCGCCAGCACATATTTGCCGTCCTTGTAGAATTCCGTGCTCGCGGCATCGAGCGCCAGCATCACATCGTCACCGGGCTTGTAGCCGGCCTTTTCGACCGACTTCATGATGAAGTCGAGGGCCTCGGTCGTGCCCGCCAGATTGGGGGCAAAGCCGCCCTCGTCACCGACATTTGTATTGTGACCGGCAGCAGAAAGCTCTTTCTTCAGCGTATGGAAAATCTCTGACCCGATCCGCACAGCGTCAGCGATACTGTCAGCGCCCACCGGCATGACCATAAATTCCTGCACGTCGATGGGGTTATCCGCATGCTCGCCGCCATTGACGATGTTCATCATCGGCACCGGCAGCACATGCGCGGAGAGGCCGCCGACATAGCGGTAAAGCGGCAGGCCAGCCTCATCGGCGGCGGCTTTGGCAATGGCCAGGCTGATTCCCAGGATGGCATTGGCGCCCAGGCGGGCCTTGTTTTCCGTGCCATCCAGATCGATCATGATCGAATCGATGGCCTGCTGATCTTCCGCATCAAGGCCTGAGAGCGCATCGAACAGCTCCGTATTCACCGCATCGACCGCCTTGGTGACGCCCTTGCCGTGATAGCGATCCCCACCATCGCGCAACTCGACGGCTTCATGCGCGCCGGTGGACGCCCCCGAAGGCACGGCGGCGCGTCCGACCACGCCGGATTCCAGCACCACGTCGACCTCTACAGTCGGGTTGCCCCGGCTGTCAAAAATCTGACGGCCAATGATATCGATGATCGCGGTCATGCTTCTGTTTCCTGTTTTTCTTCTTACACCAGACGCGATTGTTCCAGCGCCGCGTTGATGAACGACACGAACAGCGGATGCGGGTCAAACGGCCGGGATTTCAGTTCCGGGTGGAATTGAACGCCGATGAACCAGGGGTGGCTGGGGTTCTCGATAATTTCCGGCAACAGACCGTCCGGCGACATGCCGGAGAACACCAGCCCCGCCTGCTCGAGCTGGTCTTTAAAATTGATGTTCACTTCATAGCGGTGGCGGTGGCGCTCGGAGATCGTCGCAGCACCATAGGCGTCAGCCACCCGCGACCCGTCTTTCAGCACGGCGTCATAAGCGCCCAGCCGCAGCGTACCGCCCATATCTGACTGCTCGGACCGGGTTTCCTTGCCGCCCTCAACCTCCCATTCCGTCATCAGGCCGACGACCGGGTCGTCGCATGGACCAAACTCCGTCGAGGTCGCATCGGCGATCCCCGCCAGATTGCGTGCCGCTTCAATCACCGCCAGCTGCATCCCAAAGCAGATGCCAAAATAGGGAACGCCGTGGTCACGGGCGAAATTGACCGCGGCAATCTTTCCTTCTGCGCCGCGCTCGCCAAAGCCGCCGGGCACAAGGATGCCGTTGACGTTCTCCAGATAGATCACCGAATCCTCGGACTCGAAGACCTCGGAATCGATCCACTCGACCTTGACATGGACATTATTGGCGATGCCGCCATGAGTCAGGGCCTCGTGCAGCGACTTATAGGCATCTTTCAGGCCCGTATATTTGCCGACAACCGCAATGGTTACCGCGCCTTCGGGTTCTTTTACCCGTGACACCACCTCATGCCACGCGGTCAGGTCGGGTTCGGGCGCGTCATCGATGCCGAACGCCCGCAGTACCTGATCGTCCAGTCCAGCCTGATGATAGTGCAGCGGCACCTCGTAGATGGTCTCGACATCAACGGCGGGAATCACGGCTTCATTGCGGACATTGCAAAACAGCGCAATCTTGCGCCGGTCGTCCTCGGGGATGGGCTGTTCGCAGCGGCACATCACGATGTCCGGCTGAATGCCGATGCCCCGCAATTCCTTGACGGAGTGTTGCGTCGGTTTGGTCTTCAGTTCGCCAGCCGAGGCGATATAGGGCACCAGCGTCAGATGGATGAAGATTGCGTTATCGCCGAGCTCGTTGCCAAGTTGCCGGATCGCTTCGAGAAAGGGCAGGCTTTCGATATCGCCAATGGTGCCGCCAATCTCGCACAAGATGAAATCGCAGTCGTCCTGCTCCGCCAGGGCAAAGGTCTTGATGGCGTCCGTGACATGCGGGATGACCTGCACCGTGCCGCCCAGATAATCGCCGCGCCGTTCGCGGGTGATGATCTGCTGATAGATCTGGCCTGAGGTGACGTTGTCACTCTTGCGCGACGCGACGCCGGTAAAGCGTTCGTAGTGACCCAAATCAAGGTCGGTCTCTGCCCCGTCATCGGTGACATAGACCTCGCCATGCTGATAGGGGCTCATCGTCCCCGGATCGACGTTCAGATAGGGATCGAGCTTGCGAAGCCGCACCTTATAGCCGCGCGCTTGAAGCAAAGCCCCCAGGGCTGCTGACGCCAGCCCCTTGCCCAGTGAAGAGACCACGCCCCCGGTGATGAAAATATAACGTGTCATGAACCAGGGCCGGGCATGGGTGTTGGTCGTCTCGTTGGGAGGATTACTCCGACAATGGCACGCTCGGCACAGCCGGTTCAACCGGTTCGTCGATGATCGCGTCTTCGGTCGGCACCATTGGTGCCGCTTCTTCCATGATCGAGGCCGGCCCTGCATCAGACCCCGCGAACACCGCCAGGATCAGGCTTGTTGCGATAAACGCCATTGCGAGATAGGTGGTCAGTTTTGTCAGGAAGTTGCCCGCACCGCGAACCGACATGAAACCGCCCATGCCGCCACCCCCGCCACCGGTCAGGTTGGCGGCGCCGCCTTCAGAGCGTTGCATCAGAATGACGACCACCAGGGCGATGGCGAGCACCAGATGAATGACTAGGATAATGGGCTGCATTGTTTTCCGTCTGCTTTGGTTTGGCCGGGCTTTTACACCAAAGCCCCCGGCCGCGCCACATGGTTATTGTCGGTGAGTTAACCAACCCGCCAGTTCATCAACAATAGGCCTTCACGATCCCCAAAAAGTCATCGGCTCTCAGGCTCGCGCCGCCGACCAGCGCTCCATTGACGTTCGAGGCCGCCATCAGCTCGGCAGCATTCGTGGGTTTGACCGACCCGCCATATAGAATGCGCATGGCCGCCCCTTCATCACCCAGGGCATCACCCAGCGCCGCGCGCGCGGCGTCATGAACTTCGGCTACATCTTCTGCGGTCGGCGTCTTGCCCGTCCCGATCGCCCAGACCGGCTCATAGGCGAGAACAGTATTTTCGGGCATGGCGCCTGTGGGACCGATCCGGCGATCTGCGACCGCACCACGTCGAGGGCATCGCCTGCATCGCGTTGCTGTTCGGTCTCGCCGACGCAGATAATCGCCGTCAGGCCGGCGCGCCAGGCGGCCTGCGCCTTGGCAAGAACCACCGCGTCGGTTTCCCCGTGGTCCTGGCGCCGCTCTGAATGTCCGACAATGACAGCCGTCGCCCCAACGTCGGCCAGCATCTCGGCGGCGATATCCCCCGTGTGGGCCCCGGATTCTGCCGTATGGCAATCCTGCCCGCCGACCGAAATGTCACTCTCTGCCAGCGTTCGGGCCAGATAGCCAACCAGTGTCGCTGGCGGGCAGATCAGTACGTCACAATTGACGCCGCCCAGTCCAGCCAGTCCGGTGGCCATGGCCCGCGCTTCGTCGCCGCTGGCAATCGTGCCGTTCATTTTCCAGTTGCCTGCCACCAGGGGGCGGATCGCATCTGCCATGTCATCCTCCGAACATCATTTGCTGCCTTCCGATAGCAAAGCCTGCCGGTGAACGCTACGCCTAGCTTGCAGGTTGCGGCGGCATAGGTGCCTCACTATGATGCGCGCCCAATTGATACCGGATTTCCGGGCCCCTGCCCGAATTTAAGGAGAAAAGAACGGATGCTAAGAGCCATCCGCGAAGGAACCAATTCCTGGTTGGTGCGGATCTTGTTGATTCTCATCATCGCGAGCTTTGCCCTCTGGGGTGTCCAGACGGGTACCATCGGTGGCACATCATCGGTCGCGCGGGTTGGTGACGCGCGCGTCACTCAGCAGGAGTATAGCCGCCTGTTCAATAGGGAGTTTGCGCGACTTCAGAACGACCGCGAAGATCCCATCACCGTGCAGGATGCCATAGACGAAGGGTTGGATCAGGTGATCCTTGACCGGCTGGTGTTGTCCGCGGCGCTTGACCAGGGGGCCGCTGATCTGGGTCTGCGGGTTTCAGATGATCGGGTCCGCAAGACCATTGCGGAGCTCCCGATCTTTATCGATCTGGACGGTAATTTCGACATGCTCGCTTATGAGCAGGAACTCCGGAACGCTGACCACTCGACGTCCAGCTTCGAGCGCGAAGTGCGCAAGGACCTGTCCCGTGCCGATCTGATCGAAACGCTGACGGGCGGTGTTGTGACACCAACGCCGATGATCGAGGCGCTTTACGAGTATCAGTTTGAGGGCCGCACGGCGGAGTACTTCGTTGTGGCGAGCGCCAACGTTACCGATATCGCTACGCCGAGTGACGCAGATTTGCGGGCCTATTACGACGCGCAGATCAATGACTATATGCGCCCTGAATATCGTGCGCTGACCTTCCTGCGGTTGACTCCGGAAAGCGTCGCCAGCCAGGTCGAGGTGACCGAAGCGATGATCCAGGAAGCCTACGACGATGGCTATGCCGGTGGAGAAACGGCTGCGACGCGGAAACTCAATCAGATCATGGTCGATTCTGAGGAAGAAGCGCGGTCTCTCTATGAAAGCATCGCGAACGGCGCTGATTTCATGGAAACCGCAACCAGTGCGGGCCTTTCCAGCGCAGAGGCTGCGCTTGGCGACGTTGAGCGAAGTGCTATCGAATATCTGGGTGAAGACGCCGTCAATGTAGCGTTTTCAGCAGACCGTGGCACGGTCACCGAGCCGGTTGAGACTCCCTTGGGCTGGGTGATCTTCGATGTCCAGGGGGCTGCCGATGCTCAGGTGGAGACGCTTGAGGATGTGCGCGAGGAATTGGTCGCGTTGGTGACAGAGCGGGAAGCCGGATACAAAATCGACGATCTTGTTGTTCTCGCTAATGAAGAAATCACCGCCGGTGCGACGATTGAAGATCTGGCTGAAACCCTGTCGCTCGATGTAACGACCATCCCTGCCCTCAATCGAGATGGTCTTGACCGGACCGGCACTGTCGTCGAGGCCGCCCCGGCATCGGCTGATTTCTTCGAATCAGCCTTTTCCCGCAGTGTCGATGAGTTCATCGATCTGGAGGACGATGGCGATAATGGCTACTTTATCATTCGTGTTGACGATATAGCAGAATCCGAACCGCGTCCCTTTGATGAGGTCCGCGATCAGGTGGAAGCTGACTGGATCGCTGCGCAGCGTCTGGATGCCGCAAAAGTGCTGGCAGAGAGCCTGGCAGCGGAAGTGCGTGCCGGGACATCCATGGCGGACGCCGCTGAAAAAGCCGGTGCCGTGCTCGTCCGGACACCCAGCCCGTTTTATCGCACCATGCAGGGCCGCCCGGGACCGTTTACTCAAGATATGGTGAACCAGCTTTTCGCTGAAGAGGAAGGCGGCGTTGTTGATGGTGTGAACGCCTTCGAGAATGGTCATGTCATTGCGAAACTTGCTGATATCCGCGCCGCGAGCATCAACCGCGAAAGCCCGTCCTACCAATCGACGCAAGAGATTCTGCAGCGGAGTCTGGAAAACGACATCTTCATTCAATATGAAGCCTACATCTATGATGAACATTCAATGTCGCGGAACCCGGCGCTGGTCTCACAGATGCTCACACCGCAGTAGTAATGGAGCCTGGGTGCAATGAGCGATATTCCCGGCTGGTGGCGTCATGAGCGAAATTGCCCCCAATTCAGAGACCTTCAGCGCGTCCTATCGTGCGGGTAAGGCCCAAATTGTCTGGACGACGCTGGTTGCCGACCTTGAAACACCGGTTTCGGCATTTCTGAAGCTCTCTCACGGCAAGACCCATTGTTTTCTGCTGGAATCGGTTGAAGGCGGCGCCACCAAAGGCCGTTACTCCATCATCGGCCTGATGCCGGATGTGATCTGGCGCTGCCGTGGGAATGAGCCTGAAATCAACCGGCACGCCCTGCATGATGCCGACGATTTTGAGCCTGACAGCCGGGACAGCCTGTCATCCATCCGGTCGCTTCTCGATGAGTCGCTGATTGACCTTCCCGAAGAGCTGCCTCCCATGGCGGCGGGGCTGGTCGGTTATATGGGCTATGACATGGTCCGCCAGATGGAGCGCTTGCCGGACGTCAATCCGGACCCGCTGGATCTGCCGGACGGTCTGTTCGTGCGCCCGACGCTGATGGCGGTATTCGACTCGGTCAAGGATGTGATCACGCTCGTCACCCCTGTTCGCCCGCAGGATGGCGTTAGTGCTGATGCCGCCTATAGCCAGGCGCAAGACCGCATCTGGCTGGCGATTGATGCACTCGACAATGGGCTGCCGCTATCGCACAGCACCGGCTTGGATGTAGAGGCCCTGCCCGACCCGGTATCGAACACCCCGCGTGACGAATATCTGGTGATGGTTGATCGGGCGAAAGACTACATCGCGGCAGGCGATATCTTTCAGGTCGTGCTCTCGCAGCGATTCGAGGTGCCCTTTGCATTGCCCCCATTCAGCCTTTACCGGGCGCTGCGACGCACAAACCCGTCGCCCTATATGTTTTTCATGGATTTCGACAGCTTCTCCGTCGTTGGCTCCAGCCCTGAAATCCTTGTGCGATTGCGCGACGGAGAAGTGACGATTCGGCCCATCGCCGGGACTCGTCCCCGTGGTGAGACGCCTGCTGAAGACCGGGACATTGCCGCAGGATTGCTCGCCGATCCCAAAGAGCTTGCCGAGCATCTCATGTTGCTCGATCTGGGCCGGAATGATGTCGGCCGTGTGGCGAAGGCCAACACGGTCCAAGTCACGGACCGCAACACCATCGAGCTCTACTCGCATGTCATGCACATCGTTTCCAACGTCGTTGGTGAGATTGATCCGAAATATGACGCGATTGACGCATTATGCGGCGGGTTTCCGGCGGGTACCGTGTCCGGCGCGCCCAAGGTGCGTGCGATGGAGATCATCGACGAACTGGAGCGCGAAAAACGCGGCATTTATGCCGGCGGTGTCGGTTATTTCTCCGCTGGCGGCACCATGGACACCGCTATCGTGCTGCGCACCGCGATTGTCAAAGACGAGACCATGTATATCCAGGCCGGAGCCGGGATCGTTGCCGACAGCGACCCGGACTATGAAGACAATGAATGCCGTGCCAAGGCCCGCGCCCTGATCCGCGCCGCAGAAGAAGCCGTTCGCTTTGCTGCCACGCCAGGCCGCGGGCAGTAGCAGCTAGACTTTGGTCTGGCCTGACAGGTCAACCCAGAGCCGCCGGATGAACGACGTTTTGATCTGCCAACGCCCGTCGATCTTCTCGTAGGTTTCCTCGTAATAACCATAGCCTTTGAGCTGAAAATCGACTGCCCCGCTGACATTGCGGACATTATCCTCCATGGGGATGATCCCCTTTGCCGTGGTTTCGGAGGTCACCTCGATTTCAGGAAGATGGCCGTGATGTGCGCTTGCCGCTTCGTTCAGGGCGGTCCTGACGGCATCGACAATGGCGTCTCGTCCATGAACCGGTGGCGTCACAGTGCGGTCAGGGTCGGGAAAATTCGGGTCAAAGTTCGCCTCTGTGAAATCAAACACCGCGTCCTCGGCAAACACCGTCGCCAGCAGCTCCCAATCATGCGTGTCAATCGCCCGGAAATAGCGGGATTTCAGCTGCTTGATGTCTTCTATAGCAAGCAGTCGTGTTACGTCTTCCATGTTCCGTCCCCTCTAGGTCTGACGGGACGATACCGTATCCAGACTTGGTCTAATACCCTGAGCTATCCGAATAAGCGGGGTCGACATCGCCACCATTACCGCCAACACCGCGTCTCACCAGTGTGGACACCGGCACGACAGCGAAATCTTCGTTCGCGGCGAGCCATTCCCGCAAAACTGCGATGGTTACAGCGTGGGGATGGCCGATCACCAGTGCGGCGCCTTTCTCCTCTGCAATCTTCTCGGCCGTTGCAAGTTGGGCGCGGATGCTTTCAGCGCTGATATCGTTATCCAGAAAAACCTGCCGCTCGATCACCGGCACGCCCGCTGCTTCGGCAAGGGCCCGGCCCTTGGTCTCCTTGGTGGTCCGCGAATCGAGGAACAGCAGGCCGCGCCGGTGCGCTTCATCGATGACAACACGCATCCCTGCCGAATCGGCCGTAAAACCGCTGCCCATATGGTTGTTGAAGCCGACATAACCGTCAAACCGGGACAGATTCCAGTCCAGCCGTTTGCGCAGTTCTGCTTCGTCCAGTCCCAGTTTCAAAGCATGCGGCCCCGGGTCCACCGATGAGTCACCCGGCTGCATAGGCACATGGACGAGAAGCTCATGTCCCGCGCCACGGGCTTTAGCGGCAAGCGCGGGAAGGTTTTCCGCATAGGGCAACAACGCCAGGGTGACAGGGGCAGGCAGCGCCACCGTATCGGCGGCGCGGTCTGCGTTCAAACCGACATCATCGATGACAATCGCCACCATCGGCCGGCCATCGTCTGGCGGCGCTGCGACGGCGAACCGTCGCCAGGCTGGCACGTCCTTTGGAAACGGTGCTGGTTCCGGGTCCAGTGACGCGATCAGGTCGCCGATCGGATCGCCCTCTTGCTCTGCCGGCGCGTCAGGCGGCGGTGCGGGGGCAACAATCACGGGAATATCGACGGTACTACCCTCACCCTCTTCTTCGCCGCCGACCACAAAAAACAGCACGACGGCTGCGACCAGGAACAGCCCGGTCAGAAGGAGCGGCAGATTGGAGCGGGTGACCCGGGATTTTCGGCGTTTGCGTGGCAAGGTCCTGTTCTACGCCCTCAGCAGACCGGCGCGCAACGCCCTACTCGTTTTGCTGACAGAAACGACGCAAATCGCCTATATAAGACCCTGAACGCAAAGGCCCCGAAAATGTTTGTCCTGATCGATAATTACGACAGTTTCACCTACAACCTGTTCCACTATCTGGCGGAATTGGGGGCGGACATTGTCGTGCACCGCAATGATGATAAGACAGTTGACGAGATTATCCAGCTCGCGCCGGACGGGATTATCATGTCGCCAGGCCCCTGTACCCCCAATGAAGCCGGAATTTGTCTGGATCTGGTCGCTGCAGCTGCCGGGAAAATTCCCATGCTCGGGGTTTGTCTGGGGCACCAGTCCATGGTCCAGGCATTCGGCGGGAGAATCGTCCGTGCACCGACCCTGATGCACGGCAAGGTCAGCCCGGTGACCAATAATGGTCACGGTATCTTTGCGGGTCTTCCCGAACGCTTCGATGCGACGCGCTACCATTCGCTGATCGCCGAGCGCAGTTCCCTGCCCGACTGCTTCGAGATTACCGCCTGGACCGATGATGGGATCATCATGGGTGTTGAACACAAGCAATATGAAATGCATGGCGTCCAGTTTCACCCGGAGAGTATCGCCTCTGAATGCGGGCATGATCTGCTGCGGAATTTCATTACCCGTGCCCGGACCCGGAACGCGGCCTGATGGGTGATTTCTCCAATGACTGACTTCAAAGAGATCATCGCCAAGGCCTCAACAGGCCTGACATTGAGCGAAACGGAGACCGAGTCCGCCTTCGACACCATGATGTCCGGAAACGCGACGGCGGCACAGATTGGCGCGCTGTTGATGGCGTTGCGCATTCGCGGTGAGACAGTGGATGAGATCACCGCTGCAGCCCGGGTGATGCGCAGCAAGGCGGAGAAGATCACCGCGCCAGACGATGCTGTCGACACCTGCGGCACCGGCGGTGACGGCTCGGGCACCTACAACATCTCATCTGCGGCCGCGCTTGTTGTTGCGGCCTGTGGCGTACCGGTCGCCAAGCATGGCAACAAAGCGGCGTCGTCGAAATCAGGCGCCGCCGACGTGCTGGCGCAGTTGGGCGTCAACATCAACTGCCCGATCCCGGTGGTGGAGCAGTGCATCGGGGAGGCCGGCATCGGCTTTCTGTTCGCGCCCAAGCACCACGGCGCAATGCGTCATGTCGGTCCGGTGCGCGGCGAACTGGGCATCAGGACCATCTTTAATCTGTTGGGCCCGCTCTCCAATCCTGCGGGCGCCAAACGCCAGTTGCTCGGCGTCTTCGACGCCTTCTGGGTCGAACCCATGGCGCAGGTGCTGCAGAAGCTTGGCTCCGAACGGGTGTGGGTAGTGCATGGCAGCGACGGCCTGGACGAAATTACCACCACCGGCACCACCAAAGTCGCCGCCCTTAATCACAGCGACCTTTCTACTTTTGAGATCGATCCGCAGGACTTTGGTATTCCACTGGCAGATCCCCAGGATCTGGTGGGCGGCGAACCGGCGGAGAACGCTCAGGCCATCACAGCCCTGTTCGACGGCGAAACTGGCGCCTATCGCGATATCGTACTGATTAACAGCGGTGCCGCCCTGATCGTGGCCGGCAAGGCCGATAATCTGGGTGATGGAATCGCACACGCCAGTGAAGCGATCGACTCCGGCCAGGCCCGCGAGACGCTGGCGAAACTGGTCGAGGTTTCAAATAGATGAGTGACGTTCTTGCCAGGATTTGTGCGGACAAACGTGAGCATATCGCCGCCTGCAAACAGCAGAGGCCATTAGCCACGGTCGAGGCGGCTGCCAAAGGCGCGGATCCGGTCCGCCCTTTCGCGGGAAGCCTCAAAGACAAGGCCGCGGCAGGTGATTTTGGCCTGATCGCTGAAATCAAGAAGGCCAGCCCGTCCAAAGGCCTCATTCGGGAGGACTTTGACCCGGAAGCCCTGGCCCGTGCCTATGAAGCGGGCGGTGCGACCTGTCTCTCTATCCTGACCGATGAGCCCTATTTCCAGGGTGCGGATGAGTATGTAACAGCGGCGCATGATGCGGTGCCGCTGCCCATTCTGCGCAAGGACTTCATGCTCGATCCCTATCAGGTGGCCGAGGCGCGCGCCATCGGCGCAGACTGTATCCTGCTGATCATGGCGGCGCTGGAGGACGCGCAAGCTGAGGAGCTGGCCGCGGCGGCCCGGCAGTGGGGCCTCGATATTCTGGTGGAGGTTCACAATGCCGAGGAAATGGAGCGGGCGCTGCCGCTGGATTGCGACCTGGTCGGCATCAACAACCGTAATTTGAAGACCTTGACCGTCGATCTCCAGACCAGCCGCGATCTGGTGAAAATGGTGCCGCCGGGCCGCACCGTAGTGGCCGAGAGCGGGATTTATACTCACGATGAACTTCTTGACCTAAAGTCCTCTAATATAAACTGTTTTCTTGTCGGTGAATCACTTATGCGCCAGGCGGATGTAACCGGTGCCACACAACAGCTTCTGGGACTGGCTGCATGAGCAAACTGACGCATTTCGACGCCGAAGGCCATGCTGCCATGGTCGATGTGTCGGCCAAGGACATCACAGACCGCAAAGCGGTTGCGCAAGGCCGCATTACCATGCGACCCGAAACGCTGGCGATGATCCAGGCAGGTGATCACAAAAAGGGCGATGTGCTGGGCATCGCGCGGCTGGCGGGCATCATGGCCGCCAAACGCACCGCTGACCTGATCCCGCTGTGTCATCCGCTTGCCCTTAACAAGGTCAGCGTCGATCTGGTTTGTGATGAAGGCGCCGCCGCCGTTGATATCAAGGCGACCGTCAAAGTGTCGGGAAAGACAGGCGTGGAAATGGAGGCGCTGACCGCGGTCACCGTTGCTGCACTCACCGTCTATGACATGTGCAAGGCCGTCGACCGGGCGATGGAAATCAGTGACATCAAGCTGATCCATAAATCCGGCGGTAAATCAGGTACCTATGAGGCGGATTGAATGATCGCCGTCAAGGAAGCGCTGGAACGGATCGTCAGCCAGGCCCCTTTGATGACGGCGGAAAGCGTCGGCCTGTCCGAAGCCACGGGCCGTGTTCTGGCGCTCGATGCTACCTCGCGCCGCACGCAGCCACCCGTCGATGTGTCGGCCATGGACGGTTACGCGGTCAGGGCCGGCGACGCGCAGACAGTTCCAGCCGAACTAACACTGGTTGGCCGTGCCCCTGCCGGTGGCGCCTATGAGGGCACGGTCGGCCCTGGTGAGGCCGTCCGCATCTTCACCGGCGGTCCGGTACCTGCGGGCGCTGACGCGATCGTTCTACAGGAAGATACCGAAGCAGACGGCGATCAGGTCCGGGTGTTGGAGGCCCCCACCAAGGGGCGTCACGTCCGCCCCGCTGGTGTTGACTTTCGTACCGGACAGGCGCTGCTGCGGGCCGGACGGATACTTTCTTCCGCCGATATAGGGTTGCTGGCTTCTATGGACCGGCCTTGGGTCGATGTGCGCCGACGCCCCCGTGTGTGTATTCTGGCCACCGGCGATGAATTGGTGCGGCCGGGAGAGCCCATTGGTCCCAACCAGATCATCAGTTCAAATTCTGTTGCGCTGCAGTCCCTCGTCAAAGCCCATGGCGGAGATGGCATCGATCTCGGCATCGCCGAAGATAATGAAGCATCGCTCAAGGCGCTCGCCGGGGGTGCCAAGGGTGCGGATATCCTGGTCACCGTCGGCGGCGCGTCTGTCGGCGAGCATGATCTGGTTCAGTCGGTGCTGGGGGAAATCGGGCTTGAAGTCGATTTCTGGAAGATCGCCATGCGTCCCGGGAAACCGTTGATCTTTGGGCGTTTTGGTGACGCCCTGATGTTAGGTCTACCCGGCAACCCGGTGTCGGCCATGGTCTGCGCCAATCTGTTCCTCGTCCCGCTGATCAGGGCCATGCTCGGGATCGACCCTGTGGAGCTGCCGCGCGGTATTGCGGCGCTGGGCCGTGACCTGCCTGCCAACAAGGCCCGCGAAGACTATATGCGCGCGTTCCTTTCGCGGCATGAGGACGGCAGCCTGGTCGCCACGCCCTTCGATCTTCAGGATAGTTCTGTCCTGTCGCTGTTTGCGCTTGCAGACGCGCTGGTTGTCCGCCCGCCGCATGCCAGGGCTTCAAAGGCCGGTGACAAAGTGCAGATTCTGCCACTGCATGAGCGGGTTCCCGTTAAGGGTTGACGCAAAAAGAGAACTAAACTAGAACATTTGGACATCCTTTGTTCCCTTTTGCGGGGTGCCTATGTTAACGCGCAAGCAGCATGAACTTCTAAGCTTCATTCACGAACGTCTTGAGGACACGGGGATTTCCCCCTCCTTCGAGGAAATGAAGGAAGCGCTGAATCTGAAATCCAAGTCCGGTATTCACCGGCTGATTACAGCCCTTGAAGAACGCGGGTTTATTCGCCGCCTGCCCCACCGGGCCCGGGCGCTGGAGGTACTCAAGCTGCCCGACGCCAGCGGTCAGGCCGATGCTGCGGAAAATTCCAACGTCATCGAACCTGATTTCGCGAAGACGCGGCGTGGACCCGCTGCTGTCCCTGATGGAGGCGGGACCATTGAACTGCCTGTCTATGGTGCAATCGCAGCCGGGACGCCCATTGAAGCGCTGCAAAACCACGACAGGTCGATCGGTTATCCGTCTGCCATGCTGTCCGGGCGAGAGCATTATGCGCTGGAAGTCGCCGGCGACTCGATGATCGATGCGGGGATTTTCGATGGCGATACCGTCGTGATAGAGCGCTGCGATACAGCAGAGAACGGCTCTATCATTGTCGCCTTGGTGGACGATCAGGAAGCGACCCTGAAGAAACTGCGCCGCAAGGGCGATTCCATCGCGCTGGAAGCGGCCAACCCGGCCTATGAAACGCGGATTTTCGGACCGGATCGGGTCAAGATCCAGGGACGCCTTGTCGGCTTGATGCGGCAGTACTAATCGCGGCGCTGGCGGATCGCATAACGTGACCAGGGCCGATTGCCCTGATGCTGCGCCACCGTTTCTGTTCTCGCACCATCGTGACCGAACCAGAAGGCGTGGGCCCCTTCCCGCCACAAATCAAAACGATCGATCACGACATTTGGCCTGCGACAACGCCCAAAGACAGGCACGGCGCTGATCACGACATGCGCGCGGCTGCAATCTTCAGCAAGAGCCTCTGGCGTTCTGACAAGGGCGACCAACGCGCCGCTTTCCGCTCGATAGAGGCAGCCCGTTGCATCGCATGCGAGATGGTCGGCGCCGGTTTGCCAACGCACCGCCCCCATCTGCCCGCTTCGCCGCGACCATGTGTCGACCGACATAGCGGACCCGTTGACCTTGTTGAATGCCATCTGTCCGCCCTGCCCTCGAAGGGCAATAAGTTTACCCTGTTCGTCAATCAAGAGATCGGGGGGAGATACTGATCCAGCTAGGATCAGCCCGGCCACAATCGGTGCCAAGCCCCAGATCCGCCAGCGTTGCTGCCACAGACACAACCAGAGCCCGCCCAAACAGACAAGCACGGTTGCTGAGCCAGGGATCGCGGCGATATGGCTAACAGCACCGGGCATATGAGCAACCCAACTCGCCGTGGCCGTCACCAGATCAATGCCCCAGCCCATCGGTTCGAGAGCCCACGCTTCCAGGCCAAAGGGCATGAGCAGAAATGCCGCCATGGCCCAGGGCATGATCCAGAGCGCCATCACGGGAACTGCCAGCAGATTCGCCAGCAGCCCGTAATTCGCAAACCGGTTGAAATGAACCACGGCGAAAAAACCGGTTGCCAGCCCGGCGACCACGCTGGTGATGCCGACCCCCAGCACATAGATACCGAACCGGCGCAACCAGCCGACGCCGCGACCCGGCAGCCATCCGTGGCTGCGCGCATGTTCATAGACGGCGACAAGCGCGATTACGGCGGCAAATGACATCTGGAAACTGACATTGAGCAGGCTTTCCGGCGTTAGCAGCAGCATGGCACCGGCGACAAGGGCAACAAGCCGCATGGTGATTGCCAGCCGGTCAAAGATGATGGCAGTCAGCACGATGGCCGACATGGCAAAAGCGCGTTGGGTCGGCACCGTTCCGCCGCTGATCATGAGATAGAAGAGAGCTGCACAAAGGGCTGCAATCGCTGCCCATTTCTTGATCGGATAGCGCAGCGCAATGGGCGGAACCAGCGCCAATCCGGCACGTACAACGAAAAAGGCCAGCCCCGCCATCAACCCGATATGGAGCCCGGATATAGCGAGCAAATGGGCCAGGCCCGCCGCCCTTAAGTCTTCGGTAATTTGCTCGGGAATCAGCCCCCGCTCGCCGGTCATCAAGGCGACGGCGACAGCGCCTGCATCATCTGGCGCCTGATCCGCCAATCGTTGCGCAAGAGCATCACGGAACCGCGCGAGCCGCCATCGCTCGAACAGCCCCGCACCTTCCGGGGCTTGCGCTGTGACCGAAACGCCGGAGATGGCAAACCCCACGGCTCCCAGCCTTTCGAACCAGGCTTTGCGGGCGAAATCAAACGCACCGGGTGCGACCGGCGGTGGCGGCGGCATCAGTATCGCCCGCATGGTCACGAGATTGCCCGGCTGAACAGCGTCACCCTGGGTCCGCACGCGCAGGCGGATGCGTTCTGGCACAGCGTTTTCGGAAAGCCTGCTAACCGCGAGATTACGCAGCGTTATCCGTGAATGCCCATCCGGGTACCGCTCGACCCGCTCAACCTGCCCCTCAATACTTACCGGACCCGTTTTTTCGGCGATCACGGGCGCCGCGACGTAAGTATCCCGCAGGCCGGAGGCCAAGAATCCCAACGTCACAAGCCCGATGACAATGCCACAAAAACGAAGGGCACCGCGCCCGATCAGCGCAAGTAGTCCGGCGAGGCCGACCAGAACAAAGCCTGCTATCAGACCCGGATCGGTAGGCCACCAGAAGTAAACCGCGATCCCGATGCCCAGCAGAACCGGGCTCCAAAGCGTCCACCGCGTTCGTTCGGATTCGAATCGGTCGCCCAACGCCACCATCAGAGAGTTTTGGTAACGGCCTGAAAAGGATCGAAAAATACGGGCGTCGGTACTCAAATCGGCTTCCGGCAAATGGTCCGCCAATGAGTTTAATCCGTAACCTCTCTTGTGGTACAACCCGCAGCAACCGAGCGGTACGCCTCGGGCTTCCAGGAGCTGCACCTTGTCCGACACCCAAGCCCCCCCCGTTGTCACGCGCTTCGCGCCCTCCCCGACGGGATTTCTGCATATCGGTGGCGCCCGTACGGCGTTGTTCAACTGGCTCTATGCCCGGCATCATGGGGGGAAATTCCTGCTGCGGATCGAGGATACCGACCGCGAGCGGTCCACCCAGGACGCCATAGATGCCATTCTGTCCGGCCTTGACTGGCTGGGACTGCATGCCGACGGTGACGTGGTCTTCCAGTCAAAGCGCGTGGACCGGCACGTGGAGGTCGCGCAACAACTGTTGGCCAGTGGCCACGCTTATCATTGCTATGCGTCCAAAGACGAACTCACCGAAATGCGCGAAACTGCCCGCGCCCAAGGCCGGCCGATGCGCTATGACGGGCGTTGGCGCGACCGTGGCGCGTCCGAAGCCCCCGAAGGGGTTGCCCCTGTCGTCCGGTTCAAAGCCCCCCAGCAGGGCGAAACGACGATTGAAGACGGCGTTCAGGGGTCAGTGACAATCGCCAATGATCAACTGGACGATATGGTGCTGCTGCGTGCCGACGGCACGCCAACCTATATGCTGTCTGTTGTGGTCGATGACCATGACATGGACATCACCCACGTCATCCGGGGCGATGACCATCTGACCAACGCGTTCAGGCAATACCACCTGTATGTCGCCATGGGTTGGGATGTGCCCGTGTTCGGCCACGTTCCGCTGATTCATGGGCCAGACGGCGCAAAACTCTCCAAGCGTCACGGCGCGCTGGGTGTCGAGGCCTATCATGACATGGGGTATCTGCCGGAGGCATTACGTAACTATCTGCTGCGACTCGGTTGGGGGCATGGCGACGACGAGATATTCTCGACCGAACAGGCAATAGAATGGTTCGATCTCGACGGCGTCGGCAAATCCGCCGCGCGGTTTGATTTTGCCAAGCTGGAATCGCTCAACGGCCACTATATGCGCGAAGCTGACGACACCCGGCTGGCCCTGCTGGTCACGCGCCAATTGGCGGACGATGCCGGCCATGCGCTGGATGCTACAGAACAGGACATGCTTAAACAGGCCATGCCGGGCTTGAAAGAACGCGCCAAAACTCTTGTGGAGCTGACAGACGCTGCGGGTTTCCTGTTCGCTAAGCGGCCTCTGGCAGTGGACGAGAAAGCCCAAAAACTGCTAGATACAGATGCAAGAGCTTTACTGGGACGGGCTCATGATTCGTTACAGTCCCTGCCCGATTGGACGGTCGACTCCCTCGAGACCGCGCTACGTGAACTGAGCGAAGCTGAAGGCCTTAAATTCGGCAAGATCGCACAGCCCCTTCGGGCTGCTTTATGTGGCCGAACGACCTCGCCAGGCATTTTTGATGTCCTGGTTGTTCTTGGGCGGGACGAGAGCCTCGGCCGGATTGCCGATCAAATGAAATAATGGCGCGCCCGGCCGCGGGCGCGCCTTTAGCAAAGGAAATGAGACATGGGTGATAGCCAACAAGTAGCCAAACTGGTCACGGGCGATGGGGAAATTGAACTACCCGTTATGGGCGGAAGCGTCGGGCCGCAAGTTATCGACGTCAGCAAGCTATACGGTTCCACTGGCTACTTCACCTATGACCCGGGGTTCACCTCGACAGCGAGCTGCGAATCCAAAATCACCTACATCGATGGCGACGAGGGCGTCTTGCTCTATCGGGGCTATCCGATCGATGAACTGGCCGTTCAAAGCGACTTCCCGGAGGTGTCTTACCTGTTGCTCTATGGCGAGCTGCCCAACAAGGGCGAATACGACAAGTTCGTACACGACATCACCTATCACACGATGCTGCACGAGCAGATGATCAATTTTTATGGTGGCTTTCGTCGCGACGCGCATCCCATGGCGATCATGTGCGGCGTGGTCGGTGCGCTTTCGGCGTTTTATCACGACAGCACCGATATCAACGATCCGTACCAGCGTATGGTTGCGTCCTACAGGTTGATCGCCAAGATGCCGACGATTGCGGCGATGGCTTACAAATATTCTGCCGGGCAGCCATTCATCTACCCTGACAACAGCTTGTCCTACGCCGAGAACTTCCTGAACATGACGTTCTCCGTTCCGGCGGAGAAGTACAAGATGAGCCCGACCCTGGCCAAGGCCATGGACAGAATCTTCATCCTGCATGCGGATCATGAGCAGAATGCGTCGACCTCAACGGTTCGACTGGCCAGTTCGTCGGGTGCAAACCCGTTTGCGTGCATTGCCGCCGGCATTGCCTGCCTTTGGGGCCCGGCGCATGGCGGTGCCAACGAGGCTGTGCTGAAGATGCTCGAGGAAGTTGGGTCCGTTGACAACATCCCGGAATACATCGCCAAGGCGAAGGACAAGAACGATCCCTTCAGGCTGATGGGCTTCGGCCACCGGGTTTACAAGAACTACGATCCGCGCGCCCGGGTGATGCAGCAGACCTGTCATGAGGTTCTGGGTGAACTCGGCATCAAGGACGACCCCCTGCTCGATCTGGCTATGGCGCTTGAGAAGATCGCGCTGGAAGATGAGTACTTCGTTGAGAAGAAGCTCTATCCCAATGTGGATTTCTATTCCGGGATCATTTTGCGGGCCATGGGCTTCCCCACCAGCATGTTCACCGTTCTGTTCGCCGTGGCGAGAACTGTCGGCTGGGTGGCGCAATGGAACGAGATGATTGAAGACCCGAAGCAGAAGATTGGCCGGCCGCGGCAGCTATACACCGGTGCGACAAAGCGTGGTTATATAGCCCTCGATGACCGCGGCTGATGTAGCGCAGCGGGCGTCACTTCAGATCAAAGCCTTTAGAAACGGGCGCTCTCTATAACGGGCGCTTGTCGATCACAGCCGATAGATCCGCCTGAGCAGCAGTTTTGCCATTCACCCTGGCTTCGCCGCTCAGGCGCCACAGGGTCGACCGCGCCCGTTCCTTGGTGACGTGAAGTTCGATTACATCCCCCGGTACGACCTGCTGCCGGAATTTCACATTGTCGAGCGCAGTCAGATAGACATAGGCGGCTTCGTCGTCAGACAACAAGACGTCCATTGCCAGCGTTGCAGCCGTTTGCGCCAGCGCCTCGACGATCAGAACGCCTGGCATTACCGGTTTTTCGGGAAAGTGACCCTGGAAGAACGGTTCGTTGACCGTCACATTTTTGATGCCGACCGCACGTTCACCCGCCTCCAGGACATGCACCTTGTCGATCAATAAGAACGGGTAACGATGGGGGATCAGCCGCTTGATCTTGTCCAGATCGAACGTCTCCAAAATCTCAGCCTCATTAAAGGCATCCATAGTACCGGCCCCTCATAGTCTCATAGGATCAAGGGCACCTTAATAAGGAATGCCGCACAAAAGAAAAAGTCCCCTGCACCATTTAAGGCGCAGAGGACCTTAATCTCTTTTAGAGGTCGCGGGGTGTTAGCTGCCGGTCGCGGCCCCGGCTGCCGGAATATCCAGTTTGATTGTCGAAAGCGTCTGATCCAGGCGCTCGACGACCTCACGAGTAATATCCAGGCCGGTGCCGGTCATCACGAGCGTGCTGCGTTCGAAGATGAGGTTGGCGCCATATTTATTCAGGAGCTCCTGATAGATCGGCGTCAACGTGCTCTGCAGCTCACGTTCGGCTTTGCGGGTACCGATCTGGTACCGCCGCAATTTGTCTTCAAGGTCCTGCTGCGCCGCCGCAAACTTCTGGCCGGCTGCCTGTCCGCGCTCTTGCAGCGCTTCGGGGCTCAAAATGGCGGCTTGGCGCTGAAGTTCCTGCTCCTGGGCACGCACTTCCTGGCGCAGCCGGTCGCGTTCAGCCTCCAGCTGAGCACTCTGAGTCTCAACTTGACGTGTCAGGTCTTTGCCCGCAAGGGAGCTGCGGAGAATTTCAGCGCTATCAACCACCAGGACCTTGGCGGTTTGCGCGCTTTGCGCCATGGCTGTCGCCCCAATGCCGCTGATGACCAGGATGGCCAGTGCCGTGACGGAAGTTCGCATAAAGCTTGTTTTTTTCATTTAGAATCTCGTTCCTACGTTGAACTGGAAGAACTCTGTCCTGTCGAAGGGTTCTTTCATGATGGCTCGTGCAAAGTCAAAGCGGATCGGGCCAAAGGGTGACCGCCATGAAAAGCCAATTCCGGCCGACATTCTTATGTTGCCTGTACCCAGAATTGGTTCGCGTACTTCGGCCCCCGTCACCGGGTCAACCGCGACTAGGAAGCCGTCTTCCGCTTGGTCGACGCCGTAAACCGTACCGAAATCGACGAATGCGCTGGCTGTAATACCAAACTCTTCAACCGCGCCCAAGGGAATAAAGACCTCAAGGGAACCGGCGAAGAACGTATTCCCGCCCAAGGAGCTGTCTACCGTTCCCGCCAGGCGGGGTCCGACACCGGCTTGTTCGAAGCCGCGCAAGCGGCTGCCGCCCAGGAAGAAGCGCTCGTTAATCCGGATATCCTCACCAAAGCCAAAGATATGGCCAGCTTCTAGCGAGATATTGAACACCCAATCTTCACCGATAAACAGCAGCGGAATGAACCAGTCATAGTTCAGCCGGCTGCGCAGATATTGGACGTCGCCCCCCAGGCCCGCGACATCCTGCGACAGCACGATCTGGAAACCCCGTGTGGGTTTCAAGCGGTCATCGCGGACATCATAGTTCAGCGTATAGCCAACAGAAGAGGTCAACAGTTTGGCGTTGTCGATGAAGATCGAGCCGATATCGAACTCGTTTTCAGGAGTTTCGGGATCGTCCGGTATCTCGAACGGATCGGTCGTCTTGTCATAACGAACCTGATAGCGCACACCCATGGACAGATACTCAATCAGCGGGAAGACCGCCCTTAAATTAAGGCCCGTCGAGGTCTGCTCGAACGAACTCTCTTCAAAATCTGACCGCCGGTGGAAGATATCGAACCCGGCCGCCAGGTTGCGATTGAGGAAGTAGGGTTCGGTAAAGCCAAGATCAACCTGCTGACGACGGCTTGACGCTGCTAACGACAGACGCAGGTCCTGACCGCGGCCCAACAGGTTGCGTTCACGGATGCTGATTTCACCGATCAGGTTTTCACGGCTCGAGACGCCAGCACCAATGCTGAGTTCGCCGGTGGACTGTTCCTGCACATTGGCGGTGATGACGACGCGGTCTGGCGAGCTGCCTTCAACCTGGTCGACCTCTACCTCTTCGAAATAGCCAAGGCCGCGCACCCTGAGCCTGGACCGGCGCAGACGCGATGTATTGAAGGCGTCGCCTTCCACCAGACGGAATTCACGGCGGATAACCTTATCCAAAGTACGGACGTTGCCCACGATATCGATCCGTTCGACATAAACGCGCGGCGCATCCAGCACCCGATAGGTGATGTCGATGATCTGGTTTTCACGGTCACGCTGGATGCGGGGGCGGACATTAACGAACGCGTAGCCGAGTTCACCGGCCGCTTCGGTCATAGCCTCGATCGTCTGTTCGATCTCTTGCGCGTTGTACTTCTTGCCGGGCCGATTACGGATCAACGCCCGTAGTTCCTCAGGGTCGAGATCGGGAATCTGGCTCTCAACATCCAGCTCGCCCACCCGGTAAACATCGCCCTCTTCCATGGTGATCGTAATGAAGAAGTGTTTGCGGTCCCGGCTCAGCTCGGCATAGGCAGATATCACCCGGAAGTCCGCGTGGCCGCGCTGCAGGTAGAATTGACGCAGCAATTCCCTGTCAAACAGCAGCCGGTCCGGATCGTAGGTGTCATTGGAAGTGAGAAAGCGCCACCAGCGCGCTTCGCGTGTCGCCACTTCGCCGCGCAAGTCGCCGTCAGAGAAGGCCTCATTGCCGATAAAGTTGATGCGGCGAACCGTCGTCTTCTTACCCTCGGTAATTTCAAAGATCAGATTCACCCGGTTCTGGGGGAGTTCAATGATCTTCGGCTCAACCGTCGCAGCAAACCGGCCGGAACGGCGATACAGCTCTACCAGGCGCTGAACGTCAGCCTGCACCTTGGCCCGTGTGAAGACGATACGCGGCCGCAATTGCAGCTCTTCACGCAGTTCGTCATTGTCGAGCTTGTCGTTCCCTTCAAAGGCAATTCGATTGATGATCGGGTTTTCGAGCAGGCTGACCAGCAGGATGGTGCCATCCAGCGCAATCGTGACGTCGGCAAAAAGCCCGGTTGAAAACAACCGTTTCAGGGAGGCATCGACAACGTCGGCGGCATAGCGATCGCCTGGCGCGATAAGCATATACGATCGCACGGTATCCGCTTCGATACGTTGATTGCCCTCTACTCTGATGGCCGTGATGATCACACCAGATTGTGCCGCGGCCACGCTGGGCAGCAGCACAATGAAGAACGCCGCGGCGAGCGCTCGGAGTCTGAATTTGACTGCCCGCATACCCCTACCTGGTCATACCTGTACTGTTGATAATTAAGATTTAGGACGCGAGATGAATAATATCGTTCCAGGTCACAACGACCATGAACAACAGCACGAACGCCATACCGAGACGAAAACCATACTCCTGAGCTTTCATACCCAACGGTTTGCCTCGGACAGCCTCAAAGGCGTAGTACAGAAGATGCCCGCCGTCCAGCATCGGTATCGGCAAAAGGTTAATTAACCCCAAATTAACCGATAACAGAGCGGTAAAAGTCAGGATCGCGATCAGGCTGATCTGTGCAACTTCGCCTGAAACCTGGCCGATTTTCAACGGCCCGCCAAGTTCTTTGATAGACCGGTTGCCGGTCACAATTTCGGCCAAGGTCCGCCCGATCATGACGACCGTATCGCGCGTTTCGAGGATGGCATATCCAAACGCCTCAATCGGACCGCGCTTGACACGGTCCTGCGCCGGACTGCTGATTCCCAACCGGCCCACCAGCTGCCGGCCCGACAGCGTATCTTGGATGATGCCTTCTGGCGTCGCGATCAGCTCTATGTCCCGATTGTCGCGAACAACATGAAACGACAATTCGCGATTCGGATTCATGGCGATCAACTGCGCCATCTCCTGAAACGTCTCGACGGAGACACCGTCAACGTCAACCACCTCATCAAATGGCTGAAATCCGGTTTTTTCCGCAACAGAGCCCGCGATGACATTGTGAATAACCGGCGGCGTATAGGCCTGTCCGGCCGTCATAAAGACGCCGGCGAACAGCACGATCGCGAGCAGGAAATTGGCAAGCGGTCCGGCAAAAACCACAGCCGCGCGCTGATAGAGTGGCCGGTAGTGAAAACAGTCAGCCCTGTCTGCCTCGGGCATCGCGTCCAGGTCATCGTCCTGATTGCTGGCGCCTGAAGCGTCGCCAAAAAACTTCACGTAGCCGCCCAGCGGCAGGGCGGAAATTTTCCACTCTGTGCCGTTCTTGTCGACCCACTGCGCCAGGGTCGGCCCAAATCCAATGGAAAACGCATCGACACGAATGCCGAACCGGCGCGCAACCCAGAAGTGGCCCAGCTCATGAAAAAACACCAGCACCGAAAAGATGCCGATAAAGGCAGCAACCGAGATGCCAACGGAGTTGAAAATGTCCATACTTGTCGTCTCCGCCGGGTAACTAAGGTGTGCTGATCAGACTCGACGCCAATCGCCGGGCTTCACGGTCTACCTGCTCAAGATCGTCCCAGCATTCAAGCGTGACAGCGTCCATGCGTTCTAGAGTGTTTTCGACGATCCGGGGAATATCGAGAAACCCCATCTGGTGTTGCAGAAAACCGTCAACAGCGACTTCGTTGGCTGCGTTAAGGATAGTAGGAGCGGCCCCCCCCATTTGCAAGGCTTCGCGCGCGAGTCGTAACGCTGGAAAGCGAGATAAATCAGGGGTTTCGAACTCAAGGACCGCAATCTTCGCCAGGTCCAGACGCTCAACGGGCGTCTGCATGCGTTCCGGCCAGGCAAGCGTATAGGCAATCGGTGTGCGCATGTCCGCCGCGCCCAACTGCGCCAGCACGGATCCATCATTATACGCTACCAGACTGTGGACGACGGACTGGGGGTGAATGACGATGTCAATCTGGTTCTTTTCGACGGGAAAAAGATAGTAGGCCTCGATCGCTTCGAGACCCTTGTTCATCAATGTCGCCGAATCAATGGAGATTTTGGCGCCCATCGACCAATTCGGGTGCTGCACCGCGCGCTCGGGCGTCACCGACGCCATTTCCGATGCGGGCATGGTCCGAAACGGGCCCCCGGAGGCGGTCAGGATTATCCTATCGACGGTGTCGGCCTGGTCGAAATCAAACACCTGGAAGATGGCATTGTGTTCCGAATCGACGGGCAGCAGGGTGGCGTTGTTTTTGGAGACTTCCTGCGTAAACAGATCACCGGCGCAGACCAGGCACTCCTTGTTGGCCAGCGCGACCGTCGCCCCGCGCCGAACGGCAGCGAGCGTCGGCCAGAGTCCGGCGGACCCGACGATGCCCGCCATCACCCAGTCAGCATCCTGTTCCGCCGCCTCGATCAACCCAGCGGGACCCGCGGCGATCTTGATGTTACTGCCGTTCAATGCGTCCTTCAGGGCGACATATTGATCGGGATCGGCAATGGCGACCATCTGTGGCTGGAACCGCTTCGCCTGCTCAACCAGGAGGTCGACATTAGCCCTGGCTGTCAGTGCGACGACATCATAGTCGTCCTCGTTGCGACCGATCAGGTCGAGTGTGCTGCAGCCGATTGAGCCCGTGGATCCTAACAGGCTGACGCTGCGCCGATCGGTTCGTACAGCGTTAGCCATAAAGCGCGAACCCCAGAATATCCGTGAGGTAGAGAGCAAGGGCAACGACCGGCACAGTGAACAGCAGGCTGTCAATCCGGTCCAGCACACCGCCGTGCCCCGGGATTAGGCGACCACTGTCTTTCACATTAAAGCGGCGTTTGATCGTCGACTCCACAATGTCCCCAAGTTGCGACCAACCTGCCAGCACCAAGCCGGCAAGGGCCAATTGGAACGGGGCACCTAACCCAGCGACATGGCCAAAAAAACCTGACACCAAAGCCGCCCCGACACCGCCCCCGAGAAATCCGCTCCAAGTCTTTCCCGGGCTTAACCGCGGCGCCAGTTTAGGCCCGCCGACGAGCGACCCCGTTATATAGGCGGCAATATCCGATGCCCAGACCAAAAACAGGACCCAGAACGTAACCAGAGGGCCGTGGGCCTCTCGTATCCAGATGAGTGACAACACCCCTGCCCCCAGATACAGCAATCCGGCCATCGGCCAGACCGCCAAGCCGCTGCGCATGGCGACGGTGCCCGCCAGAATGGCGCCACCGGCAATCACGGCAAGCCCGGTTAGCCCGGACTGCGTCATCAGAAGGTATACGGCCCCTGAGAGGGTAATCATGTAGATGATCATGAGACGGCGTCCAACGACGCCGGACATCCGGTTCCATTCATAGAGGCCATAAAGGCCGATAATCGCCAGCAGCAGGGCAAACCACCAACCGCCTTCCCACGCGAGCAGCAATATCACAGGCGCCATAACCGCTGTCGATATTGTTCGAATCAGCAGATTCTGGGGGGCGGCGCGCCGCTTAGATCGTGAACTCATGAATAAGATGAGAAATCGCGTGTGAAACGGCAAAAAGCTGCAAGGCGAGCGCCGAAGAGCGGGGTTCCCCCCCCATTGACTGTCATTGGCGAAGTGCTCGACGTCGCAGGTTGCAGCCCTCTGCGCGTCCGCAGGATAGGGTCCATTTGACCGGCTCCTGCAAGGCAAGCTTTTGAAAACCAGCCAGGTTTCCTACAGCCTTGTCCCTCGTACCCAATCAAATGGCCGCCTACCATTTCCACCTCATTGATGAGTTTACGACCTGATCTGCGGGGCTTTGTTCAGCAGACCGGCCGTGCACCGTATCGCCGCTCCCGGGCCCTGAATTCCTCAACCGCGGCCAAGAGTGTTGTCTTATCGAAGTCCGGCCAATAGGTGCCGACAAACAAGAGTTCCGCATAAGCGGACTGCCACAGCATGAAATTACTCAATCGCTGCTCGCCGCTGGTCCGTATAATCAGATCCGGATCCGGTATATCTGCGGTATAAAGGCGAGCAGCGAGCGCCGCCTCGTCAATGTCATCAAGTTCCATCTCGCCGCGCGCATGGGCTGCGGCAAGGTCTCGTGCGGCGCGTGCGATTTCCGCCTGCGCGCCATAACTGACGGCAATGGTCAGTCGCATGGCCGTGTTGGTGGCTGTGCGGCTTTCGGCATCCTCTATCAGATCGATGATGTCTTTCGCGAGCCGACTGCGGTCTCCGATTACCCGGAGCATAATGCCATTCTTGGCGAGTTCGTTGACCTCGCGTTTCAGGTAGTGGCGCAGCAAACCCATAAGGTCATCAACCTCATCAGCCGACCGGTTCCAGTTTTCAGAAGAAAAGGCAAACAGGGTTAGACAGGAAATCCCGATTTCTCGACAAGCCTCTACGGTTCGCCGAACTGCATCAGCGCCCTGCCGGTGACCTTCGACCCGGGGGCGCCGCCGCTCGCGTGCCCAACGACCATTGCCATCCATAATGATGGCGATATGGCGGGGCAAAACCTCGGGTTCTTTTATCTGCTGTCCTTCAAGCATCGGCTAGACTTGCATGATCTCCGCTTCTTTGGTGGCCAGCGCATCATCGATCTCGCCAACCAGCCGGTCCGTCATTTCCTGGATCTCGTCACCATAGAGTTTCTGATCGTCCTGGCTGATATCGCCGCCTTTTTCCAGGCGCTTCAACAGATCCATTCCGTCGCGCCGTACATTGCGGACTGCGATCTTCGCCTGTTCGGCATAGCGGCTCGCCACTTTGGTCAGTTCAATCCGCCGTTCTTCATTGAGTTCTGGTATGGGAATACGAACCAGCGTGCTGTCGACGACGGGGTTAAGGCCCAACCCGGAATTGCGAATAGCTTTTTCCGTCGCTGAAACCAGGCTCTTGTCCCAAACCTGGATGCTGATCATCCGAGCCTCGGGCACACTAACCGTCCCAACCTGGGAAATCGGCATCTGACTGCCATAGGCATCCACGATAATGGGGTCAAGCAATGACGCAGAGGCACGCCCGGTGCGAAGCCCCGCAAATTCCTGCAGTAATACGTCCAGCGCGCCCTTCATGCGGCGCTCAAGATCGTCAAGGTCGATATCATCTTCTGCCATAGCTGTTTCCTAGCCGCTTATCGTTGTAAACCGCCCCTTACCGGACAGCACTCGCGTCAGACCGCCGGGCTCGCCGATTGAAAACACAAGAACGGGAATCTGGTTCTCTCTTGCCAGCGCAATGGCCGATGCATCCATGACCTTGAGGTCGCGGGCGAGCACGTCCATGTAACTCAGCGTCTCGTGGAACTCGGCATCCGGGTTGGTCTTTGGATCTGCTGAGTAGACACCGTCAACCTGGGTCCCCTTCATCAGCGCATCACATTTCATCTCCGCAGCGCGCAGCGCGGCGGCCGTATCCGTTGTAAAGAACGGGTTGCCTGTGCCTGCGGCAAAGATCACCACGCGGCCCTTCTCCATATGCCGAATAGCGCGACGTCTGATATAGGGTTCAGAAATGCTCGACATCGGAATCGCAGACAGAACACGTGTTTCTATCTTCTTGTTTTCCATGATGTTCTGCAAAGCCAGCGCGTTCATCACCGTCGCCAGCATGCCAATCTGATCAGCGCTGGCCCGATCCATGCCCTGTGCCGCGCCAGACAGCCCGCGGAAAATATTGCCACCGCCGACCACGAGACAAAGCTGGATACCCTGGCGGACCGCTGCCTGCACATCGTCGGCGATGCGGTCGACGGTAGCCAAATCGATGCCATAGGTCTGGTCGCCCATCAGGGCCTCGCCTGAGACCTTTAACAGCACGCGGCGATAGTTTGGTGCAGACGTCACCTAAACCCCCTGTTGACCAACAGCCGATACCGGGATCGGAGCTCGAGCCCCTCGCCCGAAAGTGCGCAACTGTACACTGGTGCCTCGGGCAACTGTAGTCCCGATATTACACCAATATGTCGAGAATGAGCCGCGCGGAAGGCGGCCCGACGACAGGCTAGGTGGCCATCGCCGCGACTTCAGCGGCAAAATCGTCTTCTTCCTTCTCGATGCCCTCGCCGAGCACAATCCGCGCAAAGCCGGTAACCTTGACGTCTGTCCCCAATTCACTGGCGAGACCAGCAACGGCCTTCTCAACACTCAGGTCGCCGTCATGGACCCAGGTTTGGGACAACAGCACGACTTCCTGAAAGAACTTCCGCATACGGCCGTCGACCATCTTTTGAATGATGTCGTCGGGACGCCCGGATTCCTTCGCCTGTTCGACAAGTACTGCCCGCTCGCGCGCGACAAGATCGGCGTCCAACTCATCCTGCGAAACAGATTGCGGACTGGCTGCGGCGACATGCATCGCGAGCTGCTTGCCAAATTCTTCCAGTTTGGCCGTATCGCCTGTGGACTCCATGGCAACGATGACAGCAATCTTGCCAAGGCCATCAGCAACGGCACCGTGCACATAGCTACCGATGACACCTTTATCAACACTCAGAGCCGCCGCACGGCGCACCGACATGTTCTCACCGATCGTCGCGATCAGATGCGTCAGCTGTTCTTCAACTGTACGATCCTCGCCCGGATAGCCGCTCTTCATCACAGCATCAAGATCGCCATTATTGGCCAGGGCCAGATCGCCGATGGTTTTCACGAACACCTGAAACTGTTCGTTGCGGGCGACAAAATCCGTCTCTGAATTGACTTCAACCACCGCGCCGGCATTGCCGCCGATGCTGATCGCAACAAGTCCTTCAGAGGCCACGCGGCCGGATTTCTTGGCCGCCGCCGCCAAGCCTTTTTGGCGCAGCCAATCGACGGCAGCCTCAAGGTCACCATCGGTTTCCGTCAACGCCTTCTTGCAATCCATCATGCCGGCGCCGGATTGGTCACGGAGCTCCTTGACCAGAGCAGCAGTAATCTGTGCCATGAGTCTATCCTTCTCGAATAATAGCTATCGTCTGCTGCGCGCGGTTCTAGGCCGCGCGCGTTACGGAACAATGACGGCGATTAACTGGCCGTCTCATCCTTTTTGGAATCGTCAGCGGTTTCGGCTGCAGCTGCGGGTGCGTCTGCTGCATCAGGCGTTGCCTCTGCGGCAGGCTCTTCCGTTGCTGCTGCTTCTGCCGGGGCTTCTACTGCGGCTTTTGCAGCAGGCGCTTCTTCTGCCGCAGGTGCAGCGGCTTCTTCTTTGGGTGCTTCTGCAGCTGCGGCTGGTTCCGCGACAGGTAGTTCCTCGACAGGCGGCGCTTCCGACGCACCGATATCGACGCCTTCGGCTACCAGTTCCCGTTGAATGCCGTCCAGCACCGCGCCCGCGATCAGATCGCAATAGAGGTGGATCGCCCGGCCAGCGTCATCATTACCCGGAATCGGGTAGGTAATGCCGTCAGGATCACAATTCGTATCGACAACCGCGACCACAGGAATACCCAGCGTGTTGCCTTCCTGAATGGCAATCGACTCCTTGTTTGTGTCGATCACGAACAGAATGTCCGGCAGGCCACCCATGTCCTTGATGCCGCCCAGCGAACGGTCGAGTTTTTCATACTCGCGGGTCATGCGCAGGCGTTCTTTCTTGGTCAGACCGCTGTCTTCCTTGCCGATTTGCTCTTCCAGCGTCCGCAAACGCTTGATCGACCGGGAAATGGTCTGCCAGTTGGTGAGCATGCCGCCCAACCAACGATGATTTACGTAATGCTGGCCGCAGCGCTTGGCCGCTTCAGCAACAGCTTCCGACGCTTGCCGCTTGGTGCCGACGAACAGCACACGACCGCCGCCGGCGGTGATGTCACGGACCGTAACGAGCGCGCGATTCAGCAGCGGCACCGTCTCGGACAGATCGATGATATGAACTTTGTTACGGGCACCAAAGATGAACGGAGACATCTTCGGGTTCCAGCGATGGGTTTGGTGACCAAAATGGACGCCTGCTTCCAAGAGCTGGCGCATGCTAACGTCGGGCAGAGCCATGTCTGCAATCTCCTTTACCGGTTTATCCGCCGCGGGGTGAGAAGCCGACCTCAGCTATTCGCCTTTGGCCAACACCGGAACGACAGAGCAACACGCCCATGCCGCAGTCCCCACGTGTGTGATGGCGCGGGGTTTAGCGGGATGGCCCCTCATTTGCAAGGGATTTAGGTGGCTGGACCCTCACTTGTGAAAAGCGCGCTCGACAGATTCTTCAGTGAGGTCGTAATCGGCTTCTGCGGGGATATGCAGCATGCCGTCACGCATTTCCGGCAATACCGTCACGATGGTGGAGTTGCGCGCTGCTTCGAGCGCGTCATCAACAGTCTTGCTGCGGCCCAGCTTGGCGACATTCAGGCGCGTGGGAAACACGATCTCCCGCTTGCCTGCGGCCTCGTCAGCCAGAGCTTGCGACGGTTTGATCCAGACGGAATCGACAGACTCGTTGCCATCATGGGCATGGGTATGGTCTTCGGGTACGCGGGTGACATAGAACCAGGTGTCATAGCGGCGCGGCGCGCCGGGCGGCGTGATCCAGTGCGCAAAGGGCACCAGCATCTCCGTGGCAAAGTCGAGATTTTCCGCCTTGGCCAGCTCGGCCATGGTCATCTCGCCCTTGTCGAGACGTTCGCGGTGCCGAACGGCCACTTCATGGCGGTGATCGTCGCTGATGAACGACCCGTCACCGCGTTCACGGGCCAAAAGGATCCCGCTTTCCTCAAAGACCTCCCGGATGCCGGCGATGCGGATCGCCTCGTCATCATTGTTACCTGTTGTATAGGGCACAGCGGCTTCATCGGCCGGGTCTACCTTGCCGCCGGGAAAAACCAGCGCGCCGCCCATGAATTTCATGTTCCTGTGACGCTGAACCATCAGAACTTCGAGCTCTTCGGGACGGTCACGCAGCAACAAAATCGTGGATGCAAAGGGAATGTCGTCGGCCATGGCTTGGAGCCCCCTAAATTTCTTGAAGTTCGAGAATGCCGGGAACCGTCTCCAGACGGTCCATCAAGGTAGGAGACACCTTGTACCGGTCAGGCAGGGTCAACTCAACCTGGCGCCGCTGTGCCGGGATTTTCAGGACGACATTAACATAGCCCTTCCCCTGCCCGTTTTCTGCAAGCATGTCGCGCAGCACCGGAAGCGGTCGATCTGTATCCAGCGTGACCCGCAGGCCGGCACTGGCATTGGCGACGACGTCGTCAATGCTGCGGATCGACTGGGCGACCATTTTGGGCATGTCGCCATCCATACGCGCTTCCACCCCTACGACCACACTGGTGTTCACCTGCAGCAGTTCGCGTGATCCGCCCAGCAGTTCAGAGAAAAAGGTGACTTCGAAATTCCCCGTCGGATCGCTCATCTCAATAAAGGCGAAGGGTCGGCCTTTCTGGGATTTGCGCTCCTGAACGCCCACAATAACGCCCGCCAGCAATGCAGCGGTCGCACCGCTGTTTTGCATGCGCGACAAGGCTTCAGTCCAGGGCAATACATTCTGCTGCGCCAGTGCCTTGGCATAGGCTTCCAAGGGATGCTCTGTGAGATAGGCACCGATGGAGTCCAGTTCCTGTTGTAAGCGTTCCAGCCGACTCCAGTCTGGAACGTCAGGCAGGCGCAGCGCCGCAGCAGCCATGGCTGGCGCTTCGTCGCCGAACAGGCCCACCTGGTCGGACTCCCGTTCTTCTGCCGCTGTTGCGGCGTGTCGCATCAGGGTCTCAATGGATGCGAAAGTCTGCGCCCGATTGGCATTAAGGCCATCCAGCGCACCCGCGCGCACCAGGTTTTCCAACTGCCGCTTATTCACCTGACGCGGGTCGACGCGTTGGGCAAAGTCTGCCAGATCCTTGAACGCCCCATTGGTCTGGCGCTCCTCGACCATCGAATCCATCGCGTGCGCGCCGACATTCTTGATGGCCGCCAGCGCATAGCGCACTCCTAAGGTGCCTTCGTTCGTCTTTTCCACCGTGAACGCTGATTCCGATGCGTTCACATCCGGCGTCAATAGAGGGATATCAAGCCGGGCGAGTTCACGCCGGAACAGGTTGAGCTTGTCGGAATTGCCCATATCCAGCGTCATCGACGCGGCCAGAAACTCGACCGGGTGGTTCGCTTTCAGCCACGCCGTCTGATAGGAGACAAGTGCATAAGCTGCCGCGTGGCTCTTGTTGAAGCCATAACCGGCGAACTTGTCGACCAAATCGAAAATGAACGACGCCTGCCCCTTGTCGACGCCCTTTTCAACAGCGCCATCGACGAAGCGGGCGCGCTGGGCCGCCATTTCCTCGGGCTTTTTCTTGCCCATGGCCCGGCGCAGAAGGTCAGCTTCACCCAGGCTGTAGCCCGCCAGGATCTGGGCGATCTGCATCACCTGTTCCTGATAGATGATGACGCCGTAAGTCTCTTCCAGAACCGGCTTTAGCCATTCATGCAGATACTCCGGCTGTTCCTCGCCATGCTTGCGCTTGATATAGGTCGGGATGTTGTCCATCGGACCGGGCCGATAGAGCGCCACGAGCGCGATGATGTCTTCAAAGGCGTCGGGCTTCAGCTGGCGCAGCGTATCGCGCATGCCGGAGCCTTCCAGCTGAAACACACCGGCGCTGTCGCCATGCGCGAGCATCTCGAAGGTTTTGGGATCGTCGAGCGGCAGACGGTCCGGGTCGACCTCGATATTGCGCCCTTTGAGAAGCTTTACAGTCCGGTCGATGACCGTAAGGGTCTTCAGACCCAGAAAATCGAACTTTACTAGACCCGCCGGTTCCACCCACTTCATGTTGAACTGGGTCACCGGCATTTCAGACCGCGGATCACGGTAAAGCGGCACCAATTCGTCAAGCGGGCGGTCGCCGATCACGATGCCTGCTGCGTGGGTGGAGGCGTGCCGGTAAAGCCCTTCCAGCTTTAGTGACGTGTTCAGCAGATGGGCGACGGCCTCATCACCGTCGCGCTCTGCCTGAAGTCTGGGCTCTCCTTCGATGGCCTGCGCGAGCGTGACGGGATTGGCCGGGTTGTTCGGCACCATCTTTGAAAGCCGGTCGATTTGCCCGTAAGGCATTTCCAGCACCCGGCCGACGTCGCGCAGCACGGCGCGCGCCTGCAGCTTTCCAAATGTGATGATCTGGGCGACGTGATCCTTGCCGTATTTTTCCTGCACATATCGGATCACCTGATCGCGCTTGTCCTGGCAGAAGTCGATATCGAAATCCGGCATCGACACGCGCTCAGGGTTCAAGAACCGCTCAAACAGCAGCCCGAAGCGCAGCGGGTCCAGATCCGTGATCTGCAAGGCCCAGGCCACGACCGATCCTGCGCCCGACCCGCGGCCCGGCCCAACCGGAATACTCTGATCCTTAGCCCACTTAATAAAGTCAGAGACAATAAGGAAGTAGCCCGGAAACTTCATGTTGATGATGATGTCGAGCTCGTGGTTCAACCGGTCCCAATAGGGCTCGGCATCATCGCCGTCTGCGATGGCCGTCTTCAGCCGCTCACGAAGGCCCCCCTCCGCCTGTCTTCTCAATTCTTCGGCTTCGTCTGCCCCCTGCACATAACTTGGCAGGATTGGGTCCAGCAGCGGTACCTTAAAGGCACATCGTTTGGCGATAATGACGGTGTTGTCGATGGCTTCTGGCAGATCCGCGAACAGCACCCGCATCTCATCTGCAGACTTGAAATAGCTTTCAGGCGTGGCGTGGCGCCTGTCTGGCTGCCCCACATAGGTACTGTCGGCGATGCACAGCAGCGCATCATGCGCTTCATGCATGTCGCGCTCGGCGAAATAGACATTGTTGGTCGCAACCAAAGGCAGGTCCAGGTCATAGGCGAGGTCCAGCAGACCCGCCTCAGTCCGGGCCTCCTCTTCCAGATTATGGCGCATGATCTCGACATAGGCGCGATCTCCGAAAGCAGACCTGATCTGCTGCAGGACCGAACGCGCCTTTTCCATGTGCCCGTGCAGAATATGCCGGCCTACGGGCCCCTCGGGCCCACCCGTCAGAAGCAACAAGCCTTCATGCCGGTCAAGCACATGTGCCAGGGGTAGCTGCGGACGCGTCGTGCCATCCGAGTTCATATAGGCTGCGCTGACCAGCTTGGTGAGATTGCGGTACCCGGCATCGTTCTGCACCAGCAGGACAATCGGGGCGCCCTCTTCCAGGTCTTTTCCGGCCTGCGGCTGCGGGTCCTCCACCACATGCACGATGCAGCCGATGATCGGCTGAATACCGGCATCCGACAGGAGAACTGACTGTTCCAGCGCGCCGAACATATTGTCCGTGTCGGTCACCGCAACAGCGGGCATACCATGCTGTTCACACAGCTTGGTCAGTTGCTTGAGGTGAATGGCGCCTTCGGAGAGCGAATAGGCGGAGTGAACGCGAAGATGAATAAAACCGGGTGAACTCAAGGTGTGACTACTTCCACAATGTCAGAATGACAGTGATTGCAAGGATATCGGCCAGATAATGACCGGCATTGATCAACACCAGCGCCATCGGCCTTCCTTCAAAGGCGGCGTTGGTGCCAATTACGGCAATGCAGAACCCGACGGCAACAACCAGCCCCAGCATCAGCGCGTCGGCAAGTCCCTCAGCCCCCGTCCATCCGACCAAAATTGCCATGGCAATCGAGGTAACGATGGAAAGGACAACGGCATTGATCATGGCAGGTCCCGGCGCAGGGTTCTCGCCGGGTTTCATACCGACAGCCTTCTGCCAGGGTTTGGCGAACAGAACAGGCGAATACCACAGAGCGCCAATCGCTTGCATGGCGACAACCGATGCCAACACGGCCAGCCAGTTGATGGGTTCGATACTCATCGCACGCCTCCCCTAATGCTGTTCGATGATGCCTCCGTGCAACACGATACGGCGGTCCATCCGGTCCGCCAAAGCGGTATTGTGGGTGGCAATGAGAGCAGCCACGCCATCCTCGCGTGCAACCCGCAGAAGCTCGCCAAAAATGCCGTCTGCCGTACCCTCGTCCAGATTGCCCGTGGGCTCATCCGCAAGCAACACCTGAGGGCTGTTGGCCAGTGACCGCGCGATTGCGACTCGCTGCTGCTCACCGCCGGAGAGCTGTGCGGGCTGGTGTTCAAGCCGCTGGGACAGCCCCATGCGGTCCAGCAAAGCAGCTGCCCTGTCAGCCGCATCGTTCTTCGCAGCCCCCGCGACGAGTTGCGGGAACATGACATTCTCCAGCGCAGTGAATTCCGGCAGCAGATTATGGAATTGATAGACGAACCCGACAGTCTGACGGCGGATGGTGGTGCGGCGTTGGTCAGACAGGCCGGCGCAGGCTTCCCCGCCGATCAGAACGTCACCGCCATCGGCCGTCTCCAGCAACCCGGCAATATGCAGCAAGGTAGACTTGCCGGATCCAGAGGGTCCCACCATAGCGACCAGTTCGCCCGACGCGACATCGAGATTGGCGCCGTTCAAGACGTCGATGTGGCCCTGACCAACATCAAAGCCCTTCCTGATGTCCTTGAGTTGAAGTGCCACCTCATTCATAGCGCAGCGCCTCCACGGGATCGAGGCGCGCGGCGCGCCAGGACGGGTAGATGGTCATGAGCAGGCTAAGCACCAACGCTATCGCCAAAATCCAGGTAATTTCAACAGGGTCGATAGCGGCCGGCAGACCTTCAATGCCATACACTTCAGGCGGAAAGAACTGCACGCCGAGCTTGTCACCAATGAAAGCGAGAATTTGAGTCCGGTAGGTCAGCAAGAGCATGCCAACGCCCAGTCCGAGAAGCGTTCCGGCGGCCCCTAGAATGCCGCCGCAAATGATGAATACCTTCATGATCGAGCGTTGCGTGGTGCCCACCGTGCGCAACACCGCGATGTCTCGGCCCTTGTCTTTCACGAGCATGATCAGGCTGGACATAATGTTAAAGGCGGCGACCAGGATGATCAGCACCAGGATGACAAACATGGTGTTGCGCTCAACCTGCAAGGCACTCACCAGACTGGAATTGAGATCTTCCCAATTCAGCAATCGATGTGGCCGCTCAATCGCCTCGCTTACTCTACGCTGTGTATCTGCGACGACGCGTGGATCCTCCACGACAACCTCGACGTCGGTGACCTGATTTTTCAGTCTGAAATACGTCTGCGCGTCTTCAAGCGGCATAAAGACATAACTGGAATCGAACAGCACATTGCCGATGCTGAAGATCGCGACGATCTGATAATCCCGCATGCGGGGCGCGGAGCCGAAAGGCGTCGCCGTGGTTTGTGGGGAAACGAGAGTCATGACATCCCCAACCTCAACGCCCAGGCTCTCCGCCAGACGTGCGCCAATGACAACGGCGTCACCCGGGTGAAAGAAGTCCTTCACACTGCCGGAGACAATATGGCGGAGCTGTCCATCGACCTCTTCCATCACGCTGTGGCGCAAAAGATCGTCGCGGGTGATGCCGTGAACCATAACGCCCGACGCCTGAACGCCGACGGCCATTGCCTGCCCCGTGACAATGGGACGAACCTCGACGACACCATCAACAGTCCTGATCTGCTCTACCACGGGCTCATAATCGAACAGTGGCCCGATGGTGCTTTGCACCAGAATATGGCCACGCAGTCCAAGAAGCTGATTGATCAGCGTCTGCTGGAACCCGTTCATCACGGACATGACAATGATAAGTGTTGCGACGCCCAGCATAATGCCGACGACGGACAACACTGCCGTCAGCGAAATAAAGCCATCCTTGCGGCGGGCGCGCAGATAGCGCGCGGCGAGCATCCACTCGAAACCGGCGATCATCAGGTGGCGGACACTTTGTTGAGCGCGGCGTCGGGCGTTAACTCCTCGGTCTCACCAGTCGCCCGGCGTTTGACCTCGACAACGCCATTCTTGATGCCGCGAGGTCCGATCACGATCTGCCAGGGAAGCCCGATCAAATCGGCTTCTGCGAATTTGACCCCAGGCCGTTCGTCACGATCGTCATAAAGCACATCCAATCCAGCATTCTGCAACTGGATATAGAGAATGTCGGCCGCTTCTGCACAGGCTTCGTCGGCCGGGCGGATATTGATCAACGCAACATTGAACGGGGCCACCGCATCCGGCCAGACAATGCCGTCATCATCGTGGCTGACTTCAATGAGCCCGCCGACAAGGCGCGACACCCCGATGCCGTAGGACCCCATTTCCACTGCGACGTTTTCGCCGTCCTGGTTGGTCACCGTTGCAGCCAGCGGCTCGGAATAGTATTTGCCGAAATAGAAGATCTGACCGACTTCGATTCCTTTGCGGTGTTGCAGCTTATCGGCGGGGACAGGACAGGCATCGGAATCGTGCTTTTCGTCAGCAGCCGCGTAAAGCCCTTCAAGCTCTGTCACCAGCGCCAGATCGGCATCCGCCATCTGCTCGAGGCTGTAATCGTCGAACGCGGCGTCATAATAGACGTCGCTCTCGCCCGTATCGGCCAGAATATGGAACTCATGGCTCATATCGCCGCCGATGGCGCCGGAATCGGCCCGGACGGGTACCGCCCTTACGCCCATCCGCGCAAAGGTCCGCAGATAGGCCACAAACATATCGAGATATGAGCGCCGCGCACCCTCCTGATCGAGGTCGAAGGAATAGGCGTCCTTCATGAGGAATTCGCGGCCCCGCATTACGCCGAAGCGCGGCCTGATCTCGTCCCGAAATTTCCATTGGATATGATAGAGATTGAGCGGCAGATCCTTGTAAGACCGAACCCCGCCCCGAAAAATCTCCGTGATCATCTCTTCATTGGTGGGGCCATAGAGCAATTCCCGGTCATGCCGGTCCATGATCCGCAGCATTTCTTTGCCATAGTCGTCATAGCGTCCGCTTTCACGCCACAGTTCGCCCGGCTGGATCGTGGGCATCAGCAATTCCTGGGCACCGGCCCTGTCCTGTTCCTCACGGACGATCTGCTCAATCTTCTTAAGCACCCTGTGACCGAGCGGCAGCCATGAGTAAATTCCGGCAGAAGATTGGCGTATCATGCCCGCACGCAGCATCAGCCGGTGCGAGACAATCTGTGCCTCGGTCGGATTTTCCCGCAATGTGGGAAGAAAAAAACGGGTTCGGCGCATATTCAGGGCCCTACTTTCACCGGCGGTGGATCAGGCGGGACTTTAGGCACCATGGCTGCCCCGATCAATCGGAAGCCCCATGCATTTCACGGAAACGGAGTCATCGGCAAAACTGTGTGATTTATGCCACATGTCGCAAGAAACGCACTCGAACTTGACCAAAACGGCCCTTGCTCCGGTGACATGCCAAGTGGAATCACCTAACTTTTCTTCAACAAAGAGCCGCAGAAAAAAACATAACAGCGGCCAAATAATACAGCTCCGAGCAAATTCGGGGTGGCCCAAGTTTGGGGAGGGCCGGTCCTCATGGGAGGGGACTAAGACTACCAAGGCAGCGCACAAAGCGCGCCGGGAAACGAACACGAAAGAGAAAAGCAAGGCTCCGTGCCTTGCTTTTCTTTTTTGTGCACAGCGCATAGCCTCTTCCCGTCGCAATTTGATGACCCTTCCCCGGTCAGTTCGAAACCCTGCGGGCAACTGGGCAGCCAGATGACACACTTACAGACGTTGATTGAGGCGATTATCGTTCTGGTCATTCTAATCGGTGCGGTGCTGTGGCTTCGCCGTCGGGGTGTCGTCAACGACGGACACAGGGATCTGTTCAACCGTCTGGTTACCGAGTTTGCCTTGCCGGGCCTGATTATCGTCAATCTGGCGCAACCCCCTGGGCTAGGCATGCGTCACCTTCCTGGCGCCGGGCTCATGTTTCTGTCGATTTTGCTCGTCGGGGGCGTTGCATGGGCGGTTGGCAGCCTTATGCGCCTCAGCCGCCCCGTGCTCGGTGCCGTGGTGATGGTGTCAGCTTTTGGCAGTTCCTCCACGCTCGGCTACGCCTTTGTGAAACAGGTGTTTCCTGACGACCCTCAGGCTCTGACAGACGCGCTTGTTATTGGCGAGATCGGTGCGATTATTCCTGTTTTCACGGTCGGGGTACTGGCGTCATCCTACTTTGGAGGCGGCGATCAATTGAAAGCCCAAGGCGTCAGTCCCACCCGTGCATTCTTCATGTCGCCCATGTTCATAGCCCTGGTAATCGGGCTGGCGATTTCCTGGTCCGGCCTGCCGACGGAGAATTGGATCGGCCGGGTTCTGACCCAACCGTTACAGATCGCCGGGGACTCTCTGATGATTCTCGTCGCCTTCAGTATCGGGCTGATGCTGCGCCCCGTCAGCGTCAGGTTATTGCTGCCGCTGCTACTGCTGGTTGGATGCCTGAAACTGATTCTGGAGCCAGCAGCAGCAGGTTTCGTTGCTGGTGCCTTCCATCTGCAGGAGATGGAGCGCGCCGTCCTTGTGCTTGAAGCGGCGATGCCTTCAGGCGCGATCGCGGCTGTTGTTGCCGCCCGGTACGGCTGCGATGGCGCGGTCGCGTCCAATCTTGTCATTGCAACCTACGTACTGAGCCTCGTGACGATCCCATTGATTTTTATGTTGAATTTCTAGGTGCAAACTTTGCCTGACAGGCTGCCTGAGCTAGAATGAGTAAACGATCGGAAAAGCCAAACTCTGATGACGTTGCCAACGATCAGATCGCTTTGGATAGGGTCATCACTTGGCCCGCTTGACTGTATTTGCCTCTCCTCTTTTGTAAGAGCGGGACATCAGGTTGAGCTGTTTACCTATGAAGACGTCAGCAATATTCCAGCGGGTGTGATTCGGCGCGATGGCCGTGAAATCCTACCGGAAGACCGCATTACAGCCTATTCGAAGAGTGGCTCCCCTGCCCTTTTTGCGAACTTCTTCCGATTCGTCATGATTGCGCGCGAAGGAGGGCTTTGGGTCGATACCGATGTTTTCTGCTGCCGGCCATTCGATTTCAGTGATGCGGACTATGTTTTTGGCCGAGAAGACCACCGGGTTATTAATTGCGCGGTCTTCGGTGCGCCGAAGGATTCTGATCTCCTGGCATTTCTGCACGAGAATTCAATGCGGCCACCATTCTTTCCCAGATGGGCCACGCCGCGAACCAAAACCAAGATCCTCGGCGGCATTCTGCTTAACAAGTATCGAAGGTTTCAAGACGGGCCCTGGGGGACCTTCGGACCCGAGATGTTAACCGTCGGGATTAAACGGTTCGGCCTTATGAACCGTTGTCAGCCGCGGGACGTGTTCTACCCCATCGGAACAAAGGACACGGATGTTCTGTTCGGTCCAGCGGAACAGGCACAGGCGCAGTTTTCACCCAAGACGCTGGGCGTTCATTTGTGGAATCAGCTCATCGCGGACCGGGCCCAACCACCCTATCCACCGGGTTCGTACCTGGAAAAACTGTTCAAGGCATATTCCTGATCGTCTCTCCTGATTTCGGCCCGCGTTCGAAATCGACGCTATCAAGACATAGAACTTCCCTGCGTCATTTTCCGGCGTTCACAATTCCCAATCTACGGCACCGAATATGCTGGGCGTCCTAAGGCTCGGGAGTTGAAGCCATATTCCAGTTATTCGCTTTGGCTTGAGGTGGTCAGGCCATAATGTCCATGTAGGGAGGAATACTACAGTATGACGCGACCTGAAAATACGCAGGCGTGGCCAAGTACCGCGCGGGCGTGGACTGTCACCAGTCTTCTGCTGCTGGCTTACGTTCTTTCTTTTATAGACCGGCAAATTCTCAATCTGCTGGCTGAGCCCATCAGACTGGATCTGGAACTCAGCGATCTGGAAATCGGCTTCGTTCAGGGTCCGGCCTTTGTGGTGACCTACATTCTGATCAGCTTTCCGCTCGGCTGGCTGAGCGATTCCGTTAACCGGATGCGCCTGCTTGCCGTCGGTCTTGGATTCTGGACGCTGGCGACCATGGCCTGCGGTTTATCGCGCGATGTCACGCAGCTGGCGATCGCGCGGGCCGGTGTCGGCGTCGGTGAGGCAACCCTTACGCCAACCGCATGGTCGTTGCTGGCGGACAGCTTCCCACCTGAAAAGCGCTCCGTGCCGGTCAGCATCTTTTTGACGGGCCCCTATCTGGGTGCGGGTTTGGCCATGCTGTTTGGCGCCCAGATCCTCACGGCGTTTTCGGGGCCGGTCTCTATCGGCGACTTCGTCCTGCAGCCCTGGCAGATCTGCTTTATCGTGGTTGCGGCGCCTGGGCTCATCCTTGCCGCTGTTATTGGCGCTTTGCGCGAACCGAAACGCATGTTGACGGTCGCAGAAGACCCCGAGGAACGAAGTCTGATGGATTTCCTCCGTGTCATCGCAGGCCGTTGGCAAATCTATGTCGGCCTATGGGGAGGCGCCGGTTTCCTTGCTGTCATGCTCTACGGTCTACAAGCGTGGACACCGGCTTATCTCATGCGTGTTCATGGCTTCAGTATTGCTGAAGCGGGCGTGCAATACGGCGTTGTTGCCCTGTTTGCCGGGTCGGCTGGCGTCCTCAGCGGTCCGTTCATCCATCGGTGGCTGATGCGGGTGACCGACAACGATCATGCCCTGACCATCGGGGCCTTCTGCGCCGGAATCCTTGCGCCCCTTGGCTTGCTACTCGCTGTTGCGGAGGGACTCACCATTATCCCGATTATCGCTGTGCTTAGTTTTGCGGTTACGATTCCCTTTGCGCTGATCACAACGACGCTCCAGCTTGTTACGCCCAACGTATTTCGCGGTCGGGCGGCGGCTGTTTCAGTTGTCGCATCGAATCTCTTCGGGCTTGGATTCGGACCTCCTTTTGTCGGCTATTTGACCGATAGTGTGTTCCGGGACCCGACCTTGATCGGCAATTCGATGGGCGTGTTGTTCATCGTTTTCGGCACGGCATCCGCGATCTGCTTCTTTATCGGGGCACGATCATTGGTTCGAGCCGAATTGCACACAGTCATCAACTGAAGTTCTATCCGGTAGCGCCATATAGAATGACCGAACATCCCTATCGTCATATCCACATCTGCGGGCCGCCCCGATCCGGCACAACTCTACTCGTTGAGATGATGCGAAGTTCCTATGAGTGGGACTGGGCGCCAGCGGAAGAGATTTTCCTTCGGGAACTCGTTAAGCCGCACGAGGGGCGTTGTCTGACAAAAAGACCCAGCGGCGGCGTGTTCGCGCGCACATTGCTGTCTCACCCATCGATCTGGCTGATCTACTGTATTCGTGACCCGCGCGACGTGATCTGCAGTGTTCATGGCATGGCGCCTGATCGCTATTGGTCAGGATTTGACGTATGGCGCCGGTTGCGAAAGCCCTTCAATAAACTCAAATCCAATCCCAAACTGATCGCAATCCGCTATGAAGACCTGGTCAGCGACCCAGATAAAGTTCAACAGGCGCTAGAGACCCAGATCCACTGGCTTGAGCCGGTCGCGACGTTTTCTCAATACCACACCCGTGTCGACCCGTCAGAGCAGCACATGCTCGCCCTGGGGACGCTAAGAGCGCCCGACACGGCCAGCATCGGCCGTTGGCGTCAACACCTGCCACGGGTGGCGGGACAGCTTGCCCTGCATGGTTCCATTCAGAAGGAACTGGTCGAGGAGGGCTATGAACAGGATGAGGATTGGCTTGAAGCCCTGGAGGGCATTACCCCTGACATGTCACCCAGTTTTATCGCCGACAAACGTTCCGTTTGGTTGACCTTCAGGCAATGGTGCCGCTTTCAGGCGATCCGATTGGTGCTGCAGTTGAGCATCCTGCGTTGGCGCATGTTGAAACGCTGACTAACCTTCAGCCTGAAAATCGGGCCTCAAGCTAATCAGGCCCGAACCCTGCAACCAGAAATAAAAGCCGAACAGAACCGCCGCGATCAAAGTTGCGGCGAGAACTTTTTTCTTAAGATTCGGGTTAGCGGGCGCACTGGTTGCGTTGCCGGCTTCAACCTCTTCCCCCATTTCGGGAAGGGTTTTGACACCAATCGGCAACAGCATGAAAAAGACCAGCCACCAGATGATCACATAGACCATGATGCCGGTGAAAATGGTCATATCGAAGCGCCTCTATCCCTCAGACCTGCTCGATTTCGACCAATGTCCCGCAGAAGTCTTTCGGGGACAGAAACAGGACCGGCTTGCCATGCGCACCGATCCGCGGCTCGCCATCGCCCAACACGGTTGCGCCCTCGTCTTTCAGCTTATCGCGGGCGGACAGGATGTCATCGACCTCGTAGCAGACATGATGAATACCACCAGATTTGTTGCGCTCAAGAAACTTGGCGATCGGCGATGCTTCGCCCAGCGGCCGCAGCAGCTCTATCTTGGTGTTCGGCAGTTCAACAAACACGGTTGTTACGCCGTGGTCAGGCATATCGACCGCATCGGTGACCGTCGCGCCCAGCGTGTCGCGGTAGACCGCAGCCGCGGCCTCAAGGTCAGGAACGGCAATGGCAACATGGTTCAAACGGCCAATCATGGTCGAACTCCTTCAGAAATCATTGTGGGCCCTTATGTAGAAGCTCAGGCATAGCCCGGCAATCGGAGAATCTGCACATCGGTCTGCGCCCTTTTCCCGGTCAGCTCGCGGCAGGCGCGTCGGGCAGCGACCCGGGCAGCTTCATGGACAATTTGATCATCACGCAAGGCCTTGTTCGAGAGCTTGGCAAGTGCGCGTTCAACGGCCGCGCTGATCCGTTTTTCAATATCCGGGGATCGCGGTACGCCATAGAGCGTTAGCGAGGGATCCGCCGCCAGCTCACCATCTTCTTCAAGCGCCAGGCTGACCACAAGGTGGCCATTATACATCGCGCGGCGGCGTTCCACGATGGACTCTCCGTCATGCGGCACGATCATGTCACCATCCAGGACCATCCGGCCGCTGCGCACTGTATCGACGATCTCTGCGGGCCCCGGCGCCAGCCGGACAACGGTGCCGTTGTGGGGGACGACCGTATGCGGCACCTGGAGTTCTTCCGCCAGCGCCCCATGCTCGAACAGATGGCGCCGCTCACCATGTACGGGGACAGCAATTTGAGGTCTGATCCACTGATACATCTGTGTTAACTCGCTGCGGCCCGGGTGCCCGGACACATGCACAAACTCGTCTTTTTCAGTGATGACATGCACCCCCTGCTCCGCCAATGCGTTGTGAAGCGCGGCAAGCGAAAGCTCATTGCCGGGAATAATCTTGGAGGAGAAGATAACCGTATCGCCTTTCCCAAGGGTGACATGCGGGTGGTCACCGGCAGCGATTCGCGACATGGCGCCCCGCGGCTCGCCCTGACTGCCCGTGCAGATGTAGAGCACATTATCCGGCGGCAGGAACCCGCTCTCCTGTTCACTCACAAAGGGCGGAAGGTCCTGCAGATAGCCGGTGGCCTTGGCGACACCGACATTGCGAATCATCGACCGGCCGACCAGCACGGCGTGCCGCCCATTCGCCGCTGCGGCCTGCGCCAGGCTCTGCACACGCGCGATGTTTGAAGCGAACGCCGTCACGGCGACGCGCCCTTTCAGCCTTCCGATAATCTCAATCAGATGCTCCCGAACCGTCGCTTCCGAGCCACTGGCATGGGCATTGAAGACATTGGTCGAATCGCAGATCATCGCCAGCACCCCCTCTTCGCCCAGCGCGGTTAATGCGGCCTCGTCAGTCCGTTCACCAACCAGTGGATCGGGATCTATTTTCCAGTCCCCGGTGTGAAAAACCGTCCCCAAGGGCGTGCGAATCGCAAGCGCATTCGGCTCCAGAATGGAATGGGTCAGCGTGATGTAGTCAATCTCGAACGGGCCAAGAAAGAGCTCTCCGCCGAGTGGGACTTCCTTGACCGGCACGACGTCATCAAGCCCGGCTTCCGCAAGTTTCATGCGCAGCAGTTCGGCTGTAAACGGCGTCGCGTAGACCGGGCATTCAAGTTGCGGCCACAAATGATGAACCGCGCCAAAATGATCCTCATGAGCGTGGGTCAGGACGATCCCCAGCAGCTTGTCCTTACGCTCGACGATGAAGGAGGGGTCTGGCATGACGATATCGATGCCCGGCAGACCCGGCTCCCCGAACATGACGCCGAGATCGACAATGATCCACTGGTCGTCATAGCCGAACAGGTTGAGATTCATGCCGATTTCGCCTGCGCCGCCAAGCGGGACAAAAAGCAATTCAGAAGATTTACTCATACGGACACGTTCCGCTGATAGATATCAATCAACCCGCGCACGGTCAGATCGCTATCCACATGCTGGATGACCGGGGTTGCATCAGCGAACAGCGGGGCGAGCCCGCCCGTGGCGACAACGGTCATGTCGCCGCCATATTCCTCTTTGATTCGCGCCACAAGGCCCTCGATCATGCCGACATAGCCCCAGTAAACGCCCGATTGCATGGCAGGAACCGTTGAGGTGCCGATCACTTTGGCTGGTTTATTGACCGGTACATCGGGCAGCTTCGCCGCCGCCATGTGCAACGCCTCAAGCGACAAATTAACACCCGGGCATATAACACAACCCAGCAGCGCGCCTTCAGCATCGACGGCATCGAAGGTCGTCGCGGTCCCGAAGTCGATGACAATGAGCGGGCCTCCATAGGATCTGTGCGCCGAAACCGCGTTCAACAGACGGTCCGCCCCGGCGCCAGTCGCCTTGATTTCGACGCCGAGATCAAGATCGTCTTCCCCAACGATCAACGGTTCGCATTTGAAGTAACGATGGCAGAGGGTTTTCAGATTGAAGAGCAGTTGCGGCACCACGGTTGAGATAATCGCGCCCTCAATGGCCGTGTCATTAATCCCTTCCCGCTCCATCAGCGTTTCCAGCCAGACGAAGTATTCATCGGCAGTCCGGTCACGCTTGGTCGAGACCCGCCATTCGCCCAGCAGATTGCGCGTCTGGCGTTCGAAGACTGCGAAAACGACATTGGTATTGCCTGCATCAATCGCCAACAGCATGGCACCTAGGCTTCCCCTGCAAAGAACACGTCCCCTGCCGTGATTGTACGCGGACCCTCTCGAGTATCCACAACTAGCGCGCCCGTTTCGTCCAGGTCGGAAAAGACGCCCTCCAGAACTTCGCCATCCAGCGTTACCGACACCGGCTGACCACGACCATGCGCTTGGTCAAGCCATGCCTGTCGCACCGGCTCAAACCCCGTTTTGCACCATGCCGAATAGTGCTCTTCAAATGCCGCGACAAGCGCTTCCAGCGCGTCCTCAGGCGGCACGGCCTTGCCGGTCAGAGAGCGAACATCCGTCGCTGGATAAGGCGTATCATCCGGGTGCAGCGTCAGATTGAGCCCGATTCCCACAATCACTGCCTTGGCTTCGGCACCGGATGACGATGCTTCCAACAAGATGCCGCTGATCTTGGCCCCGCCGACCAACACGTCATTGGGCCACTTCAGCGAGATTTTATCAGCCAAACCCAGCCCTTTCAGCATATCGGCCATGGCAAGGGCCGTAACGAAGGACAGTTGGGCCGCCTCGATGATCGGGCAATCAGGTGTCACGACGATGGAGGTAAACAGATTGCCGGGTTTAGACATCCAGGCGCGGCCACGCCGGCCGCGGCCTGCCGTCTGCTGTTTCGCCCAAATTACCGTACGGTGCGCCAACGGCGCCCGGCGCCGTGCCTCTTCATTCGTACTGTCGATGGTTTCGAGAGCGATCAGCCGATAACCTGAGGGCAGGTGCGGCAAATTCACGGCCTCACAAGAACAGCGTGCTGGCGGCCTGCTCCGCCGCTCGAAGGATCGGGTTGGCGAAAACTACAAAGCCAACGGTTGCAAGCGCCGAGCCTACCGTAACGATGCGGACAGCGCCGCTTGGGTTCACGTCGGTTTCGTCGACGGGGTCGTCGAAATACATCAGCTTGACGATCCGCAGATAGTAGAACGCACCGACCACGCTCGCGAGCACGCCGATGACGGACAACACGATAAGCCCGGCATCAATGGCCGCGACGAAGACATAGAATTTCCCGAAGAACCCGGCCAGCGGCGGTATGCCCGCCAGGGAGAACATGAAGACAGCCAGGGCTGCGGCCATTCCCGGGCGATTGCGGGACAGCCCGGCAAGATGCCCGATGTCTTCCGTGGTCGCGTCGCCCCGCCGCATGGACAGGATCAGCGCAAACGCCCCGACATTCATGATCAGGTAGATTGCCAGATAGATAAGGATCGATTGCACGCCCTGTTCGGTGCCGGCGGCCAGCCCGACCAGCGCAAAGCCGACATGACCAATGGAGCTGTAGGCCATCAGCCGCTTGATATTGGTCTGAACCAGCGCGAAGAACGCACCGAACAGCATGGACGCGATCGACAGGAAGATGACGATCTGCTGCCACTGGCCGATGATGTCGGGAAACTGATCGAACATGGCGCGCACGAAAAGCGCCATGGCCGCAATCTTGGGGGCGACGGCAAAGAACGCCGTGACCGACGTGGGCGCGCCTTCATAGACGTCCGGTGTCCACATATGGAACGGCACCGCCGAGACCTTGAAGGCCAGTCCAGCGGTCAGGAAGACAAGGCCGAATAGCAATCCAAGCGAAACCTGCTCCATATCGCCGACCGCCGTCGCGATCTCGGGGAAGCTTGTGGATCCGGTATAGCCATAGATCAGCGAACACCCGTAGAGCAGCATGCCGGACGACAACGCGCCCAGCACAAAATATTTCAGGCCCGCCTCCGTCGCGCGGGCTGAATCCCGGCTGATGGCGGCGAGCACATAGAGCGCAAGGCTCTGCAGCTCAATGCCGAGATAGAGCGCGATCAAATTGTTCGACGAGACCATCATCAGCATGCCGAGTGTGGCCAGCACAATCAGCACCGGATACTCGAACTTGTTCAGGTTTTCCCGCTTCAGGAAATCCACAGAAACGACAATGCCGAGCGCAGCGCCAATCAGGATCAACACCTTGGAGAAACCGGCGAATCCGTCAACGATGACCATGCCTGAGAAGTTGGTTGCCGGTTCGCCGCCGTGGGTGGCGACAACCGCGACGGCGGCCGCAAACAACAAGCCGACGGCCAGCATCGACACCGTCCGTAGGGCATCACCCTTCGAGAAAACACCGACCATCAGCAGCGCCATGGCGCCTACGGCAAGGATAAGTTCGGGCAGTGCCAGTGTGAGCGAGAGCTGGTCCATCATCACTGCACCCCTTCCGCCAGGACCGGCGATACGGCCTCATGCGCGGCGATTGCCGTCTCATACTGTGTGATCAGATTTTCGACAGATGTATGCATCACATCCAGGAAGGAAGCCGGATAAACACCCATCCACAGAACGACAGCAATCAGGGGCGCGAAAATCAGTTTCTCGCGCCCAGAGAGGTCCATCATCTCCTTAAGATCGTCCTTGGTCAGCTCACCGAAGATGACACGGCGGTAAAGCCAGAGCATGTAGGCCGCCCCAAGAACCAATCCTGTCGCCGCGAAAACGGCGATCAGCGTGCTGGTCTGGTAGACGCCGACCAGAACGAGGAACTCGCCAACGAAACCACTGGTACCCGGCAGGCCGACAGAGGCCATCGTGAAGACCATGAACACCAGCGCATAGCCCGGCATCCGATTGACCAGCCCGCCGTAGCGGTCAATGTCGCGCGTATGCAGCCGGTCATAAACGACACCAACGCAAAGGAACAGAGCGCCGGACACGATGCCGTGGCTGAGCATCTGGAAGATGCCGCCTTCAATACCCTGCTGGTTGAAAACAAAAAGCCCGATGGTCACGAAACCCATATGCGCGACGGAGGAATAGGCGATGAGCTTTTTCATGTCCTCCTGCATCAGTGCCACCAGTGAGGTGTAAATCACCGCGACGGCGCTGAGCCCCAGGACCAGCGGCGTGAAGTAATCGCTCGCCACCGGGAACATGGGGATGGAGAACCTCAAGAACCCATAACCGCCCATCTTCAGCAGCACGCCGGCCAGGATAACGGAGCCCGCTGTTGGCGCTTCCACGTGGGCATCCGGCAACCAGGTGTGAACCGGCCACATGGGCATCTTGACGGCGAAGGAGGCAAAGAACGCCAGCCAGAGCCACATCTGGATTTCAGGGCTGAAGTAACCGCCGGCCAGCAGATCAGGAATGCTCGTGGTGCCGGCCTGCAGATACATGGCGATCATCGCCAGCAGCATGAGAACAGAGCCCAGCAGCGTGTAGAGGAAGAATTTGTAGGCCGCATAGTTACGGCGCAGGCCGCCCCAGACACCGATGATCAGGAACATCGGGATCAGCCCGCCCTCGAAGAACAGATAGAACAGCACCAGATCGAGCGCGCTGAACACGCCGATCATCAGTGTTTCCAGCAGCAGGAAGGCGATCATATATTCCCGGACCCGATGCTGGATGGCATCCCAGCTGGCCAGGATGCAGAACGGCATCAGGAATGTCGTCAGGATGATGAACAGCAACGAGATGCCGTCGATCCCCATCCGGTAATTGATGCTGCCGCCGAGCCACGCATATTCTTCAACGAACTGAAAAGAGGCTGTGTCGTAATCAAAACCGATCCACAGCAGCAGCGACAGCAGGAACGTCATGCTCGTGACCAGAAGCGCCAGACGTTTCAGGTTTTCTCCAATGACCTCGTTGTCGCCGCGCGGAATCAGGGCAAACAGCGCGCCCAGCGCGGGCAGGAACGTGATGACGGAAAGAAGCGGCCAGGAACTCATTGGGTCACCCCGCCGCCGCCGACCATGTACCAGGTGATAAACAGCGCCACGCCAACCAGCATCACAAAGGCATAATGATAGACATAGCCGCTTTGCAGACCACGAGCCCGGCGCGCCACATAGGTAACAGCGCCAGAGACACCGTCCGGACCGAACCGGTCGATTATGCCGCCATCGATCCGTTTCCAGAATTGGTACCCCAGCCATTTGGCGGGCCGGACAAAGATGCGGTCATAGAGCTCGTCGAAGTACCATTTGTTCAGCAGGAACTGGTAGAGCGACTCATGGCTGCGGGCCAGTGCGGCGGGCAGATGTGGCCGCTTGATATAGAACCACCAGGACAGGGCCAATCCGCTGATGCCCATGGCGAGTGGTAGCAGTTTGACCCAAAGCGGCACATGGTGGGCTTCATCGATGATATTAACCTCACCCGCCAGGAACAGCGACGCACCCCAGAACGCGTCGTAGTCGTGCCCCACGAAGTACGGATAGAAGACAATGCCCGCAAAGACCGCACCGATCGCCAGCACAAAAAGCGGCCAGATCATCACCTTTGGCGATTCATGCGCGTGATCGAATACGTGCTGATCGGCCCGGCTCTTGCCGTGGAAGGTCATGAACAGCAGCCGTCCGGAATAGAACGCGGTCATGAAGGCCGCTGCAATCCCCATCCAATAGGCATATAGGCCAACGGTGGTATGGGCCGCGTACGCCGTCTCCAGCACCATGTCCTTGGAATAGAAGCCGGACAGGCCGAACACATAGGGAATGCCGACCCCCGCCAGTGAGAGCGAGCCAATCCACATCAGGATCGCCGTCGTCTTCATCTTGGGGAACAGGCCGCCCATCTTGCGCATGTCCTGTTCGTCGGACATGCCGTGAATCACGGAGCCCGCGCCGAGGAACAGCAGCGCCTTGAAGAACGCGTGGGTGAACAGGTGGAAGATACCTGCGCCATAGGCCGAAACGCCCAGGGCAAAGAACATGTATCCCAGCTGCGAACAGGTCGAATAGGCGATCACGCGTTTGATGTCGTTCTGGACCAGGCCGATGGTCGCCGCAAAAAAGGCCGTCGACGCGCCAATGATGGTCACAACGGTCAGGGTCGTGGGCGCCAGCTCGAACAGTGGGGAACAGCGTGCCACCATGAAGACACCGGCCGTGACCATCGTCGCGGCATGGATCAACGCCGAAACGGGGGTCGGGCCTTCCATGGCATCCGGCAGCCAGGTGTGCAGGAACAGCTGCGCCGATTTGCCCATTGCGCCGATAAACAGCAGCATGGTGATCAGCGTCAACACGTCGACCTGGTAGCCCAGGAATTCGACCGCCTGCCCCACCATGTCCGGCGCGGCAGCAAAGACGACGTCGAAGCTGACTGAATCAAACACGAGGTAGATGGCGAAGATGCCCAGACCGAAGCCAAAATCACCAACCCGGTTGACCAGGAAGGCCTTGATGGCAGCCGCATTGGCCGACGGCTTTTTGAACCAGAAACCGATCAGCAGATAGGACGCCAGCCCCACCCCTTCCCAGCCAAAGAACAGCTGGACGAAATTATCGGCGGTCACCAGCATAAGCATTGCGAAGGTGAATAACGACAGATAAGCCATGAACCGCGGTTTGTGCGGGTCGTGCTCCATGTAGCCGATGGAATAGATGTGGACGATGGCAGAGACCGTGTTCACCACCACCAGCATCACGGCTGTCAGCGTGTCGACTCTCAGCGCCCAGTCGACCACGAACGTGCCCGATCCGATCCATTCTGCAATCTGGATGGTCAGTGTTTCACCGCCCAGGGCGACCTGGAAAAACGCCACCCAGGACAACAGGGCAGCGATAACGACAGCACCGGAGGTGACAAGCTGGGAGCCCCGGTTGCCAAGGCGTCCACCAAAGAAGCCGGCGGCAATGGCCGCGATCAGGGGCAGAAAGACAATGAGAGAATACATGCCCTAGCCCCTCAGCCGGCTGACGTCTTCCACGGCGATGGTGCCGCGGTTACGGAAATAGATCACCAGGATGGCCAAACCGATGGCGGCCTCGCCGGCGGCCACGGTCAGCACAAACATGGCGAAGATCTGCCCAGTCAGGTCGTGCAGATAGGCCGAGAACGCGACCAGATTGACATTGACCGCAAGCAGCATGAGCTCGATGGACATCAAAATGATGATGACGTTTTTGCGGTTGAGGAAGATGCCGAAGACGCCGATCGTAAACAGAATCGCTGCGACGGTCAGATAATGCGGAAGGCCGATCTGAAGCATGGCGCCTAAATCCCCTGCCCTGGCGGTACTTCCCGCACTTCGATGGTCTCGCTGGGGTCGCGGCGGACCTGCTCACCGATATTTTGTTTCTTGACGCCCGGCCGGGTGCGGTGCGTCAGCACAATGGCGCCGATCATTGCCACCAGAAGGATCAATCCCGCCGCCTGGAACGCGTAGACATACTCCGTGTAGATCAACAGGCCCAGGGCTTCGGTATTGGTGTCCGCGCCGACAGATGCATCCGGCTGGGCAAAGGCCGCAACGGTTTCGGAGCCGAACGTTGAAGCCCCGAACACCATGATCAGCTCGACCAACATGATCAGGCCGATCACCGCGCCGATCGGCAGGTATTGCAAGAAGCCCTGCCTCAACTCGACGAAATTGATATCGAGCATCATCACCACAAACAGGAACAGCACGGCAACCGCGCCGACATAGACAATGACCATGATCATCGCCAGGAACTCGGCACCGATCAGCACAAACAGGCCTGCTGCGGTGAAAAACGTCAGAATCAGGAACAGCACCGAATGAACGGGATTCCGGCTGGAGATCACCATAAACGCGGACGCGATGGTGATCACAGCAAAGGCATAGAACATGATCGTATGGAGGATCATTTAGGCGTGTTTCCCGGATGGGCCTTTTAAGGGCGGGGTCGTCTTAACGGTAAGGTGCGTCGGCGGCAAGGTTGGCGGCGATCTCCTGTTCCCAGCGGTCGCCGTTCGCCAGGAGTCGATCTTTGTTGTAGTAGAGTTCTTCGCGGGTTTCGGTCGCGAATTCGAAGTTCGGCCCTTCCACGATCGCGTCCACGGGACACGCTTCCTGGCAAAAGCCGCAATAGATGCACTTGACCATGTCGATGTCGTAGCGAGTTGTCCGGCGTGAGCCGTCTTCGCGCGGTTCGGCCTCAATGGTGATGGCCTGCGCCGGGCATATAGCCTCGCACAGCTTGCAGGCAATGCAGCGCTCTTCACCGTTGGGATAACGGCGCAGCGCATGTTCACCCCGGAAACGAGGGCTCAGCGGGCCCTTCTCATAGGGGTAGTTCAACGTATGCTTGGGGCGGAAGAAGTAGCGCAAGGTCAGCCACATAGCCTGGAGAAACTCCAGCAGCAGAACCGACTTCGCAGCTTGTACAATATTCGCCATAACAGGCTCCCTTAGGCCTTTTGCGGCAGCAGGTCAAAACCGACCAACACGCCCGCCACCACGACCACGGCTGCCAAGGAAATCGGCAGGAAAACCTTCCAGCCCAGGCGCATCAGTTGATCATAGCGGTATCGCGGCACGCTGGCCTTGACCCACGCGAAGATGAAGAAGAAGAACGCGATCTTGAGGAGGAACCAAACTGGTCCGGGTATCCAGTTAAAGGGCGCAATATCGACCGGCGGCAGCCACCCGCCAAAAAACAACAGCGTCGTCATCGCGCACATCAGCAGGATGTTTGCATACTCACCCAGCCAGAACAGCGCGAAGGTCATGGACGAATATTCGACCTGATACCCGGCAACGAGTTCGGCTTCAGCTTCCGGCAGATCGAAAGGTGGCCGGTTGGTTTCCGCCAGCGCCGAGATGAAGAAAATCACGAACATCGGGAACAGTGGCAAAACGAACCAGACGTTCCGCTGTGCTTCAACGAGGTCGGTCAGGTTTAGCGACCCCACGCAGAGCAAGACCGTGATGAGGACAAAGCCGATGGAGACCTCGTAGGACACCATCTGCGCGGCAGACCGCAGACCGCCCAGGAACGGATAACGCGAGTTGGAAGCCCAGCCCGACATAATGATTCCGTAGACGCCCAGCGACGAAACCGCGAACAGATAAAGAATACCAACATTGATGTCGGATACGACCAGCTGAACCTCGCCCAGCCAACCGAATGGCACCACCGCCCAACCGAGCATCGCCAGCGTGAACATCAGGATCGGTGCAATGAAGAAGACGCCCTTACTGGCGCCCGAAGGCACAATAGTTTCCTTGAAGATCAGCTTGATGGCATCGGCAAAGCTCTGCAGCAGTCCAAACGGACCCACCACATTGGGACCGCGGCGCAGCTGCATCGCGGCCCAGATCTTGCGGTCGAAGTACACTGCGTAGGCAACGGCAACTGCAATCGCGAGAATGAAGGCCGTTGATGTACCGACCAGGATCAGCCCGGTACCGGCATAGCTGTCCCAGAACGAGCTATCCATCGGTGCCGGTCCCTTCAGCAGGGGTTCCGATGGCGGCGCACTCGGCCATGATGCCCGACGCCCTGCAAATCGGGTTGGTCAGATAGTGATCGGTAACAGCCGATTTGAACGGCGCGTCGCCGAGGTCGCCTGCCGTGCCAAAATCGCCCCAGGCCGCAGGTTCTGCCTGATCGATGGCGGTCAAATGCGGGGCCAGTTCCAGCATCCGCGCGCGCAGTTGGCCGAGATTATCGTAAGGCAGTTTCCTGCCAAGAACGTCAGACAACGCTCTTAGAATTGTCCAGTCTTCGCGGGCGTCACCCGGTGGGAAAACCGCGCGGCGGCCAAGCTGCACGCGGCCTTCCGTGTTGATCCAGGTTGCATCTTTTTCGGTGTAGGCGGCGCCCGGCAGGATGACGTCGGCGTGACGAACCCCTGCATCGCCGTGGCTACCTTGATAGATCACGAACGCGTTTCTGGCCCGGTCGACGTCGAATTCATCGGCGTGCAGCAGATAGAGCAGTTCAATATCACCACTTTCCGCGCCTGACAGAATGCCTTCGAGGTCACGACCATCCTGGCCCGGGACAAAGCCCATATCGAGCCCTGCGACCCGTGCAGCCGCCGTATGGAGAACGTTAAACCCATTCCAGCCCTCGATCACCATGCTGTAATAGACGGCGAGATCCTGCGCTAGTTTCAGCACCGCCGCGCCGTCAGGCCGCGTCAGTGCGCCCATGCCCAGAATGATCATCGGCTTTTCGGCATCACGCAGCACATCCGCGAAGGAGTGATCGCCCCTGGACAGGGCATCCAGCGTCTCGCCGCCCGCGCCAAGATAATCATAGCGATAGGTCAGATCGGCCTGCTCGCCGATAACGCCGACTTTGAAGCCGCCGGCGAGCCAACGCTGGCGAATGCGGGCATTCAACACCGGCGCTTCAAGACGCGGGTTGGAGCCAACAATCAGCAGCGCGTCGGCCTCATCAATCCCGGCAATCGTGCTGTTGAACAGATACGAGGCACGGACGCTTGCATCGAGCGCGGCACCATCCTGACGGCATTCGGTATTGGAGGATCCCAGACCCGTCATCAGGTCTTTCAGCGCCGTCATGGCCTCGGCATCGGCCAGATCGCCCGCAATGGCGGCAATCTTCGCGCCGTCAAGGCCGCTGACCTTGTCGGCGATGGCCGCAAAGGCCTCGTTCCAGCTTGCCGGCTGCAGCTTGCCGTCGCGCCGCACATAGGGATGGTCGAGGCGACGCTTGCGCAGGCCGTCATAGGCAAAGCGCGTCTTGTCGGAGATCCACTCCTGGTTCACGTCCTCATTGAGGCGGGGCAGCACGCGCATCACCTCGGGACCGCGTGCGTCGACACGAATGTTGGACCCCAGCGCATCGTGAACATCGACGCTCTCGGTTTTTTCCAGCTCCCATGAGCGTGCGGTAAAGGCATAGGGCTTCGAGGTCAGCGCGCCGACCGGACAGAGATCAATGACATTGCCGGACAGTTCCGACGTCATGGATTCTTCCAGATAGGTGGTGATCTCCATGTGCTCGCCACGGCCAATCGCCCCCAGTTCCTCGACACCTGCGACCTCGGTCGCAAAGCGGATGCAACGGGTGCAGTGAATGCAGCGGGTCATCACCGTTTTGATCAGCGGGCCCATATGTTTTTCTTTGACGGCGCGCTTGTTCTCGTCATAGCGGCTGCCGCCGGTGCCATAGGCCATCGACTGGTCCTGCAGATCGCACTCGCCGCCCTGATCGCAGATCGGGCAATCCAGCGGGTGGTTGATCAGCAGAAACTCCATCACGCCTTCGCGGGCCTTTTTGACCTCGGGCGTGTTCGTGTGAATCACCATCCCCTCACCCACCGGCATCGCACAGCTGGCGATGGGCTTGGGCGAGCGTTCCATCTCGACCAGGCACATCCTGCAATTGCCGGCGATCGACAGGCGTTCGTGAAAACAGAAGCGCGGGATTTCCGCGCCGGCTTCCTCACAGGCCTGCAGGACGGTCATACCGGCCTCGACCTCGATCTCCTGACCATCAATGGTGAGTTTCGGCATCGGCGTGTTCCCTAGGCGGCCGCGGGCTGCGGGTTCTTGGCCGCAATCCGGGCTTCAATTTCCGGCCGGAAGTGACGGATCAGCCCTTGAATCGGCCAGGCGGCAGCGTCACCAAGCGCACAGATCGTGTGGCCTTCAACCTGATAGGTGACGTCGAGCAGCATATCGATCTCCTCAGGACGCGCATCACCGCGTACCAGGCGCTCCATAACACGCCACATCCAGCCGGTCCCCTCACGGCACGGCGTGCACTGGCCGCAGCTCTCGTGTTTGTAGAAGGCCGACAGGCGCGCGATGGCTTTGACGATATCGGTGGATTTGTCCATCACGATGACGGCCGCGGTGCCGAGACCGGATTTGACCTCTTTAAGGGAATCAAAATCCATCCGGACATTGTCACAGATCGATTTGGGCAGAACCGGGACCGACGATCCGCCCGGAATCACCGCCAGCAGATTATCCCAGCCGCCGCGAACACCGCCGGCATGCTTCTCGATAAGATCCTTCAGCGGGATACCCATCTCTTCTTCGACATTGCAGGGGGTATTCACGTGGCCGGAAATGCAGAACACCTTGGTGCCCGTGTTGCCTTCGCGCCCCAACCCGGCGAACCAGCTTGCCTGACGGCGCAGGATCGTCGGAATCACGGCGATGGTTTCAACATTGTTAACCGTCGTTGGGCAGCCCCAGACGCCAACATTGGCCGGGAATGGCGGCTTCAGGCGCGGTTGGCCCTTCTTGCCTTCCAGGCTCTCGATCAGTGCGGTTTCTTCACCACAGATGTAAGCGCCCATGCCCCGGTGCACGTAGACATCGAAATTATAGCCGGAGCCGCAGGCATTTTTGCCCAGCATACCGGCATCATAAGCCTGATCGATGGCCGCCTGCAGATTCTCCGCCTCGCGATAGAACTCGCCGCGGATGTAGATATAGGCCGCGTCCGCACGGATCGCGAAACCGCCCAGCAGGCAGCCTTCAATCAGCTTGTGCGGATCGTGCCGCATGATATCGCGGTCTTTACAGGTGCCGGGTTCGCCCTCGTCGGCGTTGACCACGAGATAAGATGGACGCCCGTCGGATTCCTTGGGCATGAAGGACATCTTCAGGCCGGTTGGAAAACCCGCGCCGCCGCGTCCGCGCAACCCTGATTCCTTCAACTGGTCGATAATCCAGTCCTGGCCCTTGTCCAGCAGGTCCTTGGTGCCGTCCCAGTCGCCCCGTGACCGTGCACCATCCAGACCGAAGTCATGGATGCCATAGAGGTTCGTAAAGATGCGGTCCTTGTCGGCCAGCATTATGCCGTCTCCTTCAAGGTCGTCGGACCGCCCAGGGGCGCTGACGTCTGGCGGCCATTCTGTGGCCCCGGCTCTGGTGATCGTCCTGCTTTCAATGCTTCCAGCACTTTAGAGGTCGATTCTAAATCAAGATCTTCATAATAATCGTCGCCGACCTGGATCATGGGTGCGTTTACACAGGCGCCCAGGCATTCGACTTCGATAACCGTGAATTCACCGTCTTCGGTTGTTTCACCGGGGCCAATGCCGAGCGTTTTCTTGCAGGCGGCGAGAACGTCGTCAGACCCGCGCAGCCAGCATGGCGTCGTCGTGCAGACTTCAATGAAGTGCTTCCCGACCGGCTTCAGATTGTACATGGTGTAGAAGGTCGCCACCTCGAAGGCGCGTATATAGGGCATGTCCAGCATGTCGGAGACATAGCGGATCGCTGCGTCGGGCAGCCAGCCGCCATGCTGCCGCTGCGCAAGGTCAAGGAGCGGCATGACCGCGCTCGCCTGACGGCCTTGCGGATATTTGGCGATATGCATCTTCGCCAATTCCTGGTTTTCTGCGGTAAATTCAAAGCTCTCGGGCTGCACCGTTGCATTCGTCATCGGTCAATCTCCCCGAAAACAATATCGAGCGAGCCAATAATCGCCGGCAGGTCCGCCAGCATGTGGCCCTTTGCCAGATCGTCCATGGACGCCAGATGCGGGAACCCCGGCGCACGGATCTTGCAGCGATAGGGCTTGTTGGACCCGTCGGACACCAGATAGACGCCGAATTCGCCCTTCGGCGCCTCCACCGCGGCGTAAACCTCGCCCTCAGGCACCTTATAGCCCTCGGTATAAAGCTTGAAGTGGTGGATCAGCGCTTCCATGGAACGCTTCATCTCGCCGCGCTTTGGCGGCACGATCTTCCGGTCCAGCGAGGCAATCGGCCCTCCCGGCATGTCGTTCAGGCACTGCCGCATGATCCGCAGGCTCTGCTTCATTTCTTCAACCCGCACCAAAAACCGGTCGTAGCAATCGCCGTGCTTGCCCAATGGCAGGTCAAAATCCATCTTTTCGTAGCTGTCATAAGGCTGCGACTTGCGCAGATCCCAGGGCACGCCACTGGCACGGATCGGCGGGCCGGAGAAACCCAGGTCGAACGCCTGTTCGGCTGAAACGATCCCGATATCGACATTGCGCTGCTTGAAGATGCGGTTCTCCAACAGCATGGTCATCATATCCGCCAGCACTGCCGGGAAGGTCTCACACCATTCGCCGATGTCGTCGAGCAGATCGGGTGGTAAATCCTGATGCACCCCACCGGGCCGGAAATAGGCGGCGTGGAGCCGCGCCCCGCAAGCCCGTTCATAGAATACCATGAGCTTCTCGCGCTCTTCGAAGCCCCACAGGATCGGCGTCATCGCACCAACGTCCAGCGCATGGGTCGTGAGGTTGAGCAGGTGATTGGCGATCCGGCCCAGTTCTGAATAGAGGATGCGAATGTACTGGCCACGGGCCGGCACTTCACAGTCCAGCAATTTCTCGACCGCGAGTGCGAAAGCATGCTCCTGATTCATCGGCGCGACGTAGTCGAGCCGGTCGAAGTAAGGCACCGCCTGGAGATAGGTCTTGTATTCGATCAGCTTTTCAGTGCCGCGGTGCAGCAGGCCGATATGCGGATCGACGCGCTCGACAATTTCGCCGTCGAGTTCCGTGATCAAGCGCAAAACACCATGTGCAGCAGGATGTTGCGGCCCAAAGTTCAGGTTATAGTTCTTAAGTTCTACATCCGCCATCAGGTCTGTCCGTTTTCCTCGGCGGCTTTTTCGTCACCGGGCAGAATGTACTGCGCCCCTTCCCACGGGCTCATGAAGTCGAAGCTGCGGAATTCCTGCACCAGCTTCACGGGTTCATAGACAACACGTTTATGCTCTTCGGAGTAGCGCACCTCGACATAGCCGGTCAGCGGGAAATCCTTCCGGAGCGGGAAGCCCTGGAAGCCGTAATCGGTCAGGAGACGTCGCAGATCGGGATGGTCGGAGAACATAACGCCAAAAAGATCCCAGCATTCGCGCTCATACCAATCCGCCGAGCGATAGACGTCCCGAACCGAAGGCACTGGCGTGTCTTCATCCGTCTGCAGCTTGACCCGTACCCGCTGATTCAGCGTCAGGCTCAACAGGTGATAAACCACATCAAATCGAAGCGGCCGCTCCGGATAGTCCGCGCCGCACAGATCGACCAGGACTTTGAACTGGCAGTGGCTGTCATCACGCAGGAATTTCAGCACCTTAAGGATACAGGTGCCCCGCGTGTGTACCGTCAGTTCACCGCCGGCCACGTCGAAGCCGGTGATCTCGTTATCGAGAGCCGTGGCGATCAACTCGCCCAGTTCTTGAAGCGTTTCATCCATACGATTCGCCTAACGCGACAGCGTTCCGGTTCGCCGGATCTTCTTCTGCAGTGCCAGCACACCATAGACAAGCGCCTCAGCCGTCGGCGGACAGCCTGGGACATAGATATCCACAGGCACGATCCGGTCACAGCCACGAACGACCGAGTAGGAATAGTGGTAGTAGCCACCGCCATTGGCACAGCTGCCCATGGAGATCACGTAGCGCGGCTCTGGCATCTGGTCGTAGACCTTGCGCAGGGCGGGTGCCATCTTATTGGTCAACGTGCCTGCCACGATCATCACATCGGATTGGCGCGGCGATGCCCGCGGGGCAAAGCCAAACCGCTCCAGATCATAACGCGGCATGTTGGACTGCATCATCTCGACTGCACAGCAGGCCAAGCCGAAAGTCATCCACCATAAAGAGCCTGTCCGGGCCCAGTTGATCAGATCATCAACCTTGGCCACAACGAAGCCCTTGTCGCTGAGATCGTCGGACATCTGGTTGAAATAGGCCCGCGAAGCGGCAGTCGACGCATCAAGGGGAACGTCAGGTGCTGCCGGCACGGGAGTGTTTTCTACTCCCATTCGAGCGCTCCTTTCTTCCACTCATATATAAACCCGACCGTCAGGACGCCCAGGAAAACCACCATCGACCAGAATCCAAACAGACCGATCTCCCCCAGCGAGATCGCCCAGGGAAACAGAAATGCGACTTCCAAGTCGAAGATGATGAACAGAATGGCCACAAGGTAAAAACGGACATCGAATTGCCCGCGTGTGTCGTCAAACGCCTCGAAGCCACATTCATAAGCGGACAGTTTTTCAGGGTCCGGGTTCTGCTTGGCAATGACCAGCGCCGAGCCCACGAACACTATGGAAAGCGCCAGAGCGACACCCAAAAAGATAAGAATGGGCAGATATTCGATCAGCAGGTCCTGCATGGTGCTCGCCGGCTGTTCCCCGATTGATTGGCCACGTGAACCGAACAGGTGTCCGGTCCGATTGGCGCGGAGTATATAGGCCGTCCTAACCGTGTCAAAGACGAATGGCCGCGCCGTTTTTGCATGTCTGGAATGCTTGGAAAATGGCGGGAGTGACGGGACTCGAACCCGCGGCCTCTGGCGTGACAGGCCAGCGCTCTAACCAACTGAGCTACACCCCCTGAACCAAGGGAGGGCACCATGTACGGCACCCCTAAAACCCTGTCAAGGCGAGAACACTCTTGTTACGAACATTCCGTCACAAAAGTGTTCAACGGCAACGACACCAACGACTATTCGACGGTTTTCCAATGCACTATCGGCGCCAAGCCTCTGGCTTGCCGAGCCGAAGCACGAAGGATGGTGGGCGGTGACAGGCTCGAACTGCCGACCCTCTCGGTGTAAACGAGATGCTCTACCAACTGAGCTAACCGCCCCAACACAGGCCTAAACGCAAACCGACCGCCTCTTTACGGGAGGCGGCCGGCCGAAATCAACCATCAATTGATCTCAGTTGACAGCATCCTTCAGCGCCTTACCAGCCTTGAACTTGGGCTGTTTGGACGCAGGAATCTGAATGGTTTCGCCGGTGCGCGGATTACGCCCCGTCGTGGCCGCACGATTGGCGACACTGAACGTCCCGAAACCCACGAGACGAACTTCATCACCGCCCGCAAGCGTACTGGTAATACCGTCAAGCACGGCATCAACAGCGCTGGCGGCATCAGCTTTAGACATATCCGCTGACGCAGCGACAGCAGCAACCAAGTCGTTTTTGTTCACGGCAACCCCCCTTTTTATGATGTTGGTGTGTTTGATACAGGAGCCTCTTAACAGAGGGGCAGAGTGTAGTGCCCGGCCTGTTAAGCGTCAAAAAGAAAAGCCCCCAAACCCGCGAAAAACCGCATGTTTGAGGGCTTTTTTCTGATTCTTGCCAGTGTGCAGTTACATACTAGTGGGTGATGACCCCCTCAGCGTCTCCAGCGGCCTGATCAGTCGAAAGAGAAGACACCGAATCGTCTTCTTCTTCCCACTCAATCGGGACAAGAGGCTGGGTCAACGCATGACCCAATACGTCATCTACCGTCGATACGGGGATAATCTCCAGATCTTCCTTCACATTGTCTGGTACGTCGGCAAGGTCTTTCTCATTATCCTGTGGAATCAGCACAGTCTTTATGCCGCCGCGTAGCGCCGCCAGCAGCTTTTCCTTCAGGCCGCCGATAGCAAAGGCCCTGCCCCGCAGACTGACTTCCCCCGTCATCGCAAGGTCTTTGCGAATGGGATTATCCGTCAGCACCGAAACAATGGTCGTGACCATGCCGACACCGGCAGACGGCCCGTCCTTGGGCACCGCACCTTCAGGCACATGGATATGGATGTCGTGCTTCTCGAACACTTTGGGGCTGATGCCGAAGTCCAGAGCGCGTGACTTCACATAGCTTGCCGCTGCCTGAATCGATTCCTGCATCACGTCGCCCAGCTTTCCCGTGATCGTCATCTTGCCTTTGCCCGGCACCTTAACGGCTTCAATAGAGAGCAATTCGCCGCCGACCTCGGTCCAGGCAAGCCCTGTCACAACGCCGACCCGATCCTCTTCTTCGGCCACTCCATAACGGAAGCGCCGAACACCCGCGAAATCACCCAGGTTTTCCGTCGTTACGGCAACTTCGGTGGCGTCGCCGGTGACCAGATCCTTGACGGCCTTACGGACCAGTCCGGCCAGTTCGCGTTCAAGGTTACGTACACCTGCTTCACGGGTGTAATAGCGGATAATATCCCGCAGCGCGTCGTCATCAATCGACCACTCGCCGTCTTTGACGCCATTGGCTTTGAGCTGCTTGGGGATCAGATGCCGGCGTGCAATTTCCACCTTCTCGTCTTCCGTGTAGCCACTGAGCCGAATGATCTCCATCCGGTCCATCAAGGGCGGCGGAATGTTCAGCGTATTGGCCGTCGTGACAAACATCACCTTTGACAGGTCGTAATCGACCTCAAGATAGTGATCATTGAAAGCGCTGTTCTGTTCCGGATCAAGAACCTCCAGCAGCGCCGAAGAGGGATCGCCCCGGAAATCAGCGCCCATCTTGTCAATTTCATCGAGCAAAAATAGCGGGTTGTGCGACCCTGCCTTTTTCATACTCTGGATGACCTTGCCCGGCATGGACCCGATATAGGTACGCCGGTGGCCACGGATTTCCGCCTCGTCACGGACGCCGCCCAAGGCAACGCGGACGAAGTCACGGCCCGTGGCGCGGGCGATGGATTTGCCCAGGGAGGTCTTGCCGACACCTGGCGGTCCGACGAGGCAGAGGATCGGCCCCTTGATCTTGCGAGTCCGCTGCTGGACCGCAAGATACTCGATAATCCGTTCCTTGACCTTTTCCAGACCATAGTGATCCGCATCAAGGATTTCCTGAGCCTTGTTAAGGTCCTTCTTGACCTTGCGGTTCTTGCCCCAGGGGATACCCAGCACCCAATCCAGGTAGTTGCGCACGACGGTCGCTTCCGCCGACATCGGGCTCATATTACGAAGCTTCTTCAGCTCCGCCTCGGCCTTTGTGCGCGCTTCCTTCGACAGTTTGGTCTCGGCGATCTTGTCCTCAAGTTCGGCAAGTTCGTCAGCACCTTCTTCGCCTTCGCCCAGTTCGCGCTGAATGGCCTTCATCTGTTCGTTCAGATAATATTCGCGCTGAGTCTTCTCCATCTGCTTCTTGACCCGGCCTCGAATCTTTTTCTCGACCTCAAGAACGCCGATTTCGCTTTCCATCAAGCCGTATACGCGCTCAAGCCGGGCGGCGACGTCGTCGGTTTCCAGCAACTCCTGCTTTTCGGAGATTTTCACCGACAAGTGGGATGCCAGCGTATCCGCCAGTTTTGCCGGATCTTCAATCTGGTTCACGGAGACCAGCACTTCGGGCGGGACCTTCTTGTTGAGCTTTACATATTGCTCGAATTGGGTGACCACAGACCGTGCCAGCGCCTCGAGTTCTTCCGTCGGCTCGGGGTCCGCGGGCAACATGCTGGCTTCTGCCTGGAAGAAGTCTTCATTCGGCACAAAATCTTCGATCTGCGCCCGCGCGCCGCCTTCCACCAACACTTTAACCGTGCCGTCTGGAAGTTTCAGCAGCTGCAGGACAGACGCGACCGTGCCGACGCGATAGATATCGTCCTCACCGGGATCGTCCTGACCGGCATCCTTCTGCGTCACCAGAAGGATCTTCTTGTCGTCGTTCATGACATCTTCAAGCGCGCGAACAGATTTCTCGCGCCCCACAAAGAGAGGCACGATCATGTGCGGGAACACAACGATGTCGCGCAGGGGCAGAACGGGATAGACGGTGATCGGGTCTTCAAGGGACATGGCTGGCTTCTCTGTCAAGATATGGGGGGTTGGTTGGACCCAACCCCTAAACTTATCGTACCTGCTTAAGTGGCGGTTGGATCACAAAGATCAACCCCCCACCAAACCGCAGCACAGACAAAGAGCGTTTAGGCCCCTTGGCCGACATCCTCTTGGCGATCCGAATAGATGTAGAGCGGCTGTGCGCGACCCTCGACCACCTCATTATTGATGACGATCTCTTCAACACCTTCCAGCGCGGGCAGATCATACATGGTATCAAGCAATATGGCTTCCATGATGGATCGTAGCCCGCGGGCGCCCGTCTTACGCAGAATGGCCTTTTTGGCAATCCCACGAAGCGCATCATCGGTAAAGGTGAGCGAGACACCTTCCATCTCGAAGAGACGCTGGTACTGCTTCACCAGCGCGTTCTTCGGCTTGGTCAGAATCTCGATGAGCGAATCCTCATCCAGGTCCCGAAGCGTCGCGAGAACCGGAAGTCGGCCGACGAATTCGGGAATCAGGCCGAATTTAAGCAAATCCTCAGGCTCGACGCCTTCAAGGATTTCCCCGGTGCGGCGCTCGTCGGGTGCTTGTACGTTGGCACCGAAACCGATCGACTTGTCGACACCCCGGGCATCGATGATCTTTTCCAGTCCGGCAAACGCACCGCCACAGATGAACAGGATGTTCGTGGTATCCACCTGCAGGAATTCCTGTTGCGGGTGTTTGCGGCCGCCCTGCGGCGGCACGCTGGCCACGGTGCCTTCCATAATCTTCAGCAAGGCCTGCTGCACACCCTCGCCCGATACATCGCGGGTGATCGAGGGATTGTCAGACTTGCGGCTGATCTTGTCGACTTCATCAATATAGACAATGCCGCGCTGCGCGCGTTCGACGTTGTAGTCAGCCGACTGAAGCAGCTTAAGAATAATGTTTTCAACGTCTTCACCAACGTAACCTGCTTCGGTTAAGGTCGTCGCATCGGCCATGGTGAAGGGCACATCAAGAATGCGCGCCAGTGTCTGGGCCAGCAGCGTCTTGCCGCACCCCGTCGGCCCCATCAACAGGATATTCGACTTCGACAGCTCGACATCGTTGTTCTTGGTCGCGTGATTCAACCGCTTGTAGTGATTGTGCACCGCGACGGAAAGAACCCGCTTGGCTGTGTACTGGCCGATGACATAATCGTCCAGAACCGTGCAGATCTCTGCCGGGGTCGCGACGCCTTCACCCGATTTCGTCAGCGTCGACTTGTTCTCCTCACGGATAATATCCATGCAGAGTTCGACACATTCGTCGCAGATGAAGACCGTTGGACCCGCAATGAGTTTTCGGACCTCGTGCTGGCTCTTTCCGCAGAAAGAGCAGTAAAGGGTATTCTTGGAATCGCCGCTGCCGGTTGCTTTGGTCATTTATCCCATCACGCTGTTCACGCGGTATGCTAGCCGGGCGTTGCCCGGCCAATCAATGCAAATATTGCGGTACAGCCCAAATGGGCCCCACCATGATGTGTTCTTACGCCGCTTCCTTGGAGCCCTCGGCCATCGGATCGGGGCGTTTTTCGAACACCTCGTCGATAATACCAAACTCTTTGGCCTGCTCCGGCGTCATGAAATTGTCGCGTTCCAACTGCGTCCGGACCGTCTCGAGTTCCTGGCCTGTGTGCTTGACGTAGATGTTGTTGAGGCGTTCGCGCACCGCAAGAATTTCGCGGGCATGAATTTCGATATCCGTGGCCTGACCCTGCGCGCCGCCAGAGGGCTGATGCAGCATCACGCGCGCATTGGGTGTCGCGAATCGATGCCCCGCCTGCCCCGCCGCCAGGAGCAGCGAGCCCATGGAGGCGGCCTGACCGATACACACGGTCGATACAGGCGGCTTGATATATTGCATGGTGTCGTAGATCGCCATCCCCGACGTCACCACGCCGCCTGGCGAATTGATATAGAGCGCGATTTCCTTGGTCGGGTTGTCGGCTTCCAGAAACAGCAACTGTGCGGTGATCAGCGAGGCCATGTGATCTTCGATCGGGCCGGTGACAAAAATCAGCCGCTCTTTGAGCAGCCGCGAATAGATATCGTAAGCGCGTTCGCCCCGATTGGACTGCTCGACCACCATGGGCACAAGCGCATTATAGGTTTCTATTGGGTCTCTCATCTCACCGCCTCAAGCTGCAAATCTGTGTACCAGACGTAATCCCTATTCCGCCGCTTTTGAAGGGGCGATTTCAATCCGGGCCTAATCCGCGGATTCATCCTCCTCATCCGGGTCCTTGAAGAGCTCGTCGCGCGGCACTTCCTTGTCCGTGACTTTAGCCATTTCGATAATGAAATCGACAACCTTGTCTTCCAGCAGCGGCGCGCGGATCTGCTCCATCATCTGCGGGTTTTGCTGATAGAACTGAAGCACTTCACGTTCCTGTCCCGGAAAGCGTTGCGCTTCTTCCATCATCTTGCGCTGCAATTCTTCGGCGGAGACAGAAATGTCGTTGCTCTCACCGATATGGCGCAGCAGCAATCCCAGCCGGACCCGGCGAACGGCCATGTCGCGGGCTTCGGTCCGCATCTCTTCTTCCGATTTATCTGCGCTCTCAAGATCCTTGCCTTCGGCTTCCAGACTGCGGGTCTGTTCGTCCCAAAGCTGGTTGAATTCCATGTCGACAAGACCTTCCGGCAGCACGAAATCATGCTTGTCGGCCAGCACGTCGAGCAGGCTGCGCTTCAGCTTCAAACGCCCCACCTGATCATGTTCGCGCTGGATCGACTCTTTCAGCGTATTCCGCAGCGCTTCCAGATCGTCCAAACCGACTTTTTTGGCCAGTTCGTCGTCAATGGCGGCCTCGACCGGCTGCTGGACTTCCTTGACCGTGACCTCGAAAACAGCCTCCTGTCCGGCCAGATCTTCCGAGCCATAGTCCTCAGGGAACGTGACCTTGACCTCTTTTTCATCGCCTTTGGCGACGCCGATGAGCTGATCCTCGAAACCTGGTATGAAGTTACCGCTGCCGAGCTCCAGCCGATAGTCTTCGGCGGCGCCGCCTTCAAACGGTTCGTCGCCCTTCTTGCCGACGAAATCGATGATCACAAGGTCGCCGTCAGCAGCCTTGTAGCCCGCGTCTTCAGGGGCCTCGTAAGTTTTCTGCTGGTCTGCAATGCGCTGCAATGCTTCGTCGATCTGCTCGTCTTCAACAGCGGCGACTTCGCGCTCCAGTTCGATGGTTGAAAAATCAGCCGGTTCAATCTCGGGCAGGACTTCAACGGACATATCGTATTCCAGGTCCCCACCCTTCTCGAACTCCTTGATTTCGATATCGGGCTGCAGCGCCGGGCGGATGTCACGTTCCTCCAGCATTTCACGCGACGTGGTGCTGACCGTTTCCTCCAGCACTTCACCGAGCAACTGATCGCCATGCAGCTTCTGCAGATAGCTCATCGGAACCTTGCCGGGCCGGAAGCCGGGCAGCCGGATCTGGCCCGCGAGCTGCTTCAGCTTTTCGTTGAGTTTGCTGTCAAGCACGCCAGCTTCGACCTTGATCGTATAGGCGTGCTTGAGGCCTTCAGTGCTGTTTTCTGTTACCTGCATAAGACTGTCTTTATCTTGTTTTCTATGGGTATTTCGGGGTCGGCCCGAGGTCTCTGGTGCGGGCGGAGGGACTTGAACCCCCACGAGTTGCCTCACTGGTACCTAAAACCAGCGCGTCTACCAATTCCGCCACGCCCGCGAAATTTTGGGCGCGGACCTATACCACACCAATTCCGCGGAACACCAGCGCTGTTGAATTATCCGTAGGTTGCCAGTTCCGACAGTGCCTCGGGCAGCATTTCAGTGATGTCCTCGGCGATCAGGCCGGGGCCGAACAGCGCGCCGGCCAGACCGTGCAGCCAGGCCCCGGCGCCGGCGGCTTCAAAAGCGGGCATGCCTTGCGCCAACAGGCCGGTGATGATCCCCGCCAGCACGTCTCCCGACCCGGCTGTCGCCAGCGTGGGCGTTGCGTTGGTGTTAACCGCGGCCCGCCCATCTGGCGCGGCAATTACGGTATCCGGCCCTTTGAGCAAAACAACCGCGCCGCTGGTGGCAGCTGCCGCGCGGGTCCGGTCAAGCTTCGTCCCTGCCGTGATCTCGGGGAACAAACGGGCAAATTCCCCCTCATGCGGTGTTAAGACGCAAGGCGCCTCGACGGCTTTGAAAAGCTTCTGCGGTTTTTCCGACGCGGCGGTAATTGCATCGGCATCGAGAACACAGGCCCGGCCCGCCTTCAGCACCTTCAGCGCGTTCTTGAACGTGATCTTGCCAATTCCATTGCCCGGACCGACCAGCACCGCATTCCTGCGCGGATCGGCGAGAACCTCGTCCAGATCGGTAAAAGGCGTGGTCATCACCGCGTTGAGCTGGCTGGCATGGGCGATCAGCGCGCCGGGGGGACACGCGATGGTCACCAGCCCCGCCCCGGCCCGCAACGCCGCCCGCGCGCCCAAACGGGCTGCGCCACCCTGCGCCATGGGGCCCGAAACCACCACCGCGTGACCGCGGCTGTATTTGTGCCCGTCCGCCTCCGGCCATGGGAAATAATCACCCCATAGCGCCGGCGTGTTTTCCCAGGCCATTGGTTCGATTTCGTCCAGAACATCGGATGGAATGCCGATATCGACGACCTCGACCTCACCGCACAGCGCGCGGCCAGGCATCAACACATGGGCAGGTTTTTTACGAAAGAAGGTAACCGCCAAATCTGTCTGAACAACGGATCCGCGAACGGCGCCACCGCCCTCAAGACCGCTGGGGACATCGACAGCAACGACGGTGGCAGGTGATTGGTTGATCACTTCGACCAACGCTGCAAGATCGCCCGCCAAAGGCCGATCCAGTCCGGCCCCGAACAGGGCATCGATGATCAGTCCGGCACCGGAAACCAGTTCAGGTGAGAGCACCTCTGTTTCACCGGTCCAACGCACGGCCATGTCGGCGGCGTCACCCCTCAGGTTGGAAACGTCGCCCAACAGACCGAGACGCACCGACCACCCTGCCCGCTGAAGCAGCCGCGCGACGACGAAGCCGTCACCACCATTGTTACCGGGTCCGCACAAGACCGTGACCGGACATGCTGCATAGCGCGACAGAATCGCATCAGCGATCCCACGTCCGGCGTTTTCCATCAGCGTGATCCCGGGCGTGCCCGCCTCGATGGCAAGCGCATCGGCCCGGTACATCTGTTCGCTGGTAAGGAGTTCTGCCCCGCTCATAAAAAGAGCTTAGGGTGTGCATTCAAACAGGCCAAGCCCGTAGTGCGAATGCTGGGGTGGCTGAGGGGACTTGAACCCCCGGCCTCTGGTACCACAAACCAGCGCTCTAACCAGCTGAGCTACAGCCACCACACAGCGGCGCATCTTCTAATGCCTCTACACGCGGCTTTCAAGCACCCAGAGAAGTCATGAGACGATCAATCGCCTGGTCGAGGACGGCGGGCTTTTTGCAGAAGCAGAAGCGCACAAAGTGGTTCGGCCCCTCCGCCGGATAGAACGCACTGACCGGAACAGTACCCACCCGCGCCTTGCGAACCAGATGCTGCGCGAAGGCCGTGTCATCCATATTGATACCCAGCGGCCTGATGTCAGCCGTGACGAAATAGGTGCCGTCGCTGGGCAGTACGCCAAATCCTGCCTGGTCCAGGCCCTGGACCAGCCTATCGCGTTTCGCCGCCATGTCGTTTGCTAGAGTCTCAAAGTAAGCATTGGGCTTAGACAAGCCCAATGCCGTGCCAAGCTGCAGAGCGGGCGGCGTCGTGAAGGTGATGAACTGATGCGCTTTGGCAATCGCCGCGACCAGATCAGGCGCCCCGGTCAGGTACCCTACCTTCCAGCCGGTCAGCGAAAACGTCTTGCCCGCAGACCCGATCCGAACCGTGCGGTCTGCCATGCCCGGCAACGTCATCAGGGGGATATGCTCAGCGCCAGCAAACACCAGATGCTCATAAACCTCATCGCAGACCGCGTAGGCATCATGTGCCTGGACCAGATCGGCAATCAGCGCCAGTTCGGAGATCGTGAACACCTTGCCGGTCGGGTTCATGGGGCTGTTCAGCAGGATCAGCTTTGTCTTGGGCCCAAACGCATCCCGCAGCGCCTGTTCAGGCAAGCTCCAAGAGGGCGGTTCCAGCCGGACCATCCGGGCCGTTGCCCCGGCGAGTTCGACGATCGGCAAGTAACAATCATAGACCGGCTCGATCAGCACCACCTCATCACCAGGATTGAGCAGCGCCAGCAGGCTGGAGGTCAGTGCTTCCGTCGCGCCAGATGTCACGATGACCTGCCGTTCCCAGTCTACCTCCATTCCATAGAATCGGCGATTGTAGGCCGCAACGGCCTGGCGCAGCTGTGGCATACCCATCATCGGCGGGTATTGGTTGGGACCTTCAAGCGCCACGCGCGCAGCTTCACGGCGGATATCCTCCGGGCCATCTTCATCCGGGAACCCCTGCCCCAGATTGACCGCGTCGTGTTCGACGGAAAGCGCCGACATCACGGTAAAGATTGTCGTTCCAAGCTTGTCGAGAGCAGCGTTTACAGAGCGCATCAGATGGGCACACCCTGCCAGGTCAAGTCTGCCCATAATTTAGTCATTGTGGTCATTTAGTGGGCAAAGTGCCTTTGCTCATGAGCCAAAAAGCGTTAGGTACCCTTAGGGATCGGGCCAATCGTTACCGATCTCCAACTGGCACGCAATATGCTTGTAGGCTGGTACGGACATCACCAAAGCTTTTGGGGCAGGACGAAACAAAATGAAGAAAATTGAAGCTATCATCAAGCCGTTCAAATTGGACGAAGTGAAGGAAGCGTTGCATGAAGTCGGCCTGAGCGGAATCACGGTCACCGAAGCCAAGGGCTTCGGCCGCCAGAAGGGCCATACGGAGCTCTATCGGGGGGCGGAGTACGTGGTTGACTTCCTGCCCAAGGTGAAGATTGAAGTGGTGCTGGACGACGGTCTGGTCGAACGCGCCCTGGAAGCCATCCAGCAGGCGGCCCAGACCGGCCGCATCGGCGATGGCAAAATCTTTGTCTATTCGATCGAAGAGGCTATCCGCATCCGCACCGGCGAAACTGGTACAGACGCCGTCTAAGCCGCCTCGCCCAATACAGAAACCCCACCAACAAAGTCTGCAAGGAAAAGAGGAAAGACCTATGACCGACGTGAACGACGTCCTCAAAACAATCAAAGAGAACGACGTGGAATATGTGGACCTCCGGTTCACCGATCCACGCGGTAAGTGGCAACATGTCGCGATGCATGTGGATGCAGTGGACGAGGACATGTTCGAAGATGGCGTCATGTTCGACGGCTCGTCAATTTCCGGCTGGAAAGCGATTAATGAGTCCGACATGACGCTGATGCCTGATCTGGAATCCGTCGTCATGGATCCGTTCTCGGCGCAAAACCAGATGATTATCGTCTGCGACATTCTGGAGCCCACAACCGGTGAGCCCTATGAACGTGATCCGCGGACGACCGCCAAGGCCGGTATTGCCTATCTGAATTCACTCGGCGTCGGGGATCAGGCCTATTTTGGCCCCGAGCCCGAGTTTTTCGTCTTCGACGATGTCAAATTCGACGTCAGCTACAACCGTGCCATGTTCGAATTCGACGATGTTGAAGGGCCGTACAATGCCGGCGCAGAGATGGAAGGCGGCAATCTGGGTCACCGTCCGAAGATCAAGGGCGGGTATTTTCCGGTCGGTCCCGTTGATTCCGGTGCTGATCTTCGTTCGGAAATGCTTAGCACCATGAAAGACATGGGCATTGAAGTCGAAAAGCATCACCACGAAGTGGCGGCCTCCCAGCATGAGCTGGGTATGAAGTTCGACTCGCTGGTCCGTATCGCCGACAAGGTGCAGATCTATAAGTACTGCGTGCACAACGTCGCTCATGCGTATGGGAAGACAGCAACTTTCATGCCGAAGCCTGTCGCCGAAGACAACGGCACCGGCATGCACGTTCACCAGTCGATCTGGAAAGACGGCAATTCGCTGTTCGCCGGGAACGGTTATGCTGACCTGTCTGATGACTGCCTGTACTACATCGGCGGCATCATCAAGCACGCCAAGGCGATCAACGCCTTCACCAACTCCTCGACCAACAGCTACAAGCGTTTGGTCCCCGGCTTCGAGGCGCCTGTGCTGCTCGCCTATTCCGCGCGCAACCGCTCAGCCTCCTGCCGTATCCCTTATGCGCCGAACCCCAAGGGTAAACGCGTCGAGGTTCGTTTCCCGGACGCGGTTTCGAACCCGTACCTTGCCTTCACAGCGATGCTGATGGCTGGTCTTGACGGCATTCAGAACAAGATCCATCCGGGCGATCCGATGGACAAGGATCTTTACGATCTGCCGCCCGAAGAGCTGGAAGGTGTGCCGACGGTTTGCGCCAGCCTGCGTGAAGCCTGCGACGCACTCGACGCTGACCGGGATTTCCTGAAGGCCGGCGGCGTGTTCAATGACAGCCAGATCGACGGTTATCTGGACCTGAAAATGGAGGAAGTGGTCAATTTCGAAACGGCGCCGCATCCGATTGAATACGCGATGTACTACAGTTCGTAAGCGAACGTGCCATCGACCTGATCAGAGCCCCGGCATTTGCCGGGGCTCTTTTCGTTTGGCCCTGGCCCGTTGCAAGCCCCTCGCCCTCACACCAGCTTCAGAGGTAGAATAAGGCAGTTTTGGACCTGGAGGCCCACCATGCGTCTAACAGCAAGCGTCTTAACGGGCGCCTTCATTCTGCTGGTCACATTCCCTGCCCAGGCTGATGATTACTACGGCTATGGCTATCGCAGTGACCGCTATTGCGATCACCACTTCGGTTCAATCCACAGCGACTACCGGCGACTGAAGCGCGAAAACGATCGCCTGCAGCGACGCCTGATCTCTCAGAGCCGAACATGTGCGGAAGCTGCCCAGCAACAGAATGTCGCCTATCAGCAGGTCATCAGCCAACAACGGGGCTTTGCCGCCCAGGCCACTGAGCAACAGGAAACCTCGGGCGAGATCATCCGAAACCTGGCCGACGCCAAGGGGATCCCTGAAGAGCTGCTGGAACGGCCCACGCGCGACGAACATGACGCGCTGCAAGAACGCTATGACAGATTGCTGCAAGCCTACCGTAACCTTGAACGGGATCACCGCGCGCTGACCGGAACAAATTAGAAACAGACCGCTACATATAGGTGTCGTGGGCCCGCGCCCTACAGTATAGTCCGCGAAGTCTGTTCCTTTTGTTGATTCGGGTATTTCATGCCGCGCAAAGCCGCTACGGCTGACGACAACGACCTTTTTGCCGCGGAAACCGCGAGCGATGACTATTCCGCAAAGGACATTGAGGTCCTTGAAGGACTGGAGCCGGTGCGCCGTCGCCCGGGCATGTATATCGGCGGTACAGATGAGAAAGCGTTGCATCACCTGGCAGCGGAAGTCCTCGATAATGCCATGGATGAAGCCGTCGCCGGACACGCGAACCGAATCGAAATGTCGCTCAACGCCGACGGCAGCCTGACCATTCGTGACAATGGGCGCGGCATTCCGGTCGATGCGCACCCCAAATTCAAAAAGAAGTCCGCTTTAGAGGTGATTTTCACCACCCTGCACTCGGGTGGAAAGTTCTCCGGCAAGGCCTACCAGACGTCCGGCGGTCTGCACGGTGTTGGCATTTCCGTGGTCAATGCATTGGCCTGCTGGCTGGATGTTGAAGTCGCGCGTGACAAACAGCTCTTCAAGCAAACGTTTGCGCGCGGTCTCCCCACGTCGCAGCTGAAAAACACGGGATCCACCCCGAACCGCCGGGGCACGACGGTGTCCTTTCTGCCAGACCCTGAAATTTTCGGCGAGGAGGCAGCGTTCAAACCCGCACGGCTTTACAGGATGGCGCGGTCGAAGGCCTATCTGTTCTCAGGCGTAGAAATCCGCTGGGCATGCGACCCCGTATTACTGAAGGTCGGCGGCGACATTCCCGAAAGCGATAGTTTTCATTTTCCCAATGGTTTGCTGGACTTTCTTAATCAGGAAACGGAGGGATCCAAGACGGTGACGCCCGCCCCCTTTGCCGGCCAGAGTGATATGAACGGTGGCGGCAGCCGGGTCGAATGGGCCATTGCCTGGCCAACGGATCGCGATGGCTTTGTGCATTCGTACTGCAATACCGTTCCGACGCCTGAAGGCGGCACCCATGAAGCGGGGATGCGCGCAGCCCTGGTGAAGGGGTTGAAAGCCTATGGTGAGCTGACGAACAACCGTCGTGCGTCGCAGATCACGGCAGACGATGTGCTGGGCGAAATTACGGCCATATTGTCGGTGTTTATCCCGGACCCTCAGTTTCAGGGCCAGACCAAGGAGAAACTGTCCAGCGCCAGCGCCACCAAGCTGGTCGACGCCGCGCTGCGGGACCATTTTGATCACTGGCTATCCGGCGCGCCGGATGTTGCGGATGCTCTCCTCGCCTATGCCGTTCTTCGCGCTGAAGAGCGCCTGCGCCGGAAGCAGGAAAAAGAGATCAGCCGGAAGACGGCGACGCGCAAGCTGCGCCTGCCCGGCAAGCTGGCGGATTGTTCGAAAGCCGGCACTGCCGGCACGGAGATCTATCTTGTTGAAGGCGATTCAGCCGGTGGGTCCGCCAAGCAGGCGCGCGACAGAGCAACGCAGGCCGTCCTCCCGCTGCGGGGCAAAATCCTGAATGTCGCCAGCGCGGCCCAGGACCGGCTGTCCGCCAATCAGGAGCTTAAAGACCTTGTACAGGCTCTGGGCTGCGGCATGGGCGACGCCTATCATGAGAGCGATCTACGCTACGAACGGGTCGTGATCATGACCGATGCCGATGTCGATGGCGCCCACATCGCGACCTTGTTGATGACGTTCTTCTTCCGGGCAATGCCGCAGCTCATCCACGATGGACACCTTTTTCTGGCGCAACCACCGCTCTACCGCCTCTCGCTCAAGGGCAAGAGTTTCTACGCACAGGACGACGCCGAGAAGGATCGGTTGCTGGAAGAAGAGTTCGGCGGCAGCGACAAGGTGGAAGTCGGACGTTTCAAAGGCCTGGGTGAAATGCGCCCGGATCAACTGAAAACCACCACGATGGACCCCAAGACCCGAACACTACTCAATGTGCGGATTCCTGATGGGTTTGTGGAGCGGGAGGAGACCTCAGATCTCGTAGAGCGCCTGATGGGCCGCAAGCCTGAACTCCGGTTTGAGTACATCCAGCAGCACGCGCCCACAGTCGGCGCGCTTGACATTTAGGTGTGCATGTTGACTTGACCCTGAAAAAACCTATGTTGCAGCGCGTGATAAACATTCATTCAGACAACATCGTTGACGGGTGCGCGCGCTGCGTAGATTGTCAACCACAGGCAGCCATATGAGCGATTTCGAGTTTCTGGGCCTCGCGCCCGAAACCATGCGAGCCGTCAACGAAGCCGGCTACACGACTCCGACACCGATTCAAGCACAAGCCATCCCCTCTGTCCTGATGGGCAAGGATATTATGGGCATTGCCCAGACCGGGACGGGCAAGACTGCTAGTTTTACGCTGCCGATGATCGACATTCTGGCCCAGGGCCGCGCCCGCGCGCGGATGCCCCGGTCGCTGATCCTGGAACCGACGCGCGAACTTGCCGCCCAGGTTGCCGAGAACTTTGAAATCTATGGTAAATATCACAAGCTGAACATGGCGCTGCTGATCGGCGGGGTCAGCTTCGACGATCAGGTCAAGAAACTCGACCGTGGGGTTGACGTGCTGATTGCCACACCGGGCCGGCTGCTCGATCACTTTGAACGCGGCAAGCTGATGCTGTCCGGCGTCGATATCCTGGTCTGCGACGAAGCCGACCGGATGCTCGATATGGGCTTTATTCCCGACGTCGAACGCATCTGTTCGCTGATGCCGCAGAAACACCAGACACTGTTTTTCTCTGCGACCATGCCAAAAGAAATCAAGCGGCTGGCCGATCAGTTCCTCAAGGACCCGAAACTCATTGAAGTCGCTTCGCCCGCATCTACGGCGGATAACGTGGCGCAGTTTCTCTGTACCATGAAGACCTCGGAAGCCCGCGCCAAGCGCGACAAGCTGCGCGAGATTATCGAAAAAGAAGACGTCAAGAACGCCATTATCTTCTGCAATCGCAAACGCGATGTGGACGTGCTGTTCAGGTCCCTGAAAAAGCATGGTTTCAGTGCCGCGGCGTTGCATGGCGATCTGGACCAGTCGGTTCGCACGGATGTGCTGGCGAGCTTCAAGGACGGCAGCGTCCGATTGCTGATTGCCAGCGACGTCGCTGCCCGCGGCCTGGACATTCCCGCTGTGTCGCATGTGTTCAATTTCGATGTGCCGTCGCACGCAGAGGACTACATTCACCGGATCGGCCGCACCGGCCGCGCGGGGCTCTCGGGGCGCGCCTTTACGCTCACGACGCCGGCCGATGATAAATGGCTGAAGAACGTCCATGATCTGATCGGTAAGAAAATCGATCCAATGGAGAGCGAAACGCCCTCCTCCAAGCCCGCTTCAAAGCCAGACGACAGCCCACGGGCTGAAAGCGATGACCGCCCGCCAAAAAGACGGCGCCGCAAGGCTGACTCGTCAAGAAAAGATGATGCTGGCGACAAACCAAAGGCCAAGGCTCAAGACAGCAAGCAGCAACCTGAAGAGGCCAAGCCTGAAGAGAACAGGCGCCAGCCGCGAGAGCGCAAGTCCCGACGGAGCCATGACGACAACGAACCCGTCGTCGGTATGGGTGACCATGTTCCCGCCTTCATGATGCAGTCGGTGGCAGAAAAGGCGCCCAAGAAGAAATCGCGCCGCAAGAAGACGCCCGAAGCCGCCTAGCAGCTTGGGCGCCTATCCCGTTCGTTTCTGTTTGCTCTTGGGTTTCTTCGCGTCCTCGCGAAAAGCCGCTTCCAGTGCCTTGCGCGCCCAGTCCAGCATGTCATCCTGATCGTCGTAACAGCGCTCTGGCGCTTCGTAATAGGACATCACGCCGCGCTTGCCCCCCTTCGCTTCATAGGTAAATGGCTCACTGCCTTCGGCTTCCAGTTCCGTCTGCAGCCCGTCATCTACTTTGAAATAGAGGCGTTCGTCGGCTATCAGTCCGAACATAACGCCCTGGCAAAAAACGCCGCCGCCGCCAAACATGCCGCGAATGGAAACACCGCCGATTGGCTCCAGCATTTCATTGATGAAGGCTTTGTATTCGGCGCTGACCGCCAAGACTAGAGCCCCATCATATTCGTGGTACTCGACGGGAGCTTGACGATCAGGCCATCCAGATCATCGGTTAAAATCAGCTGGCAGCCCAGCCGCGACGTCAGTCTCAACCCTTCGGCCAGGTCGAGCATGTCCTCTTCCTCAATGGTCGGTTCAGGTAAACGATTGTAATAGGCCTCGTCGACAATCACGTGACAGGTAGAACACGCCATGGAGCCCTCGCAGGCGCCTTCCATATCAATATTGTTGGCATGCGCGATGGTCAGAATGGAGTCGCCGGCGGGCGCCTCATACTCCTGCGCGTTCTTTCCGTCCGGACTTACAAATACGATCTTCGGCACTTAAGCAGCCTCTTTGAGGTTGGTGACATTTCTGATGACGCTCTCGACGGCATAATCAATTTCCGCATCGGTGGTAAAGCGTCCGATCCCAAACCGGATCGAGGCCTCGGCCAATAGCTCATCTACGCCCAGCGCCTGCAACACATAAGATGGTTCAGCCGAGGCCGATGCACAGGCCGCGCTGGACGAAACAGCCAGATCGCGCAGGCTTGTGATCAGCCTGTCGCTGCGCACCCCGGGAAAACTGAGATTGATGTTGCCGGGAATGCGGTGCTCGCGATGTCCGTTCAAGACCACGCCGGGAAGGCCCTCTTCAATACCCGTGACAAGAGTTCCGAATTGACGCTCAAGGCGCTCGGCTTCCCCCTCCATCTCCTCCGATGCGATGGTGCAAGCCTGCCCCAACCCGACACAGAGCGCCGGGGCCAGCGTGCCCGACCGAAGGCCGCCTTCTTGCCCGCCCCCACTCATCAACGGGTCGGGCGCTAGCCTAGATTGCTTTCGTATGTAGAGGGCGCCGATGCCCTTGGGCCCATAGACTTTGTGACCGGAGATACTCATCAGGTCGATGTTCATCGCGGCCACATCCAACGGGATCTTACCAACGGCCTGTGCCGCATCCGTATGGAAGAACACGCGTTTCTCGCGGCATAAGGCGCCGATCCCGGCAAGCGGCTGAATCACGCCAATTTCATTATTTACGGCCATCACAGAGACCAGCAGGGTGTCATCTGTTATGGCCGCTTCCAGCCTGTGCAAATCGATCAGCCCATCGCCATCGACAGGCAGATAGGTGATCCGCATCCCCTCCCGCTCCATGGCGGCTGCCGATTCAAGCACGCATTTATGCTCAGTGACGGCCGTGATGATGTGGGTGCGGTGCTTTCTGTAGGCCCGCCCTATTCCCTTGATCGCCAGATTGTTGGCTTCCGTGGCACCCGAGGTGAAAACGATTTCAGACGCATCTGCCCCGATCAGACCGGCGATCTGACCGCGCGCGAGATCAATCGCATCCATCGCCTCCCAGCCGAACTTATGGGTCGTCGAGTGCGGGTTGCCGAACTTCTCCGTCAGGAAGGGCATCATGGCGTCCAGCACCCGACGGTCGAGGGGTGTGGTCGCCTGATAGTCCATATAGATCGGCAATTTGATGTTCGTGCCGCTCATCATCCAGCTTTGCGATGCCGTGTGCGGGTGTAAAGGGCGACCCAGGCCTTAAACAGACCTTCAAGGTCGCTTTCCTGACTGTCCCAGCCCAGACTGACCCGGATAGCCTCGCCTGCCCGGTCGCCGGCGCCCAGCGCATCCAGCACGTGGGAGGTCTTTACCTTGCCGGAAGAGCAGGCGGAGCCGGCGCTGATACAAATACCTTCCAGATCCATGGCCATGACCTGTGAGTCGCCGGGCACGCCTGGCATCGCAATGGTGCTCGTGTTCGGCAGGCGCGGCGCACCTTGGGAAAAAACAACGGCCTCCGGCGCGACAGCCTGAACACGCGCTTCCCAATTGTCGCGCCAACCGGCAATAGTCTCCCAGTTCGGCGCAGTGGCCTCGATAGCGGCGGCAAATCCGGCAATCCCTGCCGTATTTTCTGTACCGGCCCGGTGATTGCGTTCCTGACCGCCCCCCGTCATGAGAGGCTCAGTTAATTCAGGTTTGCTTACGACAAGCGCACCAACACCCTGGGGACCGCCCAGCTTGTGCGCCGATAGGCTCAGGCTGTCGACGCCCAAGTCACTCATATCAAGGGGGATCTTGCCCAACGCCTGCACCGCATCGCAGTGAAGACGGGCGCCGGCGCGATGCGCCAGCCGGGCCGCTTCAGCGACCGGCTGGATCACACCGGTCTCATTATTGGCCAGCATGAGCGAGACAAGCGCCCCTTCTGAGTTTTTCGCGAGAAGGCGTTCAAGGGCGGACAAATCGATCACGCCCTGGCTATTGACCGGCACTATATCCGCCGGCAGTTCACTGTGCGCCGTGGGCGTGAGAATGGATTCGTGCTCAACGGCGCAGACAATCAGCCGCGTAGCCTTACTCCCCTGCAAGGCGGTTAGGTTGGATTCGGTTGCCCCGCTGGTAAACACCACGCTCTCGCGCGATGCGCCCACCGCGTCAGCCACCGTTGCGCGCGCCTTCTCCAGCAGGTTTCGGGCTTTCCGCCCGGCACTGTGAACCGATGAGGGATTGCCGCCCATATCCAGCGTTTCAGCCACGGCGGCTTTGGCCTCAGGCCGTGTTGGCGCTGTAGCGTTATAGTCGAGGTAGATGGTGTCCGGTGTCACCGCAGACGCTCACATTGATTAGGGGCCGATGCCATCAGGCCGATCTGCACGCCGTAAGTCAGCCGCGCGGCGGCCGGAATTCAGGGCTATCGGCCTCGCTGCTATCTGGCAGGCAGTCACGGCTTTTCAACTCTTCTTCCAAATCTTCGATACGCACAGACAGCCGATGGATGTGCTCAAGCAAGCCTTCCATCGACCGTGCGACCGGGTCAGGCAGGCCTTCCGTGGGCACACCATAAGAAACGAAGCGGTCGGACTCGAACTGCTTCTGCGTGGTGGGGCGCGCCAACACACCCACCATGGTCACATGTGGTGCGACATCCTTGACCACCACCGCGTTGGCACCAATTCGCGCCCCTTTGCCGATGGTGATAGGCCCGAGAACTTTTGCACCCGCGCCGATGATAACGTCATCGTCGATCGTCGGATGCCGCTTGCCGGGGTCAAGCGATGTGCCACCCAGCGTCACGCCTTGATAAAGCGTCACATTCGCGCCGATCTCTGTGGTGCCACCAATTACAACACCGCTGCCATGATCGATGAAGAGCCCCTGGCCAATGCGTGCCGAGGGATGGATTTCGATGCCGGTCAGCGAGCGGCCAATTGCCGAGACCCAGCGGCCCAGCAGCTTCAGCCGCCAGCCACACAGCGCGTGGGCCATATAATAGAAGACCATGGCGTGGAAACCGGGATAGGCCAGCACGACCTCCAGACGGGAACGCGCCGCCGGGTCCTTTTCGACCGTAGCGGTGATGACCGACCCCAGTTTAGCGAATATTCCCATCACGCAATGCTCGCATTGTTTCCGTTTGTGCTATAAGCGACTCAACGAACCTAACTTGTTGACCAATCAGCGCGACTCTTTGCAACGACCGCCTTTGACCTATGTGAGCCTGAGGCAATCGCACGTCAAGGTGCGAGGTGACAACGTGTTGCTATTAAACCAATTTCTACCGGATGCCAACCGACTGGGCCAACAGGCGGATTGACGCGTCCGTGATCGAAGGGAGAAGTTCTGCATGCCTGAGGTGATTTTTCCTGGGCCGGAAGGACGGCTTGAGGGGCGCTATCAGCCTGCGAAAGTGAAGAATGCACCGATCGCTCTGATCCTGCATCCACACCCGCAATTCGGCGGCACCATGAACAACAAGGTGGTCTACCACCTGTTCCACTCCTTCGTCCGCCGGGGGTTTGCCGTGCTGCGGTTCAACTTCCGTGGCGTCGGGCGTAGCCAGGGCGAATATGATAACGGTATTGGCGAGCTAAGCGATGCAGCGGCCGCGCTGGACTGGCTTCAAACCTATAATCCGGATGCGCCGAGCTGCTGGATCGCCGGTTTTTCATTCGGCGCCTGGATCAGCATGCAATTGCTGATGCGGCGACCTGAAATTCAGGGATTTATTTCGGTCGCACCACCTGCCAACCTTTACGACTTCAACTTTCTGGCGCCCTGCCCCTCCTCCGGCATCATCATCCAGGGTACCGAAGACAACGTCGTCGAACCGGAATCAACCGCCAAGCTGGCTGAAAAACTGCAGGCACAGCGGGCGATCACCGTCGATTATGAGAAGATCAATGGCGCAAGCCATTTCTATGAGGACCACATGGAGGAACTGATTGGCGCGGTAAACGCCTATCTGGACAAGCGTGGCGTCGTTCGACACACAGCCAGCAGCGATTAGTCAGCAGCTGCCTCTTCAATGACGGGCTTGAGATCCAGGGCGTTGGCAAGCCCGTTGAGCCGCCGTTCGACGGCCTCGCCGACCATATAGCCACCGCCCGCAATGATCTGAAGCACCAACTCTTCTTTCGTAGCCGTTAGACTGCAGAGTTCCAGAAGCTCCCGTGTACCGCCGGAAATGCGCTGTCCCAGCCGCAGCGCCAGTCCAAGCCGCACGGCGCGCATGGCTTCATCATCACTCAGCAACGGCCGGGCCCGCTCAGCCGGGACCGCACCCACACCGCCACCATTGAGGACAAAAAGGGCCAGGCCAATGAAAGCCCGCCCCGGGTGATCCGTCCCCAGAACCTGGGCCAGCATGATCTGGTCCATTGCCAGTTCCGCGCGGTAGTCCGGATGGCCCGACCACGCGATATCACTGAGCAGACACACCGCATAACGCAGACGCTTCTCACGGACGCTTTCACCGTCAAACAGGGCCTCCGTCCAGCCCATGAAATAGTCGCCATGCTCCGGGAAACGGCTCCGATGAACCGCAACTTCGCGGCAGAACACCAGCAATGGATCGGCCCGGCGCAGTTCCTCAGCCGCGTGATGGAACAGAATTCCCTCGCGCAGACCCAAGCCCGAAATAACCAAGCGGTCCGGTTTCAGCGCGTCGATCAATCGACTTAGTACCAGCGCGGAAACCGGCAACATCGCAACGCGCTTGCGGGATACACCTGACGCGCTGATCAGGTCGTCATCCAGATATTCATCAATCTTGCTGACAAAGCCCGCAGCTTCATCCCGCGATATTTCATAATGATGCAGGATGCGAAGGGGATAATCGCGCGCCGCCATGTGAAGGCGGGCGATCGCACGCCATGTGCCCCCGACTGCATAGAGATTTTGTCCCCTATAGGCCTTCAGCCAATCGATACCCGCGAGCGCTTTATCAACAGTCTTGCGAATAGCCGATTGATCGTCGCCATGTGCGTCAACCAGCCGCAATGAGCCCAACGGCAAAGACAGTCCGGGGGCCACCTGCCCGTCTTCAAGCCCGACCAGTTCAAGACTGCCGCCGCCCATGTCGCCTGCAACACCTGTCGCATCCTGAATGCCGGCTGCAACACCCATGGCGGAAAAGTAGGCTTCTTCTTCCCCCGAAATCACGTGCAGACTTTGCCCGGTTACCGTTTCGACATCGTCGGAAAACTCCCCACCATTGGCGGATTCGCGGACCGCTGCCGTGGCAACGATCTCAAGGTGCGCAACATTCATCTGCCCCGCAATCGTGACGAAGCGGTGAATCGTCTTCAGCGCAAGCGTAATCCCGTCTTCGTCAAGCCGACCCGTGGTGGCCAGACTCCGGCCTAAACCACAAAAGGCTTTTTCATTGAAGATGAGCTTAGGTATGCGCCCGTCCATGTCGAACGCCACCAGGCGCACGGTGTTGGACCCCACATCGATCACCGCGACACGAGCAGGAACTTCCCAGATTTCCAGATCAGAAACGGTTTCGGACAGAGCGGACATACACCGGCGGCGAGCAGTCTGAAGACCGGCGCACACTAGCTGGATTGAAAACGCAAAGAAACCCGTTTGACGACGGTCAGTCGTCCAGAATCAGTGTCGGCGTGGTGATATCGGCCAGGGATTCACCGCGGCCGGAAAGGCTCGGGTTGTTCATGAAGTACTCATGCGCGTTAAAGCCGTCCTCATGCCAGTCCTCTCGAATATAGCTGCCGTCGGGCTGCATCCACCAGGTCTGCTGCTCGTCCTTCAGATTGGCGACCATGACCTGATCGAGCACCTGCGCGTGGACGGTGGGGTTCTCCAGAGGGATGAGCGTCTCGACCCGCCGGAAAAAGTTACGTGGCATCCAATCAGCCGACGAGATGAAGACTTTTGCCTGCTCTGACGGCAGTTCAGCCCCGTTGCCAAAACAGACGATGCGGGAATGCTCCAGAAAGCGCCCAACAATACTTTTGACCCGGATGTTCTCCGAAAGTCCTTCAAGGCCCGGCCGCAGGCAACAGATTCCGCGCACAATGAGGTCTATTTTCACACCAGCCTGACTGGCCTCATAGAGTGCATCAATGATTGCCGGATCGACCAAAGAATTCATCTTGGCCCAGATTTCGGCCGGTTTGCCGGCCCTCGCGAACTCGATCTCCTGATGGATGTTCTCCATCAGTCGTGGGTGCAGCAAAGTTGGCGACGTCGCGATCTTCTCGAATTCGGTCGGCTCCGCGTACCCTGTCAGGAAGTTGAACAGCCGCGCGGCATCACGGCCCAGCGCCGGATCGACAGTAAAGTAAGACAGATCCGTGTAGATACGCGCCGTAATCGGATGGTAGTTGCCGGTTCCAAAGTGGACATAGGTCCGGAGTTCACCCAGCTCGCGCCGCACGACCAGAGATATTTTCGCGTGCGTTTTGAGTTCCAAAAAGCCGTAAACCACCTGGACACCGGCACGCTCCATATCCCGCGCCCAGCGGATGTTGGCCGCTTCGTCAAACCGCGCCTTCAGTTCGATCAGCGCGGTGACGGACTTGCCGGCTTCGGCCGCGTCGATCAGCGCTTCGACGATGGGTGAGTCTTCGCTCGTCCGGTAAAGAGTCTGCTTGATCGCCACGACATTGGGGTCAGCTGCGGCCTGACGCACGAACTGCACCACCGCATCGAAGCTTTCATAAGGGTGATGGACGATAATGTCCTTCTGGTGAATCGCCGCGAAACAGTCGCCACCATGATCGCGAATACGCTCTGGAAACCGTGGGTTAAACGGAACGAAGGTCAAATCGGGGCGCTCGTCAACGATAAGCTGTTTGGTATCGGAAAGGCCCAACATGCCATCAACGACAAAAACATCGTCCGGCGGCACATCGAGTTCCTCAATGACAAAGGTCCTGAGTTTCTCCGGCATGCTTGCCGTGACCTTCAGCAGGATCACCCTGCCCCGGCGACGCTGCTTCAGCGCCGTCTCAAACAAGCGGACAAGGTCCTCGGCTTCTTCTTCAAGTTCCAGATCGCTGTCCCGCACGATCCTGAACTCACCGCGGCCTTCCAGATCATATCCGGGAAACAATTGTTCCAGGAACAACGCGATAACATTCTCCAGCGAGATGAACCGAATCGTATCGCCTGGCAGCCGCACGAATCGCTCGATCTGCCGCGGCAGTGGAATCAGTGCATTCATCGTTTCCTGATCCGATCGCCGCCTCAACTGCATCGCCAGAACGAACCCCAGATTGGGTACAAAGGGGAACGGATGGGCCGGATCAATCGCCAGTGGGGTCAAGACGGGAAATATTTCGTCAAGAAACCGGTCTTCGAGCCACTCCCGGTCGGCCGGGCTCAACTCATCGTTTTCCAGGACGTCAATTCCGGCGTCGCCCAGCGCATCTTTGAGGACGCGCCAGCACCCCTGCTGTTGCTCGAGCAGTCGATAGGCCATCAGATTGATCGCATCGATCTGTTGGGCCGGGGTCAGACCGTCATCACTGATGGTTGCGATGCCTGCGTGAATCTGCCCCCGCAGGCCGGCCACCCGCACCATGTAGAATTCGTCCAGATTGCTGGCCGAGATCGACAGAAACCGAAGACGCTCCAGCAGCGGGTGGTCAGCGTTCTGAGCCTCTTCTTGTACCCGCGTATTGAACTGGAGCCATGAAAGCTCACGATTGATAAACCGACCGGGCGAATCCGCCGCTATGCCGCGCCCGATTGACGGTTTGTCCGCATCGAGGTCTTTTGCGATGACGTTTTCGGACACTTTTTCTCCTGAACTAAATGCGCGCCCAACCTAAAGCCGGTGCGTGACTCCCGTGTGACATGGCTCAATCGTTTTTTTTGTCGAGCACTGACTTGGCCAATGGAATCGTGATCCGCCGCCTGGCCGCCAGTGCGGCCTTGTCCAGCGCATTGACGACATCTCCTGCTGCGGCAAATGACCTTTCCATGCGCGACAGCAGATATCTTAGCACATTTGGCTCGACGTCGAGCTGTCGGTCGGCAAACAACTTCACCAGAATCGCTCCGATCAGAGCGTCGTCAGGAAGGGCCAGACCGACAGCCGGTGCGGCCCTCAGTCTTGACAGAAGGTCCGGCAAAGACAGGCTCCAGCCGGAAACCGGGGTCCGACCGGTCAACAGGACCGTAGCGCTATGGGCCCTGGCCGTGTTGTAGAGATGAAACAACCCCTCCTCGTCTTGAACCGTACCGTTCAAATCAAGGCAGATCGCGCCACCGTTTTTCGCTGCAGCTTCTGTAACCGGATCCCCGATACCGCCAGCCTCGACAGCGCGGGTCCGTGAACACCAGACCTGCGCCAAATGGGTTTTGCCGCTGCCCGGGGGCCCATAGAGGATCAGGACAGGCCCCGGCCATTCGGGCCATCGGTCGATCCACGCGACTGCATCGGCGTTGGGCGCTGCGACCATGAAGTCCGCACGACCCATTGCCGGACGTACAGGCAGATCCAGCACAAATTGATCAGCGCCGGTCACGGCTGCCGTTGCATCGTGCCGCGCGTGGTGATCCAAAGCACCAGATATTGCAGCCAGGACAAAACAGTCGTTGCGGCGGTCAACCAGATCAGCAGGTCGATAAAGCCCCACATCTCGATTCCGAACCCATCCCGGAACAACACGCCGGCGGCAAGAGCGATTTGGCTCGCTGTATTGAACTTGCTCATCGCGACAGGAGCCGGCCTGATCTTAACACCGAACAAACCGGATACACCGTAGGCTGAGACAATCAGAATATCCCGCCCCACGACCAGTCCCGTCAGCCACCAGGGAAGATAGCCGCTATAGGCCAGCGCCAAATATGTCGCGGTGAGAAGCGCTTTGTCTGCTACCGGATCGATAATCCGGCCAAAATCAGAGACCAGATTAAAACGTCGGGCCAGAAACCCGTCCAGGGCGTCGGTAATCCCCGCAGCTACGAAAATGTAAAAGGCAATCTGCAGTTGACCGTTCAAAATGTATGAAACCGACACGGGAGTCGCACCCAACCGGGCCCAAGACAACATGTTCGGCAGGTTGACGACCGACCAACTCATTAAAAAGCCCCGTTTGAAAAAGATCAGCGACGCAGCGAAAGTCGCCATCCTTCGTCCGTTTCAATTAAGTCGATACCATATTGGGCGAGCGAAACCGATAGCTGTTCCTGATCTCCCACAAAAGTCATTTGGTAGATGGCCTGGGTGGTGCTGACGCTTTCGAGCGTCAATTCACGGATCATGGGTGCGAGACGGAAGCGGGTCTCTGCCGTAATCAGATCCTGCAGTGAGGAGAGTGAAAGCGACGCTTCAATGGTTTGCTGAATGCCCTGTCCGGCGACAAGCGCGTTCTTCTTCCATTCATCCGCCAGAGAGCTGCCGATCTGGGATGCAACGCGGGTCAGGAACTCCAGGTCGGTCTCGTCTGCCCTGATCGGAACCACGAAAGGCGTGCTCCGTTCACCAGCAACACCGTATTGGCGAACATCGACTTCAAATGTGGGCACGCCGGTCTGCAGATCTGTCGACCATTGTCCGGCCACCACAAGCACCTCGGTGGTTCCGTAGCGGGTGGCCAGCATCGACAGGTGGTCCCGATTGCCCCTCATGGCCTGATCAGCGCTCAAAGCAGCCAGATCGGCAAGTGTCCCCTCGGGCAGGGTAAATGGCAGCAAACTTGTGCGCCAGTCGATCTGCGACCAGGCTTCCCACCAGATATTCGGGCGATCCCACAGCAGGTCGGCGCCGGCTTCTCGGTAAATAGGCAATACCAGGATCGCGCCGCTGATCGCTTCAGCAAAGGGAATCCGCAACAGCTGCAACAGCCGTCGAACCCCTTCGGGGTCAAAACTGATGGTCAGATCGGCAATGTAGCGGGTCGATGAGTAACGCTCGTTGTCAAACTCCATAGCGCGGACCAGCGACTGGATGGTGGCGCCGTCCAGATTGGGCAACCGGGCGTGATCTTCAGCCAGAGTCATTCGCCGCAGGAGGATTTGCAGCGCCTCACGTTCACCGCGGCGAATCGCAATCTGACGGGCATCGGCGGCTGTATCGGCCGTGACGTCTACCGCGACGGCCTCGACCACAAATGCATCCCCAGCCGACCGAGGCGATTGCGACCACGCATCGGAGACCAAAAACGCTATAGGCAGCATAAGGATGAGCAGGCGGAGCATGCCTAGAGGCGCAACTTTCATAGGGATTACCATAGCAAGGCGGAACAGAACGGCTACCAGAGAATATGGGGTCGATTTCGGCGGTGCAAATCCGTTACTGTCTGGCCCTCTCCTTTTCCTGGATAAATGGCAAAAAATCCTGTCCGGCAATAACACACCATTGGACTACAAGAGCGCTGGCGTCGATATCGATGCCGGAAATGAACTCGTTGATCGGATCAAACCATTGGCCGCGAGCACGAAACGCAGCGGCTCTGACGCCGGGCTTGGCGGTTTCGGCGGCTTCTTTGATCTGGCCGCCGCCGGGTATCAAGACCCGATTCTGGTCGCTGCCACCGACGGCGTCGGCACAAAGCTCAAGATTGCCATCGAAACCGGTATCCACGATACGGTCGGCATTGATCTCGTCGCCATGTGCGTCAATGATCTGATCGTACAGGGCGCCGAACCCCTGCTGTTTCTCGACTACTACGCCACCGGGAAGCTCGATGTGGAGGCTGCTGCAGGTGTCGTCGCGGGGATAGCCGAGGGCTGCCGCCAGGCCGGCTGTGCCCTTGTCGGCGGTGAAACAGCCGAGATGCCGGGGATGTACCGGGCTGGCGATTATGATCTTGCGGGCTTTTCCGTGGGCGCTCTGGAGCGCGGTGCTGCTCTAACGGGTGAGAAGGTCGGGCCAACAGACATCATATTAGGGCTTTCTTCCAACGGCTTGCACTCAAACGGATTTTCTCTCGTCAGAAAGGCTGTTGAACAGCAAAATCTGAGCTTCCAGGAGACCGCACCATACGACGCTGATGTATCCCTTGGAGAATCACTGCTGACGCCAACACGGATCTATGTACCGTCTTGCCTGGCAGCTATTCGCGCCGGGCTGGTTCATGGTCTGGCGCATATCACCGGGGGTGGCCTGCTGGAGAACATTCCGCGGGTCTTGCCCGAGGGGACGCGGGCGATCATCGACAGCGGAGCGTGGTCCCGCCCAGCCGTGTTCGACTGGCTTCAAACAGCAGGTGACATCGCCGAAACAGAGATGCTGCGGACCTTCAATTGTGGAATCGGCATGGCTGTGATTGTTCCTGCCGACGGGGCTGATGCAGCCATCGACCTCTTCAAGAAGGCAGGCGAAACCGTCTTTCGTATCGGTGAAATCACCGAACGAAGCAGCGACCAATCCGAGATCGAGATTACCAGCCTATGAAAATTGCCATTCTGATCTCCGGGCGCGGCAGCAACATGCAGGCGTTGCTCAAAGCCTGCGCCGATCCAGATTTCCCTGCCGACGTCGTTGAGGTGATTTCCAATCGGCCCGACGCCGCCGGCATCGCAATCGCGGAGACCTTCAATGTCCCAACGCTGGTGATCGACCACACGCATTTTGGGACCCGCGAGGAATTCGAAGACGCGCTGCATGACGCTCTGGTCGGATCAGGGGCTGAATTGCTGTGCCTTGCCGGTTTCATGCGGCTGCTCGGTGCTGATTTCATCGGCCGCTGGCGCGACAAAATCATTAACGTGCACCCGTCTCTATTGCCTGCTTATCGCGGGCTGCATACGCATGAGCGGGCGCTGGAAGACGGGGTAAGGTTTACCGGCTGCACCATTCACTTCGTGCGGCCAGAAATGGACAATGGCCCGATCATTTTTCAGGCCTGTGTACCGGTTTTGCCGGACGATACCGAACAGGCGCTTGAAGCCCGCGTTCTCGAATGGGAGCACAAGCTTTATCCCCTTGTCGTGCGCCTGCTATCGCAGGGCCGGCTGAGGGTCAGCGGCGGTCAGGTGATGATTGACGGGCCCATCGAACCGCAGGACGGCCTGATGAGCCCGCTTATCAAAGACGATTAGCCGACAATCTCGGTCGCGGCAAAGAAGTAGGCGATCTCGGTCGCTGCATTTTCCAGCGAATCGGAGCCATGCGCTGAATTGGCTTCAATCGACTCAGCGAATGTCTTGCGAATCGTGCCCTCGGCCGCTTCTTCGGGGTTTGTGGCGCCCATAACTTCACGATTCTTGGTTACGGCGCTCTCGCCTTCCAGAACCTGTACGACGACGGGGCCGGACGTCATGAAATCACACAGATCGTTGAAGAACGGGCGTTCGCTATGGACGGCATAGAACCCTTCAGCCTGGGCGCGGGTAAGCTGAATGCGCTTCTGCGCAACAATGCGCAGACCGGCATCTTCCAGCATCGCGTTGATTTTACCGGTCAGGTTGCGCCGGGTGGCGTCGGGCTTGATGATGGAGAGCGTACGTTCGATTGCCATGGTCTCTTCTTTTTTCAAGGGGGACGGGGATTTGATCGGCGGTGGTTTACCCGCAACCCGCCGTACCGGCAACCGAAGAATAAACAGCAGGAAGACGAGATCGGGCCTATGAGCGCCATATCAACCGAAGACCTCACTCAGAGGTTCTACAGCGACCTTTGGAACCGCTGGGATACCTCTGCTGCACCTGCGATTCTGGGGCCGGACTTTCGATTCAGAGGATCACTTGGCGCCGAAACGCGCGGTATCGACGGTTTCCTTACCTATGTTGCAACCATCAGAGACGCTTTCCCGGACTTCACAAACACGATTGAGACACTGATAACCGATGGCGACCAGGCTGCGGCGCGTCTCACCTATACCGGCACTCATTCAGGCCAGATTCTTGGCTTTTCACCGACCGGTAAGGTCATTCGCTATTCGGGCGCAGCATTCTTTTTTGCCAAAGACGATCTGCTGCGCAGTGCCTGGGTCCTGGGTGATCTGGACGCCCTGAAGCGCCAACTCGCCTGAGCAGGCGTCCTAACCCTTCTTCTCCCAGCGGCCTTCGTCGCTCTGCTGCCAATAGGTGACGGTGTGACCGGCGGCCTTGTAGGTTTTCCAGCGGTCCCGTGCCTGCTCGACCGCAGATTCATCGTTGCCGTCGAACATGTCCAGGCAGCGGTCATAGTCCGCCACCGTTGATGGCGAACGGCCATCGACCAATACCAGCACAACGGCCTCGTTCGGATTGTCCTCTTCCGTCGTCAGGTAGATCGGTTGATCCCCTGCTGACCCATCGCGCGAAGACCCGTGCGGCAGAAACGCCGCGGGGTCGTAGGTCCATAGATGGCTATTCAGCGCCTCAACGCGATCCTCCGTGTCAGCAACGACAATGGCGCGCATGCCGGCCTCTATAATCCGCTCCAACAGTTTGGGCAGCGCGTTCTCCAACGGCTGACGTTGCAGGTGATAGAAGCTGATATCGGTCACGCGCCGGGCCTAGCCCTCGTAATGGTCCGCGACCAGGCGGTCCAGCAGCCGCACGCCATAGCCCGTGCCGCCCTTGGGTACTGTCGGCTTTTCCGAATCCGTCCAGGCCATGCCTGCAATATCAAGGTGCGCCCAGGGCGTATCCTTGATGATGAAACGCTGCAGGAACTGCGCAGCCGTAATACTGCCCGCCTTTCCGCCCGATCCGACGTTCTTCATATCGGCGATCCCGGATTTGATCATCTTGTCATAGGCCTCGCCCAGCGGCATGCGCCAGACCTTCTCGCCTTCGGCCTCACCGGCTTTGCGCAACTGTTCGCTCAACTCGTCATTGTTGGAGAACAGGCCGGCATATTCATTGCCCAGCGAGGTGATAATCGCGCCCGTCAACGTTGCCAGATTGATCACGAATTGCGGTGAGAAGCGATCCTGCGTGTAGTGCAGCGCATCGGCCAGCACCAAGCGCCCTTCGGCGTCGGTATTGATGACTTCGATGGTCTTGCCCGACATGGAGGTCACCACATCACCTGGTCGCTGAGCGGTGCTGGACGGCATGTTCTCAACCAAGCCAATCACGCCGACCACATTGGCCTTGGCCTTACGGCCCGCCAACGCCTTCATCAGGCCGGAGACGGCCCCCGCACCGCCCATGTCCCATTTCATCATTTCCATGCCACTGGCCGGCTTGATAGATATGCCGCCGGTATCGAACGTGACGCCCTTGCCGACAAATGCAAGCGGCTTGTCCTGTTCACCTGCGCCTTTCCATTGCATGACAACTATCTGGCTTTCGCGGGCACTGCCCTGCCCGACGCCCAGCAGTGAGCCCATGCCCAGGTCAGTCATCTCCTTTTCGCCCAGCACCTCAACCTCGATTCCCAGGCTTTCAAGCGACCGGCACTCTTCGGCAAATGATTCGGGATACAGCACATTGGCGGGTTCGCTGACCAGATCCCGGGTAAAGAACGCGCCCTGCGCAATCTTCTCCAGAGGGCGATACGCCTTGCGTGCCTCTTTCGCAGCTTCCGTCACGACGGCAATGCGCTTCAGCGAGGGCGCTTTCTTGTCACTGCCCTTGCTGGTGAAATATTTATCGAATCGATAGGAGTTCAGCAGCGCGCCATACGCCAGCCGCGCTGCAAACTCGTCCCCATCAACACCCCATCCGTCAATCGCATCAACCATGATTGACGCAGCAGCCGGACCGGCTTCTTTCAGACGGTTCACGACCGCCCCCCCGGCTTTTTCAACTGTAAGGGGATCCAGTTCTTCAGGATCGCCAAGGCCCACCAGAAGAATGCACGCGGCCTCGATTTTGGCCGGCCCGATGATGTCGAGGAACTGGCCCTGATCGCCTTTGAACTTTGATGCTTCAATGGCCCGGCTGACGGCCTTGCCCGTTCGCTTGTCGAGATCGGCCGCGCTGGCCGACAGAGCCTTTCCCTTGGTGACGAACACCACGATGGCGCCGTTGGGGTCCTTGACTGAATCTGCAATTGAAATCCGCATGAAGTCTCTTTCCTGGAGCGAGCGGTACGAACCGCCTGGTGGGAGGACCATCCTAAAGGGAGTTGGATCGAGATTGAAGGCCGCGCGTGTTGTTTTGCTGCGGCTAAACCCATGAGCGCCTAAGTCTTTAAGAGAGAAGCACCACGGGGTAGTGTAAAGGCTTCGGTGCGTGTAGATAACGTCGCCTAGTCTGCTCGAGCCCTGACCGTCGATGTCCTGCCTAGGAGTCCGCCCACCGTGGCAAGACTTCATTTCATTCGTTCCGCCACGGCCCTGTTCTGGCTGGCGCTAGTCCTGTGCGCCGGCGCGGCACAGGCGCAGACTGGCGATGAGCCAGAGAAGATTCGTTGGGCGGCTGACGAAATTCTCTATGACACCGACGCTGACGTCGCCACTGCCCGTGGTAACGTCGAAATCGTTTATGAAGGCAATACGCTTTACGCTGACCAGGTTACCTATAACCGGAACACCGACGAGGCTGTGGCGACCGGCAACATCCGACTGGTTGATCAATCAGGTAATGTCGCGACAGGGACCCGGCTGGTTCTGACCGGTGACCTGAAGACCGGCACGGTCGAAGGCATGCGAATCCTGTTCCGCGATGGCGAACGCCTTGCCGCACTGAACGCCCGGCGGGAAGATGGCCGCCTGAATATTCTGGACCGGGCGATCTATACCGCGTGCCAGGTCTGTGACGACGATCCGGACGACAAGCCCGTATGGCAGGTCAAAGCCATGGAAGTCGTTCACAATCAGGACAAGCGTACGCTGGTCTACAAAGATGCCTATCTTGAACTGCTTGGCGTGCCGATCGCCTACACGCCGTGGCTGAAACACCCCGATGCCACGGTCAAAAGAGCCAGCGGATTGCTCGCGCCTGATTTCGGTCAGTCATCGCTCTTGGGCGTCACACTCGAGGTTCCGTATTTCTGGAACATCGCACCCAACATGGACATGACGATTACACCGCTGCTGACGACCGAAGAGCGGGCGGCACTGTTCCTGGAGTTCCGTCACCAAACTACGTCGGGGCAATATCTGCTCTCGGGCAGCGGCACTTATGTGTCCAAACGCGATGACGAAAACCAGCCCATTCCCGGCGATGAATTTCGCGGTCATCTGTTTGGCGAAGGCCAGTTCAAGCTGGGGGGTGGCTGGCGCTGGGGCTTCGATATGGAAGTCGTCACCGACGATACCTATCTGCGCCGCTATGATGTGTCCCGAGCCGACAGTCTGATCAACCACCTCTATGTCGAGCATTTTACCGAACGCAACTACCTGCACATCGGCGCCTACGCCTTCCAGGGACTGCGCGAGGAGGACATTGCCGGGCAAACCCCCATCGCAGCACCTTTTGTACAATATAATTTCGTTGGCAAGCCTGGCTGGCTCGGCGGCCGTTTTGAAGGTGATGCCAGCGCTCTGTTCCTCACGCGCACAGATGGCAGTGATACCGGCCGGCTGTCGGCGGAGGGGCGCTGGCGCCTGCCCTACACGTCGCCCTTCGGCGAGCTATATACGTTGACGATGGGAGTCCGCGCGGATGGCTACTATCTGAACGACCCGGCGCTTGCGCCGATCGCATCGAGCGCCAGCCGATTGCCGGACAATGACATTGAAGGCCGTGTCATTCCTTACGCCGCTCTTGAATGGCGCCTTCCTTTTGTTCGGTATGCCCAAGTCTCACGCCAAATCGTTGAGCCGATGGTGATGGTGGTCGCCAGCCCCAAAGACGCCAATAACGATCTGCTGCCAAATGAAGACAGCCAGAGCTTCGATTTCGATGCGACCAATCTGTTTGAGATCAACCGCTTTCCAGGCCTGGACCGTTGGGAAAGCGGCGTTCGCATTGCCTACGGCTTGCGCATGCGTCATTACACCGACAGTGGCCTCCGCGCGACCTTGATTGTCGGCCAAAGCTACCGGTTTCACCGTGATCCCTTGCTGCCCGCCGACTCCGGCCTTCAGGACAGAATGTCAGACATTGTTGTCACAGCATCCCTTTCGATGCCCGACACTTTTGACTATGTGCACCGCCTGCGCTTTGACAAGGACGGTTTTTCGGTCGTGCGTAACGAGGCAACCCTTGTATTCGGCCCGCGCGATTTTAGAGTCCTGATTGGATACAATGAGGCGCGCAGAGAAGGCTTTGACCGATCACTCAACAATGTACAAGAGGTCCGCACCGGCGCGCAGCTTCGCCTGTCGCGGTACTGGCGGCTGGACGCGGACTTCGCCTATGACTTTGAAGCGGATGGCGGCGCGTTGACGGCAGGTGGCGGAATCACCTATGAAGACGAGTGTCTGAGGTTCAGACTGAGTGCGCGACGCGATTTCACCGATGACAGAGACGTACCGCCTTCAACGTCAATTGGCTTTCAATTGGTCTTCAAGGTGCTCAGTGCGGCCAACTCTTCGAAATCGCGCCGACATGGAGATCGCTACAACCCGCTGGAAGGGCCGTTGCCACAGCAGTTTGAGGCATTTGGGAACGGATATTAGAAATGTCGCATAGACTTGGATTTCTGGGACTTCTCGGCACGATGGCTGTCGTATTGCTGGTCAATGCCGGCGCGTTTGCGCAATCGTCTGACGCACAATCGTCAGATGATGTGCAGCGTATTCTTGCCGTCGTGAACGACGAGATCATCTCGGAATATGACATTGAAGAGCGCATGGCGCTGATTACGGCGACAACCGGCAATGTTCGCACCCAGGAAGAATATGACCAGCTGCGCAAGACCGTATTGCAGCTTCTGGTCGATGAAAAACTGCAGATCCAGGAAGCGCGCGAACAGGAAGTCTCGGTCACCCAAGCGGATGTCGAGCAGCGTTATGCAGAGCTTGCCAACCGGAACCGGATCACGCCCCAGCAGTTCGATCAGGAGCTTGCGCGTATGGGCGCCTCCAAATCATCGATTATGCGGCAGCTTCAGGCCAGTCTGGCCTGGGAAGAAGTCATCAACGCCCGCCTGCGGCCGTTCCTTGCGATTGGCGAGGGTGAGGTGAATTCGTATCTGGAGCGCCTGATCTCCAACAAGGGCGAACCTGAATACCGGGTCGGCGAGATTTTTCTGGCCGTCAATTCGGTCGAAGAGGAAAACGAAGTCCGCCAGACCGCAGAACGTCTGGTCCGCCAGATTCGAGAAGGGACTGAATTCAGCGCCGTTGCCAGCCAGTTTTCTGACACCGCGACCGGCGCCGTGGGCGGTGACAAGGGCTGGATAATCGCCGAACAGTTGGAAGATGATCTGCGCGATACCATTCTTGCGCTCCGCGAAGGCGCCGTATCTGACCCCATCCGTGTGACCGGCGGCTACTACATTGTCACGCTTGCCGACAAACGCCGCGCGATGAGCGCCGATCCTGACGAAACACAGCTGGATCTGACACAGATTGTTGTCAAAGCCAGCGACGCCGAAGCCGCGGAGATGGAGCAGCGTATTAACACTGAAGTCGCCACGATCAGCCGGTGCAGCGACGTCGGTGCGGTCGCAAACCTGCTGGGTGCCTGGGACCAGGGCAGCCTGGGCCGTGTACGGCTGGGCGATCTACCAGTCGAGCTGAAAGAAGCCGTGGAAAACCTGGACGTCGGGCAAGCCAGCAAGGCGATTCGCATGCGCGATGATTTCCGCGTGCTGATTGTCTGCGACCGCGAAGAACCCGACATTCAAGAACCCAGCTATGCTGAGATCGAGGACTTCTTGAGCAACCAGCGGCTCGCCATGATGGCGCGGCGCTATCTGCGCGATTTGCGGCGCGATGCCATCATCGACTACCGCACCGAACTCGAGTAGCGCTGTTTCCGACGCAACGCCCCTCGCCCTCACCATGGGCGAGCCCGGCGGTATCGGTCCGGACGTCACCCTTCAGGCGTGGCTTCATCGCGACGAGGCGGCCGTCCCACCCTTTGTTGCACTGGCCTGCCCGCACATGCTGGCAGATCGGGCACGTACGCTGTCCGTCGATGTCGCGATGGAGGAAATCGGCCACCCGCGGCAGGCGCGGGCGTGTTTCAGCCGGGCGCTTCCGGTGCTTCCTGTTCCCCTCGACAAAGGTGCTAAGCCGGGGAAACTGACACCGGCGAGTGCGGCAGCCACGATTGCCTCTATCGAACAGGCGGTTGAATTGACCCGGGCGGGCCATACCGATGCTGTTGTTACCAACCCGATTCACAAGGCCGCGCTGTATGAGGCCGGGTTTGCGCATACCGGCCATACAGATTTTCTCGAAGCTCTCGCGGGGCAAGGCGCGCGCGCGGTCATGATGCTGGCTGTGCCCGGCCTTCGCGTCGTGCCGGTGACCGTTCATCTGCCGCTGGCCGATGTGCCTGGAGCCCTCACCAGTAAGATGATTACAACGACTGCCCATATCGTCGCCCACGCGCTGAAAACAGACTTTGCGATTCCGCAGCCCCGGCTGGCGGTGACCGGCCTGAACCCACATGCGGGTGAATCAGGCGCGCTCGGCCGCGAAGAGATCGAGATTATTGAGCCTGCGCTTCAGCAGTTGAAGGCCGAGGGCCTTGATGTCACAGGCCCCTATCCTGCCGATACGGCTTTCCATGATGAGGCGCGCGCCGCCTATGATGCCGCGTTGTGCATGTATCATGACCAGGCCCTGATTCCACTGAAAACACTCAACTTCTTTGAGGGCGTCAATGTGACACTGGGCCTGCCGTTTGTCCGCACTTCGCCCGACCACGGCACCGCGCTCGATATTGCCGGGACCGGCAAGGCCGACCCGCGCAGCCTGATTGCGGCGCTGAAGACAGCCGCCTCGATCGCTCAAAACCGGGCCGCCCGCCCCGCTGCCGCATGAGTCTGCCGCCGCTGCGTGAGGTGATCGCCCGCCACGGGCTGGGCGCGCGCAAACAGCTTGGCCAGAACTTCCTGCTGGACCTCAATCTGACCGGTCGAATCGCCCGCGAAGCTGGCGTCAAAGAAGGCGATATCGTTTATGAGGTTGGCCCCGGCCCTGGTGGCCTGACGCGGGCACTGCTCGACGCCGGTGCCGCACAGGTTGTTGCAGTGGAAAAAGACGCCCGCTGTCTGGACGCACTGGCTGAAATCGCAGACGCCTATCCGGGCAGGCTGACGGTGCATGAGGCCGACGCCACAACACTCGATGAGGTTGGACTGCTACCGGAAGGCCGACCGGCCAAAGTTGTCGCCAATCTGCCCTATAACGTCTCTACGGTGCTGTTGACCAAGTGGCTGGAAACAGCGGCATGGCCGCCCTGGTTTTCGTCCCTGACGCTGATGTTTCAGAAGGAAGTGGCAGAACGTATCCTGGCCAGGCCCAACACAAAGGCCTATGGCCGCCTGTCGGTGCTGAGCCAGTGGCGCACAAAGCCGCAGCGGCTGTTCGACATTCCCCCAACTGCCTTTGTGCCGCCGCCCAAGGTGACCTCGACCGTCCTACGCTTCGAGGTGCTGCCCGAGCCGATGGCAGAGGCAGACCTGAAACAACTTCAAAGGGTCCTGCAGGCGGCGTTTGGCCAGCGGCGCAAGATGCTGCGGTCGAGCCTTAAAGCCCTGGGTGTCGATGCCCCAGCACTACTAGAGAAGGCCGGGATCGACGGCGAACGCCGCGCCGAAACGCTCAGCCTTGATGAGTTCTGCGCGGTGACGCGCGCGTATGCAGGCCTTAGCGGCCAAATGCCGCCCGTCATGCTATGTTAGGTCGTCGGCACGTTGGAAAGGCCGACGCGCAAAATGGGGCTACAAATGACAAGCCATGCCGACATTGTAAAGCGAGGGTGGGCCGCAGTCGCCCTCGGCGATTGGGACACCCTTGCCCAGGACTACACCGAGGACATGGTGTTCGTGATGCCGGGTCAAGAAGACGTGTTCGAAGGCAAATCTGCTTTCCGGCAAGCCTTGGAAGGGCTGGGCGCAATCGTACCACCCGGATTCGAGATCACGGCGACACGGCAAATAGGCACCAACGGCGAAGTCGTCTCGATCCTGGACTGGAAATGCGACAAAATTCCGGACGGCAGCCAGATGGCGGTACTGTTCCGCTTTGCGGGAGATCTCGTCCACGAAGAGCGTTGGTTTATCGATACGGCCCAGTGGAAGGCCGCCTTCTAGATGGGCTCCTAACCCCTAAGACCCAAAAACCAGATCGGCGGGCGAGATCAATACCCCGAACTGTTCACACCAGATCACGACGCTGGGGTAGTCGCCCAGATCGACGCCTGCCGGGATCGGATAGCGCTGGCTGCCCTCAAAAGCGCGCAATCGGCCAAGATCGATGAACATGCTGCCCTCGACGCCGGCATCGTCCCGCACCTGTGCGTTGGGCACCAGATAGACATGAAAATCCGGGCCCGGGCCAACCTGAAAGTCCGCTTCCAGAAAAACCACGTCCTCATAGACCGTAACCGACCCGCTGCCATAGTGAATCGGGTCGGATGGGTTGGCGTGGATGAACTTGCCGCGCGCGACAACATTCGTCTGTTCTTCAGCCGCCAGCACGTCCATCGCCGGGGGTGGCGGGAACACATAGGGAAAAGCGAAAAACCCGACGGCCACACCGAACAACGCGCCCAGAACGCCGCCGCTCAAAAAGATCGCAATCGATTTCCACATGCTGGGGCGGCTCCTACAGGTCACTGGTGCGCCATAAGACTCAAGACGCTCCACATTGCAATTGAATTATCCGGCGGGCTGTAGCCGTGCCAACGCCAGTTAAGTATAACGCCCCAGAAACGCTCGCGTTGAACTGTTTGGCATTTGGGCTACAGTCATCCGTCAGCTCATTAAGCTCAACATAGGGAGACAAAGCTACTTATGTCTCTATATCGAAACTACATAATGAAAGCTCTATGGATGAGCTTGGGTATTACAATTTCGGCATGCTCTCCTGCAGACCAGTATTTAGCGTGTTCTAGAGAATTTCATTCCATAGATGAAGAAAAACTCGTCGAGAAATGCTCTCCTCTTGCCGCTCAGGGAAACCTAAATGCCAAGTACTACCTTGCAACATACTATTACAAGAGGTGGAGAACTTCACAGAACCATGCGAATCTCGCCCACCAGCTAAGCTTGGAAGCCGCAAGCGGAGGCCACCACGCTGCAGCGAACTTCGTTGGTCTAACATATTACCACGGGATTGGGACAGACTTGGACCACGCCGCTGCCGTTCATTGGTTTCGAATTTCCGCAAAAGGTGGCGATCACAACGGCCATTACATGCTGGGCAAGGCCTATAATGAAGGCACCGGCGTTGAGCGTGATTTGGTACCAGCATATGTCCACACTTATGTCTCTGCTTTCCGAGCAAACGTTCCATTGGGCCAGATAGGGGCCGCTAGAGTAGCTCTACTGAATGAGATTGAGAGTAGAATGTCCGTCGCGGAATTGGCTGCGGCACAGGTTCAATTACGTGAGCTCGAGCAGGAAACTGCTCGCGATCAGATGTAACCACCCGGTTCCTTTGTGGAACCTTGTTTCACCGCATCCTGACGAGTGACCATAGCGAGGATGACCACGCATCTCATTGGATCCATGGCTCGACCCAATAAACTTGAGTAAGTGAGCCCCTACCGCCCTTCCCTGAGGCGGTTGACGAAATCGGCCATGCCGACCTGTCTTGTACGCTTCGTGCGTTCGGCTTCCAGAATGGCGACCACCTTGCGGTGGCTGGTTTCCAGATCGTCATTGACGATCACATAGTCATATTCGAACCAGTGGCTCATTTCTTCGGACGCCTTGGCCATGCGGGCATTGACGACCTCTTCGGGGTCCTGCGCACGTGTACGCAGCCGCTGCTCCAATACCTCGACCGAGGGCGGCAGGATAAATACCCTAACAAGATCATCCCCCGCCTTGTCCGCCAGTTGCTGCGTGCCCTGCCAGTCGATGTCGAACAACACATCGCGCCCGGCCTCCAGGGCGTCAAAAACCGGCCCGGCGGGCGTGCCATAGCAATTGTCGAACACCACCGCATGTTCCAGAAAGGCATCGTCCCCGACCATCGCATCGAAACGCGCCTGATCGACAAAGACATAATCCTTGCCGTCGACTTCGCCCGGGCGTGGTGGGCGCGTGGTGGCGGACACCGACAGGGCGATATTCGAATCCACCTCCAGCAATTTGCGGGACAGCGTGCTCTTGCCCGCGCCGGACGGCGACGACAAGACCAGCATCAGGCCACGGCAGCTTATGCTGTCGCCCACGCTCATTCGACGTTTTGAATCTGTTCGCGCATCTGATCGACAACCGCTTTGAGGTCGAGGCCGATGCGGGAAAGTTCCTGATCACCCGCCTTGGAACAGAGCGTGTTGGCCTCACGGGCAAATTCCTGCGCCAGAAAATCGAGCTTTCGCCCCGCCGGGCTGCCGCCGGCGATCAGCGCCAGTGCGGCGTCAATATGGGCATCGAGACGATCCAGTTCCTCGCGCACATCTGCTTTCACCGCCAAATAGGCGGCTTCCTGCGCGATACGGTCGGTTTCGCCGGTCGCGGCCGCCGCTTCAAGCAACGCCGTGATCTGTTCCTTCAACCTGTTGTGGATCGCCGTCGGCATGGCCGCATCGCATGTGCGCGCCTTTTGCACCATCTCTGCGATCTGGTTCAGGGACGCCACCAGCATTTCAGAGAGTTGCGCACCTTCTGCAACGCGCATGACGTCAAGGTCATCAAGCGCGCGGCCGAATCCTTCAGCCAGCGCCGCCTCTCGTTCAGCCAGCTGGTCAGCATCCAGAGCGGCCCCCTCTGTCGTCAGAACGCCTTTGAGGCCCATCAGCGCTTCGACCCGGGGTTTCTTCAGCCCGTAAGCCTTCGACGCCTTCCTCGCGGCCTTCACCAGCGCAGCAAGCGCATCCTCATTCACCGACAAGCTGCCGGCACTGGTCTGCTCCAGCGTCAGTGTCCCTGATACGTTACCCCGGGTTAGTTGCTTTGCGGCAAGTTTGCGTATCTGCGCGTCCAGCGCATCCATCCCCGGCGGCAGGCGAAACCGCAGGTCCAGGCCCTTGCCGTTGACGCTGCGCAGTTCCCAGGACCAGACAGCCCCATTCCATTCGCCTTGGGCGCGGGCAAAACCGGTCATACTTGATAAGCTCATCAGCGCCTTCTGGACGTTGCTTGCAATTGCGGCGCACTATATCGCCGCTGAGGAAGGACCGTCGATGAAAAACCCCAGGACCATATTGATCACCGGTGCCTCAAGCGGCATTGGCGAGGCTCTGGCCAGGCATTACGCCAAACCCGGGACGAAATTATGCCTGTCAGGACGCAACGAAGCACGGCTGCATGCGGTTTCAGAGGCCTGCAGAACAGCCGGCGCGCACATCGAAAGCGAAGTGCTGGATGTCGGTGACACAACAGCCATGCGGCAGTGGATTGAAAAGTGTGACGACCAATCGCCGCTCGATCTGGTGTTTGCCAACGCCGGAATCGGCATCGGCGAAGACGAAGAAGGGCTTGAAGCCGCCGCACGCCAGACTTTTGCCATCAATGTGGACGGTGTGTTCAACACGATCTTTCCAGCGATCGACCGCATGAAGCCGCGCGGCAGCGGACAGATCGCGATCGTCGCATCGCTGGCCGCCTATGTAGCCAGTCCCGGCGCCGCGGCCTATGGCGCCAGCAAGGCGGCGGTTAAAGCCTATGGTGAGGCGCTGCGGGGATCGCTTGAACCTGACGGCATTGAAGTCAGCGTCATCAATCCGGGTTTTGTCAAAAGCCGCATGACCGACCGGAACACGCACGCCATGCCGTTCAAATGGACGGGCGAACAGGCCGCGCGCGCTATTGCCGCTCGCCTGGCCCGCAATAAGGGTCGGATCAGCTTTCCCTGGCCGATGGTCGCACTCGTATGGACCTTGCGGGCACTTCCAATGGGGCTGATCGACTTTGTCGCCCGGCGCATGCCGCGCAGCTGACGCCTATTTGTTTCTGTTGAGACGCCGCCACTTACGAACATTCTCCTGATGTTCCCGGTAGGTGCGCGCGAAGGCGTGGCCGCCTGTGCCGTCAGCGACAAAATAGAGTTCTTTCGTCTCCGGCGGATTCAGCACAGCCTTGATCGACTCGAGACCCGGATTGGCGATCGGTGTCGGCGGCAATCCGGCAAAGTGATAGGTGTTGTAGGGCGTTTTGCGGTCCAGCTCCGATTGACGAATACGCCGCCCCAGCGGTTCGCCGCCGGTCAAACCGTATATGATCGTCGGGTCCGACTGCAGCATCATGCCGCGCCGCAACCGGTTGGTGAATACTGCTGCCACCCGCCCGCGTTCTGCGGGAATGGCGGTTTCCTTCTCCACAATAGACGCCAGGATCAGTGCCTCTTGCTTGCTGGAAATGGGCAGGTTTTCCGCCCGGTTCGGCCAGATTTCCGCTAGCGCCTCATCCATCTCGCGCTGCATACGCTTCAGAAGCGCCGCACGGTCGTCGCCGAGACTGAAATGATAAGTTTCCGGTAGCAGCGAGCCTTCCGAAGGCAGCTCCGTAATCTCACCGGACAACGCCTCTTCAGCTGCCACCAAAGTGACAATCTGTTTCGTGCTGAGACCTTCGGGAATGGTCAGCCAGCGATCCACCGTATCGCCATCATGCAACAGGTCCATGACATCCCGCATCGTGGCCCCGGCAGGGATTCTGTACTCGCCGGCTTTCAGATAGCGATCGGTCCCATGCAGCCGCACCCCCACAGCGAACAGACGGGCATCGCTGATCACGCCCGCGCTTTCAAGCATGAAGGCGGTTTGCAGCACGCCAGCCCCTCTGGGGATGACGATTTGCGTGTCTTCAACCGGGCCCGGATCGTTTTGAAAGTGCCAATAGCCATACCCCGCGGCCCCAGCGACTGCGATCACTGCGAGGACGAAAACGGCGCCAACCCATTTCACCAATGGGCCTGAGTTGGAAGGTTGGGGGGGCTCAGGTGCCGGGTTTGTGGCCGCGGGATCGTCCGCCATTGCCGCCGATCAAACGTCCCGGGCGAAAATCACGCTGGCGTTGGTGCCCCCGAATCCGAATGAATTCGACATGGCAGCCCGGACGTCACGCTCCTTGGCCTTGTGTGGCACCAGATCCATACCGAGACAGTTTTCGGATGGATTATCAAGATTGAGCGTTGGCGGCACGATGTTGTCACGCATCGCCAGAATACAGAAGATCGCCTCAACAGCACCCGCAGCGCCCAGCAGGTGCCCGATGGATGATTTGGTCGACGACATGGACAGACGGTCTGAGTCGGCCCCGAAAAGTTGCCGGACCGCACCCAGTTCGATCTCGTCACCCAGCGGGGTTGATGTCCCATGGGCATTGACATAGTCGATCTGGTCAGTCGAAAGCCCCGAGCGCTTCAGGGCCGATTGCATCGCCCGGAATGCGCCATTGCCGTCAGGTGCAGGCGCCGTGACGTGATGCGCATCACCGGACATGCCATAGCCGACAACTTCGGCGTAGATTTTCGCACCACGCGCCTTGGCGTGTTCGAGTTCTTCGAGAACGACCATCCCGGCACCCTCACCCATCACGAAACCGTCGCGGGCCTGGTCATAGGGGCGCGACGCGCGGTGAGGCTCATCGTTGAAATCGGTCGATAGCGCCTTGGCCTGGGCGAAGCCGGCAATGCCAATGGGGCAGATCGCTGCCTCGGCACCGCCCGCAATCATCACATCTGCATCATCAAGCATTATAAGACGCGCCGCGTCGCCAATGGCGTGCGCACCTGACGAGCAGGCGGTGACCACGGCATGGTTAGGACCCTTGAAACCGTGTTTGATCTGAACCTGTCCGGAAACAAGATTGATCAGCCGGCCGGATATAAAGAACGGGCTGACCCTGCGGGGGCCACGCTCATTAAGCGTCGTTACCGCGTCTTCAATGCCCGGTAGGCCGCCGATTCCCGAGCCGGCCATGCAGCCGGTACGGATCAGGCTTTCTTCGTCTTCAGGATGCCAGCCGGCGTCTTCAATGGCCATGTCGGCCGCTGCCAGACCGAACAGAATGAAGTCATCGACCTTCCGCTGTTCCTTGGGCGACATATGAGCATCGCCATCGAAGGTTCCATCGGTGCCATCACCGCGCGGGACATCGCACGCGATTTTAGCAGCCATCTCCGATACATCGAATTTGGTAATCGGTCGTGCACCGGACTGCCCCGCGAGCAAACGCTGCCAAGGAACCTCAAGGCCAGAGCCAAGAGGCGTGACAAGGCCAAGACCCGTTACAACGACTCGCCGCATAACCAGACTCCCGAATTTACGCGCCTGGACGCGTCAGTCGTTCTTTTCGATGAAATCAATCGCGTCCTTGACCGTAAGGATCTTCTCGGCGGCGTCGTCGGGAATCTCGATGCCGAACTCTTCCTCGAACGCCATGACCAGCTCAACCGTGTCGAGACTGTCTGCGCCCAGGTCATCGATAAAGCTCGCGCTATCAGTGACCTTATCCGCGTCGACACCCAGATGCTCGACAACCACTTTCTTTACGCGCTCACCAACGTCGCTCATGCTCTTTTTCCCTTTGAAGACTTGCCGTTAACCAATTGAATTAAGGCTTCTTTATGCCTGTTTACGCGGCCCGACCGGGGCCAGATGATGCCGGTTCGTATCATAAATTCCCATGCTTGACCAGCCAACCCGCCTGGTCAGACCAGCATGCTCAGATCATTGCCATGCCGCCGTTCACGTGGAGCGTCTGGCCGGTTACATAAGCTGCCTCGTTTGACGCCAGATAGGCGACTGCCGCTGCGACGTCAACGCCCTCCCCCATGCGCCCTGCCGGGATACGGCCCAGAAGCGCGTCACGCGCGGCACCTTCGATTTCTTCTGTCATGGCCGTCGCAATGAACCCTGGCGCAACGGCGTTCACCGTGATGCCGCGCGTCGCAACTTCCTGCGCCAGTGATTTTGTCATCCCGATCACGCCCGCTTTTGAGGCGGCGTAGTTTGCCTGTCCGGGATTACCCGTGGTGCCAACGACAGAGGTGATGCCGATAATACGGCCGAAACGTCGTTTCATCATGCCGCGCAGGCAACCCCGGGCGAGTTTGAAACCGGCTTTAAGGTTGATGGTCAGAACATCGTCCCAGTCAGCGTCCTTCATGCGCAGCGCCAGATTATCCCGGGTCAAACCGGCATTGTTAACCAGGATATCGACCTGCCCCATCGCAGCCTCCGCCTCGCCCGGCAAAGCGTCGACCGCCTCCATATCCGACAAATTGCACGGCACGACATGCACCCGGTCCCCAAGATCAGCGGCTACGGCGGCTAACGCGTCTTCGCGCGTCCCCGAAAGCGCAACTATTGCCCCCTGTGTGTGCAGCGCCCGTGCAATCGCCTGGCCGATCCCGCCACTCGCACCGGTCACCAGCGCGCATTTACCCGTTAGCTCAAACATGCTGCGCTCCTAGACGTTCTTCAGAAAATCGTCGATATCATCGGGTGTCTGGATAGAGATACCCGTCAGCTCACGGTTGATACGTTTCGCCATGCCTGTCAGCACTTTACCAGCACCAACTTCAACCACTTCCGTAACACCCTGATCGGCCATGTAGCCGACCGATTCGCGCCAGCGCACTGCCCCGGTCACCTGCTTAACAAGTAAGTCACGGATCGTGTCTGGATCGGAAACCGCTTCGGCAGTGACGTTTGCCACCAGGGGGACCGTCGGGGATTTGATATCAATGGCGCCCAGGGCGTCGGCCATTTCATCGGCGGCCGGCGCCATCAGCGCGCAGTGGAAGGGCGCGCTGACCGGCAACAGCATGCTGCGCTTGGCGCCTTTTTCCTTGGCAATCACGACCGCGCGTTCCACGGCGGCGCGACTGCCACTCAACACCACTTGCCCCGGCGCGTTATCATTGGCTGCTGTGCAGACATCGCCCTGAGCGGCCTCTTCGGCGGCGGCGCGCGCATCGTCAAGGTCGAGGCCCAGCACTGCCGCCATGGCGCCCTCGCCCACCGGCACAGCCCGCTGCATGGCCTGGCCGCGGCGCTTCAACACTCGCGCCGTATCGGCCAGAGAGATACTGCCAGCCGCGGCCAGCGCCGAATATTCGCCCAGCGAATGCCCGGCAACAAAAATGGCCTTGTCCTTGAGTGAAATCCCGCCGTCCTGTTCCAGGACCCGCATTACCGCAAGACTGACCGCCATCAATGCCGGCTGTGCGTTTTCTGTCAGGGTCAGTTCGTCTTCGGGACCTTCAGCCATCAACTTGGTCAGATGCTGTCCCAGCGCATCATCGACCTCTTCAAATACCGCTCGTGCGGTCGCAGAGGCTTCCGCAAGCGCCTGGCCCATGCCGACGGCCTGACTGCCCTGTCCTGGAAAAGTGAAAGCTCGGCTCATCTCGATTGCTCCCCGCTTACGGCCTTTTGTTGACCGCCACAGATAACGTCTGGGCTGACCCTGTCAAGCGGCCCGAGCCCGTGGGCCACGGCGGGCTTGCGTTCAGCCGCCTAGTGCGTATAGTGCGCGCCCTTGAAGAAAAACTACTCCTTGCCGGCCTAGCCGGCTATGCCCGTGCGGCCAAGGGTTCCAACGATGGACCGGCGGCGGGCAACAAACAGCCAGAAGGAGTTCTAATGGCTTACTACGAGCATATCATTATTGCTCGCCAGGATATTTCGGGACAGGCGGTTGACGCCCTTGCCGAAGAGTTCGCGGGCATTATCAAAGACAATGGTGGCGACGTCACCAAGGTGGAAAGCTGGGGCCTTCGGACCCTCGCCTATCGCATCAAGAAGAACCGCAAGGGCCACTACGTGCTGATGAATATCGACGCACCGCACGAGGCCGTGGCCGAGCTGGAGCGCAATGAGCGCATCAACGAAGATGTACTGCGCACCATGACCATTCGGGTTGATGAGCTGAGCGACGAACCGTCGCCGGTGATGCGCGCCCGTGAAGGTCGTGAAGAGCGCTCTGACCGGAGGGATCGCTAATGGCACGCCCTACAACACGCCGGCCGTTTTTCCGTCGCCGCAAAACCTGCCCGTTCACCGGACCTGACGCGCCGAAGATCGACTACAAAGACACCAAGCTGCTGCAGCGTTATGTGTCTGAGCGCGGCAAGATCGTGCCCAGCCGTATCACTGCGGTTTCCGCCAAGAAGCAACGTGAACTTGCCCGCGCCATCAAGCGCTCGCGCAATATCGCACTGCTTCCCTACATCGTGCAGTAGGAGAATATCATGGAAGTCGTACTGCTCGAACGTATCGAAAAACTCGGCATCATGGGTGACGTGGTCACGGTGAAGGACGGGTTCGCCCGGAACTTCCTGCTGCCGCAGAAGAAGGCCCTGCGCGCCACCCAGGACAATATCGCCCAGTTTGAAGCCCAGCGTGCCCAGCTTGAAGCCCGCAATCTTGAGCTCCGCAAGGAAGCCGAGGCGGTCGCCGAGAAGATCGAAGGCACCAAAATCATCATCGTCCGTCAGGCCAGCGAAAACGACCAGCTTTACGGGTCGGTCAGCGTGCGTGATATCGCCGAAGGGCTGACCGAGGTCGGCTTCTCCGTCGACAAATCTCAGATTGCCCTGGACGCGCCGATCAAGACCATCGGGATTTACCCCGTCCGCGTTGTCCTGCATCCGGAAGTCTCGGTGGACGTCAGCGTCAATGTGGCGCGGTCACAGGAAGAAGCCGATGCTGCCGAGACAGCCAGCGAAGAAGCGCTGCTCGCAGAAGCAGAGGCCGTATTCGAAAGCGAAGAACTCGCACAACAGGCGGTCGAGACCTTAAGCGAAACCGAAGAAGATTCAGCCGAGGGCGAAACGCTCGACGCTGCAGAAGAACCGGAAGCCGGCGCAGAACCGGCAACGGAAGACGAAGCCTCGGACACCGAAAACGATCCGGGCAAGTCATAACGACAAAAACAATAAAAATAAGGAAACTCACGAAGGGCGGCGCAAGCCGCCTTTTCTTTTGCCTGAATGCCAAGCTTATCCCCAACGTTGTTCCCCTGTGGATAAATCTCCTGGGGACAGCTATGGTGTTCACCAGATGTTCCCGTTGAGGCTGAACGCGGCTGCATGCCCTATAGGCAGTTCCCGTTACCGCCCGAACAAGGACAACCGCTCATGTCAACGCAGCGTCCGGACGCCATGCATCTTGCCCCCGTCGAGTCGGGAGAACCGGACTATGTCAGCCTGCCGCACAATCTGGAAGTCGAGCAGGCGCTGCTGGGCGCCATCCTGGTCAATAACGAGGCAGCCAGTCGGGTTTCCTTCCTGGAAGAAGAACACTTCTTCGATCCTCTCCATCAACGGATTTATGGCACGGTCAAAAAGCTGATCGACCGTGGCCAGCTGGCCCTGCCCGCGACGTTGAAGACCTATATGGAAGGCGATGAGGGGCTCCGAGAAGTCGGTGGCCCACAATATCTTGCCCGGCTTGCGGCTGCCGCGACGTCTGTCCTGCATGCGGAGGAGTATGGCCGCGCCATCTATGATCTGGCGCTACGCCGCGCGCTGATTCTAATCGGCCAGGAGACAGCAGACCGCGCCAGCCAGCCCGATACCGATTTGAGTGCAAACGATCAGATCGAAAATACCGAGAAAGCGCTGTTCACCCTGGCTGAAAGCGGCCAGACGGATCAGGGTTTTGTGCCCTTTGCGCGTTCGATCGGCGTGGCGATAGAGAATATCGAGGCGGCCTATCAGGCTGACGGGCAGCTGACCGGCGTCGCCACAGGCATGGCGCATCTGGACGAACTACTGGGCGGGCTACACAAGTCCGACCTTCTGATACTCGCCGGGCGCCCGGCGATGGGAAAATCCTCGCTGGCCACCAATGTCGGCTTCAATGCCGCACGCCGCTACCTTCAGGCCATTCGTGACGGTGCCGATGCCCAGGCCTCGGGCGGCGCGGTGGTCGGCTTCTTTTCGCTGGAAATGTCCGGCGATCAGCTGGCATCCCGTATGCTGTCGGAACAGGCCAACATCCCGTCGGAAAAACTACGGCGCGGCCAATTGTCGGCGGATCAATTCCGGGATTTGGCCCGGGCGGCCGCCGAGATCGAAGAGATTCCGTTCTATATCGACGACACCCCGGCGCTCAGCATCTCCGGCATCATGTCGCGGGCACGGCGCCTGAAGCGCCAGCATGGCCTGTCCCTGATCATCATCGATTATTTGCAACTGGTGCGCCCCTCGGGCCGCTCCAACAACGATAATCGGGTTCAGGAGATTTCGGAAATCACCCAGGGCCTCAAGGCCTTGGCGAAAACTCTTGATGTACCGGTTCTGGCACTCTCCCAGCTCAGCCGTGCCGTCGAGCAGCGTGAAGACAAACGCCCCCTGCTCTCTGACCTGCGGGAATCAGGCTCCATCGAACAGGACGCCGATGTGGTGATGTTCGTCTATCGGGAAGAATATTATCACGAGCGTAAGGAGCCCGAGCATGGCACGCCTGAACACCAGACCTGGCAGGAAAAGGCAGAGCGCATTCAGGGCAAGGCCGAAGTGATTATCGGCAAGCAACGCCACGGACCGACCGGTGTCGCCAATTTGCATTTCAACAAGCAAACGACCAAGTTTGGCGACCTTATCGACGCCGACCGGCTACCGGAACAGACTTTCTAATTGATGAATCCTCTCGCGGTCATTGGGCGCACAACGCTCGGCTTTTTCAGCGAAACCGGGCGTCTCGCCATGTTCACCGGCCATACGCTGATGAGCATCTTTGTGCCGCCGTTCTATTTCCACCTGCTGCTGCGACAACTGATGGCGGTCGGCTACTTTTCACTGCCGGTTGTCGGGCTAACCGCGGTCTTTACCGGCGCCGTGCTCGCCCAACAGATCTATATCGGAACCGGCCGGTTTAATGCCGAATCAACGGTGCCGACCATCGTCGTCTTCAGTATCACCCGCGAGCTGGGTCCGGTGCTTGCGGGCCTGATGGTCGCAGGCCGGGTCAGCGCCGCGATGGCGGCAGAACTGGGCACCATGCGCGTCACCGAACAGATCGACGCGCTGACGACACTGGCGACCAATCCGTTCAACTATCTGATCGCGCCCCGGGTGCTGGCGGCGACGTTGATGATGCCTGTGCTGGTGCTGGTCGGCGATGTCATCGGCGTGATGGGCGGTTATCTCGTCGCGACTCAGGTATTGGGCTTCAATGCCGGCACCTATCTGCAGAATACCGTCGATTTCCTGGAGGCCGTCGACGTCATTTCAGGCCTGATCAAAGCGGCCGTGTTCGGCTTCGTTCTGTCGATCATGGGCTGCTATCACGGTTTCAAAAGCGGCGGCGGGGCGCAAGGCGTCGGCCGGGCAACGACCAATGCGGTGGTCTCTGCCTCAATTCTGATCCTGGCCAGCAATTACGTGCTCACCTCAATCATCTTTACCAACTGATGGACACTCCCAAGCTCAGCCTGAAAGGCGTCACCAAGCGGTTCGGCAAGAAGACTGTGCTGAACGGTCTTGATCTGGAGCTTGCCGCAGGCGAATCCTACGTCGTGATTGGGGGCTCAGGTTCCGGCAAGTCCGTGATGCTGAAATGCGTGCTGGGAATTATCGACCCGGACGACGGCAAGATCCTGCTGGACGGTGAAGACATTACCCATTTGAAGGGCCGTGACCGGCAGGAAGTGCTGAAGCGCTTTGGTATGTTGTTTCAGGGCAGCGCCCTGTTTGACAGCCTGCCGGTCTGGCACAACGTCGCCTTCGGGCTGATTTCCGCCCAGGGAATGAAGAAGCGCGACGCAAAGCCCCTGGCGATTGAAACGCTCTCCAAAGTCGGTCTTGGTGCCGATGTGGGCGAGCTTTTGCCCTCAGAGCTGTCAGGCGGCATGCAGAAGCGTGTCGCTCTCGCGCGCGCCATAGCCACAAGTCCTGAGATCATTTTCTTCGACGAACCGACCACCGGACTGGATCCGATCATGGCCGATGTCATCGACGAGTTGATCATCGAACGGATTCGCGATCTGGGCGCCACCGGCCTGTCGATCACCCACGATATGGCCAGTGCGCGCCGCATCGCCGACCGGATCGGCATGCTCTATGAAGGCCGGATCATCTGGGAAGGCCCGGTGGGCGAGATCGACAGTTCCGGCAATGCCTATGTCGATCAGTTCATCAACGGTAAAGCCGAAGGCCCCATCAGCATGGACGTGAAGGCCCGCTAAGATGGCGCGCGCGGCTGAAAATTTCGTCTGCCAGAGCTGTGGCGCGGCCTATCGGAAATGGCAGGGAAAGTGCGAGTCCTGCAATGAATGGAACAGCATCGTGCAGGAAGCCGGCGCTGACTCCGCGCCCAAAGGGTTGGGGCGCGGCAAAGGTCAGGCCATTGAGCTATCACCACTTCAGACAGATGCCCCTGCACCACCGCGCATGGTTACCGGGATCAGCGAGCTTGACCGGGCCTGTGGCGGTGGTCTCGTCCCCGGCTCGGCCGTCTTGATCGGCGGTGACCCGGGAATCGGCAAATCGACAATCCTGCTGCAGGCCGCAGCGTCCCTGGCATCGAAATCCGTCGACTGCGTCTACATATCCGGTGAGGAAGCGACAACACAGATCGGTATGCGCGCCGAGCGTCTGGGCCTGAAAGAGGCCCCGCTGGTGCTGGGCGCCGACACCAATGTCCGCAACATCATCGCAACGCTGGAAGAACGGCGCCCGAGTCTGGTCGTCATTGATTCGATCCAGACCATGTTCGTTGATACGGTCGATTCGGCCCCTGGCTCGGTCAGCCAGGTTCGCGCCAGCGCGCAGGAATTGATCCGGTTCGCGAAACGCCGCGGCTGCGCCATGCTGCTGGTCGGCCATGTCACCAAGGACGGCCAGATCGCAGGCCCGCGCGTGCTGGAGCACATGGTCGATGCGGTGCTCTATTTCGAGGGTGAACGCGGACACCAGTTCCGCATCCTTCGCGCCGTAAAAAACCGCTTTGGCGGTACCGATGAGATCGGCGTCTTCGAAATGACAGACAGAGGCCTGCAGGAGGTGCCCAACCCCTCGGCCCTGTTCCTGACCAACCGTTCGGAGCCGGTGACCGGTGCTGCTGTCTTTGCCGGCATAGAGGGGTCGCGCCCCGTATTGGTAGAGATTCAAGCGCTTGTCGCCCCCTCCCCGCTGGCAACCCCGCGCCGGGCCGTGGTCGGCTGGGATGGCGGCCGCCTCGCCATGGTGATGGCCGTACTGGACACCCGCTGTGGTCTTGGGTTCGGCGGACATGATGTCTATCTGAATGTCGCGGGCGGCCTGCGGGTCAGTGAACCCGCCGCCGATCTGGCTGTCGCGGCAGCCCTGCTTTCAGCGATCAGCGAAGTCCCGATTCCGCCGGAAACGGTTCTATTCGGTGAAGTCAGCCTGGCGGGCGAAGTACGCCCCGTCACCCAGGCCGATGCCCGTCTGAAGGAAGCGGAAAAACTCGGTTTCTCCCGGGCCTGGGGCCCTGCTCTCGGCAAGAAGGCAAAACCCTCCCTGGACTATGTTGAATTCGAAAAGTTGCAGGCGCTGGGCCAGCTGTTTATCACCTGATCCCCATGGACAGCCTGCCCGTCAACATCCTCGACCTCATCATCCTCGCCGTTCTCGCCATTTCCGGCCTGATCGGACTGGCCCGGGGCTTTGTAAAAGAGGTTCTCTCGCTTGCGGCATGGATCGGCGCCGCCTGGGTGACGCTGACTTTTTATGATCAGGCAAAGGCTTATGTGGAAACCCAGCTGACCGACCCGCTGGTGATTTCCGTTGTTGCCGGTGGCGGGCTCTTCATTGCGGCGCTGGTCGTGCTGATGATCATCGCCAAGGTGCTTTCCAGCGGTATACAAAAAGTGTCGTTGCTGGGGCCGATTGACCGCGTGCTGGGGCTGGGATTCGGGCTACTGCGCGGCGCGCTTGTCCTGGGACTGGCCTATCTGCTGACCATGCAGCTTGTCGATGATTCGCAGCACGAGCCCGATTGGATCGCTGACTCGAAGCTTTTGGAACATGTCGCCACCGCCGCGAGCGTCCTTGAAGCCCTGATTCCCCAGCGTGTCGGCGAGGCGCAGGAACTCCTTGAAAGATCGCAAGACACACTCGAAGGAACCGGCTATACACCCGATATAAATCGTCAAATCCCCGATTTGATTGAGCGCCAGCCGCCGGAGTAACAGACCCGTTGCTTAGGGACGAAACCCCTTTCGATGACGATACCCTTCACGAGGAGTGCGGGGTTTTCGGTATCTACGGTCATACTGACTCAGCCGCCCATACCGTGCTGGGCCTGCACGCTCTGCAACACCGCGGCCAGGAGGCAGCCGGTGTTGTTTCTTATGATGGCGTGCAATTCCATTCACAAAGGTGCCTGGGGCTCGTCGGCGACAATCTGACCTCTGGTGATGTGATCAGCAGCCTGCCGGGCGACAGCGCGATCGGCCATAACCGCTATTCAACATCCGGTGACACGGTCCTGCGCAACGTCCAGCCTCTGTTCGCCGAACTGTCAGGCGGCGGGTTCGCGATCGCGCATAATGGCAATCTGACCAATGCGATGACCCTGCGCCGCGAGCTGGTTCGCAAGGGTGCGATCTTCCAGTCGACATCAGATACAGAGGTCATCATCCATCTTGTCGCGTTGAGCCGGGAGCCGCGGCTGATTGACCGGCTGGTCGATGCGTTGCGCCAGGTTCAGGGCGCTTACTCCCTGGTCATCCTGACGCAGAAGAAAATGATCGGTATTCGTGACCCCATGGGCGTCCGCCCGCTGGTGCTGGGCAAGCTCGATGGCGGCATTCCTCTTTTGGCCTCCGAAAGCTGCGCCTTCGACATCACCGGTGCAAAGTTCATCCGTGACATCGAACCGGGCGAGATGGTGGTCTTCACCGAAGAGGGCTCGCAAAGCCTGCACCCCTTCCTGCCGGTCAAACCCCGGCCCTGCATCTTCGAGCATGTCTATTTTTCGCGGCCGGACAGCCAGTCCAACGGCACCAGCATGTATGAGATTCGCAAGCGGATCGGCCGGGAATTGGCGCGCGAATCCAGTGTTGATGCAGATATGGTTATCCCGGTGCCTGATTCGGGCACGCCCGCAGCCATCGGCTATTCACAAGAATCCGGCCTGCCGTTTGAGCTGGGGATCATCCGCAATCACTATGTGGGGCGGACTTTTATCGAGCCGACGGATTCGATTCGCCATCTGGGCGTCCGCCTGAAGCACAATGCCAACCGCGCGGAGCTTAAAGGCAAGCGTGTCATTCTGGTCGACGACAGTATCGTGCGCGGGACAACCTCCATCAAAATCGTTGAAATGGTGCGCGCTGCCGGCGCCAGCGAGGTGCATATGCGGATCGCCAGCCCACCAACAACCAACCCCTGCTTCTATGGCGTCGATACGCCGGAGCGGGACAAGTTGCTGGCCGCGCGCATGGATCAGGCGGAAATGGCCAAGCTGATCGGCGTCGACTCGCTTGCCTATCTCAGCCTCGACGGTCTTTATCGCGCTGTCGGTGAACCCGGGCGTAACGATCACCCGCAATATTGCGATGCGTGCTTCTCCGGCGACTATCCAACCGGCCTGGAAGACCAGGAAGGCGGCCGCCAGTCCCAGCTCTCGCTGCTGACAGAAACATGATGACGATCGCCGGCCGGATCGCGCTGGTCACAGGCGCCTCGCGTGGCATTGGCTATGCCGTTGCCAGGGCGCTGGCATCACAAGGCGCCCATGTGATCGCCGTCGCGCGCACCGTTGGCGGCCTTGAAGAACTCGACGATGAAATTCAGGCTGCCGGTGGCAGCGCGACACTGGTCCCGCTGGACCTGTCGGAGACGGCCACCATAGATCAGCTTGGCGGTGCCATCGCAGAGCGTTGGGGCAAGCTGGATATCCTGATTGGCAATGCCGGCATTCTGGGCGAATTGGGGCCGATGCCGCACCAGGACCCCAAACTCTGGGACGATGTTCTGGCGCTGAACCTGACAGCCAACTGGCGTCTGATCCGCGCCTGCGACGCGTTGTTGCGCGCGTCGGACGCGGGACGCGCTCTTTTTCTGTCCTCCAGCGTTGGACACGTGGCGCGGGCCCATTGGGGCGCCTATGCCGTCAGCAAAGCCGCGCTAGAGATGATGGTGCGCACCTACGCACAGGAAATCGGTAACACCAAAATCAGGGTCAGCCTGCTCAACCCCGGGGCGGTCGCAACTGCCATGCGTGCCAAGGCCATGCCCGGCGAAGACCCGCAGACCCTGCCCACACCAGACCAGGTCGCCGAGCTGATGGTCAAAATGGTCTCACCCGCCTGGACGGACAATGGTACACTGGTGAACTACCGGGACTGGGCTGAAGATGCGGGAAACAGCTGACGATATTGGCGAACTGCAAACGCTGCTCGACGCAAGCTACGCCAATGCAGGACAGCACCTGCGCACCGTACATGGCGACGGTACGAGACTCAGCGCTCAGGAGCTCTGCCAAGAACTGGCCGGAATCAGCGTTCTGGATCTGGCCACAGTCAGCAAGAGTCACGCGCCCATTGTCGCGCCGGTAGACGGGGTCTTTTTCCGGGGCCGGTTCTGGTTCGCAACATCGCCTGATTCGCTTCGCATCAGGCACATCAGACACAATCCCCAGATCAGCGCAGCCCATACGCGGGGGCAGACTCTCTCGATTCTGATTCACGGGGTGGCACACGAAGTCGATACAAGCACGGGCGGGCGCGAAGATCTGCACGCCATCTTCCGGGAGGTCTATGGTCCTGACTATGATGAATGGGGCTATTGGGGCCGCTATCCTTTCGTCCGAACTGATCCGCGAAGGCTTTATGCCAGCTGGATGCCGGGCGGGCAGGAATAGTCCTATGAACAGATCGGGACAGACGCCAGGGCCAATGCAATGTCAGCAGGAACACCACCGCCCGAAATAGTGATCGACGTCGCGCTTGTCCGTGCGCTCCTTGAAAGCCAGCATCCGGATCTTGGTGATCTGCCTCTCAAGCATGTCGAAAGCGGCTGGGACAACGATATGTTCCGCCTGGGCGATGATCTGGCGGTAAGGCTGCCCCGGCGCGCGCAGGCGGCGCCGCTGATCGAAAGCGAACAAATATGGCTGCCGCGGATTGCCGACAACATCACACTCCCCGCCCCGATCCCACTTCGCAAAGGTGCCGCGATGGGCCGTTACCCATGGGCGTGGAGCGTGGTACCCTGGCTTGCCGGGGAAACAGCCGACCTGTCCCCGCCCGCCGCCGACCAGGCGCCAATCTTCGCAGAATTTCTGAAAGCGCTTCATCAACCCGCTCCTCTGGACGCACCCCGAAAACCATCACGGGGCGTACCGCTGGTGGATCTTAAAGACATCGCCGAGGAAAGGCTGGGCCAGCTAAGCAACGACACCCCTGCCATCCCCGACATCATCCCTGATATTTGGAGCCAGGCGCTGGCGGCACCGGCTGCCAGTAAGCGACGCTGGCTGCACGGCGATCTTCATGCCCGAAACGTGCTGGTTCAGAGTGGCAAGATCTCAGGCATCGTCGACTGGGGTGATATGACGAACGGCGATGTCGCGACAGACCTTGGCTCGGTCTGGGGGCTGTTCGCCGACAAGGCAGCCCGCAAGACGGTACTGAACGATTATGGTGCAACCGACAGCCAGATATCGCGCGCCAGGGGCTGGGCCACTCTAATTGGGGCCGTACTGCTGTTGACTGGCAGGGTGGACAATCCACGGCACGCCGAGATGGGCCGTCTGACGTTGGAAAGACTGGCTGAAGACGCCTAGAGCGTTTCTGGGCTTTATTGTTTCAATTCTGTTTGCGGTCTATTTGGCATAGGGGTTGTCGCCCTTCTTCATCCGCAGGCGAATCGGCGTGCCCCACAAATCGAACGTCTCGCGCAGACCATTCACCAAATAGCGCTCATAGGCGGTGGGCAAATCGGCTGGGCGGCTGCAAGACACCATGAAGGTTGGCGGACGAGCCTTGATCTGCGTCATGTAGCGCAGCTTGATACGGCGGCCCTTGGCAGCCGGCGGCGGATGCGCCGCCAGCATCGCATCGAGCCAGCGGTTAAGGGGCCCCGTCGATATCCGTGAATCCCAGGCGGCTCGAGCCTGCAACACCGCAGGCATCAACTTGTCGAGCCCCCTGCCCGACAACGCCGAAATCGGCACAATCTCTGCACCCCTGACTTCCGGCATGTCGCGGTCGAGTTGATACTCGACCTCCTTTCGGACGGCCTCCTTATCATCGACCAGGTCCCACTTGTTCAGCGCGATAATCAACGCCCGGCCTTCCCGCGCAACCATGTTGGCCAGCACCCGATCCTGCCTGTCCAGCGGTGACGTTGCATCGATCAACAAAACGATCACATGGGCAAACCGAACCGCCCGCAATCCGTCCGCAACGGACATCTTCTCCAGCTTGTCGACAACTTTGGCCCGGCGCCGCATGCCCGCCGTATCGAACAGGCGGATCGGTGCATCTTCATAGGACCAATCAACAGAGATTGAATCCCGCGTCAACCCCGCCTCGGGACCAGCCAGCAGCCGCTCTTCACCGATCAGCGCGTTGATCAGGGTGGATTTTCCCGCATTCGGACGGCCGATCACCGCCAGATGCAGCGGACCGCCTCCTTCGTCCGGCTGCTGGCTCTCGTCCGGAAGGAGCAACGCCGCTTCATGACTCAGCCGATCATAAAGCTCTCCCAGCCATCACCATGCTCGGCAGAGAACTGAACCGGGTCTCCCAGCCCGAGCGCAAAGGACTCAAACAGACCGGAATCACCACCAGAGCCCTCGCACTTGTTGGCCACAAGAATCACAGGTTTACCGGTAGCCCGCAGCCAGTCGGCAAAATACTGATCCATAGGGGTAACGCCAGCCCGCGCGTCGATCAGGAAAAGCGCGATATCGGCATCCTCGACGGCCCGCTCGGTTTGCTGGCGCATGCGTGTTTCGAGGCTGTCATGACCGCCTTCGTCGAGTCCGGCTGTATCCAGCAGGCTGAATCTCAGGTCGCCGATGCGGCCGTCGCCTTCGCGCCGATCGCGCGTAACGCCAGGGCGGTCGTCGACCAGCGCCTGACGCCGACCGGTCAGCCGATTAAATAAGGTCGATTTGCCGACATTGGGACGGCCGATGATCGCAACGGTGAAGGACATCGGTGCATTATTACCGCATCGCCACCAGTTCGCCCTGGTCGCTCAACAAATAGAGCGTGCCATTGGCGATGACGGGCGGCAGATAGTTCTTCTCATCGGGCAGCTCGACCGCGCCGAGAAACTCGCCGGTATAAGGCGACAGGGCCGTGATCAGGCCGATATTCGACACCAGCAGCAACCTGTCACCGGCGAGTACGGGACCAGACCATACGACCACACCCTTGGTGCGCTTGTTGTTCTTCCAGCGCTCCAACTCCGATATCCAGCGAATCCGCCCGTTGCTGCGGGAGACACAAATCACTTCATTGTCGATGGTCAGGACATAGAGATAATCACCAGCGACCCAGAGCGTCTGCGATCCGCCTATGTTGTTTTCCCACACCCGCGTCCCGGTCCGCAGGTCAATCGCGGCCATGCGGCCGCTATGGCCGATCGCGAACACCTGGCCACGGTCCACAACCGGATGGCCGTCAACGTCGTTGAGGGTCGATAGCGGTGTCGGACGGCCGGTACGCGTCAGAGAATCGGCCCAGGCGATCCGGCCATTGGCGGCTTCAAGTGCAAACAGTTCGCCGGATGAGAACGCAGCGACCACGGTTCCGCCAACCACAGCAGGACTGGAACTGCCCATCAGACCAGCGGCCTCGGCAATCGCCACATGACTCCATTCGGTCTCACCGTCTGCAGCACGCAGCGCGATAAGCTGATTGTCCATGGTCGTGATGTAGACCTGGCCGTCATCTACTGTTGGGGCACCGCGCAATCCGGCATCAAATTCCGCGCGCCAGATTTCATTGCCGGTCCGGGCATCTAGGGCCGCCGCCAGGCCTGAACCCGACGTCACATAAAGGCGGCCATTGTGATACGCGACGCCGCCGCCCGAATGCGAATCGCGCTTTTCATCGCCACGGCGCAAATCGACCTGCCAAACTCGCCGGCCCGAAGATTCATCAAGCGCAAAGACTTCCCAGGCAGCGCCTTTCACAAAAACAAGGCCTGACGCAACAACCGGCGTCGACAGCAGTTTACGGTTCTTCGTCGACCCGGCGATGTCACTCCGCCAGACCACGCGCGGTGTGGCGCCCAGCGCCAAATGATGCATGGCGTGATGGGCATATCCCCCCGCCTGCGGCCAGGAAGAATTTGTATGGGGCTGGGGAAGCCGAACGGCGACATCACGCATTTCGGGGTCGACCAGTATCTGATCTTCCAGCTGAACAACGGCGATCCGCTGGCCCTCCAGGACGATTTCTTCATCCTCATCGCCGCCGCATGCAGCAAGCAGGACGGCAAGGGCCGGAAGGGCAATGGCGGTTTTGAGGCTACGCGGCAGGTTCATATCAGGGACCTGTTATTCAGCAGTCAGTTCGCTGGTGGGAACGCCCAGGACCGAGAGCATCTGCGCCGACCGTCCCCGGAACCCTGACCCGGCGGGCGCTTCATCAAACACCTGCCGATAGGTTTCCTTCGCAGCATCAGCGTTACCGGCGCGATACTGGTTCAACGCGGTAAGCTCCAGCACGGAAAGGCGCCAGGGATGGTCGCCGCCCAAAGCTTCAAGCCTTTGCGCTACATCGGCATTATCGGCGGCCTGAAGCGCCAATGTGGCCGCGTAGACGCCGGCGAGTTTACGCCATACGGAATCAACGGAGCCGTCTTCCATAATCGCATCATAAGCATCAATCGCCGCCTCCGATTCCCCAGCAGTCACCAGGGCTTGCGCCTGACGGAAGCGCGCCAACAGGCCATAGCCTTCGTCGCCGCTTTCCTCAGCTGCCGCGCCGAACGCGGTAATCGCATCGGTAACGCGCTCATTTTCCAACAGCGTCATGGCGGCTGCAAACCGGTCGCCCGCCGCTTCACGCTCTACCCGCTTCTGTTCGTCAAAATACCGCATCGCCGCAAAGACGATGATTGCCAGCACAACGACCGCCACGACATATTTGCCGTAGCGTTTGATGAATTCGATGATCTGCTGCTGGCGGACTTCTTCATCCACCTCGCGAAAAATGTCGCTCAATCGAGCCTCCTGACGGTGAAAGCGGCGCTACATTAGCCTTCGGCCCCGGCATTCGCAAACGCCAAGGGACCTTAGAACGTTAGTCTCTCATGGAATATGTATGTTCTTCGGCAGGGAATCGCCGGGCTTTTACTTCGGCCGCATAATTTGCCGCTGCTTCGTCGATCGCAGAGCCCCATTCCGCATAGCGTTTTACGAAGGTCGGGGTGCTGGCGAACAGGCCGATCATGTCCTCGGTCACGAGGATCTGGCCATCACATGCGGCCGATGCCCCAATACCGATCGTAACATTGGGAACGGCCGCTGTGAGTTCCGCACCCAGGTCTGCGGCCACCGCCTCAACCACGGTGGCAAAAGCGCCCGCCTCGGCCACGGCCTGGGCGTCGGCGATGATGCCATCCCATTCCTCACGCTTTCGCCCTTTGGCGGCATAGCCATGCATGTTGACGGACTGAGGCTGTAGCCCGACATGGCCCATGACCGGGATCCCGCGCTTGACCAGAAACTCGATGGTGGGCGCCATTTCAGCACCCCCTTCAAGTTTGACCGCAGCGCAGCCTGTCTCCTGCATGATCCGCACCGCATTGCCGATCGCATGTTCTGGCGATGCCTCGTAACTGCCAAAGGGCATATCGACGACGACACAGGCCTGTGGCGCACCACGCATCACGGCCTGGCCATGCAGGATCATCATTTCCATGGTCACGCCCACAGTATTGGGCAAACCATGGATCACCATCCCGACCGAGTCACCGACCAGCAGCAGGTCAACGTGCTGATCCAGCAACTGCGCGACCAGCGCTGTATAGGCTGTCAGACAGACGACCGGTTCCTTGCCCTTGCGGGCAGCAATGTCGCGCACGGTGACGGCGCGTTGTCGTTCAAATTTTGACATGAGCTGACCAATAGCGCGTTAAGCGGTGAAAATCGATGTTGAAGTGGCACAATGTGCCACTCTGCGTCATGGCCTGCCCTATTCTCACTTGAACACCGCGAAACTAAGCGTTCAGACCACGCGCCCCACCGGCCTGAAGATACGGTACAACACATGCGGCGCCAGGGGGTGGTCCACCGGCACGGTCGGGTCAAGAAAGTCATCCGCCGGATCACGGATCATGCCGAGGCTTTCCATCACTGTGCGCGATGGATGGTTTATGGCCGACGTGTAGCCAACGATCTGGTCCAAGCCAATAGACCAGCCATGGGCGAACCATGCACGGCTGACCTCACTGGCAAAGCCCTGGCGCCAGAACCGGCGCGCCAATATCCAGCCAATCTCGACCGCAGGGCCGCCGGGCGGGTCCGTCGCCCAGGACAGGCCGGCACCGCCAATCAACTGATGACACTCGCGGTGTTCGAGCGCCAGAAATCCGAAACCGTGGTCACTTAGATGCTGCATGCATTGATCGACAACAGCATCAGATTCCGCTTGGGACAGAACCGTAGGATAATAGTAGTGGCGGACCTCTGGATCAGCATTGATCGCGCCGAAGGCCGCCAGGTCTTCGGACACCCATGGGCGGATTATCGTGCGCCGTGTCTCCAACCGCACATCAGTCCCCTACTTCCCCTACTCCCACTCGATGGTCCCGGGGGGTTTTGAGGTCACGTCATAGACGACGCGGTTGATGCCCCGGACCTCGTTGATGATACGGCCGGACACCCCGCTCAAAAACTCATGATCAAACGGGTAGTAGTCGGCGGTCATGCCGTCGGTGGAGGTGACGGCGCGCAACGCGCAGACATAGTCATAGGTGCGTTCGTCCCCCATCACACCGACCGTGCGGACCGGCAGCAGCACGGCAAACGCCTGCCAGATCGCGTCATAAAGCCCGGCGTTGCGGATTTCTTCCAGATAGATCGCATCGGCCTTGCGCAGGATGTCTGCCTTCTCGTGGGTGATCTCGCCCGGCAGGCGGATCGCCAGCCCCGGCCCCGGAAACGGGTGGCGGCCGACAAGTTCTTCCGGCAGGCCCAGCTCGCGGCCCAGTTCGCGGACCTCATCCTTGAAGAGTTCGCGCAACGGTTCAACCAGATCCATGTTCATGCGTTCCGGCAGGCCGCCCACATTGTGGTGCGACTTGATGGTGACGCTGGGCCCGCCGTGGAACGAGACGGATTCGATCACATCCGGGTAAAGCGTGCCCTGGGCGAGGAATTTGGCGTCACCGACCTTTTTGGCTTCGGCCTCGAACACATCAATAAAGGTCGCGCCGATAATCTTGCGCTTGCGTTCCGGGTCGCTCACCCCGTCCAGCTTGCCCAGAAACAGCTCGCTCGCATCCACATCAATCAGCGGGATGTTGTAATGACCGCGAAACACCTCCGACACCTGTTCGGCCTCGCCCGCGCGCAACAGGCCATGATCGACAAAGACGCAGGTCAATTGATCGCCGATGGCTTCATGCAACAACACCGCCACCACCGAGGAGTCGACCCCCCCGGAAAGCCCGCAGATCACCTTGCCTGACCCGACTTGTTTGCGAATTTCAGCGATCTTGGTGTCGCGGAACGCGGCCATGGTCCAGTCGCCGCCGCAGCCAGCCACCTTGTGAACGAAATTGGCCAGCAGTTTGGCGCCATCGGGCGTGTGCACCACCTCGGGATGGAATTGAACGCCGTAATAGTGCCGGGTTTCGTCGGCAATCGCCGCAAAAGGCGCATTTTCGCTGGTGCCGACCACCCGGAACCCGTCAGGGATCGACATCACCCGGTCACCGTGGCTCATCCAGACCTGATGCCGCTCGCCGGTAGACCAGACGCCATCAAACAACGGGCAATCGTCGGTGACGGTCAGGAAAGCACGGCCAAACTCACGATGGTCGGCGGCTTCCACCGAGCCACCCAGAGCATCGCACATCGCCTGTTCGCCATAGCAGATGCCCAATACCGGCACGCCTCTGTCGAATACGGCCTGCGGCACACGGGGCGTATCGGCTTCAGTCACCGACGCCGGACCGCCTGACAGGATGATCGCCTGCGGTGCGAACCCGTCGATCACGTCGTCGACCCTGTTGAAGGGCACCACTTCGGAATAAACGCCGGATTCGCGGACGCGGCGGGCGATCAGCTGGGTCACCTGGGACCCGAAATCGACGATAAGGACGTTGTCATTCATGGCGGGAAACCTACTGACCGTGCTGCAGCACAGCAACGAAAAACCCGTCGGTGCCGTGGCTGGCGGGCGTCATGAGAAGCATCTCGTCTGACTCGGCAAGGCTGTGCGGTGCGGCGTCCGGATCAAACCAGTTCGAGCGGTACGGGCGCACGCGAAATTCTGCATGACGGTTTAGAAATGCCGTGATCTGATCCTCAGCCTCCTGCTTCAGAATGGAGCAGACGATATAGATCAGTTGTCCGCCCGGTTTGACGAAGCCGGCTCCCTGATCGAGTAATTTGGACTGAGTGTCCAATAGTACTCCGAGGCGTTCCTCAGTCAGCCGCCAGCGCAAGTCAGGGCTGCGCCGCCACGTCCCGGATCCGCTGCAGGGCATATCCAGAACAACCCGATCCATTTTCTGAGAAAGATCATTTAACGTCTTAGGATATTGTATACTTCTAGCATCCGACCGATTGGCTCTGGGCTTCAAGGCGGCGAGCCGCTTGGGCTCATTGTCATAGGCAAAGATCTGCCCCGAATTGCCCATCTGCGCCGCCAGTGCCAGCGTCTTGCCGCCGCCCCCCGCACACAGATCGAGCACCTGCATCCCCGGCTTGGCATCACACAGAAGCGCGGCGATCTGCGATCCTTCATCCTGAATTTCGATCAGACCGTCTTTGTACGCCTGATCCTGCGTCAGCGACCGTGCCTCGGTGAGTCTGAGACAGCAGGGCGCCCAACCGCCTGGCACCGCGTCCGGTAATGCCTCCTGCGCCTGCTCTATGGACCCGCGCAGCACATTGACGCGGATATCCAATGGCGCACGCATTTCCAGCGCCGCCATTTCTGTTTCAAGACCGTCGCCGAAACGTCCCCGAATATGCGGTATTAACCACTCAGGAACGTTGAAGCGCGCCCAGTCCGGCGCGTCAGCTTCGTCCACTGAACTTGCGCGCCCTAACAGCGCTATTTCTTCTTCAGACAGCGGTTCAGGCGTATGCGCGCCATCAAACAGGGACGCGTCCACCGGCTGGGCACAGGCCAGTAACACCAACAAGCGGGGCGTTGAAGCTTCCGACCCGCCCAGACGCCATGTAAGCATGCCGCGGGTGCGTTGAACCTCGTAGACCAGATCGATCACCGCGCGCCGGTCTTTGGACCCTGCATAGCGGCGCTTCCGAAAATATTGCTGAATGAGCGAATCCGCCGGGGCGCGGCCGGCGGCCTGCGCCTCCTCGATCGCCGCGACCAGATCGATCGCTGCCTGAACCCTCGCGCCGGGGCGCACCCTAGTTTCCGGGGTAGTTGGGTGATTCGCGCGTGATCACCACGTCATGCACGTGGCTCTCACGCAGGCCCGCATTGCTGATGCGGACGAACTGCGCCCGCTCCTGCAATGCGTCGATGGTCGCAGATCCGGTATAACCCATGGCCGCCCGCACACCGCCAACCAGCTGGTGCAGCACGCTGCCTGCCGCTCCCTTGAATGGCACCTGGCCTTCAATGCCTTCAGGTACCAGTTTCATGGTATCGCCGACTTCTTCCTGGAAGTAACGGTCCGCTGAGCCGCGGGCCATGGCGCCAACCGACCCCATGCCGCGATACGCCTTATAGGACCGCCCCTGATAGAGAAAGACTTCACCGGGCGCTTCTTCCGTCCCGGCCAACAGCGATCCGACCATTACGCTGGAAGCCCCGCCTGCAAGCGCCTTGGCGACATCGCCTGACGTTTTGATCCCGCCATCGGCTATCACCGGCACGCCTGCTTTATGGGCGGCTTCAGCGACATCCATCACAGCGGTAAGCTGCGGCATGCCGATGCCCGCGACAATCCGGGTGGTGCAGATGGAGCCTGGTCCGATACCGACCTTGATCGCATCGGCACCCGCGTCGATCAGCGCCCTGGCGGCATCGGCCGTAGCCACATTGCCGGCCACGATCTGCGTGCCATTGGCCACTTTCATCCGTTCCACGGTGTCGATGACCCGGCTGGAGTGCCCGTGGGCCGTATCCACCACAATTGCATCGACTTCGGCATCGCGCAGCGCTGCGGCGCGATCGAAACCGTCATTGCCGACGGAAACAGCGGCCCCGACCCTCAGGCGCCCCTTGGAATCTTTGCAGGCGTCGGGATGCAGCTGGGCTTTTTCTATGTCTTTGACGGTGACCAACCCCACACAGTGATACGCATCGTCGACCACCAGCAGCTTCTCGATGCGATGCTGATGCAGCAGCCGCTTGGCTTCATCGGTGTCGACATTCTCTTTGACCGTCACCACGTCACGGGTCATCAGCTCGCTGACCGGCTGGTCCATGACCGTGGCGAAACGCACATCTCGGTTGGTGATGATACCAACCAGTTTGCCTGTCGCCTCGACCACGGGAATGCCTGAAATCTTGTGCCGGGTCATCAACTCGAACGCGTCGGACAAGGGCTGCCGGGGCTGAATGGTGACCGGATTGACGACCATGCCGGACTCAAATTTCTTCACCTGGCGAACCTGCTCGGCCTGCTGCTCCACCGTCATGTTCCGGTGTAGAATCCCCATGCCACCCGCTTGCGCCATGGCAATGGCCAAACGGCTCTCCGTGACCGTGTCCATCGCCGCCGACAGCAGCGGGATACCAAGCTCGATGGTGTTCGTCAGGCGTGTATGGGTGTCGACCTGAGCGGGCAGCACGCTGGAGGCTTGAGGCACAAGGAGGACGTCGTCAAAGGTCAGTGCCTCTCGAATCTCCATCGGATCTCCTATGCCACTGGTCGGAAGTGGCGCGGAATATGCCACCACACCCCTCACCCGGCAAGGCCTAGTTGTCGCTTCTGTCGCCGCGGAATCCTGTCGCCACCACATAGGCCTCTGCAGATTCGGGCCGGCTGGCCTTCGGCTTGGCGTGACGAACAGTGGCAAAATGCTTCTGCATGGTGGACAGAAGCGCCGTTTCCGTACCACCTTTCAGTACCTTGGCCACAAATGCGCCGCCCGGCTTGAGGACCTCGCAAGCAAAAACCAGCGCCGCTTCACAAAGGGCCATGATCTTCAAATGATCCGTCGCTTTGTGTCCAGTGCTGGAGGCCGCCATGTCACTCATCACCAGATCCGCCGGTCCGCCCGCCATGGCGATCAGCCGATCCGGTGCGGCGGGGTCCAGGAAATCGAGCTCGATCGCATCGACGCCCGGAATGGAATCGAACGGGTCCTTGTCGATGGCAATGACCGTTCCCTTAGGTCCGGTGCGCGCGACGGCAATCTGGCTCCACCCTCCCGGCGCGGCACCGAGATCAATGATCACACCATTTTTGGGAATCAGGTGATAGCGGTCGTCCAGTTCGCTCAACTTGTAGGCCGCGCGGGATCGGTAACCGTCGCGCTTCGCGGCGGCAACGAAGGGGTCGTTGAGCTGCCGCTGTAGCCAGCGGGTTGACGAAATCTTGCGGCCCTGGGCGGTTTTGACCCGGACTTTCAGCTCCCGCGGCGCGCCGCCACCCCGGTTTCGGCTTTTACGTGTTGGGGCCACGCGCTGCCTCCTGGTCCGCGGACGCCATCAAATCAAGTAACAGGCCCTCGCGCAGACCCCGGTCCGCAACGCGAAGACGGTCAGACGGCCAGGTATTGGCAATCGCCTCATAAATGGCACAGCCAGCGACCACCAGATCAGCCCGATCATGGCCGATACACGGGTTCGCGACGCGCTCCTCATAGGTCATCTCGGCGAGTTTGTGCGAAACCGAATAGACGTCATCACGGCTGATCCACATGCCATCGACCCGATTTCGGTCGTAGCGCGACAGGCCAAGGTGCACACCTGCAACCGTCGTTACCGTGCCGGATGTGCCGATCATCTGAACCCGGCGCTGGGCAATAGTATCAGCCAAATTGTGCCGCTGATCGAAGGGTGCGAGCTGATCCTCAACATAGCGAACCATGGCAGCATAGGCTTCCCGCCCGACCGTGTGACCGCCGAACAACTCTGCCAGCGTAACAACGCCACAATGCAGCGAGGTCCAGGCCAGGATTTCGCACTGCCGGTCAGGGCTGATCTTGGTCCAGATCAGCTCCGTGCTGCCGCCACCGATATCGAAGATGAAGGCATGGTCCGACCCGTCATCGAACAGCGAAACGCAGCCAGCTACGGCCAACCGCGCTTCCTCGCGGGCGCTGATCACTTCCAGCCGCACGCCGGTTTCCCGCCGCACGCGGTCAACGAATTCTTCGTGATTGTCAGCTGACCGGCAAGCGGCCGTGGCAACATGGCGTTGCCGGGTAACGCCCTTGCGGGCCATTTTCTCGCCGCAGATCTTCAGCGCCTCTATCGTCCGCCGCATGGCACTTTCGCTCAGCGCCGAGCGCGCAGACAGGCCCTCGCCCAACCGGACAATCCTGGAAAACGAGTCGATGACCTGGAATCCATGGCGCGCCGGCTTGGCCACCAAAAGGCGGCAGTTATTGGTCCCAAGGTCGACGGCCGCATAGACATGGCCCCACCGGCCCTCACCGGAGCGGCCGCCCTGTTGCGTCAGATTTTCGGCCCGCGACGTCATACGGGTACATATGGTGAGTGTAATGGCATTGTCATACGGACTTTAACGTGCTTGAAAGTGGGCGCAAGGCGTTGACAAGCCGGCCAGGCGATCCCTATGTTCCGCCGCACTCAGCCTGCTGGGGAATAGTATAACGGTAGTACAGCGGACTCTGACTCCGTCGGTCCTGGTTCGAATCCAGGTTCCCCAGCCAATTCGCCCCCATCCGTGAAGTGTCCCGGCCATGCTTATCCGCTTTAGAATCGGAACGATGGCTCTAGCCCTCCTGACCGCTCTGACAGGGTGTGGCCCAAGCGGTCTCATTGAGGTCGAAGTCACGGAGTACACCGAAACCGATCATTGGAGCGGGGACGATAACAAAGCCTGCAAAATCCGATACAAGCTCTTGAACAATTCAGGCCATACCCTGAATCAGTTCGCCGTAACCCAGGTCTGGCGAGACAAAACCGGTCATGAAGAAACCACCGTCAGTGTCCTTGGGGAGCCGCTTCCTCACGACCGGGCCTCGGGTTCTATCACCTCACAGCCGATCTTCGGCAGCTGTTCGGAGATTACGTTCGTGCGCTTCGAGGAGCCCAGGAGATGTGATGCCCCTCCTCTGACGAAAGCTGAGTGCACACAACGCCTTAGAATCAAGTTGACCGCGACACTTCCGTCTTGATGTCCATGCTCCGTTCCATCTCTTGCGATTGGAGCGCGAGCGCCGTTGCGACGCTGGAAATCAGATAACGTCTATCTCCCTGATGAACGGGATAAATGGCCCGAACGCCCCCACGAACCTCGACACTGTCATCAAGAATCAAGGTTCGCCGGATAAACCTATTTGCTTTCCGCCCCGCCTCAGCGAAAGCAGACTCACCGGTTTCCTCGTACAGCTGCAACCAACAGGCCGCGACGCGGGCAGTTCCAGCAAGGTCCGCCCAAGGAACAGCTGGCTGCCAAAGCGCATCAAATCTGCCTGCGAGCCTGCCATCGTTCATCTGTACGGCAACAAGCGCCCAACTAATCAGCAGAGCCGTGTCTAGAAAACGGATGTCGCCCGTCATTCCATAGACGTCGTTAAGCGCCTGCAGGACGCCGCCAAAAGCCGTCACGTCCGCGGCACCTTGATCGTGCTCGTTACAGCCCTCCATCCATCCGTTTCGGCGTATCTTTCCCAATAGCCAGATCGCCCCGCGCAGAGCGCTGTCGTCAAAGCCGGCATTGGGGAAGACCCGCTCGACGGCAACGAGCGCGCGGACACAAGCCACTGTATAGGAGCATGGGTCGTCACTTAATCCCAGGCTAGGGGTGGGATTCGGCCACGCCCCTTCCACGCTCTGCGATGCCTGTAGGCCTTTCGCACCGTTGATCACAAAATCCCTATCGGACGCGGCGAGATCGAGGTTGATCAGCGCCAGAAGTGCCTCTGGACAGGACGCGAACTCTCCATTGTTGCCAAGCTGCGACGTCAGCCAGGCTGCCGCCTTATCGACCCGGTCAGTTGACCCGGCATAGTGAAAACGCGTGAGTGCAGCAGCAGTCGAAAAAGTCGACGCCCCCGTCCAGCCATCCAGCAGGCTGAAACCCTCTGATACAGCACCGTCCTGGCAAGCGTCCTGAGATCGTGCCAACCAATCAACCATCGCCGTGCCGGCGTGTGTAACTCCGGGGTCATCGCCGACGATGTTACGGCGATCCAGTGCCCTGAGCTGGCGCGCTGCAGCCGGCAGGGCCAAGTCCCGTGCAAACCGCTTCACGATCCGGGTCATCCTTTTAGCGGGCAAGGACAAAACTCGGCAAACCACTTAACAAGACATCACCTATTCTCGCCGCGAAGACAGCAGCTTGTCGACCTGAATGGTCGAGCAGACAAGCAGCAAGGGGCGGCAGATCGTACACCTAACGCATAGCCGATCCACCGTTTTTGCAGGCATCGATACTGGACTTTGCTTCGTAAACGACAATATATGCACTGCACAAAACCTATCGGTTCGATATATAACGGATTGAAATAGAAATGGACGTCAGAACGGTTTGCCTGGGAATCCTGTCGCGTGACAGTGCAACGGGCTACGAGATACAGAAGGCCCTGAAAGAGGGTTGGCCCAGTCTGTTCTTCGAGGCCAGCTACGGCTCAATCTATCCCGCCCTCGCCAAGCTGACAGATGACGGTCTGGTCACCTGCAAGGAAGAAGTCGCTGTCGGGCGCCCAGACCGCAAGGTCTATAGCATCACAGATTCGGGCCGGCAGTTTTTCTCTCAGGCCCTTCTGGCCCCCATTGCACCCGATAAGTACCGGTCCGACTTCCTGGCCATGATCTATTTTTCGGATTCGCTGCCCCCGGCCCTGCTTCAGAAATATCTCGACGAGCGGCTTTTGACACACAAGGCCGAGCTCGGCCTGATCGATGATTTGTGCAGCGGCGAGCAGTCGCCAGGTGAAGCATTCTTGATGGAGTGGGGCCGTCAGATGAACCAACTCTGCATCGATTTCATCACAAATCACCGCGGCGCGCTTGAAGAAGCGGTCGGCGAACAGCTTTCGGAGGCTGCAGAATGAAATTCAGACGCTCACACATAACGGCTGTGGTCATTGTCGGCCTGATGTCGATGTGGCTGCTCTCGGGATTGCTAGAAAGCAAGACACCGACCGAAGCGTCCAAACTGGCGCTGGAAACTGAAGACGCCCTGACAGCAGTGCGTGCGTCTGTACTGACGGCGCGCCCCTATACAAGCGATGTTGTCATCCGGGGCCGAACCCAGGCGATCCGTAAGGTCGACCTGCGTAGTGAACTCAAAGGCCAGGTTGCCGCGCTTCCAGTTGAAAAAGGGGCGCGGGTTAAGGCCGGCCAGGTGATCTGCCGTCTTTCGGTCGATGACCGCGAGGCTCGGCTGGCGGAAGCCGAAGCGTTGGCCCGCCAGCGTGAACTCGAAGCCAACGCGGCAAAGCGCCTGATGGAAAAGGGCCATCGGTCAGAGACCGCGACCGCTGGCGCGATGGCGCAACTGGATGCAGCGCGCGCCCAGGTCGCCCAGATTAAGGTCGAGATGGAAAACACGGCTATCCGCGCGCCTTTCGACGGCATTATCAACAGCCGCCCGGTCGAGATCGGCGCTTACCTCCAAGAGGGCGACATCTGCGCGACGCTGGTCGAACAGAACCCCTATCTCGTCGTCGGCGACATCTCCGAGCAGGACGTTGGCACCGTCGCGGTGGGCGATAAAGGCCTTGTCCGACTGACTACCGGTGAAGAGCTTGAAGGAACTGTCCGCTTTATCTCGACGGTCGCGAACCAGGCCACCCGCACCTTTCGGGTCGAACTGGTTGTTCCCAATGATGACCTGACCCTGCGGGATGGCATTACCGCCATGACCCGCATCGCGGTTCGAGAGACGACGGCGCACCTGCTGTCGCCAGCATTCCTGGTTCTTGACGACAAAGGCACCGTGGGCGTGCGGACAGTGGATCAAAACAACGTTGTGCAGTTCAAGCCTGTGAACATTGTTGGCGATGGCCCCGAAGGTGTCTGGATCAAGGGCCTGGATGAGAACGAATCCGTCATTACCGTCGGCCACGAATATGTCCGCAGCGGCCAGGAAGTCACTGTCGAGGCGGACCAGCGCGGAGGCGCCGCGTGAATGCCCTGATCGAGGCCGCCCTTACGCGGTCCCGGACGGTGATGGCGTGCCTTGCGCTTGTCCTGATCGCCGGTCTGACAGCCTATATGACGATCCCGCGTGAATCGGACCCCGATATCACGCTGCCGCTGATCTTCGTGAATGTGAATCATGATGGCATTTCACCAGAGGATTCCGAGCGGCTGATCATCAAGCCGATTGAAAAAGAAGTTCAGTCGATACCCGGCATCAAGAAAATGAACTCGACCGCGCGGGTCGGCGGTGCCTGGATCACCATCGAATTCCACAGTGACGTGGACGTCCCCAGAGCCCTGGCCGATGTGCGCGACAAGGTGGACATCGCCAAGGCAGAATTGCCTGCAGACGCCGACGAACCAATCGTGGAAGAACTCGCGACCAGCGACTTCCCGATCGTCGTGGTGACGCTTTTCGGCTCGCTGCCGGAACGCACACTGCTGCATCTGGCGCAGAACCTTCAGGACGACATCGAAGCCATCCCCAGCGTACTTGAAGCGAGCCTGACCGGCATTCGCGAAGAGGTGCTCGAGGTCAATATCGATACCGCCAAGCTGGAAAGCTACAACATCACGCAGGACGAACTGCTGCGGGTTGTCCAGCGTAACAATCAAGTTGTCGCGGCCGGCACGCTCGATACCGGTCAGGGGCGTTTTGCCGTCAAGGTACCCGGCTTGTTCGAAACCGCGCTCGACGTGCTTGAACTCCCCGTCAAAGTCGATGGCGATGCTGTCGTCAAGCTTTCCGACGTCGCGCAGATCCGGCGTACGTTTAAAGACGCCGCCACCATGTCCCGCCTTAACGGCCGTCCCGCGGTCGGCGTCGAAATCAAGAAGCGCACCGGCGCCAATATCGTCGATACGGTCGCTGCTGTTCGCAACCTCGTTTCCGAGCATGAAGCGCGGTGGCCGGCCGGCCTCCAGGTCTTCTATTCACAAGATCAGTCGGTTGCCGTTCTTGAGAATGTATCCCAGCTTCAGAACAGCGTGATCACCGCGATCCTTCTGGTCGTGATCGTGATTGTCTTCGTGATGGGCGCGCGGGCGGCGGCACTCGTCGGCATGGCCATCCCCACCTCGTTCCTGTTCGGCATCCTGGTTATTGCGGCATTGGGCCTGACGCTGAATCAAGTGGTACTATTCGCCCTGGTGCTCGCCGTCGGTCTGTTGGTCGATGGCGCCATCGTTGTAACCGAATATGCGGACCGGAAACTCGCGGAAGGCCTGCCCCGCCGTGAAGCCTATGCCCTTGCCGCGAAACGGATGGCCTGGCCGATTACAGCATCGGTCGCGACAACACTCGCGGCGTTCCTGCCCCTGCTGGCGTGGCCGGACATCATGGGCGAGTTTATGCAGTACCTGCCCATCACTCTGGTTGCGACGCTGGTCGGCTCGCTGCTGGCGGCATTGATCTTCCTACCGACGCTAGGCGCGATCATGGGCCGTACCGAAACACGCAAGGCAGATACTCTTGCCGGCCTGGCGGCTGTTGAATTTGGCGACACGCGCGGTCTGCCCGGGCTGACAGGGTCATACGCCCGTCTGCTGAGCCGGCTGATCCTGAAGCCTTTTCTGGTATTGGGCGTCGCCTTTATCATGCTGATCAGCGTATGGGGCTGGTATGCCACCCATGGTGACGGCGTTCAGTTCTTCCCGGAGGGGGATTCCAGTATTATCCAGCTGGAGGTACGCGCCCGGGGCAACCTCGCCATTCTGGAAAAGAACGAACTCGTCAAGGAAGTCGAAGCCGCGATTGCCGAAGTCGACGGCATCTACGCGACCTATACGGTGGTCGGCGGCAATACGGGCGCCAGTGGTGGCTTCGGAAACGAGCCTGCTGCTGACCGGATCGGCGTCATATCCCTGCAGTTGAGAGACTGGCGCCTCAGGCCTCGCTCGGATGCCATCATTGAGCAAATCCGTCGGCTGACGCAGCCGATTGCCGGAATTTATGTGACCCCGTCGCAGCTCGACTTCGGTCCCGATCAGGGCAAGGACGTGCAGCTTGAGGTGTCGGCTCCGCTGCCAAGCCTGATCAATTCCACCGTCGAGAGAATTCGTGCCTATATGGATTCCGACGTCGACGGTCTGTTGGATATTGACGATACCCGGCCCCTGCCCGGCATCGAATGGAAACTGACGGTTGATCGCGCGCAGGCCGAACGGTTTGGCGCCGATGTGGCGACCGTCGGCGGCGTCGTTCAGCTCGTTACAAACGGCGTCAAAGTCGGCGAATACCGTCCTGACGATGCCGATGAGGAAATCGAAATTCGCGTCCGCTTTCCCGAAGACGAACGCAGCATGGCGATGCTGGACGAACTGCGGGTCAATTCGGCAGAAGGGCCGATCCCGATCTCGAACTTCGTGACCCGGTCAGCCCGGCAGCAGGTTAACACCATTGAGCGGATTAACGGCGCGCGGGTCCTGAAGATCAGCGCCAATGTTGCGCCGGGCTATTTCACTGATACCAAGGTCAAGGAGATCAGCCAGTGGATCGAGACACAGAATTTCGATCCGCGCGTGGACGTGACGTTCCGGGGCCAGGCCGAAGAGCAGAACCGGGCGCAGGCCTTCCTGATGAACGCTTTCCTGGTCGCCTTGTTTCTGATGGCGATCATTCTGGTGACGCAGTTCAACAGCTTCTATCACGCGTTCCTGATCCTCACCGCCGTCATCCTATCGACCATCGGTGTGGTGATCGGTCTTATCGTGATGGAGCGCCCCTTTGTTATCGTCATGACCGGTGTTGGCATCATTTCGCTGGCCGGAATCGTGGTGAACAACAACATCGTGCTGATTGATACCTTCCAGCGCCTGATGAAAACAGGCATGGACCCGTTTGACGCCATCGTTCGGACCGGTGCACAGCGATTGCGCCCGGTACTGCTGACAACCTTCACGACGGTGGTTGGGCTGATGCCGATGTTCATGCAGCTCAGCATTGATTTTGTGGGGCGTGAGGTGACACTTGGCGCACCAACGGGCGAATTTTGGGTGGATTTGGCGCTGGCCGTCGTTTTCGGCCTGACCTTTGCGACCATTTTGACGTTGCTGGTAACGCCTTGTCTGATTGCCGCGCCCTATGTGCTGAAGCGGCGGTTTGGCGCCGTTAAACGCAAGATGAGGCAACGCGGCACGGCACCTGCCGAATAATCATGTGCCGCTCGCATCCGTATGTCGGCGGGACTGCACCGCCGCAAACGGAATGGACAGCATGTAGAGCACCCCAAGTAGGGCCATTGTCGCCCAGAAATAGATCGCCAGCAAGCCAACGAGAACGCCAATTGCGACCAGGACGGGCACCACGAGGCCGCGGTCAATCCGGACATATTTGAGTGTCAGAGTCGGCAATCGGCTGATCATCAACAGCGCGATGATGATCGCATAAGCCGCCCCCAGATAGCCTGACTGCAGGAATGACCAATTGACCTCGAACCAGGCAATCATCGGCAGAATCAACAGCCCGGCCGCCGCGGGCGCCGGTACGCCGACAAAGAAATGTTGGACGGTCCCGTCTTCGCTGGCGTCCTGATCGAGGATATTGAAACGCGCCAGGCGCAACGCGCAGCAAACACAGAATAGCAGCACCACTGCCCAGCCCAGGCCCGGCAGCGTGTTCAGGCTCCATAGATAGAACACCAAGGCGGGCGCCACGCCGAAACAAATCACGTCTGAAAGGGAATCCAGCTCGGCACCGAAGCGGCTCGCCCCTTTAAGCATGCGGGCCACCCGGCCATCCAGCAGGTCGAACAGTGCAGCGACCATGATCGCGATCACCGCGTCCTCCCACCGCTCCGCCAGGGCAAACCGGATTGAGGTGACCCCCGCGCACAAGGCCATAACCGTCAGGATGGTCGGCACCAGCGTGCGGACCGGGATAACCGGCGGTATGCGGGGGCGGCGGGCCATCGCTCTAGCGGACCTCGCCCCAGCGCTGCACCTCGTTGGCCTGTTCGTCGGCGATCACGGTTTCGCCTGCAATCATCTTTTGCCCCACGGCCACGAGAGGGACCATGCCGTCATCGAGATAAATATCGACCCGGCTGCCAAAGCGAATAAGGCCGAAACGCTCGCCGGCCTTCAACGAGGCGCCCTCTTCCACAAAACAGACGATCCGGCGCGCCACCAGCCCTGCGATCTGGACAAAGGCGATGTCCTTGCCGCTTGCCGTCGTCATCCGCAAGGCCATACGCTCGTTCTCTTCGCTGGCCTTGTCGAGAGTCGCGTTGAAAAAGGCCCCTTCAGTGTAAGCGGTTTTGGTGACGGTACCGTCCGCAGGCGACCGGTTTACATGAACGTCGAAGACATTCATGAAGATGCCGACGCGCGCGCGGGGTTCGTCGCCCATGTCGAGTTCCGATGGCGGCGGCGCGAAGTCCACGGCGGCCACAACACCATCCGCAGGGCTGATCGTCAGCCCGTCACGGGCCGGCGTCACCCGGTCGGGGTCCCTGAAGAAATAGACCATCCAGACCGTGATCAGCGTGCCTGTCCAACCCAACGGCGTCCACATCCACCAAAACAACACGGTGGCCAGTGCTGCCGCGATGATAAACGGATGCCCTTCGCGATGAATTGGGACAAACATGCCCGTGATGCTATCCAGAATCGTGTGGTTTTCCTTGGCCATGCCCGTTCCCTAAAGATCCAGCGCCAGCGTTTCCAGCCGTTCGGCGGCTTCCACCGCTTCTGCCTGCCGCTGCCACATCTGCATATAGTGCCCGTCGGGCCGCGCCAAGAGGTCTGCGTGATTGCCGCGTTCAACAATACGCCCCTGATCAAGCACGATAATCTCGTCCGCGTCGACCACGGTCGACAGCCGATGCGCGATTACCAGCGTCGTACGATCCTGTGAAATGGTTTTCAGCGCCGATTGGATGTCTTTTTCCGTATTCGTATCGAGCGCGGACGTTGCCTCATCCAGAAGCAGGATGGGCGGATTTTTCATGATCGTCCGGGCGATGGCAATGCGTTGCTTTTCGCCGCCGGAGACCTTCAGGCCGCGCTCCCCGACATTGGTGTTGTAGCCTTGCGGCAAGGACATCACGAAATCATGAATCGCCGCCAGCTTTGCTGCCTGCTCCACCTCTTCGCGGGACGCACCGGGCCGGCCATAGGCGATGTTGTAGGCGATGGTATCGTTAAACAGGACCGTGTCCTGCGGCACGATCCCGATGGATGACCGAAGGCTCTGCTGCGTAACGTCCCTGATGTCCTGGCCGTCGATCAGCACGGCGCCCTCGCTGACGTCGTAAAACCGGTAGAGCAGCCTGGAGATGGTCGACTTTCCCGCCCCGCTATGGCCGACAATGGCAACAGACTTCCCCGCCGGGACCGTGAAATCCACATCAAACAGGATTTGCCGGTCAGGATCGTAGCCAAAGGAAACATTCTTGAACCGGACATCCCCCTTGGCCACGTTCAGGGCCGTCGCGCCGGAACGGTCTTCAACCTCAATAGGCTCGTCGAGCAGGCTGAACATCGCCTCCATATCGATCAGCGAACGCTTCATCTCCCGATAGACGAAACCCAGGAAGCCAAGCGGCATGAAAAGCTGTGCGAGCAGCATGTTCACAAAGACGAAGTCATCAATTTTGTGGAGGCCCGCCGCCATGTCGTAGGCAGACATCATCATCACCACGACAAGGCCGATCCCGATAATCGAGTTCTGGCCAATATTGAGCCCGGACAACGTCACCTGGTTCTTGATCGCGGCCTGCTCATACCGCTGCATCGCGCGGTCAAACCGGTTCGCCTCGTGGTCTTCATTGTTGAAATATTTGACGGTTTCGTAATTGAGCAGGCTGTCTATCGCTTTGGTGTTGGCTTCTGTGTCCTGCTTGTTCATCTCGCGGCGGAACTTGATCCGCCACTCGGTCACCAGAAACGTGAACGTGATGTAGATCGCGATGGCCGCCAACGTTGCCGCAGGATAGCGCCAGTCGAGCACGATCCACATGGTGACTGCGACGAATACGATTTCAAGCATCGTCGGAATGATGTTGAACAGCATGAAGCGCAGAATGAAGTCTATACCCTGGGTGCCCCGCTCGATCACACGGCTCAGGCCGCCTGTCCGCCGATCCAGGTGAAACCGCAGCGACAGGCCGTGCAGATGGCCAAAGACACGCAGCGCAATGCGCCTGAGCGCCTGCTGGCCGACATTGACAAAGATTGTATCCCGCAACTCGGCAAAGGCCGGCGACATCAACCGCACTATGCCATAGCCAAGGATCAGGAAGACGGGGACGGCGAATTCAGGCGTACCGACCACCCCGTCTTGAGCCGTCAGGAAAGCAACCGCTTCCTTGTAGATGAGCGGCACGCTGACGGTCATGGCTTTGGCCGCCGCAATCAAAATGACCGCGAGTGCGACCCGCACCTTCATATCCAGTTCGCCCGCTGGCCACAGATAGGGCAGCAAGGCCTTTATCGTACGCCATTGCTGACGATTGTCGGGTTCTGGAATGTCGTCTGCGCCGGGTCTCATCGCCGGTCTATAGCATACCCGGCACTGCGGCTGCCAACGCGCGGCTATTCGGCGGAGCGGTTGGCTTCCGTGTTGGGCAGCATAAAGCGTTGGCCGGGATAGATCAGATCGGGGTCGATGATCTGACCCTCATTGGCCTGAAAAATTTGTGTGTACAGCACACCATGTCCATAGACACGGCGAGCAATGTTCCACAGATTGTTGCCGGGCAGGATCTGCACCGAGGTCTCAGCGAGCGCGATATTCAGCGCCGCAGCAGGATCGAACGGCTGTTCAACGCGCAGTTCGACTGCATCCCCATCGACAATCTGGTCTAGCCGCAGGATGTGTTCGCCTGGTTCAAGTAATTCATCGGGCGATATCGACCACCGTCCCGCGTCGTTGACTGTGACCGATCCGACGAACCGGTTATCGATATAGACGCGCACTTCGCTGTCGGCAGGTGCAAAGCCGGTGAAAGTCGCCTGTCCTGAATCGTCGAAATCCAACGCATCAAGACCAAGCTCAATGCTGGGCTGTAGTGCGCCAGGCCGTTGCAGCACCCGGCTAATCCCGCTGCCATCGCGGCGTGTCAAAACGGCGACGACACCATCGGCGCCGTTCTCTTCAAATCCAGGAATGGAGCGCTCTGGCACAGCGACGACGACGACGTCGACGGACTCCACGGGTTCGCCATCCCCAACGGTCGCCGCAAGCGATAGTTCACGGGTACCAACCGCCAAGGGGGCATCGAAGATCAACACCCATTCGCCATCTCGGTTGGCGCGGACCCGGCCGATCGAGGTGCCGTCGGCCAGAACCTCGACAAAGGCCTCCGGCGCCGACCGACCTGCCAAAACGCCTGTGCCTTCCCGGCTGATGCGGACGACGTCAAAACTCGGGGCCACCTGGTCACCGCTGGCCAGCGGTGGTGGCGCCGGCGACGGTATTTGCGCAGCACTCTCATCGACTGATGGCGCGGGTTCGGCAGGCACCGGGGAAGCTGTCTGTGTTTCCTCGCGGTCGAGCAGCACAACAGCCAGCGCGACCGCCAAGACCAAAGCTACGGAAACAGCAATGACGGTGGGAGTTTTCAAAGGAATGGCCCCAGAGCTAGGCTTTCAGATAACCGCGAACACTTATGCCGATGCGGGACGAATAGCAACGGAACATCCACTGCCAGCGCCTTCATAGATATTGGCCCGATTCATTGCACCGCAATCTGAAACTTCTATAAAGAATTGGCGGTGCCCCTTCTCAGACGGTCGGTTTCCATGCACATACCTGCCTCTATCGCGGTTTTTTGCGGATCCCGACACGGGACTGATCCTGTTATGGCGGAGGCTGCTACAGCACTGGGGGGCCACTTGGCCCAGGCTGGTATCCGGTTGGTCTATGGCGGTGGCGGCGTCGGATTGATGGGAGTCATTGCACGGGCAGTGCTGGCGGCGGGCGGCGAGGTTATTGGCGTTATCCCGCAAAATCTCGCGCGGCGCGAACTGATGCTCGAAGGTCTCACCGAGATGCGGGTCGTCGGTTCCATGCATGACCGTAAAAGGACGATGTTCGAACTCTCGGAAGGTTTCGTATCCCTGCCCGGTGGAATCGGCACCCTGGACGAGACCGTTGAGGTCATCACCTGGCGGCAAATGAGCATTCACGACCACCCTATTATTCTGGTTGATATTGCCGGCTATTGGCAGGCGTTCGTCGCTTTCATGCAGCAAGCCCATCAAGAAGGCTTTGCCTATGCCCATGACCGCCAACTCTACAAACTGGTGCCCAGCGTTGAAGATGTGATCCCGGCACTGTCTCAGGCGCATGAACCGACCGTGCCCGCCTCTCCTGACCTGACCTGACCTGGCAGCGGCTATGGCACCCGGGAGATGGCACGCTGAATAGCCGCCCGGGCCTGCGCAGCGGCATCGGCATCCAGCAGACCAAGCTCGGCGACGGCTTCGTCAAGCCTGTCATCTGCATGCTGCATCAACTGTTCACCGATCGACGGGTGATCGCTGATCAGATGGTAGAGATCAGCGGCCTCGAGCATCATGACCTGTGAGCGCGTCGAGGCGGTGACTGTCAGATACCAGCGGCTGTCCGACAGCAACGCGATCTCGCCGAAAAACTCCCCCGGGCCCAACTGCCGATTGGTGCCCTCCAGCGTTGCGTCCAGCGTACCTGACAAGATGAAAAACATATTGTCCGCATGGTCCCCTTGCCGGGCGAGCACGTCGCCCGGTTTGAAAATCCGCGCCCGCAACAGAGAGGCAATCCGTGTCAGCGCTGCCATATCCAGGTCCTCGAACAAGGGCACACGCCGCAACATGTCCTGGCTGACGACAAAGTCCCGCCGATGGATCTCACTGGCAAATCCAGATGCGATGATGCCGACGGGAAGCGCATACATCGCCAATCCAAAGATCATCAAAACGCCGCCAAAAACTTTGCCTGCCGCGGTCATAGGGATCATGTCGCCATAGCCGACTGTCGTCAGTGTCGCCAGCGACCACCACATGGATTGGGGGATGCTGGAAAACGCGGTCTCGTTGTGGCCCCGCTCAATGTAAAAAATAATTGCCGCCGAGAACACGATCAGCCCCAACATGATCACTCCGGCGCCCAACAAAGCCCGCCGTTCGCTGTAGATGACATTGGCGAGCGTGTTGAGCGCTGGCGAGTAGCGGATCAGCTTCAGCAAGCGCAGCAGACGGAATACCCGCAACACCCGCAGGTCGACATAAAGCGACAGGAAAAACGGCAGGATGGCAGCCAGGTCGATCAGCGCATAAGGCGACACCATGTAGCGGAGCCGCGCCCTGATCGGCCGATTGCGCGGATAGTGTATGTTGTCGACGCTGACCCAAACCCGGACGGCATATTCGATCGAAAAAACAATGACCGTCAGGACTTCGAACGTCCAGAACCACGACTCGTAGCGCCGGTAAAGTGGATCAACTGTCTCGCAGATAACCGCCACGACGTTCAGCAAAATCAGCGTGACCATGATCCTGTTGAACCAAAGCGCCCGGCGATCGTCGATGGCCCCAATTTCAAGGATTTCAAATAGATGCCGGCGAAGCGTTGGCTGGGCTTGCTGCGGCATGGCGATGCGCGTTCCGTTAGGCCGCGGCTTCGAGAACCGCTTCGATCGCGCGCAGCGCCTGGTCTGCATTGGCCGTGTCAGGCCCGCCGGCCTGCGCCATATCAGGCCGACCACCGCCGCCCTTCCCGCCCAGCGCCTCGGCGCCTGCGCGCACCAGATCAACCGCGCTGACCTGGTCCGTCAGGTCATCGGTCACACCGACCGCCAGGGACGCCTTTCCCTCGTTGACGGCCACGAAGGCAGCGATTCCCGACCCAAGAGACTTCTTGGCATCATCAATCAGCCCACGCAGATCTTTCCCCGACACGCCATCAAGCCGTTTTGCGATGATTTTCAGATCGCCTATCTGTCGAACGTCATCGCCTTCCGACGCGGGTTTGCCGCCGCCCAGCGCCAGTGCCTTCTTGGCATCCGCCAATTCACGCTCCAGGCGCTTGCGCTCATCAAGAAGCGCAGCCACACGCTCCGGCAGTTCAGCGGGCGCGGTCTTCAACTCAGCAGCCGCCTTGCCCAGCAACTGCTCCTGATCGGTGATGTAATCGACGGCGGCTTCACCGGTCAGCGCCTCAATCCGGCGTACGCCGGCGGCGACCGCGCTCTGCCCGACGATCTTGAACAGGCCGATATCCCCCGTGCGGCGCACATGGGTGCCACCGCACAGTTCGACCGAGAAGGGCGTGCTCTCCCCATCACCCATTCCAACGACTCGAACCTCGTCGCCATATTTTTCGCCGAACAGCGCCAGCGCCCCGGCCTCAATCGCCTCGTCGGGGGTCATCAAACGGGTGGAAACATCCGTATTCGCGCGCACCTGGGCGTTCACGGCCGCCTCAACCGCAGCAACCTCGCTACTGTCCAGCGGTGTCTGATGCGACACATCGAACCGAAGTCGCTCGGGCGCGACAAGCGAGCCCTTCTGCGTCACGTGATCGCCAAGCACGTCGCGGAGTGCCTTGTGCATGAGATGAGTCGCGGAATGGTTCGCCCTCAGCCGGTCCCGACGCCGGCTGTCGACCTTCATGTCGACAACATCACCAACGGAGACCGGGCCATGTTCGACCTTGCCCATATGGACATGCAGATCACCGGCCAGTTTCTTCGTATCGGAAACGGCAATCTCTCCGGTCGGAGCCTTCAGTGTGCCGGTATCCCCCATCTGTCCGCCGGACTCGCCGTAAAATGGTGTCTGGTTGATCAGCACTGCGACATCCGCCCCAGGCTCGGCCGTCTCCACGGGTTCGCCATTTTCGACAATCGCCAGGACCTGGCCTTCGCCTGCGGTGCTGTCATAGCCCAGGAACTCGGACGCGCCGTGGGTTTCGCGCAACTCCAGCCAGACGCGGTCTGTCGCAGCGTCGCCTGAACCGGCCCATGCCTTGCGGGCTTCGGCGCGCTGGCGTTCCATCGCGGCGTCAAACCCGGCCATATCGACGGACCGGTTTTGCTGTCGCAGCACATCCTCCGTAAGATCAACGGGAAATCCATATGTATCATAGAGCTTGAACGCAACATCGCCGGGCAAGCGCGTGCCCTCACCCAGCCCGGCCAGCTCGTCCTCAAGCAGCCGCAGGCCGCGATCAAGCGTCTGGCGAAACCGGGTTTCTTCCAGCCGCAATGTTTCCGTAATCAGCGCCGAAGCCCGGTTCAGTTCCGGAAACGCCTGACCCATCTTGGCGGTCAGGGCGCCGACGAGTCTGTGCATCAGCGGGTCTTCAGCCCCCAGAATGTGCGCATGGCGCATGGCACGGCGCATGATCCGCCGCAGCACATAACCGCGCCCTTCATTGGACGGCAGCACCCCATCGGCGATCAGAAAGCTTGATGCCCGCATATGGTCGGCGATCACGCGGTGCGATGTCGCGCCCGGCCCATCCGGATCGGTTTTTGTGGCATCCGCCGACGCTTCAATAAGACTGCGCAGCAGATCCGTGTCGTAATTGTCGTGAACGCCCTGCAGCACCGCGGTGATTCGCTCCAGCCCCATGCCGGTGTCGATTGACGGCTTGGGCAGGTCGATTCGGTCGCCCGGCCCGCGCTGCTCATATTGCATAAAGACCAGGTTCCAGATCTCGACAAAACGGTCACCGTCCTCATCGGGCGACCCTGGCGGCCCCCCGGGGATATGATCGCCGTGATCGTAGAAGATCTCTGAACAGGGACCGCAGGGTCCCGTATCACCCATCGACCAGAAATTATCGCTGGTGGCGATGCGGATGATCCGTTCCTCGGGAAGGCCCGCGACCTTCTTCCAAAGATCGAAGGCCGCATCGTCTTCGTGGAAGACAGTAATCGTCAGCCGGTCCGGGTCGAGCGCGAAATCATCGGTCAGCAGTTTCCAGGCAAGCGCAATGGCGTCTTCCTTGAAATAGTCGCCAAACGAGAAATTCCCCAGCATCTCGAAGAAGGTGTGATGCCGCGCCGTATAACCGACATTGTCCAGGTCGTTGTGTTTACCCCCGGCGCGAACACATTTCTGGCTGGACGCGGCCCGCACATAATCGCGGGTCTCAGCACCCGTGAACACATTCTTGAATGGCACCATGCCGGCATTGGTAAACAACAGCGTCGGGTCGTTATGCGGCACAAGTGGAGCGGACGCCACGGGGGCGTGCCCGTTGCGCTCAAAGAAATCCAAAAAAGCCCGCCTTACTTCGTTTGCGCTCTTCACCGTTAACCTCACCGGTTGCTGTACGGCTGACATGGTGACTAAAGCCCTGCTCGAAAAGACCTTCGCCCCGCGCGCCGCTAGCGTCCGGGGCTTTTACCGCCTGCCCGAATCCCTGTCCAGAAAGCAAAGCCAGAAATGAAAAAGGCGGCCTGGTTCCCCAAGCCGCCTCTGATCCCGGAAGTTGAAAAGAAAGGTCTAGTCGTCTTCACCATCATCTTCCGGCTCGGGCCCACCGGTAATGGCTTCGGCAATAATGCCCGCATTGGCGCGCACCAGCCGTTCGATCTCTTCGGCCATCTCAACATTTTCACGCAGGAACTGTTTGGCGTTCTCGCGGCCCTGGCCTACACGCTGGGAATCATAGGAAAACCAGGAGCCCGATTTCTCGACGATACCGGCCTTCACGCCGAGGTCGAGCAATTCGCCCATCTTGGAAATGCCTTCGCCATACATGATGTCGAATTCGACAGTCCGGAACGGCGGCGCCACCTTGTTCTTGACCACGCGGACACGGGTCTGGTTGCCAACGACCTCGTCACTATCCTTGATTTGACCGATCCGGCGAATATCGAGGCGCACGGAGGAGTAAAATTTCAGCGCATTGCCGCCGGTTGTGGTTTCGGGATTACCGAACATCACACCGATCTTCATGCGAATCTGATTGATGAAAATCACCATGCAGTTCGACCGCGAGATCGACCCGGTGAGCTTGCGCAGCGCCTGGCTCATCAACCGCGCCTGCAGGCCGACATGGGTGTCACCCATCTCGCCTTCCAACTCGGCGCGCGGCGTCAGGGCGGCCACACTGTCGACCACCAGCACCTCGACGGCGCCTGAACGCACAAGCGTGTCGGCGATCTCAAGCGCCTGCTCGCCGGTATCCGGCTGCGAGATCAACAGTTCATCGATATCGACGCCCAGCTTCCGGGCATAACCAGGGTCGAGCGCGTGCTCGGCGTCAACAAACGCTGCGACGCCGCCGCGCTTTTGCACCTCGGCCACCACATGCAGCGCCAGCGTCGTCTTGCCTGAGCTTTCCGGGCCATAGATTTCAATGACCCGGCCGCGCGGCAGCCCGCCGATGCCCAGCGCAATGTCGAGCCCAAGAGAGCCTGTCGGTACCGCCTCGATATCGACCGAAGCGCCTTTCTGGCCAAGCTTCATCACCGAACCCTTGCCGAAGGCGCGCTCAATCTGGCTGAGCGCCGCATCCAGTGCTTTTTCCTTGTCCATGCTGTCCTTATCAACCACGCGAAGATTTGCCGACATTGCCCTTAACTCCTCTTATTTCACACGCCTCTAACCGATTCAATGAAGCAAATGTACATGTTTTGTTCTTATTGGCAAGAGGGTAAGTTAAGCGTTTGATTTCAAGAGGTATTCACTAGTTTTGTTCCACTTTTGTCCAGGCTGTCTTTGCAATCGCATGCACAATCGACGGGAGTTACCCAGGCAAAAGCCCGCATAAAAAAAGAAAAGGCCGGTCTAACGACCGGCCTCCTCATAGACGCATGTCTCCCCAAGCGTCCTAGTCGTCTCGATGAATTCTTTCGTTGCGCTCATGCGCTTCCTGCGCTTCGAGCGTCATGGTCGCAACCGGGCGTGCTTCAAGCCGCTTCAGGCTGATCGGTTCGCCGGTCACTTCGCAATAGCCATAATCGCCTGACTCCAACCGCCGCAGCGCCGAATCGATTTTGGAAACCAGTTTGCGCTGACGATCACGGGTCCGCAGTTCCAATGACCAGTCGGTTTCGGTGGAGGCGCGATCGGCCAGGTCTGGTTCCTGGATGCCGCCTTCCTGAAGGTGATCGAGTGTCTCTCGGGACTCGCGCAGAATCTCGCCGCGCCAATCCAGCAGCTTCTTCCTGAAATAGGCAAGCTGCATGGGGTTCATGAACTCTTCATCATTTGAAGGCACGTAGCCTTCGGGTATCTCAGCTTCACTCGCCTTATGATGTTTTAAGGCGTTATCGGAGGAGTCCAAGACTTTGTCCACGGGCAAATCCCTCTTTATTGGGCAATGGGATAGCAAATTTGCGGCGAAGATAATGAGGAAAATATGCACATGCAAATGTTTTTTCGCGGGCGGTTAATTTAAACGATTATTCTCGCAGAATTCCGCCCACAAAATGGCCGCCGGGACCGCTGTGCAATTAGCAGACCGCCCGGCTTCCTCCAAAGCGATTCTCTCTGGACGGCATCCAGGCTCAGCCTGATGGTGCGTGGCGATGACATGTGCATCACCCGTTAGTGATCTCCGGTGAATTGCGCTTCCGACGCCAGCGCGTAGGTTGACCTCCGTGGCCGCTGCGGTCCACCGGGGTTCGCCCCGCCCCTGTTTAGTAACTGAAAGAGTATGGAGAATATCATGAAGAACTCAGCCGTTCTTGTTGCCGCCGCCCTGACCACGGCGTTGTCCGCCACTGCGGGATCGCTGCCTGCTGCTGCTGCGGATATGGAAAAGTGCTACGGCGTGTCCCTCGCTGGTGAGAATGACTGTGCCGCCGGCCCGGGCACCACATGTGCCGGCACCTCCACCATCGACTATCAGGGCAATGCCTGGAAGCTGGTCCCGTCGGGCACCTGCACGACCATGGAACTGCCGGGCGACCGCGTCGGGTCGTTGGAGCCTATCGACCGCGACAACCCGTCTTCCTAAGCTACGCTACCTAAAGAAAGCCTGGTTGCCATGTTGCGTTCGGCATCCCAACCGGATTTGAGCCCAGCCCCCCGCGCACCCGCGGTCGGGGTTGGGCTGAAACCCCAGCACTATGGGGAGATTGTCGAGACCGGCCCGGCGCTTGGCTGGTTCGAAATCCACCCCGAAAACTACATGTTCGAAGGCGGCCCGCCGCACCATTATCTGGAGCGTATTCGCCGGGACTATCCGCTGTCGCTCCACAGCGTGGGCTGTTCACTCGGATCGGCCGATCCGATCGAGGCCGAACAGCTGGCCTGGATGACGCAGCTGACCGAGCGGTACCAGCCGTTTCTGATTTCCGACCATGTATCCTGGAGCGCAGTCGATGGGGCGTTCCTGAACGATCTGTTGCCCCTGCCCTATACGGATGAAAGCCTGCGCGCCATCGCCGCGAATGTCGACCGGCTGCAAACCGCGCTGGGCCGGCAAATCCTGGTCGAAAACCCCTCGACCTATCTGCAATTCAATAATGACGCGCTGACCGAGCCGGAATTTCTGCGCGAGCTGACCGCGCGCACCGGCTGCGGGCTGCTGCTCGATATCAACAACGCCTATGTCTGTGCCTCAAACCACGGGTTCGACATTTGGGCCTATCTGGCTGCGCTCCCGCATGACGCGGTACAGGAAATCCATCTCGCCGGACACGCGGTCGAACAAGTCGGAGATGTCGAAATTCGCATTGACGACCATGGCGATGTCGTCTGTGAAGCGGTCTGGGCCCTGTACCATCGTTACACCAAGACCTATGGCGCGGCGGTCACGCTGATCGAGTGGGACACCAATGTCCCCGATTTTGCGACGCTGATGGCCGAAGCCGACCGGGCAAGAGACATAACAGCCATGGAGGGCCGTCATGCTGGCACTGCATAGGCTGCAACAGAATTTCGCCAGGGCCATGCTGGCCGATCACGAAAACGATTTGCACAGTGAGATCGCCCGAGGCGAGATCACACCCGAGATGCGGTTGCGGATCTACCGCAACAACATTCTCTCCTCGATGATCGCCGCAAGCGGCGAACTGTTTCCCGCCGTCAAAAAGCTGGTCGGCGACGACTTCTTCGACGCCATGGCGCGCGACTTCATCCTGCAACAGCCGCCGAAGAGTGGCCGTCTTGGAGAATATGGAAATACGTTTCCAGACTTCCTGCGCGGTTTTGAACCCGCCCGGCAGGTGCCCTATCTGGGCGACGTCGCCGAGGTCGAGCTGGCCTGGTTGCGGGCTTACCGGTCACCCGAAGCCGAACCGCTCGACGCAATTGCGCTGGCTTCAATGCCGCCTGAAAACATGCCCCGAATGACCTTTGAATTGCACCCGTCCGCCATTCTGATGACAACCGGGTTTCCCGCCGGGCAGATCTGGCAGCGATGCCAGGCCGACGATAGTGCCGGCACCGAGCTTGGCGACGGACCAGATCATCTGATGATCATTCGACCTGAAGGCGAGGTCCAAGTTCACGTGCTCAGCGCCGCAGGCTTTGAGTTTCTGACAGCCCTTCACGCCGGCACGTCCTTGGTAGATGCCTTCGAAGCCGCCTCCGCCATCGACCAGGAATTCAATCTCGAACAGAGCCTGATCGAATTCCTCACCGGCAAGACCTTCACATCCTTCGCCGTTCCCCCGGCCTGACCTTCTGGAGTATCCCATGATCATGATTCGTCGCGCCTATGGCCTGTTGAACACCGTTCCCGAATGGCTGATTGCCCTTTTGATCAGAGCAACCGTCGCCGTCCCGTTCTGGAATTCAGCCCGCACCAAGGTCGATGGATGGGACATCTGGAACGTGAAGGACAGCACCGTCTTTCTGTTCGAGTACGAATATCAGGTACCGGTATTGGGCCCCCATACAGCGGCCATCCTGTCGTCCCTGGGCGAACACGTCTTCCCGGTTCTGCTGGTTCTGGGGCTATTCGCACGGTTTGGCGCGCTGGGTCTACTGGGTATGACGCTGGTGATTCAGATATTCGTCTATCCGGAAGCTTGGGCCGTGCATGGCCTGTGGGTAGCACTGCTGCTCTACACGGTCGGGCGCGGTGCTGGCACCGCCTCGCTTGATCATCTGTTGGGGCTTGAGAAGAAGACTGACGCCTAGATAGAAAATGAAGGGGCACCTGAGCGGCAAATGCCAGGCGCCCCTTCAGTCGTTTCCGTCTTGGGGACGGAGGAGCCACAGAGATAAGTTCAGGGCCGCCGGTAAGCGGTTTCCTGCCCGCAGGCCGGTTCCCAAAGAACGCTTGCGCACAGGCGGTCCTGGTCGTCCTCAAAGGGTGTGATCTTGATGTTCGCCGTCACAGTCGAGACCTCAGTTGTGGATGGCACTGTGGTGCTTGCGCCTGACGCACCGGCGACCATGAGGAAGCTGACAAAGCTCTTTCGGACAGGTAGCGGAAACTTCCGGCGGGTGGGCTTGGCCACCGGTTTGTCCGCCCGATAGTCCGGATGCTCAGTACCCATCCACCGGTCCCACCAGCTGAAATAGAGGCCGTAATTGTGGGTCATGTCGCGGTGGTGCAGATCGTGGTGCAGCACATTCGTGATCGCCCCGAAGACAGGATGATGCTTCATGGTCTTCGGGAACAGCTCATGGCCGGAGTGCCCGATCACATTACGGATGATCATGTGCGCCATGAAGACGAAAATGACCAGAGGGTGCAGCGGCATCACGAACGTAAGAACCGGCATGAATACTGCGTTCACGACAGCTTCCGCCGGATCGAACGCATAGGCAGTCCAGGGCGTCGGCGTACGCGACCGATGGTGCGTCCGGTGCACCCATTTGAACAGAGCCGGATGATGGATGACGCGGTGGGTCCAATAGAAGTAGGCATCGTGCAGCACGATCATGAGCAGCAGACTGACAATCAGATAGCCGACTCCATAGTCAGCAATGTCGCCATAGACTTGTGTCCATCCCAGCTCGGTTGCGACGGCGGTCAAAAGCCCGTTGATCGAGAAAATGAAACCGGTCAGCAGAGAATACCGGATTTCCCGCGATATCTGCCCCGGCCTCGGCAGACGGGCCTGCAGCTTACGCGCCGCAAGCTGATGCGAGAAAATGGCAAGAATTGCCGCCATGACCGATGCGGCAACGAGGTACCGGGCTGTATCGTGAATGAAGATCATCTGCCACGTGGCGATCAGGGCGTCAGTTGAAGCGAGCAGGCTTTCCATGTCGGGCTCCATCGAATTGCGTTGTCGATGGGCCAATCCTGATCAAATCGCGGGGCGATCTCTCGCCGCGACTGAAAAATGCTTGTTGATTTCAAAATAGGAGCCGTTTTTCAGGAATCGGCGAGCCCGGAACCCAGTTTTTTCCGCCTATATTCCGTCGGCGTCATATCCGTTAACTCTTTGAAAGCACGGTTAAAAGGCCCCAAAGACGCATAGCCACAATCAAGTGCAATCGTTAAAATCGGAGTGCGCGCCATTTCCGGGTCAGAAAGTGCCTTACACGCGTCTTTAATTCGATATTCGTTCAGCAACGCGTTGAAATTGCGGAAACCCAGCGACTGATTGATCAGTTTTCGCGCCCGATATTCGGGCAACCCGATTGAGTCGGCCAGTTGGGAGATCGTCAGCCCTTCCTTGAGGTATCCTTTGTCCTCTTCGAAAAACGTTTTCAACTTTGCGATATTGAGCAGGTCGGCCTGATCAGGTCCATCTGATGTAGCGGCCGGGCCACGCTTCGGCCCCGGATCAACCAGGCTGTCTGCGCGCAGGGTCAGCACCATTCCGATCAGCGCCAGGGTAAGGATAAAGATCGATACCGAGTTCATCAGATCTAACTCGGGACCGCCGGGCACCGCGCCCAGGGACAGCTCGACCGTCACGACAACAAGCGCATAGAGTGCCGCTCCAGCGATGACAAAGACCCGGCTGCGGCGCCGCCGCTCAACCATATCTGCGGAGAAGCCCGCACCCACGCGGACCATGGTCACCACAATCACCGCTAGATAGAGCATGTGATCGAGGACAAACCGGTCACGCTGGACACTTTCGCCAAACAAAATGCCCGGCATATCTTCAGGAAGGTAGCGCCCGGCAAAGAACAGAATGAACAGAACGGCTATCGACCAGTGATACCATTGCGGCCTGAAGCCATCGTCAAACAGGGTGAGCGCGAACATCCAAATGCACCAGGAAACAAAGTGTCCGGCAAAATAGAACGGTATTCCCCATCCGAATTCGCCAAAAGTTCTAAACGCCAGAGGTGCCCAAACATATCCCAGGATACTGATCACAAACACCGCGCCAAACAGCGCGACCCAGCGATTCTTCTGACCCATGATCAGCTTCAACGCAAACAGCACGAGAAGACCCATAATCGCGCCGCGGAAAATGAGATCGAATTGTTCCACCGTTCTCCCCTGGCGGCACCCTATCCCGACGAGGCCGGATTTGGAAATGGGGTCAGTGGTTCAGAAGCGTAAGCCCCAAATGTTTAGGGCGCCATTTGAGGCGCCCTTTTCTGGAGTAGGTTTTCTTGGATTTGACGACCCGCTTTCGATAGCGCGGGTCGCTGAGCGCCTTCGCGGCCGCGTTGCGTCGTTTCATATCCGGGGTCCATTCGTCCTTCATTGCGCCCGCCCACCATTGAGCGAACGCGCGGTGCTCTAACACAAATAGGAATCAAATAGCCATTGTCTACGGGCTCGACACGCACAGAAGGGCTTCAATCTGTTGACGTCATGCTCTAGGTTGCAGCGCAACCAAGCACAACCGGGAACGCCTCATGAAATTCGAAGGTACCGATACCTACGTCGCAACCGAAGACCTGATGGTCGCGGTCAACGCCTCCATCACCCTTGGCCGTCCGCTTTTGATCAAAGGCGAGCCGGGCACCGGCAAGACGGTGCTCGCGGAAGAAGTCGCCAAGGCGCTGGGCAAGCCGCTGATTCAGTGGCACGTCAAATCGACTACCAAGGCGCAACAGGGTCTGTATGAATATGATGCGGTATCGCGCCTGCGGGATTCCCAGCTGGGCGACGAAAAAGTCCACGACATCTCCAACTACATCATCAAGGGCAAGCTTTGGGAAGCCTTTGAAGGCGACGAAGCCCCCGTGCTGCTGATCGACGAGGTCGACAAGGCCGACATCGAATTCCCGAACGATCTGCTGCTCGAGCTCGATCGCATGGAGTTCTTCGTCTACGAAACGCAGGAACAGATTGTTGCGAAGAATCGCCCGATCGTGATGATCACGTCGAACAATGAAAAAGAGCTGCCGGATGCCTTCCTGCGCCGTTGCTTCTTCCACTACATCCAGTTCCCGGACCCGGACACGATGCGCGACATCATCAGCGTCCATTTCCCGGACATTCAGAAGAAACTGGTCTCCGAGGCGCTGAAGATTTTCTATGAAGTCCGCGAAGTGCCGGGCCTGAAGAAGAAGCCCTCAACCTCAGAATTGCTCGACTGGCTGAAGCTGCTGATGGCCGAAGACATGCCGGAAGAAATCCTGCGTGAGCGCGATCCCAACAAGCTGATCCCGCCGCTGCACGGCGCCCTGCTGAAGAACGAACAGGACGTGCATCTCTTCGAACGGCTGGCCTTTTTGACCCGGCGCGATCAACGGCAGTAGTTACATTTCGCGCGCAAAAAGATCAGGCAAAGTCTCGGTCTAGATGGTGCCCCATATCCATCCTTTCGTGCAGAATTGAGGCAATACCGGTCTCGCCACTGGCGAGTTCCTTCCAGAATACAAAGTGCTTTTCGTACTTGGTGTAATAGCCGCGAACGCCGAATTCAGCGGGAATTGGCTTCCAAAGGACTTGTTTGGAAGCGATCCGGGCGAACAGCTTGAAAAGGCCTTCAATGTACGCATTGGCCTGTTCTTCGCCCCAGCGCTGCGCAGTGTAGAGATATATCTCGTCGATTCTCAGGCCCGCCGTATCGAGGACCAGATAACGACTCATTTTTGCGGTCGGTCGGCGTTGCGCGCCAGAACGTCCTGGGCGGTCAACGGCTTGTAGTCCTCATCAGGGGCTGAAAACGCCAATTGAAGTTCGGCTTTGATACTCTCGAAAGCCGCGCCCTCGGCCGCTTCCTTATCGCGGCGGATGAGCGTGCGCACATATTCGCTGACATTCTCATAAGCCCCGTCCGCTAACTCGCGTGAGACGTGATCGCGCAAAACACCGCTGATGCGGACGTTGAGATTCATCGTGTCAGACACACTTGTCTCCACAATTTCCGGAAGATTTGCACAGAATATCTTGAATATTGTCGCACATCAAGGATCTCCAGCCGGCTATTCGGGCATCGTCTAGCCCCGGTTTACGATGATTCCTTGAATCCGGGCCACGAGGCTAATATTCAAGGGATAGCCATCACACTGACCCTCTCCTGCCGGGAGAGTGGGAGCAGAATGACCATGTTTACCGAATTCTTCTACGAGCTGCGCGAGGCAAAGGTGCCGGTCACCTTGCGCGAATATCTGACGCTGCTCGAGGCCCTCGACAAGGGCGTGGCCCGCTACAACGTCAACGAGTTCTATTACCTCTCACGCTCCGCGCTGGTGAAGGATGAGAAGAATCTGGACAAGTTCGACCGGGTGTTCGGCAAGTGCTTCGAGGGCATCGAATTCACCGCCGATGACGATGTGCATGAGATCCCCGAAGACTGGCTGAAGCAGCTGACGGAAAAATTCTTCACCGAAGAAGAAAAAGCCGCGCTCGAAGCCATGGATTGGGACGAACTCATGGAAACCCTCAAAAAGCGCATGGAAGAACAGGACGAGCGCCACGAGGGCGGCAACAAGTGGATCGGCACCAACGGCAAGTCTCCCTATGGCGCGCATGGCTATAACCCGGCCGGGGTCCGCATCGGTCAGGACAAGAACAAGAACAACAAGGCGGTCAAGGTCTGGGACAAGCGTGAGTTCAAGAATCTGGATGACGGGCTGGAAATCGGCACCCGTAACATCAAGGTGGCGCTGCGCCGACTGCGACGCTGGGCGCGTGACGGTAACGCCGAAGAACTCGATCTGCCGGATACCATCCGCTCGACCGCCAAAAACGCCGGTTATCTGGACCTGAAGATGGTGCCGGAACGGCACAACAGCGTCAAAGTGCTGCTGTTCTTCGATGTCGGCGGCTCCATGGACCCGCATATCAAGGTCTGCGAGGAACTGTTCTCAGCCGCCAGCACCGAGTTCAAAAACCTGGAATACTTCTACTTCCATAACTGCCTGTATGAAGAAGTTTGGCAGGACAATGTCCGCCGGGGCCGACAAGATGCACCTATCAGGTGATGCACACCACCGCATGACTACAAGGTGATCTTCGTCGGCGACGCGACCATGAGCCCCTACGAAATCGTCCATCCGGGCGGGTCGGTGGAGCACTGGAACGAGGAATCCGGTGAAAGTTGGATGCAGCGCATGCTCAGCGTCTATCCGAAGGCCGTCTGGCTGAACCCGGTGCCCGAAGGCTATTGGGACGCCACGCCCTCTATTGAGATCATGAAGCAGATCATGTCACACCGGATGTTCCCGATGACCCTGGAAGGGCTGGAACGCGCGATGAAAGAATTGAGCCGGTAGTATCCTCTACCGTCATTGCGAGCCCGGCAAGACGGGTACGAAGCAATCCACGTGGATCGCCGCATTTCTCATAAACACTCGCGATGACGTTAAGGTTTTTGGCCCGCTCTGGGGACCTGCCTGAGAGCGGCGCGGATCAGCCGGTCAACATTGGCGTCAACAGTCGCTTCCTCATCCCACGGTCCCTCGACCTCAACACGCCAGACATCCGTGCCGGTGGCGACTTCCGTGAAGGAAACCTGCAACACAGCCTGAAGGCGTCCTTCCGTGACGCGGCCATCGCGCCCGCCCCATTCCATCCGGCCACGAACCTCGACCAGTTCCCTGAGACCGAGTCCGAAACGCACAGAGAGTTGGGCATCCGGCTTCAATGCGTAATTTTTCTGGTCAAGATCGCGGATAAGGGCACGGCGTATGGCCGCATCAGCAGCAGCTGCATCCATGTCCGGGAACGCCATTGCCTGGCGAACCATGGGTGCGGCCTGCGCGAACTGAAACGACTGATAGATCGCCAGATTGACGGGGTCGATTACACGTATGCGCGGGTCGGTCGTCGGTGCGGGCTGGCAAGCCGCCAGTATGGCACTCACCAGCAGCAGCGTGCCGGTCCGGAGGCCGTTGCGAACGCTAGATATAGCCCATAACCGTGGTCACGCTGGCGACAACGACACCGCCGAGCAAAGCACCGATCGACCCGCCACGAAGCGTTGACTTGAAACGCCCGAAGCCATTGGACCGTGCAAGCTCGAAGCCAAGCAGCGCACCAATCATCGCGGTGATCAGCAGATATTTGGGTAAGGTTGTCAAAACCAAGACGAGGTTATCGTCCATCGGAGTCTCCATGCCTTGTGACCCGGCCACCCTCATGACCGTGTCATCTGGTATGTGCTCCCGACACCTCGTCTACATATAGGGGAGCGCTCGTATAAATGTAAAGCGCGCGGCGCGTGCTGAAAGGTGCGCTTCAAAAAAAACAGACTCACTGTTGTCTGCATGCAACAGATCAGGTGCGGCGCTCCCCCTCCTCTGCGAACCGCTCGAAGGTCTTCAGAGTCAATGCGTGATAGACAAGCGGCTCGGTCTCCGCACCCATGGCGTTATAGGCCGCCTGAGCGTCCCTATTATCCGCTGCTGAAAGCCACCAAAGGAAACTTCGATTGCGCGCCCTGGCTTCAGCCGCGACCGCTGCAACTAATCGCCGCGCCACACCCGCTCGCCGTGCAGTCTCTGCAACAAACAACTCCATCAGATAGACGCCACGGGCAGCGTAGGCAGACTCATAACTATTATGGAATGAGGCATATCCGACGATCTCCCCATCCATTTCGGCAACCAGCAGGTCATATTCCCGGGCGTCGCCGAAACCGTCCCGCAGCACGGCCTCAGCCGTAATGTGCTCAATCGGATCACCGTGATACAGGGCCAACCCATGCATCATGGGCACTAGCTGGGCGACATCACCCCCGACCGCGCGGCGGATTTTGACGTCCTTCACGTCCACGGCGCGCGACTACATGACATCAGGCCTGACACTCTCAACAGCTAGGGGCCACAGCTCGCTTTTGTGCCCTGATCGTCAACATCCCAGTCACCACAGGCCTTCTTCTTGAACATGTGGAGACAGTCCTTGGTACTGCCGCACTTGCAGCCAGTCTTGTTGCCTTCATCGTCATACTCACACTCGAACTCGGTGCCACCCGGTCCAGCGGCTTTCAGCGTCATCTCGGTGGCAGACATTGATGCTGACGAGGTTGAAGCCTCTGCTTTGAGCTTCATCGGTGACGGTTCGCCGGGCCGATCGGCGCTATCGGTCTCACATGTCGCGTCGGGCGGATCTTCCTCATGAATTGTCAGGTCGCCGTTGCACTTGCCCGATTTAATCAGCGCATTGCAGTCCTTAAGGCTGGTACAGGCGCAAAACGTGTCGCCGTCTTCATCGTAGCAGGTGAAGCCTGCGGTATCCTTGCCCGGCGCCGCCTCGTCAGCGGCGCCGCCCGTGCCGGCAGTTGCCGTCGTGGCTTTGAGCGTAACGGCGCCGTCGCGGGTTTCCGCCTGCACCGACGTCCCAACCCCTAGGATCAAAAGCACGGCAAGTGCACTTAATACGTTTTGCATTACTCTCCCCTTTCTAGACGCCACAGTCGTGGCTTTCGCTCAACACATACTCGTTAGCCGAGCCCCGGCGCGCCAGTGACCCATGAGCCGGCAGCGGCGCCAAAGAGCTCCGCATGGAAGTAGAAAATGGCGACAAAGATTACAATGGCCCCCAAGACGCGCACCGCACCCAGTTCACCGAGTTTGAGGCTGTTACGCCCCTGCATGATGGCCAGGAACGGCACCCGAGACGTCTGTGCAGCGAATTTCTCCCACCCTGCCGGGTCAACCCGCGCGCGCTTCCTGTCAATATTGATCATGCCGCGCACCACGACGACAAAGAACGTGCCGAAGAAGATCAGCGACGCCACCTCACCATTGCTCAGAATATGCGCGAACGCCCAAAGCGCGGCGCCGAACAGAAACGGGTGCCGGGTAATCCGGACAATGCCATGGGCGACGTCATCGCCCTGTAACATCGCCTCCTGACCTGTTGCCGTCGGATTTTTCGTCGTGATCCCGACAACCGCCAGAAGGAAAGCAGCGATCATGATGACCAAAGTGACATAATCGATTGCCGGGGGTAGATCGCCCAATACTGGAATGTGTATGTAGGGCGCGTCGCCATAGGCCATCGACATCCAAACAACTGACCCTATCGAGATCAGCGAAAAGATGCCGAGATAGGCACCCTGCCCAATCTTGTCGATCAGCACAAACCGAAGGCCGGTGCCTGACACAAGGGAATGAATGAGAAAAAACAGTGCGCTTGCGATGATGAGGTTCGTCATGGTCCCTCCAGCAGTTGGCTTCCCAGCAATGGAAGACTAACCCGGTTTGATCCGGTCTTAAAGCACGACCGAATTCCGGGTTTTAGGCGCAACCTCAGCCTCACCGTTGAGAGGGCCGCAATAAGCTCCTATAAGGGCTTCAAGAAACCGAGGGGAAGATTCACAGATGAAGGGCTTGAAAGCAATCGCAGCGGCAGCGGCGCTGATGCTAGCCGCCTGTTCCGCCGAGCAGCCGACGGGTCCGGCAGCAGACGAGCCAGCGCGTGAACCATCCGTCAGCTGGAAACTGTCCAGCGCCTATCCCAGCACCCTGCCGCAGATCGGCACGCTGGGCTTGCGTCTGGCCGAGCAATTGGAAATTGTCTCGGCCGGCGACTTCGAAATCGAGTTTTATCAGCCCAACGCGCTGGTCCCGGCACTGGACGCCTTTGAAGCCATTTCCGTCGGCGCACTGGAAGCGGCCTGGTCGACCCCTGGCTATTGGGCAGGCAAGGTTTCCGCCTTGCAGGTGTTTTCCGCGGTGCCCTTCGGGATGCGCGGTGACGAATATATGGCCTGGTATTATTTCGGCGGCGGTCAGGAAATTTTTCAGGAGATCTATCACCGCTACAACATCCATTCCGTGATGTGCGGCATGATCGCGCCGGAGGCCTCCGGCTGGTTCAAGAACGAGATCAACTCGCCTGAGGATCTGAAGGGCCTGAAAATCCGGTTCTTCGGGCTGGGCGGCAAGGTGCTCGAAAAACTCGGTGCCAGCACGCAGTTGCTGTCCTCCGGCGATATCTTTCCCGCGCTCGAACTGGGCACCATCGACGGTACCGAATTTTCGATGCCCGCCATCGACGTAAACCTGGGCTTCTATCAGGCGGCCAAATACTACTATTTCCCCGGCTGGCACCAGCAGTCGACGTTCTTCGACCTGATGATCAACAAGGATGAGTGGGACGCCCTGAACGAGACACAAAAGGCGCAGATCGAAGCCGTGTGTGGCGACAACATGCGATACTCCATTGCCGAGGGTGAAGCGATTCAGGCGGACGCCCTGATTTTCCTGCAGGAAAAGGGGGTCAAAATCCAGAAATGGTCGCCCGAGATTCTCGAAGCGCTGCGCAACGCCTGGGAAGAGGTCATCGTCGAGGAATCCGCCAAGAACCCGGACTTCAAACGGGCCCATGAATCGTTTGCCGCGTTCCGGGAAAAGAACGCGATCTGGCGCGATCTTGGCTACCTGCCCTAAGCCGCCGCGATGGAATTCATTGATCGACTGACCCACGGCCTGGACCGCTTCGTCTGCGGTGTCGGGCGCGTTGCGGCCTGGCTGGCGCTGTTCCTGATGGTGACGATCATTTTCGACGTCGTCTCACGGTCGCAACAATGGCAGATCGTCAGCTCCACCAAACTTCAGGAGCTGGAGTGGCACCTGCATGCGACACTTTTCTTACTGACGCTGGGCTATGCCTATCTGAAAGACGCGCATGTGCGCATTGAGCTGGTCCGCGACCGCCTGACGCCCCGGACACGGGTTTGGGTCGAACTGATCGGCTCCGTACTGTTCGTGATCCCTTATTGCGCGATCCTGGTCTATTGGGGCTATGAATTCGCGGAATTCGCCTGGCGATTGGATGAGGGCTCACCCCAATCCGGGCTGAGCGACCGCTGGATCATCAAAGGCATGATCCCGGTCGGTTTCCTGCTGTTGATGCTGGCAGGTCTAGCCGTCGCACTGAAATGCGTGCTTTACCTGTTCGGCCCCGACCATCTGCGCAGCCATGCCGCCTTCATTGCTGAAACCCACCACGCCGATCTCATCGAGGCCGGTGAAGAACCGTTGAAGGACTAACGGTCATGGAAGGTTTTCTCACGATTCTGCCCATGCTGATGTTCCCGCTGTTGGCGGTGTTCCTGTTCAGCGGATTCCCCGTGGCGTTCGGCCTGGCTGGTACAGCGCTTATCTTCGCCATGATCGGCATGTCACTGAGCCTGTTCGAATTCGAGCAGTTCTTTACCATTGTGCTGCGGATTTTCGGCAACGAGGTATCTAACCTGCTGCTGGTCGCAATCCCCATGTTCATTTTCATGGGCACCATGCTGGAGAAATCCGGCGTGGCAAACAACCTACTGTTTGCGCTGCAGATTCTTACCCGGCGCCTGCCAGGCGGGTTGGCTGTCTCCGTCATGGTGCTGGGCGTCATCATGGCGGCGAGCACTGGGATCATCGGCGCAAGTGTCGTGCTGATGACGCTGCTGGCGCTGCCGCCGATGATGGAACGGAACTATGACCCGGCGCTTGCCACCGGCACCATTGCCTCCTCTGGAACATTGGGCATTCTGATCCCACCCAGCATCATGCTGGTCATCATGGGCAATCTGCTGAACGTATCGGTGGGCACCCTGTTCATGGCTGCGATCATTCCCGGCCTGATTCTGGCCGGACTCTACATGGTTTACATCGTAACCGCCTCAACCCTGCGGCCAGAACGCGCACCGCCGCTGCCGGAAGGCCTCGGCCCCGACAGCATGGGCGAACTGATTCTGCTCATGCTGAAAAGCTTCATCCCGCCATTGGCGCTTATCGTCATGGTGCTGGGCTCAATCTTCGCCGGATTTGCAACGCCCACCGAAGCTGCCGGTGTCGGTGCATTCGGTGCACTGATCCTCGCTGCTCTTAATCGCCGCCTGACCTTACCCGTTCTGACCGATGTGCTGGAGAGGTCAGCGCTGACCGGCGCCATGCTGTTCGGCATCTTCGTGACCGCGACCGCTTTTTCCTTCGTCTTTGCTTTTCTGGGCGGCCACGAATTGATCAGCGTCTTCGTCGACAATCTGGGCATTGGCGCCTGGGGCGTGCTGTTCCTGCTGCTGGGAGTGGTTTTCCTGCTGGGATTCTTCCTGGACTGGATGCAGATCACCCTGATCGTGCTGCCAATTTTTGCGCCGCTGGTTTCCGACCTTGACTTCGGCGGGCACGTGCCGGCCGCCGGCGTGCTGGCCTGGTTTGCCATCCTGGTCTCGGTCAACCTGCAGACCAGCTTCCTGACGCCGCCCTTCGGGTTCGCCTTGTTCTATCTGAAAGGCGTTGCACCCAAGAGCATCAAGATCCAGTCGATCTATCGCGGTGTCATTCCGTTCGTGATCCTGCAATTGATCGGTCTTGCCATGGTCATCATCTGGCCGGAGCTGGCCCTGTGGCTCCCAAACAAACTGCTGGATTGATAGACCATCCTCGCTAGCATGGCCGCGTCCTAACCGCAGAAGGGAATCTACCGATGGCCCAGCTCTACCTCGTCGGCATCGATGGCTCCGAACCATCCAACCACGCCGTCGCCTATGCCGCAGAACAGGCGGCGAGCGTTGGCGCGGCGCTGCTCCTGGCGCACGTCATTGACTGGTCCGGCTATGATTTTATGGGTCCGGAAGAACTCGCAGAACGGCACAAGAAACGCGAGGCTGAAATAGCCGCGGCGGAAGAGAAAATCATGAGTCCAGCCAAAGCACTGGCCGCCAAATACGGCGTCGAAGCGGAAACCATGGTGCGGCACGGCCAGGCCACCGAGGTTCTGCTGGGGCTTATTGCAGAACGGGATGTCAGTCAGGTTTTTGTCGGGCGCAACGGCCAATCGCGATTTGAGGCACTCATCTTCGGGAGCACCACGAATGCCCTCGCCCAACATTCCCCCGTGCCTGTAACGGTGATGCCATGACAATTGATGAGCAGATCAATAATGCCGTTGCCCCGTTTACAGACGCGGTGACCTCGGCTGTCTTTGCCGCCGTCGACGTCAATGGTGTCGGCTTGCCGATCGTATTGGTCTGGCTCGTGATCGGCGCGACGATCTTCACGCTCTATAACCGGTTCATCAATATCCGCGGCTTCAAGCAGTCTCTAAAGATTGTTCGCGGCGACTATCACGACCCAAGCCACGATGGCGAGGTCACCCATTTTCAGGCGCTGTCCGCCGCGCTGTCTGGCACCGTCGGTCTGGGCAATATCGCCGGCGTGGCGGTCGCCATCGGATTGGGCGGCCCCGGCGCGACCTTCTGGATGATCCTGGTCGGCCTGCTGGGCATGTCCTCAAAATTCGTTGAGTGCACACTGGGCGTCAAATACCGCAAGATCAATGATGACGGATCCGTCTCTGGCGGCCCGATGTACTATTTGCGCGATGGTCTAGCCAATCGCGGCTGGCCCAATCTGGGCCGGGTCCTCGCGGTTCTGTTTGCAGTCATGTGCATCGGCGGATCTTTCGGCGGCGGCAATATGTTCCAGGCCAACCAGGCCTATCACCAGTTTGATCACGCGGTTCTGGAAGGCCTGTTCGGGCTGGCAGACGATGCTAATTATGGTTGGCTGTTCGGCGCCGTCGTTGCCGCGCTGGTTGGTTTCGTCATCATCGGCGGCATCCGCAGCATCGCCAGTGTCACGCGGTTGCTGGTCCCGTTCATGTGCGGCATCTATGTCCTTGGGGCGCTGATCATTATTCTGCTGCATATTCCGGAAGTTCCCCGGGCTATCGAGCTGATTATCGTCGGCGCGTTCTCCCCCGAGGGTGTTGTCGGCGGTATCGTCGGCGTCCTGATCCAGGGCATTCAGCGGGCCGCATTTTCCAATGAAGCCGGTGTGGGATCCGCAGCCATCGCCCACTCAGCGGTGCAGACCGACGAACCTGTAACCGAAGGATTGGTCGCGCTGCTGGAACCCTTTATCGATACGGTCGTCGTCTGCACCATCACGGCGCTGGTGGTCATCATCACCGGCACCTATCTGCAGACCGATCTTGAAGGCATTGCGATGACATCTCAGGCATTTTCGCATGTCCTGCCCGGCTTCCAGTACATTCTGGTGCTTGCGGTCGTCCTGTTCGCTTTTTCGACCATGATCACCTGGTCTTATTACGGCCTGAAATCTTGGACCTATCTTTTCGGTGACTCACGCGCCATGGACCTGACCTACAAGGCCATCTTTTTGGCTTTCGTTGTCATCGGTGCGGCGATGCAGCTGGGCTCGGTCATCGACTTCTCAGACGCGATGATCTTCGCCATGAGCTTTGTCAACATCATCGGCCTCTACATCCTGATGCCGGAAGTTCGGGCCGACCTTGAATCCTATATGCGGCGACTGAAGAGCGGCGAGATCAAACCAACCAAGGCACGTACAGTTCGCGGAGCTGCGGAGTGATGCTTCGAACACTTCTTGCCTGTTGCGCGCTTGCCGTCGCAAGCACGGCCTTTCCCGCCCAGGCGCAGGACTCAGACCGTCTTGCGGATGGCAAGAAAGCCTATCGCAAATGCATGGCCTGCCACACTTTGGGCGAAGGCGAACGCCATAAGGTGGGTCCCAATCTATGGGGATTGTTTGGCCGCGCGGCAGCGACAGCGGACGGCTTCTCACGCTATTCAAAAGCCATGAAGGAATCGGGCATCATCTGGGATGCAGAATCGGTCGATGGCTATCTGGAGTCACCGCGGAAATTTCTTCCCGGCACGAACATGGCGTTCATCGGCGTGCGCAAACCGGCGGAACGGGCCGCCCTGCTGGCCTATCTGATGGCCGAAACCGGCGCATCTCAGGCCGCCGACACGGATGTACAATAGCTTCCCCTTTGAAGCACGGCCTGGAACCCACTATCTTCTGACCATGCCGTATCACCTGCCCCCAACGGCTTCTGGAGACAGTCCTTGATGAAATCTCTTATCGCGCCCCTTATCCTGATCGGCCTGCTGACCGTCAATGCGCCTGCCGCGCATGCTGAAGCCACGCCTGAAGACCTGGCCGAAGCCGGTTCGATGATTCAGACTCTGGGTGACGAGGCCATTGCGGTTCTGAATGATCCGAACACGACGGATGAGGCACAGGCAGAAGCCTTCCGGGACATGATGCGGGACGCCCTCAATCTGGATTATCTGGCGCGCCTGGCGCTGGGGCGCCATTGGCGCACTGCCTCGCCCGAGGAGCGCAGCGCCTATCTAGACGTCTTTGACGACTACCTGCTCTACACAGTGACCTCTCGCCTCACATCCGAAGAACTGGTGAGCCAGGTGGTGACATCGCAACTGCCGGCCGGTAAACGCGACATTTTCGTCGATGCCGAAGTGACCGGCGCCGGGGAGAAGTTCGATGTCCGCTGGCGCCTACGCCGATTTGATAATGGCCTCAAGATCATCAATCTGCAGCTTGAGACCTTCAGCATGATGATTACGACTCGCGAAGAATTCGCCGCCGTGGTCAGCGACAAGGGCATGAGTGGCCTTGTCGATGCCATGCTGACCAAAATCGAAAAGATGAAATCGCAGACCTAGAGTATCATCTGTTGATTTCCGGGGCCTATGCCAGTCTCCAGTTGCAGGTCAGGGAAAGCTGGTTCGCGGAATTGCTGACCGCCGCCAGACACTGTTCCGCGCGTTCTGCCGGAATGCTGACCTCGAAACGCGTCACATAATCGGCGGTCCCGCCCGAACCCGGTTGCCGCGCGGAGTTCATCCGTACAATGTTGGCATCGAATGCCAGAAACGCCTCGGTGACCCGCGCGATCAGGCCAGGCCTGTCCCCGCCGGTGACATCAATCACATGCGTTATGCGGGCGTTGTCTGCCGGCGTAACAGCGTGTTCAAAGGGTTCGACCACGATGTCAGCGTCAGACAACTCGTCCAACCCGGCAAGGCCTGCCTCGATGTCGTCGAGACCAATATCGTTCTGCAACTCACAGACGGCATTGAACTCGAAGCCCGTTCCCAGAACAGCGAAATTCGTATCGGCGAGATTGGCACCCAGATCGAACAGCGCCGCGGTCACGGCCGAGATCAACCCCACCCGGTCTGGGCCACTTAGAGTGACATAGGCCAAATGCATGTCTTCTGTACCCTGTGGCATATTTGATCCCCTTGATGGCGACCCCGGCAGGATTCGAACCTGCGACCGGTGGCTTAGAAGGCCACTGCTCTATCCAGCTGAGCTACGGGGTCCTGCCCTCAATCCGCCTGTTCGGGCGTATCGTAGCGAAAATTGTCCGCATAGGACTTCAGATTTCTGACCCGTTGACGCGGCTCCTGAACAACATAGTCCAGGCCATTGCGCGCCGCATAGCCGATGGCTTCGTCCTTGCTGTCAAAGCTCAAACGAACCTGGCGGCTGGTATCGGTCGAACCGGACCAGCCCATCAGGGAATCGACACGGCGCGGTACGGCACGCTCAAACTCCAGCAACCACTTCTTTGTGTTCCGTGTGCCTGACTGCATGGCGGTTTTGGCCGGACGGTAGATTTTTGCACGCATGGTCTCGACCTCAATACTGGTCAAAAACAGGAAAATTCTGGTCGGGGCGAGAGGATTTGAACCTCCGACCTATTGCTCCCAAAGCAATTGCGCTACCAGGCTGCGCTACGCCCCGAGCGGCGGAAACTAAGGGGTCGGAGGGCATCCAGCAAGCGCAAGTTTGGCAGCGAGGCCAAGTTTGGCGATGAAGGTACGCGGGTACACAAATTCCCTTCGCTCAACTATAGTCGCGCCGGGGGCTACGGTGTCGGCAACCTTTGCGCGTGCGCAAAGAGAGGCCTCCGATGCTGAAAGTACACCCCGTTTTCCCCAAGGACCGCGACCGCTTTGCCCCCCTACTTCATGAAATGTTTCGCCAACGCTATGAGGCTTTTGTTGAAGTCCTGAAGTGGAACATCCCTAACGCCGACCATGAAAACCGACTTGAAATCGATGCGTTTGATGGCCCAGATACCGTGTATCTTCTGGTCATGGACGACGATCGGTTAGTGGGTGCCCAGCGACAAAACCCTTCCACCGGTCCGACCATGATCAGCGTCGTCTGGTCACAGCTATGCGTTAAAAGCCCACCGGTGGCGCCCAATATCTGGGAATCAAGCCGAGCCCATATGGATCCGTCGCTACCACCCGAAAAAAGGTCGCAAATCGTATCTGCTATTATCTGTAGCGGGATCCAGTTTGCCAGACTGCGCGGCATTTGCCAGTTGTTGATGGTCTCGGGTGCGGACGATATGCCGCGTTGGGAAAGGCGCGGACTGATGATAAACCCTCTCGGCCCCCGAAGCGAATGGCCCGGCAGCGTTGACCTGCTGCCTTATGCCATCAATGTCACCGCTGAGCAGGTCGCGGCCATTGAAAGAGGCACAGGGTTTGACCGGTCTCTTCTGGTGGTGGCAGAAGGCATGCCACTCGCGATCTAGTTGCGAACAAGGATTGTACACTGTACAAGCTCCGAACTGACAAACGAAGTTGGCCGCGTGTGGATAGGCTTTGAGTAGATTCGTTGATATCACCATCCGCGATCTGATGGCATGCCTAACCTATGACGATCTAGGCGGGGCCATCATGAATTTGGCGGAACGCCTTGGCTATGACTATTGCGGCTTCGAATGGTCACCCGGTGGAGCACAATTAGGGACGCCCGGGTATGAGGGCTCTGCCGCCTCCAACTATCCAAAGGCCTGGCTCGACCGCTGGACAAAGCAGAACTACATCGACCATGATCCGGTTTACGCCTTTTCACTCGCAGGCGAAGGCGTGCGGACCTGGACGGCCCTTCCGCAGGATACTCCAGAAGCCAAGACCATGATGGCTGACGCAGCCCATCACGGCCTGGAGGCGGGTCTTGTTGCAGCCTATCCAGAGATGGAGGGCGGACGCTTTACGCTTATCCTTGGCGGCGTAGAGCCTGTCGGCGACCCTGAAATCGCTTCTGACGCACTCCCCATTCTACTTCCACTGATCGCAGCACAATACCGGCGCGCTCATAGAGCTGAAGTCGTCCTTGCACGGCTAACGGCTCGCGAACGCACCGTCTTACTCGAACTGGAAAAGGGCAACCGACGCGTCGACATCGCAGGCACGCTTAACATCCACGAGCGATCCGTTGACCGACACCTGCAGGCCATCAAAAAGAAGTTCGGCGCCCGTACGCTGCACGAGCTGGTCCTGAACCTGAAATAGTGGTTCCTGCCTGCTGGTGGACGCCGACGCCTGGGACATCGACCGAGCGCGCATGGCAAACCCAGTTGGCAGGCCCTTTAAAGTTGTTATTCAGGCGTCAGCGGTTCGAAGAATGGATGGCGGACAAAATCGCCCTCGCCAATCCCCAGACTGTTGGACAGGCCAGCATTGATTTCCAGCACGGCCGCCACCGGCACACCCGATTTGATGTTCTTGCGTGAGAAAGGCGTCGTTCGGTGCGCTATCTTCACGATCCGGCCATCGGCTTCGATGAAAATCATGTCGAGAGGCAGCGGTGTGTTCTTCATCCAGAAGGACGCATGCTCAACACGATCGAATGTAAACAACATGCCCTGATCCGCCGGGAGCTGTTCCCGGTACATCAGGCCCAGACGCCGGCTTTCAGGCGTATCGGCGATTTCCACACCGAACGCGACCACGCCGCCAGAGGTCGTTTCAATTGAAAGAGGCTCCAGTGCCCGCGCAGCAGGCTCTGCTGCAAGCGGCACCACCGTGAATAAGAGCAGGACGACAACGGCCAGGCCGCGGATGAAGAAAAGGTTCATCATTAGAATATAGAAGAAAGAAACGCCTAATCCGAGAGACGGATTGCGGCGGCCTGCAGTCCCTTGTTGCCCTGGCCGATCTTCACGTCGACACGGTCTCCCTGCTGAAGCTGCATGATCCCTGCACGTCGCAAGGTTTCCATGTGGACGAAGATGTCTTCCGACGTTTCACCCTGGGAAACGAACCCGTACCCGCGCACCCGGTTGAACCATTTTACCTGGCAGGGCACGAAGTCACTGTCGGCGGCCGTCTCCTCGCTTGCTGGGTCCAGCGGCGGGCGGAGATGGGCAGCGCTGGTATCAAAACTGATAACGCCGATCACCTGCTTGCCCCGGTCGCGCTCTGCCACCCGGCAGTGAATCCTGGTGCCTTCGGGGAGAAAGGTTACGCCGGCAGCCGCCATGACCGAATGATGCAGCAGGATATCATCGCCACCATCCTCTGGAATGACGAAGCCGTAACCCTTGGTCGCGTCATACCATTTGACGCTGCCCTTCAATTCGACGAAGTCCTGGTCCGCTATCGGTTCTAAGGCGCTCACCTACATTTCCCGCTTTGACTAGAGCGGGATCAGAAAAGGTGGATAGGGGCTTTCCGACCGATGCCGCTCAAACTTATTAAAGCTGGATCACGGTAATCCCTCTCGGTGGGCCCACCTAAAAGCGACTGTGATCTAAGGGAAATCTATCACGCAGCCCGAAACAGGCTCATCAAGCCTGTCAAACGGCGCCTCACATTCTTGTGAGCGCAGAATCATCGAAATGGTTAGTGTCCGCCGCTGCTTTCCTGCCCAGGCAGTTCACTGTGGTGCGTAATCAGATTCGCGTCATACATATACTCGGTCACCGGACCCAGCAGATAATAGGCTGCGACCAGACCAGTCAGCGTCATGATAATCGTATAGGGCAGCGCCATCACAACCATGCGCATGTAGGACAGCCGGATCAGCGGCGCCAATGCAGACGTCAGCAGGAACAAGAACGCCGCCTGCCCATTGGGTGTGGCGACACTGGGGATGTTGGTGCCGGTGTTGATCGCCACCGCCAGTACGTCAAACTGGTCGCGCGTGATAATTCCGTCGCGCAGCGCTTCTGTGATCTGGTTGATATAGACCGTCGCCACGAAAACATTGTCGCTGATGGCCGACAGCACGCCATTGGCAAGGTAGAACGCGACCAGCTGATCGGTGCCTTCCATCTTCAGCACCTCGGTGATCACCGGCGTAAACAGGCCCTGATCACCGATAACGGCAACAATGGCGAAGAACACCACCAGCAGAGCCGTAAAAGGAAGCGCTTCCTCAAACGCTTTGCCGATCTGGTGTTCCTCGGTAATCCCGGTGAACGTCGTTGCCAAGACAATGACGGACAGTCCGATAAGCCCGACCTCTGCCAGATGCAGCAGCAGACCGACGACCAGCCAAAGGCCGACCACGGACTGGGCGATGAGTTTTGAGACGTCGGCCGCTGTCCGCTGCTCGGTCTGCACAGCGTCATAGTCGACCAGAATGTCTCGGACGGTTTCGGGCATCTTCGCGCCATAGCCGACGATCTTTATCACCTCGAGCAAAACGACGGTCATCAGGCCGGCGACGAGCACCGGCATCGATATGGGCGCCATGCGGAAGAAGAACTCAATGAAGTCCCAACTGGCGCGCTCGCCAATGATAATGTTCTGCGGTTCGCCGACCAGGGTACAGACACCGCCCAATGCCGTGCCGACAGCGGCGTGCATCATAAGACTGCGCAGGAAAGCCCGGAATTCCTCAAGGTCAGTGCGGTGCAACTCATGCACCTGATTGTCATCCTGATGGTCATGGTCATGGTGAAACTGCTTCCCCGACGCGACCCGATGGAAAATCGAATAAAACCCCACCCCGATGGCGATCACGACAGCCGTGACCGTCAAGGCATCGAGGAAAGCGGAAAGCACAGCGCCCACCAGCGAGAACATCAGGGACAGCAGAATCTTGTTCTGAACCCGGATCAGGATCTTGGTGAAGATAAAGAGCAGCAGATCTTTCATGAAGAAGATACCGGCCACCATGAACATCAACAGCAGGATGACCGGCAGCGCCGCTTCAATCTCATGATAGACCATGCCGGGCGAGGTCATCCCCAGGGCCACCGCTTCAATCGCCAGCAATCCGCCAGGCTGCAACGGATAACACTTCAGCGCCATGGCGAGAGTGAAGATGAATTCAATCACCAACACCCAACCCGTCGTCACGGGCCCCAATGTGAACAAGATCACCGGATTGATCAGCAGGAAGCCGATAATGGTCATCTTGTACCAGTCGGGTGAATTCCCGAGGAAATTCTTGACGAAAGCATTGGCGACACTAGTTGCCATGTCGATCCCTTGTACGGTGTGCGGAAGCCCCCTCCGGGCAGAGAACGGGCCGTTCTAACTTATGGATTTCAAGGGTGGCAAGCGAAACCCTGATTATCCTTCATGGTCTTCGCGGATCATGGCCTCTGCTGCAGCGATATTCTCCAGATCCAAAACACGCCGCGCCAGCGCATATCGAAACCCCGCGCGGGCAAAGGCTGCGAGCGCACGCTGCCTTTCGCGCGCCGGCTCCTTCGGCTCAGTTCTCGAAAAGGGTCCCAGTCTGCGACGCTGGGCAAACGCAACTGCTGCGGCTTTTTCCGGGTCAGCGCCTTCGCCAACCGCCTCAACAAGCAAGTCTTCAATCAGCGCCGGCGACAGACCCTTGCGCCGCAAATCGGCTTCGATTGCCCGCCTGGAACGACCCTTTCGGCGCTGGCTGGCGACTCGCGCGCGCCCATAAACGCCATCGTCCAGCAGTCCGGCTGCTACGAATCGCGCCGCAATAGCATCAATCCAGGCCGTGGCTTCGTCTTCGCCTGCTCCCTCGGGCAAACCGCGGCGGCGCACCTTGCGCTGCAACACGGATTTGAAGTTCGACACACTGCTGGCGTAGCGCGACAGATAGAACTGCGCGGCGCGCTCGAGATATTCCGGACTGGCCGGGCGCACCTTTCGTTCCTTTTTTTGCCGTTCCCGCCTCTTTTGGGGAGCGGATAAGGGGCTTGCTTTCCGCTGTTTCAATCCGTAGAACCCACCGCGATCTCGATAATGCACCGCAACATATGCCACTTTTTGAGGCAGCAGTGACGAGAAATAGAGTAGAGTGACGCCACAACAGGATTTGCACGGAAGCCAGCGACCGGCATATTCTGCCGCAACGCCTGTCCGAACCACCTGTCGGGTGACCGTCGCACAAGGAAGCAGTCCAACAGCATATGCTGACACCAACCCCCACTCTCGATTCGACACTTGCGCGCCGTCCGGCTGACTTCGCCACCTTGATCGAGGCACTGGACTACGCGGCGCAAGGACATCGCGGGTTCAATTTCTATTCGGCACGCGGTGAACTCGAAAGCGTTCTGACCTATACTGACCTGCAATCGCGATCACAGGATTTTGCGCGCCGGATGATTGGGCTGGACCTTGAGTTCGGCAGCCGCATTGCGCTGATCGCCGACACGTCCCCTGAGTTTCTGGCCGCGTTTTTTGGCTGCCAATATGCCGGACTATTGCCGGTTCCACTGCCCTTGCCCACATCATTTGGCGGCAAGGACGGGTATGTCGATCAGCTTAACAAACAGATGCAGAGTTGCCGGGCGTCAGCCGTGATCGGCGCAGCCGCCATGCAGGACCTGCTCGCTCAAGCGGCCGTCGGGCTGGATTTGAAACTCGTTGCATCGCACGACGAGGTCGCGGCGCTGCCTAACAATGATGAACCGCTGCGCCCGCAGGGTGCAGACGATATTTGTTATCTGCAGTATTCATCCGGCAGCACCCGGTTTCCACATGGCGTCGTCATCAGCCAGGAAGCCGCCGTCACCAATTGCCGCAGCAATCTGTATCAGGGCGTCAGGCTACAGGACGACGACCGGATGATGTCCTGGCTGCCTTTCTACCACGATATGGGGCTGGTCGGCGCCATGCTGAGCCTGATGACAGGACAGGTGTCAGCAGATTACCTGCCGACGGAGTATTTTGCGCGGCGGCCAATGCTGTGGCTTGAGCTGATGAGCCGCAACAAGTGCACCATGACCTACAGCCCGACCTTCGGCTATGAGCTTTGTGCTCGCCGTGCCCGTCCTGAGCGCATCGCCGAATTCGACCTTAGCGCTTGGCGCGTTGCCGGCCTGGGCGCCGAGATGATCCGCGCGGATTCCATGCGGGAATTTGTTAACACGTTCGGCCCTGCCGGCTTCCCGGCAACAGCGTTCATGCCCAGCTACGGCCTGGCTGAATGCACCCTTGCTGTCAGCTTCGCGCCGACAGGCCAGGGAATCGAGGTCGATATCGTCGATGAGGCAAAACTGTCGGAGGAACGCCGCGCCGTTCCCGCTGACCCGACGCAAACCGATATCAAGACCCGCGAGGTCGTCAATTGTGGCATCCCTGTCAGCGATTTCGACCTGGAAATCCGCGATGACGATGGCAACCTCGCGCCAGAGCGTGGCATCGGCAAGATCTTCGTCCGCGGTCCTTCGGTCATGTCCGGCTATTACATGGACCCCGAAGGCACCAGGAACGTGCTGGATGATCAGGGTTGGCTGGATACCGGCGACATGGGCTATATGCTCGATGGATCTCTCTACATTATCGGGCGCGCGAAGGACTTGATCATCCTGAATGGCCGGAACCACTGGCCGCAGGACATCGAATGGACCGTCGAACAGGTTGACGGTCTCAGAAGCGGCGATTGCGCTGCGATCTCCGTGCCCGGCCACGCCGATGAAGAAGTCGCCATGATTCTGGTACAGGCCCGAATCAGCGACATGGATGAACGGCGGGCGCTGGTGGCGGAAATCAAACAGCGGCTGCAAAAAGAAGTCGGCATTGCCTGCCGGGTCACGCTGGTCAAACCACGCAGCCTGCCCCGCACGTCCTCGGGCAAGCTCAGTCGCTCGAAGGCGCGCGATAAATATCTCGCCGGCGATCTTGAGCCGCTGGAGAGCAGTGATCCCGTACCGTGGGGGAACGCTGACGCCCCGCTGAGAGCGGCAGCAGGTCAGTAGCCCCTTGGCCACGGTCTCTCCCGGCAGCCGCATCGCTTTGACCGGGGCCACCGGCTTCGTTGGGAAGCACCTGCTTCAATTGCTTGTCGACACCGGGTACAGGGTGTCCGCACTTACGCGCCGGGATCCAACGCTGCAGCACAACAATGTCGACTGGGTGCGCGGAGATCTGGACGACAAACCGGCTTTGCAATCTCTCGTTCGCAACGCAGACGCGGTGGTTCACGTTGCAGGGCTGATCAAGGCCCGTCGCAAACAGGATTTCTTCAACGTCAATGTACGTGGCACCTGGTCGGTGCTCGAGGCGTTGCAGCAATCGGACAGGCCAACGCGCTTCATTCACATATCTTCCCTGGCGGCAAGAGAGCCGGGGCTTTCGCACTATGCCGCCAGCAAAGCAGAGGCGGAGGCCGCCATCAAAGCCTCACCCGCCGCGACGGATTGGACGATCCTGCGCGCGCCTGGAATCTATGGCCCCGGCGATGAGGAAACCCTGTTTTTCTTCCAGACCGCCATGTCGCGCCTACCGATTCTGCCCGGTAGCCGGTCGGCCCGCACGTCTTTGGTTCATGTGCATGATTTCAACCGCGCCATCCTCACGGCGCTGGAGTCCCCTGCCCTTATTGGCAGGACGGCAGACGTTCATGATGATGCCCCAAATGGGTATTTGCTGAAAGATGTGCTGGCCCTGATCAATAGCGAAGCCGCCAATCCTGTCCATATCCCGGGTTTGCTGCTACGCGCCCTGGGGGGCGCCAATCTGGTTATCGGGCGCGCGCTGAATCGCACGCCATCACTGACGCCTGGAAAAGCCCGGGAACTGACGCATCCCGATTGGGTCTGCAGGGACCGCACATTAGTGGAATGCACAGATTGGACCCCCTGGATAAAGGCGGAACGCGGCCTACCGGAGACACGGGACTGGTACAGGCTGCATGGCTATTTGAAATAGGATCAAGATAGGCACTGCAACAAGGTCGGTGCTATAAGGCTGCCTCCAACGGCAAACCGGATATCCTATGAGCGCTGCGCCAAGCACCTTCGACCAGATCGTTACCATCGTCGGCCCATACAACACCAAAGGCGTAGCCGTCACACCCGACGCTACGTTCGCCAGCGATCTCGAGTGGGACTCGCTGACCGTGATGGATTTCGTGGCGGACATGGAAGACCATTTCGACATCATTATCCCGCTGAACATGCTGCCGGATCTGGAAACAGTCGGTCAGGTTGCCGCGGCCGTCGATGAGTTGCTGGACACCTGATATGACGGATCTTTTCGACAAGTTCGAGGCGCTCACTGCGACCCGCGAAGCGCTGCCCTTTGAACAGGCCAATCCGGTCGGCATCGTGATGGACGAGATCATTTCGCCAACCGAGGCGATGATCGATGGTCGCCGTACTATTCTGGCCGGGACCAACAATTATCTCGGCCTGACGCTCGACCCGCGCTGCATCGAAGCGGCCCATAAGGCACTAGATGCAGAAGGAACCGGAACCACCGGATCACGGGTCCTCAATGGGACCTATCGCGGTCACAAAGGCCTGGAAGAGGCGCTGGCGAATCTGTATGGCACCGATCAGTGCATTGTCTTCAGCACTGGGTTCCTCGCTAATCTGGCCGTGATCGGTGCTCTCGCCGGCAAGGACGATGTCATCCTGCTGGACGCGGACAGCCATGCCAGCATCTATGATGGTTGTAGCGCCAGTGGGGCGACCGTGGTGCGTTTCAAGCACAATGATGCAGCCGATCTGGACAAGCGGCTGACCCGGCTCGGCGTCGAGGGATCGCGCGTACTGATTGTCGTTGAAGGCCTTTACAGCATGTTGGGCGACCGGGCGCCGCTCGACGAACTGGTCGCTGTGAAGAAAAAACATGGCGCCTACCTGCTGGTCGACGAAGCGCATTCGCTTGGCGTATTCGGTGAAACCGGTCGCGGTGTCGCGCAGGAGATGGGCCTGGACGACGATATCGACTTCATCGTCGGCACCTTCTCGAAAAGCGTCGGAACCATCGGCGGGTACTGTGTTTCCAACCACCCGAAATTCGATATTCTGCGGCTTGCCGCACGGCCCTATATGTTCACCGCCTCGCTGCCACCATCGGCTGTCGCATCGGCAACGAAGGCCATCGAAATCCTCGGCAGCGAACCGCAACACCGCGAACAACTATGGCGCAACGCCAGACAGCTCCACGAGGGCCTGAGCGCGGCAGGGTTTCAGCTTGGGGCACCCTGCAGCCCAGTGGTGGCCGTCAGAGTCGAGAACTCGGACACGCTGGTCCGGTTCTGGGAACAGCTGATCCTCAATGGTGTCTATGTCAATCTGGCGATGCCGCCTGCAACACCGCAGGGTCTTTGCCTGTTGCGCTGCAGTCTGAGCGCCGCCCATACGCCCGAGCAGGTCAATACGATCGTAGAGACCTTCAAGAAGGTCGCGCGCATGAACAGCGTCGGTATGGCGCCGCTCTAACTAAAACCGCCGCCGCCCCGGTTGGTGAGGTAAAGCCACAGACCACCGATAAGCGGGTGCCGCCGCTGCCAGGGTTTCACCTCGATTTCGACCCCCGAATGTCGACGGATTTTCCAGGCGAGATAATCCAGTCCGCCAGAAAACGTGATCGCGGCCTTCATCAACCGAAGCAGGCTGAGTCCTTTGCCATGCAGTATTCTAAAACGCCACGCGATAGTCGCGCGGCGGCGCGCGCCGCGCTCAATCTCAATAGAAAAGGCGTCGCCTTCCTTTGGACTGCTCAGCGCCCCGGCCCGTCTTAGGGCGTCCTCTGTGATTGATCGATATCGGTCGGCATATTCGCCAAAAATCTCACGGCCCTTGCTTTCGGCTTTCTCTGCCCGCAACTCAGCGCGATAGGTCAGCTCGAAGAGCCGCGACCAAAGCGCGTCAGCGGATACCTGACTCGTACACATGGGCGCGGCTTTGGTCACCGCCGTAACAACCGCCTGCGTCAGGGCGTTCGCTAGACGCCCCCTCCCTGTCGGGTCCCGCACATAGGCCAGCGCCGCCGGCTGCGCAAAGCGCGCCCAGAAACTCGGATTAAACCGCGTCGGGCGCATGGCCGCCTCAAAGTCCTCCAGGGACATCAGCGCGTATTTTGACCGTATCGTCCGGTTGTCAGTCTCGATTTCACGATAGTAGACGTTGGGCGGCAGCAGATGATTCAGGACGCCCAGAAACCAGCTGCCATTCGCGGCCCGAAGATCGTCACAGAGCACATAGAAGTCGAGTATCTTATCGTCATCGGTGCCCAGGCGCAGGCACGATCCGTAAAACAGAACCGCGGCCACGGTGGCGCCATGAAGGTCAGCCAGGTCGTTTGCGGCCATCTGGGCAGACCGGAATATCTCCTGATCGAGTTCCCGATCAATCTGATCGCGGACCGCCGTGCTCATGGGGCGTCAGTCCTCGTCACGCAGATGGACGAACCGAAAAGGCTCCGTTGCCTCGAGCCTGATGGGTTGGCCGGGTTGAGGGTCGAAGAACTCACCGTCCAATGTGACCGGGCAGTCCGATGTGATTTCGATCATCGATGCGCGCCTTCGCACCAGTCCCTTAACCAGTTTGGCGGTAGGGCGTCCGAACAAAAATGTCCGAACAGCCCGGAAGATGGCTGACGCTTTATAGTCGATACTGCTGTAGCGCAGCATCCCCTCCCCAACCGGGGATGAGGTATGAATACCCAGAATCAAGCGGTCCAGCGTTGTGACAAAAAGCACGAAATAGGGGCGTGACACGCTTGCTGTGTCACCGAACTTGACCGTGACCGGCTCACGCCGCATGGGAGAACGCGCGGTCTTGAACGGCCAAGCCGCATTGAAGAGCAAATAGCCAATCGCCAGGAAATGTGACAGCGCATTGGGCAGCCCCAACGGATAGATGACACGCCGGGTGAACTGCATACCCCGCACGATCGTGGCGGCGCCAAAAAAAATGCCCAGCACCGGGGGTTTATCGGGTGAAATCCGCATGCTCAGGAATGGCAACGGAACGGTTTCAACGCTGTCGTTAACGGCGGCCGCCACGACGTCCTCAAGAAGCATATCCGGCGCGCCAGCGAACCCGAGCGATTCTGCCGTCATGTTGGTATGTCCGCCTGGCAGCGTCGCAAGCACCGGCAACACCTCAAATGGTCGATCAACGACCAAATTGGTTCCAACGGACTGGATCGTACCATCCCCACCGGCAATGATAAGAAGCTTCACGCCCGCGTCGGCAAAATCACGCAGGATATGCGGGACGTCGTCAATATCGGACAGCTCCCGATAATGCAGTCCCGCATGCGCCTGCGCCGCCCGCCGAAGCGCGCCAATGCCTTTTTTCATGCGTGTGCTGTCGGGGTTCGCAAGAAGCCCGATTTCACCGAGATCCACAGATTATTCCTTGAACGGGCTCTAGTGCGCCAGACGTCGTCGCGAACTTAGTGCACATGGCGCGGAGCGGTCAAACCGGCTGACACGCACCTGCCTAGTACCGGATACGAATGTCCTGCCGGTTCTCACCGGGATGCGCGGTAAACACAGCACGTTTGAACCTGGCCGGTCCGAAAAGTTGTGCCTTTGCGTTATTCGAGAATCCATAACCCTCAGAAGCGAAATCGTAATCTGTATCAGCGTCTTCGTCATGATAGAGGGCAAGCCCATAAGCCCCGGGCCCAAAGGGAAGCGGCATGCAGACCTCCATGCGGCCAGACTGCGCGGGCACGTCAAAGCGGATTAGTTTCGCCCCCTTCTTCATCCACTCTTTCCTGGTTCCTCTATAAAGGCTAATTCTGACATTCCCCTGGCTGTTCCGCAGATTCGGCAAGACAACCCTAAGCCAGTCAGGCTCCAGCGGACCTTCGCAGGTTCCCAGCGGCAAGGCGGGGTCAATCCGATCAGAGACTTGAGAAATTGCCGTCCCGGAAACAGCCATCTCATCGAATCCGGGTGCCTCCAGATCATTGGCGGCCACAGCGCCGATCACACTCGCAAGCGACGCAACCAGAACCATCGCGCCGCGCCCTATATCACGTCGTTTTCTCATGCGGCCTCACGCGCGCAGACATGCCCTTTGCCAAGGTCAGCTTTGCCTGAGTAATGATGCGGTCTTTCCAAGCACATGGGATAATATCTTGGCTGGGAGAATTCGATTGCAATCACTGTACCGGTTTTTCTACTTGATGGTCAGCGGAACGACCCGACCGACCAATTCAGGCCAATCGTGGAGCCACGCCGCCGAATGATCAAAAAAGTCGACATTTATGTATTCAAGCAGGTGATGGCACCCCTGCTGATTACCATCGGCGTATCGGCGATGCTGCTGCTGTTGGAGCGCATGTTGCGGCTGTTTGATATGGTCGCCAATTTGGGCGGTCCTGTGGGCATCGTTTTCCAAATGCTGGGTAATCTGATCCCGCGCTATATCGGGCTGGCTCTACCGCTGGGCTTTCTGCTGGGTGTTCTGTTGGCGTTTCGAAAATTGTCGTCATCCAGCGAGCTTGAGGCATTGCAGTCCGGCGGCACGGGCCTGTGGCGCCTGATGCGGGCGCCAATTGCAATGGCGACTATTTTGACTGCCGTCAGTATAGCCCTACTGGGCTATGCACAGCCGCGGAGCTTTTATTCATACAATAGCCTGTTGTTTGAACTTTCGTCCGGAGCGTTTGGCACCAGCATCCGCCCGAAGGAATATGCCGATCTTGGGGCCGGCTTTACCCTTCGGATCGAAGAATCCTACGACGACGGTAGCCGCCTGGTCGGCATTTTTGCACAGAGCGAACGGGCGGGCGGCAGAATCACCACCATCACCGCCAGAGAAGGGTCGTTTCTCGCCACATCTGACGGATCCACCATCTTGATGCGGCTCTATGACGGCGTCATTATCGATATCGAGCCCGACAAGCCTGCGCCGCGGTTGTTCACGTTCGATCAACACGACTGGCCGATCGAAATGCCGGCCGTTGAGCAGTTCAGAGCGCGCGGCGGGCGTGAACGCGAAATGACGCTCGATGAACTCTGGTCCGAATCGAAGACCACGCCAGACCAGACAGAAGCACGTGTCTTCGAAGCAGCCTTTTACGACCGTGTTCTGCGGTCACTGACAATGCTGATAATTCCTTTTTTGGCAGTAGGCCTGGGCGTGACTGCCAAACGCCAGCAGCGCCCCCTGGGCCTTGTTGTCGGGCTGATCCTGCTGCTGGTACTGCACAAGATGCTCGAATTCGGCGCGGCAACTGTCGGTTTGGGTGCAGGATCCGTCGCGGTGAACCTTTTCGTGCCCTTTATCGTTTTCGCTTCCCTGGCAGGGTACTTTTACTACAGCGTCGCGCATCGGGTTGGCGTCGCGCCCCTCGGATGGCTGGAGAACGCTTGGCAGGGCATTTTCGACCTGGCGCAGAAAATTAGTATCGGACGGACGGACAGCGCCAAAACACAACGGCAGGCGGCTGAATCATGACACGATTGCAAGCGCATAAAGCGTCTGTGCCTGTTCTGCTGGAATACATTGCCAAACTGTTCCTGACGCGTTTTTTGATCCTGCTAATCGGAATCGCCGTCATCATGCAGGCGCTCGACCTGCTGTCGCAAAGCGGCGACGTCCTGGCACCCGCAGAGGCCGGCCTCGACTCGCTATGGCGTCTGACCGCGCTGCGGTTTCCCCAGATCCTGTCCAATGTGGTGACGTTCTGCGCACTGCTGGCGACGTTGGTGACAGCGACCACGCTGGCGCAGCACAGCGAGATCGCCGTGATGCAAGCCAGTGGACTGTCCGCGTTCCGGATTGTCTTCCCGATGATGGGCGTCGCCGCGGTTATCGCGCTCCTGCACTTCGCCTTTAATGAAACTGTCGTTGTTGATGCCAATGCAGAATATCAGCGGTGGCAGGCGGCTGGATTTGAGCCCGGGCCGATATCACTTCCCCCTGCCCCAAGTGATGCCTGGGCGACGGAAGGCAATGTGCGCATCCAGGTCGGCGGCGTCACCCGTGATGGAACTATTCTCGACAAGCTTCGTCTCAACAAGGTTGATGAAACAGGCAAGACGGTCGAACTGACGACCAGCAACTTTGTTGTCTATGACGGTGACCAATGGACCATGTTCGACGTAACGGTGTTCGACGTCAGGGAAAACAAGGTGGAAGCGTTTTCTCAACTTCCCTGGGATACGGCTATTCCCCCGGAACGGTTTCGCGCCCTTACGGTCGAACCTGAACAGGTGTCCCTGCCTGAGCTTCAACGTGCTCTTGATCAGTTGAAAGGCGAAAGTTCCGCCAGGACGCGGTTAACCGTCTGGCTCCATCAGAAACTGGCTGGCCCGATGGGCTCCATTCTGATGCCTCTTCTGGGGGCTGTCGCAGCCTTTGGCGTCGCCCGGTCCGGCGCGATGTTCATGCGCGTCGTCGCCGGCATGGCATTCGGCTTTTCCTATCTCGTTTTCGCCAATTTCCTGCTGGCAATTGGCCAATATGGCGCGATGCCGCCGATCCTGGCCGCCTGGAGTCCCTTCCTTTTGTTTCTCTGCCTTGGCAGCGCTTTGCTGTTCTATACGGAAGCATAGAGCGCGCTAGATGGCGGCCGCTGACTCCGGAAAAGGCAAAACAGCCGCAATGGCCCGCGGCGCGGGTCTGGCGTTCCTGGGCCGGGCCGGCGCCGTCATCGAGGTCTTCACGTTCTTCCTGTTTACCCAAATGTACGGGTCTGAGACCTTTGGCCTTTTTATGACGCTCTGGGGCCTGGCGCAGGTTCTGTCGATCATTTCTGACTTCGGCATGACCATGGCCCTGCAGCGATTCGTGCCCGCCGAAGACGACGAACGGGGTGCCGGCCGGGTTCTCAAATACGCGTTCTATACGGCGCTGACCATTTCTTGCGTCATGGCGGGTGCCCTTGTTCTCGCGGCGCCCTGGCTGGCTGACGTCATCAACGCCAATGAGCGCGATTCACAGCATCTGGTGACCATCATTCAGGTCTATGCCATTGCCATCCCGCTATGGTGCCTTATTGACGTCGCGACAGCCGCGATCCGGGCGCGTAGCATCTTCGGGCCCGAGGTCCGGGTGCGCGTCTTCTATGAACAGGGTTTTCGCCTGATGTTCGGATCGTTGTTCTGGTATTTGGGCGCGGTAACCATGGGCCTGTTCATTTCGCATCTGATCGGGCTGGCCGTGACGCTGGTTTTTGCCCTGCGGCTCCTTCACAAATACTACGGCCTGCATCATCTGTTTGCACGGACCGGCATGGGCAAAGGCCTTGGCCGTCAAATGATGTCGTTTTCATCCAGCATGATGCTGCCGAACCTGGCCAAGAAATGGCATTCATGGCTGCCCGTCCTGTTCCTGAATATCATGCTTCCCGGCGCGAGAGGCGCCGAAGCAGCGGGCGTTTACAGTGCCGCGCGCAAGCTGGTCAGCGTGCTCAACATCTTCCGCGAGAGTTTCGAATATGTGCTTGCCCCGATGGCGTCCGCTCAAAAGGCGGACAAGGACCGGGGGCACCTTCAGGAAATGTATGCGTTCGCTACCCGCATGTCGGTAGCGGCCTTTATCCCGACCGCCACCCTGATCATCTGCTACCGGGACGAACTGTTACGGCAAAGCGGATCGGAGTTTGTCGCTGGCGCCGCGGCCATGCTGGTGCTCGCCCTGGGCCGGAGTGTGGAGGTTACCATGGGTCCCTCCACCTCGATCCTGGCGATGATCGGCGCGTATCGTCTACCCCTGATAAATGCCGTGGCCGGCGTGCTGACCACCGCCATTTGCGCCTACATCCTGGTACCGCAGCCCGAACTATTCGGTGGCGGCCTGGCAGGAAGCATGGTCGGCGCCGCCATTGCAGCAGCAGCCGGTATCAACGTGACGGCACTGCTGGGCCATCTGCAGGTCAGGTTTATCTACAATCTGCAGCCCTTTGACCTTCGGATGGTGCGTCCCGTTGTCGTATCCCTTCTGGTCGGCGCCGTCCTCGCGGGCCTTTACACCGCAACACAGGACATATGGCGAACCGGTTACTTCCTTCTGGGTATTACAACGTTGCTGTTGGCGCTCATGGCGATCATCCGGCTGGGCATGACAGCAGAGGATGCCCGCCTGATCGTGCCGCGAGCGCTGGGCAAGCGCTTCCCATTTTTGATCCAGCGCTGAGGCTCGCCCGTATTGCAGCTTGGAAAATCGCGCCTTCGGCACTATTTTCACCCTATTCAAACAACCATCAAGGACTGACAGACCAGTGCTGGCAAAAGTAGGATTCTGGAGCCGCAAGCAATATCACCTCGACAAAATGACGTTTGGCGAGCTGGTAAAGGCATATATCCAGTATTATGCAATCCAGGCGTACATCGTGGTTGCGATTGCGGGATTTGCCTATGCCTTTGCGGTCGGAGCGCCTGCCGTGCCTTTGGCCCTGTCCGCGCTTGCCGCCGTGCTGATCTATCCGCTCGCCTGGTATCTGATCCACCGGTTCATCCTGCACGGCAACTGGATGGCGAAGTCACCGTTGACGGCCAAGGTCTGGAAACGGATCCACTTCGACCATCATCAGGACCCGCATGATCTGCACATTCTGTTTGGCGCGCTCTACACCACGCTGCCGACTATCGCGATTGCGACAATGCCTGTCGGGTTCCTGCTGGGCGGCTGGCCGGGTGCGGCCATGGCCCTTGCCACGGGCTGCGTGATGACGTGCTTCTACGAGTTCTGCCACTGCGTCGAGCACCTGTCCTACAAACCGAAGAACCGCATCCTGAAGCACATGAAGCAATCGCACATGGCGCATCATTTCCATAGCGAACGCGGGAACTACGGGATCACCAACTTCGCGTGGGACAAGCTGTTCGGCACCTATTACACGAATGCCGACCGGCCCGAGAAAAGCGCCACCGTCTATAATCTGGGTTACGACAAGAAGATGGCCGCCCAGTACCCCTGGGTCTCTGACCTGTCCGGCGGCGTATCAGATGATTCCCCGCGGGAGCGGCGTCACAAGCAGGCCGCCTGAGGCTCTATGAGCCAACCGGGTAGCACAGGCCTTCGCGTCGAGGAGGTCACCAACAAGTCGCAACTCAACCAGTTCATCGAGGTTCCCTGGCACGTCTATAAGGACGATCCGGGCTGGACGCCGCCGCTGAAGTTCGAACGGCGCGGCCTGCTCGACAAGAGGAAAAACCCCTATTTCGAGCATGCCGAGGCGGCTTACTTTGTCGCCTATCACCATGGACAGCCGGTCGGCCGGATCAGCGCGCAGATCGATGAGCTTGCCCAGGAGCATCACGGCCCGGGTACAGGGCATTTTGGCTCTATTGAATCCATCGATGATCCAGCCATCTTTGAGGCTCTTTTTGACGCAGCGGGGACATGGCTCAAGGATCGCGGCATGACGCGTGTGCTGGGTCCCTTTACACTCTCAATCAACGAGGAAACCGGGCTGCTGGTCGACGGGTTTGAGCACGCGCCGCGCATTCTGATGAGCCACGCGAAGCCCTACTACGAGAGTCGCATCAAGGATCTTGGCTTCGAGCAGGCGCAGGAAATGTGGGCCTATGATCTCGACATCACCAAAGAGTTCCCGGCCAACGTTCAGAAAATTCTCAACAAGGCGCGGGCGCAGGAGAAATTGACGCTGCGGCGCATCAAGAAAAAGAACTTCACCGAAGAACTGCACACCATCATCGGCATCTTCAACGACGCCTGGTCGGATAATTGGGGGTTCATCCCCATGACTGAAAAGGAAATCGACAAGATGGGCGCCGATTTGAAGCCCTTCGTGCGCGAGGAAGGCTGCATGATTGCCGATTGGGAAGGAGAGCCCACGGCCTTCATGCTGACCATCCCGGATGTCAATCAGGCTGCGGCCGACCTGAACGGCAACATCTTTCCCTTTGGCTGGGCCAAATTGTTGCCGCGTCTGATTCTTGGGTCACCCACACAATGCCGCGTGCCGCTCATGGGCGTCAGGAAAGAACACCAGAGCGGCCTCGCCGGCGCCTCCATGGCCATGCTGTTAATCGAGACGATCCGGGCAACCTGTGTGCGCGATGTCGGCTATAAACGCGCTGAGCTCTCCTGGATCCTGGAGAGCAACCCGTCCATGCACAAGATTCTGCAGCTCATCGGCTGCGTGCACTACAAGACCTACCGGGTATACGAGAAGACGCTTTAACTGGCTGCTGAAGCTCGCCATTTCGTCATTGCGAGGCTGCACAGCAGCCGACGGGATCCAGAAAAACATCAGATGGTTGAGAGATTCTGGATTACTTGGTTGGCTAACGCCGTCTCTCAATGACGTTTCCAACATATGTTCAAAGATCTTGTAAGGCCCTCATCTGACTTTAGCCTTGCCGCTGACCCGTCGCCCGTCTGATACTGCGGCCACATTTTGATACGCTACGGGGAGTGACGCGGTGGATTACGATCTTATCATTCGCAACGGGCTGATCGCCGACGGAACGGGCGCGCCTGCTTACAACGCCGATATCGCCATCAAGGGCGACAAGATTGCCGCCATTGGCAAGATCGACGGCAGCGCCAGAGAAGAAATCGACGCCGAAGGCCACCTTGTCACGCCGGGTTTTGTCGACCTGCACACCCATCTGGACGCGCAGATCGGCTGGGACCCCCTTCTCTCGCCTGTCAGCCGCCAGGGTGTCACCACCGCGCTGATGGGCAATTGCGGCGTGACCTTCGCGCCTTGCAAGCAAGAAGATCAGCAAATCATCGCCGCGATGATGGAAACGGTGGAGGACATCCCCCGTCAGGCGATTCTGACCGGGCTGCCCTGGACGTGGGAAAATTACGGCGAATATCTGGACGCCATCGAACAGATGAACCCGGCGATCAACATTGGCGGCCTGGTGGGCCATTGCGCCATCCGGTACTACGTCATGGGAGACCGCGGCGTTGCCGACAAGCCGACACCGGAAGAGCAGGAACAAATTGCGAGAATCGCGGGCGATGCGGTCAAAGCCGGTGCGGTCGGATTCTCGACAAACCGGTTCCTGGGCCACTACATGCCCGACGGGCGCCACGTGCCCGGCACCCATGCCGACCATGACGAAGTGGTCGCCATCGCCAGCGCCGTTGGCGAGGCCGGGGGGCTGATGCAAAACGTGCTCAATCTTGGGGGCGATTTCGAAGGCGAAGCCGAACTGCTGCGCAAGGAAGCGCGGGCCGCCGGCGGCCGCGTGCTGTTCAGCATCACCGCTGGCGCCAAGGACACCTCTGGTGCGCGGGTGCGGTCCATGATCGAAGACATGCAGGCGCAAGAGATGGACGTCAACGCCATTTCGGTCCCGCGCGGGACCGGCAATGTGCTGGGCCTGCAATGCGGCATGCCCTGGAAGACACCGGCATGGCAGGACCTGGCCGAGCTTGATCTGCCTGGCCGGCTTGCCGCCATCAAGGATCCAGACACGGCAGAGCGCCTGATCGCGGAAGCCAAGGCCGACGAGATGGATATCAGCGCCGAACTCTACTGGCTGGGTGATAGCGAGCGCCCGAACTACACCGCGGATGATGACGAGAGCCTGGCAGCGATTGCAGAACGGGCGATGGAGCACCCGGCGCAAACCTTCCTGCGCATGGCCATCGAAAGCGACGGCAAGACGCTCTACACTCGCCGTTACTTCAACAAGAACCTGAAGGCCGTCGCCAATCTGCTGTCCAGCGACTACGTATTACCGGGCCTCGGCGATGCCGGCGCCCATGTCAGTCAGGTCACCGATGGTGGCTGGGCCACGTTCTGGCTGTCTCACTGGACCCGCGATGTTGGCCTGCACCCGCTGGAAGACGCGGTACGCCGCGTGACATCAGCCCCTGCCCGCGTGATGGGCCTGGACGACCGGGGAACCATTGCAGAGGGCATGCGCGCCGACATCAACGTCATCGACCTGGATCGGCTGCACGAAAAGATGCCGGAGATCATCCATGAGTTCCCGCAGGGCGCGCCGCACTTCAGCCAAGCGGCTGAAGGCTATATCGCGACGATCTGCAACGGGACCATCATCCTGCGCGATGACCAACTCACCGGCGCCCGTGGCGGCAGGGTTCTGCGTAAAGGTCATGCACCAGCAGCGGTTGCTGCTGAGTGAGTCGGTAGCTCTTAGCCACGGTCTTCCGGACCCGCCACCATCCGGACCTCGATGGGGGTCTGTGAATCCAGATGAACGTCCTGCTGCGGGAACGCGATGACGATGCCCGCGTCGCGGAACAGCTCGTCGAGTCTAAAGCGGATTTCGCTCTGAATGCGGCGCAGGCCGCCCTCCGTCCCCTGTTCGCACCAGAACAGAACTTCAAACACCAGCGCGCTGTCCCCAAAATCATCGAAGAAGATCCGATGCTCTGGTTCTTTCAAGATATCCGGGTGCTCCAACACGGCCTGCTCAATCAACTCGGCGACCTTTCGCGTCGGTGAGCCATAAGCAACCCCGACGGCGACACGTGTTCTTAGCTCATGGTCAACCAGTGTCCAGTTCACCACGACCTGTTCAAGGATCATGCTGTTCGGGACCAGCAGATGCACCCCGTCCACCCGGCGGATTCGCGTTGATCGGTTGCCGATGCGTTCGACGATCCCTTTTGAGTCGTCAATCTCGATGAAGTCACCGATGCGCACCGGGCGTTCGGACATCAGGATCCAGCCGCTGATGAAGTTGTTGATGATGTTCTGCGCACCAAAGCCGACACCGATGGCCACCGCACCGGACAGGAACGCAAAAGCTGTCAGTGGGATCTGCAGCATGCTCAGACCCGTCATCATTACGACCGCCAGGAGAACAAAAAAGCTCAAGCGCTGAATGATAACGACGACATTGGCGTCGGTACTGCCCTTGCCCAATCGCCTTGCGATCAGGCGGGAAATGATCGAACTGAGAACAAAGCCAGCGAGGATGACGGCCAGGGCCACAATTAACTTGCCGACGGTCAGCACATTGCCGCTGCCAAGATCGACCAGTGATGTATTCCAGATCTCGCCCATGTTTTCCCGGTCGCGATGTTGATGTTGTTTGCAGGTTAGCGTGTTTTGACCCGCCGGGCATCCCAGCTCATCTATTTGATCTGACAACTCCTTACGCTACGCTGAGACTGAAGCGTCAGCAGGAGCGACCATGATACGTGCCCAGTTGTTCGACCCGGGTTCGGGCGAAACCACCATCGGCGGCCCTGAATTGATCGGGCGCTGGAAGGGTATGCCGGACGCGAAGGTCTGGGTCGATTTTGACGGCGTCGAACCGGCTGACGAGCGGAAAATCCTGGCCGATGATTTCGGTCTGAACCACCGTGCCATCAGCGAGGCGCAGCTGTCCCGCAGGCCCCCAAAAATCGAACAGTTCGAGGAACACACCTTTGTGCTTCTCAAGGGACTGGATGCGAATACGGACGACATTGAATTCAATACGATCCAGCTGGGCCTCTTTATCGCGGACCGATTTCTCATTACTCGCCATGCGGAGCGCTCGCTCAGCACGGACCGATTGTGGGGCATGACGCAATCAGGTGAGCGGGCCCTGGAAAAAGGCTGCGACACACTCGGTGTCGCGTTGATGAACATTGTCGTCGATCGATATCTGCCCATTCTCCTGGCGGTCGAAGACCGGCTTGAGCTTCTGGAAGACGAAGTCACGGCCAACCCCCATGACTCCCTGCTGTCTGAACTGATTGTGTTGAAATCCAACCTCACCCGAATGCAGCGGGTGATGGCCAATCACGTTCATGTTTTTGAAGAGGCCCTTTCCGCGCAGTTGTCCGGCGTCGGACACTCGGCAAACACAGAACTGCGGCTTGTTTATGAAAAACTTGAACGCGCCCGCAGCCTCTCCTCGCTCTATTACGACCTGGCTGCAGATCTGCGGGATGGCTACATATCGCTGGCGTCACACCGGCTGAACAACATCATGAAGGTGCTGACGGTCGTGGCCTCGATCTTCATCCCGCTGACCTTCATTGCCGGCATCTATGGCATGAATTTCGAGTACATTCCGGAGCTCGCGCACCCAAACGGCTACTTCATTCTGCTGGGAACCATGGCTGTTATCGGCGTCGGTCTGCTGGTGCTGTTCCGCCGCAACAAGTGGCTTTAGCTGATCAGACCGGCTGGACAATAAAGCCGATGCGGGGAAAGTGGACCACCACCTCGCCGACACGCTCATCCGACCGGCGAATGGCAACCTCATTGGCGGAACTCATGACCAGCGTTCCGGCCACCGGGTCCTGCGCATAATCGTCCGGCATCACGACGACCGATTGACCGACGCGCAGCCCCTTGGGTTCAGCCGGATCCACCCCTTCAGTCACGGTTGATGTGGCCTTCTTCGCTATATCGAGCGCTTGTTCCCCTGTGATCTCGGCTCTGTTCCCATGGCCAATGGACACCATCCGCTCTCGCCAGGCCAGAGTGTTCGGGAAGGCAGCGAACGCCCCCACCTGTGGGTCCGCCTCGCCCCGGCTGAGGAACCAGACCGGATTATAGAGATTTACATCGGCCAGCGACGGTTGATCACCCTGCAAAAACGCCCGCCCGTCCGCCAGCTGGCTTTCCACCAGCGACAGATGCCCGCGCAACTGCTCCTGCAGATGCGGCGCGGCCGCCGTCAGCTGACCCATGAAGCCCTTTTGCCCGGTCATCGCTTCCCGGTCGGCAATAAAGGCCGGGTCGATCTCCGGCAGTTGCGAGAACACGAGCCCGACGCCGGCCTGAAACATCGGCCTATCGGTCCACATCATCAGCGCGTAGTCCAGCCCCTCGCCATAGGGATGCAGCGTCGGCTCGGGAAAGTGCCGCTCCAGCTCGCGCACGATCAGCTGGGTATCGCAGTAAATGTCGGCGCCGATCTGCATCACCGGCGTTCGGCGATACCCCCCGGTCAACGGCATCAGATCCGGCTTCGGCATGATTGAAGGTATTTCGACCGCCTGCCAGCCCAGGTCCTTCAGGCCAAAGACCACACGGATTTTCTCCGAAAACGGAGAATCCGTATATTGATGCAGAATGATGTCAGACATGGATTCTCCGTCTATTTCTTGCCGCCGAACAGACCGCCCAGCAGCCCGCCGCCGATCTCGGTGATTTCATCCATGACGCTGCCGTCGCCGTCCGCATCGAGCAATTTAGTGAGGCCTGCCGCGCCGCTGGGCAAAGCGGCTTCAGCCTGCGCGCGTTCGCCGCCCAGAAAGTCGGCGAGGTCACTTTCTCCCAGACCCTTTTGCCGTTTTTGCTTGCCGAGGGCCGCCATCACCACAGGAGCCAGTGCCACCAAGAGCTTCATCGCTGAGCCTTTGTCGATGCCGCCGGCGCGCGCGACGCCTTCAGCCGCCGTGTCCTGTTTGGCCCCCATCAGATGCCCCAGAATACCGCCGCCATGTTGAGCCGCCATCGATCCAAGCAACCCAGGAAGGCTGTCCAGCAGGCTGCCATCATGATCGCGCTCAACGGCGTTCATCATGCCGCTTGCGCCGCCTTCCCGCGCGTTGTTTGAGAGGCTGGATGTCAGCAGCGCCAACGCCGGTGGCAGCGCCTGCTCGACCTTGTCGCGCGGGAGTCCTGCCTGTTGCCCTATTGCGTCAAGTGCGGGCCCATCCAGATATTGTCCAATCAGCTGCATCAGCGACATGGTATCGGTCCTCTTTGTAATTGGGTTCTTCGAAGGTGGAGAATGAGTATGTCCCGCTTCAGGGTCAACTTCACCCGGATTCCAGATAACGCATCGCCGCATCCCGCTCGAACAGATAGAGCAACACGCGTAAGGCTTTGCCACGAGCTGAACTTAATTTAGGGTCATTCGACAGGATCAGCGCCGCATCGTCCCGCGCGGCAGCCAGCAGATCGGCGTGGGCGCTGATGTCGGCGAGCCGAAAATCCGGCATACCGCTCTGGCGGGTGCCCAGCAATTCCCCAGCGCCGCGCAGCCGTAAGTCCTCCTCGGCGATGAAGAACCCGTCTTCGCTGTCGCGGATGACCTTGAGGCGTTGCTGTGCGGTCTGGGTCAGCGGCTGGCCATAAAGCAGCAGGCAGGACGACTGTTCGGCGCCCCGGCCCACGCGGCCGCGCAATTGATGCAGCTGGGCCAATCCGAACCGCTCCGCATGCTCGATCACCATAATCGAGGCATTGGGTACATCGACGCCGACCTCAATGACTGTGGTGGCAACAAGGATACTCAGATCGCCAACCGCGAAACGCTCCATCACAGCATCCTTGTCCGGACCTTTCATCCGGCCATGAACCAGCCCGACCCGGTCGCCAAACCGGCGTTTGAGCGCCTCGTACCGGTCTTCGGCTGCAGCGACATCAAGTGTGTCGGATTCCTCGACCAGCGGGCAGACCCAATAGATTTGCGCACCTTGCCCGACCGCGCGTTCAACACCGCGGACCACTTCATCCAGCCGTGTGTTGGGCAGCGCGCGAGTCTCGACCGGTTTGCGCCCCGGCGGTTTTTCCGTCAGCCGTGAGACATCCATATCGCCATAGGCGGTGAGCGCCAGGGTGCGGGGAATCGGTGTCGCGGTCATCACCAGCACATCCACCGGCCCCTCGCCCTTGGCGGACAGCATCAACCGTTGGTGCACGCCGAAGCGATGCTGTTCATCGATCACCGCTAACGCCAGGTCCTTGTAGATGACGTGCTCCTGAAAGACCGCATGGGTGCCCACAAGAACATCGATACTGCCGTCAGCAAGGTTCGCCAGCAGCGCCTCGCGGGCCTTGCCTTTGTCACGACCGGTCAGCAGGGCCACTTTGATCCCCAGCCCCTCTGCCATGGGCAGCAGCGTGTCATGGTGCTGCCGCGCGAGGATTTCCGTCGGTGCCAGGAACGCCGCCTGCGCCCCCTCTTCCACCGCGGCCAGCATGGCCGAGAGCGCCACGACGGTTTTGCCGCTGCCCACGTCGCCCTGCAGCAGCCGCAGCATGCGGTGTGGCTGCGCCATATCCTCGAGAATTTCGCCGATGGCCTGCTGCTGCGCGCCGGTGAGCGTATAGGGCAATTGTTCCTGAAGTTGACGCCGTAGCAGACCGGTTCCCTTGATTGCGCGTCCTTTGCCCTTGTGCTGGCGTTGCCGGACAAGTCCAAGGACAAGCTGATTGGCGAGCAACTCATCATAGGCGAGCCGTTGCCGCGCCAAGGCCCCGGGCTCCAGGTCGGTGGTTTTTTCCGGGCTGTGCGCCGTTTTTAGCGCCAGCGCCCAGTCCACCCAGCTCTCTTGCTTTTTGAAGTTAGGATCGAGCCATTCTGTCAGCTCTGGCGCCTTCAGCAGCGCGGCGCGGACGGCCTTGGTCAACACCTTGGCTGAAAGGCCTGCCGTCAGTGGATAGACCGGCTCGACGATCTGAATGCCCGCTTTCTCTGACTCGCGGACAACGTGATCCGGATGGGTCATCTGACGGCCGCCCTGAAACTCCTCGACCCGGCCGCTGACAACCCGCAATTCGCCCTCCGGCAGCAGCTTTTTCAGATAGTCATCGCGCGCATGAAAGAACACCAGCGACAGAAACCCGGTGTCGTCGCTGCAGATCACCCGATAGGGACTGCGCCGGTTGCCGGGTTTCTCATGCTTGTCGACACGGACGGTGATGGTGGCAATCTCGCCATAAGGCGCGTCGGCCACTTTGGGTGACAACCGGCGGTCGATAATGCCCGTTGGCAGGTGCCAACACAGATCAACCACATGCGGCCCGGCTAGCCGCTCCACCAGCTTGCCCGTCCGCGCACCGATGCCCGGCAACGCCGTGACATCGGCGAATAACGGAAACAGAATTTCTGGGCGCATGGCGGGCCGCCGGGTCTGGGCTGCTGACAGGGTAACGTTAAGCCAGTATATCGGGGGCCCCGATGACATCAAACGCAGGCGATTGATGAGCGAAGACCTGGAACTTGTCCGCAAGAAGCTGCGCTTCCGCGCGTGGCACCGCGGCACCAAGGAAGCCGACCTGATGATGGGCCGCTTCGCCGATGCGCATTTGCAGGATTTCAGCGCCGAACAGCTCGACCGATTCGCCGAGCTGCTGGAGGCGCAGGATCTGGACGTCTATGGCTGGGTAATCGGCCGCGACCCCGTGCCACCCGAGTACCAGACGGATATCATGGAGATGCTGCAAGCCTTCGATTTCACCATTGAGGGATTGCGTTGAACGAGCGGATTCTCAGCGCTAAAGGCCGGCTGACTGTCTGCGGGGTTCCCGAAGGCGCCGAAGCCCTGTTGCTGGCTGACATCGCCCAAAAACGCGTTGCAGCGGGCCACCAAGGCGGCCTCCTGCACATTGTCCGCGACGATTCCCGGTTGTCGACACTACGCGACGCTTTGGCGTTCTTCGCACCTGAGCTGCAGGTGCTGTCCCTTTCTGCCTGGGATTGCCTGCCCTATGACCGGGTTTCGCCGAATCCGGTGATTACCGCCAACCGCATGCAGGCACTGGCCCGCCTGACGACAGATGCCCCGAACGGCCATGTCGTGTTGACGACGGTCAACGCCGCGCTGCAACGCCTGCCTGCACGTGACGCCGTTGCCGCCGGCAGTTTTACGGCCAGAATCGGCGACCGGGTCGATACCGAGGCGCTGCTCCGGTTTCTGGCCGAAAGCGGCTATGTGCGTTCCAGCACCGTCGGCGAGGCGGGAGAGTTCGCCGTCCGTGGCGGGCTCATTGATCTTTGGCCGGCGGGCGCGGAAGAGCCCCTGCGGCTGGATTTCTTTGGCGACGAACTGGACGGCGTGCGGCGTTTTGACCCGCTGTCGCAGATGAGCACGGGCCGGGAGGACGGTTTCCAGATCGTCCCGGTCAGCGAACTCAGCCTGGACGAAAAAACCATTACCCGATTCCGGCAGGGCTACCGCGAAGCGTTCGGCGCTGTTACCGGCACAGACCCGCTCTATGAAGCGGTCAGCGAGGGGCGGAAGTACCAAGGCATGGAACACTGGCTGCCGCTGTTCCATAAGTCCATGGGCACGGTCTTCGATTATGTCGGTGACGCCTTTGTCAGCCTCGACCATCTGGCGCAGGAGGCCATCGACAGCCGGATCGAGATGATCGGCGACCATTACGAAGCTCGCCAGCGCCAGAATGAGGCAGGTGAATCCACGCGCTACAATGCGCTGGCGCCGGACCAGCTCTATCTCACCACCGAGGAATGGACGGCCGCCCTGGATGCCGCGGCTGCCCGCTCATTCAATGCCTATCAGGTGCCGGAAAGCGCCAGCGTGGTCGACTATGGTGCACGCCAGGGCCGGGATTTCGCCCCGGAACGCGCCCAGGACGGCGTCAACGTTTATGATTCGCTGCGCGAGCATCTGGTCGCGCTGGTCAAGGACGCAAAGCATGTTCTGATGGCGACCTATAGCGAAGGATCACGCGAACGTATGGGTCTGGTCATGGCCGATCACGGTATGACCGCGACCCTGCCCATCGACTCGATGGCCGAACTGGACGACGTACCGCGCAACACAGCCGCGCTGGCGGTGCTGGGCCTGGAACATGGCTTCCTGAGCGACGGGCTGGCCGTCATCACCGAGCAGGACCTTCTGGGCGATCGCCTGATCCGCAAGGCCAAGCGCTCCAAGCGCGCGGAAAATTTCATCACCGAAGCGTCTTCGCTCAATGAGGGCGACTATGTCGTCCATATCGACCACGGGATTGGCCGGTTCGAAGGACTGGAAACCATCGATGTCTCGGGCGCGCCGCACGATTGCGCGATGCTGATCTATGACGGTGGCGACAGGCTTTTCGTGCCGGTCGAGAACATCGACGTCTTGTCACGCTTCGGCTCTGAAGACGCCATTGTGCGGCTCGACAAGCTGGGCGGTCAGGGCTGGCAGCAGCGCAAGGCCGCGCTCAAGCAGCGGTTAAGAGACATGGCCGACGAGCTGATCAAGCTGGCCGCTTCGCGCGAGCTGAAGCAGGCGCCCAAACTGTCCCCCGCACAGGGGCTCTATGAGGAATTCTGCGCCCGTTTCCCCTATCAGGAGACGGACGACCAGCTGCGCGCCGTTGACGATGTGGTGCATGATCTGGTCGACGGTCGCCCGATGGACCGGCTTGTCTGCGGCGATGTGGGCTTCGGCAAGACCGAAGTTGCGCTGCGGGCGGCTTTTATCGCGGTGATGGAAGGCAAGCAGGTTGCGCTGATCGCGCCGACGACCCTGTTGGTGCGGCAGCATCTCAAGTCCTTCCGTGATCGCTTCTCGGGCCTTCCAGTGCGGATTGAACAGCTCTCACGGTTCGTCAGCGCCGGCGATTCCCGCCAGACCAAGGAAGACCTGAAGACCGGGCACGTCGACATCGTGATCGGCACCCATGCGCTACTGGGCAAATCCGTCGGCTTCAAGGATCTGGGCCTACTGATTATCGACGAGGAACAACATTTCGGTGTCCGCCACAAGGAACGGCTGAAGGCCCTGCGCGAAGACGTTCATGTGCTGACGCTGACTGCCACGCCGATCCCGCGGACGCTTCAACTGGCGATGAGCGGCATGCGCGGCCTGAGCCTGATTGCCACGCCGCCCATCGACCGGCTGGCGGTGCGCACCTTCGTGATGCCGTTTGACCCGATGACCGTGCGCGAGGCGCTGCTGCGCGAACACTACCGCGGCGGTCAGTCCTACTATGTCTGCCCGCGTATCGCCGACCTGCCTGAACTGGAAACCTTCCTGCGCGAGGAAGTGCCTGAGGTGAAATTCGCCGTCGCCCATGGGCAGATGCCCACCGGCCAGCTGGAAGACGTGATGAACGCCTATTATGACGGCCAGTATGATGTGCTGCTGTCGACGACCATCATCGAATCCGGACTCGATATTCCCAGCGCCAACACGATGATCATCCACCGGGCCGATCAGTTCGGGCTGGCGCAGCTCTACCAGCTTCGCGGCCGTATCGGCCGGTCAAAGCTGCGCGCCTATGCCTATCTGACAACACCCGCTGGCAAGGCTTTAACAGCCAATGCAGAAAAGCGCCTTAAGGTGTTGCAATCGCTTGATGAACTGGGTGCCGGATTTACCCTGGCGAGCCATGATCTGGACATTCGCGGCGCGGGCAATCTGCTGGGCGAGGAACAATCCGGTCATATCCGGGAAGTCGGTGTCGAGCTCTATCAGCATATGCTGGAAGAGGCGGTTGTCCGCTCGCGCGCGGAACAGACCGGTGAGGCCCCCGTCCTGGAAGAAGACTGGTCACCGCAGGTCAATCTGGGCACCGCCGTCTTGATCCCGGAGGACTATGTGCAGGACCTGAGTGTCCGGCTGGGCCTCTATCGCCGGATCGCCCGGCTGCACGAACCGGAAGAGCTGGAAAGCCTCGCCGCCGAACTGATCGACCGGTTCGGATCCCTGCCCGGTGAAGTCGATGGCCTGCTGCGGATCGTCTCCATCAAACAACAATGCAAGCAGGCGGGGATCGCCAAGCTGGATGCCGGGCCGCGCGGCGCGACCGTGTCCTTTTACAATGACGAATTCGCCAACCCGGCCGGACTGGTTGAGTATCTGGCGCGCCAATCCGGTACCGCCAAGCTGCGGCCCGACCATACGCTGGTCCTGAAACGCGACTGGTCGGACGTGGATGCCCGCGTCAAAGGCGCGCAGGATTTGGTTTCCTCCCTCGCCGGGATCGCTATGAAGCAGGCGGCCTAGGCACCCTCCCGCAAAAACCCGTGAAAAGCGCGGAGCCCCTGCTATATAACGGGGGCAAGACGATCTGACTGACTTGGGAGAGGGTTGTTGATCGACCCGTTCGGCCGCCACATTTCATATCTGCGCGTATCGGTCACCGACCGATGCGACTTCCGCTGCGTCTACTGCATGGCGGAAGACATGACGTTTCTGCCCAAATCAGAAGTGCTGACGCTGGAGGAACTGGACCGTCTGTGCACCGCGTTCATCGAAAAAGGCGTGCGCAAGCTGCGGCTGACCGGCGGCGAGCCGTTGGTGCGGCGCGATGTGATGACGCTGATCCGCAGCCTGGGCCGCCATCTTGATACCGGCGCGCTGGAAGAACTGACGCTGACCAGCAATGGCAGCCAGTTGGCGCGCTTTGCCGATGAGCTGGTGGATGCGGGCGTCAAACGCATTAACGTATCGGTCGATACGCTCGACGAAGCCAAGTTTGCCGACATCACCCGTTGGGGCCGCCTGCCCCAGGTGCTGGACGGCATCGCTGCCGCCAAGGAAGCGGGCCTGCAGATCAAGATCAACACGGTTGCGCTGCGCGGTGTGAACGATGAAGAGGTCTTCGAGTTGATCGAGTGGACGGGCCGCGAAGGCTTTGACCTGACCTTCATTGAGACCATGCCGCTCGGTGAAGTCGATGTCGCCCGTGTGGACCGGTATCTGCCGCTTTCGCTGCTGAAAGCACAGATCGGTCAACGCTACAACATGCTTGAATCTGACCACCGCACCGGCGGCCCGGCACGTTACGTAACGCTGGAGCAGACCGGTCAGCGGCTGGGTTTCATCACCCCCCTCACCCATAATTTCTGCGAAAGCTGCAACCGGGTCCGCGTGACCTGCACCGGCATGCTTTACATGTGCCTGGGCCAGGATGATTCCGCTGATCTGCGCGCGGCATTGCGGGCCGATGAAGACAACACAGCGCTGAATGACGCCATCGACGAAGCCATCGGCCGCAAGCCGAAGGGTCATGATTTCATCATCGACCGGCGCACCAAAGCCCCTGCCGTGTCGCGGCATATGAGCGTTACTGGCGGCTGAACGGCGTTTGTCTTCACATCCCAAAATCGCGTTCGCTGCCAGCACCAGGCTTGAAAAAGCCGCCACTGTTCTGGAACAGCTGCAAGCGCAATACAATACGGTCCCACTCGACGAAGCAGACATTGTGGTCGCGCTGGGTGGCGACGGCTTCATGTTGCGGACCCTGCACCAGATGATCGACCATCAAGTCCCCGTCTACGGCATGAACGCCGGATCGCTGGGTTTTCTGATGAACGAGTACCGTGAAAACGACCTGATCGCGCGTATCGAACAGGCCGAAGAGGTGGAGCTGCATCCGCTGCGGATGGTCGCCACCACCGTCGACGGGACCGTCGAAGAAGCGCTGGCGATCAATGAAGTATCGCTATTGCGCCAGACCTACCAGGCGGCCAAAATCCGCGTGCTGATCGACGGGAAAGTTCGTCTGAACGAACTCGTCTGCGACGGCGCGCTGGTCGCGACGCCTGCTGGCAGTTCGGCCTATAATCTCTCGGTGCACGGGCCGATTATCCCGATTGAAGCGGATATTCTGTGCCTGACGCCGATCAGCGCCTTTCGGCCCCGGCGTTGGCGCGGCGCCCTGCTTCCGCACGATGCGAAAATCACTTTTGAAGTGCTCCACGCTGCCGACCGGCCGGTCAGCGCCACCGCCGATAATTTCGAGGTCCGCGATGTGGCGCGGGTGGAGATCGAAGAAGACCGCGATGTATCGCTGCGTCTGCTTTTCGATGCCGGCCACAATCTGGCCGACCGGATTCTCACAGAACAGTTCGCGGATTAGCCGCGGGCGAAGGGGCTCACTGACGGAACCGGCCAGGAGGCCTGCTGGGGATCGAAAACAACGCGAGTGGCAGCCAGACCAGTGCCAGAACAGCCTGAACAATATAGGGACCTGCCCATCCAGCAGCGTCCCCGATGGGCAGCCCCTGCTTGAAGAACTCAAAGAACGGGATCGAGGCATACCAGCCAACAACCACCAATACCGACATCGCGATGGCGAGCGGCGGTACTCTGCTGAGTCCCAAGAGACGGCCGGAGATCGGGACACTGAAGCCCGCTGCCGCGCCGAGCGACAAGAGGATGGGCATCGCGAACCCATAACCGTTTACGTAAAACGCCATAACCGCCGACGCCAGCAAACAAACCAGTATGGCAAGGGTCAACCCGGCCCTAAGACCCCGCACGGGCAATAAGAGCGCCAACGGGATAGCGGCCGCGTAGCCAGCCGGAAACGCAAGTGCGATCCGCGTATCTTGTCCCGGCGTCAGTTCCCAGAATTCGCGAAAGCCGTCAATCAACTGCGGAATCCCCGATGCGGTCAGATGCACGATCAGGAACGCTGGTGTCACCACCAACAGCTTTTTCCATAAAGCTATCGTCACGACGATTCCCCTTAGGGCCTGTTGATCATTACCGCGTCGATCTGGATCGAGGCCAAATCAACCGCAGGCATGGAGAAAAGCGCAAGGAAGTGTGGCGCACTTTCGAGCATTTTCGACGCTGCCCGCGGCGATTTGGACCGAACCCTTTCAGGGCTGCGCGCAAAACCGCCATTTCCGCGTCGTTCGTCCTTGAATATGCCCAGCATGTCCCTCGTCCTCACTCCTTGACCTGGCGGTTTTTCGCTCCAGCCAGATCGATGTGCTAATGATCAACGGGCCCTAGGCTCGTTGGCTTCATGTCGCGCCACCGCATCAGCGCCGGTAGGACAACCACTGTCGATATCACGATCAGGGACATGGCCAGCGTTAGCAGTAGCCCCAGGCTGGCGGTCCCCCAATGCGGCGACAGGGACAGGCTGACGAAAGATGCGATGGTTGTCAAAGCACTAAGCACAATCGCCCGCGGCGTGCTGGAGCCCATCATGGTGTCCACGGCGCCCTGATCGCGCCGGCGCAGCACCATGTGAATACCGCTATCGACCCCGAACCCCAGAAGCAGCGGTAAAACGATCACATTGGCAAAATTAAATGCCATGCCGGTCAGAACCGTCACGCCCACCGTTAGGCTGAAGGCAACCGCCAGCGGAATCAGCACCAGCAGCAGGTCCGTAAGCCGGCGCAGAATGACCAACAGCAACAAAGAGATCAGACCCAGCGCCAACGCCGATGCAGTGATGAAGGATTCCACCACAATGGCGCCGGTTGCCACCTCTGAAATCGGGCGGCCGGACACGCCTGGCACCGCCTGGGTTAGCGCCTCGGCAAAAGCGCGCATCTCTCGATGATTACTCATATCTCCGGCTGGAAAAATCGTCAGCGACCAAGCACCGTCACGTGCAATATCCCGCGACAACAGTTCGGGTGGCAAATCGTCAAACGCGACAGGGCCTGCCTGCATCGCGTCCCGCAAACGTTCAATCTGCGCCTCGACCTGCGGCACTGTTGCCTCTTCAAGCGCCGCCAGTTCGGCAGCAGAGTTTTCGCTGACCAGTAAAGCCTTGAGTGCATTGGCGAGAGCTCGGGCTGCGTTGGCAGCAACCGGATCGATTTCAGCCAGCTCAGCAGCTTTCTTGACGAAACCGTTCGCTGCTGCGCGCCTGTCAGACTCCTCCGGGGCGGGCACAGGCTCCGGATTGAGCGCCGGGAAAAGAAAGAACGCCGCTTCATCAATGATACCGAGCTTTTCATCCTGACCTTCAGGGACAAAATCTGCAGGCGTCATCACCCGGTCGACCTCTGGCAAGGCTTCCAGCTTTTCCGCCAGAGCCAGGGCGTCCGCACGGCCATCGACGATCACATTGGCGACAAAACCGGAATTGCCTCCGTCGTCGGTCAGATCCTGCAGCGTCTGAACGCCCTCCGAATTTGGGTCCTTGAGCGCAATGGTGCTGGAGTCAAACCGTGCGCCGGACGCCAAAGGCAGTGCCAGAACTGCCAGGCAGATCATGCCCAGCGCGGCCCTATTGCGGAGTTTGGGGGATAGCGACCGTTTCGGTCCCTGCCATACCTGCCTGCCCGGGGGCCCCAATACCGCCAGCAGCGCCGGTAATGCGACCAGGCTGGCGATCAGCGCCATCGCCATGCCACCGGCAGCGATAATCCCCAGGTCAGCAAACCCCCGATAATCGGTTGGAATAAAGGACAAAAACCCGATGGCCGAGCTCAGAGCGCACAGCATCAGTGCCGGGCCGATTTCGCCACCCGCTTCCACGAGTGCGTCTTCCTTGACGGCACCCCGGCCCAGCGCCTCGGCATAGCGCATACAGAAGTGGATTGCATGGTCGATTCCCAAACCGATGAAAAGCACGGTGACGGACACCGAGAGCATGTTGAGTTCGCCCACCGTCGCCGTCGCAAAAGCACCCATCCAGATCAACCCGATAAACAGAGTCGCATAGGCTGCACCGATCAGCCGCACGGAACGCATACCGAAGCCCAGAATCAAAACCAACAGAGCCAGCGACACAACGCCGGCCAGCGCCATCCCCTGCGCCACCGATTCCAGTTCTTCATAGCCCATCACGACTTCACCGGTAAGCCGGACTGACGTGCTGTCGGCAATCGCCCCTATGGTGCGCTGTTCGTCAACAAAGCTGCGGAACCACCCAATGGCCGCTTCGGACGAGATCGCCTGGGCAAGATCGAGCAGGATTTGCGCTTGGATAACCCGGGTGCTGACGCCGTCCTCACCCAGCATGCCCGGAATCAGGCTCCCCTCCGGCCGCTCACCACGCTCAACCTGTTCCGCTGCGACAGCCAGCCGTTGCGTGATCCGGGTGAAGGAGGCAGGCACAGGTTCCCCCCGGGCAGCGGCGTCGAGCGCCTGGCCCAGCGCATCCAGCAATCCGCGCAGGCTGGGGTCGCGCGCGATGACCGCAAGGCCGGCCTGTGATTCCGCCAACCGATCGACCGTATCGCTCAGGTCTTCCGGGTCGAGATAAAGCAGTCCGTTCCGGTCAAAAAACGGGCCAACGCCGGGCGCGTAGATGTCCAGAAAATAGCGGTCCTGCGCTTCCAGAGCTGCAACCAGAAACGCGGCTGTTTTGTCGGCCCTAAGCGCATCACTATCCTGAACGACAACAACAATATTGTCGTCATTCTGCGGAAACACTTCCCAATAGGCTTCTTCGGCAACCCGGAACGGCGCATCAGCGGGGACCATATTAGCGGTATCGGTATTGATCCCCAGATTGGCGACTGTGTACCAGACCGAACCCGCGACGCTGAGGAGCACCACTGCCAGCACCAGCCAGGGCTGATGCGCCACAACGCTCATCCAGGCGCGAAGACCATTCTGTAGAGCCACTTTCATCGCGCTGTTATAGAGGGAGCGGCTTCCTATATTCTACTGCCCATCCCTGAAACAACGATGAAACCGACCTCCATGCTGAAACGTTTCTTCCTGGCCATCGCGCTGATCGTCCTGCCCGTTGCCGCGTCCGCAGACGATGCAGCGCGTGCCGTTGTAGAGGACCTGCAGGACGGCATCACGGGGATCATGGAATTGACCGGCAACAGCGACTTCAATGCCCGGGTCGCGCGCCTGTGCCCGATCCTGGACTCCGTCATGGCAATGCAGTTCCAAAGTGCCCGCACTGTCGGCGCGCGAGCCTGGAACAAATGGGACGCTACGCAGCGCGATCGGTACTCAGAGCATTACCGGGCCTATCTGTGTGCTCTTTACGCCGATCGGTTCAGTGAAAGCTCGGGCCAGAGCTTCCACATCGTTGGCGAGCGGCCCGGTCCCAGAGGCGCGCTGATGATTCTGACAGAAGTGCGTGCAGCCGGGATGGTCCCCGTTGCGATTGACTATGTCATGCGTCAGCAGGATAGCCGCTGGCGCATTGTAGACATTTTCCTTGATGGTACCGTCAGCGAAGTCGCGTTGCGGCGGTCGGAATTCTCGAGCATTCTGCGCGATAAGGGCTTTGACGCACTGCTGGCGGCTATGGCGGCAAAAACAGCTGCCTATGCTGACAATTCTTGATCCCGATCAAACACCAGATTTCACTTGTAAATTACAATCTGACTCCCAGGTCGTAAGGGACACATCACTCTATTTTTTTTGGGGAGCACGGGTATGGCAATCAGGAACATTCTCTTTCACGCCTTCGAGGGCGATGCGGGCAAGGCCGTTGAAGATGTCGCCTTCGATCTCGCCGAACAACATGGTGCGACGCTGACCGCATTGAGCATTATCGATAACACGCCGATTCCGGCCTACGTCACCCCCTATGTCCCTGCCAATCTCGCCGAGACCTATATCGGTGAAGCCCGCGACATGGCTCAGGCAGTCGAAGCGCGGGTCAAGGCACGGGAAAAATCAACCGGCATTGAGACCGAATGGCGCGCCCGTGAAGGCGATATCCGGGGTGTTTTCGCACAACACGCGCATTACACCGATTTATGTGTTTTGGCGCAGGGTGCCGGAGACGATATCCCCGTCGGCCCGGCCCTTAACCTGGCGGGCGATATGGTTCTTGCGGCTGGACGGCCTATTCTGGTGGTGCCCTGGAAAGGCACGTCCGCACCGATCGGCAATCGTATTCTGGTGGCGTGGAACGGCAGTAAGGAAGCCGCCCGCGCCGTCCACGATGCGCTGCCACTGCTTGAGGCAGCAGACGCCGTCAAAGTCCTGACGGTCGGGCCGGAAACCACGGGCCACATTCCGGGCGCGGAAATCGCCACCCATCTGGCGCGCCACGGCGTCAAAGTCGAAGCCGACCATGCCATTGAACGGGATATGTCGACCAGTGAATCGCTGGCCGCTGAAGCAGCGGACTTTGCTGCAGACATGATGGTTTGCGGGGCATGGGGGCACTCGCGCATGTTGGAAACCGTTCTCGGCGGGGTCACCCGCGACCTGCTGCATGAGGTTCCAGTGCCACTCTTCCTCGCCCATTAGAGCAAGATAGTGGCAGACCAGCCGACGCTGAAGCGCGGGCTGGGTCTGCCACTGCTCGTTCTTTATGGCCTGGGCACGACGGTCGGTGCCGGCATTTTTGTGCTGGTCGGCGAGATCGCGGGTATTGCCGGCCCCGCCGCGCCGCTTTCCTTCCTGATTGCCTCGGTCCTTGCCGGGCTGACGGCGCTCTCGTTCGGTGAAATGGCCACACGCTTCCCGGTGAGCGCGGGCGAAGCAGCCTATGTTCAGGCAGGCCTCGGATCACGCCATCTGGCGACCCTTGTTGGATTCCTGGTGATCGCCGCGGGGACGGTATCGAGTGCGGCCATTGTCAATGGTTTCGTCGGCTATTTCGAAGCCTTTGTCGAGATGCCGGACTGGTCTGCCATTTTGTTGATTACGCTCGTTCTGGCAACGCTCGCGATCTGGGGCATAGTGGAATCGGTGATCGTTGCCGCAGTCGTCACCCTGATAGAGGTCGGCGGATTGATTCTGGTGGTCATCGTCGCGGGCGATAATTTTGTTCATCTGCCCCGGCTCTGGGACGAATTTCACGATCTCGATCAAGCCGCGCTGATTATGCCCGTGCTCACGGCATCGGCACTGGCATTCTATGCCTTCATCGGGTTCGAGGACATGGTGAACCTGTCCGAAGAGGTTCGGAACGTCGAAAACGTGATGAAGAACGCTATCATCACAACACTGGCCGTAACGGCGGTTCTCTATGTCAGTGTTTCCACCATATCCATTCTTACGGTCCCCGCCTCCCTGCTCGGCGAAAGCCGGGCGCCCCTGGCGCTGATATACGAGACTGCGACCGGCAGCGACCCCTATATCATCAGCGCAATCGGCGTGATCGCCGTGATCAATGGCGCCCTGATCCAGATGATTATGGCCGCCCGCGTCGTCTATGGCCTGGCATCACGGGGCATGCTGCCGGCCAGTCTGGGGCTGATCAGCGCTCGAACCCTGACGCCTGTTCGCGCCACGATGCTTGTCGCCGCCATGGTGCTCACCCTGGCGATCCTGTTGCCCATTGTGCCGCTGGCACAGCTCACCTCGCTCGCCACACTGACGGTCTTCGCACTGGTCAATCTGTCGCTCTACGTGTTGCTGGGATCGAAAGCCGCACCGTCCACGCGCAAGACGCTGCCGCGATGGGTTCCGGCTTTGGGCTTCCTGGCCAGTGGCGCCTTTGCGCTCTTCCAGATCTACGTGCTGGTGGCCGGCTGATCGTTCAACGGCAGCACCACCTCGACAACCGTCGGATCGGGCCCGCGTTTGATTCTGAACCCAAGTCCCTCGGCCATATCGCGCATCGCGTGATTGTCCGCCAGCACATGGCCGAAAATCTCACCGGTCCCCCGCTGACGGCAATAGTCGATGATCTTCTGCATCAGCGCATAGCCAAGGCCGGTGCCCTTGGTATCGGAGCGCACGATCACCGCATATTCTGCACGTTCATTGTCCGGGTCGCTGATCGCACGGACCGTGCCCATGATGGCATCACCGCGCATGGCCACGAAGCACATGTCCCGGTCATAGTCGATCTGGGTCAAGCGGGCCAGGAAAGCATGGCCTGGATGTTTGACCAGATTGAAGAAACGGAACCGGACATCGTCCGCCTCCAGATGATCGAAAAATTCGGCATAAGCCGGTTCGTCCTCAGGCCGGATTGGCCGCACGCGCAACGTTTCACCGGACCGCGTTGTGATGTCTTCTTCAAGCGCCACCGGATAGGGGCGAATGGCCAGCCGGTCGAGACCAGATTCATCGGCAACTTGAACCACAACCCGTGCATCAAGCGCAATCGCGCCGTTGTCGTCCGCCAAAAGCGGGTTGATGTCCAGTTCCGCGACCTCCGCAAAATCCGCCACCAACTGACACACCTTGAGCAACGTCATCTTGATCGCATCAAGGTCGGCCGCAGGGCGGTCACGGTACCCGGCCAGCAGCTTGAAGACCCGCGTTTCTTCCATCAGCCGCTGGGCTATCATCATATTGAGCGGCGGCAGGGTCACCGCCCGGTCGGCTACCACTTCCACCGCCGTGCCCCCCTGTCCGAACATGATGACCGGACCGAAAACGTCATCGACAAACGCACCAATCAGCAATTCATGCGCGCCGGAAAGACTGATCATCTGCTGGACCGTATAGCCATCGACAGCGGCATCAGGCCGTATCTCCACGACACGGGCCTGGATTGTCTCAACGGCCTCCCGGACTTCGTTACCGGACTTCAGATTAAGCGCCACGCCACCCACATCAGACTTGTGGCTTATTTCCCGCGACAGGATCTTGACGACAACCGGAAACCCTATCTCTTCGGCCAGCGCAACCGCCTCCTCCGCGTCCTGTGCGATCCGCGTCACGACGATAGGAATATGATAGGCATCGAGCAGCTCCTTGGCTTCGACCTCGGTCAGCAGATCGCGCCCATCGGCAAGAACCGAATCGATCACGGCACGGGCCCGGTCACGGTCGGGCGTGAACGCTTCCGGCTGCGCCGGCGGCGTTTCCATCAACAGGGTCTGAAGACGCCGGTGGCCCGTTAGCTGCCTAAAGGCATGAACAGCGCTGGCGGGCGTTTCATAGGAGGGTATGCCTGCGTCTTCAAACGCTTCGCGGGCTCCGGCGACGACGCGTCCCCCTGCCCAGTTGACCAAAACGGTCTTGCGGGTGTCTTTAAGCCGCCCGATCACACCGTCCGCCACTTCATCGCTGGAGGTGATACCGGTAGGCGCGTGCATCACCAGCAGCGCATCGACTTCCGGCGCGTCCAGCAGTACGTCCAACGCATCGACATACCGTTTGCCGGGCGCGTCGCCGATGATATCCACCGGGTTGCCGTGCGACCACGTCTTGGGCAGGACTTTGTCGAGCCCGGCCTTAGTGTCGTCGGAGAGCCTGCCAAGGTGCCCGCCCGCCATGGAGAGATGATCGGCCGCCATCACGCCAAGCCCGCCGCCATTGGTGACGATGACCAAATCTTCTCCGGCCAGTCGGTTGGCGCGCGCCAGGGTTTCAACCGTGTCAAACAGATCCGCCATGGTATCGACCCGCAGCACACCGGCGCGCTTGAACGCCGCGTCGTAGACATCGTCGCGCCCGGCCAGCGCCCCGGTGTGGGACGCGGCTGCCGATGCCCCCTCGGCATTGCGGCCGGATTTGATGGCGACAATCGGTTTGATACGAGACGCCGCGCGGCAGGCCGAGAGGAACTTGCGCGCATGGGTCAGCGACTCGATATAGAGCAGGATGGCCGAGGTGTCGGGGTCGCGCGCCAGATAGTCAACCACATCGCCGAAATCGACATCGGCGCAGTTGCCCAGCGAGATGAAGTGGGAAAACCCGATGTCCTTGGCGGCGGCCCAGTCAAGCACGGCGGTACACAGCGCGCCAGACTGGGACGCAAAGGCCAGTTTTCCCGGCGCTAGTGAGCCCGGTGCAAAGCTGGCGTTCAATCCCGCAGGTGGGACCAACAGCCCCAGGCAGTTATGACCCAGAATGCGCAGCAGATGCGGTCGAGCCGCATCCAGCATCGCCTGCTGATCAAGGCCCGCCGTCAGAACAATGGCCGCCTTTGTACCGCGCGCACCAACCTGATCGATTATCTCAGGCACAGTGGCCGGCGGCGTACAGATAACGGCCAGATCGGGCACGACGGGCAGGCTCGTCACGTCTTTAAATGCCAGGACACCGGCAATAGCCGTTTCCCTAGGATTCACTGGCATGACGGCTCCCTCAAACCCGGCGGCCAGCATGTTCTTCATAATGATATGGCCAACAGCATCGGGACGGTTGCTCGCTCCGATGACCGCTACCGACTGGGGCCGGAATAGCTTGTCGAGGTTTCGAATGGACATAGAAAAAGACTACTCTGAAAGAAGCGTTAAAGCGTCCTCGGTCAGCGTTTTCCTTTCAGAATCGAGCCGGGACCAGGTGATCGTACCCAGCTTCTGTGAGAGTTGTGTGTCAACGACCTCCGGCCCTGCATCGGATGGATCGCCCGTTCGGGCACCGGTGCGCGCCTTCAGGACATCGCCCGGCGCGTCAAGCCAAATACCCTTGAAACTGGCGCCCCAGTCTTTCGCCACCTGGGCAATTTTGGCGCGGTCTTCCTCGCGCAGGAACGTCGCATCAGCGATCACGGTCTGGCCTGCGCCTAATGCTGTGTCGCAATCGTCGAAAAGCCGGACATAGGTTTTCGCCGACACCTGTGGTTCATAGGCCTCGGCATCCAGTTCATCTTCCGGCGCCGCGCCAAACATCCGCTTCCGAATCACATCGCTGGAGACGATGACAGCCCCTGCCCCAGCACAAATACGTGTCGCAAGAGCCGCCGCCAGCGACGATTTGCCGCTGCCCGACAGACCGCCAATGGCCAAGAGCGATGGCCGGGGCCGCTGCAGCGCCGCAACCGCGAAATCGAGATGCTTGACGCCGTCATGGCACTCTTTTGGGTCCAGCGTGCTTTTTTCCTGCATTTCGATGGCGCTCGTCATCGCGCGAATGGCTGCTCGCAAGGACAGAAACGCCGGAAAAGCGTCCAGGCCGCTGAAATCACGCGTCGCGCTGAGATAGCGGTTCATGACCAGGTTGGCGTGCTGCTCCAGCCCGTGGAAACAGAGGTCCATGCACAAGAACGCCAGATCGTAAAGCACGTCAATGCAAGCGATTTCATCGCTGAATTCGATGCAATCGAACAGCGTCGGCATGTCGTCATAGATGCAGATATTGCCCAGATGCATATCGCCGTGGCACTGGCGCACGAAGCCATGCGCCTGCCGTTGATTGAGCAAGGCTGCCGACCGCGCAAAGGCCCGGTCAATGGCTTTGTCCCAGGTCTCGATTTGACCAGGGTTCAAGATACCCTGGCTATGCTGCTTCAACGTTGCCGCGACAAACTGGCTGACCCGGTGCATTTCCCCGGCGCCGCCCATATCAGGGCGCTCCTTGGCAATCGCGTGGAAGGCGACAACCTCCTCGGTCAGCGCCGCTACATGCTGCAGCGTCAATTTGCCCTCATGCGCCAGCCGGTCGAAGGTCATCGTCTCGTCGAAGCGGCGCATCCTGACCAGCCAGTCAATCGCGGCGCCCTCGCCGGCTACGGATAGCGACTGCCCATCCCAATTGACCGGTTCGACTGAGCGGTAAAGCGCCGGCGCCGCCAGATGGTTGAGTTTCAGCTCCCGCTCGCACATCTCGCGACGCTTCCTGGCCGTGCTGTAGTCGAGATAATCGAGCAGGATATCCTTCTTCAGCTTGTAGACGACATCATCCCCGATAAAGACATGGGAAACAGACGTCTCCACATGACCGGGCGGCGTACCGCCAAATGCCTCGCCACTGGAGAGAAACGCGATCACATCTGCCTGACTGGGCGCGTTCATCTATTGCTGCTAATGGTCGCTAATGATGTGCCGCCGGTTGATCGTGCGGACGAAAGGAATGCCCGCTCCGGGTTTGCGGTGAGCGCGGTCCTTGACCCGTTTGTCGATCAGATCGATCACCAGACGGGTGATATTGGGCAAATCCAGATCGTGCGCGTCCCTGATCGGAACCCATTGCAAATCCTCTAACTCGCCATTGCCCATCACCTGGCCATCTAAATGGTGGGCATCGACCATGAAAAAGCGTGAATCAAACCGGCGCGGCCGCCCCGGCGGTGTAACCGCACGGGCAATGTACTCCAGCTTATCAAGCGCAGGGACAACGCCCTTGCCGTAAAACTCCTTCCAGCCGGGCGAACGGGTCTTGACGGGCTCGTCATGCGAGGTGCCGAGCACAAGGCCTGCTTCCTCCCAGGTTTCGCGGATGGCGGCCATGGCGAGTGCCCGGGCCCGGTGGGCCGTCGTGCCTCGTTCGAGCTGCTCGGCGACATCCGTTTCCAGATCGATAGGACGCGGCACCATCCCGTCCGCCCGGTCGACCCGACCGCCGGGGAACACATATTTGTTGGCCATGAAGACGTGCTTGGTAGAGCGCTGGCCCATTAGCACCTCTTTGCCATCGCGCACGATGATCAGTGTCGAGGAGTCCTTGGGTTTCAGCTTGTAGGGTTCAGGTTTCTTGTCACTCATGTCCTTGGCTCCAGCACGATCCGCCCGACGACCTTGCGGTCGGCGATCTCATCGAACGCATCGATCAGGCTTTCGAAAGGCAGGGTCTTATGAATGTGGGGCGTCAGCCTGCCTTCTTCGGCCCACTTGAAGAGTTCCTCGCGGGCCTTGCGGCCCCCTTTCGGGTTCTGCCGGCCATACTCGCCGGCACGCACACCAATGACCGAGAACTGCTTAATGAGCGGCAGGTTCACCGGCACGGACGGGATCCGTCCGCTGGTAAAACCGATGATCAGAAGGCGTCCGAAGATATTGATACAACGTGTTGATTCATCGAATATATCACCGCCCACAGGATCATAGATAACGTCGGCACCGGTACCGCCTGCGATCTCTTTCACCTGGTCGCGGAAACGCGGCGTCTTGGTATAGTTGATAACGTGATCCGCGCCCTTCTGCTTCACAACGGCAAGCTTTTCATCATCCCCACCGGTCGCGATCACGGTTGCGCCCAGCATCTTGCCCATTTCAACGGCGGCCAGTCCCACGCCGCCTGCCGCGCCATGCACCAGCAGTGTCTCACCCGCTTTCAGTTCACCACGGACCACCAGCGCCACATAGGCCGTGATGTAGGCGCTGGTGAAGGACGCGCCTTCCCTGTAGCCAAACGGCGCCGGAAGCTGCCGGAAATTGGCCGCCGGCCCTGCGAAACGTTCTGAATAGATACCGACGCCCTGCCCGATTGCGCCGCCGCCCATCACCTTGTCGCCGGACTTGAACTGTGTGACGCCCTCACCGACGGCAATGATATCGCCTGCACATTCACCGCCGGGGGTAAATGGCAGCGGCGGTTTTAGCTGATATTTGCCCTGGCACATCAGCATTTCGACGAAACCGACACCGGCTGCCTTGATATCGACCAGCACCTCGCCGGGGCCGGGTTCGGGGTCAGGCAAATCCTCGATCTTCAGATCGTGATAATCGCCGAACTGGTGGCAGCGCCACGCTCTCATCGCTCAGAACCTGTCTAAGCCGCGGGCTCCATCTTGATGTTTGACTTAACCTTTTTCTGCATCACCCTGCGGACCATCGGTTCAAAAAACTCGAGTGGCAGGGTGTCATAGTCGGGGTCAAACGCGGGCATATCGTATTCATCGATGAACTCGCGGGTATGCTCGTAATAAGGGCTGTCCTTGTGGATCTCCCGGCGGTTCTTATCCAGCCCGACATGTTCGAAATAGTAGTAGCCCTGGAAATCCGTGTGGTTTTCCAGCATCCAGCGGTTGGCCTCGGAGACAAACGGCTTCAGGATCGCAGCAGCCACCGCACCATGATTATAGGTGCCCAGCATGTCGCCAATGTCATGCAGCAGCGCGCAGACCACATATTCCTCGTCCTTGCCCGCGCGATGCGCCCGGGTCGCCGTCTGCAGGCTGTGGGTCAGCCGATCGACAGCAAAGCCACCGAAATCACCATCAAGAAGCTTAAGATGTGTGAGAACACGGTCCACCAACCCATTGGCAAATTTGAGATATTCACTTCCAATGATTTCCCAGTCATTGGGCGTGCCTTCGTCCATGCGCCGGAAACTGGCGCGCTTGGGGCTTTGTTCGTTCATGGTCCGTCTCCGGTATGGGGGGTCAGGCGTTGCCTGATGTAAGGACGATCTTACCTTCCGCCTCACGATTGATAAACAGGTTGAGGGCCTCACGCGCCTTGTCGAGCGGCAGCGCCTGCGAAATATGCGGCTTCAGCTTGCCGGCTTCATAGAGTTTGACGACCTCTTCGATCATCGCCTGGCTCTTCTCCGGCTCTTCCTGTTTGAACCGGCCATAGAACACCCCAACGATGGCGCACCCCTTCAGCAGCGCCAGATTGGCGGGTGCCTCGGGAATCCGGCCTGCGGCAAAGCCAACCACCAGAATACGGCCGTTCCAGTTAATGCAGCGCAGCGCCTGATCGAAGTAATCGCCGCCGACCGCGTCATAGATCACGTCAGCGCCCTTGCCGCCGGTCAGTTCCTTGACCTTGTCCTTATAGGGCCCGTCGGCATAGTTGATCAGCTCATCGGCGCCATATTGCTTGGCCAGATCGAGCTTTGATTGACTGCTGGCCGCGGCGATCACCCGTGCACCCAGTACCTTGCCGATCTGCACGGCGGCCAAACCCACGCCACCGGCCGCGCCCAGCACAAGCAAGGTCTCACCCGCCTGCAGGTTCGCCCGGTGCACCAGCGCATGATAGGAGGTGCCGAAATTGGTCAAGAAGCCCGCTGCATCGGCGAATTCCATCTGTGGCGGATACTTCACCACCCGGCTGGCATCCGCGACCAGTTCTTCGCAGAACCCGCCATGACCGGTCATCGCAAGCACGTGATCGCCAACGGCAAACCCTGTGACATCATCGGCGACTTCCAGAACCTCGCCCGCAACCTCGCCGCCTGGAATGAACGGCATATCCGGCTGGAACTGATAGTTCCCGGCGATCATCAACGTGTCCTGAAAGTTGACGCCCGCGGCCCGCATCGCAATCCGCAGATGCCCGGGCTTCATTTCCGGCGTGGGCAACTCGGTGATGGTCAGATCATCCGGCAGGCCGTGCTTTTCGCACAATACGGCTTTCATGCTTGCTTCCCTGTTTCAACTCGCTGCCCGGAACATACCGTCACGGGTGAATGTTTCAACCCATCACCGCTTCGATGAGGCGGGGCCCCTGCGCCTCCAGCGCGTCTTCCAGTGCCTCGGCCAGGCCTTCTGCCGTATCGACAGCAACGCCCGGCACGCCGAACCCTTCGGCGATCTTGACCCAGTCGAGATGGGGGCCGTTCAGGCTCACCATGGAGCGCGTGACCGGGCCGGGGTTCATGATCCCTGCCCGCTCCAGCTCGAACCCCAGAATGTTGTAGCGCCGGTTGGCGGCGATGATAGTCACCACGTCGAGCTGTTCGCGCGCCTGGGTCCAAAGCGCCTGCACCGAATAGGCACCGGAGCCATCTGCCTGAAAATTGATGACCTGTCGATCAGGACAGGCAATGGCCGCGCCGGTAGAAGCCCCCGGCCCCTCACCGATGGCCCCACCCGTAAGCTGCATATGGGTGAACCGGGGCGAGGCATCGCTGAACGCGTGATAGGCGGCCGCCGAGGTCAGCCCCTCATCCATCACAATCGCCCCTTGCGGCTGCAGATTGGCAATGACGGCGCTGATGGCGGGACCATCCAACGCCCCCTTGGGCATATCCGGCAGCGTGGCCGCACGCGGTGCCGGCGCATCGGGCGCACTCAGTTCATCTGCAAGCGCCGCCAACGCACCGACGATATCTTCACCCGGCGCGGCCAACGAGATAGTTTGCGCATCGGTCGTCAACTCGCTGGGTCCGCCAGGATACCCAAAGAACGCGATGGGCCGCGCCGTTCCGATGATGACGACCGTATCGAATTGCCCGGTCAGGGCGATGGCATCTTCGGGGCGATAGGGCAATTTAACCGGCGCTGGCAGGCCGCCGCCCTTTTCCATCCGCGCGACGAAAGTTTCGCAGATGAGCTCGGCACCGGTGCCCGCGGCGATCCGCCCGGCCAGCATCAGCGCGTCTTCCGACAGGCCGTCCCCGCCAAGAAAAAGCGCGCTTTTGCCGGCTTTCAGCCGTCTTGCTGTTTCGATCACATGCCCGGACGCGAAACCCGCCTTTTCAGCCGTTCTGGGCACCGGGATCACGTCTCCCGCGTCTCCCAGCTGTGAATCGTGCGGCAGGATGAGCGTGCCGCTGCGGCCGCCATGCGCCATCGCTTCGGCAATGGTCTGGGCGGTGTCCATCGCCACCGTGGTCGCGCCGAGATTTTCCTTCACGTAACCGTGGATCGTCCGTGCCACACCTTCGATATCGGTCGCGAGCAGCGGATCAGCCCGCACGTGCCAGCTGGCATGCTCCCCAATCACGTTGAATACCGGCGAATGCGCGCGGCGCGCATTGTGCAGATTGGTCAGGCCGTTCATCAGGCCCGGGCCGAGATGAAGCACGGTCATTGCCGGCTTGCCCGCCATCCGGGCATAGCCGTCGGCGGCCCCGGTCGCGGCATTCTCGTGCAGAAACAGAATGCCCCTGATGCCCGGCACTGTATCCAATGCCGCCACCATGGGCATTTCCGTGGTGCCCGGATTGGCGAAACACACCTCGATGCCTTCGCTGAGAGCCGTTGCGATCAGTGCTTCCGCGCCGTTCATAATTTCCCTTTCCGTTAGGCCAGAAACTTAACAGGCCACAGCCACCCCGTCATGCCGGAAGCCGGCTTGGATCAAGGATCGGGAGACATGGAAGAGGACACAAATATTCCCGTTACGAGACAAAAAACGTTATTGCAAATCATTATCATCCACATTAGCGTCCCGCTTCCGATTCAAACCTCACGACGTCCACTCGTGGGCAATACAAAAAATGAGGAAACAATGAGCCCCCTTTCTTTCCGTGTGTCCGGCGTTGCGGCGCTTTGTCTCACCGTTGCCGCGCCCCTGGCCGTGGCCCAAGCCGCCGATGAGGTGACCAGAGATGAAATCGTCACCGTCGGAAAAACGCTTTATGCGGACCAGGTCAACGCACTGAAAGCGCCAACGCCGATTATCGATGTGCCGCAAAGCCTGTCGATTGTGACCGCCGACCAGATTTCCGTGCGGGGCTTCACGAGTATTGGCCAGATTATCGACTACACCCCTGGCGTAAACACGTCACAGGGCGAAGGCCACCGGGACGCGATTGTGTTTCGCGGTGTCCGCTCGACCGCTGACTTCTTCATCGACGGCTTCCGCGACGATGTTCAGTACTACCGTCCGCTCTACAACTTGGAACAAATCGAAATCCTGCGCGGCCCGAACGCGCTGCTGTTCGGTCGAGGTGGCGCGGGCGGCGTCCTGAATCGGGTGACCAAGAAGGGTGTGATCGGCGAGAATTTCACCGGGTATGAGGCCAGCGTCGACACCTTTGGCGAATTCGGTTTCCAGATTGATGGCAATTTTGCCGCCGGCGAGAAGACCGCGATCCGCGTCAATGCGATGTATGAACACCTGAACAATCACCGGGATTTCTATGACGGGGACCGGTTCGGCGTTAACCCCACCGTCAGGTTTGAACTCAGCGAAAACACGACGCTCGACCTGTCCTATGAATACATCAATCACGAGCGGTTCATTGATCGTGGCATCCCGACCGGGACGGATGGCCGCCCGGTCAAAGAGTTCAAGAAAATCGTCTTCGGGGATCCGGAGATCAACACGTCCGAACTCGAAGCGCACCTGCTGCGCGCATCATTGCAGCATGAATTCTCAGAGAATCTGAAGGGCAATTTCAGCGCGTTTTATGGCTATTACGACAAGCTGTACGCCAACTTCTACGCATCGGACTACAATCAGGCCGCCACACCGGACCAGGTAACGCTTGATGGCTATGTCGATGTTACGAAACGCGAAAACCTGATCCTGTCCGGCAATCTGGTGGCAGAATTCGGCACGGGCGGCATCAATCACACCATCATTGCCGGCGGCGAATATATCAACACCTCATCGGACCAGGACCGCTTCAATTCGTTCTGGGACACGACGCTGGATGACAATGAGATATTCACCATTGCGCGGCCGCTGAACCTGAGGGGTGGCATCGGTGTCAATGCCGCTGGCATGCCGACAATGAACGACTTCACAGTCGACCTCAACGATGACACCCGCGTCAGCATCGACGTGTTTTCCGCCTACATCCAGGACCAGGTGGAAATTGCCGAGTGGCTCGATGTCGTCGTGGGCGTCCGGTTTGACAGCTTCGACATCAAGGTCTTTAACGTGCCGGCGAATGAAACGCGGACCCGGAAAGACGAAAAAGTGTCGCCGCGCTTCGGCATCATCCTGAAGCCGCAGGAAAACATCTCGGTCTACGCCAGTTACAGCGAGACCTTCCTGCCACGCAGCGGTGAACAGTTCGCCAATATCAATGGCGCCAACAACGCGCTGGACCCGGACAAGTTCCGGAACATCGAAGCGGGCATCAAATGGGATATCAACCCGGGCCTGAGCCTGACGGCCGCCGTTTTCGAAATCAAACAGAGCTCGCCGCAGGTTGCCGACAATGACCCCTCGACGCTGGACGTCATCGACTCCAAGATTAAGGGGTTCGAGGTCCAGCTGCAGGGTCAGGTGACGGACTTCTGGTTCGTTTCCGCCGGCTACAGCTATCTGGACGGGGAGCAGGTCAACCGGATGGGCCCCACGGGCCTGCGCCCGCGTGAACTGCCCGAACACATGTTCTCGATCTGGAACAACTTTCAGATCACGGAAAAATTCGGTGTGGGCGTAGGGCTGACCCACCAGAGCAAGAGCTTCATCAACAATGGCAACACCGCCGTCCTGCCCGGCTATGTCCGGGTGGATGCCGCCGCCTATTACGACGTGTCTGACTCCATACGGCTTCAGGTCCATATCGAGAACCTGACCGATGAGCTCTACTTCCCGAACTCACACAGCACGCATCAGGCGAGTGTCGGCGCGCCCCTGAACGCCAGCTTCAAGATCATCGGGCGGCTTTAGGGGGCGGCCCTTACCAAACCCGTTCGGCCTGAGGAGGCCTGCAAGGCCGTCTCGAAGGCTTTGTGCGAACGGGATTGTAGCCGCGCGCACTTTGAGACGGGCGCACTTCGAGACGGGCGCACAGCGCCCTCCCCAGTACGAGCGGCCATTTTCAAAAGAAAAGGCCCGCCGGAAAACCGGCGGGCCTAGTTTTTCAGGAGTTGTACGCGTCATTGCGCGTGGGGAGAAAAACGGAATGCGGCCGGGTCAGCCGCAGTATGAATGGAACGACCCGCGAGGCCCGGAGCCCTTTATGCGAATCGTTATTGAGTGATGCCTGCTTTCTATCGTTAATGCGGATCATTCGCAACTAATTTCCTAAATTGGCGTTAGTTTGATCAAAAAGAGCGACGAGCGGGCAGACGCCTAAAGGTGCTCCTTCACGCCCTCGTCGAATTCAAGGCCCATGGCGGCGAGCCCGTCGTCGAGATAATCACCCAGCAGCGGCGTGCCGGTCAGATAGGCTGAGGTGGCATTGGTTGCCTCCTGATAGGCGGTTTCCACCGCCTCGTCCCAATCATCGGCATCATAGGTGCCCCGCCCGATCCACATCAGCGCGACCAGCTCGGCGGCTTCCTGTTCATTCAGATCATCAATTGCCTCGGTCAGCTCCTGAAAGGTCGGATCGTCGGCGAAATCTTCCAGGATAATCCGTTCGCCGTCATCGGCCTCGTCCGACGCGGGTTTTTCGTCGACCGGATCGACCTTGGCGTCGAATTCACGCGCCTTGACGATGATGTAAGAGACGGTTTCGGTACTGAGTGCTTCCATGATCTGACCTTTGTTACCTGACAGAAATAGAACATCATTTTGCGGTGGCGCGTGCCTTGAGTGGGATCAAACGATCGGGTCTTCCAGCAAATGCGTACCGTCGCGGGATTCCACCTCAACCACCCACAGGTCCGGGTCGAATCCGGCCTGCCGTTCGATAAAGGCGTCGGCGTCGGCCTCAGGGACCGGGTCGTCGCCCGTGCCGCGCCGCCAAGCCCGGTTGCCATCCATATCCGTCGTGCGCTCAAACACGGTGCAGCCGCTCTCGAACCGGTTGAGCTTGACCAGCACCGTGCCCGCCGTGTCGTCCCCATGCCGGACGACCATGGCCGGAATGTCCGACGCAAAACAGCGGCGGATATAGGCCTTCACCCAGATTTCAGCTTTCAGGCGCGGTTGCACAGATGCCTCTTATCCCATCTAAAAAAAGCGTCCCTCGCCCCTACCGGTGCGGCGCGATAGGGTCAATCTCAATCTTCTGCGAGAAGGCGGCTGTTGGACACCGGCCTCCAGCTTGCCTACTTCCTGATCATCAGTAACAGTTGTATCGGCAGCCGTGGCTCAGGGGGGCGCTGCCCATCGCGCAATAAAGGTATGCCATGATCCGCCCCCTGTCCCTGCTCGCTATCTTATCGTTCGCTGCTGCCCCGTTTACTTCCGGCGCGTGGGCAGAAAACGCACCGGAACCAGTCCAGCCTGCCAATCCCCGGGTGATCGCCCCTGCCAAGACAATCGCCCCGGCCAAGACAATCGCGCCGGCCAGGCAGATTGTCCCCGCCCATAAGCTCGCGCCCATGCAGCCGGCCCGGCCAACCACACGTCAGACTTTACCGACCCGGCAAGCGACATTGGTCAGAACAACCTTCGAGGCGATCAGGCCCGGTGTGCCACTCAGTGGCCGGTCGTTCGTATATGTTTTCAGCCATCCCGGCGCCGGCACGCTGACCGAAATCAGCATCAAGGCTGACAAAGGTGACATGTGCGGCGCAGAAATCGCTACCCCACGCCCCGGCCAAACGACCACAATGGTGAGAACCGCCAGCGACGTGAGCTGCAGAAATCTTTGGCGGGACTATGAAGACCGCCTGGCACGAGCCATCATTTCCCGTCTCGACCGGCACAGGCTTGTCGTTCGCGTGCCCGGCGGGTCGCCCATCAACCACGAAGACTGGGAACGCTACCTGCGCCAGCCGCACACCGTGGAGGTAGAACAAGGCGCTGACGTTAAGACCTATGACTTCAACACAGTGCCCTGGGCCATCACAGATGAAGATGACGACGGCGCCCATGCGATCTGGGCGCAGGGCGCAGATTGTGATGACATGAACCCCGGCCGCTTTCCCGGCAATACCGAAATCGCGGATTTCGACGGCGTGGATGAAGACTGTGATCGCGCCACCATCGGCACCCTGGACAGGGACCGCGACGGATTTACCGACTGGCGTGTCCACAACAAGGGCGGCCCGTCGGGCGAGGACTGCGACGACAGCGACCGCGGTGTTCACCCCAATATGGGGGAGATTCCCGGCAACGGCAAAGACGACAATTGCGACGGGGACCAGCTCTAGACAACCCTGCCGTGCCCCTTATTCTTCGCCGATCTTTAGCAGCAGCTTGCCGTCATGGGCGCCGGAAAACAGGCAGTTGAAGGTGTCGATGGCGCCTTCAAGGCCATCACGCACATCGACCTTGAATTTAAGATCACCTGATTTGATCCATTCATTGATCTGGGTATACCCTTCCATGGCGCGGTGCATGTAGTCAGAGACGAGAAGCCCCTCGATCCGCGCGCGCTTGACCAGCAGCTTCCAGAGATTGTGCGGCCCCGGCGGCGGGTTGTCGGATTCATTGTATTGCGAAATCATGCCGCAAACGGCGATCCGCGCCCGCATGGCCATGTTGTCGATGGCCGCTTCAAGCATCGGCCCGCCGACATTTTCGAAGTAAACATCGAAGCCGTCCGGGAAGTGCTCGCCAATCGCCGCCGACAGGTCGTCCGTGGCGCGGTAGTCGATCGCGGCGTCAAAGCCCAGCTCATCGGTCAGCCAGGCGCATTTTTCCGGTCCGCCAGCGATCCCGACAACTTTGCTGCCGTTGATCTTGCCCATCTGGCCGACCAGTGAGCCCACACCCCCGGCCGCACCCGATACCAGCAGGTTTTCACCGGGCTTGTACTGCCCAACCTCAAACAGGCCGTAATAGGCGGTGGCCCCCACGGCACCCAGCGGGTGCAGATAGGTGGTCAAATCATGCCCCCATTCGGCCGGGATCGGTCCCATCATCCCGGGGTAGCCGACTACATAATCCGCCCAGGCGCCCAGGCCGGACACGATCATGCCTTCGGGGTAGGCGTCGTTCTTGGACTCGACGACGCGGCCCAGCACCACAGAGCGTACCGGCGTACCGAGCGGGATCGGGTCCATATAATTGCCGCTGGGGTCCATCCAGCCCCGGATCGCCGGGTCCATCGCCGCATAGAGAATGCGAACCAGATATTGACCGTCTTCAATAGTGGGCACGTCTTCGACCCGCCATTCAAAATCCGATGCCTTGGGTTGACCCTGCGGCCGCTTCATCAGCAGCCACTGCCTGTTTTGCTCGGCCATTTTACTCTCCTGATCCTGATTTCTTAGCTGGGTGTTTAGATAGACTATACGCCCTGCCCCGGCGAGGGCAGAATGAGACACCAGAGGGAGTTCATTTATGACCCAGACGGAAGCCCACACCTATTTCACCGACTATGCCGCCGCCTTCATCGAAGATGCGACAAAAGCCGCAGACCGGTTCCTTCATGTGCCGCTCACGATTGTTGAGCGTGACAAGGCCATTGCCCTGACCGACAAGCAGGCGCTGATGGAGAACTTTGCCCGCCTCAATGACGCCAATACGCAGATGGGCTTGGCGGATGCGTTGATTGAGCGCTGTGAGGTGCAGCCCACCAAAGGCGACAATGTCATTGAAGCCACGGTCGGGTGGCGGTTCATCAATACAGCACGCGAAGACATCTATGCCTTCGAGACGCGCTACGTGCTCTGTGACTATGGCGACGGCTGGAAAATCACCGTCGCCGTGAATGTCGACGCCTAGCCCCACAATTTTCTGTAGATCAGGCAAAAGCCTGTCGCCTTGAGCTTGTCGAAGGGTAGCCGATTTCGTTGGCTACTGCGCGGTTGCACCGCCATCGATGACCAGTTCCGAACCCGTCATATAGCGACTGTCATCGCTGGCCAGAAAGGCGATGCCGTTGGCGATATCTTCCGGATTGGCCCAGTCACGGATCGGTACGGCGCGGGTGAGCTGCTCGCGCCGCTGATCCGGATCGCCACCAATGGCATCGATCACCGACGCGCCCATCGGCGTATCCACATAGCCGGGATGAACGGAATTGACCCTAATGCCGTAGCGCGGCAATTCCACACCGGCGGCCTTGCTCATCAAGCGTACGGCCCCCTTGGTACCGCAATAGCCGATGCCGCCGGGTGAGCCGATCAGCCCGGCCCCCGATGACAAATTGATAATCGATCCGCCGCCTGATTTGCGCATCAGCCGCGCCGCATACTTCATCCCCAGAAACACACCCTCGACATTGACAGCAAAGAGCCGGCGAAACTCATCGAGTTCCATGTCGTCCAAGAAACCACGCCGGTAAAGCCCGGCATTGTTGACCAGGATATCAAGCCGTCCCTGCTCTGCCTCGATGCTCTCGATCAATACCTGCCATCCAGTTTCCGAGGTCACATCCAGATGGTGATAGACGCACACGCCGCCAGCGTCTTTGACAGAAACGACCGTCTCTGCCCCGCCCGCATCATTGACGTCGACCGCGACAACGTGCGCGCCCTCCGACGCCAGCCTTTCGCACGTCGCGCGTCCGATCCCTGATCCGCCGCCCGTCACCAGCGCAACTTTCCCTTCCAGGCGTTTCATGTCGCTCTCTCTCCTGTTGGCAGTGCCCTCCCGATGCCCCACTATGGCACTGGAGAATAATTCAGGGGAGCCTTCTATGAGCCTGCTGACGGACAGGACGGTGTTTCAAAACGCCTGGGTGGTGGACGATGTGTTTGCTGCCGCCCAGCGCTGGGTCGACTTCTACGGTGTTGGGCCGTTCTATGTGATGGAGCATCTCGACCTGGCCAATATCAAGTATCGTGGTAACGAGTCGACGCTCGACATCTCTGTTGCCCTGGCCCAGGCGGGGCCGGTACAGATCGAACTGATCCAGCAGTTTAACCCGGAGCCCAGCGCCTATCGTGACGTCGTGTCCGAAGGACAGACCGGCTATCACCATTTCTGCATCTGGACCCACGACTTCGACGCCGACCAGAAAGCGTTCGAGGACGCGGGTTATCCAACGGCAACCCAAGGGGCATCGCCCGATGGATCCGTCCGCTTTGCCTACTACGACACGCGCGCACTGTGCGGTGTCATGACAGAAGTTGTTAATCCGGGCGAAGGACTGGTTGCACGCAACGACATGATCAAGCAGGTTGCCGCCGACTGGGATGGCAAAGACCCCATCCGCATCACCACCGAAGAAGGATACAGGGTTCCCTGATGCAAAAAGTAACCGGCCTGAAGCTATACAATAATCGTAACGGTTCGAACCCCAAACGGGTGCGCATGTTCCTGGCGGAGAAAGGTCTCGAGGTCGATCTCGAGCCTGTTTCGTTTGCCAAGCTGGAACATCGCAGCGCCGAATTCCGGGCCAAGAACCCGATGGCGACGCTGCCGATGATCGAACTCGACGACGGCACCATCATCACCGAATCCTACGCGATCTGCCGCTATCTTGAGGATCTGTATCCTGAACCAAACCTGTTTGGGGAAACGCCCCTGGAACGGGCGCAAATCGAGATGTGGAACCGGCGGATCGAATTCGATGTGGCGAACTACATCACCATGATCATGAAACATACCGGCGAGTTCTTTGCCCCGGTCATCACGCAGGTGCCGGAATATGCGGACGCCTGCCGGACCGACCTGATGAAAAAATACGATTGGTTGAATGAGGAACTCGGCACCCGGGACTATATTGCCGGTGACCGGTTTACCGTAGTTGATATCACCGCCTATGGCCGCATCGGCATGCGCGACAGCGCAAATGCGGACTGGCGCGACGATCATACGAATCTGCAGGCCTGGTGGGACCGCATTTCGGCCCGGCCCAGCGCCGATGCTTAAGGGAAAAAGACGATGAAACTGGGTAAACGCGCCGTCTGGGCGCCTACAGATGGGTTCAACGCCAAAGACGCCGCCGCGTTTGCGCAGCGGGTCGAGGATTGGGGCTATTCAGCGCTGTGGATCCCTGAGGCGCTGGGCCGCGAACCGATGTCGCATGCGTCCTGGCTGCTGGCCAACACGGAAAACCTGATTCTCGCCACCGGTATTGCCAGCATCTATGCGCGCGACGCCGTCGCGTCCCGGCTGGCGCAGATATCCCTAAACGAACAATCCGGCGGGCGCTTCCTGATGGGTCTTGGTGTGTCGCACCGGCCCTTTGTCGAGGGCGTGCGCGGACAGGACTATACGTCTCCGGTCGCGACCATGGGCAGCTATCTGGAAGCCATGAAAGCGACCCCGACCATGGGCCAACCCGCCCCTGAAGAACCCAAAACGGTGATCGCGGCACTGGGCCCGAAAATGCTAGAGCTGTCCGCCAGCCACGCAGACGGCGCGCACCCTTATCTGGTGACGCCGGAATACACCGAACAGGCGCGCAAGGCCGTGGGCAAGAAGAAGTTTCTGTGCGTCGAACAGAAGGTGCTGTTCGAGACCGATGCTTCAAAGGCCCGCGAGGTGGCGCGGCAGGCGCTGGCGATCTATCTGCCGCTGCCGAACTACCGCAACAATCTGCTGCGTCAGGGTTTCACCGCGGACGAAATCGACAATGATGGCGGCGCGGACCGGCTGGTCGACGCGATGGTGATCTGGGGCGACGAAACCAAAATCAACGACACCATCGAGGCGCACTTGAAAGCCGGCGCCACACAGGTTTGCATCCAGGCGCTCAACCCCACCGGGGCGCGGACGCCCGATGAGCGGATTTTGCAGGCGTTGGCGCCGTAAGCTTAAACTTTTGGTGCACCCTCAAATCCATTCGCAAGAAGCCTTCGACAGGCTCAGGCCGAACGGATTTGAGAACTAGAGCATTGTTAATCCCGTTCGCCCTGAGCGTGAGCGCAAGCGAACAGTCGAAGGGTTTCTTGTCGAACGGGATTAGGTAAAGGCCCCAACTAAATCTTGCGATCCATGCCTTCCCAGTAGGGTTCGCGGAGCTTACGTTTGTAGATCTTGCCTGAGTCTTCGCGTGGCAGGCTGTCGGCGAATTCAACGACGCGCGGCACCTTGTAGCCGGCGAGTTCGGCTTTGAGGAAAGCCTTCACGTCGTCAGCCGTCAGTTCGCCGGGGATTTCCGGTTCCACATAAGAAGCAAGCGCTTCGCCGAATTCCTCATCAGGAATGCCGAACACCGCGCAGTCCTTGACGCCGGGCATGGTGATCAGGCTGGCTTCGATCTCGGCCGGGTAGATGTTCACGCCACCGGAGATCACCATCTCGATCTTCCGGTCGCAAAGGAACAGGAACCCGTCTTCGTCGACATAGCCGATGTCGCCGATACAGACGAGGCCTTCACGACCGATCTCTTCGCGCTTGTCGTCCAGGCCGTGATAGGTGAAGTCCGGCATGCCTTCCATGCCGACATAAACCTCGCCGATTTCACCCGCGCCAAGCCGCTTGCCGTCTTCGCTGAAGATCAGAATGTGCGCGCCGGTTACCGCCTTGCCGACCGTGCCGGGCCGGTCCAGCGCATCCTGGCTACTGGCGTAGGTGATCAGACCCACCTCGGTACCGCCGAAATATTCGTTAATCACCGGCCCCATCCATTCGATCATCCGGCGTTTGACCTCCGGCGAACAGGGGGCAGCGCCATGGGTGATGAATTCCAGTGACGACAGATCATACTTGTTCTTCACCTCATCAGGCAGTGCCAGCAAGCGCACAAACATGGTCGGCACCATGATCGCGTGGCTGATCTGGTGCTTTTCGACCAGACGCAGGAAATCCTCTGCATCGAAGCGCGGCTGCATCACCAGCGTGCCGCCCATCCCTGTCACGGCTGCTGCATAGCCATTGGGGGCGGAATGGTAGATCGGCCCTGTTGCAATGGCGGTAATGCCGGTGCGGGTGAAGCCCCAGGCCTCCGCAGACGCCTGCATCATCAGCATCATGACCTTCGACGGGTCTATCGGCTCGCGCTTGACGCCCTTGGGCCGGCCCGTTGTGCCTGACGTGTAGAACATCGCCCCACGCGATGCGGGCATGGGCGCATCCAATGGCTCGTGGCTGTCGACCCATGCATTCCAGTCAATCATCCCGGAAGGCACGGCACAACGCTCTTCAGACAGGCCATAGGCTTGCGCGATCTCCGGCGGGGTTTCGACCACCAGTACGGCGCAGTCCGCCGGTACGAAGCCCTCGACCTGCGGCAGCAGATCGGCGTGGATAACCAACGCCTTGGCGTTGGCATCACGCAGGATATAGCCGACCTCGTCGCCCTTGAAGTGCCAGTTGATCGGCACCCCGAATGCCCCGGAATTGGTCGCGCCACGGCTGGCCTCAAAGAACGAGAAGTCATTGCGCAGCATCACGCCGACGCCGCCATCCTGATCCAGTCCCAGACTAACGAATCCGGCGGCGGCACGCATGGATCGCTCCATCGCCTCCATATGGGTCTGTTCGCGTTCGCCGCTGATGATCTTTGTCATTCGATAGGTCCCCTGCTCATTCGGTTTACGGGCGGTTTACGGGGTAAATATGACGGTCGCGCTTGCTTTCCAATTGTTTTCGAAGCACCAATCACAAACGAACGAAAAAGCAGCGATACGCAGAGGAACGTCATGGAAGATTCAACACCGATTTTGGTCGGCGCCGGCCAGTTTACAGAAAAAGACGTACCGCCGCAGGACGCCCACTCCCCAATGGGGATCGCCGGGGAAGCCGCCAAGGCGGCCCTCGCCGATACTGGTGTGGGCGATACGCTTGCGCCGCAGATCGATACGGTGGCCGTCACACGGATTTTCCCGGACTCCTCAAATCGCCCGCGCCTGCAGCATCCCTGGGGCCGGGCCGAGAATCCACCGCGGGCAGTCGCCCGCCGGGTCGGCGCCAACCCAACCAACGCGATCTACACCCATGTCGGCGGCAACACACCGCAGAAGATGATCAACGAAATGTGCGAGCGCATTGTGGCTGGCGATGTGGGTGTCGCCCTGCTGGCCGGATCAGAGGCCATCGCGACCGCCAAGGCCGCCGCGCGCGCCGGGCTTGATCTGGACTGGCAGGAAGACGATGAAGGCAGCCTGGAAGACCGGGGCATCGGCGGCACCTTCGTCACCCCACATGAATTCGCCCACGGAATTGGCATTCCGATCCAGACCTATCCGCTGTTCGAACAGGCCATCCGCAAGAATCAGGGCGAATCCATCGACGAGCATATGCTGAGTATGGGCAAGCTGTTCGAGCCATTCACCAGAGTGGCGGCGGCCAATCCCTATTCCTTCTATGGGGTTGAGCGCACGGCTGAAGAATTGGCCACTGTCACGCCGGATAACCGCTTCATCTGCTTTCCTTATCCGAAATGGATGAACGCGATGGACGGCGTTAATCAGGGCGCTGCTGTTATCCTCACCTCCGTCGGCAAAGCAAAGCAACTCGGCATCGACCCGGCTAAATGGGTCTTCCTGCATGGCTGTGCCGAAGCCAATGAAAAAATTCTGGTCAGCGACCGGGTGAACTATCACTCCTCCCCCGCGATCAAGATCAACACTGCCAAAGCCTTCGAAATGGCGGGCAAGACCGTCGACGATATCGACTTCATCGACATCTATTCCTGCTTTCCGTCTGCCGTGGAGGTCGCCGCCGACGCCTTGGGGATCGCCTATGACGATCCGCGCGGCCTGACCGTGACCGGTGGCCTTCCGTTCTTCGGCGGGCCGGGGAACAATTATTCGATGAACGGTATTGCCCAGATGGCGCCCATGCTACGCGCCAAGCCGGGCTCTTTCGGGCTGATCACCGCCAATGGCGGCTATCTGACGAAGCACGCAACCGGCATCTATTCCACCACGCCGACCGAGGGCACCTGGAGCCGCGAAGACCCAGCCGGCTATCAGGCTGAAATCGACGCGATGGAAAGCCCGACAGTCACCGAAACGCCTGACGGCGCGGCAACCATCGAAACCTATACGGTCTGCTTCGGCCGCAACGGCGCAGAACGCGGCATCGTCATCGGCCGCCTTGACGAAAACGGCCACCGCTTTGTTGCCAACACGCCCGATGACGCAGCAACGCTGAATGACCTGATGGAACATGACAGCATGGGCCGGTCCGGCACCGTCTCGACCAATGGTGACGGGATGAGCACTTTCACGCCTGCATAGGCCCATGCAGACGCCTATGTCTTGATCAGGCGCAACGTCCACACGTCAACTTTTGCGTATAAGGATCGATATGAAAAAAGGACCATTAACAGCCATCATCATCGGCGTTGTCGCCGCGATCACCGTCGGCTCACACGCCCAAGAGGCTGCGCAGAGTGACAGCCCGCCGCTCTATCCCCTTGTGCAACAGGGCGCCGATCTGGCGGAAATGTGGTGCAATGCGTGTCATGTGACCGGAACCGGTGTGTCCGAGCATGCACTGGACTCAGCCCCACCCTTTCAGACGCTGGCGGCAGCCGTCGCGGATAATCCAGAGTTCTACCGCGGGTTCCTGATCAATCCGCATTACCCCATGAAAGGGATCGCACTCAGCCGGAACGAAATCGAAAGCCTGCTGGCCTACATCCAGTCACTGGAAGAGTAGGTAGACGACGTCGCTTGCGCCTCTCGATACGACGGTATCTAACGCGCCCGCCACTCGAGGCGAACGGTTGATGCTTCCTTGTTCAGGCCCCCGTGCAATGTGAGCGTAGAGAGTGCCTAAAATGCCTTCGCCTGAGACATCGCGGCGAAGCGCCCGGCGATCTCGAAGAAGCCCTCGACCGTTTCGTCGATGATCTCTTTTACGGGTTTGATCTCGTTGATCATGCCCGCGCCCTGCCCGGCCAGGCCGACGCTCGATTCCATGTCCCCGCCAAAGTAAAGGTCGAGGATATCGCCGAACACGACGGAGCGTTCCATCACACCCGCCTCATGGATCGCCATGGTGCGCTCGGTCTTGAGCGCGCGCACACAGGGGGACGATTTCTTGTTGAGCACCACCGTCCCAGTCTCCACAGAATCGACAATGGCGTTCTTGAAGTTGATATGCACCGGGCTCTCCAGTGCGCTGACAAAACGGGTGCCCATCTGAATGGCTTCCGCCCCGGCCGCGAACGCTGCCGCCATACCACGCCCATCAACGATTCCGCCGGCAGCCACCATGGGGATATCTGTCTGATCGCGGATGGTCTGCAGCAGCACGGGCAATGAAACTTCTTCAGGGTTCTTGAATCCGCCCCCTTCGGCACCCTCGACAATCAAGCCATCCACGCCTGCGTTTGCTGCTTTCAGCGCCATCTCAGCCGTCGGCACGGCGTGATAGACGATGATGTCATGCTTCTTCAGCCGGTCGATATACTTCGCCGGATTCCCCGCCGATGTGGTGATAAATTTGACGCCTTCGTCGATCACCATGTCGATCATCGCCTCGTCGCGCAGGAACAGCAGCGCGAGATTGACGCCGAACGGCCTGTCGGTCAGATCGCGCATCTTGCGGATTTCTTCCATGCACTGCTCGATTTCACCTGATGAGGTCTCAATAATCCCCATACCGCCGGCGTTGGATACGGCGGACGCCAGTTGTGAGCGGGCGATAAAACCCATCGGCGACTGGATGATCGGGTACTGCGTCCCGAGGTGTTCGAGTACTCGGTTCATGGGCTTCCTCAACATCTGGTTATTTGGCGGGTTATCTTGGGCCGCACATCGTGCATAGTGTGCCCACCAAATCAACGGCTAACAGTCACGCATGACCGCTCAGGAAGCCTGATACCGCGGCTACCCAAAAAAAGTTATCCGTGCAGAATTCAGCTTGGCGCTGCACCGACGACATGTTTAGCTAAAGCCAGTGTATGCAAGACAGTGATCTTATTGTGACGAAACAAGACCCCATTTCATCCGACACAGAACCCCGGAAGTTCCAGACCCGCAAGAGCGTGGCCACGCGTAACGGTATTCTTGACGCGACCGTCCAGTGTTTCCTGGAACTGGGGTATCACCGGACAACGACGACAGAGATCGCCAAACGCGCCGGCGTCACGCGCGGTGCCGTGCAGTATTATTTCCCGACCACCGGAGATGTGCTGGGCGCCTCCATAGATCATATGATCGACCAGTGGATTGAGACCTATGCGGAAGAACTCCGCAAAATGCCGGAATCCGCCAACCGGTTCGCCGGCGGTGTCGATATTTACTGGAGGTTCGTCAAACACCCGCTTTTTGTCGCCTGGCAGGAACTGCAGGCCGCGGCCCGCACCGCGCCCGAACTGAAACCCATCGTCGACAAGGCCGCCAAACGGTATGACCGACGACGCCGTGATGTCGGGCGCGAAGTCTACAAGGAACTCTCGGAAGTGCCCGACGACACCTGGGATGTCGCGCGCGACCTGCTGCGCGTCGCCATTGAGGGGCTGGCCGCGTGCAATTTCGGCAAGGAAGAGGCCAAACGCGAAGAGGCCGTGCTTGATCTTCTAAAGCAGATGATGAGCGATTTGCTGACCCAACGCGGTCGGGGCTAACCCTGCCCGGTAAGGCGCTTGTAAGCCGAATAACGCGGATTATCGACGCCCAGATTTTCGATCGCCACTTGCCGCAGATGGTCCAGCAAGGCGGAGTCGGACAGGTCCCAGTCCCCTGCCCGGATCTGCTCGCAGAGTTCCCGGTTTAACGCTTCCACGTCGCCATCATGCTTCAACAAAGCGAGCAGGCGGGCGTGCTGATCTGCTTCGACATCCGGCGATCCAGCGACTTCCCGGCGGACGGTGCCAATGACATTGGCCGCGACACGGGCATGAAACGACGATTGGCCTTCCAGCTCGGGAATTGCGCGCTCGCGGAGAAATTCCTCGACGGCTTCCAGCAGTTCATCAGCAGTAGGGCGGTCAGGACGCATCGGCGCCTCCCAGCAGGATCATCAAATCGGCTTCGCACTCGGACGACCGGCGGCCAATGGCGGGCCGTTCGACGGAGCGGTCATGGCCGGTCAGATGGGTAAAGGCCATGCCGCGGCACGTCACACCCCAGCGCAGGCTGCCGAAAATCTCCCAGTATTTGACCCGCTCGGGATCGACCTTGATGCCGCTGGCGCGCTCATAGCCATCGAACATATCCTCGCGCTCGCCGAAGCCACCCACCGGCTTGTCGATATTGCCGAAGCGCCAGGAGTTGACGCAGATCCAGGCCAGATCTTCCATCGGATCACCGATATGCGCGATTTCCCAATCGAGCACGGCGCGTACCCCTTCCGGCCCAAACATCAGATTGCCATTACGAAAGTCGCCATGCACCAGCGTGACCCGGTCACGGTCGGGCACGCGCTCCTTCAGCCACGCAAACGCGTATTCGAACACCGGCGAGGGTGACCACTCCAGAAAGTACTTATCATAGGCCTCCCACGTATTTTCCCAATGGTCCTGCGGGGTGATTTCATCGAGAAAATCGACTTCGTCGCGCGGCACCGCATGAATCGGCGCCAGAATTTCACCGCACTGTCCCGCCAGTTTGGGCCGGGCGTCCGCATAGGTATCGTCGCGCAGAATACGCGGCGCCAGTGTTTCGCCCTCAATGCGGGCCATGACATAGCCAACACCCAGATCATCCGCCTCTTCCAGCGTAAACAGAATTTCCGGCGCCTTGACGCCATGGTTGAAGCAGATCTGAACAACTTTGGCCTCATTCTGCTGGCTGATGGCCTTGGCCTCGCTTTCCGGCACACCGCCGGGCGACCGCCGCAGGATAAGCGGTACAGTCCCCTGCCCCGTCACCGCATCAAACGACCAGGTCTCCTGTGACGCGCCCGCCGTCAGACGCTGCAGACCGGTAATACCGGTCGCCCCGTCCACATATTTTGCCGTTGCCGCACCGAGCGCACTTTCGAAATCACCAGCCACCATCAGCCAACCACTTATCGATCATCCAAAGTCTGTCGGAGCCGAAGAACGGCTCCCCATCAACGATAAAGAACGGCGAGCCGAACACGCCCTTGTCCATCGCCTCTTGCGTTACGGTCTTATACCGCGCTTTGAGGTCTTCACTTGCCAGGGCTTCTTTAAGCGCATTGCCGTCGAGCCCCATGCCCGCCACATAATCGGCAATCATATCAGGATCGTCCATCGCAACCGCTTCGGAATAGATCTTCCCGTAAAGCCAAAGCGCGAGTTGCTTGGCCTTTTGCGCGTCCTGATCCTTGACCCAATAGAACGCCCGCGCACCGACCGCCGGTTTGAGCGCCCGGATATCGGACACATTCCATGGGTCAATGCCAAACAGCCGCGCCATGCGCGGAATGTCATGGGTGTAATACGCCCCCTTTATGGGATAGGCGACCATGGGACGGTCAAACCCGACCGTCATCGCAGCGGTCCGCAGATTAAACGGCTTCCAGTCGACCGTCCGGCCATGCTTCGCCGCCAGATCATCGATCTGCCGTGCGGCAAAGAAACCGAATGGCGAAATAAAGTCGAAATAGAATTCGATCGGCGCGCTAATCGGATTCTCCCCTTGGTCCGTATAGACAACACAATGGCGCGCTATCCTGCCGCCGGGTCATGCCATTGCAACATTTTTCTGCCACGCGCCGCCTTGCCACCGCCCAAACGCCACCCTACAACGTCATCAATCCCTTCTGAAATGCGAGACGAACACTGACCGCGACACCGAACACCGATGCCCCGGACAGTGCCGAGGAGACGTATTCAACCTCATATCGCTGGTATGCGCTGGGCCTGCTGACGGTCGTTTATGCGTTCAGCCATATGGACCGCAATATCATCGCGATCCTGCTGAATTCGATCACCGAGGATTTGAACCTTTCGGACACGCAGGCCGGCGCCATGTCCGGCTTTGCCTTTGCCATCTTCTACGCCACGCTGGGTATTCCGATCGCGCGGCTGGCCGATCGCCACAACCGTGCCCGCATCATCACGATTTCACTGACGCTCTGGAGCGCCATGACGGCGGTCTGCGGCCTAGCCGGGAATTTCTGGCAACTTCTGATCGCCCGCATGGGCGTCGGTGTCGGCGAGGCCGGCTGCGTACCGCCTTCTCAATCGATCATCGCAGACTATTTCCCGCAGGGAAAACGCGCCTTTGCCATGGGCGTGTTCGGTCTGGGCGTACCGCTCGGCACACTGATGGGATATGGCCTGGGCGGCTACATCAACGAAGTCTATGACTGGCGGGTCGCCCTTTATGTGGTCGGACTGCCGGGCGTGCTCGTCGCAGTCGTCGTTCACTTTACATTGCGCGAGCCACCGCGGGGCCTGTCGGACAAGCTGCATGCTATGGACGATCCGATCCCCAACTTCATGGAGGTTCTGCGTTTCATCCGGCAGCGGCGCTCGTTGTTTCATATGACGATTGGCGCGGCGCTGATTGTGTTCGGCGGCTATGGATCACAGACCTGGATACCGGCGTTTTTTGAACGCTCACACGGCCTGAGCTCGGCTGAAATCGGCCTCAAGCTTGGACCGGTCTTCATCATTGGCGGCGTCGGCGGCGCCTTGTTCGGCGGCTGGCTGGCCGACAAATGGGGCAGCCGCGATCCACGCTGGTACATGCGGATCCCGGCCCTTGCGATCCTGCCGGCAGTGCCGTTCTCCGTCATCATTATGTTGATGCCCGCCACGACCTACAGCATTGGCGGGATAGAGGTCGCATCCTCGCTTATCGCGATTTTGCTGATGATCGTGCCGGGTGCGGCCTATTCCTGCTATCTGGGGCCGACCAACGCCATGCTGCAGCAAATGGTCTCGCTGAGGATGCGGGCCACAACGGTGGCCATTTTCCTGCTGGTTACCAATCTGATCGGCATGGGCCTGGGGCCACTGACCATCGGGATCGTCAGCGACGTGATGGACCAGTGGTTCGGCGCAGAATCGCTGCGCTATACCATGCTCAGCTTCCTCTTCATCTATGTCTGGGCGGCCTATCATTTCTTCCGCGCAGCCCGGACCATTACCGCCGATCTGGAAGCCGCACGGCTCTAAAATGGCCTTTTTTATGGCCGTACCACGGTGGCGTGGAAGCCAGCGGGAACACGAACCGGTAATTTGACGCGGCACAACGGACCGGCCTGGATCTGCTGCGCGTCGAACACCAGACACGAAGACGTCCAGTCCGAGCTGTCGGTGACATACGCCATGACATAGCCGTCATCTTCCGAGGAGGCGCCATCACGCGCTGCAAAAGCAGCTTCTGACCCGAATACGCCTTCGCCGTATTCATAGCGCCACGAGCGGCCGTTCGCCGTGTCGTATTTCACCAGCCCCGTGAACGTCAGTGTGGGCGCTTCCGGAATGATCTGACTGTAGCAATAGCGCGAGCGCTGGCCGCCAACCGCATTGTTGATAATGGGGAACTCTGCGCTCAGGTCATCAAGGCGTTCTTCACGGGATTCGCCTGTCTTCAGATTGAACCGCCAGCGGTGCAGCGTCGCCTGTAGCCGCAAGTAGGCGAGCATCGATGCCAGCTCACCCTCATCCGGGTTTGGTCTGGGCAGTGGATCGTCGCAGCGGCAGGCGTCCATGACGACCTCATCGCCCTCTTCCCAGCAGTTTACCACGTGATAGATGTAGCAGGGCTCGGCCTCGAACCACCGGGTCTCGCCGATCCCATCACGCCGCACCAAACCGAAACGCGCCGGGAGGTTCCGGTGAAAGCGGATCACCCGTTTCTTGTGCTGCCTGAGAATCTCCGGATCATGAAAGAATGGCAGGTCGTGCATGACCGCATAGTTGGGCGTGAACCCCATATCATGCGGCAGGCGCGGCCCTGGCAGATCCACTGAAAGCCTGCGCAGCAAGCGCCCTTCGGGCGATACGACCCCCAAGGTCATATAGGGCGGTTTGTCGCCATAGGTGAAAAACAGCACCTCGCCGGTCTGCTCGTCATACTTCGCGTGCGCAGAGATCGAGTGTGTGACCTGACCGTCAAATGTCTCGGGTCCCAGCGTTTCCAGGCTTTCCGGGTCGATCCAATAGGGCGTACCTGCATTGTACCACAGCGCCATGACCTTGCGCCCCACGGCCAGCAGATCCGTATTGGCAGTGTCCTTGATCGGGCCACCGGGCAACGAAAAGTCGAACGGGCCCATCATCCCGGGCCACATTGCTTGCCCTGCGTCTGCTTCCCGGTCGAAACCGGCGGTATGAATCCAGCGGCTGCGATAGCTGGCCGCGCCGTCCTCAAACCGCACTGCATGCACCATGCCGTCCCCGTCGAACCAGTGGTAGCGATTGGCCGGCGGCAGCGCCGGGTTCGGCCCGTTGCGCAGATAGGTCCCGTTCAGATCACGCGGCAGGTCTCCGACGACCTGCAAAACCTCGGCCTCACTTTCACACGCCAACGGCGCATAAACGCCATGGAGATAGGGGTTGTCGAGCGGTCGGGTCCAGTCCGGTGCGCCCGGCGCAGGGTGACGCAGCGCGTTTTGTCCCAGAACCTGTTCGGTGATCTCAAGCAAGTGTCTCTCCGATCTTATCGAACGGTAGCGGGCAGCGGCGATACTTGGCAATCGGCTTCTGCGGCCCTACGGTTTCGCTCATGAGCAACCAGACCGCAGAGACCCCTTCTGGAAAAGCAGCCGACGACGAGAATTTTCCCGTCGGCTCGTTCCTGTTGCCCAAGCCGCTGCGCCCCCACATCGCCTTGTTCTACGCCTTCGCCCGCGCGATTGACGACGTGGCCGACAACCCCGACCTGTCCCCCGAGGACAAGTGCGCACGCCTCGACGGCTTTGCCGCCGCGATCCGGGGTGAAACACAGGATGCCGCCTATGCCAAGGCTGTGGTTTTGCGCCCCAGCCTGCTGAAAACCGGCGCGGACCCGCAGCACTGCCTGGACCTGATTTCGGCGTTCAAACAGGATGCGGTGAAAACCCGATATGAAGACTGGAATGAGCTGATCGACTATTGTAACCGGTCCGCTGCCCCGGTGGGCCGCTATCTGCTGGACATTCATGGTGAGGATCGGTCGCTCTATCGCTACGCCGATGCCCTCTCCAACGCCCTGCAGGTGATCAATCACCTTCAGGATTGCGCCGACGATTTCGCAGAGCTCGACAGGGTCTATCTGCCAGCGGACTGGATGCGCCAAGCCAGTGTGGATGTCAGCGCCCTCGCCGCGCCGACCTGCTCGCCAGCACTGCGGCAAGTGCTGGACAGGGTCCTCGAAGGCGCCGGCATGCTGATGCAGGATGCCAGGCGCCTGCCCGGGCCGCTGGTCAGTCGCAGGCTGGCCGCTGAATCGGCGATGATTGTAAGGATCGCGGACAAACTCATTGGTCGCCTAAGCGATGAAGACCCGATCGCGACACGCGTGGAGCTGTCCAAACCCGCCTATATCGCGTGCGGGGCTGCAGGCCTGTTTGACGTTTTGCTGCGCCGCCGATAATCGATGCTGATCTGGATCGGCGCCTTTTCGCTTGCAGCCTGGATATATCTACTGCTGTTTCACAGCAGATTCTGGCGTGCCGACCAACGGTTTCCCCAAGCGCGTGACCTTACCGAATGGCCTTCGATCACTACCCTGGTTCCAGCCCGCAACGAAGCGACGTCGATTGCGGCCTGCATTCGATCTCTGAAGGCGCAGGATTATCCGGGCCCGCTGCGCATCCTTGCCATTGACGATTCCAGCAATGATGGAACCGCTGATCTGGCAGCGAAGGCAGGCGCGGAAGTGATCCAGGCCCCACCCCTCGAAGACGGCTGGACCGGCAAACTCTGGGCGCTGTCGCACGGCATTGACGCTTCGGAACAACCCGAACCTCCAGAATGGTTCTGGTTTACCGACGCCGACATCGTCCATGAACCCGGCGTGCTACGCCAGCTTGTTAGCCACGCCCATACCGATAACCGCGCGCTGGTCTCGCTGATGGTCAAACTGCATTGCCGGCGATTCTGGGAGACATTACTGGTCCCGGCTTTCGTGTTTTTCTTTCAGATGCTCTACCCCTTCCCGGCGGTCAACAATCCAAAGTCGAAGACCGCGGGCGCAGCCGGTGGCTGTGTCCTGATCCGCCGGGACGCGCTGGCCGATATTGGTGGCATCGCGGCCATCAGGGAGGCGCTGATTGACGATTGCGCGCTGGCAAAAGCGCTGAAAGCCAGAGGCCATTCCATATGGCTCGGACTGGCAGAAAAGAGCCGTTCCATCCGGCCCGCAGACGGATTATCGAGCCTTTGGCATATGGTGACCCGCACCGCATTCACCCAACTCGGATATTCCCCTCTCTTGCTGCTGGGCACGATTGTCGGAATGTCGCTGGTCTTTCTCACCCCGCCCGCCTTGCTGCTGAGCCTGCCCTGGCACAACGAATTGGGAACGGGCTGCATCGGCGGCACGGCATGGCTCGCCATGGCAATCGCCTATCGCCCAACCGTGGGGCTTTATGACCGGCCCGTCGGCGCCGGCTTTCTGCTGCCGATTACCGCGTTTTTCTATGCCCTCATGACGCTCCATTCGGCGCTCAATCACTGGTTCGGTGCGTCAAGCCATTGGAAGGGCAGGCCCTATCAGCGGTGATCTGGTGGACCCAGCGTAGCGAATGCATCGCATTGTTCGGTTTTGGTTGGCGCTGCGAACCGGGTGTTCTAATGTCCGCGGCTTCCGAAAAAAGGTTAACGTCCGCCGCCCATATTGCTATGCACAAGGGTAAGCCTCTGTCTTGGGGCAGGATAATAACGCCACAATGACACGCGACGGGGAGCATATGCCGCTTTCGACACCGCTGCTGGATAAGATTTCGACGCCGGATGATCTGCGGGCGCTTGATCCCGCACAACTACGCCAGGTAGCGGACGAACTGCGTGCGGAGACCATAGACGCCGCATCGGAGACAGGCGGCCATTTCGGCGCAGGGCTCGGCGTCGTCGAACTGTCGGTCGCACTGCACTACGTCTTCGATACGCCGGCGGACCGGATCATCTGGGACGTGAGCCATCAAGCCTATCCGCACAAGATTCTAACCGGCCGCCGGGATGATATTCGCACCATCCGTCAGAAAGACGGTCTCTACGGCTTCACCAAGCGCGCTGAAAGCGAGTACGACCCGTTTGGCGCCGCGCACAGCTCGACGTCGATTTCGGCAGCCCTGGGTATGGCGGTCGCCGCTGATCTTCAGGCCAGAAAGACCAATGTGATCGCCGTCATTGGCGATGGCGCGCTAAGCGCCGGTATGGCCTATGAAGCGATGAACAATGCCGGCGACCGCAACAGCCGGATGATTGTTATCCTCAACGACAACGGCATGTCGATTGCCCCGTCGCTGGGCAGCCTGACCAACTATCTGGTCCGGCTGCATGAAGAGCACCCGGCGCTGTCGGCCGAGGAATTGACCGAACAGGCAGCGGCAGCCTTTCCCGCAGCATTCAATAGCGCGGCGGACCGGGCAGCAGCCTACGCCAACAGCAATGCCAACAAAGGCACGATGTTCGAGGATCTGGGCTTCAGCTATGTTGGGCCGGTCGATGGACACAATGTGGATCACCTAAGGGCGGTTCTGGAAAAGCTGCGGGACAGCGAGCCCGGCGGCCCGGTTCTGTTGCATGTGCTGACCGAAAAGGGCCACGGTCATCCGTTCAAAAAGTCACATCCGGAGAACTATCACGCGCTTGGTAAGTTCAATGCCGAGACCGGTGAGATCGCCAAGTCGGCGCCCAAAGCACCCAGTTACACCAAGGTGTTTGCCCAGAGCCTGATCGAAGAGGCCGAGGACGACCCTGCGGTCGTCGCCATTACGGCAGCCATGCCGTCCGGTACCGGCCTCGACATCTTCGGCAAGCGTTTCCCGGACCGTTGTTTCGACGTCGGCATCGCTGAACAACATGCAGTGACTTTCGCGGCCGGTCTGGCCACAGAAGGCATGAAACCTGTGGCGGCGATCTATTCCACCTTCCTGCAGCGCGGCTATGACCAGATTGTTCACGACGTCGCGATCCAGAAACTGCCCGTGCGGTTCGCGATCGACCGGGCGGGGCTGGTCGGTGCCGATGGCCCGACCCATGCCGGCAGCTATGATCTGGCCTATCTCTCCTGCCTGCCGGGATTTGTGATCATGGCCCCGTCTGACGAGGCGGAACTGAAGCACATGATAGCCACCTCCATCGGCATTGACGACCGGCCGTCGGCTGTCCGCTACCCGCGCGGCGAAGGCGTCGGTGTTGAATTGCCCGACCGCGGCCAGCAACTGCCCATCGGCAAGGGCCGCATCATTCGCGATGGCGGGCGGATCGCACTCCTTTCCCTGGGTGGACGTTTGCAGGAGTGCCTGAAAGCCGCGGACGAGCTGGCCCAGAACGGCCTGCCGACAACCGTCGCCGATGCGCGCTTCGCCAAGCCACTGGATATCGATCTGATCCGGCAGCTCGCCATGAACCATGAAGTGCTTATCACCATTGAAGAAGGCGCCGCCGGTGGTTTCGGCGCGCATGTACTGACTTTCCTGGCCCAGGAAGGCCTGCTGGAGAGCGGCGTCCGGGTCCGCACCATGACCCTGCCGGACTATTTTGTGCCGCATGGCAAACCGGAAGAGCAGTATACGCAGGCCGGTCTGATGGCACGGGACATTGTCGCCCAGGTGGCAGGGGCGCTTGAGCTCGACCAGCCCCGCCGCCTGCGCGAGGTGGGCGCCTAGGCCCGACCAGAATGATGGCTACGGCGCACCCCATCGCCGATTCCCCGGCTCCGTCACCTCCTGACGTTGAAGCGATCCGCGAACAGGTCCGCGCCGCCGGTTCGTCTTTCTATTGGGCGATGCGCGTGCTGCCGCCTGTAAAACGTGACGCGATCTTCGCCGTCTATGCATTTGCCCGCGACGTCGATGATATTGCAGACGGCGACTGGCCGGACGACCGTAAGCGACAGGCGCTGGCCGAATGGCGCACGGAAATCGAGGCGCTCTATACAGGCGTACCCAACCATCGGATTACGCGCGCGCTGGTACAACCCATCAAGACGTTCGACTTGCAGAAATCTGATTTTCTGGCCCTGATTGATGGCATGGAAATGGATGGACTTGGCCCAATCCGCGCCCCCTCCATGGACGACCTCATCTTGTATTGCGACCGGGTGGCCTGCGCCGTCGGTCGCCTGTGCGTTAGGATTTTCGGCGAACCGGGTCCGGCGGGACAGCGGACCGCCAACCATCTGGGTCTTGCGCTGCAGCTCACCAATATCCTGCGTGACGTCGTCGAAGACTCTGAAATGGGGCGGCTCTATCTGCCCGCCGAACTTCTGCAGGCGGCAGGCATCACTGAGACCGACCCCGTCAAGGTGGCAACAGATCCAAGCCTGTCCGAGGTTTGCTGGACGCTCAGCAACCGCGCCGCAGAAGAATTCGTACTGGCGGAGGCCGCTATCAGCGAATGCTCGCGCCGGACCATGCGCCCGGCCATCATGATGATGATGGTCTACCGAAAAACCCTGGAGCGACTGCGCGCAAAACGTTTCGCTGACATGACGGATACCGATGTCGTCTCAAAACCGGAAAAACTCTGGATCGCGTTGCGATATGGGCTGGTCTGAACGCGATGAGTAGAGTGCATGTTGTCGGTGCAGGACTGGCCGGGTTGGCAGCAGCGTTACGCCTGTCTGCCAAGAACATGAAGGTCGTTTTGCACGAAGCGACATCGCATGCCGGAGGCCGCTGCCGGTCGTTCCACGACAAAACACTGGATTGCGTCATCGACAATGGAAATCATCTGTTAATGGGCGGCAACACAGCGGCGATGACGTATCTGGACGAGATCGGCGCCCGTGACCGGCTGACCGGTCCTGAAGAAAGCCGTTTCGACTTCATCGACATTGACTCAGGCGAACGCTGGAGCCTGCGGCCCAATCGCGGTCCCGTGCCATGGTGGGTACTCTCCAAACAGCGGCGTACGCCGGGGACCAATCTTCTGTCGTTGATCCCTGCCCTCAAGCTCATGCTCGCAGGGCGCGAGCAAACGGTCGCCGAGGTTATCGATGCCGACTCCGTCCTCTATGAACGGATGCTGGAGCCGCTGACGGTGGCGGCCATCAATGCACCGCCTTCAAAGTCGGCCGCCGCGCTAATGAAGCCTGTCCTGCTCGAAACCTTCGGACGCGGTGCGGAGGGGTGCCGCCCCCTGGTCGCGCGCGAAAGCCTGGCCGACGCGCTTATTGACCCGGCGCTTGAGGTGCTCAAGAAACGCGGTGTTGAAATCCGGTTCGGCGACCGCCTGCAGAAGCTTCACCTGTCAACCGACGGCAACCGCGCGGAAGCCCTGAACTTTGGTCGCAGCGCCACCCGCTGCCACACCAATGATCAAGTGATCCTCGCGCTGACAGCGTGGGATACGCACACACTGCTGCCGGACCTGACCGTGCCGCCCGCCGGAGCACCCATCGTCAACGTGCACTTCAGGAACGAAACCGCACTGCAGGAGGTCGGGCTGATCGGACTGATCGGTGGTTTCGCACAATGGGTCTTTACCCGCCCCGATATCATTTCAATCACCATCAGCGCCGCCTCGGACGAAGTCCAGATGGACGCCGACGAGATCGCCCGGCGCTGCTGGACCGATGTGCAGCAAGCACTGGATATCAGCACGAATATGCCCGCCTACCGGGTGATCAAGGAGCGCCGCGCCACCATAGCCCAATCGCCCGAAGACAACGCGCTGCGGCCTGACAACGAGACGGACATGCGCAATCTGTTCCTCGCGGGCGACTGGACCGATACCGGCCTGCCCGCAACCATCGAAAGCGCCATCCGTTCCGGCAACCGGGCGGGGGACCTGGCAGCGGCACGGGTCGGGCGGTGAATGCCAAGCTGGGCATCGTTACGGGGCTGGCCTTTGAAGCGAAGGTCGCCCGCAGCGCCAACACCCCCGGCATTGAGGTGCTTTGTCTGGGTCCGGGTCCGCAAAACGCGGGAGCAGCTGCCGCGACCCTTGTCGAGCGCGGTGTTCAGGCATTAATGAGTTTTGGCGTTGCTGGCGCCCTTGACCCGGCCCTGGAAGCCGGCGCGCTCGTGGTTCCTGATGCAATCCAGTCGAATGCTGGGGAGACAATTCCCTGCGATCCAGATCTCTCAGATTTATTGCGCGAAGGTGGCCATACCGTTGGCGGAACGTTGCTGGGGGTTGATCAAGCGGTCGATACGGTCGGTGCGAAAGCAGCAGCTTTTGAACAGACATGCGCTGTCGCCGTCGACATGGAAAGTCATTCGGTGGCCTATGTTGCCCAGGAGAGTGGCGTAAGAATGATCGCGGCCCGCGCCATCATTGACCCGGCGCATCAGCAATTGCCCTCTTCCGTTCTGGCAGGGGCAAAGCCAGGCGGCGGGCTCAATATCGGCGGCTTGCTGCTGGGGCTTCTGAAGAACCCCGCGGAGATCGCTGACGTAGCGCGGCTGGCCCGGCAGAACCGGGCCGCGCAAAAGGCATTACGCGACCTTGCGGCTTTCCGCTTCGCGCATCTCTTCCTCGGTGAGGAAATTTGAGACCTGTTCTTCAAAGACGTATTCGGCCGGCCGCTGGTTTTCGAGCGGGATTTCAGGTGCAAAATCGCCTTCGGTCTTGATCCCGCGCAGACGCACCATCAACGCCTTTAGAGGATGCGCCGCGGCATCAGCAGCCGCTGTTGGCTCATAGCCACAATGTGCCATGCAGTTGGCGCACTTTTCATATTTGCCGGTGCCGTAGGTGTCCCAGTCGGTGGTTTCCATCAGCTCCTGGAAAGAATCGACATAACCCTCCCCCAGCAGATAGCAGGGTTTCTGCCAGCCAAAGACATTGCGCGTCGGCATGCCCCACGGCGTGCACTCATAGTCCTGATTACCGGCAAGGAAATCGAGATAGAGCGACGAGTGGTTGATGTTCCACTTCTTGTTCTGCTCCTTTTGAATGCGGAAGACGTCGCGGAACACATCCTTGGTCCGGCGCCGTGACAGGAAATGCTCCTGATCGGGCGCGCGCTCATAGGCATAGCCGGGCGACATGGTGACGTTAACACCGATCTCCGTTGCATAATCGAGGAAGCCAGCGATCTGCTCCGGCGTCATATTGTCGAAGATGGTCGCGTTGGCGTTGACCTGAAAGCCACGGTCCTTGGCCGCCTTAATCGCCGAGACGGCCTTCTTGAACACGCCCTTACGGTCGACGGCCTTGTCGTGCTCTTCCTCAAGGCCATCCAGATGGATGGAGAAAAACAGGTAAGGCGACGGCTTGAACAGATCGAGGTTCTTTTCCAGCAGCAGCGCGTTTGTGCAGAGCGAGACAAACTTCTTACGCGCGACGATGCCCTCAACGATGGGCCCGATTTCCTTGTGAATCAGCGGCTCGCCGCCCGGGATCGCCACAATGGGCGCGCCGCATTCGTCGACCGCCTGCAGGCATTCGTCCAGCGACAGGCGCTTGTCGAGAATGTCGTCCGGGTAGTCGATCTTGCCGCAGCCAGGGCAAGCCAGGTTGCAGCGAAAAAGCGGTTCCA
>JBKAGX010000003.1:5000-309579 GCA_046290575.1 Alphaproteobacteria bacterium | reverse complement strand
AAAGCGGTTCCAGCATCAGCACAAGCGGGTAGCGCTTCTTGCCCATCAACTTCTGCTTCATGATGTAGCTTCCAACACGAACCTGTTGGATCAGGGGAACACTCACGATATTTCCTTTCGAGTCTTAACGGCTGGTCCAGGGTCTGTAGACCACTAGGCTGCAGGCCGTTCGACATGCCGGACCTGGGACGGCAGCTTGAACACGACGTCCTCGATTAATCCGGCAAGCGGCACGACTTCCTCCGCGCCAAGTTCCTTGAGCCGGGCCAGAAGCTCATCAACCAGTGCTTCCGGCGCCGAGGCGCCCGCAGTGACACCGATTTTTTCCCTGCCGGCCAACCAGGCGGGGTCGAGCGAGTCCGCGTCATCAATCAGATAGCTGGGAATTTCCAGTTCTTCACCAATTTCGCGCAGACGGTTGGAGTTGGAACTGTTCTGCGCACCGATCACCAACAGCAGATCAGCCTGCTGGGCCAGATCACGCACCGCCTCCTGACGGTTCTGCGTCGCATAACAGATATCCTTCTCACCGGGGCCCTTAATCTCCGGAAACCGCTCCTGCAGCGCCGAGATGATCGCCCGCGTATCGTCGACCGAAAGCGTCGTCTGGGTAACATAGGCCAGTTTTTCGGGATCATGCACCTCGAGATCGGCGACATCCTCAACCGTGCCGATCAGATGCACGGTCCCGTCGATCTGCCCCACCGTGCCCTCGACCTCGGCATGGCCTTCATGGCCGATCAGGATCACGTCATGGCCCTTGCGGGCATAACGCTGGCCTTCCATATGCACCTTGGCCACCAGCGGGCAGGTGGCGTCGATGACTTCCAGACCCCTGTCATCGGCATCGGTCTCCACCTTGCGGGCCACGCCATGAGCTGAAAAAACCGTGATGGCGCCTGCGGGAATCTCGTCCACTTCATCCACGAAGACGGCGCCCTTGGCGCGCAGATCTTCCACCACCCGGCGGTTATGCACGATCTCGTGCCGCACATAGACGGGCGGGCCATATTTGACCAATGCCCGCTCGACAATTTCAATAGCCCGTTCAACGCCCGCGCAAAAACCGCGAGGCTGTGCCAGTAGAACTTTCATTCAGCCCTCTCTAGGGACAAAACCTGTTTTCCCACAGCGCTTCAATATCATGCAGCCATGGCCCGTACGCTTCGGCGGCATTGTACGGACGCACCTGCTGCACCGCAATAGATAGTGGTTTTAGTCGAGAAAACCCGCAGAGAATGTGAAAATCACTGGGCCATGGCCGTCATTCCAACATTCGAAACGCAGCGACTGATCCTCAAGGGCGTCACCAAGAAAGACGCACCGAGCTACACAACGCATTTTGTCGATTATGAAGTGATCCGCCACTTGGCCTCCGTGGTTCCCTGGCCCTACCCGGACGGCGGGGTTCCCGATTTCATCGGCAATGTAATTTTGCCCAACCAGGGCAATGGGCGTTGGGTGTGGGGCATACACCTGAAAGATGGTCCCGCCGGTCTTATTGGCGCAATCGATCTCTGGCGGCCCGGCACACCGGAGAACCGGGGCTTTTGGCTGGGCCGAAACTTCTGGGGCAAGGGCTACATGAGTGAAGCGCTGGTGCCCGTAATGGACCATGCCTTCGACGCCCTGGGCTTTGACGCGATGATCCTAGCCAATGCCAAGGGCAATGACCGGTCCCGCCGCATCAAGGAGAAAGCCGGTGCCCGGTTGCTGCGCATCGAGCCGGGCGACTATGTCGACCCGGCCTATACCGAAAAGGAGATATGGGAACTGACACGAAAAGCATGGCAGCATTTCAGGGCTTCCTAGGCTAGACAGATTGGTCGCTTCCTGCCACGGTTTCCTTCCCACGGGGAGATGGGGAAGACAGGAGACGTTGATCCATGATGACCGGCGATCAATACCGGGCGTCGCTGAGCGACGACCGGGCGGTGTATTTCGAGGGCGAGCGGATCACGGATCTGCCGAACCATCCGATCCTTGGCCAGATGGTCGATGCCTGCGCAGCCAGCTATGACCGATTCTATAAGTCAGAACCTGGCGCCATCAGCGACTATTTCACCGTGCCTGGCACGATTGACGAGTTGCGCGAGCGGGTCGACATGCACCATGAGGTCGACCTGCTGACCCATGTGACCTACGCGTCGATCATGACCCTGCTGACCGCGGCTGACCGCATCGCCGAAAAGCGGCCGCAAGGCAAAGAAGCCATCCAGAACTACGTCAAATATGTGCAGGAAAACGATTTGCGCGTCGTCGAATGCATCACCGACGCCAAGGGCGACCGGGGCAAGAAACCCGGCGCGCAGGATGACCCGGATGCCTATGTCCATGTGGTCGAGCGGCGCGACGACGGCGTCGTGATCCGGGGTGCGAAGCTGCATATTTCCTGCGCGGCCATGTGCCACGAGCTGATGACGATCCCGACGAAATCCATGAAACCGGGCGAAGAGGAATTCGCCATCGCCTGCGCCGTGCCGGTGGATGCGCCGGGGGTGAAAATCGTCAACACCACCTATGCCACACGGCATGAGGAGGTGCGGGATTTTCCGATATCCGGCGGCAAGGCGGTGCCCGAAGGCTTTGTTATCTTTGACAATGTCTTTGTCCCCCATGACCGGATATTCCTGGATGGTGAAGCCGAATATGCCGCCGTCTTCGCCCATTCTCTGGGCCTTTGGGAGCGGCTGGGCGGGCTGGCCTCCATGGCCGATGGCGCCGATCTTCTGGTCGGATTCGCGCAGCTAATTGCGGAGGCCAACGGGCTGGACCGCGTCGGACATATCAAGGAAAAGATCTCCGAGATGATCATCCATGCGACGCTGGTCCGGGCTTCGCTGGAAGCCGCCATCGCCCATTGCGACGTCACCGAGGATGGGGCCGCCTTCCCCAGCGAGCTGTACACCAATGCGGGCAAATATCATGGCGCTGCCAATTACGGGCTGATGGTGCGACACCTGCATGACATTGCCGGTGGGTCGATCCTGACCGCGCCCTCGATCCGCGATCTGGAAAACGACGAGACCGGCCACCTGATCCGCAAATATATGGGCACCAAACAATCGGTCGACGGATTCTATCGCTCGCGGCTGTTCCATGCGATTCGCGACCTGACGGCGGATTCCTATGGTGGATATCGCGCCGTGACCAATGTGCAGGCCGGCGGCGGCCTCTATGCCCAGCGGATCGTCACCCGCGCGCATTACGACCTCGACCGGGCTAAACGAATGGCGCTGGAAGCGGCTCAGATAGACGACCCTTCAATCGCGGCGGCAGCGGAGTAACCCGAGATGCTTGGACTGATGCAGCAGAAGCCTCTGCTGATTACGACATTGCTGGAACACGCAGCGCTGAACCACCCGAACAAGGAGATCGTCTCCTGCCCGATCGAGGGTGGCACACATCGCTACACCTATGCGGACTGCCTGGTCCGCACGAAAAAGCTGGCCAGGGCGCTGCTCGCACTGGGCGTCAACCAGGGTGACCGGGTCGGCACCCTGGCCTGGAACACCTATCGACACTTTGAGCTGTTCTATGGTGTGCCCGGCATCGGTGCTATTTGCCATACGGTCAATCCCCGCCTGTTCGATGAACAGCTGACCTACATCATCAACCATGCCGAAGACCGGTTTTTGTTCGTCGACACCACATTTCTGGAGCTGGTGGAACGGCTGATGCCTGACCTGAGCTCTGTCGAGGCCATTGTGGTGATGACCGATGCAGGCAACATGCCGGTCTCCTCCCTGCCCAACGTGCTTTGCTATGAGGACCTTCTGGCCGGACAGGACGAGGACTTCGACTGGCCGGTGTTCGACGAAAACATGGCTTCGTCGCTCTGCTACACATCCGGCACAACGGGCGACCCCAAGGGCGTGCTCTATGCCCACCGGTCAACCTATATTCACACCATCACCGCCTGCATGGCGGACGTTCATGCCTTCTGTGAAGCCGATGTCATCCTGCCCATCGCGCCGATGTTCCACGCCAACAGCTGGGGGATTCCCTATTGCGCGCCTGCGGTGGGCGCCAACCTGATCCTGCCAGGCCGTGATGTGTCCGGTGCGCATATCAAAACACTGATCGAACAGGAAAACGTCACCAAGGCCTGCGCTGTACCGACGATCTGGCTCGACTACCTCAATCAGGTCGAAGGCACCAATGAGGGAGCGGGATCGTTAGAGCGGATCGTCGTCGGGGGTACCGCCCCACCACGCAGCATGTTCGAGCGCTTTCACGCCCTCGGCGTCGAAGTTGCCCAGGGCTGGGGCATGACGGAAATGAGTCCGCTGGGCACTGTCGGCAAACTGAAAGCCTCGATGATGGACCTGCCCGACAAGGACCAACTCGATATGCTGCTGAAACAGGGCCGCGGTATTGTCGGCGTCGAGATGCGCATCGTAAATGATGCGGGCGAAGAGCTTCCCTGGGATGGCAAAGCGTTCGGGCTGCTGCAGGTGCGCGGCCCCTGGATCACCTCCGGCTATTTCAAGCGGGACGATACGCCGATTGACGAGGCCGGTTGGTTCGACACGGGCGACGTCGCCACCATCGACCCGGAAGGCTTCATGCAGATCACCGACCGCGCCAAAGACGTCATCAAGTCCGGTGGCGAGTGGATCAGCTCGATCGATCTGGAGAACGCCGCCATGGGCCACCCATCTGTCGCGGAAGCCGCCGTCATCGGCGTCTATCATCCCAAATGGGATGAACGCCCGCTACTGGTGCTGGTGCCGAAAGGTGATCCCCCCGAGAAGCAGGACGTGATCGACTATCTGGCCGGACACGTCGTCAAATGGTGGCTGCCGGACGACATTGTGTTTGTCGATGAACTGCCGCACACGGCCACCGGCAAGGTGCAGAAGAACAGCCTGCGCGACACCTTTCACGACTACAAACTGCCGACGGCATGATCATATGCGCCAATCTTGTCATCCCCGCCAAGCGGTATTGCCGCGCGAGCGGGGATCCATTTCACCAACTAACCTGGCATTAGCCATGGATCCCCGCTATCGCCGCTCTGCGGCTCCTCGGGAATGACAAATTGAACATGAGGATAAAACTATGACCGATCAAATCCGCCAATTTGTCCTGAACGAAATCCCCAGTGGCACGCTGACGCCAGAGCACTTCCAGCTCGAGAGCGCCCCCATGCCAGTACCCGGTGACGGCGAGGTGCTCGTCAAGCCGCTTTTCTATTCGCTCGACGCGGCCAACCGGGCCTGGATGCAGGGCGCGACCTATCGCAGCGCACTGGAAGGCGGGATGGTGATGGCCGGTGGCTCGATCGCCGAGGTGCTGGAATCAAACGATCCTGGATTTGCAGTGGGCGAGCTGGTCAGTGGCGATATCGGCTGGCGCGAAGCGGCAGCGCTCCCCGCCAAGAACCTGCTCAAGCAGCCGCGCATGGAGCCGCTGTCGCATCTGCTGAGTGTCTATGGTGTCACCGGCCTCACCGCCTATTTCGGCTTGCTGGAAGTGGGCCAACCCAAAGCAGGCGAAACGGTCGTCGTGTCTGCAGCCGCCGGCGCGGTCGGCAACACGGTCGGGCAGATTGCCAAGATCAAAGGGTGCCGGGTGGTCGGCATCGCGGGTTCTGATGAGAAGTGTCAGTGGTTGACCGACGAGCTGGGTTTTGACGCTGCGGTCAATTACAAGGATGGCCCGGTCTACAAGTCACTCAAGGCTGCCTGCCCGGACGGGATCGACGTCTATTTCGACAATGTCGGTGGCGACATCTTCGAGGCCGTGCTGTTCCAGATGAACATGCATGGGCGGATTTCCTGCTGCGGCGCGGTTTCCGCCTATGACGGAACACCGCCGCCACACGGCCCCCGCGGCGTACCGGGCATGTTCGTAGTCAACCGGCTGACCGTGCGCGGCTTCATCGTGATGGATTTCTACGACAAGAAGGACGAGGCGCTGGCCGAGATGCAGGGCTGGGTCGAAAGCGGCCAGCTCAAAGTCTATGAGGACATTGTCGACGGGTTTGAGAACCTGCCGACAGCGCTTGTGGACTTGCTGGCGGGCGGCAACCGTGGCAAACGCATGGTGCGCGCGGACGGATAAGCCCTCCGGCGTAGCCCCCCGGATGGAAGAAACCCTGTGAAGATTTTTCAGATCGGTTTCAACAAATGCGGCACCACCAGTTTGTGGCGGCACTTTGCCGAGCACGGCCTTAAAACTGTCCACCATGACAATGGGCAGTTGGCCCTGACGATCAAACGCAACCTTGATTCAGGCGCCCCCATCCTCAAGGGGTATGAAGATTATGATTTCTTCTCGGATATGATCTATCTGTCCGACAAAACGCATATCGAGGCGTGCAAATTTCACAAGGAACTCTGCGAACAGGTACCAGGATCGCGCTTCATCCTGAACACCCGCAATAAAGACCGATGGCTCAAGAGCCGGCTGGAACACGGCGACATGGCAGAGCGGTGCCGGAACGTCTACGGCTACAAGACGCTGGACGAGGTTGTGGATCGCTGGTCCAGGGACTGGGACGAGCACCACGCCGCAGTCATGCAAGACATTCCTGCGGATCGGCTCATTGTCTTCAATATCGAGACCGACGACATTTCTGATGTTGACCGGTTCCTGGGCCTGGCCCCAAGGAGCGTCTCAGGCACTCTGCCGCATGTCGGATGGACTCGAAGCGCCCTCGACACGACGCTGCGCAAAATCACGCCGGCACAGATCAAGAAGCGCCTGTCAGCGGATTTCAAGGAACGGGTCTCCTACTTTCTGCGCGTCCGTCGCTAGGCCGGGCCTGTTCCATAAAGGCCTCTGGAATCTACCGTCGCGGCGTCGCTGACCCAGGGTTCCATGCGAGCGAATAACGCGCCGTGATGCGCACCCCATTCGGCCATGAACTCTGCGTTTTGGCTCGAAATATCGTTCTCGTTCGCGATCGTCAGCTCGCAGAACGCACAGAGCTGTTCATCAGATATTTCAAACATTTCACTGGTGAATCTATCCCTGAACATCAATGGCTCTTCGATGCCGATCTTGGGCCAGAAATAGTCCCGATCACAGGCACAATAGAGATAAACCTGGGCCTCAGCCTCGGCGCCGATGATATCGGCAATGGCCGAGCGCTGGTCGAGCGACACCATGTTGGCGGCGAACCCCGCCGTGCCATAGGCCGCATGGAACAGCCCGGCATCGCACAGAACCGCATCGGCACCATAGCTGATCAGCCGGTCACGGGTGCCCATCAGATGTTCTCTGAGCGAGCCGTTGAAGTGGCCGAAATCCCCTGCGCCCAATCGGCCCAGGGCTTCAAATTTGTCGTCCAGAGTCACGCTGCCCCGGCCAACACAGCCTCATCCCAGGCCGCTTGGGACAGCGGGATGACGCGTGCGGCATTTGCCGCTGCATTCGGATCGTTGGCGGTGCCGTCACGCACGCGCCCGATGATGCCCTGCAGGATGGCAGCCGAACGGAACAGATTATAGGCTTTGTAGTAGTGCAGCTCTTCATCCGTGGGCGAAGGCCTTCCAGCACGTTCGCAATAAGTGTCGATGTACTCCCGCAGGCTGGGAATGCCCAACTCGGTCAGGTCTAGACCGGCGAAATTGGGGCGGCCCGCCGTGGTCTTGGGGCCATACCAATTCATGCACAGATAGGTCAGATCGCCGAGCGGATGACCGAGCGTGGAAATTTCCCAATCCAACACCGCCTGCACGCGTGGCTCGGTGGGATGAAAGAGGATGTTATGCGGCGAGTAATCCCCATGCACCAATGTCGTCTCGTCCGTGGTCGGATTGTTGGCTGGCAGCCACTCCATCAGCTTGTTCATTGCCTCGACGTGCTGCGTTTCCGAGGCAACATATTGCTTCGACCAGCGGGAAATCTGCCGGGCGAAATAGTTACCGGGCTTGCCATGCTTTTCGAGGCCCAGCGCGACGTAGTCATAGGAGTGCAGCCGGGCCAGCACCTCATTCATCGAATCATAGGCTGCCGCGCGTTCTTCCCTGGAGAGGTCCGGCATGGTCGGATCCCAGAAAACCCGGCCGGGCTCACAGCTCATAATGAAGAACTCGGTGCCCGCAATGGATTCATCGGTACAGTGCACATAGGCTTTCGGTACCGGGAAGTCGGTCTGGTTGAGCGCCTTGATCACCCGGTATTCCCGGTCGACCGCATGTGCCGACGGCAGCAATTTGCCAGGCGGTTTGCGCCGCATCACATAGGCGCCCGACGGCGACTCGATCTTGTAGGTCGGGTTCGACTGGCCGCCCGCAAACTGGCTGGCTTTGGCCGGCCCTTTGAAGCCCTCGACATGGTCTTCCATATAGGCTTCGAGTTTCTTCAGGTCGAACTGGTGCTTTTCAAGCACGTCGACCGTTTCGCCCTTCGATACTTTCGGATGGGACATGGTAGTTCTCCCCTTTCTTAGGCGAAGGCGTCAAACAACTCCTGCGCCGCCTTGATCATGCCGCCGGACGTTGAAGACGGCACCAGAACCGGTGTCGTAATCCCGGCGTCAAACCACGCTTCCACACCTTCGCGAACATGCGATGCACTGCCATAGAGCGTCACATCTTTCAGCCAGGTTTCCCCCGCGATTCCCGGAATATCCTTCATGCGGCCCTCGGCCACGGCTTTTTCGACCGCGTCCATTTCGTCCGCATAGCCGGCCGCCTTCCAGTAGTTCCGGTAATTCGGCAGGGTCAGATACATTGATAGCGTCCGCCAGTGCACCCCGGCTGCCGCTGCCTCGTCATCGTCGATGACGGTCGGGATCATCACCGCCGTGGTAAAGCCCGCTTCCTTGGCCGATTGCGGTATCTCCGCCAATTGGGTCGGCGTATAGCTGCGCGCCGCATTGGCCCAGACTGCGCCTTCAGCTGTTTCAGCGGCCAGCGCCAACATCTTAGACCGCAGGGTCGCCAATATAATAGGCGGCAGCTCGCCGGCCTGTTCCTCTGCATCGCGCATCTCGGCCACGTAGTCGCGCATGTCGCTGAGCGGCTTGTTGCGGCCCGGCACGCCAAATGCCGCACGGGAGACTTCATGGCTGACCCCAATGCCCAGCCTGAAGCGCCCATCACCCACCTCATGCATATAAGCGGCGGTACGGGCCATCTCTCGCGGGTTGTAGTAGTAAATCGGCTGAATGGAGGTTGCGACCTCGATCGTCGAGGTCGCCTCCAGAACAGACTGGCAATAGGGCAAGGCCGCCGACAGGCTGGGCACATAAAGCCCGGTAAAGCCCCTATCCTCTGCGGCCTTAGCCAGGTCGATCATTTTTCCCCGTCGCCCCGGCGTGGCGACGAGGGTCAGTGCCGGCATTTGAGTCATCGCTGGCGCCCTAGGCGTTGACGGCCAGGTCTGACTCAATCACATCCGCGAAACGCTTGATCGCTTCTTCGCGCTTGGCCGGAATGTGCTGGGTCGGGAACATGCCGTTGGTGCCGTTGTATTCGCGCAGCACCTGACGGGCGACGGTAATCTTGTGGACTTCCGTCGGTCCATCAGCCAGCGCCATGTGGAAGCTCTCGATCACCTGATGCGCGAACGGCATTTCGTTCGATACGCCAAGCGATCCGTGGACCTGAAGCGCGCGCGCGGCCACATCGTGGAACACCCGCGGCATCATCGCCTTCACGGCGGCGATGTCTTTGCGGACCTTCATGTAGTCCTGATATTTGTCGATCTTCCAGGCGCTTTGCAGCACCAGCAGCCGGAAGCACTGAATGTCGGTCCAGCTGTCGGCAATCTTCTCCTGCACCATCTGCTTCTTGGCCAGAAGCTCGCCCTGGGTTTCGCGCGACAGTGCCCGTTCGCACATCATGTCGAACGCCTTCTGCGCCTGACCGATGGTGCGCATGGCGTGGTGAATGCGGCCACCGCCGAGACGCGTTTGTGCGACAGCAAATGCCTGACCGCGCTCGCCCAGCAAATTTTCCTTTGGCACGCGAACATTGTCGTAATGGATGTAGGCATGGCTGCCTTCGTCCTCGCTCTGATAGCCGACACCGACATTGCGGAGAATATTCACACCCGGCGTTTCCTTCGGCACCAGGATCATCGACTGCTGCTGGTAGGGCGGCGCATCGGGCTCGGTCACGACCATCACGATCAGGAAGGATGCGTTCTTGGCGTTGGACGAGAACCATTTGTGACCATTGATCACCCACTCATCGCCCTCCAGCACTGCCTTGGTCTGGAAAACCTTGGGATCGGCGCCGCCCTGCGGCTCCGTCATGGAGAAGCAGGACAGGATGTCGCCATTCAGCAGCGGCTGCAGATATTTTTCCTTCTGTGCCGGCGTGCCGTAATGCGCCAGAATTTCCGCGTTGCCCGTATCGGGAGCCTGACAACCAAAGACCGTCGGCGCCCAGCGTGCACGGCCCAGAATTTCATTCATCAGACCCAGCTTGACCTGACCGTAGCCCTGCCCGCCCAGATTGGCGCCGAGGTGACAGGCCCAGAGCTTCTGCTTCTTGACCTCTTCCTGCAGCGGTTTGATCAGCTTGTTGCGCAGCGGATTGGTGGGTGATCCGTCCTTCAGGACGTGCTCAAGCGGTTCAACCTCTTCGCGCACGAAGTCGGACAGCCAGTCAAGCTTCTCCTGAAATTCCGGTTCAGTTTCAAAATCCCACGACATGATGAGTCTCCTGTATGCCCGTTGACGGGCCGATTGATTGGTGAATATCTTCCTCGGGCGCGAGCTTACGACGCCCGGCGTGATGAACGCTACCCCTACCGCACAAGTGTCATTGCGAGCAAAGCGAGGCAATCCACAGCGATGCTTGGACCGACCGGCCTGGATTGCTTCGTCGGCTAAAGCCTCCTCGCAATGACGTGCACACGCAGATCAGATTTTCCGGGATAGGACTTAGGCGCTCAAATACTGGTCCAGTGTCATATGAAAGCGGCGCAGGCGGATTTCCTGATAGTTGCCGAGCGTCTGGCCGGTTTTGACCCCGGCCGCGACCGCGGCCTTGAAACCGCGCTGCTGCATTTCCAGGTTGCCCGTGTCCTGATCGTAGACCGGCCCCAGAAAATCCCCGACGCCCGGCGCATCGGCATAGGAATCGCCGATATCGACTTTATAGGGTTCGGGCGCTTCGGGCACCTCTTCCCCCGGCTGTTTCAGCCGCAGAAAGACCAGGTCGAAGATCGAACTGTCAGGGTCCATGCCATTCGGCCGAAACCGGTAGATCATCGGCAAGGTGATGCCCGGAAACAGGAACATGTTGGGAAACAGATGATACTCAATAGAGTCCATCATTTCCGCATCAGAGTATTTCGACATGTCCATGCCAAGTTCTTCGCTTAGTGCCTCCCGATTGTACTGAGCGAGGAACGCGCGCGCTGTCATCCCTTCCGGTAACACAGTACCCTCGGGCACCATACCGGTGGCGTCGAGCACCTCCTGCTCGGTCATCGGCTTCTGCCAACTCGGGTCAGGCACACCGAAGGTGTGATGGAATCGGGATACGTGCCGGCCGAACACGTCATACTTGGCGTTCAGATTGGCCGAAAACGGCATCGCCTGATGGTGCGTTTCCATGGAGTGATAGGCTTCGATAAAGGCCTCCTGCGACGCTTTCCAGTTGGCCGGCAGAGTTTTCTGGACATGTGTTACCGCGTAGCGCTCATCAAGCGGCCAGTTGGCGAAGTGCTTCGGCAGGACTTCCAGATAGTCTTCAAGCGGTTCGCAGTCCGGGTCCATATTGATGAAGACGAAGCCCCCCCAGAACCCGACCTGAACCGCCGGCAGTTGGAAGTCGTCATCGGTCACCTTGGGGAAATCCCAGCGGCAGGGAATCTCGTTCACCGTGCCGTCCAGGTTCCACTCCCAGCCATGGAACGGACACCGCAGCGCCGGCGAATTGCCCGTGCTGTGCGATGGTTTCAGCTGGGTGCCGCGGTGCAGGCAGGAATTGTGATAGGCCTTGATGTCTTCCGGCCCCTCGCCGTGGCGCACCACCAGGATCGAATACGGCCCGACGTCATAAACATAGTTGTCTCCGACTTCGGGGATGTGCTCCAGCCGGCAGGCCCATTGCCAGACCTTGTTCCACATCTTGTCGACTTCCTGCTGGAAAAAGTCCCGGGTAACATAGCGCTCGAAGGGAATGTCCTCATCGCCCAAAAACTCATAGGATTCGGCAAGCAGCTCCTTCGGCGGCTGCAGCGCATCACGGCTGACAATCTCGGCTGTGCTGGGGCCGGGTGAGCGGGCCTCGCCCGGCGCGTCATCTGTCGGTACATAGATATTCATCGCTCACTCCCGTTAAGCGTTCAGATATTTGTGTAGTGTCTTGTCAATACGCCGAAGGCGGACCTCTTGGTAGTTGCCCAGCGTCTGGCCTGGTTTGGCGACGCTGGCCCTGAAGCCCTTTTGCTGCATGTCCAGATTGCTGGTGTCCTGGTCATAGACCGGCCCCAGCATCCCACCCAGCTCGGGTACCTGGGTATAGGAATCGCTGATTCCCAGCCGATGCGGCTCTGGCGGTTCAGGGGCTACCTGATCCGGCGCCTTCAGCCCAAGGAAGATCAGATCGAATATCGCTGTTTCAGGGTCCATGCCATTGGGCCGGAACCGGTAGATCATCGGCAGGCTGATGCCCGGGAACAGGAACATGTTCGGGAACAGGTGGTACTCGATGGAATCGAGCATTTCGGTTTCCGAAAAATGCGACAGGTCCACGCCGGAGGCAGCGCCGATGGTTTCGCGCAAATGCTGCGCGACGAGGGCACGCGCACTCATGCCATCCGGTAACACCGCCCCTTCTGGCCCCATGCCGCAGGCGTCCAACAGATCCTGTTCGGTCTGCGGTCTCTGCCAGCTTGCGTCGGGATGCACAAATGGGTGGTGAAAGCGGGTCACGTTGTCGCCGAAGACGTCATATTGCGCGTTTTCGCCGGAGCAATAGGCCAGCAGCTGCGCATGCGTTTCCATCACGTGGTAGGCCTCGGTGAAGGCCTCCTGCGCGGCCTTCCAGTTACATGGCAAAATCTTTTCGACGTGGATCGTGATGTAGCGCTCATCCAACGGCCAGTGGGCGAAGTGCTCTGGTAGAACTTCCAGGTAGTCCTCAAGAGGCTCACAGTCCGGGTCCATATTGATAAACACGAAGCCGCCCCAGAAACCGATCTGGACCTCGGGCAGTTGGAAGTCGTCATCGGTGACTTTGGGGAAATCCCAGCGGCAGGGAATCTCATTGACGGTGCCATCCAGGTTCCACTCCCAGCCATGGAACGGACAACGGAGTGCTGGAGAGTTTCCCGAACTGTGCGACGGCTTCAGCTGGGTCCCGCGGTGCAGGCAGGAATTGTGATAAGCCTTGACGTCTTCCGGCCCCTCGCCGTGGCGCACCACCAGGATCGAATACGGCCCGACGTCATAAACATAGTTGTCTCCGACTTCGGGGATGTGCTCCAGCCGGCAGGCCCACTGCCAGACCTTGTTCCACATATTGTCGACTTCCTGCTGGAAGAAATCGGGGCTGGTATAGCGCTCATAGGGAATGTCCTGATCGCCCAGAAACTCATACGCCTGCGCGAGGAGCTCTTTTGGCGGCTGGTTCGGGTCCCGCGCAATGATCTCGGCCATGGTTGGTCCGATACTGCGCCCCTCCCCGGGTTTCTCTTCCGTTGTGCTCTGGATGTTCATGGGCAGCAGCTCTAGGCAACCGATCTCAGCTTGGCGAGCGGGTTGCCCTCCATCCACACATCCAGCCAGTCGTGGAAATGCTGCACCCGGGATTCATCGTCATTCAGCCAGGCGCGCTTGAACCCGGCGGAATGCATACCAGCCTGCATGTCACGCAGATAGTGGATGTCCTGATCGATGGTGATCGTCATTGAGTTCTTCCCGGCAATTACATCTTCCTGGTCGAACAGTTCGTGTTCGGGGCGCTCGCCTTCCAGATCGACGGCGGCATTCGGGTCCCCAACCAGGCTGAGGCCCCTGTCGGGATCGCACGCGGTCGCGCTGGGAATTTCCAGGCTGATCTTGTCAAAGAAGCACTTGTTGGGATCTGTCGGATGCGGGCGGGGCCGCATGATCCACAACGTCTCCGCTTTGATGGTCGCAATGATGTTTGGGAACAGGTCGTACTGCCAGACATCCGAAACCTGATCGTCCGTAAACTCGGCGTAGCTGAACCCCAGCTCGTCGCCCAGTTCTCGCTTGCGCTTCTGAACCGCTTCGCGAACCTCAGGCACCCGGCCTTTGAAGTCCGCCGGATCCATGCCCAGCGGCCGGATCATCGCATCAAGAATAGGCGGCACCTCTTCCGGTTCGCCATAACGCGGATTCGTGACATAGCCTTCAACCAGCACCCGCCGGTGACCATAGGGCCAAAGCTCATTCTCCGCGTCGCAGCAATCAACCATGCTGGCATGCTGCGGGTGAATGAAGTCGACGTGATACTGCTCGTTGAAATTGTCGATCACCGTTTTCCAGTTGGCATCGAGCATCACAGTCTGGTCCTGGACCAGCACCATGTTTTCGATATGAAACGGCTCCAGCGTATCCATGACAGTGCCGAGGAAACTGCGCAACGGTGCCGCATTCGGATCCATATTGATCCAGACGATCCCGGCCCAGATTTCAACTTTAACCGGCGTCAGCGACAGTTCGTCGCAGGGCACCCCTTGGCTAAATCGCTCTTCGTCCGGCACATGTTTCAGCGTGCCGTCCAGCGCGTAGGTCCAGCCATGATAGGGACAGGTAAACGCAGTGACCGAGCCATGCTTGCTGACAATCAGCTTGTTGCCCCGGTGCTGACACGCGTCATACAGCGCAGCAACACCGCCGTCTTCGGTACGCACCACGATCACCGACTCCCGGCCCAGCTCGAACAGGAAATAATCCCCCGGCTCGCGAATGTCGGACTCCAGCCCGGCCAGCAGCCACGTTTTTGACCAGACCCGCTCCCACTCCCGCGCCATGTAGTCCGGTGACGTGTAGCGGTCCGTATCCAGAACGGCCCTCCCCGCTGTCCGCGCATCGCTGCCATCTTCGAACGCCGAATAGACTGTTTTTTGCGGCATGTGGCCTCCTCTGAAATCTGAAACTATCGAAAGACGATATCTCAGGACCGCGTATCCTTCAAAACCCAGCGAAAGACAGCGGCGCGCCGACGCCCCGATTCCCCAAGACGCCGCCACGCTAACACAGTCTAACCACCTCAACCGTAAAAGTCATGTGTGAAGGTTTCTGTCATTGGGTATTTGACCCCCCTGCTGGAACCAAAAGCCGCCGACGACGTTCAGTTAACATGACTGAAAACGACAAACACGCCCCTGACCCCAAAAAGAAACCTACCGATCTGGACGGAACCAAGGCCCGCGCCGGTAACATCACCCTAAGGACCGGCAGACAACGAACCATGTTCATCGGCCTGCTGATTGTCATTGTCCTGGTGGCGCTCCTCATCGGATTAATGGGAAGCTAAGAAAAAAAAGAGCCCCAAAATGGGGCTCAGTCAGAACATGGCTTACCGATGGGAAGGCCGGTGAAGCCCCTGGGATTAGCAGCCAGGATAGCAAGGCTTCACGCCAGCCTGCGTGATGCGCAGCACACAGGCCATCCAATCCCTGAATTATTTGCTAATGTGTTCCCAACTGGCGCGCAGCCGAATGGATGGGACACATGCGCATCACGTCCGACATTTATGAACTCCTGCCAGACGACTCGATTCTCAAAGCCGTCGACGCGGATGAACTGGCAGCCCTGCTGGAGTTCGGCGTTACACGTCGGTTTTCACCCCGCCAGACAGTTTTTGAAGAAGGTGACGACGGCGACAGCATGATGATTGTCCTGTCTGGCCGGCTGAAGGTCAGCGTTATGTCGATCGGCGGTAAGGAGACGCTGCTGGACTATATCGACAAGGGCAATATCGCCGGCGAGGTCGCCATGCTGGATGGCGGCCCGCGCGCAGCGACCGTGTCTGCCGTCGAGCGTACGGACGTCATGATCCTGCACCGCCGCGACCTCCTGCCCTGGCTGGCCCAGCACACCGATGCCGCGCTGAAGATCATCCAGACCCTGTGCGGGCGCTTGCGAACCACCAATGCGCTGGTTCAGGATCAAGCAACACTGGCGATGGCCCCCCGCCTCGCCAAGGGACTGCTCCGCATGCTGGATTCGCACGGCGACCGTGAGCCTGACGGCAGCGTCAAACTGAGGATGAGCCAGAGCGAACTGGGCAACTATGTCGCCTTGTCCCGCGAAAACGTGAATCGGCAACTCCGGCTCTGGTCCGAAGAAGGGCTGGTGGTGCTGACACGCGGCGCCATCAGGGTTACAAATCTGGAACCGCTGGAAGACATTGCCGACGAGTGGGATTGAACAGACAGTTATCTTCTCCGTCATTGCGAACCCGGCCTTTGAGCCGGGTGACGCTATCCAGAGGCGTACCAACGGCAAAGCCGGTTCTGGAGTGCTCCGTCGCCCTACGCAGCACTTGGGGCTTGTCGCAAGAACGTGAGTGCAGGACCGATCAGGGTCAAAAGACGATAGACTTCGTTAATCTGTGTGGTTAGTCAGAGCATCACATCCAGACCAACCGAACGACTGTTCCCATGAAGATATTCTATGAAGGCCGGGTCGAGCCCGCGCATATCGATAATCTTGGCCATATGAATGTCCGCATCTACGCGATGAAGGCCGCAACGGCGACCAACACGCTGGCGGCGGCACTGGGCCTTAATGAGGCTGCACTGCAGGATCGCGGGGCGGTCCTGACCGTAACCGACACCTATACAAGGCATTACCGCGAACAGCTGGAAGGCGCACCGCTGGCGGTCCGCGCTGGTGTGCTGGATGCCACCCCCAACGCGTTGACGCTCTACCTGGAACTGTTCAACACGGAGACTGGCGACCTGTCTGCCACGTTCCGCAATGTGGCGACCTTGGCGACGCGCGCCGACCGCTCACCGCTGAAGCTGCCCGACGATTTTGTTACCAGTGCCCACACGCTTAACGTCGACTGGCCCGATCACGGCAAACCGCGCAGCCTGAACCTGGACCCTATGCGCGCAGATCTGACGCTGGCCGACATGGAGCGGCTGGAGATCCCCGTCCGCTTCGATCCGCATATGATTGAGGAAAAGGACTGCGGCGCTGATGGTTTTCTGGACCTTTCGGACGGCAAATCCATCGCGTTCATGAGCCTGCCGATCAAATTCGAGGGCCAGAAGCGTTCGGCGGACCGGGACGAAAAACTCGGGATCGCGACCATGGAAAGCCGCCAGGTGGTCGTTGAAGTGCCGCGTATCGGCGACGAGATCGTCACCCACTCGACCAATGTCGAGGTACGCGAAAAGCTGGTGCAATTCCGGAACTGGAGCTTCAACGCCAATACGGGCGCGCTGGTTGCGATCAATGCCAGCGTCGGGCTCGGCTTCAACATCGCCCAGCGCAAGGCCGTGCCCTTTCCGCCCAACATGCGCAAGGCCATGGAAGAGCACTCCCACCCCGAGCTGGCCTAACCTCGCCGCTAGCGCGCATGACCCTTTTTGTGCGAGGGTCGTTTCGTGAACGATCTCTATGTGTCATATGCCCGGTGGGTGATCCGCTGGCGCTGGATTGTCTTGCCGGTGGTGCTGGGGCTGGCCCTCTGGGGCGCGGCGGGCAACCAGTATCGGGCCTTTTCCAACGATTACCGGGTCTTCTTCGACGCCCAGAATCCGGACCTCCTCGCGCATGAGATGATGGAGCGGACCTATGTGGCCGCCGACGTCATCAGCTTCGTACTCAAGCCGCAAGACGGCACCGACATGTTCACGCCGGCGCATCTGGAATCGATCCAGGAGCTGACGGAGATGGCGTGGCAGATCCCCTATGTGGTCCGGGTCGACTCGCTCAGCAATTACCAGCACACCCGTGCCGAAGAAGACGACCTGCTGGTCGATGACCTGATACCCGAGGGGACCGACCTGACGCCGGAGCGGATCGCCGAAATCCGCCGCATTGCCATGGCCGAACCGCAATTGTTCCGCCGTGCGATCTCCGAAGACGGTACAGCCACCTCGGTAGTCGCGACGCTGGAGGTGCCCGAAGAGGGCGTCAACATGCAGGAAGTCATCGTCCCCAAGGTCGATGAGATCACCGCCGATTTCCGTGAAGCGCACCCTGATATAAGGCTCTCTACCACCGGCCAGCTGATGATGAGCCTGGCGTTCTTCCGCGTCACGCAAAGCGACCTGGCGACGCTGTTTCCGCTGATGGTGCTGATCCTCGCCGTCAGCATGGCGCTGCTGCTGCGCTCTTTTATCGCGTCAGGCGTCGCGATCATCACCGTGCTGCTATCCGTGCTGACGGCCATGGGCGTCTGGTTCTATCTCGGCGTGAAGCTGACACCGGCATCGGGGTCCGTCGCCGTCATCATCGTCACTGTCGCCGTGGCTGATGCGATCCACCTGCTGGTCACCATGGGCAAGGAAATGGGGGCGGGAAAATCCCGTCACGACGCCATTGTCGAGAGCGTCCGGATCAACATGGAACCGGTTGCGCTGACCAGCCTGACAACCGCCATTGGCTTCCTGAGCCTTAATTTCTCGGACGCCCCACCTTTCAGGGATCTGGGCAACATCTCGGCTACCGGCGCTGTATTTGCGTGGATTTTCTCTGTCCTGCTGCTGCCGGCACTCGTCGCCGTGCTGCCCATGCGCCCCAAGATCGGCAAAGGCTTTGAACAGGCGGCCCTGTTTGGCCTTGTCGAGCGGATCGTGAAAAAGCCCAAGCTGGTTTTGCTGGGCGTATTCGGTGTCGCCGTGGTTCTGGGGTCATCGATTCCCACCGTGGCAATCAATGACCGGTTTGTTGAATTCCTCAGCCGCGACATCTCCTTCCGGCAGGACGCGGACTACATCTCGGAAAACCTGCCAGGCATCTACGACGTAGCCTTTTCGCTCAGTTCGGGTGAGGAAGGCGGTATCGCGGACCCTGAATATCTGATGCATCTGGACCGCTTCTCGACCTGGCTGCAGGAACAGCCGGAAATCGTCCACGTCTCGCAGTTCGGCACGGTGATGAAACGGCTGAATCGCAGCATGAACGGCGATGACGATGCGTATTACCGTCTGCCGGAGAGCCGCGAACTGGCAGCGCAATATCTGCTGCTTTACGAAATGTCACTGCCCTATGGGCTCGATCTCAACAACCAGATCAATGTGCCCAAATCCGCCACGCGCGTGATGGCGACCATGGACAACATCACCAGCACCCAGATGAAGCAGGTGAAATGGCGGGCAGAAGCCTGGATGGAAGAGAACCTGCCTGCCGAAATGTTCGGTGCGGGCAGCGGCACCACCATCATCTTCGCGTTCCTCACTCAACGGAATCTGTCGAGCATGATGATCGGCACAGCCATTGCGATCGTGCTGATATCACTGTGCCTGGTGGCCGCGCTGCGCAGCTTCAAGCTGGGCATGTTGAGCCTGATTCCCAATTTCCTGCCGCCAGTGATCGCGTTCGGAATCTGGACGACCCTGGTTGGCGAGATCGGGCTTTATGCGGCCATGGTGACCGCCACCTCTTTGGGCCTGATCGTCGACTTCACCGTGCATTTCCTCAGCAAATATCTGCGCGCCCGCCGCGAACAGGGCGCCGGCGTCGAAGCCGCGATCCACTATGCGTTTCAGACCGTCGGGTCAGCGCTGTGGATTTCCGCAGCGGTGCTGATTGTCGGGTTTTCAGTCCTCGCCTGGTCCGACTTCGCGATCAACGCCAATCTGGGCATCTTCGTTGCGCTGACCGTCGCCGTGGCCCTCGTCGTCGACTTCCTGGTCTTGCCAGCGCTTTTACTCTTGGCCGACAAAGACAAACAGCCCGCCAGCCAAACGAAAGTGGCGCCCGCGCAATAAAATCTAGTGGTTCAGATGCGCGGCCTCTTCGGCCTCCAGCCGGCCTGAACCACCATCTGCCACGCTTACAAAACTGCCCAGGAAGAGCGCGAAAATCGCCACATTGCTGCACATGCCCCATAGTAGAAAGATGGTTGTGGTCGCTAGCGATGGCAGCCAGAACCACTCCGTCACAGTAATCACCATGATCAGCAATACGACACCATAGCCGACCATTGTCATCAGACTGACCAACGGGACGGGTGCATCGATCCGGCGGCGCCGGGCCAGATAGTTCGGCATGTAACAGGCCGTAAACACGAGAATGAAATAGGAGGTAATACGCCAGACGTTAACTTCGTCTTCCAAGATGTAGAAAAGGCCAACGGGTATAAGCGCCACGAGAAAATGCATCAGGCCGACGTCAACGAAGAATCGAAAGAGCAGATATTGCAAAGGCCGAAGCGCCCCCATCATCGATTGCCTTAGGGTCGCGACGATGGTCGTGAATGCCACAAAGGCCACAGAGACCTCGGCAAACAGAACAAGAAACTCAATATCGGTTGGCATCGGCCGCCCCTCTTTACGCATAAGGGGGACACAGCCGCGGTGCGTGCCCCCACATTCACTGGCACCGCGCATCTTTTGTTGGCGAAAATCAGACTAGTAAAAGTAACAGGTTGCGACAAGCGCAGGCAGCGGTCTAACGGCTTAGCGATCCCAGAATGCCACGAATGAGCCGGCGGCCGAGCGAGCTGCCGATAGACCGCGCAACCGATTTGCCGAATGCCTCGCCAATGCTTTGGCGGTTCGAGCGTCTTCCACTGCTGCGGGGCCGGCTGGTCGTCCGGCTGCGCGCTCGTTCTGCTTTGGCGCGCTCTTTCTCCGCAGCCTCGCGCGCTTCAGCCTCCTCCTGCCGTTTCGCGAGTTCCTCGGCCCGCGCCATCAGCACTTCGTGGGCGGATTCCCGGTCGACGGCTTCATCATAAATGCCGGAAACCGGGCTGCGACCGATGACGGCCGTCCGTTCAGCTTCTGTCGCCGGACCAAGCCTGGATGACGGCGGCCGGATCAGCGTCCGCTCCACAACGCCGGGAATTCCCTTCGGGTCGAGAAACGAGGTCAGCGCCTCGCCCACGCCCAGCTGGGTGATCACCTCTTCGGTATCCAGCTTCGGATTCTGCCTGAAGGTTGAAGCCGCTGTGCGCACGGCTTTCTGGTCGCGCGGTGTATAGGCCCGCAGGGCATGCTGTACCCGATTGCCCAACTGGCCCAGCACCTCATCAGGCACATCAAGCGGGTTCTGGGTTACAAAATAAACCCCGACACCCTTGGACCGGATCAGCCTGACCACCTGGGTAATCCGGTCGACCAGCGCCTTGGGCGCATCATCAAACAGCAGATGCGCTTCGTCGAAGAAGAACACCAGCTTCGGCTTGTCCGGATCACCGACTTCGGGCAGTTCTTCAAACAGTTCCGACAGGAGCCAGAGCAGGACCGTGCTGTAGAGCTTGGGCGCTTCGATAAGCTTGTTTGCCGCCAGCACATTGATGAAGCCATGGCCCTCATAGGTTGTCCGCATAAAGTCATTGAGTTTCAGCGCAGGTTCGCCCAGGAAATTCTCTGCCCCTTGCGATTTGAGCGTCAGAAGGCGGCGCTGGATGGCCCCGACAGACGCGCTGGAGACGTTGCCATATTCGGCGCGGATCTGCTTCGCATTCTCCGTCAGAAACGTCAGCATGGAGCGTAAATCGTCGAGATCGAGTAGCAGCAACCCCTCGTCATCAGCAACCTCGAAGGCGATGTGCATGACGCCTTCCTGCGTCTCGTTCAGCTCCAGGAGCCGTGAGAGCAGCAGCGGCCCCATCTCGGAAATCGTCGTGCGGATCGGGTGGCCCTGCTCACCGAAGATATCCCAGAACACTGTCGGTGAGGCCGCAAAGCCGTAGTCGTCAAGGCCGATGGTTTCGGCACGCTTGAAGAGGAAATCCTTGGCCTCGCCCGGCTGGCTGATGCCAGACAGGTCGCCTTTCACATCGGCCATAAAGACGGGCACGCCCCGGCGGCTGAAGGCTTCGGCCATAATCTGCAGGGTCACGGTCTTGCCGGTACCCGTGGCCCCCGCGATTAGCCCGTGGCGGTTCGCGCGTGACAGCTCCAGATACTGCGGTGCCTCACCCGCCCCGATGAAAAGCTTGTTTTCGGCCGTCAATGGATCGCTCGATGATCAGGCGTGGTGATCGTGGATGAAATCACGCGCGACCGGATAGATATGGTTCTGGAATTTGGATCCCGAAAACACACCATAATGACCGACACCATCCTGCACGTGATGCCCGCGCAATTCGTCCGGAATATTCGGGCAAAGGCCGTGGGCAGCTTCGGTCTGCCCGATCGAGCACATATTGTCGTTGGCGCCCTCAATGGTGAGCAGCGGGATGTTCTCAATGGCCCCGAAATCGATACGGTCACCCTCATAGGTCACCACGCCGCGCGGCAGATGGTGATCGAAGAACACCCGCTCGAGCGATTCGATGTAGAAATTCTCGGTCATATCGAGCACCGCGAAGTACTCGTCATAGAAATCGCGGAAGATTTCGGCCGCGTCATCTTCGCCCTTGGCGATGTTCTTCACATGCGAGGCATGGCGTTTGATATGCGGTACCAGGCTTAACGTGACAAACCCCGTCAACTGGAAGAAGCCGGGATAGACCCGCCGGCCCGCACCCGCATAGCGGCTGGGTACGGTTTTGATATTGTGTTTGCGCATCCGATCAAGGGGGATGATGTCGGTCACCTTGTTGATCGTATTGCGGTTGATCTGTGTGTCGATGGGACCCGCCATCAGCGTCACGCTGGCCGGGACCAGTTCGGGATGGCGCTCTGCCAGCAACGCCGCCGCCATCAACGCAGCCGGCGCCGCCTGGCAGGTAGCCACCAGATGCGTGCCGGGGCCCAGCGTTTCCATGAAATTCATCAGATAGGTAACGTAGCATTCAATGCCGAAATCGCCTTCCTCCAGCGGCACGTCACGCGCGTTCTTCCAATCCGTGATGTAGGGATCGAAGTCCCGGGCGAATCCACGGACCGTATCGCGCAACAGTGTCGCGTAATGGCCGGACAGCGCCGCTGCAATCAGCACTTTGGGTTTTTCTTCCGCGCCCTCCATGGGGAAACCCACCAGATCGCAGAAGGGTAGCGTATCGACGACCACTTCGGGAAGGACAACGGTCTCACCATCGATCTCTGCCGTCACCCCAAAGGCTTGGCGCGGATAGTCTTTCAGAATCCGGTGCGGCAGCTCAACCAGTGACGCGACCGCGCTATTGATCTTGGTCCCCCGCCACGGGTTCAGGTCATGGTGCAGTGCCTCTGACCACTGCCCAAGCACAAAAGAGAGCGGGCGGGTCAGGGTCCGTACTGATTCATAGGCAGAGTAGTGCATTAGGGGTCTTCCTTCGTTGGGCCGTCTTGATCTTGTCGGTTGGAATACAGAATCTTCTGGGGTTCAGGCGTCCACGACTTCGCGGACATAAGTGCCCGGCGCGTCGCACAGAGGCGGGTATTTCTTGCTGCCGAGATGTTCCGGCGCAGCGATTTTCTTGCCCGTCCGCTTGTTGCTCCATTTGGTCCAGCTTTCCCACCAGCTGCCGGAGGTTTTTTCGGCGTTTTCGTGCCAGTCATCGGCGGATTCTTTGATCGAATCGCTGATCCAGTGATACGCTTTTGGATTACCCGGCGGATTGACCAGCGCGGCGATGTGCCCGCCATTACTGAGCGCAAAGGTGCTCTTGCCCGACATGATATGGACGGTGTCGTAACAGGCCTGCCACGGCGTCAGGTGGTCCGTGACGGCACCTACGACAAACTTTTCGCAGTCGATGGTTGACAGGTCGATCTTCTCACCGTTGATCTCAAACGCATCTGGCTCAATCAGCTCATTGCTTTCGAACAGATCCAGGAAGTCCTTGTGCAGCTTGGCCGGCAGGTTGGTGCTGTCCTTGTTCCAGGCGAGAATATCGAAGGCGGGCGGTGAATCACCCATCAGGTAGTTGTTCACCCAATAGTTCCAGACCAGATCGTTGGGCCGCATCCATGTAAACACCTTGTGCAGGTCTTTACCGCGGTGGATGCCCGTGATCTGCGACTGTGCCTTGGCGACCGAAAGCATCGCTGGCAGCCGGAACGCGCCCAGCGCCGCCTCCGACTTGAAGTCGAGCATGGTGACGCACAGGGTCGCATTGTTGATCAGCTCTATCTTCCGCTTTTTCAAATAGCCCATCAGCATGGACGTCAGCATGCCGCCGGCGCAGAAACCGACAACATTGAGTTTGGGCTGGCCGGTAATTTCCCGCACGGCCTCCAGCGCTTCAAGCGCGGCGACCATGTATTCCTCAAGGCCCCAATCACGGTTTTCCGGCGATGGGTTGCGCCAGCTGACGGTGAAGAACTGCAATCCCTGGCTAACAGTATATTCAGCAAAGCTTCGGCCCGGGGCCAGATCCGTGAAGTAGAACCGGCCGATCTGCGGCGGGATCAACACAACCGGCGTTTCGCGAACTTTTTCCGTCGACGGTTTGTAGTGGATCAACTCAAACATCTCGGTACGGAAAACCACCGCGCCCGGTGTCGTCGCCAGATTCTTGCCAACTTCAAACCCGGAATCGTCGACCTGCTCTGGCAAGCCCTCATTCTGGAAGAGATCCCGCCAAAAGGCAGCAGTCCCCTCGACAAGGTTTTGCCCGCCGGTTTCCATGGTGCGCTTCATCGCCGCGGGATTGCCCGCCAGAACATTGGTCGGCGCGATGGTGCTGGCGAAAACGTCGGCGGCGAATTCCGCACGCGCCTTCTGATCCTGCGGCAGATCATCAGGGATCATGTCTTCAATAGCGTTCGACATGGCCAGATAGGCCTGCGCCATGCGCTTATAGGCCGGGCTTTTCACCCACGCTTCATCCTTGAATCGCCAGTCTTTGGCATCGGGTTCGATATCGGACGTGCCCGCCGCGATACCCATCATATCCATATAGAGCTTGCCGGTCGTCTGAAAGAAAGTCGCCGGCTGCATGGCGCGGGTATAGGCGGCAAACGCCTCGCCTAGGTCGAAACTCTCAAACGTCGGAAAAGCATCCACGGCAGCCAGTGCCGCATCATAGGCGTCCTGATCGGTCGGTTTCTTAGGCATAAAACCATGCCTCCGGTTGCGCGATATAGAAGCTACCATACTGCCGCCACGCCCTTCAGGCGGCGTCCTGATTCTTCAGGCTCGTAAGCGACTCAAAACCAGCGACAGTGCAGAAAGTAGCACCAATCAAGGTATGGGGTCGATATTTGCAAATGTCGCTAATTGTGGTGCCTAGAACCTGAGCTGCACAGTGCCCTGTCCCGGCGATCAAACAGATCGTCAACAAGCAGTGGTGCGGACGGCGGGACTTGAACCCGCAAGCCCTAACGGGCGAGGGATTTTAAGTCCCTTGTGTTTACCAATTTCACCACGTCCGCCTGCGACGCCACTATAGGCCAAGCGACGACAAAATTTCACCCGTTGGCTGCGTTCTAAGAAGCGTCTTCGAATTCCGGATCGCCGCCGAGTTCGAAGGCATGCCGGTAGACCGTGTCGACAATGGTATCGATCAGGTCTTCATCGGTGGAACGGACCACGATGCTCGTGCCGCCTTTACCCTTATGGTAAAAGGGATAGGAGCCTATATCCGAGTTGGCGTTCGCCTCCTGCAGCTCCCGCAACGTCGTCGCGATCTGGCTTTCCGGCAGATGCACCCGCACCGAGCGTGACCGTACGGGTTTGCCGCCCGTCAGACGGTGTTTCAGGCTATCCAGCATGGCCTGCATGACGACAGGGATGCCGGCCATCACGAACACGTTTTCGACCTGGAAGCCAGGCGCCTTGGAGATCGGATTCTCGACCAGCTCTGCGCCTTTCGGCGTGAACGCCATCCGCGCCCGGGCGGAGGTCAAACCCTCAGGGCCATAATATTCCTTCAGCAGCTCATGCGCTTCCGGGTGCAATTCCCACTCCAGCCCGAAAGCCTTGGCGACACTGGGCGAGGTAATGTCGTCATGGGTCGGGCCGATGCCGCCAGTGGTAAACACATAGTCGAACTTGCTGCGACACTCATTGACCGTCTCCACGATGGTGTCCTCGATATCGAGAATCACACGGGTTTCGGTCAACTGAATGCCCGCCTCCTCATTCAGCCATTTGGCCAGATAGGCCAGATTGGCGTCCTGGGTGCGGCCAGACAGGATTTCGTTGCCGATGATGATCAGGCAGGCGGTGACGGTTTTTTCTTTGCTCATCGCGACCTTATAGCAGGGTGAATTATGGCAGTGCCACCATCCGCGCCCCCGAATTGCCCTTAAATCGTCGCAGCCCGGCCCGGCAGCGCCCTGCTGCTGCCGCGATGCAGGCCTTTAATACTCCCTCACCCTGGGGGAACCGACCATGAAGGCGACTGATCAAACGACCACCGACCGGCTCCCTCCCCCTTGCGCCTGGTGCTGCATTCCTCTCCCGGCGGCTGCGAATGCGGGCCGTTTGATGCAGGCACCACCTTGGGGCGCAAGGGATGGCCGCTGCCGCGTTGCCAGCATTGGGGTGCCGGTAACGCGGCGGCGGCCTTGAAATAAGGAAAGCGCGCATTTGATCCTCGCCCACATACCCGCCGGATATCTCTTGACGACGGGAATACTATCAAGATTCGGGGGTCAACCCCGTCGCGTTCTCGCGATCGGTCTGCTGGCAAGTGTGCTGCCGGACTTCGATCTCGCTTGGTTCTACCTCATAGATGGTCGTCACCCTGCCCATCATACCTATCCCACCCATACACCGGCATTTTGGATCCTGTTTGCGTTTGGATGCTGGATCGCTTGCAGACTGGCCAGACTAGAGGGGTCCGGTTTCGTCATCAGCGTCGCTCTGGCCAATTTACTGCTTCACCTTGCTCTTGATTCGATAGCGGGAAACATTCGATGGCTTTGGCCAATCAAGAATGCCGGCCTCAATTTCATTGATGTCCCGGCAAAATACGATTGGTGGGTCTGGAGCTTTCTGCTGCACTGGACCATTCTATTCGAGATCGCAATCGCTGGCGCAGCTTTGGTCGTCTGGTCCCGTCCTCCAGCGAAATAGACCCGTCAGTTAGCAACCTGATCGCAAAGCACTGCACGCGCCAGGTCGCCAACACCAAAATCACCACATGGCGGGACACCCAGGCCCGACAGCTGCATGGCGTTGGCAAGGCGGACGAGTTCGAGGAATTCGGCGCGATACCCAAAGGGGTCTGATCCCCGCGCCCGCAGCGCCAGTGTCTCGACATCCCGGTAGCCAAAGCTGCCCAGATGTTCACCACCCCGCAGCTTTTCACCGAAGGCGGCAACGGCGGCGGCGAATCGGAAATCGTCGCTGGGCGGGTCGGCGGCTTCGATTAACCCGGTTTCCAGCGGGATCTCGATCAGCGTGCTGGTATCTTCGTTCGGCAGCTTGTAGCGCAGCTTGACGAAGGCAAACTCGTTGGTCGGACCATTCGGCGGCGACACCCGCTGGCCATAGCGCAGCGGATCAAGCTGCAAACCGCCGGAGCCAACCAGCGCGATCTCATAAAGCGCGGTGACGCTGTGCCCCGCGCCAATGTCGCCCGCATCGACCTTGTCATTGTTGAAGTCTTCGTGTGCGAGCATGCGGTTGGTGTAGCCGATCAACCGGTATTCCCCGATCACGGCCGGGTTGAATTCGATCTGGATTTTAGTGTCCTTGGCAATGGTCATCAGAGTCGAGCCGACCTGCTCCACCAGCACCTTACGGCCCTCCTTCAGCGTGTCGATATAGGCATAGGACCCGTTTCCGACATTGGAGAGCTGCTCCACCATCTGATCATTGAGATTACCCCGGCCAAAGCCCAGGACAGAGAGCGAGACCCCGGTCTCGCGCTTTTGCGCGACAAAGTCTTTCAAACTGTTGACTCGGACCGTGCCGACATTGAAGTCCCCGTCGGTCGCCAGAATGATCCGGTTGATCCCGCCGGGAATCTTTGAGGCCTGGGCCATGGCATAGGCGAGTTCGATGCCCTGGCCGCCTGCGGTCGACCCACCGGCACTGAGCCGGTCAAGCGCAGCATTGATGATAGCCCTTTCGCTGCCCAGTGTAGGCTCGAGCACCAGGCCGGCGGCACCCGCATACACCACGATCGTGACCCGGTCATCGGCGCGCAATTGCTGGGTCAGCAGCTTCATCGACGACACCAGCAGCGGCAGCTTGTCCGGGGCATTCATTGACCCCGAAACATCAAGCAGAAAGACCAGATTGGCGGCCGGGCGCTGTTCTTGCGGCACCTCATAGCCTTTCAGGCCGACCTTCAGCAGATAGGTGTCCTTGTTCCAGGGCGTCTGGGCGACTTCGGTGTGCACTGTGAACGGCGTGTCGGTATCGCGCGGTGGCGCATAGCCATAGTCGAAATAGTTGATCATCTCCTCGATGCGGATGGCGTCCGACGGCGGCATCTCGCCGGCATTGAGGAAGCGCCGCGCATTCGAATAGGACCCGGTATCGACGTCGACGCTGAACGTCGAAACCGGATCGACCGCCGCCTGCTTGATCGGGTTGTCGGCTATTTCAGCGTAGTTTTCTGTATCTGCCGGCGAAAGATGCCATTGTGAGCGTTGGTCAACGAGGTGAGCGCTTGGGGCATAGGCGAAACCCAGCGACACATCAGCCTGAGATGAACGCTGCTTCGCAGCGACCGTAATAGATTCAAGGTGAGGCGGTGATGCTTCTTGTTCGACAGTCACCTCATAAGGCGCGTTCGATTCGAGCGCCATGTCCTGCGGCTGCGCACAGGCGACGAGAATCAGCAAAACCAGTGAAGTGGGAACAAGGGCGACGAGGCCGGAGCCGAAATAGCGTAGAATCATGAAACACTCCCAGTTAACGCGCACGTCAAATTGCATCCCCCATAGGTTGGAATTAGGACCGCATCGGGGCGATTTCGAGACAGGCTCCCTGCCATATTGCGCGTTGCCCCAGGGTCGCTTAGCGTGCCCGCATGAAATTCCACGCTCCCCTGATCAAAGGCACGCTGATCAAGCGCTATAAGCGGTTCATGGCCGATGTATCGCTTGAAGACGGCACGGAAATCACTGCCCATTGCGCCAACCCCGGCTCGATGCTGGGGCTCAAAGAACCCGGTTCAACGGTCTGGCTGTCACCAGCGGCAAACCCCAAGCGCAAGCTGAAATACAGTTGGGAACTGATCGAAGCCGATGGCGGGCTGGTTGGCATTCATACCGGACACCCCAACCGCATTACCGAAGAGGCCATCGAAGCCCAGCAGATCCCAGAACTGACCGGCTATGCCTCGATGCGGCGAGAGGTGAAATATGGCAAAAATTCGCGCATCGACATCCTGCTGCAAAATGACGCCCGGCGGGACTGCTATGTCGAGGTCAAGAACGTTCACCTCTATCGCGGCAATGGCGCAGAGTTCCCGGACTCAGTCACCGCACGCGGTGCCAAGCATTTGCAGGAGCTTGGCGACATGGTCGACGCCGGCCACCGCGCCGTCATGTTCTATCTGGTTCAACGCATGGACTGCGACCGGTTTTCCATCGCCAGCGATATCGATCCAGCTTATGATTCTGCGCTGAAAGAGGCGGTCGCGCGGGGCGTTGAAGTTCTCTGCTACGCCTGTACACTATCGACCGATGAAATTGTGGTTGATCGACCGCTTGCGGTCGCCATTTAGGTTACCCCGATGAAGGAACTACCGATGAACGATCAGATTGCCGGACTGGGCGAAGCCCGGACCGGCGCAATCAAGCTCCACGGCGCTGAAGGGTTCGAAGGCATGCGTGCCGCCGGGCGGCTGGCTGCCGAAACGCTTGATTATATTACGCCTTTTGTGGTGCCCGGCGTCACGACCGGCAAGCTGGACAAGCTGTGCCATGACTTCATCGTCGAACGTGGGGGCGTCCCGGCCCCCCTGGGCTACCGCGGCTTTCCAAAAAGTATCTGCACGTCGATCAATCATGTTGTCTGCCACGGCATCCCCGGAGACCGTGTGCTGAAAGAGGGCGACATCATGAATATCGATGTCACACCAACGGTTGATGGCTGGCATGGGGACACCAGCCGGATGTTCTTCGTCGGCGATGTCTCGCTGAAGTCACGGCGGTTGTGTGACATCACTTATGAGGCTCTATGGCGCGGTATCGAACAGGTGAAGCCCGGGGCCACACTGGGCGACATCGGCCACGCGATTCAGAGTTTTGTCGAAAGCGAGCGCTGTTCGGTCGTCCGCGATTTCTGCGGCCATGGACTGGGCAAGGTGTTTCATGACGCTCCCAACGTATTGCACTATGGCGAGCCGCACTCCGGCGTGGTGCTGAAACCGGGCATGTTCTTCACCATCGAACCGATGGTCAATCTGGGCCGCTATGATGTGAAGATCCTGTCGGATGGCTGGACCGCCGTCACCCGCGACAGGTCACTATCGGCACAGTTTGAGCACTCGCTGGCCGTAACCGAAGATGGCTACGAGGTGTTCACCCGGTCCGCGACCGATCTGGAAAAACCACCTTACGCCCCATGATTTGCGTCGCCGTTGGTCAAGCGCGTCTCGATACACCGCTTGCGCGGCGCACGACGCGAACCGGTTAGGCATATCCATGGACGATAAGCCCCATTATCTGGGCCACCGGCAAAGGTTGCGGGAACGGTTCATGAATGGCGGGGCCGACGCCCTGCCCGACTATGAGATGCTTGAGCTGGTGCTGTTCCAGGCCCATCCCCGCGCCGACATGAAACCGCTTGCCAAGCGATTGATCGACCGGTTCGGCAGTTTCTCTGACGCCATTAGCGCCCCGCCGGAGCGGCTGCTGGAAATCAACGGTGTTGGCGAGTCGACAGTTGCCGTTTTCAAGATCGTTCGTGAAGCCGGCATTCGGCTCACCAAAGCCAAGGCGCTCGAAAAACCGGTGATCAGCTCATGGTCGGCGCTGAGCGACTACTGCAGCGCGTCGATGGCCTATCAGAGCATCGAACAGCTCCGCGTGCTGTTTCTCGACAAACGCAACCGGATCATCGCCGACGAGATCCTGCAGGAAGGTAGCGTCGACCATACGCCGGTCTATCCGCGCCAGGTGGCCAAACGGGCGCTGGCGCTTGATGCCACGGCGCTCATCCTTGTTCACAACCACCCGTCGGGCGATCCCGAACCCAGCCAGCCGGATGTCGAGATGACCAAGCTGGTGGTTGCTGCGGCGAAAGCCTGCGAAATCGTTGTCCATGACCACGTTATTATCGGGCGCGGCAGCCACGTCAGCATGCGATCCATGGGGTTGATGTAGTCGCCTGTCTGGGTTTGTTTCCTGCCGATTCACTCCGATTTGCCGATAAGCTGATTTCTGTTAGATATCTAAGTATATTTTTCAGGGAGCAGACATATGCGCTTTACATTGATGGACCCGACCGCCGTTAGCCCGCATCACCTGCTTCACCTTGCCAAGGAAGCCGAAACCTGTGGCTTCGATAGTTTTGCGCTGAACGACGGCACATTCCAGATGAGAAATACGTTGGGCACGTATCCGTTTTCGCCGGATCACAAGCGGAACTGGAACATCGAGGCGCCGCTCTACGAACCGATGACCGTTCTGCCAGCGCTGAGTTTGCACACCAGCCGCATCCGCTTTTTCACCTATGTCATCAAGCTGCCTCTGCACCACCCGTTAATCCTGGCCAAACAGGTGGCGACCGCGGCCGTCATGAGCAACGACCGGTTCGCGCTCGGTGTCGGCTCAAGCTGGGCGCCCGAAGAATTCAAATTCTGTAATGTGGACTGGGCGACGCGTGGCAGACGCATGGACGAGTCCATTGAGGTGCTGCGGCTTGTTCTGTCGGGTGAGATGGTCGAATACCATGGCGAGATATTCGACTTCGCCCCCCTGATCGCCAAACCGGCACCCCGAACACCCGTCAAAATTTTACTCGGAGGCCACCTCGAACCCAGCCTCAAGCGTGCCGCCCGCCTTGCCGATGGCTGGGTGGCCCGGGGCCCGGACACCATTGAGGACCTCAAGCGCCTGATTGCCCGGCTGAAAGAGCTGTGCGACGAATATGGCCGCGACTGGTCCAGCTTCGAAATTCATGCGACACCGCTAACCGTCGAATCCGTGGATGAGTTCAAACGCATCGAAGAGCTGGGAGTTACCGACGCCATGTTGCGGCCCTGGTATGGAAAAGATCCGGCCAAATGGGATGTTTCAGTTCGCCAGCGCGTTTCAGGGCAACGCGTTATCGCGGCAGACGATCCGGACCAGCTCTATTCGACGGAACTGCCTCACACAAAACTGGATGCCGTTCGCCGTTATGCCGACGAAATCGTCAGCCACTGGAAAAGCCGATAGCCCAAGGGCTATTCAACCATCTGATCGACGCAGGCCTTCAGCAGATCATAGGACAGGCCGCTCATCTCGCCGATCTGGATGCATGAGTCCTGGGTATTGGCCGCAAGGGAGTCCCACGTCAGCGCAAGTTCGGTCCGCGCTGTTTCTTCCAGCCTCATACAGTCGGCGACAAGCTCAGCTGCACCCCCGCCATGCTGGGCAAGTTCCTGACAATAGACGTCCATATCATAGGTCGGCAACTCAGCGGCATAGGCCGCTGACACGCCGGACAGGACAAACACAAAAAAAGCGTTCAAACAAAGACGACTCATGGCGCAGCAGTATAATGCCGTCCATCCAATGATAGGAGAGCAAGTTGGAAAAAACTGTTCGCATCGGTTCTGCCGGAGGTTTTCTGGGCGATACAGCCGTCGCCGCCCCACAGCTGATCAGCGGGGGCGCGCTGGATTATCTGGTGCTCGACTATCTGGCCGAGGTGACCATGTCGATTCTGACAAAGGCCAAGGCGGCGAACCCAAATGGCGGTTATGCGCATGACTTCACCGAATGGGTCTGGAAAGACAATGTCGCCGAGATTGCCCGACAGGGGATCAAGCTGGTTACCAATGCGGGCGGCGTTAACCCGCAGGCCTGCCGCGCGCGGATGGAAGAGCTGGCCGCCGACGCGGGCGTGACGCTCACTATCGCCGTCGTCGAGGGCGACGATATCATGGATCAGATTCCTGATCTGGCATCCGGCGGCACGGCTGAGATGTATTCCGGCGAAGCAATGCCGGAAGCCTCACGCATCACCAGCGCCAATGCCTATCTGGGTGGGCGGCCGATTGCCGATGCGCTGGCGCGGGGCGCCGATGTGGTGATCACCGGGCGAGTCGTGGACTCAGCCCTCGCGCTCGGCCCGCTGATGCACGAATTCGGCTGGCAGGACTCGGACTTCGATATGATGTCCGCCGGCAGCCTTGTCGGCCATATCATCGAGTGCGGCGCGCAATGCTGCGGCGGCTTGTTTACCGATTGGGAGCTGGTCGAGGACTGGGCCCATATCGGCTACCCCATTGCAGAGTGCCACGCCGACGGCAGCTTCACCGTCACCAAAACCGACGGGACCGGTGGGCTGGTCAGCGTGGGCACCGTCTCGGAACAAATGCTCTATGAGATCGGCGATCCGCAGGCCTATCTGTTGCCCGATGTGGCGTGCGACTGGACCGAGGTCAGGATCACGCAGGAAGGGCTGGATCGCGTACATGTTTCCGGCGCCAAGGGCCGCCCGCCAACCAGCACTTATAAAGTCTGCGCCACCTTTCAGGATGGATACCGATCTGTCGGGGTGCTGCCCGTTGTCGGTATGGATGCCGCCGCCAAGGCCGAGCGCCAGGCCCAGGCAATTATCGAGCGCACCGAGGAAATTCTGCGCAGCCGCAATCTGGGCCCCTACCGCGCGACCCATGTCGAAAATCTGGGCGCAGAGTCGACCTATGGCGCGCATGCCCGCGCCGGTGACAGCCGTGAAGTCGTCTGCAAGATCGGTGTGGAACACGAAGACCGCGACGCGCTTGAGGTCTTCGCCCGTGAGCTGAACGCGCCGATGACCTCCATGATGGTCGGTAACACTGGGTGGTTCGCCGGACGGCCCAAAACAACGCCGGTGATCAGGCTGTTCTCGTTCGCCATCGACAAGGCCAAGGTGCCGGTCACGGTCAATCTGGGCGACGGGCCGGAACCTGCCAATGTTACCCATACCGGCGGCTTCGATCTGGCCAGCATTCCACGCCCTGGCGGCCCAGACGGCAAACCCGAGGGCGACATGGCCACCGCCCGGCTGATCGATCTGGCCTGGGGCCGCTCCGGCGACAAGGGCGACAAGTTCAATGTCGGGATCATCGCCCGCGACCCGGACTTTTTGCCTTGGATCCGCGCGGCCTTAAGCGAGCAGGTTGTCGAAGACTGGTTCGCGCATGAATTTGAAGGCGCCTCAAACCCAAGGGTCGAGCGGTTCGACGTGCCGGGCATCCATGCGCTTAATTTCCTCTGTCACGAGGCCCTGGGCGGCGGCGGCATCGCCACCATGCGACTCGACCCGCTGGGCAAGGGTAAGGCGCAGCAACTGCTGGAGATGGAAATTCCAGTGCCGGTGGGGTTGGTGGAGCGGTGAAAGCCGCAGCTTAACCCCCTCACCCGGTTCTCGCCGACTTTATCTTTAGCAACGCCGGCAGACGACATCGAAAGGCTCGAACCACCCTCTCCCCCACGGGGAGAGGGATGTGAAGGCTTGGCGAGCACAGCGAGCCTAGCCGAAGCTGGGTGAGGGGGAGACGGTGTGTCGAGATGCGAAAGCCGCTCGCACTTCGATACAATCCCTCGCGCTGCTCGGGATCACTCAGCACGAACGGCTTTTTCTCCGCCTGATACCCTAAGCCACCATCTTGTTTTGCTGTTCGATGATGCGTTCTGCATCTTCAACGATCCGGCTGACCAGCTCTTCGCAGGTCGGAATATCGTTGATGATCCCCTGCACCATGCCTGCCGACCAGACACCGGCTTCAACGTCACCGGTTTCATAGACCTTGCGGCCCCGTACGCCAGCAGCCAGGTCGCGGATATCGTCAAAGGTCGCATCCGCCTTGGTGGTTTCGATCTCATGGATCTCTTCGGCGACGCCATTCTTGTAGATCCGCGCCGTATTGCGGAACTTGCGGTAGACCAGCTGGGTGCTGCGCTCGTCGGCCTCGACCATCGCGCGCTTGACGTTTTCGTGTACCGGCGATTCCTTCGTCGCCATGAACCGGGTGCCCATATTGATGCCGCAGGCGCCCAGCGCCAGCGCGGCCACCAGGCCACGGCCATCGCCGAACCCGCCCGACGCAATCATCGGAATGGTAAGTTTGTCTGCAGCAGCGGGCAGCAACACCAGGTTGGGCACATCGTCTTCGCCCGGGTGGCCGGCACACTCGAACCCGTCCATGGAAACAGCGTCGCAGCCCACTTTCTCAGACTTCACACCATGCCGGACAGAGGTGCATTTGTGGATCACCTTGACGCCGTTTTCCTTCAGCATCGGCAGATAGGGCTCCGGATTGCGCCCTGCCGTCTCCACGACTTTGACGCCGCCATCGACAATGGCCTGCATATATTCGTCATAGGGGACCGGGTTGATGGTCGGCAGAATGGTCAGGTTGACGCCGAAGGGCTGGTCGGTCATTTCGCGGCAACGGGCGATTTCCTTCGACAAATCTTCCGGCGTCGGCTGCGTCAGCGCGGTAATGAACCCCAGCGCACCAGCATTGGCGACGGCGGAGACCAGCTCGGCGCGGCCAACCCATTGCATACCGCCCTGCACCACCGGATGCTTGACGCCGAATTGTTCTGTCAGTGCTGTCTTGATCACTGGGAAACCCCTGTCGTTATGTTGGATGAGTTGTTTTGGTCAGTCGATGATCGATTGATAGACGAAGCGCTTGGCTTCTGTACGCAGCGGATTGCTGCCATAGGGCACGGTCTGGGTCAGCACGATGCCGAACAGATCTTCTTCCGGATCGATCCAGAAATCCGTACTGAAAAAGCCGGCCCAGGAATACTCGCCCTCCGAACCCATCACCTGGGTCATCGCGACATCTTCGATCACTGCAAAACCGAGACCGAAGCTCGCGCCCGGAAACGCCGGCAAGCGGGCGCCTTCTTCCTGCAAATGGTTCATGGTCATCAGCTTGATGGTCTTGGGACCGAGAAGACGAACGCCGCCAAAGCTGCCGCCATTCAGCAGCATCTGGCAGAACTTGGCATAATCATTTGCCGTTGAAACCAGACCACCACCGCCGGATGGCGCGGGCGGCGGGCTGGCAAAGCGTGCCTCATCCGGCCCCAGCATCGGCGTCAGCTGCCCCTGCTCATTGAAGGTGTAGACCGCCGCGAAACGAGGCTGCTTGTCGAGCGGCACCCAGAACGCCGTATCGCGCATCCCCAGTGGGCCAAAAACCCGCTCCTGAAAAAACTGGTCCAGGGGCATGCCGGAAACAACTTCAATCAACCGGCCCAGCACATCGGTGGAGACACCATAGGACCACTGCGCCCCCGGATCGTGCGCCAAGGGAAGCGTCGATAAAATTCGGGTCAGGTCCGCAAGACTGTTCAAGGGTGGCGCGGTTTTGGGACGGCTGGCGCCAACAGTTGCACCCTTCTGGTCATAGAGGTCTGCAACGGGTCCAGTGCTTATCACCCCGCCATAGATGAACCCGGACTGGTGGGTCAGCAGGTCGCGGATCGTCATTTCCCGCGCTGCGGGCCGGGTGACGATGGCGTCTCCCTCACCCGACACATAGACCTGCAAATCCTTCAGTTCAGGGATGTATTTCGACACCGGGTCGGAGAGCAGGAAGTGGCCTTCTTCAAACAGCATCATCACCGCAACCGACGTGACCGGTTTGGTCATCGAAGCGATACGGAACATGGTGTCGCGGGTCATCAGATGGTCGGTCTCAATATCCGCATGCCCGACCGCATCGAAATGCACAACCTTGCCCTGGCGCGCGACCAGACTGACAACACCGGCGACCCGGCCCTGCTGCACGTGATTTTCCAACGCCGCATCAAGTCTGCTCAGGCGCTCTGAGGACATGCCCACATCTTCAGGGGTGCCGCGAGGCAAGTCCGCCGACAATACGGGCAGCGCGAGTCCGATCGTCAGGAAAGCAGTAACGAGGCCCCGTATCAGCATGGTGTCTCCCGGTTTTGTCTTATTGTTTGGTCGGCGGGTCGTTCTTAGTGCCCAACATTCCCACGACCGTCAAGCATGCCGGCTCAGACACATGCGCTGGTGTGGACGTACCGCAAGGCGCATGTCACCATGCCGCCCAACCAGGAAAACCAGAGACAGAATCAGGAGACCATGATGAGCCACCCCCAACTTGGCCTGAGCGCCGATGAATTGCTGAGCACCACCCGCGCCGTGCGCAAACGGCTGGACCTGGAGCGCGACGTGCCGATTGAGGTGATCAAGGAATGCATGGAAATGGCCGTACAGGCCCCCAGTGGCTCGAACAGCCAGGGCTGGCAGTTCATGTTTGTGACCGATCCTGAAAAGAAGGCAGCGATCGGCGAGTATTATCGTCAGGCCTTCGAGGTCTACAAAACCATGCCGCAGGCGATCCACTATCTGCACAAGGACTCAAAGGACTCGAACCTGACGGACAGTCAGGCGCGGTCGGCGTCCTCGGCAGACTATCTGGGCGAGAACATGGGCAAGGTGCCAGCCATGCTGATTCCCTGCATCACGGGGCGGACAGACGGCCCGGTGCCTGAAGGCATGAGCCCCGCCATTCTCCAGTCCCCACAATTCGGGTCGATCATCCCGGCGGCCTGGAGCTTTATGCTCGCCGCGCGCGCCCGCGGGTTGGGTACCTCCTGGACAACGCTGCACCTGTTCTTTGAAAAGGAAATTGCCGAGATCCTGGGCATTCCCTATGAGGAAATCATGCAGATCGCGCTGATCCCCATTGCCTACACCAAGGGGACCGACTTCAAGCCCGCCTACCGCCCGCCGGTCGAGACCGTGATGCATGTAAACGAGTGGTAAGCGGAACGCACTGACGGGGCGTGTTGTTTGCACGCTCATTTGGACTAATCTTCGCCGGGAGCAAACACCGGGGAGGCCAATATGTCAGATGCTGAAATGACCGAGTTACTTATAGCGGCAGCCGGGCTGGCGGACAGTACCTTTGAATATTGGGTTTCTGCGACCTTTGCGTTAGTCATTGCCGCTCACTACGTCGGCACCAGCCTGCCAAGGCACATGAAAGGGTTTCTGGCCCTTATGTATGTCCTGGTGACGGCATTGTTGATCTATCGATACACCTTGTCATCAGATATTGCGCTTGGTTTGGGCAACAAGCTCAACGAGAACGGGATGCTTCTGGTATCGCAGGAGATCCGAGACTTTACGCCTATCTTCTACTTTGTGAGATATGCGATCTTCGTTATTGGCTCGCTTGGCGCGCTCTACTTTTTGATGACTCGTCGTAAAGGGGCCTAAACCAGGGCACGGTCGGTCTCAAATTTGCCAGCCTCTGGCGTGCCCTAAGCACCCGCTCAGCAATGATAAAGGGCACGGACTTCAAGCCCACCTACCGCCCGCCGGTCGAAACCGTCATGCATGTGAACGAGTGGTAGGCAAATCGTATTGTTAGAGCAGGTCAACCCGTTCATGTCTCGATACACCGTCCCTCGCTAAACTCGGGGCGGCACTCGACACGAACGGGTTCGAGACTGATCAAGAATACCGTTCGCCTCGAGTGTCGGACGCCTGCGCCCGATGTATCGAGAGGCGTGAACACCGCCCGGCTTCAATAGGACAGCGGCGGGGTCTGCCGCAGATAGGCATCGCTGGTCAGCTGGCGAACCATGAAGCGCCCTATATCCGCGCGAGAGGCCTTGAAGGTCAGCTTCTTCGAAAGCGGCGGCACGCCGTGATCGAACGCGTCCGTCACAGGCCCGTCCGTGAAGGCCCCGGGCCGAACGATCACCCAATCCAGGTTTGAAGCGCGCAGGATCGCTTCCTGCTCTTCATGGTCGGCGAGCGCCGGGCGCAGCAGGAGCCCGAACATGATCCGCTTCCACCAGAAATTCAGCACCCCGTGGCTGTCGCCCGCCCCAAGGGTCGACAGGCTGACCAGCCGGCGGATGCCATGTTGCGTCATGGCGTCAACCACATTGCGGGTGCCATTGGCCCGGATGCCGCCATTGCGGCCCGCGCCCAGAGCGATGATAGCGCCGTCATGGCCCGGGACCGCGGCCATCACGTCCTCTGGATCGAGCACATTGCCCTGAACGACGTTTAGATTGGCCGCCTCGATCTCAAATAAGGACGGGTTGCGGACGAAAGCGGTGACTTCGTGGCCTTCTGTAAGGGCCTGGTCAACAACCTGCTGTCCGATGGTTCCTGTTGCGCCGAATACGATCAGTTTCATGTTTCATCTCCTTGAACTTGACACTGTGTCAATTGACACAACGTCAACCTAGGGTATCTTGACATGATGTCAAGTAAGAATCTGAACACCCGAGAAAAAATTCTGATCGCCGCCTGGGACCTGTTGGAAGCCGGCCAGGGCAAAGGCGTTCGTATGAGCGACATTGCCAAACGCGCCGGGATTTCCCGGCAGGCCGTCTATCTGCACTTCGAGACGCGGGCCGACCTTCTGACCGCGACAACCCGGTATTTGGACGAAGTCAAAGACGTGGACGCCCGCCTGGAGGCAAGCCGGGCCGCTTCGACAGGGAAAGAGCGTCTCGACGCCTACATCGAGGCCTGGGGCAACTACATCCCTGAAATCTACGGGATCGGCAAAGCCCTCATGGCAATGCAGGATTCGGATGAGGAAGCGGCCTCGGCATGGCATGACCGTATGCAGGCGATGCGGCAGGGCTGTGAGGCCGCCATCAAAGCGCTGGACCGGGATGGCGCGCTGGGAGCAGGCTACAGCGTCGAGCAGGCAACCGACATTCTGTGGACGCTGCTGTCGGTCAGAAACTGGGAACAGCTGCGGATAGAATGCGGCTGGACACAGCCGCAATATGTCACACGAATGAAAACTCTCGCGCGGCGGCTTTTTGTGGCAGACTAGAAACAGTCACGCATGAATGTCAGGGAAGCCAAGGATGAGCACTGCCACCGCCGAGTTCGATCCGGCGATCTTTACCAGCCCGGAATACGCCGCCAACCCCTACCCCACGCTGAAATATCTGCGCGATCACGAGCCTGTCTATTTCAATCCGGTCTGGGGACAGTGGATGGTCACCCGTTACGACGACGTCGTGAACACGTTTCGGGATACGGAAAACTTCTCCGCCTCTCCCAACGGTGAACATATCGGCCAGGTCTTCGGACCGACGCTGATGGAGTATGACGGGGACGATCACACGGGCCTACGCAACATTGTCGCGCCGCAATTCGTCGGGCGAAACCTCACCGCTCTGCTGCCAACGGTGGCACGCAACACCATGGCGCTGATCGAAAAATTCACCAAAAAGCAGGCTGCGGAGATAGGTGATCGGGCTGCAAAGACAGGTGAGATCGATATCGTCGACGACTTCGCCACCCGCCTGCCCCTCAACGTCATTCTGGATGTGCTGGACCTGCCGCAGGAAGCCCATGACATGTTCCATGAGTGGTATCCGGCGATGATGAACGGCATCAATGGCGGGCCCGAATGGCGTATCAAGGGCAAGCAGGCGAATACCGAATATCATGACTATCTCGATCCGTTGATCGACGCGCGCGCGAAGGACCCCAGGGACGATCTGCTGTCGCGCCTGTCGGTCGCGGAAGTCGATGGCCAGCGGATGACCAAGCAAGAGATCAAATCCTTCGCCAGCCTGATTCTGGTCGCCGGGGCGGAAACCACCGACAAGGCAATTGCCAATCTCTGGTATCAGCTATTGGCGAATCCAGACCAGTGGGAGGCCGTCCAAAAAGACCCGGAGCTGTTGGAACCGGCTTTTACCGAAATGATGCGGGTGCATGGGCCCGCCGGTGCGCAGACCCGCAAGACGGTTCGTGATGTCGAGCTGCATGGCGTCACCATCCCCAAGGGCAGCTATGTCCATCTGTCGCTTTATGGCGCCAACCGCGACGACCGGGTTTTCAAGGACCCGGACGACTTCAATATCTTCCGCGACGACCTCTATATGGGCAAAGAGCTACGGTCAGGCTTCAAGCAGGACGGGAAGGCCTGCCATCTAGGCTTCGGGCTCGGTAAACATTTCTGCGTCGGCTATCAGCTGGCCCGCGCGGAATGTGTCATCGGCACCAAAGAGCTGATGAAAGTGATCAAGAACCCGCGCTTCAAGCCCGGTTCAAACCCCGGCCCCATCGCCATCCGGATCGAACCCTGGCACCTGCCGCTTGAATTTGATGCGGCCTGAAGACGCGACCAAAATCGGACCCCAGGCCGCCAGTGCACGTTATTTGATAAAGAGCATTTCCCGGTATTTGGGCAGCGGCCAAGCTTCATCAGAAACCGCCTGCTCCAGCCGGTCCGCATAGCGCCGAACCTCCAACATCAGGCTACAGAGGTCATTGGCGCAGAACTGCATATGCTCCTCAACAGACGAGAAGTCTTCACGCGCGATCGCGTCCTTGAGCTTGGCCACGTTGGCCATCATGGCATTGGCGTCTGACGCAATTTCAGATGCCATGGCATTGTCCAGCTCGATGCCCATGCTAGCCATGCCGGAGGTTGTTTCGGCAAGGTCGGACAGATAGGCAATCGCGGCCGGGTAGATAATGGTTGTCGCCATATCCGCCGTGAGCTTGGCCTCGACCTCAATCGACATGATGTAGATTTCGGAATAGACCTCAAAGCGACTCTCAAGCTCCACACCGGTGTGAACGCCCGTCCGCTCGAACAGACTGACGATCGTCTCGTCCTTGAGGTAAGGCAGTGCATCAGCCGTTGTCGGCAGGTTCAACAGGCCGCGTTCTTCGACGGCCATCTTGTGCCACTCGGCTGAATAGCCGTCGCCGCCAAAGATGACGCTACCATGTTGATCCATTAGCGCCTTCAACACAGCGATAACCGCGGCGGGCTTTTCGGCACCCTTTTCAAACTCAGCCTCCAATTTGTCGCCGATCCAGTTAAGCGAGTCGGCAAGGATCGTGTTCATCGCCACAAGCGGACCGGATACCGACTGATGCGACCCGACGGCGCGGAATTCGAACCGATTGCCAGTAAAGGCGAACGGCGAGGTGCGATTGCGATCACCGGAGTCTTTTGGGAATGGGATAATCTGGGCGAGCCCCAGATCCATAAACCCACCGCCATCAATTCCATCCAGTTTGCCCGAACGAATCTGTTCGAAAATGGCCTCGATCTCTGACCCCAAATAGACTGACAGAATCGCAGGCGGCGCTTCATTGGCGCCCAGCCGGTGATCGTTGCCCGCAGACGCGATGACGGCCCTCAGCAGCGCTCCATAGAGATGAACCCCGCGAATGACGGCACCGCAGAACAGCAGGAAGTTGAAATTTTCATGGGGTGTGTCGCCCGGGTCCAGAAGATTGCCCTGGGTGGCGTTCCCGATCGACCAATTCACATGCTTGCCGGATCCGTTTACACCGGCAAACGGCTTTTCGTGAAACAAACAGGTAAAGCCATGCTTCTTGGCGGTGTTCTTGAATACCGTCATCAGCATCTGCTGATGGTCGGCGGCCACATTGGCGGCTTCGAAATAGGGTGCGATTTCGAACTGGCCGGGCGCCACTTCATTGTGGCGCGTCTTTGCGGGAATGCCGAGGCGATAGAGCTTTTCCTCTACCGCTTCCATGAAGATCTGAACACGCTCGGGGATCGCCGCGAAGTAATGGTCATCGAACTGCTGGCCCTTGGCGGAAGCGGCGCCGAAAAGGGTCCGGCCGGCGAGGAGAAGGTCGGGGCGCAGGCTCGTGAAATTGGTGTCGATCAGGAAATATTCCTGTTCCGCACCGCACGAGGAATTCAGCGGCGCCACTTCCGTTTCCCCCATCAGCTTCAGGACCCGGGTTGCCGCCTGGTTCATCGCCTTGTTGGATCGCAGCAGCGGGACCTTTTTGTCCAGTGCCTCGCCTGTCCAGGAGACGAAGACAGAGGGGATGCACAGCGTCGCGCCGTTGTCGGTATCGAGAATGAAGACCGGGCTTGTGGGGTCCCAGAAAGTGTAGCCGCGTGCGGCGTTTGTCTGGCGAATGCCGCCGTTCGGGAAAGACGACCCGTCGGGCTCGCCCTTGGTGAGCAGCTTACCGCTGAATTCGGTAATCGCCTTGCCGCTGGCGTCACTGACAATGAAACTATCGTGCTTCTCGGCAGAGGCTCCTGTCAGCGGATAGAAAACATGAGCGAAGTAATTGGCCCCCTTGGACATCGCCCAGGCCTTCATAGCGGCTGCCACGTCATCAGCTGCGTCCGGATCGAGGGGCGCGCCGGTTTCAACGGTTGCCTTCATCGCCCTGAACGCCGATTTGGGCAAAGCACTTTCCATCTTCAGGAGTGTGAAAACGTCGGAGGCCCAAAGCTCCTCAAGCGCCTGCGGTTTTGCGACAGAAGCGGGTCTGCTACCTGTTATCTCGAAAATCGCCTGCTGACGCTGATGATTCTGGCTCATATGTTTCCTCGCACTCTTCTTTTTTGGTTGGATTTACCTCGTGGATTCAACCATTTACAATCAAGTTTCGTGCCAGAATCGTTCTGTCGTTATGGAGAGTCGATTTTAACTCTATGGAATAGAGCGTTAGAGACTCGCGAACATCGCGCGCCTCCACATTGGCGCTCGCGCCAAAAAAACAGCGACGCCTATTTGCGCCCGAACGAGGCAGATTGCCCTATCGAAACCCGCAAATTGACTATTTATTTTGCACTGGATACGCGTGACTAATACTTAGGCACATTCACTTCTGCTTTTTGGCGGCCGGGCCGTCATAGGCGGCGATCAACTCGTACCAGCCCGAGCCATTGATATTCATCGGGATGCCACCGTATTTTTCCCCGGTCTCGTTATGCTTCTGGCGGCCTTCCCAGGCGTCGGGGTCCGCCTGCCACTCATTGAGAACCCGCTCAGCCTCTTCATAGCTGGGGGCTTCAACTTCATAGAGCGACAGATATTTGGCCTTGGTCTCAATGTCGAGATGCGGGCCGGCCAGCTTGAACACGCTGCCGCGCACGAAGTTGGGGCAATGCGCCGTGTCTTCGATGTGCTGGTCGACGAACCATTCGTCGAATCCCTTCTGCGCTTCTTCACTTTTGGGCTCGCACAATCCAATCAATACGTAGCGCGGCATAGTCTTTCTCCCTGTTCACTCTGATGCGGTCACACCGCGTGTTCGTCTTTGAAAATCCGGGCATCAAGCCCACCATCAAGAACCTGCTTCAACTTCTCGAGCGTCTCGAGCGTATGTTGATGCGCCTGATGCGCGTCGAGCGACTCCTGATCTTCGAAATGCTCAATGGTGATGAACTCAAGCGGATCGTCTGTGCGAAACGTGCGGAACAGGATGCATCCCGGTCGGTTGGCTTCGACATGACGGCCGAACGCACCGCTGATCTTCTCGTACTCCGCCGCTTTGCCCGGTTTCGCGCGCACCGTCACAATCAACGAGGTCATGTGCCTCTCCCCTTCGCCTAGAGCCGCAGCACCGCTTTGGCAATAATATCGCGCTGTACCTCGCTGGATCCGCCCGCGATGGTTGACGCCCGCCCCGTGAGATAGCTCGGCATGAGGGCCAGATAGTCCGGGGGACCAACCGGCTCGATATTCGAGCCCGGCAACCGCGCCTCGTGCTGGATCGCATAGGCGTACGGCCCTGCCGTTTCGACGGCAAACTGGCCGACATCCTGGCCGAATTCAGATCTTACGATTTTCAGCATGGCCGCCGCACTCCCCGGGCTCTCGCCCGACGAGAGACTCGACAGCACCTGAAGCTCGATCATTTTGATCGCTTCAAATCGCCGTTCAAGATCGGCCAGCTTGGCGAAGAGCTGCAATTCGTCCGGGGCGTACTCCATCAGGTTTGCGCGAATGCGCGCCAGCCTGATCTCCGTGCCCGCCGACGTCCCACCGCCGCGTTCAAATTCCAGCAGGTATTTGGCGACCGTCCAGCCGTCGTTCTCGTCCCCCACCCGATTGACCATCGGAACCCGCACATCGGTAAAGAACACCTGGTTCAGCTCATGCTCTCCCGCCAGGTTGATGATCGGATCGACCTCAACCCCGGGCGTATCCATATCCATCAGCAGAAAGGTGATACCGGTCTGCTTCTTGCCTTCATTGCTGGTGCGGACCAGCAGGAACATCTTGTTGGCGCAGTGTGCCTGTGACGTCCAGATCTTCGAGCCATTCAGCACATAGTCGCCACCGTCCTTGACCGCCTGCAGTTTCAGGGAGGCAAGATCAGACCCCGCGCCTGGTTCAGAATAGCCCTGACACCAATAGTCTTCGCCCGACAGCACCCGCGGCAGATAATAGTCTTTCTGCGCCTGCGTGCCGTACCCCATGATGCATGGCGCCACCATCCCCAGCCCCATCGGCGCGGCCAATGGCGTCCCTGCCCGCGCGCACTCCAACGCATAGATATAGCGCTGCGTATCGCTCCAGCCCGGCCCGCCATATTCGACGGGCCAGCCGGGTGCGGCCCAGCCTTTCTCATGCAGGATGCGCTGCCACGCGAGCGAATACTCCGGATCGATCCAGATGCTCGACGCCATACGGCCAGCCTGACGCAGCTCATCGGTCAGATTCTCTTCGAAAAAGGTACGGACCTCATCGCGGAAATCGAGATCGTCTTGCGTGAAGTCCACATCCATGGGGCTGCTGCTCTTTCTTTGATTCCTCGTGTCCGCACAGGATAAGGGCGGTTAGGTGATTGCGAAAGGTCGTCGTGGCTCTTGAAGGCAAAACTCACTTTTCAAGATGATGCTGTATGGTCTGATCGCAATAGATCAGAGGGTACCCATGACCAGCCTGCCAACAGTCGAACACATTTACCAGCATCACCACCTGGACAGCACGCGGTGGAGCTACTTCACGCCACGCCGGGGCGATATCGTCATCTCGACGTCCTACAAGGCGGGGACGACCTTTATGCAGACGATCGTAGGCAATCTGCTCTATCCCGACGATGACGCGCCCGAACCCCTGACACATCTCTCGCCCTGGATCGACATGCGGACCGTGCCACTAGAGCTAATTCTTGGGCGCCTCGACTCGCAAACAACGCGGCGATTCATCAAGACCCACTTGCCCCTGGACGGGCTGCCCTACAATCCCGAAATGCAGTACATCATGGTTGGCCGCGACCCGCGCGACGTCTTTATGTCACTGCTGAATCACTGGGGCGGCCACACCGACGAGTTTATTGAACGGATCAACGGTGTGATCGGACGGAAAGGCGATCCGTTTCCGAAGTATCATGGCGATATCAAACGCGCCTGGACCGACTGGATGACCAGGGGCTGCTTTGATTGGGAGCGCGATGGCTACCCCATGTGGTCGCATCTGCACCATTGCGAAACCTGGTGGCGCTACCGCGACTTGCCGAACATCAAGCTGGTGCACTATTCGGACCTGCTGGCCGATCTGGACGGCCAGATGCGCGATATCGCCGCCTATCTGGATATAACGCTAACGGACGCGCAGTGGCCCGGCGCCATCGACCGATGCACGTTCTCGACAGTCAAGAAAGACCCGGAAAAGGTCGTCGGCAATATGGATGGAGGGTTCAAGGGCGGCGCCCAGGCATTCATCTACAAGGGCACCAACAATCGCTGGCAAGGCGTGCTGGACGACGACGATTTAGAACTCTATGACGCCGCCGCCATGGCACGGCTGCCAGCCGACTGCGCCCACTGGCTACAGAACGGCTGGCTTGCCTAGAACTGATCCAGGACTTAAGCGGACCCGGTCGGGATTTCGTTGAACGGCACGTCCTTGTCGACACGGATATCGCCGGGCAGGCCAAGGACCCGTTCTGCGATGATGTTGCGCAGGATTTCGTCCGTGCCGCCCTCAATCCGGTGCGCAACAGCGCGGAAGAAAATCTCCTGGAACTGCGCGTCGTTGACCTGATCGTCTGCCCCGGTGAGCACCCCATACATGTCCTGAATGTCAAGCATGGTCGACGCCATATTCTGGCGGTTTTCTCCCAGTACGAGCTTCGAAATCGAGGCTTCCGGTCCCGGCGTTTCACCGCGCGACAGCGCCGAGAACATGCGGTTCTGTGTGTTTCGCAAACCAGCGGACCGAATGTACCAATCGGCCAGCTTTTCCCGGACGGCCTTGTCGCCCAGCGCCGGCCCATCATCCCCGTCGATCTCGCGGGTCATGTCGAACATCTCTTCGAAGTTCGTCGGGAACCCGCCGCCGACGGCCAGGCGTTCATTCATCAGGGTGGTCAGCGACACACGCCAGCCATCTCCGACCTCGCCGATGCGCCAGCTGTCGGGCACCCGCAGATCGGTGAAATAGACTTCGTTGAAGTCGGACCGGCCGGAGACCTGTTTGATCGGCTTCACCTCGACCGCAGGGTCCTTCATGTCGATCTTGAACATGGTCAGGCCCTTGTGCTTCGGCACTGTGGGGTCCGTACGCAGCACCAGCATGCCGAAATCGGAATAGTGCGCGCCCGACGTCCAGATTTTCTGACCGTTGATCACCCATTCATCGCCATCGCGCTTGGCGGTGGTCCGCAAACCGGCCAGATCAGACCCGCTACCGGGTTCAGAGAACAGCTGACACCAGATTTCCTCACCGCTGGCCACACGCGGCACATGGTGGGCCTTCATGTCGTCAGGCCCATGCGCCATAACCGTGGGCGCACACATGCCCTGTCCGATAATGAACGCGCCGGAGAGCTGGCCCAGCGCGCCCTCTTCCTGCGCCCAGATCACCCGCTGGATCGGCGTGGCGCCGCGGCCACCGAATTCTTTCGGCCAGTGAATGCAGGCCCAGCCGGCGTCGAATTTCTTCTTCTGCCACTCCTTGGACAGCGCCAGACCATCGGCATCACGGCTCACCCGATCCTGCCAGTCGGTCGGGGCATTCGCCTTGATCCAGGCGCGCACTTCAGCGCGGAATTCAGCCTCTTCAGGGGTATCGTTGAAGTCCATCTATCTAATCCTCTACATAAGCCGTTCGTGCTGAGGAGGCGCGCCAGCGCCGTCTCAAAGTACGGACGGTACAAAACCGTTCGTAAACCCTTCGAGACGCAGCTATCGCCGCTCCTCAGGGCGAACGGGTTTGCGTTCTCAGGTCGCTAGGCTGCGACATTCCGCTCTTCCAGACGCGTGATCAGGCGATCCTTCCAGCGCGGCAGGCTGCCCAGCGCCAGGGCCAGCACTTTCGAGCGGCGGTAATGCAAATGGCAATCAAACTCCCAGGTGAAACCCATGCCGCCATGCACCTGGATGTTTTCTTTCGAGCACTCGTGATAGGCCTCGGTCGCGCTGACGCGGGCCGTAGCGGCGGCGACCGCCAGTTCCGGCGCATCGGTCGAGAGCGCCCATGCGCCGTAATAGGAATTGGACCGCGCCAATTCCGTCGCGACATACATGTCAGCCAGCTTGTGCTTGATCGCCTGAAACGAGCCGATTTGTCTGCCGAACGCATAGCGCTCCAGCGCATAATCACGCGCCATTTCCAGCGCCGCCTGCGACCCGCCGACCTGTTCGAAGCCGAACAGCACCGCCGCGCGGTCATAAATCTTGTCGATAATCGCCCAGCCTTCGCCGGTGCCGCCCAGCGGCTCGGCTGCGGCGCCATCGAAGGTGACCTTGGCCTGACTGCGGGTCGGGTCGACGGTCTCAACATTTTCAGCCGTCACGCCGGCTGCTTTCATATCGACAATAAAGAGTGAGATATCGCCTTCGGAATTGCCACCGCCCGTATTGGCCGCGACGACCGCGAAATCTGCGACATCGCCATCGGGTACCGGTAGTTTGGTGCCGGTAAGATTGCCGCCACCCGCGCTCAGATTGATCGACTTCGGCGTCACCGCACCCGGCCCTTCAGAGACCGCCAGCGTACCGATGATCTCACCCGTGGCGACCTGCGGCAGATATTTCTTCTTCTGCTCTTCCGAACCCGCGATCAGCAGCGCTTCGGCGAACAGGTAAACAGTGGACGAGAACGGGATCGGTGCAACAGCGCGGCCCAGTTCTTCTGCAATCACGCAGAGTTCCAGATAGCCCAGACCCAGCCCGTCATATTCTTCTGGAATGGAGGCACCCAGCCAGCCCATTTCCGCCACGCCCTTCCAAAGCTCCGGATGGTATGGCTCGTCGCCATCGAGGATGCGGCGGACCTCCTTGGAGGAACAATTGTCGTCAAGGTACCGGCGAGCCTGATCCTTGAGCATTTTTTGGTCGTCTGAAAATTCAAAATTCACGGGTCTATTCCCCTGCTTCTCGTTTCTCTTTGGTTCGATAATCACCGAATTGTGCGTCGCGTTTTTGCAACGCCCCGGTGACACTTTCTTTCAGATTCTCCTGAAACCCTCTCGAGGTCTCGGTCATCATGGAGAGCGCCTGAAGCTCCGTGCCGGCGCGGATGGCCGCGCGCATGCCCATCACGTCCATCGCATGATGGACCAGGCGCTTGTTCATCTGTTGCAAATCTGTCGGCACCTTGGCGATGCGCTCGGCCATTTCAAGCACGCGTTCGTCGAGCTCTTCCAGCGGAAAGGCGCGGTTCGCAAAGCCCTTCTCGACCGCTTCGGTCCCGCTCATGGCATCGCCGGTCAGCATGGCTTCCATGGCATTGCGCATGCCCATCAGCCATGGGTGATACTGCATGTCAGGCGAGCCGAACTGGCGCACAACCGGATAGCCGATTTCGGCATCTTCGGCGACATAGACAAGGTCGCAACTGGTGGCGAGTTCCGTGCCGCCCGCCAGGCAATAGCCATGCACCTGGGCAATGACGGGCTTGGCCAAGTCCCAGACCCGGAACCAGCCTTCCACCACGTGGCGCGGCCAATAGGCCATGCCGCCCGCCGTCTGATAGGTGGGCTCCCCCCGGTCTCCACCAATGTCATACCCGGCGCAGAAGCACTTGCCTGCACCGCGGATGATGGTGACCCGGACACTTTCGTCGAGGTCTGCCTTGGCGAGCGCGTCGAACACATCGCCGCGCAGGCCATTGGTCATGGCGTTGCGTTTTTCCGGACGGTTAAGTGTGATCCGCCGCACCCCCGGTGCGGGATCGTCAACCAATATCCATTCGTAGTCGGACATAGCTGCCCCACTCTCCCCCTGACATGAGCCGCGCAGTTTAAAGAGATTGACGGGCGGAGCAAGGGTGACGCAACGGAAGGCGACATCCTCCCTTTACCCGCGCGCGCCTGCTCTGCTACCTCAGGCACTGAAAAAAACAGGAGACCGCCATGACACCCAATGAAGTCGCGCGCGTGCAGGCGTATCTGCGACAAACATTCGGCAACGACAATATCCACGTCGCAATGCCAGAGCGGCCCGACGCGCCTTGCGAGATGAGCATTGAAGGGGAGTTCCTCGCGATCATCTTCCGCGACGAGGATGACGGTGAAGTATCCTACGCTCTCAACATGTCGATCCTTGAAGAAGATCTGGCGCCCGACCAGTAGTTGCGGTTAGCCCTCACCCCGGCACTTCATCATACGCAGCGGCGTGTAAACCATCACCGTCTTGCCATGCTGGTTCTTGACTGTGTTGCGGGTACGGATCAGCGCCCGTTCCGGCTGGCTCTTCGAGCGGCGGGATTCAATAACCTCCACCTCGACATAGAGCGTGTCGCCAGCGAACACCGGGCCTTCGATGTTCATCTCCATGCCCAGAAAGGCAATCCCGGTCTTCTGCAGCGAATACTGCATCACCTGGCCTTCGGCATTGGCCAATACGAGCGCGCCGGGGACAAGCCGATCGTCAAAATCGGTTTCGTTTTCCAGATAATCGAGGTTGATGAACAGCACCTCGCCCATACCGGTCGCGCCGACAAAATTGACGATGTCCGCCTCGGTCACCGACCGGCCCAGCGTTTTAAACTGCCGGCCTTCCGGCAAATCTTCGAAGTAAAGTCCCAGCCCGATGGTGTCCATCTATCCGTCCCTTGGTGAATTGAATGCCAATTTGGCGGACATATTGACGACCTTCTCTCGCCGCCGCAACGGCACGGATTGAAGGCTACAGCCGGGTTTGTAAAACCGGGGTCAAGAGGTGGCGCCCACCCACTCCAAGGACTTGGAGCAGGCGGGCACCGATTCCCGATCAGGGAAGGAAACTATGGATATCGAAGTTTCCGTCTGAAATAGCCGTCATGGCGGCATAGCCGCCGACCCCTACAAGCGTTGTGATGAGCGCGTATTCAACGAACATCGCACCCGTCTTCTCTGCCATAAAGCGGCGAAGTGCTTCTATCATGTGCTTTACCTTGGTGTTGTTGGCCTCAGCATCCCCTAGAATAACGGAGGTGCTGAGTTAGAAGACAGAACCAGCGGCCGGCAATCAAATCTATTTTGTTAAGAAAAATTTGAAGAATCGGCGGAATACTGCGCCTTTTGACAGGTATAGCGGTCCCCTGCTCAGTATCTATGCTCCTGATAGATAGAGCGTGGACAGTCCATTCAGCGCCTTGTGGCATGCGCATCGGTCTGTTACTTCACGGCCATGATCCCGCGATACACACGACCTGAAATGGCTTCCATCTGGGAGCCCGAGAGCAAATTCCAGATCTGGCTGGAGATCGAGGCGCATGCCTGCGACGCCTTGGCCGATCTGGGCGTCATCCCCAAGGAGGCAGCCAAGGCCGTTTGGGAACGCGGCAGGTTCGAGGTGGACCGGATCGACGCGATCGAGCGCGAGGTGAAACACGACGTCATCGCCTTCCTGACCAATCTGGCGGAGCATGTCGGCGAGGAAGCGCGATTCGTGCATCAGGGGATGACCTCATCGGACGTGCTCGACACCTGCTTCAACGTCCAGCTGACCCGCGCTGCTGATCTGCTGATCGCGGATACCGAAACACTGCTTGAGGTGCTCAAGCGCCGCGCATACGAACACAAAGACACGGTGACGATCGGGCGCAGCCACGGCATTCACGCGGAACCCACCACGTTCGGGCTGAAACTGGCGCAGGCCTATGCCGAGTTTGACCGCTGCCGCGACCGGCTGATTGCCGCCCGCAAGGAAGTCGCCACTTGCGCGATTTCCGGTGCCGTCGGCACCTTTGCCAATATCGACCCGCGCGTCGAAGAGCATGTCGCCAAAGCGATGGGTCTGGAGGCCGAGCCGGTCTCGACCCAGGTTATCCCGCGCGACCGGCATGCCATGTTCTTTGCGACGCTGGGGGTGGTGGCCAGCTGTATCGAACGGCTGGCGACGGAGATCCGGCACCTACAGCGCACCGAAGTGCTGGAGGCCGAGGAATATTTCTCGCCCGGCCAAAAAGGCTCTTCAGCGATGCCGCACAAGCGCAATCCGGTGCTGACGGAGAATCTTACCGGCCTGGCCAGGCTGGTGCGGATGGCCGCGATTCCCGCCATGGAAAATGTCGCGCTGTGGCATGAGCGGGATATCTCCCACTCCTCCGTCGAGCGCGGAATCGGCCCAGACGCTACCGTCACGCTGGATTTCGCCCTCAATCGCCTGACGGGGGTGATGGACAAGCTGGTCGTCTATCCCGAAGGCATGGAACGCAATCTTAACAAGCTGGGCGGGCTGGTGTTCTCCCAGCGGGTGATGCTGGCCATGACCCAGGCCGGCACGTCGCGTGAAGACGCCTACCGGCTGGTGCAGCGCAATGCTATGCAGGTTTGGGAGGCCGCCCAGGTTGGCGGTGAAGCTGACTTCCTGTCACTGTTGAAGGCGGACGAAGACGTCACCCTTGCTGATGACGTGATCGAAGAGATGTTCGACCTTGGCTATCACACCAAGCATGTCGACACGATCTTTAAGCGGGTGTTCGGCGAGGCTTAGCTGACCTCGTTCATCACCTGATTGCGGGCTTCGGCGAGCAGATCGTCCATCGCCTTGCGGACACGATGCTCGGAGATATCGAGGTGCTTGGCGTCCAGGTCGCCTTTGACCTTGCGGTAGACGTCCTCATGGCCGGCCTCTTCGAAATCCGCCTTAACGACTTCCTTGGCGTATTCAGCGGCATCATCGTCGCTGAGCCCCATGATTTCCGCGGCCCAAAGGCCCAGAAGTTTGTTACGCCTTGCGCCAACTTTGAACTGAAGTTCTTCGTCATGGGCGAACTTGGACTCAAAGGCTTTTTCACGATCGCTGAACTGGTTCATCGGGCTTCTCCGGCGGATGACGATTTACGTTACTCAGATAGCGACCGCGGGCGCTATAATCAACTATGCAAATCAATTGCCGGGGCCAGGGCTTTGCTCTAATGTCCCGCGCTCCGCAGCGCAGGCCGCTGCGGGTTTTCCAAGGAAAATCCATGAGCAGGCGCAGACAGATTTACGAGGGCAAGGCCAAGGTGCTTTTCGAAGGACCAGAGCCCGGCACGCTGGTCCAATATTTCAAGGACGACGCGACCGCCTTCAACAACAAAAAAAAGGGCACGATCACCGGCAAGGGCGTTCTGAACAACCGCATATCCGAGTTCATCATGCTGCGGCTGGCGGAAATCGGCATCCCAACCCATTTCGTGCGCCGGCTGAATATGCGCGAGCAGTTGATCCGTGAAGTCGAAATCGTGCCCGTCGAGGTGATTATCCGCAATATTTCGGCTGGATCGCTGGCCACGAGGCTTGGAATCGCCGAAGGCACCCCCCTGCCCCGGTCCATCGTGGAATATTGCTACAAGAATGACGATCTGGACGACCCGCTGATCGCCGAAGAACATGTCACCGCCTTTGGCTGGGCAACGCCGCCCGAACTCGACGAGATCATGTCGATGTCGCTGCGCATCAACGACTTCCTGATGGGCTTGTTCCTGGGCATCGGCATCAAGCTGGTGGACTTCAAGCTGGAATATGGCCGCCTTTATGACGATCAGGACCAGGTACGCATTGTGCTGGCCGATGAGATCAGTCCGGACAATTGTCGCCTGTGGGACGTCGAAACCAACGAAAAAATGGACAAGGACCGGTTCCGCCGCAGCCTGGGCGGCGAAGCCGAGGCCTATCAGGAAGTCGCGCGCCGGCTTGGCATTCTGCCCGAAAGCGGTCCCGGCGATGCAAGAGGCACGGAGGTCATGCAGTGAAAGCACGCGTTCATGTCACGCTGAAGAACGGCGTGCTCGACCCGCAGGGCAAGGCGATTCAGCACACGCTGGACTCGCTTGGATTTGGTGGCGTCGAGGATGTCCGCCAGGGCAAATTCCTCGAACTGGAAATCGCAGAGACCGATGCGGCCGCCGCCGAAGCCGCGGTGAAGGACATGTGCGAGAAGCTGCTCGCCAATACGGTTATCGAGAACTACGACATCGAACTCGTTGAGTAGATTACCAAGCCACCGAATGACGCCCAGATGTTCCAATAGCCTTCCCCGTCATTCCCGCGAAAGCGGGAATCCAGCGCGGGTTCACCACTTTTCAGAGGCAGCCAGCATCATCGATTCCAGAGACGTTTTCTGGATTCCCGCTTTCGCGGGAATGACGAACAGGGAAGGCTTGGAATGAAGGCAGGCGTTATTGTTTTCCCCGGATCGAATTGCGACCGCGATGCCGCGGTGGCGATCGAGAAGGTATGCGGCACGAAACCGACGATGGTCTGGCATGGCGACAGCCATTTGCCACAGCTTGACCTGATCGTTATTCCCGGCGGATTTTCTTATGGCGACTATCTGCGCTCCGGCGCGATGGCCGGCAAGTCGCCTGTGATGCGCGAGGTGATCGAGCGTGCCAAACAGGGCACGCGGGTGCTGGGTATCTGCAACGGCTTTCAGGTGCTGACCGAGACCGGCATTCTGCCGGGCGCGCTGATGCGCAATGCCAGTCTGAAATTCGTCTGCCGTGACGTCCGACTCCGGGCGGAACAAACCGACTCGCCCTTTACAAACACGTTCGAACCGAACGAAGAAATCACCATTCCTGTCGCTCATCATGACGGCAATTACTTCGCCGACGAAGACACACTCGATGCCCTTGAAGACAATGGCCAGGTCGCTTTCCGCTATCACAATGACAATCCCAACGGATCGCAGCGGGATATTGCAGGTATCTTTAACCGCCGCAAGACGGTGCTGGGCATGATGCCTCACCCCGAGCGGGTGATCGGTGAAGAGCTGGGCGGCACCGATGGCGTCAAAATCTTCGAGAGTCTGGTGGCCGCTCTATGAATGCGATCACACCGGATATTGTCGCTGAACACGGGCTGTCAGCAGAAGAATATGATCGGGTGAAAGCGGCCCTGGGCCGCGAGCCCAATATCACGGAGCTGGGCATCTTCTCCGTGATGTGGTCAGAGCACTGCTCCTACAAATCGTCCCGTCGTCATCTGGCCAAGCTGCCGACGGAAGCGCCCTGGGTAATTTGCGGACCCGGTGAGAACGCGGGTATCATCGATATCGGCGACGGGCAGGCCGCCATCTTCAAGATGGAGAGCCACAACCACCCCAGCTATATCGAGCCCTATCAGGGCGCGGCAACCGGCGTTGGCGGCATTTTGCGCGACGTGTTCACCATGGGCGCGCGGCCGGTGGCGAATCTGAATGCCTTGCGCTTCGGCAGTCCGGACCATTCCAAGACCAAGCATCTGGTCTCCGGCGTGGTGGCTGGAATCGGTGGTTACGGCAATTGCGTCGGCGTGCCGACCATTGGCGGCGAATGCGATTTCCACCCGGCCTATAATGGCAACATCCTGGTTAATGCAATGACCGTGGGCGTCGCCGACCAGGACAAGATTTTCTATTCAGCCGCTGCGGGCATCGGCAACCCGGTGGTCTATGTGGGCTCGAAGACAGGCCGCGACGGCATCCACGGCGCAACGATGGCATCGGCCGAATTCGCCGAGGATTCCGAAGAAAAGCGCCCCACCGTGCAGGTCGGCGATCCATTTACCGAAAAACTGTTGATTGAAGCCTGTCTGGAATTGATGGCAGGGGACGCCATTGTCGCCATTCAGGATATGGGCGCGGCTGGTCTCACCTCGTCCTCGGTGGAAATGGCGTCGAAAGGTGAAGTTGGCCTTGATCTTGATCTGGATAAAGTGCCGCAGCGCGAAACCGGCATGACGGCCTATGAAATGATGCTATCGGAAAGCCAGGAACGCATGCTGATGGTGCTGCGTCCCGGTGCTGAAGAGGCAGCCCATGCCGTGTTCCGCAAATGGGACCTGGATTTCGCGGTTATCGGCACGGTGACCAACACCAAACATCTGACTTTGCGCCACAATGGTGAGGTCGTCGCTGACATTCCTGTCCCGCCGTTGGTCGAGGACGCGCCGAACTATGACCGGCCGCATGTGCCGACCCCCCCTCAGCCCGACGTGGCCAGCGTGCCCGCACCCGACAATCTGCCGGAAGCGCTGCTGACCCTGATCGCTTGCCCGGACCTGGCGTCGAAGCGCTGGATCTGGGAGCAATATGATCACATGGTGATGGGGGATACCGTGGGCCGACCCGGCGGCGATGCGGGCATGGTCCGGGTGCATGGCACGAAAAAAGGGCTCGCCACCTGCACCGACGTCACCCCGCGCTACTGCAAGGCCGACCCGGTCGAAGGCGGCAAGCAGGCTGTCGCTGAAACCTATCGCAACATTACGGCCACCGGCGCAACGCCGCTGGCCATCACCAACTGCCTGAACTTTGGCAACCCGGAAAAACAGGAGATCATGGGGCAATTCGTCGGCTGCCTGGAAGGCATGGCCGAGGCCTGCACTGCGTTGGACTATCCGGTGATTTCGGGCAATGTCTCGCTCTATAACGAGACCAACGGACAGGCCATCCTGCCAACCCCGGCCATCGGCGGTGTTGGCCTGATCGATGACATCGACAACCGCGTTTCCGTCGCTTATGGCGCGGGCGAAACGCTGATACTGATCGGCGAGACCAACGGCCATCTGGGCCAATCGCTTTATCTGCGTGAAATCCTGGACAGCGAAGACGGCCCGCCACCACCTGTCGACCTGGCCGCCGAGCGTCGAAATGGTGAATTCCTAAGAAACTTGATAAGTCAGTCCCTAGTGACTGCTTGTCACGACATCTCCGGCGGCGGGCTCTTGGTCGCCATCGCTGAAATGGCCATGGCGAGCAAAACTGGCGCCGACCTTGATGTCGAAACCTCTGCCGGAACCCTCTTTGGCGAGGATCAGGCGCGCTATGTACTCGCGACCTCTGATCCCGAAGCCGTTCTGGCGCAGGCATCGAAAGCCGGCGTACCTTCTATAATTCTGGGCATCACCGGCGGCGATACATTGAAAATTTCCGGCAGCGATGCCATATCGGTAGCCACACTGAGCGAGGCGAACGAGCGTTGGCTGCCCGACTATATGGCCACGCCCTGACCGCTGGGGAGTAAGACCAAATGGCCATGAGTGCCCAGGAAATCGAGACACTGATCAAAGAGGCCCTGCCCGACGCGTCGGTCCGGATCGATGATCTGCGCGGCGATGGTGATCATTACGCTGCCCATGTGGTCTCAGAAGCATTTCGCGGTAAGAGCCGGGTCCAACAGCACCAGATCGTCTATAAAGCGCTCAAAGGCAATATGGGTGAGGCCCTGCACGCGCTGGCGCTGCAGACGTCCACACCTGAATAGGAGTTCCATCAGATGAGCGATAACCCGATTCACGACTTCATTTCAGAGACGGTCACGGACAACGATGTGGTCCTGTTCATGAAAGGGTCGGCAATGTTCCCGCAATGCGGGTTTTCCGCGACAACGGTCGAGATCCTCAGCCGGATGGCGATCCCGTTCAAGGATGTCGATGTTCTGCAGAACGACGATCTGCGCAATGGGATCAAGGAGTTCAGCGACTGGCCGACGATTCCACAGCTCTATGTAAAGGGCGAGTTCGTCGGCGGCTGCGACATCATGCGCGAGATGTATGAGTCCGGCGAACTCCACGAATACATGAAAGCCAAGGGTTTCGAGCCGGAATACGTTTAGTCGTCCGCAGTGAAGTCATAAAACCGCTCGATGCGGCAGACTTCCAGCCGAAACCATTCGTAGAATTTCTCGCGGCCCATCCGCCGGGCCGTGGCGTGTTCGGCCTGCGCTTTCCAGGCGGCTATCGCTTCTTCTGAGTCCCAGTAACTGACCGTGATACCCGTACGGTCATCGTCTCGCACGGCTGTATGGCCGATGAAGCCAGGCTGATTCTCCGCCAGATCGAGGATCCTGTCCTTGGTTTTATCATAGCCGGGCGCCGGGTCGCGGAGCCGGTTGGTGAAAATGACGGCGTAAGCGCCCTTTTTCATGCGTAAACCTTTCAACGATCCTTAACAAAACTGCCACGGGCCCAGAACGGAAAAAGCATCATATAGTAGTTGCTTGACTGAAGAGGTACCGACCATGGACGGATATGAGGATCGCACCGCACAGCGGCAATTGCTCCAGCCCACATTGACCGAGGTGATCGCCGCCCGGATAAGCCGTCGCAAATTGATGCGCGGGGCCCTGGCAACGGCTGCGGTTGCAGCCACCGTCAGCCCCATGGCGCTGCTGGCAGGCTGTAGCGATCCTGAAACAGCAGCTGACGCCGGCGCCAATGCGGCAACAGCCGACGATGGCCGAATATCCTTTCAGGAGCTGGAACACGGCGTCGACGCCAACATCCACGTGGCAGAGGGGTACGATGCCGACGTGCTGATCCGCTGGGGCGACGCCGTGCTGCCCGGCGCACCCGCCTTCGATCCCGCCAACCAGAACGGCGCCGCCCAGGCGCTGCAGTTCGGCTACAACAATGACTATATCGGCTATATCCCCCTGCCCTTCGGGTCGGGCAGCAGCGACCACGGGCTGCTCTGTGTGAACCATGAGTTCGTCTCACTCGAAGTCATGTTCCCGACTCTCTTCACGATGAACAAGAAACGCGAGCTGGTGCCAACGGCAGCAGCCGCTGCGCACAGCGAAGAAGAGCTGGCGCGCATCATCAAGGAACGTTCCGATGTCGTCATCGCCGCGCATGGCGGTTCAATCATCGAGGTTAGAAAAACCGAAGGACAGTGGGGTGTCGTTGAAAACAGCGCCTATGCGCGCCGCATAACGGCGTCGACGCCGATGCGGATCGCGGGGCCGGCTGCCGGGCACCCCTGGCTGCGCACGAAGGAAGACCCGGCGGGTACGCAGGTTCTGGGCACGCTGAACAACTGTGCCGGCGGCATCACGCCCTGGGGCACCTATCTGATGGCGGAAGAAAACGTCCATCTCTATTTCGGCACGGCGTTGCCGGCGGACGATCCCCGCACGGAAAACTACGCCCGGTACAATTTGCCGTTCAGCCGTGTCTGGACACTGCAAGAAGAGCGGTTCGACACATTGCTGGAACCCAACGAACCCAATCGTTTCGGCTGGGTGGTGGAGGTCGACCCGCTCGACCCCACCTCGACGCCGGTCAAGCGCACAGCCATGGGCCGGTTCTTCCATGAAGGCGCCGAATCGATCGTCAACAAGGACGGTAGAATAGTCGTCTATATGGGTGACGACGCGCGTTTCGAATATCTCTACCGCTATGTTTCTCAAGGCACTGTCGATCCGGATAACCGCAGCGCCAACACATCCCTGCTGGATGTCGGCACACTCTCGGTCGCCAGATTCAACGATGATGGCAGCCTGACCTGGCTGCCGCTGGTCTATGGCGACAACGGCCTGGACCCATCGAACGGCTTCACCAGTCAGGCGCAGGTGCTCATCGAAACGCGGCGCGCTGCCGATCTGCTGGGTGCGACACCGATGGACCGGCCAGAAGACGTTGAGCCCAACAAGGTGACCGGCAAAGTCTATGTGATGCTGACGAATAACAAGCTGCGCGGTAGCGAGGACCACCCTGATGCAGATGCGGCCAACCCCAGGGACAATAACCGTGCAGGCCACATCGTCGAACTGACGCCACTGAATGGCGACCACGGCGCGGACACAGCGACATGGGACATTCTGGTCCAGTGCGGTGACCCCGCCCGCGACGGCATCGATGCCTTGTGGAACCCCGCCACAAGCGCGCAGGGCTGGTTCAATTCGCCGGACAACGCCGCAACCGACCCGGCAGGCAACCTCTGGATCGCCACGGACCAGGGCGGTGCGTGGCCGCACAATTCAGGGCTGCCCGACCCGGACCTGACCGAAGGCGCCACTCCGGACGGCATTACGGCCGACGGCATCTGGTCGCTCGGCACCGAGGGCGACGAACGCGGTTTGGGACGGATGTTTTTCCGCGCGCCCGTGGGGGCTGAGGTCTGCGGACCTAAGTTCACGCCGGATGGCGAAACGCTTTTCCTGGCGATCCAGCACCCCGGTGACAGAAGCGGCGCCAAATGGGTCGGCCACGATCGGCCCTCTACCTTCGAGGACCCGGCCACCCGCTGGCCGGACTTCGAGGACGGCATGCCGCCACGGCCTTCTGTCGTCGTGGTAACCAAACAGGGCGGCGGCCGCATCGGGAGTTGACGCAACAGGCGTCATCCCTTCAAGCACAAAAAAAGGGCCGCGGTTTCCGCGGCCCTTCTTGAAACTCTCTGGTTCGCGGCTTAGCGCGAATAGAACTCAATCACCAGATTGGGTTCCATCTGAACCGGATAGGGCACATCCATCAACTTGGGCGTGCGAATGAACGTTGCCGAATAGGCCTTGTAATCGACATCCAGATACTCCGGCACGTCACGCTCCGGTGAATCGATGGATTCGAGCACCATCATGTTCTGGCGTGACTTCTCCCGGATATCGATCACGTCGCCTTCGCGGACCCGGTAGCTGGGAATGTTGACCCGCTTGCCGTTGACCCGGACATGGCCGTGATTGATGAACTGGCGGGCCGAAAACACAGTCGGCACGAATTTGGCGCGGTAGACAATCGCATCGAGACGGCGTTCCAGCAAACCCACCAGGTTCTCACCCGTATCGCCCTTCATGCGCGACGCTTCTTCATAGGTATTGCGGAACTGCTTTTCGGTGATATTGCCGTAATAGCCCTTAAGCTTCTGCTTCGCCATCAGCTGCGTCCCGAAATCAGACGGACGGCGGCGGCGGCGCTGACCCTGCTCACCCGGCGGGTAAGAACGGGTGTTGACCGGGCTCTTCGGACGGCCCCAGAGGTTCTCACCAATGCGGCGGTCGATCTTGTACTTGGAGCGGACGCGTTTGCTCATGGATCTCTTATCGTTTCTGCGCCTTTTACCAGCGCTTCTGGCCATAACAAAAGCAGCGGGCCAACAAGCCCGCCGCAGTGGCCGCGTACTATACTCGCGCGCCTTCCGATGTCAAACGGTTAGGAACCTGCGCATCCTACCTAAATCTCTTCCAACCGCATGATATCCGGGCGGCCATCCATGAACGGGCCGAGTGCGGCGCCCAGTTCCTTAAAATGCTCGGTTTTTCCGTGGTTTTCGACCGCGGCCATATCGGTGTAGCGCTCCACCGCGACATAGACGCACGGATCGTCAGAGCGGTGGAAATGGTAATAATGGCAATCCGGTTCGTTGGCGTTAACGGCTTCCATGAGCTTGCGGGCGGCTTCTTCGAAGTCTGCCTGATGGCCGTCCTTAACCTTAAGGCTGGCAACAACTGAAATCATGGTGGTCTCCCCTGACCTGAGTGTGACTAATCGGTTTTGTTCTTACCCGATGAAAGGGAGGCAATGATACCCCGAAGCGTTCGGATGTCCTGTTCGCGTAGATCGGCCCGCTGCCACATATTGCGCAGACTGCGCACCATGCTGGGCCGCCGCTCGACGGGCCGCAGAAAACCAGAATCATCGAGCGCCTGCTCCATATGCTCCATCATCCCGACCAGTTCTTCCTTGGTTGCGGGACGGCTGCGCTCGGTGAACGCTTCCTTGTCGCTGCCCACGTCCCCAGCCAACCACTCGTACCCCAACAACAGAACCGCCTGAGCAATGTTGATGGAGGCAAAATCCGGCGCTGTCGGGATGGTCACGATGCTATCGGCGAGCACGATATCTTCATTGGCCAGGCCGCTGCGCTCGCCGCCGAACAGAATACCGGTGGGTTCGTCCCTGCCCGCCCTGGACCGGAGGTCATTTGCACAGTCACGGGCCGTCAGCACGGGTTTGATCATGCCGCGCTGACGGGCGGTTGTCGCCGCGACATAGGTGAGGTCGGCAATCGCCTCTTCGGTGCTGCGGAACACCCGGGCGCTCTCGAGGACATCCGTGGCGCCCGCCGCCATGGGAATCGCATCGGGATTCGGCCAGCCGTCGCGCGGCCGCACCAGCCGCAAATCGCTGAGTCCGAAATTCCGCATCGCCCGCGCACAGGCGCCGATATTCTCGCCAAGCTGCGGCACAACCAGAATGATCGCAGGGGTGTTTGTCACGCGACGAGAGTTGCCGGCTTAGCCCCTGCGGCGCCAGAGCGGCAGGTCCTCATCGCTGGCTGGCTGATAGGTGACCGTAAAGTCCCCAAACGCCTTCAGCGCATCGTCAACGCTTCTGTCCTCTCGAACCTCAAACGAATTGAAACCACAGCGATGCATATAGAAGATCTGGTCCCGCAGCACATCGCCCGTAGCCCGCAGCTCGCCGGTATAGCCGTAGCGTTCACGCAGCACGCGCGCGGTGCTGTATGGACGGCCATCCCGAAACAACGGGAAGTGCAGCGACACGACCTCGAAGTGCTCTAGGTCCTCGGCTATGTCCTCAGGCTGCTGGTCGCTGGACAGCTGAATCCCCAGCCCGCTGTTCTTGCGGCCGATCAGCGCGTCGCGTTCCTCGCGCCAGCGCTCCAGGCTGACGATAATCTTGCCCTCGGGTAAGTCCTCGCCATTCTCGACATGCTGCCAATCGTCTTCGACAATCGCCTGATCCTTAATGATCCGCATAGACGCGCTCCTTGAACGGCTTCATGCCGAGCCGGCGGTAACAGTCGAGGAACCGCTCTTCCGGTTCCCGGTTGTCGAGATAGACTTGCACCACTCTCTCAATGGCGGGCACGATATCGTCTTCGGAAAAAGCTGGGCCCATGATCTTCCCAATGGACGCATCGTCTTCAGGCGAGCCACCAAGGGTGATCTGGTAAAACTCCTCGCCCTTCTTGTCGACGCCCAGAATGCCGATATGGGCGGCATGATGGTGCCCGCAGGCGTTAATGCACCCGGATATGTTGAGCCGCAGATCGCCAAGATCGTGGACATAGTCCAAATTGTCGAACCGGTCGGTAATCTTCTGCGAAATCGGGATCGAGCGCGCATTGGCCAGCGTGCAATAGTCCATGCCGGGGCAGCAGATAATGTCAGTGATGGTGTCGACATTGGCCGATCCGAGCGACAGCTTGTTCAGCTTGTTCCAGAGATCGGGCAGGTCGGACAATTTGACGTCCGCCAGGACCAGATTCTGCTTAAAGGTCGTGCGCAGTTCACCGAAGCTGTATTCGTCGGCAAGATCGGCAATCGCATCCATCTGGTCGGCGGTCGTGTCCCCCGGCGCAACACCGGACGTCTTCAGCGAGATGGTGACAATCGCATAGCCTGGCACTTTATGAGGCGTGACGTTGCGGTCCATCCACTGACGGAACCGCTTGTTCGATTCCAGCAACATATCGACGCTGTCATCGGTCGCCGGAAGCGCCTGGTAGTCGGGAGCTGTGAAGTAGGCCTTCATACGGTCGATTTCAGCCGCATCAAGCGTCAACGACTCACTCAGTGTGCTCTCGAAATCCTCGTCGACCTGGCGGCGGAATTCATCAATCCCCAGCTCATGCACCAGGATTTTGATCCGTGCCTTGTACATGTTGTCCCGGCGGCCATGCGAATTGTAGACCCGCATGATCGATTCCGCATAGGACAGCAGGTGCTTCTTCGGCAGCCAGTCCTTGATCACCTTTGCGATCATCGGCGTCCGGCCCATACCGCCACCGACGAGAACCTGGAAGCCCACCTCGCCCGCATCGTTTTTCACCAGCTTAAGGCCGATATCATGATAGGCGACGGCGGCACGGTCGTTTTCCGCCCCCGTAAACGCGATTTTGAACTTGCGCGGCAGGTAGGAAAATTCCGGATGGAAGCTCGACCATTGACGCATGATTTCCGCATAGGGACGCGGATCTTCAATCTCGTCGCCTGCCACGCCGGCAAACTGATCGGTCGAAATGTTCCGGATGCAATTACCCGATGTCTGGATGGCGTGCATCTCGACCTTGGCCAGGTCGTCCAGCAGGTCCGGCATCTCTTCCAGTTTCGGCCAGTTATACTGGATGTTCTGGCGCGTCGTGAAATGGCCGTAACCCCGGTCATACCGACGTGCAATATAGGCCAGCTGCCGCATCTGCGCCGATGACAGAAGACCATAAGGAATGGCCACACGAAGCATATAGGCGTGAAGCTGCAGGTAGAGGCCGTTCATCAGCCGGAGCGGCCGGAATTCGGCCTCGCTCAGCTCACCGCTCAGGCGGCGCTCGACCTGATCACGGAACTGCTTGTTCCGCTCGGCCAGGAGCTGGTGGTCGAATTTGTCGTATTGATACATGTGCACTGCCCTTCAGAGGGACCCTCGTATAAAGGGGCCGGCGCCACGTTACCAGTCCGGCGACGACATCAATAATACATCGGGTTTGTGTTGTTTAATTTAATCTACAGCATATAGGTCGGATTATTGGGGTTCAACCCTGCAAAGGGGCTGACCTGCGCTTCCAGATCGTGTCATCGAACCGTAACAGAACGGTCATCCAGGAGTCGCTTGCGTGAACTAGACGACACTAGATCAGAATTCCTGGGAGGGGTTACATGAAGATCAGGTCGTTTCTCTGCGTCGCACTACCAGTCGTGCTTGCACCGACTGTTTTATCCGCAGCTGATATGGGCGTTTCTCTGCAGCGGATTTTGCATCATGAGAGTGGCATTTTCGATGAAAGCGCCGCCGAGATTGTCGCGTTCGATCCCGCGACCAACAGTCTTTATGTGGTGAATGGCGCGACGCCCTCGATTGATATGATGAAGCTTGGCGGTGAAAAAGTCAGCGCCGCGACACTGACCGAGGCCGGCACCCTTGCCCTGACTGAGGACGAAACACCCAACAGCGTCGACGTGCATGAGGGCGTGATCGCCGCAGCAGTCGCGGGCTCCAAGAAGGACGGGCGTCCTGGCAAGGTCGTCTTGTTCAATAGCGATGGCGACCGACTGAACGAGGTCGCTGTCGGCTATCTGCCTGACATGCTGACCTTCACCCCGGACGGCAATTATATCCTGACCGCCAATGAAGGCGAACCGACAGATGATATGGACCCCCCAGGGTCCGTTTCGATCATTGACATGTCAGACGGCGCAAAGGCAGCCACGGTCATGAACGTCACATTTGAGAGTTTCAGTGCCGACGATGCCAAAAAGAAGGGCATTCGGCTGTTCCCTGACAAGACGCCCGAGTTTGATTTCGAACCCGAATACATTGCCGTTGCACCGGATGGAAAAACGGCGTTCGTCGCCCTGCAGGAAGCCAACGCGCTGGCCGTCATCGACATCGAAAGTGCTTCGCTGAGGGATGTGGTTGGCTTGGGCACCAAGGACTATAGCAAACCCGGCAACGGCTTCGATCCCAACGACAAGGACGGCAAGGTTAACATCACCAATGTGCCGGTGCTTGGCATGTACATGCCCGATGCGATCGCGGCCTTCGAAGTGGATGGTGAGACCTACATCATCACCGCTAATGAAGGCGACGCCCGCGAGGAAGACGAGCGGGTAAAAAAAGCCAAGATTGACGGCGATGCCCTCACCGATGATGAGAAGAAGCTGCTGGAGCGGCTGAAGATCTCGACCATCGACGGCGATACGGACGACGACGGTGACATTGATGTGCTGCATAGCTACGGCGCGCGGTCGGTTTCCATCTGGGGCTCCAGTGGCACACTGATCTCCGACACTGGAGATGACTTCGAGCAGATCACCGCGCGCTATCTGGGCATCAATTTCAATTCGACGAATGACGAAAACAAGGGTGAGAACCGCAGCGATGACAAAGGGCCTGAGCCCGAGGGCGTCGACATTGGCGTCATCGGCGGCAAGACCTATGCCTTTATCGGTCTGGAGCGTGTTGGCGGCATCATGGTCTACGACGTCAGTAACCCAGCCAAGCCGGCCTTCGTCACTTATGAAAACAACCGGGACTTCTCAAGTCTGCTCGACTTTTCCCTGCCGGGCGATCTCTCAAAAGCGGGAGACCTTGGCCCGGAGGGCGTGAAATTCATTTCTGCTGAGGATAGCCCCTATGACGTGCCGCTTCTGGTGGTGGCGTCGGAAGTCAGCGGTACGGTTACTGTCTATAGCGTAAACGAGAACTAGTTTCCTCCCTCCCCCGGAGCCTCGGGGGCACCTCTACCTCTCTCCTACCCCGGCCCTCACCTGGCCGGGGTATTTTTTTGGACCGGCCGTCTATTGCGCAGGCAGCGCGGTCATGACACCAAGGAGACATGACGACTCTGGAGGAATTGGTGGCGGACGTTCGCGCTTGCCGCTTATGTGAAGCCCAACTGCCGTTGGGGCCTAAGCCAGTACTGCGCATGCAGCCGTCGGCGCGGCTTGTCATCATCGGTCAGGCGCCGGGCACGAAGGTTCACGAATCCGGCATTCCCTGGAACGACCGCAGCGGCGACCGGTTGCGCGACTGGCTCGACCTCGACAAGGGGGTTTTCTATGACGACACCCGGATCGCGATCATGCCCATGGGATTTTGCTATCCAGGCGTCGACAAGAACGGCGGCGACGCCCCGCCGCGCCCAGAATGCGCGCCCAAATGGCATGATGCCTTGCGCGCCCAGCTCCCCGAAGCCGAGTTGACCCTGCTTGTCGGTGGATACGCCCAGACTCACTATCTCGGCAAGACGCGGGCGCGGACCATGACGGCAACCGTCCAGCAATGGGCGAACTATCTGCCCGACTACTTCCCCACCCCGCATCCAAGCTGGCGCAACACCGGCTGGCTGAAAAAGAACCCGTGGTTCGAGAAGGACGCCCTGCCCGTTCTAAGGCGCCGAGTCCATGCTCTGCTCTGACGGTCGGGTCTGCGCCAGAATGGCCTGAATATACTCGACCATTTCGCGCGCGCGGCGCCGTGCCTCCGGATTGCGGGACCAAACGATCACATGTTCAAAGTGCTCTTGTGCAGTGCCAACAGCGCCACGCCGGAACAACAGATGCCCCAGCGCCAGACGCACCTGAATATTGGCGGGGCTCTGATCGTGTGCGCGCGTGATGACTTGGAGAGCCGAATCAGGTGGTGGGTAGTCGGAAAGAAAATATGTCCGCGCCAGCGCAAGCTTGGGTTCTACGGAATTGGGGTCACGCTCAATAGCGGCTTCGAAAAAGCGTCTCGCCCGGGTCACGGCCTCGCGCCAAGTGTCATCCTCGGCCCTAAAGAGTTCAACAGCCCGGCGCACGTCAACATGCCCCTGCAGGATAAGATACTCAACATTGGTTCGGGCCGCCGGCCCCGCCGCCTTGATCAACCTGTCGACTTCGGCATCGTCGTTTCGGGCGAAGGCCAGTGACGCCAACCACGCCTGAGCTGGAATGTTGCCGGGGTTGATCGCGAGCGCTTCGTTCAGAAGCGTTTCTGCCTTGTCGAGCGACGGGGAGAAATGCAGGACGACATAGCCCAGCCTCGTCCGGATGTCGTCCGGCGCAACTTGCGACAGGACAGGTTCAGGCAGCTGCTCGTCAGGCCGGTCAAATCGTTGCGTCGAGAAGCGGCCAGCCCTCATATATTGGCGCAATCTGGAACCAAGCTGGCTGACGGTAAGACCGAAAACCTCTTCAAAGACAGGGACTGAATCCACCGTTGGCACGTTTGATGCTTCGAGATAGGCCTTTAGTTTCTCAGCCCGCGCCGGGTCCGACAGCAAATAGTGGGTCAAAAGCCAGGCTTGGCCATAGAGGGGTCCGCTGCCGTGACCCGTATCATATCCGCGCGCATTGAGTAGCGCATCAAAGGGGATCCAGCGGAAACGCGGATCACCCGTTCGGCGGGTGCGTGGGTCGGGTACGCCAGCCCGCAATTCCTCGACCCGGTGCATCGGCGCTTCGCCAACTCTGTAGTGGCCGTCCGGGGTGATGCGAAAGGTCGACAGATACTCGGCATAGCCCTCCGAGAACCAGAGAGGATAGCTCTGATTTGGATCAAGCGCCTGAAGGTAGTGAACATATTCATGAAACACCCCCTCCGTGCCGATCACGCGTGTATTTCCCGTGACCCTGTACTGCGGGCCGCGCAGCGTTTCGTTGCGCTGGACTCTATCAGTACCGTCGGGCCCTCTCGCATTGACATTCACGACCGCGAGTCCACCACGATAGCTATTCTGAAACACGCCGAATACGCCGGCGGTTTCGACCAGGGACTGCAGTTCGCTGTCATTTGAGACTGCATAAATCGTAAAGGGGAGCGCCGCCGCCGAAACCTCGATTTCCAGCGCCGTGATCGCAAAACGCCTGAATTCCTCAAGGTTTTCAATCAGCCTGCGCGCGCGCGCGTCGCTGCCATTGGTCACAACGATGAAGTTGTCGGTGCGCGCCTCCACCCAGTTTGCCTTGGCGACCTCTGTCACCGGCTTCACCTGCGCACAGGCGCCCAAGCCCACGGCGATTGCCAGTACCAGCCATTTCCATCGATTCAGGAGCATCAACACCACGCGGTCAAATTGCCTTGCCGTTAAGATTTGTGTCGTTAGGCTTGCCGTCTCAATACATATTTCCGTGAGGGAGAGTGAAAATTGACAAAAGTAACCACCCACTTTGACGACGTAGACTCGCTGGCAGGGCAGAAAATCGGTACATCCGATTGGCAGGAAATCGATCAGGAGCGGATCAACACATTCGCTGAAGCGACCGGCGATTTTCAGTGGATTCACGTGGATCCCAAAAAAGCCGCCACAGACATGGCTGGCGGCACCACGATTGCGCATGGCTATCTGACGCTGTCGCTGCTGCCCACGCTGATGCAGCAAATCATGAAAGTCGAAGGCGTCGGCCACGGCATCAACTACGGCAGCAACAAAGTCCGGTTTACCAACCAGGTCCCGACCGGCTCGCGGGTGCGTGCGCATCAGACCCTCAAAGCCGTAAAGCGGCGCCCGGACGGCAGCAAGCAGCTGACCTATGAGGTTGAAATCGAGATTGAGGGCCAGGAGCGCCCGGCCCTTGTCGCGGAAACCCTTGGCCTGATCTATCCTGGCGCGGGCTATTCCCTGTCAAAGGACTAGCAGCCGATGGAATGGATCAGACGCGTCGCGCGAGGCTATGAATCCTTCCGTGAGGGGTACTACGAAGAAAACCGGGCGCTGTTCGAAGAACTGGCCACTAAAGGCCAGTCCCCCCGCGTTATGGTGATCAGCTGCTGCGACTCCCGGGTCGAACCGTCGGTCATTCTGGGGGCCGAGCCGGGCGATTTATTTGTTGTCCGCAACGTCGCTAACCTGGTGCCGCCCTATGAACCAGACAGCCATTATCATGGCACCAGCGCAGCACTGGAATTTGCGGTCAAGAACCTGAAGGTCCGGCACATCGTGATTCTGGGCCACGCCCAGTGCGGCGGCGTCAAGGCCGCCCTGACCGGCACGGTTGATCCCGAAACCAGCTTTATCGGCAAGTGGATGTCGCTGACTGACGCCATCAGGGATGACGTCGTGAAAAACCATGCAGACGAGCCGTTTGAAGACCAGCTGCTGGAGCTTGAACACCAGTCCATCAGCCAGTCGGTCGCGCATCTGAAGCAGTTTCCGTTCATCGCCGATGCTGTCGAGGCCGAAGACCTCTACCTGCATGGCTGGCATTTCGACATCCATAGTGGCGAGCTGCTGGCGCTCAACCATTCGGACGGCGACTTCGAACCACTGCCTTTTTGATTGAAAAGTTGGCTGGGGCGGCAGGATTCGAACCTGCGAATGCCGATACCAAAAACCGGTGCCTTACCACTTGGCCACGCCCCAACAGGCGCCGCAAGATAGTCGGTTGCAGCGCCGGGTTCAACGGCCAGATGATACACCACAAATGCCTGCATGAAATCAGGCTGTCTGTATTGTATGGTCGCTGGCGTCTTTCCCAGCCAAGGCCAATCTGCATATGACTGTTCTTGTAACCGGTGCCGCTGGTTTTATCGGTTTTCATGTCGCCCGCGCGCTGCTCGATCGGGGCGAACAGGTCTTGGGAATCGACAATCTGAACGCCTATTACGAGGTCGCGCTGAAGGAAGCGCGCCTGGCCGAACTCGCCGGCCGCAACGGCTTTGCCTTCGAGCGGGTTGATTTCGCCGACGAAAAGGCGCTCGCCGACGCGGTCCCGCCGGAAAAGCTGTCAGCAATCGTGCATCTGGGGGCGCAGGCCGGGGTCCGCTATTCGCTGGAAAACCCGCGCGCATACGCCCAATCCAACCTTGTCGGCCACCTCAACATTCTCGAGCTCGCCCGGCGCGCGCCCGCGCTTGCGCATCTGGTCTATGCCAGTTCCAGCTCCGTCTATGGCGGCAATACCAAACAACCCTTTTCCGAGAGCGACGCAGTCGACCACCCGGTCTCGCTCTATGCCGCGACCAAGCGCGCCGACGAACTGATGAGCGACAGCTATGCGCATCTGTTTGATGTTCCACAAACCGGCCTGCGGTTCTTTACAGTCTACGGCCCGTGGGGCCGGCCGGACATGGCAACCTGGCTGTTCACCGAAGCGCTGCTGAATGACAAACCCATCCGCCTGTTCAACAACGGCAAGCTGAAGCGTGATTTCACCTATATCGATGACATCGTCGCCGGCACGCTGTCTGTTCTGGACAGCCCGCCGGAAGGAGAGCGGCCGCACCGGGTCTACAATATCGGCAACAACCGCCCGGAGGAGGTGACGCGGCTGATCGAGATCATCGAAGCCGAGACCGGCAAGACCGCCACCATCAACAACGAGCCCCTACAGCCTGGCGACGTTGAAGAAACCTACGCGGATATCGACGCCATCAGCCGCGACCATGGCTTTGCCCCCACCACCAGCCTGGAAGACGGCATGCGGGCATTTATCGCCTGGTACCGGGATTACCGGTCACGCTGATGCGTGATCTGTTCCATCTGCTGTGGCCCGTTCTTCAGCCCAGCAACGCTCTATTGCTATTGTTTGCCGCGGCGGGCATCAGCTTTGTGTTCGGCAGGCTTAAAGCCGCTAGGCGCCTCACCCTATTCGCGACTGGATTGACAATCGCCATCATGCTGCTGCCGATCCAGAGCATCTTGATGGTGACATTAGAGACCCGTTTTCCAAAGCCGGACTTACCGGAGAAAATCGACGGCATCATCACGCTGGGTGGCGCGATGCATCCGGTGAACAGCCAGGTCTGGGACGCCCCCCAGTTTTCCGATCGGTCCGAACGGGTTTTCGAGACCGTTCGATTGGCCCGGCGCTATCCGGACGCCACCATTCTGGCGACGGGCGGCACATGGCTGACAGGCACACCGAGTGAGGCCGAAATCGCCGTGCGAATCATCAGTGACCTTGGTGTGCCCCAGACCAGGATTCTGACAGAAACGAGAGCGCGTAATACCCATGAGAATGCGCTGTTCAGCTTGGCCGCCGTCGATCCGGCCCCGGACGCGACCTGGGTGCTGGTCACGTCGGCGGCCCATATGCCGCGTGCTGTCGGTGTGTTCCGCAAGCTTGGATGGGCGGTTATCCCCTACCCGGTCGACTATGAGACCGACGGCGCAATCAAATGGTTCCGCATTGACGGAATTGGAACACAACTGGCCACGCTGGACGTGGCGGCCCGCGCCTGGGCAGCCCTTGTGGCCTATCGTGTGTTGGGCCTTACGGACGCGCTGTTTCCCGCGCCTTATCCTGGCTCCGGATTAGATTCTGCCGCAGAAAGCCGATAATCCGCTCCACGACCGCGTCATCCTTGATGACAACATGGTCGGACCCTTTTCGCAGCACGATCGATTCTGACCCGGGGCGGTTGCCGAAGAACGCACCGCAATCGCCAGCCTGCGTCGACCCTTCACCCGAGTACCAGGGATCGCCGCCGCGCACGATGGAGAGCACGGATGTATCATCCGGCCCGTCCAGCCCGCGTACAAAGGTTGAGCCATGGCAGGTCCATTGGGTAATGACGCGCGCGCGAATGACGTCCCCCTTATAATGCGCGACCGCAAGGCCGCCTTCGCTGACCCCAACCAGAAACAGATTATCCGTATCCGCCCATCCGCCCTCATAGAGCTGCTGGACCGCATAGTTGATTTCTGCCTGTCGAAAATCGAAGACGAAAAGGTTGTAACCGCCGCTTTTGTCCCGGCTACTGCACTGTAACGGCCTGTAGCGGCGCGCCATGCTGTCGGGCGCAACAACCGCGATACCCGACCGCGCGATTTTCCGCATCAACTTGAGATCATTGCCTTCCAGGCCGGTACACCCATGCATATAGATGACCACGGGCAGCTTGCCTGAGGCTGCGAGCGTTTGCGCTTCGCCCAGGCTGCCAAGCCTTATCGTATCGCGCCCCAACCCAACCTGATCGGGGAAAGCCGCGCGCGCCTGATGCCAGGTCAGCTGCAGATCACGCATGCTGTCGGGGCTGGCGGGACTGGATGCGCAGGCTGCGAGCGACGTGGCCAACATACCGGAAAGAAAAACGGCTCTGAGGGCGCCGCATACATTCATTCTGCGTCCTCCAATTCGGACGTGCGCAGCTTTGAGCACGCAACCCACCAGTCGGGGTGATCGCGGCTCAGATGAGCAGCAGCATCGGCAGCCGTGCTGCTGTCCGCAAACACACCAAAACACGTCGCCCCACTGCCGGACATGCGAGCAAAGGAACACCCTGCCGTCGCCGACAAGGCCCTGATAACGCGGTCAATAACCGGCGCCTTTTCGCATGCGGCGGGCTGCAGAACATTTTCTCTGGCGTGCAGCGCAGCAATCCAGGAGTCCAACCGATCCTGCGGGACCAGGCCTTCGGGCTGATGCAGTGCGCTATAGGTTTCGTCGAACCTCTGGAAAACAAGCGGAGTGGAAAGCGAAACACCGGGGTTCACCAGCACCAGCCATGCCGAATGCCGTTCGGACGCTGGCTGAAGGGTTTCGCCAATCCCGGATATATATGCCATTCGACTGCTGACGCAGGCTGGTACATCAGCGCCGATCGTCGCGCCGATATGTTCGAGCGTCGTATCACTCTGGCCGAGATGCCACAATTTGTTCAACCCCCGCAGCGTCGCGGCCGCGTCCGCTGAGCCGCCGCCGATCCCCGAGGCAACAGGCAGTCTCTTGTCGAGCACAATCTCTGCCCCCGACGAGCAATCCGTGGCCTGCTGCAGCGCGCGGGCTGCGCGAAGAACAAGATTGTCGCCGGTCTCTGGAACATCGGAACCGAATGGTCCTTTCGCCTTCAGGGATAGGTCCGGCGCTGGCGAAAAAACCAACCGATCGCCCAATTCAAGGAAGGCAAAAAGGCTATCGAGTTCGTGATACCCGTCGTCACGAATGCCGGTAATGTGCAGATAGAGATTGACCTTGGCGTAGGCCGTCTCGGCAATCGCCATGGATCAGGACCTAATTCTGGCTGCGTTGTTCACTATCGAGACCATAGCGGATTTTCTCGCGAATCCGCTCGTGGTCATCGCCCTCAGGATCCATTGTCAGCGCGTGCCGCCACTGGAATGTGGCTTCGAGTTGCCGGCCGACTTTCCAGTAAGCATCCCCCAGATGATCGTTGATCGTGGGGTCTTCCGGCCTGAGAATGACGGCCTTTTCGAGCCACGCGGCCGCCTCTTCATACTTGCCCGTGCGGTAAAGCGCCCAGCCGAGGCTGTCGACGATATAACCATCATCGGGCCGCTGCTCGACAGCCCGTTCAATCATCATCAGCGCCCGGTCCAGATTGACGCCTTTTTCAACCCAGCTATAGCCAAGATAATTCAGCACCAGCGGCTGATCAGGTTTGAGTTCCAGTGCCTTGAGAAAATCGGCTTCCGCGCGTTCCCAGGCGCCCTTCCGTTCGAGCGCAATGCCCCGCGCATAAAACAGCGTCCAATGGCGTGGCGCAGGCTGATCAACCAGAGCGACGACCCTGTCGTAATAGCCAATTGCCTCTTCGAACCTGTTTTCACCGCGTAGAATATCCGCCAGGGTCGACAGCAAATTTGTATTTGTCGGCCGCTCGGCGGCCATCGTTTCCAACACCATGATGGCGTCATCAGGCCGATCCATCCGTGCTTTCAGCGTCGCCGCTTCGAACCGGGCGTCCCACCCCAGGACCGGATGGTCGGAAACCATCATATAGGCCTCAAGCGCTGTTTCCAGACGACCGTCTCGCTCCAGCACATCGCCGAGCAGCAGGGCTGCGACCGAGAAGTCGGACTTCAGCGCCAAGGCGAGGCGCAGATAAATCACGGCAGACGTGCTCGACCGCTCATTGGCCAGCGCCTGTCCGGTGTTGAAGAACGCCTCTGCCGCCCCGTCGGCTACAGAGTTGACGACGGGGGCGAGTGTCGCACCGCTTTCAAAGTCTTTCCGGGTTGCCTCGACCAGAACATTGCTCGGGTAGGCCTGGGTATAGGCGTCAAGAACTTCGTTCGCGGCTGCGGTCTCACCATGACGATGCAGGAAACGGCTAAAAGCAAGCACCAGACGCAGGTCTCGCCCTTTCTGAAGCGCAACAGCTTCAACATAGGCTTGGCGAGCCTCTTCAACCTGACCAGCATAATCGAGAATGTAGGCGCGGTGGGTTTTCTGAAACGGCTCGAACCCTCTGTTTCCTTCCAGCTCCTCAAGATCTGCCAGCGCGGCCCCAAAATCTCCGTTCCAGGCATCAAGCCAACTGGACACCAGTGGCGCCATCAGCGCGACGATACCGGTCCGGGGCATATCCACTATCCTGGTGCGCGCGGTATCAAGTTTTTCCTGCCGCAGATCATCTACCAGCAGGACCAATTCCATAAGGCCGGTGGATTTGTCATCCAGCGTCGCGAGCCGGCGCGCCAAGCGGGCTGCATCATCATGGCGTCCGCTGGCGACGGCGAGCGAGAATGCCTGGTGGATCAGTGCAACATTGAAGGGGTCGCTGGCGACCGCGCGGATGTAGAAATCCGCAGCCGCCTGTGTGTCACGGTTGATGATGGCAACGCGCGCGGACAGATAATCACCATATCGGTCAGCCTGAATGCTCCCGGATTCAGGGGAGGCGAACGCTGGTGGTGGAGCTGGCAGGAGAATGATTACCGCCAGCAAACCAGCGGTGAACGCCCTCTTGAAGAAACCAGCGGTTTTCGGTCTGCGCATCTCGTATCCTACATATTCGGATAGTTCGGGCCGCCGCCACCCTCCGGCGTTACCCATACAATATTTTGCGTCGGGTCCTTGATATCACAAGTCTTGCAGTGCACGCAGTTCTGCGCGTTGATCTGCAGACGCGGATTGGACCCGTCATCCTCCCGAACGATCTCATAAACCCCGGCCGGGCAATAGCGTTGTTCCGGCGCCTCATACACTTCCAGATTGGTGGCAATCGGGATCATTTCGTTTTTCAGCGTCAGATGCGCCGGTTGATCTTCTTCATGATTTGTATTGGAGATGAACACGGATGACAGCTTGTCGAACGTCACCTCACCATCCGGCTTGGGGTAGGCTATCGGCTGGAACTCCGAGGCAGGTTTCAGCGCTTCATGATCGGCCTTCTTGTGCTTCAGCGTAAACGGCAGCTTGCCGAACAGCCAGCCTTCGATGCCTGACATCAGAACGCCTGCGTAAAGCCCGAACCCAAAGGCAGGCTTGGCGTTACGAACCGCCTTCAGATCCTTGTAGACCCAGGAATTCTCGTAGGCCTTTGTGTAGCCCGTGAGCTCGTCATGGCCTTCCGCACCTGCCTTTAGCGCCTCGAAGGCGGTTTCGGCAGCCATCATGCCGGTCTTCATCGCGTTGTTGGAGCCCTTGATCTTGGGCACGTTGACAAAGCCCGCCGAACAGCCAATCAACGCGCCGCCAGGAAAGGTGAGCTTCGGTACAGACTGAAAACCCCCGGCTGTAATCGCCCGCGCTCCATAGGACACGCGCTTGCCGCCTTCGAAGGTGGGGCGGATCGCCGGGTGTGATTTATAGCGCTGGAATTCGTCATAGGGCGACAGATAAGGATTCTCGTAATCGAGCCCCATGACAAAGCCGACGGAAACCAGATTCTCATCGAAATGATAGAGGAAGGAACCGCCATAGGTCTTCTTGTCCATCGGCCAGCCGAACGTGTGCTGAACATAGCCTGGCTTGTGCTTGCCCGGCTCGATCTCCCAGAGCTCCTTGATGCCGATGCCGTATTTCTGAGGGCCGCTGTCGTCGCGCAGGCCGAACTTGTCGGTGAGCTCGCGGGTAAGGGAACCGCGCGCGCCCTCTGCGAAGAACGTGTATTTGGCATGCAGTTCGATGCCCGGCTCGTACATGCCTTTCTTTTCACCGTCCTTGCCAATGCCCATGTCACCGGTCGCGACACCTTTGACGCTGCCATCCTCGTGATAGAGAACCTCGGCAGCGGCAAAACCCGGGTAAACCTCGACACCGGCGGCTTCCGCCTGCTCGCCCAGCCAGCGGCACACATTGCCCAGGCTGACAATGTAGTTGCCCTTGTTATGCAGCACCGGCGGCATGATGAAGCCGGGCACGCCCATCGAGCCCTTCTCCGTCAACATAATGAACTTGTCTTGGTCACATGGTGTGTTGAGCGGCGCGTCCTTGTCTTTCCAATCCGGGATCAGCTCGTTAAGCGCCCGCGGCTCAAACACCGCCCCGGACAAGATGTGGGCCCCGACCTCGGAGCCCTTTTCCAGCACGCAGACGCTGAAATCCGTGTCGTTCTCCGCACAAAGCTGTTTGAGCTTGATCGCCGCTGCAAGACCCGCCGGGCCGGCCCCTACGATCAACACGTCGAACTCCATCGATTCGCGTTCCATTGCGCGCATCCTTATTCTTGTTTTTGGCCTTGAACCTTATATGCGCCGCCCCCCTTGGGGGTCAACGCAAGGCCGGTGTCCAGCTCTAATTGGGTCTAGTGCTTGTGCTGTTCGAAGCTGGCCAGTTTTTCTGGTGACGCCTCGGTCTGGTGCTTGGCCTTCCATTCCTCATAGGGCATGCCATAGACGATTTCGCGTGCAGCCATCTTGTCCAGCTCGATACCCTTCTCTTCTGCCGCATCCTTGTACCAGTTGGAAAGGCAATTGCGGCAGAAACCGGCCAGGTCCATCAGGTCGATATTCTGTACGTCCGCGCGCTCGCGCAGATGGGAGACGAGGCGGCGAAAGGCCGCCGCTTCCAATTCTGTTTTTGTCTGGTCGTCCATGGGGTGCTCCGTTGATCCGATTGACCTATAATATCGCGTTCATGCCATGCAAAACCAAGACAACTGTTCCACAGTGACCGACATGCCCAAAGACGATGCCGCCGCCCTGCTCCGCTGGCAGGTCGAAATGGGTGCCGATGAGGCCATCGGCGAAGAACCGGTCAACCGGTTTGAGGCGGCGCCAGTGCGACCGCCTTTGCCCACCACGCGTCCAGCATCCACGCCTGCCTCGGCTGAGGCATCGCATGGCGAAAACCGCCCGGTTCCGCCGCCGCAACCCGCGACCCCCACCGAACCAAGGCCGCTGGAACCCGCGGATCAGTCTGTCTCGACCGCCCGGCAGATCGCCATGGGCTGTAGTTCGTTGGACGAGTTGCGCGCGGCACTTAGCCGTTTCGACCAATGCCCGTTGCAAGCAACGGCGACCAATCTGGTGTTCGCCGACGGCAACCCCGATGCAGGCCTGATGATCATTGGCGAGGCCCCCGGCGCCGACGAAGACCGGAAGGGGCTGCCTTTTGTAGGCGTCAGCGGCAAGCTGCTGGACAAGATGCTGGCGGCCATCGGCCGCGACCGCTCCAGCGCCTATATTACCAATACGATCTTCTGGCGCCCGCCGGGCAACCGCAAACCGACGACGTTCGAATCGGAACTCTGCCTGCCCTTTCTGGAACGTCATATTGAGCTGGTGCGGCCAAAGGCGATTGTGTTGCTTGGCGGGTCGGCAGCGGCGGCGGTGCTGGAAACCACGGTCGGGATTACCCGTCTGCGTGGCAAATGGCAGGACTACAACAAGAGCGGGCTGAACGTGCCGGTGTTGCCCACCTATCATCCCGCCTATTTGTTACGGCAGCCCGCACTGAAACGTGATGCCTGGCGGGATTTTCTCTCCCTGAAGACTAGGTTAGGATAACGGTAGTTCCTGTTTTATGAGGCGGCATTGATCTTGAAAGCACGGCGCATCTCTTTTTTCGTTGCCATGTTCCTGTTGGCGTTCATGGTCGCGCCGAACGCGGGCCATTCAGAGGCGTCAGAGCCGATTATCGACATCTCCGTCACTCCTCAGCTGTTGTCAGACGCCGACATCGCGCTCTACCAGCAGATTTTCGCGGCGCAGGAACCCGGCAACTGGAAGGAAGCCGACCGGCTGATCGCCCAATTGTCCGATCGGACGCTGATGGGGCATGTGCTTTATCAGCGCTATATGCACCCGACGAAGTACCGCTCGAAATTCACCGAGCTGCGCGACTGGATGGAACTCTATGCGGACCATCCCAAGGCCGACAAAATCTACCGGCTGGCGATGCGCCGTAAGCCCGCCAAGGCGCGTGCGCCGGTCCCGCCGGTTCCCTCGCGTTACAAGGCACCGGAAGTGGAAAATGTCGCGCCACCGAGGCTTTCCAGCGCTGAACGCACCCGCAAGAGCAAGGAATACCAAGCACGATCCGGTATCACCAGGAATGTCCGCAAACGGAACCCGGATGAAGCAGAGAAGCACCTCTGGGCCGCCGAGAAATCCGGGCTGTTTACCGATGCCGAGTTTGACTCGCAAATGTCGCGCGTTGCCAAGGCGCACTATTTCAAGGGCAATATCGACAAGGCGCTGGCGCTGGGCGCCAAGGCCGAGGCCCGATCCGGCCCCGAAGTCCCCGAAGCAAGCTGGTTTGCCGGTCTTGCCGCCTGGCGCATGGGTCGCTACGAGGACGCCGCGCGGCATTTCTCCAAAGTGCCCGAATCCTATGATGCGGGGGACTGGCTGAGCGCGGCGGGCGCCTACTGGGCAGCACGATCCTACATCCGGGCCAGAAAACCGGACGAGGTTGTTCCCATGCTGGAAGTGGCCGCAACCTATCCGATGACATTCTATGGTGTGCTGGCGGCCCGCCATCTCGATGACCCACATACCTATGACTGGGCGCCCCCCTCACTGAGCCCCAATGAGTTCACCGAGGCCATGGCCCTCGGTGAAATGAAGCGGGCTATCGCGCTGGCGGAAGTCGGCCGGACAGGACAGGCCGACGAAGAGGTTCATCTGCTGATGCGCCGCCTGCCGCCGGGCGCTGCCTTTGAGCATCTGTTGAAGGTCGCCGCGCATATCGACCTGCCCTCGTCCCAGATCACCATGGCGCGCAAGGCAAGACGCGGCACAGGCACCTTCTATCAGTCAGCGCTGTATCCGGTGCCCGACTGGGCGCCCGAGGACGGCTTCAACCTTGACCGGGCGTTGCTGTTTGCGTTCATGCGGCAGGAATCGAATTTTACCAGCTGGGCCACCAGCCATGCCGGCGCCCGCGGCCTGATGCAGTTGATGCCCGCAACAGCGAGTTACATCCACCGGGACAGATCGTTGCGCGGGTCGGGCAAGACCCGGCTCTACAATCCCGAATTCAACATCATGCTCGGCCAGAAATACATCAACTACCTGATGAAAAAGCACACCATGCGCGGCAATCTGCTGCTGGTGATATCCGCCTATAATGCGGGTCCCGGCAATGTCGCCAAATGGCTGAACCAGACCAATCACGGCGATGACTGGCTGCTCTATATGGAGTCTATTCCGGTGCGCGAAACCCGCAACTATGTTGAACGTGTCATGGCAAATTTGTGGATTTACCGCGCGCGGTTGGGGCAACCCGCTCCGACACTCGATCAGATCGCAGCGGGGATGTGGCCACGCTATGACCCGATCGACAATCGAACGGCCAGTGCGGGCGACTCCAGTCAATGATCAAAATTGATGAAACCAAGCCGTTTGTGCCGGTCAACATCGCTGTGATGACGGTGTCGGACACACGCACCGAAGCCGACGACCGCTCGGGTCAGGTGCTGGTCGACCGGTTGACGGAGGCCGGCCACCAGCTGGCCGCGCGCACCATCGTCAAGGACGACGTCCCGGCCATCACCACCCAGCTGCGCGCCTGGATCGAGGACCCAGAGATCGATGTGGTGGTTTCGACCGGCGGCACTGGCCTGACCGGCCGCGACGTGACCCCCGAAGCCTTTGAATCGCTTTACGAAAAGAAAATCGAGGGATTCGGAGAGGTCTTTCGGATGATCAGCTATGAGCTGATTGGTACCTCGACCATGCAATCCCGGGCCACGGGCGGAGTCGCGGGCGGGACCTATCTGTTCGCCCTGCCCGGCTCTCCCGGCGCGTGCAAGGACGGCTGGGACGGCATTCTGAAGGACCAGCTGGATTATCGATTCCGCCCGTGTAACTTCGTCGAGCTGATGCCCCGCCTGCAGGAGCATATCGACGGCCGTGGAAAGGCCTGACGTTTCATAGGTCTGCACCTGTATCCACGTCATTGCGCGTCTCGATCAGCGCCAGAGGCCCCGTGATGTTCGCCCTGGTCTGATCAAATTCACGACCGCTGGACCATTCGACCGCCTGGAAAATCTGCGGCACCCTGGGCCGGCGCTTCAACCCGACCAGCCAATAGCCACCGTCGGGCGTGGGGCCCAGCACGGCATCATTTGCGCCCAGCGTGTCAAAAGCGCTAGCGATATGGATTGGTCTGATGCCCGGAATGTCGCTGCCGATAATGCAGACCGGCCCAGCCGGCATCAGGTCCATGACCCGCTGCATCCGATCACCCAGATCCCCGCGGCCCTGCCGGATCCGTGGCAGATCAGGCCAGCCGCCCTGCCGGACCGCATCATCCGGCGTGACCGCCAGCCACGTCATCCAGCGCGGGTCGCCGCCCAACCGCCGGGCGAGCCCGAACAGATTTGATCGGTAAAAGCGCAGCGCGGCCGTCTTGCCGATATCGGCCGCCAACCGGGTCTTGACCGTGCCGAAGCGCGGCGCCTTGGCAAAAATGACGAGGTGGTTGGGGAGCATATTTAGGCCCCCTCACCCCAACCCTTTCCCCTGAGGGGAGAGGGAGGGACCCGCGCCAGCGGGAGGGTGAGGGGAAAAACATCAGAAACCATGCTCATCCATAAATACGCTTAATCCAGCGCGGCGACGCTTTGAAGAAATAGAGCATCAAACACAGCAAGTTGCGCGCCGACCGTTTCCACCAGCCCGCCTTCTGGAAACGTTCGGCCGACGTGATAATCGCCGCATCAAGCGGTTTGAGCCACCGCCGCCCGATGGCGCGAACCAGCGCGACATCTTCCATCAGCTCGATATCGGCGAACCCGCCGGCACGGTCATAAAGCGACCGGTGCAGCAGCAGCCCCTGATCGCCATAAGGCAGCCCCAGCACCCTTGAGCGCCATGCGACCATGCGCTCGAGCCGCCTGGCCTGCCTGCTGTCGTCATCGAACACCAGCCTGAAATATGCAGCCCAATGCGGCCCGAAGGGGTCGTCGATCTGAGCCTGCACCGCCTGCTGCCAGCCCTGCCCCATGGTCGAATCCGCATGCAAAAAGAGCAGCCAATCGCCATGCGCAGCCTTGGCGCCCGCCGCCAATTGGCGGCCCCGGCCCGGTGCCGCATTGATCACCACGGCCCCCTCGTGTTGCGCCACGTTGCGCGTGTCATCCGTCGAGCCGCCGTCGGCGACAACGATTTCATCCGCGACCTCCCGCAGCACTGCGATCAGCGGCGGCAAGCGCTCACCAGCGTTCAAGGTGGGAATGACGACCGACAGCATGCACTGAGTTTACCAGACGCTCGAGCAAATGAACGAACTCGACAAAAGAATGGGGTGTTAGTCGAGCGGACAGTCGATTTCGCCGAGAGATGTCACAGGCGATTGCCCCCACTCATCTATCGGCCAGCTGTCCAGGAACGAAGGGAGTTGGCTGACGCTCACGTGCATGACCTCGGCAAAAGCCAAAACACCGGGATCCTCTGACACCAAAGCCGCGCGCGCCCTGTCCAGCTCAGCGGCGTCAACCGGGAATCCCTTCCTTTGCCGTTGGTTTAACCAGAAACAAACCGCTACAGGCTTGTATTCATAATCGTCGGCATGCCGAACACATTTTGAGACTGCGTCTATTGCATCCAGGTCACCGCTGTCAGCCAGGTCAACGAGGTCCATGTTTCTGGTCGACGGTCCATAGTGCCAGTTGCAGGGTCGTCACAGAAACCCGGTTCACTCATCCAGCGCAGCAAGGCCTTCTTTGCGGCTGCATGTCCAAATACCTCGCTCGCCGCCCGCGCCCACTGCGCCGACAAGAAATCGTCCTGAGGAAAGCTGTCTGACCCTTCCTTCAGCGCTGCTGCTACATCCAGAACCGCAGGGCCGCCCTGCGCGACGGTTTCAAGAAAATCGTCTATCTCGGCCTGGAGGGCTTCGGGCAACGGCCAAGGACCCGTGACAGGGTCGACAAAGCCGAGAATCATCTCACGCGAAGACAGTCCCAAAGCGGCCCGAAGTCGTCATCGGTGCGGTGGCGCTCCAATGCCGCTTTGAGTTCCCGGAAGCGCGCCGGCTCTTCAAGCAGCTCCCTATCTTCCTCGGTCAGCGTATCAGGGTCCAAATCTTGCTCCGCATGCTTGCTGGCCTCCTCGGTTTGCAACCGAAAGTAGACCGGGCCCATGGCCGCGATGGCGTGGCGGTGGTAGCTGAGTGCTTTCGCTTCATCCTGCTCGACGCCTTCGCCCGTCTCATGAAGGCTGCCCAGCCGCGCGAGCGCCACCGGGTCGGGGGCTACCAAGCTGGCCTCCTCCGTCAGCAGCCGGGCGGCCATAGCGTAATTTCGATCGAGACAGCGCCCGTCGATCCGTAAAACCGCCGAGGCGACGGGATAGAGCCGCGGCGTTGAACGCGCATTCAGGGTGTTGATCGCCAGGTCGCAATCATCGGCCTGAAGCGCCCGCGCCGCCGTTTCGACGACAGCCGCCTGCCGCTCAAAATAGTCGCCAAGGGCCTCCTCTTCCGACGGCCCATCGCACGCGGCGATCAACACCAGCCCGACGAACCCCATCAGCCCCTTTCTCGATATGCTCAAATCAGAACTCCCGAAATCTATGGCGGATGCTGCCACAGACGCGCAAGAACCGCAACATATGTTCTTGTTATGTTCTTTTTCAGGCGCTATGATTTACTCATGGGATCAGGATCAGAAGAACCGTCCTCCGATGTCATTTCGGCGGCCGGACGGCGCGGGCGCGGCAGCTTAAGCCGCGCGACCGGTCGGTTCGAGCGCTACGCGGTCGAAGCGTTCGACGATGGCTGGGGTACGACCGATGAAGATCCACCGCCGCTGCGCACCGAGGTGCTGCCCGATAACGCCAAATCGGTGATCACCCGCAACACCTCGCCTGATGTAGGGTTTGATCGCTCGATCAACCCCTACCGGGGCTGCGAGCATGGCTGCGTCTATTGCTTTGCCCGGCCGACGCATGCCTATCTGGGATTTTCACCCGGCCTGGATTTCGAAAGCCGCCTGTTCGCCAAATTCGATGCCCCGGCATTGCTTGAAAAGGAGCTGTCGAAACCGCGCTACAAACCCCAAGTGATCGCGCTGGGTGTCAACACGGATTGCTATCAGCCGATCGAGCGCGAGTACAGAATTACGCGCGGCGTATTAGAGGTATTGAATGCCTATAATCACCCCGTGGGTATTGTCACCAAGTCGCAGCTCATCCAACGTGACCTCGATATCTTGGCAGACATGGCGGCCCGCGATCTGGTGACCGTCGCCATATCGCTGACCACGCTGGATCGAGGCCTGGCGCGCAAGATGGAACCCCGCGCCGCCACCCCGGCCCGGCGCGTCGACACGATCCGCGCCCTAACCGAAACGGGCGTACCGGTCACCGCGCTGATGGCGCCGGTGATCCCTGGCCTCAACGACCCGGAAATCGACGCCGTGATGAGCGCTGCAGCCGGAGCCGGGGCAACCCGCGCCGGCTATGTGCTGCTGCGGCTGCCGCTGGAGATCAAAACCCTGTTCCGCGAATGGCTGGCCGAGAACTACCCGGACCGCGCCAACAAGGTGATCAATCTGATGCGCTCCATGCGCGGCGGCCGCGACTACACACCGTGTTTCGGCGAACGCATGCGTGGCACCGGGGCCTATGCAGACCTGATCGAAAACCGCTTCCTTGCCGCGTGCAGAAGGCTGGGGCTTAACGCGGCGGAACACGCGATTGATTCATCGAACTTCAAGGTGCCGGAAAGACCAAACGAGCAGTTGGGCTTGTTCCAGGAGCGATGACGCGTCATTCCCGCGGAAGCGGGAATTCAGAGCACCGTTGAAGCTGCTTCGATTTTTGCCGGGTACCCGCCGTCGCGGGGAAGACAGTTCCGTTCTATGATCGATTTCATGCCTGACTTCACGCTCGAAACAGAATTGGGATGCCGCGTCGCGGGTGTTGACGAGGTGGGCCGTGGCCCCTGGGCCGGGCCGGTCGTTGCGGCAGCCGTCATTCTCGATGCGGCGCGCATCCCTGAAGGCCTGAACGATTCCAAGAAACTGAGCAAGGCGCGCCGCGAAGCCCTGTTTCCGATCCTGTTTGACTGCACCGTGATAGGGATAGGCCAGGCGAGTGTTGAGGAGATCGATGAGATCAACATTTTGCAGGCGTCTTTTTTGGCCATGCAGCGAGCAATAGACGCACTGCCAACCACCCCTCAACACCTGCTGATCGATGGCAATCGGCTGCCGAAAAATCTGCCCTGCCCGGCAACGGCAGTGATCAAAGGCGATGGAAAATGCCTTTCCATTGCGGCAGCGTCGATCGTCGCCAAAGTCACCCGGGACCAGATCATGGCGGATCTGGCGGAAAACTTCCCCGACTATGGATGGGCCCGCAACGCAGGATATGGTACGGCCCAACACCGACAAGCACTAGACCTTGTGGGCGTGAGTCCCCATCATCGCAAGAGCTTTGCCCCGATTCATCGACTCATGACTCAAGAGTCAGTAGCAACTGATTGATTCTATAAGTTGAATCGAATTTAAAGTGTTGACGCGAGTCCCCGCCTGACTCAGGATGCGCGGCATGGGTGGGAAAACGCGCCAGAACGACAATGCGGACCGCAGCGGGGGCTTGCGGCTCGATTCCATTATGCAGGGCGAGTGCATCCGCGTGATGCGCGGCCTGCCGGATAAATCCGTCGATCTGATTTTCGCAGACCCGCCTTACAATCTGCAGCTCAAGAACGAGCTGCGCAGGCCCAACGACACCAAAGTCGATGCCGTCAATGACGAGTGGGACAAGTTCGAAGGCTTCGCTGACTATGACGCCTTCACCCGCGGCTGGCTGACAGAGGCCCAACGTGTCCTGAAAGATGACGGCGCGCTTTGGGTCATTGGGACCTATCACAATATCTTTCGCATCGGCTCCGCCCTGCAGGACCTCGGTTTTTGGATTCTGAACGACGTGGTTTGGCGCAAGACCAATCCCATGCCGAATTTCAGAGGCACCAGATTCACAAATGCGCATGAGACGCTGATCTGGTGTGCCAAGTCTGAAAGCCAGAAGAAATACACCTTCAACTACGATGCGATGAAGGTGGCCAATGACGATTTGCAGATGCGGTCGGACTGGCTGCTGCCGATCTGCTCGGGCCGGGAGCGCCTGAAATCAGACGGCCAGAAGGCCCACGCGACGCAAAAGCCCGAAGCGCTGCTGCACAGAATCATCCTGGCAACATCCAATCCAGGCGACGTGGTGCTCGATCCGTTTTTCGGATCGGGAACCACCGGTGCCATCGCCAAGAAACTGGGACGGCACTTTGTCGGCATCGAGCGGGAAAAACGCTATATCGACGTTGCGCGCAAACGCATCGCCAGCGTCCGCCGGCTCGAAGATGACGCTATCGCCGTCACGGAATCGAAGCGCTCACAGCCCCGGGTCCCGTTCGGCTCTGTGGTTGAACGCGGCCTGCTGAAACCGGGTACGCTGTTATTCGATCCCAAACGCCGACACCGCGCCAAAGTCCGCGCAGACGGCTCCCTTGTCGCGTCAGACGCAACCGGTTCTATCCATAGGATCGGCGCGCATGTGCAGGGCGCCAGCGCCTGCAATGGCTGGACGTTCTGGCACTATGAAAAGGGCGGCAATCTGGTCCCGATCGACGTGCTGCGCCAACAAATCCGCGCGGAAATGGGCACTTAGCCGGCTGTTCCGCCCAATTCCGTTCCCCCTGAGCTCGTCGAAGGGTCCAACAAACGGCTTGTTTTCTAATCCAACGCCATTTTCACGACCTTCTTCATCACGGTCGGCAGGGCCTCGCCGCCCAGCGCGTCAATCGACACCCACTTACCGTCAACATCAAGGTCGTCGCCCGCCTCGCCCCGGACCACATCCAGTTCAAGCCGGAAATGGGTAAAAACGTGCACCACCTGCCCGTCGACCGCTTCCCAGATCACGGGCGCCGGGGCATGACCCAAACCGTTGGCGGCATCATTCTCAACCCAGGGGCTGGACGGCACCTCCATCATGCCGCCCAGCAAGCCTTTCTCCGGCCGCCGGCGCAGCAGCACCTCCCGTCCCTTGCCCCCCTCTCGCTCGAGCCAGAAGGCCGTGCCATAGCGCGTGGGCCGCGCCTTCTTCGGTTTCTTGCGCGGCAACTCACTTTCCAGACCGGCCGCCTTGGCGACGCAGCCGTCGACCAGCGGACATAGCAGGCATTTGGGCGATTTCGACGTGCAGATCGTCGCGCCCAGATCCATCATCGCCTGGGCGTAGTCACCCGGACGGCTCCCGGGCGTCAGACGCGCAGCGTTCTCATGGATCTCAGGTTTGGAGTCCGGCAGCGGGGTTTCAATAGCGAACAGCCGGCTGATCACCCGCTCCACATTGCCGTCGACCACGGTGGCCGGTTGGTCAAAGGCAATCGCTGCGACAGCGGCGCTGGTATAGCGGCCGATGCCCGGCAGCTTTTCCAGCGCCTCCGCCGTGCCTGGGAATGCACCCTCGTGATCCGCAACGACCGTTTGCGCGCATTTGTGCAGGTTCCGGGCGCGCGCGTAGTATCCAAGGCCGGCCCATTCCGTCAGCACATCGTCCAACGGCGCCTCTGCCAGCGCCTCGACCGTCGGCCAACGTGCCAGGAACCGTTCGTAATAGCCCTTTACCGTCGCGACCGTGGTCTGCTGCAACATGATTTCGCTGAGCCAGACCCGGTAAGGATCAGCCGATTCGCCGGCCAGCGCCCGCCACGGCAACACCCTGCGATGCGAATCGTACCAGCGCAACAGCGCCTGCTGCACCAAATCCGGGGCTGTTTCGGTCACGTCCGTTTGTCCATCGGGAAAATCGTTGCCACTGCATTTAGGCCCTGTCAAAACTTCTGTCCATGCCCTCAGACACAACGCCCTCCCGGACGAAGAAGCGCGGCGGCACGCGGCGCCTGGGTGACTTGGCACGGCCACTGCTGACGCCGGCCTTTCGGCGGCAGGGATTTGCCCAGCAGGAGATCGTCACGCGGTGGCGGGAGATCGTCGGACCGCTTTTGGGAAAACGGTCTGTCCCGGAACGGCTGAATTTCCCGAGGAGTCAGCGCCGTGGCGGAACATTGTCAGTGCTTGTTGAATCGGCTTTTGCACTGGAATTCCAGCACCTCACACCTCAGGTCCTGGATAGGGTGAATACCTATTACGGCTATGCGGCAGTCGAAAAACTGGTTATCCGGCAAGGACCACTGCCACGCGAACGCCGCACTGCGGCTAAACCGGAGACTGAATTGAGTGAAAAAGCCGCTGCTGAATTGCAGGCAGACCTGGCCGATATGAAGCCCGGGCCAGCCCGCGACTCGTTGGCACGCCTGGGCAAACGCCTTCTCGCCGATGCCGAAAAACAAGGGTCATAAGAGGCCAAGAACCCCATTGTGACGCTTTCGCGAAACCCCTATACTCCTACTACATCTAGTGGACAGCCATGATTAAACCTCAACATACCCCTGTTTCCTCCCTTCTGAATCGCCTGGGACTGGCGCTCGGCTTGAGTTTGGCCGTCGTCGCCTGCGGCAATGGCGAAGCGGATTCCAGCAACACTGAACCGGCATCGACCGGTGCCGAATCAGCATCAGAGCGGCCACAGATCGAGTCGCCCGAAGGCGCACCCGAAATCGCACTGGGCGATATGGCCATGGGCCCGGCGGATGCACCTGTTACCGTGATCGAATATGCATCGCTGACGTGTCATCACTGCGCCAGCTTTCATGAGTCGACGTTCAAGCGTCTGAAGCCCGCCTATATCGATACCGGCAAGATTCGCTTCATCCTGCGGGACTTCCCGCTGGACAGGCTGGCCTATGAAGCAACCGTCCTGGCGCGCTGCGCCGGCGAGGACCAGTATTTCGACGTTGTCGATCATCTGTTCGAGAATCAGGAAAACTGGCTACCACGCACCAATGGTGCCGGCGAGATTTCCCGCGTTCGCGGCCTGTTCCAGGACTATGGCGAAGATTTCGGCGTGTCCAAGGAAGCCTATGAGGCCTGCATGGCGAACAAGGCGCTGGAAGACCGGTTGCTCGCTCGCATCGAGGAAGGCCGGAACCGATACGATGTCAGCGCGACGCCGACAATTGTCATCAATGGCGAGAAGTATGAAGGCGCACGCGCCTTTACCGCGATCTCGAAGCACATCAACGGCCTTTTGCCGAACCCCTAAGGGAGCCCCTGCTTGCAGTTCAATCGCCTCAGGCTGACCGGTTTCAAGTCCTTCGTTGACCCGACCGAGCTCTATATCGAAGAAGGCCTGACCGGCGTTGTCGGCCCAAATGGCTGCGGCAAGTCGAACCTGCTTGAGGCATTGCGCTGGGTGATGGGCGAAACCCGCCCGAAGAATATCCGCGGCGACGGCATGGATGATGTGATCTTTGCCGGCACCGCCGTGCGCCCTGCGCGCAATCTGGCCGAGGTCACGCTACTACTGGATAACGCCACGCGCACGGCGCCCGCAGCCTTCAATGATTCCGATCAGATTGAACTGTCCCGGCGGATCGAACGCGAAAGCGGCTCTGTTTATCGGCTGAACGGCCGAGAAGCCCGCGCCCGTGACGTACAGCTCATGTTTGCCGATCTGGCGACCGGTGCGCACTCGCCCTCCCTGGTGTCGCAAGGCCGGATCGGGACGCTGATCAACGCCAAACCAAAGGACCGCCGCGCAATCCTGGAGGAAGCCGCCGGTACCAGTGGCCTGCACTCCAGACGGCACGAAGCTGAGCTGCGCCTGAAAGCCGCGCAGAAAAACCTGGAACGGCTTGCCGATCTGATGACGCAGATTGAAGCGCAGCTGGCCGGCCTGAAGCGTCAGGCTCGTCAGGCATCGCGCTACCGCACCATTGCCGACCGCCTTCGCGCTACCGAAGCGATGATGCTGCATCTTCGATGGCTGCATGCAACAGACGCGCTGGGTACGGCGCGGCAGGCGCTCACTGAGATTGAGTCGACTGTTGAAGAACGCACACGCGCCACCGCCGTCGCAAGCAGCGCGCAGGCCGAGGCAGCAGCCACCCTGCCGCCGCTGCGGGAAACCGAAGCGCAGGCGGCCGCCGCTGCCCACCGGCTGGAAGTCGCCCAGGAAAACCTTGATGCCGAAGCGGCTCGCCTGCATGAGACTATTCTGGCGCTGACCACCCGGATCGAGCAGATCGATAAGGACGGAGAACGCGAGCAGACCATGGCCCGCGATGCCGCGGAGCATCTGGAGCGGTTGTCCGCAGAGGCTGAAAAGCTTCGTGAGGAAGAAGCCTCCCACGCCGGACGCCTTGATGAAGCACGGGAGGCCGTCGAGAGTCTGGCCAATACAACGGTTGAGGCGGAAGACACCCTCGATCGGTTGAATGAGCAGGCCGCCTCAGCCGCGGCACGGCGTGCCAGCCTGACGGGGCAGATCGAGTCGCTGTCACGGAGAGCCGACGATCTCAGATCGCGGCTTGCGGCAACCGAAGCCGAACAACAGACGCTGGCAAACAAGATCGCCGATAACCCGGCCCAGCAACAAGCCGCGCAACGGGTCGCCGACGCACGCCGCGACCTGGATATGGCGCGCGATACATCAGACGACGCACAGGCCGCGCAAACAGAAGCAGCGTTAGCTGAAGAAACAGCGCGCGATGATCTGTCCGAGGTCAAATCGGTCATGCAGCAGTTGCAGGCTGAAGAGAGCGCGCTGTCCACCCTGGTAGGCGGCAACAGTGACCAATACCCGCCGATCCTGGATGCCATTCAGGTTGACCCGGGGTTTGAGGCAGCTATGGCGGCTGCCCTGGGCGATGACCTTGATCTGCCTGCCGACCCGGAAGCACCGGCGTTTTGGCAGACCCTTCCAGACGCCAGTGACGGTGCCCTGCCCAGCGGCGCTGAATCACTCGCCCAGCACGTTCAGGCACCGCAGGCATTATCACGCGCGCTGGCGCAGGTGGGCGTGGTTGACGCGGACCAAGGCGGTGCATTGCAAGCCGGCCTGAACCCGGGACAGATTCTCGTCAGCGCCGAGGGCGACGCCTGGCGGTGGGACGGCAAAACGGTCAAAGCGGGCGCCAAGACAGCCGCCGCCATCCGGTTGGAACAACGCAACAGGCTTGAAGCCGTCATCGCGGAGATCGCGGCGCTACAGCCCGGTCTCGATGCTGCCACAGCGACCCTCCACACGGCCACGGAGAGTTTGGACGACAAATCGGAAAAAGCCCGCGCTGGCGGGGCAGCGCTTAGAGCTGCCGAAGAAGCCCTGATTGAGGCGCGCAATGCCGAGGCGGAAGCCGCACAAGCCTTTGCTGATCAAAACAGCCGTGTCGGCGCGCTGGCGGAGACGGCCGCCCGCTTGGGCGAAGACCTGGCGGACGCCGAGAGCAAATTGCGGATCGCCCAGCAGGACTTGTCGGGCTTACCGTCTGCCGATGCCCATGCCGCACCGCTGGCGACAGCACGTGAGGCAGTGGGCGATGCCCGCAACGCGCTTGCCGATGCCAAGGCGACCCGCGACGGGCTCGCCCGCGAAGCCCAGTTCCGGGCGACACGGTTGGGCGCCATTGGCGGCGAAACCGGCTCATGGCAGGAACGCGCCAAGAGCGCTGCGACACAGCTTGAACAGCTTGCGACGCGGCGTGCGGAAGCGGAAACCGAATATGAAGCCCTGAAAGACAAGCCTGCTGCGCTTGAAGAAAAACGGACGAGCCTGGCCGGTGAGATTGAGACGGCTGTCGAAAAACGGCGGACGGCGACCGCAGCCCTGGCCGAAGCTGAATCCGTGTTGTCTGAGCGAGACACGGCGCTGCGCGCTGCGGAACAGAGCCTTTCCGAAGCCCGGGAGCATCGCGCGCGCATCCGGGCCGATCTGGAACATGCCGAGGAGCGGCTGGAAGGCGTGCGCGTCCGAATCGCCGAAGATCTGGAATGCCGCCCCGAAGACACACTGGAAGCCTCAGGACACAATCCGGACAAGCCATTGCCGGAAATGGACGACATCAACCGCAAGCTGGAGCGTCTGCGCCGCGAGCGCGACACCATGGGCGCGGTCAATCTGCGGGCTGAAGAAGAAGCCAAAGAGGTTCAGGAAAACCTCGACACCATGCTCGCCGAAAAGGAAGATCTGGAAGCTGCCATCGCCAAGCTGCGGCAAGCCATATCCCAATTGAACCGTGAGGGCCGCGAACGCCTGAATGCGGCCTTTGGTGAGGTCAATGAGCACTTCACGGATCTGTTCCAGCGGCTGTTCGGCGGCGGGCAGGCGCACCTTGAACTGACCGAATCCGATGACCCGCTGGAAGCGGGGCTGGAAATCTATGCCAGCCCGCCGGGCAAGCGCCTTCAGAACATGTCACTACTGTCCGGTGGTGAGCAGGCGTTGACCGCGCTGTCGCTGATTTTCGCGGTGTTCTTGACCAATCCCGCGCCGATCTGTGTCCTTGATGAGGTCGATGCGCCACTCGATGACGCGAATGTAGAGCGGTTCTGCGACCTGCTGCACGAAATCTCGCAGGCCACCGAAACCCGTTTCCTGGTTGTTACCCACCATGCGGTCACCATGGCCAAGCTGCATCGGCTATTCGGTGTAACCATGGCGGAACAGGGGGTCTCACAACTTGTTTCAGTCGACCTGGGGCAGGCCGAGCAACTGATCGCCGCAGAGTAAGGTACCGCCACCGATTAAGGGCCCCACGTCAGCCTTCTTGCAATGCAGCATCAACGCCGCGCCTAGCAGCCGCGACCAGCCTGCAAACCAGGGAATTAAGCAAGTAATTACATATACTTAAAGCCATTCCGCCTTTGCTTGACAGGGTATAGGGTGGCTTCTATGGTGCACGCGCCTTTGGGGGCCGAGTCGCGGTTCCTTAAAGGAGAGTCGTTTGAACGATCGAGATAAACGCGCGTCAGCGTCGGAGATACAAGCCCGCATCAATAAAGCTCGAGCCAAGGCCGCGGTCGACCAGCATGGTGAAGCAAACGCCAAAGCCGTCGGCATCAGGGTTGGCATCGACTTGTTTGCGGGAGTGTTGTTTGGCGTTGTCTCGGGGATCTTCCTTGATCGATGGCTGGGGACAAGTCCCTGGCTGTTGATTGTGATGATGCTTCTGGGGTTTAGCGCCGGTATTCGAAATGTCATTCGAACGGCTGAACTGGAAAGTAAAAAGGACCGGTCCCGGAAACAATCCGGGCCAGAGAATTAGGGAACGCCCGTGGCCAGCAATCCACTAGACCAGTTCCGCATTGAGCGCACCGTCCCCCTGGAAGCAGGCGGCGTCGATATTTCGTTCACCAATTCGGCGACCTTTATGGTTCTGGCCGTCGCGGTGATCACCATCTTCATGCTGCTGGGCTCACGCCAGCGCGCCCTCGTCCCCGGCCGATGGCAAAGTATGGTTGAGATGAGTTACGAGATGGTCGCAGGGATGATACGCGACACTGTCGGGCCGGAAGCGAAGCGCTACTTCCCCTTTGTCTTTACGCTCTTCATGTTCGTGCTGGTCTGTAACCTTCTGGGCATGGTCCCCTACAGCTTTACCGCTACCAGCCACATCATCGTCACCTTTGCCCTGGCCGGCTTCATATTTGTCGGCGTCACGATCATCGGCTTTCTCCAGCACGGGCTGGGCTATCTGAAGCTGTTTGCGCCTGAAGGCGCGACGCCCGTTCTGCTCGCTATCCTGATCCCGATCGAAATCATCTCTTACTTCATCCGGCCCATCAGCCTGTCTGTCCGACTGTTCGCAAACATGATGGCGGGACACACCATGCTGAAAGTCTTCGCCGGTTTCGTTGTATCGCTGGGTGCTTTCGGGATTTTCCCATTCGCCTTCATGATCGCGCTGACCGGTCTGGAAGTGATTATCGCTATTCTGCAGGCCTATATCTTTGCGATCCTGTCCTGCATCTATCTTAACGACGCAATCCACCTTCACTAATCACATCAATCAAAACCCACCACGAGGGACCTCATCATGGAAGCTGAAGCTGCAAAATTCGTAGGTGCCGGCATCGCCGCAACCGCACTCATTGGTGCCGGTATTGGTATCGGTCTGGTGTTTGGTAACTATCTCGCCGGCGCGCTGCGCAACCCGGCTGCCGCTGCAAGCCAGACGACCAACATGTATATCGGCTTTGCGCTCTGCGAAGCGACGGGCCTGTTCGGCTTCGTCGTCTCAATGATCATCCTGTTCGGCTAATCCGGACAGCGAGGCCGCATCATGCCTCAGATAGAGCTCTTTTCGCTGATAGGTGACCTGTTCTGGTCGCTCAACGTCGCATCCGGTCAGGCATCGGATGGCGGCGGTGGCGGTATGCCTCAGCTGAACTCGGCTGACTGGTCAACGCAGCTGTTCTGGCTGGTGGTCACGTTCGGCATCCTCTATCTGATCATGTCGAAGATCGCCCTGCCCCGTGTCGGCGACATTCTTCGTACCCGCGAAGAACGCATCGCGGACGATCTCGACCGCGCCGAAAGTCTGAACCGGGAAGCCGACGGTGCCCTTGCCGCGTACGAGCAGGGACTGGCGGATGCCCGGGCGAAAGCCAACGAGATCGCCGCGGAGACCCGTAGCCGGATTCAAGCGGAAACCGAAGCGCATCAAACGGAGGCAGAAGCCCGGCTGGCCGCGCAGGCTGCTGAAGCGGAAAGCCGCATCGCCGACGCCCGTGCCGACGCCATGAGCAATGTTTCTGAAATTGCAACCGGTGCCGCGGTCGCCATTGTCGAACGGCTTCTGGGCAAGGCCCCTGATACCGGCCAAGTGGACAATACAGTCCGCGCCGAGCTTGACAGCCGGGGGATCAAGTAATGGCCGAAGAAACCAGCAACGAGCTTATCGAGAGCACCGAAGAGGTCTTCCAGGACGAAGCCTATTACAGTGAACCCTTGTACATGGACACAACGTTCTGGGTCGCGATCTCGTTCCTCGCGTTCATTGGCGTGGTCCTCTTCTACAAACTGCCGCAAATGATCGCCAAGACGCTGGACAAGCGCGCCGCGGATATCTCCACTCAGTTGGACGAAGCCCGCAAACTGCGCGAAGAGGCACAAGCATTACTCGCGCAGTATCAGCGCAAGCAACGGGACGCCGAGACCGAAGCGCAGGACATCGTGGCCCATGCCGAGGCTGAAGCCAAACGCATCGCCGAGGACGCTGAAAAAGCGCTGGCCGCCAGCATCGCGCGGCGTGAACAGCTGGCGCGGGACAAGATCGCCCAAGCCGAGGCCGCGGCCGTCAAAGACGTCCAGACCGTGGCGGTCAATGTTGCAACTGAAGCAGCACGCAAACTGATCGCCGAGGGCCTTGCGCCTGAAAAAGCCGGTGAACTTGTCGAAGAGTCGATCAGGGACCTGCCGAAGCACCTGCACTAGGACCCGGCTTCACAACCAGTAAGCGACTGTTGCGGCCAGGCACGTACTTCCGTCGAGCGGTTTGGTTCCAAATTCAGCCAACAGACACAACCAGGATTTCGGCCGTCATTGTTCAATGCCGCCGCGGCCCTCTGGTGTCAGCACCGCTGAATCGAAGATCACATGCTCTTCGATCGCCATCCCGTCTTTGAGGCGGAAGCGGTCGACACCGCGGTATACGCGCCGCTCCCCGTGGATTAAGGCGGATGTTTCCCAAGCAATGTAGAGCATGTCGCCATTTCCGGCGCAATCGAGTGGCGTGACCGTCATATCTTCCATCTGCGGGAGCGTCTCGCCCATCCAATCCGCATATTCAGCGCCAGACATGATCCCCGCACCGGTAAAGTGGATCTTCGCGTCAGGCGCGATCACTTCGGGTACTCGGGCGCCAGACGGTGCTGCCCAGAATGATTTGAAGCGCTCATAAAAATCTTGCTGTTCAGGAGTTAGATTGGTGTCTGGCATGGTGTTCTCCGAAGAAAAAAATCATCGTCGAGACAAATTATGTGCGCGGCGCACATATAGTCAATTGAAAAATGTGCGCGACGCACATAAACTACGCCAATGATTGATCGCACAGCCAATCTTTTGGGCACCGTGGCGCTCGCGGTCGCTGACCGCATCGAAGAGATCGCCCGCGAGATTGTCAGCCATTCGGGCGCAACACCCGCAGCGCTTGTCGTGATCGGATACGGTCTTGGGCCCTCAAACCATCAGCTGCGCCGTGTGCTTGGCCTGTCGCACCCCGGCGCGGTGCGCCTTGTTGATCGGCTTGTCGCCGATGGATTGGTCGAACGACGCAGAGGGCGCGACAAGAGGGCGGTCGCTCTTCACCTCACGGACAAAGGCTATAAGTTCCGCGAAACACTTCTTGAAGGCCGTCTTGCCGCGATCAGACAGTTCCTCGTGCCACTGGACCCATCGGAACAGGAGGATTTGGCGGTCCTCCTTCATAAACTGCTTTCATCAATGCAGCCCAGCGATTTGGAGCGTTGCCGGCTATGCCGGCTCTGCGACGATAGCGTTTGTAGTGATTGCCCAATACCCGCTGACTTTAGAAAAACTCACGAAACTGACGAGCAGCTTTCATAGTTGGAAGTGGCTTGTGCCTAGTAAAAGTCTACCGAGACAACAGCAGTCCCAAGCGGCAGGTTCGTGAAATCTCGCTATTGGCGCAACCTCGCCGTCCTGATGGCGCAATAGTCGGGCTCCGTTAATAGGTTCGGACCCTAGGGCGCTCACGGCCCAGTTTTTCCGCTTCCCACCCCAACATCGCCAGTTTCCGCCCGGTACCCCAGTGGTATCCGGTCACCGCGCCTGTTTCCCGGATCACACGGTGGCAGGGTATCAACCAAGACACCGGGTTGGCACCCACTGCACTACCGACAGCGCGCGCTGCGCCTTTGGGCATGCCCAGTCGCTGCGCGAGCGCGCCATAGGTCGAGAGACGGCCCGACGGAATGTTCAACAATCCCTGCCAGACCTTGAGTTGAAACGGTGTTCCGGGTACGGCCAGCGCCAAGCGCCCTGCCGGGACATTTGCGCCCGTCGCAAAGATCTCGGGCATCAAAGAAGCCGTCTCACAGGAACGCTCAATAAAGCGCGCCGCGGGCCAGCGCCGCCTGAAATCTTCGAGCGCGGCAATACGGCCACCCTCACCGACAAATCCCAATCCGCAGATTCCCCGGTCCGTCACGGCCAGCAGACACTCGCCAAACGGGCTGTCGTGAAATCCATAATGAATATCGACGCCCTGCCCGGCCCGTTTGAAATCTCCCGGGGTCATGGCTTCCAGCGTCACGAATAAATCGTGCAGACGGCCCGGTCCTGACAGGCCGACGTCATAGGCCGCATCCAGCAGGGATTCAGACTGCTTCAATCGTTCCTTGGCGGCCTGCAGTGTCAGATGCTTTAGGAACTGTTTCGGGCTCACCCCTGCCCAGCTCTTGAACACGCGCTGGAAATGCGACTCGCTCAGACCCGCCTCCGCCGCCAGTTCCGCCAGGCTCGGTTGTTCCGTCTGGTGTGCTGCAATGTGGCGCAGCGCCCGCTCGATCGTGGTGTATGTCTCATTGCTCATGGGACGACTTTGGCAGGGCCCTGCCGCACGAACCACCCGATTCTTGCGGTAATCCTAAACCCCGCGATTGGCCTGCAATAGCTGCTTGAGTTCCTTCACCTCAGCGCGCAGTGAGGACAGTTCCGCCATCAAATGGGCTTCTTCATCATGGACGGCATCCTCAATGGATTGCTGCATGGCGGCCTGTTCTTCGAACTGCGTGGACTGGAGTGAGTTCACGATGATCGCAATAAACATGTTCAGCACCGAAAAGGTGACAATCAATATGAACGGCACGAAGAACAGCCAGGCATAGGGAAACTCTTCCATCACCGGCCGGACGATCCCCATTGACCAGCTTTCCAGCGTCATGATCTGGAATAGCGTATAGGCAGACTCGCCGATGGTGCCGAACCAGTCGGGGAAGGCAGCGCCGAAAAGTTTGGTCGCCATCACCGCACAGACGAAATAGACCAGCCCCAGCAATGCGACGATTGACCCCATGCCGGGGATTGCCTTGACCAGAGCATGCACCACAATCCGCATCTGCGGCACGACCGAAATCAAGCGCAGCACACGCAGAATTCTCAAACTCCGCAGAACCGCCAAACCGCCGTCTGTGGGTAGCAGGCTGATACCGACTATCAGGAAGTCGAAAACGTTCCAGCCATTGCGAAAAAACGCCCACCGGAACGCATAAAGCTTCATCAGAATTTCGACGACGAAGACGCCCAGAATGATCTGGTCGGCCAGGATTAGCGCAGGACCATAGACCGCCATCGCGGACGGCACCGTCTCCAACGCAATGACAACGCCGTTGATCAGGATAAGCGCGACGATGAAGTACTGAAAGCGCGGTGCTTCGACAAACCGGCCTATAGAGTCCGCAAAAGGCAAACCGCCCCCCTACTGAGAATCAAAAAAAGAGGGAAGCGCCCTGAAAAGGGCGTCCCCCGTTACGCTTCAATATAGGATGGCGGCAGAAAATGCGAAGAGGTAGCGTGCAACCTATTCCGCTGCTTCGGCCGACGCTGGCGGCTGATAGGTCAGAACCGGTTTTCGCGCCGCACGCGTTTCATCCAGCCGCCGGGCCGGGGCAAACACCGGCGCACTTTCGAAACGCTCGACATCACCGTCACGGGCAGCTGCTGCCAGCGACCGCATGGCATGAATAAATTCGTCGAGGCTGGCTTTGCTCTCTGTTTCCGTAGGTTCGACCAACATGGCGCCCTGTACGACCAGCGGGAAATACATGGTCATAGGGTGAAAGCCTTCATCGATCAAAGCCTTGGCGAAATCGAGTGTCGAAACACCGGTATTCTTCAGAAACCTGTCATCGAATAAGGCTTCATGCATGCATGGGCCCTCGAACGAGGCGGACAGCACGTCCTTGAGGCTCTCGAGCACGTAATTGGCGTTGAGCACCGCATCTTCAGCGACCTGCTTGAGTCCGTCACGGCCATGACTGAGCATATAGGTCAGCGCGCGAACGAACATTCCCATCTGGCCATGAAAGGCTGTCATCCGGCCCACGCTCTCTGGTCCAACCGATTCTTCAAGCGTCAGACCGTCCGGCCCGTGGACAACCCAGGGCGGCGGCACAAAAGGCGCCAGCGCCTCAGAGAAGACGACCGGACCAGACCCCGGCCCGCCTCCGCCATGCGGTGTAGAGAACGTCTTGTGCAGATTGATATGCATCGCATCGATGCCCAAATCGCCGGGACGCACCTTGCCGACAATGGCGTTGAAATTGGCGCCATCGCAATAGAACAGCGCACCGGCGTCATGGACCCGTCGCGCGATCTCAACAATATCGGTCTCGAACAGACCGCAGGTATTGGGATTGGTCAGCATGATTGCCGCCACATCTGTATCGAGCTTGGCCGTCATGGCGTCGAGGTCAACACGGCCCCGGCTGTCGGCGGGAATCGGGTCGACGGCATAGCCGCACAGCGCGGCCGTTGCCGGATTGGTCCCATGCGCGGAATCCGGCACGAGAACGCGGCTGCGGGCATCACCACGGGCTTCGAGGGCAGCGCGGATGGTCATCAGCCCGCACAGCTCCCCATGCGCGCCTGCCTTGGGCGACAGCGCAATACCGGGCATGCCGGTCAAAGCCTTTAGCCAAACCGCCAGTTCGTCCATCACCGCCAGCGCACCTTGTATCGTTGAGGCAGGTTGCAAAGGATGGACGTCGGCAAACCCTGCCAGCCCGGCGACTTTTTCGTTAAGCCGCGGATTGTGCTTCATGGTGCAGGAACCCAATGGAAACAGCCCCATGTCGATGCCGTAATTCTTTCGGCTCAACCGGGTGAAATGGCGCACCACCTGAGGCTCGGCCAGACCCGGCAGATCAATCGGCGCGTTGCGCTCCAATCCGCCCAGCCGGTTCATGCCGCCCTTGGGCTCTGGCAGGTCGACACCTGTTTGGTCCGGGGCGCCGATCTCGAAGATCAGAGCTTCGATCAAGTCGAGCCCCCGATGTCCGGTCGATGTCGCGACGGCCTGATCATGCACAGGGCCGGGTGTGGTCGGGCGTCCCTGGCGGTTCATCGGACGGCCTCCCGCAGGCCATCGGCCAGGGCATCAATATCCGCCTCCGTATTCATCTCTGTCGCCGCCAGCACGATCAAATCATCAAGACCGGGGTAGAACCGTGAAACGCGCACGCCGGCGATGATGCCGTAATCCGCCAACCGGTTGACCACGGTCCTGGCGTCGGGAACACGGATTGTGATCTCGTTGAAGAATGCCTGATTCAGGCATTCCACCACGTCGATGCCCTTCATCGCTTCAGCCATGGCCATCGCTTTCTCGTGGTTCAACAACGCGAGCCGCCGCAATCCAGCCTCGCCCAGCAACGACATGTGAATGGTAAAAGCCAGCGAACACAGGCCTGAATTCGTACAGATGTTACTGGTCGCCTTCTCGCGGCGGATGTGCTGCTCGCGGGTCGAAAGGGTGAGCACGAAACCCCTGTTGCCTTCAGCATCAACCGTTTCGCCGCAGAGCCGTCCGGGCATCTGCCGGACATAGCGGTCGCGGGTGGCAAACAGGCCGAGATAGGGACCGCCGAAATTAAGTGGATTACCGATCGATTGTCCCTCACCCACGACAATGTCCGCACCCATCTCGCCCGGCGATTTCACGGCACCCAGTGACACGATCTCGGTGACAACCGCCACCAGCAATGCGCCCTTTTCGTGCGCAGCCTGGGCAATCGGTTCCAGATCGATCAGGTGACCGAAGAAATCCGGGTTCTGAACGACAACACACGAGGTCTCATCATCGATCCGCGCGGCAATGTCTTCGCCGGACTGGGGCACCGGCGGCAGACGCACAATATTGTCATCAGTGAACCGGGTCACTGTTTCCACCACGTCGCCATAGTGTGGGTGCAGGTTGCCGGACAAGATTGCCTTCTTGCGCTTGGTGATCCGCCGCGCCATCAGCACGGCCTCACCACACCCGGTTGATCCGTCATACATGGATGCATTGGCGACACCCATCCCGGTCAGGCGGGCAACCTGTGTCTGAAACTCGAACAGATATTGCAGTGTGCCCTGACTGATCTCCGGCTGATAGGGCGTATAAGCGGTCAGGAACTCGCCGCGCTGGATCAGATGCTGCACCGTCGCTGGAACATGATGGCGATAGGCGCCCGCGCCCAAGAAAAAGGGTCCGTCGCCCGCTGCCCTGCTGCGCGCCGCAAGCGCTTCCATATGCCGCGTGACTTCAATCTCACCCTGATGGTCCGGCAGGTTGAGCGACTGGTCCAGCCGGGCGCTCTGCGGCACATCGCAGAACAGATCATCCACGTCCCCCGCCCCGATTGTCGCCAGCATGGCTTTCCGGTCGGGACCGGTCAGCGGCAGATAGCGCATCAGTCGAGCCCTTCGAGAAAGACTTTATATTCTTCCTCGCTCATCAGCGCTTCGAGCTCGCTGGCATCAGCCAGCTTGAGCTTGAAGATCCAGCCATCGGCGAGCGGCGCGGTATTGATCAGCGCAGGGTCGTCTTCCAGCGCGCCATTGCCTTCAACGATCTGTCCGGCTACGGGCGCATATATTTCGCTCGCCGCTTTGACCGATTCGATCACCCCGGCTTCGCCGCCCTGGGCCAACTCGGTTCCAGCCTCAGGCACCTCGACAAAGACGACATCGCCCAGCGCGTCCTGCGCATAGTCGGAGATTCCGACCACCGCTACATCGCCATCCAGACGAATCCATTCATGGTCTTTCGTGTAGCGAACATCGCTCATGTCGTTAGCTCCATCCTTTTGGTACGAAGGGCAACGGCACCACTTGCGCCTTATGCACCTTGCCTCTGATCAATAGTCCGAGTTCCGTGCCATCGTCGGCATAGGCCGGCGGCACATAACCCATGGCGACCGGCCCCCCCACGGTGGGCCCAAAACCGCCGGAGGTGATTTCCCCGACGGGGCTTTCGTCAACATCAACGATAGCCGTATGCGCCCGGGCTGGTGCGCGGCCTTCCGGCCTGATCCCAACCCGCACCCGCGGCGGCCCGTCGAACAGCTGCCCCATAATGACGTCGTCCCCGGCAAAGCCGCGTTCCATCTTGCGGCGCTTGCCAATGGTCCACGCAAGGCCTGCCTCGACAGGCGTCGTCGTTTCATCCAGATCATTTCCATAGAGACAAAGCCCGGCTTCAAGGCGTAGCGAATCCCGCGCACCGAGCCCGGCCGGTTCTACGTCGTTCTGGTCCAGCAATAGTCTGGCAAGCGCTTCAGCCTGACGTGATGGCACTGAAATTTCGACACCATCTTCACCTGTGTAGCCGGAACGGCTGACCCAGCATTCGATCCCGTTAAGGGACAGCGCTGCTGCGCTCATGAACTTCTGCTCACTGATCCGGGCATCCAGCCCCGCAACAACACTGATCGCTTTTGGGCCCTGCAGCGCCAGCAAGGCGCGATCTTCCAGCAGCCTCACGCTGCCCGGCGGCATATGCGCATTGAGGTGCGTCAGATCGGCCTCTTTGCACGACGCGTTCACAACGAGATAAAGATCATTCTCGCGCCGCGTTACCATCAGATCGTCGCGAACACCGCCCTGTTCATTGGTGAAAAGCGTGTAGCGCTGGCGGCCCGGCTTTAGCGCGGCGATATCGCCTGGGACAAGCCGCTCCAACGCCCCAATGACATCGTCGCCACTGAGCACAACCTGACCCATATGGGATACGTCAAATAGTGCGGCCGACTCACGGCAATGTGTATGCTCCGCCATAATTCCCGCCGGATAGCGGATCGGCATATCATACCCGGCGAACGGGCCCATCTGGGCACCGAGTTCAAGATGCAAAGCATGCAGCGGTGTCTGGCTGATTTGGGTCTGGCTATCCATCCGGGTCCTGACATTGGCTGGCCCGACCATCCGAACGAATGGCCGCTGCCCCCTCTGTCGCTGAACCTGAGAGATTTGACCGGCGAAAGCCGGCTTACGCCTTCGGTGAGAGCCCCATAGGAGGCTCTGCTTTCCAGAGTGTCCTTACCCCTGCGGTCCGGGTGCCTGAAAGTTTCCGGGGCGGTTGCTTCTTCGGCGCCGGCAGGGTGAATTCACCCGTCCGAACTCTCCCGCAAGGGCGTAAGACGGAACCAAGATAGCAGGCGCCGGGACCGAGTCAATCGGTCCGCCAGACGACGTCAATTAACTGCGCAAACGCTGGAGAAGTCCGCGAAATTCGACCAGACCTTCAATGCTGGTGTTCGCCATATGCTCAATCGGCGCGACCTTGTTGAGCAGCCGATTCGGGGAATCGAGCCACCGGATCCATTCAGCATCACTCCAGTAAACCGTCTGCCGAACGCGATCAATCGTGCGCACAATCGCGATGCGGTCGAGCACGCTGCGCGGCACGCTTGTGCAAAATCCGCGCTTCCACTGATAATACGCTTTCTGATCGGGATAGCCGAGCAAGCCCTGGGCGTGGCAATTGCGAACGCCCCAAGCGTTCACCACAGTAAAAAAGACCTGCAGATCTCGCTCGGCCTCAAGCGAGTCGGGAATCAGTTCCAGGGCCTCATGCCGCATATGCGACCTCCAATTATGCCCCAACCCAGTTCCAGTAAATGGCCTTTAAAAGGCATTGCGCCGAGGTCAGTAAGAACGAACGTGTATGGCCGATTCGACGATCCTTAAGATCGCCTTCAATTTGGGCCAAAATGAGGCGTTCACCATTATCGGATTGGAATAAACGCGCCAAAACGCATTCGGGACGCAGCGATTGAGCGCGATGCCCGGCCAGGACACCGGAACCCCGTTTTCGGTACGCGTTTGGAAGAGCCTCAGCGAGGCGAAAAACCGCCCTTATCGCGCGACGTTGTACGCCAATTCTTCGCGGGTGAGTTGGAAGCCGATCAGGATTTCCAGGTCGAGAATTTCACCATCCGCGCCCAATGGCACATAGGCATTGATCGCCTCACGCTGGGCAGACCGGTTTCTTGCGCCGAAACCATGGAAGCTGGAATAGACGTTCTTTTCCAGAACCGCCTCACTGCCACGGGTGACGCTGACAAAATACGGCAGTTCGACCGACCCGCCGCCCGAAGGTCCGCGCACCGCGCTGACATCAAATGCGACAACCGCAAAAAGCCCCTGCCCGTCTTCGGAGTCGGTGCATTCAACACTCAATCCACTGATCTGCCCCTGATAGGCGAGGTCGCTTGATTCACGCCCATCACCGGAAAAACGGAAGACTTCACCTGTATAGGCAACAATCCCAACAGGAGGACATTTCTGTTTCAACGACTCTGGAATTTCGAGATCGATCCCGCCACCAAAAATGCTGCAGGACGCGAGCACGAGGGACAGGCCGGAGAGCGCGGCGATCCGCGCGATACCGCTAAGACGACTCATAAATGCGCTTTCTTGCCGGTTATCAGAGCTTGCTGTGCGTGCCATCGCAAAGCGGTGACTTATCGGTCAGCTTACAGCCGCAGAACCAGACTGTTGTATCCTTCTGGGCTTGGTACTCCAACGGTTCAAAGTCCGTCCCCTTGTGACTACCGTCACAAAAGGGCTGCTTTTGACTTTGACCACACGCACACCACCAATAGCTCTTGCCCGACTTGACGTCGACGGCATAGGGCTCTTTTTGGGCAATCACCGGCTCAGCCATGGGGGCTCCTTTGCGCTGCTGTACAAATCACCTGTCGCGGCGGCATATTAGAGGTTGCCCAGGGCTAGGACAAGCGACCCGGCCCCGACTTCCCTCTGAACTGGCCCAAAGCGACAAATATTCCGATGGCCGTCTACACCCATGTCGATGAAGAAGCCCTCTCGGCCTTCTTGCGCAACTATGACCTTGGCAACATCCTGACGTTCAAGGGTATTGCCGAGGGCGTCGAGAATTCCAACTATCTGCTGCAGACGGATGGCGGCACCTTCATCCTGACCCTGTATGAGAAGCGGGTCGATGAAGCGGACCTGCCGTTCTTTCTCAACCTGATGAGTCACCTGGCGGAAAAGGGCATTCCCTGCCCGACACCGATTGAAGGCCTTGACGGCAGAGCCTTACGCACCCTTTGCGGCCGGCAGGCAGCGCTGATCTCGTTTCTGAAAGGCCTGTCCGTTGATCGGCCAAACGCTGGCCATTGTGCCGAGTTGGGCAGCGGCATGGCAGAGATGCACCTGGCTGTCAGCGATTTCGACGGGACGCGCGCCAATGCCCTGGACCTGGCCGGCTGGCGGCAGCTCGCCAATGCGTGCGCCGCGCACGCAGACGCTGTCCAACCGGGGCTGATGCAAATGATCGAGGAGGAATTGTCCTACCTGGCTGGCTGCTGGCCGGCAGATCTGCCCCGTGGGGTGATCCATGCGGATCTGTTCCCGGACAATGTCTTCTTTATCGGCGAGAAACTGACAGGGCTGATCGACTTCTACTTCGCCTGCACAGAGGCACTGGCCTATGATCTGGCGATCGCCATGAATGCCTGGTGCTTTGAACCTGACGGTGCTTTCAACGCCACCAAGGCCCGGCGGTTGATGAACGCCTACACTGCGCACCGCCCGCTGGAGCCCCGCGAGATCGAGACGCTGTCGATCCTGGCGCGCGGCGCGGCGCTGCGCTTCCTGCTGACCAGGCTCTATGACTGGGTGAACCAGGTAGAGGGTGCGCTGGTCAAACCCAAGGACCCGTCCGAGTACATCAAGAAACTGCGATTCCACCAACGTGTTAAAGGACCGGGTGAATATGGCCTCTAGAGTATCCGCGTACACAGATGGCGCTTGTTCCGGCAATCCAGGCCCCGGCGGGTGGGGCGTTCTGCTGGAATATAATGGCACCGAAAAGGAGCTTTGCGGCGGCGAGGTCGAGACCACCAACAACCGCATGGAGCTAACGGCTGCGATCAAAGCGGTGAAAGCGCTCAAGCGCAGCACCGCCATAGACCTTTACACGGACAGCACCTATGTGCGGGACGGCATCACCAAATGGATTCACAAGTGGAAAAAGAACGGCTGGAAAACAGCCTCGAAGAAACCGGTGAAGAACGTCGATCTGTGGCAGGCGCTGGACGAGGCGCTCTCAAATCATGACGTGGCCTTCCACTGGGTAAAAGGCCACGCCGGCCATCCCGGCAATGAACGCGCCGACCAATTGGCGAACAAGGGGATGGACCAAGTTCGATACGACTAGTCGGCGGCCCTGACACGCAGGATCACGCCATCAACGCCGGTGACGGTTACTTTTGTACCGGGGGTCATATCGTCGCCTTCAACCCGCCAGGTTGTATCATCGACCTTGAGCTTGCCCTTGCCGTTGACGATGGCGTCTTCAAGGGTAAAAGCCTGCCCGACATATTGCTCGCCCCGCCGGTTCAGCGTTGCGTCATCGGTTTCAATGGGATGACGTTTGAACCACATGCGGCCCGCAACGATGCTGATGACTGAGAACAGGGCAAACAGCCCGATTTGCCAGGGCACGGCCAGATCGGGGATCACCAGCATAATGGCGCCGACGATAAAGGCAGCGATCGCCAGCCAGAGGAAGACCACCCCCGGCATCAGCATCTCGATGACGACGAGGCCCAGGCCGACCAGCCACCAGCCCCAATATTCCATGCTGGTTATCGCAGACCAATCCATGTCTTAATCCCTCCCCACCCTCGGCACATGGCCACTGCCAGACCCGTCGGGGTCATCGCCCTTGAGTTCCTTGAACAATTCGCCGATCCCGCCGATCGACCCAATGACGCTGGAGGCTTCAAGCGGCATGAAGACAAGCTTCTGATTGGGCGAGATCGCAAACTCTCTCATGGTGCGAATGTATTCCTGCGCGACAAAATAATTAATGGCGTTCTTGTCGCCGGATGCAATGGCCTCGGATACATCTTTTGTGGCCTGCGCCTCGGCCTGCGCTTCACGTTCGCGCGCCTCTGCATCACGGAAGGCGGCTTCCTTGCGGCCCTCGGCTTCGAGAATAGCGGCCCGCTTTTCGCCTTCAGCCTTCAGAATTTCCGCCTGGCGGAAGCCCTCGGCTTCCAGAATGTTCGCACGCTTCTCGCGCTCTGCCTTCATCTGCCGGGCCATCGCCTGGACCAGATCAGCCGGCGGTTCCATATCCTTGATTTCGATACGCGTAACCTTGACGCCCCAGGGTGTGGTCGCATCATCAACCACGGTCAGCAGGGCCGCATTGATCTTGTCACGCTGCGACAATAATTCGTCCAGATCCATCGATCCCATGACGGTCCGGATATTGGTCATCACCAGATTCAGGATCGCCAGCTCAAGCTGGCGCACTTCATAGGCGGCCTTGGCAGCATCAAGCACCTGGAAAAACACAATACCGTCAACACGAACCATCGCGTTGTCTTTGGTGATGATTTCCTGTGACGGAATATCCAGCACCTGTTCCTGCATGTTCATTTTCGACCCGATCCGGTCGACAAACGGGACGATCAAATTGAGCCCGGGCCGCAACGTTTTGGTGTACCGGCCAAATCGTTCGACTGTGTACTCTTCGCCCTGGGATACGGCCTTGACCCCCAGAAAAAGCAGAACGACGACAAATACAAGGAAACCAAGAACCAGTTCCACCAGACACCTCCTCAATAGTGATTTTCTCAAGCCTTTCCCTAACGGCTTTTTCTATATGGGGATGATTCTCGCAACGATAAGACGGCGAACAGAAAAATTGAGCAGGCTTGATACTATTCGACCGTAAGCAGGCACGAAATCGAGGGGAGTACTCAGACATGCGAAGCCATAAAGTCATGCATGACTTAAACATTCATGGATGAATTTGGTGAGTTGTATACGTTGTCTTTTTGCAACACGCTCTCCACCAAAAAGGCCTACACGGTAAATTTGGTGCTGCGTCAAAATGACGGAATGAATATACAACCGGCATTATAGGTGCGGCCATATCGTAGGTCGCACTCTAAGTGTCTCAGTCCCTAATTCGCGGTCACGAAGAACCGGTGAGGACTGAGGTAAAGCTGGGAAGGACCCTTGATATGAAAACCAAACTCCCCTTTGGGCGGTCGATGGCGCTGTTATCAGCTTCCACCGCCGCTCTCTTGACGACTTTTGCAACCGCTCCGTCGTTCGCCCAAGGCGCGACGGCAGAAGCACCTGTACAGACCGTTACTCGCGAAACCATCATCACGACGGCGCGTAAGCGTGATGAAGGTATTCAGGATGTGCCGGTCACCATCACCGCTGTCGGTCAAGAAACGCTGCAGCGTTTTAACATTGAAGAGGTCGCCGACCTTTCGGCCCGTGTGCCCTCGCTGAATGTTCAGCTGGGCGGTTCCGGTTCCGGCGCGCAAGTTACACTTCGCGGCGTGGGCTCAACCAACATCTCGGCTGCTTTTGACTCGGCCGTCGCACTAAACTTTGACGGCATTTCAATTGGCTCGATGCGTGTGCTGCAGTCTGGCTTTTTCGACGTCGCACAGATCGAAGTCTTGAAGGGTCCGCAATCGCTGTTCTTCGGCAAAGGCTCCTCGGCCGGCGTGATCTCGATTACGTCAGCCAACCCGACTGACGAGTTCGAAGTCGGCGGCACGGCGTCCTACGAGATCGAAGAACGCGGTTACACGCTGGAAGGCTATGTCTCCGGTCCGATTACGGATGAGCTGGGCTTTCGCCTGGCCGCACACTGGAATGACATCGACCGTCAATACGTCAATCAGGCACACTTCGTTGATCCGACCCTCGACAAAAACAAGGGTCAGGAAAATATGCTGCTGCGCCTTACCCTGCAGTGGGATCCGGCAGACAACTTCTCTGCCAACCTAAAGGCCAATTATGTCGGCCACAGGAACGACGGTTCTATTCAGGACGCGATTCTCGACTGTGGTGCCGATGGCATTGCTGACCCGATTCTCCATCCGCTGGGCTTCCCGATTGAACCGGGGTATGAGTGTGATCACAAGCGCAAGCGTCAATGGCGCTACAGCGGCGCACCGGATCTTGCTCAGAATGCACCGACCGTTGACGGCACCAATCGGCCCGACCTTCGTGGCGGCACCCCGTTTGGCAAGTCCGACATCTGGTACCTTCGCCTTGAGCTCGACTGGGACATCACGGATGACATCAACCTGACCACGGTAACCGGCTACTTCGACCAGACGGCTCAGGATAGTGACTGGTACAGCTATGGCGGCGTTTGCGCCGATCAAGCTGCATGTCCCTGGTATAACATGGCCGAAGCAAGCGGTGGCGCCCCCTTCGTTGGCCTGCCAGAACTTAACAACACCAGCTACACGCTGGGTGGCGGTATCACGGATCACCAGCTGGAGCAGTTCAGCCAGGAAGTCCGCCTGACGTCAGACTATGACGCGCCAGTGAACTTCATGCTGGGTTTCTTCTTCGAAGACCGTAACTCGGAATTCAACACCAACCAGTACGCAGTGAACTTTGCGACCATCTTTGGCCCGTCGGGCCTGACCGGACCGGACAGCAGTGGCTTCACCTCTGACTGGTTCAAGCGTCACATCTACGACATGCGTGCCATCTCAATCTTCGGCCAGCTGATCTGGGACATCACCGAAGACCTGGAACTCTCGGGTGGCGTACGCTGGTCGGATGAGCGCAAGCGAAACAACGTTCTGGTGCCCTATATGCACTGGTTCGGCAGCGGCGTTCTTGGCTTCGTTCCCAGTGGTTTCGACACCGGCGACATCATCTTCAAGGACGACAATCTGTCGCCTGAAGTGGCGTTGACCTGGAGCGCAACCGAGGAGATCAACCTGTTCATTGCCTACAAGACCGGCTTCAAGTCCGGTGGCATCGACAACTCGGCCCTGCCATCGCGTAACCTGGCCGACTTTGCCAGCATGGACCCCGAAGTACGGGCAGCGGCAGCCGACGGTCTGATCTTCGATTCTGAGACGGCCAAAGGTGGTGAGGCCGGCATGAAGGCACTGTTCTTTGACGGTAACCTGCAGCTGAATTTCACCGGTTACTACTACGTCTTCCAGAATCTGCAGGTGCAGAACTTCGACGCGGTGAACACCCAGTTCCAGACTGGTAATGCTTCAGAGCTTACCAATAAGGGACTTGAACTCGAGTTCAACTGGATCGCGCCAGTAGATGGCCTGACCCTCTTCGGCACACTGGCTCTGACCAGCACGAAGTACACAAAGGAATTCGACCCGAACCCGAATAACGATATTCCGGTGACGGAAGAAAACCTGGAAGGCCGTAAAGCCGCCCGTGCCCCGACCTGGTCGGGTAACATTGGCTTTGACTATCGTCGGCCTGTGGGTAACGGCCTGGAGCTGGCCTTCAACGGTAACCTGGCGTTCTCGAGCAAGTACTTCACCAATGAAGACAGCTTCGAGGACACGAGGCAGAGTTCCTACGCGACGATCGATCTCGCCGCCTCCATCGGCAGCATTGAGGGTAGCTGGGAGTTCGCAGTCGTTGGCCGGAACATCACCGACCACCGTGCAATCACAACCAGTGGCCCGCGTCCGTTTGCAACGGTTCCGGATGAAGTCTGGAACCTGGCCCGTGGCCGTCAGATCTTCCTGGAAGCATCTGTTCGCTACTAAGCAGCACTTCGATACTGCACAAAAAAGGGGGAGCCAGCGGCTCCCCCTTTTCTTTTCTATGTCCGGTCTGTGTCGTGCAGTTTTAGAGCTGCGACAGAGCAACCTCGGCGCTCGACTTCTCCAGCGCACCGCCTTCATCGACATTGAGCTCGGTCACAACGCCGTCTTCCGCGATCAGTGAGAAACGCTGTGAGCGCTGGCCCATGCCGAACCCGCTGGCATCAAGGCCCAGCCCCAGCGCGCCGGTGAACTCACCATTGCCATCGGCCAGCATCACGACCTTGCCGTCGGCTGACTGGTCCTTGCCCCAGGCATCCATCACAAACACATCGTTCACAGACATGCATGCAATCGTATCGACGCCCTTGCCTTTGATATCGGCGGCATGATCGACGAAACCCGGCAGGTGCTTGGCCGAACATGTCGGCGTAAAAGCACCGGGTACCGCAAACAACACTACTTTCTTACCGCCGAACAGATCCGCCGTCGAAATCGGCGCCGGCCCGTCACCGGTCATCTGCATCAGCGTCCCTTCGGGAATTTTGTCTCCAACTTTGATGGTCATGGCTTCCTGATCCTTGATCTTGAACAGTTGAGAAAATCGTTGCTGTCTCTTTGAGGGCCACCCCCTCGACAGCAGCGGCGGGATAATATCAGGTCCGCGCGGAATTTCTTCCGGAATCGAAGTCTTAGCGAGCCTTCTGTGCAGTCTCGTTGGATTCAGCGGCTTCAACCGTCAGGCTGCGCTCCACCGCACGGCCGTCTTCATCCCAAAGCGTCACCTTAACGGTTTCTCCGACCAGCGAATCCTGCGCACCGTTGCTCCACAGCGGCAGCGACAGCCGTGCCCGTCGGCGATCAAGGCTCATGCGCACGCCCGGGACGCCTGTACGAAACGCGGGCGGCAGTTCCAGCGCCACGTCCGGCCACTGGAAACCGGCTTCGTTGACCGCGAGAATTTCCAGCCGCTGCAATTGTGCATCCTGCTCAAGGATCAACGACGAAACACTCAAACCGGCCTCCCCACTGGCCAACGGCACCTTGTCGCGAAAGCGCTGGATTTTGCTCGCATGCGACGTCGCCTCAGGGGCGTCAACCGGCTTCAAATCAAGCTCAAGGAATGCCTCCATGGGAATACAGATTTCCTTGCAGACACCAAAAGTGACCTTGACCCTCAGGTTGGTCGGCATTTTCGGGTTGGTGACATCAACAGCGATCGGAAAAACGACTTCCCCGCCATAGCCATAGGTTTCGAATTCGAAATCGCTAAATCGCTCCGGCGTAGGCCAGGCGACCTCCGTTGTTTCTACGTTCGCGGACCCGGCCATATCGAATCGGGTTGGCACACCAGCCTGACCCGGCGATCGCCAATAGGTCTTCCAACCCGACCTCAGCCGCATCTGCACACCGACATCGACTGTTCCATCGGGTCCGACGCCATCCGAAGCAGCGATCAGACGCACGGAGCTATACTCACCGCGTTCCCAATCCGACGCCGTTTCAGCCTGTACCGAGGCAGATCCGGCAAAGACCAGAAATCCGGCGAAAACCAAACGATGGGCTGGATGCTGTCGCTTCTTGATGCTCATTGGCTGTAATATAGGGCCGATTGCCCGGGAATCACTTCACGAGGGCTTGAGCGCAGCCAAAGCGAACGCATTTATAGATCATGAGCAACACGCCATTTCAAAGCGACCTGAGCAACGACACAGACTTCCTGCGCGGCAAGCTGTTGATCGCAATGCCGAATATGGGTGACCCACGGTTCGAACGCAGCGTTATCTGTATATGTGAGCATTCGCCTGAAGGCGCGATGGGGCTTATCATTAATCTGACCGCCGACAATGTTTCGTTTCCCGAGCTCGTCGATCAGTTGGGGATCGAGACCCCTGGAGAGTGCGAAGACCTTCCGGTCTTCACCGGTGGCCCGGTTGAACCCAACCGGGGATTCGTCCTTCATTCGGCGGATTATGTGCAGGACACCACGTTGGTGGTCTCCGAGCTCTTCGCGCTGAGTGCGACATTGGATGTTCTCAAGGCCCTCGCCAGTGGTCAGGGGCCCCAGAACAGCCTGGTGGCGCTGGGATATGCGGGCTGGGGCGCCGGTCAGCTTGAAAGCGAGATCCAGGCCAATGCCTGGCTGCATACCGAAGTTGATACAGACTTGCTGTTTATGACCGAACCGGCGCTGAAATGGCCGCTCGCGATGGCGAAACTGGGGGTCGATGTCTCGCAGCTTTCCTCAAGCGCCGGTCACGCTTAAGCGCTGAAGCGCCCCGCAACGGTCTCATAGGATGGCAAATCGCCGAGCGGCCCGACAGCTGCCATCGCCAGAGGCGCTTTTGTCAACAATCCGCGGGCTGCAACTTTCACATCCTCAATGGTTACCGCATCGAGTTTCTCAACAAGCTCATCAAGCGGCACGATCCGACCATAGATCAAAAGCTGGCGGGCCATCTGGTCAGTCCGGCTGGACGAACTCTCCAACGCCATCAGGGTACTCGCCTTCAGCTGAGCTCTCGCCCGCAGAAACTCCTCTTTACTGATCAGGTCACCGACGGCGCGAAGCTGATCGGCAATGACCGTGAGCAGCTTGTCGACCTGCTCGGGCCCGGTCCCGGCATAGATACCGAACAGGCCGCTATCGTTCATGGAGGAGGAGAATGAATAGACAGAGTATGCAAGGCCACGCTTCTCCCTGACTTCCTGGAACAACCGCGAGGACATCCCCCCACCCAACACGGTGGACAGAACCTGCATGGCGTAGAATGACTCATCCGGATAGGCGACCCCGGGGAAGCCCAATGTCAGATGAACCTGCTCAAGAGCTCGTTCTTCCACCGCACAACCGCCGCTGAAGGCTGCCCGCTCCGGCACCTGTGCGGTTCCTTCAGGCACGCCGGTCAGGTGATCCTGCGCCAATGCCACAAGTGCATCATGATCAATCTTGCCTGCGGCTGATAACACCATGGAACCCGCGCCATAGTGGTCGCCCATATAGCCCGCGAGCGTGTCAGCCGAAAAGCTGGATACCGTCTCCGGTGTACCCAGAATAGGCCATCCAGCGGGCTGGTCCGGATAGGCCGCTTCCTGCAGCAGGTCGAACACCAGATCGTCGGGCGTATCATGCGCCTCGCCGATTTCCTGGATGATGACGCCGCGCTCGCGCTCCAGCTCATCACGTTCAAAGGTGGAATGCTGTAGAATATCGCCCAGAATATCGAGCGTCAGCGGCACATCATCGCCAAGCGCCCGCGCGAAATAGGCAGTTTGCTCCCGCGACGTATAAGCGTTGAGGTGTCCACCGACATCCTCAATCTGTTCCGCAATGTCGAGCGCGCTGCGAGTCGTCGTGCCCTTAAACGCCATATGTTCCAGCATATGCGAAACACCCATTTGCTTGGGCTTCTCCGAGCGTGCGCCAACGCCCACCCAAATCCCCAGCGACGTCGTTTCAAGACCAGGCATCGACTCCGAGACGATACGCAACCCATTGGGTAGAACGCTTTGCTGAATGGTCATATGGCGCGTGTCTCAATAAAGGATTGAATGGCGCCCAAATCGTTGGGCAGCGTCTCGAATTGTTCAGGACGCTCGAATAAATCAGCCAGGTGCGACGGCAATGGCGGGCGAATACCGGTAGCGGCCTCGACCGCATCGGGAAACTTCGCGGGATGCGCGGTTGCTAGCGTTACCAACGGGACGGCAGGATCGCGTTGGGCAGCCCGGGCCGCGGCAACCCCGACGGCGCTGTGTGGGTCGATCAACACCCCGCTATCGGTCATGACGTCAGCAATCGTAGCTTTGGTTTCACCCTCATCCACACGCGTCGCCGAAAACTGTTTCGCAGCCCGCGCCAGCTGATCCGGGCCGATCTCCAGAGCGCGCGCCTGAAAGAATCGCTGCATCAGTGATTTCACCGCATCACCGTCACGGTCATACAGGTCAAACAACAGCCGTTCAAAGTTGCTCGACACCTGAATGTCCATGCTGGGGCTGGTGGTGGGCTGAACGTCACCACAGGAATAGTCGCCTTGATTGAGGGCACGCGACAGGATGTCATTGATATTGGTGGCCACAATCAGATTGCCGATGGGTACGCCCATTTGGGCCGCGACGTAACCGGCAAAAACGTCACCGAAATTCCCGGTCGGCACCGAAAAATCAATCGGTCGATCCGCACGCGCACCCAGCGCCAGCGCCGCCTGCACGTAGTAAACGATCTGCGCCATCACCCGCGCCCAGTTGATCGAATTCACCGCGCCCAGTTTCAGCCGGTCGCGGAACGCCAAATCATTGAACATGGACTTCACATGCGCCTGACAATCATCAAAGGTGCCCTCAACGGCGATGTTGATCACATTGTCAGATGCAACCGTCGTCATCTGCCGCCGCTGCACGTCTGATACCCGGCCCGCCGGATGTAACATGAATATCTGAATGTTTTCGCGGTCGCGGCAGGCTTCGATGGCGGCTGAGCCGGTATCGCCGGAGGTCGCGCCCACAATCGTAATCTTATCGCCACGGCGGGCGAGCAGATACTCAAACAACCGACCCAAAAGTTGTAGGGCGACATCCTTGAAGGCCAGCGTCGGGCCGTGGAACAGCTCCAGCAGCCACTCATTCGCATCCAGCTGGCGCAACGGCGTCACGGCTGCCTGATGAAACACGTCGGGAACGCGGTACGCCTCTTCGACAAGCCCGGCGAAGTCACCTTCCGGGATTGTGTCCGCGACATAAGGCAACATCACGCGCGTCGCTAACGCGCTATAGGACAACCCACCGAGACTGGACATATCGAGAGCGGGCCAAGTCTCAGGTACATAGAGGCCGCCGTCGCGGGCAAGGCCCGTCAGTACAACCTGTTCAAAATCCAGCGCGGGCGCAGACCCACGCGTGCTTACATACTGCATCAAGCATCCTTCTTGCGATGATACAGCACAAAAATGACTATGCCGGCAATGGCCAGCAAGAACCACTGGATCGCGTACATCAGGTGATTGTCGCGCAGTTTCAGGACAGTCTGGCCGCCTTTGGGCCAGTCCCAGGAGGTGGCCGTGTCATCAGCGTCGACGAACAGCGGCAGCACGTCTAATTCATGCGCCGCAGCCATTTCGCCCAGCGCGCCTTCGTAGAAAACCTTGTTAACGGGGTCGTTGTCGAAGACATATTCACGGGCAATCCATCCCTGCCGCCAGGGCAGCCGCGCAATGCCTGAAACGGTAACAACACCGTCCACTTGGCCTTCAGGGCGCGCGGAGGGGTCGCGATCTTCGTAAGGCACCCAGCCCCGGTTAACCATAACGGTCGTGCCGTCTGCGCGCAGCAGCGGTGTGATAATCTGCCACCCAAAATTCCCCCGCCTCGACTGGGCCTGCAGATAGGATTCCTTGTCATGCCGGAACGTGCCCGTGACAGAGACGCGGCGGTAATCCCAGGCCGCAGGATCGTCAATTTCACCCGGCAGCACGACAGGATCTGCCTTCATGTTGGTCTCGATCGTATCGATGATCTCATGCTTCCAGTCACGCCGTTGAAGCTGCCAAAAGCCGAGCACCGTGCAAAGCAGCACAGCAGCGGCAGTCACCAGAATTGGAATGGCGCCGGGGCGTTGGAGAAATATCTGCATGATGTTTCCAAATATGCGTTCGGCCCCGCCAAAAGGCGAGACCGACGCGTCAGATCAGAACTGTAAAACGTGTGGCTAATGAGCCCCTGTATACCCGCTGCCGACATAGATGCAGAAGAACAGGAAGATCCAGACCACATCGACAAAGTGCCAGTACCAGGCCGCGGCTTCGAAGCCGAAGTGCTTTTCCGGGCGGAAGTGCCCGGCATAAGCGCGCACAAGACAGACAGCCAGGAAGATCGTGCCGACCAGAACATGGAAGCCGTGGAAACCGGTGGCCATGTAGAAGGTTGAGGCGTAGATGCCATCGGTGAAACCGAACGCCGCATGCGAATACTCATAAGCCTGCATGATCGAGAAGCACACGCCCAGAATAACTGTGCACCACAGACCCTGCTTGAGGCCCTTGCGGTCGCCTTCGATCAGCGCGTGGTGCGCCCAGGTGACCGTTGTGCCCGACAGCAGCAGGATCAACGTATTGATGAATGGCAGATGCCAGGGATCAAAGGTTGCAATGCCTTCGGGCGGCCATGTCGACCCGATAAACTCGGTCGGGTAGAGCGATGCGTTGAAATAGGCCCAGAACCAGGCGACGAAGAACATCACCTCAGAGGCAATGAAAAGCACCATGCCGTAGCGCAGCCCCAGTGAAACCACCGCTGTGTGATCGCCAGCACCGGATTCTTTCACGACGTCCTTCCACCAGGCGAACATGGTGTAGAGCGTCAGCAACCCGCCCAAGATCCAGACCCAGTGGCCTGCCAGATCATGCCAGAGCAGAACCGCACCCAGTGTCAGCACGAAGGCGCCCAGCGCGCCTGTCAGCGGCCACAGGCTGGCATGAACCAGATGATAATGGTGTTTCACTTCGCCGTGGGCATCGGCCATGTTTTCTTCCCCTACCTGTGAACCTGTCTAACGGACGTCGAGCAGTGCCGTCGATTCAGGCGTTTCCTCGGTTTGATTATAGAACGTATAGGACAAGGTGATTGACGTCACATCGTCCATGTTTGGATCCGTCATGAACTCCGGATCGATGAAAAAGCTGACGGGCATATCGACCTCCTGGCCCGGGGCCAGGGTCTGCTGAACAAAGCAGAAACAGTCGATCTTGCTGAAGTAGATCCCCGCTTTAGACGGCGTAACGTTGAACACGGCCATGCCGGTAACCGGCTCTTCCGCCTCGTTATGCGCCTTGTAAAACGCCAGCCGGTTCTCACCGACATTCACGTCTACATAGTGCTCAACCGGCTCAAAGTACCACGGAAGGTCCTTCGCCTGATCGGCATTGAACCGAACCCGGACCTCACGGTCGAAAACCTGGTCCGGCGCGTAATCGGCAACCTGCGGTGTGCCACCATAACCGGTGACGCGGCAGAACAGATCGTAAAGCGGCACCGCAGCAAACGACATGCCGACCATGCCAAAGATGATGCCTGTAGCCCACAGCGCCGTACGGCGGTTTTTTTGATTAGCCTCCGGCATTAAGGGACTCCTGAACCTTGACGATGGAGGCGATGTAGAAAAGCGCAACCATGACGAACAGAAACCCGGCTATGGCCCAGTTCCGCGCCCGGCGCTTTTTGTGCTCTTCATGCAGCGGCATCAGACGAGTCCCACGGCATGTTCAACGATCAACGCGGCGAACAGCACAAACAGATAGAGGATCGAGAACAGAAACAGTTTTTTCGGTGCCGCACCATCGCGGTTCTGCAGGACTTGAACCGCCAGATAGATGAACATGGCCCCCAGCCCCGTGGCGACGGCGCCATAGAACCAGCTGGCAATGTCCGTGAAAGCCGGCACGATCCCCAGGGGAGCCATGATCAGGCTGTAGACAAGAATCTGGCGGCGCGTTGCGGCTTCACCTGCGACCACCGGCAGCATGGGCACGCCAACGCGGTCATAATCGATCTTGGCAAACAGAGACAGCGCCCAGAAATGCGGCGGTGTCCACATGAAGATGATCGCAAACAACAGCAGCGGTTCCCACGCGACCGATCCGGTCACCGCGGCCCAGCCGATCACCGGCGGCAGCGCCCCGGCGGCACCACCGATGACGATATTCTGCGGCGTCCGGCGCTTCAGCCACATGGTGTAGACCAGCACGTAAAAGACGATGGTGAACGCCAGCAGCGCCGCCGACAGGACATTGATAAACAAGCCCATCACCACGACCGAGCCGACCGACAGCGCCGTCCCGAAACCCAGCGCATCGCCTGCTGTGACGCTGCCATTGGGAATCGGCCGTTTGCTGGTGCGAGCCATGCGCGCATCGATATCGGCGTCGTACCACATATTCAACGCACCCGACGCCCCTGCCCCGATCGCAATACAAAGGATCGCAATAATCGCCAGAACAGGATGAATACCCCCCGGCGCCGCGACGAGGCCTGCAATACCGGTAAACACCACCAGCGACATCACCCGCGGCTTCAGGAGGGCAAAATAGTCCCCTACCCCACCGATTCCGGAGGCAGCTGTATCAGCCTGTCCAAGGGCTGCTGTGGTTGCGTCGGACACTCAATCGTCTCCCTAGACCTACTTGATCCGCGGCAGTTCGTTGAACTGGTGGAACGGCGGCGGTGAAGACAGTGTCCACTCCAGCGTCGTCGCGCCTTCGCCCCAGTAGTTATCAGCAACGCGCCGCTTGCGAATGAACGCCTCGGCGATGACAACCAGGAACAGCAACGCGCCCGCATAGGACAGATAGGCGCCCATCGATGACCAGTAGTTCCAGAGCGCAAAGGCGTCCGGATAATCAACGTAGCGGCGCGGCATGCCGGCCAGGCCCACAAAGTGCTGCGGGAAGAAGATGAGGTTCACACCGACAAAGGCGATCCAGAAATGCACCTTGCCGAGGAACTCATTGTACTGATAGCCGCTCATCTTGCCGAACCAGTAGTAGAACCCGGCAAACATGGAGAACAGGGCGCCCATCGACATGGTGTAGTGGAAATGCGCCACCACATAATAGGTGTCATGCAGCGACTGATCGACGCCCGCATTGGCGAGCACCACGCCGGTCACACCGCCTATCGTAAACAGGAAGATCATCCCCAGCGCGAACAGCATCGGCGTCTTGAACTCGATGGACCCACCCCACATGGTCGCAATCCAGCTGAAGATCTTGATGCCGGTGGGCACCGCAATCACCAAGGTGGCAGCCACAAAATAGGCCTGCGTATCCACGTTCATCCCGACCGTGAACATGTGGTGCGCCCAGACGACAAATCCGATCGCACCGATAGCGACCATGGCATAGGCCATGCCCAGATAGCCGAACACCGGCTTTTTGGAAAATGTTGAGACAATCTGACTGATGATACCGAAGCCCGGCAGGATCAGGATGTACACTTCCGGGTGTCCGAAGAACCAGAACAGATGCTGGAACAACACCGGATCACCGCCGCCTTCGGGGCTGAAGAATGTCGTACCAAAGTTACGGTCGGTCAGCAGCATGGTGATGGCGCCGGCCAGCACCGGCAGCGCCAGCAGCAGCAGGAACACAGTGACAAGCACGGACCAGACAAACAGCGGCATCTTGTGCAGGGTCATGCCAGGCGCGCGCATGTTCAGGATAGTCGTAATGAAGTTAATCGCCCCCAAAAGGGACGACACGCCCGCCAGATGCAGGCTGAAGATCGCCAGATCCATCGAGGGCCCTGGCTGTCCAGTGGTCGATAGCGGCGCGTAGATCGTCCAGCCGCCGCCAACGCCATCGCCAATGAACATCGACAGAACCAGCAGCAGCAACGACGGCGGCAACAGCCAGAAGCTGATATTGTTCATGCGCGGGAACGCCATATCCGGCGCACCGATCATCAGCGGTACGAACCAGTTGCCGAAACCGCCGATCAGCGCGGGCATCACCATGAAGAAAATCATGATCAGGCCATGGCCGGTGGTCAGGACGTTGTAGACATGCGGGTCAGAGAAGTACTGAATGCCCGGTTCCTGCAGTTCCATCCGCATCATCACGGAGAACGCGCCGCCAACCAGGCCAGCGATGATCGCAAAGATCAGGTAAAGTGTGCCGATATCCTTGTGGTTCGTCGACATGAACCAGCGGTGGAAGAACCCCGGCTTGTGATCGTCATGCCCGTCGGCTGTCGCTTCATACGCCATTGTCGGGTGCTCCTACTCTGCGCCCATCGCGACAATCGTCGCGGCGGGTCTTGGTGTCTCATTCGATCCGAATTCTTCGCGGGCGCCGGCAAGCCAGGCGTCGTACTCTTCACGCGAAACGATATCGACGGTGATCGGCATGAAGGCATGGCGCGCGCCGCACAGTTCAGAACACTGGCCGTAGTAGCGGCCCTCATATCCGGGCAGCACGCGGAACCAGCGCTCATTCAAGCGGCCGGGAATGGCGTCCATTTTCACGCCGAAGGCGGGGATGGTCCACGCATGGATCACATCGGTCGGCGATGCGGTGGTCTGGATACGAATGACGGTGTTTACCGGCAGAACGACGTGTGTGTCTGTCGTCAACAGACGCGGCTGGCCGGGCTCAAGATCGGCCTCTTCGACCATCATCGACAGGAAGCTGATGCCTTCTTCGGGGTATTCGTATTCCCAATACCAGCTGTGGCCAATGGCCTTCAGCACGATCTCCTCACCATCAGGCTCAACCCCTGAAATCGCGGCCAGATCTTCCGGCGGCGCGTCCTGGAAGTAGACCTGACGCACACCGATGATCGCCAGCACGAACACGATGATGGCCGGTACAAGCGTCCAGACCACTTCAATCGTTGTGTTATGCGAGAATTTCCGCGGTTCCGGGTTCGCCTTGGCGCGAAAGCGGAACATCGTATAGGCCATAAGGATCGCCACGAAGACCGCGATCACAACAATCAACGGCATCAGCACATCGTTATGGAACCATGCGATGTCCTTGCCGACATCGGTCACCATAGGCTGGAATGAAATTTGACCCGGTTCGGGTTTGCCGATGACTGTGATCGGCTCTTCAGCCGAGGCCGCAGCCCCTGCAGCAAGAATTGGAAGGGTGGCGGCCCATGCAGCGAGCCTGTTGGTAATCGACATCCTCGTCCTTCACTTCTACTGACCAGGGCCTAAGCCCCCCTAAAAGTCGGCGCGACACTACACGGAGAGCAAAGGCTGCTCAACCGGTTATCGCGTCCTACCCCATCACTTGCCATAGTAATTCACAATGATGTCCCGTAGAACCTAAACATCATTATATTCCCTTGTGGTGCTTGCATATTTGGCGGTCGAAAAGCGCATGACATTGACCCATATCAAGCCCTTGCAGAAAGGACATACCCGCCATGACCGATGACAGCATCGCAAAAGACATCTTTTTCACCCAGACCGGGCTTGATGAAGACCGCACCGTTTCCATCACCCAAGAGGCGCTGAGCAACTGCGATGATGGCGAGCTCTATCTGGAATACACCCAGTCGGAAAGCTTCGCGTTCGATGATGGCCGGCTGAAGAAGGCCAGTTTTGATACCGCGCGCGGGTTCGGCTTGCGCAGCGTCGCTGGTGAGGCGACCGGATACGCACACGCCTCAGAGCTGTCTGAAGGCGCACTAAAACGCGCTGCGGAAACCGTACAGGCCGTCACGCGCGGGAAATCCGGAGAAATGTCGCAGGCGCCCAACGGTACGAACCAGCAGCTCTATGCGCCGGGCAACCCGCTCGACGATGTGGATTTCAACGCCAAGGTCGCGATCCTTGAAGACATGAACGAATACGCCCGCGCCCAGGATGACCGGGTGAGACAGGTGTCCGCGGCGTTGTCCGGAGAATGGTCGGTAGTGGAGATCATCCGGGCCGATGGTGCACGGGTGCGCGATATCCGCCCCCTGGTCCGGCTGGATGTCTCGGTGGTTGCCGGTCAGGGCGACCGGCAGGAAAGCGGCCACTATGGCGCGGGCGGGCGCTGGGGTTACGGACAATTGCTCGACCCCGCCAACTGGAAAGACCAGGTGGATGAAGCCCTGCGCCAGGCGCTGGTCAACCTTGATTCTGTCGACGCCCCCGCCGGCGAAATGGAAGTGGTGCTGGGCGCCGGCTGGCCCGGCGTCATGCTGCACGAAGCCGTCGGCCACGGGCTGGAAGGCGATTTCAACCGCAAAAAAACCTCGGCATTCGCCGGGCTGATGGGCGAGCGGGTCGCTGCCCCCGGGGTCACAGTCGTTGACGACGGCACCATCGAAGGCCGCCGGGGCTCGCTGACCGTCGATGACGAAGGCACGCCCACCTCGAATACGGTGCTGATCGAAGACGGCATCCTGAAAGGCTACATGCAGGACCGGCTGAACGCCCGGCTGATGGGCATGGCGCCTACGGGCAATGGGCGGCGCCAGTCCTATGCCCACATGCCGATGCCGCGCATGACCAACACCTACATGCTGAATGGCGACAAGGACCCCGACGAGATCATCGCCGCGGTGAAGAACGGCATCTATGCGGTCAGCTTCGGCGGCGGTCAGGTCGATATCACCTCCGGCAAATTCGTGTTTTCCTGCACAGAGGCCTACAAGGTCGAAAACGGCAAGATCGGCGCACCGGTGAAAGGCGCCACACTGATCGGCGTCGGTCCGGAAGCGCTGAAACGCGTCACCATGATCGGCAACGACATGAAGCTGGACAACGGCATCGGCACCTGCGGCAAGAACGGCCAGGGCGTGCCCGTCGGCGTCGGCCAGCCCACCATGCTGATCGACGGCCTGACTGTGGGCGGCACGGCGGCCTAGGTCCATGAGCGACCGGTTCGTCACCGTCGCGCGTTACTACGACATGATCGAACCGCAGATCGCGAAGGGTGTATTGGAACAACATGGATTGCTCTGCCACTTGATCGGCGAGAATCACGTGCGTGCTGAATCACTTGCAATTATCGGCTTGGGCGGCATCCAGCTTCGTGTTCATGAGAGCGATTTGGAGGCGGCCCGTGAGCTGTTGAACCTGGACGATATCGCATTGTCGACAGATGTTTGTCCGCAATGCGGAAAACGCGAAGTCGGGCGCGGTTATAGCTCGTTTTTGGCGGTCTGGCTTGAGCTGTTTATCTTGCCAAGAAGCTGGTTACTTTCGCGTCGAAAGTGCAACAGCTGCGGTTATCGTTGGAACTCAGAAAAGACATCCAAGGCAAACCCAACAGGCTGACAAGATCACCCACGCGACGTAAACTGCGCAAAATTTTTTGCCATAGAGGGGGTTACACGTGGCACGGAAATCACAGCTGCGGGGCGCGGGCGCGGCCAGCACCATGACATTGATGTTGCTGATCGGCATTGTCGTCATCAACGCGTTTGGGCTTTTTGGTCTTGAGTCCGCGGCCTGCCGGGGCAGGACACCATCCACAGCGACCATGGGCACGGTCCAGATAATCGGGATCGCCGCTGCTCTTCTGGCCATTTACACGCTGATTTCGTTCATCAAGCGGCGCGCCACTTTTCGAAGCCTGCCGTTAGAGAAGCTGGCGGCGCTGCTGGCGATCATTCTCAGTGTTGCCTGGCAGCTGGTCTACTTCATCGACTGCACAAGCTGATCCCGGGCAGATTACCCTGCCTTTGAGGCCGCCTTGCGCTTCTGCGCCATGATGCGCACCCGTTCCGCCGGCACGCCCAGTTCCCGTAGCAGATAGGCCTTGAAGTCTTCTGCATAGGGCTGCTGTGCAAGGGCGTCCTGCATGCAGGCCAGCCAGGCATCGCGCTCGGCTTCAGCGATGTCCAGATGGGCATGCACGCCGGGAATGGTGATGGATCCGTACTTCTCGGAGTAGAGCTTCGGGCCACCCGTCCAGCCGCACAAAAACCGCGTCAGCTTGTCACGGGAAACGTCCAGATCGCGGGGATGCATGCGCAAAATCCGCTGCGCATCTTCGCGCGCCTGCATGATGTCGTAGAAGTCGTCGACCAGCCGCTTGATGCCCTCATAGCCACCGGCGGCCTGAAACGAGGCGTCGCCGGTGCCGTATGGCCTTTGATCCGCGCTCATCCGATCGGCGGTGGCGGGGGCGCAGCCGCCTGCAGTGCCGCGAAAAGTTCGGCAGCAAAGTCCGGATCAAGCGACAGCATTTCCGGATTGGGATAGCTGTCGGGGTCGAGCATACGCAGCGCGTGTTGAAACGGCCGGCAGTCCTCCAGCCCGACGATGTAGACGACCTCGTCGGTGATCGTGCCCTCGGCATGAAGCGCGCCTTCCGGGATCACCAGCTTGTCGCCGGCCGACAGATCGACCCGCTCATTGTTCTCATCGAGAATATAGGTGTCGCCTTTCACCAGATAGCCTTGCATCGCGCAATCGTGCCAGTGCACCGGCAATTCCGGCGACGGGGTCGAAATATAGGTCGTCGGCCAGAGGCCCTGGCTGGTGATCTGGCTCATGGCCTCTTGCATGGTGCTGAAGGCATTGCGCTCAACGCGCAGAACAGGCTGGTCGCTCACCGATTCACTCCCCGACAGAAATGATGTTGTCGAAGCCTAAGCGCTTGCAGGAACACTGTCGAATCCACTGCAACCGACAGGCTAATACGCATACTCATCGAATACCGGCATCACACTGCCGTTCCAGCGCGTGTTGTAGGCGTCGAGCAACTCCTCAGCGGGGGTGATGCCGGACTCAGCGATCTCGTTCAACGACCGCAGGAAACAGGTTTCGTCATCCCCGGTCTTGTCCAGATGGCCGCGCCGCTTGAGCCCTTCGGCAGAAATCTCCAGCACGCGCTTGGCCAGGTCCTGCATCGTCCCGAAGCTGAGCTCGGTGTTCAACGCTTTAAGCGGCACCTCATGACGCAGACGCTCATGCTTGGTCAGCTTCCAGTCCTTGATGATGTCCCACGCCGCGTCCAGGCAATCATCGTCGTACATCAGGCCGACCCAGAGGGCCGGCAAAGCGCAAATGCGCTTCCACGGGCCACCATCGGCGCCCCGCACCTCAAGGAACTTCTTCATGCGGACTTCGGGAAACAGCGTGGTCATATGCTGCTCCCAATCATCCATGGTGGGTTTTTCACCGGGCAGGCCCGGCAGCTCACCCTTCAGGAAATCGCGGAACGATTGCCCGGCCACATCGATGTATTTTCCGTCGCGGTAGACGAAGTACATCGGCACATCGAGCACGTAGTCCACATAGCGCTCGAAGCTCATGCCATCTTCAAAGACAAAAGGCAAAACGCCGCAGCGGTCCGGGTCGGTGTCTTCCCAGATGTGGCTGCGATAGGACAGATAGCCGTTCGGCTTGCCCTCGGTGAACGGCGAATTGGCGAACAGCGCCGTTGCGACTGGCTGCAGCGCCAAGGACACGCGGAATTTCTTCACCATGTCCGCTTCAGACGCAAAATCCAGGTTGGTCTGGATCGTACAGGTCCGGAACATCATATCGAGGCCCAGCGAGCCCTTGGTGGGCATGTATCGCCGCATAATGCCGTAGCGGCCTTTCGGCATTACCGGCATATCCTCGCGCGTCATATTAGGCGTGAAGCCCAGCCCCAGGAAACCGGCGCCGATCTCATCTGCCACCTCGTGCACCTGAGCCAGATGGGTGTGCACCTCGTCACAGGTTTCGTGAATAATCTCCAGCGGCGCGCCGGACAGCTCGAATTGTCCGCCGGGTTCAAGCGTGATGCTCGCCCCGCCCTGCTTCAACGCGATAACGTTGTCGCCTTCATTGACCGGCTGCCAGCCAAAGCGCTGCATGCCCTCAAGCATGGCGCGGATACCGTCCGGCCCGTCATAGGGCAGCGCCTTCTTGTCACTCAGCCGAAACCCGAACTTCTCATGCTCGGTACCTATGCGCCACGCATCACGCGGTTTGCATCCTGATTCGATGTATTCGATCAGTTGCGCCTTCGACTCGATCATCGTCGCGTTGGATTGGCCTGGAACACCGGCCATGGGCAGTCTCTCCCCGGAAATCTTTTTAGCCAAGTACCCGCTGGCGCGGTCGCTTTCAACCCTTAAGGCGCGCCTGCCTCGGCGCGTCCTCCCAATCACCCAACACAGCCTGCACCAGCGAGAGCGCTGCAATGGCGGCGGTATCAGCGCGCAAAATGCGCGGTCCAAGCGTGATAGGGAGCACATTTCTACCTGCAAGAATCCGTGCACGCTCTGCATCAGAGAAACCGCCTTCGGGACCAATCAGAACACCCCATTTCTGCGTTTCGGGCCCAATGGACTGCAACGCCTCAAGCGGGTTCCGGCTGCCCCCCTCATCACAGAAAACCAACGTCCGGTCGCTTGGCCAGCCCGCCAACAAGCTGTCCAATTTAAGAGGCTCCTGCACCTGCGGCACTGCCATGCACTCGCATTGCTCCGCTGCTTCCATCGCGTTTGCCATAAGCCTATCGGTCTTGATCCGCCGCACGATGGTCCGCTCCGTCAGCACCGGCTGAATAACCGACACACCCATCTCAGTGGCCTTTTGCGCGACGAAATCGAGTCGCGCCCCCTTGATCGGCGCAAAACAAAGGTGCAGGTCAGGAGTCTGCGTCTGATCGCGGACTTTGTCATTCACCAGTACGGCAGCAGCTTTCTTGCTCAATACAGAAAGCGTCGCTGTCCACTCACCATCGCGTCCGTTGAACAGGTACAGCTGCGCGCCGATGTCCCGCCGCATCACAGCGCGCAGATAGTGCGCCTGACCCGGGCTCAGCGGCACCTCGGCACCGCCTTCAAGCGCTGCTTCGACATAGAGTCTGATTTTTGAGGGATCAAAGGCCATGCAAAGCCTGCGGTTGCTCCTGCTACGCGCAAGCGCTAACACACTTTCATGAGCGATCAAATCACCGTGCGGCCAGCAGATGCCGTCCCAGACGGCTGGGTCGACCGGCGTTTGCCGGAAGGCCTGCGCCCCTGGGCGCGTTTGATGCGCCTGGACAGACCGGTCGGCGTATGGCTGCTGCTGTGGCCTTGCTGGTGGAGTGTGATGCTGGCGGGCGCGGCGACGGACCGCGCGCCATGGGACCCTTTCATCTGCAAGGTCCTGCTCGCCTTTGCCGCCGGCGCCATCGTGATGCGCGGCGCGGGCTGCATCGTCAACGATCTATGGGACCGGCAGATCGACGCGCGGGTCGAGCGCACAGCGGGCCGGCCAATCGCCAGCGGCGTCATCAGCCCACTCGCTGCTATCGGTTTTCTATTTGTACTGGGACTGCTCGGGCTGGCGATTCTGCTCTGGTTCAATCAATGGACCATCATGATCGCGCTTGCCTCCGTCCCCTTAATTCTGCTCTACCCATTGGCCAAGCGCGTCACCTACTGGCCGCAAATCGTCCTCGGCATCGTCTTCAACTGGGGGGCGTTGCTGGGCTGGACAGCCCTGTTTGACGCCCCGCCCGCCATACCCGCGATCTTGCTCTATCTGGGGTGCTTCTTCTGGACGCTGGGGTACGACACCATCTATGCACATCAGGACAGGGCAGACGATGTTGAAGCGGGTGTAAAATCCTCCGCACTGGCTTTAAAAGGCCGCACCAAACCCTTCCTGCGGCTTTGCTTTTGCCTGATGGTCGCGCTGGTCGGACTTTCAGGCTGGTTGTTATCACTGGGACCGGCGTTCTTTGCAGGCATGATCGGCGTCGCCCTCCACTTCGCCTGGCAACTTTCCAAACTGGATATCGATGATCCAGCGGTCTGCCTGCGCTTGTTCAAATCCAATGTCGATGTCGGCTGGCTGGTGTTTGTCGCCCTGATCGGCGGCTACTTCTTGAGGGGTTAACCCGTGCCCTATTCGTCATTGCGCGACTTTATCAGCACGCTGGAGCAGGAAGACCTTCTGGTCCGGGTAAGCGAACCGGTCTCAACAGTGCTTGAGATGACCGAAATCCAGACCCGCCTGCTGGCGGAGGGTGGCCCGGCCGTGCTGTTTGAGAACACCATCAAGGCGGACGGCACAGCTTCCGATATGCCGGTGCTTGTCAATCTGTTCGGCACCGTCGAACGTGTCGCCCTGGGCATGGACCGGAAGCCCGATCAGCTGCGCGAGGTCGGGGAGACGCTGGCCTTCCTGCGCCAACCGGAGCCGCCGGGTGGCTGGCGCGAAGCGATGGACATGCTGCCCGTGCTGCGCACCGTCATGACCATGAAGCCCAAAACCGTTTCGTCGGCGCCCGTTCAACAGGTGGTGCTGACAGGTGACGATATCGATCTTGGCGCGCTGCCCGTCCAGACCTGTTGGCCAGGCGAACCGGCACCGCTGATCACCTGGCCGCTGGTGGTCACCAAAGGTCCCGGCAAGCGCAAGGAAGATGACTTCAACCTCGGCATCTACCGCATGCAGGTTACCGGAAAAAACACCACGATCATGCGCTGGTTGAAGCACCGCGGCGGCGCGCAGCATCACGCGCGGTGGAGTGCGGAAAAGACAGAGCCCCTGCCCGCTGCCGTCGTCATTGGCGCCGACCCCGGCACCATTCTCGCCGCCGTCACCCCGGTGCCGGACACGCTGTCGGAGTATCAATTCGGCGGCCTGCTGCGTGGCAAGAAGGTGGAGCTGGTCGACTGCAAAACCGTTCCCTTGAAGGTGCCTGCTGAAGCGGAAATCGTTCTGGAAGGCCATGTCTCGCTGACGGACTATGCTGATGAAGGCCCCTATGGTGATCACACCGGTTACTACAATTCCGTCGAAAAATTCCCGGTGTTCACGATCTCGGCCATCACCATGCGCAAAGATCCGATCTATCTGTCGACGTTCACCGGCCGACCGCCCGATGAACCCAGCGTGCTGGGCGAGGCGCTGAACGAGGTTTTCATTCCGCTGCTGCAACAGCAGTTTTCTGAAATCACCGATTTCTGGCTGCCGCCAGAGGGGTGCTCCTACCGGATCGCCGTCATCTCCATGAAGAAGGCCTATCCCGGCCACGCCAAGCGGGTGATGATGGGCGCGTGGTCCTATCTGCGGCAGTTCATGTACACCAAATGGCTGATCGTGGTGGATCACGACATCGATGCGCGCGACTGGAAGGACGTGATGTGGGCGGTCTCCACCCGCATGGACCCGGCCCGCGATATCACGGTCATCGAGAATACACCGATCGACTATCTGGACTTCGCCTCACCGGAGGAAAGCCTCGGCTCCAAGATCGGCCTCGACGCCACCAACAAATGGCCGCCGGAGACCAAGCGCGAATGGGGCACGCAGATCCGCATGACCGATGACATCATCGAAACCGTCAATGAAAAGTGGCCGCGCCTGGGCCTGCCCGGCAGCGGCAATCCGATCTGGCCGAAAGAGGACTAGAACATGGCCCGCATCTTTCTCTACATCGTCGCCGGACTCATCGTGCTGGTCGTGGTCGGCGCCATTCTGATCGCAGCGTTCGGCACGCAGATGTTCCAATGGGCCGTGACCCCGTCCGGCGACTTCGACAGCTATGAGGTATCGCCCGCGCCCGACTACAGCGACCCCGCCAACTGGGTTGCTTTGCCCGACAAACAGGATTCCGCAGATGTCACCCCCGGCGATCTGAACGACAGTCAGGCCTCGGCGCAGGCCGACGTCTTCTTCATTCATCCCACGACCTACATTTCAAACGACCGCTGGAACGCACCGCTGGACGATGAAACCGCGCGCCAGCGGATCGACCTCTTCGTGATGCAGTATCAGGCCAGCGCGTTCAACGGCTGCTGCCGGATCTATGCGCCGCTCTACCGCCAGGCGACGCTGGGGGCATTCTACGACTATGGCCGGGAAAGCGGTGAGCAGGCCCTGGCGCTGGCCTATGATGACGTTCGCAGGGCCTTCCGGCACTATCTGGCCACTCAAAACGAGGGCCGGCCATTCATTCTGGCCAGCCACAGCCAGGGCAGCCGCCACCTGATCCTGCTGCTTGAGGACGAAATCGACGGCAGGGACGTGGAGGGCCAGCTCATTGCGGCCTACGTCATTGGCTATCCGGTTCCGTTGGATGTCTTCGGCCGGAAGTACGCGTCATTACAGCCTTGCAAGGAAGCCGGCCAGACCGGTTGTGTCATCAGCTGGAACAGTTTTGGCGATGGCGGCAATATCAGCGGCCTCAGGTCGGATATCGGGCTTCCCTATAACGGCACCTTCGAAACCGGCGATGGTAAAGACATCCTCTGCACCAATCCGCTGAGTTGGACAACGGACGAAGAGGCCGTCCCGGCAAGCGAAAATCCAGGCGGCGCGCCGCTCGCGCTGAACACGGAACCACCGGGACCTCCGGACCCCAACGTTACCGGCGCACAGTGCCGCGACGGGGTTCTCTATGTCGAACCGACGGTGGAGGATGGCTACGACGAGATCGTGACGCCGGGCCGGAACTATCACGTCTACGACTACAATCTGTTTTATGTGCCGATCCGCGAAAACGCGATCCGCCGGGTCGAGGCGTTTCTGTCCGGTTCTCCATGAAGCTTTTGTGACACCGGTCGAAAATCGGCTGGGGCATCTTTACCTCCTGACCACCCTCTTCTATAGACACGGCCCCATGAAACATCCTCTCTTCGCCGCAGCGCTGCTGCTCACACTTCTGGCCGCACCGCCCCTCAAGGCAGAGCCGCTCGCCCCGCCCAAAGTCGCCATCGTCGATATCGACCAGTTGAGTGCCCAGTCGAAAGCAACGCAGTCGCTGACCCAGCAGGTCGACGCGGAAATCGCCGCGTTCCGAAACGAGATGGCGTTCAAATATGAATCGCTTCAGGAAGAGTTGAGGACCCTGCGTGTCGAATCCGTGATATTGACCCCGCAGGCCCAGGCCGAGCAGCAGGCAAGTCTGGAAGAGCGGGTGAACGCCATTCAAGCCGAAGAAGCCGAAGGCATCGCGGCTATCGAGGCGCGGGGTGCCGCAGCCTTTGAAACATTGCAAGACGGGTTCTCGGAATCCGTCCAGCTTGTCGCTGAGTCGCTGGAGGTCGATATGATCCTGCAAGCACCTGTCTATCAGACCCTGGTCGCCGATAATCTGATTGCACCGGGTGCTGAAGACGTCACCGGCGTGGTCCTGCTGCTGCTGGACAACAAATATCCCACCGTCGACCTGCCGCCGGCGGGGAATGCCCGATGAACCGGTTTATCGCCATCGCGACCACCATCTGGTTGACCACCCTTGGATCAGCCGTCACGCACGCGCAGGAATCCGATACGGCAGCCGCACCCGGCCGGGCCATGTTCCTGATCGTCGACTATGCCCGCATCGCTGAGGACGCCACGGCCCTTAAGAACCTTTATGCCGAGCTGGAAGAGGCCCGCTCACGTCAGGCGGCCGCGCACAATCTAACGCTGGACCAATTGGAGGAAACCTTCGCGCCCTATCGGCTGAACCGGGATCAAGTCTCCGATGAAGACTATGCCCAGGCCTTGAAAGCTTTCAACGATGCGACGGCGCAGATGGAACTGTCCCTGTCCGAGATTGAAGCCGAGCTGAACGCCGCTGCAGATGCAGCTCTCGCCCGGTTCGACCGGGTTCGCCAGGATGTCGAGGCTGAGATCGTCGCTGAGTATCGGGTCACCCGCCTACTGGATAGACCCGCTGCGCTCTATATCCGGCCAGAATCCGGGTATGACGTCACAGACGAAATCATCCAACGGATCGATGAACGGCTGCCGGCACTTGAGCTGCCAAAGCCGGACCCGGAAATACCGGCGGCGAACTAGGCCTTGGAGGCAAGCGACGGGGCGAGCAGATCAACCAGCGACACCACCCGTCCAAAAACCAACAGCACCGGCGGCTCCAGCCCGGCAGCCGCCACCAGGCCGGGCAGCGTTTCGACTGTGCCGATGATATCTGCCTCATCAGTGAGGGTGCCGCGGGAAATCGCCAGCGCAGGATGATCGCCCGGCAAGCCGGCGTCGATCAGCTTCTCGCTGATCTCTGGCAGTTTGGCGAGGCCCATATAGACAACCAGTGTCGTGTCAGGATCGGCAAGGCTTTTCCAATTCAGATCCAGCGGGACATTCTTGCCGCACTGGGCCGTGACAAAGCGAACCCCATTGGCCAACCCACGATGGGTGAGCGGCAGCCCCAACCCGGCCATAATGCCAGATGCCGCCGTGATTCCGGGCACGACTTCGAGGTCGAGACCGGCATCGACCAGCATCAATGCTTCTTCCCCACCACGTCCAAAGATGTAGGGGTCGCCGCCTTTCAAGCGGACCACGACTTTGCCCTGCCGCGCCAGGTCGACCAACAACCCGCTGATCTCGTCCTGCGGCAGTGAATGGGTGCCGCCCTGCTTGCCGACATAGATGCGCGTCGCCTCTTCGGGGATTTCTTCCAGGATGGCGTCCGAAACCAGCCGGTCATAGACAACCGCGTCCGCACGGCGCAGGATTTTCAACGCCTTCACCGTGATCAGGTCGGGGTCGCCCGGTCCGGCGCCTACCAGATAGACTTTTCCTGCAGTTGCCATGCGCTCGACCTAAGGATAAGGGGTGCGAAATGCAAGGGGGGCTAGTTCGATGTGGCTTCGAACGCGCCTGCATCGATAGCGCCCGACACCTGCCGGGGCGGCGCGGCATCCGGAAACCCGGGTTCCTTCTTGGGAGTCAGATCGAAATCACCTGCCATGCCCGGCGCTGTGCCGGCATCGACGGCAGCAGAACCGGGCATGGGCCGAAGGTCCCACGCGTCCCGGTCCCGGAACTTGAACCGGGTGGCGATAACATTGTTTTGTTCCGTCGCGTTGCCGGAAACGAACCGGCCCCCACCGACCACAATATTGTTTTTCATAACGGCCGGTGTGGGAGAGTAGTTTTTCAGGAAATTACCGCTGTGCCGGTCATTGATGAACGTGTTGTTGATGACATAGAGGCCCTTGGGCCGCCCCTTACAGCCTTCGGGTCCATAGGTAATGGCGGTGTAGTTCTCCGTCCGCCGGCTCTGCTGCAGCACATTCCCGATGATGTAGGACGTGCCACAATTGGACAGATCGATGAGGTAACTGCTGCTGCCCTCCTCATCGACAATCCGGTTGTAGGTAATTTCGTTAACGGCCGCCCGCGTTTTGATCTGATGCCCGACATTGTTGTTATGAAAGTATGAGTTCCGGACGGTAAGGCGGTCACTGGTCCCGATATAGATCGCGTGAGCACGACCGCTGTCCGGAATCCGATGGGCAAATTCGGAGTTTTCGATCTCGACGACAAGGCCAGGCCGGTTGACGGTCATGATGCCCGTCTGATTGTGGTGGAAGTAGCTATCGCGGACCGTCAAATGCAGACCCTCATAGCGGATGCCGCCGCCATTCATGTCACGTACCTTGGCGCCCGAAAACTCAATATTCTCAACAGTGACGAAATCGCCGGCGAACACCCAGATCGCCTTGCCATTGGAGGGTGACCCTTCAGCTTTCAGATGCGGCCGGCCATTGACGCCCCGCAGCGTAATATTGCTGGCCTTCCAGACGGCGAAATCATCGATATAGGTCCCGCCCTCAATTTCAATCAGGTCGCCATCCATGGCGTCGCGCGCGTACTCGCTGGGCCGCTCATAGTCCAGGCCCGGCCCGATCCTCACGACGCGGCTCGGTCCACCGTCAGGCCGCTTTGGCACAAAAGCACCGGAGCGGAACGACGAACCTTCAGGCAGGCCCACCACCTTCTTGGCAGGCGCTTCTTTTTTTGGTTGGGTCGCACGCGGCTCAGGCGCTACCGCGACCTCCGGTTTGGACTCTGATGGTTCAGGTTTCGGCGGCGCCTGTTTTTCTGGCGCTTGTCTTTTTGGCGATGGGGCAACCGGCCTGGATGCGGGCGCAGCGGCGGCTTTCTCGGGCGCCGCCACCGGCGCAGCGTCACCGTCAAGTTCGATGGTCGCGATATCCTCGCGATTGACCGGCACAGTGATCTTCACGCCGTTCTTCAGGGTAATGACGACCTCGGCCAGCGCGGGTGCCGAGACCAGCATAACCAGGACGGCAATTACGCCCGAAACTCTCTTGAACACCATCAATCGTCCGCCTGCTGCCTCGTTGCTTTGATTATCGGCCCTCAACCTTTTGGTTTAAAGCCCTTCTTCAACAATCAGAATATGGACATGACGGGCGCCATGCGCGCCAAACTCGATCGTTTGTTCAATATCCGCAGTCCGCGACGGTCCGGTGACAAAACTGACCAGACGCGGCAGCCGAGCGCCCATCCTGGCCCGCAACAGCGGCCAGACCTCCTCGTGCCTGGAAACAATACCTGCCGCGGGCAGCAGCATGATCAGGGTTTCGGCAACATAATTCAGCCGCGCATCGGCCCCCTCCCCGCTGGTAACAACCACCGAACCGGTTTCGGCAACCGCGGCCGGGCATGTCGCGACGACAACAAGACCGTCACTGATCTGGTCAAGCACAGGCAGACCAACCTGTGCATTAGACACCGATACCCTGCCTGCCAGCTCAGGCGCCAGGCGAACCGGGCCCTCCAGATTGCGGCCCCGCAAATAGGTGCTTATCGCCGCAGGCGCCGATTCCAGCGAGGCCACACTCTCAACGGTGCACCGTGCCGCTTCGGCGCGAGTGATGAAGTGTCGTCTGATTGCCTCGGCATCCAAGTCGGTCGGCGTATCGCCAGGGATAGTGGTCGACTGTTTGGTCCCCAGCCGCGACAGGATTTGCGTACGACTATCCATCGGACCGTTTTTTCCACTGCGCCTGGAACGTTTCATGCTCCGGCGCCCTTAGATCGCGCTGACTGACCCAGCCCTGCCCGGCGAAAGGCAGCTTCTTGATCCAGCCATTCTGAGACCGGGAACGCAGAAGTTTCGACGACAGACCGAGCACAAGGCGATAGAGCGCCGGCCGGCGCACCAATACTGACCAAAGGCCCAGGCCCCAACGGGCGGCATTGGAGGTGAGATGCCCTTCAAATTCCCGTTCCCGCCAATGCCGCATCATTTTCGGCAAAGGGATTCGGACCGGGCAGACAGCTTCGCAGCGGCCACAGAAACTGGAGGCATTGGGCAGATGCCCTGCCTCATCAATGCTGGAGAGGCTGGGCGTCAGAACGGCGCCCATGGGCCCCGGATAGACCGACCCGTAGGCATGACCACCGACATTGGCATAGACCGGGCAGTGGTTCAGACAGGCGCCGCAGCGGATACAGCGCAGCATGTCTTCGAATTCAGTTCCCATCATCGAAGAACGCCCATTGTCGACCAGCACGACATGGAATTTCGATGGGCCGGATGCATCGCCGTCACGTCGGGCGCCGGTAAAGAAACTGATATAGGCGGTAGAGTCCTGCCCCGTCGCGGACCGCGTCAGCACTCTCAGCAAGTCATGACAATCGGCCAGGCTCGGCACGACTTTTTCGATTCCGGTGACGACAATATGCGTGTCCGGAATTGAGGCGGTCAGATCGGCGTTGCCCTCATTGGTGACAACCACCGCTGATCCAGTCTCGGCCACCAGAAAATTTGCGCCGGTGATGCCCACATCGGCGGACAGGAATTTGCTGCGAAGAACCTGGCGTGCCTCCCGCACCAGATCGGCCCGATCGTCCAACCGTGTCTCATAGCCAAACGGCTGGTGTGCCTCATGGAATGTATCGGCGACCTGATCTTTGGAGAGATGGATAACCGGCGCGATGATGTGGCTGGGCTTTTCCTGCCGCAATTGGATAATGTACTCACCCAGATCGGTCTCGACGGGTGTCAGCCCAGCTGCTTCGAGGGCCGGATTGAGCTCGATTTCCTCCGTCACCATGCTCTTGCTCTTGGTCACCGTCTGGGCACCGGCCTCCTGACAGATCGATACCACAAGCTCGCGCGCTTCGAAGGCGTCGGCCGCCCAATGCACCTGACCGCCCGCGGCCACGACATTGGCTTCAAACTGCTCAAGATAGCCGCCCAGATTGGCCAAAGCTTCGACGCGGATGTCGCGGGCCCGGTCGCGAAGTCCATCAAAGTCGCCATACCGCACGGCGGCTGCGGCGCGCGCTTCGACAAAGCCGTGTTTGATGTGCTTCAGCGCATGTTGCAGCGTCTCGTCATCGAGCGCCGCCCGCGATTTCTCGGGGAAGTTCTGGCTGTCAATCTGCATCGCGCTGCCCCAGCGCATCGGCCAGCACTTCGGCGATGTGCCGGCCCTGAGCGGCCCGCCCTTCGCGGTGCAACCGGCCCTCGATGTTCATCAGGCAGCCCACGTCGCCCATGGCGACCATATCTGCGCCCGTGGCTTCAATATCGGCGGTCTTGTTCTCGACCATCCGGCCCGAGACATCAGGGTACTTGACGCAGAAGGTACCGCCAAAGCCGCAGCACACCTCCGGCTCACCCATTTCCTTCAAATCGAGTCCCGCGATCCGGCTCAGCAGGTCGCGCGGTGCCTGTTTGATATTCAGTTCGCGCAAGCCCGAACAGGAATCGTGATAGGTGACAACGCTGTCGATGGACTGCTGCGGCACATAGCCATGCTGGGCCAGAAACGTGACCAGCTCACTGGTTCGACCCGCCAGCGCCGCCGCCTTCTGCCCATAGGGGTCACCCGCTTCAAACAACGCCGGGTAGTGATGAACCAACATCGCCGCACAAGACCCCGAAGGCACAACGACCGTATCGAAATCGTCCAGACAATCAATCGTCGCTCTCGCGATCCGGCGAGCGCCTTGCCTGTCGCCGCTGTTGTAATTGGGTTGGCCGCAACAGGTCTGTCCTTCGGGCACAACGAGTTCGAAACCGGCCGCCTCAATCAATCGAGCGGCCGCAAACCCGACAGATGGTCGCATGAGATCGACCAGACAGGTTACAAACAGCGCGGCGCGGGGCTGCCCTTCAGGAAGGTTTTTCATGACCAGTATAGTGACAGAGCCGGCGCAATGCCGAAAGCAGCGGAATCAGTCTGCTGGCCGGACGATCGGGTCGATCGGCTTTCCCTGAAACCCACTGGTGTCGCCGCCAAAGAAGGCAGCGAAGGTCGGCGCAAAGTCTATTGTTCCCACAGGCATGTTAAGCTGCCTTGGGATCACCCCCGGCCCAATGGCCGCAAACCAGCCGCCCGCTGTGTGGTCACCGGTACGCACCGGCGGTACCGGGTTTTCAATCCGCCCGATCCTATCCGAGCTGACGGCGTTGATCGCTTTGTCGCGGTTCCACGAAACGAAGAGGTCCGGCAGATTATTGATCTGCTCACCGCTGAATTCCTCCGTTCGGTGCCAAACCCTTATGACAGCCGGCTCGCCGGTTTCCTCGTTACGCAGCGCCATTAGCTCGTCCTTCAGCTTCGCGCATACGGCATCATACTCCTCGCCCGGCTGAACCACCCCGTCCCGCTCGCGGCCTGCCACGTTGATCCGAATCCCCGCCGTCTTTTCATTGCAATACACTTCGAAGAACGTCCGTTTTTCCGGATGCGGCAGAAACCCTTCCCCGTAGAGCCGGCGCCGCAGCGGTACGTGAACGGGTGTTAGAACCTTGCGGACGTCCAGGGGCACCTTATGCCAAAGGCGCCGTAGCCGCTTGTTGCGCGCATCGTGGTTCTCGGTCGAGCGCGAATCAATGGCCTGGAGCACCCGGTCGAGCATGAATTCGCCCGTATAGGCGTTTTCCGCTGCGTGACTCATCCACACGACAACAACAGTTCGCTCGTCCACCCGCTCAAGCACATCGGCCAGACATTTATCCAGCTTCACGTATACGTCCCGGACCGGATCGCCGACAGCTTTGGCGACGTCCGGGTCATAGTCCGGATGACTCGTATCATGCAGATGCCAGCAATGGTGAAGCGCGCAATGCGCGTCGACGAGGACGCTGAACATGAAATCCCACTGCTCGTTTTCCATCATGTCGATGGTGAACTGGGTCTTGATTTCCGCGCGGCGCAGCATCTTATCCCGGAATGCGCGCTGCTCTGCGGCGCTGCGCGGACGATGGAAATCGCAAATCAGGCCATCCATCGGATCCGGGTCATAGTCACGCATCAGCCGGTCGGCGAGTTCGGGCGGCTGCGTACGCAGTTGAAGTTTGGTTGTAACGCCCCATGACGCATGAGCCAGCCAATCGGTCACATAGATGCCGTTGAGGTTTTCAGGCGGCAGAATATTCGGCGGATCGATGATGATGGACCGGCATCCGGCCTTGGTCAGCGCTTCCCAATAGGGCTTTTGCTTAACCTCTTCGCGCTCATAGGTCGGATGCGTATAGGTCTCCGGGTCAAAATGCCGGGTGCCGTCATAGAGGCCATGCACACTTGGGTCGGCACCCATATGGAAAGACGGCCAGACGGAACCGGTTTCCAGCAGCGGGGTGTCCACATGCCCTATGGTTCCCTGGTTCATCAGGGATTTGAGCGCAGGTAGCACACCCGCCTCTGCCCATTTGAGCGCTAGGTCCCGGTCCATGGCGTCCAGCGCCAGGACCATCAATCGTCGTTGTTCTGTCACCTGGAGCCCCCTCAAACCCAGAGTGCTGTTTATGCCGTTGGCAGCTTGTAGTCCTTAAAGTCCTCTCGCAGCTTGGTTTTCAGAAGCTTGCCGGTTCCAGTATGCGGCAATTCGTCGACGAACACCACGTCATCAGGCAGCCACCACTTGGCAACCTTATCTTTCAGATACTCCAGAATCTCGCCACCATCCGGCGACGCGCCAGCAGCCGGCACGCAGACCAGCAGCGGCCGCTCGTCCCATTTGGGATGGTAGACCCCGATAACGGCAGCCTCGGCAATCTGGGGGTGACCGACAGCGGCGTTTTCCAGATCAATCGAGCTGATCCATTCGCCGCCTGATTTGATCACATCCTTGGCCCGATCGGTCAGCTGGACATAGCCGCGCCCATCGATATTGGCGATGTCACCAGTATCGAAAAAACCATTCTCATCAAGGATCTCGCCCCCCTCGCCCTTGAAATACTCAGCAACGATCCACGGACCCTTGACCTTCAGATGACCGCTGGTTTCACCATCCCAGGGAAGATCATTGTTGTCGTCATCGGTGATTTTCAACTGAACACCGTAGATGCCCCGGCCCTGCTTGATCTTGATATCAAGCTGGTCCTCATAGGGCATGTCCGCCATACCGGCCTTGGGTGCCCCCGTGGTGCCCAGCGGGTTCATTTCGGTCATGCCCCAAAGGTGGCTAACGAGAACACCGTATTTCTGTTCGAAGGTTTCGATCATCGAACGGGGCGCGGCGGACCCTCCGATCACGACCTTTTTCAGATGCGGCAGGTCCTTGCCCGTTTCCTGCAAATAGCCCAGCAGCATCAGCCAGACGGTGGGTACCGCGGCTGTCAACGAGACCTTTTCGCTGTCAAGCAGCTCATAGATGCTCTCTCCGTCCATCTCCCGACCGGGGAGCACGAGCTTGGTGCCCGTCATCGGCGCAAAATGCGGAATGCCCCAGCCGTTCGCGTGGAACATGGGCACCACCGGCATCATCACGCTGGCCGACCCGGTGCCGATGGCGTCAGGCATCGAAGCACCCATCGCGTGCAGAACACAGGACCTGTTGGAATAGAGCACGCCTTTGGGGTTGCCCGTGGTGCCGGACGTGTAGCACATGGCCGCGGCGGTTTTTTCATCGAAGGACGGCCAGGCAAAGTCATCGTCCTGGGCCGCCAACAGGTCTTCGTAGCAAAGCGCATTGGGCAGGGTGGTGTCCGGCATATGCTCCCGGTCACACAGGAAAACGAACCCTTTGACCGTCGTGAGCTCGCCCTGGATGTTCTCCATCAACTCGGAAAAAACCGGGTCCAGCAGGACATATTCATTTTCGGCGTGATTGATGATGTAGGCGAGCTGTTCAGGGAACAGCCGCGGATTGAGCGTGTGGGTCACAGCCCCGATGCCGGTGATGCCGTACCAGGCCTCAAAATGGCGGTAGGTATTCCAGGCGAGGGTGCCGATCCGGTCTCCCAGCTTTACATCCAGCGCCAGTAGCGCCTTGGCAAGTTTCTTGGACCGGCTTGCCGCATCCGCGTAGCTGTATCGATGAATCGGTCCTTCCAAAGACCGGGTTACGATCTCCTGCTCGGCATGAAACTTTTCGGCGTATTCCAGCAAGGAGGAGACCAGCAGCGGCAGATCATCCTGCATCAATCCATACATCGTCGGCTCTGTGGTTATCGGTTGAAACTGCATCTTATATACAAGACCAACCGGAAACGGCGAACCCCGAACAGCCCCGACTCTGTTGTTACGTCGCGTAGCAGGTTTCTGTTGCAGAAGGATCGTGAACAACCCACCTGACAGAATTGGATAAATATTCGTGTGTGATTTTGCGCAACGCGATTGCGCCTCTAAACGCCCAATATATATTGATAAAAAAAGCCCGCTTAAGAAGGTAGCAGGACAATATGATCGATCTTGACTTAAAGCCCTATCCGGAATGGGAAGCCGTTGCGCTGGCGGACCCGCGTTCGGCAACACCGGCACAGTTTATCGATGGTTTCCTGAAAATCTGTGCGACAGAAGCACCTATCCTCGAAGATCGCCTCTACGCGCTGTATGCCCGGGCGGCGAATTTGGGCCGCGTTTACGGCCCTGTCCGGTCGCGCTTTGAACGCGCGCTCGACGAAGCCCGGCGCAGTAAACAGCTAACGGTCACCGTCGATCAATTCGGTGCACATGAGGAGAACGTCGTTACTGTGCCAGGCGAGCCGTTAATCGTGGTGCGAACACGGGGGTCGCGCAGCCTGCACGAGATTCCCGGGCCGGAGATCGCCGAAATCATGCTGTCGATCCGCATCGAGCACGATCTGATCGGCAAGGAAGAACTGTTTCGCATGGTCCTCGATACCTATGAGCTGAAGCGACTGACAAAGGCGACCGAAGAACGGCTGACCGACGTTCTCACCACCTGGATCGCCTAACCGTCTGAAGTCCCGTATTGCTCCATCATCCGGTAGAACTCGACAAGGGTCTTGCCGCGTTCAGGCCTGAATCTCTCGCCCTGGCTCATCCCGTTAATCCGGTCGAGGCGGAACATGCGAAAGTCATCCCGCAGTTCACACCAGGCGACCAACGTCCAGACCTTGCCCCAGAACCAAAGCCCCAAAGGCCGAATGGTCCTTTCTGATGTCATGCCCGCCGCGTCGCAGTAGGCCAGCACCAGGCGGGTTCTCAGGTCAATAGCCTTTTCAATATCGTCGATGCGTGCGCGGACCTCGTCCGTCATCTCGTTGGATATCGCGTGGATTTCCACCCGGCTGGCACGGCTCCGCTCCGCCTCGGGTAAAACGGCTTCGATCTTTACCAGCGCTTCCTCCGCCGCACGGGCCATTTCGGCACCACCCCAGGCCTTGATCAGACGGGCGCCCGCCACGAGCGCAACGATTTCATCATGACTGAACATCAACGGCGGCAGGTCGAAGCCGTCGCGCATGACGTAGCCGACACCAGCCTCTCCATCAATCGGTACACCCGCCGATTGAAGGTCTGCAATGTCGCGGTAGATGGTGCGTTCGGAGACCTCAAGCCGCTCGGCAAGAGCGGCCGCGGTGACGAGCCGACCGCCACGCAGATATTGGACAATCTGAAACAGGCGGTCGGCACGGCGCATGGGCAAGTCCTCAGCGTAGAAACAGTCCGATGGAGTTTCCGTCCAGATCCAGGCAGTACGCAAAGCGTCCAGCCGGAATGGTAATCACGTCTGAGACGACCTGGCCACCTGCATCGATAACCCGCTCCATCGCGGCTTCGACACTATCCGGGCAGGCCAGATGAACTGTCGGCCCGGTGCCGCGCTCGGCCGGCTTGCCAGGATAGAGATGCGCCGCGACGCCCGCCGGATCTGACGTCGGGAAAAAAGCCGCCTCATTGGGGCCAGCATCCTGCCTCATCAGCTGCGTGTTAAAGACGGCGTTGTAGAAGGCAATTGAACGATCCAGATCCGTGACCGGAATTTCGGTCCAGACCGCAAAGTCTTCAGGCGTGTGTGACATCAAGCACTCCTTGTGTTTTCAATTTTGCTATGATGCGCCATGCCTCCTGACAGCATCCTGTCAGGAACCTTGGGCACCGGGGAGAGAAACCGCCATGAAGCGTGGAACAAGAATAGTGCTGGGTATCGTGCTCACCGTATCGATGGTGCTGGCAGGGCTGATCGTCGGCGCCTGGTTGGGCGGAACATTTCTGGTGTCCCAGAATGCCGGGCTGGCCGGGGCCGCCGAAGTCATCTGGTACGGCCTGCTGGGCGCCATCATTTTTGGCATCATCGGGTTTATCCTGAGCAGAAAGCTTGATGGCAAGCCATTGGTCTGGACCGCTATTCTGCTGGGACCGGTAGGTCTCGCCGTCGCGATCGTGATGATCCGGGGCTATTCACAATCGCAGAAGGAAATGGAAGCGCATCTGACAGAGGCCTATCGCAACCTGCCACCCTTTACGGTCACGATGGTCCGCCCCGGCGGTGACGCGTTCGAAAAGATCGAAATCCAGTCAGCGTCACTCAGCTATGTTGCACAGGTCGGAGGGCGCACCTGCAGCGCGCAAATCTCCGGCGAAGAGAAGGTGAAAATCCTGACCGCCCTGCGCGATGCCGACGTGCTTCTCTACAATACCCCCAACCCCTGCAGTGGCACGACCGGCGCACCTTGGGGCGAGTTGGACTTCACCATTCAGGAAGCCAAGCCGCCGGTGACCCAACGCTCTGTCAAGATTGACCAAGCCTGTCTGTCACAGTTCCCCGTGCTCGAAGTGCCGTTCGAAGCTGCCCGAAAACTCTTGCGAGACGGTGATTTTCCGCAGGATTGCGGCTGACTGAATTCCTTAGTTTGCCTCTAAGGCATCGTCAGCACGGTCATCTGGATGGCCGTGCCCCCTTCACCACCAGGCAGCAGTGTCAGGTTTGCTGTCCTGTTGTCCTTGGTGAACCGCAGGCTGCGCATGGATGGGGCCGGGGCCGGGCCGCTTTCGTCCGTCCAGCCCTTGCCGACCATCTGCTCTGAAAAATACGCCGCAACTTCATCCTGAGTATCGTCACTTAACGCCGAGATCGACACGCCCATCGGCAGCCCCGAAGAGCCATAGACCTGCATGCCGGGATAGGTCGCAACGTCATCAGGGAATCCATCGGGAAGGTCCAGATTCATGCCGGCCTGGGACTCGACACCGCCGAAACTCCCCTGCTGGACAATCATCTTCTCTTCGCCGGTTTCCTCATTGATTTCGACATCCAGATCCACGCCGTACTCGGCTGCGATGGATTCAAGCTCCGCTTCCCGGCTTTGTTCACTGTCGCCACATGCTGACAGCATCAGAACCATGGCAAGACCAGTCGCCCCTGGGCCTATCGACTTTAACATTGGCCGCATCCCCTTTGTTTAACCGGCCCTGCATCGGGCCTCTCAGTCAGTCTATAGTAAGGCCGCTCGCTTTCGATTTTGCAAGAGCGCTACGGCGACATTTTTCTCTACCCTGGCACACGATTCGGCCAACATGGGAACAACGGCGTTCTGCTGCCCACGGAGACTGATATGGTCAACGACACATCGATCCTGGAGCGTTCCATCGACGTCGCCGAATCGGCACAGGCTTTTCCATGCCTGACCGAGCGACAGATTGAGGAGATCGCCCGCTTCGCGACCGAACGACGTTTTGCTGACGGCGAAAAGCTGTGGGAGATCGGCGACAGGCGCGCGTCCTTTCATGTCATCTTGGAGGGCGCCGTCGACATTCTTCAACGCCGCGCCATTTCCGGCGAACGGCTGGTGGTCAGGCACGGACCAAAGGGCTTTACCGGCGATTTCGATCTGTTATCGGACAAATCCGCCGTTGTTGAAGGGCGCGCTTTCGGCGAAACGAAGGTATTGGAAGTTGACCCCGATGATCTGAAGAAAATCGTGGTCGCCGATTCCGGCCTCAGCGATGTGATTATGGGTGCGTTCATTGTGCGTCGTCAGGTCCTGTTGGCCAGCGGGTTCGCCAATCTGCTGCTGATCGGCTCTCGTTTCTCTCCAAAGACCCTGGAGATCCGGGAATTCCTGGAGCGAAACTCCAGGCCCTTCGAATGGCTCGACCTCGACGCGGACGAGTCAGCAGCAGCGCTGCTGGAAGGATTTGGTGTTTCACCTGAAGAAACCCCGGTGATGGTCAATGCAAACGGCCAGGTAATCCGGGGCCTCAACCTCACGGACATGGCAGAAGCCATGGGCCTGAGCACATTACGCGATGACCACATCTACGATTTGATTGTCGTCGGATCGGGCCCCGCCGGGTTGGCGGCCGCCGTCTATGCTTCATCAGAAGGGCTCGACGTCATGGCCGTCGATGCGATCGCACCGGGCGGCCAGGCCAGCACCAGCTCCAAGATCGAGAATTATCTGGGATTCCCGACCGGCATTTCAGGCCGCGAGCTGGCGCAGCGCGCCTTCGTCCAGGCCGAGAAATTCGGCACCACCCTGGCAACGCCGCGAAAGGCCGTGAAACTGGATTGCTCCAGCCGCCCCTACAGTGTTGAACTCGATGGCGGCAGCCAGGTGCGAGGCCGCAGCGTTGTGATCGCCAGCGGCGCTCAATACCGGCGGCTTCCGGCCAATGGCGCGGAACGTTTTGAAGGCCGTGGCATTTACTTCGGTGCGACCACCATGGAAGCGCGGCTATGCGAAGGCGCCGACGTCATCATTGTCGGCGGTGGTAACTCCGCGGGTCAGGCCGCGGTGTTTCTGGCCGAGCATGCCAAGCATGTTCACATCGTGGTGCGCTCGCCGTCGCTGGATCACAGCATGTCAAAATATCTGATCAGCCGGATCGATGCCTCACCCAAAATCACCCTGCACGCCCATACCGAGATTACCGACCTGCATGGCGACGACACCTTGACCTCGGTGACCGCCCGCAACAGTGAGACCGAGGAATCAACCGACTATGATTGCGGCCACGTGTTCTGTTTCATTGGCGCTGCGCCGAATACCGACTGGCTGAAGGACTGCATTGCACTGGATTCCAAAGGCTTCATCCGCACCGGGCGCGATCTCGCGCCCAACGATTTCAGCCCCGTTGAATGGCCGGACCGGAGCCCCTTCCTGCTGGAAACCAACCGGCCCGGCGTGTTTGCTGCCGGTGACGTCCGGTCCGGGTCAACCAAACGCGTTGCATCCGCCGTCGGTGAAGGATCGATCTGCATATCCTTCGTGCATGAAGCACTGGCCGGACGGTAGCAGAAACTAGCGACGTTTCGACTTTTGAATTGCCTGGTCGAGCGCCTGCAGAAACCGCGACCGGTCGTTCCTGGTGAAGGACGCGTTATAGCCCTTGATTTCGCCGGTTTCCCGGAGATGCGCGTTCAAATCGCGCATCGCCAGCGCCATGCCGATGCCGTCCGGCGTAAACGGCTTGCCCGTAGGTCCGAGTACCAATGCGCCTTTTTCGATCGACCGTGACGCCAATGGAATGTCCGAGGTGATGACAATGTCGCCTTTACCTGCGTGCTCTGCGATCCAGTCATCGGCGGCGTCAGCGCCTTCTGCCACGACAATCGAATGGACCCGGGGCCCAACCGCTTTGCGGAGCCAGGCATTGCTGACCATGAAGACGTCCAGCTTATGGCGCACGGCGACGCGCACCACCTCGTCCTTCACCGGACAGGCGTCGCCGTCGACATAAATTGCGGGCGTACTGACATCAGTCACCTGAGACGGCACGCGCTTGTTCGGCCGCCGGCTCGAACACGACCTCGATTTCGTACCGGCTGATCAGATCAGCGACCAGGGCATCGGACCGTTGGCGTCCGGCCTGCCGCTGCATGTCGGCGACCACCCGTGACCTTACTTCCGCCAGCGGTGGAACGCCGCCGGCGCGCTTGTCTTGAACGTAAACGAGATGATAGCCAAAGGCCGACTCGATCGGACCAACCCATACCGCCGACGAGTCGATGTCAAAAACCCGGGCCGCGAAATCGCGCCCGAAATGGCTGGCGACAAGATCCGGTTCCCGCTCGACATAAGTTCGGTGGTAAGGAAAATAGTCACCAAGGTCGGTGCCGGCGTGAAGGTCACCGCCGGCCAACACAACAGACGCCTTGTCGGCCATTTCAAGGGCCGTATCAGTCCCACGGTCCATGGCGCTGAAATAGACATGGCTGAACGTTATCGATGGCGCCCTGACATAGGCTTGCCTGTTGGCTTCAAAAAAGGACTGCACCTCGGCATCACGGACGCCGGCATCGCTGACCGCGACGCCCTCCATGGCGTATTCCAGCTTCTGCACGAGCCGGCGGCGGATAACATAGTCCTCGCCTTCCAACCCAAGCGCGCGAGCCTCGCGGTAAAGCACCTCTTCGCGGACAAAATCATCGATCAGCTGCTGCCGGTCGCGGGCCGACATCGTATCGAGGCGTGCCTCTGCTGCCGCCGGGTCGAAGCGCTTGGTGCGATACTGGATAAATGTAACCAGCGCGTCGCGGTCGACCACGATCGGCTGCGGTCCCACGTCCGGCTGCTCTTCCGGTGACACGAAAAGGAAGACGGCAAACAGGGCCGCGCCTGCCGCAATAAAGTGTACCAATGGTTCTCTGATCCAACGCATGGGCAGAAACTAGCAGCAAATCTATCCGGAGCGGAAGTGTAGGTGTGGCCTTTGACACGTCAGTGAGACGGCCCCGTTACGATTATGCTAGGCAAAATGTTGCACCGCACCATATACCCTCAGGAAACCAAAAAGAATCGCCAACTAAACGCTCAACATGTCCATCCGCACAGGCGGGCGTCCCCGCGTCTGGTTATCAGAGACAGGCCGCCCCTTACAAAACGCTGCTTCGCGCACCGTACTCCACGCTGCACGTCACAAAGAGGCTTGGTGGGAGCGTCAGAACACAGTAGAAACCGCGCATCGGTTACTATCTGAGCGCAGGACTTCTGTGATACGGCATCGGTCGACAACGGTAAAACGCCGAACACTTTCATCTGCTTGTCGGTCACCTGGACCTGGCAAGGGTGGGCACGTCGCGTGATCCGCCGCGTTCTCGTTCTGGGCGTTCTGTTGATCGCCGCCTGGCTATTGTGGTCAGGGCTCTACAAGCCGCTGTTGATCGGCCTGGGTGCCTTTTCCTGCTTGCTGACCCTCTACCTCGTCAAACGCATGGGGTATTTCGATAACAATGATGTGTTCGCGCTGCGCTACAATTTTCGCCTTTTCGGCTATTGGTGGTGGCTCGGCGGCGAAATCATCAAATCAAGCATTGAAGTCGCAAGAGTCGTATTACGCCCCCAGCTGGCCGTGGAACCGACCGTCGTTGAACTTGATGCTGATGACCTGGACCATCTGGATCAGGCGCTGCTTGGCAACTCGATAACGCTGACGCCCGGCACGCTGACGCTCGACGTTCATGAGGGCCGCATTCTGGTCCATGCCCTGACGGCAGAGGGCGGGGCCGCCGTCCTTGAGGGCGAGATGAAACGGCGCGTGGCGGCACTGAGGTAGGATCGACCATGTATTACGCCGTAACCATTGCCACGATCGTTACCATGGGCCTGGCGCTGATCCGCGCGATCATGGGGCCCAGCCTCTACGACCGTGTATTGGCCGTGAACATGTTCGGCACCAAGACCGTGCTGTTGCTCTCGGTCATCGCCTTTCTCTATGGCCGGCCGGACTTTCTCGATCTCGCCCTGGCCTATGCGCTGATCAACTTCATCGGCGTCCTGGCGGTCCTGGAGTTCTTCAGCAACCGCGAGGCACGCCGCGAAGCCGAACAGCGTGAGGAAAGCTAGACCGTGGATTTCGCACTCGACATCGCGACGTGGATTCTGCTGGTGCTGGGCGGCATCAGTGTGCTGATCGGGGGCATCGGCGCGCTGCGCATGCCTGATCTCTATACGCGCATGCATGCTGCGAGTGTCACTGACAGCATGGCTGCGATTCTGATCATCGGCGGCATCATGCTGCAAGCCGGGCTATCGCTGGCGACGATTAAGCTCGCTGCGATCCTGCTGTTCCTGCTGTTTACCAGCCCTACGGCGTCAAATGCCCTGGCGAGCGCTGCCCTCCTCGCCGGGACTCGCCCCAAGGCCGACGTCCCAAGCCCGGAGAAATCCGACAAATGACCGAGCTACTGGGCATATTTATGCTGACGCTTCTGGTGATCACGGCGGTCGCGGTCGTCCGGACACGCAACCTCTTCGTGGCTGTGATGCTGATGGGCATCGCCAGTCTGCTGATCGCGGCGAATTTCTTCATTCTCGATGCCGCCGACGTCGCGTTAACCGAAGCTGCTGTCGGTGCGGGCATCTCCACTGTCCTTTTCCTCGGCGCACTGGCGCTGACGTCGGAGCGTGAGCGCGCAAGGTCGTCCCGGCGGATCATGTCATTCGTCGTGGTAAGTGCAGCGGCACTCGTGGTGATCTATGCCACATTCGACAAGCCCAAATTCGGTGACCCGGAGGCGCCGGTACAAACCCATGTGGCGCCCTGGTACATCGAAAAAACGCCGGAATATATCGACATTCCCAATATTGTGACCGCCGTGCTGGGCAGCTACCGGGCCTATGACACGCTGGGCGAAGTGTTCGTCGTACTGGTCGCCGGTATCGGCGTACTGTTCCTACTGAGCGCCCCCCGCCCTGGGACAAGAAGTAACGCGCCGCCTTTTGATCCTGGACTTCGACACCATTTGATCCCCAGGGTCCTTGGGCGCCTGCTGATCCCCTTTATCCTGTTGTTCGGACTCTACGTTCAGTTCCACGGTGAATATGGCCCTGGTGGCGGCTTCCAGGCCGGCGCGATTATCGCCGCATCAATTATCCTTTATGCGCTCCTGGAAGGCGAAGACCGCGCGCTGCAGGTTCTGCCCCAAAAGGCACTGACATGGATTATGGCCGCCGGCGCGGTTCTCTACACTGGCGTCGGCGTGGTTGCCATGCTGCTGGGCGGCAACTTCCTGGACTATTCAGTGCTGCACGGGAACCCGATTAAGGGTCAGCAATATGGGATCATCCTGATCGAAGCCGGCGTTGGTCTGACGGTGACAGCAGTTCTGCTGAACGTCTATCACGCGTTTGCGGCACGGGGGCGTTAGACCATGGAACTGCTGGGACTTTACCACTATTGGGTCTTCGCCGTCCTGCTGATGATTGGCTTTTATGCCGTTATCGCGAAGCTGAACCTGATCAAAAAACTGCTGGGCCTGTCCCTCTTCCAGTCAGCCGTCTTCCTGCTCTATATCACAATGGGCAAGGTCGATGGCGGCACCGCGCCAATCTTTCAGACTGCGACGATTACCGACGTTTACTCCAACCCCCTTCCACAGGTGCTGATCTTGACCGCCATCGTTGTCGGTATTTCGACCATGGCGCTGGGTCTGGGCATCGTCGTCCGTATCAAGGAAGAGTACGACACCATCGAAGAGCACGAGATCCAGGAGATCGACCGGCGGTGAGTACGATCGACCAACATCTGCCGGCACTGCAAGTCGTGGTGCCGATGCTGGCCGCGCCGTTTGCACTGCTGATGCAACCGCGAGGCCTTGCATGGGCGGCTGCATCAGCCGCCAGTGCGATGAGTTTTGCGATTTCGATCCAGTTGACGCTGATGGTCGCCGGCGGTGGTGTACTCACCTATGAGATGGGCTCGTGGCCCGCACCGTTCGGGATCGCGCTGCACGTCGACTCCTTCAGCGCTTTGGTACTGATGGTGATTACCGGCGCATCAACAATTGCCCTGGTCGGTGGCCGTGCCAGCATCGACAGCCAGATCGAGACCGAGCGCCAACCCTATTTCTATGCAGCCTGGCTCCTGGCCGTCGCAGGTCTCGCCGGAATCGTCGTGGCGGGCGATGCATTCAACATCTTCGTTTTCATGGAGATTTCGTCGCTCGCCAGCTATGTGATCATTGCAGGCGGTCCAGACCGGCGCGCGCTCCCTGCCGTGTTCAAATATCTGGTGATGGGCACCGTCGGCGCGACATTCTATCTGATCGGCGTCGGCCTGATCTACATGATGACCGGGACCCTGAACCTGGCGGACATGGAACTGCGCATCCATGAGGTTGCCGATCAGAAGCCCATTCTCGCAGCAGCCGGCTTCATTACCGTCGGTCTGGCTCTAAAAGCGGCCGTCTTCCCGCTGCATATCTGGCTGCCGAACGCCTATACCTACGCGCCACATATGGCCACCGTCTTCATGGCAGCCTGCGCAACCAAAGTGTCGCTTTATGTGCTGTTGCGCTTCGACTTCTTTGTGTTCCAGCAGAATCTGGAGGGGCACACATTCCAATTTGCAGCCTATCTGATGCCACTGGCAGTGCTGGGTATTGTCGTCGGTTCGATGGCCGCCATCTTTGAACGCAATCTGAAGCGGCTGTTTGCGTTCTCTTCGGTCGCGCAGATCGGCTACATCATGCTCGGCGCCAGCCTGCTCACTATTCCGGGGTTGACCGCCGGCATTGTCCACATCTTCAACCATGCGCTGGCCAAAGGCGGCCTTTTCCTGGCTCTTGCCTGTTTTGCAGCCATCGCGTCTGGCATGCGGATGGAACACATCAACGGCATCGCCCGCCGGATGCCCTGGACATTCGTGGCCTTTGTCCTCTGCGGCCTGAGCCTGATCGGTGTTCCGGGCACCGCAGGTTTCATTACCAAATGGCATCTGATCGGCGCGGCAATGGAACTGGGCACACCCGGCATTGCGCTGATTGTCGTGATTGTCGTCAGTTCGCTGATGGCGGTGGTCTATATCTGGCGGATTGTCGAGGCCGCCTGCTTTGCCGAAGGACCGGCATTCCCGGCAGATAAGTCAGTACCGCCCATGCTGTTCATCATCACCTGGATTGCGGCCCTGTCTAACATCGTCTTCGGGATCTGGGCTGATGTGCCGATTGGCCTGTCGCAGGATGCGGCGACGTCCCTGCTGGGGCATTTGCGATGAACCCGGAAACTCTGATCATAGCGGCCTTGATTGTGCCGGCCGTCGGCGCGGTGCTGATCGCGCTGGCTGGCCGGGTGCATCCGAACCTGCGTGAAGCGGTGACGCTGGTAACGGCAGGTACGTTGGCCGTCATCGTCTGGAGCCTGACCCCCACCGTCTTTGCGGGTGGCCGGCCAGAGATCACCCTCGCCGAGGTCGTACCCGGTCTGTCGATCGCCTTTAAGGTTGAACCGCTGGGCATGCTGTTTGCCGCGCTAGCGTCCAGCCTGTGGATCATCAACTCGATCTATTCGATCGGGTACATGCGCGGCAATAACGAGAAGAACCAGACCCGCTTTTATGTCATGTTCGCGGTCTCGCTGGCAGCGGCCATGGGCGTCGCCTATTCAGGCAATCTGTTCACGCTGTTCCTGTTCTACGAAATCCTGACGCTGTCGACTTACCCGCTGGTTTCGCACAAGGGCGACAAGGATACGGTCAAATCGGCGCGTATCTATCTGGGCATCCTGCTGGCCACCTCCATCGGACTGTTCCTGCCCGCTTTGATCTGGACTTACGCTGCCGCCGGGACGCTCGACTTCACGCCAGGCGGGATTCTGGAAGGCCACATCGCCGGACCGGCGGTCGGGTTGCTGTTAGGCCTTTTCGTTTTTGGTATCGGCAAGGCGGCCGTAATGCCCGTCCATCGCTGGCTGCCCGCCGCCATGGTCGCGCCCACACCGGTCAGTGCGCTGCTGCATGCTGTCGCCGTGGTGAAGGCCGGTGTGTTCACGGTCACCAAGGTCATCGTCTATATCTTCGGCTACGAATGGCTGTTCGACCAGCCGAGCAGCGAGTGGCTGCTTTATGCCGCGTCCTTCACCATTATTGCCGCAAGCGTCGTTGCACTTCGGCAGACAAACCTGAAGCGGCTGCTTGCCTATTCGACCGTCGGGCAGCTGTCCTACATCGTGATGGCAGCCGCCATTCTGAAACCGCTGGCCGAGATCGGCGCCGCGATCCACATGGTCGGCCACGCCTTCGGCAAGATCACATTGTTCTTCGCCGCTGGCGCGATCTATGTCGCCGCCCACAAGACCGAGATTCCTCAATTGCGCGGTATTGGTAAACGCATGCCCTTCACCATGGCTGCCTTTACAATCGGCGCACTCAGCATGATTGGCGTGCCGCCGACGGCGGGCTTCGTCTCCAAATGGTATATTCTCGCCGGCGCCTTCGAGGCGGACAATTACGTCGCACTGGCGACGATCATCCTCAGCACGGCGCTCAATGCGGCATATTTCCTGCCGATTATCTACATGGCCTGGTTCATGAAGGAAGACACGCCGCCCGAGCATGATCACGGTGAGGCCCCGTGGCCGTCAGTGCTCGCGCTCTCATTGACGGCGGGCCTGACGGTCGGATTCTTCCTGTTCAACGGGCCGGTTCTCGAACTTGAACGCCAGGTTGTCGAGGCAGTGCAATGAGCAACGACCGAAACGGCGATCACTGGCTGGTCAGACCAGGCACCATCAAAGTGCTGTGGATCATATTCGTTGTGATCCTTGCGGCTACCGTGGCGGCGCAATTCCTTTTCAAGGTCAAAGGCTATTTTGGCGTGGACGGCTGGTTCGGCTTCGGCGCCGCCTATGGCTTCCTGGCCTGTCTGGCGATGGTGCTGGTGGCAAAGGGCCTTGGCGCCGTGCTGAAGCGGAACGAGGACTACTACGAGAAGAGGGCTGACAATGATTGAGTTCATCCCCCCCGCCCTCTTTATGGTTCTGGCCGCGCTGTTGATCGGCCCTGCTCGCGGACACTTGCGCACCGTCATCGTACTCGGCGCCCCTTTGGTCACCCTGTGGGCCATCTGGCAGATTCCCGACGGGGTCGTGCTTACCGTCCCCTTCCTCGACTACCAGATCGAACCCATAGAAGGCAGCCCGGTCCGGCGCCTGTTCGCCACAATCTTCGCCATTATGGCCTTCATTGGTGGCCTTTATGCCTTCCGTATCGCCAAGTGGTATGAGCTGGCAGCAGCCTACGCCTATGCGGGCGGCGCCATCGGCGTCAGCTTTGCGGGCGACCTGATCAGCCTGTTCCTGTTCTGGGAGCTGATGGCCATCTTCTCTACCGTCGTTGTCTGGTGCGGTGGCACCCCAGCCGCCCGTGCGGCCGGCATCCGGTACGCGATCATGCATTTGCTCGGCGGCGTGATCCTCAAAGTGGGGATCGAAGGCGTTGTGGTCCATACCGGCTCAATCCAGATCCAGCCGATGCTGGCCAACAATTTCGACACCTGGATGATGCTGATTGGCATCCTTATCAATGCCGCGGCCCCACCGGTCTCTGCCTGGCTGTCCGACTCCTATCCCAATGCCAGCCCGACCGGCTCTGTTTTCCTGTCGGCTTTCACCACCAAGACGGCTGTGTTGGCGTTGATTCTGCTGTTCCCGGGCGAGTCCGTTCTGATCTGGGTCGGCCTGTTCATGGTGATGTACGGCATCATCTACGCGCTGCTGGAAAACGATATTCGGCGAATATTGGCGTTCTCCATCGTCAACCAGGTGGGCTTCATGGTTTGTGCCATCGGGATAGGCACGGAAATGGCGCTGAATGGCGCGGCCGCGCACGCCTTCGCCCACATCATCTATAAAGCCTTGCTGTTTATGAGCGCAGGTGTCGTCGTCTACCGGACCGGTATGAACCGGTGCACAGATGTCGGTGGTCTGTTTCGCACCATGCCTTTGACGGCGATTTGCGGCATTATTGGTGCGCTGGCGATCTCGAGCTTCCCTCTGACCTCCGGCTTCACCACCAAGGCACTGATTTCACAAGCGGCGGCGAACGAAGCGATGGTGTTCGTCTATTTCGCCCTGGCTGCTGCCTCGGCAGGAGTCTTCCTGCACGCGGGGATCAAATTCCCCTGGTTTGTATTCTTTCAGAAGGATTCCGGGCTGCGCCCTAAAGACGCACCATGGAACATGGGTATCGCGATGGTGGCCTTTGCGGGCCTGTGCATCCTGCTGGGTGTCGCGCCTGATCTGCTTTACCAATATTTGCCCTATGCCGTTGACTACGAGCCCTATACCGCCGGGAAAGTCGTGTTCTATCTGCAACTGCTATTGTTCTCGGGGCTCGCCTTCTTCCTGCTGCTGCCGCTGATGAAGCGCACGCTGACCATCAGCCTTGATGCGGATTGGATCTGGCGGGTGCTGCTTCTCGGGCTGGCCAAGGGCATCGCGCTGATCTTCATCACGATTGGCCGGGACATCAGAAGCGGTTTGACGACGGCAACCGCCGCGCTGCGTGACTTCGCTGAAAAGCACTTCAGTTTGCCGAGCGATGACGAAGACAAGGCCCCCGGCATATTCGCCCGGACCTGGGCCATCGGCAGCACCGCGCTCTGGATCGCGATCCTGCTGACAGCCTACATCGTGGTTTATTACTTCTAGAACAACGCCATATGCGCATAGGGCGCGCAATCCGACCTCAAGATTAGTGTCGACGATTGCATTTACTCTGAATATGCTCGCCCAACAGTTGATGGCTTAGGGGCTGGGCATCCTTGTGAGCAAATCTTTCCTCGACACAAAGGACCTCACTGCTGCGTTTTCTGACGCGGGCCGCAGTCTTCTGCCGCTTTTGATCGAGCACCTTCCTATAGCGGTTGCCCTGGTCGATAACGACATGCGCTATCTTGTCGCTAACCCACGCTGGTATCAGGATTACGGGCTGCCGGATGAGTCCATTATCGGCCGATCGCATTTCGACGTTTTTGAGGACTATTCGGACTACTGGCGCAACATCCACGGCCGCTGTCTCGCTGGCGAGACCCTGAGGAAAGACGAGGAGCGCTATGTCATGGCCGACGGCCGTGTCATCTGGGTTCAATGGGACCTGATACCGTGGCGTCAGCAGGATGGCAGCGTCGCCGGCATTATGATGTTCACCCGGATCATCACCGAGCAGGTTGAAGCGCGACAAGCACTCGAAAAACAGCGCGGCTTGATTGACATCGTACTCGAGACCATTGACGACGGTATCGTTACTTGCAACGCCGACGGCAAACTGGGCCTGTTCAATCGTGCAACGCGTGAATTTCACGGATTGGGCCCTGAGGCCGTCGGGCCGGATGACTGGGCTGAACTCTACAGCCTGTTCCAGGCTGACGGTCAGACACCTATGGCCCCAGATGACGTCCCCCTGGCTCGGGCCGCGCGCGGTGAAATCGTCAAGGACGCCGAAATGGTCATCGCGCCACTTGGAAAACCACCGCGTTTCCTGCTGGCAGACGCACGGCCTTTGCAAGGCCCTGATGGCAGCAATTTGGGTGCGGTTGCTGTGATGCACGACCAGTCCGACCTGCGAAGACGTGAAGCAGCGCTGAGGCTCGAAGCCACCCGGCTCCGGAACGCAGAGCGCGTCGGCAGAACCGGCAGTTGGGAATGGGACGCCAAGACCGACAAGGTCCATTGGTCCGAGGGCGCCAAACGCATTCTGGGCCTGCCGGCGGAAAAAGGGATGGATTTTGACCAAACCCTATTGTTGGTGCACCCCGATGATAGGCAGGGCGTCGGAGATTTCCTACGAGACGCGCTGGAAAACAAGGACTCTTATGTCCATGAATGGCGCGGCATGCGTCCGGATGGCACCGTGCATGATGTCCGGTCACGTGGCGAAGTCGTGCGCAATGAGGCCGGTCAAGGGGTCATGATCATTGGAACCCTGCTCGACATTACAGAGTTCAACGAAATCGGAAGATCGCTTGCGGTAAAGGCCGAACAGCTCTCACGCGCGGAACTGATCGGCCGGTCGGGTACCTGGGAGCGGGACCTCAGTTCAGGCCTTTCATCCTGGAGCGAGGGGATGGCGGCTCTACTGGGCGTAAGTTTGGATCCCACAGAAATGGCACGCGTCCAACCGGGTGATTTTCTACATCCCGACGACCGCGACGCGACGGTCTCTATCATCAGTGAGGCAAGCGAGACGGGGAACAATTTCGAAGCCGATTGCCGAATCATCCGATCGGATGGCGAAGTTCGATATGTACAGTTACGCGGCGGATTCATTCTCGATACAGCCGGCAAACCAGCCAAGCTGGCCGGAGCCATGCATGACGTAACGGCCCTGAAGCAGCACGAAACTGCCCTACAAGCGCTGACTGAGCGGTACCAGCTCGCCAGCGAGGTTTCCAAAACAGCGACCTGGGAACTCTGGCCGGAAGAACGGAGGATTCTCAGCGACGAGAACCTGCCGCGTCTGTTCGGCGCGACTGTTGCCTCAGATGAATTCGACAATTGGCTTGGACGCGTCGATCCGGAAGGACAGCAGGCGGTTGATCAGCAGCTCGAAGATGTCGTGACCGGAAAGGTGGATACCCTTGACCTTACTGTGAGCGCGCGGCGCGTTGACGGATCGAAAATCTGGCTGGCCCCTTTCGGGCGCGCCATGCGAGGGGAAGATTCCCTGAGGATTGTCGGCACTGTCCGGGATGTGACACAGGAAGTCGTCGCTCAAAAACAACTCGAACGACAGCAGCGCGAACTTGCCGAATATGCTGCCGAACTGCAGCGTTCCAATGCCGACCTCGAACAATTCGCATATGTCTCATCCCACGACCTGCGGGCCCCATTGCGGGGCATCGATTCTCTGGCCAGTTGGATTGAAGAAGATTTGGGCGACACCTTGCATGGCGAGCCTGCAAAGAATCTCGCACTGCTCCGCAGCCGGGTGAAACGCCTTGAAGATCTGCTTGATGCGCTACTGCAGTACTCTCGAGCCGGGCGTAAACTCAACGAAGCCACGGTCGTTGATACCGATGCCATCCTGCACGAAACCATTGACCTTCTAGGTTTAAAGAAGGGCTTTGTGGTTGAAGTCAACGGGCCGATACCAGCCGTTCATGCGGATCCGGTCGCCCTTCGGATTGTTTTCACCAATCTGATTGGCAATGCCATCAAACACCATGACGGAGAATCTGGTCTGGTTTCAATTTCTGCGACCGATGATGATCATATGGCGACGTTCCGCATTGTTGACGATGGACCAGGCATCCCCGCCGTGTTCCACAGCCGGGTCTTTGAAATGTTTCGTACCCTCAAACCCCGCGATGAACTCGAGGCCAGCGGCATGGGTCTGGCGATCGTCAAGAAGACAGTGGAACGAAACGGCGGGTCAATCGTTATTGAAGAATTAAGCCAGCCTCGGGGAACCGTCTTTGTGTTCACTTGGCCCAAGCACGAGACACGATCCAAACAGGAAGAAATCCAATAGGCGCGAACGTTACATTCCTCGCGGTCGATGACGATGAAATCGATCTGATGGCACTGAAGCGGGCATTTCGGGCTGCCGACATGGCCAATCCATTGATTTCCGCCGGAGACGGTCAAGAGGCGCTGGAGCTTCTTAGGGCCGGTAAAGTCGATAAACCGTTCATTGTATTGTTGGACATCAACATGCCGCGCATGAATGGTTTCGAGTTCTTGGATGAGATTCGCGCCGATCCAGAACTGCTTCGGTCTGTCGTCTTCATTTTGACAACGTCACGCAGCGAGCGGGACGTAATTCGGGCCTATGACCATCATGTCGCTGGCTACATTGTCAAATCCAACGCAACCCAGACAACCAAGGATCTTGCGACCATGCTCGATAGCTACCGGCGCCTTGTCGAGCTGCCTACAGAACGGTAACCAGCACCGGCCTATGTCATATTGGCGCGGTTAAGCCGCCAGATTGTCAAATTCAGCACGCCGGCAAAACTGGCCCACATGAGATAGGGCACCAGCAGGTAGGCTGCTGTTCTGTCGATGGGCCAGAACAGGGCAATGGTGGCCGCTATTGCCAACCACAAACCACCAATTTCCAGAACCGCAAGACCAATCCGGCGGAGGCCGAAAAAAATGCCCGACCACAACGCGTTGAGGGCAAGTTGGACCCCATAGACGGTCAGCGCAGCCGCGCCGACCTCCCATCCGGCGATGTTCCATATCCGCCAACCCGCCACAGCGATCATGATGTAAAGCACCAGCCAAACCGGTCCAAAAAGCCAATCAGGAGGCCGCCAGGACGGTTTGTTCAGGTCCCTGTACCATTCCTCGGGCCGAAAATAGATGCCTGTCGATGCCGCGGCCGCGCAGGCCAGCAGAAAAGGCAGGAGCGTGAGAAAATTGCTGGTTTCCATGCCGCCATCATGGAGCATCTGGGTACGATTACCAACCAGACGAAAAATCGCCCTCAGGGGACCATGGAATCACTAACATTCTTCGCCTGAAGCGGAACCTTTCGAACCTGAAATTTCGACCGATCGACAACCGTGCCGTCTGCATGGGCTAGCGTAACCGCATGCGCACCGACCAGCGGCGGCCACATATACCTCACGCCGGCCGGACCAAGCGTGATCTTTCCAACCTTCAGTACGAGTGACGAATCATGGGCAGCGGCTTCAATCGGGATGCGCTGCCGGTCCAGGGGGATATCAGGATCGATCGCGACCACCATGCCGTTGGCGGGGGATGTAATTCTGGAGAACGGTTCTTCGGCATCCGTCTGCTCGACAATCGCAAGTTCCGTCCCGTTCAAAAACCATTCATCGCGCGGCGCTTCAACGGCCGGCGCGAAAGCAATCCGCATCGCAACGACCCCGTCAGGCGGCGCTGGAGGCTCGGCGGCGCCCCGCTCATGCAGGAGGGTCATGATTTCCTGCCAGACCGGCGCGGCACCGCTCACGCCGGAGACATTACGCATGGAATCGCCCTCAAAGTTCCCGACCCACACTCCCACCGTAAAGCGCGGAGAAAAACCGATACTCCAATTGTCGCGCATGTCTTTGCTTGTGCCGGTCTTAACAGCGCTCCAGAATCGCGTGTTCAGATTGTTGCTGAGACCAAACGTCGTAACGCGTGCGGCGCGGTCACTGAGAATGCTGGCGACAAGATACGCCACCTCAGTCGACCACACCTGCCGGGGAGCAGCGCGCGGCTGATCAGGCTTCAACGTCAGGGGCACAAGGGTGCCGCCCCTCGCGATCGTACTGTAGGCGGTAACCTGTTCCCAAAGCGTCACCTCCGCGGAGCCCAGCGCCAGGGAATAGCCGTAATAGTCGCCCTCCTGATCGATGCTGGTATAGCCGATGGCATTAAGTCCGTCGCGGAAAGCCTCGACGCCCAACAAGACTAAAGTCCGGACGGCTGGAATATTGAGCGAACTGCCCAGCGCTGTTCGAATGCTGACAGGCCCATGGAAAGTGTGATCGTAGTTTTGCGGGATATAAAGACCAGACGCGGTATCGAGATTAAGCGGCGAGTCCGCAAGTAGCGACGCCGGTGTCAGATAGCGCTTCTCGAAGGTCAACCCATAGAGAAACGGCTTCAGGGTCGACCCGGCCTGACGAAGCGCACGAATCCCATCGACATGGGGCGCACGCGACGCGGGGCCCGCCGATGCGACATAGGCCAGCACCTCACCGGTCTCATTATCAGCGACCAGCACCGCACCGTCCCTCACATTACGGTCGGCAAGGCCCGCCAGATGACGGGTCAATACGGTTGACGCAACCTGCTGCACATCCGCGTCCAGACTGATTTGAAGGCGTTCGCCAGGTTTGCTGAGCAGTGAGGCCGCCAGATGCGGCGCCAGCCGCGGCGTAAATTGTCCGGACCGCACCCGCGTCAGCATGGTTTGGCTTGTCTGCGCCAACACCCCGCAGTCCATGCCGGGATAGCGGGCGCAGGCGCGCGCAGCAATGCGACGGGCATCCGCGCTGGGCGAGGGCAGCAGTGCGGCCAGCACATAACTTTCCGCCAGCGTTAGGCCAGCAGGCTTCTTACCGGCCATCAACTCCGTCGCGGCGGCAATGCCCTGCAGCTCGCCACGGTAATCCAGAAGATTGAAATAGGCTTCAAGGATCTGGTCTTTGGTCCATTTTCGCTCGATACCGCGCGCAAGGCGGATTTGGTGAAATTTCTGAATCAGACTGCGGCGCCCCGGCCCCTTCAACTCAGGCCTTATAAACGCCGCCAGTTGCATGGTGATCGTGCTCGCACCACGTACAGGCGCACCGGTTATGTTGCCCCAGGACGCCGTGGCGAAAGCCAGCCAGTCGACACCGGCATGTTGCCGGAACCGCTTGTCTTCGCCCGCGATGATCGCCTTGATCAAGGCAGGCGAAACATCGCCCAGCGCCTCCCAGTCAAGGCGCCGAACCTGGAAGTTGATGCGCTTGGTGTCGAGAACGCGGCCGTGCCGATCAAGCAGATAGGCTTCAGAAGGCCTCCAGTCGGCCCGGACCTCGTTGAAACCCGGCACCGCCTCACCCGGCCACGCCACCAGCCCGGCCAAAACCAGCAGTACGGCAATCGGCAATATCGCCGCGCCTGCGATCCAGCGGCGATACCTCACGGCGTTGCCTCAACGGTGACCGCGTCATTCGGCAGTTCGCCGAACATTTCCGGCGCGTACATGGCTTCAACCCGGGTCGGCGGCAGCGAAAAGCGCCCGGGATTGTTCAGTCTGACCGTATATTCCACAACCCACCGCCCCTTGGGCACAAAGCGGTAATAGGCGATGAAGCCGCTTTGCCGCCGCTCTTCATAGGCGGACCAGACGTAGCCCTCTCGCTGTTCGCCCCGCGTCAACAGACCGGACTGGCCGCCGAGGCCCGACCCGAGAACTGTGGCGCCGCCGGGTATCGGGTCATCAACGACAACCCAGGTCATGTCCGACTGCGCCTCAATTTCAAGCCGGATACGCGCCACATCGCCGCGTGACCACTTGCCTTCAACCTTCTGCTCGACCGCTATGACCGACCGATCAATCTTGAACCCCGTCGATAGCGCCTCCTTCAGGGGTAAAGCCGCGCGGGCCCGCACCATCAGCCACGGGCTTCCGCTCCCGGCATGATCGACGGTTAGATCGGTGGCGCCCTCTTCCCAGGCCAGACTTTGCTCAATGTCTTCAGACGGCCTGCCATCAGGCCACGCCGCCGCGCTGGATTGGCGGCCATAATCGATCGTGGTTGTTCCCCCGACTTTTTCAGCCTCAAACAATCGCCCAAATTTTTCGAGCGCGAGCACCCCCCAGGCATTCGCGACCGTTGTGTTCCAGTGACCGAATTGCTGCCGGCCCAGGGCCCCCCGGACCAGACGGGGCACATCATCTTTCCAGGATGCGTCGTCCATCAAGGCGCTCAAGGCCCGCACCGCATTGGAATCTCCCGAGACCATCAACCACCACAGCGCATCGCTGCGTTCGGTCGCAAACCCCATGGCCGTTCCCTGGAAACTGAGCCGTGCCCTCAAAACCGCTTTGGCCTCGCGCGATCTTGCCTGGCTATTTTCTATATCGGGAAGGCGCGCAAGGATGTTGAGCCAGTCGAGAACGGCAGAAGTTGGCCAAAGATTGGGCTCAATCACAATGCTGTCCAGCATCGCGGTGTCAGCGGCCGCATAACGCGACAGCGCCTCAATAGCGGCGAGCTTGCGTATTGTGAGATCGGCTGTCGGGAGCGGTGAGTCGACAATAATGCGCCCCGCAACAAAGTCTGTCAGCGCGCCGATCATCGCCTGACGTTCCCCCGCAGGCACATCCCAACCGGCTTCATGCGCGATCGCCAACACATAGGCGGTCAGCGCGTCATTGCCCGGCAGGCCTTCGTTTTGAAAAAACCGCAACAGGCCGCTTGGCGACTGAAATGTGGACAGGCGCTGCATGGCACTGTCCCACAGACGCGGATTGCGCAACGCCACTGCCCGTGACGCCAATTGCTCGATACAACGATAGGTGTAGCGTTGCATGAACTCGCGAACACCATCCAGACTGCCGGCGAGGCTGGGCATCAGAGTGAGCTCAAGACCGCCCCGGCCTGGAATGGCGTCTGCGGGGCGCGCCGCTGGAATGGTCACCGTCGGATCGGCACGGGAAATCGTCGCGCTGTAGGTCCGTACCGGAACAGCCGGAATGACCGACTGTTGAATCCTGATCCGATCACTTGCGCCGCTCGTCTCATCCCGAACAGCAATGTCCCATTCGAGCGCGCTTTCGCCTACTGGCGCTGCCACTGGCCAGACGGCTTCGCGGCTCTCTCCGGACGGTATCGTCAGGCGCTGTTCAGGCAGCGAAAGCCCCAGCCCCGCAACCTCTGCTGTCGCGATGACGTCCATCACCGCGTCGGTCGTGTTCCGGACCGTGAAAATCGCGTCATACCGGTCGTCCTCGCGAACCAGCGGCGGTGCACCGGAATGCACCATCAGATCTTTCGTCGTGCGAATGGTGGCTGACCCTGTGCCAAACAGTTCAGCGCCGGCATGCGCAACCGCGACAATACGAAACGCTGTCAGGGACTCATTCAGTGGCACCTCAACAACCGCTTTGCCATCCTTGTCGAGGCTGACCTTGCCCTTCCATAACAGCAGCGTGTCAAACAGCTCGCGGGCGCGTTCGCGGCCGCCCCCGCCACCATCGGGCACGGCTTTCTGACCAAAGTGCCGTTTCCCCACCACCTGCATCTGGGCAGTCGCGGTTTCCACGTCGAGGCCCCGCTTGCCCATCATCGCGTCCAGCAAGGCCCAAGACCGGTTAGGCGCCAGCATCAGCAGACCTTCATCGACTGCCGCGATAGCCACCTCGGCCCCTGCCGGCAGGCGGTCGCCCGAAGCAGGCGCAACACTGATGCGCACCTTGGCGGTTTTACGAACCTTGTAGGCTTCCTGTTCAGGCTCGACGCGTACATCCAGCCGGTGTTTACGCCAGCCCACATCGATCTCCGCAATACCCATGCGGTAGGCCGGTTTCCCCAGATCGATGATGCCGGTTGGCGTTCCACCATCCTGGAGAGGGGCCAGACTGGGGTCCCCGACGATTCGCGCCCAGTCAGCCAAGAGATTCTCGAAGAAGCCCGTCCGGCCGCGTAGCGCGAGAACAGAGACAAAAACATTCGGGGCATAACTGCCCTTGATCGGCACCTCAACCACGGGATTAAGCCCGGAGAGCTGGGTGACGAAAGAGTCAATCACACCTTCGCGTTCCACGGTGACGAGCGCCGTGGCCCAACGGAACGGCATGCGCACCTGGAATCGCGCCCTATCACCGGGCTCATAGGCTTTTTCTTCCGGGAGGACGTCCATGCGGTCAGAGGAGGTTCCGCCAAACCACCAATCCTCGTCACCCAAAAGCCATGTCGATTTGGTGGCACCCGCCGGATTACCGGCGGCATCGACCGTTTCGGCGCGGATCAAGACCTCACCGGAGACACCCGGCGCGATGTCACAGAAAACGAAGCCCTTTTTGTCGGTGGTTCCTTCGCAATCGACGTCGAGCCGTTCTACCGTGGTGGTCGTGTCATAGTCGTAGAACCCGCCAATCAGCCGCTTGCGAAACGAGAACGATTTGCGCTGATAGAGCGTGACCTCAACGGCTTGACCCGATATCGGCTTGCCCTTGAGATCAAGCACGACCACACGGAACTTCAGGCCGTCATCGGTCTGCATCCAGCCATCCGGGCGGATACCGACGTGAACGGCGGATGGCCACAACGGGACCCGATTTGCTGTCGTCAGTATTTCACCATTGGCGTCCGCATATTCCAGCTCGGCAACCAGCTGCGCTGGCCTGCCCGGTTCTACCGAAACCGGCACGGTGACCCGGGAACTCCCTTGTGCATCGAGCGTCAACGGCAATATCTGGGTTTCCAGGCCGTTGGTCTGCGCGCGATCCATGGAATCGTAGTCGGAACGGCCACCTTCCCGGGTCGCACTCTCGACCGCCACGGGATCGCCACCGAAAGTGTAATCACCGTAGTCAGGAAACGACACCGTCTTCGGCTCGATCGCCGATCGCAGTTTGACAGGCGCGCCGGACGCCCCGCCACCGGACTGATAAGCGACGAAGAGATCAAGCTGCACATTTTGGGGGTTCACGCTGGGCTCAGCAGGTCCTTGAACCACCGCACGCATTGTCGGCACCCGGAACTGCTGGACCTTGAAGCTGCCGGAATTGACATACCGGTCCTTTGACCGGGCGATGGATATCGCATACGTCCCCAGCTTCGCGTCCTCTGGAATCGTCCATGTATGGTCCGCTGTTCCATTCTCATCAAAATCGACCTTGAACTCCTTCTGCTCCCAGCTTCCTTGGTGCATCAGCGCGACCTGCAGCTTTCGGCCGCTGCTGACGGCGCTTTTCATGCCGTCCATATGATGGGTGCGCAGAAAGTGCTTCATGGAGACCGTTTCACCGGCCCGGAACAGCGGCCTGTCAGTCACGGTGTGGGCAAGGATCGGCCCCACGGCCTGGTAGGACCGGATTCCGAAATCGTAGGACCGGATGCCCCGGCTCCAATTGCTCATGGTGAAGCTGACATCATCATCCGTACGCGCACTGACCATCAGCGGCGCCGGGCCCCGGCCACAGTTTTCATCCCAGCCGCCGACAAGGCTGGTCCCCACGTCCGGCTTGGCCAGGCCGTTCTTGTCGGTTTCGCCTGACCAGCGCAGCTCTCCGGTACAAATATCGGTGACAGCCACGACAGCGCCGGCCACCGGCCTTGCCTTGTCCAGCGTGGTGACCCAGATCATCGGCCCTTCTGAACTGGACTTGAAGTGTACCGACATATTCGTCACCAGCGCCGTCGTCGCCACATAGCGGACCTGGTCCTCCCCGAGCAACGACGCACCAAGCAACGGGCTGGCGACCTCCAGGACATAGAATCCAGGCTCCTTCAGCGGCAACCCGACGACCTCAAGCTTATCGGCGGCATGCTCTTTGGGAATGGTGAAGGCGCGGGTCTCATCGTCCTTGTCAAAAACCGACTGGCTTCCCGTGGTTTCTACCCAGCTCTTCTTTTTTGGATCCTCGGTGTCATATTCCCATCGTCCCGAAGGACGCTGTGCCTCCTGAACGCGCCGAATCCAGCTTGCGATGGCCTTGTCGTCTTCAATCACGCGCAGCGCGTTGGTAACTACCGGCTGACGTGCAATCTGACTTTTCATGTCCGATTCGACATTCCGAAGGGTCAGGGGCATTACGCCGCCTTGCTTGAGCTCCAGGATGCCGAAGGTGCCCGGAAACTTCGCCAGCGCCGGCAGCGTGTCTGTTCTGATTTCCAACGGAAAGAGGTCTGCATTGTGCAGGCGGCGATCCGCATCATCGGTGATGTCGCCCGGGATTGAGACCTCAAGGCCGACCGACGGCGGAAACGGGCCCATGAATTCGATGCGCTGAACCATGTCAGTTTCTTCAATTGCGCGCGGTGCAAAAACGCTGCCGTCCGGCGCTTCCAGGCGAATCTCCAGCGCCTTATCCCGGCTCACCGGGGCCGTGAAAGTCACAGCAATAGGCCGGATCGGCAGGCAAGCAGCCCGGGCGTTGGTCCGCTCGCAGGTCACTTTTGCCAGAAAGGGTGGTCGAACCTTAAAGGCCAGCGTCTGCGCCTGAGCCGTCGGCACGCCGGTGGCCGTCTCGATCCCTTTACCCCATACCAGCGCGATCTGCGTGTCCGGCGGCAGCGACCGTCGGCATTTACCGACCACAACGAGTTCCTCGGCCTTCTCAACCGCTCGGTCGCGGATGCGTTGCTGGGTTTGCCAACCATCCTTCCAGAGAAGGCTGTAATAGGCGTATCCCGTGCGCCGCCGCTGATCGAGAATCTGGCGGCGCAGGTCGCCCTCGACGACATCAAACGGAATGCGCTCTCCGATACCCTTGATTGAGCAATAGGCATGCTGCTTGACCGACCCCAGGTCCGGTCTTGCATCAAGCGCGAGAACAAACACCTGATCCGAATCGACCACCTGCCAACCGTCGCGCGGCAGGGACGCCCGAATGGCCGGGCCACCGGTGTCAAACTGGAAGTTTCGCCTCCCCGTCAAGGCCTTACCGTCGAGTGTCTTCGCCTCAGTCTTCAGTGAAAACTTGCAAACGACCCCGGCCGGCAAATCTTCGTCGAAGTCGTAAACCCAGTTGCGGCCATCCGCCCACCGGCCCTGACCATCGGCCGCGCAATCGATTTCAAAAGGATCCGGCAGGCGTGGATCGCCGAGTGCAACCATGGGATCACTGAACCGCGCGACAACCTGCCTGATATCCTTGATCGAGCCTTCAGGCGAAAACAGATCGACCTCTGCCGCAACGGCAGACGTCATGCCAAGAGCGCAGAACAGCGCCCCGGCCAACAGTCGACGGAAAAGCGATATGAACAGCACGGGCGGACCCCCAAGCGAGAATATGTCTTACGGACGCCTACCATGCTGTCGCATGATTGAGAGCATTCAAAGACAGGAAATTGTCACTGCCGGGGTGATCGCAAGGCCAAATCAGGCAGGGCTATGGGCCCACAGCTGACGGATCATAGAAAAACGTCGTAATAGAGCTCGTCCTCCACAACCTCGAAACTGTCCAGTCCCGCCGGCTTTTTTCTGTCGGTGCGGAGCACATTGCCACCGGTTTTTTCATCCAGCCGGTCGAGCAAAGCCGGCCAGGGTAAGGTGCCCCACCCAACCTTTTTGGCCATCTCGTCATCCGTGGTTACCAGCGCAAGCGCTAGTTTGTCCATCTGCTCCAGCCCCAGCTCCCGCAGTGTTGCGTTGTGGCTGGCATGGTGTCCGACCTTGTAGACAACCGTCCGTCGCAGCAGATCAGGCCCGGTGATCCGCCGTCCGTGATAATCCGGCCATTCCACATCCTGCCATGAAAGCCAGTTGCCCACCTGCGCGTCAGCCGCGAACAGAAGAACGGGCCCATCCTCATCGGGCGGCCCCAATTCAATGGCCATCACCAGGCTGGTGTTGTTGGTGTCTTCATCAAGATGCAAAGCCAGCGTTGTGGCCGCTGTAAGCCAGTCGGCGCCCAGACGGCGCCAGCCTTGTGTCGTGTCCTCCCGGTCGCCCTGCGGGGCTTCCGCCGACCGGTCCGACCAGTAGTGTCTGTCGAAAAACCCGATGCCCCTGCTGGCTTCGAGCGGGACCGAGCGCGACTGGTCAAACGGCGTCGCATTGCCAGACTCCAAGGCAGGCGCCAGCGCGGCAAGCTGGTTGCCATAGGCGCCGAATTCATAGACCTCGGAATCGCGTTTACTCGGCGAGTCTTTCTTCATCAGGGTTTTGTCGCGCGGCGGCCCCAGCACAAAAACCCGCGCACAAACGCCCGGCAGCTCAATCGGCGGCTCACCGGGCTGGCGGTACTTGATGTTGCTGGACATCGCCTTGAGAGCCTTGCCGGCCTTGGCGAGGTTCTTGCCTGCCCCGTCCCCGAAGAACCCGAGCAGACCGGAGAGCAGGCGCTCGTCACGATCCAGCCCATTGAGCCGCATGCGCTGCTGCGCGCCGGTCAACGCTGCGATTGCCAGATGCCGTCTGTCGGCGAGGTCCTTTGCATCCTCATCCCGATCGTCTTCCGTCCAGGCAAACCAGATTTCCTCCGCGGTGCAGGTGGCGAAGGTCTCCTCGGCCTGCCTGAACCCGGAAATATGGTCCCAATGTTCATGAGTCCCGACCACGACGTCGAATTTTCCGCCGGTCTCTTCCTTGATGTTGTCCACGACCTGTCTGATCCGGTCTGACCCGCCCTTGGTGGACTGATGCACGCCACAATCGATCAGCATGTGAAATGTGCCGCCGCACTGCTTGGCGTAGCTCAGGAGAAAACAGTCGCCGACGCCGACCCGGTACATCCGGATGCGGACCTCCGGCCTGGCCCGGTAGGCATCGGGTTCTTGTTCGGTCTCGCAGCAGGTTATGGGATCGCTCATCTATTCAATCTCCTCGTACTCGACCTCTTGACCGCCGCGGTGCATCAGCGCGAAGGGTTCGTTTCCGTCATCGGCCATCGCCAGATAGTTGGCGCCTGGCCGCGTCTTTCTGAGGCCTTGTTTGAACTTTTGCTCCGCCTGCTTGCGTCCCCTGTGGCCGATGCGTTTTCGGATGATGTAACGGACTTTCCCCGTGCGACCGTCGCAAATGACGGTACAGCCGCCGCGATAGAATTCACCACGTTCACTCCCCTCTGGCTTCCAACGCTGCGTCATCTCGATGACGACATCTTCCAGCAGATCGCCATCCGGCGAAATCCGCCTGCAGGGCCGCAGCGAGTGCACCTGAATCGGTGAAACTTTCCCTTTCTCACCGTCAATGGTCAGCGTTCTACTGGTGCGCACCAGCCCCATGGCCGCGAACGCTGCCTCGTGTTCAGATCTTTTGACGAGCTTGTTGTAGAGGGCGCGCGCACTCTTGTTCCAGGACGTGTACGCCTCGAACCGGTCGGTCTGCACCTGCCAGCGCGGCGCCAGATCCCGGAAGACTTCGTCCAGGCCCTCAAAACGAACATCGGGCGGGTTCCAGGCCAGCGTTTCGACCGACAGGTTCCGGACACCCGGTGGAAAGATGCCGCGGGCGCGGAAGGCGTCGACAAATGCAACGCGATAGGCGCGGTCATCGCTCGGCATCAGATCCCGATCCGCCGTGATCAATGCCCTCAGATATTCACCGAAGGTCAAGTCTATCGGCGGGCAATAATCCAGCGCGCGGATGCAGATCGTCATGATCTGCCCGGCCAGTTTGGCCGCCTCTCGGGCGAGCCGTTGCGTCAGATCCGCCGGAATCTCGCCCTGTGGCAAAACGCCCGTGCCACCGGTCGCAAGCCGGATCAGGTCGCGTGTCCGGTGATCGTAGAGCCGCACGAAAGCGTCGAACACCGCAGCCACCAGAACAGCCCCAAGTTGATGCGGGCCGCGTTTGCGCGCATCCAGATATTCAGACTGTCTTGGCTTGTGGGGGATCCATTTGTTGTCTTCGTCTCGCCTGCCGATGGCGTCGCGCAACGCGCCGCGGTGACCGATCGCCTCGCCGAATTGATGCGCCAATCCGCCCAGAAGCGTTGCCGTGGACAGGTCACCGCCGGTTTTGGCCACTTCATGGCGAAGCGCTTCAGGCATGGTGAAGTGCTGGAACAGGGCGACGATGTCCGAAAACGCCTCGTGGAACGCCAGCATGTCGGGATTTGTCGGCTCCCGGAAAAACGGATGTAGTCCATCCAGCAGCGCATGCGACGTTTCATGGGCGACAATGTCGTGCGACAGGCAGGTAAAGACCGTCCCACCCGGCAGATTGCTGCCGACCTTATCACCACTCGCGGTGAAATAGCCGAACAGCAACGCCTTCTTGTCCGGGCTGTAATAGGCGTTGGCTTCACGAAGCGCGTGCGGATAGACCCGCAAACGGCGAACAAACCGATGATCCCACTCACCCTCCACCGCCTCTTTGCGTTCTGCCCAAAGCGAAACCCGCCCCAGCGCCCGCTCGAAATGCTTGATGGTCTTCATCGCGACCCCATAGACCATCTGCTGGTGGAACTGCGGATTGCCCTCCGACGGCGGCAGACCCTGCTGCGCCAGAATGGATGGGTGATTGAGGTCGACCGGGTGATAAGCGGCATTGCTTGAAGGGTCGATGTCGACAATCTCGAGATATTCGCCAACGGGTCCCGGCTTCAGGTCGTTTTCCCAGGGCACATCAATGACGGCTTCGTTCAGATGGAACGTCTCAATTTTTGTGCCCAGGGAAGGGTCGAAGGCATAGACATTGATCCGACGCACGGGCGGTGGCGGAATGTCATCGAGAACGCTTTGCATAACAGACGGCGGCGGCATATCGGCCATCGGCCTGGGGATCGGGCGCGGTGCGTCACTGCCAAGCGCCGTCGCGATCAAGCTCTTCAACGCCGACGACGCACGGGGGCTCTCCGCCAGCGCCATCAGGATCCGGTCCCGGTTCCTGCTTTCCACGATCTCGTCATCTGCCGGGTCAAGGTCCTCAAGCAATTCCTCGATGTCGGCTGATTGCTGGGTGAGCTGAAGGGCTTCCAGCTCCAGCATTTCCTGCTGATCCCGGGAAATGCTGGTCACGCCTAGTCCGAACAGAACCTTGAGAATGGGAAACGACGCCTTGTCCTTCCTTTCCGCTTCGAGCGCGCTTTCGGCTGCGGGTGCGATCGCCAGCGCATCATTGGCCCGCAGCACGCCCTGCCCCAGCCATTTGTCGACCTTGCCATCGACCTTTTCAGCGCTTTCGAACAGCGCGTGGCGGATCGCCTCGACCCGCATCCAGCCTTGCGAATAGCCATCAAGCGCTGCCGCGTTCTTTTGCGCCCAAAGCGCGGCTGCGGCTGCAATCTGGGGTGTGGCGGACGATGTGCCACCGCCGTCTCTGTCAACCGTGTCATTGCAGCCATAGCGCGCCCAGGGAACATTGGGCGTATAGGCGGCCATCGACGTCCTGCGTTTCTTTTTCGGGCCGTAACATCCCGCCATCTTGCGGATCGGCAGATCGGCATACGGCTGCCCGTTCGCCATTACGCCGCAAGCCGCGACCACCCGGCGGAAGCGCGCAGGATAGACCGTGTAATGGGTGGGCAAATTACCGAAATTATTCCCGGCAGCGGTGACCACGAAAACACCACGCTCATAAAGCGCGTTGATGGCATCGGCCCAGGCCGACGAGGCCAACCCGCCCATGCTCATGGTCACCACATGGACGCGTTTTGCCGGGTCATTCCAAAGGCCGTGGACATAATCCAGCGCCCTGGCGATCGCACTGTTCTTGAACAGCACAACCCAGTTGGCGACCCGGATCGGTACCACTTCCGCCTGTGGCGCGCCGCCCAACGGCGCACCTTCGAACTGGGTCCCCGCAAGCAGCGCGATGGTCGCCGTGCCGTGGCCCAGCATCGGGTTGATAATAGCCATGGGCTGATCTGTCGCGTCATTGCATGGCCGGTCCTTGTCGGCGTAGTTCTTCTGCAGATCTGTGCGCAGATGCGCGGGCAGCGTGACGTGGTCGCGATCATACCCGGTGTCCAAATGGGCGATCCGCACGACAGTATCCGCCGATGGATCGCCGACCGCGGCACGGGCTGCTTCCAACTGAGAGAAATCGTTCTCCCGAAACCAGAATTTAGTTGGCCCCACCGCATAGACGTCCGGGTCAGGCGGCTCCGGGGCGTCGCAATCGCCGCTCATCGCAAGCGCCTGGCGGTCGTCGGTGGACCAAAGCCACCCCTGCTCGAAATCCGGTTCGGCGAAAGTGACACTGGAGGGTCCGGAAACCCCCAGCCCGTCCTGCATCAGCCGGTGGCAGGCATCCCATGGATTAACGCCATCGGTTTCCGTCGTCGCCAGCTTCCAGATCGGTGCGGCTGTCGCGCCCAAGCGCCGCGCACGGCCGGCCTCGATGTTCGGCAGCAGCGTCTCAAGCTCGAACTTGACGGCGCGCGCGCCCATTTTGATCTGCGCGCGATCGGCGCCCGGATGTGCCTTGATAAGAAGTTGCGTCGTCATGGCGACACCAGCACGAAGTCCTTGTTCTTGAGACCCCGTGTCCGGGCGCAGACTTCGTAACCATTTCGGCTGCCCTCGTCATTGGTGTTGCCCTCAATGGTTTCCATCGTTTCCGCGCCGATTGAGGTGACCAGCCCGGTGTGGGTCCAGTCCCAGGGCGTTCGTCGGCTCAGGAAGATATCCCCAGGCTTCACTTCGCCGGCGTCTCCAGACCCGACCTTGCGCTCGGGCACAAAGCACTGCTCTTCCTTGCCGCGCAGCGCGATCACATCGCACGAAAAGGTCGGGACAAGAGGCATTTTGACCCCCAACGTATCGCTGGCCTGCCGCAGAATCATGAACACGAATCCGGCGCACCAGTACCAGCTCGGTCCGTCATTTCCCTTCATGTAGAGCCGCACCCAGGGCCCCATATTGTCGCCGCCAGCCTCTACGGGATGTTCCGCCAGATGCTGCTGGGCATAGGCCACCGCTACAGCGCCAAGATCGTCGCCAGCATTGTCGATCGGTGTCAGCGCGCGCCGTAACGGCAGGGTCAGCTTATCGAACGTTTTCTTGTTCGCGCTTCCCGTCGTATTGATCTCCTCGCGTTCCTGGAACTCCGACAACGCCTTTTGTGTCGCCGGTCCGAAGTCTCCGTCGATCGCGATTCTGGAGCCCGACAGGAATAGCAGTTCCTGAACCAGCCGCGCGCGGGCACCGCGCGTGCCCCGCTTGATCGTCTTCGAAAATGTCAGCTCGTTGCGGGCCCAGCTATAGGGAATGTCTTTGGCTGCTATGGTCATTTCTTCGCTCCTGTATTTCAGATATTTTGTTAAATGAAATTCTCAGCACTGTCGTAAGGCAGTCTCCGGGATGTTAAGGGCTGCCTTCAATCGCGGCGCCAAAGCCGCAAAGGCGGAACGACTGTCTGCCGACATTGCCCGCGCCGGCCGGCCCTGTTCGTTTGTTGCCGAAACCTGTTCAGCCGACACAAATCCGAACGCGGCGATAGCATGGCAGAACGACGTTTTCGTCTGTCTGTTCAAATAGAGAATGAAGCTTTCGGTCACCGGTGCATTTTCGATTTCAGGGCGCGCGCCCAAGAGCGACTCGGTTGCAGCGATCATCTGGTCAAGCACACCTTCAGCCTCGCGAAACTGATTACCGTCCAGGCCGCCATTCACGTCGGCGAGCCGGCGCAGAATCGCCAGTTTTCGAAACTCGTTTTCTGTTTGTGCAAAAGGCAAGGCAAGCTTGATCACTGCGCAGTCCCTCGCGGGCCGCGGCGCGGCTTCATTGCACGCAGCCAGCCCTTCTGATACCGCGTTGACGATCCGGCCTTCACCTGCTTCCCCAGCCTTCCAAAAGGCAATGGCGGCAATTCTGTACAGGGCCACCTTGCTGCTCGCCTCAGGCGTTTCACGCGCCTGTCCGACCGCTTCCTCAGCGATCGCGGCAAGCGCTGCATTAAGGGCAACCTCGTTGAAAATCGGATCAGATTCGTAAACGTTTTTTTGAACCAGGGTGTCTTTGAGCCTGGTATCGAGTGCCCGCAGCGACGACGCAGTTTGGACCTGGCCAGCGCAGGCCGCTGCCAGAAGGACTGTTAAAATCAGCGCTAAACCACGGAATGGGCGCGTCATGCGGCATCTCTCTTGCTCAGGATTGCGCGGATTTCACCGTCACTGATGTCGACGACAGTGCCTTCGATCAGCGCGCTGCCGATCATCTCGCGGAACAACAGCAACCATTCATCGCTGCCATAGGCCTCCGGATCATCACGGACGATATTGCTGATCCGCGCCGCCAGCGTTTCGATGGGTTTGCCAGCCGAAGCAGCCGCACGAGCGTTACCGGCAGCGGCGCGCAACGCGACCGTAATGGCATCGCGCAGCGTGGGTCCGGCGAGTACGTGACCAGCGTCCCGACCGGTGGCATCACCGATACCCAATGTGTCCCACTCAGCTGCAGCGACCGTCAGCAGTCCGCCAATGATCTCGGCGCCCAATGCGCCTTCTGCGGTACTTTCATCCAGGCCGAACAGACGTCCGGGATTGGCTGAGGCTTCAGCAGCGGCAACCGCGGCAATTTTCAGCCAGTCATCAGATGTCAAAAGCAAATTCTTGTCTGCCGCCATTGCCGTTGCGACGCCCGAGACAATCGCCCTCAGCTCGGTTCGGCCGATCCCCAGCATGCCGGGCGTCGCCGCTGCCTGGACCAAAAATATCCGCGACAGCTCAAGTAGCTGGTGTTTACCAAAGAGCCGGAGCGCGCCCGCCTGATCCGGATGCCTCAACCGGTCCGACAACGCGCCGGACACCTGACCAATCATATCAATGGCAAGGACCTGCCACTCGTCCTGATCATCAAGCTTGAGAAGCACCGCTGCGTTCTCGTTCAGGGCGTCAATGGCAACCGCGGCCAGTTCGCCGCCCAGTTTCCCGTCGAATGCCTCGGCCGTATGCAGGGTTGCGGCAACGCCGGAAAGCAGGTCGCGTAGCAGTTCCGATTTGGGCTGGCCGCCGCCGCCGATGAACAGGCCCGGACGATCAGCCGCCACGCGCAGCACTGATTTGTAAAGCTTCAGCCAGCCGGCATCGGTAAGCTGTGTCCGCAGCCCCATGTCACTGACGGTTCCGAACAGCGCCTGAGTAACCGCGCCGACGGCCTTGTCGGTTGAAAATGCCTTTCCCAGAAAGGCGTCGGGGCGTTCGGCGACCACCCCGAAGGCTGCGCTGGCAGCAGGTCCGGCGAGCGCATCCAGCAGGGCACGCCATTCCAGCTGCTCACTCAGATCGTCAGGCAGCGTGGTCACTAATGGCGTCAAGGTCTCCGCCATCAGATCCTGAAGATGATCCTGATCCACAACCAATTCGGGATGGTCTGCGAGCACGGACAGACCAGCCCGCAGAAAGATCCCCACCAGCCTGTCAGCGAACTTGGCACGGGTGCCGAATTCGTCCTGATCATCGGGGATCATCTGCGACAGGTTGAGCGCAATCGCGCCGATCAGCCGCTCACCATTGCCGCCGATCCCCATCACCGATGGGTTCGACCCGACAAATTCCAGTGCGATGTCTGCCATGGTAAGTGCAATGCGCCCGACCGGGCTGATCGGGGCGGTCGACCGGTTCCACTGTTCGATCATGAAACCGCCGGCGATCTCGATGCTCAGCTCTGTTTCAGCATCGTCTTCAGGCTCGGCCTCATGAATCCGAGCCTCAACGACGGCAGCAAACAACGTGTCGACGACAGCGGCCGATTTGCGGATTGGCCTATGCAGAGCCTCGTCCCACAAGGGCGCCAGCCCTTCATTGGCCAGCAAGGCCTGCTCGCGCGTTGTGCTGGAATAAAACGTGACGATCAGCGCATAGCGGTCGACATCGGGTTTGATGAGGTCGGGCAGAAAAACCGCCCGGTCACGCGACCGCTGCGCATAAATTTCAGCACCTGTTCGGCCCAGCCGGAGTGCCGCCCTGATCCCGAACAGGACGAAAAGCGGGTTCATGCGATAGTCCCCTCTGCGTCGATCCGCTTGACAGGTCCCGGCTTTAGAGGCCCCCAGCCCCGTGACACCATTTCCCATCGACCGATCAACCTTAAGACGTCGCTGGCCTGACCCAAGGCTACAACCTCACCTAGCAGGTTGTCGATTCAATCAAACAACCGGTAGACTAGTGTCTTGGTAAGCCGACGAGGGCCAACACTTGTTAGCGAACCGAAACGGGTAGCCATGGCGGAACCGGAACAGCAGCACAGCAATCCAGCGATGGACTGGCTTAAGAGCATGCTGACGACCATGCTTCCCGGCCTCATCATGTTCTTTCTGGGCTTTATGTTGATCCAGAGCGTTGAACAGGATTTGAAGCGGGAGAGCTTCACCGCCTCCTCGGCCGACAAACTGAAGTCCTATGTAACCGCGCTGATCGTCGTTGATCCAGCCATCTCGAAAGAAGAGCTGGAGGCGACCGCACTGGCACTTGGCGGGTTCGGCAGCGTTGCCGGCGTGCCGCTTATTGGAGTTATCGAGCGCGGTGGTGCAACGCGCATTTCTGCCGGCAAGCTGGGTCTTGAACAGGCAGGGCACATTGCACCCGAACGCACCTGTGAGGCGATGGCAATGGTGATCGACGATGCCACCGATACTTACAAATGGCAGACGCGAAAGGCGGTCGTTGAGGTCGCAGGCCGGGTGGGATGTGAAGCCGCCGAAGGACCGCTATCCCGGCTGCTGGGCCAGATCGACAGCATGGATATCAATGCCGAGCAGAAGAAGAACTTTCGGCTGACGGTCGGCGCCGCACAGGTCCGAATTGACGGGGCGGAACGGAGAAGGAGTGGATTTTGGCCCTGGTAACCCCCAAAACTCAACGTCGTGCCATTGGATGGGCCTGCGCCATTCTGATCGGTTCTACTCTGGCATACACCCAAGATACGCAAGCGCGGATCGAAGGCTGCAATGACGCATCGCTGCAGGACGGCGATAAGATTGTTATCGGGTCGATGAACGACCTCGTCGGCTCCATAGGTACCAGAAGATCAAGAGCGATGATCGCCGCCTTCGAGATGAAGTTCGACAAAGCACGGTCCGAACTTCACCGGGAAGCCGGTGTGTATTATTGCGGCGAGAGGCTGGTCCGCGAAAGTGACGATTACTCTGCCAGTATCGTCGAAATCCTGAATGATGAAGAAGTCCTGCTCGAGGTCGGCGCACGGGCCGAAGACTCCGATTTGGTCATCACCTATATCGTCGTGCCGATCCGCCATTACGCCTTTTTCGGTGGGCACCAACCCCTCATCGAGGGCTACCACGAGGCACTCTACGAAAAGTCCAGAATCGATGAAGGCCTTGAACATCTGTTCCGTGCCAATGCGGAATTGCGGCTGATGGCGGCGCTGGCGCTTGCGCTGCGCTATGAGAAGCTCGCCGAAGCCGAGACCAGTGCGCAGAACCGGCGAGCCCTTATGCACCGATCAAGGGCCTTCTATTGCGATGCGGTCGGCTCGATCGACGACGCGGCCCCCAGCGACGATCTGTTGGGCCTTTTGGAGGATGACTGGCGTGCATTGGGTGAGTTTGCCGAAACCGGTGCGAGGCGGCTGTTCCAAACCGCGCTTGACGATCCGGCCTATGCGGGCGGCCTGGCCGTCGTGGCCCTTGAGCGCGGCGGCGCAGATGACAGCGATCTCAGTTGCCTGTTAAGCGCCTCTTCGGAGGATGATCAATGATCAGTCAACATGCACGGACTGTCATCGTCACCGGTTGCCTGGCGCTTGCCACCGCGCTCCACCCTACAGCACCTGCGCGTGCAGGCGCCGTAACGTCCTGCGATACGCCTTTTGTTTTTGAAGGGGCCGCCGCCAACATCGTCCCGATCGAATATCTGGCAACCTCGGCAGAAGAGCATGAACGAGAGGGTGTAAGGCTGGGCAAGATTCAGGAAACAGCGCAGCACCTGGCCTGGCTGATGAAGCTGGATAGCTGGCATCAGCCGACCTATGGCAGCCTGGGTGCCGTCGCGCATGTGTTTCAGCGAAAAAAATGCTCCGGTGACGAAGTCCTGCAAGGACTGATCGTGGGATTTGACAATCCGCCGCTTCCGCCAGGGCAGATATTGCTGATGCTGGAAGGGAAGATTTTCATCGAAGGCGAGGAGATTTTCGTCCAGTCCCGGCTTCGCGGCTTCCGGCGAAACAAGGAATTCCCGGACGTTCGCCCGCCCTTTGCCCGATACATGGTCGAAGAATCAGTCGAGGCAGCGCTTCCCCAGGAAGATGCGGCGCTGGAAGCCACGCTTCCGGTGATCGACATTACTTTTGCCCCAAGAGCGATCACCGAGAGCGAACTCAAGGAGATCGACGAGAACTTTGTTGGCGCAAGCGCCATCCATCAGGCGCCGTCAGATTCATCGCCCGCCTCAACCCTTCAGTTTGGCCGGCAGCGGCCGCAGGCGTTTTCCGTTCAGCTTGTGGAAGGGGGAGAGTGGATCAAAGTTACCGGTCACCGGTCGGGCGGCCCCACCGGATTTATCCGAACCAACCCTGAGGTATCGGGGTTCCTGCACGCAAAACTGCCGGAGCTGGATTTTGTAAATGGCGTGCTGGGCTTCCTTCGTGTTCGGCAGACCATGGATGTGGGCCCGGACCCGATGGTCAGTTTCCGCCCTGCCCCAACAGGGTCGGCAAAACATGCGCGGGCCAGCCTCCAACGATTTCTGGACCGGGAAGCCACCGGTGAAGATGACGCAAGGGCGCTGGCATCGGCGCTGATCGGTGTGCTTGACGCAACGACCGGTGACTGGGCATCCGCCCGCAACGCTTTCTCACAGTCCGTTGACGCTGCGCCCTATCGCAGCGAATACAGAAACCTGCTGGGTATCGCAGATGCCCGCCTTTGCTGTTCAGAGGATGCAGAACAAGTGTCGGGCGACCCTGCCCATGCCTTCGTCGATGCGATTTCCATCGACCCGGGAAATCCGGCAGCCCTTCGAAACCTTGATGCCTTTTTAGGGTTGCTTGCGGTGTCTGGGCAGGCACCTGAAGGGGTCGATGCCTCGCGGTTAAGTGAACGTCAGGGGGCCGTACGCAAGGCTTTGTCCAGCTTTGAAGACCCGACAAGATAGGGTGTTTGCCATATCGGCTTGGTCGTCCTAAGCTGGTCGGCAGATGCATTTGCAGCGGGAATGTGGATCGGCATTCTCGACCTAAATCGGTCGAATGGGGGGTGTGAGTTAGCCAAACTCCCGCAGCGAAGAAATCGAGGCCAGCGGTATTGAACGGCAACGTTCGAGAGGGGAATAGCCGATGCCGCGGTTGCATGTACTCAAGGTCGCGATTTGCACGTTAGTGCTGATGACCGGATCAGGATTTTGGACCTCCAACGCGCCGTTGGCGCAAAGTGTCCTGAGCGACGACTTCGCTGAAACAAACGATATCTACACATCATCGGAACGCGCCGGGCGCGAGATCTGGTTCTTCGCCACGGCGTTCAACGACCGATTTTTTACCTATTCCTATCCGCAGCGGCTGGGCGCCGCCATCGACTGGTACAAAGTACTGGGCGCCGAACACCGCGATCAGCTGTTCGAAGGCTGGGGGGCTATTCCCAACCCGGATTGCTGTGTTCCCGGAGAACCAGAATGTCCGGCCAAGAGCACGGAAGAAACCTATGGGTTTCTCTATTGCCCGGGCGACGCCGAATTGCTGGCCCATGTCGGCAAGGAAGGGTATCGCGACCCAGCCTGTGACTTCGAAGATTCGCCCTTCGACCCTAATAGCCCGCATGGCAGCGAGGACCAGCGGCAGAGCACCTGCGACCTGAGGTTCGGCACGTCGACTGGGGCACTCGGCCTGCGCAAATTTCCCAACCCGCGCTTTGACGCTAAAAAGTGGAAGGAGCTGAACGGCTCACTGGCCTCGTGGGAGGCCTACAGGACCATGCTGTCGGACGATCCGGAAAATCCGGATGCGCGTCTTAACCGGTTGTTCGATGGGTCCGTCGAACCGCCCTTCCGCATCGGGATGGCCTGTGGGGCCTGCCATATCAGCTACAAGCCGGAAAACCCGCCAGACGACCCGAGCAACCCGGCATGGGAAAACATCGACGGGCTGGTCGGCAATCAATACAGCCGGATATCGCAATTGCTGGGGTCAGGCATGTCAAAGCACCGGCTGGAGTGGCAGCTGATTGCCTGGGCGCGTCCGGGCACGGTCGATACGTCTGCCCTGCCGATGGATTTGGCCGCTAATCCGGGCACGATGAACGCGATCATCAACTTCCTGAAGCGTCCTGTTCACGAGCATGAGATCAACAAATGGCGCAAGGCCAGCAGGTGCGCGGACGGCGCTGACGAGGCCGAATGCTGGTGCGAACCCGGAAAACCCGGCAAGTGCTGGGAGCGGTCCGTCAAGGTCGAGAAGGTTCCCAATGTTCTCAAAGGCGGGGAGGACTCAATCGGCGTGTTGGAGGCCATACAGCGGGTTTACTTCAACATCGGCTCCTGCGCCGAACAGTGCTGGATGAACCATATCCCGGACCTGCGCGCCGTCGACCCGGCTCAGCGCAATTACGGACAGACACCTTTCGACATCGGCCAATGCCGGCGCGATTGCGCCAGCTTCCGCGCCATCGAGGACCGGCTGGGCGACATTGCCGGTTTCTTCATGACAGCACGGCCCACCGATCTGGCAGACGCCCGCGGGCTTGAGAGCCAGCGCGACCTGGAAGTTGAACTTGAAGAGGAATTTGGGGACGGCGCAGTTGACCGTGGGCGACAGATATTCGCCCAATCCTGCGCCAGCTGTCATTCAAGCCAGCCCGGGCCCTATGAAAATGTTGATTTCCGGGCCACCGATCCGGACGATCCGACGCTGCGCGTCGACTGGCTGGGCAATGACCGGCCAATACCGGTTTCCGAGGTTGGGACCTATAACGCCCGGGCCCTGCACTCAAACCACATGAAAACCAGAGTTTGGGAGCAATACGCGTCTGAAACACTGCATGAACGTCGTGCGGACCCCAATCTGAAAGAGGTCATGAAGGGCGGTGGCCGCGGCTATTACCGCAACATTTCACTGCTCAGCCTGTGGGCACATGCCCCCTTCATGCACAACAACGCAATCGGCCCTGAGATCTGCGGCAGACCGACAGATGAGCGTTTTAACTACTACGTTTCCCCCTATGTCGATGCAGCAGGAAAGCCGCTGGCCGACCCGCCGCCATGCTGGGCTTTTGACCCGTCGGTCGAGGGACGTTACGCGCTTTACAAAGCGTCGATGCAGGCACTGTTAAACCCTGACAGCAGGATACCCAAAATGTTCCTTGTTCAGGATGACATCATCGCCGATATCGCACCGGAGATTAAGTTGGGCGGTATTGAAACCGGCCTAAGCCTGAAGGTACCAAAAGGATTTCCCGCCGTGGCGATCAACAGCCTTCGCTACAAGGATCTGGTGCAAGATCTGGTGCTGCTGCAGCGGCACCCGGAAAAGCTCGACGCGAAATACGCCACCGTCCTGACACCTGATGAATATGACGGCTTGAAGGGAGGGTTGACCGCAATGCGCAACCGGCTGCTGAAGGAACTCGACCTGACGCTGCTCGATATCTCTACGGTCCAGGATGACTTCATTCAAAACTACTACTCAAACGTGCTCGACCGCATCGAGAACGCCGGCCATCGATTCGGCGAAGATCTGTCAGACGCCGACAAAAAGGCGCTGACCGCCTTCCTGGCAACACTGTGATGGGGAGGAGATGATCATGAAAACGCCCCGCATCATCACCCTTGCCGTTTTGGTTCTGTTTGTCGCCGCCTGTGGCGAGAGCCAGCCAGACATTGGTTTTATGCCGCCGGATACCAGCATGACCGACCCGGATAATCCGTCCAAGAAGTTCTATCCGGACTTCGCCAAGCTCGAACATGAAATGCCGCTGACGATCGACGAACGGTTTGCCCTGACACCGGAAAACCTGCAGACCTTCAGCCAGGAAGAGGTCGACCAGATCTATGCGCGACTGACCGCCGGCCCGATCCCGGACGGCCCCTATCGCGGCGATTTGTTCTTTGCCAAGGGCGAGAATCTGAAATCGCGGATGGACGAGATCATTGGCGGGATCGGCGGCCGGGTTGCGGATACCAAAATCAAGACCCTGGAAGCGGTCGGGCGGCGGCTGTGGAAAGGCAAGATGTTCTACCGCGACCAGCGTGTATTGCGGAACTTCATTGAGGACCTGAACACACTGGAGGGTCTAATTGATGATCCGGATGCGCTGATGACGGCAGAGGTGCCCCGGCGGACCATCCTGCGTTATGTCGATCCGCTCACCACCGTGCGCCTCATGTTCCCCGCGAAACTCTATTGCGGCCAGAGCCTTCTGGATGGGCGTCGCGAGGCGATCATCATCGACTACGCCTATGCGGATGAAATCGAAGGCTACCAGGAACGTCCGGATAGTTTGGCCGGGCGCAAAGGCCTCAAGGTACGCGATGAAATCCGGATGATCCGACCGGGGTTCTATCTCGGACGGGCCTACCTGAACAAAATTTTCCTGCTCAACTTCACCATGTACAACGCCGAGGTCGCAGCGGCTGGTGAAACCGCCTTCAGAGCCGGCAATCCGCCACCAGAGGATTGCTGGATCGGCGAACAGCGCATAATGGCGCTGCAGTAACGCCGAGGACTGGCCGTGCGCCCCCCAAGGATCGCGAGCGTCCTAATGGTTGCGGTAGCCTTGAGCCTTATGACGATGGCAGCAGGTGCAAGCGCCGCGCCTCTCTTGCTCCATACCCCCGCCAATCCGGGCGAAAGCGACCCACCAACCGGTCAGTCTTTGTTCGATGACTTGTTCAAAACAGAGGCTGGCTATGCCCTGCCCTTCCCGTTCGAGAAGCTGGTTGCGGCCATCGAAAACGCCAATGCCGACAACAAAGTAACCGGCGTCCTGATCCCGTTGGGAAGGTCCCTGCAGAGGCTGTCGGCAGATCCGGATTACTTTACCTCGCCCCGCGTTGTCATCGGTGTCGACACAGACAGCCCCGATTCCGTCATCGCCCTTAAGGACCGTTTGTTTATCGGCTATCAGGCAAAATCGGCGGTAATCGAAGTCGTCAGCTACAACGACAGCGTCGGCCGTTTCGAATACCAGACAGTCAATGACTATGACGGCACCGGCCAGCCTGTCGTCGATTATGCCGAGCGCTCGGTATGCCTCGAATGCCATCAGGGACATGCACCGATCTTCCCAAAAGCGCTGTGGCGCGAAACAAATGCCAATCCCGCTGTTGCCGAACGGCTGGGCGAAGCGCGGATCGTGCATGGCGTTCCGGTCAACCGGGGCGTCGATGCACCAGATGCGCTGGACCGGGCCACCGACCGGGCAAACCGGTTTGCACTGGGCCAGTTTTTCTGGGGGCGTGTTTGCGAAAACATGCAGCCCAACTGCCAGGCGGACCTCCTGCTCGCCGCGTTGCGCTATCGACTGGGCGGCGCGCGGCGGCCCTGGACAGCCCGCGAGGACGAGGCGCTGGGCCAGCGGCTGCAGAAAGCGGTGATCGATCTGGCCCCTGACGGCGTTGCGATCATCACGCCGGATCTTCCGGACCGAAATCCGCTGGAAGCCGTCGAAGCCGGTGTCACCCCGGTCGAGGCGGTCGAGTCCGAGGGCATTTTCGATCCAACCCAACCGCGTGATCCCATAATGCTCGTCACACCGGATCCCGACGCCGCTGACACCCTGGCGACCGCGGTCGCCGAGATCGCACGGTTCATATCACCGGCCATGGTCCGGGACATTGGCGAGGCGTTGACGTCAGCCAACACGGCCACGCGGGTGACTTTTACCGCGCCATGTCGAATCAACAGGTATGAGCGTTCAAATGGCGCCCGTGAAATGCGCTTTGTGTGCAGAACGCTTCAGGAGGAGACATCCAACCTAAGGCTGTCCGGCTATATCATCGAAGACAATAACGGTTTCGTGCGCGGCACCCTGGCCGAACTGGCCCCCGCCGAGTACACGCCGGTCAGGGGGCTAAAGGTCGCTGCGGCATTTCGCGCAGGCAGTACGCTCAGCCTGACGCTAGCAGAACAGTCATATGGCCTGCCGGCCCGCCTCGCCTCCGGTGAGGCACTTTCGCACCTAGAAATCGACCTCGACGACGGCAACGGTCAGGCTCGAATCTCAGTCGCGGATGACATCGTCCTGCTGCGGAAGGCCGTCAACGCGATTTCCGCGTCAGCGCTGGCGCCACCGATACGGGCTCGAGCGCTGACGGCAGACCTGCTGGCTGCACTATCCCGGCAAGGCGGTTCCTGATGGGCTGGCTTCGCCGCATCTTCGACCGGATCGGCGCGGCATTGTCCTGGCTGTGGCAGCAGCGCTGGCGCATTGTTCTCGTCGCCTTTCTTATGATCGCGGCTCTGGGCGTCTGGCTGACAATCCACTTGACCCGTGACGTCCCGCAAACCTTTTACGACGACCCGGTCGCACACTTTAAGTACGGGTCTACTGGTGGCGACCGCATCGCCGGAATCCCTGTCGGCATCTGGAACGGCCTGCCCAAGCTCTGCTCAGACTATTTCCCGGGGGACGGCTGGGAATCACTCGGGTTGATCTATGAGCCCGGCATGGACCGGCCCGTCGGCACGTCGTTGCGGCGTACGCTGGGGCTCGACCGGGTGTTTCTGAACTGTGCCGCCTGCCATACTGGCACCTATCGCGAAACGGCCAGGAGCGAAAGACAGGTCGTTGTCGGAATGCCTGCCAACCGGCTGAATCTCGTTCGGTTCGCCCGCATGCTGAGCGACTGCGCACTGGACGAGAAATTTAACCCCTGGCAGGTCGTTCAGGCGGCAGAGGATGCTGGTGCCGATTATTCCCTTTTTGAACGCTACCAACTCTATCTGGCGGTCCCTGCGATCAAGGAGTTCCTGATCCTGGCACGCCACCGATTCCGGTTTTTGGATCGGGAGCCGGAAGCCGGCGTTGGACGCTTCGATACCTTCAACTCGGCCAAAGCGCTGCTGAACTGGCCCTTTGAAGACCTGCCGGACGAAGAGATGATCGGCAATGTGGACTTCCCGTCCCTGTGGTTGCAAGGTCAGCGCGAAGGCATGAAACTGCACTGGGACGGCAACAATGACTCCGTAGAGGAACGTAACCGCAGCGCCTCCTTCGGCAGCGGCGGGGTCCCCACGACGCTTGACCGGCAGTCGCTGACCTTTATTGCAGACTGGCTGCGCGACGGCGCCGAACCACCGGCTTATCCCTTCCCGATCGAGACCGCGCTGGCTGAACGCGGCGCGGTACTCTACCGGCAATATTGCGCAGCCTGTCATGGCGCCTCGGGCCGTGATTTCTCGGGCGAAAAAGTCGGCACGGTCGAGCCCATCGAAGCCGTCCGCACCGATCCCTGCCGGTTGGACAATTACACCTATGCGCTCGCCGTCGAACAGTCGAACCTCTATGCCGGGTTCCCGGAGGAGCGCTTTCGCCGGTTCCGCAAAACCCATGGCTACGCCAACATGCCGCTGGACGGAATCTGGTTGCGCGGACCCTATCTGCACAACGGATCGGTGCCGACCATACGGGACCTTTTAGAACCTGCGGAGAACCGGCCGACTGTGTTTTACCGCGGCAACGACGTCATCGACCGCAACAGGCTGGGCTTCATCTCCGATGTCGCCGAACAGGATGGCGAAGAATTCTTTAGGTATGAAACACGTTGCATCACGGGTTCCCCACTGAGCGCCAACTGCTCGGCAGAAGCCAACCCGGATAACGCCCATAACGACAACCGGTGCGTCGCTGGAAAATGGGCTGGAAACAGCAACCGGGGCCATGACGGCCCGGCCTATGGCACCGACCTGCCGCCCGAAGACAAGGATGCGATCGTTGAACACCTCAAGACTTTCTAGAGGCGCGGCATGAGCGCCCCCAAACCCTGGAAGCGTCGCACCCTGATCGCGCTGGGCTTTGTCCTTTTCCTAGTCGCCACGGTCGCCGGGATCACCTGGTGGAAGTTCTTCAAAGAAGGCGAACAGCACTTTGCCGATGAAACGGAGCAATTCAAATATGGCTCGCTTGGCGGTGAGCTTCTGGCCGGCATTCCCTACCCAATCTTTATGATCCTGCCTCGGGTCTTTCCCGATCTGATCGATGGTTATGGCGGTTACGGTGCGTTCGGTATTGCGTGGGAAGAAGGCGAACGCCTGCCCATCGGACTGTCGATCAAGCGAAGAGGCTTTGAACGCGTTACGGTCAACTGCGCGCTTTGCCATACGACGTCCTACAGGCTTAGTCCGCGCGAGAACCCTCGCTTTGCCGTCGGCGGGCCGGGCCACACGGTCGATGTGCAGGCCCTGTTGCGGTTTCTCTTCGCCGCCGCCAACGACCGCCGCTTCAGTTCCTCACGCCTGCTGCCGGAAATGGCGCTCCACTTCAAAATGGATTGGATCGATGTCGCGCTCTACAAATTCGCCATCATACCCGCGACCCGCAAGGCACTGCTGATCGCCGAAGGTGAAATGGCCTGGATGGAGGACCGTCCCGACTGGGGTCCTGGCCGGGACGACGCCTTTAATCTGCCAAAATTCGTGCTGACCCAGATGGCGGCGGACGACAGCGTCGGCAACACGGACTTCCCTGCCCTTTGGATGATGGGCCAACGCGATGGCCAACTGGTGCATGCCGGAGGCGAAGCCACGACGGTCGCCAGCGTGATCGCGACATCGGCGCTAGGGGCAGGGTCATTTCCCGGAACCGCCTTCGATGAGCGCAATGACTGGATCGAGGCCTATATGCGCGATCTCACGCCCCCGCCTTATCCCGGGGGTATCGATCCGGCCAGAGCCACTGAAGGCGCAAAAGTTTTCGCACGCGCTTGCGCCTCCTGCCACGCGCCGGACGGGGACCGCGTCGGCACCGCCATCCCGCTTGTGGAGATTGGAACTGATCCAGAGCATGTGCGGGCGTGGCAGCAACCGCATGCCGACCGGATGAACCGGCTGACCGCAGCGCTGGGCATTGATGAGGCCCCCTTACAGGGCGCCAAAGGCTATGTGGCGCGACCGTTGACCGGTGTCTGGTTGCTCGCCCCCTATCTGCACAATGGATCTGTGCCGACGCTTGATGACCTGCTGAGCCCGCCCGGCGAACGGCCAAAAGTGTTTTACCGCGGCTATGACCTGGTCGATCTGGACAAGGTGGGGTTCGTTTCCAGCGGACCGGAGGCGGCCGAAACCGGGTTTCGCTTTGATACCGCTGAAAAGGGCAACGGGAATAGCGGGCACGAATGGGGCACGACGCTGGCGCCGGACGAGAAGTCGGCGTTGATCGAATATCTGAAAGGGCTTTAGAGCACCTTTGAGGAAATCGCGATCATTCTGCCGAGGCGATTTTGCCCGGCTTTAAGGAGCAAGGACGATGGACATGCTCAAGTATATTCAAGGACGAGTGACGCCAAAGCCGGTCAAAAGCGCCCGGCCCCAAGGGGTTTCGCTCTGGCGGCCACCCACTGCGTCCCGGCGCTTGCCCGATACACAAATATCGCGCTGCCCGCCGCTCCTTGTGGATCGGAACGCCAGAGCGGAAACAGAATTAACCACTATTTCCTCAAAGGTGCTCTGGCCATGAAACGACTTGTTGTCTGTCTCGACGGGACGTGGAACCGTCTCGACGCGCCGAACCCGACCAATGTTGTGCTGATGGCGCAATCGGTTCTCGATCATGCCGAGGACAATACCGAGCAAGTGGTTTTCTACGACGAAGGCGTCGGATCGGGCGAAGGGCGCCTGGCGCGCGTTGACCGTTTCCTGGGCGGGGCCTTTGGCGCCGGGCTGGAAAAAAACGTCCAGGATGCCTACCGCTTTCTGTGCTTCAACCACCACGCCGGTGACGAAATCTACATCTTCGGCTTCAGCCGCGGGGCCTACACGGCACGCAGCCTGGCCGGTCTGATCCGAAGCTGTGGCATCATCTCTCGCAAGCACATCGACAAGACCATCATCGCACAGAAATACTACCAGTCCGCCAAAATCGGTCCTGACGACCCTGCGGTCATCGAGCTGAGGACTGATTTCGGCAAGGAAGCCGATGTCACGTTCCTCGGCGTCTGGGACACGGTCGGCCAGCGTGGCATCCCCAAGGGTTTTATTTTCAGCGCGCTATCGGCGGAGCGATACCGGTTTCACGACATCAAGCTCAGCCGCATCGTCAAAAACGCCTATCACGCCGTTGCGATTGATGAAGAGCGCAGGTTGTTCCCCGTGACCCTTTGGGAGAGCAAAGTCCGGCCGGGACAGACCGTCAAACAGCTCTGGTTTCCAGGGGTTCACGGCTCCGTTGGCGGTGGGGGCAGTGAGCGCGGCCTGTCCAACGGCGCGTTGCATTGGCTGGCGGACGCCGCCCAGAACCTGGGACTGGAGCTGGATCAGGACATGCTGAAATCTGCCGAGTTTACCCCCAATCATCTGGCACCTCTGCTGAACAATCCCGCAGGCGGCAATGTCTTCAAGAAGCTTGTTTACTGGATGAGGTCAGTCCGCGACACGCCACCCGCTCCGGAAAACATTTCCGAAAGCGCCCGGCGACGATGGCTTGAAGATGCAACCTATCGTCCTGAACCGCTTCTGAAACACAAAGGCGCGCTGGACGACCCGACGGGGCCCGAGGCCTGAGATGCGTTTCGCTGTCGGACTGCTCCTAATTGTTTCGCTGCTGGTCAGCCCATCGCCGGCCCTGGCGGAAAAACTTGATGTGATCGTGACATTGCAGGTCGATGAGGCTGGCAACGTGAAAGATGTGTTCGCCGAAACGCCCGCGATCACCAGCTTCATTCAGGCCATTAACTGGGACGCCATCGCCAAGACCATGCTGGCGGAGAGCTTTGATGACATCGAACTTCGGATCAAAGGACAGAAGTTCCAGGTGTCACCTGGCCTGTTCAACACCCAGTCGGCTCGGCAGAACATGCGCAGAGCGGGGCTGGACAATGGCTACAACTACAGTCTTAACCTCAATACGAAAGACGATGAAAACCTCGACATGCGCCTCCAGGTCGCGGGCATCATCGAGGAGAGCCTTCAGACAATCAATCTGCGGCGTGAGGGCCGGGGAAATCCGGTCAATGCGGTGGATATCGACATCCTCCGGGCCTCAATGAGACCAGATCTCGCACTCTCATTGGGTGCTGCTGAATTCAATACCGAAGACGGCGCGCTGACTGTCGAACTGGCCGTAGAGAACATCGGACAACGGGCATCGGCTGCGACGACAGCGATGGTCTTTGACCCGAAGTCGCGAACGAGGCTGGCGAGCGTCGATATCGAACCGCTCGGACAAGGCCGTGGCGTGAAAACCAAGGCACTGGCCAAAATCCCACGCGAATGGTTGGGACAAAGCAGGCGCTTCGACGTTCAGGTCGACCCAACAGACACCATCCTGGAACTGGAAGAAGACAACAATACCGGCACCTCGCCGGCAGTGCAGCTGGGCGAAGCATTACGCCCGGATCTCGTCGTAACGGGCGTTGAGGCCAAGTTCGACGAGGTTCGTGACAGCATTGTCATGGCGATTCTGGTCGCAAATACCGGCGGTGCCCGAAGTCCAGGCTCGCGGATCGCGGTGCGCGAGCGGGCAAGTGGAGACCCTGTCCGAAGCGCCGTCGTACCTGTTTTGAATGCCGGAGAGAATTTTGAAACCGTACTGGATGTCGCAGTGCCGGACGATTGGCGCGCTCGATCTCTCGCTTTTCTGGTCGATGTCGATCCCGGTCAACTGATTTCAGAAGCTCGGGAAGATAACAACCAAAGCAGCACTGAGCCGGTCGACATCCCCTCGCCACCTCAGGAGAGACGCCCAGAGCCATTATCAGAGACACCGTCTGATCCAATCGGCCCGCCGGTGAAAGCAAACGGCAGAGGCGCCACCTCGACTGGAGCACCGGGCAACCCGCAAGATCCGACCGGCTATGGCCTGACGGTTGTTTTGCTCGTCGCAGCCGTGGCCGCTGCAGCGGCGGCATTTGGTACAGCACTGGTTCTTGGCCGCCTGCTCAGGCGACCGGCGCTGGACCAGGACGGCATTCAAAGCCACGCGCATGTGCCCACCCTGCGCGCCCGAGCAGGCGGTGATCGCGGCCATCAGCTCGTTGAAGCCGTGGGAAGCGACATCAGCCGGCCCGCGCTTGGCATCCGCCCACGGATAGACCCCGGCTTCCAGCAGGTCGATGGGCTGGCATAGGAAAGGAGAACCGGAAATGGCTGCCGCACAACACAATCTTGCATCGTTCTTGTTCGAGACTGCGGACTCATCTTCGCCGGATGACGTGCTGGATGGCCCGGCGCTATCCGACCTGCACGCAAACATTGAGGCGCTGCCTGACATCAGCTGGCCTGCCGCAAAATCGACCCTGGCAGACGCGCTCACCGAGGCACTTGATGTGAAGCTGATTGATATTGTTGGCGGGGCCTGGTCAAAACTGAAACAGCTTCAGGAATATCGAGACCCGCAACGCCACCCGCCTGAAGAAGTTTCGCTGGTACCTTTGATTGAACACAAGGTGCGCTCAATCCATGCTCCCGCGATTGATCTGCTTTCCGGGGAGACGGTGATTGCCCATCTTGTCTTCAACGTGGTGCTGGTGCTGAAGCTAGACGGCGTCACACTGAAAATCAGCGGCGGCCGCATAGTCGAGATCGTCAGCGGGACATGCCAGGGAACAGGAATACTCAAATATGCCGAGCAAAAATTGGCTGAAAAGTCGACACCGGCCTGGGCAATTCCGGGCTCGGTTTCTCTGGGCACCGGATTTCGCATTCCGCACCTGCCGGAGACACCGCGGTAAACCGCAAGCCTGGAGGGTGAATGGTGGAGCCAATCGGGATCGAACCGATGACCTCAAGCTTGCAAAGCTAGCGCTCTCCCAACTGAGCTATGGCCCCATTCGCCGCGCGCAGCTATATCGGCAGGTGGCGTCCCAAGTCAATGCCGGACAGGAGCCATTTGCGCGATTTGGAAGACTCGGAATCGCCACATAGGAGACCGAATCGTCCCCGGGTCGGCCATTGGCTCACCAAACTTGAACATTATCTCTTCAAATCAACGCATTAGCCGTTGACACCGATTCGCGAAAGATTCATCCTACAAACAACATCTGGGGACGAGGCCACGCTACCGCCCCAAGATATCGAACATGCCGACGTCCGCATCTAGCCGGAAGAGGGGAATGCTGAACAGATTCAACGCCTTACGATTCAGCGAGCCCGATCTGGCGGCCAATATTGGCGCCCCATCCTGGTTCTCGCAGATTGCCGTGTTGTTTGTGCTGATTACAGGCAGTGTCGCTCTGGGCGCTTCACAGCACTGGTCAGGGGTTCAAGGGCCAGCTGATGAAGCCGTAACGACGGCTGATATCACCGAACCTGCAGCGAAGAGCGGCGAGACCAAGATAGCGACAGCCGGGACATCGACCACCAGCGAACCCGTCGCAGACAGCGACGAGATGCCCGCTGTCGTCGACACTGAGCCACTCACTGCTGTCGCGGAAGCTGAACCGCCGGCCCCCGAAGGTGTAGAGCCGCAGCGCAAAGCCACAGTCAAACGCGGCGACACCATGCTCGACACGCTGGTCCGCGCGGGCGCCGACCGTATGGAAGCCAACAGCGCTGTCGTCGCCCTGTCCAAACATTTCAATATGCGCCGCCTGCGGGCCGGTCAGGATCTGGAACTGACATTTGATTCGACAGAGCCCAGCCGCCTGATGAAGGTCCGCATGCAGCCGGATGTTGAGCAGGCCATTGTTGCGGAACGACGCGACGACGGCCTCTACGACGCCGCCATGATGACAATCCAGCTCAAGCCCGTGCTGGCCCGCGCCGAAGGCCGCATCTCTGACAGCCTTTACATGGCGATGGACCGCGCCGGCGTTCCCCACGGGATTATCGTCGACCAGATCAATATTTTTTCATGGGATGTGGATTTTCAGCGGGAAATCCAACCCGGCGACGCATTCGAGGTCTTCTTCGAACGCTATGTCGATGAGTCCGGTCAGGCGATGAAGAACGGCAATATCCTTTATGCGAGCATGACCTTGCGCGGCAAGAAAATGGAGCTTTACCGCTACACCGCGAGCGACGACAACCGGACGGACTATTACCACCCCGACGGCCAGAGCGTCCGCAAAGCTCTATTGCGCACCCCGATTGATGGCGCCCGCCTGACATCGAGCTTCGGCAAGCGCCGCCACCCGATCCTGGGGTACACAAAAATGCACAAGGGAGCTGATTTCGGCGCCCGCACCGGCACCCCGGTCAAAGCAGCCGGGGACGGCGTCGTTGAACGCGCCTCCCGCTTCGGCGGCTATGGCAAATACATCCGAATCCGCCATACGGATGACTTCAAGACGGCCTACGCCCATCTCAACGGCTATGCCAAAGGCATCAAGGCCGGCGTACGGGTCAACCAGGGACAGATCATCGGATATGTCGGTTCGACCGGCCGTTCGACTGGCCCGCACCTGCATTATGAAGTGCTCAAAAAAGGTAAGCATATCAATCCGCAAGGGTTGAAACTGCCGAATGGGCGCAAGCTGGACGGTGAACAGCTGATGGCGTTCCAGGCGCTGCAGGAAGACCGGCGTGTTCAGATCGCCGCCGTGCCGGTCACCATGCAAGTCGCGGTGGGCGAATAGCGGAGAACGCCCCCCAAGCGACCGGCCTCGACAGATTACGATCTAAGCCGCCCGCACCGCCACCGTCTGGCCGTTGATCACCAAGTCGCCGTCGCCGACGCTGACGGCCACCTCGTCACCATCCATGATATCGCCTTTCAGGATCAGATCAGCGAGCGGGTCCTGCAGATGCCGCTGGATCACCCGCTTGAGCGGCCGGGCGCCATAGACCGGGTCATACCCGGTGTTCGCCAGCCATGTCAGCGCGCCCTCATCAATGGAGAGCGTGATCTTACGGTCCCCCAGCAGCTTCTCCAGATAGCGCAGCTGGATCTTGACGATACCCGCCATGTGCTCGCGCGCCAGCCGGTGGAACAGGATGATGTCGTCGAGACGGTTCAGAAATTCCGGCCTGAAAGCCGCGCGGACCACGTCCATCACGCCGTCACGGACGTCCTCCACGTCGGCCCCTTCCGGCTGTGCCGCCAGAAGGTCACTGCCCAGATTGGACGTCATCACGATCAGCGTGTTGGTGAAGTCGACCGTATGGCCCTGACCGTCCGTCAGCCGGCCGTCATCCAGCACCTGCAGCAGCACGTTGAAAACGTCAGGGTGGGCCTTTTCGACCTCATCGAACAGCACGATCTGATAGGGCCTGCGACGGACCGCTTCGGTCAACACACCGCCTTCGTCATAACCGACATAGCCTGGCGGCGCGCCGATCAACCGTGAGACCGCATGCTTCTCCATGAATTCCGACATGTCGATTCGCACCATGGCGTGTTCGTCATCGAACAGGAACTCAGCCAGCGCCTTGGTCAGTTCGGTCTTGCCGACACCGGTTGGCCCCAGGAACAGGAACGAGCCGATGGGCCGCGAGGCATCCTGCAGGCCCGCACGCGCCCGGCGAACGGCTTTCGAGACAGCGGTCACCGCTTCGGACTGGCCAATCACCCGGTTGCCGATATGACCTTCCATTTCCATGAGCTTTTCGCGCTCGCCCGCCATCAGCTTGTCGACGGGAATGCCGGTCCAGCGTGACACGACGAAGGCGATGTCCTGTTCGGCAACCTCCTCGCGCAGCATCGCGTCCTGGCCCTCGACAGCCGCCTCTTCCAGCTTCTTTTCCAGATCCGGGATCAACCCATAGGCCAGTTCACCGGCCTTGGCGAGGTCACCCGCCCGCTGCGCCTGTTCGAGCTCGATACGTGCAGCGTCGAGTTGTTCCTTGACGTCGCGTTCGCCGGAGAGTTTGTCCTTCTCCGCCTGCCAGCGGGCAGTCAACGCATTCGACTTATCTTCCAATTCCGCCAGCTCGGCCTCTAGCTTCTCCAGCCGGTCCTGCGAGGCCTGATCGGTTTCTTTCTTCAGTGCCTCCCGCTCGATCTTGAGCTGGATGATCCGGCGGTCGAGCTGTTCGATTTCCTCCGGTTTGGAATCCACTTCCATGCGGATGCGACTGGCCGCTTCGTCCATCAGATCGATGGCCTTGTCTGGCAAAAACCGGTCGGTGATGTAGCGGTTCGACAGGGTGGCTGCACCCACAATCGCCGCATCTGTGATCCGGATACCGTGGTGCAGCTCGTACTTTTCCTTCAGACCACGAAGAATTGAAATCGTGTCCTCGACAGAGGGCTCCGCGATCATGACCGGCTGAAACCGGCGCTCCAACGCAGCGTCCTTTTCCACATATTTGCGGTACTCGTTGAGCGTGGTCGCGCCAATGCAATGCAGCTTGCCGCGCGCCAGGGCGGGCTTCAGAAGATTTGAGGCATCCATCGAGCCCTCAGCAGCGCCCGCACCGACGATAGTGTGCATCTCGTCGATAAACAGGATGATTTCACCGTCGGAACCAGCCACCTCTTCAAGGACGGATTTCAAGCGCTCCTCGAATTCACCCCGGTATTTGGCGCCTGCAATCAGCGCGCCCATATCCAGCGCCAGCACCCGCTTGGACAGCAGGCTTTCCGGCACATCCCGGTTGGCGATGCGCAGCGCAAGGCCTTCGGCAATAGCTGTTTTGCCGACGCCGGGTTCGCCAATGAGAACCGGGTTGTTCTTGGTCCGCCGCGACAGCACCTGAATGGTGCGCCTGATTTCCTCGTCACGCCCAATCACGGGATCAAGCTTGCCGTCGCGGGCATCCTGCGTGAGGTCCTGCGCATATTTCTTCAGCGCGTCATAGGCATTTTCAGCGGACGCAGATGTAGCGGTGCGGCCCTGGCGTAGATCATTGATCGCCTGGTTGAGAGATTGCGGCGTGATGCCCGCCCGTTTGAGAATATCTTCTGACGCCGTTCCGGTCGCCATCGCCAGCGCCTGAAGGACGCGCTCAACGGTCACAAAACTATCGCCCGCCTTTTCAGCGACATCCTGGGCACTTTGAAACAGCTTGGCCGTCTCCTGCGCCAGATAAAGTTGGCCTGCACCCGCACCTTCCACCTTGGGAAGCTTGGCGAGTGCGGCATCAACGCCTTGCAGCACAAGCTGCGGTTGGCCACCGGCTGCCGTAACGAGGTTGGCGGCAAGGCCTTCCTCATCCTCGATGATAACTTTGAGCAGATGCTCCGGCGTGAATTGCTGATGCCCTTCGCGCTGCGCCAGCATCTGCGCCGACTGCACGAAGCCGCGCGCCCGTTCTGTATATTTTTCGAATTCCATTCGGCCCCTCTTTACCTCTGTTCAGACCAAAAAACGACTGACCAGATATGGTGTTGCTGTTCTGCAACACAAGGGGTGAATTCACGGAGAATTATGCGTCCGGTAAAGGCGCCTTATCAGCAGTCTCAGGCGCGTCCTTGTCGGCCTTGGGCGCTGCTTTCCGCCTGCGGGGCTTGGGCTTCGGCTGTACTTCTGCTTCCACCTCGGCCTCTACGGTTACTGGCACATCGACCACCGGCTGCTCGTCCTTCTGAGGACTGACACTGGCCGTGGCGCCATTGGCCGGTTTTTCAGCCTCTGCAACCGCCTGCGCAACATTCTGCTGATCAGCCTTTGGTTGTTCAGCCTTCTGCTGTTGACCCTGGGGTTGTGCGTCCTTGCCCTGATTGTCTACCGTTACTTGCGGCTGTTCCTCGCGTGCGGCCTGTTGGGCGGCCTGCTGGACCAGAAGCTCGTTCACCAGGCGCTGATAGTGCTCTGCATGCTGAAAATAGTTCTCGACCAGCACCCGGTCGCGTCCAGCACGGGCGTCCTGCGCCAAAGCCGTATATTTTTCAACGAGTTGGGTCGCAGTGCCGCGCAGCTTGCCGCTGGGGCCATTGCTATCATAGGCGCGGTTCGAATTCGGGCCGGATCCTCCGCCCCCGCCGCTACGCCTGTTGGAACGACCTCTGGGGCGCTTACCGTTGCTGTGTCTCATTTCAGCGTCACTATTTTGTTATTGACGATCTTTGGCGTCTCACCGCCGAACATCCGCTTCACCGTTCACCGGTGACCTCTTCATGTTACCAGCCGACCCGATCGGGCCAAGACGCAGCAACAGCAGAAGGGGATGAATATGGGAGAACAGGACATTCACGTCGTGTTTCTCTTGTCTCAGACACTAGACCGGCACGTGGCGGATTCCAACACTAAATTGCAAGTCCTTTCAGCTACCTTCCACGAACGTTGCGCAGATGCAACGAATACGCCCGGCCAGGTCTCTTCGTTTTTCCACCGCCTGAGCGCCGGCGTCGGCCAGTAGCGCCTCGACCGCATCCGCCTGTCCAATCCCCAACTCGAAAATTATCTGTCCGCCCGGCCGAAGCACTCGCGGCACCTGCTCAACCAACATTCTGTAGGCGGTAAGCCCATCGGCCCCGCCATCAAGCGCCTGGTGTGGATCATGATCACGAACCTCCGGCGCCAAAGCCGGGATGTCCTCTGTAACAATGTAGGGCGGGTTGGAGATCACCAGATCAAAGCGGTTTGACGGTAGCCCCTCGCACCAGTCACCTTGCTGGAACGATACCCTAGCGGCAGCTCCCAACGCCTCTGCATTACGCCTCGCAACAGCCAAGGCGCTTTCACTGATGTCGACACCCAGTCCCGTATCGTCAGGACGTTCACTCAAAATGGCCAGCAACAGACAGCCGCTGCCAGTTCCCAGATCCAGAATCCTCGAAGGCGGTCGCCCATTGAGCCAGGCGAGGGCTGCGTCAACCAGTGTTTCACTGTCGGGCCGTGGGTCGAGCACCGCCGGGCTGATCTCGAAATTCAGGCTCCAGAATTCGCGCCGCCCAATAAGCCGTGAAACCGGATGGTGCGCTGCCCGTCGCGCAATCAAAGATGTAAAAACAGCGATCTGGGTGCCTGACAGTCTGCGCGCTGGGTCCGTAATCTGTTGCAGGCGATCAACCCCGGTGACGGCTTCAAGGAGTGCCGCCGCATCGAGTTCAGGCGTCGCTATGCCCGCCCTCCTCAGTTGCGCGCGGGCGCGCTGCAATTGCTCGGCAACGGACCGCGACATGGCTAACCCTCGCTCGATTGCTCCATCGACGCCAGCCTGCTCGCCTCATCTTCGGCGGCCAATGCGTCCAGGATTTCATCTAGGCCATCGCCCTGAATAATCTGATCGAGCTTGTGAACCGTCTTGTTAATACGGTGGTCGGTGACACGGTTCTGAGGGAAATTATAGGTGCGAATGCGTTCCGACCGATCGCCGGACCCGACCTGGCTGCGCCTTGAGTCTGACCGCTCGGTCGCCTGGCGCTCGCGTTCGGCTTCATAGAGCCGGGCCCTAAGGATCTTCATGCCCTTGGCCCGGTTCTTGTGCTGCGATTTCTCATCCTGCTGGGAAACGACAATCCCGGTCGGAATGTGCGTGATCCGAACCGCACTGTCCGTTGTGTTGACGTGCTGTCCCCCTGCGCCCGACGCGCGGAAGACATCGATCCGGATGTCTTTGTCCTCAATCTCGACATCAACCTCTTCGGCTTCGGGCAGCACGGCGACGGTCGCCGCAGACGTGTGAATACGCCCGCCGGACTCGGTCTCCGGCACCCGCTGGACACGATGGACCCCGGATTCATACTTCAACCGAGCAAAAACGCCCTGGCCGTTTACCGACGCAACGACTTCCTTATAGCCGCCTACACTGGACTCGCTGGCCGACATCAACTCCGTCTTCCAGCCCTGCAGATCGGCATAGCGCTGATACATCCGGAACAGATCGCCGGCAAACAGGGCAGCTTCGTCGCCTCCTGTACCTGCGCGAACCTCAATAATCACACTCTTGTCGTCGTCGCTGTCCTTCGGCAGCAGCAGCAGCTGCAGCGCCCGCTCTTCTTCAGGCAAGCGTTCGTTCAGCGCGCGCAGTTCTTCTTCTGCCATTGCCTTCATATCGGCATCGGCGTCGCCATCCTCGATGATCTCTGCAAGCCCGTCGATCTCGTCACGCAGGGTGCGGAGCTGTCGCACACCGGCCACGACAGGCGTCAGGTCGGAATATTCTTTCGACAGTTTGGCGAATTCGTCCTGTCCCAGATCGGTCGCGTGCGCAAGCTGCGCTTCGAGGGCCTCGAACCGGTCTAGAACCTGCACCAGTTGCTCATCAGGAAGCTGGGCCATCGTCAGAGCTTCGCGGACAAATGCGCCGCGACCTCATCCATAATCACTTCCTGCTGGTCACCTGTATCTAGGTCACGCACTGTCGCGACGCCGCGCTCAAGCTCATCGCCACCGATCAGGACCGCAAAGCGCGCATGGGCTTTGTTAGCACGCTCCATGCGCTTTTTAAGATTGCCGCGAAAACCCTGATCAGCGGTCAGCCCATGACGCCGCAGGCTATTGGTCAGCGACATCGCCGCCTCCTGCGCCTCCCCGCCAACAGGAATGACCGCGATGGGGCGGACAGCAGCAGGCGCTTCCTCAGCCAGCATCGCCAGCCGTTCGATTCCAGCAGCCCAACCGATACCCGGCGTTGCTGGCCCGCCCATGGTTTCGATCAGGTGGTCATACCGACCGCCCCCGATGACCGTTCCCTGGGCGCCCAGATGCTCGGTAATGAACTCAAAGGCCGTGTGGGTGTAATAGTCGAAGCCGCGCACGAGTTTCTCATTGAGCACATAGTCGATGCCCAGCTGATCCAAACCATCGCATACCTGAGCAAAGAACTCGGATGATTCAACATTCAAATGCTCTGACATCCGCGGCGCATCACTGATAACCGCCCGGTCGCCCTTATCTTTTGTGTCTAGAATGCGCAGCGGATTGTGCTCAAGGCGGTGTTGGCCTTCTTCACTTAGCTGATCACGGTGATCGGCAAGAAAGCCTGCCAGCACATCGCGGTAAGCTTTACGGCTTTCCCGGTCTCCCAGCGTATTGAGTTCGAGCGTCACCCGGCCGGTGAGCCCGAGCTCATCGAGCAGATGCGCACCGAGCGCAATGACCTCGATATCGGCTTGCGGACCGTCGACGCCCAGCACCTCAACATCGAGCTGATGGAACTGCCGCTGACGTCCTTTTTGAGGACGCTCCCGCCGGAACATGGCACCCCATGAATAGAGCTTCAGTGGCAGATTCTGCGCCAGCCCGCCCGATATAAACGCCCGAGCGACACCGGCTGTCAGTTCGGGACGCAGCGTGATGCTGTCGCCGCCCCGATCCTCGAATGTGTACATCTCCTTGGTCACGACATCAGTGGTCTCGCCCAGCGTACGCTGAAAGACCTCGGTAAACTCGATAATCGGGGTATCGATCCGCCCATAGCCATAACGCTCGGCCAGCGCGCGGAACACGTCCATCACATGGGCGTGTTTGCGCGCGTCGTCAAACAACAGGTCATGGGTGCCGCGAATCGGCTGCAACTTTGCCAAAGGATGGCTCCAGGAAGAGGCGCTAAGACGCTTCGGCGAAGTCGGCGGCTGCGCGCTCTTCTTTAAGTTCAGCAGCCTTCTTCTCGACCAACCCGACGATATGGTCGATCATCGCGCCATCGTCGATCTTGTGATCGGGCAATCCCGACAAATAGACCATATGGCTGCCCGCACCGCCGCCGGTCAGGCCAATATCGGTTTCACGGGCTTCACCTGGACCATTAACGACGCAGCCCAGCACCGACAGGGTCATGGGTTCGTCGATATGGGCCAGACGTTCTTCCAAGAGCTCGACGGTCTTGATCACCTCAAAGCCCTGGCGTGCGCAGGACGGGCAGGAAACAATCGACACGCCGCGTGTGCGCAGCCCCAGGCTTTTGAGAATGTCGTAGCCGACACGAATTTCCTCGACCGGATCCGCCGACAGGGACACCCGGATCGTGTCACCGATACCGGCCCAGAGCAGCATACCCAGGCCAATGGAGGACTTGACTGTGCCGGTCATCAAACCACCAGCTTCGGTAACGCCGAGATGCAGGGGATAGTCACAAGCATCGGCCAGCCCCTGATAGGCGGCAACCGCTAGAAACACATCCGATGCTTTGACACTGATCTTGAATTCGAAGAAGTCGTTGTCTTCGAGGATTCGCGCATGATCGAGCGCGCTCTCGACCATCGCTTCCGGGCAGGGCTCGCCGTATTTTTCCAGCAGGTCGCGTTCAAGCGACCCGGCATTGACGCCGATGCGCATGGAACAACCATGGTCCTTGGCAGCCTTGACCACCTCGCGAACGCGCTCTGCCGAACCGATATTGCCAGGATTGATGCGCAGGCAAGCCGCCCCCGCCTCTGCCGCCTCAATGGCGCGCTTATAATGGAAATGAATGTCGGCGACGATCGGCACAGTCGTCGCATCGACAATTTGCCTCAGCGCGGCCGTGGATGCCTCATCAGGACAGGAAACGCGGACAATATCGGCGCCCGCTTCCTCAAGCGCCTTGATCTGGGCAATGGTCGCCTGTGGGTCAGACGTCAGTGTATTGGTCATGGACTGCACGCTGATCGGCGCATCGCCGCCGACCGGCACAGAGCCGACGTGAATCTGCCGGGACACCCGGCGGTCAATATCTCTGTAGGGACGAACGCTCATCTTCCTCGAAACCCGAAAATTGATGTGCGGCGCTTATACCGCATTGCAGGGGTCAAGTCAGCAAAAGGCCGTCGAAAGAACGCTCAGATTAGCTAGGGATTAACCCGGTAAACGGAAATATCGGCTACGGCACCATGATAATCCGTAACAGGACTTGCCGTCGCAGTCGGATCCTTGAAGAAATGCCACCCGGCGTAGACGGCTATCGATAGCAGGCCCGCGACCATCACAACGGAAAATCCGGGTAAGCGCGGCACGCGGAACGTCGGACGCGCTCGGGCCATCGGCATCGCCTGGGCATTATAGCCCGCCCCTGCTTCTGTCTTGAATACCTTCACGGCCTCGCCAGCGCTAAGCCCCAGGGTCTTCTCGCCGAGATGCTCAGCATAGCAACGCACAAAACCGTTGGCGTAGACAGGCGCCATGTCCCGTAGCGCGCTCTGTTCGAGCGCGTTGATCTGGCTTGTTGTAAACTTCAGCGCCCGAGCGACGTCTTCCTGCGAAAACCCGCGCGCCATACGCGCATCGCGCAGCCGTTGCCCTAGTTTGCCGGTGGTTTGACTCTGCTGCGGCTCACTTTGAACTTGGGCCGTGTACGAGGGCCGACGGGCACCATTGGCTCCCGCCTTGTCGACGATAAAAAGATCTCGTTCCAGGTCTTCAACGCCTCGCCTTGCCACGCTTACCTATCCGTCATTGGCCACGTTCATCACCGTGAACTGCTTCCAGCCCGCCTCCCATGGCGCCTGTGACTATTCAAACACAGTCAAGCAGTTCTATTTCTACAAACCGTAACTGTAGAGAATGACAGGATCAACCGGAAAGTCGCGGATTCCTTGAGAAAATCAGAGTTCGACGCCATGATCACGGGCAAAGTCCGTCAGTTTCGCCCTGAAACTGCGGTCGACGCCGCCGCGCAACGACTCCAGGTAGTTTTGCAGTTTACCGACATGCAGGCTGCGGACCATTTCCTTAACCGGCCCCACCGCCGCCGGCGGCATCGAAAGTGCCCTCAGCCCAAGGCCGATCAGCGTCATGGCTTCAATGGGATTGCCGCCCGCCTGCCCACACAGAGAAATCGGCACATTCGCCTCATCGGCACTCTCAATAATCTGCCTGAGGACCGCCAACGCACTGGGCGCGAGAATGTCGTAGCGACCGGCGATGTTCGCATTGGCCCGATCGGCGGCATACAGATACTGCATCAAGTCATTGCTTCCGATCGACATAAAGTCGATCAGCGGCAGCAGCTGGTCAAGCTGCCAGATCAACGCAGGCACTTCCATCATCGCGCCGAGCTTGAGATCGGACGGCGGCTTTCTGCCCATCCGGCGGTGACGGGTCATCTCACGATCGAAAATCGCCCGCGCCGCAATAAACTCCTGCACCTCCGACACCATCGGGAACATAATGCTCAACGGCTTGTCTTCAGCCGCCGCCAAGAGCGCACGCAGTTGGTAGCGCAGCAGCGCCGGGCGATCCAAACCCATGCGGATAGCCCGCCAGCCCAGCGCGGGATTATCCTCTCGCGGGCGATCCATAAACGGCACGACCTTGTCGCTGCCGATATCGAGCGTCCGGAAGATCACTTCACGATCCCCCGCCGCTTCGATCACGCGGGCATAGAGATCACGCTGCGCTGAAAGCCTTGGGAACGTCGCACCGACCATGAACTGAAATTCGGTTCTGAACAGACCGATCCCCTCCGCCCCTGTCTCATCCAGCTGCGGCAGGTCGGCAACCAGACCGGCATTGATCCTGAGCGAAATCGAGATGTCGTCACGGGTTTTTGCCGGCAGATGCCGATGTTCGGCGTAGGCAACACGCCTTCGCTCCTGCGCGGCAATGGCCTCTTCATAAAAGGCGACAACGTCCTCGGTCGGCAACAGAAAGACCTGGGACGTACCACTATCGACAATAATCCGGTCGCCCGGATCAACCAGCCCGACAATTGCCTCAACCTGTCCCATGACAGGAATGCCCATCGCGCGGGCGATGATAGCGACATGGCCATTCGGCGTTCCCTCCGCCAGCACCACGCCGCGCAGGTCAGCCTGGTGATAATCGAGCAACTCCGCCGGGCCGAGATTCCGGGCAACCACGATCATGTCATCAGGGAAACCTGCATCGCCATTATCTTCCTGGCCCATCAAATGACGGATCAGCCGATTGGCAAGGTCGTCAAGGTCGCTGAGGCGTTCACGCAGATAGGGGTCGCTGATGCGGGTCATCCGGGCCTTGTTTTCGACCTGTACACGCTGCACAGCGGCTTCGGCAGTCAGGCCACCGCGGATACTATCTGCAATCTTCTCCACCCACCCGCGATCGCGGGCAAACATGCGATAGGTCTCAAGAACCTCGTAATGTTCATCGTCGAGATTGAGATCAGCGCTATCGAACATCCTGTCGAGGGATATCCGCAATCCCTCCAGCGCCGCCTCCAGCCTCGCCAGTTCGGCCTCTTCATCGTCCGCGATAAGCCTGGTCACCTCAACCCGTGGCTCATGCAACACCACGTTTCCGATCGCGATGCCGTCGGACAGAGCCAAACCATCAATCTTCGGTGGATGACCCTGGGCAAAGGTGCCTTGATGCACCTCACTCGGATCAATCAGGGCGCCCGAGGCGAAGAGCTCGGCCAGCACCATCGCGACCACATGCAGCGCTTCGACTTCATCTTCTGCGTAAAGCCGGCGGGTGACGTTCTGAACCACCAGAACGCCAAGGACACGACCCGCGCGGATGACGGGAACACCCAACAGAGATTGATAGATCTCTTCGCCCGTCTCCGGCCGATAGGCAAAATTCGGGTGCGACTGCGCGTCGGACAGGTTCAGGGGCGTCCCCTTCGCGGCCACCTCACCCACCAGGCCCTCACCGACCCGCAGCGTCGTCTTGTGCACGGCCTCGGGATTCAGTCCAACGGTGGCGAATAGCTCAAGAATATCACCGGCACGGGTCACATAGATCGAACACACCTCTGCAACCATATTGTTGGCGATGACCTGAACAGTCTCGTCCAGTTTCTCCTGCGGTGACAGTGGCGACGCCATCAGCTCGCGCAGCCGCCTCAGCAGCACGCGAGGACCTGTCGTGGAGAGCGGCATGATCTGACTTACCGGCTCGCCAGCGCGCTGGCCGCCTGATCAACCAGTTCGGCCAGGATTTCCGCCGTTGGCTGTTCCGCCTTGACCATGCCAACGCTCTGCCCCGCCATCAAGGACCCGCCATCGATATCACCATCGATCACCGCGCGCCGCAACGCACCCGCCCAGAAATGTTCTATCTCCAGCTGGGCTGCTGTCTGATCGAGTTCGCCGGCCTGGAACCGCCCGACGACATCACGCTGGGTTTCCAGAAACGCGTCCGTCGCGGCATTGGCCAATGCGCGCACGGGGATTACCGGGAAACGTTTATCGAGTTGGACGGAAAGCACCGCGTCACGCGCATTACCCCGAATGAAGGCTTTCTTGAATGCCGGATGGGCAATGCTCTCCGTTGCGCAAACAAACCGCGTGCCCAGCTGGCAACCGCTCGCGCCCATTTCCAGATACATCGCCACGGCCTCGCCGCGGCCGATTCCACCGGCCACGAACACCGGCACATCTTTGATATGCGGCAGCACCTCCTGCGCTAGCACAGCCGTGGAAACCGGCCCAATGTGACCTCCCGCCTCACTGCCCTCGATCACCAGCGCATCGACACCGCTGCGGATCAGTTTCTTGGCCAGAGCGAGGGCGGGCGTGAAGCATATCAGCTTGGCGCCATAGTCCTTGACCGCTTCGATGGCACTGCCGCGTGGCAGCCCCCCGGCCAGGACGACGTGCCCAACTTGGCGGGCCTTGCAGACCGCAATCAGATCGTCGAGATCAGGGTGCATGGTGATCAGATTGACGCCGAAAGGCTTATCGGTCAGGTCGGCCGTTGCGGCAATTTCCTGATCCAGCAGGTCGGGCGTCATCGACCCGCAGGCAATCACGCCAAAACCGCCAGCATTGGAAATGGCCGAAACCAGGTTCCGCTCCGACACCCAAGTCATCGCGCCGCCCAGAATGGCATAGCGGGTGCCCAGAAACTCGCGGCCCCGGCGCCACAGTGCGTCCAGCCGTTCTGTTCCCTCCGCTTCTACCATCGCTTAGGCCGTATCAAGCTGGTAGGCGGCATGTAGCGCGCGAAGCGCCAGTTCGGTGTAATCCGCGGCGATCAGTACGCTGATCTTGATTTCCGATGTCGAGATCACCTGGATATTGATGCCCTTATCCGCCAGCGCCGAGAACATCTTGCTGGCGATCCCGGCATGGCTGCGCATCCCGACGCCGATCACCGAGACCTTGACCACATTGTCGTCAGTGGTCACGGCGCGGTAGGAAAGCTGGTCCTTCAACCCTTCGATCACCGGCAATACACGGGCGAGATCGGTACGCGGCACCGTAAATGTCAGGTCCGTGGTTGAATCGTCAGCGACGTTCTGAACGATCATATCAACATTGATATTCGCATCCGCCAGAGGCCCGAAGATGGCAGCGGAAACGCCGGGCCGGTCTGCCACCCCCTGCAAGGTGATCTTGGCTTCGTCGCTCGAATAAGCGACGCCGCTGATATCTGCCTGTTCCACGATTTGGTCCTCATCGACTACAAGTGTACCGGGTACGTCGTTAAAGCTGGATCGCACCTGAACCGGTACTTTGAACCGCATCGCCAGCTCAACCGAGCGTGTCTGCAGCACCTTGGCCCCAAGCGAGGCCATTTCCAGCATTTCCTCGTAAGTGATTTTATCGAGCTTGCGCGCTTGCGCAACAATACGCGGATCGGTCGTGTAAATCCCATCTACATCAGTATAGATGTCGCAGCGATCAGCGTTCAGCGCAGCCGCAAGCGCGACCGCACTGGTATCCGATCCGCCCCGGCCAAGCGTAGTAATCCGCCCGTCAGGGCCGATCCCCTGAAATCCCGCCAAGACAGCAACCTGCCCGGTGTTCAACCGGCGATCCAGCTCATCTGCTTCAATTTCCTCAATACGGGCAGAGCCGTGTGCGCCGGTGGTTCGAATCGGAATCTGCCATCCCAGCCAGGACCGCGCGTCAACGCCCATATCCTGCAGCGCGATGGCCAGAAGGCCACTGGTGACCTGTTCGCCCGACGCGACAACAGAGTCATATTCCCGCGCATCGTAGAGCGCCGAAGAAGCATTGACCCAGTCAACAAGCCGGTTGGTCGTCCCGGCCATTGCCGAAACCACGACCGCGACCTGGTCGCCCGCGTCGACCGCTCGCTTGATTTTGGACGCGACACTACGGATGCAGTCCAGATCTGCGACCGATGTGCCTCCGAATTTTTTGACCACGCGTGCCATCGTCATCCACATAAAGAACGTTCACCGCGCACGCTGAGCGGCGGGAAACGTTACGGTTTTGTCGCTTGCTCTTATTTTGTCGGCCCCTACATACTCGGTACCCTAACGGCACGCAAGCCAGGCAGGAGGCACCATTCCTTGGCCCATATGGACAGTTCCAGTATCGACCCCGAAGAGGTGCAGCGCTTTGAAGCGATGGCCGAGCTGTGGTGGGATGAGACCGGTCCATTCAAGCCGCTGCACAAATTCAATCCGGTCCGGCTGGCGATCATTCGCGAAACAGTCTCGCAACACTGGGATCGCGACATCAGCAGCCTGAAACCCCTAAGCGGGTTGAGCGTCCTCGATATCGGCTGCGGCGGCGGCCTGATTTCCGAACCTATGGCCAGGCTGGGCGCCGAGGTCACGGGCATCGATCCATCAGAAAAAAATGTCGGCACGGCCCGCCTCCACGCGGAACGCATGGATTTGCGTGTCGATTATCAGGCGACCACAGCAGAGGACCTGGCTGACACCGGTGCCCAGTTCGATGTGGTCCTCAATCTGGAGGTCGTCGAACATGTCGCCGACGTGCAGGGATTCATGAACGCCAGCGCGGCGCTGATTAAGCCCGGCGGTTTGATGATCTGCGCAACGCTGAGCCGCACCATGAAGAGCCTGGCGCTGGCGAAAATCGGCGCTGAATACATCCTTCGTTGGTTGCCAGCAGGCACGCATGACTGGCGCAAATTTCTAACCCCTGCAGAACTGACGGGCCATCTCCGCGAAGCAGGGCTGACCGTCACCAGATTGCAGGGTGTGAGCTACAATCCACTGAAAGATCATTGGGGGATGAGCGAGGATCTCGCGGTGAACTATATGGCCGTAGCGATGAAGCCCGGCGCGGACTAATCAGACTTGCGCATCCCAATCAGGCGTCATGGGGCGGCACCCACGGCATCGGCATCACATCAATGCCGTCTTCCTGAAGATCCCTTGCCTCTTCGATCGTCGCATCGCCATAGATGCCACGTTTGTCGGCCTCGCCAGCGTTGATGCGCCGGGCTTCATTGGCGAAATCATTACCGACATAGTCGCAGGTCTTTTCGACCTCGCGGCGCATTTCCATCAGCGTCCGGCGGACTTCGGCCTGGATCATCTCCCGGGTCGTCGGAGCTTCGCTATGGCTTTTGCGCACGGCAATATTGGGAGCCATGATCGCCTTGCCCACATCTACACTACTGCAAACGGGGCAGAGAATCTCGCCGGCCCCGCTTTGTGAATCATAGGTGGCACTGTCGGCAAACCAGCCTTCGAACTGGTGCGCACAGCCGCCGCACTTGAGCTCGTACTTAATCAAAATGGTCCCCTCAATGCATTATCGCCGCAACACCTCTTTGATGTTACGAATCTGTTGCGAAAGCAACGATTACTTGCGCGAGCGCCTCACCCTGGTCTTCCTGCAAGAAGTGACCGGCCTGCTCAATAACCGTATGTGGCTGTCCCTTGGTCCCTGGAATACGAGCCTGAATGAGCGCGTCGCCACCCGCCGAAACCGGATCTGAATCGCTGAACGCAGTCAGCCAGGGTTTATCAAACTTTGACAGGGCGTCCCACGCCTGCTCATTGGCCGGTACCGCCGGGTCGTCCTTGGAGGCCGGGACCAGCATGGGAAACTGGCGCGCGCCCTCCTTGTAGGTTTCATCCGGGAACGGCGCGTCATAAGCGGCGATGACCTCGTCCGTAAGATCGCTGACGCAGCCGCCATTAACAATCGACCCGACGCCGAAAACTGGCGTTTCCTGTGAGAATTTCTGCCAGGCCATGAACGCCTCTCCCGGCGAATCACCCAGGGGCAGGCCTGTATTGGCGGTCACGACACGCGCGAAGCGATCCGGATGCTCGGCCACCAGACGCATCCCGATCAGCCCGCCCCAGTCCTGGCACACTAACGTTATGTCACGCAGGTCAAGCTGTTCGATTACCGCGCGCATCCAGTCCACATGGCGCTGATAGGTATAGTCTTCGCGCCGAGACGGCTTGTCGGAGCGCCCGAAACCCGGCAGATCAGGCGCGACGGCCCGCAGCCCCGCCGCGGAAAAAACCGGGATCATTTTGCGATAAAGGTACGACCAGCTGGGCTCGCCATGCAGACAGAGCACCACCGGGGCATCGGCAGGGCCTTCATCGACATAGTGAATGCGGAGGTTGCCGCCGTCGCCATCCGGAACGTTCAGATAGTTCGGGGCGAACGGATAACCGGGCAGATTTTCAAAACGGGCATCGGGGGTGCGCAGAACATCCATGAAGGGGCTTCCTTTCGATCACGGGGACGCTTAAGGGATAACCACAATGAGTACGCAACAGCATGCCACTACACCGCCCAGTCCCTGGGTTGTCAAATACGCCGCTGACATAATCCGGGGCGGCGATGTTCTGGACCTGGCCTGCGGGGGTGGCAGACATACGCGCCACCTGCTGGAACGCGGATACCGGGTGATGGCGCTCGACATCAATATTGATGGCCTCTCCGATGTCGTCGACGATCCGGGGTTGGCTGTCATGGAGGTCGATCTGGAAAACGGCCCCTGGCCGCTCGGCAACGCCGATTTCGACGCGGTGATCGTCACAAACTATCTGTGGCGGCCACTCTTCCCGCGCATCCGCGAGGCGGTGCGCCCGGGCGGGCGGGTGATCTATCAGACCTTCGCTGAAGGCAATGAGCGCTTCGGCAAGCCGTCCAACCCCGACTTTCTTCTAAAAGAGGGCGAGCTAAAGGACTGGTTCAGCGATTGGGATATCGTGGCCTACGAGCACGGCGAGGTAACCGGCCCCAGGCCCGCCGTCAAGCAATCGATCTGCGCGATCAGGCCAGGTTAACGGACCGACACATCCCGGTCATGGGTCAGCGACGGCACCCGGCCACGGGCCTTATCAACTTCTGCCGTGTCAATCTTGGCGGTGATGTAACCGACTTCCGTGCCGCCATCGGCCAGCACCTCGCCCCAAGGGCTGATGATCAGCGAGTGCCCATAAGTGTCGCGGCCATTGTCATGGGTGCCGGTCTGCGCGGCGGCGAACACAAAACAGGTGTTTTCGATCGCCCGCGCCCGCAGCAGCACATGCCAATGCGCTTCGCCCGTTACCCGCGTAAACGCTGATGGCACGCAGAGGTAAGACGCACCCGCCTGCGCCAGCGCCCGGTAGAGATAGGGGAACCTCAAATCATAGCAGACCGACAGGCCCAGCCGGCCCCAGGGAAGATCAGCCACCACAGCTTTACCGCCGGGCTCATAGTTCTTCGATTCCCGGTAACTTTCACCCCCGGGCAGATCGACGTCGAACATATGAATCTTGTCATAGGTCGCCGCGATAGAGCCCGACGGATCGATCACATAAGACCGGTTCGCGATCTTGGTCTCCGACAGTTTGATCGGCAGCGAACCTGTGTGCAACCAGATGTCCAGGTCATCTGCCAGAGCCCGAAACGCCTTCAGCGCCGGATCATCGGCTTCTTCGCAGGCCCGCGCGAACAGGATTTTCGACCGCGTCTCCATCAGCGACACAACTTCCGGCAACAGCACGAAATCCGCGCCATCACCCACGGCGACGCGGGTCAGTTCCGTGACCGCCCTGATGTTGGGCTCGATCTCGTTGGTCGAGTTCGTCTGGATACAAGCAGCTGTAAAGGCGCCGGCCATCAGTTGGCGAGCATCCCATCCAACGCGCCCTGGCCTTCCAGGGCATAGAGTTCATCACAGCCACCGACATGCTGACCGTCGATGAATATCTGCGGGACCGAATTCGACCCGCCCGCTCGGCCGCGCATTTCAGCGCGCAGATCCGGTTTCATATCCACGCTGATTTCGTTGAACGCCGCACCCTTACGCTTCAGCAGCTGCTTGGCACGCGAACAATATCCGCAAAACATCGATGTATAGATTTCAACCTGTGCCATGAGTCACCCGTCTTTCTGAACGTTCGTCTATATAGATTGCTGCCCGGGCAGCGCAACCCGCGCCAGGGTCAGTACGTCGATTCCGGCCGCGCCGCCGCGCAATAGTGCCCGGGCGCAATGCTCGGCGGTCGACCCGGTGGTCAGAACGTCATCAATCAGCAGGACACGCTTGCCGCTGATGGTTTCCGCCCAACGATCATTCAACGCGAACGCGCCGGCAACATTCTTACCGCGCTGGGTCCGCTTCAGATGGCCTTGGCTGGGCGTCGGGCGTGTACGGGTCAGAAGGTCAGGAATCACCGGCTTGTCGCATAAGCGTGCAACCTGCTGCGCCAGAATGGCCGACTGATTGTAGCGGCGCGCAAACAGCCGGCGCCAGTGTAGCGGCACCGGGGCGATCATATCGGCGTCCGCCAGCAACGCCCCACCGGACCGCACCAACCAGCGCGCATAGGCCGGTGCCGGGTCCAGCCTGTCGGAATGCTTGAATTTCAGAACGAGAGACCGGCTGAATTCGCCATAGAGCATCACGGCGCGCGCCCGCTGAAAAGACGGCGGTTCAGCCAGGCAAGGCGCGCACAACGCCCCGTCGCCCAAATCGTGCTCCATCGGGACACCGCAACACGCGCAAAAGGGTTCTTCAATGAACCGGATCTGCCCCCAGCATGCCGGGCACAGATGCCCGTGGGTTTCCACATGCGCCGAACAGGACGGACATTGCGGTGGAAAGACCGCGTCTATGAGCTTGTGCCCCACCCTTTGAATCGCCTGCTGCATCAGCACAGCTTAACAGGTTGGCGGCGAACAGACCGCATGCCATATACCCGGCATGGACTCCCCCGAACCCGGCATTGAGGTATTTGACAGAACGCTGCTGCGGCAGCGGCGTGATCGCAGTGCCAGGTCATTTGCCGATTTTGCGTTTCTAAAGGACGAGGTCTCTGCACAGCTCGTCGACCGGCTTGCAGATATCCAACGGTACTTCCCGGTCGCATTGGACCTGGGCAGTCACACCGGCAGCCTGGGGCGCGTGATCACACAGCGGCCAGATATCGAAGCGCTGATCTCGTGCGATCTGTCCACCCTTATGGTCAGTGCCGCGGACGGCCAGCGTGTCGCTGCCGACGAAGAAGCCCTGCCGTTCGCTGATGAAAGCCTCAATCTTGTCGTCTCGGCACTGTCGCTGCATTGGGTGAACGATCTGCCGGGTGCGCTTGTTCAGATCAACCGGGCCCTGAGGCCGGACGGCCTTTTTCTGGGCGCGCTGTTCGGCGGGTCCACCCTGTCCGAACTGCGCCGCGCCCTGATGGAGGCCGAGATGGCGGTCGATGGCGGCGTCAGCCCCCGCATATCCCCTTTCGTCGATATCCGTGACGCAGGTGGGCTTCTGCAGCGGGCAGGCTTTGCGCTTCCGGTAGCGGATTCCGACATTCTGACCGTCGACTATGCTGACGCCTTTTCGCTGATGCGCGATCTGCGCGGCATGGGTGAGACCAATCTTGTGAAAGAACGCCGGCGTAAGCCAATGAGCCGCAGGCTGCTGACCACCGCTGTAGAGGCCTATCACGACCTGTTTGCCCGCGAGGATGGCCGCATTCCAGCCACGTTCGAGATCATAACACTCACCGGCTGGGCCCCGCATGAAAGCCAGCAGAAACCGTTGGCGCCAGGCAGTGCCAAAATGCGGCTCGCCGACGCGCTCAAAACGGAGGAGAAAAGTGCGGGCGAAAAGGCAGCACCGGCCCCTTGTATTCCCCGCACCGGTTCCGATGTAAGGAAGGAATAGTACTGACCGGGAGGCGGTGTTCGCAATGCGCTCAAAATCAATTACGTCCTGGATCGCAATCGCCGATGGGGCAAAAGCGCGAATATTTTCAAGCAAAGGCCCACGATTGCACCTCGAACTCGTCGGGGAACTGAATTCCGAGAAAGCCCGGCAGCGGGCCAGCGACCTGACCAGCGACCGGCAGGGCCGCGTGCAGAACCGCGTTGGAACCGGCAGCGCCGCCATGGAGGCCCCGACCGACCCTCAGGCCGTCGAGAAAACGCGATTTACCCGCGAGTTGGTCAGCTATCTCGAGGCCGCGGACACTCGCGGTGATTTCGACGCGCTTGTGCTGGTAGCGCCGCCGCGAACCCTGGGCGAGGTCCGAAAACTATTGCCCGGCACGCTTGCGGAGAAAGTATCCCACGAAGTCGGCAAGGACCTCACGAATTCACCGCCCAAGGAGGTGGAAGAGCACCTGCTGCCGCTTGAAATCGGCAAGCCCAAGCTCGGCTAATCTAGCTGCCACATCACACCATGCGGGAAAGGTGACCAGGCGGCCGTCCTAACACCAGCCCGTCTTAATCCGTCGTTGACCCACTCGTTGCAGGTGTAAAAGGGCGTATAGGTGCCCCGGCCTTCAAGAAAAACCCCTGCAGGATCGTACAAGGTACTTTCTACCGGTACGGGCTGGCCGTTCGGTCCAAAATATATGCTCTCCTGAATGAACCGCTTGATCTGCGCAGCCTGCGCGTCACTGGCTCTAAGACGACGTGAATTCGGCCCCGATGGTGTTTCATAAACAGGCCGCACCCGCATCAGCACGTCGCTCTGCCACAGCAACGCCCCGGCCGCGACAGCCAGGTTGAAGTCCGCCCATGTCGGCGTCTTCAGAAAAAAATCGCGCTCGCCCCAGCCAAACCCCAGAAAAGGCGGCTGCGGTCCCGGCAGATACCCGGCTGCTGTCGCCAGCGGGCCGGTTGTCGGCGTGGGCACGACGAATTCCAGGTGAATCCCATTCGACTGAACGAAGACTTCCGAAGCCCCGTCCGAATCAGACGCCTCACCTACGCTGACCGCAGCGCCAATCCACGCCGCGATCATGTAAACAAAGCCCAGGCAAACTAGCACGCCGACACTGCGGAGTGTCCAGCGCACAAAGCTCACAGCAAGTCCCGCAGCATGGCGACCAGTGGGACGTCCGCCGCCGGCATTTCATAATCTCCCAAACGGGCGGGACGCACCCATTTCAACGCCTGATGCTCAAGGGCGCGGGGAATACCTTCCCACTTACGGCAGACGAACAGCGGCATCAGAAGGTGAAAATCGTCATAGCTATGCGACGCGAAGGTGAATGGCGCCAAACAGCTCTGCCAGGTGCCGATGCCCAGCTCTTCTTCCAATTCGCGGATAACCGCGGCCTCTGGGGTTTCACCGGGTTCGACCTTGCCGCCGGGAAACTCCCAAAGACCAGCCATGGATTTCCCCTCAGGGCGCTGGGCAATCAGCACCCTGCCATCGATATCGACAAGTGCTACGGCCCCAACCAGCACGATTTGTTTATCCATGAACTTTCTTCCACTCATCCCGGCTTAGACGATAGAGCAGCGCCTCGGTAATGCCGTCCCGCATCCTGTAATCCAGCTTTCCAGCATAGTGAAAGCCAACCTTTTCCAGAACCCGCCCTGACGCTCTGTTTTCAGGCAGAATCGCAGCCCAAAGTGAAGGTAACCCATACTCACCCAGCCCAAAGGATGTTAGCCGTGCGACCGCTTCCGTCGCATAGCCCTGCCCCCAATAATCATGTCCCAGCCAATATCCGATTTCGCCGTCGCTGAATCCGATACCGATACCGCCTATCAGCCGCTGGTCGTCCGCCCGCACAATCGCCAAGGGTAAACCGCGCCGCAGCCATCGAACGCGCCGGGACAGCCAAAGCCAATCCCGCGCATCCTTGTCCGTATAGGGATAGGGTGACCGCGCCAGCCAGCGCGCCACCTCCCAATCGCCGATAAGGGCTGGCAGATGCGGCAGGTCGGACCGGCGATAAGGACGTAAGATCAGGCGCGGCGTATCGATCCGCTTGGGTAACAGGATCAACTTCGGTAGTCGGCGTTGATGTCGATATATTTGTGAGTCAAATCACAGGTCCAGACAGTCGCCTGCCCGCCCCCGATGCCCAAATCGATCTGAAGGCTGATATCCTGCCCCTTCAAATGCTCGGTCAGGACAGCTTCGTCATAACCCTTACGGACATGGCCTTCTTCCGTGACAGGCTGGCCACCGAAACAGATCAACAGCGTGTCGGTGACAACGGGTTCCCTTGTCTTACCAACGGCCATGACCACGCGGCCCCAATTCGCGTCCTCCCCGGCAATCGCGGTCTTAACAAGGGGGGAATTCGCGACGGACTTGGCAATGCGAACCGCTGACTCATCATCGACGGCGCCCGTCACCTCAATCGTAATGAACTTCGACGCGCCCTCGCCGTCACGAACCACCTGCTGGGCAAGATCGCGCATCAGGTCTTCAAGCTGGGCCTTAAAGTCACCAAGCCGCTCATCGTCCGGATTCTCAATCCGTTCATTCAGGGCCGTGCCGGTGGCGAACACCACCAACATGTCCGATGTCGAACTATCGCCATCGACCGTAATCGCGTTGAACGTCCGTTCATTGATCGGGCGCACCAGTGCACTCAAGGCGGCGGGGTCAATCGACAGGTCGGTGACGACGTAAGCCAGCATGGTCGCCATGTTTGGTTCGATCATACCGGACCCTTTGGCAATGCCGTTGATCGTCACCCACTGCCCTTCTATCTCCGCTGTCCGCGTCGCCAGTTTGGGGAATGTATCGGTGGTCATAATGGCCGTTGCAGCACCCGCCCAACCGTCTTCAGCGAGTTTGATACGGGGCAGTGCCTTGACGATCCGGTCATAGGGCAACCGCTCCCCAATCACCCCTGTCGATGCGACCAGCACCTCCGTTCCCGGGCACCCGGCCACCAGGGCAGCAGATCGAGCTGTCGCCTCGGCAGCCTTGTACCCTTCGATACCTGTAAACACATTGGCGTTACCGGCGTTCACGACCAGCCCGCGAACCAGACCGCGTGAGTCCTTCAGCGCCTTTTTCGACCAGATGACCGGCGCGCCCGGAGTGGTGGACTGTGTAAACAGGCCCGCTGCAACCGTACCTTCCGGGAAGGTCATGAACGTCACGTCCGCCCGCCCCTCATATTTGATCCCTGCCTCGGCCGTCCCCAGCCGCACTCCGGCAATAGGCGGCAGTTCTGGCAGATTTGCCGGAGCAAGAGGCGACTTGGAAACTTCAGGCACGTTGATTCTTCCGCATTCCGGGCTGCTTCAAACGCAGCACCGATAGATCAGCCGAACAGCAGATTATTGGGGTCGGGGATAGGCTGTTTCTTATCGTAGAGCATCCAGCCTTTGACGAGACGGACAATCATCCAGACCATCACCAGCAGGATCAGGAAAAAGCCAATGACGAGAATCGTGAGCAACATACCCACGAAGCCCGCGGCAAGGCCGATCCAGAATGTCCGGATAAGCCAGTCATAATGGCTTTCCTGCCAGGAACCAGTGACCTCACCCCGCTGAGAGTAGGCGATTACAACAGCAACAATGCTACCGATACCACCCGTAACAAAGCCTGCGGCGAACGCGATATAGGCCACCAGCCCCATGTCGGTGTTCCCGACGGTAGAGGCCGATGCCGACGCAGGTTGCTGCGGCGCTGGTGTGTTCGCATCCTGGGATTTAGGAGTGTCGTTATCAGCCATGATATCCTCTTCCTGACGACAGTATCGATAGTCCCATATTGCCGCTTATGCCACTGCGGTACAATCAACCATCAACAGACCCTGTGCGCTTCATTGACATGACCTAAGCCGGGTCTTATCTGTCGCGCATAGGAAAGCGCCCGAAACCGGGCGAAAAATCAGGATTCCAGATGCTTCAGTTGGGTAACAAGTTCAAGCGCCTGTTTGGCACCGCCAATGACCGGGCGGTCAAAGGCTACCAAAGCCGCGTCGCCGCGATCAATGCGTTGGAGCCTGAGATGGAAGCGCTGTCCGACGAAGCGTTGCGCGGCAAAACATCGGAGTTCAAGCAGCGGGCTGAAGCCGGTGAAACGCTGGATGACCTGTTGCCCGAGGCCTTTGCAGCCGTCCGCGAGGCCGCTAAACGCACACTGGGCCAGCGCCACTACGATGTTCAGCTGATCGGCGGCATGGTGCTGCACGAGGGCCGGATTGCCGAGATGAAGACCGGTGAGGGCAAAACGCTGGTCGCCACATTGGCGGTCTACCTGAATGCAATTGAGGGTAAAGGCGTCCACGTTGTCACCGTGAACGACTACCTGGCCAGCCGCGACTCTGAATGGATGGGACAGATCTATCGGTTCATGGGGCTTGACGTCGGCTGCATCGTCCATGGCCTGGATGACAATGAGCGCCGCGCCGAATACGCCAAAGACGTGACCTATGGCACCAACAACGAATTCGGCTTCGACTATCTGCGCGACAATATGAAGTTTCGCCTCGACATGATGGCGCATCGCCCCTTCAACTTCGCCATTGTCGATGAGGTCGACTCGATCCTGATCGATGAAGCGCGAACCCCGCTGATTATCTCGGGACCGACGGAAGATAACTCCGAGCTCTACAAGACCGCCAACAAGTTCATCCCCAAGCTGCAGGATGAGGATTATGAGCGCGATGAAAAGAGCAAGACCATCGCGCTGACGGAGCAGGGCAACGACCGGGTTGAGGAACTGTTGCGTGAAGCGGGCCTGCTGCAGGGCGAAAGCCTCTATGACATCGAAAATGTTTCCGTCGTCCACCATGTGAACCAGGCGTTGCGTGCTCACAAAATGTTCCAGCGCGACACGGACTACATCGTCAAGGACGACAAGGTCATCATTATCGATGAGTTTACCGGCCGCATGATGGAAGGCCGACGCTATTCCGAAGGCCTGCACCAGGCGCTGGAAGCCAAGGAAGGCGTGGTGATCCAGAACGAGAACCAGACGCTGGCTTCGATTACATTCCAGAACTATTTCCGGCTTTACCCCAAGCTTGCCGGCATGACCGGCACAGCAGCAACCGAAGCCGAAGAATTCATGGACATTTACAGTCTGGGTGTCGTCGAAATCCCCACAAATGTCGATGTGACGCGCGAAGACGAAAACGACGAGGTTTATCGCACGGGCGAGGAGAAATTCACCGCCATCATCGATGAGATCGAGGAGTCGCAAAAGCACGGCCAGCCGGTCCTCGTAGGAACTGTCAGCATTGAAAAATCCGAGCTTCTGGCCGCGGCCATGAAGAAGCGCAAGATGAAGCACAACGTGCTGAACGCGCGTTACCATGAGCAGGAAGCGCAGATTATCGCCCAGGCAGGACGACTCGGCGCGGTCACGATTGCCACCAATATGGCCGGCCGCGGCACCGATATTCAGCTGGGCGGCAACCTGGAAATGCGCATTGAGGCAGAAGCTGCCGATATCAAGGATGACGCCAAGCGCGAGAAGAAAATCGCGCAGATCGCCGAAGAGGTCGAAGCCGAGAGGCAAAAAGTGCTTGAGGCCGGCGGCCTCTATGTCATCGGCACCGAACGGCACGAGAGCCGCCGTATTGATAATCAGCTGCGTGGCCGCTCTGGCCGTCAGGGCGACCCGGGACGATCGAAATTCTATCTGTCACTGGATGATGATCTGATGCGCATTTTCGGGTCCGAGCGGATGGAAACCATGCTGGTCCGGCTTGGCCTTGAAGAGGGCGAGGCGATTACCCACCCGTGGATCAACAAGGCGCTGGAAAAAGCGCAAACCAAGGTCGAGGCGCGGAACTTCGACATCCGCAAGAACCTGCTGAAATATGACGATGTGATGAACGATCAGCGCAAGGCAATCTATGAACAGCGCCTGGAGCTGATGCAGGCAAGCGACGTTGCCGAAACCGTCGCCGAAATGCGCCAGGAGGTTGTCGATGACCTGGTGACTACCCACATGCCGCCGAAATCCTTTCCCGAGCAGTGGGATGTGGACGGGCTGGCAGTGGAGTTCTTGCGGATTTTCGATCTGGAGCCGCCAATCAAGGATTGGGTGGCCGAGGACGGCATCGCGGACGAGGAAATCAGGGACCGTCTGAACGATCTGGCTGACCGGCGGATGGCGGAGCGGGTGGCGAAGTTTACACCAGACGTCATGCGCCAGGTCGAGAAGAGCCTGTTGCTGCAAGTCGTTGATCAGCAGTGGAAAGAACATCTGCTGCAGCTGGACCATCTGCGGCAGACCGTGACCCTTCGAGCCTATGGCCAGCGTGATCCCTTAAACGAATACAAGAGCGAATCCTTCGATATGTTCGAGGCGATGCTGGCGCGGGTGCGTGAAGAAACCACGACCATGCTGGCGCGCGTCGAAGTGCGGGTTGACGCCCCGCCACCCCCGCTGGAAGAACGGATGCCGGCGCAGAAGATGGTCGCCGAGCATGTCGATCCGCTGACCGGACGTAACGAGTTCGACGAGGCCGATGGCATTCAGCAACCGGTCCGGCGCAAAGTCGACGAGGCGGATATGAACCCCAACGATCCAAACACCTGGGGCAAAGTGCCGCGCAATGCGCCCTGCCCGTGTGGCTCAGGCAAAAAATTCAAGCATTGCCATGGCGCCGTGGCGGCAGCCTAAGCGCTACGCTGTCGCCGGGCCTTTCAGCTCGACAACATTGCCTTCAGGGTCATTGATGTAAATCGAAGGGCCGGTCCCTTCGGCGCCGTAGCGTTGTCCCGTGTCCGACACGGCAACGCCGTGAGCCTCCAGATGGGCAACGATCGTAGCTTCGTCCCACGGGTCAATGCGCAGGCAGAAATGGTCCATGTTTCGACCGGCATCCCCCGGCGCGGCGCCGCCCAGCTGACCCAGCGTGCCGGTAACATCGACCAGGTCGATCAACGAACGACCGGCGCGCAATTGCCAGAGCCCCAGACCTTCCTGCACCCGGTCAACGGAACACCCCACAACATCGACATAGAAAGCGATCATCCGATCAACATCGCTGACCCGTAGCACAACGTGATCGAGACCGGCGGGCCGGATCGTCATGGTGCCGCCTGGTCCCCTTCGTTCAACAGATCCATGCGAGCATGAATGTCAAACATATGGACCAGATTGATAATCTCGGAATCAGCGCAACCTTTTTCTGCAATAGTCGATTTCAGCGTTTGATCCAGGGCCGTGGCGCGATTGTTGATCATTTCGAGTATGTCGTCCCGCGACATATCAGGCAGCTCGGTACTGAAATGGCTGATGGTCACTTCCTGAACGATCAGCAGATTGCGCGTGAACATCTGCACCGTCCGCTCGTCCGGGTTGTCGCATAGACGCGCAGCGACCAGCGACATGAAGAAGTTGTCAAACATGCGCACCGTCGGATCGCGATTATCAGAACTGCTCTGGGCGCCCGCAGCCTGCACAAGGCCGCAGATTATCGCCAAAACAGCACAACCGGTTTTGATTCTAGGCAACGCCTGCTGTTCCCATCGCCAGAAACTTGTCGCGCCGCGCCTGCCGCAAGGCAGGGCCATCCATCCCCGCCATACTGGAAAGCGCCCGGTCTATCGCGTCGCCCAAAGAGGCAATAGCCGTCTCCGTCTCCCGGTGGGCGCCGCCCAGGGGTTCAGGGACAATCTCGTCAATGATATTGAGCCCTTTAAGATCGCGCGCCGTCAACTTGAGGGCAAAAGCGGCCTCCTCCGCACGGTCATCGCTTCGCCAGAGGATCGATGCGCAACCCTCCGGTGAAATCACCGAATAGACCGCATGCTCATACATCAGGACCCGGTTGCCGGTTGCCAGGGCAACGGCGCCGCCAGAGCCTCCTTCCCCGACAATGACCGCGATCAGCGGCACTTCAAGCTTCAGACAGGTCTCTGTCGAGCGGGCAATCGCTTCCGCCTGGCCGCGCTCTTCCGCGCCGACGCCAGGGTAGGCGCCCGGTGTGTCCACCAATGTAATCAGCGGCAGCCCGAAACGGTCAGCCAGTTCCATAAGCCGCACCGCCTTGCGGTAACCTTCCGGCCGCGCCATGCCGAAATTATGCGCGACGCGGCTTTGCGTATCACGGCCCTTCTCGTGCCCCATGACCAGCACGGCCTCACCCCTGAATCGCGCGAGGCCGCCCTCGATGGCCAAGTCGTCAGAGAAACCGCGGTCACCGGCCAAAGGCGTGTAGTCGGTAAACAACGCCGCCACATAGTCCTGATAATGCGGCCTGCGCGGATGCCGCGCCACTTGCGTCTTCTGCCACGGATTCAGGTTCTTATAAGTTTGCCTGAGCGCCTGCTCGAGTTTCTTTTCCAGCCGGATCACTTCGTCGACGATATTCACGTCGCCATCGTCCGATAGGCGTTTCAACTCGCGAATCTGGCTTTCCAGCTCTACGACTGGCTTTTCGAATTCAAGTACAGGTTCCATAGCGTAAACGTCGGTCCAGTACACTGTTTTGCAAGGGGCGCGCACTGTCGCGCTCCGCCGGGGGCCTTGTCAATGCCGCGGTCATCGGATGTATCCCGCAAGCCCCATGTGCGCCTGCGCACGAAAATGGCCGATTTACGCCCTTTTGCCTCCGTCACCGGTCGCGTATGTTTGCAGGATGCAAATAGATGTAATCTCAGATTCGATCTGCCCCTGGTGCTATATCGGCAAGCGGCGATTGGAACAGGCCCTGGCGCAGCGGCCCGACATTCATTTCGAGGTGCTGTGGCGCCCGTTCCAGCTGAATCCGGAAACGCCGCCCGGCGGCTGGGACCGCAAGGAATATCTGGAAGCGAAATTCGGCGACAAGGAACAGGCAAAAGGCGTCTATAAAATGGTGCGCGCCGCTGCTGAAGAAGAAGGGCTGGATTTCGCGCTTGAATCCCAGAAGCGCCTGCCCAACACGGTGAACTCGCACCGGCTGAACCATTGGGCACAAACCGCCGGCGTTCAGGACGCGGTGGTGGAAGGCATCTTCAAGAAATATTTCATCGACGGCGAAGACATCGGCGACCCGGAGGTGCTGGTCTCCGTTGCGGAAGAAGCCGGCATGGAAGCCGACGTCGTCCGCAAACTGCTGGAGGGCGACGCGGACCGCGAGCTGGTGCTGAAAGAAGAATCCGTGGCCCGGAATATGGGTGTCACCGGCGTGCCCTGCTTCATCATCGACAAGAAGCTCGCCCTGGTCGGCGCACAGGAGCCTGACATGCTGCTGCGCGCGATCGACCATGCAGCCCAGCAGGCCGCCGCCGCAGAATAGGCGACACTCACACCCTACTGACTCCAGCCTGACTGCCGCGCCCAGACGCTCGCACCGTTGGGGTCCGTGAACTCGAGCGTGTCCTTGTCGAGGAACCTGTAGCTGACCGTTCTGTTCGTGTTGAAGTCAGGAAACTGCTGATAGAGCGTGCCGGTCTTGGCCTGATAGGTCCCGGTCAAAACCGGGCCGGCATTGTTCGAGATGAATGTCCCGTCGGCGTTGAACTTGGTAACCCAGCCCGGCCATGCCGGCGAGACCATCCGCCAATAGCCCACCATGCTGGCCTGATCGGATGGGGGCCCTTCCGTTGCCGGCTCTTTTTGGGCCGGTGTTGACGTCTGCTTGATGGCCCCGGCGTCCCCGGCGGGCGAGACCGCTCCGTCCGCTTTCGATTGCCGTGGCGGAGCCGTCTCCAAGAACGCCTGCAGCCCTCTCAGGTCGGCTGCCGTCGCCTTGCAGGCGTCCAGATCAGCACAGGTGATAATGACTTGGGAAAAGTAGAAATCCGATCCGTCAGATAGGCCAATTCCTGCGCAGGGTACATCTTCCCCGGAGACGCATCGCATTCGAAGACCCGGATCATCGCCCAGCAGCGCGAATTTGGAAAGCCGGATCGATTCCGGCTTCATGTCGCTCAAGAAGAAAAGCGAGTCGGCGTATTGCGTGTCACCGGGCCGGCAATCCTCGTCGCCGGTGCAGTAGACGCCCCTGATCTGTAGCTCGTTCGCGGGGCCGAATTCGGCTTCTCGCTGAAAGATCTGGTAGCGGGTGTCACCGGACCGCAACGGCCAGGGTTTGCTGCCAAATTGGCCGGAGATCCGCTCGGCCGCACGATCTGCGTCTTCCCAAGTCGTGATCTCGGAGACTGGATGGGCGTCTGCTGCCAAGACCTTGAGCGCATCTTCAAACCGGGGGCCTGCGGCGAAACTCGCCATCGCCTGCAGCTCAAAGACGGCCGCCTGGCAGGCATCTTTGTGACATGGAATAATGCCCTGAAAGCCCGTCGCGGACACGGACTCCAAGGCCTCTTCCGTGCAAATTTCCTTTTCGTGGCAATTCGCGAAAACGGCACGGCCCGTCCACTCGTTGATGATTTTGTCGCCCCTGCTGACGCGGACCGAGTCGTGGACGCGCACACCGGGCGGGTTGAGTCCCCCTGGCTCCAAAATGACCAAGTGGCTGTACCACCGCCCCTCCGCGTCACAGCTAGACGGCTCGGCGGGACAGTTGTCGATGACCGCCTGAAGACGGCCCTCGCCGTCGACGCTTACCGACATGGTTCGCTTCGACTGCCATTCATTGGGGACGAACGGATTATCGCTTTGTCTCCCTTCCGCGTCCGGCGTCCGCTGCGCCCAGAGCGCGCCGCGCGTGGCCTCGCCAAACCGGGCGGCCGCTCGCTTGTAGTCCTCCACACTCGTCAGATGCGGTCTCAACGCGGCGCGGTCGACGAGCTCGCGAAACAGCGCCTCGGCGCGACGACAAGTTTCAACGGTTCCGCAGGCAACCACGTTCGACTTCTGCGTCTGGCGGGCCTTGGCCATAGCGAGGGCATCGCCCTCGCGGCGCGCCTGCAGCGCGGCTTCTTCTTCCGAACACGCGTTGTCGTCGCACACGACATAGTCCTCGTGACGTCGGAGATCCGCCGCGTCAATACAGCCGAAAGATCCGAAATCCGTACACGCGAATCCGAGCCGGTGGCCGGTCTCACCGGTCCCGGGAACAGGCCCGTCGAGCGCAATCGACCTGGGGTCCACGAATCGCGGGTCGACCCAATACCGGATCGGGACCCCGCCGCCGCGAAGGCACGCATCTGCGTCCGACAAATGGCTGCAGTCCCAGTTTTCTAATATGATGTTCCAGTAGGGCGGCTGACCGAACTGGGACGCGACCTGATCTACGACGACTCGCGCCGTCCGCTCGATCACCTGCGCCGGCGCGTCAGGATCGGTTGAGAAGCGCGCGCGTTTGGCAGCCGCCTGCTTTAGAATCTCAGTGAGATCGGCGGCGATGGCATCCGGGCCGCGATCGACGGCAGAAACATCCGGTTCGGTCTCTTCGGCGCCGCAAGCGGCCAGCAGAACCAAGCCTGCCAAAACCAAGCCCGAGAAAGCGCACTTTGACATCCGCCCCGTCCCCGTCAAACCATCGCTCCTAATCCTACCACTCCGACGGCTGCGAGAAAACGTGATGAAAACTCGACTTTTCGTCCGTTCCCCAGCCTCACAGGAATGGTAAAAGCAAGGTCGTTCACACGAGGGAAAAAAGGGAGCACATGATGACCGCAGAAATTCCAGCCAAGGGCCTTCAGTTCCGCACATTGGCAAAAACTGATGGCACGCTAGAACTCTCGCTGGCCGAGGTGGACGTGCCCGAGCCTGGCCCCGATGAAGTGCTCATCCGCGTTGAAGCAGCCCCCATCAACCCGTCCGATCTCGGACTGATGGTCGGCGCAGCAGATATGAACACAGCCAAGACCAGCGGCACACCGGAACGCCCTGTTGTTACGGCGCAGGTCCCGGAAATCGGCATGCGGTTCATGGCCGGGCGGCTGGGCGATTCGCTCCCGGCAGGCAATGAAGGCGCCGGTGTCGTGGTGAAGGCCGGTTCGTCCGATGCCGCGCAGGCATTGTTGGGCAAGACCGTCTCTGCGGCAGGCGGCGAACTCTATAGCCAGTATCGCTGCATGCCCGCTGTCATGTGCATGGAGCTGCCCGAAGGGACGACCGCAGCAGAAGGCGCCTCCTGCTTCGTCAACCCGCTGACCGCGCTGGGCATGACGGAAACCATGCGCATGGAAGGGCACACGGCGCTGGTGCATACAGCTGCCGCGTCGAACCTGGGGCAGATGCTGGCCAAGATCTGCGTGGCCGACGATATCCCGCTGGTCGCCATTGTGCGCAAGCCGGAGCACGAGGCGATCCTGCGCGAGATCGGCACCGAACATGTGCTCAACTCAACAGCACCCGACTTCATGGAACAGTTGATCGCCGCGCTGGCTGAGACCGGCGCGACGCTGGGCTTTGACGCTATTGGCGGCGGCCCGCTGGCCGGGCAGATTCTGACCGCCATGGAAGCCGCCCTAAACCAGACCGCGACGGAATACAGCCGCTATGGCTCTTCAACGCACAAACAGGTCTATATCTATGGGCGGCTGGACCTGGCGCCAACCGAAGTCGGCGCCGGGGTCGGCCTGGCCTGGGGCCTGGGCGGCTGGTTGCTGACACCCTTTATCCAGAAAATCGGCATGGACGGCATGATGAAGCTGCGCGCGCGGGTGCTGGCTGAACTCAAAACCACCTTCGCCAGCCACTACACGGCGGAAATCTCCCTTGCCGAGGCGCTCGATATCGACACGATCAATGCCTATAACCGCCGCGCGACAGGTGAGAAATACCTGATCAATCCAAACAAGGGACTGTAACCGATCGCTCAGCCTGCCATTGCGACGCCGGAAGGAGCCATCCAGCTATGGTCGTCGTTTTGATCAAGGGCTATGGGTTGCCGCGTCGAGGCGAACGCCCCTCCTTGCAATGACAATTCGGGGACAGCGAAGCCTTTAAGCCTCCAGCCGCTTGACGGTTTCAAGCAAGACTTCGGCCTGTCGAACCGACGCAATGTCGATCAGCTTGCCGTCGAGGGCGACAGCGCCTTTGCCGTCGGCCTGGGCAGCTTCCATAGCCTCCAGAATTTTCTTTGCCTTCTCCACCTCGTCGGGCGACGGGCTGAACAATTCATTCCCGAGGTCCACCTGCGACGGATGGATCGACCACTTGCCCTCGCAACCCAGCACCTTGGCCCTGAGCGCCTGGGCGCGATAGCCGTCCGGGTCGGAGAAATCACCAAATGGTCCATCGACCGGGCGCAGACCATGCGAACGGGCCGCGACAACCATGGTCACGATTGCCTGGTGCCACATGTCACCCCAATAGGTGTTGCGCTCGCCGTTTTCATCCGGGTTGGACAGCACCACATAATCCGGATTCGGCCCGCCGATCTGCGTCGTCTTCATGCCCATGGAGGCGGCAAAGTCAGCGACGCCAAAATGCAGGCTTTCATTGCGCGGGCTGGCAGCCGCAATCTCATAGATGTTCCGCAGGCCCTGCGCAGTTTCCATGATGTGCTCAAAACCGACGCGCTTGGTTCGGCCTTTCGCCCATTCGATCTGGGTGCACAGCATATCGAGCGCATAGACATCCTTGGCGTTATCCACCTTGGGCATCATCAGCAGGTCAAGCCGGTCTCCGGCATTTTCCATCAGTTCGACCACATCGCGGTACATGTACTGCGTGTCGGCGCCATTGATGCGGACAGACACGGTCTTTTTGCCCCAATCGAGATCGTTGATTGCCTCAACCGCGTTCTTGCGGGCCTGATCCTTGTCATCCGGCGCGACCGAGTCCTCCAGATCAAGGAACACCACGTCGGCCGCGGACTGGGCGGCCTTTTCCAGAAAGCGTGTGTTGGACGCCGGCACTGCCAGCTCGCTGCGGTTAAGACGCGCGGGCGCCTGTTCGATGGGGGTGAATGCCATGATTGTCCTCAACGTCGACGGGGAAGGATGAATGGAGGCGCACGCTACTTTTGTGCCCGCGGAGAGTCAATTGGCAGGACCTGGCGTCCGCAAGAAGAAAGCCTACCGTTTCGCCAAAGGATGGCCTGAGCGGACCAAAGCCTGCAGGCGTTCTTCCAGCACATGGGTGTAGATCTGCGTCGTGCTGATATCTGCATGGCCAAGCATCTGCTGCACGGAGCGCAAATCCGCCCCGTGGTTCAGCAGATGACTGGCAAAAGCATGGCGCAGCACATGCGGACTGACCCGGCGCGGATCGATTCCGGCAGCCACCGCCAACTCGTCCAGCAACTGCACGAACCGGATGCGGGTCAAATGCCCGGCCTTGCCACGGGACGGAAACAGGAAGCCCCTGGCTTTGGGACCTGTTTTCTCAAGAAAGAAATCCCGCACCTCAAGATAGGCATCCAATGCCTCGCGCGCCGGCACGCTAAGCGGCACCATACGCTCGCGCCCGCCCTTGCCGCGCACCAGCAGGACGCGGGTATCGCCTGTGACAGCACCATAGGGCAACGACACCAGTTCACTGACGCGCAGGCCGGTGGCATAGGCGACCTCCAGCAGCGCGGCCAACCTGATCTGGCGCGGATCGGCCCCTGCCCCCGGCCTGTTCCGCACAGCGCCCATCAGCGCATCGATATCTGCCTCGCTAAGTGTTTTCGGCAGCGACCGGCGCTGCTTGGGCCCTTCAATGGACGCCGAGGGGTCATCGGGTCGAAGCCCATCACCATAGAGAAACTTGTAGAACTGCTTGATTGCCGACAGCCGCCGGGCCGCCGTGCTGGTCGCAAACCCGGCCTTGTCGAGCCTGGAAAGATAGGCGCGAATGAGGTCATCATCAGCCTTGATCAAGGGCACGCGCTTTGCGTCTGCAAAATCCCTGAAATGCCCGAGGTCCCGTGCATAGGCCTGCAACGTGTTCTCCGCCACGCCGCGCTCAGCCGCCAGCATTTCAAGGAAGGCCTCGATCACATAGCGATCGTCAGCCTTTTCCATCGGCGGACCTAAAGCCCCGCCTCGACCAGAGCTTCAAGGGTGAGTGCGCGGGCTTCATGTTCCAGACCAACAGCCCGCAGCGCTTCAATAACATTGGCAAGCACCGCCGGGTTGGCCGCGCCAGGCCCCTCTTCACCCAGAAGAATGAGAGTGAGCAAGACGGTCTCTGCAAGCCTGCCTGACCGTGCCGCCATCAAGGTACCCCGCCAGGCCGGCAGGGACGGCATGCTGTCTTGCTGCCGTTCGGCCCCGTCATAAAGCGATGCCCAATAACGCGGCGGCACCTGATCGCCCAACGCCTCGAAAACCGCGAACAGCAGCGCGCCGCGCTCGGCGCGTTCAGCACGGCTATTGGCAAACTGCGACTGCCACCACAGATCCAGAATGTCATTGGAGAAGGGAATATTCCCTTCCACGTCAGCGACCTGCATGAACGGCCACAACTCCAGCAAGAGAGTGGTTGCATTGACGTCTGCCGTAGACGCCGCGTTCCGCACCAGATTGTACCAGCGCATCGCAGACGCCTCATCGCCTGCGACAAGCAGCGCTTTGGTCACATCCGCGGCATAGGGCAGCATGGGTGGCTGAATCGGCAGCGCTTGCGTCGCTTGAAGATTGGCGGCGGCGGCAATCGAATAGTCGTTACGGGCGCGGGCAACCCGCCAGGCCGCTTGCAAATTCGTTGCCCGTGTCTCCGGGACAGGAGATCGCCGCGCTGCTTGATAGAGCAGCGCCTGGGTACGGGCTGCGCCACCGGCCTCAGCGAGCAGGGCGGCGTTTTCCAGTTCCGCGGGCTCAAATGGCATGCCGCCATAAAGGGCCGCCAGCATGGAAACATCAATGGCGCCCTGACGGGCCGCCATGTCAGCTGCCTCCAAACGAAGCGGAATTGGCATGTTGGGCGTTGTCGCAATGGCCTGCAACATCAAGGGGCTCGCCTGAACCAACGTCTCTACCGGGACATCAAGGCCCGCGACACGCAGCATTGCCAGCTTGAGCGGCGTCGGTTCGCCAATTGACCCTCCCAGCACCCCGGCACGGCTCTGCTCAGGCAACATCAGATAGGCCATCAGGTCAAAATAGACCGGGTCGTCGATACCCAGATCGCGCAGCATATCCGTGGCGAAGTTAGCGCCGCTGGTATCACCTTCAATTAACCGGCAAAAGGCGACGATCTGGAACCAATAGGTGTTTTCGCTGCGCTGGTTGGCGGAACCAGCTTCGGCGCAAGCGCCCGCGACGTCCCCATTCAGCAGCATCACGTCAATGCGATGGCGGGTTAGCGTTTCATCTTCAGTGCTCGGCGGCATGCGGTCGAATAGTGCCGACAGTCCGGCAAGGTCACCCGCAGCGGCGAGCCGCTCAACCCGCGCCTTCAACAGATCATAAGGATCGTTGACCGGTGCACCGAGCAGTCCGCTTGGCGGTTCAGGCGCCGGCACATCCGCTTCCGTCAACAAAAGGCGGCGGGCCAGCTCGCGCATGACCGGCGAACGCGTGTTGACGGGGAGTTGCGGCAACAAGGCCATCAACGAAGCGCGATTGCTGCCCTCCCACATGGTTGCGGGAAAGCCACCCGAATCTTCCACCAGTACGCCAACCGATGATGGATCGATCTCCGCCAGACCGAGTTCGGCGACACCGCCGCTAACAACCGGATCAGCGGCCGGGGCCACGCCAACGATCGCATCATCGAAACCCTGGTTGCCGAAACGCGGCTGCTGCGCCGGTGCCGGGACGCGAGGTCCGACACCGCTGCTACCCGTCACGCCGCGCGGCACAATGCTGAGCGGCGCATCAGGCGATTGGACGGGCGCAGGTGGTGGTGCGGCAGGCCCGGGCGCCATCGGATCATAGGGAGCCGTCTGCTCCCGTTGGGTCTGGGTTTCCAAGGGCTGGTAGCCGTCCGGCGACTGGGCAAATAGCGCCATGGGCTGGCTTGCAATGGAAACGGCCAAGGCCGCGGCTGCAAACCGGCTAATTTTGTAGAAGCTCATCAGAGATGTCTTTTTCGATCTGTTGAGAGGGTGCCGGCGGGTCCCAGAAGGACAACGCAGCGAGACCGCCAGCGCCGAGCACGAGTAGAACCAGTACCACAATCATCAGTTTTCGCAATTGGCCGGTCCCCTTAACTCAGCAAGGTGCTTTTGTTGTGTATGGGATATAACATAAGGCAAAACCAGATGCACAACAGGGCATGGAAAAGATAGATACCATAACAGCCGCAGCCGGATGCGCCCCGTTTGAGGCCGACAAGACGATTGTGCTTGTCGGTTTAATGGGTGTCGGCAAGACGACAGTGGGTCGCCGTTTGGCGAAACGGCTGGGTATAGGTTTTGTTGACGCGGACACGGAAATCGAGAAAGCGGCAGGCTGCCGCATTCCCGATATTTTTGAGTGCTTTGGCGAAGCGGCCTTTCGCGACGGCGAGCGCCGGGTAATCGGGCGCCTGCTGGAGGGCAAGCCGCATGTGCTGGCAACCGGCGGCGGCGCCTTCATGAATGAAGAAACGCGCGCGCGGATCAAAGATCATGCCATATCAGTCTGGCTGAAAGCAGATGTCGATACCTTGGTCGAACGGACCAGCCGGCGCGAGGATCGGCCCCTGTTAAAGAATGGCGATCCCGCTGAAATTCTCGGCAGACTGGCAGCCGAGCGAAACCCGTTCTATGCCGAGGCTGACCTTACCGTCGAGAGCAATGACGGGCCGCACGATGATGTGGTCGAGGCTATTATCAAAGCACTTCAAGCCCACCGGGACCGTGGCTGACATCATGAACCACGCATCCGAAACCGTTTCTGTCGCGCTGGGCGACCGCTCCTACGATATTCTGATCGGTCCGGACCTGCTGGCCCGCGCTGGCGAATTGATCAGTCCCCTTTTGGCCCGGCCGGTCAGCTTCATCGTCACTGACCAGCATGTAGCAGACCTTCACCTGGCGGCCGTAAGCAAGGCCTTGGGCGATGCGGGCATAACGGTTATCGTTCATACCGTTGCGCCAGGCGAAACCAGCAAGAGTTTCGCGGCGCTGGAAGCGCTGACATCGGCGATGCTGGACGCCCGCCTGGAACGGCGTGATATCGTCATCGCCCTGGGCGGCGGCGTCGTGGGTGATTTAACCGGTTTTGCCGCCAGCGTTCTACGCAGGGGCATGGATTTCATACAGGTTCCAACAACATTGTTGGCACAGGTCGACAGCTCCGTCGGCGGCAAGACAGGGATCAACACGACCCATGGCAAGAATCTGGTTGGCGCCTTTCATCAGCCACGGCTGGTGCTGGCTGATACGCAGGTGCTTGATACCCTGCCCCGCCGCGAGCTGCTGGCCGGCTATGCGGAAGTCGTCAAATATGGCCTGATCGGCGATGCCGGCTTCTTCAGCTGGTTGCAGGAACACGGCGCCAGCCTGCTCGACGGCAACCAGGCAGACCGCGTCCTGGCCATCGCAAAGAGCTGCCGGGCCAAAGCCGATATCGTCGCCCAGGACGAGAGAGAATCCGGCATCCGGGCACTACTTAATCTGGGCCACACATTCGGGCACGCGCTGGAAGCAGAAACCGGATTCGGCCAGCGGCTACTGCATGGCGAGGGCGTTGCCGTCGGCATGGTCCTGGCTTTCGAAACATCTGCACGCATGGGCCTGTGCGGCGACAATGCGCCGACTGCTATTCGTGAACATTTCCGCGCTGTGGGCCTGCCCGCATCTATCAGCGATATTGATGGCGAACCGCTGGACCCTGAGCGATTGCTGGCGCATATGGCGCAGGACAAGAAAGTAAAAGACGGGCGCATCACCTTTGTGTTGGCCCAAGGCATCGGTGACGCGATTCTCACTGATGATGTCGACCTCGACCTGGTCAGGGATGTCCTGGCCAATTCATAAATACGGAACACAACCATGATCCCCGATCCGACGCTGACCGCCATTGCGATCGCCATTCTGATAATGATGTCTGGCTTTTTTTCCGGCTCCGAGACCGCGCTGACAGCGGCTTCGCGGGCGCGGATGCACCGGCTCGCGCAAGACGGCGATGCCCGTGCTGCACGGGTCGACCGGCTCAAAGAAGACAACGAAAAGCTGATCGGCACAATCCTGCTCGGTAACAATGCCGTCAACATCCTGGCCACGGCCCTTGCGACCAGCATGTTTTCGGCTCTGTTCGGTGATTACGGCGTCCTGATTGCCAGTGGCGTGATGACTTTGATCGTCCTGATCTTCGCTGAGGTCTTGCCCAAGACCCTCGCAATCCGTAACCCGGACCAGGGGGCCATGTTAGTCAGCCGGCCCATCGGCACTCTGGTTCCCGTGCTGTCACCGATTACCAATACCATCCAGGTGATCATTCGCGGCACACTGCATCTGTTCGGCATCGATATCAGGGCCGATACGGCCGTGCTCTCCGCCCATGATGAACTGCGCGGGACCATTGCCCTGCACGCCCAGGAAGGCAGCATGATCAAGCCGCACCGGGATATGCTGGGCAGCATTCTCGATCTGGACGATATCGACGTTGAAGAGGTGATGATTCACCGCCGGTCGATGGAGATGATCGACGCTGATATCGGTGCCGAAGCGATTGTCGAAAGTGTCGTGCAAAGCCCGCATACACGGATTCCGCTGTGGCGGGGCGATACGGAAAACATCATCGGCATTCTGCACGCCAAGGACGTACTCCGCGCGGTGCGCAACTGCGATGGATCGCTGACCATGGCGCAGATCGAAGAGCTCGCGGTCGAGCCCTGGTTTGTTCCGGAAACAACCAGTTTGCGGGAACAGATGAATGCCTTCCGCGAACGGCAGGCGCACTTCGCTCTGGTCGTCGATGAATATGGTGCGCTGATGGGCGTGATCACCCTGGAAGACATCATCGAGGAAATCGTGGGTGACATTCTCGACGAGTTTGACGAGGCCCATGCAGGCATCCGGCCGCAAAAGACCGGCCAGGTGGTCGCCGATGGCACCACGACTATCCGCGATCTCAACCGCGAAATGGACTGGGACCTGTCGGATGAGCACGCCAACACCATCGCCGGCTATGTCATCCATGAAGCGCAGACCATACCCGACAGCGGGCAGGCCTTCCTGTTCCACGACTACAAGTTCGAGGTCCTGAAGAAAGAGCGGAACCAGATCATTTCGCTTCGGATTACACCGCCCGAGCCGGAAGAGCCAGAGGACGAATGACCGGCGAACTGCTGGCCATTATTGCGCCGGTCTTTCTGGCAGCGGCAGTCGGCTTCGTCTGGACCAGGCTTGGATACCCCTATGACACAGCGCTGATCACCCGTCTGCTGACGAATGTGGCGACGCCCTGCCTGGTGTTCAGCAGAATCAGCGATCTCAGTATCGATGCAGGAGATTTCGCCACCATGGCGTTGATCTCCGCGCTCGCGATGGCGGCCTTCGCGGTGTTCGGCTTCATCGGCATCAAAGCCATGAATCTGCCGGTGCGGGATTCGCTGCCGCCGATCCTGTTTCCCAATTGCGGCAATATGGGTCTGGCCCTGTCGCTGTTTGCTTTTGGCGATGTCGGGCTGGCGCTGGGCATTGCCTTTTTTGTCGTTGGCGCCACGACGCAGTTCACGGTGTCGCCGATGATCGCGTCGGGCAAGGTTTCCCTGATGATGATCCTCCGCCTGCCGCTGATTTACGCGACACTTGCCGCGATCATCGTGCTGGTGTTTGGGCTGAAAGTCCCGGCCTGGCTGCTGAACACCACGACATTGCTGGGCGATTTCGCTATCCCGGTCATGCTGATCACGCTGGGCGTATCGCTAGCCGGGCTGCAGGTCTCCCATCTGAAAGGCAGCCTTTCGGTCGCGCTGATGCGGTTGGGGATCGGCTTTTCCACCGGGCTGGCGTTGATTGAGATTTTTGCCCTGACGGGGGCGGAAGCCGGTGTCACACTGATCATGTGCTCCATGCCGGCGGCGGTATTCAACTACCTTTTTGCACAACGCTATGGCGAGAACGCCGAACAGGTGGCGGGCACGGTGATCCTCTCCACCGCGATCTCGTTTGTCACCCTGCCGTTCTTGTTGGCCTATGTCTTAAACTGAATTCGCCTTCACCACGCCTTAATGACCAGCACGTCGCAGACGGGTCGGTTCAGGAACTTTTCCGCCACACTGCCCAGTACCGCGCGCGACAGCCCTACCCGGCCATGGGTGCCCAGCACCATCAGGTCGGGCGTGATCCTTTCCGCCTCCGCGCGCAGCACGGCCTGCGTCTCGCCATGGCGGACCACCTTCTGGATTGACTCAATATCGGGAACAGCTCCGGGCGCTTCGGCACTGATCGCCTCGAACTCTTCGGCAATGAAGGCGGTCAGCTTTTTGTCCTCTTGCTGATGCGCATGCAGCAAGGCTTCACGGCCCGGCTGCACGGTTTCAAACGGTATCTTGAACGCGTGTACCGCATGCAGCTCGGCACCGGGCGCCATGCCCAACGCGCCGCGCAGGGCAAATCGGGAATAGACCGAGAAATCGAGCCCCATCATCAGGCGGTTATAGGGGCCTTTGACCCGGTCAGGCACAACCAGGACGGCTCGTGAGCCTTTGCGAATCACCCGCTCCATAGTCGTACCTGTGATCGGCTTCAGGCCGGACTCGTTGCGGTGGACACCCATCACAATAAGGTCGGCTTCGGTAACGGCCACGGCGCGTAGAATGTCGCGGTAGTCCTTCCCCGGCACGACCTGAATGGTGATGTCCACATCGGCCGGCGGGGCGGCCTTTTCAATGTGGTGCTCGATGTCTTCGCGCGCAGCCGCCGCGACACTGTCTTTCACCTGGTCCGGCAGGTTTTCGTCAAAAACATGGAGAATTGTCAGCCGCGCGCGGTGCTGGTCCGCCAGCTGTAGCGCCCTCTCCAACGGACGATCCGAGCGTGCCGACAAGTCCGTCGCCATCAGAATGCTTCTGATCGGAGATGCCTGCTCTTCGGCTGCGTCATCCAGGCCGGAGGGCGCTGCCCCTTCGTCTATCTGTTCAGCGTCCAAAATACCGTCTCCTCAAAATCTCGTTCGATGAACCAGGTGCCTTGTTTTCACTGCATCACCTAGACCGATTCATCTGATTTGAAAATGACTGAAATCTCCTGTGCATCAGGAGACAATAATCCGTCAGGATAAGCCCTTCGCCTCAATGGAAAGCGCATGGACCGGGCCGGCAAGTTCTTCGGCCAGGATCTTGTGAATCAGCCGCTGCTGGGCAACGCGGTTCAGCCCGTCGAACTTTGCCGATGTCACCACCACATGAAAGTGGGTTTCGCCGCCGGGCCGGGCACCGGCATGGCCCGCATGTTTGTGGGATTCATCAATCACATCAAGCGCGGTGGGCGCCAGTTCAGCTTGCAGCTTAGATCTGATTCGTTCGGCAACACTCATATCTGACCCTTTTCATCCGCGCTTCGGCTCACCATAATCTGACGGTGAAGACTTCGCACCAGCATAGTGATGACCGAGCCTGCGACTGGCCGGGCTGCCCCGGCGAAGGCGCCCACCGTGCGCCCAAGGACCGGGACCATCTGAACGACTATTACTGGTTCTGCATCGAGCATGTACGCGAGTACAACAAGTCGTGGAACTACTTCGCCGGCATGGAAGACATGGAATATGAAACCCTGGTCCGCTCCGCCGCCACCTGGGATCGCCCGACCTGGCCTTTGGGTGGGCGCGTCGGCGGCCCGGACGGACCTGAAAACGCCTGGGCGTTCTTTGCCGCCCGCGATGCCGCCGCCGGATTTGCCGACGATCCAGATGTCGGCATCCACCGTATGGAGAAGCCTCCAACCGATCCATCAGAGGCCCGTCTGGGGCGCGAGGATCGCAACGCTCTTGCGACGCTGGGCCTCAACGAGACTGCATCGTTGCAAGACATAAAGAAACGCTATAAGCAATTGGTCAAACGCTACCACCCTGATGCGAATGCCGCGGCTGAGCGGCCTGACCAGGCCGCCGAAGAGCGTTTGCGTGCGGTAATACAGGCCTATTCGCATTTGGTTGCCAGCGGCCTATTTGTGAACCCGATCTAGAGTACCAATAAGAAAGAAAATCCATGGCGATGGATGAAACCATGCCCGGCAATAACGGGATGCCCGATACCAAAGTTTCCGTCCGTGAGGTCTTCGGCCTGGACGTTGATATGGACGTTCCGGCCTTCTCCAGCGGCAATGAATATGTGCCGCCGGTGGACGACTCCTACCTGTTCGATCTGGATACGACCATGGTCATTCTGGCCGGGTTTGCACACAATCGACGTGTGATGGTTCAGGGCTATCACGGCACGGGTAAATCGACCCATATTGAACAAGTGGCCTCTCGCCTGAACTGGCCGTGTGTGCGCGTCAATCTCGACAGTCATATCAGCCGCATCGATCTTGTCGGCAAGGACGCCATCGTTCTGCAGGACGGCAAGCAGATCACCGAATTCCGCGAGGGCATTCTGCCCTGGGCGATCCAGAACCCGGTTGCGCTGGTGTTCGATGAGTATGATGCCGGCCGTCCCGACGTGATGTTCGTCATTCAGCGCGTGCTGGAGGTGGAAGGCCGCCTGACGCTGCTGGATCAGAACAAGGTGATCCATCCGCACCCGTCGTTCCGTCTGTTCTCGACCACCAATACGGTCGGGCTGGGTGATACCACCGGGCTCTATCACGGCACACAGCAGATCAACCAGGGCCAGATGGACCGCTGGAACATCGTCACCACTCTGAATTATCTGGAGCATGAAGCCGAATGCGGCATCGTGTTGGCCAAGGCGCCGAGCTACGATTCAGACGAGGGCCGCGATACCATCAGCCGGATGGTCCGCATTGCCGACCTGACCCGTGCAGGCTTTATGGCCGGCGACCTGTCGACGGTAATGTCGCCACGGACCGTGATCACCTGGGCGCAGAACAACGAGATCTTCAACGACCTCGCCTTCTCGTTCCGGGTCACCTTCATGAACAAGTGCGATGAGCTGGAACGACCGTTGGTCGCGGAATACTATCAGCGCGTCTTCGGCCAGGAGCTGCCGGAATCAGCGGTTTCCATGGCCCAGAAGCAGGCCGTGAACGCCTAAGGCCGGTTTTCTATGTCCTCCAACGAGAATCCTGTCGAACCGTTCAAACAGGCTGTTGTCGGCGCCGCGCGGGCGATTGCCGAGGACAAGGAACTCGAACTTACCTTCAGCGCGCAGAACATGCCCGGCCCCGGGCGCCTGCCCATGCCGTCGCGCGATCTGACAGAAGCGGAAGCTGCACAGGTTCGTGGATCAGCCGATGCGATCGCTCTCAAGCTCAAACACCACGACAAGGGTGTCCACAGCAACTTGCTGCCGGTGGGTGGCACAGCGCGCGCGATCTTCGATTCTGCCGAACAGGCGCGTGTCGAGGCGATTGGCGCGCGCACCATGGACGGCGTCGCACAGAACCTCGCCGCGTCGCTGGACGCCAAGTGCAAGCAACGCGGCTACGATCAATATGCCAATGCCGAGGAAGTGCCGTTGGCCGATGTGGTCGGCTTCATGGTGCGCGAACGGCTGACGGGCGAGACGCCGCCACCCGCTGCCCAGCAGATGGTCGACATGCTACGCGAGATGATCGAGGCCAAAGCGGGCACGGACCTCGACCGGCTGGACGGATCCTGTGAAGACCAGAAGACCTTCGCCCGCGTCACCCGCGAGATCATCGCCGATCTGGACCTCGCCGACGAGCTGGGCGACGACCCGGATGACAATCAGGAAGGCGAGCAGCAGGAAGACGAACAGCAGCTGGATCAGGAAGGCGATGCCGACAATTCCGAAGACATCAATCCCGAAGGCAGCTCCGTCGCGGACGTCGAGATGCGCGAAGACATGATGGATGACGAGGCGCTGGAAACCGTCACCCTGGAAACCGAACAGGAAATGGAAGGCGACCAGGGCGACCAGGATAATGAGGGCGAAGCGCCCTGGCGGCCAGAGCATGGCCGCAACGACCGCCGCAACGATCCCTACCGCACCTATGCCGAAGAATTTGACGAGGTGATCCCTGCCGAAGACCTGGCCGAAGCCGAAGAACTGCATCGCCTACGCACCCAGCTGGACCGACAACTCGACGCGTTGCAGGGCGCCGTCGCCAAGCTGGCCAACCGGCTGCAACGCCTGTTGATGGCGCAGCAGAACCGGTCGTGGGAATTCGATCTGGAAGAAGGCATGCTGGATGCGTCGCGCCTGCCGCGCATCATCATCGACCCCTACTACCCCCTCTCCTACAAGCAGGAGCAGGATATGGAGTTCCGGGACACGGTGGTGACGCTGCTGCTGGACAATTCGGGCTCGATGCGGGGGCGCCCAATCACCATTGCTGCGATCTGCGCCGACATTCTGGCGCGCACGCTGGAACGCTGCCATGTGAAGGTGGAGATTCTGGGCTTCACCACCCGCGCCTGGAAGGGCGGTCAATCCCGCGAGAAATGGCTGGCGGGCGGCAAGCCGCCCAATCCAGGCCGGCTCAACGATCTGCGGCATATTGTCTACAAGTCTGCCGATGCGCCGTGGCGCCGGTCGCGCAAGAATCTGGGCCTGATGCTGAAAGAAGGCCTGCTGAAAGAAAACATTGATGGCGAGGCGCTGCTTTGGGCGCATAACCGCCTGCTCGGCCGGCCCGAAAGCCGCCGTATCCTGATGGTGATTTCAGATGGCGCCCCGGTCGATGATTGCACCTTGTCGGCCAACCCGGCGAATTATCTGGAACAGCATCTGCGCCAGGTGGTGGGCTGGATTGAAACCAAGTCGCCCGTGGAGCTCACGGCCATCGGCATCGGACATGACGTGACCCGCTACTACAAACGTGCCGTCACGATCACAGATGCCGAACAACTGGGCGGCGCGATCACCGACCAGCTTGCCTCTCTGTTCGAGGATGACAAGGGTGGCCCGGGCGGTCGCACGCGGCGCGCGGCTTAACATATACGAACATCCTCCCTCTTCCCCTGGGAGAGGGTTGGGGTGAGGGGCAGCGTAGGTGAATACACCAAGCTATTCATGACGGTTTGAGGCTCTTCCACAAGGGTGTCCCTCACCCGCTCGTCTGTCGGCCTCGCTGCCCTCTCCCAAAGGGAGAGGGCGTTACCCAATCGTTTCCTTCAAGAACGCCAGGGTGCGCGCCCAAGCGAGTGCCGCGTCCTGATCGTCATAGCGCGCCGATGTCGGATTGGCGAAAGCGTGGTCGGCCTCATACCAATGGACGGTCAGTTCCTTGCCCGCTTCGGCCATGCCGGCCTCGAACCCTTCCACCATCGGCTTGTCGATGAACGCATCTTCGGTCGCGAAGTGCCCGAGCACAGGCCCGTCGATTTCGCTCAGCTTTTCCACCGGCTGATCGACACGGCCATAATAGATGATCGCCGAGTCCACCTCGCTGTGAATGGCGGCTTCAAGCGCCCACCCTCCACCGAAGCACCAGCCCATGGCTGCCACCTTGCCATTGGTCAGATCATCGCCGCGCAGCCAGCCGGCCCAACTGTTGATCGTATCAATACCTTCTTCGTGAACAACGGCGCCGACCAGTTCACGTGCTTTCGCAGGATCATCCGTCGCTGGGACGCCGTACATGTCGACGGCCAGCGCTACAAAGCCTTCTTTCGCCAGTTCAACCGCCATCGTTTTGATCTGATCGTTCAGGCCCCACCATTCATGGATCAGGATAACCGCCGGGGCAGGCGTTACGTCCGGCAACGCCAGACTGGCTGAGACCGTTCGGCCATCTGCTGTTTCGAGGCTCACGTCGGTTGTTGCAGCGGCCGAGGCCTTGGTCAGGGCCGGGGTCGCCAGTACGGTCGCGAGCGGCACGGCACCCACGCCTTTGAGGACCGACCGGCGACTGATTGAAAAATTCGTCTCACCCATGCTTGTCTCCATCTGTTACGTCTCTTAATTGGTGATCATATCCTTCTCCGATCGGCAATCTATGCGTAAACCCATCCTTCTTGCGGTTACAGCTCTTCTGGTGCTGATGCCCACCCACGCCGGACTTGCGCGTGACATTACGATCGAGGTTACCCCGATCCCTCTTAATGAACGCGACCCGGGTCAATCGACCATAGGGTCCCTGACCTATCTGGGCGGGCTGGAACTGAACGCCAATGAGTGGCGGTTCGGAGGTATTTCGGGCCTGGCCGTCAGCCCGGATGGCGGCCAGCTTCTCGCGCTGACCGACAGGGCAAGCTGGCTGGCGTTCAAACCTGTGTTGAAAGGCGGACGCCTGACAGGTCTGGCCGACAGCCAAGTGCGTTTTGTCCGCAATAAAGATGGCGGGAAATGGGACAAGGAAGAACAGGATTCAGAGGCCGTCGCGGTCTCACCAGAAGGCTATGCGCTGGTATCGTTTGAGCGCAACCACCGGATCATGCGCTTCGATCTGGCAGACCCAAACGACGTAACGACCGCAATGGCCAGCAAGGCGGCCCCGGGCCCCGCTATTCCCGGGCTGCGCTATTTACCCAACAATGGCGGCCTTGAATCACTGGTGTTCCTGGATGCAAACCGCCTGTTGGCGGTTACGGAACAGGCGGAAATGGCAAACGGCCATCTGAGCGGCTGGCTGATCCAGGACGGAGAAGCAAAGCGGCTTGGTTACCGTACCCGGCACGGCTATGTACCCACGGATATGACGTTGCTGCCCAATGGCGATGTATTGACCGTCGAGCGCCACTTCACGCTGCTGACAGGCGTAAGCGCGCGGCTGTGTATCATCGCACGAGACTCTATCGAGCCAGGGGCCGTGCTTGAGTGTGACCAGATCGCCGAACTCAGCCCGCCGGTCTCCGTCGACAATATGGAAGCGATCGCCGCCTATGAAAACGAGGCTGGCGAGACAATCATTTTCCTGGCCTCCGACGACAATTTCTCGTCGTGGCGACAGCGGACTCTATTGATGATGTTCAGGTTGGACGTTGACGTCCCGGGCAGCGACTAGGCTGCGGCGGCTTCGGCCTGTTTCTTCTTCAAGCGGCGTTTCAGTTTACGCGCTTTATCGGACAGATCACCGTCAGCCTGTTTGAGCAGGAACGCGTCCAGGCCACCACGGTGTTCAACCGTGCGCAGCGCATCGGCAGAGACCCGCAGACGGACATTTTCACCCAGCTGATCGCTGATCAGCGTAACCTGTTGCAGATTAGGCAGGAAACGGCGGCGGGTACGGTTATTGGCATGGCTGACATTATTACCCGTCATCACACCTTTGCCGGTGAGTTCGCAGCGTCGCGACATCGATCTATCCTTCAACAAACAACAAGCGGCGCACCCAAGGCGCGCCGAACTGAGCGCGGTGTATAAGCGAGCCGGGATTTGGGGTCAAGAGGCGCTAACGATCACTCTTGAAGGTTTCAAGCAGCCTGTGCGCTGCCGCACTGGGCGTCATATTACCGTCAGCAACTTGTACTTCGAGATCATCGATTTGCGCCGAGACAGCGTCCGCTTCGCGGAACGCATCGATAAGTCCCTCCCTGATCTCCGACCACATCCAGGCTTTTGCCTGTTGGGCGCGAGTGGCGGCCAGTTCTCCGGACTCACCCATTTGTTCTTCAAACGTACAGACGGCGTCCCAGACCTCTCCAATTCCCTTGCTATGCAGGGCAGAGGTCAACAGCACCTCGACCGACCAGTTCTGGCTCTTGGGCCGCATCAACCCCAAGGCAGAGAGGTATTCCATCTGCGCCAGTTTGGCTGGTTTCTCAAGCGCTCCATCGGCCTTGTTGACCACGATAAGGTCGGCCAGTTCCATGATGCCGCGCTTGATGCCTTGCAGCTCATCGCCGCCGCCGGGCGACTGCAACAGCACAAACATGTCGACCATGTCCGCGACCGCCGTCTCCGACTGGCCCACGCCCACGGTTTCTATAATAATGACATCAAAGCCCGCGGCTTCCGCCAGCAGCATGGCTTCGCGCGTGCGCCTTGCCACCCCGCCCAGCGTGCCGCTCGAAGGCGATGGCCGGATAAACGCCTTGGGGTCACGCGACAACTCTTCCATCCGCGTCTTGTCACCCAGAATAGAGCCGCCAGTGCGCGACGATGAGGGATCAACCGCCAGCACGGCCACCTTGTGGCCCAGCCCGGTGCAATGGGTTCCCAGCGCTTCGATAAAAGTGGATTTGCCGACGCCCGGTGCGCCCGACATGCCAATCCGGATCGCATTGCCCGCATGTGGCATGATCTGCGCCAGAAGCGCCTGCGCCTGCTCGCGGTGGTCAGTCCGCGTGGACTCAACGAGCGTGATTGCCCGCGCCAGCGCGCGCCTGTCGCCCGCCAGCAGGCGGTCTGGTATCTCATCGATTTTCATGAGGGCTGAGATGCCACGGTTGTCGCCTGAATGGAAGGGGCTGGGCTTTGAAATAATATCCTTCGGCTCATTCACCGCAGGGTCGGCCATCTTTTACTTTGTAAGACGAATTTGTCGGAAATTTTGTGTTTTGGCGGTGCTTTTTTGCCACAGTCCCAATAATACCAATTCAACAAAAGACCTAAGAGGATGCCTTTATTGAGTTTTTAACATCCTACATTCACTCATGAATTTTCGTTCTATCAGGGTTGACCCTAACGCATTTCAGCCGCAGTATTCATCGGCGCTGCATGTTTTTTTGGGGGCAGCGGCAAACGGGATGCAGCGCAAAGAAACCCGGCCGCCTGCTAAAACTAGACGATGCGTCTTAGGGGAGGACTCCATGCGCCGCATGCCGCACGTGCCCATATCGGGTTCGTCATTACTAAAATCACTATCACTGTCTGTGCCTGCGATGATGTTCGCAGCGGGCATGGCATCAGCCCACATGACCGGAGCCAACTTCGATGCACCTCCCGGTGCTAGTCTGAGTGGCACCGTTACCTTGCCGGATGGACAGCAGGCCGCTGTTATCGACAGCGAACAATGCGAGGCGCAAAAGACAGGCGACGAAACCTGTGACGCGGCTTACGCCCACTTCTTCCGCACGGATGCTCAACTGGCAGCCGGCACAGCCGTCGACTATGTGATCACTGTCGATGGCCAGCCGCGCAGCGGTTCAGCGACCATCAACCCCGGCGGCGTATTGATGATCGTTGCATCAGGCGCCCGTCTCGACACCGTTATGGTGACCGCGCAGAAGCGCGAACAGTCGGCCCAGTCGGTTCCGATCGCCCTGACAGCCGTTGGCGAGTTCCAGCTGGAAAAGGGGACGTTCCGTGATCTCACCGATCTGAACGGCCTCTCGGCCAACGTCCGCATCAATGCCGACCCGACCCGGTCCGGCGGCGCCAACATCACCATTCGCGGTATCAGCCCGACGCGGACCGATGACAACTCTTTCGATTCACCGATTGGTGTGATGATCGATGGCGTTCATCTGGGCACGCTGTCCGGTCAGATCATCGAGAATTTTGATATTGAACGGATCGAAATTCTGCGTGGCCCGCAGGGTACCCTGTTCGGTAAGAACACGGTTGGCGGTGTTGTCCACGTTATCCGCACCCGCCCCACCGGTGAATGGGGCGCGAAAGTCAAACTGACCGGCGGCAGCTGGGGACAGTTTGAAGCCCGCGGCGTTTTCAACGTACCGATCATCGAAGACAAGCTGGCCATGAAGGCCTTCTTCACGCATATCGAAAGCGATGGCTTCCTGCGTAATGAATTTCTGGATCGCCGGATGCCCCGGCGCGACTATCAGAACTTCGGTGTGACGACGCTGTGGACACCAACCGACAAGTTCGAAGCGACGCTCACGGTTGAGAAGTATCAGGATGAAAGCGAAGGTGGCGGCTTCCTGACCAACGGCAACACCCGCGCCGCTGACGGATTTGGGCTTTGGCTTTCATGCGAGTTCGGTGCCGTGCCCTGTCGCGAGAACCGCGACCAGCTTGCAAAATCTGGGTCTACAGACACCCCGAACCCGGCCAGCTTTGACGTTGAAGCGATCACGCTGAATATGAGCTATCAGTTCACCGACAACCTTCAGCTCGTCTCGATTACAGCCTATCGCGACATGAAGGAGGATCGCCTGCTGGACTTTGACGGCACCAGCGCGGACTTCATCACCATTGACCGCGACAACGACTACGAACAGTTCTCCCAGGAAGTCCGCCTGGAAGGCAGCTGGGACTCGTCGATCGGCATGATCAACTTTGTTGTCGGTGCGCACTATTGGCGCAGCGAGTTCCGTCAGGACTGGGTCACCGGCGGGCAATTCTGGGACTTTATCGGTTTGCTGAATGCGCCTGAGGCCGGCGGGGCGTATGCCTTCTCATCCAACGTTTGGTTTGATCCCGGGCTCGCGGCCAGTGTCTGGGGCGAACTCTCGCCGCTGGAAGTCTGCCTGATTGGTGGCTTCGGCAACACGCGTTGCGACAGTGAATCCGATATCGCCAACGGCCTTGGAAAAGGCCTAGTGCAGAAGCTCTACGAAGAGCAGGTCACCAAATCGATTGCCGTGTTCGCACAGGCTGACTGGGAGTTTATTCCCAGCTGGACGTTGACCGTCGGCGTGCGTTGGACGGAAGAGAAGAAAGACTTCATCGCCGGCCAGGCCTATCTCGCCTCGCTGGAGCGGGTCGACGTTTTCAACTTCCCGGACTTTGCCGACCTGGACAACAAATGGACCGACACGTCGCTGAAGTTCGGTCTTTCCTGGCAGGCCACCGATGACATTCTGGCCTACTTCACCTACGCGGAAGGCTTCCACTCTGGTGGGTTCTTCGGCGTGAACCAGAACGTGGCTGACTTTGAGCGCGATCAGTACGATCCTGAATTCGCCAAAACCTATGAATTCGGCATCAAGAGCCAGTTCCTCGACAATCGTGTCCAGGCCAATCTGGCGCTGTTCTATAACGACTTCAAGGACAAGCAGGAACAGTCGGTCCAGTTCGACCCCAGCACCAACACGGTGGCCACGGTGTTCTCGAATGTCGCCGACGCCGTCTACAAGGGTGTCGAACTTGAGCTGACTGCATTGGTCACCGAGAACTTCACCATCTTCGGTTCAGTCGGTTACCTGAAGGCGTCTTACAAGAACTTCTTCACCGACGTTGACCCTAACGATGATTGCACCGGCTTGCCGGAATGCATCGTCAATGCTGACTTTCTGACGCCGCGCAACGCGCCGGAATGGGTGTTCGGCATTGGTGGGTCCTACGTCATCCCGATCGGCAATGGCGGCGAGATTGAACTGTTCGTCAAATATGACTGGGTGGACGAAGTCGAAGGCACGCTTCTCAACACGCCGAACTCTCAGGGTCCGTCACGTGAGAACCTTCAGGCCTCCATCAGCTATCGCCGCGACGGCTATATGCTGACATTCTATGGTCGCAATCTGACCAATGATGTTCAGGAACTGTTTGCCCAGCCGATCGCACCGCTGTTCAACGCGGGTACAATCAACGCCGGCGCGAGCTGGGGTGCCGAGCTGACAGCCGAGTTCTAAGTTCCCAAATAAAGTTGTCCATTAACTGGGCGTGCCGTCGAAAGACGGCACGCCTTTTTCTTTGCCGGCTACGCTAGCGAACCTGCTCCAGATTCACACCGATCCAGGCCCCTGCCTCGCCGAACGCAAACTTCGCCTTCTCGAACGGTGCGGGCCCCATGCGGCCCCTGGCATTGTTGGAGAAGCCGATCTTTTCCTTGGGAATGCCGAGGAACCCCGTATCGAGCTCCCCATCGGAATCCTCGTCATAGATAACCGTTGCCGCGTATTCGCCGACTGCTAGCCCCTCAAACACAAAGGTGCTGGCGCCCGCCTCCCCCACCGGAAGCGTCCGGGTCGCCACGGCCTCTTTCATGTAGGTATCGGGTGAGTCAAACAGGCTGATGATGATCTGGCCGCTGTTCGGCTCGGCGCCTGCGACCGTTACCGTCAGCGTTGGACCAGCCTGCTGTGCCTGTGCGCTTAACGCCGCCAACAGAAATCCGCTCGCTGCAAGACTGGTCCTGATCATGTCTTTCCTCATATCTGCACCCCTGTCGCGGAACATTGTCTCGGCTCCGCTGATAGGACGGCACTCTACCGGGCAATTCATCCGGCGGCTATCCAGCGCATTCCTGCAGTGTTTTTGTGCGAAATTGATAGATGACAGCCTTCCCGATGCACGCAAGCATGTCTCCGGGTCACCAAGACCCTGACAACCAACGGGGACGCCATGTCATTTCCAATCATTACGGCCACGCTGGCCGCTTTTCTGATCATTCTGCAGCAAGCCCTGATGCTGAGCACGGGCCTGCACCGCGCCAAGGCCGGCATCGGTGTCGGCCTGGGCGACGACCCCAATCTGGAACGCAAGGTCCGCCGGCACGGCAATCTGGCTGAAAACGCTGCCATCTTGCTGATCGGCCTTGGGTTGGTGGAAATGTATGGCGCACCCACCGGTGCCGTGATGACCTTTGCGATTATCTTCGGCGTGGCGCGCCTTGGGCACGCAATCGCTTTTTCCAGCCTGGCCGGCTCCCACGGAAGCGACGGCAGCAAGCTGTTCGTGGCGTGCCGTGCGGTCGGCGCAACGGGTACCGCCTTGGGCGGCATCGCAATGGGTGTTTATCTGGCTTATCTGGTTCTCAGCTGACTTTTTGATTTGGCCGCCACCCCTGCCCGCCATACATAGCGGTAAGACAGTTTTACCGCAGCCAATTCAGGGGAAGACACCATGGGCGGACAGATCGAAATCACCTCGGGAGACGGATTTACCTTCAGCGCTTATGAGGCGGCGCCTGCTGGCGCGCCAAAAGGCGCTGTCGTCGTTATCCAGGAAATCTTCGGGGTTAACGCACATATCATGGAAGTCGTCGATGGCTATGCCGCAGATGGCTACTATGCGATCGCGCCTGCCATCTTTGACCGGGTGAGGCCCGGCATCGAACTAGGCTATGACGATGCGGGCATGACCGAAGGCATCGCCCTGGCCTTTGAAAAGCTTGATATGGCGAACACACTTGCAGACCTCCAGGCCACGATCGATACAGCCTCCGCCCATGGCAAGGTTGGCGTCGTCGGCTATTGCTTCGGCGGCCTGCTGACCTGGTTATCCGCGTGCGAACTCAACAGCGTCAGCGCCGCTTCGTCCTATTATGGTGGCGGTCTTGCTGGCGAAGCGGGGCGCACACCCAAATGCCCGGTGATCATGCATTTCGGCGAACTCGATGCCCACATTCCGATGTCAGATGTCGACAAGGTCAAAGCCGCGCAACCAGACGTGCCCGTCTATGTCTATCCGGCCGATCACGGTTTCAACTGCAACCACCGGGACAGCTATGACGAAGTGTCTGCCAAACTCGCCAGGGAACGCACACTGGCGTTCTTCGCGGAAAATCTCGGTTAAGGCGTCAGCACCACGCGACCAACCGCCGTACCGTCCATCACTGCGCGCATGGCGGTCCTGAAGTCGTCCAGCGGATACGTCGCCGCAATCGGTGGATTGATCTTTCCGTCCGTATAAAGGTGGAAAAGGGCGTCCATGTTCCGGTCATAGAGATCGGCCTCATAGAGACCGAACTGGCGGACATCGACACCGACCAGCGAGGCCCCTTTCAACAGCGCCAAATTGACCGGCAAGGACGGAATGGTGCCCTGCGCATAGCCGATCACCAGATGCCGCCCCTTCCAGGCCAGTGACCGGAAGGCCAGCTCCGTCAGGTCCCCACCCACCGGGTCGAACACCACATCGACGCCGCCGCCATCAGTGAGCGCCTTGATTTGGTCGCGCCAGTCCGCTGCGCCGGTCTCGATCACATGGTCGGCGCCACACTCGCGAGCGAGTGCGCGCTTGGCTTCGGTGGATGCCGACGCGATGACCGTCGCGCCCAGCGCCTTGGCCACCTGTACACAGGCCGTGCCTACCGCCCCTGCGGCACCCAGAACGAGAACAGTCTCGTCCGGTTTAAGTCCCGCCCGCTGCACCAGCGCATAATAGGCGGTGCCGTAGCTGACCCGGAACACCGCCCCATGATCAAAGGACATGCCATGGGGCATCTTCCGCACAGCAGCCGACGGCACCACGCAGGTTTCGCCATAGCCGCCGCCCATCGCACCGGAAAGCACGCGGTCGCCGGCCCGAAGGGCTGACGCCTCACCAGCCTGTTCCACCACACCGGCAAATTCCGTGCCCGGAATGTAAGGCAATGGCGGCTGCACCTGGTATTTGCCCTGTGCCAGCAGCAGATCGATAAAGCTGATCCCTGCCCCACGCACCTCAATGCGGACGTCGTCCGGCTTCAAAGGTGAGTCAGGGTGCTCCTGGATCACAAAGGTCTCAGGGGGCCCGTACTCGTTTACTGTAATGGCTCTCAAACATGCCTCCCGGCGGTTTTTCACCGAGACTAACACAGGGTTACGCTAGAGCGCCTTCTTCGCCACCACGAAAACAGCCATGCTTTTCTCCGGCCTCCATTCATGATCGATTTCAAAACCCGCCTGGGTCAGGCTGCGGACAAGGTCCGCCTGTTTGAAAACATTGAGAACGGGCAGCAGGCCAAAAAACCGTCCGATGGGGCCAATGAACTTGAAAAAGCTGTAGCCGTTGCCCAGGCAAACGGTGCTGGACACAAAGATCCCGCCCGGTTTCAGCAAACGGTGCACCTTGGCAATCGCCGCCTCCTTGTCTTCCAGCAGATGCAGGATGCTCAAGCCCAGGACGGCGTCGAAACTCTGATCAGGGGCGTCGAAGTCTTCGATGGTTGAGCGTTCAAACGTGACGTTTTCGATGCCAGCCGCATCGGCTTTTCGTCGAGCGATCTCAAGCATCTTGCCGGAGATATCAATCGCCTGAATGTGTTTGACATGGGGCGCATGGACAATCGCCGTGGACCCGGTGCCGCAGCCGAATTCCAGCACCTGCATCTCTGGATCGAAGTAGCCGCGGGTGATTTCGAGCTTCTTCTGATACGCCGCTTCATTTGACACAGGGCGCTTGGCGTAGCCTTCAGCGTGCTTGTCCCAGAACCTGGCTTCACCGGTCATCCTACTCTCCTAAGCCTTGGATTATGATCCGCACTTGTTACCACATGTTAACATAAGCTCAATGTGGAGCGGCGCACCTCTGCTATGTGTCTTCAGCAAAAGATGCACCGTCTACCGGCCCTGTCTTTTCTGGTAACCTCCATTCAGCTCGCAAAAAAACGGGGAGATCGAGACATGGCTTTTAACGGTCCTCTCGAAGATAGGCTTGCAATCCACGAACTGGTCGCCAGTTACGCAGATGCCGTCTGCCGCCGAAACGCGGAGGACTGGGGCGCCACATGGGCCGAAGACAGCGTCTGGAAGGTCCCCGGATTTCCCGGGCTTGAACATGTGGAGGGCCGGGCCGCCATCGTCGCAGCCTGGTCGGAAGCGATGACCAACTACACACTGAATTACATGGCACAGACCATGGGCGCACTGGAGGTGCAAGGGGACACAGCCACCGGGCGAACCCACAATGCCGAAACCGGGATTGATCTGGACGGCAACACGCGGCAGCATGTCGGAACGTATGAGGATCAGTATGTAAAGCGGGATGGCCGCTGGCTGTTTGCGAGCCGAACCTATACGCCACGGCACAGCTACTGACCCGCCGGGGAGGGCACACCATGTCGACCGCAGCAAATCTGAACTACATGGATGGCGGTACGGCCGCGCAATTGCGCGGTGATCCCATCACCGGTGATCGCTATACCTCAACCGAATTCATGCAGCGCGAATGGGACCATATGTGGACCCGCATCTGGCATATGGGTGGGCGGCTTGCCGAGATGCCGGAACCGGGCGACTACACCATGCACGATTTCAGGCATGAGTCGGTCATCATGATCCGCCAGGAAGATGGTTCCGTCCGGGCGTTCTACAACACATGCCGCCACCGGGGCACACGGCTTGCCTGGAATGAAAGCGGCAGCGGCAACGGTTTCACCTGCCCCTATCACGGCTGGCAGTGGGGCATAGATGGCGTCCTGCAATATGCGCAGGATCCGGACGATTTCGAAGATGGCTGTCCGGTGGGTGAGCTATCGCTCTCCGAACTCCGTTGCGAAACCTGGGGTGGCTTTGCCTGGTGGAACATGGATCCGGATGCCCCTGCCCTGCTGGACTATCTGGACCCGATCCCCACCCTGTTCGAACATCGCGGCATGGACGACATGATCCGGGTGTTCTGGCGGACTTTCGAGGTTGATACCAATTGGAAATTCGCCTGCGACAATTTCAACGAATCCTATCACCTGCCGTCGGTCCACCCGCAGTTGCGGGCCAATATCGACGAAGACTACGCCAACACCGTCTTCGAGATGTACCCGAACGGTCACAACCGCATGATCGAGATGGGCCAGCCCTCAATGCGGGCCGACGTGCCTAATGCTGTCGAATCGCCCTGGGATATGATGTTGGCCAAATGGGATCTCGACCCGAAGGACTTTGAAGGGCGAGCCCGTGAAGGCCGCATCGCCATGCAGAAACAGATGCGCAAGCTCGCGAAGGAAAAGGGCTATCTGCACCTGGACGGCTTCACCGATTCAGAACTGACCGACCCGCATCACTATACGTGTTTTCCCAACGTCACCATCACCGCCGGTCACGAAGGCGTCTTCGTTTTCCGGACTGAACCGCACCTGACAGATCCGAACAAATGCACGTTCGACTGCTTCTGGCTGGTCAATAAGGTTCACGGCCAGGACACCATCATGACCCTCGTCGGTGAACGCCCGTTTGAGGAGTGCGAGCACGAACATATCGATTATGGCACCGGCGTACCGATCCCCGATATGGAAGGGTCGTTTCTGATCCAGGACCTCAGCGTCGCCGTTGGACAGCAGCGTGGTCTCGCGTCTCGCGGTTATACGGATGCGCATCTGACAGGCCAGGAAAGTCGCGTCAGGCGCTTCCATGAAGTGCTGAACGATTATCTGGAAGGCCGCCGCTAACCTGCCGACAGACGGACGCGGGAACGCGATTGACCTATAATTCTATTCAGATATTGCGATGCGTCGCTGTGATCTCCGTGCTGATCCTGCACAGCCACACGGCGATCCCCCGTGAGATTTTCTTTTTTCCGTTTTTTTCCCAGTTCGGCTGGGTGGGTGTGAATCTGTTTTTTGTTATCAGCGGTTTCATCATCGCCGACCGCATAGAGTACGAGCGCTCACTGCGGCGCTACCTCGCCAAACGGTACGCCCGGGTCTTTCCACTGTATCTCATCCTCACAACCGTGGCAGTACTGCTGTCAAGCGGGTTGGATCTGGCGACGTTCACACTTGAACGCACAGACAGCGGCGCACCTTATGACCCCGAGACCCTGCCCTATCTGCTCAAAAGCATCTTCATCATCCCACAGGATGAATGGCCGGTGCTGTCTGTCGGCTGGAGCCTGGAATACGAGATTGTCTTTTACATGACATTTGGCATTGCCTATTTCGCGGGGGGACGTAGCGCCGCGTTGTTCGCAATGCTGGTATTGACCCTTGCGGGCATCCTGTTCACAGACCTTACCCGACCGGTGCTGGACCCGGTTTTCACGTATTTCCTGATGGGGTGCCTGGCGCGTGAGGCTGTCGCACGAGATCTGCGCGCGGTGATCAGATCAGCGCCTGTTGTTTTCGTCTTGGGCGGCACCGCGGCAACGCTTCACCTCTACAAAGCAGTCGACCTTTCCTCACTGGGGTTTACCGTCGTGGCGGCGCTAGCCTTTGCAGCGCTTCTGATATGGATGGTCGAACTGGAACGGACAGAAAAGGCATTTCAGCACAGAAACATATTCACACTTATCGGAGACATGTCGTTTTCGCTGTACCTCGTCCACTGGATCATCATGCCCCTTAGCCAGAGTTTGACCACAGGAGTTTCGTTCTCTGACACGGGGGCAGAGATCGTCAGACTCGTTGCGATCATGATGTCACTTCTGGCGTCATGGACTGTCTGGAAGTATGTAGAGACGCCGATCAACACCCGCAGGCGCGACGTCCTGGATTCCCGCTAACCAACCGACAGGATGCGAAAAAATGGCAGAGCATTTCTCGTTTGGCGTGTATCCTTAGGCTTAGTGTCTATAGTTGTTTACACTTATATATGACCAAACAACTTGACAGTATATTCCCCTCTGGCTACCGTGAAATCACTCGAAAAAGGTATTTCGAGGTGTCCTGATTGCTAAGGGGAGATTGAACCAATGGCAGAGACACAGACCGCGGATCTGGATGATCCAGATCGCATTTGGCCAACCGGCCTGACCATCAGAGAGTCCGAGGAACTGCACAAGCATGTCATTGACGGCGCGCGCGTGTTCTTCTTCATTGCGGTGATCGCCCACGTGCTCGTGTGGCTTCGCACACCGTGGCTCGGTTAAGGAGGGGATAAGACATGAATCAAGGAAGAATTTGGTGTGTCGTTAACCCGACCGTTGGCCTGCCCCTGTTCCTGGGCACAGTCCTGTTGATCTCGCTGCTGATTCACTATGCAGTGGCTGAACATTCAACATGGCTGCCCGCGTTCTGGGCCGGCGGCTAAGGCCGCCTGATCGAACACTGGTATAACTGACTCCGTGGGGAACGGAACCGCCCGTTCCCGCGGGGGAAGTTAACCCGAAAGACTATGTCGCGCTGGGTCGCACGGCGGAGGAGGGTATTTTATGACTGCAACCGTACGTATTTACGAAACTCAAGACGCCGCACAAAAAGCCTCTCATCGGCTTGCACGGCTTGGCTTCAATGACCAACGAATTCTGGTGGGCAGCGACCTCGCGGGGCAAGAAGAAGCCGCCGTTCGCGCTGCCGTCTCAGACGGGCTTCTGCCCGGTGGGCATATCAAAGCGTCAACCAGTGCTCTGCAGCGCGGTCGAACATTGCTCGCTGTGGACCTGCCGTTCGGGCGGGGGAAACGCGGCGTTCATGTCATGAACACTAGCGGCGCAGTCGATCTGGACGCGCTGCCCCCTATTATCTCCGACGATCCAGCGCCGTTTTCTGATCTGATGGGCTTGCCCACGCTCACGAAGTTTGAATCCAGCACCCGGCTGGCGCGGTCCGACTGGTCGTTTTCCTCAATGTTCGGGCTTCCGCTGCTCAGCAAGAAACAGGGGGGTAAGGCCTCGTCTTTCGGGTTCAAAACACTGGTTCCGCATGTCAAAAAATCAAGTTTTGGCATCCCCCTGCTCAGCAAGAAACAAGGCGGCGCATCGTCCTCCATGGGCTTCAAAACGCTGACGGACGGGAAATCGAGCACAAAACTCAGCAACAAACCGGCACCGTTCTCGTCGCTTTTCGGCATGCCCACTCTTACGAAGCGCTAGCAGGACCATGACACTGGTCAGGACAGGCGCAAACAATCACACCATGCTGCCCGACCTCGCAGGTCAGCTTTAGCCACGGGCATTGTCATGGGTCCTATAGGTCAACGCCTCGTCGCCACCTGGGCATCGTGGGGCCCGCGTTACCTGCCCTTCGCTGATGTCGCGACTCCAGACCTGACGCTTGGGCGGCTGCTCCGTCTCTCCCTTTTTCAGATTTCCGTCGGGATGACCCTGGTGCTGCTCGTCGGCACACTCAACCGCGTGATGATTGTCGAACTGAACGTACCGGCCGTGATCGTCGCAGTCATGATCGGGCTGCCTCTGGTGTTTGCGCCGTTCAGGGCGTTGATCGGCCATAAGTCCGACACCCATCGCTGTGAGCTAGGGTGGCGCCGCGTTCCCTTCATCTGGAAGGGCACGCTGATGCAGTTTGGCGGTTTCGCCATCATGCCGTTCGCCATACTTGTTCTTGCAGGGACCGGGCAATCAGCTGACCTTCCTGCCTGGGTAGGCCTGTTGTCGGCGGGCCTGGCATTCCTGCTCGTCGGCGCAGGCGCACACATTGTGCAAACCGCCGGCCTCGCACTGGCAACGGACCTTACACCACAGGAATCCCATCCCAAGGTCGTCGGCCTGATGTATGTGATGATGCTGCTGGGAATGATGGGCAGTGCGCTGATTTTTGGCGCCCTCCTCACGGACTTCACGCAGGGGCGCCTGGTGCAGGTGATTCAAGGGGCGGCGGTGACCTGTATGGCCCTGAACGCGGTCGCCATGTGGAAACAGGAAACCCGGCGGCCCCGCAGAGGCGCCGAGTCGGCAGAACCGGACCCGACCTTTGCTGAGTCCTGGGCCAAGTTCTGCGAGGGGGGACAGGCTGTCCGCCGCCTTATCATCGTGGGCCTTGGTACCATGGCGTTTGGTATGGCGGACGTCCTCTTGGAACCGTTCGGCGGACAAGTGCTGAACTGGTCAGTCTCCGCAACGACCTCGCTTACAGCCCTGTTTGCCCTGGGCGGGTTAACAGGATTCGCGTTCGCTGCCCGCAGGCTGGGCGCCCACGGTGGTGACCCCTACCGCATGACACAAAACGGCGCGCTGATCGGCTTGCCCGCCTTTGCGCTGGTAATTCTTGCGGCGCCGCTGCAACTCTCAGCAGCGTTTCTGGTCGGCAACTTCTTGATCGGCTTCGGTGCCGCGGTCTTCTGGCACGGCACCCTGACAATAACCATGCGTCTGGCCCCGAAGGACCAGATCGGCTTGGCTCTAGGCGCCTGGGGCGCGGTACAGGCGACGGCAGCAGGCGTTGCCATGGCCTTGAGCGGTACCATACGCGATGTTGTCAACGCAGCGCTGGGCACAGAGCATACGCTTCTTGGTTTCGACGGCGCAGCCGGTGGATACGTCACCGTCTATGCACTGGAAATAGCGCTCTTGCTGGTCACGATTATGGCGCTTGTGCCGCTGGTCCGCCGTTCTACTGCCTCACGCGCCGAGCAAGCAGCGGCGGCATCAGCGGGAGTGGCACAATGAGCGGCCTTGGTATTCTGGAATATCCAGACCCCCGCCTCCGCCAACCGTCAAAACCGGTCACGGTTTTCGACGATGACCTGAACAGCCTTATCGACAGGCTGCTTGAAACGCTCTACGCAACCCACTCGATCGGCCTTTCCGCCCCACAACTCAATGATCATCGCCAGGTGCTGGTCGCGGACCTTTCAGAAGACCAGTCAGATCCGCAGATCTATGTGAACCCGCAGATCCTCTCCAAAGGCGCCTGGGGGTTTGTGGAAGAGCGCTGCCTGTCCGTCCCTGATGTGGTTGGCAACGTGATCCGCGCCACCAGAATCCGCGTGCGGGCACAGGACCGGCATGGCGTGTTTTTTGAAAGCGACCTGACCGGCATGAATGCCGTTTGCCTGCAGCACGAAATGGATCACCTCGCCGGCAAGCTGTTTGTCGATCGGTTATCGATCTTCAAGCGCCTGCGCCTGCGCCGCCAGGAACGTCGACGCAGGGCGGCCTGACGCCTCCACAAAAAAACGGCCCCGAGGGGCCGTTTTTCATGTCTCAAAACCCGGCGTCACTTAATCAGGGTCAGCAACCTTCAGGATCGTCTTGCCCTTGTTCTTGCCGGTAAACAGGCCCTGCATCGTGGCAGGTGCGTTTTCCAGACCTTCGGAAACCGTCTCGGCAACGGTCAGCTTGCCCTCCTGGACCCACTTGCCGATATCGGCCATCGCTTCGCCGAATTTGGGCGCGTAAGTGAACAGCAGGAAGCCTTCCATCTTGGCGCTCTTGAGGATCAGGAACAGATAGTTCTTTGGCCCTTCCGGCATTTCCCAGCCGGAATAACCGGAGGCGATACCGCCGCAGACGACCACGCGCGCGCCGTCAGCCAGGTTCGGCAAAACCGCATCCAGGATCGGTCCGCCCGTGTTGTCATAGAACAGGTCAACCCCGTCGGGGGCCAGTTCGGCAACCTTGGCGGCCAGATCGTCGCTCTTGTAATCGATGGCCGCGTCACAGGCGCCTTCCTCGACGATCCATTTGCACTTCTCGGCACCGCCTGCGACACCGATCACTTTCTTGGCGCCATGAATCTTGGCGAGCTGGGCGGCAGCCGAGCCGGTCGCCCCGGCCGCGCCGGAAATCAGCACCACATCGCCCTCTTTGATCTCGCCGACTTCGCGCAGACCGAAATAGGCGGTCAGCGTTGTGATGCCGAACACGGAGAAATTCCAGGTCAGCGGATAATCCGTCGAGACCTTGTTGATCGGCAGCATGCCTTCATTCTTGATGATGGCGTAGTCCTGCCAGGGGATCGTCCCGTTGACGATGTCGCCGGGTACGAAATCCGGGTCGCCAGAGGCCAGCACCTGCCCAAGGCCGCTACCGATCATCGGCGCGCCAATCTGGATCGGGTCCATATAACCAGGGCCCTCGTTCAGCCAGCCGCGCTGGGTCGGATCAAAGGAGAAATAGAGAGACTTGACCAGAATCTCGCCCTCACCGGGCTCCGGCACGTCTATCGACTTCAGTTCAAAATGCTCCGGTCCCACAAGACCTGTCGGCCGTGATTTCAAAACCCACTGGCGGCTTTCTTTGGTCATATGACTGTCTCCCATTTTTGATATCCGGCTAAGTTGTCACAGGTACTAGCGCAGTTCGCTGCGCCTCGCCACTGCATCCGTACGAATTCAGACAGACGCCAGATTGCTCCCACCATCAGCTGACTATTCTCGATGTAAGCGATAAAGACTTCCGAAGGTTGCTTCTTATAATTGTAAGAATATCCAAAAAAATACTATCATTGCGGGATTCGATCATACCGAAAAAGCCGACTTCCCAGTATTAGACACATGGAGCATTGGCCATGACAAAGTACTTTGTGAGATTTGGTGAAATAGAGACGGCATCGGAGGCGCTGAGCTTCTTCAATGAGCGCCCAAAATCAACGCAGCCGCAACGTTCAAAGACCGACCCGACACTTGCAATAGCCGAACTGGATGATCACGATGTCGTGGTTATGCGTGAGCGGGGTGCGCAAGTATATGAGGACATTCAGTTTTCTGTAGTGCCTCCAACACAGGACAGAAGTGAGACAGGTACGAGGGCCGCTGAATTCTGGCGTATGCCCACGGATCGATCAGCACTTATGGCGCCGACAAAGTCACTTGATGATGTGCTCGATCATGTCAGAGCCCCCGAAGCTTGGGCCTACTCTAGGGGTGGGGGAACAACCATTGCAATCGTGGACACCGGTATATGCGGTTCACTTATGGAGTTTCCGCAAAACAAGCGGTCTTCAATCGATTTAGACACGGCATTTACAGGCCAACATTGGTCCGACATTAAAGGTCATGGATCAATGTGCGCTACGATCGCCGCAGGGTCCAAGGCATTAGGCGGACGGTTTGACGGTGTTGCTCCAGATGCGACGGTTCTCGCGGCACGAACAACACTGAGCGCCACTGACATTTATGCGATCTATGATGAACTGATTGATGCAAAGCGGGTCGGCAGAATTGATGGGCCACTGATCATTAGCAACAGCTACGGTCTCTACACGTGCTCACCACCATCGACTTTACCTCAAGACCACCCTTACATGAACATCGTCTTGACGGCACTTGATGAGGGTGCAGTGGTGGTTTTTGCCGCGGGCAATAATCACTATGACGTTTTGTGTGGTCATGATCCACAAGCTTGCGAACCCAATACCATCTGGGCAGCCAATTCCCACGACCGTGTGCTCAGCATTGGCACCGTAAACGAGAATGAATCAAATCGCGATCCAGCAACCCCTCATAGCAACTCGAGTCGAGGACCAGGCGAATGGGCCCAGGACCTGCCCAAACCAGATTGTGTTGCCCCGACCTACGGACGTGTTGTTTGGGGATGTGGGTACCGAATCATGGATTGGTGGGGAACTAGCGGGGCGTGCCCACAGGTTGCCGGTCTTGCCGCATTGATCCTTTCAGTCAATCCAAGGCTGACACCCCGACGGGTCGGAGATATAATTCGTGAAACATGCAGGCCGCTGGAAGACGCACCGTCTTGTGTCGGTCATGGTATTATCGACTGTGAAGCGGCCGTCAAGGTAGCCTTGTCGACGGCATAACCATATCGAAAGGGTGATGTGTCCCTTGTTCATTCGCTTCGCCGACGAACATGCTCGAGAGCGCTTTCTAACCATGCTAATGCGGGAGAAACCAGAGCTGCTCGATCGCAATTGTCGAATCTCAAAGTCAGAAAAAGATCTTGTTATCTTTCAAGAGCTCTCGGAGCGGGATACACAGTCCATTAGAAAGATCGCTGGCAAGGACGCTCAGTTCTCCTCGGACGTTCAGTTCAAAACGTATTAGGTCGACCGGCCCTTAAACATACCACCTAGCGAACACAACACCCAGTTGGTGCGAGTAGCCATTCGAAAACCTGGCGGCTAGGTATCTCGGGTTTGTCAATCAGCACGTTATGAAGCCCGAGGCCTTGCCGGCCAAACGGTTCGAATTGTGTTGAAACGCCAGCGCATAAGCTGACGGTTGTCGCGCGCCCGGCGAGGCCATATACCCAGCCTCAACAAACAATCAAAACCCAGGAGACCAGAGATGCGGGATGTTGTGATTTGCGAGCCGAGGCGAACGGCGGTCGGTGCTTATGGCGGCGCGTTCAAGGATACACCCGTCCACAATCTGGCTTCCGCTGTCATCAAGGACATCGTCGAGCGCACCAAGCTGAACACCGGTCTGGTGGAAGATGTGATTTTCGCCAATTGCTACCCGACCATGGAAGCCCCTGCCCTGGGCCGTGTGGCCGCACTTGATGCGGGCCTGCCCATTTCAGCCGGCGGCCTGCAAATCGACCGCCGCTGCGGCTCCGGCCTTCAGGCCGTCATCTATGCGGCGATGCAGGTCGGCAGCGGCGGCAGCGACATGGTGATCGCCGGTGGCGCGGAAACCATGAGCCGCGCCGCGTTCTATAACGTCGACAGCCGTTGGGGCGTCAAGACGCCGGGTATCATGCTGGAAGACAGCCTGACCCGCGGACGCATTACCGCAGGCGGCGAGCACTATCCGGTTGCCGGCGGCATGATCGAAACCGCCGAAAATTTGCGCCGCGATTACAACGTAACCCGCGAAGAACAGGATGAACTGGCCGCCCGCTCACAGGCCCGCGCCGCCGCTGCGGCAGACGATGGCCGCTTCGCCCAGGAAATCGTGCCCTTCACCATCAAGACCCGCAAGGGCGACATCGTCGTCGACAAGGACGAGCACGTCCGCCCCGGCACCACGGTGGAGGCGCTGGCCAAGCTGCGGCCCATCCGTCTGAAACAAGACCCGGATGCGACGGTCACAGCCGGCAATGCCTCTGGCCAGAATGACGGCGCATCCGCCTGCCTCGTCACCACCCGGGAGATTGCCGAGCGCGAGGGCCTGAAGCCCATGGCCAAGCTGGTCTCCTGGTCTTTGGCCGGGGTCGGCCCGGAGGTGATGGGCATCGGCCCGGTCGCTTCCTCCCAAAAGGCGCTGGAGCGCGCCGAACTGTCGCTGGCCGACATGGACCTCATCGAGCTCAACGAAGCCTTTGCCGCACAGGTGCTGGCCTGCACCAAGGCGCTGGGCCTGACACATCAGGACCATGAAGAGCGGATCAACGTCAACGGGTCGGGCATCTCCATGGGCCACCCTGTGGGCGCCACCGGCGTGCGGATCCTGACCACCATGCTGATGGAACTGGAACGGCGCGATGCGCGCTATGGCCTGGAAACCATGTGCATCGGCGGCGGCCAGGGGCTGGCGGCCGTTTTTGAGCGGCTTTAGAGCTCAATCGAAGAGACTAACGCCTACGGCCCCTTCCCTGCCTTCTCCGCTAATCCCCGCGCTAGCGTGTCAAACACCAGTCTGATGCGGCGGTTGGTTCTGAGTTCGCGGTGGGTGACCAGCCAGATCGGGAATTCGAGCGAATGGAAATCGGGTAGCACTTTTTCGATGCCCGGTTCCGCCTCGCCCAGCACCTCTGGCTGCATGGCGATGCCGTAGCCGGCTTTCACCAGCTCCCACACCACCACGCCGTTATCGCTTGAGACTACGAAGTTCTCGGGCCGGACGGGAATGCCCCGGTCATGCAGGGGCGCCACCAGCAGGACCGGGTCCGCGTTGCCGAGGAAGACGTGATCGGCCACCTCACGCGGTGTGCGCGGCCTGCCGGCCCGGTCGAGATAGGCTGTCGCGGCATAGAGGTTGGCGCGAAAATCGCCGACGTGGCGGGCGATCAGGTCCGGCTGCTGGGGCCGCACATGCCGGATCGAGATGTCGGCCTCCCGCCGCATCAGATCCTGGATATTGTTCACCGCATTGATCTGCAGCCGCAGGCCGGGCGCGATCTCTCGCAGCGGCGCAATGATTTCAGGCAGTACCGCGGCAGACATCAGGTCGGTCGCCGTGATCGTCACTTCGCCGGATATGTCCTGCGACTGCCCGTCGGCCACCATTGAGATCAGCGTCGCCGCCTCGCCCATGGCCTGGACATGATCCAACAGTTCGCTGCCTGCCTGCGTGAGCGTCGGGCCACGCACGCTCCGCTCAAGAAGTGTGACGCCCAGCGCATCTTCCAGCGCCGAAATCTGGCGGCCGATGGTCGGCTGGGTCGTCTTCAACGCCCGCGCCGCGCCACTGAACGACCCCTCCTCGACGGTCGCAAGGAATGCCCGCACCTGGTTCCAGTCAAAGGAGATCGCCTGCCAGTTCATCCATGGGCGTATAGCAGAAATACAGATTTGGACAATCCACTATGTACTCACGCATGGCTATACCGCCCCTCTTAGGACAATATCTTGCACCTGAAGGTCCCCCATGAAAACAATCAGCACGCACGAATGGGCACTGCTCGCCTTTATTCTGGTTTATTCCTTCGTGCCGACCTTCGGCGGCTTCCTGCGCGTCATCGAACTGGGCGGCGGCCCGGCAATCATCCCTGAGAACCCGCGCGCGCTTACCGCTCCCCTGCCGATCGTGCTGCACATTCTGAGCAGCTTTCTGTTCTGTATTGTCGGTGCGGTGCAGTTCCTGCCGAGCCTGAGACGCCATTACCCGGTACTTCATCGGACGCTGGGGCGTACGGCCGCAGCGTCGGGCTGCGTCAGCGCGGCCACGGGGCTTTGGATGACGCATGTCTTCGTGTTCCCGCACGAGCTTCAGGGCGCCCTGCTCTATTGGGTGCGGATCGGCCTGAGCCTCGCCATGATTGGGCTGATCGTCTGGGCGGTCATCGGGGTCAGGTCGGGCAACATCATAAGCCATGCCGCGGCCATGCTGCGCGCCTATGCCATTGGCCAGGGCGCGTCCACGCAGGCTGTTCTGGGCATCGGCTGGATGATTGCATTCGGGGCCGAAGCCATGGGGCCAATGCGCGACGCCATGATGGTTCTCGCCTGGGCGCTCAACCTGCTGATCGCCGAACTTTTGATCAGCAAAATGTTTGCGTCACGACCGCTCCCAACGTACTGAATCAACTTTGCGCACATTTGCTGGACTGCGCGGGCCAAAAGAGAGGAAACAGGTATGGATGACCAAGCTGCGCTTAGAGAAATGCTCAACGAAGCGCGGCGTGTCGTCATCTTTACCGGCGCGGGGGTCAGCACGGAATCCGGCATTCCCGATTTCCGCAGCCCGGGCGGCTATTGGACCAAGAACAAGCCGATCTATTTCGACGACTTCATGCGCGACCCCGCCCTGCAGCGGGAGGCGTGGCGGCGCAAATTTGAGTCCGACGGCACCTTCGAGGCCGCCAAGCCCAACAAGGGCCATATGGCGATCGCCAAGCTGGTCCGCGCCGGCAAGGCAAGCCATGTGATCACCCAGAACATCGACAACCTGCACCAGGATTCCGGCGTGCCCACCGACCGGGTAATCGAACTGCACGGCAATAGTTCCTATGCGCTATGCCTGAGCTGCCGTACCCGCTACGAAATCGAGCCGCTGCGGCAGGCCTGGCTGGCCGATGAAACCTATCCCAGCTGCGCCTGCGGCGGCGTCGTGAAAACCGCGACCATCTCTTTCGGCCAATCCATGCCCGAGGATGAAATGATGCGCGCCCGCGACGCGACCCTGGACTGTGATCTATTCATCGCCATCGGATCATCGCTGGTGGTGTACCCTGCCGCGGGCTTTCCGGTGATGGCGCGGGAGAATGGCGCGGGGCTGGTGATCCTCAACCGTGAGGAGACCGAACTCGATCCCATCGCCGACCTGGTCATCCATGACGAAATCGGCCCCACCATGGCAGAGGCCGTGGGCCTCACCAATGCGGATATGGTGCCCTAGAAAAAGCCGGCTTTTTCAATTGCCGGCGCCAAGTTGCAGCAGTAGCGGCGCGGTCGAAGGCCGTGATTTTCCTGCTGCTAACGGTACCGAATTGCGCATTCGTCTGCAGGCGACGGAGCTCGCTCAACGGTTCACGCCGCCGCCGTCGATCGTAATGATCGTGCCGGTCGTGTTGCCTGACCGGTCAGACGCCAGAAACGCGACCATGTCGGCAATATGTTCCGGCTGGCCGGGCGGGAAGTCAGGGTTCATCAACTCGCGCCATCGGCTGGCGTCACCAAACTTCCGCTCCGCCGCGGACTGCATCAGGGTTACGAGCCGTTCGGTTTCGATCGCGCCGGGATTGATGCCGACGACACGTATGCCATCGCGAAGAGAGCCACCGCCCAGAGCCCGCGTAAGCGCCATGAGCGATGCATTGCCGCCCGCACCGGCCGCATAATCGGCCATCACCCGGTCGCCGCCAGCCCCGATGATATTGATGATCACGCCGCTCCCCCGAGCGCGCATCAGCGCATAGGCCTTGCGGCAGGAATTTATGTAGCCGAAGACCTTCAGCTCCCAAACCTCCCGCCACTGGTCCTCTTCGATGTCCTCCAGAGTCCCGCGCGGGATCGCGCCCGCATTGTTGACCAGAATGTCGAGATCCTGAATGCCGGCAAACAACCGGTCGATAGCGCCCCGCTCAGCAAGATCGAGCGCAACGACATGGGTTTGAACGTTGCAGGAAGCCCTTATCTCGCTGGCGACGGTATCCAGATCTGCCTGCGTTCTCGACACCAGGGTGAGATCGCACCCTTCCGATGCCAGCGCCAGAGCCGTTGCGCGCCCGATCCCCTTGGATGCACCGGTCACGAGGGCGTGCCGGCCCTGAAGTCCCAACTCCATTTATCACTCCACTCTCAGGGGGCTCAGCATGCGAGCTGGACGCGCAGATCAGGTCCTTACCTGGCCAGTTTCTCGAATTCGAGTTCGGGGAAGCCCTCGGCCGCCGATTGATCCAGCCGGTCGTAATAGACATTCGCGCCGCCGAAATAGATCAGCACGCGCGCGCCCTTGTCCTCGCGGTTTGCGCCCATCATCCAGGAATTCACCTTGTCGCCCTCCGCCATCAGGGTCTGCTGGTGAATGTCCGCCGTATGCGCGGTCCACTCCTTCTCCGCATCCTCCCGAGGTTTGAAAACGTCGTAGCCTTCCTTTTCCATCTTCTCGATACAGCGGGTAATCCAGATGATGTTCTGCTCGATAGAGGTCGGCAGATTGGCGAAGGGCGCCTGCGGCCCCGTCACGATAAACAGGTTGGGGAAGTCCGCCGCGCAGACGCCCATGATGCAATCGGATGATTTCTGCCACTTCTCGCGCAGGGTCTGCCCGCTGCTGCCGCGGATCGGGAAGGCTTCCAGCGCGCCGGTATAGGCCTCGAACCCGGTGGCCAAGACGATGATGTCAAACTCGTAGTGGTTCCGGGTTGTCGTCACGCCCGTCTCGGTGATCTCAACACGGGGTTCCTTGTTTTTGATATCCACCAGGTGGACGTTATCCCTGTTGAAGGCTTCCAGATAGCCGTGATCGAGCGGCGGGCGCTTGGCGAACAGCGGGTAATCATCGGCGCTAGGCGCCAGCAGATCGGCGATTTCCGGATCGTCGATCCGCTCTTTCATCTTGGCGATGATGAATTCCGATGCCATCCGGTTGGCCTCGGGACTCACTAACAAATCATCGAAGGTCTCGAACACCCAGCGGAAACTGCCGTTCCAATGTTCCTCAAAGATGCGCTGAACCTCCTCGGGCGGCGTGTCGACGGCGTTGCGCCCCACGGGGCTGTCAAACGCCATGCCAAACACGTGGTTGCGGCACTTGGCAACAATCGCATCGTAGTCGGCTTTGATTTCCTGCTCCCACTCCGGCGTCATCTCCCGTTGCATGGCCGGCAGGATATAGTTGGGCGTGCGCTGAAAAACCGTCACGCTCTCGGCGGTCTGGGCCAGGACGGGAACCATCTGCACGGTAGTCGCGCCGGCACCGATAATGCCGACCCGCTTGCCGGCGTAATCAAGCCCTTCCTGGGGCCAGCGCGAGGAGTGGAACAACGGCCCCCCGAACCGGTCCATGCCCTTGATGTTCGGGATCACCGGCTGAGAAATCATCCCCATGCCGCTGATGAAGTATTTGCAGGTATAGGTTTCGCCTGTGTCTGTCGTTATCCGCCAGCCATGGAGATCGTTGTCATACTCGGCCTCAACGATCTCCGTGTTGAGCTGGATATCACGCCGCATGTCACATTCATCGGCGACGAAGTGAAAATAGCTGAGCGTCTCTTGCCAATCCGGATAGCGCTTCGTCCACTTGAACTTCTGAAGCAGCTCCTTGGAGAAGGTGAGGCAGTAGTAGTAGCTCTCACTGTCCGTCGCCGCGCCGGGATAACGGTTCCACGTCCAGGTGCCGCCGATATCCGATGCGCGGTCGAAGACGCGGACGGAAAGCCCCGCCTCGCGCAGATAGTGGATCGCGGCCAGCCCCGCAAAACCGGCCCCGATGACGATCGCATCAAAATCAACCCCGGTTGAAGCCTCACCGGCATTCGTGGTGGTCATCAGTCGCACTCCCCATTTTGGACTGTCGGCATCTTGTTTGATGTGAACACTAAGATTGTTCGCGGGCCTCACCTACAAAAAAGAGAGACTTCAGCAAGAGACAGCCCCGTTTTGCCGGTTACGAAAGTAGGGCTTCAAAGCAGGAACTCTTCATGAGTCAGCGCGTTAGGAAAGTACAGCCGCCGTCATCTTTGTTTGCGGCACAACGAAAACTCACCGGCACTCGACTGCTCCCGCGTCCCGCGCGCGACATTGACTCGGATACCATCAACAAAAGCACGATACCCCTATGTCGGACAATCTCATCCCCGGTACAGACCTAGACCAACAGGTGATCAAAGCCGTTGACGAACTTGTTTCCCTGGGGATTCGATACGGACTTGATGTTCTGGGCGCCATTGTCCTGCTGGCGATCGGCTGGATGGTGGCCGGCTTCGTACGCAAACGCCTGCGCAAACGCCTGGTGAAGTCAGAGCGCATCGACGATACCGTCGGGCCTTTCGTCGCCAATGTTGCGCGATATCTGGTCCTGATCGTCGTGCTGGTCGCGGTACTGGCACAATTCGGCGTCCAAACCGCCAGTATTGTCGCCGCACTGGGTGCCGCGGGCATTGCGATCGGCCTTGCACTTCAGGGAACCCTGTCCAACATCGCCGCCGGCATGATGCTGTTGTTCCTGCGCCCCCTGCGTATCGGCGATCATGTGGAAGTCCAGGACCACGAAGGGATCGTCGACGAGATTGGTGTCTTTACGACCATTCTGCACACTTTTGACGGGGTCTACCGGTCGATCCCCAACTCGGAGATCTGGGACCACACAATCACCAACTACACCAGGCGGGGAAAGCGGCGGGTGGATGTCGATATCGGTATTTCCTATGGCGACTCGATTGCCGACGCCGCCAAGGTGCTGCACGACATATTAGGTAAAGACGAACGGGTTCTTCAGGACCCGGAACCACAGGTTATCGTCAACAGTCTGGCGGATAGCGCTGTCGTCCTATCGGCCCGGGGATGGGTGGAAACCGAAAACTATTGGGGCACGTTGTTTGACATGCGCCACGCCATGAAAGACGGCCTGGATGAGGCCGGCATCTCCATCCCGTTCCCGCAGCGCGATATTCACATCGTCACCAACAGGCCGCAGGAAGAGCGCAATTCAATGGAAAAAGCGCAGGATCAGGCTGCCTGATCAGTCCGGCGAGACCGCATCTGCGTCCGGCAGCACCGTAAAATCGGTGGACTTGGTCGCGTCTTCAGGGATTTCCGCCTTTTCATGAAGCAGGCCGCGGCGTAGCAATTCCCGAATTGCCGCCGCACGTGTCGGAATGCGGTTCTCAAAACGCCACTCTTCAATCGCTTCCAGTTCTTTTTCGTCGAGCATGAGCTGGAGGCGTTCTGTCCGATATGTATCTTTCGCCATGGGTCACCTTTACCGGGCCGGACGGGTACGCCTGAAAATCCACGCACCCTGTAGCTGTAAACTGAATTTCCGGGACTTCCTACATCACTTACTCAATTTGCGCAACCGGCACAAACCACGTCACTGACACCAACCGCTCCAAAAACATCGCCTGAGCCCCTTACCCAAACCGCTAATAGTGACAAATACCCTCAACAAACTACATATTGTCACAATACGTATGTTGTATAACTTCCATTAATTTACAAATACACGCAATATTACAATGAAATATTACTTGATTTGTTAGGCCTCACCTCTAGTTTTTACACCGTAGCGACAACATCTCACCGCAACCAAAGAGGAGATATTTATGCTGACCGAAGGCGATATCGCCGCGCTTGAGAACGAGATTCCCGGATTGCGCCGGTTTGCCCGCGCCCGTGTTGGGAACCCGGATCTCGCAGACGATCTCGTTCAGGATTGCCTGGAGCGGGCAATCAAGAAATTCGATCAATATCAGCGTGGTACAAACCTTAGGGCCTGGCTGTTCACGATCTTGCGGAATCTGCAGATCAGCCACTACCGCAAAATGTCGCGGCGTCCCGAAGACACTTTGATCGAGGATGCAGAGGCAGATACCAGCGTGGCCGCGAGCCAGGAAATCTCAATTGAGTTTTGGGAAATGCAGCAGCGTTTCGAAAAGCTTTCCGAGGCAGATCAGGAAGTTCTGATGCTGGTCGCCGTCCAGGGCATGAAGTATGACGAGGCTGCGAGCATCCTGGGTGTGCCGATCGGGACCGTCCGGTCGCGCCTGTCCAGGGCCCGGACGAAGTTGAAAGAGCTCTATGAGACACCGGCGGCAACAGAAACCGAAAGCGCCCCGCACCTCAAGCTCGTTTCAAGCAGGGGGAACTAGGCCATGGGACGCGCTCTATTCAGCGGTGACGGGTCAGACCTGGAAGCAACCGCGTTAACCATCGACGTTGTGACGCCCGACGATATCGACGCACTGCTTGACGGGACACTACCCCGCGAACAGGCGGAGTTTGTCTGGACATCGATTATCGAAGACCCCCGGGCGCGCGACTATGCAGCGTCAATCGCACACATCGCGTAGTCTCTTTTTTCACATCAGCCAGACTCAAAAAAGGCCGGGGCGATGCCCCGGCCTTTTCATTGAGATTTCAATCCAGCCTATGCGGCCAGAGAGCGCAGCATCCAGGCGGCTTCCTCATGGACGCCAATTCGGGACGTCAGCAAATCTGCCGTGTAGACGTCCTCGATCTCCTCGGCAAAGGCGACAAATTCGCGCAGCAGCGCCGCGACCGCCTCGTTGTCGGCAACCAGTTGATCAATCATCGCCTGACCGTCTTCAGCCTCACGCTGATCGGCAACCAACGATAACTCGGAAAAAACCGACACGCTGGCCGGCGCGATATGGCCCAGCGCCCTAATCCGTTCGGCCAGACTATCGATTGTCGCGGCCAGGTCTTCATACTGTTCTTCGGTCAGCTTGTGGACGCCATAGAAAGACGGCCCAACAATGTTCCAGTGAACACCCTGTGTCTTGACGTAAAGCATGTAGGTGTTGCTCAACACCACGCCGAGTTTTTCGGCCATGGCTTTTCTGTTCTGATCGCTGATGCCAGTCGGCACGCTCTGGGTCTTGGGTTTGATTGCAAGAGCTTGGCTATTGGTCATAAATCTCCTCGTAGGGGTTGGGGATTACATCAAGGTAAGTGCCTGATGGCACTACCTATTCAATGAAGCCCAGGAGATTTGGTTCCAACCTTTTCAGGGGACCACTGTTACAGGCCGAGAGCCGCTTCAAAGAACCTGTCGACTTGTTCAGCGATTTCGTCCGTCCGCGATTCGTCAGGATCAGAGGCGAGCGCAAAGCCCAAGCCAGGCCTAACCCAATAGCGGGTCGACCGTCCGGCTGGATCGTCTGTCGGGTTGCCAAATACGGAGATGCCCTTTGGCGCCTCCGCCGTTGACCAGAACGCAAGGGACATGCGGGCGCCCGTTTCGCTTTCATACTCGTAATAGCCAAAGCGGCCACCCTGGCCAGGCAGGATACGCGCTCCGCGAAAGCCGTAACCGACTTCGGTCAAGTCGGGCGGAGGGACCGGGCGGCCGAACACTCGCTCGATCCAGGCACCCAGATCATCCGATCGATCCGGTGTAAAATCGAACGGGAAGTCCCGCTCTGCTGAATAGAAGTCATTCACATATCTGATCTGCTGAAGCGCCCGGTCCAACTCGGAGACCGTCATCTCGTCATTGCCCCGGATGTTCCAGCCCAGCACAACGCCAATACCAATGGTCGCAGCATAAGCAAGGCCCTGCATAAACCAGGGAGATCGAGGCGCTGCAGACGATGCCTTAGGCGCCGGTTCACTTGCCGCTGATTCTTCGGGTGCAGAGCTTTGCGGTGGCTGTTCCGTCGCAGCCGCCGATTGCAGCACAGCGCGCAGCCGGTCAGGAACCGGTTCACCGAGGACGTCGTCGCCAATACCCGACAAGAGTTCGTTTTCCCGGCGCATTGCTGCTTCGCGCAAGGCCTGTTCCGGATTAGATGCCAGAATGTCGGCAATCTGAGCCCGGCGGTGCTTGCCCAGCCCGCCGTCGATATATTCCCACAGTTCTTCGTCTGAAAGCACTTCTTTAGTCATCTCAATAGCCAGTGCTGTCTTCTGACAGGCGTTGGTCACCGTCTCTGAGGCTGGCGCGTGCCTGGGAAAGTCGAGACCGTACAGTTTCCAAGGGAACGTTCAAAACATCTGCCGTCTCTTCATAGCGGAGTCCTTCAAGCGCAACGAGCAGCAGAACCTCCTGATAATCACGCGCCAATCTATAGAATCCAGACACCGCATCTAGGCCGTTAAGCGCCGGATCTTGATTTGGCTGCGCCAGCTGACGGCCTTCTTCCATCTGGCCAAGCAGCACGATTTGATCGCGTAGAAGCTTAAACATCCACGCCCTCAAATTGGTTCCGGGTTCAAAAAAATCGATACGCTCGACGGCAGCGTGAAGACACTGCAACACCATATCGTCAGCGCGTCCAGCGTCTTCGACAAGCAACCGCGCATATCGACGCAACCGCGGCAGCTCTGCTTCAATGAGATCATACATGAGGTGTTCGCGGTGTACCCCTCCTTCCCTCCGTCATCTTCTAGCAAAGTTAAACGCCACAAAGCCTTGGGGAAAGGGCAATCGTCCAGAAGCGCAACCGGCTTAGCGGGCAATCGATACCCTGCCCATTGTTCACCCGCGCGATTTCCAGCCCTTGGTATCATAAGTCTCATCTCCGCGTCAGTCCGATCAGCATCTTGACCTGGGGCCGCGTTAATTCACCGGCCAAGACATAGGTGGTAGGTCCAACGCTCCACGCTTCCAAAGGTATCTCCTCGGATGTCTGCGAGAGAACGGCCTCAAAAACGGGTTCCGGGCTCCGCAGCATGATAAGCGAGGCGTATTGATCATCTCCCCGTCGTAATGTCACAACGGCCTTCACCCTGTCGTCGTTGGGGACCAGCCGGGCGCCGGCAAATGTAATTGGACCGGACTCGCGGGGAATTGCAGGAATGCGTGATTCAAGTAAACGGCTTACCCGATCCTGCAGGACGTCCCAGTCATCTGGGCCATATTGAAAAGAAATAGATCGGTCGATGCCATAAAGGCGATGAAGCTGCGTAACCTCAGTCAGGAGCTGATTACGCATCAATTCTTTTGCTTCCAGATCCTCGTAAACGCCGCGCAGCACGTTGCCTGCGAGAACACCGGCAACAAACAATAGCGCGATTACAATCCAAAATCTGACCTGATGTCTCATCTTTCTTTTAGGCAACACTCCTCTGGTCCCGTATTCGCGTCACCTCTTCAACGCCTTATGCACGATTTAGTTTCATCGAAAGTCTCTGAGAAAGTTCAGTTTTGGAACCCGCCTGGCATTCGGTACGTTGTGTATGGATCAGAAACCGGAGCAATCTCGTGGAAGACTTTTTTGGTACGAATTACACGACGCAGTGGGAAATCGTCCTAAGGTACATCGTTGCAGCGGCCCTCGGCTTCATCGCCGGGCTGGACAGGGAACTCAAAAACAAGCCTATCGGCGCGCGTGGATTCATGCTGGTCAGTCTTGGTGCCGCGGTGTTTGCAACGGTGACCATGGAGCTTGCGGTCGTCTATGACGGTATGATTGGTGTCGCAAAAGTTGACCCAAGCCGTGTCATTCAAGGGGTTGTCGGCGGCATAGGTTTTCTGGGGGCCGGGGCGATCATTCAATCCGGTGGTGACGTACGCGGCACAGGTACCGGCGCAGGTATCTGGTGCGTCGGCGGGATTGGCATTGCCTGCGGGTTCGGCTTTTACTGGCATGCGGCAGTCGCCACATTCATTGCTGTCATCATTCTTACCGTGGTCGGCTTCATTCACCGGAAACTTACCGGCGAAAACACATGATTTTTGCGAGCCGCTGATCTTACCGACATCCGTGATTTTTTTGCCTTGGTTCGGGAACCTTCATGAGGTCCGGGCGTTATCCAGTCTGAACCCCAACTCGAACAGAAGAACAGGAGATCAATCATGGCCGGTCAAGCTGCCCCCACCGACGACATCAATGCAGTCAAACAGGACCTGAGCGCGCTGCGCAAGGATCTTGAGGCCCTCGTCAAATCGGTTTCCGCCAATGCGGCTGACAAGAGCAAGGAGACCGTAGGCGTGGTCAGGGACAAGGGCCGCGAAGGTGTCGAGACGCTGGCGAAACAAGTTGAAGAGCGCCCCATAGCAAGTATCGCCGCCTCGTTCGGGGTTGGACTGCTGATCGGCTGCCTGGTACGCCGTTAGTATCCGCACCGCGTCGTCGATCATGAGTTCGTTAAACGACATAACGGCCGCAGTCGCTAACAACGCCATGGAAGGCCTGCGTCTCCCACTGCGTCGCCTATCATTACGGCTGTGCATGATCCTCGTGGCGTCATTGCTGATCGTCGGCGGTCTGTTCGCGCTTTGCTGGACCCTGATTGTCGCGCTCCGTGAAGTCGTTCCTGACGCCTGGGCCGGAATCGCTGCCGCATCGCTTCTGTTTGGCATCGCGGGCCTCCTGTGGCTTGTCGCGTGGCGCATGAAGGTCTCGCCGGTGCCCCGCAGCCGCGTATACGCCGCACGGGATGGCAGGCACCCCCCCTCACCATCAACACTTGAGGCCATGGCCGCCGAGACCGGCGAGGCTTTGGGTGCGCAGGTAAGAGAAAACCCAAAAAGTGTTGCGTTGATCGCACTGGCTGCGGGTGTCGCCCTGGGCGCAAGCCCGAAACTGAGGCGAAAACTGCTCGGCTGACAACCCCTGACTTTTGCCAATGGCCTGTGGCCGTCCTGCTGATCCGGTAGGACGGCCATGGGCTATTTGGCGTTGGGCAACAGGGCTAATGGTTGTTCCGATAGCTCTGGTAAAGCGCCGCCCCCAAAACGCATGGAACCTTATAGGATCAAGAGCGTTGAATAGATGTAACCCCTTAACGGAAAGGAGAAAATCATGAATTGGGACCAAATCGAAGGTAAGTGGAAGCAGCTGACCGGCGATGCAAAGAAGCGCTGGGGCAAGCTGACAGACGACGACCTTGATGTTGCGGAAGGGAACCGTGACAAGCTCGAAGGCAAGATTCAAGAGCGCTATGGCATCGCCAAGAATGAGGCGTCCAAGCAGGTCGACGAGTGGATCAACTCACTCTGAGCGTCTGCAAAACGCAGATGTCTCAGCCCTGATGTCCACTATTGGAGTTCCCTGATGCCCTTTAATCTACCTGACCTTCCCTATCCGCGCGACGCGCTGGAACCTCATATTTCCAGCCGCACGATCGACTTTCACTATGGCAAACACCACAGCGGATATGTCGATAAGCTCAACAAGGCGACCGAAGGGACTGCATTCGCCGACGCCAGCCTAGAGAAGGTCATTCTTGAAACCAGGCAGGACGAGACCCAAAAGGCTCTGTTCAACAATGCCGCCCAGGTCTGGAATCACACGCTCTATTGGCACTCGATGACGCCAGGGGGCGGCGGAGAACCCGGTGACGATCTTGCCGATCTGATCAAGGAGGCTTTTGGCACCTTCAGCGCATTCAAGGATGCGTTCAAAAGTGCCGGGACGGCCGAATTCGGCAGTGGGTGGGTCTGGCTTGTCTACAACGGCACCAAGTTGGAGATCCAATCCACAACCGACGCTGAGATCCCGACCGACAACCTCGATCACATTCTGCTGACCATGGATGTCTGGGAACATGCCTATTATCTGGATCAGCAGAACGCTCGAGGCGACTACATTGATGCGTTCCTGAACAAGCTTGTAAACTGGCAGAATGCAGCCGACCGCCTTCGCGCCGTCGATCTTCAGACGGCTGCCTGACCAAAATCCAGCAGAGTCCATTGGAACTCAACCGGGTTCCCATGCGTTGACCCGTTGTGACCTACTTATGGAGAGGATGTAATCATGTTGTACTGGGCAATAGTCTTGTTCGTCCTGGCAATCGTCGCAGGGGCGCTGGGCTTCGGCGGACTGGCCGGCACGATGGCCGGGATCGCCGAAATACTGTTCTTCGTCTTTCTAGTGCTGCTGGTCGTGTCGCTGATATTTGGCTTCCGGAAACCTCGAACCTAGATAAGTTCTCGTTCGCTTACGACACAGGACCCTAAACAATGGTTAAGAACTCAATAACGAAAACTCTGGCGCTGGCTTTTATGGTGTCGGCTGGCTCGATGACCCTCGCGGCCTGCGATAGTGACGGCCCACTCGAGGAAGCCGGAGAAGATCTGGACAACGCTGCTGAAGACATCAGCGATGGCATCGAGGACGCCGCCAACTAGCGTAAGCGCTGTTGAACATTGCGCAGACACGGACACGACGGACCGCAGCTTCGCGCTGCGGTCCTTCTTGTTTCGGCAATACCGCTTGCCCTGGGTATTCGTTATAAGACAGCCCAATGGATGATCGCACTCGACAGTTCGAAGCCGCACTGGGCGCGCCCTTCACCCACGGGAATCAAATATCGGTTCTCAAGAATGGCGACGAGATTTTTCCAGCTATGCTGAGCGCCATCGAAGATGCCCAAGTCTCGATTGAATTTTTGACGTTTATATATTGGAAGGGCGAAATCGCCGAACGTCTTGCGACCACCTTGGCAAACAAGGCGAAGCGAGGTGTAGATACGCGCGTGATACTCGACGCTTACGGAGCCTATGCGATGCCCCGTTCTCTGGTCCAAATGATGGAAATCAGCGGTGTTCAGGTTCACTGGTTCCGTCCTCTCCGCTTTGGCCGGCTTTCCAGCGCACACCATCGGACACACCGCAAAGTACTAGTTATTGACGGACGCACAGGCTTCACCGGCGGCGTCGGTGTCGCTAAAGAGTGGGAGGGGAATGCGCAGAGCCCGACGGATTGGCGCGATACGCACTTTCGCATCACTGGACCGGCCGTCGACGGCCTGAGGTCCGCCTTCATTGGCAACTGGGCGGAAACCGCACGGCCGGTGACGCTTAGTTCTCCCGCAATTGTAGATCATGACACCAGCGGATCCGCCATGGTGCAGACGGTTCGATCCACTGCGTCCTTTGGCTGGAGCGATATCGCAACGATGATCGACACAGCGATCAACGTCGCGAGAAAGCGTGTTCGCATCGCGACCGCCTACTTCGTTCCGGATGACGACACTGTACAGTTACTCTGCGACACGGCCAGGCGCGGTGTCGAGATCGAGATCATGCTGCCTGGAACCTATTCAGATCAGCGCGTCTCCCGGCTGGCCAGTGAGGCGGCATTTTCACCACTATTGGATGCTGGCATCAAACTCTGGTCGTACGAACGCACCATGCTGCATTGCAAAATCATGTTGATCGACGACGACCTTTGCTGCGTCGGTACAGCCAACTTCAACCAGCGCTCAATGCGGCAGGACGACGAACTCGCTTTGGTCGTCTGCGACCATGCGCTCGTGGCAGAACTTGATGGACACTTTGAAGAGGACCTCGGCGCCAGCGAGCGCATTCTGTCAGCCCACTGGCGCCGCCGTAGCCTGCTACAGCGTATCAAAGAAAGAGCTGTCAGGCTCGTTCATGGCCATGTTTAGCGGGTGGCAATAATCCAGATCGCGTGGATCAACCCCGGGATATAGCCCAGCAGCGTCAAAACGATGTTGAGCCAGAAGTGGAGGCCGATTCCGACCTGCAGAAAGACGCCAAGCGGCGGGATAAGAACGGAAAGAATGATGCGGATAATGTCCATAAGGTACCTCTTGATGTCGTTGCGGTTAGATCGAACGGAAAGTCTGTGAGATCACCTGAATAACGACATGAACATAAGATGGTTCCGTTGATGCGTTGCAAATGACGGACCCTATGAGCGCTCTTCGTCTATCTCCGAACGCACCTGGGCATAGCTGATCAGCGTGAACAGCGCGCTTCCGCCCAGAACGTTTCCGGCCAACGTGGGGAAAAAGAAGGTGAACAGGACCCTCGCCCCGGTTTCCTGGCCATCAAACAACAACGCGAAGGCTTCTGCACTTCCAGCCACAATATGGGTAAAATTACCCAGAGCGATCAGGTAGGTCACAAAAAGAATGACCCAGATTTTCGCCGCGCCCGCCGATGGCAGCAGCCAGACCATCCCGGCAATCAGCCAGCCCGCCACAATTCCCTTGAGAAACATGGCCGAGGCGTCGTTCGCCATCAAGTGATGCGCAACCTCAAAAGTCGCCTCGCGAAATTGAGGCTCAAAAGCGGCCGTCTCAACCAACGCCCAGGCAAACAGAGCCGCGCCAACCACATTGGCAAGAAGAACGACGCCCCAAAGCCGAAACATGTCGGGCAGATACCGCCAGTGCCGATCCGCGACAACGGGCAGCAACACCGTGATGGTATTCTCTGTAAACAATTGCTGACGTGCCAGAATGACGATCAGGAAACCCGCTGTGTAGCCAAACTTTGAAATCAGGCCTGCCCATTCCGTATCGGGCAGATGCGCGGCGATCATCCCCATAGCGAGCATGGACATGCCCATCGAGAGACCCGCCGCCAGCCCTGACCACCACAGCGCAGATGTCCGCCGGCTCAATTCATCGAGACCTTGCTCCCGGATGATCTCGTGAAGCATCGCCGCCCTTAAAGGCTGGCGCGCCGATACTTCGCGTTCCTCCTGAGCAGTCAAACCCTTAGGGGGGGCAAGAGGCTCGTTTTGGTCAATTTCTGTCACGTGTACTCCCAGCGTTTATCAATCAATCGCGCCTATCGTGCGCGTTAGGCCGCCCCGAAGTTTTCCACGGAGTCGGGCTCGCGGGGCCGCTTACCGGATAGAAATTCACCAAAATTGTTCAGGGCGCCGACCTGATCACAAACCACCTTGGTAATGATCAGAATCGGCACAGCAAGCAGCGCGCCTGTTATACCCCACAGGAAACCCCACAAACCGATCGCGAGGAAAATTACGGGGGCACTGAGCGTAAGACGGCGGCTCAACACACTCGGCGTGACAAGATAACCCTCGATCGAATTGAGCAGAACATAAAGCACGGGAACAACCAGCGCCTGACCCAGTGAATCGAAGGTCACCAGACCAACGGCACCGACAATCAGCGCGCCTATGATCGCGCCGAAATAGGGCACAAAGTTCAAGAGAGCGGCCATAACACCGATGAGCAGCGGATTGGGCATGCCCAATACAGACATCACCAGGCCAATCACGACGCCCAGCGCCGTATTGATGATGGTAATGGTGAACAGGTAATTTGAGACTTCCTGAGTCACATGCCTGCTGATGAGCAGGGCCCGTCGCTTATCGCGGAGCCGGGGCATGACCTTAATCGCCTTCTCGGTAAACATGTCGCCGGACGCAAGCAGGAAGAACAACAGAAACAGGGCAAGAATAAACTGAAAACCGACACTACGGACGCTGGCGATCAACTCGGCAGTGGGCGACCCTTTTTTGATTACGACTTCCTGCGGCATCTTCTGCCCCGCACCAGCTTCTGCGGCACCCTGAATATCTTCACCGACCTTTACAACGTCATCAATGGGTTGGCGCAGGGCCTGTATCCTGTCAGGCAGTTCACGCAAGATTTCAGGCGTCCGGTCGATCCACGCCGTTACCTGGGTCGACAAGCCGTAAAACGCGCCCAGCAGGATAGCGACAAGCGAAATGACAACAAGGCCCGCCGACAGCGAATAGGGGATGCCCATACGCCGCAGCCCTCTGGGGATGGGCGCAAAAACCATATTGAGGACGAAGGCCGAGACAACCGGAATCAGAAATTCTGCTGCAAAGTACAGCGTATAGAACGCGGCCAGCACAAAGATGCCAATGGTCGAATACCGTGCAACGACACCACTGGAAAGCTCTATGACTGCTGGGTCTTCGCGCTTGGAATCCACAAATTTACCCTCCGCAAGAAGAACTTACGATCAGCGGCCAAGAAGCGCCTTACCTGCGTGCAGGAAGACGGCCTCCTCGGTCGAGCCAACGACGGCAAGTCGGTGTTGAGGCTTGTAGGACAACGCATCGCCGTGAACTTAGTTCCCTGCGGCCATGCAGCGCACCAACGGGGCACCTTGCCTACCGTAAACAGCAGGCTCGGTAACAAAACCGCATTCTAAACGTTACGTAACGCCGTCCAACGATCTTCGCTCGCAGCCCAGGTCTTCGCTTTGTTCGCACCAGTATTCAGGGAACGCGCGCCCTCCCGCGAGGAAAACGCCCTGTCAGAACCGTCGTCCGAGAATGATGGTTCCAGCGATGGCGTTTTCGTCCTTGCCGACAAGGGCGCGGGCCTGGCCACCGAGACTCCAGCCGCCGCCGAAATGATACCAGCCGGCCAGGCTGAGAAGCGCTGCGCTGCCACTGGTCCGTGGTGACCGTACCGGGAACATAAGGCTCGGCGCCCCAGCGAGCATCATGTCAACCTCTGCCAGGTTGGATTGCCCGTCGACATATTGCACGCTGGCATCAAGGCTGCCGTTGTCACCCTGCCAACTGGCAAACAGGCCGCCACCATAGCGGGTCAGGTCGTTGGACGTACGACTGCCTGACAGGTTCAGACTGTCCGCACCGGTCTCTGAAAAGCCGCCCAGTGACGCGTCGGCGTAATGGATCGAGGCAACCGGACCGAACGACCAGCCATTGGACCCGGCAAAGCCGTAACGCAGTTCGCCCTCAAGCGCCCACGCCTCCGTTTTCACATCGGATTCCGCATTGCGAGACAGGGTATTGACGCTGATGCCACGGGTGACGGTGCCGCTGGTATCGCCATAGCTGACGGCACCGGTCACGGTAACGCCAGCACCACCGGTACCAAACCGGCCATAGGCGCCAACTATCCAACCATCATAGTTAGCCCGGCTTGCCCGCTGATCAACATCGAGCCGACCGTCGACATACCCCACGCTTGCCCCCAGTGCCCAGCCATTGCCTTCACCGCGATAGTCGAGGCCAATATCGATGCCGTAATTATGGCTGTCGGCCTTGGCCGCATTGCCGTCGCCATCCAGTGTGCCGTCACGGCCCATCACACCGCCCCAGATGCCCCAGCCCTGTTCAGCGGGTTCATTGGCCCGGGTGACCAGCCGGTGGGACCGGGTTAACGCTTCGTGCGATGCGTTGGCCAGAAGCGTGGGATAGATCTCGCCCGACGACGTATCGAACGCCGCCAGCGCCTGCGGCACTGTCGTAAACAGCACATTCATATAGACAAGATTGGAATCCGACCCCGCGGTCCGGTCGAAGGCGTCAAGCACCGTCGCCACGGCCTCCTGGTTGACGGTCTCGGCAACCGTGGGGAACAGCGGCGGCATGGGAGGTTGCGGCGGTTCCGGTGGCATCGGCGGTTCCGGCGGCATGGGCGGTTCGGGCGGCTCCATGCCGTTGGGCGTCAGGGTCAGCCGCACGTCGTTGCCGTCCATACCATCACTGTAGCTCACCGAGGGCGTCAGGAAGGCCAGCTGGTTGGTCACGGTCCCAAAGGTGCCATCGACGGCATCAGTTCCGTCATTGTCGATGATCAGATAGGTGAAGGGATCATCACCGTCAAAATCGCCGCCTGCCATATCAAGCACCGACAGCGTCGCACCGCCGAGGGTGACCGAGCCGGTGACGACAACAAGGTCGCTGTCTCCCTGGTCATTCACCTCGACCTCAAAGATCGAGGCTGCATCCAGCGTCAGATCACCAACCGTCAGCGTCCCGATGGAATTGCCCGGCGCCAATGTTGCACCTGCTTCAACGGTCAGCGACCCTGAGGTCGATCCAGTGCCGCCATAGACACCACCCGATACCGTCACATCCGACGTCAACGATCCGTTATTGAGGAGCGCCCCGGCCATCACCGTCGTGGCGCCGGTATAGGTATTCGCCCCCGCCAAGGTCAGCGACCCACTGCCGGCCTTGACCAGCGCACCGCCAGCGCCGGAAACGACGCCGCTTACCGTAGTGGTATCACCACTACCGCCGACCGTCAGTTCATTGGTACCCAGCAGAAACTGACCACTTCCGGCGATAGAGCCGGCACTGACCTTACCGTCACCGCCGGGGCCGACCGAGCCCGAAAAATCAGTAATGCTTGCCTCACCCGAATTAATCAGCCGCGCGCTACCCGCTGTGCTGGGACCGGAGAAGAGCAGTTCATTGTTGTTGGTAATGGTTACACTACCGCCGTTGATTGCAATCCCGGTGCCGGTGAACTCCAGTGTTTGGTCCGCCCCGATCGTGAAATCATAATTGTCGGCGCCCGCGTTCAGGGTAAGCCCGCCTATGGTCGTGACGTCTTCGGAAAAGGTTAACCCGGTGGTGTCCGACGTGGCGAAAAAGGCCGTCTCCGTCGGAACGGTGGCAGGCGTCCAATTGCTACCGGTGTTGAAATCATTCGATCCAGGCGATTGCAGCCACGTCGCGTCTTCCACCGAGACGGTATTAGGCGTAAGGATCAGGGTCACGTCATTGCCGTCGCCGCCGTCATACACCACCGTGGGCGTCAGGAAGGCCAATTCATTCACCACCGTACCGAAGGTTCCGTTGACCGCATCGGTCCCATCGTTGTCGATGATCAGATAGTTGAACGGATCCTCTCCCGCAAAGTCACCGCCCGCCATATCGAGCACGCTGAGCGTGCCGCCTTCCAGCGTCACCGAGCCCGTCACGACTACAAGATCAGCAGCGCCGGTATCGTCAACCTCGACCTCAAAAATCGAGACGGAGTCGAGCAATAGATTGCCCGTGGTTATTGTGCCGATGCTGTTACCCGGCGCAAGCGTGCCGCCGAGTATCTCCAGATTGCCGACAGTCCCTGTGCCGCCAAACGTCGCGCCGTCGTAAACGCCGATTGAGGTTTGCGCGAGGCTGGCGTCATCGAGCACGATCCGGCCGTTCGCCACCTCAAAGAAGACATTGAAATCGTCACGCATACCGGTCAGCGTCCAAGTGGAATCGCCGATCTTTTCCATCCGCTCAAAATCATTGTATTGCGTGCTGATCAGTCCGACATCAAACGTGTCAGATCCACTTTCACCGCCCAGCACGAAACTATCGATGCCACCCGCGCCCGCCTCAACCGCGCCGTTGACCGTGCCGCCGGGCTGCAACTCGAAACTATCGCCGAAGCCGCCAACCGGATCGAACCGGACCGCAACGCCGCCGCCGCCAGCCAGCGTGCCCGAATTGACGACATCGCCACGGCTACCGATGATTATGATCGCCTCTTCGCTACCGCCAGCGATCGTGCCCGAATTGACGACTTGCCCGTCAATCCCACCTTCGCGCGTACGTATACCGGCGTCGGCGCCGCGGATCGTGCCTTCATTTGTCACATTGCCGCGAATTTCAGGGACGTTGATACCGTCGCCCGAGCCGAAACCGCCTTGTCCATCGATCAAGCCGGTGTTGAAGACATCGCCGAACAGGCCGCGCTCGATCGGAGCGAAATTATCGAAACGGACCTCGACCGCGCTGCCGCCGGTACCGATGATATCGCCAGAATTGATAAGGTCGCCGCCGATGCTATCGCGAATTTCGACAGCGCCTAGGCTTCCTCCGCCCGTGATCGTGCCGCTGTTTTCGAAATTGCCGCCTGTCAGATCGAACTCAATGCCGCTATCACTGCCGTTCAGTTCGCCGGTATTGATGAAATCTCCGGCGATCTCGTCAATATCGACCGCGTCCAATCGGGTGGCAGTGATCGTTCCATTGTTGACGAAACCACCAAAATCTCTGCCCTCGACACCATCGACATCGCCTTCGATCAGACCATCGTTCCGGAAGGTCCCGATGACGTTACGCCGGAGGTTGAAGCCATCCTGCTCGGCGCTGCGGACGATGCCCATGGCACCATTGATGACATCACCTTCAATAACGGCGAACAGGTCAAAGCCATCGGCATTACCGGATCCTGAGACGGTGCCAATGTTCACGATGTCACCGGTGATGCGAGGGTCAGGGCCAGACCCGTCCGGCGTTGGCGAGTTGACCTCAATCGTCCCGCCGAATTCGCTTGCGCCCAGGGTGCGCGAAACAGTCGCGCCCTGTTCTACTGTGATATTGCCCAGATCACCCGTTTGCGCAAACCCGTCAGTGTCAATGCCGGAGCACAGGACGTTGGATCCCGTCTGGACGCAACCGTCCATCATCACGTTGTTGGGTGTCAACGTCAGCAGCACATCATTGCCGTCACCGGCATTATAGGTGACGGTGGGCGTCAGGAACGCCAGTTGGTTCACCACCGTGCCGAACGTGCCGTCAACCGCATCCGCCCCGTCATTGTCGATGATCAGGTAGGTAAACGGGTCTGCGCCCGCGAAGTCACCGCCTGCCATGTCGAGCACGCTGAGCGTGCCGCCTTCGAGCATCACGGTTCCGGTGACCACAACCAGGTCGCTGTCGCCCATGTCATTGACCTCGACCTCAAAGACCGAGTCCGCATCCAGCAACAGGTCGCCGACACTCAGTGTCCCGATCGAATTGCCCGGCGCCAAAGTGCCGCCAAGTATCTCCAGATTGCCGACAGTTCCCGTGCCGCTGATGCTCGAGCCATCGAAAAGACGGACCAAGGCAGCGGAAAGGCTTGCGCCATTCAGTTCGATCTCGCCGTCGAAAACAGCGAAAAGACTACTGAAGTCGTTATTGGTGCCGGTCAAAGTCCAGGTGGAGGTTCCAGTCTTATTCAGACGATCAAACCCGTTGTATTGCGTGCCGATAAGGCCAACGTCGAAGCTATCCGTGCCTGTTCCCCCAAATATCAGAGTGTCGATACCAGTATCGTCCGCCTCGACCGTACCGGTGATCGTGCTGCCTGGCTGGATCTCGAACCTGTCGGTCGATATGCCGCTTGTGGAGAACTGCACGGCAACACCGTCGCCACCCGTGAGGGTTCCGGCGTTGACGATATCGCCCTCGCCACCCAAGATGATCGCAGCATCGTCGGTTCCAATGATCTCACCGGTGTTGACGAGGCCTGAGATATCGCCCTCCGCGATAATGCCGCTGGCGCCCGTGATCGTGCCGGAGTTGACGAGACCGACAAGATCATCGACCCCGGCGCCATTAGGCAAGGCCTCGATACGGAGGCCTGCCCGCTCGCCCGAAATCATCCCGGCATTGGTAATGGCAAGCAACGCGCCCCGGTTAAATATACCAGCGCCCCCATCGGCAGTCGCATCGATCGTGCCGGTGGCGCTGTTGTTTATTGTGATCGTTGCGACATCAGCATCGCCCAAAACCGTAATGCCACTGGCCGTACCTTCGATCAGCCCGCTATTGACTATTACATTGCCGTCTGTCGTGGCGCTTCCATTCGGTGTATCGGATGCCGACAGGCTGCCGATCCAGATCGCCGAAGAATCTGCGCCGATCGCACGCAGGATGCCCGAATTGGTAACCGTCGAATTGCCGCTAAGGCGCACGGCCGGCGAGCCTTGAAAGCTCAATCCCGGCCCGTTTACCGTGAGCACCTGCAAAAAACCTGCGCCGTCGGTCAGGACAGTGCCACTATTTTCGAAAGTCGAGCCAGACAAGAGGCTTACGCCGGTCGTGGAGTTTCCTCTGGTCGTAATCTGGCCCGCATTGATCACGCCTCCGGGGATATCGTCGAGTCCACCGATAGCGATCTGAATGCCCGTGCCGATCGCGAAGCGCGTGGGGGAATCGACCGAGCTTTGAAATCCGATCGCATCGATGACGATCTCGCCATCGTTTCGGATGACATCAATCTTGTTCGCACGGATCCCGGTAAGACGGCTTTCCCCGGTCACCTCGATCACGCCGGTGGCGGTGTTGGTTATCGTATTGGCACTATCGGCAAACTGCGCGGTTGTAATGCCGAGCAGATTCGAACTGTCGTCGGGCCCGGTGATGCGAATCGTCCCGGCGTTGGTTATCGTTCCGCCATCTGAGCTTTTGCTGATCCCGTCGAGAGAGCCGACGGACGCGTCGGGATCATCGGGGTCCTGAACCCCGATGACCTCGATCAAGGCGCCCTCGGCATTGGTGATGACCGCGGCATCTGATCCGATCACCGCCTCAGCGTCGAATCCGGCGGTTACGCGAATGGTGCCCTGATTGATTATCGTTCCGCGATCACTGACCCGCACTGCCTCCACCGACCGCCGCGCCTGCATTTCGATAAGGCCGTCCGGTCCGTTCACGACCGTGCCATCTTCAGAAACCCGGATGCCCTGCAGTTGCGATACCGTAGGCTCCACCAGTGTGACCGTGCCGTCGTTGCGCGCTGAACTCATATCAGCCAGGCTGATCACCGTTCTTGAAACCGCATCAGCCGCGCTGTTGGTAACTGTTGCGCCAGCTTCTACAGCAAGATCGATATTATCGCTGGATGTCAAAAATCCGTCGGGATCCGTGCCGGAGCAAAGCACGTCAAGCCCTGTCTGAACACAACCATCCATCATGATGTTGTTGGGCGTCAGCGTTAGGATAACGTCATTGCCATCGCCACCGTCATAAGCCACCGTGGGCGTCAGGAAAGCGAGTTGGTTCTGCACCGTTCCGAACACCCCGTTGACCGCGTCTGACCCGTCATTGTCAATAATCAGGTAGTTGAACGGATCATCTCCCGCGAAACTGCCGATTTCGATGATATCGAGCGTGTTACCGCCAAGCGACACCGCGCCATTGACGATCAGAAGATCACTGTTGCCAGCATCATCGACTTCGACTTCGAAGATCGCACCGGAACTGCTTATCAGCTCAAAGTCGCCATTGACGGTCAGGGTCCCGATTGACCCGCCCGGTGCCAGTGTACCGTCAGCCAGTCTGAGGGGACCCACCGTTCCCGTACCCGAGAGCCGGGAACCCTGCACAAGCGTTATTTCGTCAAGCAGAAGGCTGGCTGAATCAAACTGGATCTCACCGCCCTGAATACTGAAGGGTACGGCGGGGTCGCTGTATGTACCGTTCAGCACCCAAACCGAATTACCGGTCTTTTGCAACCGCTCGAAATTGAGATATTGCGTTCCGAAAAGCGAAACATCGAAGCTTCCTGCACCGGTATTGGCTGCCGATCCGCCGAATACGAAAATATCGGTACCGGCCCCCGCATCGACAGTGCCTGTGACGACACCGTCAACTTCCAACTGGAAGAAGTCGGTAAAGTCACCGATTGGATCAAAGCGCACCGCCTCGCCAGCACCGCCAGTGATCGTGCCGAAATTGGTGATGGTCGCCCCGCCGCCCATGACACTGATCGCCTGACTTGACGTTGATTCGATCACGCTAAAATTTCTCAGATTTATTAGATTGCCGTTGCGCGTGCTGACCGCGACACCGTTTGCACGCACCGTCCCCGAATTCGTGAAGTTGCTGAGCTGGCCGTCACCAGAGATGATCACTGCTGAGCCGAGAGCACCCGTCGCCTCGATAAGGCCGGTGTTGCTCAACCCGCCAATGTTGCCCGTGTCCACCTTCACCGCGCCGCTGTCGGCGGCGTTACCCGCGGCTCGGATCGTACCGCGGTTGGTCAGATCCGCAATGTTCCCTGAATTGACGATAACACCGTTATTCGCGCCGGTGATCGCGCCATTGTTCACAAAGGTGTCGATATTGCCGCTGCCGACAGCGACCGCATTGCCTGGATTAGGCGTCCCGGATGCGGCGTCAATAGTGCCGGTACTTGCGTTGACGAAATTTGTGATAGTGCCGTTACCGACAAAGATTCCCGTGCGATTGCCTTCGATGAGGCCGCTGTTGTTGCCGGAAAGAGTGCCTTCAAGGATGTGGATGCCATCGCCGGCAAGGCCGGTTCCCTGCAGCGTCCCTGAATTAACGAGGCCAAGCGTCCCTTGGGTAACGCTGATTGCAGCACTGAGGACATCATTTCCAGTGGACCCTATCGTCCCGCTATTCGTTATCCCACCGCCTGCGTCGAGCAGAACACCCGATACGTCGCCGGAGATGGAACTGTCGGCTTCGGTCGTGACATCGCCGTCTCCGGTCAGCCGTATGCCCGCGTTGCCGCCCGAGATACTGGCGGTACCAATCGTGCTGATGTCAGCATCGGTGCCCAAGAAAATACCATTTGCCGTTCCGCTAAGCATCGCTGCATCGACGACTTCCACGGTCACGTCATTTTCAGTGCCGGTTCCATAGCCGTTGGGGTCGTCCTGATCGCTGCTCGTGCCGGTACAAAACGCGTTGACCCCGTTTGCCGCCGCCGGGGCACAGCCGCCGGCACCGGCGTTTGGCGTCAAGGTTAGAATGACATCGTTACTGTCGCCGCCGGCATAGTCGATACTGGGCGTCAGGAAGGCGAAGTCGTTGAGGATCGTCCCGAACGTACCGGACACCGCATCGGCACCATCATTGTCGATCACCGTGTAGACAAACGGATTGCTTCCCATGAAGCTGCCGATCTCGACAACATCCAGGACCCCCCCGCGCAACGACACGGTGCCGTTGACGACCAGCAAATCGCTCTGCCCGCCGTCATCGACATGGAAAATGAGGGTTGAGTCTTCATCAAGTCTCAGGTTTCCGCTGGTGATCGTGCCGAATTCAGAGCCGACACCGCCGGGGGAGAGGGTGCCTGTGTCGATGTCTATTCTGCCGATGGTGCCCTGCCCTGAGAGCGTTGCACCCAACCGCGCCGTCGGATCTACGTTCGGAATAGAAGCATTATCGAGGATGATGCCGCCGCCGGCGATCGATAGATCGCCTTCAAAACTACTGGTTCCGAACAGAGTCCAGCTTGCATTCGTACTGCCATCCTTCGTGAGTTGGTCGAAGCCAAGAAACTGGGTGTCAAGCCGGCCGACATCGAAACTCCCATCGACGGAGCCGGTGAAATTGAACGTGTTGAAGCCGTCTTCGGCGTCGACGATGCCTTCCACAACGGCACCGCTCAGGAGTCTGAAAGCGTCGTTGAAATCGCCGCTGGCAAAATCCACCGCCACGCCATTGCCGGAAATGGTCCCTCCGACCCGGACTTCGCCGGCTTTTTCAAAGACAATCGCTGGGCCGTCCGCCGCAGAGACGGTGCCAAGGACCGTGACCCGGTGATTGTCGAACGGTGTCGATGCACTTCCATCCAACGCGGCAATTCCAACGCTACCTGCGCCGGTGACGCTGACTGATCCCGTCTCGCCAATGAATACTAAGCCGTCTATCCCGTTGTTGAGCGCGACACCAGCCACATTGTCGCCCGATACCGTCACTTCGCCGAAAATGCCGACCGCGCTTTCATCACCCAGCGCCAAGATGCCCGAAACATTGTCGCCATCGACGGTGATCGCGCTGTCCGCGCCAACCTCGATCCGAACCGATGTCCCGCTGGAGTTCACCGCGCCCGTCGGAAAGCCGCTGTTCCCGGTCGACACGATGTCGCCGATTATCGTGAGTTCATTATCGTCGCCGGTCAGGGAGATGACATTTGGCACGATGCTGCCCTGCATGGTCGCCGTCGATTGCAACGTCAAAATACTGTCCGAACCCGTAACAACGATATTGTCGACATCGCCGCCGAGATCGAGGCTGTTGCCCGCGCCCTGGATGCGGATTCCACCAAGAACCGCGCTGCCCGCTGCGCTTGTAATCGTTGCACCGCCGCCGAGCGAGATCGCCTCCCGCCCGCCAAGATTACCGTTGCTGACAACCGAACCGTTCTCGACATCGACGGTGATGTTGATTGATGTCGGGCCGTCGCCGACGCCGTCCTGATCGGGATTGGGCGCATCGACTGTGCAGGTTACGGTCGTGCCATTGGCGGGCGTGTTGTCCGAACACGCAGCATAGGCCGGAGATAAACCAAACATGCTGGCTGCGGCGATCCCGATAACCACCGCGCCAGCGACGCTCTTACTGGCAGCCGCCAGCAGACGCAAATCCTGTCTTGTTGCAAATTTTTTTAGCATTGAACCAGCCTCCCACAGTGCGGACGGCCAGGAAAATTGCTCGTCTGGGTCAGGGGCGAAGGGTGTTTCAGAAAAAGCTCTGAAAACACATGCCACCTCAGGCCGCTCGCGTGACTCCCCATTCCGGGTTGTCAACCATCAGGGTAGGGCTCCGCGGACTGCCCCGCATCACCCAAACGGGTAAGGTTTTTTACGATTCAACAAAAACTCTCAGACCGAGAATACGGCCCGGAAAGTGACAGACACGCCAGATCATTATCTGTTGGCTTATAGAGACTCTTACCAGCCTGGTTGGAACCCGGCGTTCCCAGCTAAGTTGGATTTCTCTAGCGTCCTGAACTGGAAATTCGTCGTAAATCAATCACCGCGGGACCACGGTTTCTCGCCTGAGCGAACCGCGGGCGAATTGTCGATGTAAGAGTCGATCAAGCGGTCAATTGCACCACGGGCAATACTGTTGTGATGCGAGGAAAAGCCCAGGGTTGCGACATAACTCCAATGCGCGTGCATCATGGAGACAATAAGAAACGACAGCTCCTGGCAAGCCGCGTGATCCAATGTCGGATGGGCAATTGCCAACTCATGAACGATGACAGAACCAAGAGTCTTGTATTTTTCACACAAACGCTCTTTTAGCGGCTCTGAGCCCACAGCGTAAGCAAACAACGCGTCATACGCTTCAAGATTGGCCGGCATCGGGTGGCCTTTATCGACACCAAAAAGGAAATCAAAAAAGAACCCGAGGCGTTCGACCTCAGCAACGTCCAGGACGCCTGCGACCAAAAAATCCTGGTAAACTTTTTGCAGATGCTCGCATAAATCCACCATCAATCTATCCAGATCGGAATAGTAGTATCGGACCAATTGACGAGACAGTCCCGCTTCGTTCGCAATGGCTTCAAACGAAAACGCCTGGAGGCCCCGGAGCCTGAGCACCTGTGTTGCAGCATCCAAGATCTTAGTTTTCTTGTCAGTGGTCGGATCGCCTTCACTCGAATCCATCTTCATTCATCCCCCAAAGTCCTCGTCATGCGTATGACCAAATGTGGCATTTTACGCCCAAGCACCAAAAAAAAGGAGAGACGTTTTTCGAATTGAAAGTGCGTAACGGGGAAAATCATCATCTATGTTGGCTGCAAATTTTTGTTCTCAGTGGGCTTTTTTGATCTTGAGAACTATTCATTTTTTCAAATTGAAAAGAGCAAAGAAGATTGACCTATCCCACTGATTTAAATACAATTTTTGATATGAGATCATCGATTTTAGGTTGGTCTCAGCTACAGAATAGACCTCAAACTTCAAGTTTTACTTGGGTGAAACTTGCGTCGGATGGTGACGCAAAGAGGGAGGAAGTGTGCCTGGTGCAGCCTCATCCGTGGCGAGAACAGAAACACACTTGGCAAACGTCCTGCGTGAGTTCTGTGCAGGAACAGCAAAAGAGGCAGCAAGCAATGGCATCTAGACAGAAAGCACTCGATTGTTTTCGACCAGATACATTTCTGCCGGCAGGAGGTGTCGAGCAGGCCGCTACGGCGACACTCGAACATCTTGAGCGACCGTTCAACTCGGACCTGTTACACGATGATGGCCGGCTTCATTGGGCCGATTTTGACTGTAACGGCAGATGTATCGGCAGTGGCAGCCTCGCCGGTCTAGCCACCGGCCTCATAACACGGCCCCGCGGCGGTCCGCAGCTCAATGTAATCGCATCATACGTCAGAAATGAAGGTGCGACGGCTGGAGATATTTTCCTGCTACCGGCTAGGAACCGGTTTCTGTGGTTCGTACCGGTCACCGATGGCACCACCCAAAACCCCGCGCGCAGCAACTTACGTGGAATTTCGGTTAGCAAGGAAGTCTGCGATGAAGTCCTGGAGGCCTACAATCGTCGTGCCAATCTGACGCCATCAGAGAAGCTGATTGTTTTTCAATTGGTTGCAGGATTGTCCAAGCGCCAATCGGCGTTATGGGACGATGTCAGCGTGGAAACCAAACGCGCGCATACAAAGAATGCTTGCGCCAAGATGGGATGTGCGGGACAGACCGAGTTGATAAGGAAGGTTCTTGGGCAGTTAGTACACTTGGTCAACTTGGACGACCGCTGAGCGAACAGCTTTATCACCAGCCCCCCTTCTTGACTGTAATAGCTATCCCCCTCAGAAAGCACATCTTACGATGTACAGCAGATTGTCTTCGAGCTGCTGCAGATCCACCGCGTCGCGGGCCTGACCTGCCGTGAGTGATTTGTTCCTGAGGATCTTCGGGCAAACCGAGCACGACGTATCCAGTTCTAATTGAACGGTCGTTTCCCGCGCCTGGCCATAATCTCTACCCACGTCTGAAGGGATCCAAATCCGCACAGGGTCAATCCAAACTTTCAACGAGCAAATGAGGCGCCACACTGGTTTTTTCTGATCAAATCAATCGCCCAACGATCAGGCAATGGCATCTCTTCAGCGCAGATTTGTCAAACGGCCCATCGATGCGTCGATTTCTGTCTGACACAGAGTCGTCGTAACTACATAAACATTTTGACCTGCTCCCCTGGAATGTCCGCGGTTTGAGGTTAGTCTGTTCTCACTTTGAGGAGACAGATGATGAAGAAATCCCGTTTCAGCGAAGAGCAGATTAGCGACATTCTTAAGGAGCATCAGGCGGGGGCCCGGGCGGTAGATCTTTGCCGCAAGCACGGTGTGAGCGACGCCACGTTTTACAAGTGGCGTTCGAAGTATGGCGGCATGGACGTGTCGGACGCGAAGAAGCTGAAGGCGCTCGAGGCCGAGAACGCCAAGCTGAAGAAGCTGCTGGCTGAATCGATGATGGATGTCTCGACGCTCAAGGAAATGCTCGGAAAAAACTTTTGAAGCCCAGTGCACGGAGATCTGCTGTGACCTGGGCGGTGACCGAGAAAGCCTATTCCCAGCGACGAGCCTGCGGGCTGGTCGGGATTGCCCCGCGTGTCTATCGGTATCGCTCGAAGCGCTCAGACGACATGGCCCTGCGTACCCGGCTGCGGGAGCTGTCCTCGCAACGGCGGCGCTTCGGCTACCGGCGGCTACACATTCTGCTGCAGCGGGAAGGCTTCCACGTAAACTGGAAGAAGCTCTACCGCATCTACAAGGAGGAGCGGCTGACCGTGCGCAAGCGTGGCGGCCGCAAGCGGGCGCTTGGCACCAAGGCGCCGATGGCAATCCCGCAGGGGCCTAACCAGCGCTGGAGCCTGGACTTCGTCTCCGACAGCCTTGCCTGTGGCCGCAGGTTCCGCATTCTGTGTGTGATCGACGACTTCAGCCGTGAATGCCTGGCTGCAGTGGTCGATACGTCGCTATCGGGCATCCGTGTTGCCCGCGAACTGGACCGGATCGCTGAGATGCGCGGTTACCCGTGCATGGTGGTCTCCGACAACGGTACTGAACTCACCTCGAACGCCATGCTTAAGTGGCAGCAGGAGCGGACGGTCGAATCGCATTACATCGCACCGGGCAAGCCGATGCAGAACGGCTTCGTGGAAAGCTTCAATGGCCGGATGCGGGATGAATGCCTGAACGAACACCTGTTCGAGACCCTGCGCCATGCCCGCAATCTGATCGCGGCATGGCGCGACGACTACAATCACCACCGCCCGCATTCGAGCCTCCAAGGGCTCACCCCGAGAGCATTCCGCAACCGGTCAGAAGAGGACCAAAACCTGAACAGAGCTAACTTATAAACAGGGGCAATCAGGGGAGCAGGTCACCACTTCAACTGTTCTGGCTTGTTTGTTCGCCCATAACGAGCTGATCTAGCTCAGCTCATTCAATGGTGGTACCTTCGCTAAACTTGGAAAGCATTCGCAAACAATCCGGAACGCTATCGAATGGCGCGTTCAGTATTTCCTGCAACGAGCTGACGAAACAAGAGGCAATTACCTCGGCATCCGCATCAGACACAGCGTCCTGGTGATATCCAATGTAAAGCCTCACACCTGAACGTGTCTCTATCACATATATGCAGTAGTCATAGAAGGTTGACAGAACTGAACCTTCCATCGAAATAAGTCTGAACGCGACATCGCCTGCACGTCGATCAGTTTGACCTATTGGTACAAGGCTAAAAAGTACACGTGCTCTTTGCCGCCGCAAACTCCCATCACCGCCCAATGACCCCATTGGCATAAAGTCATAATCGGCTATCTCACATAAGGCAGTATGCGTCTGCCGTACGACATCGATTGCTTTGGAAGTATTAGAGACGCGAAGAAATAATGGAAATGCGTTCGCTAGCCATCCAAATATCTGTCTGCTGCCTGCGGCGCGCCGATTGAAGACAGGCATTGAAATAAAAGCATCCTCGGGTTTGTTCCTTAGCGTTGATGCAAGCGCGTGGGCACTAAGCAGAACCGACATACCACGAACACCGTGCGTTTTAGCAAATGCCGCGACGACTTGCAGAATCTCTGAATCTAAATCTCGCGCTAGTGTTCTCGCTTCAAAAGACTTTCGTTTGGCAATTGGCTGGGTACCAGAACCAAATGCTGGCAAACTTTCAAAATGCCTCTGCCAGTACTCTTTCGCCTTCTGTCCAAGCGGGGACGCCAGCAGTTTTTTTTCCCAAAGCGCGAAGTCCCCAAACTGAAGCGGATGTGGCATGCAGCTGATGCTTCTTCCCGATGCAATGTGCGTATAGGCTTCCACCAAATCGCTTATGAAAAGAGATATGCACCACCCGTCGCTAACAAGATGATGTATATCGATCAACAGCATACGATCGCTGTCCCCATAAACAGCCTCTACGACACGTAGCAATGGCGCTCTCCCAAGGTCCATAGGCGTCGCAGCCAAACGACTTGCTTCATCGGAAAGCCACGCCCTATCAAACGCCCGCTCTGTGCGTAAATTAACCTGGCGCCATGAGACCTCCACATCGTCACAAACTCTCTGCTTCAGGGCGTCCCCGCTAAGAGCAAATTCTGTCCTTAACGCCTCATGACGTTTCACCACGGAGGCGAGTGCATCACGCAGGATGCGCTCGTTGCAAGGGCCAAGTATACTGAGAGAAAAAGTGACACCGGGCTGGGTCAGCGGTGCGGCATGTTCCGCCCTATACAACCTTTCCTGATTTGCCGAAGCTAGGAATACTTCAGGCCTCTTGTGTCTTCTAACTGGCGGAAGCACAGTACTCATAGCCATACCCCTATTATCGATACAGACACATTAGGAACTACCAAACAAGGCATTCACCCCACTCATATTAGGCATCCTGACACCCCTCACAACTCCTGCTCTGAGACGTGAAATTTCACCTTACATGAAAATAGAATTAGAATAACATACTAAATGTCACCCACTACACCTCAATTTTCAGCGGCCTTTTGACATTCTATATTAGACATAAAAGTGTTAATATAGTCGTTAAACACCTTAGATGGACAACTTCGCACAATAGCATGCCGTGGACTTCTTCATCTAGAGGTCCTTCGGACACAGGCGAACACCAAGGCATCATGACCCGAGCTCAGTCCTTTGCAATCCTGACCACAACAATCGCTTTAGGCATCGTACAAACCATATTGTTTGCCGCGCTGCCCCCAGCAGGGCTCGCACTCGGCCTTACGCCATTTCAGATTGGCACATTTGTGGCCGCTACGAACTTTGTCGCTCTTGTTTTTTCACCTTACTGGGGACGAAAGGCTGATTCCGTAGGTCGTCGACCTCTTATTTTGATGGGACTGGGCTTCTTGGCCATGTCATTTCTGGCAACCGCACTGATTATTGAAGTGGGCTTGCGATATGCCCTTGGTTCAATGCTCATATATGGGTTGCTGCTTGTCGCACGAATAAGTGCTGCGGCCTATGCAGCTGCGGCTTTTCCTGCTCTGAAAGCGCTCACCGCAGATCTTACAAAACCAGAAGACCGAGGCACGGGAATGGCGGCCATCAGTGGTGGCTTTTTCATCGGCACAATCTTAGGGCCGATAGTAGCTGCTTTCGCACTAGTCGCCGGCCTCAGTGCTCCTTTCATCATCGCCGCGCTCGTCTGTACGACGGCGTATTTTCTTGTGCTTTCTAAATTGGATAGTGGTTTTTCACCGAAAACAAAGGAAACCGCAGCAAAGCTATCTCCATTTGACAAGAGAGTCTCAGCGTATCTGGCTATGTACTTTCTGACGACACTCTCCCTCGCAATACTGCAACAGATATGTCTGTTCTACGTCCGTGATAAATTTGCTGTTCAGCCAGGGGCAGAGATCATTCAGGGCAGTTCCGCGCTAGTCGTACTTGCGCTATCTGTTGTCGGCGCTCAGCTGATTTTGATCAAGTTGCTGAATTTATCGCCGACGCAGATGATTCGTATTGGTGCCCCAATTTCTCTAATCGCAATTAGTTCACTCTTGTTTGTCGATACATTGTCGCTGTTCATGTTATCTTTCGCCATATCCGGAGTCGGTCTAGGCCTACTATTTCCGGGAATCCTGGCAAGCAGTTCACTAAGCGTGCGAGATGATGAACAAGGAAGCCTCGGTGGACTGCAAAATGCGACAACAAGCCTCGCCTATATGGTAGGCCCCCTTTTGGCTACGGGCTTTTATTCCCCGTCTAGCACGCTTCCATTCGGCTTTGCTTGTGCCGCAATTGCGGTCGCCGCATCATTTGCGTTGAAGAAGTCCAGGACGTCGCCATCCGAAATTAACTGAACAGGTACTTCTGGGAAGGCAGGAGACGTCAGGCACTTGTCTTTCACGGATACTTAAAGCACAGCCGATTGTCTGTCGCTCCAGGTCGATGATTTAACCATTCGAGCTACCGTGGGCCGCAGACTACCTACGCTATAGCACAAGTTCTCACGGTCTTCGGCTGACGGCTCATAAGAAATAGTTGCACCCACCCCAGCATACATCAACTCATCCGGAAAAAGCGGATGACTTTCCCATCTGACATCAAGTTCGATCAAATTATTGGCTGCCCGGAACCAGAGCTCCAAAAAAGCCTTCCAAGTCAAGTTCTCGTCACCAACCAAATAGGCTCTACCACCTTTGCCCCAAGCAAGAGCCCCGCACACCGCCTCCGCCATGCTTTGACAACTCATAAAGTTTGACCCGCCTGGGGGTGCAAACAACGGCAGGTCACCGCGTTTTCCCTGCGCATACTTAATCAAGACTTCCAGATACCTTGAACTGGCGCCATAGATATCTCCGATCACAAAGGGCAAATCGCAGCTACAAACCATGAAATCCCCGTCATTCAGCTTCCTTACAAGCTGATCAGCAATCACTCGTGATTTCAGATACGAATCCCCTTGCACCGCAGCAGGCGCGACTCTCGGGTAAAATGTTCCCAAGTATACGGCTCTTGGAATACCCGATGACTTTGCAATAGAGAAGAATCGAGGAATTGCTTCCTCATTAAACACTCGAAAGAACGCCGTCATATCGCTTTCGCCCGATCTAGCGAAGTGACGGAGGTCGTTACCAGCAGCAAAAACCATCCCGTCGAACTCGCCAAGACGGCCCGTCTCAAAATACGGACTTGTATAGTCACAAGCCCAATGAGGCATCCGTGCCAATAGTGAGCCGGGGTCAGGCGTATTTCTTGACATCAGGACAACCTCATGTCCCAGATTCCTAAGAAGCACAGCAATATGACCGCCACACAACCCCGTACCACCCACTATCAGATATTTCACCAATTAACTCCACAGCCAAGCGCCCCCAATTTCGCCCAGTGTCGTGTATTGCGATTCGCCTCTCAGCAATACTCAAAATAGTATTGAAAAAAAGCCATCTACAACTATAAATTATATGCTTATAAAAACTTTCTATTTGATACTTTTATACAAACTAGATGCATCTCCTTATTGAATTTCCATTATCCTTTCGCCAGAGCCGTACCCCGATATGAAACGAACTTGCTCCCTCCGAACTAATCGGGCCGTAGACACTGTAAGCCGCGGACTAGGTTATTGGGTCCTGAGAGCTAAACTGCGAGTCACGCGAGGTAATGGCCTGTTTCACTCCTTCTTTTTCTATAGTCTCCCAAAATCTATGCGCCGCAGGTGTGAAACGGATAAGTACATTTCGCGCAACTGCTGTTTCCTGCAACATCGCTCGCCCCATTAGCTCAAGCCCTTGATTTATAACGGATTTATTAGCAATAAGGACATCGCGATTTATCCAAGATATTCGCGTCGCAAGCTCCAGCACATATGAGTCAAGTTGCCCTGGATCTACCGCCTCTAAAGCCAATCCCAATTCAGCGGCCTTTTCGCCAGTTATCGAGTCGCCCGTAAAAAGGAGCCGTTTGGCCCACTGGGGGCCCATATGATAGAGCCACATGTGAGTAACCGGAACTCCCACTGACCGCACTGCGGGATAGCCGACGCGGGCGTCCTTGCTACAGATAATCATATCGCAGCAAAACGCCAGGTCGGTTCCTGCGGCGAGACAGTGCCCATGGATCTGAGCAATCGTGGGTACAGGACTTCTCATAACACAATCAAAAAGCCTGTTATCTTGAATCACTGATTGCATCTTCTCGATGGGAGACGGAGATACGGATGGATCGGACTCTGAAAACGAGACGTCATAGCCAGAGCAAAAGCTTTTTCCAGAGCCGCGAAGGATTAAGGCATTTGTGCTCGTATCCTGCTCAGCAATCGAAAATATTTTGAGAAGTTCGGAAACCATTTGCTCCGACAGAGCGTTTCGACGCTTAGGGCGGTCCAAAGTGACACGAAGAACGGAGCCGATCTTCTCTGACGAAACTAAGTTGTACTCACTAACACTCATCCATTACCGCCAAATCAACCCAAAAACCGCATTCAAGAAAGACCTGTGACCTTGGTATCCTTTTTTGCAACCCGACAGCCCCCTGCCCTCCTTCAATCGTCACGACCAAAAAACGAGCTGTTGATCAGGCATTTCTCCAACAAATGAGCCAACAGACAAACGCTGATCTCCGTTCGGTGAATTGGTCACCATATGGGCATTTCGCGCATTAAAAAGCACTAGGTCACCAACCCGCAGCTCTATTTCAACACACTGCAGGTCGTCGAAAACTTTGGGATCGTAGTCGTTAAATCTTTGCCGAGCATGTATTTCGACGTCAGGCGTCCATAAACGATTGTAGACGACTAGATTGCCGCCTTTTTGTGGCAATTCGTAGTAAACATTCCATCCGAGTTGAGCCCTAATATCAGCAATAGACCAGCCCGCCGCGTCCCTTGGTGCCCAGTCCGCGTGAATTGTGCCAGTGGTTCCACGTCGAAAAACCCCTGCGAAGTATGTCTGTCCCGCTTCTGAAGCGATCGTCGCACCATTCGGCCACACTTGGTTCAAAGACGAGAGTAGCTTCTCGAGAGGATCTTGAAGGTTCTGAAGGTTTCGATCGCGTGCTACCATCTCAGAAGCAGCCTTCGACAGATACTCTTGCTTCGCACCAAAGTGTTCGTATTGTGTGATACCCAAACGCCCCAATGGTGGGGTTCCCCCCTCATAGAATGACCAATCGGGAAGCTTGGAAAGTACTTCGCGTGACTCTTCGCAAGCGGTAGAACTAAGAAAATGCGGCACCCTAATGGCTGCGATGTTGTTATCAAGGAGCTGACGCACTAGCGCGCCTTCCACTGACGGCACCTCAACGACTCTCCAAGTCACCTCATCACCTCCTTTGATTCTGCCTGCGCTGAGACATCGTCAAACTGCCCGTCACCTAGGCCGGCGAAATAATTTGCAAGACTGACCGCGTTGTCAGTCGAGTAGCTCCGCAACAGTTGTAGTTTCTCGGCCTCAAGTGATCCCTCAGCATGGGTTGCGACAACCGACTGATATCCACCGTAGTCTCGGGCTACAAGTTCAGTGATAAGGTTCATGATCTTCAATCGGTCCTCAGCAGGAACCGCTGCAGCAAAGTATTTTTCCATCACCGCGCGGGTATCTGGGTCTTCCCAATCGCTGCCTCCTGGGCCTGTAACCAGTAGACCGCCCGCTAGATCCCGGAGGATTTCGATCGCAGTGTGATAGCCGTGTGCAAACTCAAACTTTGCCATATTGACAGTCAGCGCTTCGGGAACGCATAACCCCGCTGCGTTAAGGGAGGATCGGTTCGCAGCCGTCTGCGCCAAGCTGCGGATCGTTTCAGCCCAGCGCACGAGATATGCGAGTTTGTCGCGAACATGGCTGGCGCGCGTAATGCCATTTGCTTTAGCGATCAGGAACGCTGCACCAACCACCAAGTCGGCCAGAGGGACCTTGTAGCCCACGGCAGTTAGACGGTGAAAATTGACAAATGTAAGGGCAAGGGGGCCAGCCAGTTCTGGTTTCTTTGATAGAAAGACCCGCTCTCGAGGTATCACTACGTCGTTGAAGACGGTGAGGCTCTCTAATATCGAGAATCTGGAGGACAGTGGATGCTCGAAAGAGTTCCGCTCGCCACTCAGGTACGGAGATACATACAGTTCTAAACCAGGTGTGGCGATAGGGATGGCAAATGACACCGCATATTCACTGTCATCAGGACCCATAGCCCTGGTTGGAAGGACTAACAGCTCGTCTACGTAAGCTGAGAAAGTCGTGTGACACTTGGCGCCACGCACAACAATATGTTCTGAATCCTCATCCACAATATGCAGATAGAGGTCCGGATCCGTCTGTCGATTAGGTGGCAGCGACCGGTCACCCTTCACGTCAGTCTGCGCAACGGCAATGGTCAAATCGCCTGCACTACAGTGCTCATAGAACGCTCTGGCACGGTTCAGCTCGTCACCATCTAACGCGCTGAGAAGTGCAAATAATGCGTCGCTTCCAACTTCTTTTAGAAGCATCATACACCCGCCCATACGAGAACTGAGCTGAATGAGTTGTGCTCTCCGCCGAAGGTCTTCAATGGTGCGAGGTAATGCATACATCGCACTCGTTGCCTTGCCGGACGTCATATCGACCGTTAACTGACACAATGCAGGATCGTGCTGCATGTCGAAGGCAACCGCTGACCGTTCAGCCGCCCGGCGTATATCCGGCTCGTCCAGCACACGATTAATTAAACGGCCTTTGTAGTGAACGCGTCGACCATCGCACAATCCCTCGAAAAACTCTTGACGAGACCTGACAGTCATAAACCGCACTCCTGCACGACACGTCTATTACCCATCACTGGGAAGTAATCACACAATGGGGGCCCCTGTCGTTGACTTGGAATGCGTCCAATAGAATCCATGGATCTCCCCTCGAGAGTTTAGAACATAAACGTCATAGGTCTTTGAGGCGTATCTGACCCCAACAAGGTCACGCGCTTTTCAGCTATACGCAGTGACCCGCAAATGCGTACAAGATGATGCAAACACCGCCCGCCATACAGTTGCTGATTGCCCAAACGGTTGGACACTAGGACAAAGTTGCTGCGCACGATCAAGTCGGTATCCGTGGAATCCTGCTCAGCGGTTACGTACACGGCAGATATTGTCCGGGCGGTCAAAGTTGGTGGCTGTTCGCTGAAAGCTGACCCAGAAGTCAATCGATCGACTCTATCTTCCATTCGGGCCCTGTTATCGTAGAATACGTTCAGTCGCTGCCTACCATCGACAGCTAGAGGATCGACCGGCATCCAATACAAGCAATCTTCAGTGAACAGATCTAGCCACTGTTCGTAGGTACGATCGTCCAGCAGATGGGCCTCCACTGTGAGGAGCCCATTCACTTCGGCAAAGATCTTGACAGCTTCTGCACTGAAGGCATCAGGAACCGAAATGCGAAACTCTTGGGTCATTGCGCCCCCATCAGTTCGCGCCATCGTCTATACTGAGCACGCTGAGGCCCTTCATCCGTGATTTGGCTGGCTCTAGACCCACCAGCCGTCAGTATCTCGCGGCTAACTCCCCGATCCATCAGCAACCACTCAACGCTTTCCGCCGCGATTCCCGAACTAACACGCTCGAACATTTCAAGATCATCTGGCTGGACAAACCCGCACGGACCTGACCCTATCTCGTGATAGCGCAGCCGCAGGCTATTGATGTTGTCAGGTGCACCCCGGAGCAGCAACGGCCGCAGCACTATCCGCGTTCGATCCACGGAAATCGGATGTACCTCACAGATGTTCGGGCTGCCGAGTTGAAGATTTGGATAGACCGTAGTGTTCACACCGGGTCCAGTCGTCGATAGGTAAATTTCCTCTGCACCTTCAATGCCGAAAAACGCGTCAAGATCGGCCCCGGAGGGCGGGGCATCGGAAAGGGCGTCTAGACGATTACGCAACACATCACGCGCAATTGAATGCAGGTCCATCACTGTATGACCGTTGGAAAACGATAGGCTTCTAGCCAACCCTTCATTTTGTGAACTCAAGTAACGCGAAGGTTTCCCGGTTCTCTTTTCCATAACCGCAAACACCGACTGATGCGTAAAGCTCAGATGATAGCCGTCGATGCTGTTCTCCATCGAGAGCTTCCAGTTTCCATTGTACAGAACCTCGTTGGCATCCGGCGCAACCTGGATTTCATAGCCGTCGGCGTGATCGACCAAGAGATCAATGTAGGGCGTCACCTTCCCCAGGTGGTCTATAAGAGCTGGTACGTCTGAACTGAATGACGCGAACACAAACCCTCTGTAGGCCTCAACCTTTGGAAGTTTCCAAAGTCCCTTCTCGGAGGGGTCGAGCGCTGGATATCCATCAGGGAACGGCACACCTGACAAGTGTCCGTCTAGTCCGAAGCTCCAACCATGGTACTGGCACCGGAACCCCTTTGCTGTTCCACGTGACACCTGGCACACAGTAGCGCCTCGATGACTGCATCGGTTGAGCAATACATACGGCTTTCCGTCAGTCCCACGTACAAGAACAACAGACTCCGTTCCGATATAGGTCATCTTGTAATCACCAGGATTCGGCACCTCGGTGTCATGCCCAACATACACCCAAGTACGCCTGAAAATCTGACGCATCTCTGCCTCAAATACCTTGGGATCAAGATAAGCGTCACGATGAACTCGAGATTCTTGTGAGAGCGAAGAGAAATCTTGGTCACAATGAGAACCTGCTTTTTTGGTATCCATTGCCGATCTCTAATATCGCTGTGCCCGCATTACTGGCAATTCGGATACCTTGGACTCACAGGCCTCCTGCTGACTCTTGAGTTCCCACCGTGCAAGGCTCCTAACATGAACTTCATCAGGACCATCGAGAATGCGGAGTATTCTCGCATGAGTCCAAAATTCAGCGAGAGGCGTATTCTGTGTGACGCCAATTGCGCCATGCGCCTGCACAGCTCGATCAATAATGCCCTGTATGATATTGGGAACGGCGATCTTAATGGCGGCAATCTCTTTTCTGGCTGCCTTATTGCCCAATTCATCCATCATCCATGCGGTCTTGAGCGTAAGCAGCCTTGCTTGCTCAATTTCGATCCGTGACCGGGCAATCCAGTCAGGTATCACCCCCTGATCAGCAATAGGTTTCCCAAAGGTCATTCTTGTGACGATCCGAGCGCACATTAGCTCTAGCGCTCTTTCCGCTAGTCCAATAGCTCGCATGCAGTGATGAATTCTCGCTGGCCCCAATCGGGCCTGGCCGATTCTAAACCCGTCGCCCTCCCGCTGAATCAAATTAGCCGCAGGGACACGGACATCGTGGAACCGTATCTCGGCCTGGCTCAACGGATATTGATAGCCATATATGTCCCATGTATCGACAATCTCAACGCCCTCCGCGTCAAGTGGAACAATGACCAGCGACTGTCGATCATACGGACTGGCATCGGGGTTAGAAACACCTGCAAGAATGGCGAACTTACATACGTCGCGGCCGGCGCCGGTTGACGGACCCTTGTGACCATTGATGACATACGAATTTCCATCGCGAGTAATAAGAGCACCGATGTTGTTCGCATCCGAACTAGCAACGCCCGGCTCTGTCATCGCAAAGCAGGAACTGATATCGCCATTAAGAAGCGGAATAAGCCACTCCTCTTGTTGGTCCCGACTGCCACAGTCAACGAGCAAACCCATATTTCCACTGTCCGGAGGATGGCAATTGAATACCTCTGCTCCTATGAGACTTCGTCCCATCTCTTCACAGATGGGCGCAAACTCAAGGTTAGACAGTCCAGCCCCGCCCCACTCCATCTGCGGCAAAAACAGGTTCCAGAGGCCGATTGATCTGGCCTTGGCCTGAAGTTCCTCCATAACAAGCGGCTTATGGTACGGGTCACCTGAATCCAGGATCTCCCTTCGGTATCGGTCTTCACTAGGGATTACCTGATTATTCATAAATTCTTTAAGAGATTCGAGAATTCCTAAAGCCTTATCACTTATTGTCAGATTCATGCCTCACATCCCCATGACTATATATTATTACACCCACTTACACACCCATAAATCAGTCCACAGACGCGATATTTACAACATTTATAATAGAAATATGGTTGAATTATGGCCGAACTCGCATTTCACAACGCCCTCATTAACGCCGACTACCCTTTGAATATAATGCCCTTACGTCATTGACTTTAAGCCAAAATCGACCAGTCGCAACGCATACGATGGGAATAATTCTCGCACTTTCTCAACGCTTCATTCACATAAAATTTTATGATGACGTTATGATTCTCATAGTCATCCACTTCGCTCCGACGGAACGCCGTGACGAATTGAGCAAAAATCTTGATCTGTCAGACTTGGAGTTTAGGAGTTTCACTCGAGGCTAAAGGTGGGCACAGCCTCCTTGCAGAGTGCCTTCGCCAAACCGTAGGACCTAATTCGCACCTGTCCTAAGTTTTCTGTCCAGCCCTATCTCAGTAAAGCTGATCCACGTCCCGCACCGCACCGCGCGCCGCGCTTGTGGTCATCGCGGCATAAGCCCGAAGCGCTGCAGAGACGCGACGGGTTCGGGTTTCAGTCGGTTGCCAGGCCGCTTTACCGCGAGCTTCCATCTCTTCACGCCGCCGCACCAACTCCTCATCCGGGACGACCAGCGTGATCGACCGGCCCGGAATATCGATTTGGATCATGTCACCTTCTTCGACCAGACCGATCATGCCGCCTTCGGCGGCTTCGGGTGAGATGTGGCCAATGCTGAGGCCCGAGGTGCCGCCGGAAAACCGCCCATCGGTGACCAGCGCGCAATCTTTGCCCAGGCCTTTCGACTTAAGGTAGCTTGTCGGATAGAGCATTTCCTGCATGCCGGGCCCACCCCTAGGGCCTTCATAACGGATCAGCACAATATCGCCGGGATTGATGTCATCGCTGAGGATCGCCTGAACCGCCGAATCCTGACTTTCGAAGATCCGCGCGGGCCCGACAAATCCACGAAGCGTCGACGTTGGTACACTGGTCGTGTAGCGAAGCTGCTCCGCCTCCAGCATGCTGACATCCACGCCAGCGGTCTTAACGATGCACCCGTCTGGCGCCAGATTGCCATAGAGCACGGCAAGGCCACCATCCTTGGAATAGGCATGTTCCACATTGCGGATACAGCCATTTTCGCGGTCGAGATCGAGGTCCGCCCAGACGGCATTCTGCGAGAAGGCGACCTGTGTCGGCACGCCGCCCGGCGCGGCCAGATAACGCGCATGCGCGTGTTCTGCCTCGTCGCGCATCACGTCCCACGCCTCAATGGCCTCGCCCAGTGATCCGCTATGGATACTACCAGCGTCCCGGTGAATGAGACCCGCGCGATCAAGCTCACCAAGGATGCCGATAACGCCCCCGGCCCGGTGCACATCTTCCATATGGTATTGGTTCGTGGCTGGCGCGACTTTGCATATATTCGGCACCCGCCGCGACAGCCGATCAATATCGGCCATGGTGAAATCAATTTTGCCTTCCTGTGCAGCCGCCAGCAGGTGCAGAACCGTATTGGTCGACCCGCCCATGGCGATGTCCAAGCTCATCGCGTTTTCAAAAGCATCGAAATTCGCGACATTGCGTGGCAGAACGGATTCGTCGTCCTGCTCGTAATACCGCCGCGCAAGGTCGACAATCAGACGCCCGGCCTCCAAAAACAGCTCCTTGCGGCCCGCATGAGTCGCCAGTAGCGATCCATTGCCGGGCAGCGCCAGGCCTAACGCCTCGGTCAGGCAATTCATCGAGTTGGCGGTGAACATGCCTGAACAGGAGCCGCAGGTCGGGCAGGCCGACCGTTCATATTCGTCTACCGACGCGTCACTCTCATTGGGATCGGCCGCGGCGACGATCGCATCAACCAGATCCAGATGAATAACGTTGCCCTCGCGTTGAACCTTACCTGCTTCCATGGGGCCGCCTGAGACGAAGACAGTGGGAATGTTGAGCCGCATCGCCGCGTTCAGCATTCCGGGCGTGATCTTGTCACAGTTGGAGATGCAGACCAGCGCATCGGCCCAGTGGGCGTTAACCATGTATTCCACGGCATCGGAAATCACCTCGCGTGAGGGCAAGCTGTAGAGCATGCCGTCATGCCCCATGGCGATGCCGTCGTCGACCGCGATGGTATTGAATTCCTTGGCAACCCCGCCGGCCCGTTCGATTTCCCGGGCGACCAGCTGACCAAGGTCCTTCAAATGCACATGCCCCGGCACGAACTGTGTAAAGGAATTGGCAATGGCGATAATCGGTTTGCCAAAGTCGCCGTCCGTCATGCCGGTCGCGCGCCAAAGCGCCCGCGCCCCGGCCATATTGCGCCCATGGGTGGTGGTACGAGAACGATATTGGGGCATTATCTTTTCCTAAAAGTCATACCGAACAGACCTTTTATCCTATCTAGATGAGCCGATTGTAGGACTCAACCTAGACTTTTGGGCTGTTGAAACTCTAGCTTAAAAATGCAGACCTCCCAGAACCCAGGCGCTCTCCATAGGCTCAAGCCAAGGCCGCATTGAGTGAATCACGCAAAGCCTTGAACTTCAGATAGTCTCCCGAACCATCTTATCCAACATCTAATGGCTAAGATCTGAATTTTGGTGTGGAACTGTAACACATTTTGCCAGTCTGTCGCGAGGCGCCCTATTTGCTTTATCTTGCCCAAGAGCCCATTGTCGCTGTCTCACTCAGCTCCAACACTGTTCCGCAACTCATGACCCTACGACCAAGCGATACAAAAAGAAAAGGGCGTAACATTGCCTCCAAAGCTTCAACTACAACACCCTCTTCGGACAGTTGGCCTATACTCAAAAAACGGGAAACGATCTGATCATGTGCATCTTTAACTTCAGTCTACTGAACCTCGACAGGCTCCAAGAATCCACACGTTATGGTTGACATGAGGAACTTTCGGCCTAAATCTGAACTTCAGGTGGGGGCGCTCTGAGAAAGTTCGCACGTGCGCAAATTTCACACTACGTACATCTACTGGACATGCCGATACTTGTTCCGCCATGGACCTAAGAAAACCAGCCAAGATCTCGGTCTTCACATTCAGACGTTGAAAATCTGGAACCAGAAGTACGGCGAACTCACACACAGTGAATTGTGCTTTGTCCGGCGACTAGAGAGAGACAACCTGAAACTTCGCGCACTCATTAGATCTACTCAACGAGAAATTCAGCGCATGGGTCTCACATCAAAATAAGGCGCAGCCTCTAGGTTTTCCTAACGTCATTTTCAAGATTAAGGAGCGACATGAGTTCAGACAAGACGCTTCTAAGCCGTCGGTTTTCTTCTTCCAACAAAGACACTTTATCAGAACCCAGCTTTGAATGGAGTCTTTCATCGTTTTCTCTCTCAGTAGGTTTTTCTAACCTGTACCTAGATTTCCAACGATAAATTGTCTGCTCACTCACATTATGCGATCTGCTTGCATCTGAGACTGAAATTCCAGATTCAATTTCTGCCAAAATGGCTTGAATCTCTTCATTTGTATGGCGTCGGCCTGGCATCGCTTTCCTTACCCTCTAGGAAACGCTCGCGCGCTTCGGTTTCCACTTGCTAATAGACTAGTCTACCATGCAGCGCATAGAAATGTTCAAGGGTATACATAATTATCTCTGTCCGTGAATTCTGGTAAACGTGTTTTCTACTGGTCCTCAGTAAGCCGTCAGCGGACGCTGTGCCCTCTGACGCAGCTGAATGCAGGGAGACTGTGGTCAGTCGGAAATCTGACCTAACTGCCAATTTCTTATATTGCTGAACTGTCGGACACCGAGTGAGCACGGCTTGAAATTCTGCGCCTCGATCACCCGCCAAAGAGGCCCTCAAAACTTGACAAAACCAACATAACTATGATGGTATTATGTTAGTTATAGATAACATGTACACTAAAGTGTGTAAGGAATCTCATAACATGTTCCTACTTTTGACAACATTGCTTTCCCTGGGATGACCTACGGTCACTTTCAAAAATCTATCCGTAGCGCTGGCTGCTTCGTAACAGTTCCCGATCTCTGGGAAGTATCGTGATTCCGGAGCCTCCAACAGCACCTGTTGACGCACTGCACCTCCATTCACGAACCGCGCGAATGATTACTGAATATGCGCGCGTGCGAAACCAGACACTAGCGCTCGTAGAACCTCTCGCTGTTGAAGATCAGGTCATCCAAAGCATGCGCGACACAAGTCCTACCAAATGGCATCTCGCGCATACGACATGGTTCTTCGAGGTGTTTCTGCTGAAGAGACAGCGACTAGACTATCGGATGTTCGATGCGGCCTATGAACACCTGTTTAACTCTTACTACCAGCAAATCTGCCCCCCCTTTCCGCGTGCAGATAGAGGCCTGTTATCGCGCCCAACACTGGAAGAAGTGCTCGCATACAGGACCCATGTGGACAACGAAATCGCGAAAATGCTGAAGAGTTGTGGCCCAGAGGTCGCACCACTCCTGGAACTAGGCCTGAATCACGAACAGCAGCATCAGGAGCTGATCTTCACCGATGTAAAGCATGTTCTATCGCTCAACCCTCTGAGCCTTGCGCCCTACAGCAGCCCAGCTCCACCGGACGACGACGCAGCCTGGGACAAAGACGTCGCACTGCTATCATGGTGCTCGTTTCCAGGCGGGCTACACGAAATCGGCTATCGGGGCGATAGTTTCTGTTTCGACAACGAACTTCCGTGCCACCGCCAATATCTGGAGCCGTTCCTGCTCGCTTCGCGACCTGTCACCAATGGAGAGTTTCTAGCTTTCATGAAAGCTGACGGATATCGTGAACCGGCCTTTTGGCTAGCTGACGGATGGGACATCTGCAACGAACATGCCTGGTGCGCGCCGCTCTATTGGACACAGATTGACGGGGTCTGGTGTCGCTTCACACTGCACGGTCGCCAGCGAGTCAATTTTCTAGAGCCAGTTTGCCATGTGAGTTACTACGAAGCGGCAGCCTTCGCCACCTGGGCGGGTTGCCGGCTGCCCACGGAAGCTGAGTGGGAATCCGCCGCAAACGGAATAGCGGCAGAGGGCCAGTTTATCGACACAGGGCACCTCGAGCCACAGGCGTGCAAGGAAGAGGGCCTGGGTCAGATGTTTGGGGACGTCTGGGAATGGACCAGGAGTCCCTATGCACCTTATCCACGCTACAGCGCGCCAAAGGGGGCGATCGGTGAATACAACGGCAAATTTATGAACAACCAACTTGTGCTGCGCGGTGGTAGCTGTGTCACGCCAAAAGGTCATGTGCGACCAAGCTACCGCAACTTCTTGCCCGCCGAAGCGCGCTGGCAATTCTCAGGAATCCGACTGGCAAAGGACGAATGATAATGGATAAGAGCATCCTGGAAACCTCAGAGCGTGACACGAATGTAACCGCCTTAGACGTCAATACGCCCAGGTTTTTCTTGGACTATCATCCACCGAAAGACGATTTCTCCGGCGACGTACTTAAGGGCCTTGCAATGGCACAAAAGCAAGTCCCTGCAAAGTACCTCTACGATGCCCGCGGCTCTGATCTATTTGAACAAATCTGTTGCACTCCAGAATACTATGTAACCCGCACCGAACTAAAGATGCTGTCCAGTATAGGATCCGACATCGCCCGAGTTGCCGGCCGAGATGTAACAGTAATTGAGTTTGGTAGCGGCTCAGACGCAAAAATCAGACGTCTGCTCGATTCTCTTCCATCGCCTCGCGCCTATGTGGCTATCGATATCAGCCGGGCACCGCTTCAGCGGGCTGTCAAGAATCTGTCTCGCGATTACCCAGGCTTAATAGTCGGCGGCGTCATCGCTGACTTTACCAAACCTCTCCGACTGCCGACAGAAGCGTTGCTTGGCAAGAAACTGGCCTTCTTTCCTGGCTCAACAATCGGCAACCTTGATCGCGACCTTGCTAGTCAATTCCTGAACAACATGCGCACCATGTTGTCGCTAGGCGACGGGTTCCTAATCGGTGTCGACTTACCAAAGGACCCCAACCTACTTAACTTGGCATACAATGACCGCAAGGGCGTGACCGCCGAATTCAACCTTAACCTCCTACGACGAATCAATCGTGAGCTAAACGGCACCATTGATGAAAAAAAGTTCTGTCACTTTGCCTTCTACAATAAGCACGAAAGTCGCGTCGAAATGCATCTGCGCTCGACCACCGATCAACACTTCATAGTCGCCGACACAAAGTTTTCGATGAAACGATCAGAAACGATCCATACAGAAAACTCGAACAAATACACTGTTTCAGAATTCCTCAGGATTGCCGAAGACGCTGCCTTCGACGTATTGCGAACGTGGACGGATGGTAATTCTCTATTCAGCATTCACTACTTGGTAGCCACCTAGAATTGCAATGAAGAAATTTACCTAGAGCCGCGTTTACGACCATAGTCGAGGCTAGATGAGAAATGTTGGCGCCAAGGTCAGGAAGTGCTTGGGGCGTTGCCCTTACCCGGGCCCAGGCAAGGCACCTTACCCGCCTCGCTCATGACCTGAGACCCTTTTTACCTCCGGTTTAAGATAGAGTCCTTGGGTTGATTTGTGGCCTCATGCGGCCTGTTTTTCCAGTGTGATTTTGTTGGCGAACTCGATCGGTGTGATGTTGCCGAGCGAGCTGTGCGGTCGTTGTCTGTTGTAGTCCTCCTGCCAGATAGCGATTTGGGTTCGAGCCTCTTTGAGCGACGAGAACAACGTCTCGTTGAGGCACTCATCGCGGAAGCTGCCGTTGAAGCTCTCCACGAATGCGTTCTGGGTCGGTTTGCCCGGAGCGATATAATGCCACTCGACGCCGGTGTCCTGGCACCATTTGAGAATGGCCATGCTGGTCAGTTCCGTGCCGTTGTCTGAGACAATGGTGTGTGGCCTTCCGCGGCGTGACCTGCCCCATTTGATTGGTCCGCTTTACTTGTTAGTTCATGACGGGCCTTCGGTCCATCGGGACGATGGTTTCGGGCGCTGGTGGTCGGTATCCGAGGGCCGAGTGGGGCCTTTTGGTGTTGTAGTGCTTGCGCCATTGCTCGATGAGGACCTGGGCCTCCTTGAGGTTGTAGAAGATCTCGCCGTTGAGCAGTTCGTCGCGGAAGCGGGCATTGAAGCTCTCGATATAGACGTTCTCCCAGGGTGATCCTGGCTCAATGTAGGCAGTCCTGGCGCCGACGGCGCTGATCCACTGGCGCACAGCTTCAGCAACGAACTCGGGACCGTTGTCGGACCGG
>JBKAGX010000002.1:0-571998 GCA_046290575.1 Alphaproteobacteria bacterium | reverse complement strand
CGATATCAGTCGCGAAGTCGTGGACGGCCTGCCGCCGGAGGATTGGGGCAGCACGATCATCGCGACGGGACCGCTCACCGCGGCGCCACTGGCCGAAGCGATCAAAGCGCACACGGGCGAAGACTCACTCGCCTTTTTCGACGCGATTGCCCCGATCATCTACAAAGACTCGATCGACTTTTCGAAAGTCTGGATGCAGTCGCGCTATGACAAAGGTGATGGCGCCGATTACATTAACTGTCCGATGAGCGAAGAGCAGTATTTCGCCTTTATCGATGCGCTGATCGCCGCGCCCAAGACCGAATTCAAGGACTGGGAAAAAGACACCCCCTATTTCGAAGGCTGCCTGCCGGTCGAAGTGATGGCCGAACGCGGCCCGCAAACCCTGTCTTATGGCCCCATGAAACCGGTCGGCCTCACCAACCCGCACAGCGACGAAAAACCCTATGCAGTGGTGCAGCTGCGCCAGGACAACGCGCTGGGCACGCTCTACAATATGGTCGGGTTCCAGACCAAGATGACCTATGGCGCGCAAACCGAGGTGCTGCGGACTATTCCCGGCCTGGAAGAGGCACGGTTTGCCCGGCTTGGCGGCATCCACCGCAATACCTTTATCAACAGCCCGGTGCTGCTGGATCGATCCCTGCGCCTGAAATCGCGGCCCGACATACGGTTTGCAGGTCAAATCACCGGCGTTGAGGGTTATGTGGAAAGCGCCGCGATTGGCCTTCTGGCCGGACGGATGGCAGCAACCGATCTACTGCAGGAGACTACGGTCGAGCCACCGGAAACAACCGCGCTGGGGGCGCTGTTGAATCACATCACCGGCGGCCATGTCACAGGGCGCGATGTGCCCGATAGTTTTCAGCCCATGAACGTCAATTTCGGGCTGCTGCCCCCCCTGCCCGGGAGAGTCCGCAAGAAGGACCGCAAGGCCGGCATGTGTGCCCGCGCACTTGCGGATGTGGACAGCTGGTTGGCTGGTGACCGTTTGGAAGCTGCGGAGTAGCACGGCCCAATTGCCTAATATGCGCGGCGCAGGCCAGCCCAGGCCAGCCTGAGCTGGCGGCCGAACGCGCCGCGGTCATAATTCACAGAATCAGGCACGAAGTCGGCCCTGGCCAGGTCCTTCAAATACCCCTCTGTCAACGGTGCCAGCCTCAGAGCCGGCGTCACCGACGCTGGCACCGGCCCCATGCCCCTTGCCTCATCAATGAGCTCCTCCGCGCGGCCGCAAATTCGTTTCAGGATGCGTCCCAGCGCAGCACTCTGAACGGGGTCGGGTTGGGAGGGGTCAACAAGTCCCTCCGCATGCATCATGTCGAGCGGTACAAAGATCCGGTCCTGCGCCAGGTGAAATGGAATGGCCCGCATTAGACCGACAAGGCCCCAGGCCGTGCCGACACGGCGACCGGCCTGCATCGCGTTATCGTCGCCACCAAGACAAAGTGCGGCAATCGCCTGAAGCCGACCTGCGGTGGCTTCGGCATATTCTTCAAGGTCCGCAAGCGTATCGGGCTGCTCGTCGTAGAGATCGGCCTCGCGCGCATCAATCAGCGAATTCAGCCAGCGCTCTTCAACGACTCCGCACCCGCAAACCTGCGCCAGCGCATGCGCAACAGGGTGTTCACGGCACTCCCCTGCAAAGATGCTTTCTACGGTCTCGCGCCACCATTGCAGACGGATTTCACCGAGTGCGGGTTCGGATACGGTTTCGCGTGTTTTGGCGACCTCAATCCCGAAAGCATATAGCGCGAGCAATGCCGGCCTGTCCGCAGCGCGCGCGTGCAGAACGGTCAGATACCGATCATGATCATCCCGGTTGACGAGGGTGGCGCAGTATTGGGCCGGTGTTTCAGTTGCCATCATGATCTGGCTCAACTAGGCGATTTGGCACAGAATGCAAAGATCAAATCCCCTTCAACTTGCCCGGCGGGGGTCTTGTGTTATGATCCCGCCCCACTGAGACCAAGTAAATTGGCGCCGCTTCCCGCGCGCCTTTTGGGGGAGAAAAATTCAATGCAAGGCATCACAGATTCACTATCCCGGACCGTTCTTGTCGGTCTGGCTTTAACGGTCCTCATTCTGGTGGCGTCACCATTCACCGAAGGTGGCGGCCCGGGTTGGGGCGTCAGCGGCGGCGAAATGCTGACGTCCCTGTTCCGCTGGGCACACGTCTTGAGTGGCGTGATGTGGATTGGGCTGCTCTGGTACTTCAATTTCGTTCAGATTCCGGTCATGCCGAGCATCCCTGATGAGATGAAGCCGGCTGTCGGAAAGCACATAGCACCTGAAGCCCTGTTCTGGTTCCGCTGGGGCGCAATGGCCACACTGATCACCGGTCTGGTACTGGCCATGTTCAACTACTACCTGCTGGATGCGCTGATGCTGAAAAACCTGCTGGGTTACGGCATGTGGTTCGGCATCATCATGTGGTTCAACGTCTGGTTCATCATCTGGCCGAACCAGAAGATCGCGCTGGGTATCATCGACGCACCGGCCGAGGCAAAGCCCGCGGCGGCAGCCAAGGCCAAGATGTTCTCGCGCATCAACACATTGCTGTCGATCCCCATGCTCTACGCCATGGTGTCGATGCAAGCCGGATTCCGCATCCCGCTGGGGTAAGGCCAACGGCGATATTCAATCAAGAAGGGCGCTTTCGGGCGCCCTTTTTTTGCGAGTTAGGTTGGCAGCAGCGCGGCGGCGACCAGCCGCTCATCCATGCGTAGTACATTGTAGGTACGGCAGGCGGCGCCCGTGTCCATGAAGTCGACGGAAATAGAGAACTCGTCACGCAGTTTCTTGCGCAGGGCCGACGGGATCATCTGGACGGTCGGGCCACAACCGATCAGCAGAATGTCGATCCCGTCCGAATTGCCCGTCACCTCGGACAGGCTTTCCAGAGTAATGTCGCCGACCCCACTCACGTCCCAGGGAATGGACCGCTCTGGCAGCAAAAGCACGGCGCCCTTATGTACGCGCCCGGCAACCCGGAAGCCGTCAGCGCCATAGCCTTCAATCAGGCCGTCCAGCGGTGACTGTTCGTCAAATTGCATAGCCGATCAGGCTTCTTTTTCCTCAGGCACCATGTGCTCACGGTTGAGCTTCAGGACCAGCAGGAAGGGTACGGCGACGAAGATCGACGAGTACGTCCCAATGAACACACCCCAGATCATCGCCGCGGTGAAGCCCTGGATCACCTCACCGCCGAAGAAATAGAGTGAGCCGAGAGCCAGCAGCGTGGTGACAGACGTCATCACGGTTCGCGCCAGAGTTTCGTTGATCGACTTGTTGAACAGATCCGGCAGCGGCATTTTTCGATACCGCCGCAAGTTTTCGCGGACGCGGTCATAGACCACCACAGTATCATTGAGCGAGTAGCCGACGATGGTCAGCAACGCCGCGATGATCGACAGGTTGAATTCCAACTGGGTCAACGAGAAGAACCCAATGGTAAGGATGACATCATGCACCAGCGCCACAACGGCGCCGACACCGAACTGCCATTCAAAGCGGAACCAGATGTAAACCAGCACCGCGCCTACTGCGAGCAACACCGCTGTAATACCCGCATCGATCAGCTCTCCACTGACCTTGGGCCCAACGGTTTCACTGCGCCGTAGACTGATGCCAGTCCAGACATCGTCCCCATCCACATGCCGGACTTCGGTGCCGACAAGCGCATTAACCTCGTCCGGTTCCATCGCCAGCAGATTGGTGCCCTCGGGCACCTCATAGGGCGTGCCATATCGTTCTATAAGCGTTTCCGTCATCGTGGCCAACGCCGCCCGCTGCGCGGGGTCGCCGCCGGGCTGGAGTTCCGCCCGAATGAGCACGAATTCCCGGAACTCACCCTCAGGCACCACATAACCAATAGGCGGATCAACCTCCTGTACGCTGACGTCGCCCAGATCCAGTGTCGCCATGACCTCACGAATCGCGTCGACCTCAACCGGCTGATCCAGCCCGATTTCGATCATGATGCCGCCGCGGAAATCGATTCCGAAATTCAGCCCGTTGCTGAAGAACAGACCCAGCGACGCAATAACCAGCACGCCCGACAGGGCATAGGCAGGCAACCGTTTGCCAACGAAATCAATGGCGGTATCGACCGGTACAAGCTTTAGTCTGAACATCGCCTATACCTCAATCGTCGCGGGGCGCCGGCGGCGCAACCAGATCGCCAGCATCATGCGGGTGAGGATGACAGCCGTGAACACCGAGGTCACGATCCCGACCGACAATGTGACGGCAAAGCCCCGGATGGGCCCGGTGCCGAAAATGAACAACAGAACAGCCGCAATCAACGTTGTGATATTGGCATCCAGAATCGTGCTCATGGCCTTGGAATAGCCGGTTTCAACAGCAGCGACCGGCCCCTTCCCGGACCTGATTTCCTCGCGTATTCGCTCGAACACAAGCACATTGGCATCAACCGCCATACCGATGGTCAACACGATGCCGGCAATGCCCGGGAGTGTGAGGGTTGCCTGAAGCAAGGACAGAACGCCCGCAATCAGGATCAGGTTGGCCAGCAGAGAGACATTGGCCGCGACGCCGAACCCGCCGTAACACAGCACCATGAAGACGATCACGGCAATCAGGCCGATGATCGCAGCGATCCGCCCGGCCTCAATGGAGTCCGCGCCCAGATCGGGGCCAACGGTGCGTTCCTCGATCACGCCGACGGACGCCGGCAGAGCGCCCGCACGGAGCAAGAGAGACAGCTGGGTCGTTTCCGTAACGCTGAACCCGCCCGAAATCTGCGCCTGACCGCCCAGGATCGCCTCACGGATCACCGGTGCGCTGATCACCTCATCATCCAGCACGATGGCAAAGGGCCGCCCGACATTCTTCAACGTGGCATCGGCAAAGGCCTTCGCGCCCGTCTGATTAAACGTAATCGAGACGATCGGCTGACCTGTGTTGGGGTCGAAGCCCGGTTGCGCATCGGTCAGATCCGCGCCATCGACCATGATCCGCTTCTGGATGGCCACGGGAATCGCACGGCCGCCTTCGATCTCGGGCTGCTGATAGAGAATTTCAAAGCCAGCACGGACCCGGCCACGATCAAGCTCGGTAATGCTGGTCGTGTCATCGACCAGGTGGAACGTAAGCTTCGCCTGTTCCTGCAGCACGCTGATATCAAAGCCACCGCCGGGTATCTGCACCAGAACACGGTCCTGGCCCTGCCGTTGGATCGACGGCTCGCGCGTGCCCAGTTCATCCACGCGCTTTCTGATCACTTCCAGCGTCTTGCTCATCACCTCATTGGTGCGCTGAGAAATAGCTTGCTCGCTAAAACGCAGGTCGATCACCCCGGGACGCTGCACGTTGACCTCGAGATTGGACTGCGGTCCCAGATTGGTATTGATCGTGCGCGACAATTCGTCCTCAAACGCCCGCCGTGCCGTATCGGTATCCCCAGGGTCCCGCATGGTGACCACGACTGCATCATCAACCACAGCAGCACGCCCGAAGGTACGGACCTGACGCAGCACCGCTGGAACGCGCTCACGCAAATCTTCCACGTCACGCGCCAACGTCTCCGTGATGTCGACTTCCAGCAGCAGATGCTGCCCGCCCTGCAGATCGAGGCCCAGATTGATCTGGTTCGCCGGCAACCAGTCCGGCAGGCTTTCCAGCCGGTCTTCGTCCACCAGATTCGGGAACGCCAGAACTGCGCCGACCAAACAGGTCGCAAGAACCAGCCAGATCTTCCAGGGGGGGAAATTCAGCATGACCGAAGCAGGTCCGCTCTAATTGTCGTTGCCAGCGGGCTCAACGGGATCGTTCTTGGATCGAACATCGCTCAACGTCGCCGAGATCACGTGCACACGGACACCGTCGGCGACTTCAACGATCACCTCTTCGCCGCTTTCGACCTTGGTAACCTTGCCAACGATGCCGCCTGCGGTGACCACCGTGTCGCCGCGCCGCACCTTTGAGATCATTTCCTTGTGTTCCTTGGCGCGCTTCTGCTGCGGCCGGATCAACAGGAAATAGAACACCACAAAGATCAGCAAGAGCGGCAAAAACTGCATCAGCGCCGAGCCACCGCCACCGGCTGCTGCCTGCGCATAGGCGGGAGAAATGAACATGGGCAACTCCTCAAGTTTGGCCGGGACTATAACGGTGGCCCGCTCAATTGCAATCGAAGCCGGGAGAACCTGATAATCCAGGTTTCCGGACGGCATAGGGTTTGTGATAGGGTCCCGCGCCTGACACGGGATTTGGGGACCAAGTCTGTCTGAAGCAAGCCAAAATACTGAACTGCTGTCCGTACTGACGCGGATTGCCGACGCGCTGGAGCGCGCCGCACCGCCACAGCATGCCACGACCAGTCTGGAGGGCGCCAATGCCTTCATGTGGCATACGGATCCGGATCGTCTGGTCCCGGTGCCAAATGTAAATCGGGTTGCGCTTGATCTCCTCAAGGGGATCGACCTTGTCCGGGACATTCTGCTCGACAATACAGAGCGCTTTGCGGCCGGATACGCCGCGAACAACGCCTTGCTTTGGGGCGCGCGGGGCATGGGCAAAAGCTCGCTGGTCAAGGCGGTTCATGCGGCAGTCATTGAAAATCACTCAAATCTGATGCTCGTCGAAATCAACCGGGAGGACATTCCCACCCTACCGCGCCTGCTGCAGGGACTTCGGTCTCAGGCGCACCGCGTGATCCTGTTCTGCGATGATCTGTCCTTCGATACCGACGACACGACATACAAGTCCCTGAAGGCGGTCCTGGAAGGCGGCTTGGAGGGGCGGCCGGATAATGTGATCTTTTATGCGACATCGAACCGCCGCCATCTGATGCCGCGCGACATGATCGAAAACGAGCGATCAAGCTCGATCAACCCGGCAGAATCGGTCGACGAGAAAGTCTCTTTATCTGACAGGTTTGGTCTTTGGCTTGGTTTCCACAGCTGCACACAGGACGACTATCTGGCCATGATCGACGCATATTGCGCGGCCCATGGTCTGACCGGCGATCAGGGGGATATCCACGCGGCGGCCCTGGAATGGTCTGTTACACGCGGTGCCCGCTCCGGCCGGGTTGCCTGGCAGTTCATTCAGGATCTGGCCGGGCGCCAGGGGCGTGCACTGGCTTAAGCTGGCGGCAGATATTTCTGCGGATCGACCGCCCGCGTCCCCTTGCGCAGTTCAAAATGCAATTGCGGTTCCGTAACCGACCCGGAAGAGCCGACGGTAGCGATCACCTGGCCGCGCGATACTTTTTGCCCACGCGTGACCTTGACCTGTTCCGCATGCCCATAGGCGGAAACCCATCCGCCTGAGTGCCTGACCAGGACGAGATTACCGAAGCCCCGCAGCTCATTCCCGGCATAGACAACCGTCCCCGCCTCTGCGGCGCGGATCTCCGCGCCACGCGGAAGCCTGATATTGATTCCGTCATTGTGTCGTCCACCCTGTTTGGGCCCGAACCGGGAAATCACACGGCCTTTCGCAGGCCAGGTGAAGCCGTTGCCGGTCAAGGGTGGCGGGGGCGGCACCGGCGGCTTTTCAACTCTTGTGCGCGACGGCGTCGCCTTTTTTGCCTGCTGGGCCCGGGACGCCGTCACCACAGGCGTGCGCGTTTGCGCAGGGAGTGTCAGAAGCTGCCCGACGCTGATCGAATAGGGTGGGCCGATCCGGTTAATACGCGTCAGCTCTGACATGTCGACGCCATAGCGACGTGAAACGCCATAAACTGTATCGCCCCTCGCCACCGTATGGGTCCGCGCAACCGGCAATCGGAGCCGTTGTCCCACCTCCAGATGATGCGGCGGCGGCAGATTGTTCAAACGGATGATCTCTTTCGGCGGCAGGCCAAACTTTCGGCCAATCGCATAGACAGTGTCGCCCCGCTGAACAACATATTCACCCGATGCAGGCGGCTCTTGGGCGACAGCCCGGACCGGGGGCGGCTTCTGCGCCGGTTGCTGGGCTGAGGGCGGGGTTTGAATCGGCGCTGGCTTCAGCGGCGGCGCCGAACTGTAGCCGCCGCGCTCAGGCCCGCTGGAGCACCCGGCCAGCAGGAGAAGAGACGTCAGGAGAACGACCGGGCTGCTGATCCATACGCGCATGATTGAAGTGTATGGGCAAGCGGCCCCGGCTTCAATGTCAGGACGCAAGTGTCACGATTCGGTACCCTTCAACATCGGCACGAAGCGAACCGGCAAGAGCGACTGGGTTTCAACCTGCTCGCCATTCTTGACCAGCTTGAGCACCGTCTGGTTACCCGACGCCCCGACGGGCACGATCATGATACCGCCTTCGTCGCCGAGTTGATCGACAAGCGCGCTCGGAATTTCAGGAGCGGCAGCCGTTACAATAATCCGGTCGAACGGTGCTGCCTCCGGCCAGCCCTTGAACCCGTCCCCATACCGGACGGTGATATTGGTCAGACGCAGACGCTCGAACAGCTTTTCAGCCTCGATCAACAGGTCACGCTGGCGCTCTATGGTGAAGACCCGGCGCGCCAGATGCGACAACACAGCGGCCTGATAACCGGACCCGGTGCCGATCTCCAGCACGCGCATACGGCTTTTGACCTCCAGCGCCGCCGTCATATAGGCGACCACATAGGGCTGCGAAATCGTCTGACCGCGCGCAATCGGCAGCGCGGTATCTTCGTAGGCCCGGTCCTGAAAGGCTTCGGGAATGAACGCCTCCCGCGGTACGCGTTCAATCGCCGACAGCACCTCTGTGTCGGTGATCCCGGCGCGCCGCAACTCCATCAACAGGCGGATCTTGTTGGCCGGCTCGCTCACGCTCTATGCTTCCAGCGACTCGATCATCGCGCGACGGGTCTCGAAATGCGTCAGGTCCAGATGCAGCGGTGTCACGGAGATGGCCCGGTGGCGCACGGCACGCAGATCCGTCTCAGCTTTCGGTTCGTCGAGACCACGGCGGTAGCCAATCCAGTAATAAGGTTGGCCGCGCGTGTCAGTTCGCTCTTCCAGCAAAATGTCCGACAGGTCCCGCCGGCCCTGAACGGTGACATCGACGCCTGCGATCTCACCCATCCGGCGGTCCGGGAAGTTTACATTCATCAGAGCATCGGCATCCCATGTGAACGACATCAGCCACCGGGTCATGGGTTCGACGGCTTCGCGCGCCGCCGCCCAGTCGATGATCATTTCACCATCGGCTGGCGGCGCAAACACCTGGCTGAAGGCAATCGAGGGAATGCCCAGCAATGTGCCCTCCATCGCCGCGGCTACCGTTCCCGAATAGGTGACGTCCTCGCCCAGATTCGAGCCACGATTGACGCCGGACAGCAACAGCGTCGGCCGCTTGTCGGTCATCACCTGGGAAACCGCAACCACCACGCAATCGGTCGGCGTGCCGCGTACGGCGTAATGATTGTCGCCGAACTGCCGGAAGCGGAGCGGCTCCGACAGGGTCAGCGAATGCCCTGCCCCGCTCTGTTCAAATTCGGGCGCCACCACCCAAACATCGTCACTCATTCGCCGGGCGGCTTCTTCGAGGATCTGAATGCCTTCCGAGTGAATTCCATCGTCATTGGTGACAAGAATGCGGTGCTGCGACAGGTCAGTCGAGGCATCCGGAAGGGGATACATCGTCATGCGCCGGTGCCGTCCGGCTGAATGACCGTCTGCCCGCCCATATAGGGCTGCAGCGCCTCGGGGATAGCGATTGACCCGTCTGCCTGCTGATAGTTTTCCAGAACCGCGACCAAGGCCCTGCCAACGGCCACGCCAGAGCCATTCAGCGTGTGCACAAACCGGGTCCCCTTTTCGCCCTCGGGCCGGAAGCGCGCGTTCATCCGCCGCGCCTGAAAATCACCCGTATTGGAACAGGACGAAATCTCTCGATATTGCACCTGTCCCGGCAACCAGACTTCCAGATCATAGGTTTTGCGTGCACCGAACCCTGTGTCGCCGGATGCGAGCACCATAACCCGGTACGCCAAACCAAGGCGCTGTAGAATCTGTTCGGCGCAGCCGGTCATCCGCTCATGTTCAGCGGTTGAATCCTGGGGCCGTACAACACTGACCAGTTCCACCTTGGTGAACTGATGCATGCGGATCATACCGCGCGTGTCCTTGCCCGCGGCGCCGGCTTCAGAGCGGAAACACGGTGTCAGCGCCGTATAGCGCCGCGGTAGTGTTTCGTCGTCCAGAATCTGCTCGCGCACGATGTTGGTCAGGCTGACTTCGGCGGTAGGAATCAGCCAGTAATCATTGGTGGTCTTGAAGAGATCTTCGGCGAATTTTGGCAATTGGTTCGTGCCGAACACCGCCTCGTCCCGCACCAGCAGCGGTGGGCTGACCTCTTCATAGCCGTTCTCGCCGGTCTGCACGTCGATCATGAACGCGCCCAACGCCCGTTCCAGCCGCGCCAGCGCGCCCTTCAGAACGACGAATCGTGAGCCGGACATGCGCGCGGCCGCCTCGAAATCCATCAATCCCAACGATTCGCCCAGGTCGATGTGATCCTTCGGATCGAAATCGAAGGTGGCCGGTTCGCCGACCCGGCGAAGCTCAACATTCGACTCCTCATCCGCCCCATCAGGCACGTCGGCATCCAGCAGATTGGGAATGCCCGCCAGCAAATCACGCAGATTTGCGTCCAACGCCCGTTCTTTTTCTTCACCATCCTGGATAGCGGATTTCAATTGGGCGACATGCTCGATGATGTCCTGAGCATCCTCGCCCCGGCTCTTGGCCGCGCCGATTTCCTTGGAACGCGCATTGCGCTCCGCCTGCATGTTCTGAAGATCGGTCTTGATACCGCGCAACGCCTCGTCGGTCGCCAGCAGCTTTTGCGCCATCGGCGCCAGATTGCGGCGTGCGAGCGCGGCGTCAAAGGCCTGCGCGTTGTCTCTGATCCATCTGATGTCATGCATGGAAACGGTCCGGAAGGCTCTCGCTAGCGCGGTGTATACGCCGTCCGTCTGGACACGTCCACCGGCCTATGTTGCCGCCCGTTTGCGTTCGACGGCGCGCACCAGAAGGATCGAGATTTCATAGAGAATCAGGATCGGCAGACCCAGCGCGATCTGGGTGAAGGGATCGGGGGGTGTCAGGATCGCCGCCGCTGCGAACGTCGCCACGATGGCGTATTTGCGTTTGTCTCGTAGCCAGCCGGAGCTGACCAGCCCGGCCCGCCCTGCCAGCGTCAAGCCGACAGGCAGCAGAAAACTGAACCCGAAAGCGAAGATCACCTTCATAACGATCGCAAGATATTCATTCACCTTTCCCTCAAACTCGATCGCCAGGCCCCCGGACTGGGCAGGGCCGGTCTGAAAACTCAGGAAAAACTCCCAGGCGACCGGGAAGACCACGTAATAGGCCAGCGACGCCCCCATCAGGAACAACACCGGGGTGGCCACCAGAAACGGCAGAAAGGCGCGCCTCTCATTGCGGTAAAGACCGGGCGCCACGAACATCCAGATCTGCGCGGCGATGACCGGAAACGCTACCATCATCGCGGCGAAAAACGCGACTTTAAGCTGGGTAAATAGCGCCTCGGGCAGGCCCGTATAAATCAGACGGCGGTTTTCATCGCCCTCCATGGCCTGGGCAAGCGGCTTCACGAGAAAGCCGTAAATCTCCTGCGAGAAGATCACGCAGACCACGAAGACGACAAAGAACGCGGCCACCGAGTACATCAGCCGGCGGCGCAATTCGATCAGATGCTCGATCAGCGGCGCACGCGACTCTTCCAGTTCATCCTCGGCGGTACTCACGAGTCCGCCTTGCCATCCTTGGGCGTTTCATCGGCGTCCGGCTGATGGATTGTGTTTTTTTTCCCCTGCTCGGGAACAACAGGCTTACTCAGCTCGCCATGCGGATCGATCATTTCCCTCACATGGCTGCGTACATCAACCGACTGCCGGGCCTTGTCGACTGTGTCTTTCAGTTCGGCAAGTTCCGATTCACGGACATATTGGTTCACCGAGACCATAAATTCATCGACCATGCGACGCAGGCGCGCGATCACCCGGGCAAAACCGCGAATGACCTTGGGCAGGTCTTTCGGCCCTACCACAATCAGCGTGATCACGATCACGACCAGCATTTCAGGCAGGCCGATGTCAAACATGCGAATTCGTCCTGTTTAAGGCCGGAACACCACTAGCCTTTGGCGGCCTCGTCCTTCTTGGGCGTCACGTCGACCGATTCAGCGTCACGGGTGAGCAGGCCCGCGGTTTCCGACTCGCCCTCGGCCTCATCCTTTTCGTCTTCCGCCAAACCTTTGCGGAAATTCGTGATCCCCTTGGCTACATCGCCCATCAGCTCAGAGATCTTGCCACGACCGAACAGCAGCACCACGAGCACCGCAACGATCAGGATCTGCCACCATCCAATATTGCCCATGGTTAAAAAGCCCCTTGATTGACGTTGAGCCCCACAAATAGGCCGGAAACCGGCCCCGCACAAGGCGAAGCACCTTAATCGTCCGTTTCAGACTCCAGTGGGGGCGCGAACGGAAGCTCATCAGCGCCCTCTTCTTCGGATGCTTCTTGTGTGGCAGCAGCGAGAAATGCCGGCGGCACATCCGAATCCAGCAAACCTGCCGCTTTCAGTTCTTCCAAACCCGGCAGGTCCTTGACGGATTCAAGCCCGAATTCGATCAGGAAGTCATCGGTAACACCATAGGTCACGGGGCGGCCCGGCGTCTGTCGGCGGCCGCGTGGCCTGATCCAGCCGGTTTCCATCAGCACGTCGATGGTGCCTTTACTGACCGTCACACCGCGAATCTCTTCGATCTCGGCCCGGGTGACCGGCTGGTGATAGGCAATAATCGCCAGTGTTTCATTCGCCGCCCGCGACAAACGACGCTCTTCCTGCACCTCCTTGTGGAGCAGGAAGGCCAGGTCAGGCGCGGTCTGAAAGGTCCAGCGATCGGCGCGTTTCACCAGATTGACGCCGCGTTTTGCATAGGTTTGCTGCAAATCTTCAATCAGCAAAGGAAGATCCGCGTCCTTGGGCATCCGGTCGGCGATACTCGCCTCGTCCAGCGGCTCTGCCGCTGCAAACAACAGCGCTTCGAGCATACGGACCTGTTCCAACTGTTCCGGCGTCATGTCTCGCCATCCTTCTTCGAGGTCTTGGTACGCATCATAAGCTGGCCGAAGGGCTGGCTCTGCTGCAGTTCGATTTTGCCCTGCCGGGCATATTCAAGGCTGGCGGCAAAGGTACTGGCAACAGCCGACCGCCAAAGCCCCGTATCCTTAATGGACTCAGGCAGAAACTGGATCAGACTGGTCCACTCAGGCACGTGCCCCACAAGCTGTTCCAGGCGCGCCAACGCATCATCCATGCTGAAGACCGGGGTGCGCGAAATCCGCAATTCCGAAACCTTGGCGCGGGCGTTCTGCGCCGCATAGGCCCTCAGCAGCTCGTAAAGGTCACCGATATAGGCCGATTTTCGAATCAGGCGGATTCCTTCGGGCTGGCCCCGCATGAAAACATCCCGACCGACACGGTGGCGTGACATAAGTTCCGCGGCCCGGGCGCGCATCGCTTCCAGCCGCTGCAAGCGAAAGGCCAGCTGCGCCGCCAGCTCGTCGCCGGATGGTTCTTCGTCGTCATTTTCCTCAGGCAGAAGCAACCGGGATTTCAGATAGGCCAGCCAGGCTGCCATCACAAGATAGTCAGCCGCCAGTTCCAGCCGGACCTTGCGGGCTTCAGCAATGAACTCAAGATATTGCTCGGAAAGCTGAAGGATGGAGATTTCCGCCAGATCGATCTTCTGGTTTCGAGCCAACGCCAGCAACACGTCTAGCGGCCCCTCAAACCCATCGATATTGAGCACGAGACGCTCGCCACCACCCGGACTGGGTGGCTCAAACAGGGTGATATTGCTCGTTTGGTCGGCCAATTGCGCCTCAACGCCCGAAGAAGAACAGGCTCATCAACCCATTATACAGAAACTCGACCACCGGCAATATCAGCGCGCCCACAGGTTAAATTGGTTCCGAACAAGGTCGTTGGCAGGGAATCAGCAACGCACCGAAGATGATCGGCAAGCCATAGCGCTCCACCTGGGCCAATGCCCGTGCCGCCGGTATCGGCAGCAGCCCGACCGCCACCCGGCCACCATCCAGGGGCGGCACAGGAATCATATTAAAAATTGCCAGTACAAGATTAATAATAATGGATATTTCCAATGTATCGGCGAACCAGTGCTGGGTGCCGACCGGCATAAACTGCACGACATTCAACAACAGCGCGGACGCGGCTGCCAGAATGATATTGATCGCCGGTCCGGCACCGGCCACCCAGACCATGTCGCTTTTGGGGTGGTGTAGCCTCCTGAAATCCACCGGGACCGGCTTTGCGAACCCGAACGGCGGCAACCCCAGCAGCAGCAACGCTCCCGGCATCAGAATCGTGCCTACAGGGTGGACGTGCGCGATGGGATTCAGCGTCAGACGCCCTGCCCGTCGGGCGGTATCGTCGCCCAGTTTCCACGCCGTGTAACCATGCGCGACCTCGTGAATGGTGATCGCGATAATGACGGGGATCGCCCAGGTGGAGATTTTGTACAGAAGCTCCATCAGGCGACGGCGAGAAGCCGGTTGCGTTCCGCGACCGCTGCTTTGCGATCAAAGGCTTCAGGGGGCTTCAAGAGTGCCAAAGCCGCATTGAACCGTGCCATCGCCTTGTCTGTTATCGGAGAAAGCGCCTCCGCAACCTGCCGCATCTCTTCGAGATTGCCATTGCAGTGAAGCGCGACATCGCACCCCGCCGCCTGCGCCCGCGCAGCCCGCTCGCCTAGCGTGCCCTCCAGCGCCTCCATGTTCAGGTCATCCGACATCAAAAGTCCGTCGAAGCCAATAAACCCGCGCATGACATTTTTGATGACAAATGAAGAGGTTGTCGCAGACTCCTCACGATCCAATTGCGTAAACAGCAGGTGGCCTGTCATCCCCAGCGGCATATCGGCCAACGCCTGGAAAGGGGCAAAGTCAGTCTTTTCGAGTTCTTCCAACGGCGCATCAACCACCGGAAGTTCGTGGTGTGAATCAGACATCGCCCTTCCGTGCCCGGGCATGTGCTTGATGACCGGTAGCACACCGCCTTCCAACAGGCCTTCACAGACCGCACGGCCCAGCGCCGCAACCGCCTCAGGGTCACTGCCATAGGCACGGTCGCCGATCACATCGTGACCGTCCGGCGCCCGCACGTCCAAAATGGGCAGGCAATCGACATTGATCCCCAGTGCCGCCAAATCATCGGCGATCAGCCGTGCGTTGGTTTTGATAGCTTTGAGGGCCGCCTGTGGGTCTTGCCCGTAGCGCTCACCGAAATCAGCGCCTTTGGGGTATTCCGGCCAATGCGGCTGCCGCAGGCGCGCGACGCGGCCGCCTTCCTGATCGATCAGCACCAGCGAGGGGGCTTCACCCACTGTGGATTTCAGATCACGGACCAGCGCTTTAACTTGATCTGGATTATCTATATTCCGGGCAAAGAGAATGAACCCTAAGGGTTTTTCCACTTCGAAGAAGGCCCGCTCATCGGCGCGAAGCGTCAGTCCCTCGACGCCGAAGATCGCCGGGCAGCGCGTCGCGTCAGGCGCCATCGACGAGACAATCCTGGCCTGCGGCCTTCAGCTCGGCGCACACCGCATCTGCTGCTTCCCGGCTGGTGTAGGAGCCGAACTGCAACCGGTACCATTTGCCAGTCGATATCAAATCCACCTGTTTGATGTGTTTTGCTGCGCCAGCGACAATCGAACTGTGCTTCGGTGCGATCCGCGCCCAGGCCGCATCAGCAGCCTCCTGAGTCTGGAACGAGCCAATCTGCACCCGGAACACCCCGGGGGCCGCCGGTTCTGGCTGGGTTGGCGCTGGTTGCTCGGTCTTGGGGTTTGGCGTGGGCGTCGCCGCCTGCTGGGGGGCCTGAAGCTGCTCTGGTGCCTTACCCGCCGCTTTGGGCGCCTGAGACGCGGTACGCTCAACAGGCTTCGGTGCCGGCGGGGGCGGCACAATACGGTCGATAGGCTCTTCGGAGGGCCGCGCCAGCGTCTCCGGAGTCTCCGCCGGTCGGCCGACGGCCTCGCCATAGATCAGCTTGTCCTGATCCGGGATTTTCTGCCCGCCCGGGTCTTCCGGCCGTACCTTGAAGGGCTCGGGATCGGCATTGACCGTGCGGATCGGCCCACCATCCGAGCCGGTGCCGCTGCTATAGGCATAGTAAAGGATACCTATGAACAGCAGGAAGCTCAGTGCGGCCAAGAGCCACTTCCACCAGCCCTGTTGCCCGGCACCATCAGGGCGGCTGCCCTGATCCTCGAATGACGCGGTTGGCCGCTCCGGCATCAGCGCATTTCCTCGACAGGCTCGACGCCCATGACCGACAGTCCGGACGCGATGGTCAACGCAACGCTGCGGAGCAACGCCAGGCGGGCAGTCGTCAGCTTCAGATCGTCTTTCTGGATAAACCGCAAGGACGGGTCCTCGTTCCCCTTGTTCCAGTAACTATGGAAGGCCGCGGCGAGATCATAAAGATAAAAGGCGACCCGGTGCGGTTCGTGGGCCTCTGCAGCTGAGTCCACCATGCGCGGCCAGTCCGCGACGGCCTTCATCAGGTCAAGCTCAGCCTGGTCTGACAGAAGAGTCAGATCGGCCAGTTCCAGCGCCCCATCGGATGCATCCAGGCCTTCCAGTTCCTCCGCCGCATTGCGGAATACCGACCGCACCCGCGCATGGGCGTATTGAACGTAAAACACCGGATTGTCGCGGGATTGTTCCACTACCCGGGCGAAGTCGAAATCCAGTGGCGCATCATTCTTGCGGGTCAGCATGATGAAACGCACGACATCCTTGCCGACCTCATCCACCACGTCGCGCAGGGTCACAAAACTCCCGGACCGCTTGGACATTTTCACCGGTTCACCGTCGCGAAACAGCCGCACCAGCTGCACCAGCTTGACGTCCAGATCTCCCTGGCCATCAGTTATCGCGGTCACCGCCGCTTTCATGCGTTTGACGTAGCCGCCATGATCGGCGCCCCAGACGTCGATCATCTCATGAAAACCGCGCTCGAACTTGTCCCGGTGATAGGCGATATCGCTGGCGAAGTAGGTCCAGGAGCCATCCGATTTCTTAATCGGACGATCAACATCGTCGCCGAACTCACTGGACTTAAAAAGAGTTTGCTCGCGCGGCTCCCAATCTTCCGGTGGCGGCTTCCCCTTGGGCGGCTCCAGCACACCGGTATAGAGCAGGCCGCGATTTTCCAGCTGTTTCTGGGCGCCATCGACCTTACCGTCATTCACCAACCCGCGTTCAGATGCGAATACGTCGAATGAAATCCCCAGCGCCTTCAGGTCCCCGCGGATCATATCCATCATCGCGTCGATGGCAGCCGCCCGGATCTGCGGCAGCCAGGTCTCTTCGTCGCTGTCGAGCCAGGCATTGCCCTGCTCTTTGGCCAGTTTTTCGCCGACCGGGATCAGATAATCGCCCGGATAGAGCCCTTCGGGGATCTCACCGATGGTTTCGCCCAGTGCCTCCCGGTAGCGCAGATAGGCGGAGCGGGCCAGCACATCGACCTGCGCGCCGGCATCGTTGATGTAGTATTCGCGGGTGACACTGAAACCAGCCTTGTCGAGCAATGCTGCCAATGCATCGCCAAAGACAGCCCCCCGGCAGTGGCCCACATGCATGGGACCAGTCGGGTTAGCCGAGACATATTCGACATTGACCGCTCGGCCCGCGCCCAGATCGCTGTCGCCGTAGGCAGCACCGGCGCTGAGGGCGTGGGCCACCACAGACCGGTAAATCCCTTCATCCAGGCGCAAATTGATAAAGCCTGGGCCTGCGATCTCTGCGCTTTTGACGTCCGGGTCCTGGTCCAAGCCGGCAACAATGGCTTCGGCGAGGTCGCGGGGCTTCATGCCCGCGCCCTTGGCCAGAACCATGGCGGCATTGGTCGCCAGATCGCCATGCGACGGATCACGTGGCAGTTCCACGCTGACACGCGCCGTATCCAGGCCGTCTGGCAACACGCCATCCCGCATAAGAACCTGGAGCTGATCCGTAACTTTTTCTCTGAACTGTTTGAATATATTCATAAATCAGAGAGCCTAGATAAGCCTTTCATGGGCGTTGAGCGCGAAGCGGTCGGTCATACCGGCGATGAAGTCGGCTACCGTGCGCGCCGCCTGACGGGGCTCGCTTCCCGCCGCGGCCCGGGCCCACTCCTCGGGCATGGAAGAAGGATCAGCCATATAGCGGCTAAACAGATCGCTCACAACCTGCTTTCCCCGCTCCGCCGCCTCCACCACGCGCTCATGGCGGTACATGTTCTCGGTCAAGAAGCGCCGCAGACTGGTTTCCTGCTCCTGCATAGACTCCGAGAAGGCAACCACCGGATGGTCAAGCTGACGGATACTATCGGCTGAAGATGGCGCCACTGCGTCAATTCTGCGGCTGGTTTCGATCACCAGATCGCGCACCATACGATCGATCAGCCGCCGGATCGTCTCATGCTTGAGGCGCGACCGGTCCAGATTGCCGTAGGCGTCCCGAACCTCAGCCAGCACCGGCCCGACCAGCGGCAGGTCCGTCAGGTCGGAAACCTCGAAGAGCCCGGCGCGCAATCCATCATCAATATCGTGATTATTGTAGGCGATATCGTCCGACAACGCGGCAACCTGCGCTTCGGGGCCCGCATAGGTATGAATTTCAAGGTCGTGGTCAGCGATATAGGCCTGCAGCAGCGGGTCGAGCGCCCCCTCCTGCCCTTTCTGGCACAGCGGGCCATTGTGTTTGGCGATGCCCTCCAGCGTCTCCCAGGTCAGGTTCAGGCCGTCAAATGAGGCATAGCGCCGTTCAAGCGCCGTCACCAGCCGTAACGACTGCAGATTGTGATCAAACCCGCCATAAGGCGCCATGGCGGCTGCCAAAGCATCTTCGCCGGCGTGTCCGAAGGGCGGATGACCGAAATCATGCGCCAGCGCCAGCGCCTCGGCCAGATCCTCGTTCAGCCCCAATTGACGGCAGATTGAGCGGGCAATCTGCGCCACTTCCAGCGAATGCGTCAGGCGCGTACGGTAATAGTCGCCTTCATGGTAGACAAACACCTGGGTCTTGTGTTTCAGACGCCGGAACGCGCCGGAGTGAATAATCCTGTCCCGGTCGCGCTGAAAAACGGTTCGGAACGCGCTTTCCGGCTCAGCATGCAGCCGCCCGCGCGACTCTTCGGGTTTCGAGGCGAACGGCGCGATATCGCCGAAGGGTTTTACAACTGGGGTCACTGACTCTCTTCAAGAATCCTGCTGGATTGACAAGCCGCCACCCGGCATTACATAAGCTAAGTAGCAATTTAGACGCGTTCCAATGAAACGCGTTGTAGGGAATAGCATGAGCGACACGCAACTTGTATCGGTAAGCGACAGCGCAGCAGCGCGAATCGCCTTCCTGATGGGTCAGGAAGGCGATCAGGACATCGCCCTGCGCGTGGCGGTTAATGGTGGCGGCTGTTCCGGCTTTCAATATGCCTTTTCCTTCGACGATGCCCGCCAGTCCGACGATCTGGTCATCGAAAAAGACGGCGCCGTGGTGCTGGTCGATTCGATGTCACAGCTCTATCTGGCCGGCGCCGAGATCGACTTCGTCGAGGATGTGATCGGATCGAGCTTCCAGATCAAGAACCCGAACGCCACGTCTTCATGTGGTTGCGGAACCTCGTTTTCAGTCTAATCTGACAGCCACGCGTCCCGCTTCATCCGGTAGAACACGTGCGGCAGGTCCGCACGGACGAAATCGCGTTCATAGGTCATGCCGATGCGGCGCATGATCGCCGCGGACGGGTTGTTTGTCGTCATGGTAAATGCCGCCACGTCCTCAAGCGCAAGATGTTCAAACGCGACAGCAGCGCTGGCGCGGGCAATCTGGGTGCCCAGCCCCCTGCCCCAGAAATTCGGCGTCAGCGCATAAAGGATTTCGGTTTCTGACTGGCCTTCCACGCGGACTTTCTGAAGTCCGCCCCGGCCGACAAACCCCCGGCCGGCCTTGTCTTCAAACATCCAGACACCGAACCCATGCTGGCGCCAATGGTCGATAAATCGGACAAGAACGCGGCGCGTAAAGGCTTCATCCTGCAGGCCGCCCAGCGTTTTCATGATGTTGGGATCGGTATGCATCTGGTGCAACAGATCGAAGTCGGATTCGGTCGGTGGCCGCCCGATCAGGTGCGGCGTTTCAATCCGTTCCAAAGATGGCGGCGAAGCCGCGTCACGGCTTCCCATTGGCGTCGACATGACGGCATAGTAGGCGCGTTCTGGCCAAACCGAAAGAAGCGCTATGAAAATCGCCACATGGAATGTGAATTCGATGAAGGTCCGCCTGCCCCGCGTGACGGATTGGCTGGGCAGCTTCCAGCCGGACGTGGTGGTGCTGCAGGAAATCAAATGCGTCGATGAGGCGTTCCCAGCAATGGAGATCGAGGATCTGGGCTATAACGTCGCCGTCCACGGGCAGAAGACCTATAACGGTGTCGCCTTTCTGTCGAAAACGCCCATCGAGGACCTGATGACCGGCCTGCCCGGCGACGACGAGGACGAACAGGCGCGTTACATTGAAGCGGTGACCAATGGCGTTCGGATTGGCGGTCTTTATCTGCCCAATGGCAACCCGGTGCCGGGCGAAAAGTTCGACTACAAGCTGGGCTGGATGGACCGGCTGATCGAGCGGGCCAAGCTGCTGCTGGACTGGGAAGAACCGTTTATTCTGGGCGGCGACTACAATGTCTGCCCGCAGGATGAGGACACCTATGATCCCGTCGCCTTCTCCAGCGACGCACTTTGCATGCCCGAATCGCGGAACCGCTACCGGCAATTGCTCAATCTCGGGCTGACCGATGCCATCCGCGCCTTTCACCACGGGCCGTACTATTCCTATTGGGATTATCAGCGCGGCGCCTGGGAAAAGGATAACGGGTTGCGGATCGACCATCTGCTGCTGTCGCCACAGGCCGCAGACCGGCTGGTCACCTCCGGCATCGACCGCGAACCGCGCGGTAAGGAAAAGCCGTCGGACCATACCCCTGTCTGGTGTGAGTTGGCGGACTAGGAGGCCAATATGCCGATCGTAGAACCGCAATCCGGGACGACCGTTGATGAAATCGCTGACGCCATTTACCGCATTAGTACGCCGCTGCCGCCGAACCCAGAGATGCCATCAGGCTTCACCTTCAATCGCTATCTGATCCTTGATGACGATCCACTGCTCTATCACACCGGCCTCAGGCAGCTTTTTCCGCTGACCAGGATTGCCATTGAATCCCTCATTCCAATTGAGAAATTGCGCTACGTCGCGTTTTCCCATGTTGAAGCTGATGAGTGTGGTGCCCTTAACGACCTGCTTGCTGTCGCACCGGAAGCCGTGCCGTTATGCAGTGATATGGCGGCAATGCTCTCCATCAACGATATCGCCGACCGAGCGCCTAGGGCTATGCGTGACGGTGAAACCGTGTCGCTGGGTCGGCATCGTGTCCAATGGGTCGCGACGCCGCATTTGCCCCACGCCTGGGAATGCGGTCACCTGTTCGAACACGAGACCAGCACCCTGTTTTGCGGTGATCTGTTTACGCAATTCGGGGCAGATCACGCCGCGACAACGGAAGCCGACATCCTCGAGACAAGCGAGGAAGCTCGAGCGGCGATGGACTATTACGCGCATGCCAGGAATACGCCGGAGCTTATCGAGAAATTGGCCGTGCTGGAGCCAAAGGTCCTAGCCTGTATGCACGGCTCAGCCTGGCTTGGGAACGGCTCAGTCTTGCTTCGCGCGCTGCGAGATCGGCTCGACGTGTAACCCGTTCAATATCCGTTGATTTATATCAACGCTCAGATGCCAGCGCCTCTATAGATATGAACGGGCGTTCCGGTTCCGGAACGCCCTTTTCAATCATCAGGGTCACTCTTATGACACTTCTCGACGAGATCGGCGGCCAGCCGGCGCTGGATGCGGCTGTAGATGCATTCTATGTGAAGGTCCTCGCGGACGACCGCGTCAACGCCTACTTCAAGCCGATCGACATGGACAAACAGGCGACTAGGCAAAAGCGTTTTCTTGGTAACCTGCTGTCCGGGAAAGCTGCGGACCCGGAGGGTTACATGCGCAAGGCACACCTGAAGCTGGTCGCTGAAGACGGCCTCAATGACGGCCACTTCGACGCCATTGCGGAAAACCTCCAGGCCACCCTGGTCGATTTCGGCGTGCCTGAGGACCTCCAGGCCCAGATCATGACAGGTGTCGGAGGCCTTCGTGACGCAGTGCTCGATCGCTAGCTTTCACCTCCACTGACCATCTTGTTGAAGCGCTTGACGACTTCCACGTCGTCAACGTCTTCGAGCATGGTGGCCAGCATCCAGATATGCCCGAACGGGTCGCGGATTCTGGCCGTGCGGTCACCGTGAAACTGGTCTTCCGGCTCGGCCAATACGGTCGCGCCCCGCGCCGCGGCGTCTGCCGTTACAGCATCGACATCATCGACATAGAGCACCAGGGTCAGCGGTGATCCGCCAAGCGTTGCCGGGCTTTTGATATCCATATCCGGGTATTCCTCGCCGATCATGAATCGCGTGTCGCCGATCTTGATTTCGATATGCGCCACCCCACCGCCCGGCATCTCCAGGTTGATGCAGGGCTGGGCCTTGAACACATCGCCGTAAAAGGCTGCGGCAACCCGCGCGTCTTTCACGGTCAGATAGGGCGTGATGGTGTGATAAATATCCGGTTGCTTGCGGTCGCTCATCATCCTCTCCCCTCAGAATGAACGTTTGACCATACTAACACCAAATGCGGCGAAGCAGATTATGAAACGCCTTGCAGGCGGCGTCACATGCCGTAATGCTGAGCCCTGATCCAGCCGAATGGCCAGCCAAATGGAGAGTGATTTTGGTTAGATTTCGAATGCTTGCCGTAGCGGGCCTTGCTCTGCTCGCCGCCTGCGGCGTGGAAGAGCAGCCCGCCGATGAAAACGGCCTGACACCGATCAAATTCGCAACCGACTGGCGCGCCCAGGCCGAACAGGGCGGCTTTTATCAGGCGCTGGCCACCGGCGAATATGAAAAACGGGGGCTGGCCGTGACCATCATTCAGGGCGGCCCATCGGTGAACGTGCCGCAGCTTCTGGCCGCCGGCTCAGTCGATCTGGGCATGGGGTCGAACAGCTTTGGCGCGCTTAACCTCGCCGCGCAGGAGGTCCCGGTCAAAGCCGTCGCCGCCTTCATGCAGAAAGACCCGCAGGTGCTGATCGCCCACCCGGATCAGGGCATTGAAAGCATTGCCGATATGGAGGGCCACCCGATCCTGCTGTCCGACGCCTCAATCACCGAATTCTGGGTCTGGCTGAAGGAAGAGTATGGTTTTACCGACGATCAGGTTCGCAAATACACCTTCAACCCGGCGCCCTTTCTGGCGGATCCGCGCGCCGTGCAGCAGGGCTATCTGACCAGCGAACCCTACACCATCGAGCAGCAGAGCGGCATCAAACCAGAAGTGTTCCTGCTGGCTGACAGCGGCTATCCGGGATATGCGGCGATGGTGCTTGCACCGGACTCAATGATCGCCGACGACCCGGACACAGTCCGCGCCTTTGTTGAGGCCAGCGCCGCCGGGTGGGAAAGCTTCCTATTCGGCGACCCCGCCCCCGGCAACGCCCTGATCATGGCGGACAACCCGGAAATGACCGCCGATTTGATCCAATATGCCCGCGAGATGATGCGGGAGATGCAGATCGTCAAAACGGAGGACACACCCATCGGCCAGATGACCGATGAGCGCTGGGCGACCTTTTACAGCATCGCTTCCAGCCAGGACGTCTATCCCCAAGGCATGGATTTCAGGAAAGCCTACACGCTTGAATTCCTCGGAAGCGCTGCACAATAGTGGCCATCGCCCGCCTGAATGCTGTCGAGGTTGACTACCCGGGCCGTGGCCGCGCGCTCGGGCCGTTCGATCTGTCCGTGGAACCCGGCGAAATCGTTGCCATTGTCGGCCCGTCCGGCTGCGGCAAAAGCACCGCGCTGCGGTTGCTGGCCGGGCTGGAAGACCCGACGCGCGGATCCGTCGACAGGACGCCGGGGCGCGGCGAGACCTCCGTTGTCTTTCAGGCGCCCACCCTGATGCCCTGGGCGAGCGCGCGGGCCAACGCGGCGCTGCCGCTGGAACTGGCGGGCATCGACAAAAAAAAGGCCCGTGCCCGCGCCGACGACAGCCTTGCACAAGTCGGCCTGGCCGATGCGGTCGAGGCAAAGCCGGCGCAACTCTCCGGTGGCATGGCGATGCGGGTTTCCATTGCCCGCGCGCTGGTCACCCAGCCCAAGCTGCTGCTGATGGACGAGCCTTTTGCCGCGCTGGACGAGATCACCCGCCGCGCGCTGGGCGACGATCTGCACCGGCTGTGGGCGGACACCAAACCCGCCATTGTTTTTGTGACCCACAATGTCGAGGAGGCGGTCTATATCGCACAGCGGGTGGTCGCCATGTCCGCCTCGCCAGGGCGCTTGCAAACGGAACGCGTGATCGATGGTCCGCTGCCCCGCCCCGAGCATTTCCGCATGGAACCGGCATTTCGCGAAACCGTTGAAGACATTTCCGACGCGCTCGCCGAAAGCCTGCGGACAAGCGCATGAGACGCAGCCTCGACATCGCCGCGCCGTACATCCTGATCGCGGTATTGCTCGCGATCTGGGAAGTCGCGTGCCATGCCCTCGACCTGCCGTCCTATTTCCTGCCACCGCCCAGCGAGGTGGTTGCAGAGGCGGTCAAGGAATACGGAATCTTGCTCGAGTCCGCCTGGAACACACTGGTGATGGCGCTTTTTGCGCTGCTGGTGGCCAGCCTGATCGCGTGCACGGTCGCGGTGAGCGTCGCCCTGAACCAGACCATGGAAAAGGCGGTACGGCCGCTGGCGGTCGCCCTGCAGGTCACGCCGGTCGTTGCCATCGCACCCCAGGTGGTGATCTGGGCCGGGCTGGACCACCCCGACCGGGCGATCATCGCGCTCGCAACTATCGTAGCCTTCTTCCCGATTTTCTCCGGCGCGCTGACGGGCCTGAAATCCTCCGACCCTGATCTGGAGCGTCTGTTTGATCTTTATGGCGCAACCAAATGGCAGCGGCTGTGGCGCCTTCGCATCCCGTCTGCCCTGCCCTTCGTGCTGGAAGGCCACAAGGTGGCCGGCGGGCTGGCGCTGATCGGCGCGGTGGTTGCTGAATTCGTTGCCGGCTCCGGTGGCGCGCAAGGGCTGGCGTGGCGCATTCTGGAGGCCAGCAACCGGCTTCAAACGGCCAAGAGCTTCGCCGCCGTGATCATTCTCGCCATCATGGGCACGCTGCTTTACGCGCTGCTGTCCTACGCCGAGAAAGCGATCCTGAAACGGCTGCGGGGGCGTTAGAAAGCTGCCAACAAATCAGAAATCCGCTCGTCCTGAGCCTGTCGAGGCGCGATGGATTTCAGCCGTTCGTGCTTCGACAAGCTCAGCATGAACGGCTTTTTTGAATCTTAGGACCTCACTAAATATCCGCGTAGACGTGGGTTTCCATGGCCGCGCCCGGGTGGGTGACCGCGCCTTTGTAGGCGGGGCCGACCTGCTGGGCGAATTTCCACAGCGCACCGGACTGGTAGTTGTTTTCGCGCGGTTGCCATTCCTTGCGGCGGGCGGCCAGCTCTTCCTCGCTCAGATCGACTGATAGCGTCCCGGCATCGGCGTCGATATGGATCATGTCGCCGTCTTTGAGCAGGCCGATGGGGCCGCCGACGGCGGCTTCCGGACCGATATGACCGACACACAAGCCGCGCGTGCCGCCGGAAAAGCGGCCATCGGTGATCAGCGCGAGCTTGTCGCTGCGCCCCTGCCCCACCAACGCCGCCGTGGTCGACAGCATTTCGCGCATGCCGGGGCCGCCCTTGGGCCCCTCATAGCGGATGACCAGCACATCGCCGTCCTCATATTCGCCTTTTTCAACGGCGGCAAAGCAGTCTTCTTCGCAGTCGAAGCAGCGGGCCGGACCGGAATGGGTCACATGCGACAGGCCGGCGACCTTCACGATAGCGCCCTCAGGCGCAAGATTTCCTTCCAGACCAACCACACCGCCGGTGGGGCGGATCGGATCCGTATAAGGCCGCATCACATCCTGATCGGCATTCCATTCCAGATCGGCAACATTCTCCGCCAGCGTCTTGCCCGTGACCGTGATGCAATCGCCATGCAGATAGCCGCCGTCCAGCAGCGTCTTGATCATCATCTGAATACCACCGGCTTCGAACATGTCCTTGGCGACATATCTGCCGCCCGGTTTCATATCCGCCAGATAGGGCGTGCGCCGGAACACCTCGGCGACATCCTGCAGGGTGAAGTCGATGCCCGCCTCATGCGCCATGGCTGGCAGGTGCAGGCCCGCATTGGTCGACCCACCCGTGGCGGCGACGACGACAGCGGCGTTTTCGAGCGATTTGCGGGTGACAATGTCCCTTGGCCGGATACCCCTTGCAAGGCACTCCATGACCGCCGCGCCGCTCTGATAGGCGTATTCGTCCCGCGATTCGTAGGGCGCGGGCGCGCCCGCCGACCCCGGCAGCGCGAGGCCGATGGCCTCGGACACGCACGCCATGGTGTTGGCGGTGAACTGACCACCACATGAGCCTGCCGACGGGCAGGCAACGCATTCCAGTTTCAAAAGGTCCTCGATCGGCATATTGCCGGCGGAGTGCTGGCCAACCGCCTCGAACACGTCGACCACGGTGACGTCCTGGCCTTCATATTTGCCGGGCAGGATCGAGCCGCCATACATGAACACCGAGGGGACATTGAGGCGGATCATCGCCATCATCAGGCCCGGCAACGACTTGTCACAGCCTGCAAAACCGACCAGCGCATCATAGCAATGACCGCGCACGGAGAGCTCCGTGGAATCGGCAATCGCCTCGCGGCTGGGCAGCGACGAATACATGCCTGCATGGCCCATGGCGAGCCCGTCCGTCACGGTAATGGTGGTGAACTCGCGCGGCGTGCCCGCGTGGTCCCAGACGCCTTTTTTTGCGGCCTGGGCCTGGCGCATCAGGGCGATATTGCAGGGCGCGGATTCGTTCCAGGTCGTCACCACACCAATCAAAGGCTGATGGATCTGTTCTTCGGTCAACCCCATCGCATGGTAATAGGACCGATGCGGCGCCTTGGCCGGCCCTTCAGTCACATGACGGCTGGGCAATTTATCCTTGTCGAAACGATGCGCGTCCATTGGCAAATCTCCCCTAAAGATACGAGGTTATACCGGGCGCCGCAGACACCGCCAAGCGCAGCCGGCGCAGATCAGCTATCGCTTAGTTAATACCGTCTTGTGACCCAAGCCGTTCGTGCTGAGCTTGTCGAAGTACGAACGGCGCGAACCCGTCCGCCCTTCAACAGACTCACGGTGAACGGGTTCGGAGGCATTTAGGAAAGTTCATCCAGCCGTTTCAGCGCGTCCTTCAGCTTCTCGATCAGCTGCGCGTATTCGTCACGGCGGTCCCGCTGTTCGGCCACCACATGTTCGGGAGCCTTGGCGACAAAGGAAGGATTGTCGAGGCGTTTGTCGAGGCCTTCGACCTCTTTCGTCGCTTTGTCGATTTCCTTGTTGAGCCGCGCGCGTTCGGCATCAAGGTCGAGCACGTCGGCCAGCAACAAGCCAATGGTCGCGTCCCCCACCGGCACCTGGACGGTGCCGCGCGGAAAATCACCCTCAAGCGTTTCAACAGTTTCAATACGGGCCAACCGTTTGATCACCGGGTTTAACACGGCAGAGTCTTCGACCAACGCCGGAAATGCGGCGCGTTCAGTTGAGCGAACCGCAACGGGGATCTTTGCCCCTGCGGGCACGTTCATTTCAGCGCGCACCGTCCGGATTTCCGTGATCAGCGCGATCACACCCTCGATGTCAGCACGTGCCTCCGCATCCGCCAGCCCTAATTCCAGCTTCGGCCAATCCTGCAGGATCAGCAGATCGTCATGGGTCTGCCGCCAAAGGTGTTCAGTCATAAACGGCATGAACGGATGCAGCAGCCGCAGAATCTGTTCCATCACCCAAGCCGTGGTCTGCCGGGTTTCGGCTTTGACCGCCTCGTCATCGCCAATCAGCAACGGCTTGATGAATTCCAGATACCAGTCACAGAAATTGTGCCAGATGAACTGATAAAGGCCGCCCGCTGCATCGTTGAACCGATAGGCTTCAAGGCCTTCGGTCACCTTACGCAAGGTGTCGTGGACCTCACCGACAATCCAGCGATTAACCGGCTGTGTGCACCCCGACGGATCGAAGCCCGTGGCATCCAGCGCCTCGTTCATGTCGCAGAAGCGATAAGCGTTCCAAAGCTTGGTGCCAAAGTTCCGGCCGTCTTCGACCTGTTTGGCTGAGAGGCGGATGTCGCGGCCCTGTGCGGCTTTAACCGCCAGCGTAAACCGCAGGGCGTCAGCACCGTATTGATCAACCAGTTCCAGCGGGTCGACGATATTGCCCTTGGACTTGGACATCTTCTGGCCGTGCTCATCACGGACGATGGCGTGGATGTAGACCGTGTGGAACGGCACCTGCCCCTTGAAATAAATGCCGGCCATGATCATCCGGGCAACCCAGAAGAAGATGATGTCGAAGGCGGTGACCAGCACATCGGTCTGGTAGTAGCGGTCGACTTCGGGCGTCTCCTCGGGCCAGCCCAGCGTCGAAAACGGCCAGAGCTGTGACGAGAACCAGGTATCGAGGACATCCTCATCCTGAGTCAGTTTAACGGTTTCACCATAGTGTTGCGCCGCCTGACCAAGAGCCTGTTCCTCGCTTTCCGCGACAAAGACCTCGCCGTCCGGGCCATACCAGGCCGGGATCTGGTGACCCCACCAAAGCTGGCGCGAAATGCACCAGGGCTGGATGTTGCGCAGCCACTCGAAATAGGTGTTTTCCCAGTGACGCGGCACGAAGACCGTTTCTCCACGTTCGACAGCCTCAATAGCCGGCTTGGCCAGCGTGGCTGCATCCACATACCACTGGTCGGTGAGCCAGGGTTCGATCACCATGTTGCTGCGGTCGCCATAGGGCACGGCCAGCACGTGGTCCTCGACTTTATCCAGCAGGCCCAGCCCCGCCAGGTCCGCCACGATGGCGTCACGGGCATCGAACCGATCCATGCCCTGATATTTTTCCGGCGCATTCTCATTGATCGCCGCTTTCGACGTGAAGATGTTGATCATCTCCAGGTCGTTACGGCGGCCCACTTCAAAATCGTTGAAGTCATGCGCCGGGGTGATCTTGACCGCGCCCGAGCCCTGCTCCGGATCGGCATACTCGTCGGCAACGATGGGAATGTGTCGACCGACGAGCGGCAACTCGACCATCTTGCCGACCAGGTGTTTGTAGCGGTCATCATCCGGGTGCACCGCGACACCGGTATCGCCCAGCATGGTCTCCGGCCGGGTGGTGGCGACGATGATATACGTCCCTTCTTCGCCAACGACCGGATAGCGGAAATGCCACATGGACCCGTTGGTCTCGCGGGGCGCGACCTCCAGATCAGAAATCGCCGATTCAAATTCCGGGTCCCAGTTGACGAGGCGCTTGTCCTTGTAGATCAGCCCGTCCCGGTACCATTCGACGAACACCTTGAGGACGGCACGGCTGAGCCCCTCATCCATCGTGAAACGTTCGCGCGACCAGTCGCAGCTGGCGCCCAGGCGGCGGAGCTGATTGATGATGGTGCCGCCGGATTCTTCCTTCCAGGACCACACACGGTCCAGGAACGCACTGCGCCCCATGTCACGGCGGCCGATATTACCTTCTTCAGCAAGCTGGCGTTCAACGACCATCTGGGTGGCGATTCCGGCGTGGTCGGTACCCGGCTGCCACAGCACGTCCTTGCCCCGCATCCGCTCAAACCGCACCAAAATATCCTGCAGCGTGTTGTTGAGCGCGTGGCCCATATGCAGGCTGCCTGTCACATTAGGCGGCGGAATGACAATCGTGTAGGGCTTGGCGTCCGGTCGTTTGCCACAGGCAAACGCTTCAGCCTCTTCCCAGAGGTCATAGATTTCGGATTCGACCGCATCGGGCCGGAAAGTCTTGTCAAGCATGGCGGATGTCGTTCAGGCGATGAAAACCAAGCCGCGGTTTCTACCGGGAATCCGCGGCGCACGCCACCCTGAGATGCCCCTAAGCCAACATCGGGTCAGTTGCCCGAGAGTCGCTTGATCTCTGCCTCGACCTTTTCTTCAACAATGCGCGGCAGGTTTTCGTCCAGCCATTCCCGCAACATCGGACGCAGCATGGCTGTGACCAATCCCTCCAGCGTGTTGTCCTCGCCCTCATAACCAGCCGTCAGCAGCGATGACAGATTGCCGAATGCCGAACTTGCCTTGACCGCCGCGTCAGGCGACAGAATCCGATCTTCCCCGGTGCTCATGGGTGTGTTTACCTTTTCCTCAATGATGTCGGGTATAGCAGGCGGAACTTCGTCTTCGTCCGCTGCCGGTTCCTGTTGGCCCCGACTTTCAGTCTCCGATCGATGCAGCTCAAGGTCCGCACTCAACGGCAGGAACTCATCCTCAGCCGCATTGGCTGCTTCAACCTCCCCCAAGGCCTCCCGCAGCTCGGTCAGAAATTTGGGAATGTCTTCAATGGCCGCGTCGCTTACGGCGTCGTCGATAGAGGCGGCCAGATCATCCTCGGCCTCAACGATAGACGCTGTTTCATCAAGTTCGAGGGGTTCAACATCGGCCGCATCCAGCTCCAAAGGTTCGACGTCCTCCGCCTCCAGCGAAAGCGGTTCCACATCTTCCGCTTCGAGCGAAAGCGGTTCCAGATCTTCAGCATCAAGCGAAAGCGGCTCTTCATCCTCGATATCGAGTTCAAGAGCGTCCTCCTCCTCGATCTCACCAAGATCGTCATCAAGTGCATCATCCTCAAGCTCGGCGGATAATGCAGCCATCTGATCAGAGGTCTGCTCATCCCCTGAAGTGCCCTCGGGCCCTTTCTCATCATCGGAGATAAGCTCACGGATGGCGGAGAGTGCCTCCTCCATCGTCATTTCGTCTTCAGTTTTGTTCTCAGGCTCGGTCATACGACGGTCCGACAAGTGTGATCCGGCCCCCATGCCCAAGTGACAGTAGCTGCGAGCCATCGGTTTGCAAACGGCAAATGCGCCAAGTCGTGACGCCGTGAACGACGAAAATCCCTGGAATTCCAACGATTATGCTTCAACATCGCACCAGCCGATTCAAGCATGAAAACCCTTTTGACGTCCCATACTCGCAAAAAGCGGTGCCGGAGAGAATTTGCGTCGAAATTGCTGTAATGATTCGAAAACGTTGACGGGGGCTTAATCGCCGACCGACCAGCCGAACCACGTGTTTCGGGCACGATCATAGTTTTCATTAGGATTATACTGTTCGACCGGCAGATTCAGGGCGGCTGCCGTCGCCCGGCCCATCGACACAAGAAGCGCAAAGGCCGCGACATACTCGTCGCGCTGCGCCCGCACAAGCTCCACCTGACTGTCGAGCAATTCCTGTTCGGCATCCAGCACATCGAGCGTGGTTCGCGATCCGACGTCCGCCTCCTGCCGCACGCCTTCAAGCGCAATATTGTTCGCCTCCACCTGTGCTTCGTTGGCGCCGATTGTCGACGTCGACGCACGCAGATTTTCCCATGCGTTGCGGACGTCTTCGCGGGTCTCACGCTCTGCCTGCAGAACCTCGATACGGCGCTGGGACTTGATCTGCTTCGCCTGACGGATGCGCGAGCTGACCGCGCCGGACTGATAGATGGGGATCGACGCAGACGCCATAATGGCCTTTGTGTCACTGGCGAACCCGTCAACAAAGGTATCCACATCCCGGGAGTAACGAGCCGAAACACTGATTTCTGGACCAAGTTCGGATTTAGCCGCGGAAACCGCATGACCCGACGCTTGCTCGGCAAGCCGGGCTGCTTCAAGGACGGGGTTCTCCATCAACGCAATCTGAAGAGCCGCCTCTTCTGACGCAGGCAATATCGGCAATTCCGGCGGCTGCTCCAGCGTCCCCGGGGCATTCCCGACGATCCGTACATAAGCAGCACGGCTGGCAGCCAAGGCGGCTTCTGCCGCGATCCGGCCGGAAACCGCGCCGGCCCGGCGCGCTTCTGACTGCGCGACATCGGTGCGTGTAATCTCACCAACTTCAAACCGGTCCTGCGACGCCTCCAACTGGCGCCCGAGAACCTGGACGTTGTTGCGCCGCAACTCGAGCACCGCCTGATCGCGGACGACATCGACATAGGCAGCAACCGTCGCGAGCAGAACATCTTGTTCAACAGAAGTTAATTGAGCACGGCCCGCAAAAACGCGTGTCTTCGCTTCCTTGACCGAATTGACAGTCCGGAAACTTCGAAACACAGGCTGATCGATGGTAACGCCATATCGTTTTGCCGTTAGTACGTCTGTTGGATCCGTCGGCTCCATGGATCCGTCATCAGCCATGGCAAAGAAATTGTCGCTCTCGTTGTGGTCGATAGAGGCGTTGCCGGAGATACTGGGCCGATAACCCGAAAGCGCCTGGGCAACATCTTCATCTGTCGCGCGAAGGCCCGCGCGTTGTGCCTGCAGAATCGGATTATTGAGATAGGCGGAGACCAGCGCGCTTTCCAGCGACTCCGCCTGTGCCGCGCCGCCTGTCAGAATTGCGATACACAGGCCCAAGGACATTGCGCGATAACCGATGGTTCCGTTTTTCTTGATCATAGGTCTAATCCTGGCTCTGGCCCATTCCCAGCCCGCTAAAATACAAAACCCGGTTGCCGTTCAAAGCCGGGCAAAGGCGGCGTGTTTGCGTCGAACAACTCACGGCGGCCGACCACCCCGCCCTGCTTGACGAACAGGACAGCCCGTCCGACGCCATCGACCTGCAAGACCGCCGCCAACCGGCCGCCTTCGGCCAACTGATCGAGCAAATTTTCCGGCACGTCGGGTACCGTACCTTCAATCAGAATTACATCATAGGGTGCCTGAGCCGGGTACCCCTCCTGAAGCGGCGCTGCAATAACGGCTGCATTGTTGATTTCAGCGTCCGCGAGGTGAAGGGTTGCCCTCTCAACTATCTCATCGGTTTCTTCCACCGCGACCACAACATCCGCCAGACGGCCCAAAACGGCCGTCGAATAACCGGTGGTGCCCCCGATATGGAGCACCTGGTCAGAGGCCGACACACCCGCCTCCTGGATCAGACGGGCCAGAATCATCGGCTCCATCATGTACCGGCCGGGAGCAATCTCCAGATCTTCGTCAAGATAGGCAACGCCCTGGAGCGGCTTGGGCACAAAGGCTTCACGGGCGATATCTGTCATCGCGGCGATGAGTCGGGGTTCGGTGACACGGTTGGGCAGCAATTGTCCGTCCACCATGTGCCGGCGCGCGGCGGCAAAATCGGTCATGCGCGGGTCCTGTTTTGGATGCTATCGGGGATCGGGTGCATTTGAGCGCGAGTTATACTGCCGGGGGGAAAGCATGACAATGACACGATTGTCGCACGGCAAACCCTCTGCTATATCGGCGGTCCGCTCGGCGGCGACGTGGCGGAGTGGTTACGCAGCGGATTGCAAATCCGTGTACGCCGGTTCGATTCCGGCCGTCGCCTCCAACACCCCTTCTTCAGGGAACCGCAAATCAGGCTTGGCAATAGGTCGCCTGCTTTGGTAAGACATGCGCCGCGCCGGTTCCAACCGGGGCGTACCACTGGTCCCCGGTAGCTCAGTTGGTAGAGCAAGCGACTGTTAATCGCTCGGTCGTTGGTTCGAGTCCGACCCGGGGAGCCAATTTGAGAAAGGGTCAGTCCGTCAGGACTGGCCCTTTTTCTTCAGGTTTCGGTCGTCTCACGTAGCTATGGTCGTGCCCTTCGAACAGTAGCTGAGGCAACAATTGGCCCAATCAGTCATCGTCTTTTTCGCCCTTACGAAATCCCAGCAATAGAACCAGTGCGATCAATGCGACTCCGGAGACGCCTGTCAGCAATCGAAGCAACCAAGCCACACTTGGAGGCGTCTCTATACCGAAGTTTGCCGAAATCGAAACCACCAGCACACATACGACCAAGACTAAGCACCACCAAACTGACAAATCCAAGTCTCGGAAACGTTTGATGGTGGTTGCAAAGAATATCCAAAATATTGCGCCGCTTAAGAGCCACCACAATGAGGGCTCCGCTAAGGTGGCACCTGACATGAAAACAAAAGACGCAAAGCCAAGTGTCAACCACCATTCAAAACGGTTTGTAGTGCCTGCAGTCGATGCCATCGCAAGCAACCCGTCTCTCAACAATATCAAAAGTGTATCTTGGTTTTCTTGCATAGGGCCTTCCAAAAAAACTGATCGTTGCTAAATGACAAGCGCAATTGGTTTCATACATATTTTATAATTTGGTGAATCGGAACCTTTCTTACACAGAGCGACTGTTAATAGCTCGGTCATTGGTTCGAGTCCGACCCGGGGAGCCAATTTGAGAAAGGGTCAGTCCGTCAGGACTGGCCCTTTTTCTTTTGCCTGAGACGAACAAGCGCAAACCCTTTTAGAATGGGTCAACTTGGCGTAAGCCTCTTCCCGCAACTGACCGGGATAGATTGAGCGTTCATGGCGGACAAACATGCAATCGTGCTGCTGAGCGGCGGGCTGGATTCGATTACCGTGCTGGCCATTGCACAGGCGGCCGGGCACTCCGTGCACGCGCTGTCGTTCCGCTATGGTCAACGACACTCTGTCGAGTTGGACGCCGCTGCGCGTATTGCCGAAACGTATCGGGTCGCGGAACACCAGATCGTCGATATCGACCTGCGGCAGTTCGGCGGGTCTGCCCTGACCGATGATATCGACGTCCCGAAGGGCCGCGACGCGAACGACATGGCGGATGATGGTATTCCCGTCACCTATGTTCCGGCGCGAAACACGATCTTTCTGTCCTATGCGCTCGCGCTTGCCGAAGTGCGCAGGATCGACAGCATCTGGATCGGGGTCAACGCGCTGGACTATAGCGGCTATCCCGATTGCCGGCCCGCCTACATCGAAGCGTTCGAACGGATGGCCAATCTGGCGACCAAAGCAGGCGTTGAAGGCGACGGCGTGATCCGAATCGAAACGCCGTTGATCGACTGGACCAAGGCGCAGATCATCCGGAAAGGCCTGGAATTGGGCATCGACTACAGCGTAACGGTCAGTTGCTATGATCCGGCCCCCGATGGTGCCGCCTGCGGCGCCTGCGATGCCTGCCTGTTGCGCAAAAAAGGCTTCGCCGAAGCCGGGGTTGCCGATCCGACGCGGTACGCATGACATACGCTGTCAAAGAGCTGTTCTTCACGCTGCAGGGCGAAGGCGCCAATACGGGCCGCCCGGCCGTGTTCTGCCGCTTCGCCGGCTGCAATCTGTGGTCCGGCCGCGAGGAAGACCGGGCCGAGGCGGTCTGCACGTTCTGCGACACGGACTTTGTCGGCACCGACGGTCCCGGTGGCGGCAAGTTCGGGACGCCAGCAGCGCTGGCCCAGGCTGCCGCGGAAAAAGCAGGCCAAGCCATGACGGAAGGCCTGCTGCTGGTCTGCACCGGCGGCGAACCGCTGCTGCAGCTGGACGCGCCGCTGATCGACGCGTTTCACGAAGCCGGGTTCAAAATCGCCGTGGAAACCAATGGCACAATCGAAGCGCCGGAGGGCATCGACTGGATTTGCGTCAGCCCCAAGGCGCAGGCGCCCGTCGTGCAGACCTCAGGCCACGAGCTGAAACTGGTCTACCCGCAGCCGACGGCAATGCCCGAGCGGTTCGAGCATCTGGATTTCGAGCATTTCTTCCTGCAGCCGATGGACGGCCCGCGGACAGCGGAGAACATCGAAGCGGCCACGGCCTATTGCATGGCGCACCCGAAATGGCGGCTCAGCCTGCAGACCCACAAGATGATCGGGATTCCTTAACCCCTGCCCCGATAGGGCGCGACCCCCTGGTCGGGCAGCCACAGCCCTTCCGGCACCTCGCCGGTCTGGTAAAACACATCGATGGGAATACCGCCGCGCGGATACCAGTAGCCGCCGATCCGCAGCCAAACGGGACTGATCGCCGCTTCGATGCGTTTCGCGACATTGACCGTACAGTCCTCGTGAAACGCGCCATGATTGCGGAAACTGCCCAGAAACAGTTTCAGCGACTTCGATTCGACGATCGACGCATCGGGCACATAGTCGATCACCAGATGGGCGAAATCCGGCTGACCGGTGACCGGACAGATCGACGTGAATTCCGGGCAGGTGAAGCGCACCAGATAATCTGTGCCCGCATGCGGGTTGGGCACCGCTTCCAGCACCGCCTCATCGGGGGAATTGGGGATATCGGTTTCGGCACCAAGTTGGGTCAGCATGGTTTCAGTGTCGGACATCGGGTTGCTTTCTGAACACGGAACTCACTTCCTCTACCCTATCTCGATTGTGAATGCGACGCCTGAGGCTGAACCTTGAATGGCCCCTGCCCTGCCTCTAAGTTGGGCCTGACCCGCTCACTAAAGGCCTGCGCCCCCCATGACGATTCGAAAAGACTTTGTCGAGAGCATCGGCAACACCCCGCTGATCCGGCTTAAACGCGCGTCGGAAGAGACTGGCTGTGAAATTCTGGGCAAGGCCGAGTTCCTCAACCCCGGCGGCTCGGTGAAGGACCGCGCGGCCTGGGGCATCATCAAGGATGCTGAAGAACGGGGCCTGCTGCAGCCCGGCGGTGTGATCGTAGAAGGCACAGCCGGCAACACGGGCATCGGCCTTGCCTTGGTCGGCAATGCGCGCGGCTACAAGTCGGTGATCGTCGTGCCCGAGACGCAGAGCCAGGAAAAATTCGACATGCTGCGCCTGTGCGGCGCGGACCTGCGTCTGGTACCGGCGGTGCCCTATAAGGACCCGAACAACTACGTGAAGTATTCCGGCCGGTTGGCGGAAGAGATCGCCAAAGAGAACCCCAACGGGGCGATCTGGGCCAACCAGTTCGACAACCAGGCGAACCGCCGTATCCACTATGAAACTACTGGCCCGGAAATCTGGAACCAGACCGAGGGCAAGGTTGATGGCTTCATCTGCGCGGTTGGCACCGGCGGCACGCTGGCGGGCACCGGCATGTATCTGAAAGAAAAGAACCCGAATATCCAGATTGGGCTCGCCGACCCGATGGGCGCTGCGCTCTATGAGTTCTATGCCCATGGCGAACTGAAATCGTCAGGCGATTCAATCACCGAGGGGATAGGTCAGGGCCGTATTACGGCCAATCTGGAAGATGCGCCGGTCGATCATCCGTTCCAGATCACCGATGCCGAAGCGCTGCCGATCGTTTTCGATCTGATCGAGCACGAAGGCTTCGTATTGGGTGGATCGAGCGGAATCAACATCGCCGGCGCCATGCGGCTGGCCAGGGAAATGGGGCCGGGCCACACCATCGTCACGATCCTGTGTGACTACGGCACCCGTTATCAAAGCAAGATGTTCAACCCGGCCTTCCTGAAGGAAAAAGGGCTGCCGGTGCCGCACTGGCTCGACACCTAGAGGTATACTCCCGATGTACAGCAAGACCGATTCACTGGTTTCAACCGACTGGCTGCTGGAAAACCTCAAAGCGCCGGATCTCCGTGTCGTCGACGCGAGTTGGTACATGCCTGACGAGGGCCGCGACCCGAAAGCCGAATATGACGCCGGGCATATTCCAGGTGCCGTGTTCTTCGACCTCGACGAGATTTGCGATCTGGATAATCCGGCACCACACATGCTACCGGCACCGGAAAAATTCGCCAGCCGGGTGCGCAAGCTGGGCCTGGGCGACGGCAACCGAATCGTCGTCTATGACGGATCCGGCCTGTTCAGCGCGGCACGCGTCTGGTGGATGTTCCGGGTGTTCGGCCATAACGATGTGGCCGTTCTCGATGGCGGGTTGCCGAAGTGGAAAGAAGAAAACAAGCCGCTGGAAGACATGCCGGAAATCTCGCGTGAACGTCACTTCACCGCGCGCATGAACGCCACCATGGTGCGCGACCTGAATCAGATGAGGGCCAATCTGAACGGTGGCCGCGAACAGGTGGTCGACGCGCGCAGCCCGGCCCGGTTCAACGCGGAAGAACCCGAACCGCGCCCTGAAATTCGCGGCGGGCACATCCCGGGAGCGAAAAATCTGCACTATCGCACCCTGCTCAACGATGACGGGACGATGCTACAGGACGATGATCTGCGACGTGCTTTTGTCGATGCAGGCGTGGACCTCAACCAGCCCGTAGTCACCTCCTGCGGGTCCGGCGTGACCGCAGCCATCCTGGCGCTGGGCCTGCATATGCTGGGCCACCGGCAGGTTGCGCTCTATGACGGCTCCTGGGCCGAATGGGGTGCCCAACCCGACACGCCTGTCGAAACCTGAAGTCATGAAAAAAGACACCAGACTGGTTTCAACCGGGCGCGGCGACAAGGCAGCGCCGGGCATGGTCAACGTGCCCGTCTATCACGCCTCGACCATTGTCTTCGATACGGTCGCCGAGCTGAACGAGGCGATCAGCGGCCGGGATGAACATGTCCTCTATTACGGCCGTCGTGGCACGCCGACCCAATGGGCGCTGATGGACGCGCTGACCGAACTGGATGGCGGTGCAGGATGTGCGCTTTACGGGTCGGGGCTGGCGGCCATCACCGGCGCGTTGCTGGCCTTCGTCGAAGCCGGCGATCATGTGTTGATGGCTGACACGGTCTACGGTCCGTCACGGATTTTCTGTGACCACGGCCTGAAGAAACTCGGCGTCGAGACCACCTATTACGACCCCATGATCGGCGCGGGCATTGCCGACCTGATGCGCGACAATACCAAACTGGTGTTCACCGAATCGCCCGGCTCGCTGACCTTCGAAGTACAGGACACAGCCGCCATCGCTGCGGCCGCGAAAGCGCACGGGGCCTGGGTCTTTGCCGACAACACATGGGCGACGCCCCTGTTCTTCCGCCCGCTGGACCATGGCGTCGACGTCGCCATTCAGGCGCTGACAAAATATGTCGTTGGCCATTCTGACGTGATGATGGGCGCCGCTGTCGCCAATGAACGCGCCTGGAAGCGCTTGCGACTCGGCGGTTTCATGCATGGTCACTGCGCGGCACCGGACGATACCTATCTCGCGCTCAGGGGCCTGCGGACCCTTGGTGTGCGGCTGGAACGGCATCAGGAAAATGCGCTGAAAGTCGCTCACTGGCTGGACGGACGGCCTGAGGTCCATCAGGTCCTGCACCCTGCCTTCCCTGATACGCCTGGGCATGATTTCTGGAAGCGGGACTTCAGCGGCGCGACCGGCTTGTTCAGCATTGTCCTGAAAGAAGGCACCGATGACGCGGTTGCGGCTCTGTTGGACGGGCTGGACCACTTCAAGCTCGGGTTTTCATGGGGTGGCTATGAAAGTCTGGCCATTCCCTCCGACCCGGCGCAGGGGCGCACCGCGACGGAATGGTCCGCGCCCGGTCCGCTGATCCGGTTCCATATCGGCCTCGAAGACCCTGAGGATCTGATCGCGGATTTGGACGAAGGGTTTAGACGTTTTGCAGCAGCGCTCTGAGCAGACTGTAAACTAGCGGAACCGCTGACAGGGGTAGGCAAAGCCGGTGCCGCCCATCGCGTTGAGCTGGCTGACATTGGATGTGCCGCTCGCACAGCCTTTATACGTCGAAGACCGGTCGCCAAAGAAGCGGCCACTGCCACTGTCGCTGCGGCCATAGTAGTTGATGCCGTCTGATCGGCGCAGACCGCCGGAGAAATGAAGACCGGCCTGTGCATCGTTCTGGGCGCTGTACTGACTGAAATAGCCTTGGTCAGACAGGTTGAAACCCGCCTCGTCCATCTGCTCCGTCCCGATCACCTGGAATGCCATGACGGCATTCATGGGTAGTGCGAGCGCGAACAGTGCTGTAAGGGCCAGTCGTTTCAACGGAACTCTCTCCTAGATCTTCTGTTAAAATAGCACAGAAACGTTCAGCTTCAACGTCCCGTATATCGGATAGTCCCATGGCAGACATGACCGACCCTTTAATCGACCTCATCAAATTCGACTCTGACGGGCTGGTACCCGCCATCGCGCAGCAGCACGATACGGGGGAGACCCTGATGATGGCGTGGATGAACGAAGACGCGTTGCGTGAAACCGCGCGGACAGGGCAGGTTTGTTACTGGTCGCGGTCGCGGCAGGCGCTGTGGCGCAAGGGTGAAAGCTCTGGCCAGACTCAATTGTTGAAAGATCTGCGGATCGACTGCGACGGGGACACAATTCTTCTGCTGGTCGATCAAACCGGTGTCGCCTGCCACACCGGACGGCGCACATGCTTCTTCCGGGCGTTCAGAAATGCTGAGGTAGTTGAAACTGAAGACGTGTTGATCGACCCAAAATCCCTTTATAAATAGATACTTGATGCCCTTTACCTTTGTGAACGGGAGTTAAATGGGCCGTTCATTTTAGGTACAGCCTCACTATGCGAATCTCCGTGTCATCAAGTCGACCAAAGGAGACATCTGATGACCACGCGTATGAAAATTCCAGTGATTGCCGCCTTAGCGACCGCCGCAATCGCGCTGACCGCGCCGGGCGACGTTATGGCCCGGGCCGGCGATGACGACCGTGGCCGGAACGTTGAGCGCCAGTACAAAGGCGACCGCGATGTTAAACGCGACCAGCGCAAGGCGTATCGCCAGCAAGAGCGCCGTGATCAGCGCAGAGCCGAACGCAAACAGGACCGCCGCGAGTTCAACCGTGAACAACGGAGAGCTGAACGCCAGCAGGATCGCCGCGAGTTCAGACAGGAACAGCGCCGGGCCGAACGCCAGCAGGATCGCCGCGAGTTCAGACAGGAACAGCGTCGGGCCGAACGCCGCGATCTGAGGCGTGATTATCACCGCGACGTTCGCCGCGAGCACCGTCAGGCCCAGCGCTATTACGACGACAACAAGCGTTACTACCGGAAAAACGGCAAGACCTATGTCGACCGGGCCGGCTATCACCGTGGCTACAAGCACTATAGCGGCCGCGATCACAAGAACCGGTACTACAGCTATCGCGGCACGCGCCACGACCGGGACTTCTATAAATACGACCGGAAGCGGCAGAAGCGACTGAACAAGGCCTATCGCAAGGGCTACAAGCATGGCCGGTATACAGCCAACCACCGGTATGATTACAGCCGTCCGTACTGGGATACCCGGCACTTCTTCAATCACCGCAGTCACTACAATGTGTGGCGCCCCTATTACGGCCGCGTGTGGAATGGCTTCCATCAGTTCATTGGCTTCAATAGCGGCTACCGCAACGACTGCCACCCGGTAACCCGCGTGAAGTACAGGGGTGGTGCACCCCGCCTGGTGGGCGCGATCATGTGCTACGACCGTTACGGAGACTCATACATCCTGCGCGGCAGCCGCCATGTGCTCCACTATTACTGAGCCATGAACAGCTGAAGAATCAAGCCGCCGGTCCTATTGGCCGGCGGCTTTTTCTTGAGCACCCTTTAAACAATAGTGTGATCATTCTGCCGAGGCGATTTTGATCGGCTTTCAGGAACGAGGACGCAGGACATGCTGAGGCATATTCAAGAACGAGTGACCCCAAAGCCGGTCAAAAAGCGCCCGGCCCTTCTGGGTTTCGCTATGGCGGCCACCCACGGCGTCCCGGCGCTTGCCCGATACAAAAGTATCGCGCTGCACGTCGCTCCTTGTGGATCGGCACGCCAGAGCAGAAACAGAATTGACCACACTATTGTGGAAAGGGCGCTATCGTTCAGACTTCATTCATCTTGATTTGGCTATCCTGCGAATCGAGCCTCAAAAATCGGCTTGGGAGAGCACGCCATGATGAACCTGAAATACCTCACCGCACTTGCGTCGATCGCAGCGCTGTTCGCAGTGACGATGCCGAGCGAGACATCAGCGCGCGACGGTTATCGCGATGGCCGGGGCGGCCACCATTACAAGGGTGGCGGACGGCACGACTACGGAAACCGTGGCTACCGAAGCCGCAATTATGGAAACCGCAACTACAGTTATCGCGGCACCCGTCATCAATATTACAATCGCAGCTATAACCGTAACTACAACAAGGGCTATCGGCACGGGTACAAACACAACAAGCGTGCCTACAATCATGGCTACAAACACGGTTACCGCCACAATTACAGGCCCTACAAGCGCGGCTACAGGCATGGATACCGCCACGGCTACCGGCACCACTATCGCCCCTATCGTCATGGCTATTGGCGTGGCGGCTACCGGCCGCATCGCTATGGCTACCGTCACGGGTACAGGCACGGATACCGTCACTATGGCTATCATAACAGCGGCTATTGGGTGCCCTTCGCCATCCTGGGCACCGCCGCACTGGCCTATAGCATCGCCGAATCCAATAACGACGACCGGGTCTATTACAACAATAGTCGTCCGGCGCCACAGGCCAATAACCGGCCTTGCCATGTCGTCCACAAGATTGAAGGCGCCGACGGGTACCAGGTCAAAATGGGGGCGACCATGTGCTACGACGCCAACGGGTCAGCCTATATCGTCAGCGGCAGCGAACACGTGGTTGAACAGCTTCCCTAGAATTTAGACATATCGCTCTATGAAGAGGCTGGCAGTCAAACTGCCGGCCTTTTTTCATTTCGGGTTGGGCAAAACCTGACAAGTCAGGCAACGCGGCCTACATTGCGTGGGGTAAATTCCGGCGGGGCCATGGCGCGAAAAAGTACAGATGACTACAAAGCGGATCGCTCTTCCGGCATGTTGGTGCGAGTCGTCGGTCTAGCCGGCGCCGCGGCGGCGGTCATAATTGCCATCTATTTCTTGTCGAGGCCAGGCACCTCACCAGACCAGTCAGAGCTGCTACCCACAGAAACAACAATTGACGCGACCCCCACGCGCGGCGCGGCGGACTGCGACAACTGCCCCTCCATGGTCCAGATCTCTCCGGGAAGCGTGACCCTGGGCCTCAGTGCTGCAGAGGCGCTTGTGGACAGCGTCGCCCCCCTTCATATGCAAACCGAAACGCCTGCGCGGCGCGTCTCTGTCACCGCGCCTTTTGCGGTCAGCAGTACGGAAGTAACCAGAGGCCAGTTTGCCGATTTTGTCGCGGCGACGGGCCATATCGCGGATGGTTGCACAATCCGCATGGGATCAAACTGGATTTATGATGAATCAGCAAGCTGGCGCAATCCGGGATTTGATCAGACGGACCACCACCCGGTGGTCTGCGTCAGCTACGAGGACGCAGCCGCCTATGCGGATTGGCTGCGTCAACGGACCCTAAACCCCTATCGCCTGATCACCGAGGTCGAATGGGAATATATCGCGCGTGCAGATGCGGGCACTTCGACCCCCTGGGCGGAGGCAGCAGAGCAGGCCTGCCGTCACGGCAATGTGGCCGGCGCTACATTCCACCGCCTCTACCCCTCGACGCCGAACTCTCTAACGTATTCATGCGATACAGGTTTCGCGCACACAGCACCCGCAGGCCGGTTCGAGGTCAACCCGTGGGGACTGTACGACCTGTTCGGCAATGCGCGTGAGCGGATCACGAGCTGCTGGACGCCGGACCACAAGGAAACCGTGCTTCCCGCCACGTCAAACAACCAAATGGACTGCGACGTTACGATCGTTAAAGGAGGCGGCTGGAGCGATCCGCCTGCTAACCTTCGCGTGCCCCGCCGCCTGCGTGCGCTTCCGACGGCGCGGCGCGCCGACACAGGCTTTCGGGTCGTCAAAGAGCTTGGTTTTCGTCAGGAGGCCGAGTAGTGCAGCCGCGTCCAAAGCGTGGCCCGGACTACCTGCGTATGCGTCAGAGGGACCGGCAAGCCTCCGTGGGCACGCGCGCCGCTGCGATCGCCGCAGTAGCCGTTTTTGTGGGCCTGCTGGTCGCGTGGGTTCAAGACAGCCAACGGCCAACCCTTGAGGAACTTCTTGACGCGCCCGCGGCAACATCTGGCCAGGTCGACGAGCCCACCGCCGACAGCCAGCGCGCCACGCCCCTGGTGATCCAGGATTGCGCGTCCTGTCCGGAAATGATGCCGGTCCGCGGCGGTAGACTTGCAATCGGCCTGCGCGACGCGAGTTACCACGCGCTCAACCTCTCCCCGGAACAAGCCGCCACGGAATTGCCGCTGCGCTGGGTGGAGATTGAACCTTTCGCCATGGCGCGCACCGAAGTCACGCGAGATGCCTTCGCCCTTTTTGTTGAAGCGGCCGACTGGCCCATGGGGCGGTGCAATGCTGAAGCAGACCCCCATGGCGACGAGGCTGCGTCCTGGCGCGACCCGGGGTTCGATCAATCCGGCAAGGATCCAGTCGTCTGCGTCAACCGGCAAGATGCCGAGGCTTACGCCGGTTGGATTTCCAGACAGGCCGGCACCTCCTATCGGCTGCCGACGGAAGCAGAATGGGAGTGGGCCGCGCGGGCGGAAACCCATGGCGCCTGGTTCTGGGGCGACGATGTCGGTCGAGCCTGCGCTCACGCAAACATAAAAGGCCGTGCCACCGCTGGATCGGCCCTGCCACCGCATGGCGGGTTTCCCTGCGCTGACGGCTTTACGTTTACAGCCCCGGTCGACAGCTTTCAGGCAAACCCATTTGGACTGTTGAACGTTCTCGGCAATGCCGCCGAATGGACCTCCGGCTGCATGACCCAAGGATATCCAGATCATCCTGTTGAGGATTCCGCAGATTGTGCACACCACGTTGTTCGAGGCGGGTCATGGGCGGACGGACCTGCATGGGCACGCGCATCGGCACGTCAGCCAATGCCAGCAACTGTTCGAAGCAATCGGGTTGGCTTCAGACTGGTTCGGGATTTGAGCCCTCCAGACGCTGTCACCCCTCGATAACGGCCACGGGATCACCTTCACTAATCGTGTCGTCGAGATCGACCAGAATTTCCTTTACCGTTCCCTCGGAAGGGCTGGCGACGGGAATTTCCATTTTCATGGACTCCAGAATCAGGATGGGATCATCCTCTTCGACGGTATCGCCTGGCGATACTTCGACAGAAATGACCTTGCCCGGAATTTCCGATTCAATCCTGATGTCGGCCAATGATCTCTCCCCTTCTGGACAATTATTGCCGGCAAGACGTTAGCCGCATGTCTGCCCGCCGTCTACCAGTCGGGAAGTGCACGCCAGGCGTCGTCGGTACCGTTAACGGCCAGTTCTGCGTCATAGGCGTAGAGCCAGTTTTGCTGCCGGGTGAACCCGCCATGGCTCTGCGTTCCGATCTCCCCAAAACGGCGGTTACGGGCTGCAACTTCTTTCGGGTCGTCAATATGATACCAGCCTTCTGCCTGCTGTGAGTGCTGGACCATACGCGTCGTCCTGTCATGCCGGAGTTCCTGATACCGAAACAGTGCCTGCTCAACCGACTCGCCCGCTTCGTCGAGACAGCGCCCCAACACCCAGGCGTCTTCGATGCTCTGGACGGCCCCCTGCGCGTGATAGGGCAGCATGGCATGGGCGGCATCGCCCATGATCGCGATCTTGCCATCCACCCAACGCGACAACGGTACGCGATCAAATAGAGCTGTAACGAAAGGCTCCTCCGTTGCTTCAATCATGGTTTTCGGCACGGAATACCAACCCTCGAACCAGCCGAGAAGCTCGTCACGGTCTCCGGATTGGTGCCATGATTCGATCTTTTCGTCATCGGCCTCACCCAGCGCCAGCCAGTTCATCTGACGCCCCCCCGCGACATAATAGTAAACGAAGGACATTCGCGGCCCCATCGCCACATAGGACGAGACGGGGATCTGGAGATGTGCCACCCGGTCAGCATCCAGAACGCCCCGCCAGGCCACATAGCCAGACCGCCGGGGCGGGTCCGGCCTGAAGATGCGCTCCCGTACAAGCGAATGGATGCCGTCTGCGCCAATCAGAACATCGCCCTCGACGCGTGACCCGTCTGCACAGAGGGCCCAGACACGGTCATCAGTCTGGCCGATATATTCAACGCGGGTGTTCATGCGCACGCGGGACCGGTCCAGTCTTCCCGTCAGTGATCCGACCACGTCACGGCGATGGGCATGATAGTATGCCGACCCGAATTCCTCTTTGGCACGCGGCATAAGCGGCGTCCGCAAGACAGTCTCACCCGAGTCCCAGGACATGAACTTGTGCGAATCCGGCTCACAGACATATGCAGCCAGATCCTGGGCCAGGCCGAGGCGCTCAAGAATACGGACACCATTGGGGCTGAGCTGGATCCCTGCGCCGACGTCCTCAAATGCTCTCGCCTGCTCAAGAACAACGAAATCGATCCCAAGATGATCCAGAGTCAGGGCCAAGGCAGCCCCGCCAATACCAGCACCAATGATGATCACTCTCATACACGCTTCCCTGCTCTATGAAAGATCAATGACAGATTGTTAGCAGGCATCTCAACCATCTCAACCAGTTTTAGGCTCTGCCCCTCCGCAGCCGCCACGACCTGCTCCAAATCTCTGATACCCCAATTCGGGTTTCTCTGCTTCAGCGAGGCATCGAAAGCCCTGTCCCCCTCACTCCGGAAGCGTCCGTCGACCCGGTAGGGTCCATACAGGAACAAGACTCCGTTATCCGACAAATATCGGCACGCGCCGGTAAACAACCCGATGCAGGAGTTCCAAGGGGAAATATGAACCATGTTAATGTTTACGATGGCTTCGACCGCCCCGGTAACCGGCCAGGTTTGGGCTGTGACATCAAGATGAACAGGCGGCAGAAAACCTTCGTGTGCGGCATCCGCCCTCCAGGCCTCAATGCTCTCGAAGTGATCAATATCTGCGTCGGAAGGCTGCCAGCGCAGACCTGAAAGCGCCTCCGAGAAACAGGCCGCGTGTTGCCCGGTTCCGCTGGCGACTTCCAGCACGGTCCCTTCTGAAGGCAAGGCCCGTTTCAAGACCGCGAGGATCGGCTCAGCGTTACGCGAGGTCGCGTCCCAGCGTTCCCGCTTATCCATCGTCCAGAATACCGGTCGGCAGGCCGTCAATACTGGTTTGGTTACGGTCCGCCCAATAGTCCCTGATGCCGTCTTCACCCCTGCCTTCGGCCCATTTTACAAGTGTCTGACGTTCCTGTTTGAGTTCAAATTCGGGCACCGCGTACCCGCATGACGTCTGTGCCTGGTCGACGCCAATCACCATGATCTGCCGCACGCCGGGAAGTGCCGGGAAAAGGCCGATCAGACTGTCGAATTCGTCACATCCAGGACGCACCACGCGCCCGCTGCCATAAATGCGCAGGATATTGGCTGTGCGCGTAAAGCTGCACCACATCACCGTGATCCGGCCATTCTGATTCAGATGGGCAGCGGTTTCATTACCGCTACCGGTCAGGTCCAGATAGCAGACGGTGTTGTCGTCGAGCACCCGAAACGAATCCATACCCTTGGGCGACAGATTAATTCGCCCCTCGTCAGGTGCGGTCGACACAAAGAACAGATGCTGCTCGGCGATAAACGCCTTCAGTTGCTCGTCCAGCTTGTCGAAGAACTCAGCCATGCGGCCTACTCGCCATAGGCGATGCGGTAGATCACACCCGCCTTGTCGTCGGACACCAGAATCGACCCGTCCGGCAGTCCCTTGACGTCAACAGGCCGTCCCCAGTCGCGGCCGCGCTTCAGCCATCCGCTGGCAAACACCTCCTTACCGGTCGCGTTACCATTCTCGTCGATGCGGACGCGCATCACCCGGTATCCAACAGGAAATGTGCGGTTCCAGGAGCCATGCTGCGCCAGCAAAACATCCCCCTGATATCCGCTGGGGAACATGCTTCCCTGATAGAATGCAAAGCCCAGACCTGCCGTATGCGCCTGGAATTCCTCAATCGGAAACTGAACCCCTTCGGGCACGCTTTGGTCCCTGAATTCAGCTGTACGAGCGCGCCCACCCCCGAACCAGGGATAGCCGAAATTCTGCCCTGTTTCAGTGAGCCGATTGAGTTCTTCGGGCGGCGTGTTGTCACCCATCATGTCCGCGCCATTGTCCGTGAAATAGAGGTCTCCATTTACCGGGTGAAAAGCGAGCCCCACGGAGTTGCGAATGCCGGATGCGACAACCTGCACATCCGATCCGTCTGTCTCCATGCTGAAGATGCTGCCGGCCATGTCTTTTTCACTTGGCATGCAAACGTTACAGGGCGTGCCAATGGCGATGTAAAGCCGTCCATCCGGGCCAACATCCATGTACCGCCAACCATGCCAGGGATTATCCAGCAAATCGGGACCGATTTTAACCGGTGTCGGGACCGGCGCATTGATATCGAACGGCGTGTCCCCCCAGCGAGTCACCTGGTGCTGTTCGGCCAGATAGAGCATACCATCAACCAACGTGACGCCGTTCGCTGAATTCAGGCCATCCGCGAGCATCTTGACCTCACCGGCAGCCATGCTGCCAGGATCAAGCGGCACCGCATAAAGCTTGTCACCCATGGTGCCGACGATAACAAAATCATCTCCAATCGCCATGGACCGGGCACCCGGCACCTCAGCCCAGACTGAAATGGAGAACCCATCCGGCAGTTTGATCTGGTCGAGTTGGACGGCGCCCGCATAAGACGACAGCGCGACGGAGAATAGTGCCGCTAGGCCGAGCCTCAATTTCATGCTTCGTTTCCTTTTTCTTTTCCCAAGCGCACTATAGTCCCTAGGGTGTGGGCGGTGCGGGCCTGACATTTGCTCTGCCATAGATGTATACGCCGTAAGCGGATACACAAAGCCAAAGGGGGAAAGAACTCTGTCGCGTCGTTTATCAGCACGAATTCAGCGATGGTTTCTGACCGGAATCCTGACGCTGATCCCGCTATGGATAACGTGGATCATCTTCACCTTTATTCTGGCGCAGCTGTCGGATATCGGAAAACCGGCGGCACGGCAGATCGTTCAGTGGATTGGCCCCAGCACAATCCTGACCAGCGATGCCGTGGAAACCACACTGGCCGTGGTGGTCACCCTGCTTTTTATTCTGATCATCGGCTGGGCCGCAGGCCTGTTGGTCGGCAGGCGCCTGCTCAACCTGTTTGATTCAGTCGTCCAGTCTATCCCGCTGGTTGAGAAAATATATGGCGCCACCAAGCAGCTTCTGTCCGTCATGCAGCAGAAGCCGGACGACGTACAGAGGGTGGTTCTGATCAATTTCCCACATGACAGCATGAAAGCCGTTGGCTTCGTCACCCGCACGCTTACCGACGAAGATACGGGCGAGAAAATCGCTGCGGTCTATGTCCCCACAACCCCCAACCCGACGTCAGGCTATCTGGAGCTGGTGCCGATCCACAATGTCATATCCACGGACTGGACCGTCGACCAGGCAATGTCGTTCATTATTTCCGGCGGGGCCGTCTCCGAGGACACGATTAACTTTCGCCGCAGCCGCGGCGACCCGATTCCGCTTGATGATTCAATCGGAAAACCGCCCCCGATAGAGCCTGAAAAGGATTAGCTCCCGACCGGGTTGTCTGGGGTCTGGCGCATAAAACAGTTGAATTACTGGAGCATCAGAGCGATAAGCGGCACTTCAGGACGAATATCTCCGGCTTGTAATGCGTCATCTATTCTGTCGCATCGCTTCCCTAGGATTTGGACAAACTGAAAGCCGTCATGCCATCGCATGCGGTCCTAACCTTAATTCGCGAAAGACAAGAACATGACGACAGGTACTGTTAAGTGGTTTAACTCAACAAAGGGTTATGGCTTCATTGAGCCGGATTCAGGTGGGGGCGATGCTTTTGTTCACATTTCAGCCGTCGAGCGCGCCGGTCTGTCTGGCCTGAACGAAGGCCAGAAGGTTGAGTACGAGCTGCAGCCGGGCAATAACGGCAAGAGCGCAGCAGAAAATCTGCGTATCGTCGACTAGATCGACATCCGTGGCCGGGCCCCGCCTTACCGCCGGGGCCCTGGCCGACGACTTCCATTTCGACAGCAAAACAAAGCGTTGTCGCTCTATCAGGAGACAACGCAGATGACTTCGTTTGGCCTGACGATCAGAACGTCCTTAAAGCGCATGCTCATCGGACCTCTGATATTGGTTGTGGCCACACTTTCCGTGCACGCCGCCAGCGCTTCAACTATTCCCGAAAACGCCACAGCCCGAGGCTACGGCCCAGGGTGGTCATGCAATGCGGGCTTCCGAGCCGTAGACACCTCTTGCGTTACCGTGCTCATACCGGAAAACGCCTATGCAACCAACACGACCTATGGCCGTGGGTGGGAATGCAAACGGAGTTTCAAAAGAACGGACAGCGCATGTGTCAAAATTGACATTCCGGCCAACGCTTACCTCATATCCTATGGAGACAGTTGGACCTGCGAGCGCGGCTACCAGTCTGTAAATGACACGTGTAAAAAAATTACCGTTCCGCCAAATGGCTACCTGGTCGAAGCGACCTTCGGACCCGGCTGGCGATGCGAGCGTGGCTTTAAGGCGTCGGAAGACAGCTGCATCAAGATCGATGTGCCGGAAAACGGATATTTGACCGACTCTTTCTCCGGCCCCGGCTGGGAATGCGAGCGTGGCTATCAAGCCGAAGACAATCGCTGTATGCCAATCAGGATTCCCAAAAACGGATTTCTCTCCGATGGCGGATTCGGACAAGGCTGGGCGTGCCGTCGTGGTTTCCGTGCCAGCGGGGCTAATTGTGTGGTCGTTGATCTTCCTGAAAATGCCCATCTCAACCATTCAGGCACTGGCTGGAATTGTAACGACGCCTTTCGCAAGAACAGGAACGAATGCGTTCTGCGCTAGAATATTCACCGCTATCGGGAGGGCGGTTCTCATGAAACGCCGAGCTGTACCGTCCAGTGACAAGTCCATAGATAGTGCGGAAGTGCAGCTAGCCGCAGCGGTTATCCTGCGCGCACTAACAGATGCCGGTGTGGAAGAAGGTGATGGAATCGTGCGTCGGGATGCCAATCTCGAGAAAGCACAGGCCATTCGCTTCTTGACCGCAAGCTCCGGCGAATGGGCCATCTCTCGAAACTTCTGGTGCGGGCTCGCCGGGATCAACGCTGATGCTCTGACAGAACGGCTTTCGGCAATCTTCCAGACAAGCCCTGCGGATGATGCTGAGGAACCTGTTGAGGCGCGGTGACAGCTTCTCGCAAATCAAATTATCCGCACAAGCCAAAGCAACAGCAGCACGCCGAAGACGAATAACAGACCGGACATGACAAGCGGGAGCGTCAGGTCCCTGAACTGCATTGTTTCTTGCCTGTCGATGGCACGATTGATCCGGACGTAGTGGCCGGTTGAAAACACAATCACCAGAAGCCCGAGCGCGACCAGAAACACTGCCAGCATACTGACATCCAGCACTCCGGCCGGTTCGATGGCGGCCTCGTTGTTCTCCGCTCCCGACATTTGAATAAACATCTCAAACCGCTCAACGAAGAAGCCCAGCACCAGGACAGTAACGCCCGTGCGTACCCAGGCCAGGTAAGTGCGCTCATTGGCTGCATGGTCGGTGTAATTCGTGATCATCGTCCCGCCCTTTTATCCAAACCGGCGGGTCAGCCAATCCACCATGAAGCGGTTTACCTCTTCGGGATACTCCTGCTGAATCCAGTGACCACTGTCCGGCACGCGCTGGATTTCGATGTCATCAACATGGCCTTCCATCAACGAAGCAACATCGGGGATAGCTGCTGTCGCCAAATCGTTACCGGCCTCAATGAACAGCGATGGCACCTTGATACGCTGTTCAAGATGAACCGTTGTCTTCCAGTTGCGCGACCAGTTTCTGTACCAGTTGATCGGGCCGGTGAACCCCCCTTTGGCATAGGTGTCAGCGTAGAATTTCAGCTCTTCTTCACTGACGATGCGCTCGCCACCTGCGGGGCCCATCTGAACCCGCTTGACCAGATCAGCCACCTTTTCCTCATGCGGCAGCTTGGCGAATTCCTCCAGCGTGATCGGGCTTTTGCGCATCAGCGTGTCGAACACCCGGTAGGGGTCCGAATCGAAAACGTCGTCGGCCTCATGGCTGTCCTGGAAGTTGACGATGTACATCCGGTCGCCCCACATCTTGCGGAACGTCTCGACCGGGTCTTCCGGTGCGCGGGGAATAAAGGGCACACCGGCACCGATAATCCCGGCGACCCGCGTGGGATGCAACAACGGCACCTGCCAGACGACCAGCCCGCCCCAGTCATGGCCGATGAACACCGCTTTTTCGATGTCATAGGCGTCGAGCAGGCCGACCAGATCCGCCGTGAGATTATGAATGTCGTATTCGATCGCCGCCTCGGGTTTGTCGGTCAGGCCATAGCCGCGCTGGTCGGGCGCGAGAACACGAAATCCTGCCTCTGCAAGCGCCGGCAGCTGGTTGCGCCAGGAATAGGCCAGCTCGGGAAAGCCATGGCACAACACCACCGGGACTCCATCGGTAGGCCCGGCCTCATAGACGGCCATTTTAATGCCATTGGTCTTAATGAAACTGGGATCCGGAAATGCTGCGGTCATGAAACTCTCCCCTGACGGCTCAAACTGCGTGGCCTTACGATTGAGCTTGATCGAGCCCGGCGCAAGCGGATTCGAACGACTCCCGCCATGCCGCATTGTGGCCAATGATGGCCAACCGGCCTATCTATGATCTGCAGCGCGGCAGCCCGCGCATAAGAGACGCCATAGTCAAGGAGGCAGTGATGGTATTACGAATATTCAAAAGAAGGGTGCTGGCAATCCTCCTTGTTGCCTTTGCAACCCCAGCAGGAGCGTCGGCCATGACCGCCTATGATTTCAATTTCACTGCCATCAATGGCGATCCGATGCCGCTGAGTGAGCTCGAGGGCAAAACGCTTCTGGTGGTCAATACAGCATCCTTTTGCGGCTATACGCCTCAATACAGAGCGCTCGAGGCGCTTTGGCAGGACTACAAGGACAAAGGCCTGGTGCTGGTCGGCGTACCGTCCGACAGTTTCAATCAGGAATATGACGACAACGCGGAGATCAAGGAGTTTTGTGACACGAATTACAGCATCACCTTTCCGTTGACCGAAAGCACGGCTGTGAAAGGCGCGGATGCACACCCGTTCTATGCCTGGGTCAAAGACGAGGGCGGACGGTCAGCAGAACCGAGCTGGAACTTCAACAAGGTGCTGGTTGACGCCAATGGTGCATTCGTGAAGACCTTCGGCTCCGGGGTGGCGCCCGATGCCGGCATGCTGCGGAGGGCCATCGACGAGGCTTTGCCGCCATCAGACTAACAGGATAGGATGGTCGCGCCCTTAAGCGCGAACCGATCCTATATTCACTTCATGATTTATCGCGGACCAAATTTGACCCAACAGCGGAAACGCGATGCTTCAAAGAGCATACTTACCGGCTTGTGCCTTTTAGGCTTGGTTTTGTCTTTTGCGGCGTTGGCTCACCCTGCCTCGGCCGCAGTTTTTGGCGATGGCAATCCGAAAAATGGGCCAGAGGATGACCGGCGGCCGATTCTCCGTGAGGACACCGCGTTAAAACCTCTACGCGCGACCGGAACCATAGAGTGCGCCGGTGTCGTACGCGGGTCAGGAACGGTGCTGGACGTGAGCGATATTGCTGACGCGCGAAACTGGTCCATTGTCGCCACGGTCGCTCACATTTTCTTTGAGCCAGGCACCCATAAACGCCGCAAGAACTGCATCTTTATCCCCTATCTGGGTCGTAACTACCGCCGCGCCTTTGATCTGAACGATGCCATCGTCGGCGACTATGTGCCCTGGGCTCAACCCGGCATCAAGGACTTCATGGATGATTGGGCGCTGATCGCGATCGGTGCACGGCTTGACCGTTTTGGTAGCGCGCTCAAACCGCTGACCCACCGTGAACTGGTTCAAAAGGTAAAGATAACCGGTCCCATCCAGGGCGGTGTTTCGGTGACCGGGTACAATTCAAGTGAACGGAAACAGACGGTCAGCCGTAAGTGCAGTTTGACGCGTCTGCCAAAACGATATGACGGGCCAGTCAGAAACAAGCTCTATTTCACGAACTGTGATGCCAAATCAGGTGCATCAGGCGGTGCGGTAGCCGCCCTTCTAGGCGATGATTTCTATCTGATCGGCATGTATTCCGGCCATTACTGGCGGTCCAAGGAGCCACAGGCGTCCGGCAGGTCACCTGCTGACGGGGCGCCGTTTCATCCGCACAGAAACGCCAATGTACTCAGGATTTTCGACGACCAGATGGTCGAGGCTATACACGAACTCGTCGCGCGGTGAGGCGTCCACCCAGGCTGTTTAAGCCAAAGCCTGAACACCGGCATCACGGGTTTCATGGACCGTGACAATACTGTCGACACCACTGACCGACAGCACTTCTTCGACGCCGCCGCTTGCACCACACATGGCAAATCCGCGCTTCTGCGCTTGCAGCTCACGCGCGATGATCAGGATGGAGCGAATACCCGCGCTGCTCAGGTAGGACAGGGCCGAGAGGTCAAGCAGCACCGCGCCGCCTTCTTTGCCGACACGGCCCAGAACGCCATTTTGAAACTGATCGGCACTGTTTGCATCAAGGCGGCCTTCCAGGATCATGACGCCAACACCCGAAGTATTTTCCTGACGTAAATTCATAAGCAGTCCCTTGTTTTCAGCCTAAACCCTGATGGCGTGCGCGATGCCGGTATGACACATATGCCTACATCATGTGGCCGAGATGGCTCGACGCGGCAAGTTGAATATCAACGTGCAACTGCCGGACCGAGCTGGACAGTGCCTGCCCGATCAGGTCGAGCTTGCTGATCATCGCAATCCGGTCGGCCGCATGGTCCAGTTCCCGCGGGCTCAGGATGTATTTGAACAAATCGCCGGCATCCGCCAGGCATATCACGACCACATCACGGGGTTCCGGAATCTTGTCGCTGAGAATCGCATCAAGAATACGCAGCTTGACCTCGCGTTCCTCGCGATCATCCACGGTCGGGTAGCGGCGCGTGCCGAAAACCCAGAGAATTTTCTTTTCATCGATCCGGAGGATTCCCTTGTCGACCAGGGATGCGAGGGCTTTTTCAAGAATCTCTTCGCCGAATCCGCTCAGGACACGAATCCAGTCTGACGCGGTCAGGTCCTCCGTCGACGCCACGATCTGGGCCAGATAGGGATCGAGTAACGGATCACCGGTCGGTGTCGGGTCAATGACGGTCAGGGTCGACAGATCCGCGTCGATCTTTGACTGAAACGCCAAATCCATAAGTACAGCACCCGCTAAAACGTGGTTTGTAACCAGCCCTTTGGGCTGCAACATGGAACCCGTCTCGTCATCGAGCAGCAGCAGGGTAATGTCTTCAGCGAAATTAAGCATGGTTACGCGTCCGGATCGACCGCCGCAGCGTCGGCGTGTGCCGAAACTATCGCGTTCCGGGGGCGGGGACAATGACGATGGGCTCCCTAAGATTGATATGGATCAGTGTTGATGCGCTGGTTCAGCTTACTATTTGACCCATGAGCCCTTTTTCAGAAAGAGAACGTTATGAATCACCATCACCGAAAAGTTCTTCACGCACTCTTCGCGCATCCCATCAACAGCAATATTGCCATGAAAGATGTCGAGAGCGTTCTGCGCGAGCTGGGCGGTGAGGTCAAATCGGCCCATTCCGGCAAGCTTCACGTCACCTTGAACGGCCACAGCGCCAACTTCTCGCACGCCAAACACAGCCTGCCGAAAGAAGAGGTCGTTCAGGTCCGCAAATTCATCGAAACAGCCGGGATCAACCCGACGGAGGACTATCCCCTCTAGAGGGCATCCTGGCCCGCTATCGGCTGAACCGGCTGATGATGTCGATCAGTTCTACGTCGTCTGCCCGGCAGGCGACGTAGTTCGGGCCGACGAAGTCTTCATAGATGAAATCATACTCATGAAAATGCACACCCTCCGGCGTCAGCTTACCGAGGCGATACTCCAGGCCTGAGAAAAATTCAAAAGCATGTTTAAGCAGGAAATCGCCAATCAGCGCGCCGCGATTGTATTCGAACTGGACCAGCCGAATTGAACCTGATTCGAACAATGGTCGAAACCCCTCGAGCACCCGCCCTTCAGCCCCCTCGACATCGACTTTCAGGAAGTCGATGCTGGTGATGCCGTGGTTCACGCAGTAGTCCGCACCGCGCTCGACCCGGCTGGTAATTTGTGCGTCTGATGAATCGCCACCTGTCTCGAAATGAAAAACCGATGACAACAGGTCAGAATCGTAAAGGAAAACAGTCACCGCGCCCGGCTGGTCGCTAAGGCCGAACTCATTGATGTGCATATGGGGACCCGGCCCCAGCGCAGCCTCAAGCTTGCGGCAGGTATCAGGTACAATCTCAAACGCGTGTAGATCAGCATCTGAAAACACGGCATGCACATGCGTCGACCAGGTGCCCTTGTTGGCCCCCACGTCAAACAGCACGGAAAAGCCAAGCTGGCTTACCGCATCAAGCAGAAATCGCTCACCATTGAGCTGGAACTGGTTCGGGACATGCGTCGATTTTTCAAGATGGGCGCGGGAAAACAAGACAAGCGGCAGATCATCTCCCCGCCCCTGTTGTTCCATGACGTGCCGGGCAATCGTCTCAATCTCGCCTCGGCTCATACCCTTCAAAAAGCCAGCCTGCAGCCGGGCCGTCTGTATCGCCAGGTTCTTTTTGATTTTCTTACCGAGTGACACCCTACCCACCGCAAACGGGACTGGAAGTCACGCACCATAGCCCAGGCGCTCCGACGTCGAAAGGCGGCCGCTTGCCGCAGTTGCTTTCAAAGTTTTTACAATGTAAATCTTACTGCAAATCAACTCATGGAGTAGAGCATGCGGGTTTCAGAAATCGAAAATCCCACCAACCCGTCATTTATCGGCAATTCAGCACCGGTGGAAGACGAACACAATGAGGTCTGCACCGAGATCATCGGCCGGATCCCGGAAGAACTGGCAGGCTCCTTCCTGCGCATCGGATCAAACCCGGTTTTTGTCGACAATCCTGAAACCTATCACCCGTTTGATGGCGACGGCATGATCCACGAGGTTAATTTCTCGAACGGCACGGCCACCTATATCAACCGCTTCGTCAATACCAAGGGCCTACAGCTCGAACTGGAAAAGGGTGATTACATCTGGACCGGCCTCGCCTCCCCGCCCGACTTCACCAACGAACACGGCATGATGAAGAACGTGGCCAATACCGCCATGGTGTATCACGCCGGCAAGTTCATGGCGCTGTGGGAAGGCGGCAACCCGCACCAGCTGACACTGCCTGAACTCGAGACGGTCGGCGAAGTCGATTATGACGGCAAACTGAACCACCCGTTCACCGCACACCCGAAGGTCGACCCCAAGACCGGAGAGATGGTGACCTTCGGCGCCAGCCTGATGGCCTCACCGTTCTGCAGCGTGTCGGTCGTCGACAAGAATGGCGAGCTGGTCCACACCACGGGTGTCGATCTGCCCAAGGCAATCATGATGCACGACTGTGCGATCACGTCGAACTACACCGTCATCCTCGACCTGCCGTTCACCTACAACATTGAAAACATGGCCAAGGGCGAGCCGATCCTGCAATGGGATCCCGAGAACGGGTCGCGTTTGGGCGTGCTGGCACGCGGTGCCGAAGGCAGCGAGACCAAATGGTTCACCGTCGAGAATTGCTTTATCTTCCACACGGTCAACGCATTCGAAGACGGCGATGAAGTGGTGCTTGAAGCCTGCCGGACCCCACGGATGGTCGCGCTGACAGACGGTCGGCCGGACGACGTTCAAGTGTCAGACCTGCCACGGCTCTATCAATGGCGGCTCAACATGAAGACGGGCGAGGTGACGGAAAAACTGCTCGACGAAAATTGGGGCAGCGAGTTCCCGCGCATCAACGAAAACTTCATGGGCCTCCGCAACCAGTATTCCTATAACGCGCGGATGCCGCAAACGACTGGTGGGCTGGGTTTCGACGGGATTATCAAATATGACCTGGTCAACGGAACCGATCAGCACTTCGCCTATGGGCCGGGCCGGTATGGTGGCGAGCCGATTTTCGCCCCGCGAGCCGGTGGCACCGCTGAAGACGATGGCTGGGTGATCGGCTTTGTCTGGGATGACAATGAAAAACGCAGTGAATGCATCATCCTCGACGCCGCCAAATTCGACGAAGGCCCGATCGCGCGCATCATGATGCCCGCCCGTGTGCCCTTCGGCTTCCATGCCGGGTGGGTCGATCAGGCCAGCATCGAGAGCCAAGCCTAGGCACGTTGTCGATCTATGTGGAAAGGGCGGCCAGATGGTCGCCCTTTTTTTGATCTCCGCCAAAGCAGAAAGCCCCTGTCGCCAGTGCCCACATCTATTGGTTTGTAGAACTGCCATCCCCGGCGTTATGAACGCCTATGGCAAAACAGACAGTGCGCGAAACTGACCTTTATGCGCCCATCAAGGCATTCCTGGAGGGTCAGAACTATGTGGTGAAGGGCGAAGTCGGAGCCGCCGACATCGTCGCCTGTCGGGCGGCTGAAGACCCGGTCATCATCGAACTGAAGACCGGCTTCTCGCTCTCCCTGTTCCATCAGGCGATTGCCCGCCAGCCTATGACCGATGCGGTCTACATCGCGGTCCCGCTGGGCAGCGGCAGACCCTTTGCAAAGTCGCTCGTGAACAACAAGGCGCTTTGCCGGCGTCTGGGCCTGGGGCTGATCACCGTAAGGCTTAGGGATGGCTTAGTGACTATTCATCTCGATCCGGCCCCGTACGCTCCGCGAAAGTCCAAATCAAAGCGCGACCGGCTGTTGAGAGAGTTCGCCAAACGTGTCGGCGACCCCAATGATGGCGGGGCGACCCGGCAGGGCCTGATGACCGCCTACCGGCAGGACGCGCTGCGCTGCCTCGCCGTACTGCATGAAAACGGTCCGACCAAAGGGGCGGTCGTGGCGGCCACCGCTCAGGTCGACAAGGCCACCCGCATCATGGCCGACAACCATTACGGCTGGTTTGATCGGGTCCAGACAGGCATCTACGACCTCAGCCCCAAGGGCCAACAGGCGGTAAGTGCCTTCTCTGCCGAATTGTCGGTGCTGGCGAGCGCCAATCCGTCCGGTTAACCGCCGCGACGATCATCTTGTCTGATGTAAAAACGCCTGAGGCTCCGTCGACCTGTTTGTCGATGCCGAAAGAGTGGTGACCCCTACGGGACTCGAACCCGTGTTTACGCCGTGAAAGGGCGTTGTCCTAGGCCACTAGACGAAGGGGTCTTGAGGCGGAGCCCGTATCTAAAGCGTGTGCTTTCAAGGGTCAAGGCCTTAGGTGACGGCGTTATCGGGTGGCTGCATCACCGGCGCTGCATCATCAATCAACAACTGTGCCTGAAGGCGACCCATCCAGCGGTCGGCACGCAGGTGGCCAGCCAGATTAAGGGCGGTTTTGGACCGTGCCGCACTGAGCAACGCAGGCCCCAGCGGACCGTCCATGGACCGGAACGCAATGGCTTTCAGCCGCCCGCCGTCACGCCCGCCGACGATGCAGCGTACGTGATTCTCCCCCACGATATCGGCGCTGATCAGCCGTGCCTGCGGTAGTGCAAACCGGGGCTCCCGGTGGCCTGACCCAAAGGGACCGGCCTGCTCCAGCAATTCGATCAGATCCGGGGTTGCGCCTGCCACCGCGAGCGAGGCATCGATTCTCAGGCCGGTTTCAGCACCCGCTGCCGTCACCAATGGCGCCAGATGCATAGTCAGAAATGTTTTCAGGTCATCAAGCTGGTCTGCTTTGACCGTCAGGCCCGCCGCCATCTTGTGCCCGCCGCCATTGACCAGCAGACCTGCCTGTGCGGCCGCGGTGACGGCCGCCCCCAGATCAACACCCGGGATGGACCGGCCAGACCCCTTCCCGACCCCCTCATCCAGCGCGATGACGAAGGTGGGACGGCGCGTCTTGTCCTTGATACGGCTCGCGACAATCCCGATCACACCGGGGTGCCACCCTTCACCCGCCGCGATCACAATAGGTGCGCCTTCGCCTATATCGACCAACTGGGCCATCGCCTCTTCCTGCACTGCGGCTTCGATGGCTTTGCGCTCGTCATTGAAAGTATCGAGTTCCTGCGCCAGGGCCGCGGCTTCGGCCGGATCGTCCGTCGACAAGAGCCTGGCCCCCATATCAGAACGCCCGACACGGCCACCCGCATTGACCCGCGGGCCGAAGACGAACCCCGCATGGTAGGTGCCCGGCGGTTCGTCGAGACCTGCAACCGCCGCCAGCGCCTGTATGCCCGGGTTCCGGCGCTTGCCCATCACCTTGAGCCCTTGCGAGACCAACGCCCGGTTGATGCCTGTCAGCGGCACGACATCGCAGACCGTGCCCAGCGCAACCAGATCAAGCCAGTCGAGAGGGTTGGGCTCCTGCTTGTCCCGGTACCAGCCGCGCGCGCGAAGGGACCGGTTGATGCCCACCACCAGAAGAAACGCGACACCGACAGCGGCAAGCTGACCATAATCCGCCACAATATCATCCGCTTCATCGGGGCGATTCGGGTTGATCAGCGCAAAACCGGGCGGCAACGCGCCATCCGCCTGATGATGATCGGCAACAATCACGTCCAGGCCCAGCGTCTGCCCGGCCTTAAGCGCCTCATACGCGGTGGTACCGCAATCGACTGTAATGACGACCTGCGCCCCGCCCGATTTCAGCTTTTCAAATGCCGCGGCGTTGGGCCCGTATCCTTCCCTGATCCGATCCGGGATGTAGGTGACGCTTGATGTGCCAACCGCCCGGAAAAAACGGCTGAGCAACGCAGACGAGGTTGCCCCGTCGACATCGTAGTCACCGAAGATTGCGATCTGTTCGCCGTTGATGATCGCGGCGGCAATTCGCTCGGCCGCTTTTTCCAGATCGAGAAACCGGGACGGATCGGGCAGCAGTTTGCGAAGCGTCGGGTTCAGGAAGTCGTCTGCATTTTCGAGCCCGACGCCACGCGCGGCCAGCACACGCGCGACAATGTCGGGCAGGCCATGACGCTGCGCCAGCGCATGGACCAGACGGTCGTCCGTCTGGGAAAGAAACCAGCGCTGGCCGGTCAGCGATTGGGATACGCCGAGGAAAGCTGCTCTGTCTTGGCCAGCCCCAGGCATCCCCACCATCGGCCCTAACGCTTGCCGCGGTGCTGTGTCCTGATGGTGCGAATAGTCTGCGACCAGGACCGCATCACGACGCTTTCCGTCGTGTAGCCGTTGGGAATCAGCCGCACACCTTCCAGCATGGAGCCATCGGTGACACCGGTTGCAGAGAAGATGACGTCGCCACCGACCATGTCTTCCAGGTCATATTTTCGGTTCAGATCCTCGATCCCCATACGGTGGGCCCGGCCCCGTTCATCATCGTTGCGGAACAACAAGCGGCCCTGAATCTGCCCGCCGATACAGCGCAATGCCGCCGCCGCCAGCACGCCTTCAGGCGCGCCGCCTGACCCGATATAGATATCGATGCCTGTGTTCTCCGGGTCCGTCGTTTGAATGACACCCGCAATATCGCCATCGCCGATCAGCCGAATGCGGGCGCCGGCTTCGCGCACCGCCTTGATGATTTCAGCATGACGCGGACGATCCAGCACACAGGCCGTCAGCTCTTCCACCGGCACCCCCTTGGCCTTCGCCAGCGCGTTCAGATTGTCGGCGGGTGACGCATCCAGATCGACAAGGCCCGGTTCAAATCCACCGCCAATCGCGATCTTGTCCATATAGACATCAGGCGCGCGCAGCATCGTTCCACCGTCACCCAGCGCAATCACCGCAAGCGCGTTATGCATGGCCTTGGCCGTGATGGTGGTGCCTTCCAGCGGATCGAGCGCGATATCAACAGGTGCGCCCCCCGCGCCGACCTTTTCGCCGATGTAAAGCATCGGCGCCTCGTCGCGTTCGCCCTCACCGATCACCACTTCGCCATCGATTTCAAGCTTGTTGAGCTGCGCGCGCATGGCGTCAACAGCAGCCTGGTCGGCGGCCTTCTCATCGCCCCTGCCCGTCAGTTTCGACGCGGCAATCGCGGCTGATTCAGTAACTCGTACAACTTCCAGAACCAAAAGCCGGTCCATTGCGGACTTCACGCCCATCTCTATCTCCTTGACCCCGTTTGACCCGTCTTAGAAGGATTCGATCCGAATGACATCCGGTGGTTCGGTTATAAACGCCAACTTAGCAATCCGGTCGCGCGCTTGCATCATTTTCGCTTCGACTGTTTCATGGGTCGTCATCACAATGCTCGCGCGCCCATTACGGTCGGGCTGCCGTTGAAGCAATTCTTCCATCGAGATGTCTTGGTCACTCAGCGTCGCTGTAATCTGCGCCAATGCACCCGGCTTGTCTTCAACCGCCAACCGCAAGTAGTATCGCCCGATACGATCCTGCACGGGGACGGTTGGCAACGCCTCTCCCGGGGACAGGGCTGGATGGATGTTACCGCGCGCAATATCGATAATGTCGGCCACCACGGCTGATGCCGTGGGTCCTGCGCCAGCGCCCGGCCCTTCAAAGACAGCCTCCCCGACCGCGTCACCTTCGGCGACGACCGCATTGGTGACGCCGCTAACAGAGGCAATTGCCGACGAGCGGCTGACCAGACAGGGGTGTACCCGCTGACTCAACCCGGTTTCGGACAGCTCCGTGACACCCAGCAGTTTGATGCGGTAGCCCAGCTCTTCTGCAAACTCTATGTCCTGCGGCGAAACCTGACGGATGCCCTCGCAGTAGACCGAGTCGAAATCGATCGGCACACCGAACGCGACGCAGGAAAGAATCGCGAGTTTGTGTCCGGCATCGATACCGTCAACATCAAAGGTTGGATCGGCTTCCGCATATCCGAGTTCCTGCGCGTCTGCCAGAACATCGCCGAAGGCCGCGCCGGTTTCCTCCATCTCGGTCAGGATATAATTGCAGGTGCCGTTGAGGATGCCATAGACCCGGCTGATCCGGTTCGCGGCGAGCCCCTCACTGAGCCCTTTGATGATCGGGATGCCCCCAGCGACCGCCGCCTCAAATCGCAATGGCGCGCCCGCCTGCACTGCTGCCGTGGCGAGTGCGTTGCCATGCTTGGCAATCAGCGCCTTATTGGCCGTAACGAAAGGCTTGCCAGCATTAATTGTCGCGTCGGCAAGCGCTCTTGCAGGCCCCTCGTCACCACCGATCAGTTCGACGACGAGATCGACATTCGGGTCCGCCGCCAGCGATACGGCATCGTCGTGCCAGACCAGCCCGTCCAAACTCAGGCCACGATCCCTGGACCGGTCCCGTGCCGACACGGCTGTCACAGACAGGCTACGGCCGGCCCGTGCTGCCATTAGGTCAGCATGGTTCGACAGGATGCCTAGTACCCCACCACCGACGGTTCCCAAGCCGGCGACCCCAATCCGAAGCGGCTGTGTCACGCGGTCGCAGCCCTCGGTTCGTCATCCGCGCCGGCGGACAAGAAGCGGCGCAGGGACCGCGCGGCCTGGCGAATGCGTTGTTCGTTTTCAACCAGCGCGATCCGGATATAGCCCTCGCCATACTCACCGAAGCCGATACCAGGCGCGACGGCCACTCCGGCCTCCCGCAACAGCAGCTTGGCGAAGCCGTTTGAGCCTAAATGCGCATAGTCAGCCGGTACCGGCGCCCAGGCAAACATGGTCGCTTCTGGACTGGGCACATCCCAGCCGGCATTTGCAAAACTCTGCACAAGGACATCACGGCGATGCTTGTAGATCGCACGTGCCTCGGCAATGCAGTCCTGCGGCCCGTTCAGGGCAGCGGCCGCTGCCACCTGAATCGGTGTGAAAGCGCCGTAGTCCAGATAGGACTTGATCCGGCCCAGCGCCGCGATCAGGCGCGTGTTGCCGGCGGCAAACCCGATCCGCCAACCCGGCATGGAATAGGTCTTGGACATGGAGGTAAACTCGACCGCGACATCCTTGGCGCCCGGCACCTCCAGAATCGACGGCGGCGGGTTGTCCTCGAAGTAGATTTCGGAATACGCCAGATCGGACAGAATATAGAGCTCGTGCTTGCGGCAGAACGCGACAACCTCTGCGTAGAAATCCAGATCGACAACCTTGGCGGTCGGATTGGACGGGAAGTTCAGCACCACCGCCATCGGTTTCGGCACGCTGTGGCGAACGGCATTATCGAGCGCCTGCATAAACGACTCGGTGAAGTTCTCCTCCATCGGCGACGGCAGATGCCTGATAGCCGCGTCGGCAATGATAAAACCGAACTGGTGAATCGGGTAGCTGGGATTGGGCACGAGAATCACATCGCCCGGCGCGCTGATCGCCGAGGCGAGATTGGCCAGCCCCTCTTTTGATCCCAGCGTGACGATCACCTCGCTCTCGGGATCAAGATCAACGTTGAACCGGCGGTCGTAATAGCTGCAGAGCGCGCGCCTCAGGCCCGGAATACCGCGGGAAACCGAGTAGCGATGCGTGCGCGGATTCTTCACGGTCTCGACCAGCTTATCGACAATATGCTGCGGCGTAGGCAGATCCGGATTGCCCATGCCAAAATCGATAATGTCCTCACCGGCGGCGCGTGCGGCGGCCTTCATCGCATTCACTTCTGCGAAGACATATGGCGGCAGGCGCTTGATCCGGTGAAACTCGGTCTGCATGGGGCTTTCTTTCTGTATGAGATGGGTCATCTAATAGCAGGCAGACCGGTCGAGTCCAATTGCTGAATGGTAAAGACCGGGCCTGCATTGAAAGCCGCTCTATGCGCGCAATGTGGCAATTTCGCGGTCGCATTGCATCAAACTGTCATTTGGTTAGGCTACCAGTCGGCCGAAGGAGAATCGCCGATGGACAAAAACAGCAAAAAGACGGAAGCGGAAAGCGCTTCTCTCGCGAAAAATCTGGCTGAGGTGTCGACACAGTACCAGCGGCTGATGACAGACTACATGACCCGTCATCCCCAGGATGCCGAAATCCCCGAGCACGACCCCTACAACACGGGTGAAGCCTGGACCAAGCTGGCGCAGGTATGGATGACCAGCCCGTTGCAGATGATCGAAGCCCAGATGGAACTTTGGCGCGATATGTCGATGCTTTGGCAGAACATGGCGATGCGCGCCTCCGGTCAGGATGCACCGCCTGTCATTACGCCCGAAAAGGGCGATCGTCGGTTCTCACATGACGAGTGGGAAGAAAACCAGATCTTCGACTTTATCAAGCAGTCTTACCTGCTCACGTCACGCTGGTTCATGAACACGGTCAAGGAGACCGAGGGGCTGGACGACGAGACCCGGCACAAGCTCGAGTTCTTTTCCAAACAGTTCGTTGACGCCGTTTCGCCCTCCAATTTCGCCATGACGAATCCTGAAGTCCTGCAGAAAACGTTCGAAACCGGTGGCGAAAATCTGATCCGGGGACTGAAGAACGTCCTCAACGATCTGGAGCGTGGTGATGGCGAACTGAAAATCACCATGACCGACCCAGATGCCTTCGAAGTCGGTAAAGACTTGGCAACGACACCGGGCAAGGTCGTCTACCAAAACGATATCCTACAACTGATCCAGTACGAGCCGACGACGGATCAGGTCTACAAGCGGCCGTTGCTCATTATGCCGCCCTGGATCAACAAATTTTACATTCTCGACCTTCAGCCAAAGAATTCGTTTGTGAAATGGGCCGTCGACAAGGGCTATACGGTCTTTGTCGTCTCCTGGGTAAATCCAGACGAACGCCTGGCCGAAAAGACTTTCGAAGATTACATGTTCGAAGGCCCGCTGGATGCGCTCGACGCCATCGAAGCAGCCACCGGCGAAAAGTCGGTCAATGTTATTGGGTACTGCATCGGCGGAACACTGCTGGCGTCCACCCTCGCCTATATGGCGGATAAAGGTGACAAACGTTTCAACGCGGTGACGTTCTTCACCGCGCAGGTCGATTTCTCCGAAGCAGGTGACCTCAAGGTATTCATCGACGACGAACAGCTGGAATCGATGGAAGAAGACATGGCCGAGAAAGGCTATCTCGACGCGGGTCACATGCAGCAGACCTTCAACATGCTGCGGTCGAATGATCTGATCTGGTCGTTCGTGGTGAATAATTACCTGTTGGGCAAGGAACCCGTCCCCTTCGACCTGCTCTACTGGAATTCGGACTCAACGCGCATGCCGTATGCGCTGCACAGCTTCTATCTGCGCAAATTCTATCAGGATAACAAGCTGATCGAACCCGGTGGCATTACCCTGGGCGGCGTACCGCTTGACCTGCGCAAGATCAAAAACCCGGTCTACCTGCAAGCGGGCCGCGAAGACCACATCGCGCCATACAAATCCGTCTTCAAGGCCGTCAAACACTTTTCGGGACCGACCCGGTTTATGCTGGCCGGCTCAGGCCACATTGCCGGCGTGATCAACCACCCCGACGCAAGGAAGTACGATTTTTCGATCAACTCGAAGAACCCGACCGATCTTGAGGCATGGCTGGAAGGCGCCAAGACCACGCCGGGCTCCTGGTGGCCGGACTGGCACAAATGGTTGTCCAGGAAGTCCGGAAAAAAGGTCCCTGCCCGGCAGCCGGGTGATGGCAAGCTGACACCGATCGAAGACGCGCCCGGCAGCTACGTGAAGGCGTGACCTGATCAGACAGGTCCGCTGCATGACGGGTGCGAGGTACAAACAACCGCGTTACACTACGCCTTGAGTCAATAGGTCGGAGGGCCTCCCCGCATGCAGATGAATAAGGTTGTCGCCGCGATATGCGTTCTTGTCGGCGTTATCCTGATCGGCATGGCCGGCTTCTTGTCCAGCAACCGGGTTTCTCTTCTGATCGGCGGGTCGACGGCTGATGGCAAGGTTGTCGCCGTCAACGTCGTCATCGGCCCTGCCAGAGGCTGCAGCGCAAGCGCCTGCAGCCACCCCGTGGTGGAATTCACGACACGCACCGGCCAGACCTTGACCTTTCAGAGTCAATTCGGGGCCGCTGATGCTGAGTATCGGCGCGGCGACATGGTCGACGTTATCTATACCAGCGGCCCGCCGCCGATTGCCGAAATCAATGACTTCAAACGTCTATGGGTTAACCTTCTGGTGACCGTTGCGCTGGGCGTGTTGCTGATTCTCGTGGGGGTGTTCTACGGCCGCAAGAAACCGCCGCGGCCGGCAGGGGCGCCCGTCCGGGTCAAAAGCAACAAGTGGCTCGAGCAAAATGGTTATCCGGTTCAGGTGACCGTTGAATCGATTGCCCGCACCATGATGCGCGGCGACACGCCCCGGCCGGGATGGCAGATCGTAACCAAGGGGCCCGCACCGCGCGGCTCCAAAGTGCTGACCTATCGCAGCGAAGCGTTGCCCTTCGACCCCACGGACAGTGTTGAGATTGGCAGCCACATGACGGCACTGACCGACCCGGACAACCCAGCCGATTATTGGGTCGATGTCAGCGACTTGAAGAAAAAGAGCGGTTAACCGGCACGATACTCCCGGCACCGCTGAACATACCCTTCGGTCAGGTGACGGTTATGGGCGATCTCGTTCGCCGAAAGGTCGCGCATGTATTTGGCCGGCCTGCCGCCCCAGAGCTGGCCAGCAGGAACGCGTTTCCCGGGCGTCACCAGGGACCCGGCAGCGATCATCGCGCCCGGTTCAACCACAACGTCATCCATTACCGTACTGCCCATGCCGATCAGGCAGCCGTCCTGCAGGGTACACGCATGCAGCAGCACCATATGGCCAACCAGAACCATGTCCCCGATGATCGTGGGACTGCCGCCGTCGGTGACATGGATCACCGACCCGTCCTGCACGTTGGATCCCGACCCGATGCGCACATGGTTCACATCGCCGCGTACCACGCAGTTGAACCAGATGCTCGAGTCGGCGCCGATTTCCACATCCCCGATCACCCGGGCGCCATCGGCGATGAAGGCGCTCGGGTGGATTCTCGGTGAGGTTCCCTGATAGGCGATCAATTGCCCCGCCATCAGGGAAACAACGGCAATTGTTCAAGGCCGGTCGTCTCCGGCAGGCCAAACATCAGATTCATGTTCTGAATCGCCTGGCCCGAGGATCCCTTGACCAGATTATCGATCGCCGTAACCACCACCGCCCGGCCTGGCCGGCGATCCGGCGCAATACCGATAAAGCAGTGGTTCGAACCGACCACATGGCGGGTCGACGGCACTTGGCCGTACTCCATGACCTGCACGAAGGGCTCGTCAATAAACCGCGACGCCAGCACGTTATAGAGGGTCTCGGCATCGGCCCCCTGCTGGAGATCCAGATAGATCGTCGATAGCTCACCCCGGTTCATCGGCAGCAGGTGAGGCGTAAACGTGACGTTGACCGGCGTTCCTGCCGCCGCGCTGACTTCCTGATCGATCTCCGGCCCGTGGCGGTGCTTGCCGACGCCATAGGCATGGGTGCCTGTCGACACCTCCGTATAAAGATTGGCCTCTTTCAACGACCGTCCTGCCCCGGTGACGCCCGACTTCGCATCAATGATGATCGAACCCGTGTCCACATGACCGGAAGCGACCAGCGGAATCAGCGCCAGCAGCGCGCCGGTGGGATAACAGCCCGGACAGGCGACCAGGTCCGCTGACTTGATGTCCTCACGGTAGAACTCGGTCAGGCCATAAACAGCCATTTTCTGAAGATCCGGCGCCAGATGCTCATGGCCATACCATTCGGCATAGGTCTCCACATCGCGTAGCCGGAAGTCGGCGGAAACATCAATTACCTTCACCGGGCCGGGAATCTCGGCCACGTAGTCCTCGGTATCATGCTCCTCGATCAGATCATCGATAAGCGTGTGACCGGTCTTGTGGAACAGACCGCGCACGATTTCCTGCGTCGTGCCATGAGGCAGGCAGCAGAACACCACATCAACTTCCAGTCCAGCCCACTCGACTTCGTCAATGCTCATCAGATTGGGGAGGTCCAGCATGGTGAGATGCGGAAAGACAGCGCCCAGTGGCTCGCCTGCGCGGCGGTCCGCTGTCAAAACGACGATTTCAACGTTGGGATGCCGGGCCAACAACCGGACGGCATCCGCGCCGGTATAGCCACTGGCGCCTAAAATGGCGGCTCTGATGGTTTTCGTACTCATGGTTCATTCCTTGTATTCAAGTGGTTCGAAACCTAGGCTCGGCTCCAACGCCGATCAAGCTGGATCGGTTTCGCAAATTCGGTTTGTCATACTTATCTCTAAGCCTGACGATTCAGTGACTCTTGAAAGAATTCTATGTCCCGCCTGTTCATGACCCTCATTCTGCTCCTGTTTGCCGGTCCCGTCGCGGCGCAAACCGCTGACCGCACGGGCCTGCTTGAAGCAGCGCAGGCCTTCGGCACGCTGGTCGGCCAGGCGGCTCAATGCGAGGTCGCTGCAGAAGCCATCCAGGCCTATGTCGAAAGGGCGCTGCCGGACCGGCTGCCTGTCACCGGCGATGCCGCCTTTGACGAGCAGATGAACCAGGCGTTCGAACAAGCCATGCGCTCCGCGGCCACGCCGGAAAGCGGCTGCGATCAGGTGCGTGCGGCCGTTACAGGCGGGTAATGGATCGTCGTCGGTCGTCCCGCGACAGATAGGCAAACCGGGCGACCAACAACCCGACCGAGACGATACTCGCCAGAATGAACGACTCGAAAATACCCGTCGTGCCGCGCCCTAGCGGAAATGCCAGATACCAAGCCAGGGGCACCATAATCCCTACATAGGATACCGTGTGCGAGCCGGTGGCGAACCATTTGTCGTGTCGGCCCCGCAGCGCATTTGCAAGAACGGTCTGTGCGCCATCCAGTACCAGCGCAAAACCACCCAGGAAATACAGCGGCGCGGCGGCTGCAATCACCACCGGATCATCGGTGAAGATCCGGGCAATCGAACCCGGTGCGAAGAGCAACAGCAACGCAGCCGGGATCTGGACCACGATGTTAAGGCCCAGCCCCGTCCAGCCAGCCCGTTCCACATCACCCGAATCTTTACGCCCATAGGCATCGCCCACCTGTACACCGGTCGCACTGGCAATCCCAGCCGCCAGCATGAAGAAGAAGCCGAAGACGGCAAAGACGATGTTCATCGAGGCAATCGCCAGCGCACCCAGCCAGCCGGCAAGAATGAAGAGCGCGGTAAACGCCGCATGCTCAATGCCGAAGCTCAACGCCGCGGCATAGCCCAGCCGGCGCTGTTCCGCCCAGGCGCGCCAGCCGCCCTGTGGCCGCAAACGGACACCGTACCGTTCATGGCCCGGCATAAGGAGAATGTAGGCAACGATACTGGCCGTCAGGATCACGCGGACGGTGGTGGTCGCCCAGGCAGATCCTTCGGCGCCCATAGCCGGAAAACCAAGGTTGCCGTAGATCAACATCCAGTTGGCGAAGACATTGATGAAATTTGCCAGCACCATCAGCATGACGCCCGGAATAGGTCGTTTGATGCCCTCCAGGAAATACATTGACGCGATGTAGACAATCCCCAGCGGCATGCCGTAACCGTATATCTGGGTGACCGTTCCCGCCCCTTCAGCGATGGCCGCATCAATTCTGACCGCCAGCAATATCTCCGTGCCGAAAAAGCAGAACAGAGTGAGCACAGAGCCCAACGCGAACGCATAGGGCAACGACCGCCGCCACGCGGCGCCCGCTTTCGCCAGATCACCCTCGCCATAGGCGTTGGCCGACATGATCAACGTGCCCAAAACCATCCCCATGGCCGGCACGAACAGGATGCCGACAACCGTGCCCGCCATGCTTTGAAAGGCGAGTTCGGCAGTATCGAACCGCCCTACCATGGCAGTGTCCACCAGCTGCATCATCATCCAGCCGACGCGCGCGATAACAATCGGCACCGCCAGCCTGAACAGCATGGTGACCTGCTGCTGGACCGTATCCAGCCATCTGGCATCTATGGGATGCGCTTGAGGTTGCATCATTAACTCACAAAAAAAGGGGCCGCGGTAACCCGCAGCCCCTTCGGAAAAATCCGTATTCCCGGTTCGCGTTTAACGCTTGGAGAACTGGAAGCTGCGGCGTGCTTTTGCACGGCCATATTTCTTACGCTCGACAACACGCGAGTCGCGGGTCAGGAAGCCTTTTTCCTTCAGCGGCTTGCGCAACGCCGGCTCGAACAGGGTCAACGCCTTTGAAATGCCGTGGCGCACAGCGCCGGCCTGACCTGAAAGGCCACCACCCGTTACCGTGCACCAAACATCGTACTGGTCCCGGCGGTCGGCGACTTCAAACGGCTGGCGCAGGATCATGCGCAACACGGGCCGCGCGAAATAGGTTTCCTGGTCACGGCCATTGACGACAACACGGCCAGCACCCGGCTTGATCCATACACGGGCAACGGCGTTCTTACGCTTGCCGGTCGCATAGGAGCGCCCCTGAGCATCAATTTTCGGTTCCGGCAACGGCGCTTCGGCTTCCGTTGTGGCGGCGCCCAGATCGCTGAGGTCGGTGATCACTTCATCTGACATGGACTAGCGCCCCTTCCTGTTCTTGTCGTTGCGCGCGCCGAAGTCCAACACGACCGGCGACTGCGCTTCATGCGGATGTTCTGCACCGGCATAGACCCGCAGCTTCTTGAACTGCTGACGGCCCAGCGCGCCGCGCGGGATCATGCGCTCCACGGCCTTCTCAACAACCCGTTCCGGATGGCTGCCATCAAGAATCTGTCCAGCCGTGCGTGACTTGATGCCGCCCGGATAACCGGTATGCCAGTAATAGGTCTTGTCGGCCCGCTTGTTACCGGTCAGCGCAACCTTGTCGGCATTGATGATGACGACGTGGTCGCCGCAATCGATATGCGGTGTGAACATCGGCTTGTGCTTGCCGCGCAACAGCCTGGCGACTTCCGACGCAAGACGGCCCAGAACAAGGCCCTCAGCGTCGATCAGATGCCATTGGCGCTCCACCTCTGAAGGCTTCGCGGAATAGGTTTTCATAGCTCGGTTCCTAAAAGCAAAGCGGGGCCCAAGCCCCTGCTAGAACAAGCGGCGCAGTATCCGCATTCCCGGAAACATGTCAACCAGTCTATTCGGGGAAAAGCTCCATAAAATTAGAGACTTATAAATATGGTATTATAATACCTCAAATCTTTCAACCAATCTGACGGTCAATTAGCCCGTGAACGTCGCCGCACGACCAACGCCCGCTTCCGCAGGCCGTTTCAGCCGCGCCGCCGCATAGATAACAGTGGTCAGCAGCACCACAGCGCCCGCCTGATGAAAGACAGCCAGCCAGGCCGGGACATAAGGCAGATAAAGCAGCGTAACAATCCCGGCCAGCACCTGATAGACCGTCGCCAGTCCCACCGCATGGACCGTCCACCCGTCGCCCCGATTGCGCAGCCACCAAAGCGCCACATAAAGCGTGATCGCATAGGCCATCATCCGGTGCATGAACTGCACGGTCCGGTGGTCTTCGAACACACCGGGCCAGAATGGCGGGTTGGTAAGAATGTCCGGCGGAATGACAGCACCATCGATCGCCGGCCAGGTGTTGTAGATGAACCCGGCATCGAGCCCGGCAACAAACGCCCCGCTCAAAACCTGCAGATAGACCAGTCCCATCAACACAAGCGCGCCCGCATAGGGCCACCCAGGAACCTTCTGTTTCAGGTTGAGCACCAGCCAGACGATGTAACCGTAGATAAAGAACGCCAGCCCCAGATGGGCCGCCAGCCGGTACTGGCTGACCGCCGGCTGGTCCACCAGCCCACTCTTCACCATGTACCAGCCCAGCACACCCTGGGCCCCGCCCAAGGCCAGCAAGATCCAGAGATGCGGTTTTAACGGTCGTGGCACGGCCTTGCGGGCCAGAAACCAGAAGAAGGGCAGCGCGAATGCAACGCCGATCAGCCTGCCCAGGAGACGATGCAGGTATTCAAACCAGAAGATGGTTTTGAAATCTTCAACGGAAAACCCGGCATTCTTGTACCGGTATTCCGGCGTCGCTCGGTATTTGTCGAGTTCCGCCTGCCAGGCCTGTTCCGTCATCGGCGGCAGCCAGCCGGTGACCGGGCGCCATTCGACCATGGACAGGCCGGATTCGGTCAGGCGCGTCACGCCGCCCAGCATGATCATCGCGAAGACGAGAATGGCCACGCAGCCTAACCAGCGGACAATCGCCGGGTTGGCTGTGGGTCTGGCTTCAGGAACACTCATAGCGCGGTAGATTTAGCGCGTGCGCGCCGTGCCGACCACCTTAACCGGCACGCCCCGGGGCATAGCCGCCCTGCAGGAAATGAAAAAGGGGACCCCGAAAGGTCCCCTTCTCATTGGTCGGAGTGGCCGGATTCGAACCGACGACCCCCACACCCCCAGTATGGTGCGCTACCAGACTGCGCTACACTCCGACAGGTGCCCGCAGGCCAAGGCCTGCCAAGCGGGCGCACTATACTGCTGCGCCTGCCAACGGGCAACGGCGCTTTCACGGCTCCGGAGAATGGCCCATGAGCGACGATTGGCGCAGCCTCAACCGGCGAAACTGGAACGAGCGCGTGCCCTTGCATGTGGCGTCGAAGGCCTATGATGTGGAAGGTTTCAGGGCCGGAACCTCAAGCCTCAGTCCGCAGCAGATTGATGACGTAGGTTCCGTAGAAGGCAAATCCCTGGTTCACCTGCAATGCCATTTCGGGCTCGATACCCTGTCCTGGGCCCGGCTGGGCGCGAGAGTCACGGGCCTGGATTTTTCGGAACCGGCAATTCAAGCGGCACGCCAACTGGCATCCGACATCAATGTCGAGGCTCGATTTGTCTGCGCCGACGTCTACGGCGCGGCTGAGGCCCTGAACGAGACCTACGACATCGTCTACACCGGACTTGGCGCCATCAACTGGCTGCCGGATATTCAAGGATGGGCGCGTGTGGTCGCTGACCTGCTGAAACCGGGCGGCGAACTCTATCTGCTCGAATATCACCCCTTTACCTGGGTGTTTGCAGACGACGATCTGGCGGTCGCCTACGACTACTTTACGCCCAATGGTCTGCATCTCGATGATGCCTCGACCTATACCGATGCTGACCGAATGCTAAGTGAAACCCAGACGGTCGAATGGAATCACAACATTGGCGATGTCGTATCAGCGGTTCTGAACGCCGGGCTGAACCTCACGCTCTTACGAGAGGAAAACCGATCCTATCTATATCAACGATGGCCGTTTCTAGTCGCCGCTGCCGACCGGCACTACGACACACCGGCTGATCATCCAAGCCTGCCGCTCATGTACACCTTGGGGGCATCGAAGCCCGTCTAACCGCGCAGCGCCCGGCTGACCTTTTCCAGGTCGCCCACTAGACTGCGCAGCTTTTTGCGGAGCTCTTCCTGGGTATCGGCCCGGGCTTCACTGGCACCATCATGCACCACAGCGGAGAGCCCGGCGCCATCTTCAGGAACGCCGCGGACGGCATCTACGACAGAGCGCACACCGCGTTCTTTAAGAACCTTCTGAACGCCCTTGATGGTAAGCCCGTCTTCATAGAGCAACCGCCTTATACCACGCAGCAGCATCACATCCTCGGGCCGGTAGTAACGGCGTCCGCCACCGCGTTTAAGCGGCTTGATCTGATTGAAACGGGTTTCCCAGAAGCGCAGCACGTGCTGTGGCACATCCAACTCCTCAGCGACTTCGCTGATCGTTCGAAATGCCTCGGGTGATTTGCGCGGCCGGGACTTACCAGGGCCGGTGTCTTCCTGATCCGCCATTCACGCCTTTTACGATTTGGTCGCGCGGGTGACCAGCGACTTCAGAACCTGACTTGGCCGAAAGACCAGAACCCGTCTGGGATCGATCGGGACTTCCTCGCCCGTCTTGGGGTTTCGCCCCATGCGGCTGCCCTTGCTGCGGACAACAAAACTGCCGAAAGACGAAATCTTAACAGTCTCGCCCTCGACCAGTTTGTCAGACATGATCCGCAGAACGCTTTCCAGCAGATCCGCCGACTCATTCCGCGACAGGCCGACTTCTTTGTAAATCGCTTCGCTCAAATCCGCGCGCGTGATGGTTTTGCCACTCATCAGCTGCCTTTCCGGCTTCACCGACCGCCCCCTCTGGCCGCCTTCCAGAAACCTTAAACGAAAGCGTAACCGTGGCCCCTAAGCCAGTCAACTTGAAAGGCTTTTGAGAGCTGTTAGACCCCAATTTCAGGGTTAATCGGGCCCGATCACCAGCGGACGAGGCTGGCGCCCCAGGTAAATCCTCCGCCCATGGCTTCCATAATCACCAGATCACCCGGCTTGATTCGGCCATCCTTGACTGCGACGTCCAGCGCAAGCGGCACCGAAGCCGCTGATGTATTGCCATGCATATCGACGGTAAGGATCACCTGCTCCGCGGGCAGCCCAAGCTTGCGAGCGGTCGCGTCAATGATACGGCGATTGGCCTGATGCGGCACGATCCAGTCGATCTCGGATTCGCTGATACCCGTCCCCTCAAGGGTCTCCGCAACGACGCTGGCGAGATTGCTGACCGCATGGCGGAACACTTCCTTACCCTTCATGCGGAGGTGCCCAACGGTCTGGGTCATGGACGGCCCACCATCCACGTAAAGCAGGTCGTGCTTTCGCCCATCGGCTCTTAGCTTGTTGGCAAGGACGCCACGTGGCTCCTGGTCATCCGGCTGGTCTTCAGCCGACAGCACCACCGCCCCCGCCCCGTCACCGAAGAGGACACAGGTGCCACGGTCTTCCCAGTCCAGAATGCGCGAGAAGGTCTCGGCACCAATCAGCAGGGTGTTTTGCGACTGTCCTGCCTTGATCAGGCTGTCAGCCACCGTTAGGCCATAAACGAAGCCTGAGCAAACCGCCTGAACATCAAAGGCGGCGCCCTGGGTAATCTCCAGCGCGGACTGCACCTTGGTTGCCGTTGCCGGGAATGTCTCGTCCGGCGTCGCGGTCGCGACAATGATCATGTCGATATCGGAGGCCTCCATGCCGGCGTCATCTAGCGCCCGTCTGGCCGCAGCAGTGGCAAGATCAGACGTGTACTCGCCGTCTGCGGCGATGTGCCGCTGACGTATACCCGAGCGTTCGGCAATCCAGTCGTCGCTGGTATCGACCATCGTCGCCAGCTCTGCGTTGGTAAGAACGCGGTCGGGCAAGTAAGAGCCCACCCCCTTGAAGACCGAGCGGCGCGTCATGGCGAGGCCACCGCTTCCGTGTCGACCGCAACCTCGCCTGCGAACACCGCAAGATCTTCGGCGATGAGGTCCAGCAACCGGCCTTCCGCGAGGTCTTTAGCCACACCGATCGCACTGGCAAAACCAGCTGCGTTGGCGCTGCCGTGGCTTTTGACAACCAGTCCGTTTAGTCCGAGAAACATGCCGCCATTATGCGTGTTTGGGTCCAAATGATCACGCAATGATCGCAGCGCGCCGCGGCTGAGGGCGTAGCCTAACATCGATAGAGGCGAATTCCTGAATGCGCGGCGTAGCAATTCGGTGATAAGAACCGCGGTCCCTTCGGCTGTTTTCAGCGCTACATTGCCGGTAAAGCCGTCTGTAACGATCACGTCTGCGGCGCCCTTGCCGATGTCACTACCTTCAACGAATCCTGTAAACTCAAAATGAGCCTCGGCCTCCCTGAGGCGCTCAGCCGCACTCTTGATCTCTTCATTGCCCTTCAGATCTTCGGTCCCGATGTTCAAAAGTGCGACTTTGGGGCGCGTCAGACCGGATACGATGCGCGCATAAGCGGCCCCCATGACAGCAAATTGAACCAGATTCTCGTCGGAACACTCAACATTTGCCCCCAGGTCAAGCATTGCGCAATCACCGCGCGCTGTCGGTATCAGCGACACCAGCGCCGGGCGGTCAATCCCCGGCATCATACGCAGGGTGAATTTGGCAAGAGCCATCAAAGCGCCGGTGTTGCCCGCGGAAACAGCGACGGAGGCCCGCCCTTCCTTAACCGACTGGATTGCGCGCGCCATACTCGAATCGCGTCCGCGCCGCAGCGCCTGGCTGGGCTGCATGCTGCCATCAATAACTGCATCGGTATGGACAATCTCACAGCAGTCGCCAAGGTCTGAAACGGCTGCAACAGCTGGCCGCAGCTGGCTTTCGTCGCCGAAGATCAGGTATTGCAGATTGGGATATCGTTCGCGGGCAAGCCGCGTGCCCTCAATAATGACACCGGGGGCGTCATCGCCCCCCATCGCGTCAAGCGCTACGGTTACAGTGTCGGACAACGCGGCAAACTCCGCGGCAGCCGCTAGAAGGTCTCGACCGCCTCGACAACCTCGCGGCCGTCATAGTAACCGCATGCCGAGCAGACGTGGTGCGGCAGCTTCATTTCACCGCAATTCGGACATTCATTGGCGCCAGCGCGCGGCAACGCATCATGTGCGCGGCGCATGTTGCGCTTTGATTTTGTTACTTTTCTTTTAGGTACCGCCATGTCTTATCTCTTCAAATGCGCGCCGGGGACCTTGCCCGGGCCGGATCAGGTGCGAGAACATACTCGAATTCGCGTAGGCTTCAAGCTTTGTCTTTAAGCTGTTGTAGCACGGCAAAGGGGTTCGGGCGCTGCATATCCGGTTCACTGTCCCCTGCCCCGACGCCCAAACGCGCCGCATCATCGTCTGACAACGCCTTGCGCGGATAAGGGTCAAGCTCCAACGCCAAGTACTGCACCGCAAGGTCACCCAAGTCGACCCTGTCACCGTCGATCAGCTCAAAATCCTTGTCATCAGGGTCTATTTCGGCGTCCAGGTCAGGGTCATGCAACGCCTGAGGCACAAGCCGTATCTGTAGTTCGGCCCGGGGCGTCGCCTCGACAGGCTCCAGCGTGACGACGCATTCCTGTGTTACAGATGCATCTACCTGCCCGGTGAATGCGACTTCACCTTTCTTGCCGACACGGTGAAGACTTGCTGTCAGTTCAAACCGGGAGACAGCCAGCAGACCAAGCCGTGCCGCAATCTCTGCTCGCGTCGCATCGTCTGCCAGAAAACGGACTTCCCGTTGCTTGCTCGAGAGGGACCCCAGATCTACCTCAAAAAGCGGATCGGTCATTGAGCACTCTCGGGCAGCGCGTCGCCGCAGGCGACGCGTCCCTGCATCAAGTCATCAAGTGAGTTCAGCTTCAGGCGCGCGATCTTGTCCCTGACATAGCCAGCCAGACGAACGGCATCTTCACTTGCAGGTTCATCGCTGCGATAGACATTACGCATGATGGCTTCCGCCAACTCGCCGTGGTCAGCTTCCAGGGCTGACTGATACGCTTTCGTGCGACCGAGAAAGGCTTTGCCCATCGCACGGACCCTCTTGCCAATGCCCATGTCACCGACGCCCATTTCCCGCAACGAACGGTCCATGTCCGCAAACATCTCGTCGAACAGCGCCTGGGACATCTCCAGCGCGTCCTCATCACCGTCTTTCAGGCGATGCATGACGACAAACGCGTGTAGAACGATCATGTCGAACCGGCCATCCAGTGTATCGGGCACATTGGCCTGCAGATAAAAGCTGGGGTGCCGCGCCTGCCCCACCACACTGTTGTACAGCCCGTTCGCAGCCATCTGCTGCTCAGAGGGCTTGAACAGCCGGGACATGCGCTTTGAAAGGGAACCGATTAGGGACATTGCCTGGGCCATCGCCTGGTTCTGGGGGCGGCATTGACACCCCAAGGGTGCGATGCCATTTTCTGACCCAGCGACATAGGCCGCTTGGCCTTGATGGTCAACCTTCACACACCGCAGAGACGGGGCAAGACAGAATTGCAAAAGCGAGTCATGAAATCCGCAATCGGCCTGATCCTTGTCGCCAGCATCGGCGCGACAGGCTGCGCCAAAACCGTCAATCACAGGGGTTATCTGCTGGACGAAGCGGTCATTGAAGAGATTCGCCCGGGCGTCGACAACCGCGGCTCGGTGCTGGCCGCACTGGGCAGCCCGTCGGTCTCCGGTACGTTTGACGACGACAACTGGTACTATATCAGCCGCACCCAGGAGCACTGGGCCTTCTTCAAGCCGGACACGACCGAACACAATGTGGTCGTCATTTCGTTTGATGATCGGGGTTCAGTTGCCAATGTCGGGCGCCTTGGGCTGGAAGACACGCAAGACATCAATACCGTTGAGCGCAAGACGCCGACCCGCGGCAAGGAACTGGGCTTCTTCGAGCAGATCTTCAGCAATATCGGCCGCTTCAGTGGCGGTGGCCCGGCCCAACCGGGCAATTAGCGTCCTTCATTAAACGCAAAGAAAAAGGCCCCGGCGGTTCTTCCGCCGGGGCCTTAGTCTGTAAGTCGTTTTGCTGGTGCTTAGTGAGCCAGAACGGCCAGCAGCAGCAACGCCACGATATTGGTGATCTTGATCATCGGGTTGACGGCCGGACCGGCGGTATCCTTGTAAGGATCGCCGACCGTATCACCAGTCACGGCAGCTTTGTGGGCTTCTGAACCCTTGCCGCCATGATGGCCGTCTTCGATGTACTTCTTGGCATTATCCCAGGCACCACCACCGGCGGTCATGGAAATCGCGACATAAATGCCGGTCACGATCACGCCCAGCAGCATGGCGCCCAGCGCGGCAAAGGCTGCAGCCTGGTCCGCAATGGCGTTGACAACGAAATAGATCACGATCGGTGACAGCACCGGCAGCATCGACGGGATAATCATTTCCTTGATCGCCGCCTTGGTCAGCAGATCCACCGACCTGGCGTAGTCAGGCTTCGACGTGCCTTCCATGATCCCCGGATTGTTGCGGAACTGTTCGCGGACTTCTTCCACGACAGCGCCACCGGCCCGGCCAACAGCCATCATGCCCATGGAACCGAACAGGTATGGCAGCAAGCCACCCAACAGCAGGCCCACCACGACGTAGGGGTTGGAGAGGCTGAAGTCGACCGGCACATCGAAGTACAGCTTGAGATCTTCGGTATAGGCCGCAAACAACACCAGTGCGCCCAGACCGGCCGAACCGATCGCGTAGCCCTTGGTGACAGCCTTGGTGGTGTTCCCCACTGCGTCCAGCGCATCGGTGATGGCACGGACCTCCGGCTCCAGCTCCGCCATTTCGGCGATGCCGCCGGCGTTATCCGTTACCGGGCCATAGGCATCGAGCGCGACAACCATGCCGGCCAGTGCCAGCATGGTGGCCACCGCAATCGCAATGCCGAACAGGCCGGCCAGCGAGTGGGTGCCGATGATGCCGGCTACGATAACCAGCGCGGGCAGCGCGGTTGCTTCCATGGAAACGGCCAGACCCTGAATCACGTTCGTGCCATGACCGGTGGTCGAGGCAGCGGCGACGCTCCTCACCGGGCGGTAGTTCGTACCGGTATAGTATTCGGTGATCCAGATGATCAGGCCGGTCACGACCAGGCCGATTGCCCCGCACCAGAACAGGTCCATGCCCGTGAAGGTCGCGCCTTCAACCGGCCCCATGCCAACGATATAGCCGGTCAGCGGATAGAGCAGGATCAGCGAGAGAACCGCCGTCATCACGAAGCCCTTGTAGAGCGCGCCCATAATACTGCCGCTGGCGCCAACCCGGACAAAGTACGTGCCGATGATCGACGTGATGATGCACATTCCGCCGATGGCCAGGGGATAAAGCATCAAACTGGTTTCAACGGCACCGTCGAAGAAGATGCTCGCCAGAACCATGGTGGCCACAACGGTCACTGCATAGGTCTCGAACAGATCGGCGGCCATGCCGGCGCAGTCGCCAACATTATCGCCCACATTATCGGCGATAACCGCCGGGTTGCGGGGGTCATCCTCAGGAATACCCGCTTCGACCTTACCCACCAGGTCAGCGCCAACATCAGCGCCCTTGGTAAAGATACCGCCGCCCAGTCGCGCGAAAATAGAAATCAGCGATGCGCCGAATCCAAGGGCAACCAGACCGTCAATCAGCGTCCGGTCGGAATTGCTGTATCCCATCGACAGCAGAATGAAATAGAAGCCTGCAACCGACAGCAACGCCAGACCGGCAACCAGCATGCCTGTTACCGCGCCGGACTTGAAAGCAATACTCAGTCCCGCGGCCAAGCTGGTCCGAGACGCTTCCGTCGTCCGCACATTGGCGCGAACCGAAACGATCATACCAACATAGCCGGCGGCGCCGGACAGAACGGCCCCGATCACAAATCCACCGGCGACGATCCAGCCCAGCAAAAAGCCAATGATGACAAAGATGACAACACCCACGATTGCGATCGTGGTGTATTGCCGGTTCAGGTACGCAGCGGCACCCTCCTGGATAGCGCCGGCGATTTCCTGCATGCGTTCGTTGCCAGGGCTGGCGGCAAGGATGCCGCGCCCGGTAATCACACCATAAAGAACGGCCAGCAAGCCGCAGCCGAGTACGGCCGGAAGCACAATTGACATTCGATTTCCCTCTGATTGTTATCGTGCTCTCCTCAACGCGCTATGGCTTAACAGGGAGAGCTTGGTTGGTCCTGTCTCTATTCGGGTCAGAAGCGCGCGGCACTCTGCCAAACATGCCCCTTAAAGGCAAGCACGACCGCTCCGCATGCCGAAGGCATACGCGGATTCATCCTGCACCTTGCACCAAGGAACCAGTTTTCAGAGACTTACGTTAGTGCGCGGATGCGCGCATCCAGTCGATAATATCGTCGATTGCGCCATCAAGAACGCCTGCGACATCCTCAAGGCCGGCGCCCTGCGCCTCACGCGACAGATATTGAAGGCCCGGCAAAATACGCAAGGCATTTTCATGCGGCGTGTCTGCAATCATGCCACTCAATCGTTGTTCGGCTTCTGCTGCTGTTGTGGTCTTCACTAAGCCACCCTCTCGGCTCGGCGCTCAAGGTCGGCAGCTGTCTGCAACACGGGCTCATTGACCCCGAGTTTACTGCGCACCCGCGCCAGGATTTCAGCGGAGATTTTGGGCGCAATAGCCCGCACGGCCTCTCCACCGATCATCCGGGTTTCACCGAGGACAGTTACCGGCCAGCCTGTCCGCTCCATTAGAATCGTCTGCATGGCGACGGGCATAAGGATGTAATACTGCTCCAGCCCCTCTTGAACGCCAAATTCCAGATACGCGACCATCATCTCACTGACGACCCGACGGCGCATTTCAGGGTCCAGGTCCGGATCCACGGCCAACCGCGTTCCTTCCCAGACAACGTCGGATTTCACCAACGGCTCGAACGTGACCATGTCACTGAACACTTCTTCAAGCATGTAGGGCATGGTCGTCGGGCTGAGGCGTGTGACACCACGTACAATATCTTCATGATCGCGATACGTCAGATAGACAGCAGCAGGCGTGTCATACGGGTCATATTCCATGCCATTAAAATGCGGCACGTCATACTTTTGTTCCTCAACGAAGACCTTGTACCGAAGACGGTGCTGCCCGGCGATTGCGTCGCCAAAGTAATGTGCTGTCTCAAATGTGATGCAATCGATCATTTACTTACCATGGGTTGATTTCTTCAGCCCATGAACACTACGCGCCGGCGCCAAAGCACGCAGCCTACGGTCATCCGTAGGGTAGATCGATTTTGAACCAAATTTTCTGTTTGCAACCATTTGGTGGAGTCAGAGTCCGAGTCTGGTCCCGTCCGGCCCGAACGGGTTGGTTAAATCAGGAATGAATTAGGGAGTGATAAGCCCCAGATGGAGCGCCTTGACGACCGCTGTTACACGCGAATCGACTTCCAGTTTCTTGAGGATGTTCCGGACATGGAATTCAACACCATGTTCGGAGATTCCCAGAATCTCGCCGATAGCCCAATTGCTTTTGCCCTGGGCGCACCAGTGAAGAACTTCACGCTCTCTTTCGGTCAGCGAAACTTCCACAATCTCCGGCTGTTCCGAAAAAGCCCAGTAGTTCAGGTGGAACTGATGCGCCAGCGCGTTAAGCACGGACAGGCTCTGCGACAATTCAGCACCGCCGGAACTGCTGGCCAACCCAATACCGGAGACCTCACCACGCGGGCCATGCAGCGGAATGCCGACGCCGTCATAGAGACCGGCTTCTTTGCCGGCGCCCATGAAATCCATCTGGCGCTTGCTGAGCGGCAGCCGCTCTGAAAGACCATCCCAGGAAAACGGCCGCGACGCGACCGTGCCATAGCGCAGCACGGGATCGATCGTCTCGAATTCCTTCGTGCCATACATGGTGAGCCAGTCCGTCGGGTAGTTCGTCAGAATCAGGGAGGAGTTATCGGCCTCCTCTGCTTCAAATGCGCGCGTACTGTTGTACATGACCAGATCGAATCCAAAATCACCGATCGCGCGCTTGAAGAGCTGGAGCAGCTCTTCCTTGCTTTCGGCTTTATTGGAGGCCTCGATGTAGTCGATGATTTCCATCCGCCTAGCCTACCTCCGGCACGATCAAACCGAGACGCAGCGCGATCACAACCGCATGCAACTCGTTCTGCGCCCTCAGGCTCTTCACGGATGTCTTTATGTGCCGACGGAAATCATCGGGAGTCAGATCGTGGCTCTGAAGTCTTGCCGGCGTTACGACGCCTTCTGCCTGCAAGGTAAGGCATAGCACCTCTTCGTCCGACAGGGCAGGTACATGCGGCACGAAGCCATAGTCTTTAAGGGTCTGGGTTGCTTCGGCATAGAATTCCTTGCCACGATCAAAGACGCCGCCCGTCGCGACGTCACGAAGCGACGTTGGCAACAATGTCACGATGGCCTTCTCGTCGTCTTCGCCACGATAGGGCAGCACCAAGACCGGCGATTCATTGCCACTGGGATTTGACCACCAGAACGACCCGCGGGCCATCGAATCACTAACCGACAGAGGTGCCAGTACAGTTGCCATGCGCGCCAGATAGTTCGGTTGATCGGCAAGCGCCAGACTTGTCAGCGTAACGTCGGGACATTCACCGTCATTCCATACGGTGTAGAGGTGGAAACCAAAGTGCTCGAACCCGCGCGTGCGAACATATGCGCCAAAACGGCGCTTCAGCCCCTCTAGTTCTGCAACCTGCTCGTACTCTTGCATTCGTTTAGTTTAAATGACCTCTCATAGTGCCCAATATAGAAAAAACAGAAACAAAAAACAACGTGTCAAATCAAGGCATTCTGGAGAGTCTCTAATAGATTCAATTTAAAGCTAATCCGAGTCTAATGGTGCAACCTGCGCGAGTCACTTGTCATGCCTCGCCCTGCCGCCCCAACAACTATAGAATCTACTTGATCGCTATATTTACACCATATTTAGTAGGTCGTTCGGGTTTCAATAAAATTTGAACTACATCATTAACGGTGCCTGAAGCCTGAAGACTTTAGACTCACGGAGGCGCCAAAGTGATTGACAACCGTCACACCAGGGGTTCGAACGACCTCACCAATCACGGAACAGTGTGCCGATTTTTGCAACGCTATGAACCTATCTGATTGGCTAGGCGGCACGGCAAACACCAGCTCGTAGTCATCGCCGCCGGTAAGAATGGTCTCCAACAGCGTCGGATCTGCCTCAAGCGCCGCCTCGGCCTGCGGCGACAGCGGAATCTGATCTGCGTGGATAACCGCGCCAACGCCCGAGACCGCGCAGAGATGAGACACATCTGCAACCAGGCCGTCGGAGATATCAAGACCGGCCGAGACAATACCAACCGCTGCCTGCCCAATGTGCAGCCTTGGGCGTGGCAACCGATACCGGTCTGCAAGGTAACCTGACGGGTCTTCAATGCCGCCGCGCAGGACCTGCAATCCAAGCGCCGCATCACCGATCGTGCCCGTCACCACGAGCTTGTCGCCTGGTTGGGCACCACATCGGCTGATTGCCCGGCCTTGCTCGACAGTTCCAAGCGCGGTCACGGACAGGGTCAATGGCCCGGGTGATGAAACCGTGTCGCCGCCCAGCAGTCCAATGCCGAATGTCTGCTGATCCTGCGCCAAACCGCCGGTAAAGCTCTCCAGCCAACGATCATTGATCTCCACCGGCAACGCCAATCCCAGCATATAGGCCTCTGGCTTAGCCCCCATGGCCGCGATATCCGAGAGATTCACGCGTAGGAGCTTCCGCGCAATCAGGTCTGGCGGATCATCCGGCAGGAAGTGCACACCTGCCACCATCATATCCTTGGTCAGAACAAGCTGCCGGCCTTCAGGGACATCAAGGGTCGCAGCGTCATTGGACAGCCCCGCGGCACCGGTTTGCCCCGCCGCAAGCGGCACCAAAAGCTCATTGATAAGCTGGAATTCGCCGCGCTGGCTGCCGTCAGCCATAACTGCGGCAGCGTCTAACCGGCGCCTGGCCGGGCCGAACGGGCGATACGGTCCAGCACACCGTTCACGAACGCCGGCTCACTGGCCGAGAAGAACGCGTTGGCGATATCGAGATATTCGTTGATGACTACGGGCGTCGGCACATCGGGACGCGCCACGAGTTCATAGGTCCCCGCCCTAAGAATCGCCAGCACCAAGCGCTCCACACGCGCCAGTGACCTGCCCTGCACGGCCGCTTCAATTGCGGCGTCGATCTGCTCCATGCGCTCTGCGGTACCGGAAACCACGTCTTCAAAAAACGCCGAATCCGCCGGGCGGTACTCGTCGCCGTCTTGTTCTTTGCCCAGACGCCAGACGCGGAATTCGGTCACAACCTGGGCCGCAGTGATCTCTGTCGACGCGACCTGATAGAGCGCCTGCACGGCCGCCAGCCGCGACGCGCTGCGCGAGCCCTTGTTTTTTTCTACCGATGCAGCTTCAACGTCTGACACGTGCGACTCTTTCTCCACGGGCAACAGCCCGCCTGTTCAACTTTGAGATTGCGTGCCCTTAATAGGAGGTGCGGCAATAGGTTTCCAGCATATCCTCACCGAGGGGCAGCGTTGCCTCCCGGACATTTCGCCGTGCGTCCCCGGCTTTCTCTAGCCCCAGGGCCCCCAAAGCACCTCGTCCGTCACCACCCATGACAGACGGTGCCCGGAACCAGGCGATCCGGTCAACCAGATCTGCCGCCAGCAGACTGGCGGCCAGTTCGGCACCGCATTCGGCGAGAACACGGGTGATACCTCGCTCCCCCAATGCTTGCAATGCGGCCCCTGGTTCAACCCGCCCGTCTGCCCCCGAAGCAAGAGCGATCTGTTCGACGCCCTTGGCAGCGGACGCAGGGCCCGGCGCAACCCCGCCCGTCAGGACCAGAATAGGGTCACGCTCCGCGGTCCGGGCGAGCTGGCACGCCGGCGGAAGTCGAAACGCACTATCCATCACGACACGTTTTGGGCTTCGATGTTCCAGCCCTTCAAGGCGGCAGTCCAGCATCGGATCGTCGGCCAGAACCGTACCGATCCCGGTCAGGATCGCGTCGTGACTCGCGCGCAATAGATGCCCGTAACGGCGCGCTTGTGGCCCGGTTATCCATTTGCTATCGCCGCTGGCTGTCGCAATCTTACCATCCAGAGTCGTCGCCAATTTGAGCGTCAGCATAGGGCGCCCAAGGCGTTGCAGGGTCAAGAACCCCTCATTCAGCCGCTCTGCCTCTCGCGTCAATACACCTTCAAGCACGTCGATGCCGGCGGCTTTGAGACGCTCGATTCCCTGCCCTGAAACGCGTGGGTCGGGGTCCGGCAAGGCCACAACACAGCGTTTGATCCCGGCACCGACCAACGCGTCCGCACAGGGCGGGGTTTGACCATGATGCGCACAGGGTTCGAGCGTGACGTAGGCGGTTGCGCCCCTGGCGCGGCCTCCCGCCTGCTGAAGCGCTTCCGTTTCCGCATGGGGCCGACCGCCCGGCTGCGTCCAGCCGCGCCCGACGATTCGGCTGTCCCTGACGATGACGCACCCGACCGCAGGATTGGGCGCGACCTGACCAAGACCACGCCGGGCCAGGCCCAGCGCGCCACGCATGTGCCACAGATCAGCCGGTTTGGAACTAGTCCTGGGGCTCGCCATCGAGGCTGCCAATGAACTCTTCGAAGTCTTTGGCTTCGCGGAAATTCTTGTAGACCGACGCAAACCGCACATAGGCGACCTGATCGATGCTCGCCAGGCCTTCCATAATCAACTCACCAATCAGATCAGAGGGAACTTCGCTCTCACCCATGCTTTCCAGGCGCCGCACCAGGCCGTTGATCATGCGCTCGACGCGTTCGGGCTCGACCGGGCGTTTGCGTAGCGCGATGGCCAGCGAGCGGGTCAGCTTATCGCGGTCAAACGGCACGCGCTTGCCGTTCTTCTTGATGACCGTCAGCTCGCGCAGCTGTACGCGCTCAAAAGTCGTAAAGCGAGCGCCACAGGCCGGGCAGTGCCGCCGCCGCCTGATGGCCGCGCCATCTTCGGTGGGCCGGGAGTCTTTAACCTGCGTTTCATCGTTGCCGCAAAACGGACAGCGCATCGATCCTTTCCCCCTCTATGGCCGACTATGCGTAAATCGGAAAAGCGTTGCAGAGCGCCGCGACGCGCTCCCGCGCTGCAGCCTCGGCGGCGCTGTTATCGTCCGGGTTGGCGGCGAGCCCCTCCAGCACATCGGCGATCAAGTCGCCGACCTCCTGAAACTCACCGACCCCGAAGCCCCGCGTCGTGCCCGCCGGCGTGCCCAGACGGATACCAGAGGTGACAGCCGGCTTCTCCGGGTCGAACGGAATACCATTCTTGTTACACGTGATATTGGCGCGTTCCAGCGAGTCCTCGGCTGCATTGCCTTTCACACCCTTGGGCCGCAGATCAACAAGCATCAGATGCGTGTCGGTGCCACCCGAGACCATGTCGAAACCACGCTGCATCAGTTTCTCTGACAGCGCCCTGGCGTTTTCGATGATCGCCTGTGTGTAGAGCTTGAATTCCGGCTTGAGGTCCTCGCCGAAGGCGACAGCCTTGGCGGCGATGACATGCATCAATGGACCACCCTGCAATCCGGGGAACACGGCCGAATTGATCTTCTTTCCCAACGCTTCGTCGTTGGACAGGATCATGCCGCCGCGCGGTCCCCGCAGCGTCTTGTGGGTCGTCGTCGTGACCACATCCGCATAGGGTAGCGGGCTGGGGTGTACCCCGCCGGCGACCAGTCCTGCGAAATGGGCCATATCGACCATCAACAGCGCGCCTACGCTGTCAGCGATCTCCCGGAAGCGGGCAAAATCGATCACCCGTGGGTAGGCGGACCCTCCGGCGATGATCAGTTTGGGCTTATGCTCTTTCGCCAGCCCCTCGATTTCGTCGAAGTCGATCAGATGGTCCTGCTGGCGCACACCATATTGCACCGCGTTGAACCATTTGCCGGATTGCGCCGGCGGCGCGCCGTGGGTCAGGTGACCACCGGCCGCCAGCGACATGCCCATAATGGTGTCGCCCGGCTTCATCAGTGCCAGCATCACCGCACCATTGGCCTGCGCGCCGGAATGGGGCTGCACATTGGCGAAAGCACAGTCGAACAGCTTCTTGGCGCGTTCGATCGCCAGATCCTCGGACACATCGACATACTCGCAGCCGCCATAATAGCGGCGCCCGGAATAGCCTTCGGCATATTTGTTGGTGAGGACGGAGCCCTGGGCTTCCAACACCGCCCGCGAGACGATGTTCTCGCTGGCAATCAACTCGATCTGACTTTGCTGGCGGTTCAGTTCGCCATTGATGGAGGCGGCGACCTCCGGATCGGCATCGGCAAGGCTGGCGCTGAAAAAACGGTCTGCGCCGGTATTCGTGTCAGCAGCTTGGGTCGACATTAACAACAGTCTCCATTCATGAGGCAGCTGCGAGCTTGGCAACGCGGCCTTCGTGGCGGCCACCTCCAAACTCGGTGTTCAGGAAAGCAGATAGAGCATCCTTGGCCGCTTCAGACCCGATAATTCGGGCCCCCAGGGCCAGCACATTTGCATCATTGTGTTCACGGGCGAGCCTGGCTTCGAGCCCGGAATGGCACAGAGCCGCGCGGACGGCAGGATTCCGGTTGGCGGCAATCGAAATGCCGATGCCAGTGCCGCAGACAACAATGCCTTTTTCAGCACGCCCGTCTTCGATCGCCTTGGCGACCGCGTGGCCGAAATCCGGATAATCCACCGAATCGGGGCCGAAAGCCCCCAGATCCAGCACCGTATGGCCCTGAACCAGCAATTCAGCTTTCAACTCTTCCTTGAGCTCGAATCCAGCGTGATCCGAGCCCAGCGCAATGGCTGGCTTCGACGCAGTCTCCGTCATGGGACTCGTGTCTCTCTCAATACCTCTAGTCCCGGCTCCCCCCGGAACTACCCGACTAGAAGAAGTCCTACCATATGTCGGGGTCACGCGCCAAGCATGCCCAAGGTGTCGTGGGCGAGAATCCCCAAGGCTGATGCGGATTTGCCGCAGGTGGAGGCTTTAGCGGACGTCTTCGCTGGGCAGATACCGATAGTGGCCGGTGATGGGATGGTCGAACAGCATATCCTCCAGGCGGGGCCCGGCGCCGATATTGTGGACAATCATCGGGCGCTTTCCATCCGGCGAAAGGCGGTTCGTGACGATCCCGATATGCGGCAGATAGCCGCCCACCTGCCATGTGACCAAGTCCCCGGATTGATAGTCCCCTGCTGAAGCAGAAATCTGGAAGTCTTCGCCGTGCCGGGTGAAGTACGCCTGCAGATTCGGCACCCGACGGTGGTCGATATTGGGGTCGGGGTGCGAAAGCCCCCAATGATCGGGATAAGCACCGAACGCAGTTTTCATATCTTCGTGCACGCGCTGCTGCAGATCGATCCCAACCGCCCTGTAGGCGCGGACAATCACGTCAGTGCATACGCCAATGTCAGCCGGCACGTCACCCATGGGATACGCAATACGCCGATAGCCGCCATCATAGGTCACGCTGTGTTCGGTACGTTCTATCGCAGCGTCGACAAGCTGCTGCGGGGTCAACGCCGAGGCTTCAAGCGTTTCCCACAAGAAAACCAGCGCGCCCAGGTTCAGGGCACAAAAAATCCGTTTGATGATCATAACCTTGGAGATAGGTCACGATTTTGGCAGGAATGGGGCTGTTTAAAGAGCGCTTAGGCTGCGCGGCTGATCTTTCTGCGTTCCCAGACGGCGTTCAAAGCGCCCACAAGTTCATCCATCATTTCATCGGTATGGAACGGGCCGGGTGTAAAGCGCAGCCGCTCCGTGCCCCGTGGCACCGTGGGATAGTTGATCGGCTGAACATAGATGGCGAATTCTTCCATCAACTCGTCCGACACCTGCTTGCAGAGCGTCGGCTCGCCCACCCAGAGCGGAACGATATGACTTTCGGATTCCATCAGCGGCAAGCCCGCGTCGCGAAACCGTTGCTTGAGCGCCTCGGCACGTTCCTGGTGCCGGATCCGCAATTCATTGGCCTGTTTCACGTGACGAATGCTCGCCAGCGCGCCAGCGGCCAGTACCGGTGACAGCGACGTGGTGAAGATGAAGCCCGGTGCATAGGAGCGCACCACGTCGATCAACTGTTCAGATCCGGTGATATAACCGCCCATCACGCCGAACGCCTTGGCGAGCGTCCCTTCAATAATGCTGACGCGGTCCATTACCCTGTCGCGTTCGGCGACACCGCCGCCGCGCTCGCCGTAGAGACCTACAGCATGTACCTCATCCAGATAGGTGATGGCGTTGTACTTGTCGGCCAGATCGCAAATTTCCGCAATCGGTGCGACATCGCCATCCATCGAATAGACAGATTCGAATGCGATGACCTTCGGGGCATCCGGATCGGCCTGCTGCAGCAGTTCTTCCAGATGCGCCATGTCGTTGTGGCGGAAGATCCGCTTGGTCTGACCGGAATGGCGGACACCCTCAATCATTGAAGCGTGGTTCAATTCGTCAGAGAACAGAACACAGCCCGGCAAAATCCGGCCAATGGTGCTGAGCGTTGCCTCGTTCGATATATAGCCGGAGGTGAACAGCAGCGCGGCTTCCTTGCCATGCAGGTCGGCCAGTTCCTGCTCCAGCAGCACATGATAGTGATTGGTGCCGCTAATGTTGCGGGTGCCGCCGGCGCCGGCGCCGCATTCATGCAGCGCGTGTTCCATGGCGGCAATCACATCAGCGTGCTGCCCCATGCCCAGATAATCATTGGAGCACCAGACGGTGATATCGCGCTGCTTGTTGTCGCCCTCATAGAAGCGGGCGCGCGGAAACTCTCCGGCACGGCGCGCGATGTCCATAAACACACGGTAGCGGCCCTCGGCCCGCAGCGAGTCAATCGCTTCTGCGAATTTGGCGTCGTAGTCCATCGGTCTCCTGCACCGAAGTTTATCCGGCTCGTCTTACCTAGTCTAATGAGGCGCCTGCGCCAACCCCCTGATCCGGATCAATTTAGACCAGTTGGCAAGTCTACGATAGCCAAGAGCAAGACAGATCAGCGTCCCACACGTGCATAGCGCAACGCTTCGCGCAGGCCTTCCAGCGTTACTTTATGACTGACTTTATGAGTGCCATTGCGCCCTGCCACCTCAACAAAGGCATAGAGCACCAGATCCTCGGTTCCCTCCAACAGCGTGACCAGCGCCCGCCGGTCGAGCATGGAATAGACCGAGGCGCCCTCATGCTGGCTTTGCACTACACGCAGCGGGACCCACCGCCTTGAATCACGCTCATCTGCCCGAAGCGACAGGATCACGCGCGCCGTTTCATTGAAGGGAACAGGGGAAATCCGAACCCCGAGACGCGGCTGGTTAGCGGGAGCATCTACAATGATCTCAACCACCAGCCCTGGCAGACGCGCTTTGTTCTGAACGCCCCACCCGGCTTCCGGCCGGCTATCAAATACCGTGTGTGCACACCAGTTGCGCTCCGGTCCGAAGCACTCCCACTGGTTGGCGAGCACCTGAAACGGCACAAAGCACAGCCCGACAAAAAGCACGGCAAACCCGCGCAATCCTCTTCTCCCTTAGCCTCGTTCTACTATTGAAGAGGATATAGGGCGGCGGTTGCGCGACCTAAAGCTCACCCGCCAGCATTTTGATGATGCCGGAGAAATCAAGGCCGCCATGCCCGGCTTCGGAAAGCTTGGTGTAAAGCTCTTCCGAATGATGCCCGAGCGGGGTCTCTGCGCCGATGCCGTCCGCTGCTTCTTTGGCAAGCCGCAGATCCTTCAGCATCATGTCGACGGCAAAACCGGCCTGATAGTCATTGTTGGCAGGCGATGTGGGGACCGGACCCGGCGCCGGGCAATATGAGGTCATCGACCAGTTCTGTCCGGACGCCGTAGAAGAGATGTCGAAGAATGTCTGCGCATCAAGGCCCAGTGTCTTTGCCAGGTTGAACGCCTCGGACGTGCCGATCATGCAGATACCCAGCAGCATGTTGTTGGCCACCTTGGCGACCTGACCGTTCCCGGCGGCCCCGGCATGGAAGATGTTCTTGCCCATGATGTCGAGGAACGGCTTGGCTTTGCCAAAGGCGGCATCCGTGCCGCCGACCATAAAGGTAAGGGTCCCCGCCTCGGCCCCACCAACACCACCGGAAACCGGCGCATCGACCATTTCCAGGCCTTTTTCCGCAGCGGCCGCAATCACGTCGCGGGCCGACTGCACGTCGATAGTCGAACTGTCGATCAGCAGCGTGCCGGGATCGGCTGAATCCAGAACCCCGCCTGCATCGGTGTAGACACCCCGCACATGCTTGCCCGCCGGCAGCATGGAAACGACAACATCGACGCCGCTGGCGGCGTCCGATGCCGTTGAAGCGATCTCTGCGCCGCGCTCCTTTGCCGTGTTGAGCGCGGCTTCCATCAGATCGAAAGCCTTCAAGTCGTGCCCGGCCTTGATCAGGTTGTGGGCCATATGTCCGCCCATATTCCCAAGGCCGATAAATCCAACTTTTGCCATTTGTCTCTCCTGTATCGTCTAGCCGGTTTTATACCCGTCAGTTCTTATGCGCGGGTCCCCGGAGGGCCATCGAAGTGCAGGTCCTGACCGCCAAGCGACCGGAAGTATGCATCGACATCTGCGTCAGTGACCGCTTCGAGCGTATCGGGTGCCCATTTGGGTTCATTGTCCTTGTCGACGATGACGGCCCGCACGCCTTCATAGAAGTCGTGACCGGCCATCACTTCGGTGACGATGCGGTACTCCATCTTCATACAATCGTCGAAGTCCAGCTTGGCGCCCTCGCGCATCTGCCGGAACGTCACCTTCATGCTCGTCGGCGACTTGCCTTCGATGGTGTCGAGCGTTTTTTGCGCAAAATTGGAGCCATTGATCTTCAGCGTCTCGACCACCTCTTCCAGAGAGTTCTCGCGGAAGATCACATCAATCTGCCCTTGCAGCAATTTGACATCTGATGGACCGGGGTCTTCATGGAAACCCTGCAAGATATCCGTGATGTTTTCTTCGCTGCTCAAATCGCCCTCCACCAGCGCCTTGAGAAGGTCATCGAGTTTTTCCGACGGCGTGTAGCTGGTGGCGATCCCCAGATGCAGCGCATCAGCCGGCCGCAGCCGGTCGCCGGTAATCGCCGAATACATGCCGGTTTCACCGGGGCACCGCGGCATAAAGAAGCTGCCCCCCACATCGGGGAACAGGCCGATACCCGTCTCCGGCATGGCATAGGTCGTACGCTCGGTCGCGACCCGGAAGTCGCCATGAACCGAAAGGCCGCAACCGCCGCCCATCGTGATGCCATCGATAAAGGCGATATAGGGCTTGGGATAGTTTTTGATGTAGCGGTTCAGCCGGTATTCGTCCCAGAAGAAGCTGAGCGCTGTCGGACGGTCGTTGAGACCGTTGTTGCGCAGCCAGAGAATATCCCCGCCGGCGCAGAAAGCGCGGTCACCCGCCGCCTGGATCACGACCGCCTGGACTTCGTCGTCATCGGCCCATTCGATCATCTTGGGATGGATGTCCAGCACCATAGGCTGGTTCAGCGCGTTGAGCGCCTTGGGTCGGTTCAGCGTGATCAGCCCGACCCCGCCCCGCTTTTCAAATAGAACTTCCGGTTCTTCGCTCATAGCTCCCCCTGGCGTCGCCGGTTGACGAATTAACGATTGGCCGGATAGGGCCCTTTAAGGATCATCCGGCTGATGATCACCCGCATGATCTCATTCGTGCCTTCAAGAATCTGATGCACCCGCAGATCGCGCAGGAAGCGTTCAATCGGATACTCCTTGATGTAGCCATAGCCACCATGCAGCTGCAGCGCATCGTTGACGATGTCGAAGCAGACATCGGTCGTAAAGCGCTTGGCCATCGCTGCCTTCATGGTGCCGTCATGCGCACCTTCACTGACGGCGACCGCCCCGGACCGCACCATCAGACGCCCCGCCTCAAGGTCGGTTGCCATATCGGCCAGCTTGAACTGGGTCGCCTGAAAATCCGAAATCGATTTGCCGAACTGCTTGCGTTCCTTGGTGTAGTCAAGCGTGGTTTCGAGGCAGGCGCGCGCACCGCCCAACGAACACGCCGCGATGTTCAATCGCCCGCCGTCCAGCCCCTGCATGGCAATCTTGAAGCCGTCGCCTTCTTCACCCAGACGATTAGCAACCGGAATGCGGCAATCCTCGAAGATCACCGATGAGGTCGGCTGCGACTTCCAGCCCAGCTTCTTTTCCTGGGCCCCGAAGGACAGCCCCGGCGTGCCCGCTTCAACCACGACACAGGTAATGCCGCCCGGGCCTTCGTCACCGGTGCGGACCATCACCACATAGATGTCGGATCGGCCACCACCGGAGATGAACGCCTTGGAGCCATTCAGGATATACTCATCACCATCCCGGACGGCCTTGGTGCGCAAGCTGGCCGCGTCAGAGCCCGCCCCCGGTTCGGTCAGGCAATAGGAGGAGAAATGCTCCATGGTCATCAGCTTGGGCAGCCACTTTTCGCGCTGCTCGTCCGTGCCCCATTTATCGATCATCCACGATGCCATGTTGTGGATTGAGATGTAGGCAGCCGTTGATGGACACGCCGCCGCCAGTTCCTCGAACACGATGGTCGATTCCAGGCGGCTAAGGCCGACGCCGTAATCGTCGCTGACATAGATGCCGGCAAAGCCGAGTTCGGCCGCCTGTCGGAGTGCGTCTTCAGGGAAGATCGACTCTTCATCCCAATGTGCCGCCTGCGGCGCCATAACGTCCTGGGCAAAAGCGCGCGCTGTATCCTGGAACAGGCGCTGATCTTCATTCAGTTGAAAGTCCATGACAACCTTTTGTCATCTGTGTTGTGCGGCGGGACCCTATCACATCCGTTCCGCGCCTGTGCATAGGCTATCTGCACACGCCAGATGTGAAAAACCGGGCGCCTTTTGAGCGCCCGGTCAATCAATTCAGGAAATATCGCCTGTCAGGCAATCTTCGCCATCACGTCCTTGCCGAACAGTTCCTCGTCCGACGGGATGACCTTGGTTTCGGCCAAGGGCTTGGAGACCCAGGTCTCGTTGATCAGGTCACGCCACGAAATATTATTGTTCGTGCCGTTGCCACCCCAAGAGCCACAGCCCAGCGAGAACGTCTGGCGCATGCCGTTCCAGAGGTTGCCACTGTTGGACGCTGCCTGCGGCTGGTTGACCATGACGCGCGATGTCTTGGTCGAATTGGCCACCTTCATGATGTTCTCGTCACTCTGCGAATAGAGGCCGCAGGAGTGGCCTTGCCCCTGATAGGACTGGATGTTGTTGGTCAGCTCAATGGCGTGATCAATGTCCTTGGCACGGTAAAGCGCCATGGTGACGGAGAGCTTTTCGCCCGAGAACGGATGATCCGGGCCCCAACCGTCTTCCGGAACGATGAAGAACTCGCGGCCTTCCGGCGCTTCGATCCCGGCCATGCCGGCAATCTTCTCGAAAGGCTGCGCGACAATCGCCGTGTTCAGGTGGCCGTCTTCCCAGATAGTATTCTGCAGCTTGGCCTTCTCTTCGTCGTTGACGATATAGCCGCCCTGATGGACCAGCTTGTTCAGCATTTCGTCGTAAATGGCGTCGACCAGCACCACCGAATTATCCGACGAACAGGACGCAGCCAGGTCAAGCGTCTTGGAAATACGGATCTTCTCGGCCGCATCATCAAGGTCCGCCGTCTCGTCAACCGTAATGACCGCGTTGCCGACACCGACGCCGAGCGCCGGGGTGCCGCTGGAATACGCGGCGTGAACCATTGCACCGCCACCGGTGGCAAGGACACGGTCACACTGGCGCATCAATTCATTGGTCTTCTCAAGCGACGGCGTGTCGATGCCGATAACCAGATCAGCCGGGGCACCACAGGCCACGATCGCTTCGCGCATGTAGTCGCAGATTTTCTTGTTGGTCAGCTTGGCGCGCGGATGCGGCGCGACGATGATCGAGTTGCGGCCCTTGACAGCATGGATCGCCTTGATCACCGGTGTTGCTTCCGGGTTGGTCGACGGCGCCAGCGCCCCGATCACACCCATGGGCTTGGCGATCTTGATGATATTGCGCTCCGGATCCTCTTCGAGAACACCCACCGACTTGTCATCGATGATGTCCATCAGCGTGGCCCGGGTCTTGCGGTGGATCTTCAGATATTTGCCGTCATAGTTGCCCAGCTGCGTCTCGTCGACGGTGAACTGCGCGATCTCTTCAGACCGGTCTTCGCGGGCCACGGACCAGACCATGGCGCGGATCAGTTCGTCGACCTGTTCCTGCGTGTAGTTTTCGATTTGAGCCTGTGCGGCGCGCGAACGGGCGACCAGTTCCGCGATCTCATCAGCGGGGCTCCGCTCGTCATCGGCCGTCATTTGCTTGAGGGTATCAGTCATTCTGCTGCTCTCCCAGCTTTCGAAGTCCAGCCAGCGCCGACCAAGTCGACCACTGACGCCAAAAAGTTCCAAAACCGCGTACGGAACGCACGCAGTCTTCTCCCGACATTTGAACCTTAAGTCTACAGGAGACAAAATTGCTTCGCTATGCGAAATTCTCCCCGTTTGGTGTGCATAAATCCACCAAACTTGGCTTTCAGGTCAAGGATTCGGGTGTCGATGTTCAACTGGGATGATCTCCGATTTTTCCTCGAATTGTCCAGACGTGGCAGGCTCAACGCTGCCGCCCGGTCGTTGCATGTCGATCACACGACGGTAGCCCGGCGCATCTCCGCGCTTGAAGAAGCGCTAGACGCAAGGCTGTTCGACCGCACCCCCAGCGGCTATCTGCTGACGAAAGCGGGACAATCCCTGTTGCGCCATGCCGAAGCGATGGAATCGCAGTCGATTGACCTTTACCAGGAGGTCTCCGGCGAGGACGCGACCCTGACTGGCACGGTGCGGATGGCCGCGACCGAAGGCCTGGCCATCGAGTTCCTGGCGGGACAGATGCACAAATTCCGCGAAAAACACCCCGGCATCGTCGTCGAACTGGTGGCCAGCACCCCGCCGCTCAATCTCTCGCGGCGCGAAGCTGACTTGGCAATCACCCTGTCGCGTCCGCAGTCAGGCCGGCTGGTTGCGCGTAAGCTGGCCGACTATGCGCTGGGCCTCTACGCCACACCGGCCTATCTGGCCCGGTCGCCCCGGATCACCTCGCTGGACGAGCTCAAGAACCATGATTTCATCTGGTATATCGACGATCTCGTGACGCTGCCCGAGCTGCGGTTTCTGGACGAGTTTATCAAGACCCCCAACATCGTCCTGCAATCCACAAGCGTGGTGGCGCATTTCAACGCCGCGCTGTCCGGGCTGGGCATGGCAATTCTGCATTGTTTTGCTGCGGAACACGACCGGCGCTTCCGCCGTATTCTGCCGAAAGAGATCGACATCAGGCGGGAGTTCTGGCTCGTTGTGCATGAAGATTTGCGGCATGTTGCGCGTGTTGAAGCCGTATGCGACTTTCTGGCCGATCTGCTGCACGACAATCAGGCACTCCTCTTGGGGCAACGCTGACCATGACCGACGGACCAATATCCCGCTTCCCGGCTACCCGTATGCGCCGCAACCGCATGGCGGAATGGTCGCGTCGTCTGGTTTCGGAAAACGCGCTATCGGTCAATGATCTGATCTGGCCCATCTTCGTTCAGGAAGGCGACAACACCCGCGACCCGATCAATTCTATGCCTGGCGTCCATCGACTGAGTGTCGACCTGGCGGTAGATGCCGCGGCCCGCGCCGCCAATCTGGGCATTCCGGTGATTGCGCTTTTTCCGCAGACCGACCCGGCGCTGAAAACCCCGGACGGGGTTGAGTCCCTCAATCCGGACAATCTGATTTGCCGAACCGTGCGCGCGATCAAGGCGCAGGTGCCGGATATCGGCGTGATGTGCGATGTTGCCCTCGACCCCTATACCGATCACGGCCATGACGGCGTGATCATCGGCGATGCCGTCGCGAACGATGCGTCGGTCGACATCCTGGCGCAGCAGGCGTTGGTACAGGCGGATGCCGGATGCGATATCGTCGCGCCCAGCGACATGATGGATGGCCGGATCGGCGCGATCCGCGAAACCCTGGAAGCAAACGGCCATGTCGCCACACAGATCATGGCCTACGCCGCGAAGTACGCTTCGGCGTTCTATGGCCCGTTCCGCGACGCCGTCGGATCATCTGCCGCGCTGGGCAAGGCTTCCAAGAGCACCTACCAGATGGACCCGGCCAATTCAGATGAGGCCCTGCGTGAGGTCGCGCTCGACCTGGCCGAAGGCGCCGACATGGTGATGGTCAAGCCCGGCATGCCTTATCTGGATATCGTGCGCCGGGTGAAAGACGAATTCGGCGCCCCCACCTTCGCCTATCAGGTCTCCGGCGAATATTCGATGCTGGTGGGCGCCGCTGAAAATGGCTGGCTGGATCGCGAACGCGTCATGCTGGAGAGCCTGACCGCCTTCAAACGCGCCGGCGCCAACGGCATCCTGACCTATTTCGCCCCAGAAGTGGCGGAGCTTTTACGGCGTTGAGCATCTTTGCGCTTCCCGGGCGCTTCCATGGTAGTAATGTTCGCTTGAATCATCAGGGGGATATATGGCCGGCCTAGAGCTGACCTTCGAGATGGGCTTTGTCTTCGCTGCGATCACCGCGGCGATTGTGCTGTACTCCATCGACCGGATACCGATCGAAGTCACGTCGCTGCTGACGCTGGCGGTCCTGCTGGTGTTTTTTCACCTGATGCCGGTTTACTCCAGCACCGGGGTGGCAGAACTGAACGCCAGAACGCTGCTTGCCGGGTTCGCCGAACCGGCGCTGGTTGCTATCATCGCGCTCCTGGTGATCGGCCAGGCGCTGGTGCAGACCGGCGCGCTGGACGGCCCGGCCGCCATGCTGATCAAATTCGGGCGTGGTCACGCCGGGATTGTCATTGTCTTTGCGCTGATCTTCGTCGCGATTCTCAGCGGCATCATGAACAACACACCTGTCGTGGTGATCTTTATTCCCATTATGAGTGCGCTGGCCGAACGGCTGGACCAGCCGCCCAGCAGGGTGCTGATCCCGCTCAGTTTCGCCGCCATTCTGGGCGGCATGACGACGCTGATCGGCTCCAGCACCAATCTGCTGGTGTCAGGCGCTGCGGTAAAAGAGGGACTCCCTGAGCTCGGGTTCTTTGACTTTACCCTGCCCGGTGCTGTTCTGGCGGGCGTTGGTCTGCTGTATCTGTTGTTTATTGCACCGCTGCTGCTGCCCAAGCGCGACCTTGAGAATTCACCGGTGAGACCGGCAAGCAATTTGTCGCGGAAATCGATGTTCATCCTGGCAGCAAATTGATCGGCGAGACCGCCGCCGCCGGTATCTTCAAAGCCCTGCCCGATATCACCGTACGGCTTATTCAGCGTGGCGAGGCCGCTATCCTGCCACCGTTTGAAGATATAGAGCTTCAGGTCGGTGACAGCCTGATCGTGGCAGCCACCCGCAAGGCGCTGACCGACGTATACTCTCGCGAACCTGACATGATCGAGGGCGTGGGCGAAGAAGCCCTGGCCGTGCTGACCGGCGAAGCGGACCGCCGCAAGACATCAAACCGGATCATGGCAGAAGTTGTGATTGCACCGGCATCGCGGCTGGATGGCCGCACCCTTGCCGCATCCGGCTTTCGCAGCCAGACGGGCTGTATCGTGCTGGGCATTCAGCGCCGCTCACGCATGCTGCGCGCCGGGATCAACGACATCCGGCTCGAGGCCGGCGATGTCCTGCTGGTCACCGGCCGGCGCAGCGACGTGATGGGCTTACGCGAAAACCGTGATGTCCTGCTGATGGAATGGTCGACCCGTGAGTTGCCCAAGCGCGCCCTCGCCCTGCGGTCGCTTTTGATCTTTGGCGTGGTAGTCACTCTGGCAGCGACCAGCGTCCTCCCCATCGAAATCGCGGCGCTGGCCGGCGCCGGGGCGATGATTGTCGGCAAATGCCTGAACGTCCGGCAGGCCGCCCGCTCTGTTGATCGGCGGGTGATCCTGTTGGTGGCAACAGCTCTCGCGCTGGGTAATTCCATGAGTGCGACCGGCGGCGCAGGCTATATTGCGCACAGCATGTTGGCGGCGCTGGAAGGTGCCGACACGGCGATTATCGTGTCTGCCTTCTTCCTGCTGATCGCCGCCATGACCAACGTGTTGAGCAACAATGCGACGGCGGTGCTGTTCACACCGATCGCGATCAACATGGCTACTGAGCTGAATGTCGATCCAATGCTGTTTCTGTTCGCGGTGATCTTCGGGGCAAATTGTTCTTTCGCGACTCCCATCGCCTATCAGACCAATCTTCTGGTGATGGGGCCGGGCCACTACAAATTCGGTGATTTTGTTCGGACTGGTCTGCCACTGATTGTTTTACTATGGTTGACGTTCAGCCTGTTCATGCCCTGGTATTTCGGCGTGCTATAGAGTGTGAAGCCTGAAGAGAGACGAGCCTAACTTGACTGACCAGTTCATAAGATTTCCCCGGTTCTACCTGACAGTGCCCTCGCCGTGCCCCTATCTGCCGGACCGCCTGGAACAGAAGATCTTTACTGAACTGAAGCAGCCGCATGCCCGCGAGTTGAACGACTCCCTTTCCAAAGTCGGCTTCCGGCGGTCGCAGAAAGTCGCCTACAAGCCAGCTTGTGAGGGGTGTAACGCCTGCATTTCCGTGCGGATCGCAGTCGATGATTTCCGGCCGGGTCGCAATCTGCGCCGGATCGCGCGCCGCAATGGCGACCTGGTCGAAAGCACGGTCCCGGCACACGCCACGCTGGAGCAGTTCGATCTGCTGACCCGCTACCTCGATACCCGGCATTCAGACGGCGGTATGGCCGGCATGAACGCGATGGATTACGCCACCATGGTCGAGGAAACGCCGGTCAACACCAAAATCGTCGAGTACCGGGCCCATAATCTCGATCCGGCGCGAGACACATCTCCACTGTCAGCGGCCTGCCTGACCGATGTGCTCGATGACGGGTTGTCCATGATCTACAGCTTCTATAACCCGGCTGAGGTCGATCGCAGCCTGGGCACCTATATGATCCTGTCGCACATCGAATGGGCAAAGAGCCTTGGCCTGCCCTACGTCTATCTGGGTTATTGGATCGAAGGGTCCGCCAAAATGGAATACAAGGCGCGCTTCCAGCCCCTGGAAATGTACTCCGAAGACGGGTGGCACCGGATGGACGACCGGGGCTAGCCCCCTCTTTTCCCATGAGCAATGACGCCAGCAAACCGCGCGACGGCACGCCGTCCTACATTCGACGCGCGTTTTTGACGGGTGCCGGGGCCACGGCAGCGGCTGGCACTCTGGCTGCCCTCGCCCCCCGGCAAGCAACGACGCCTGTAGACGCAAGCGCGGACTCCCGCTTCGAACTGAAGATGGTTACCACCTGGCCGAAACATTTTCCCGGTCTGGGCACCTCTGCCGACCGGCTGGCCGAGCGCATCACAGCGGGCACCGGCGGCTCTGTCACCGTGAAAGTTTACGGCGCCGGTGAACTGGTGCCGGCGCTCGGTGCATTCGATGCCGTCCAGCAGGGCAATGCCGACATGTATCACGGCGCCGAATATTACTGGCAGGGCAAGTCGAAGGCTTTTGCTTTCTTTGCGGCGGTGCCGTTCGGCCTGACCGGCCCCGAACTCTCAGCCTGGATCCGCTGGGGCGGCGGACAGGAACTCTGGGACGAGCTATCGGCGCGCTACAACATCAAGGCGTTTTTGACCGCCAATTCCGGTACCCAGATGGGCGGCTGGTACAAGCGCCCGCTGGAAACCCTGGAAGACTTCAAGGGCCTGAAGGTACGCATGCCCGGCCTGGGCGGCGAAGTCCTTCGGCGCATGGGTGCGGCCGCCAGCACGATCCCGGGTGGCGAGATCTATCAGGCGTTGCAATCCGGCAGGATCGACGGCACCGAATGGGCCGGGCCCTGGAACGACGTCGCCTTTGGTTTCTTCGAGATCGCCAAATACTATTACTACCCCGGTTTCCATGAACCCGGCACCGGATTGTCCATGGGCATCAATCTGGACGTCTGGAACCGGCTTTCACCGGCGCAACAGAGTGTGATTGAATCCTCCACGACGGCCGAAGTCGAAATGGCGCTGGCCGAGTTCAATGCCGAAAACGCCCGTGCCTATCAGGACATTCTGGCAATGCCGGATATCACGGTCGCCCCGTTCCCCAGGGAAATCAGCCGCGAGATTTCGCGCCTGTCCAAAGAAGTCGTCGCCGAAGCAGGCCAGGGCGACGAACTGTCGCAGCGCATTTACCAGAGCTTCAGCGAATTCCGCGAACGCGCCATCGCCTATAACAAAATTTCCGAACTCGCCTTCGCCCAGGACCGGCTTCTCGAATCCGAGAGCGACTAGACCATGGTTCGAGTAGCGGCCATGATCGACGGCATAAGCGAGGCCCTTGGCCGGACCATCGCCTGGCTGGCGCTGATTATGGTCGTGCTGCAATTCATGCTCGTGCTGCTGCGCTACGTGTTTGGCATCAGCGACCGGGCCTCCGAAGAGCTGTTGCTTTATCTGCATGGCACGCTGTTCCTGCTCGCGGCAGGCTACACGCTGAAACACCAGGGCCATGTACGCGTGGACCTGTTCTACCGGGATGCCCCGCTGAAGACCCAGGCACTGATCAATCTGATCGGCACCCTGGTGTTTTTGCTGCCGCTCTGCTTTCTCATCTGGTGGGCTGCGTGGCCATTGGTCGAGAGTTCCTGGGCGGTGCGCGAAGGCTCCACCGAATCCAGCGGGCTGCCGTTCAAGTACCTCTACAAGAGCGTCATTTTGGTGTTTGTCGGGCTCCTTGCGTTGCAGGGCGTGGCGCAGGCCATCAAAGCCTGGTGCCTGTTGAAGGGGTACGGAACCGCGGATGAACCCGATGCGCCAGCGCTTTGATCTGTACCCAAAGCCATTCGTCTCGAGTGGCCGGCCGGAAGTCCGGTTGTATCGGAAGAGTGCGGCCCATTCACGTCCCGATATGCCGCTTTGCGGAAACCGACGCGAACGGGACGTAGGTTAGGCGCCCTATGGAACTCGCCGACATTTTCATCATTCTGATGGTGGTTGCGACAGGCGCGTTCCTGCTCTGCGGCTACCCGGTGGCATTCACGCTGGCTGGCACGGCGCTGATCTTCGCCGTGCTTGGCATAGCTGCTGATCTGATCGAATTGCGCGACATACTGCTCTACCCGGACCGGATTTTCGGCACCATGAGCAACGATGTGCTGCTGGCCGTGCCGCTGTTTGTGTTTATGGGCATTATGCTGGAGCGGTCCCGGGTCGCAGAAGACCTGCTGGAAAGCATGAGCTATCTGCTGCGCCGGGTGCGCGGGGGGCTGGGCATTTCCGTCGCGCTGGTAGGGGCAATGCTGGCCGCCTCAACGGGTATTGTCGGCGCGACGGTGGTCGCCATGGGCCTGATTTCGCTGCCGACCATGCTGCGCCACGGCTATGACAAGTCTCTGGCCAGCGGATCAATCGCGGCCGCCGGGACGCTGGGCCAGATTATCCCGCCCTCCATCGTGCTGATCCTGCTGGGGGACGTTCTCACCACCGAATACACCAATGTGCGCCGCGAACTGGGCGATTCCGCCATACACGCCATCTCCGTGGGCCATTTGTTCGCCGGCGCGCTGCTGCCCGGCTTCGGACTGCTTTTGCTTTATGTGCTCTATCAGGGGGCCGTCGCGGTTTTTCAGCCGCATAAAGCCCCGCCCCATGGCGAGGCCGAGGAAGGCCGCGACCTCCATATCCTCAGCAGCTTTCTGCCTGCTTTCGGGCTTATTGTCGCTGTACTGGGATCAATCCTGGCCGGGATCGCCACGCCGACCGAGGCGGCGTCCGTCGGCGCCGTGGGCGCTATGTTCTTGGCCTCTCTGCGGTTGGGTGACGGCGCCAAGTGGCCGGTTCAGGCCGGTGTGATATCTATCATCCTGCTGCTGATCCTCAACCAGACCCTCGATCTGAGACTGGGCCGTGTAGATGTTTCGACGGCGGATCAGGCGGGCATGGTTTTCGCCGGGCTGCTTTGTTTTTTGATCGGTGTGGCAGTTCTGCATTCGATCAAACAAATTCTCAGCAACGACGTGCTGGCCTCGGTCGTCCGCTCGACGGCGGAAACATCCTCCATGGTGTTCATCATCCTGATCGGGGCGTCGCTGTTCTCGCTGGTCTTCATCAGTTTCGGCGGTGAAGAAGCGGTACGCGCGGTCCTGGAATCGCTGCCCGGCGGCACGGCCGGTGCAATCCTCGCGGTCATGCTCGTGATGTTCATCCTCGGCTTCTTTCTCGACTTTATCGAAATCACCTTTGTGGTCGTGCCCATCGTAGCCCCGGCTCTGTTGCTAATGGGTGTTGACCCGGTCTGGCTCGGTGTGATGATGGCGATGAACCTGCAGACCAGCTTCCTGACGCCACCCTTCGGCTTCGCGTTGTTCTATCTGCGCGGAGTCGCCCCGGACAGCGTGCGCACCGGCGATATCTACCGTGGTGTCATCCCGTTTGTAGGGATTCAGATCGTCGCACTGATTCTGCTCGCCATCTTCCCAGAAATCGCCACCTGGCTGCCCGATCAGGTGTTTGAGTAGAGCAGCCCAGCGCCTGAACTGCGCTCAATGGAACATGCGCCGCAGGTCAAGCAACCCAACAGGATTCCAGAGAATATTTCGCCGATCTGATCCGCGATTGGGCGAGATTGCATGAATTTTACCTACACAACATTCTTCGCCCGCGACGTCGACAAGATGGCGGCGTTCTATATCGCCTTGGGACTGCATGAGATCGAGTCATCACGCTCGGAGTATTATCGCGAAGTCTCCGCCGGCAGCGCGAAGATCGGCTTCACCAGCCAAGCGGCCTATCAGACCTTGGGTATGCCCGATGAATCAAACCCGACAGGCGTGCGCTCTGTCATAACGTTGGATGTCGGCAGCCCGGATGACGTCGAGCCCACGGTCGCGAAGGCGGTTGCCGCGGGTGGTGAACTGGTCAAGCCGGCGTTCAAGACAACATTCGGCCAGTATTTGGCCGTCGTCCGTGATCCTGAAGGCAACGTCTTTCGATTGGCCGCGGCGGTGACCCAATGATTCCTTACACACCGCCAGGCGCTGCGACAAACATCCCGGTCATCGACTTGTCGGGCAGTTTCGAACCGGGGTCGGCCCGCGACGAAACCGTGGCTGCCGTCCACCGAGCCTGCCGCGAGACCGGCTTTTTCTATGTCTCTGGCCACCGCGTTCCAGAGCAACTTGTTGCCGCCCAGATTGAAGCTGCGCACCGTTTCTTTTCCATGCCGGAGGAAGCCAAACAGACCGTCCACATCAGCAAGTCGCCCTATTGGCGCGGCTATCAGGGGCCGGGTGCGCAGATGCTTGATGAAGGTTCACCCCCGGATCACAAGGAGAGTTATTCCATCGCCTGTGATCTACCGAAGGATCACCCGTGGGTGATCGAAGGCGTGCCCGGTCAGGGGCCCAATCAATGGCCTGAGAACCTACCGGGCTTTCCAGAGCAGATGCTGGCCTATCAGGCCGAGGCGATCAGGCTGGGCCGTCACCTGATGGGATTACTCGCCTGCTCGGTCGAGGTCGACTACCACTATTTTGCTGAAGGGCTGGGTGACCCGCAATGCGGGGTGCGCCTGCTGCGCTACCCGCCGCAGCCGGCAGAAGCGCCGGAAAACATGCTCGGCGCGGGCGCGCACACGGACTGGGGGTCCATCACAATTTTGCTGCAGGACGGCTCCCCGGGACTGGAAGTGCGCAATGCCGATGGTGACTGGATTCTGGCCACGCCAATCGACGGCACGTTCGTGATCAATATCGGCCAGATGATGGAGCGATTCACCGGCGGCATATACAAAGCCAACATGCACCGCGTCCGGAACGGCGTGCCCGACAAAGCGCGCTATTCAGTCGCAACCTTCTTCGAACTGGAACCGCAATACCGGATGGGCGTGGCCCCAACATGCCTGGATGCAGGCGCCGACGCGCCGGAGTTCGACCTGACCGTCGCGGAACATATTGAGCAGATGTCGAAAGCGAGCTACGCCGCCAGCTGACCTACCATCTGTGGTCCCGTTTGTACGCGGCCAAAAAGGACCCCTACGAAAACCGGTTCGTCGACGCAAAACCACGGGGCGGGAGTCGTCCTGCCTGCGCCCGTTTGCCTATCCAGTCGCGCAAATCGGTTTCGGTACGGGTTCGTTCACCCGAGGCCCAAGACAGCCCTTCTTCCAAGGTGAACACCTTGGCGTCACTAAGGCCGCCGTCCTTGTAGCGCTGCAGGACGACGCCCCTACCCCGTGCCATTTCCGGCAGCTCGTCGCGCGGGAAAATCAGCAATTTCCGGTTCTCGCCGATCACGGCGACAGAATCGCCCTCGGCAGGCACGCAAACCTTGGCCTTCACGGTCCCCTTCACATTGAGCACCTGCTTGCCATTCTTGGTCTGCGCGATCGCGGCATCAGCGTCAGCGATGAAGCCGCGCCCGTCTGAACTGGCAAGCAGCAGCTTTTCTCCCGGCCTGTAGACAAAAAGTGTCACCACATCCGCTTCGTTCGGCAGGTCGATCATCAACCGCACAGGTTCCCCATGCCCGCGACCACCAGGCAGCTTGTCCCCACCCACTGTGTAAAGGCGGCCATTGGTGCCCGCCAGCAGCAGCTTGTCCGTAGTCTGCGCGTGCACCTGGAAGGCTGGGCCATCCCCTTCCTTGAATTTGATCTCGGCATCCTTGTCGAGATGGCCTTTCATCCCCCGGATCCAGCCCATTTTGGACAGTACGACGGTGATCGGTTCTTTCTCGATCATCGCCTCCGTCGGCACCGGCTGGTCGGCAGGCGCCTCACCAAAGTCGGTCCGGCGCGCGCCAAGGGGCGTGTCAGCGCCAAATTGCTTCTGCAGCGCCCTGATCTCTTTGCCCACTGCTGTTTTCTGGCGCGCCTTGCTGCCGAGCAGCGTGTTCAGATCATCACGCTCGCCCTCCAGCGTTTCGTATTCGGTGCGGAGCCCCTGTTCCTCCAGGCGGCGCAACGACCGCAACCGCATGTTCAGGATCGCCTCGGCCTGCACTTCAGAGAGCTCGAACCGTTCCATCAGAATAGGCTTGGGTTCATCTTCCTCACGGATGATCGCAATGACTTCGTCGAGATTGAGGAAGACGATCAGATAACCGGACAGCACTTCAAGCCGGCGTTCGATCCGGTCCAGTCGGAACTGCGACCGCCTGACCAGCACCTCGATACGGTGGTCCAGGAAGGCGGCCAGCACCTCCTTCAACGGCATCACTCGCGGCGTCTGGTCCTTGTCCAGCACATTCATGTTCAGCGGGATGCGCACTTCCAGATCGGTGAGCTTGAACAGGCTCTCCATGAGCAATTCGGCATCCACCGTGCGCGATTTTGGCTCGATAACGACGCGGACGATATCCGTGGATTCGTCGCGCACGTCGTCCAGTAACCCGGCGATCTTCTTGCTGTTGATCAGATCGGCGATTTTCTCGATCAGCTTCGACTTTTGAACCTGATAGGGAATCTCGGTGACAATGATCGCGTATTGGCCACGCCCCTGTTCCTCGATTTCCCATTTGGCGCGCAGCCGGAATCCGCCACGTCCTGTCGCATAGGCCTCTACGATACTCTCGGACGGCTCGACCAGCGTGCCACCGGTCGGGAAATCAGGACCCGGCACCAGCGCCACAAGGTCTTCGTTGGTCGCTTTTGAATTGCTATTCAGGTGCAGCAACGCATCGCACAATTCGCTGACATTATGCGGCGGAATGTTGGTCGCCATGCCCACGGCAATACCCTGCGAGCCGTTCGCGAGCAGATTGGGAAAACCACCGGGCAACACGACCGGTTCGCTGTCGTCGCCGTCATAGGTTTCACGGAAGTCGACCGCGTTTTCATCGATACCGTCCAGCAGCGCTTCAGCCACCGCTGTCATCCGTGATTCCGTGTACCGCATCGCGGCCGCGTTATCGCCGTCGATATTGCCGAAATTGCCCTGCCCGTCGATCAGCGGATAACGCACCGCGAAGTCCTGCGCCAGACGGACCAGCGCGTCATAGACAGCCTGATCCCCATGCGGGTGGAACTTACCGATCACATCGCCAACGACACGGGCACACTTCTTGTAGCCGGAATCCGGATCCAGACGGAGCTGGCGCATGGCGAATAGCAGCCGCCGATGGACTGGCTTCAGCCCATCACGCACATCTGGCAGGGACCGCGACATGATGGTCGAGAGTGCATAAGACAGATACCGCTCCGACAAGGCATCGCCGAACAGCACATCCTGAATGTTATCGCTTGGGGAAGAGGACTCGTTCATCCCCAGAATATAGCAGGCTGTTGTCTAGGGGGCACCAGATGTTGTGGCCAATTGACGAATTTGATCGACAAATCTGTCACGCGCCGGTGGGACGCGTAAGCGATTGGGAACAAGCAGGTTTCGGTCAAGAAAATGGCCCGTCAGCTGGAATCCGGCCAGCACATCACCGGCATTGGCCGAGCCCGTCAGCACCGGCAGCGGCAAAAGCCGTTCCGCATAGTCGCCCGCGCCTGCCCGGCTTACGGCCCGGCCGGTCTTCGGCGACACAAAGGCCAGGCCATCCACTTCCCCGGTCACGGCGCACACGCTCAGATCCAGCCCATAGCCCAGCGACTGCAGCAATCCCATTTCCCAATGCACCAGCGCCAGGCCGATTTGCCCAAGCGCCAGCTCATCCTTCGTCAACAAGGCAATAACAGCACTGGCCGCCTGATAGGCAGAAGGTGCGGGCTCGCGTTCCGGCAGGCAAACAGAGGCCACAGCGCACAAACAGGACAAAGCAGCAAGCCGGTTCGGTTTTGCCAGCAGGTGGGCCGCAGTGGCTTCAGCCAGTTCGACGGTCAATGTGCCCAGATGTTCCGACAGACGCGCCTTCCACGTCGCCCGAAGCAAGTTGCCGGGTTGCAACACGCCGCGCAGCCTGGATGAGGACGCCCCCCGGATCAGACCTTTGTAGCGGCCATGTTCACTGGTCAGCAGATCGGCAATCGCCGACGATTCGCCGTGTTTGGCGATCGACAGCAACAGCGCATCATCGGTCCATTCCATTGGTTGAGCTTACGCTAACCAGTCAGGTCTCGATACCACCCGGAACTGTCATCCCCGCCAAGCCGCAAACGCCGCGCGAGCGGGTCGGGCATGACAATCTGGGTAGGTATGATAATCGAAGTGAAGTTGCTCATCAGCTAGTCTGTAAAGTCCAGCCCCATCTCGCGGTAGCGCTCGCGCTCGTCGGCCCAGTTGCGGCGCACTTTGACGCGGATGAACAGATGAATTTTACGCTCGAACATCTCTTCCAGTTCGAGCCGTGACGCCTCGCCGATGTCTTTGATCGTGCGGCCGCCCTTACCGATGACGATCGGCTTCTGGCTGTCACGCTCGACGAAGATGATCTGGTCGATCCGGACGCTGCCGTCCCGGCGCGCGTCCCAATTCTCAGTTTCGACCGTCGTCGCGTAAGGCAATTCCTGATGTACCCGTAGAAACAGTTTTTCACGCGTGATCTCCGCTGCCATCAGCCGCTGCGGCAGATCACTGAGCTGGTCTTCAGGATAAAGCCAGGGGCCGGGCGGCATTTTGTCCGCGAAAAACGCTCGCAGATCATCGATCCCGTCATTCTCCGGCGCGGAAACCATGAAGAGGTCCGAAAAGAGCCCGGTCTCGTTCAATTCGTCCGCGAGCCCCAGCAGACTAGGTCGCGCCACCAGATCGACCTTGGTCAGTATCAGGATGCAGGGACGCGACGCGTCCTTAAGCCCGTCGAGAATGCGGGCCGTATCCTCATCTATACCCTTCTTGGCGTCGACCAGCAGGCAAACCACGTCTGCATCGGCCGCGCCGCCCCAGGCCGCCGCCACCATGGCCCTGTCAAGACGGCGTTTAGGCGCAAAGATTCCCGGCGTATCGACATAGATAATCTGCGACTCACCCTCGATGGCAATACCGCGAATCCGTGTCCGGGTCGTTTGTACCTTCTGCGTGACGATAGAGACCTTCTGGCCCACCAGCGCGTTCAGCAAGGTGGACTTGCCTGCATTGGGTGCGCCCAGAAGCGCCACGAAGCCGGCACGGGTTGTCGAGGAAGGTTCAGTCATTTTGGGACACCAATCTGCTCCAGCAGCGTCCGTGCCGCAGCCTGCTCAGCATTACGTTTAGAGCCGCCGACACCACGCGCTTGATATTCCTTACCGACCACGACGGAGACCACGAATTCAGGCTCATGCGCCGGGCCCGTTCGCGATACTTCCTGATAACTTGGGGTCGCCAAACCCCGCCCTTGCGCCCATTCCTGCAAGCGGGTCTTGGCGTCTTTTCCTGTATCAGCGACGGCGGTCACGAGGTCGGTCCACTGCCGGTCGACGAACGCACGCGCCGCATCGAATCCCGCATCCAGGAACAAAGCGCCAATCAGCGCCTCACAACAGTCGGCCAAAATCGCCGGCTTGTCGCGCCCGCCGCTATCGTTCTCGCCGGGCGACAATCTAAGGTGCGTGTCCAGCTGCAGGTCTTTGGCGATCTTTGCCAGGGTCTTGCGGCGCACCAGCTCATTATAGCGTATGGCCAGATTGCCCTCATCGAAGTCCGGGTACTCTTCCAGCAAACGCATCGCAATGGATGCGCCCAGGACACGGTCGCCCAGAAACTCGAGCCTCTGATAATTGTGTGGTCCGTCACAGGATGGATGCGTAAAGGCTTCAACCAACAAACCGGGGTCAGCGAAGCGGTGGCCGATCACTTCGTAAAGCGCTTCGAAATCATCCGCCATAATCGTTAACGGATGACATCGAAGAACCGATCAAATCGCATGGCGCCAATCCAGTTCCAGGGCTTCCAGAGCGGCGCATTACAGTCGCTGCCACAGGTCGAAAAGAAAAGTACGTCTGCTCGCCCGACGAGGTTTTCCATTGGCACGAATCCAACGCCGCTTACGCCACCGCCAAACGTCCGCCGCAACGGATACCGGCTGTCTTCAGACCCGTCCCGATTATCGCCCATGGCAAAGAAATGGCCTTCAGGGACCGTAAAGGGGCCCCGATTATCGCCGCGGTCGTTACCGCAAACCTGAACCGTCTGTGATACGCGGCAGTCCAGAATCTCATGCGCAACGCCATTGGGCAGCGTTTCGCGATAGCGCCTGAATCGGACCCCGCTGTCAGGATGGACAAAATCCTCCAGCTGCTCAAGTTCGACGGCTGTGCCATTGATATGAAGCACGCCATTAATCGTCTCAATCGTATCGCCCGGCAATCCTACGATGCGCTTGATATAGTCCGTCCTGTTGTCACCAGGCCATTTGAAGACGGCGACATCGCCCCGCTCCACCGGTGACTCGAAAATCCGGCCACTGAAGGGCCCGGCACTGAAGGGAAACGAGTGGCGGCTATAGCCATAGCTGAACTTCGAGACCAGCAAATAGTCGCCATAAAGCAGCGTCGGATACATGGAGCCGGATGGGATATTGAACGGCTCATAAGCAACGCTGCGGAACCCGACTGCGATCAAAACCGCCACCACAATGGTGGTCACAAACTCACCAAAAGCAGATTTTTCCTGCTTTCGCTTGTCCTGCGTCGGCTTGGGGCTGTTCGCGGCCGTCGAAGCCACCTTGTTATCCTGATCGGTCAAAGGCTTGGTCATCTCTCACTGTTCGGGGCATCAGGCAGTCCGGCCCTGCTCATGTCAAGAGCGCGGCCATCTCGGCCGGTACGGCGGTGATCAGCACGATCGCCTGGGCCAGCGGAAAATCATCCGTGATCGTCAGACTGACCTGGGCGACCATGCCCTCCGGCGTCAGCTCTTCCAGACGGACGGCTGCACCATCCGTCAGCGCAATCGTCGGCTTGCCTGACGGCAGGTTGATAACGCCCATGGTGCGCCAGTGCACGCCCCGCCTGATGCCTGTGCCGAGCGCCTTGGAACACGCCTCCTTGGCGGCAAACCGCTTGGCATAGCTGGCGGCGCGGTTTGCACGACGGTCCGACTTCGCCTGTTCAACTTCGGTAAACACGCGATTGACGAACCTGTCGCCAAAACGCTCCAGCGACCGCTCGATCCGCCGGATATCAATCAGGTCATTTCCCAGCCCGATTACGTGCACGTCGCTTGCTCCCGTCCGGTCTGCATGCGCTCTATCATGCCACGCACAGACTGTTCAAACCCCACCATGATGGCCTCTGACACCAGAAAATGGCCAATGTTGAGTTCGACAATCTGAGGGATGGCCGCAACCGCTTCAACAGTTTCATAGTTCAGGCCATGTCCAGCGTGGCATTCCAGGCCCAGTTGGCTGGCAAGGGCCGCTGCGGATCGTAGCCTCTCCAGCTCGCGCTCCCTGTCTTCGCCCTGCGCCTCCGTATAAGGCCCGGCGTGCAGCTCGACGATATCAGCTCCGACGGCGCGGGCGGCTTCAAGCTCCCGCGCTTCAGGCTCGATAAACAGGGAGATCCGGATGCCGAGATCCTGCAACCGTCCGATATAGGGACGCAGCTTGTTCTGTCCGTTGTGAACGGCAAGACCTCCCTCGGTGGTCAACTCTTCACGACGCTCCGGCACCAGGCAACAGGCCTGCGGCAGGACGTCAGAGGCGATATCGGCCATCTCATCTGTCGCGGCCATCTCGAAGTTCAGCGGTAGCGGCACATCGTGCTTCAGGCGAATGATGTCATCGTCCCGGATATGACGGCGATCCTCCCGCAAATGCGCGGTGATGCCGTCAGCGCCGGCGGCCGCGGCCAGCCTTGCGGCGGCAACCGGGTCCGGATAGGTGCCGCCCCGCGCATTGCGGACTGTCGCCACATGATCCACATTGACGCCCAATCGGATCGGATGGATCACGTTAGGTTAGCCCTCTGCTACCGGGCTTTTCCGCCGGAAGCGAAGCCAGTTGCGGAGGAAGGTCATCCGGGTCGTAGGTCGGCAGGTCTAGCCGCGCCAGCGAAACCAGCGGCACACCGATCTCGGCCGCACCGCCTGACCGGTCGATCAAACAGGCTTCAGCGACAACATTGCCCCCCAATGCCTTCAGCGTATCGATACATTCGCGTGACGAAAGACCGGTCGTCACGATGTCCTCGACCACCAGGATCCGGTCTTCGGCCTCAAAACCAAATCCGCGCCGTAGGGTAAATTCCCCCTCTACCCGCTCAACAAACATGGACGGGACCCCCAATTGCCGGCCCATCTCATAGCCGACAATAACGCCGCCCATGGCCGGTGAGATCACCCAGTCGAAGCCACCGCCAACTGTCGCGCGAACATTGTCCGCCAGCGCAGCGCAGAGCACAGCCGCCCGCTCGGCGTCCATCATCACCCGCGCACATTGCAGGTAACGGCTGCTGTGCTTCCCGGACGAAAGAACAAAATGCCCTTCCAGCAGTGCGCCGGCGTCGCGGAAATGCTGCAAAACGGTTTCCTGGTCCATAGGATCTCCTGCTTTTCTTACCCGCGTTCACGTTCGACGGACTCGACCACAGTCAGCGTCCGCAACGCAGCAATTATGTCTGTCAGATGCTTAACGTCCTGAACCTCGATATCGATCACCATGGTGAAAAACTCGAGATTGCGTTCGGTCAGCTTGAAATTCGTGATGTTGCCGTGGCTCTTGCCGACGATGGTAGAAATTTTGCCCAGGGCACCCGGTTCGTTGGTGGCGCGGACTTCAATACCGGCCAGGTGCACACCCTGCCGGTCGGCATCAGCCTCCCAGGAAAGGTCGACCCATGCATCCGGATCTTCCGTCACCGTGCCCAAAGCGTCGCAATCGATGGTATGAATCACCACGCCTTCGCCGCGTTCGACGACCCCGACAATGCGGTCACCCGGCAAAGGGTGGCAGCATTCTCCGAGCGTCATGGCAATGCCGGGGTTCACACCCTTCACCGGAATGGCATATTCGCCCCCGGCATAGGCTTCGGGCGACAGGCGTTCAAGCCGCGCCTTGCCGTTCTTTTCCGCCGGGAACGCCGCTTCCAGCACCTGGCGCGCGGCTACATGGCCGCGACCGACCTCGGCATAAAGACCATCAAGCGTCTTCTGCTTTAATTGCTTGGCGACCGGCTCGAGACTCTGGTCCTCCCAATTGTACCCGGCACGTCCGAAGGTTCGCTCAACCAGCTTGCGGCCCAGTTCGATAAACTCGGCCTGGCCCTGATAACGAAGAAAACGCCGGATCGCCCCCCGGGCGCGGCCAGTCACCACCGATGTTTCCCAGGAGCGGCGCGGCGTCTGGGCCTTGGACCGGACAATTTCCACCTGGTCGCCATTTCGCAGCCGCGCCGTCAGCGGCACCATCGAACCGTTCACCTTGGCCCCGACGCAGGTGTGCCCGACGTCGGTATGAACGGCATAGGCAAAATCCACCGGAGTCGCACCACGCGGCAATGTGATCAAGCTGCCCTTGGGCGTAAAACAGAACACCTGATCCGTATAGAGATCGATCTTGGTGTGCTCGAGGAACTCTTCGGGGCTTTCTGCATTTTCCAGCAGTTCGATCATCTGGCGCAGCCAATGGAACTGCCGTCCATCAACCTTGGAAGCATCCTGCTTGTACTGCCAATGCGCCGCGACACCATAGGTCGCGATCTGGTGCATATCCTGGGTGCGGATCTGTATTTCGATACGCTGGTTTTCGGGACCCAACACGGTGGTATGCAAAGATTGATAGGAATTGGGCTTCGGGTTGGAGATGTAGTCCTTGAACTTGCCTGGCAACCCGCGCCACTCGCCATGGACCAAACCCAGTGCGCGATAACAGGTGTCGACGTCATCGACGATGATACGAAATGCCATCACGTCACTGAGTTGTTCGAAGCTGACATGATCGCGCTGCATCTTGCGCCAGATCGAGTAGGGCTGCTTTTGGCGCCCGAACACCTCTGCCGTGATCCCTTTGGCATCAAGGACACGCTTTATCTCTGCGGTTACCCGTGGCTCCAGGCTGTCGGTCTGATCGTTGAGGAAATCCAGCCTGGCCTGAATGGACTCACGGGCGTCCGGGTTAAGGTGCATGAAGGACAGGTCCTCCAGCTCCGTTTTCATCCACTGGATGCCGATGCGTTCTGCCAGCGGCGCGTAGATCTCCATGGTCTCCAGCGCAATACGCCGACGCTTTTCGTTCTTCTTGATGAAGTGAAGCGTGCGCATGTTGTGCAGCCGGTCTGCCAGCTTGACCAGCAAGACGCGAATGTCGTTCGACATCGCGACAACGAATTTGCGAAAGTTCTCCGCCTGCTTGGCGCCCTCCGAGGAAAGTTCAAGCTGCGATAGCTTGGTAACGCCATCGACGAGCGCGGCGACTTCCTCGCCGAAATGGCCTTCTATCTCGTCGCGGGTGGCGACGGTATCTTCTATGGTGTCATGCAGCAGGCCGGTGACGATGGTGGCATCGTCCAAATGCATGTCCGTGAGGATGCCGGCGACTTCCAGCGGATGGGAAAAATAGGGATCGCCCGATGCGCGGGTCTGGGTTCCATGCGCGCGCATGGAAAACACGTAGGCGCGGTCAAGCAGCGACTCATCCGCGTTCAGATTATAGGCGCGGACCCGTTCAACCAATTCGTACTGACGAATCATCGCGCGGCCCTGAAAGCCGGCGCGATAGCAGCGAGCAGACAGTTAGTCGTCGGTCTGTGCTCCGGCATCCTGCTCATCACCCGCGCTCTGGACATTCATTTCGCTCTCTACTTCAGAGCCTATCATGTCCGAGAGGACTTTCTGCAGGTTCTCCGGCGTAATGTCTTCATTAGCCGCAGAAAGCTGCTGGCCGGCTTCTTCGAGGGTCAGATCGTCCTCTTCCGGCTCGTCGCGTTCAACATAGCGCTGCAGCGTCTTGATACGGGCTTCGCGGAGCTCTTCGGCCGTCAGCGTCTCGTCCGCGATCTCCCGCAGCGCCACCACCGGATCCTTGTCATTGTCGCGGTCGATCGTCAGAACAGCGCCGGACGAGATTTCGCGGGCGCGCTGCGCCGCGAGCAGCACGAGCTCAAAGCGGCCATCGACTTTATCAATGCAATCTTCAACGGTAACGCGGGCCATGACGCCTCTCTCCTGCGCGGAAGAATAATGAAGGGGTCGTTACATAGGGAATAGACGGGCCAAAAGCAAGGATTACAAAGGTTCCAGGCCCCAAGGTTCGGGCAATAGGCCAATCAGGGTGTCGATCGAGTCACCGCTGGCGGGATGCCGCCAATCCGGCACAACATCACGAAGCGGCACCAGGACAAATGCCCGGTCCTGCATACGCGGGTGCGGAAGGACAGGTGCCCCTTCCTTGCCGCTGGTAATCCGTCCGCGATAGTCAATCAAATCGAGATCGAGCGTCCGTGCCGCATTCCTCGACCCACGAACCCGTCCGAATGCGCGCTCTGTACTGTGAAGCAAGGATAGGAGCGCCACAGGATCAAGGTCGGTGTCCAGGGCAGCGACCCCGTTTATGAAGTCCGGCTGACCGGATGGCGGCACCGGCGCGCTGCGATACCAGGGCGAACACTGCTGAACAGAAACCCCTTCACGTTCCATCTGTTGGAGCGCCAAAAACAGAATGTGCTCAGAATCATGCCCCAAAAATGGTAGATTCGACCCTAAAGCGATGAGAATCGTTGACTTTGTTACATTCATGTTACATTGACGGCAAAATTGCACTTTTCTACAGGTCTAAGGCTTTCTATGGTTCGCCTACAGCGCACAAGAACGCTGTGTAACAAATCCCTTCGTTAAGCTTCGTCAAAGGCATTTAGCATGATCTTCTACCCCTCTGAGCGTCTGGCACTCTTTATAGATGGTTCCAATCTCTTCGCGGCTGCGCGAACGTTGGGTTTCGATATCGACTATCGCGCGCTGCTGGAAGAATTTTCGAGTAAAGGCATTCTCGTCCGGGCGCTCTATTACACCGCAATCCTGGAAGATCAGGACTTCTCACCTTTACGGCCCCTGGTCGACTGGCTGGACTATAACGGCTTTACCGTTGTCACCAAACCCGCCAAGGAATATGTCGATTCCGCCGGACGCCGGAAGATCAAAGGCAACATGGATATCGAAATTGCTGTCGATATCATGAGCCTCTCCGACCAGCTTGATCATATCATTCTGTTCTCCGGCGATGGTGACTTCCGCAGGCTGATCGAAGCCGTTCAACGCCGCGGCAAACGTTTCTCGATCGTCAGTTCGCTGCAGACGCAGCCCGCCATGGTCGCAGACGAGCTGCGCCGACAGGCCGACAACTTTATCGAACTCGCGGATCTGGCCAATGTCATTGCCCGCGATCCGGCGGCGCGCGCTCAATCCCAGGCAAACCGCGTGGCACGCGAAGCCGCCATGGGCATCGAATCGCATGAAGAGGCTGAATTCGAAGCCGAAGAAGACGTCGACGCCTAGCCTCCCTTTATGAAGACTGAACCGGCCAATCCGCCGCTTGATTGCGCGCGGTGCCCGCGCCTTGTCGCTCTGCGTGAAGAACTGACCGGGCAGCATCCTGACTGGTTCAACGCACCTGTCCCGTCCTTTGGCGACCCGGCTGCGCGGTTGCTGATCGTGGGTCTGGCGCCTGGTCTGAATGGCGCCAACCGGACCGGCCGGCCCTTCACCGGCGATTATGCCGGTGACCTGCTCTACGCAACCATCGACAAGCTGGGCCTGTCTGAAGGGACGTTTGCATCCCGGCCTGATGACGGGCTGGTTCTGAAAGGCTGCATGATCACCAATGCGGTGCGCTGTCTGCCACCGGCGAACAAACCGGTCGGCGCCGAGATCAACAATTGCCGCCCTTTTCTGATGGCACAGATCGAAGCCCTGCCGCATCTGCGGTCAATTCTCGCATTGGGCAAGATCGCCCATGACAGCATCATCCGCGCTTTCGGCCTACGCCTTGCCGAGTATAAATTCGCGCATGAAGCCTCTCATAGGCTGAGCGGTGATTTGACGCTGATCGATAGCTATCATTGCAGCCGCTACAACACGAACACCGGCCGGCTGACGCCCGAGATGTTCGAAAGCGCCATGCGCGCCGCCCGTGACCGGGCGCGGTGCTGATACCGACAATCCTTAACCGTAGCGCTCTTCAGTCCAGGGGTCGCCTTCATTGTGATAGCCGCGATTTTCCCAAAACCCGCGTTTGTCGAGGGCGGAGAACTCGATCCGCTTGATCCATTTGGCGCTCTTCCAGAAGTAATATTGCGGGATGATCAGCCGCACCGGGCCGCCATGCTGCCGCGTCAGCGGCTGGCCTTCCCAGCGATGCGCCAGAAGCGCATCAGGCGCTGAAAACGCCTCGAGCGTCAGATTGGTCGTATAGCCGTCGTGGGCATGCAGGATGACGTGTTTGGCTGCTTCGTGCGGCCGCACCGTCTCCAACACTTGGGCGGTGTTGACGCCTTCCCAGTGATTGTCATAGCGCGACCAGGACGTCACGCAGTGAATGTCCGAGACATCCTCGAAAACCGGTTGTGAGATGAAGTCCTTCCACGACCAGGTGATCGGGTTTTCGACCAGCCCGTTGATATCGAGCGACCATTTTTCCAGCGGCACTTCGGGCTGAATACCCAGGTCAAGCACCGGCCAGTCCTTCACTTCGCGCTGCCCCGGTGGCAGGCGCGAGGACCGGTGTTCCATCTTCTGGGTACCGGTCAGCAGCCGCCCGTCCCGCGCCCATTCCTGTTTGCGGCCGATCAGTTTTTCCTTGATCGATCCGTGAATCTCAATGTCGTCGTCGGCCATGCCACCCTCTGTCTGCCCGTGCGTGACGCATTCTAATAGGCGCAGACGGTGGCGGCCAGTGGCCTACATGGGACCCGACGGCACGCTGGGCACAGGCGGTGGCGGCTGCATCGGCTCTGGCCCAATACCCGGAGTTGGAACGGGCGGTGGCGGTGGCGGCTGCATCGGTTCGGGCCCGATAGGACCTGGTGTGACCGGAGTTTGCGGTATGGGCGTTTGTTGCGGCGGCGTTGGCACCGGCGGCGGAGGTTGGGGCGTAATCGGCGGGCGGTCGGGCGCTGGCGGCGTCACATTGGGTGTCGGCGTAATCACCGGTCCCGGCGCGCGCGGTGGGGTTGGACCGGCCGGTCCCGTTGGCTGCGTCGTATCACCTCGCGGCTTCGGCGCCGTTTCCGTCGGCTTGGGAACCGGTGTTCCAGGGGTCGGCGTCGGGACTGGCATGCCCGGGCATGGCCGCTCCGCGACGCGCAGCAGCAGGAAACCGATTTCCTTTTGCTGAACGACGGCGGCACCGCCTGTGTAGGACCCGTCCGCCCCCTGTTTCCAGTCCCTAGTCTCGACCAGCAGATGCAGTTTGTAGAGTTCATGGTCCGAGTAATGGACCTTACGCGGTTTGTGCGGATCGATGATCGACCACTTGATCTCGGTAGTCACCGAATTCAGCAGCGTCTTGTTCTTCGATGTGGCCTGTTCCTTGGTGGTTTCGCTGGCCGTCTCTCCGCTGACACCGACCGAGCCGGACGCGCCGCCTGGCAGCGGGAACGACGCCGATGCTGAGGCTGAGGCGGATGTCCCGCTCGACTGGGCCTTCTTCCGCGACTCCTCGGAACTTTCCTCGATTTCGTTGCTGATGGTCACCGTTCCGCTGGTTTCGCGCAGGCACTCATAATTGTAATGCAGCTCCGGCAGGGTATCCGGCAGCACACCCCAGCCTGCATAGCGCCGGGTCTGCATGCCACCCGGAATGGGCGTCGAATCGGCATCCGCCGTGGATTCGCCGCCGCCGAAGAAGCTGACGCTGCGCTTCTTGCCGCTGTTGACCATGCCCGAAAGCGACCCGGTGGAGCAGTCTATGGGCGTGCCGCCCTTGGGCACCCGGACGAGATATTCGCCGGTCTGAGCATAGAATTCATAGCCGCTGTCCGTCTTGCGCACGGCAATCCGCATGCCTTCGTAGAGGGTACGGCCTGCGGTCACGGCGGTCGGCCCTTCGACCTTGAAGTACCCCCATTTCGAATTTTTGTCGGACCGGCCCTCATAGGCATTCTGGAGGTTTTGGGCCTCACGGGCATTGACCGTGATCTTCTTGTATTTGCGGATGCGCCAATACTGGTACCAGCGCAGGAAGTAGGAGCACTCCGTCTGGTACTCCGGTGCGTACATCTTGAACGAGATGGACTCCATATTGGTACTGGACGCGCCGAAGCCGGCGCTTTCCATCTGTTCCTCAGCCTCGGATTTACTCTGGGTCGCACTGGCATCGACGCCAACGCCGCCAAACGACACGCCGCCGCTGACCGTCGCACTGGAGGATGAACTGGATCCGGTTGTGGTTGATGTTGTCTTGAACACCGCTGCCGAACTGCCCGTCGTCTTGACATATTCCGCTTCGTGCTCGCCGCCAGACAGAATGACGACAAACTCTGCATCCTCCGTCGTCGTCTTGCCGTCGCCATTGACATCGGTGGTCCATTTGACCATCGCCCGCGTCATCCCTTCGGACGGACTGCCGGAGGCGTATTTGCTGAAGTGTTTGAGGGTAAAGATCGACACCGTCCCCTCGACCTTGACCCCCGCATCCGCTGCCTCGACCCACTGGCCGGTTTCAGGATTCTGGGTAAGCGCGATCGCATCGCTTGTATCCGCCATGCTGTATCGATTTTCGACACGCACCGTGATCGGCTCGGCAAAGGTCAGGCCCTGCGGCGCGAAAGCCACGCCGGCAAACCGGGTCGCCTCCACCCCGCCATCATTGTTATAGGTCTGGTCGAGGGGCAGCGTTGCCGCGCGCACCGTCACCTCTTCGGCGACGGCGCCTTTGGGGACCACCATGGTGACAAAGCCGCCCTCATAGACGCCGCCTTCGGGGCTGATGTTGAAGGTCTCTCCATAGCGCGAGAGGGTGACTACAGCCTTACCGCCCTCGCCCGCATAAAGCTCGCGCGCAGCATAGCTGGCGGCAACGGTGTCACGGTGCCTGAAACCGATACGATCCCCAGCAGCGACAGGTGACGGCAGGACGAACCAACCTTTGCCGTCCGTGGTGGCCGCACCCGTCCCCTGGACGCCCACCATGACGCCTGGGATGGGCATGCCGAACTGATCGCTGACCCGCCCTTGCAGCGTGAAAGACCCGGGCACCTCATCATAGGGGGCGACCTGGCCGGGCGCGGCCTCAACCAGCCGCAGCGGATTGTCATCTTGTGAAATGCCGGGAGACGTAAAGAGCAGACCCACCACGAGTCCACAGGCCAATCGCCTCAGCCTGCCCCACCTGTCAGCCGGTACTTTGTACACGGCCACGGAAGGCATCTCCCCTTTAGCAGAACTCTTATATTAGCACGGAAGCGGAACGGACGCGAATCAGAGGGAGGATCGGGCCTAGCCCCTATCCCTCAACAAGCGGCCCTTCTGGCGCTGCCAGTCGCGGTCTTTTTCGGTCTGGCGCTTGTCGTGCTGTTTTTTGCCGTGGGCGAGGCCCAGCATCACCTTGGCGATGCCGCGGTCGTTAAAGTAAAGCTCCAGCGGCACAACGGTCGTGCCCTTACGGCGGATCGCGCCGTCCAGGCGTTCGATCTCCCGCTTGTGCAGCAGCAGCTTGCGCGGGCGGCGGCTGACATGCGCGTAATTGGTGGCCTTGTTGTATTCCGGGATATAGGCGTTGATCAGGAACATCTCGCCGTCCTTCGCCTCGGCGTAGGAATCGGTGATATTGGCCTGACCGCTGCGCAGCGACTTCACCTCCGGCCCTTCCAGCATGATGCCGGCTTCCAGCGTTTCGTCGATAAAGTAATCGAACCGCGCCTTGCGGTTTTCAGCGACCCGCTGGCGCGTCGGGGACGCCTTTTTTGGGCTGGCCATCAAACAAGACCGGCATGCTGCATGGCGCTGCGGACTGCGTTCTGGGTCGCCTCAGTCACCGGTACCAGCGGCAGGCGCAACTCGTTCTGGCACTTGCCCAACAGGCTCGCGGCATACTTTACCGGCGCGGGGCTGGTTTCCAGAAACAGCGTCGAGTGCAGCGGCATCAGCTTGTCCTGAATAGCGAGCGCGGCGGCATAGTCGCCGTTGAGCGTCGCCTCCTGGAACTGGGCGCACAGCTTGGGCGCAACATTGGCCGTCACCGAAATACAGCCCTGCCCACCATGCGCGTTGAAGCCCAGCGCGGTCCCGTCTTCGCCGGAAAGCTGGATAAAATCTTCGCCGATTTCCCGACGTTGAAGACTAACCCTGGTCAGATCACCGGTCGCGTCCTTGACGCCAACAATATTGGTCAGCCTGGCCAGCCGGGCCATGGTTTCGACCGACATGTTGATCACACTGCGGCCGGGAATATTGTAGATAAAGACAGGGATATCAGCGCATTCGGCAACCGCCTTGAAATGCTGATAGAGGCCTTCCTGGGTCGGCTTGTTGTAATAGGGCGTGACATGAAGCGCCGCATCGGCGCCCGCTGCCGCCGCATGACGCGTAAAATCAACGGCCTCGGCCGTGCTGTTCGATCCCGCACCCGCAATGACCGGAACCCGTCCGCCAGACGCCTCAATACACAGCTCCACCGCCCGTTTGTGCTCATCATGGCTCAGGGTCGGGGATTCACCTGTGGTACCCGCCGGGACCAAGCCGTGCGAGCCCTCATCGACCTGCCAGTCGATGAATGCCTGAAAGCCCGCCTCATCAAGCGCGCCGTCCTTGAACGGCGTAATCAGGGCGGGGAATGAGCCGCGGAACATCTGCCTGTCCTGCAAAGTGGAAACGTGCTCACCCATATAGAGATATGCCCCCTAACTCGCAAGCTGTGCAGCCCTTTCGGCTCACAGTCTGTTGATGTGGAGACGGCAAACCCGCGTGATAGTGTCCCGACACTTTTTCCGGGGAGACCGCTATGCGTTCATCATCGCTAGAGACAAAGATCGCCGTCCCCTTGCTGATCCTGCGGGTCACGCTGGGGTTGTTTCTTCTGCTATGGGCCGTTGACAAGTTCATCGCTCCAGAGCATGCCACAGCGATTTTCGGGCACTTCTATTTTATCGAGGACCTGCCGCACTTTGGCGCTTATGTACTGGGCGGTCTTCAGACCTTGCTCTGTATCGCCCTCATCGCAGGCTACAAGCGCGCAATCACCTATCTGATCGCTTTCCTGGTCCATGGGGTCTCGACGGTCAGCACCGCAAAACACATCTTCCTGCCCTGGGGCTTTGAGGGCTGGAACATGCTGTTCATGACCGGCGTGCCGGTCCTGGCGGCTTTCTGGCTGCTCTATGCGGTCCGCGAGTGGGATGTGCTGTCGCTTGATGGGCGAGCAACAGCGCCCGCCGCGCATACGGTCTGATCCCACTTTAAGCCCGGCAATGAACACGCACGCACAGACGAATCGCGGTCTCCCCAGGGGCGTGATCAGAGCAATCGGCACCTTGATCGCGGTCTATCTGGCGATCTGCGCGATCATGTTCTTTTTTCAGCGGAACTTTCTGTACTACCCGGACACGACGCCGCTGGAGACCATCGCCATCGGCCCGGGCTGGGGCCGGGTCACGACGCAGACGGCGGACGGCCTGACACTCGCCCACTTCCATAAGCCGGCGGCAGCCGGGTACCCCACAATTCTTCTCTTCCATGGCAATGCCGGGAATATCGGCCACCGGCTAGAGAAGTTCGACGATCTGGACGCGCTGGGCGTCGGCGTTTTTCTGACGGAATATCGCGGCTACGGCGGCAATCCCGGCAAGCCAACCGAAGACGGGCTTTATGCCGATGCACGGTCTGCCGTCGCATGGCTGGCCGACAAAGGCGTTGCGGCCGCGGATTTGGTGATCTTCGGCGCGTCGCTGGGAAGCGGCGTCGCAACGGCGATGGCAGCAGAACTTGCAGATGCCGGGACGCCTGTCGCAGCACTGGTGTTGGAGGCGCCTTATACCTCCATCGCAGAAACCGCGCAGTATCATTATCCGTGGCTGCCGGCCCGTTGGCTGACGCTCGACCGCTATGACAGTCTGAGCCGGATCGACCGCATCAATACCGAACTTCTGGTCCTGCATGGTGAGCAGGACCGCACCATTCCCTTTGCACTGGGCCTGGAATTGTTCGAAGAAGCCCGTGCACCCAAGACGTTTATCGGCCTGCCCAATACCGGGCATGCCTACCTGCTTCGCGAAGACGCCGCGCGAGAGGCGCTGAACACGTTGGTTCTCAAGCCCGTTTCTTGAGCCCTTTCTGCTTCAGCCGCCAGATCAGCGCGTCGATTCTGTCCTGACCGAAGAACGGTTCGCCTTTGAAGGCCATGGTCGGGACACCCCAATGCCCGGCCCTCTCATGGGCGGCTTCGTTGGCCTTGATCCCGGCGTCATGTTTTTCAGGATCGGCTTCGATCGCGGCATCCATCGCCGCCAGATCGAATCCAACTGCAGCGACAGCCTTGGCCAGATGATCGCCCTGGTCCCACCCTTTCATACCGCTCCACAGCATGCGTGAGACAGAATCGGCGAACGCCAACCCGTCACCTGTTTCTGCGGCCAACTGGCCCAGCCGCGTGAGCCGGTGGATATAGGGCTGGTCTTCCGAAACTTCCCGAGTGGCCCGGTCCTGCACCACCGGGTCCGGGCGCGGCCAGCGGAATGGAATGCCTTGCCGTTCCGCCTCACGATTACAGTCCATCACCAGATAGGTCACCCATTGCGGTGGCGCGTTCTGGAAAAAGCCCTCGATGCGTACCGCGATCGGATAGACCGGCCGGAAGGCGATATCGACGTCGTAGTCCCGGCGCAATTCTATCAGCCGGCCCATCGCCAGATAGGAGTATGGGCTGCGAAAGGACCAGAACAGATCGACTTGAAGCGGCATGGGGTTTCCTCTTTTTAAGCTCACGATTATGGAGGTGCTTTTGACGGCGCCGTCAACCGGTTAGGCTACGCGCCAGACAAAGGGGAGCGCCCATGCTTGAAGGCCGGAAAATACTGATCACCAACGTCACCCATTTTGCCGGAGTTGCCGCCACCCGGCACATGGTAGACCAGGGCGCAACGGTGCTCTGCCATGACGAAAGCTTTACCGACGAAGAGGCACGCCAGACGTTCTCCGGAGAGACAGGTGCCGTCGCTCTGAGCGCGCAAGAGCCTGCCGCAATCGTCGAGGAAGCCATCGCCGCTGCCGGCCATGTGGACGTGCTGATCAACAACGACGCGTTCCCCGCGATCCGCGCCAAGATCGAGGATGCCGACGCGAAGGATATGCGCGAAGGGCTGGAGGCGATGGTCACGCGACCCTTCATCATGTCCGGCGCCATCGTACCGCACTTCAAGCAGCGGCAGGCCGGCAAGATCATCTTCCTGACGTCCGCCACCGCCTTTATCGGCCTGCCGAATTACTCCATGTATGTCGCCGCCCGCGCCGCCACCAACGGGCTGGCGATCTCACTCGCCAAAGAGCTGGCCCGCGACAATATTCAGGTCAACGCGATCGCCCCCAATTTCGTCGAAAACCCGGACTACTTCCCGCCGGAACTGCTGGCCGACGAAGCCGCCTACGCCAAAATCACCAAGAACATCCCGCTCGGCCGGCTCGGCAAACCACATGAGATTTCCGCTGTCATCGCGTTCTATGCTTCGGATCAGAGCGACTTCATCACCGGTAATGTGCTGCCCTTTGCCGGCGGCTGGGCTTAGGAGTTTCCAATGTCGAAACCCGGACAGAACGCACCTGCGCCCGACCAGATGAAAGCCTTTGCCGAGGCTGATTGGGACGGCCCGCTGTGGATGATCAATATGCTGAAGTTCAAGGGTCAGGCTGACTATGGCAACGCCGACGAACCCGCTCGCACAGGCAAGGAAGCCTATACGCATTATGGTTCACTCGCGGGGCCGTTCGTCGAGGCCGTAGGCGGCAAGCCGGTCACCATGCTGTTTCCCAAGCATATCCTTATCGGTGACAAGGCCGAGGATTGGGACGAGCTGCTGGTGGTCGAATACCCGTCCCGCGAGGCTTTTCTTTCGATGATCAACGACCCGGCCTATCAGGCCACTGCACATCACCGCACTGCGGCGCTGGAGCGCAGTGCGCTGATTGCCTCCAAGAAGGTCCTTTAGTCTCCCTGTTGTAACTCGACGAGCATCTCATCGATGATCGAGAAGCCGCTTGCCCAGCCCTTGCCGAAGCCGTCCATCGCCCCGGCAAAGCAGGCAATTTCCGCTTCGGTCGCCTCAAAAGGTGTCCAGGTCAAGCGGACGGCCGTTCTGTCACCCTGGTCTTCAAAGGTCACTGTCGTCAGCACCGTGCGCGGCCAGTCCGGCATCATTGGATTGGCAATAACGTTCCAATCCGCATCCGATGACGAATGATGCCAGACCAGCTTGCTGGGAGCTGAAACCTCGCGGAACTCAATCCTGCTGAGATCGGATTTTTCGCCCCATTTCATCTCGTTGAACCACAGACCGCCGGGCCTTAGGTCGAACTTGTGGATGATGGTTTCAACACCTGGCCCGTACCACTGTGCCAACAGCACCGGGTCGGTCCACGCCCGCCACACCAGATCGCACGGCGCGTCGAACGCCCGGTCCAGCACATATTCCGGCAACTCACTCATCAAGGTCCTCCTCCGCGTCTTGTTGTTTCAGGTCTTGGAGCAGCCCATCGAGTTGGTCGAAGCTGCCCGCCCAGAACTTTTTGAAATCGGCCAGCCAGTCAGCGGCCAAGGCCATATTGTCAGCCTTCAGCCGCGCCGGGCGGCGCTGTTGATCAACATCGCGTTCCACCAGCCCTGCCCGTTCGAGAACTTTCAGGTGCTTTGAAACCGCCGGTTGGCTGATATCGAATGGCGCGGCGATATCGTTTACCGACGCTTCGCCTGATGCCAGCCGAGACAGAATCGCCCGTCTTGTTGGGTCAGCCAGCGCCGAAAAGACCGCGTCAAGATCTGATTGATTTTTTATATAACTGATTCGTTCCATAACTATTTAGCTATATATATGAGTATCGACTGTCAACGCCATTCATCTTCAAGCGTATGCTGCTTCAGGCCGCGTCGGGTTCCCGCAGCCCCCAAACCTGCCTGGTCACGCCGCGCAGAATCACATAGATCAGCAGTCCGAGCGGCCCTGCCATCAAGGTCAGGATCAGAATGGGAATCATAACCCAGTGGGAAATGCCGTGGCGTTTGGCATCGCGTGCCTCCCACGCGCCGACAAACATGTCGAACACCAGATAGTGGATCCAGCCGGCCAGCATGCCCACCGGGCTGGCGAATCCGACCATGATGCCTTCCAATGACGAGAAATCGCCCGCGGGTCCATCACCGGTGGTCGCGATCACCAGAAACGTGATGTAAGCGACGCCGTAAATGGCCGGAATGAGTGCTGAATGGACCAGCACCTCTGTTACCCGCGCATTTGGCAGCAAGATCAACAGTGCCCAGAACGGCAGAACGCCCAGATTGAAAATCTGGAACAGTGTTTCATAAGACATTGGCCTTCCCCCCCTTTTTCAGCATCGAGACCGTAGCATAAAAATCATTGACCAATATATTCTAATATTCGTATATTCGAATCTATGAATGAACGAGCAAATTTGAGTCTCGACGATATGACCGCCAATGCGGCACGGGCGACAGAATTCCTGCGCTCTTTGAGCAACCCGCACCGGCTTTTGATCCTGTGTCAGCTGTCGCAGGGTGAAAAGTCCGTTGGTGAACTCTGCGAGATTCTGGACCTGCGCCAACCCACCCTGTCGCAACATCTGGCGCGGCTGCGGGCTGAGGGGCTGGTCTCGACCCGGCGCGACGGCACCGCCATTTTCTATTCGTTGGAGCGTGAGGACGTGCTGCCGGTGATCGAAGTGCTCTATTCGGTGTTCTGCAAATGAACGGCCTGGTTACACGGCTGTTTCCGGTGCTGGCCTGGGGTCGTGCCTATTCAGCGGATGATCTGCCCGGTGACATGATGGCCGGGCTGATCACGGCGATCATGCTTGTCCCGCAAAGCATGGCCTATGCGATGCTGGCCGGCCTGCCGCCGCATATCGGCCTATACGCCAGCATCGCACCACTGATCCTTTACGGCATCTTCGGCTCGAGCCGCGCGCTCGCCGTCGGGCCCGTTGCCATCGTCTCACTGATGACCGCCACAACGCTGGCCACCATCGCGCCTGCCGGCAGCCCCGAATATGTCGCGGCCGCCCTGGTGCTGGCGCTTCTAAACGGTCTGGTGCTGGTCATCCTGGGCATCGCCCGCGCCGGCTTCCTGACCAATTTCTTGAGCCATCCGGTGATCTCGGGTTTCACCAGCGCCGCCGCCATCGTCATCGGGCTAAGCCAGATCAAGCACCTGTTTGGCCTCGACATGCCGCGCGGTTCGGTGGTGGAAACGCTCACCAATCTCGCCCAGAACCTCGGGGACACCAATGGCTGGGCTTTCGGCATCGGTGTGTCCAGCATCCTCCTGATTGTTTTCATGCGCGACCATCTGGGCAAGTGGCTTGCCAAGACCAAATTACAGACCTTCGCCATCCAGTTGACCACCCGCTCCGGACCCCTGGTCGTTGTGGCAGGCGGCGCACTGATTACCGCAGAACTCGCCCTGAACGAGAGCGCCGGGCTTGCCATCGTGGGCTCCATTCCTGCCGGGCTGCCGGAGTTATCGGCGCCTTCACTGGACTGGGGTCTGTGGATCACGCTGCTGCCATCAGCGGCCCTGATCGCCTTTGTCGGCTATCTGGAGAGCGTTTCCGTCGCCAAGGCCCTGGCCAGCAAGAGGCGCCAGAAAATCGACGCGGATCAGGAGCTTGTAGGTTTGGGTGCCGCGAACATCGGCGCGGCTTTTACCGGCGGTTATCCAGTGACCGGCGGCTTTTCCCGCAGCATGGTGAACTTCTCCGCCGGAGCCAACACACCGCTGGCATCTATTCTAACGGCAGCGCTGGTCGCGGCCTCCGTCGTGCTGTTTGCACCGATGTTCCATTTCCTGCCGCGCACGGTGCTGGCGGCGATCATTCTTGTCGCGGTCTCGACGCTGGTCGACTTCAAGAGCCCGCTGCGCGCCTGGAAGTACAACAAGGCCGACGGGCTTGCCCAATGGATGACCATTATTGTCGTGCTGCTGGGTGGTATCGAAGCCGGCATCCTGACCGGGATCGGCCTGTCGCTGGCGCTTTATCTCTGGCGCACCAGCCGGCCCCACTTTGCCATTGTCGGCCAGGTCGGCCACAGCGAACAGTACCGTAACGTAAAGCGCCACAAGGTCCGCATTGATCCGGAAATTCTGCTGTTCCGGATCGACGAAAACCTCTATTTCGCCAATGCAGGCTATCTGGAAGATCACCTCATCAAAGAGGTCGCCGAGAACCCGGATGTCAGCGCCGTCGTGCTGATCTGCAGTGCCGTGAACCTCATCGATGCCAGCGCGCTGGAGACCCTCGCAGACCTGCGCGAGAACCTCAAACATGCGGGCGTCACCCTGCACCTTGCTGAGGTCAAAGGACCGGTCAAAGACCGGCTGACGCGCAGCACCTTTGTCGAAGAACTCGCCCCTGGCGAGATTTTCTCTTCCACCCATGACGCCGTGAAAAAACTGCGTACGGAACTCAAGGCAGACGCCTGGTACCCCGACATCTAGGAACGAGAGGCCAATATGGAAATCGTCAATTTCACCCCCCTGCCTGCGCTGATCGGCGGCGTGCTGATCGGCCTGGCCGCCACTTTATTGATGGGACTGAACGGCCGCATCGCCGGAATCAGCGGTATTCTGGGCGGGTTACTACCCCCCGGCAACGACGCCCGCTGGCGGCTTGCCTTTGTGATCGGGCTGGTCTGTGGCGGTGGCGCCTATGTGCTGGCCACAGGCGGGCTGCCGCCCATCACCTCCGAAGCGTCGACCCTGATGCTGATCGCCGGCGGATTGCTGGTCGGCTATGGCACGCGGCTGGGCAGCGGCTGCACCAGCGGCCACGGCGTCTGCGGTATCGGCCGTCTGTCGCCGCGCGGGATCGTATCGACCGTAATCTATATCGGCGTCGCCGCGATCACTGTCTTTGTCACTCAACATGTGATGGGAGCCTGAGCCATGAAAACCACCATCGCCGCCTGGGCCTGCGGCCTGATCTTCGGCATCGGCCTGACCATTTCCGGCATGACCAACCCGGAAAAGATCATCCGCTTCGTCGACTTTACCGGCCAGTGGGACCCGAGCCTGGCCTTTGTCATGGTCGGCGCGCTGATCACGTTCGGGATCGGTTTCCCCCTGACCCAGCGGTCGGCACAGCCCCTCTTCGCGCAGTCATTTCAGGTACCGACACGGCGCGACATCGACCCCAAACTGATTGGCGGCGCGGCGCTATTCGGCGTTGGCTGGGGCCTGTCCGGCATCTGCCCGGGACCGAGCATCACCGCCCTCGCCTTCGGCCTCACCGATTTCTACATCTTCTTCGCCGCGATGGTGGCCGGCAGCCTGATCTTCGGCATAACATCGGCCAAGGGAGGTACGTCCGCGCCTGCGACGACTTAGAAAATTGATATACCGTCGTTGCGAGCCCTTAAGGGGTTAAGGGGACGGTATACTTAATTCGGTCTTTAGGCATTTGCGTGGAATGAAGGCAAAACAACTGAATTAAGTATACCGTCCCCTTAACCCGAGATGTCAATGAGGGCGGGGCGGACGAATGCGCAAGCGCTCGGTTTCAAAAGTCGGTTTCATGGGCTGAGAATGTCCCAGGCGCCTGTGCCTTCAAGAAGTCCTTCGACCCGCTCCTGATCAGCAGGTGCCATCGCCGCCAGCTTGTCGCGCATGATCTTCAGGCACTTGGCGTGGTAGCCCTGCGGTGTCTGCTCATGGACCATGCCGTCCAACACTTCCATATGCATACGGTCTTCGCCCGCCTCGATGGCGTTGGCGGTGGCGTTGAGATAGGGCAGATAGACCTGACCCGCGAGCCAGAGCAGGTCTTTGACGCCCTGCCCCAACGGCGCATCCGGGTCGAGCCACTCGCCATCAACGCCCGAGGCATCGTCAATAATGGTGAGCCAGGGCACCAGGCGCTTGGAGTGCTGCCGCATGATTCCGAACGACGCCAGATTCCAGAAGCACTGGTAGAGCTGGCCGTAGAAGCCAAAGTCGCCCAGCGAAGGCCGCGAGCCGAACAGAAAGTTCTGCTCGGTCAGCACCTTGTCCCAGGCCGAGACGATCCGCCAGAACATCTCCTCGATCAGCGGCAGGTTCTGCGGCTCGATCCCGGCGCGGGGCCAAAGCGGCACCTGCCAGTCGCGGAAGCCGTGCGCGGTCTCGCGCAGGGACTCGTCGCTGGCCGGGCCCACACCCGGATAGAGCATCAGGTGCGACGTATAGTCCGTATCGCCGCCCTTATCCTGATCGACCCAGCGATAATAGAACATCATCTTGGTGCCCCACTCGTCGCCGAAATCCTCCAGCAAATGACTCAGGAACGCGTGCGCCGGGTCGTCCGGGATGATCGAGCGTTCGGTATGGCGTTCCTCCAGCGCGTAGGCCAGCGGGCTGGAATCCACGTGCCAGATATCGTAGTCGTCCTCGGGGAAGTTCAGCTTCGGAATGATCGGCGGGCGGACGTGCTTGGTGCGCTCCTGCCATTCGCCCGCATTCAAGATCCAGTCATGCGGCAGCCGCCGGTAGCGCATGATCGCGCGCATCTTCACCGAAAACGGCGATGACAAGGATCCGATCAGTTTATAGCGCCCGTCAGTGCTCATTGGTCCTCATCCATACCACTGCGTCATTCCCGCGAAAGCGGGACTCCAGATACACGTTTGAACTGCTCCACCGCTGGCCTGGATCCCGCCTCCGCGGGGATGACGATGGGGGCAGCTGCGACATTGTGCAACACTAGGCTCCAGACTCAATCAAGCTGAGTACGACTGCGACGCACGCTGTGAAAACGCTGATAGTTACTATGGGGATGGCGTAGGCGAATTTGTATTTGCCTCTCATTGCCTGGATGACGGATGCAATTTGTCCGATCAGTAGCACGGGCAACCCGATAAAGAACGAAACCCGATATAACCCGAACGCAAACTGTCGCTTTAAGGGCTCTTGCGGCCACTCTTGAAAGCCAAGGGCGAAGGGTGACATGTACCAGGCAGCGCCAAGGAAAACCGCGATGAGTGTGGTTGCAATAAGGAACCAGACAAACTTTGCTTTTTTGATCCGCAGGTTTCTGGCCTGCTTCTCTCTATCTGCCCGTCTGGTCCAACGCATAGACGTCGGCTTGGTCTGATCTACGTTCACACTCATTCCGCGCACGTCGAGCCCATGGCCATTCTAGTTGTTCGACTATAGCCAGAAGCCCACCAAGATTGCGAGTGCTGCTGCCGAGAGGAAATTCCGGCCCAGTTTGTCGTAGCGTGTTGCAATGCGCCTGAAGTCCTTGAGACGGCAAAAGGCATTCTCAACCAAGCGGCGTTCACGATAACGCGTTTTGTCATATCGAACGTCTCGGTTGCGATTGCATCGTCCAGGAATGACCGGCTTTGCCCCTTGAGCGCGCAGTGCCTTACGAAAAGCATCCGCATCATAGCCTTTGTCCGCGATAACATGGCGCGCTTGCCGCAACTCTTCCAGCAATAACTCGGCGGCGCGAACATCGCTGACGTTGCCTGGCGTGAGCCGCAGTGCAAAAGGACGACCAATAACATCCGTCAGGATATGGAGCTTACTGGTCTGCCTGCCGCGAGACGGCCCGATACCTTGCGCTTTCGCCCCCCTTTTCCGCCGAAGGCAGAGCGCTGCGCTTTCACATAAGTGCTGTCAATCGATGTGCTCTTTGTAACAGCACCGGCTGATGCCAAAGCCTCCAGCAAGTGCACCCAAAAACGCTTGCGAGACCAACGATTAAACCGGTTGTAGACAGTCGTGTGCGGCCCGTATTCTTGCGGGCAATCCACCCAACGACAGCCTGTCTTAAGCACGTGAATGATGCCCGAAATGACCCGCCGATCATCAACACGCCGTGCGCCGGGTTGGTTCTGCGGCATCAATGGTTCAATCGCGGCCCATTGCTCATCGTTCAGCCAAAACAGCCTGCTCATGCTTCTCTCCCAACAACTTTAGGAAAAGAATCATGATTATCCCCGCAAATCAATAGGCTGATTGGGTTTTGACCCTAGCCTAACGCAGCCGGCTTCGGGCCGCCGGTCGCCCAATCGAGCAGTTCGACCGTATGGATCACCGGCACGTCAGTACCGCTGCGCAACTGGGTGATGCAGCCGATATTGCCGGTCGCGATCACCTGCGGGCCGGTACGGTCGATATTGGCGATCTTGCGGTCGAGCAGCTCGCCTGCGATCTCTGACTGCAGCATGTTGTACGTCCCGGCGGAGCCACAACACATATGTGTTTCCTTCGGCTCGGACACCTCGAACCCGGCCCGGCGCAAAAGCGCCATGGGCGTGGCCTCAATCCCCTGCCCGTTCCGCAGCGAACAGGCGGAATGATAGGTCACCCGCAAATTCCTCGGTTCCCCCGGCTCCAGGTCACCGACAATCTCGGAGATATCCTTGGAGAGCGTTGAAATCGTCGCGGCCCGTGCCGCATAGTCAGGCTCTTCGGCGAACATGAAGCCGTAGTCTTTCATTGTCGTGCCACAGCCGGATGCGTTGATCACGATGGCATCAAGGCCCTTGTCGATCTCAACGCTCCAGGCATCAATATTGGCGCGCATGCGCGCCCGCGTGGGTTCTTCCTGCCCCATGTGATGGGTGATCGAGCCACAGCAATAGGCCTCGTTCAGCACCACGACCTCACAGCCCAGACGGGTCAGCAGCCGGATGGTCGCGTCGTTGATCTCCGCACCGATCACCTGCTGGACGCAGCCGGGCAGCAGAGCCACGCGGCGTTTCTGCTCACCCTCCGCTGGATAGGTCTGGTTCGCTATACCCGGCTTGGTCAACAGGCCTTCGGGCGCAAGCGCCACCATCTGTTTCAGCCGGCCCGGCATCAGGCCTTTGAAGGGTCGCGCCAGTTTGGCCCCCATCAACGCCCAACGGAACAGGCCAGGCCGCGGCATAAGCCATCCCAACAGGCTGCGGATTGTCCGATCGGCAAACGGCCTCTTATAGGTCTGCTCAACATGCACCCGGGCATGGTCGATCAGATGCATATAGTTAACGTTGGACGGGCAGATCGTCTGGCACGCCAGGCACGACAGGCACTTGTCGATATGCGGCACCACCTCTTCGGTAGCAGGCCGGTCGTTCTCCAGCATGTCCTTGATCAGGTAGATGCGCCCGCGCGGGCTGTCGAGCTCGTCGCCCAACAGCGTATAGGTTGGGCAGGAAGACAGGCAGAATCCGCAATGCACGCAGGCCCGAAACACCCGTTCGGCTTCCTGAATGGCCGGGTCCGCCAGTTGCGTAATGCTGAAGTCGGTCTTCATCAGACGCCTTCTACCATGCGCCCGGGATTGAGGATGCCTTTGGGGTCGAAGCTGTTCTTCACGCGGGCAGAGAGTCTTGCGAGCGGCGCCGGTTCCGGCTGGAACACGGGGATCGCGCGCCGCATGGCCTCTGGCGCTTTGATCAGGGTTGCATGGCCACCTTCATTGAGGGCATTTCGAATCTTCGTATCAATGCCGTCGGTGACCGTTTCATATCCAAGCCAGAGCAACCCACCGGCCCAGTCCGCAAACCACGCGATCGGTTCGGCTGCGGCCAAGACGAGCTGCATTGATGTCGGTGGGCATGAGACACGCCAGACTATCGGCAAATCGGCGGGCAATAACCGCACGTCTCGCACTTCCGCCCAGAATTTTTTCGAGTTCATGCTGTGGAGTTCTTCGCTCTCACCGCCCAGTTCTTCGCGCAGGCTGGAAAGCCGATGTTCGACCGAAACTTTGGGACCTTCGAAGCGGATGGCGGCGACGGATTTTCCGGGCACCGAAACACAGTCGACGCTCGAAGCACAAGCGGCAGGCGCCGGAAGATATGAAACGCCGGATACCTCATAGGGGCTGCCTGCGGCATCGCGCATCGCCGCAACCGCTTCTGCCTCACCAAGACCATAAATCAACAAAGTGTAGGTCTTTTCCGGTGCGGGCAGCGTTTTGATGTTGAGTTCGCTAAATGCCGCCAGCGTCCCGTAGGACCCGGTCAGCAATTTTGGCAGGTCGTAGCCGGTGACATTCTTCACAACCCGGCTGCCTGAAATGAACAGCTCACCCCGCCCGCTGATCGACCGCGCGCCCAGCAGATGATCACGAGCACCGCCTGCTTTCATCCGTCGTGGTCCGGCACTGGCGACCGCAATGGCGCCCCCAATGGTGCCGGGATGGCTCTCACCGTGTAGCAGCCAACCCCAATTCGGCGGCTCGAATGCCAACATCTGATTATGCTCGGCAAGCAGGTGTTGAACTTCCACAAGCGATGTCCCCGGCCCGGTCACGACCAGAAGTTCAGAAGGCTCGTACTCGACGATTCCGCTCAGGCCTGACAGATCGACAACATGACCAGCCTCCACCGGACGGCCGAGACCACGTTTGCTGCCCGATCCCATGATCTCGAGTGGGATCTCCTCGGCAACGGCCCAGGCGATCAACTCATTCAGCTGCTGTTCGTCAGCGGGTTTGAAGGTTTCAGCCATGGCCGCATATGACGCGGTTTTGGCTCGCCTTACAAGCCACGGCTACCAATCCCGTTCGCCCTGAGCCTGTCGAAGGGTTTCATCGAACGGGATTGGGCCGCTCGTACTTCGACAGGCTCAGCACGAACGGCTTTTCTGCTTTACTCCGCCGCTTCCTGCTGGTCGGCCTTCACATCGCGATTAGGCCACAGGAAATCGATCCGCGTGCGGGAGATTTTCCACTGGCCAAAAACCTTGCGGTAATCGTCGTCATAAATGCCAAACAGGATCAGCGGATTTTCCACGCCGACCTTTGTCCGCAAGTCGAGGAGATACCAACGGCCATGCGCGTGTGTTTCGTCGATGAGCGTGATGTTCGGGTTGGTGACGGCGTGCATCACCTCATGCGGAATGCCTTCGCTGGCGATCCATTTGGTATAATTTTCGTGAATCCGCTCCTTGCCGACCCAGTTGCCACCATAATTCTCACCAAACTCGCAGATCGCGTCCTGCGTGAACAGGTTGGCAAGCTTGTCGACCTCCGCGCCGTCATAATAGTGCGAATAGAGGCTGCGCAGCTTCTTGATCTCTTCGATCTCAAGCAGTTCTTCGATGGTCATGAGTTCTCCCCTGCTGAATCCAGGCGCTTAGTGTGTCATTTGGCGGCAAAGGATTGAAGCCCTCGTTTCCCCTAGAAACGCTCCAAATCGGGGAACGGCATTTCGCCCTTGTGGACATGCATGGCGCCCAGTTCGGCGCAGCGGTGCAGCCGGGGGAAGACCTTGCCCGGGTTAAGGTGCTGGCCGGGATCAAACGCACATTTCAACCGCAACTGCTGGTTCAAATCGTCTTCAGAGAACATCTCGTCCATCAACGCGCGCTTTTCCGTGCCGACCCCATGTTCGCCGGTCAGCACGCCGCCGACAGCGACACAGAGCTTGAGGATGTCCTTGCCCATGGCCTCAGCCTTGTCCATCTCGCCCTCGACATTGGCGTCATACATGATCAGCGGATGCAAATTGCCGTCGCCGGCATGGAACACATTGGCGACCGTCAGGCCATATTGCCGCGCCATCGCGCTGATCTGGCCCAGCACATTGGCCAGTTCCTTGCGTGGGATGGTGCCATCAAGCACGTAATAATCAGGTTTCAGCCGGGCCAGCGCCGGGAATGCAGCCTTGCGCCCCTGCCAGAAGCGCAGGCGCTCCTCTTCGGACTGGGAGGCGCGAATGCCGATCGCGCCGGAGTCGCGGGCAATGGTGCTGACTTGCTCGATCAGGTGATCCACCTCAGCCGCCGGGCCGTCCAGCTCGCAGATCAGGATGGCCTCGGCATCGACCGGATAGCCGGGCTTGCAATAGGCTTCCACGGCCTGTGTGGTCATATCGTCCATCAGCTCCAGGCCGGCCGGAATAATCCCCGCGCCGATAATACCCGCCACGCAGTTCCCCGCCGGTTCCAGATCATCGAAGCTCAAGAGCAGCGCACGGGCCGTTTCCGGGCTGCGCAAAATCCGCACCGTGACCTCGGTGATCACGCCCAGCAGCCCTTCCGAGCCGGTCAGAATGCCCAGCAGGTCATAGCCGCCCGCATCCAGATGCTTTCCACCAAGCCGCATCACCTCGCCGTCCATGGTGACGATCTCGACCCCCAGCAGATTATTGGTGGTGAGCCCATATTTCAGGCAATGCACGCCGCCGGAATTCTGAGCCACATTGCCGCCGATGCTGCACCGATCTGGCTCGACGGATCCGGCGCGTAATAGAACCCCCGGTCTTCCACAGCCTGGGTGATCGCCAGATTGGTCACGCCGGGCTGCGCCACGACGCAGCGATTGTCATAGTCGATCTCGGTAATCTGGTTGAACTTGGCCATGCCGAGCAGCACGCCGCCCGGCACCGCAACCGCGCCGCCCGAGAGGCCCGTGCCTGCGCCGCGTGGCACCACCGGCACCTCAGCCGCCGCACAAAGCTTCAGGATGGCCGCAACCTGCGCGACCGAGTCCGGCAGCACAACGATAGCCGGCATCTCACTCGCCATGGTCAGCGCATCGGATTCATAGACCTTGCGCCGCACCGCATCGGTGATGATCGCTTCGGCGGGCAGGATTTTGCGGAAGTCCGCCGCGAGTTTGGTGAGATCGGCTGTCATAGGGTCAGTTTATACATCACTGGCTCCTAAGCCGAAGCCGTCATTCCCGCGAAAGCGGGAATCCAGACCGACGTTTGAACTGCTCAATCGATTGTCTGGACCCCCGCTTTCGCGGGGGTGACAATCTCTTCAGATGACAGACCAATCGGAAATATTGCTTTTGCGCGATGGCGAAGAACCGCCATGGCCTTTGCTGCTTGACGCCGATCCGTCACGCGAACTTGTCGAGCGCTATCTTGCCAAGGGTGAGACCTATGTCCTGAATTGGGATAGGAAAATCATTGGCGTGATCGTGCTCTATCCGCTGGGCGGCACGGCCTGGGAAATCAAGAACATCGCTGTCGCTGAGGGCTACCAGGGCCAGGGTTTCGGCAAGAAACTGCTCGCCTTTGCGATCCAGACAGCCCGTGCCAAGGGCGCGAAAACCCTGCGCATCGGCACCGGCAATTCCAGCTTCGATCAGCTCGCGCTCTATCAGAAAGCCGGGTTCCGCATCATTGGCATCGACCGCGGCTTCTTCACCCGCCATCCCTATGAACCGATGGAAGAGAACGGCATCGCCGTCACCGATATGGTGATGCTGGAGATGGCGCTATAGTGCGCCAATGAGCGTTCAATCCACTATCTGGCACAGAGGCGGCTGCCATTGCGGGGCGGTGCGGATCGAGGTGCGCGCACCCGCCGAGATCACCGTGCTGGAGTGCAATTGCTCGATGTGCGCCAAAGTCGGCTTTTTGCACCTGATCGTCCCGAAAGAGGATTTCCGGCTGGTGCAGGGTGAAGAGGCGCTGACCCTCTATTCCTTCGGCACGGGCACCGCAAAACACCTGTTCTGCAAGCATTGCGGGGTGAAGGCATTCTATGTCCCCCGCTCGCACCCGGACGGCTATTCGGTCAATCTGCGTTGTCTCGACCAGAGCGGATTTGACCACATCACCATCGAGCCGTTTGACGGCCGGAACTGGGAAAACAATGCGGGTGGGTTGGCGCCTTTGCCGGAGTAATTTTGTCGTCATTCCCGCGCAAGCGGGAACCCGGACCAACGTTGAAACCGGCGCCCATTCTGGATTGCTTCGCTACGCTCGCAATGACGGCCAAATCGAAAGTTGCTATAAGCCTATTCGCGGAAATGACAGCAAGGGGAGAGGCTGTACCAATGAAGTTCGAGAATTTCGACGAACGGCGCTACGACCACGAACAAGGCTGGCACATCAACCCCGATGCGGACGGCGGCGCACCGGAACGCAAATTCCCCTATGTTGACAACGGCACCAGCTTTATTGACCCCGCCCGATACTATGACCCCGCGTTTGCCCAGGCCGAATGGGACCGGCTTTGGACCCGCACCTGGCTGATTGCGGGCCGCGCCTCGGACGTGGCCACAAAAGGCGACTACTTCACCTTCGACGTCGGCACACAGAGCATTGTGATCGTCCGCGACGGCGACGGGCCAGAAGACATCAAAGCCTATTACAATGTCTGTCACCACCGCGGCAACCGTCTGGTGATGAGCGAATTCGGCCATGCGGAGAACTTCACCTGCATGTTCCATTCGTGGTCGTGGAATATCGACGGCAGCCTGAGAAAAATTCAGGACCGTGAGACGTTCCGCGATGAAGTGGTCTGCGACGAGCCGGGCCTTGCGCCGGTGCACTGCGCGCTGTGGGGCGGATTCGTGTTCATCAATATGGCCGACGAACCGGCCCAGAGCCTGATGGATTTCCTGGGCCCCCTGCCCGACCAGCTCGCACCGTTCCATTTCGAAGACATGGTGATCGTTAAAGACACCCAGACCTGGTGGCCGGCGAACTGGAAGACGGCTCTCGATGCGTTCCTTGAAAGCTATCACGTGCATTCGGTTCACCCCGAAATCCTGGGCTTTTATGACGACTACTACCAGCAATGGGACCTGTTCGAGAACGGCATGAGCCGCATGCTGATGGAGTTCGGCACCGTCAGCCCGCGCGAAGAAGACCAGCAGTCGGTCAATGACGGACTGAAAATGATGCTGGAAGACGCGGGCATGGACCCAGACGGCTTCGAAGGCACCGCCGCCGAAGTGCGCAAGGCGATCCAGGACTTCAAGGTGAAAGCCTATGCCAAGGACGGCAAATGGTTCGACGGGCTGGTGGAGAACCAGGCCACCGACGACTGGGCCTATTTCATCTTCCCGAATGTCACACTCAACATTCACCCGGAAGGCTTTCTGTTGCAGCGGTTCCGGCCCGATCCGCGCGACCCGGAGGGGTTTGTCTATGACGTGCAGGTGATGCTGCATCCGGAAGAGGACGTTAAACCACCGGTCTATATGGGCGTGGAAGACGGCACCGACTGTTCAGGCCGCACCCGGCCAGAGCGCAACCACATCAAGCGTGGCGAACCCGGCCTTGGTTTCGTGCTGGAGCAGGATTCGCAACTCGTCCCCATCGTTCAGACCGGCCTGCACTCCCGCGGCTTCAAGGGCATGCGATTCTCAGAGCAGGAACAGCGACTGCGGCATTTTCACACCGAACTGGACCGGTATCTGAGCGGGGAGAAGTAGCAAAAGTTCCGTTCGTGCTGAGCCTGTCGAAGTACGAATGGAACAAAAAGCCGTTCGAACAACCCTTCGACAAGCTCAGGGCGAACGGCTTTTTTGTTGCTTCGGAAAAGGCCCTACTTCCCCGCCACATAAATGCTGAACGGCGGGACCTTGTCCTCTGAAATCCACTCGATGCCGTCATCGGGGCGACCGAGCGGCTGGTGCAGGTCGATGGTCGAAAACCCGGCGTCGGTCAGGACCTTTCGGTAGTCTGCATCGGTCCAGTAGTAGTCGGTCAGTTCCAGTTTCACATCGGCTAGGAAAACCCGGACCGGTGAGCCGGATTGTTTCTGTTTGTTTTCCGGATAATCGACCTTCACCGTCGTCCATTCATGGTCGTAAAGATGTTCCGACCCGATCAGCAGGATGAAGTGCCCGCCGGGCTTCAGCGCACGCCTGATGCCGGCAGCCGCCTTGGTCATTTCCTCAATGGTGGGAATTTCAAAGAAAACGAAAGACGAAAAAGCAAGATCGAAGCTATCGTCTTCAAACGGTATCTCTCCGTTTTCGATCAGGTGGTATGCGCCGTCCGGGTCTTCGGCGCGTGCCACCTCCAGCATGGACGGTGAAATATCGACACCGACCACATCCAACCCGTTGCGCTTCAAAAGCCGGGTAGCCCGGCCCGCGCCGCAGCCGTAGTCCAACGCACGCGTGCCGGTCGCGTAGCGCTCGATCAGCATCGGCACATCGCGGAACGCCAGATAGATGACGCCGACGAATTCCGCCTCGCCATATTGGCTGGCGGTTTCGGAATAGTCGTTGGTAGGCATGACACCCCTCATCCGGCTACGGCTAGGCTCGCGCCGCTCGCCAAGCCTGTGCAGCCCTCTCCCCTCAGGGGAGAGGGATACTGAAGCTTAGCGATCGCATGCGAGCGCATAGCGAAAGTAGGGTGAGGGGGACGGCCCCACAAGAGTAACTAAAGCCGCAGCACCATCTTGGCGACGATATCCCGCTGGATTTCGTTCGAGCCGCCGAAGATCGACTGGGCGCGCCGGTTCAGATAGGTGCCGATCACCGGCGGTGCATAATCGGGGCCCGGGAAATACTCATTGCTCCCGTATAGCGGCCGGACGTGTTTGAACGGTGTGGCGTAATAGTCCAGCGCCTCGACGCACAGCTCACTCATGCGCTGGCTGATCGACGTCGCCACGGTGTTCAGCACCGAGGATTCAGGTCCCGGCGGCTGGCCTGCTGATAGCTGGCTCATGATCCGCAGTTCGGTGTTTTCCAGTCCCATGACACCAATCTCGCACTGCGCGATTTCCGAGGCGAAGGCCGGGTCTTTGATCAACGGCTTTTCGCCGTCGGTCTGGGCACTGGCAATCCGCTTCAGCTTTTTCAGGCCGGCTTTCAGCCCGCCGGACGCCGCGCCGCCCCGTTCGAATTCCAGCAGGAACTTGGCGTATTCCCAGCCCCGGTTTTCTTCACCAACCAAGTTGGAGACCGGCACCCGCACATCATCGAAAAACACCTGATTGACCTCGTGATCGAGGCCCATGGTGATGATCGGATCGACCTTGATACCCGGCGTGTTCATGTCGATCAGCAGGAACGAGATTCCCTGCTGTTTCTTGCCGGTATTATCCGTGCGCACCAGACAGAAAATCCAGTCTGCATGCTGTGCGTGGGTGGTCCAGATCTTGGTGCCATTGACGACATATTCGTCGCCATCGCGCTCGGCCTTGCATTTCAACGCGGCAAGATCGGAGCCCGCGCCGGGCTCGGAATAGCCCTGGCACCAATAGTGCTCGCCATTGAGGATTTTCGGCAGGAAGAAGTCTTTCTGCTCCTGGGTGCCGAAGGTGAAAATCACCGGCCCGACATAACGCACGCCCATGGGAATGATCCCCGGCGCGCCAGCCAGGGCGCATTCGGTCTGAAAAATGTAGCGTTGGGTCGAGTTCCAGCCCGGCCCGCCATACTCCTCAGGCCAAAACCATGCCAGCCACCCACGCTTATGCAGCTTGGCCTGCCATTTCAGCGCAACATCCTTTTCCACGAACACCGTGGTGGTCAGCGCTGTCGCCTCTTTGATATCCGGTGTCAGATTTTCATCCAGAAAATCGCGGACTTCCTGTTGAAAGGCGAGGTCATCGCCCGTGAAATCGAGATCCATAAAGGAACTTTCTCTTACTCTCCCAAACCGGCGGGAACTATAGCCGGGCCGGGCCGGGTTTCAAGCAATTGCAACGATTTTGTCCCAGGCCTTGGCCTAAACAGGATCAAACTCGATGTGCAGCTCCTGCAGGCCGCGCAGCAGCACGCTGTACATGTGTTCAGGCGCCTTGTGCCCCGGCGCCAGGCGGAAATTCGTCGCCCGCGCCAGCAACCGCTCAAAAGCCTTGCGCATTTCCTGCCGGGCGACCAGCGCGCCGATACAGAAATGCGGCCCGGCGCCAAAGGCCAGATGCTCGCGCGCATCCTTGCGGCAAACATCGAGTTTTTCTGACTCAGCCCCAAACTTGGCCTCATCCCGGTTGGCGGACCCGAATCGCAGCAGCATCACGGCGCCCTCCGGGATCGTTACCCCCTCCAGCTCCACATCCTCACGCGCGATCCGCCACATATTGTTGGTGGGGCTTTCGATGCGCAGCACTTCCTCGCAGAAATTGGGGATCAGCGACGGATCATCCTGCAGCAGCTTCAGCTGCTCCGGGTGCTCGATCAGCAGCTGCATCCCCGCCGTCATCGCGCTGGTGGTGGTTTCATGCCCGGCGACAAAGGCCTGATTGATGATTTCCAGAGCATCGGCCATGGAGAGCGGGTCATCGGGATCGTCCATCGCCTGCCCGATCACACTGATGATCTCGTCGCCCGGGTCGGCGCGCACCTCGTCCAGCTTGGCGGCGAAATATTTCTGGAACGCCACCATCTCGCGCGCTTCATTGACGATCTCATCCTCGGATTTTGGCTCCTGCCCCAGCTGCGCGGCAAAGATATCGGACCAGTGCTTGATCTGGTCGACCTCATCATCAGCCACCCGGAATTGCTGCGCCGTGATCATCAGCGGCAGGACAAGCGCGAAGTCCTCGCGAAACTCCATATGTCCCTGAGAGATCAACCGGTCGAGCAGCCTGTCGACGGTTTCCTCCATGAAGGGCTGCATGCCCTGCACCCGCTTCAACGAGAACGCCTTCGACACCAGCGCCCGGCTGCGCGCGTGGTCGGGTGGATCGGTGGTCAGCAGGATTTCCGTTGCCGGCCATCCCTGTCCCATGATCTCGCGTGCCTTTTCGGGAAAGCTGTCCCACGGGCGCAGCGCGGCGCTGAACTTGCTGGAAAAGCGTCCCGGATCTTTCAGAATCCGTTGCACAAGATCGTAGCGGCTGACCAGATAGAACCCGGTGTTGGGATCCAGATAGACCGGCGCCTGTCGCCGCATCAGCCGGTTGAAGTCGAACGGGCATTCGACGACCTCGCGGTCGAACGGGTGATAATCGGAAAGCTGGTTCATAGCTCGGCCTCTACGCGTCAAAGGTTTCATAGTTGGCCCGCATATAGGCGAGCCCGTCTTTGACAATCTCTTCGAGAACCATCATGTCAATATCTTCCAACTGATTGATGTACAAACAGCTTTTTCCTATTTTGTGTTTTCCCAGGCGCGCCAGCTTGTCTGCCATATCCTGATAACCCGGCAAGATGTAGACGGTCAGCGCCGTCTTGCGCGGGCTGAAGCCGGTCATCAAAAAATCGCCCTCGCGGCCGCTTTCATATTTGTAGTGATACCGCCCGTAACCGATGATCGACGGACCCCACATTTTCGGCTCCAAGCCGGTCACCCTGTTGAAAAAGTCCAGCAGCGCGAAGCCGTCTTGCCTGCGCCGCTCGGGCTCCACCGCCGCGATGAAGTCGTCCGGCGCCATGTCGGTCGGCTGCGTCTTGTTCTGTGCCTTTGCCATCTCCCCTCGCCTCTGGTTCTCACCAATACAACGGCTTAGAGTGAGCTTAAGGGAAAACAACACGCTAAGGCGAGCAAGGTTTAAGCACCTGAATCGCATCAAAACAGGAGAGATGTATGCCAAGCATTTTGATCACAGGCGCCAACCGGGGGCTCGGCCTCGAATTCGCAAAGCAATATGCAGCCGACGGCTGGCGGGTTTTGGCCACCTGCCGCGACCCTGATAGCGCTGATGAGTTAAACGCGCTGGCAGGCGCATCCTCCGGTCTGATCACCCTGCACAAAGTCTCCATCGGCGACCACGCGTCCATCGAGGCTCTGGCCAACGAACTGAAAGGTCAGCCTATCGACATCCTGCTGAATAATGCCGGCACCTATGGCCATGTCGATTTCCCCGATAATGGGATCGAGGTCCAGTCCTTCGGCAAGATGGATTACGAGAGCTGGTCTTTTGTGCTGGCCATTAACACCATGGCACCGTTGAAGATGTCGGAGGCGCTGTTCGAGAACATCCTGGCGTCCGACCAGAAGAAGATATTCACGATTTCCAGCACCATCGGCTCCATCGCCGATTGCGAGGGCATGCACTACGCCTATGGCTCTTCAAAGGCCGCCGTCAACTTCCTGATGGCCTCGATGGCCAAGGATTTGCGCGATCAGGGCGTCACCGTCATGCCGCTGCACCCCGGCTGGGTGGAAACCGGCATGGGCGGCGAAACCGCGCCGGTACAGCCGGAAGACAGCATCGCAGGGCTGAAAAAGGTGATGGACAATGCGTCGCTCGAAACATCCGGCCAGTTCATCGGCTTCGACGGCGCGACGATCCCATGGTAAGCGAGACGAACACGCAACTCAGGCTGGCCCGGCGGCCGCAGGGTGAAGCACAAGCTGAAGACTTCGAGCTGACTCACGATCCCGTCCCAGAGCCTGTTGATGGTGAGGTGCTGGTCCGCAGCCATTACCTCTCCATCGATCCGTCGTCACGAACCCACTGGAATGAAGGCAGTTCTTACCGCGCCATGGTGGCGATTGGTCAAGTGATCGATGTGGGTGTTGCAGGCGAAGTGGTCGCGTCAAAGCATCCGGAGTTCGCTCCGGGCGACCTGGTGGTTGGCAGCATGGGCACCCAAGCCTACGGGGTTGTCAAAGGCGAGGCGCTGACGAAATGTGACCTGGATGTTGCGCCCCACACAAGCTGGTTGGGCGGACTGGGAATCACCGGCCTGACGGCCTATTTCGGGCTGCTGGATGTCGGTGACCCAAAGCCCGGCGAAACAGTGGTTGTGACAGCTGCCAGCGGTGCGGTGGGCATGGTGGCCGGTCAGATTGCACGGATCAAGGGCGCCCGTGCCGTCGGGATCGCCGGAAGCGATGAAAAATGCCGTTTCCTGATCGACGAACTGGGGTTCGACGCTGCCGTTAACTACCGGTCACACGAACTCTACCGGGACCTGAAGGCAGCGACACCGAACCGCATCGACGTGATTTTTGACAATGTCGGCGGACCCCTGCTGGATACGCTGATCCGCCGCCTGGCGCTTCGGGCCCGGATCATCGTCTGCGGGGCAACCTCGCAGTACAACAGCGACAAGATCTATGGTCCGTCCAATTACCTGGCCCTGGCGACCATGCGCGCCAAGATGGAAGGGTTCATCATTTTCGATTATGCCGACCAGTATGAGTCTGCACGCCGGGAGATGGCCGGGTGGTTAAAAGACGGTTCCCTTAAACTCAAAGAACACATCATTGACGGTGAGGTTGGTGACTACCCGCGCGTTCTGCACCGTCTCTACGAAGGCGAGAACGTCGGCAAGACCCTGATGCGACTGCCAGCCGCGCCGGGCTAGAGCAAAACCAGCCTAGTTGGAAACGCTTGGCTCCGACTAATCTGGTAAATTTGCTCTAGTATCCAATAGATTAGATCATCTTTATCTGTTGAGTTGGGACGCCATGCGCTTCCGCCTCAACAGATGATGATCTAGCGCCCTGGCGGGTTGCCGGCCAGATAGTCGTTCAGCACTTCGTGGAAACGCCGCACACGGCTTTCCTGTTTGGCCATGAGCGGCTCCTGATAGCCACGTGACCGCCAGCCGTCCTTCTGGCCGGGCATCAATCCCCAGTCCTGGTAGACCACTTCGCCCTTCAGGTCCTGCACGCCTTTGCCGCCGTCATAGTCGCGCAGTTCGAACTCGGCTTCCTTGGTCTCCAGCGGATCTGCGCTGGTCCGGTGCGTATAGGAGTCCTGGCCCTCGACCGGATAGGTCATGGTCCAATAGTCGAAATAGCATTTCTCCGGGTCGTCGCGGTGCGGCTCCCAGCGAAACAGGCCAAAGCCGTCTGCGGACGGGCCGAAGGCAATATTCGGGAAGACGAACTGAAAGGGGCTTTCGGTCAGTTCCTCGTCATTCAGATTTTCATAGTGGAGGTAGCCTTTTTCCTTCCACTTGGTCTTCTTGGCTTCTTTAAGGTCGAGCCAGCCCTGCATCACCTTGGTTTCGAAGTCCGGATAGGAATCCGGATCGATATCCCAGGTGCGCAGCAAATCATCAAAGGGCTGCTCGGCACCTTCGGGCAGGCGATCCCGCAGTGAGGGACGCCCCATCTGGACGATGCGGTTGTGCCCCATGGGATACATTTCATAGCGTGAGGTGAAATGGTCCTGATCGATGATCGGCGGCACCTGCTGATGCGCTGTCCTTGTGTGATAGGACTCGTTGAAATTATCGCACCAGAACTTCCAGTTGCAGTCGAGCTCAACACGCACCCAGCGGGCTCGCACGGTGCGGTCGAACATGTGATTCTTGTAGAGCTCCGGGATCGGGTGCAGATAGTCGTGCAGCGCCGGTGCTTCATCGTCCATGGTGTACCAGATCAGACTGCCCCAGGTGTCGACCCGTACTTCGATCAGATTGGCTTTGCCGCACGGGTCACCGCCGGGATAGTCATCGGGGTCCTCGACATAGGTGAGCGTGCCCTCGAGATCGAATTTCCAGCCGTGATACGGACAGGCGAATTCTTCCTGCGAGCCTTCCAGCCCCCAGACCAGCCGCTGTGCCCGGTGGGAGCAGACATTGTAAAAGCCCTTCAGCGAGCCATCCTTCTGTTTCACGATAAAGACAGTCTCGTGCATGAAGTCGTGGGTGATGTAGTCGCCTGGCTCCTGAAGCTGTTTCTCACGGCCAGCGATATGCCAGACCTTGGTCCACATATGCTCCCACTCTCTCTCCATGAAATCGCGGGTGTAATAGCGCTCCGGATCGATCGGATCGCCGCGCAGGTTGCGCGGGTCCTTGCCGTCGATGGCCAGTGGATGCGTGACGATATCAACCATTGTTCTTCCCCGTTCAGGTCGTCCCCGTAACGGAGTTTAGCAACCCACCGCGCCAATGTCTCGCGTAAAAGTCACGCGTGAACGTTTTTGGACTACCGGCGACACGGTCCGGCATGTTTTGATGAGCGACCCGCACTGCATCCATGGAGAGCCAGATGGAAACCGACCTGTTCGATATTATTCATACAACACGGGCCATGCGCCGGTTGAAGCCCGATCCGGTGCCGAAGCAGATGATCGAAAAAATCCTGGCCGCCGGCCACTGCGCCCCCACCGGCGGCAATGCGCAGCATTGGGGCTTTCTGGTGGTCGAGGACAAGGATGTGATGCGCCAGGTGCAAGCACTTTACAGACTGTCATGGGACACGCTCGCTGGCCCGCACTATCAAAGCCAGATGGACGCCATGGAGCCGGGTGAAGCCCGCGACAAGCTGCAACGGCAGACCGACGCGGCGTTTTACCTGACCGAGCACTTCCACGAGGCACCGCACTGGATTGTCGCCTGTCTGCGGGTCGGTAAAGGCGGCGGTGGCCCCTTTGATGGCGCGTCGATTTATCCGGCGGTGCAGAACATGCTGCTGGCGGCACGGGCGCTAGGGGTGGGTGCGACGCTGACCACCCGGCACACGGTACATTCTGAAGAAATGGATGCGATTTTTGAGTTGCCCAAGGGCGTTCGGTCGTTCGCGATCCTGCCGATCGGCTATCCGCTCGGGAACTTCGGCCCGGTGCGGCGCAAGCCATTGGCCGAGACGGTCTTCAAGGACCGCTGGGGAGAGGCTTATTTCTAGAGCCCTAAATCATCCCCATGGCGGGGCGGGCTTTCTTCTCCGGCGGGCCGGAGATCAGCACCTGGACATCATCGCCCTCGACACGGCACTCATAGGTCTTGATCGGTGCCCAGGCGGGTGGGCCGAAACTGCCGTCGATCAGGCTGAACCGGGCGCCGTGCAGCGGACACATAATATGGGTGCCGCGAATACGGCCGCCTTCCAGCGTCGCATCCGCATGCGAACACAAGTTCTCAACCGCATAGAAGTCGCCATTCTTGGTCTGCGCGATCAGCAGATTATGTCCCTCATGCTCATAGGGGTTGCACTTCCCCGCATCGACGTCCGAGGTCTTGGCAATGCTGATCCAGGTGCCTTCTTCCGACATGTTTTCCTCCGGTCTGCAGTCGCGCATGACATAAACGCAAGCGCCGCGATTGGCAAGCTAGGGGCTGTTGGGGGCTATTCCGCAGCGCTGAGTTGCCGCGCCGCCGCTGTCGCCACCAGCGCCGTGACAACCGCCAACGTTTGAAAGACCACCATGAACCCGATCACGGACCAGGCGGTGTGATGATCGAAATAGCCGATTGCTTGGGCGGCAATGCCAGCGACCAGAAACTGCATGAAGGTCATCATGCCAGACGCGGTCCCCGCCATTTTGGGAATGACGCTTAGCGCACCGGTCGTCGTGGTCGGCAGCACAAACCCGGCACCGAATCCGGTAATGACAGCCGGACCGAACAGCGACAGCGGGTGGTTCACGCCTGCGGAAAAGAGCACAACAATCACAATGCTGCCCAGCATGATAAAGCCCAGGCCCGCCAGCATCATCTGGTTGTTGTCCGTGCGTTCGGCGATCCGCGCGGTGATGAAGGTGCTCATCATCATGCCCAGCCCACCCAGGCCCAGGTAATAGCCCAGCTCGTCGCGGCCAATCCCCCAGGCCTGGTCCGCGACATGGGGCGCGCCGCTCAGCATGCTGAAAAAGCCGGTCATGACAAAGGTGCCAACCAGCGAATAGAGCACGAATACGCGCGACCGCAGCACGTCAATATAAGCATTGATCATGGCGCCGACATTCGGCAGCGGGATATGATCTTTCAGAGTCTCAGGGAAGGACTTCACCAGCCAGATGAACACCAGAAAACCGGAGATTGCGGCGATATCGAACACCCGCCGCCAGCCGAAAGACTCGACCACAAAGCCGGCAAAGGCCGGCGCCAGAATCGGCGCGATCATGACCGCCATGGTCAGATAGGCGAGCACGCTGGTGCCCTTCTCCCGGGTGTAGAGGTCGCGAATAACGGCACGCGAAATCACGATCCCGGTCGCCCCGCCGACGCCCTGTACCACCCGGCCGAGGATGACGATGGTAGCGTTATCACCAAACTCACCCATCACACTGCCGATGACGAACAATCCCATGCCCACCATCAGCATGGGCCGGCGGCCATAGCGGTCGGCCAGCACGCCAAAGAACAGGGTTGAAAACGCAATGCCCCACAGGGTCGCACTGATCAACAGCGCCGCTGTCCCGGCAGTAATGCCGAACTGGTTCTGGATCGGCGTGATCGCCGGAATGATCAGATGCATGGAGAACGGGCCGAGGGCCGAAAAGGCCACCAGCTGTACCGTGGACGGTACCTTTATGCCGTTCGGTGAACTCAAGTTCTATCGCCGCTGATTGAAGCGGCGGCCAATCACGGCACTGGCGATGTTAACCTTCTGGATATCGATGGCGCCCCCGGCAATGCCCCAGCCCCAGGCGTCGCGCATCCGGCGTTCCATCGGATATTCACGTGAATAGCCGTAGCCGCCCATCATCTGGACCGCGTGGCCCGTGACTTCGCGGGCGATCTCATTGGAGAAGCACTTGGCGATGGAACTATCGGCGATACTTGGCAAGCCGTCAGACGCGTTGGCCAGCGCCCGGTGGATCAACAGACGCGCGGCGTCCGTCTTCATCCGCATTTCGGCCAGTTTGATCTGCACCGCCTGAAAATCGATGATCGGCTTGCCGAACTGTTCACGCTCCTGAACATATTCCGTCACATCTTCCAGCGCGCCGGACGCCTGGCCCAGCGCCATGGTGGCATTGCCGCAGCGCTCCAGATCGAACGCCTCCATAAGCTTCTTGAAGCCACCGGCGGGAACGAGAATGTTCTCAGCAGGTACAGTGACATTGTCGAAGAACATGTCAGCAGACGGCACGCCGCGAAAGCCCATCAGCTCTTCCTGTTTGCCGAAGGTCAGGCCTGGCGTTTCCTTATCGACAACGACGGCGCCAATGCCCTTGGCGCCCGGATCGTCCGACATCCGGCAATAAACCACATAGGCGCCGGCATGCCCGGCGCCTGAACACCAACGCTTGGTGCCGTTGATAACGACCTCATCGCCCTGCACGACTGCCCGGGTGGTCAGATCGGTCAGTGCGGACCCGGCGCTCGGCTCTGACATCGACACCGCCATGACCAGATCACCGGCACAGACGCGCGGGATGTATTTCTGTTTAAGCGCATCGCTGCCGAAATTCGCCACCGCGTGGACCGGGCCAACATTGGACTCAAAGACCGGGAAAGCGACAGCAGAAGAAATCTTGGCAAATTCCTCCAGCACAATCATAGCATCAAGATTGGGCAGGCCCAGGCCGCCCAGATCCTGCGAAATGTTCATGCCCAAAAACCCAAGTTCGGCATACTTCTTCAAGACGTCATGCGACGGCGCTTCGCCCGTCGCCTCACACTCCGCAGCGACCGCGGGCAGTTCTTCGCGGGCAAATTTGCGCGCCGCTTCCTGCAGCGCCAACTGATCATCCGTCATCCGGAAATCCATGGCCGATCCCTTATCTGTTTGTTCTTCGCTTGTTTTTTTCGCTTTGGACGCGTGGACTAGCACAGAACCGCGCGAACAGGACAGTTTGAAAAATGCATAGCTGCTTTTTCTGCTAAGTTCGCGGCGATACGAATCAGGGGACTACCATGCTTTTGGAAAACAAAATTGCCGTCGTCACGGGCGGCGGCAGTGGCATTGGCCGCGCATCCGCAATCGCCATGGGACGCGAAGGCGCCACTGTGGTCATCGGCAACCGCAGCATCGATAAGGGCGAAGACACGTGCCATGTGATCGAACAGGCAGGCGGCACGGCACTGTTCCATCAGACCGATTGCTCGTCAGCTGAACAATGCGAAGCGTTGGTGGCGCGCGCCGAAAGCGACTTTGGCCGCCTCGATCTCGCCTTCAACAATGCAGGCATGTTCCACCGGACGGTCGTGCCGATCCACGAAATGTCGCTGGACGAGTTCAACCAGGGGACAGACCTGAACTACAAGGGTGTGTTCTACTGCATGAAGTACCAACTGGCCGCGATGTTGCGGGCTGGTGGCGGGTCGATCGTCAACAACGCCTCAATCTACGGGGTAAAAGCGATGGCCGGGCTCAACTGGTATACCGGCGCCAAGCACGGCATTCTGGGCCTCACCAAGGCGGCCGCGCTGGAATATGCCGAACGGAACATCCGGGTGAATGTGATTTGCCCCGGCAACACCAAGACGCCGCCCATGGACGCGGCAACCGGTGGCAATGACGACGTCTTTGCCCAGGGCGTGCCCATGAAGCGGCTCGCTGAATCAGAGGAAATGGGCGAGGTCGTCGCCTTCATGCTGTCGGACAAAGCCAGTTATATGACGGGTGCTTCCATCCACGTCGATGGCGGCATGATCGCGGCCTAAAATCTATGATCCCCCTCACCCTGATCTCGCGATGCTCGACCTTCCCTCTCCCCGCTGGGGAGAGGGTTGTGAAGGCTTGGCAAGCGAAGCGCGTCTAGCCGGAGCTGGGTGAGGGGAATATTTGGAGATACGCTATGAGCAATATTCGGCCTTTCCAAATCCATGTTGAAGACGCCGAACTGGACCGCATAAAGCGCCGGATCGCGGACTATGAATGGTTCGAGGAACCCGTCGATGCCGGCTGGGACTATGGCTGCAATCAGGCGGTGCTGCGCGAACTGTGCGACTACTGGCTCAACGAGTATGACTGGCGCCAGGAAGAAACCACGCTCAATGCGATGCCCCAGTTTCTCGCCGAGGTGGACGGCATCGACATCCACTTCTTTCACGAGAAGGGCTCGAACCCGGACAACCGCCCGATCATCCTGCTGCATGGCTGGCCCGGATCGTTTCTCGAGCTGACCCCGGTCATCGACCCGCTGGCCCATCCGGAAAAATATGGTGGCAACGCCGAAGACGGCCGCGACGTGATCGTGCCGTCACTGATCGGCTATGGCTTCTCCGGCAAGCCGGACAAGCCCATGGGCCCGCGCGCCATGGGCGGCTATTTCGACAGGCTGATGACCGAGGTGCTGGGCTATGACAGCTACATCGCCCAGGGCGGCGATTGGGGCGGGCTGATCTGCAACTGGATGGGCTTTGACTTCGGAGAAGACAAGGGCGGCAAGTTGCACGCGATCCACGTCAACCTGATCGGCGTCCGCCCTGCCGGCAAGGGCACCAGTCCGACGGGTGCCGCAGGCATTCTTGCAGCGGAAACGGAAGAAGAGAAGCGCTGGGAGCAGGAAGCCATGGGCCGGTTCGCGTTCGAAAGCGCCTATTTTCAGGTGCAGGCAACGAAGCCACAGTCCCTTTCCTATGCGATGATGGATTCGCCTGTCGGCGTGGCCGCCTGGCTGACGGAGAAATTCCACACCTGGTCCGACTTGTCCGGCAAGGGCGAGCCGGGCGGTAATCTCTGGAACACCTATACCAAGGACCAGCTGCTCTCGAGCATCATGCTCTATGTGGTGACCCGGCGATTCAACACGGCGGCCTGGAACTATTATGGCGGCCGGGTCGAAAACGCCTTCGTTTTCCCCGAAGGCGCCCGGGTTGAAATCCCGGTCGGCGTCGGCTCCTACCCGCGTGAGATCGCGCCGGTACCGCCCCGCTCCTACTGCGAGAAAGCCTATAATGTCGTGCGCTATACGGAACAGCCCAAAGGCGGGCACTTTGCGGCGTTTGAGCAGCCGGAACTGTTTCTTGAAGACGTTACCGAATTCCTCAGAGACTTTGGATGACCCCCTTCACACTCGACATACCGCAAGCCGAGATCGACCGTATCTGGGGGCGGGTGCGCAATTTCGAGTTCTTCTCAGAGCCGGACGACACCGACCCGACTGAATGGCAATACGGCACGCAGACCGATTACATGCGGGAGTTGTGCGCCTATTGGGCGGATGGCTTTGACTGGCCTACAGCGGAAGCGGGCCTGAATCGGTTCCCCATGTTCACTGCGGAGGTGGACGGCATCAATATCCACTTCGTGCATGAAAAAGGCTCCGGCGCCAACCCGACGCCGCTGATCCTGCTGCATGGCTGGCCGGGCTCCTATTTCGAGTTCATGGACTGCGTCGAACGCCTGGCACACCCGGAGCGCTTCGGTGGCGATGCGGAAGACGGCTGCGATGTGATCGTGCCGTCGCTGGTTGGCTATGGCTATTCCGGCAAGCCGCCCCGCCCGCTCGACCCACGCGGCCAGGCCGCCCATATGCGGCAGCTGATGACCGAGGTGCTGGGTTATGACAGCTATGTGGCGCAGGGTGGCGACTGGGGCTCGTCCATCGTCGCCTGGTTGGGCTTCGACGACGGGGCGGACAAGGGCGGTGCCTGCCGGGCCATCCACCTCAACATGTTCGGGCTGCGCGCTGGCGGCGACTTCGTCGGGCGGTTCGGCGGCCCCGGCGTTGCCAAACTGGAAACCGATGAGGAAAAAGCCTGGGCGCGGGATGCCGCCGTGCGCATTGCCGACGAGATGGGCTATCAGGCAATCCAGCGCACCAAGCCGCAGACGCTGTCTTTCGGGATGATGGACAGCCCGGTCGGCACCGCCGCCTGGATTATCGAGAAATTTCACCGCTGGTCGGACCGGCGCGAGGGACCACATCCGGCGGGCCATATCGAGAATGCGCTGACAAAAGACCAGCTGCTGACCAACGCCATGATCTACATTACTGGCAAGTGCTTCCACACGGCCGCGTGGCAATACCGCTCGCTGGCAGGCAACCCCAACAGCGTGCTGCCCAAGGGTCAGAAGATCATGGTGCCGACCGCCTTTGCCGAATTCCCCGGCGAGCTGGCGCCGCTGCCCCCGCGCAGCTATATCGAAAAAGCCTATGACAATGTGGTCCAGATCACCCACCAGATCCGCGGCGGGCACTTTGCCGCGCTGGAACAACCGGAGCTTTTCGTTAATGACGTGCAGGGATTCTTCAGGACGCTTGCTTAGGCGCTACTTCCAAGACAGACGGCCGGCTCGGCCAAGTATTCTAGGGAATTCGGTCTTGAGCCACCGCTGTGCTGGAACATCCGCGCGAAGATGGGCATCCCAGAACGCCAGCGTGGCGGCGCGAATAAACCGATAGGCGGCCAATTCCAAATCGCGCGCCTTGCTGGCATCTCCCCTGCCGCCTGTAAAGGCCACATGGTCGATGCGGTTCATTATCAGCTTGTATTGGTCGGCCGCGCTGGATTTTTCATAGGCCCAGAAACGGTCCGCCATCAAACTGGGATTTGACCACGCAATATCCCGCGTCCCACCCATATGCATGATGGGAATGTCGATGGCGGCAAAGTCCTCATCAGGGCACGACCCATCAATTTGCGTCACGCTGTAGGAAATGCCGGCGCGGACACGAGCATCCTTATAGTTGGCCTGATGAGCCGCCTCATGCCGCCCTGCGAGCGCCAGCAGCGTCCGCGCACCATAGGAATGGCCACACAACCCGATCCGCCCAAGATCAAGCTGCCCCTCCAGCCTGCCGCCGGGCGCGTTCCAGCGCGTGAGCTCGTCGATCACAAATGAAATATCGAGAAAGCGGTTATGCGCCCGCGACGGATCGGCGACAGCCTTTGCCATTTCGCGCGTCGGATCCTTCCCCTTCATAAAGTCCGGGTCGATGATCTGGGCGTCAGACTCCATATGCTGGATGCGGATCAGGAAATAGCCGGCCCGGACAATGGCCTCTCTGAGGTAGGTAATGCTTCCCGGGCGCCGCCCGGGGCCCCAGTCCATGGGGATGGAATAGATGATAACCGGCACCGGCCCTTCAGGCGTTGCGAGCCGCTGACTGAAATAAGCGACGCCGATACCGCGCGATTCGTCAAACAATTGACCTTCGTCTTCAACCAGCTCGCCCTGCGCCCCTTCATGCGGGTAGAGATGATCAGGCGCAATCACGGCGGGCTTGACAGCGTCGATTACCCGGAACGTCCAACGCGACAGCGGCGTATAGAAAAAACCGTACTGAACCCAGCGCCAAAGGCGCCGCCATGCGGGGACATCCGGGCCAACGCCCAAGGCGCTCGCGCGAAAAACAGGATCAAACAATCGCTTCATCGAAACCTACCTCTCGACCGCGTTGACCTCACTTTCGCGGGTACCGCCGAGATTGACCGCCTGGAACGAGTCCGTGCCGGGCAAGGCCATCTCGAAGCGATGCAATTCATCGATCAGGATCGTGCCGGATGCAACCTCCAACTCAAGCACATGACCGCCTTTGGTCCGGTCCTCCGAAACGAAGTGAAAGTGATATCCCGGCACGTTCAGGCCTGCGATGAATGCTGGCATACGAAAGCCGATCATCGTCCCGGCGATTTTCTCGTAATCAAAGACCACTTGCTCGTTTTTCAGCACGTCTGCCAGAGGCCGATAGGGCGGCTTCTGCTTCGGCTCGCTGCGCAGTTTCAAGGTTCTGAAGACACCGTCAATCCGGATCGCCTGAAAGTGGTTGGGCGCACGAATGAGCTTGTCCGTTACGTCCTGCAATGCCTGATAGTTGAGTCCAACGTCCAGCGCCGCCTGTTTGTCCGGATTGAATGTTGCAACAACGGCAAAGGGTGTTTTCACATCGTCTGTCAGCCGTGTGACACTGCCGTCGCCATGGGCGCTGTAGAATGCCCCGTCCAGGGCGATCAGCTCGCCATCAATGCCATGGATGGTCCCCAGGCCCATATCGCCATATTGCGCGACCTCGCCGATCGTCATCTCGCCATCATAGAGCCCGTTCAGTAGCGCGTTGAGGGTGGAATACTGGAAGACGGTATCATTCTGCTGCGATGCGGACGGCGGCACATCGCTGCCGCAAGCAGACACGACCAACGCCAGGGCAAGCGCAATAAACCCATGATGACGGCCCATAATCCCCCCTTGCTTTAGCGGCACCACATCCCGGCTTATTCGACCAGTTTGAGCTGTTCCCGGAACATGCGTCCTTTTTGAGCATACATGCGGCCCGACAGTTCCAGGAACTTGATCTGCTCCTCAGAGAGTTCGCGCACGACCTTGCCGGGTGAGCCCAGCACCAGCACGCCCTCGGGGATTTCCTTGCCGTTACCGATCAGCGTATGCGCCCCGATCAACGTGTTCTTACCGATTACCGCACCGTCCAGAATGGTCGAGCCGATCCCGATCAGTGCGTTGTCGCCAATGGTGCAGCCATGGATCATCGCCTGATGCCCGACCGTTACGTTGCGGCCGATATTGGTTGGAAACCGCGTGTCTACGTGCACGACAGCGCCGTCCTGAATGTTGGTGTCTTCACCGACGCTGATGGGGCCGTCATCGCCACGCAATGTTGCGTTGAACCAGATGCTCACGCCACTACCCAGCCGCACATCCCCCATCACATCGGCGGACGGGGCAACGAAGATATCGTCGCTTTCCAACACGGGTGTCTTTTCACCAATGGCGTAGATCGGCATGAGGGGCCCTCGACTACTGTGAATTCTTCTGACTCGCAACGCTGTCAGGGTTTTTGCATAGTGCGGGCAAATTTGAAAGCTGAGGGAGACGGGAATGACCGGAGTATTGGACGGCGTGCGAGTACTGGATTTCGGGCGGTACATCGCAGGGCCTTATTGCGCGACCATGCTGGGCTATATGGGCGCGGAAATCATCCGGGTCGAAAAGTTGAAGGGCGGTGAAGACCGTTACGTCTATCCACTCTATCACCATGAAGACGGCAGTGAGGGCGAAGGCACGCTGTTCAATCAGGTCGGCGCGAACAAGAAATCCATCACGCTCAACCCCACCAAGCCGGAAGGCCGCGAGATCGTCAAAAAGCTGGTCGCGACCGCCGATGTTGTCGTCGCCAACCTGCCCGCCCCGGCGATGAAATCGCTCGGTCTGGACTATGACAGCCTGACTGCCACCAAGCCGGATATCATTCTCGCCTCGATTTCCACCTTCGGGCCGACCGGACCGTATGCCAATCGCGGCGGCTTCGACGGCATCGGCCAGGTCATGTCCGGCGCGGCCTGGTTCTCCAGCCACGACGGTACGCCGGTCAAATCGAACGCGCCCTTCATCGATTTCGGTACCGCCGTCATCACCGCCTATGGCACGCTGGCGGCGATCATGCATCACCGGGCGACTGGCGAAGGCCAGGAGGTTGGAGGCGCGCTGCTGCGCACCGGCCTTACCTATATGAACGGCCTGCTGATGGAGCAGGCGGTACTGGATATGAATCGCCAGCCCACCGGCAACCGGGTACAAACCTCTGCGCCCTCCGACATCTTCGCCACCAGCGACGGCCACGTGCTGACCCATATTGTGGGTGACGGGCTGTTCCGCAACTGGGCGCGGATGATCGGCGAGGAAGACCAGTGGATGAACGATCCGCGATGCCGTTCGGACCAGTCGCGCGGCGACAACCGCGACGTCATCTGCGACCGCATGGCCGACTGGTGTGCCACCCGTACCACCGACGACGTTATCGCGCTGTGCGAGGAATTCGGCGTCCCCGCCGGCCCTGTACTGAACCCCGGTCAGGCATTGGAAGACCCGCAGGTTCAGGCGATGGGCGATATGGTTCAGATGGATTTGCCCGGTGTCGACAAGCCGGTCCCGGTGATGGGGCCACCGGTGCATCTGTCGAAGACGCCCGGTGAAATCCGACACCGCGCGCCCGCACTGGGCGAGCATACTGACGAGATCATGGCCGAACTGGGCTACTCCGCCGATCAGGTCGCCGATCTGCGCGCGCTGCGGGTGGTGTGACACCCAACAGTGAACCGACCTGGTTTGATCCAGGCCTACTAGACTGGTAATGTGCTCTGATTGTATTCGATCAGAGTTCATTATGCATTTCGTTCTTTGTCTGCTGGGACTGTTCATCGCCTTCCCCGCCACCAGCCAAGCCAGCCTTGAAGACGAACTGGCAGGCATCGCACAATCCTATGCCGAACAGCGGTACGATCAGATTATTGCGGCGGCCCCGGGCCTGTCTGAGCGATCCGAAGCGCAGCTTGGCAAGAACCACAGCCTGACAGGCATTGTGTTGTTTTATTGGGGGCTGGCAGAAGTACAAGCGGGTGACCCCAAAACGGCACGCTCAGTCCTGCGCAAAGCCAAAAACATCTTCCGAAAGACCGGCGATGATGACCTCATCCCGCAGGTCCATATTGGGTTGGGGGACGCTCATATACGCCTTGGCAGGTCAAAGGACGCAATGGGCGCCTACGATAGCGCGCGAAAATCTGCCAAGCGCATCTTCGGCTCCCGGAGCCCCAAATACGCCGATATTCTCGTCTACATGGTTCGCCTTGAAACCGGTGCGGAGTATCCCAATCTGGATTGGGAGCAGCGTGCCCTGCGCAAGGCCAAAGCCTATCTGGACCAAGTCATCGCAATACGGGAAACTGCTTTCGGGTCGAACGACCGTCGGACAGCAGACGCCTATCGCCTTATGGCCGATGTGCAGTTCTCTTTGTGGCGGTGGGGCGCCGGGATCGACTCCCTTCGAGCAGCGGTTTCAATCTACGAAAAGGCAAGCCCGCCACGCTATGCGGACGCCGCAAGTGTTCGCCAATATCTCATCTGGGCACTGCAGCAAGATGATCAATTTACCGAAGCAAGTTCTATTGGGCAGAAAAGATACCCTGGCCTGACGGCAGCCCCAGAGGCCATTGTTATGCCGTTTCCGAATTGCCCCGCCAACGCAACCCGCGATTCCCGGGCGAAGCTCAGCTTTACGGTCATGCCCGACGGTAGCCTTGAAGACGTACAAATTGTCCACGCGAATCCGGAATCCTATGGACAATCGCTCGCGTCAATGGCCATAGACGAGTGGCGTTTTCGGCCTGCCTATCAGGACGGCGAGCCAACGGCGCACCCTGCCTACGAATACGAGGCCGGGTGCCACGTTGACCGCGATTTTATGAAGATGCGTCAACGCGCCATCGGACGTGCACCGACTGCTGCGCGTTAAGTCACGCTCCGGATTACGTCTGACAAGCCCACGCTGCCGGGCTAGAATTGAATTTCAGCAGAACAGAAACCGGGGATTTCAGCGTGACCATCCAGCAACTCGATCATGTGAACATCAACACGCGCGATCTGGACGCGTGCATTAAATTCTATTCGGACATTCTCGGGTTCGAGAATGGCCCGCGGCCGGATTTCGGCTTTCCCGGCGCCTGGATGTATTGCGGCGAGCAGGCGGTGATTCACATCATGGCGATGCCGGACGCGCCGACCGGGCCGACCGGTCCGCTCGACCACGTCGCTTTCAAATGCAGCGGCTTCGATGCGATGAAGGAACGGCTGGAAAAAAGCAGCCTGAAATATGGCGCCAACGAGGTCCCCGACTTCAACATCAAGCAGCTGTTTGTGCATGACCCGGACGGGGTGAAAATCGAACTCAACTTCGTGGGAGAGTAGCAATGCCGCGCCTGCAACCCCTGCCTGACGACGCGCTTGGGCCCCTGGCCGACACGCTGGCGGGCATGGAAGCGACAATGGGCTACGTCCCCAACAGCTTCAAGACCATGGGCCGCAAGCCGGAAATGGCGCAGGCGCTGCTGGCCTGGGCCGGAACCGTGATGGCCCCAGGGACGGTCAACCCGGAATTGAAGAACATGGTCAGCCAGGTCACCAGCAAATCCGCCGGCTGCGCCTATTGCATGGCGCATACAGGCCACAGCGCGCACGGCGCGGGCATTTCCGCTGAAAAAGAAGCAGCCCTGTGGGACTGGGAGACCAGCCCGCTGTTCACCGATGCCGAACGCGTGGCGCTGCGGGTGGCGCAAGGAGCGGCTCAGGTGCCCAATGCCGTCACCGATGCCGATTTCGCCGACCTGAAGCAGCACTTTACCGACGATCAGATCGTCGAAATCGTCGCTGTGATTTCCATGTTCGGGTTCTTCAACCGCTGGAACGACACCATGGCGACCGAACTGGAAAGCTCACCACTGCGATTCGCGCAGGACACGCTGGGCCCAAAAGGCTGGGACGCCGGCAAGCACGGTTAATCGACAACCGCTGGCGCCGGTCGGGTCGCCTGCCATATCACCATAATCGCCGCGCCGATCCCCAGGCACAGGACTCCGAGTCGGACGAGCCCACCGAGGAACGGGATCAGGCCGATCAGGAACAATACGATCAGCGCCGCAGCGGCAAGTCCAATCACTGGCCAGCGCCCCACAACCCGATCCGGATTGCCCCGGCGCAGGAACCAATGCGCCGCGAGCAGCGAGAACAGCGGAACCGCGAGGAGAAGTGCTGCGCCATAGGCCGCAAGACCGATCAGCGCGAAGGGGATGCCGATAACGATCACTATAAGAAGCAACAGAATCACCGGGGTGGCCGTAAGCCCAAGCAGACCCACACCCAGCGTCGAAATGGGCCGGTCCATCAGCCGGTCGGCCGAACGCCGAACGAACCCGGGCGCAATCAACTGGATCAGCGCCGCCAGGGCAATCATGTAAAGACGGAAGTAAATGGATGTCGTGACATCATCGTCCCGCTCCCCACCGAATATGCTGCTGGTCCTCACCTGCGTCACTTCACCAACGATTTCAGCCTGATCGCTGATCATCGCAGGCTCGGGACTCCTAACGCTCAGGGTCCCGGCAATCCGCGCGTCGGGGCCGATTTCGAGCTGCTGTGCCTGCACCGACACATCGCCGTTGATCTCTCCGAGGATGATCGCGTGACCCGCATTGATGCGCAGATCGCCGTTAACCTGCCCAGCAACAGTTGTAGAGCCGGCGCTGATGACCACGTCCTCGACTACCGTCGCCTCACGGCCGAGGCGCACCCGGCCACCGGCTGCGATGACCTTGCCGGTGATATCCGAATCCACAGAGACCCGTCCCCCCGCGGCGTAAAGGTTGTCGCCGACGGGACCGTCCACCGTAATCACCCCGCCGGCCACAATGGCATCGCCGGCGACAGCAGCACCGGTGTTAACCTCACCGCCCGCAGCGATGAGACCGTCGCCAACGCGGCCGAAGATTTCCATGACGCCGCCCGCTGCAACGACATCGCCCCCTACCCGGGCATCGACATCTACCGTGCCACCAGCGGTGAACAGATCGTCCTCTATAACGCCGCGCGTCGTCTGAATGTCATGGTCCAAAGAACCGGACTCCCCGCCCTGGGCTAAGGCACCAAATGACGCCAGCAAGGTACCGGCAAACAAGATCGAAAAACTCAGTTTCCGCATGACCCACCTCCCCAATACACGAAGAGATTGATCGGCCTGGAGGCTCTTGTCATTGACGCGCGTCAAAGCCTCCATGCACCCTACCGATGGCATTTGCGCGCCGGGTACGCTAGTTTCCAACCAAACGACGACGGACAAAAAAGATGGCCAAAATCGATCTGGACCTGAACGCCATAGAGGCGTTGAACCGCGACATCCTCAACGGCATGGCCTATGAGAAATCGCGGTCGGGCCCGCCGGAGGACTTCCCCGAGCTGCCGGATATTCCCGGCGGCCGCTATGTCGATGAGACCTTCTGGGAAGCCGAATGGGACGCCCTCTGGAAAAAAAGCTGGTTCTATGCCTGCCATAGCGATCAACTGCCCGAGGCCGGCAGCTACATGCTGTGGCAGAACACCGGTTCGCCGATTCTGATCGTGCGCGGCGAGGACCAACAGATCCGCGCTTTCTACAACACCTGCCGCCATCGCGGCGCGCCACTGGTGATGGACGACGCCGGCAATGCGCGCGGGCTGGTCTGCTCCTATCACGGCTGGACTTACAACCTTGAAGGCGAACTGCTGAACATGCGCGACAAGCGTGACTTCGTGAATCTCGACATGTCATGCAAGTCGCTGGTCCCGGTCCGCTGCGAGATGTTCGGCAACTGGGTGTTTGTCTCCGAAGACCCCGACGCCGAGCCCCTGCTTGACTATCTGGGCCCCGTCGCCACGCAGCTGATGCAGTTTCAGCCGGACCGGCTGCGCTATGTCGACCATCACGGCTTCGACGTGAAGTGCAACATCAAGGTCTTGATGGACGCATTCCTGGAGACCTACCACGTCAAGTCGATCCATCAGCATACGGTCGACCGGTTTATCGACTCGCGCGGCACCACGGTGCAGCTTTGGGACAAGGGCCATTCAATCATGTGCACCCCCAACCGCCGCGAAGGCTGGCGCGACCCGGGCACCATCGGCCTGCAGCATATGGACACGGTGACGGACGTGCCGCGCGTGCACAATCTGTCGTTCAACATTTTCCCCAATTTCGTTACCCCGCCGCATGCGGCGGGCATTCCCGTGCTGACCTTCTGGCCCAAGGGGCAAAACGAAATGCGCGTCGAGTCGCACTGGTTCGCACCGGACTGGGGCGAGGGCGAAATCCCGCACAAGGATGTCTGGGACAAGCGCATCGCCAATTGGGACCGTATTCTGTTCGAGGACACACAGTTCGCTGAACACATTCAAAAATCGGTTCAATCACCCGGTTTCAAAGGGGTTTCTCTGAGCTATCAGGAACGCCGTCTCTACCACTGGCACGAAGAGCTGGACCGCCGCATCCGCCAGCATATCGACAACCCGCCGGAGCACCTTATGCTCGACCCGGCGATGGAACGCTGGCGCAAATCGAAAGCCTGATTATGAACGTAGAAGCACAGGAATTTGACAAACCCCTCGGCAACGAACAATTCCGCGTCGAGCGCCCGGCCCACGTGCCGGAAGAGGCCGTCGTCGAGATCGATTATCACCTGTTTGGCGGTGCTGCCGACCCACGGCTGAAGCCCGGCATGGCCTACCAGGAAGCGTGGAAGGAAATTCAGGACACGGATGGGCCGGACATGCGGTGGACGCCCTTCAACGGCGGCCACTGGATCCCCATGAAGGGGGAACTGATCAACGAGGTCCTGCAGAACCCGGACCGGTTCTCGAGCAAGTACATCGCCCTGCCGAAAGAAGTCGGCGAGCTCTACGACTTCATCCCGCTGACCCTCGACCCGCCGGAACAGACGCCGTACCGGGCGATCCTCAATCCGCTCCTGTCACACAAGGTCGTCCGCCCGAAAGAAGCGCCCGTCCGGGCGCTCGCGGTCGATCTGATCGAGGGCTTCATGGATAAGGGTGAGTGCGACTATGTCCGTGACTTTGCCAACATCCTGCCGGTTGCGACGTTCCACGAACTGGTTGGCCTGCCCGAAGAAGAACGGGAGGAACTGCGCGAGCTGGCCACCAGTGGCGATCAAACCAAGCCTGAATCCATCGAACTGATGCTCCAGAAGATCGAAGGGTATCTGAGGCCGCATCTGAAACGCCGCCGGGAGGAGCCGGGGACGGACCTGTTCAGCGGCCTGCTCCACTCCCATGTGGGCGACCGGCCGATCACCGACGATGAAGCCATGCACATGTGCAAGCAGCTCTTCGTCGCCGGTTTCCATACCACCGCGTCGAGCATGACCTATGCCATGTATCAGATGGCCAAGGAAAAGTGGCTGCGTGACGAGATTGCCAGCGACTTGCCGAACGTTCGGTTCAAGGTGGAAGAACTGCTGCGCCGCTTTGCCATGGTCAGCATCCCCCGCACGGCCACCTGTGACACAACGCTGGGCGGTCAGGAGATCAAGGAAGGCGACCCTATCCTGCTGCCGCGGCCTGCATAACATGGACGACAGCATTTACCCCGACCCCATGAAGATCGACTTCAAGCGGCGCGGTGCGCTGCAAGCTGGCTTTGGCCGGGGCGCCCACAAGTGCCCGGGGTCCGTGCTGGGCATCGTTGAAGTCTCGGTCGCGCTGCAAGAATGGCTGAAGCGTATTCCTGACTTCGAGATCGCCAATGAAAACGACGTGGTGATGGCCGGCGGCGGCGTCGCGGCGATCCGGAAACTGCCGCTCCGGTGGGACGTCTAGAGGGATCATTATGGCACTTGAAGTCATCGGCGCGGGCTTTGGCCGCACAGGCACGCTTTCCATGAAGCTGGCGCTGGAAAAGCTCGGCTTCGGCCCCTGCTATCACATGATGGAAGTCTTCCAGAACGAGGGCTTTGACGTTCACTGGAAGAACGCCGCCTATGGCGAAGCCATGGACTGGGACGAGGTCTTCAAAGGCTACAAGGCGACCGTCGACTGGCCGGGCTGCTCCTACTGGAAGGAACTGGCAGAGTTCTATCCTGACGCCAAAGTCGTGTTGAGCGTGCGCGACCCCGTCAAGTGGCACCAGAGCACCCAGAACACGATCTTCTCAGAAGCAATGATGAAGCGGGCTGCCGAAGGTCCACCCAACGAAAACCGCATAGGCATGATGAAGAAGATTCTGGGCGATACATTTGGTGGCCGCGTAGCCGACCGCGACCATGCGGTAGCCGTCTTCAACGCCCATATCGAACAGGTCAAACGCACCATTCCCGCCGACCGGCTTTATGTTTACGACGTCGGTGAGGGCTGGGACGGGCTTTGCGACTTCCTGGGCGTTCCCGTGCCAGACGAGCCCTATCCGCGCACCAACAGCACAGATGAATTCGGCGTGATTTTCGGCGGCATGGCGAAGGAGTAGAGCACCATGGTCACGGACGTCGTTTTTCATCATGTGGGGATTACCGTCAGCAACCTTGAGCGGGCGGTCGACTGGTACCGCACCGCCTTCGGGCTGGAACCCGGCCTGGTGATCGAAGTCTCGGGCCCCAATTCCGGCGCCATCCTGCGGATGCCAGAACACGTGCACAAAGCCGCCCTTTTGCCGGTCGGCGACTTTGCCATCGAATTGTTGGAATTCACGCCGACCCGGCGCCAGAACGATAGCCGCCAGGATGATGTGGGCTACGTTTACACCTGCTTCAAAGTCGACGACCTGGACGCCGTCTATCAGCGCATGAGCGCTGCTGGGTATGACTTCCACACCGAGCCGCAGCTGGCTGAGGAAGGCCAGATCGCCGGGTCAAAATTCTGCGTGATGCGCGACCCGGACGGCAAGACCATTGAATTCATTGAGGCCGGTCCCGGCATGGAAATCTCCGCCCTGCATCAAGCCGCCAAAGAGGGCCGGTCGCTGGACGACCCGCTCGTTGTGCACGGGTAGTCTCCCCTCTCCCCCTGGGATGGGGGGGGGGTCGCCTGTCCTACTTCCGCAGCGCCAGCCACCAATCCTGCATGGTCAGCGGATGCGAGGCGGCATATTCCTTCATCAGGTCGCTCGCATCGTCCGGCAGCTCTTTTGGGTTGGTCGCAACCAGGTCGCAAGCGCCCTGGATCGGATCAATCCATTCCAGCTCAATCGCTTCGAGCATGGAGCCGAAATCCGGCGCTTCGTGATGAGGTGACGTCTGATGCTCCATGAAGCCGACAAAATCATCGAACGATTCCATGCAGTAATAAGTGCGCGGTTCCGCGCCACGCCAATATTCATAACGGCGGCAGGTCGGCTCGTTCGCGTGGGTCTCACGGAACATCATTTTTGCGGTTTCCTCGAAGTCGGCTTCCTTGCCCTCGAAGATTTTGATCTTTGCCAGGAATGTTGCCATGGCCTTTTCCTCTCTTAGCTAATCAAGTGTTGCAATCATGGTCGCGTAATCGGGAAACCCCAATTCCGCGGTGATCTCGCGCTGCCAGACCGCATCGAGTTCGGCCAGCACGCCATCGCTGAACTTCTGGCGGGCTTCACCCACCTTGCCTGTACGCACTTTAGACGAGTCGCTGTCGGCTGGAATCCCGCATACGGCCGTCGCGCGCTCCCGCATCAGCTTGTCGTCAAACTTGTCCTTGTGCCGTTGCATGAAGGGCAGTGACGCATGCTCCTGCGTGATCGCCAGAAGCTCATCGTCCAGCGTGATATCCATGAATTCAGCGACCTTCTGGATCGTCCCGGTCAGGTCGTCTTTCATATGCTCATAGGCCATGAACAACACGTCCGGGTCGTCCCGGCGCAGCCACCAGGATTTCAGGTGTTTCCAATAACCGTCGCGGCCACTGCCGGGCTTCAGCCAGGTCGCCCGCGCGAACGCGTCAGGCGTCACCGCCCCCGGCTCGATGAACCAGCCTTCCATGAATTTGAACATGGAATAGAGCGCATCCTGCGGATTTCGAGACGATACGATGTAGCGGCCGCCCTTGGGGATGGCGTCGGCGTCCAGATGGCTCTTGAAGGCCCTTGGACTGGCCTTCTGCTCGGCATTCAGATCGAGCCCCAGGTCGGTCGAGGTCTCGATCCAGGGCACCACCCGGCTGATATCGTCGAAATCCATGTCGCCACGGGTGCGCAGGCAGTGCGCCATCTGCTGCAGCCAGGTCGTGCCCGACTTCCCAAACGGCGTGATGACGACATCGGTTGGACGCAGCGCAAACGCAAGCCCCGTCCCAACGCCTTCCTTGGTCAGGAGGCCCTGAATGATCTCCTGAAAAGCATGCACAGAGGCCGCCCGTCCAGACGGCGCGCGGTCAGTCGCCACGATCCGGCCGTTCAGTCGGCGCGCGGCGCGATCAGCCGCTCCAGCCTGTCTTGTCGCCCTCGAACTTCACGGCGCCCCGGAAAATCACGTTGTAATGGCGTTCCTTGAACACCCACTTGCCGCCTTCCTTGACGAGCACATCATCGTAGCAGCCATAGACACGCATGCCCTCACCGTCAGGATTCTCCAGGTTCTCCTCAACAAAGGACCGCATGGTGGCGCTGTCGCCGTTCACGGTCACGATGCCGGGCAACACAAGGAACACGGCGAAGGGGTAGCCTGCCATGGCGCCCTTCCACATGTTGACGATGTTATCGCGGCCCTTGACGGATTCCGGCATCCCCAGGTCCCACTCGCCGTCTTCGGCCCAGCAGGCGCCCCAATCGTCTGCGTCGTGGCGCATCACCGCGTCAGCATAACGCTGGGCCAGCATCTGGATTTCAAGAATATCGTCTGCGTTTGACATAGGTCTCTCCCCTGATTCAGTTGGCCATACTATGGCCTACCGGGACCTATCGGCCAACGGTTGTCGTCGCCGTATTGCACAGACTGTCGGCAAGAGAGATTTCAAGCGGCTGCCCGCAGCGGTAATTCGGCGCATGCTGGTTCAAAAGCTGCGGCAGGTTGCTGCCGTCGTCGTCGAGTTCGCCGATGCCCGGCGGCGCGCCGTCTGTCGCCGGATCCCATGTCCGCATCGCGTTGGGATCTTTCAGGAAGTCCTCTACCGGCGGTGCGGGTTGCCGGAACTGCGCCTTCGCCGTCGGCGGTCCATTTGGCCGCAGCGCCTGACGGCAGAAGCCGTCCTCAACGAAGCTGACGCCCGGTGTGTTTTCAAGCCGTGTCCGAAGCACATCCTGTCCGGTGAACGAGGTATCGAAATTAAGCCGGACGCGCGATCCGAAGGTATCCGCCGCGCCTGCTCCATTTCCCGCGGAACTGGCCGGCGCGCCATTGAGGCCAGAGCTCCACGCACTCGTATCGCCGCTTTCAAATCCGTCAGTGAATATCGAACCGCCCACGTCACCGCCGAACAACTCGCCTATCGAGGGTGCCCGGGGCATGTAATTCGTCGCCCCGCCCGGACCGACGGTACCGAACAACGACGTGCCGAACGCCCCGATGCCTGGTGTGCTGCCCGTCGCGCCGCCGCCAGCAGGGGAAAACGTCCCGAAGTCCAATAGCGAGGGCAACGAAGCCCCGTCCAAGACCGGGATGTTGAGATCCCTGAACGCCTCGGCGACATCAAAGCTGTCCGCATCCTCGTCCAGCCCAACCGTGTAATCCGAATAGTTGATCAGCGGGTTGAGCTTCATGGTGAACATCTGGGTGTCGCCGTATTTGACGCCCAAAGACAGGCCCCAATTCTCATCGACGGCGGCATAATCGAGACCGCCCTCGGTGTCGGCAGGCGTGATCGCTGCATCGGCTGTCCCGGTCGCGCCTGACGAGGCTGAAGCCGCATCGCTTGCGGGTGCCTGTTGCAACCAGTCCCAGAACCCTGTTGCCCACCCTGCCATCTGCTCCTGCTGCTGCACGGTCGCAGTACCGCACAGGGCCGGCGGCTCCGGCTTGTCTTCATCCTCGACCGGCGGCTGGGTACGCGGATCGATCATCGCCGTTTCCTCTCCCGGGCAGGGCGAAACGACGAGGGCGATCTCCTGCTCGGCCGACAGCGGCGGGTTCTGATTGGTCTCCTTGGCGTAGAACCGGATAACATAGGTGCCCGGCTTGGCGGGCGCGCGCAGGTCGGCGATATAGGTGTTGCTGCCGGGGCTGCCCGTCATCGGCACCCTGCCGGTGCCGACGAACTGCCCGGCCTTCATCTCACCGATTTCGGCCTCGACGGCGAGCGGGTCGCCTTCAGGATCGACAAAGATCGCACCGGCCCGGAAAACCTCATTGGGGCAGATGATCCGCTGATCGCCCGGTTTGATGTCATAAATATAGCCTGAGCCACTGCCCCGCGGCGGATCGTTGCCGACCTCGATATCCTTGTCGCAGGTGCCTTTTTCCGGCGTGTTCTGCCCCTGCTCGGGCGCCCCGTTATCCTCGGCGAAGGCCGGGATGGGATAGGTACCACGGGCATTGGGGTGCCCGAACTTGTCGGGGTTGGTCACAAAGGTAAAGCCGCTGTCTCCGTCATCGGTGAGCACCAGGTTGCCGTTGGCCTTGGTATAAAGGCCGCCGCCCGCCTGCCGCGCATCGACCTCAATTTTTTCGATATCGTCCTTGCCGTTCTCGTCCGACACGGAGCCGGAGAGCACGACCGGAATGCCATCATTGGCGTGATATTTCCGTTTCGGCGAAACCTTCAGCGTGCATTGGGGCGCGACGTTCTTGATGGTGATGTCGATCGGGCTGCTGGTGACCGACCGGCCTTCCTTGTCCTCAATCCTGATCGTGACCGGAAACTTGCCGTGCTTATGCGGCTTCTTGGCGTTCGCCTTGCGGGTGATCTCAAACGTATAGGTGCCCGTGGTGGGATTGTGCGCCCCGACCTTTCTGGCCTGCGTGTTCGTCTGGAATGCGTTGCCGGGATTGGTATCCAATTCGGGCGGATGTCCCTGGAAGGTGATCTTGCCGGCTGTCAACTCGTTGGCGTTCTGGTCATCCGCGTTCCTGTCGACGACGACGAGCTGCCCGTCGAAGCTGAGCGCCTCGCCGGGTTCCTTCACCGGCCCGGTCGGCAGCGTCGTGATCGTCGGCGCGACATTGTTGACCCTGTAGCCAGAGACCCGGTGGGTGCTGGTCGTGGTCCCCGCCGAGGCCGGCATCCCCGCCGGGCGGCCGGTTACAGTAATAGTGAGCGTATGCGGCCCCTGCCGCTTCACATCATCGATCTTGAACCCGACATTCACCGCCGCCCCGCCCAGACCGCCGATGTTCGCCCCGCCGGTGCTGACCGGCGATACATTGGCCGTCACCGCCGTGATCGTCACCGCCTTGCCGGACCTTGTGGTGGCGCTGACCGTGCTGTTGATCTGGGCGCCGGGGTCGCCGGTGCCGGGCGCCCAGGTGATGCTGCCGATCGGATCAAACCGCGCCTCGCACTCCCGCGCGGTCTTTGGGCGGCTGTTCAAATCCTGACGCGCGCGGCCGAGATTGTTCCGCGCCGTCTGAATATCGCGCAGCGCCTGCTGGATCAGCGACTCTGGAATAGTCAGCGTGTCGCCAGCGGCGCGGTCCTGAAGAAACCGGTCGAGGCCCTGCCCCTCGCCCGCCGTGCCGAGTGCCTCGTTCTGTTCGGCAATGCCCGGGCTACGGCCACGCCCGCCCAGTTGGGCGGCTACCGCGTTGATCCGGCCATTGATCTGGTTGAGATCGTCATTGTCCTGCTTCTTGGTTTGCGACGGCGGGCAATTGTAGGTCGCCTGGAAACCGTTCTGCGTTCGCTCGATATCGCGGAGGATTTTGGCGACCTCCCGCTGAACCGTATCGAACCGGTCACGAAGCTGTTCGGGCGTCGGATCGGCGGCAAAGGCGGTCGTCATGACTCCAAACGTCAGCACAAAGGAGGCAATCGCTGCCCCGGTCCAGCCCGTCAACTCTCGAAAACCCATGCGACGCCCTGTCATAACCCCTCCGAAACATCTTAGCCCGGAGTAGCAGATTCGCCAATAGCACCCTCAATTTCCAGACATCTGCGAAGCATTGATAACACTAAACGAAGTTTGGGCGCCTCATTCCCCAATTTGGGCAAGGCGGGCATCCTCTGTTAGTACCCCTGTTCGTGTAGCGCCGAAGGTCCGAATGACCGTGTCACATCGCTCGTCATAATGCTCCGTGATAATGTTTTTCCGACAAGGTGCCGGTGATAAGGGCAAATCGAGATGACCAAAAGCTGGAGCGTAACGCTCGAAGATCTCAAGATCGATCAACGATCACCAGGTATTTCCGGCTTCATGCGGTTGCGTAATGAAGAACAGTTCCTTGACGCGGCAATCGCCTCGCACCTTCCTGGATTGGATGAACTGGTAATTGTGTTGAACAACTGCGAGGACAGCACGCCAGAGATTGCGCAATCCTGGCAGGCCCGCTTTCCAGAGAAGATTCAGATTCACGATTATGATCCAGTCGTCTGGCCTCCTGGCTCACAAGAATCGCTCGATATTGCAAATGGCGCACCGGAGAGTCTCGCCAATTACTACAACTATTCCCTTTGCCTGACCTCACGACAAATCGTTTTCAAAATCGACGGCGACCACATCGCTTCGCCTGACCGCTTCAAGACCTGCTGCGGATATGTTCGTAAGAACCTTCGGCGCAACGAGCGCTATCCCGTTTACGGCATCAACCTTGTGGAAGTACCTGAGGGTCTGGGTGTCTATAACTTTTACAACTTAGGCAACCGCATCGATGGTCCGAAGATCGGTCCGACTCCACTCACTGATGGTGAAACCGCCTTCTACTATATCGACCAGAAAACCTGGCACGTTATGGACCGGGCTCACGGGTACGAGATAATGCCGCTTGCACATAAGATTCGGCATCCCGGCGTAGACCTTACCTATCTCTTTTTTCATATGAAGGGCGTTAAGTCGGATCTTGGTGTCGGTGACTGGGACCGCACCAGCAAAGGAAATATTCGCCAACAGTGGATCGACCAGGTCAGAGAGCTGGATCCACAGAACGTCGCCTCTATCGCCGAACTCGCGGAACACCTTCCCTACCACTTTCGAGGCGTGCGCTTCCTTCACGACGTCGAGACTAATTTGCCAGGATACCGCCTCTTGTCCCCGGGAGAAGATCTTCCTCGAAAACTCGACGCTTTGGATATTGCCAAAACCGGTCTGTCCAGGCTTCGTTGCGCGTGGCGGAAACTTCGCTATGGATGATCTAGTCTGTTGGTTTGTAAAGAAAATTTACCGCCCAATCAGAACCTGTAGATTCCAGTCAAGACGGTTTTTCTCCCGTCAATGCCAACCCTCCCCGCTTGAACCGTCACGCGGCCTTCTATATGACTCCCCGCGACTTCAGGGAGCACTCGGGGAACATCAACTATGAGCGACGTCGGCATCACCGCGTATGGGGCCTATCTGCCCAAACGCCGCCTGAACCGTGCGGCCATTGCCGCTGCCAACGCCTGGATGAACCCGGCGCTGAAGGGTCTGGGGCGCGGCACCAAGGCCATGTGCAATTGGGACGAGGACTCGCTGACCATGGCGGTCGAGGCGGGCCGCGATTGCCTGACCGGGCTGGACCGGGGACAGGTGGGTGCAATGTCCTTTGCATCGACCACCCTGCCCTTTGCCGACCGGCACAATGCAGGCCTGGTCCGCGCGGCGCTGACCCTGTCGGAAGATGTGCGTTCCGGTGATGTGGGCGGCAGCCAGCGGGCAGGTACGTCCGGTCTGGTGCAGGCACTTGAGGCGCAAGGCTCGTCGCAGAGGTCGGGCGCAACGCTTTATCTCGCCGCCGATCACCGGCACACCAGGCCGGGCAGCGCGCTGGAAATGCAGAATGGCGATGGCGCGGCCGCGCTGCTTCTGGGCACGGAAAATCTGATCGCCAAATATCTCGGCGGCCATTCGCTGGCGCGCGATCTGGTCGATCACTACCGCGACGCCAATGCCGAGTTCGACTATGCGCTGGAAGAGCGCTGGATCCGCGATATGGGCTATGACCAGATCGTGCCCGAAGCCGTTGCCAAGGCGCTGTCCAATGCGGGCATTTCCGCCGATGCCGTCGATCACTTCATCATGCCCGCGACGCAGCGCAATCTGGCGGCGCGCGAGGCGAAAAAGTGCGGCATCAGCCCCGATGCGGTGCGCGACAATCTTTCCGCCCAGATGGGGGAAGCGGGCACCGCTCACGCCATCATCATGCTGGTGCACGCGCTGGAAGAGGCCGAGCCCGGCCAGACCATCATGGTGGTCGGCTTCGGCCAGGGCGCCGATGTGCTGCTGTTCGAAACCACCGGCGCGATCAAGTCGCTGCCCGCCCGGTCCGGCGTCACAGGGGCTTTGGCACGCGGCGTGGAAGACGATAACTACCCGCGCTTCCTCTCCTTCAACGGGCTGCTGGACTATGAATGGGGCATTCGCGCCGAGCGCGATAACCGCACGGCGCAGAGCACCTTCTACCGCAAGCGCGATGCCATCACGTCGTTCATGGGCGGCAAATGCACCCAGTGCGGTACGGTCCAGTTCCCCAAGACGGCGATCTGCGTCAACCCGAATTGCGGGGCGCGCGATACACAGGAGGACCACCCCTTCGCCGAGACCGAAGGGCAGATCAAGACGTTCACCGAGGACAATCTGGCCTACTCCCCCAACCCGCCGCTGCAATATGGTAATGTAGCGTTTGCAGACGGGGGCAATGTCTATATGGATTTGACCGACTTCGAGGCTGGCACCATCGCGGTCGGAAACAAGCTGAAGATGGTGTTCCGCATCAAGGACTTCGACGACAAGCGCGGCTTCCGCCGCTATTTCTGGAAGGCCGCACCGGCTGAATAGGCGAACCACACAGCCGATCGTGCTGCGCTTGTCGAAGTATGAACGGCGGAAATCCAATGCCTTTCGACAGGCTCTGGGCGAACGGATTTCCTGATGGACTAAAGGAGACAAACCAATGGCAGGTATTCGCGATAAAGTAGCCATCATCGGCATGGGCTGTTCGAAATTCGGCGAACGCTGGGACATGAGCCCGGACGATTTGATGCTGGAATCCTATACCGAGGCGCTGGACGACGCCGGGATCTCCCAGGACGATATCCAGATGGCCTGGCTGGGCGTGTTCTTCGACGAACAGAATGTCGGCAAGTCGGCCATTCCGCTCAGCCAAGCGCTGCGGCTGCCGAACATTCCGGTCACGCGGGTCGAGAATCTGTGTGCCACAGGCACCGAAGCGCTGCGCGGCGCGGTCTATGCGGTCGCCGCCGGCGCCTGCGATGTCGCGCTGGCGCTGGGTGTTGAGAAGCTTAAAGACACCGGCTATGGCGGCCTGCCCGAACGCACCAAGGGCACGTTTGAGGACCTCTGGCAGCCGAATTCCACGGCGCCCGGGTCCTTCGCGCAATTGGCCAGCGCCTATGCGGCCAAGCACGGCATCGAAATGGACGATCTGAAACGCGCCATGGCGCATGTGTCATGGAAGAGCCACCAGAACGGCTCGAAAAACGCCAAGGCGCATCTTCAGAATGAAGTCGATATGGACAAGATCCTCAATGCGCCGATGGTGTCGTTCCCGCTTGGCCTGTTCGATTGCTGTGGCGTCTCCGACGGTTCGGCCTGCGCCATCGTCACCACGCCTGAGAAGGCGAAAGAACTGGGCATCGACAATCCTGTCATGGTCAAGGCCATGCAGCTCGCCGCCTCCAACGGGGTCGAGATGGGCCACAACAGCTGGGACGGCAGCTATACTATGACGACGCGCATGGCCGCGGCCCGCGCCTATGAGGAAGCCGGCATCACCGACCCGGTGAAGGAAATCAGCATGACCGAGGTGCATGATTGTTTCTCGATCACCGAGCTGGTGGTTATGGAAGATCTGCAGCTGTCAAAAGAAGGCGAAGCGCCGAAAGACATTCTGGATGGCAAGTTCGACGCGGATGGCGAAGTCCCCTGCCAGATCGATGGCGGCCTGAAATGCTTTGGCCACCCGATCGGCGCGTCGGGCCTGCGCATGGCCTATGAGGTCTATACCCAGATCAATGGCCGCGCCGGCGACCGGCAGTTGAAAGACCCGACCATGGGGCTGACGCACAATCTGGGCGGCATCCCCAACCGCAATGTCTGCAGCGTGTCCATCCTGGGACGGCTGGAGCAGTAATACCCAATAGTCTTCCCTGCGCAGGCGGGGATCCAGACCAACGGCAGGGCAACTGAGACGTCGATCTGGATTCCCGCGTTCGCGGGAATGCACAGAGAGGACGGATTGATGTCTCAAGACCTCACCATGGAAGACAAGATCAGGCTGAAAGCCTGGGGCCTGACCGACGATCAACTGGCGGAACGGCCCACCGTCTTCCGCGACGATCTCCTGGCGGGCCAGGTGATGCTGATCTCCGGCGGCGGCACAGGCATGGGCCGGGCCACCGCCTATCTGGCCGCCCGGCTGGGCGCGCAGGTGGTGATCTGCGGCCGACGCCAGGACATGCTGGACGAAACCGCCGAGGGCATCGAACAGCGCCTGGGCAAGACCGTCGGCACCAACGCCATGAGCATCCGTGACGAAGATCAGGTTTCCGCCCTGATGGACTGGGTCTGGGAGACCTATGGCCAGCTCGACTGCCTGTTTAACAATGCCGGTGGCCAGTTCGTGCAGAATTCCATCGACTACACCAAAAAAGGCTGGCGTTCGGTCATCGATCTCAACCTCAACGGCACCTGGTACATGATGCAGGAAGCCGCCATCCGCTGGCGCGACAAGGGGTACGCAAAAGGTAACATCATCAACAATGTGGCGACGGTGAACCGGGGCATGCCGCAATCGGTGCATACCTGCGCGGCGCGCGCCGGGATCATCGCGGCCAGCAAAAGCGTCTCAACCGAATGGGCCGCTCACAAAATCCGGGTGAACTGCATCGCGCCGGGCTCGGTGGAAACCACCGGATTCAACGTCTATTCCGACGAAGCGCTGCACACCTTCAACAACTGCAACCCGATGAAACGCACTGGCAACGCCTGGGACATCGCCGAAGGGGTGGTGTACCTCGCCTCTTCCGCCGCGAACTTTGTTACCGGCGAAGTACTGACCGTCGATGGCGGCATGAGCCAACTGGGCTGGATGTGGCCTGCTGGCCAGCCGGACTACTTCAAGGATATTGTGAATTAATCATTTTCCGCAGACAGCCGGTTCTATGTCGCCGGCCATATTGATGGATGAGAATTATGAAAGCGGAGCAGAGAAGGCCCATTTGGGCCATTGCAGGGCTGGCTGCTGTGTTACTGACCACCGTCAACGTTTCATATGCTGACGAAATCAAAGAGGACCTCGGTGCGGGCCCCTTCTATGTATGGGAAGGAGACGTACCAGCGACAGCAGGGCAATTGCTTCGGCAGCAACCGCTGGAGAAAGAGCTCGTCCTGAGCGAAGCCGATAGTGGAACGCGAATTTTGTACGCGTCTCAGGGCTGGAATGGCCAACCGGTTGCGGTTTCCGGTACTGTCTTCATCCCTAAGGGAGAGGCGCCTGAAACCGGATGGCCAGTGCTGGCCTGGTCTCACGGCACCGTCGGTACGGCCGATATATGCGCACCATCCTACGCGGGCCAGTCTCCCCGTGATCAGGACTATCTGAACAAATGGCTCAAAGCGGGCTATGCCATTGTCGCAACGGACTATGAAGGTCTGGGAACGCCAGGCGCCCACACCTATCTCCACTGTCAATCTCAAGCCACCGCGAACGTTGACGCGGTACGGTCGTCGCAGCAACTGGGACAAAACCTCTCCAAAAGGTGGCTCGTCGTTGGGCAGTCGCAGGGTGGCCAGGCCGCACTTTGTACCGGCGGCATTGCCGCAACACACGCGCCAGAGCTGGATTTCCTCGGCGTGCTGGCAACGGCGCCTGCAGTCTATTTCGCCAGACGGTTTGGCGAAGGCGACGCGGAAGACCCCAATCCCTTCATCGGGTTCAGCTTGATGCTGGCGCGTGGCTTTGAGGCCTTTGAGCCCACATTTCGATCCGAAAACGCATTTCGGCCCGAGGCATTGGCGCTTTTGCCGCTGACAGATACCGCCTGTGTCGATGGGGTCCTGGGCGCAGGCATGAAAGCCGGCCTGACAACGGGTCAGAGCCTGAAGGTCATCCCGTTTGGAGACATTCCAGGGGTCGCGCAGGCCGCTGAAAAGATGAAAGTCCCCATCGGGAGCCAGTCAGCCCCGGTGTATATTGGACAAGGGACCAGCGATCCCATTGTTCACGCGCGGGACGTCTACGAATTCAGCACCCGGCTTTGTGACACGGGCGTGGCAGTCACGCTGGATATCTATGATGGTGCCGATCACAGCGGACCGATGAACACCGGTTTTGACGCTTTTGTGGCATGGGTTACTGATCGCTTCGCGGGTAATGCCGTGACGAACAACTGTGAAGCGATCGAGACGTTGGCCCCCTAATTCAGGAAGCGCAGCAGCCATGCCGGCCGGATGCACCCCGCCAGTCACCGGGATTACATCAAGGGTAGTTTGGATTAGGGGGCGCTTTCGACGCTCTCCTCCGCCTCGCCCTGTCCAAACTCCGCCTTGGCCAGCCAAAAAGCCAAATGTCGTGCAAGCTGCGAATCTTCATCGCGAATCGACCTGCGAGCAATCCGTGTCAGGTCACCGACTCTTGAGTTCCGCTGCCACCTGCGCACTTCAACTAGCAGTTTTTGGGCGCGTTCAAAGTCGCCATTTTGCATTGCCAACACCAGTGCATCGACCATTAGCCCATCATCGCTCGGGAGTAAGAGTCTCGCTTGATCAAGCGCCAATTGAGCATCTGAGCTAGGTGTTTCCGAGCCAAAATAGGTCAGCGCAAAACCATAAAAGGCGGCTACAGAGTCTGCATTCGCTTCAAGGGCTCGCAAATATCTATCCCGTGCCTTTTCCAGAAGCTCTGCGGGCATGGCGTTGTATCCATCGGCCACCCGCAAAGCGTCAGCAAACGCATAGTCACCTTGCGCGATCAACATCGGGACACTCAGATCTTCGGCGTTTTCCTGTGCAAGATAGGTTTTTGCTTTATCCAGATCGCCTTCTCTGATCAACAGCCGAGCCAGAGTGGCAGGCGCGCGCTGGTTGTTTGGATCGAGATCGGCTGCCCGCATGTAAAGCTGACGAACTTCGTCCAACGCTGAGCGGCCGCGAAACGAATATGTCAGATCGGCCAGCTCAACCCATTTCTCGCTGCGCGACAACTCTCTAGACGACACATACGGATCGGGACGACGGTTCCTAAACTCTGCACGTTGGGCTGGGTACTTATTGCGCTTCCAGGCCTTTTGTAAACGCTCACTCAGCTGATCAAGATCGGGATAGATCACGGCTTTGAACGTCGCCAGAGATGTCCCTTCTTCATTATAGCGTTCGATATACTCAGGTAGTTTAGGGCGCTGTTGCTCATCGCTGAGTAGATGATGCATGAGCAACCAAGATTGAGCATAGAACTGATCTGTATTGATTCTTGCTGAAGACATCTCAGAGGCGAGCAAGAACTCCATGGATGCAAAGTCCTCATATGCCATTGTCAGATGCCGACCGGCGATTGGCATACCAATCTTTAAGACGAGACCATCGAACTCCAGTGTCGAATAGTATTCGGCCATACCCTCCTGAAACCATGCCGGATATCGGACTGAAGTATTGTTGTGCAGTAGGTAGTGGACATATTCGTGTTTTAAAATTCGGCTGCTGTTTTTCCGGTAACGCCCGCTGTTGTCGTACCCCTTTGCGCTGAGATCAATCACAGCAAACTGCCCATCCATATCCATCTTGTAGATACCAACGGTCTGGTCGCTGTCGACAACAGACTGAAAATCTTTTTTTGAAGCCAAAGCGTAGATTCGGAAAGGGAGATAGTCCTCAGTAGCCTTCACATTTGTCAGCATGAGGAGTGCAGTGCGGAAGTGCTCCAACTCGACGGCCAGCTTCTCGATCTTACGGGTCCGGCCATTTGTAAAGATAAGGAAATTTGGGGTTCGTACTTCGTACCAGTCGTCATCGGCGAGATCGGCGTTCACCGAGCCAGAGAAAAAAACCAGGCTCAAGATGGCTAGAGCACCAAGGGTACCAACCAGAAAACGCATAATTCTAGCTCAAACAGCAGTAACAAAATCTGCTTCAGCATAATCCAATTGAAAGCGCGTGTTCAACCGCGAGCAGGCCCGCGTGGCCACGTCAGCCGCAACTCACTTTCTTGCAGCGGCAGAGTTTCAGGAACCCTTCCTTGCGGCAGGTGACGCATGAGTCCTCGCGGCCATCGACATCAGCGTGTTTTTGGTCGCCCGTCATGCCGCGCGCGAGGTGCGAATATTTGCAGACCTGATTCTCATAACCGTGGCTTTCCAGATCAAGCGTCGCGGCATAGGTGCCCGGCGCCACGATCACCACATGGTCGGTGCAGGAGCGGTCGGTTATGCCACCGTCCTCATTGGGCGCCCAGACATGGACCTCTGTGTTACCCAGCGCATTGTGGGTGCTGCAATCATGGTTATAGACGGTGACCGACCCTGCGTGAGCCGGGGGCACAGATGCCGCGACACAGGCCGAAGCAAGCAACAGGGCAGCAAACAGTCGCGTAATCATAGCGGGCAATCCCGGCCTGATTTATGGCTGCCAGTTAGCCACAACTGACCTTTTCACAGTGACAGAGCTTCATGAAGCCCTTCTTCTGGCATTTGACGCAACTATCGGCATCGCCCGGCACGTCTTCATCTGACCCACTTGCCACCATACCCGCCGCCACGTGGGTATAGGTGCAGGGTTTGCCTTCAGAGCTGGTTGTCGCCAGAGAGATCGCGCCTGAATAGGAGTTGGCGTCAACACTGACGGTTCGATTGGTGCACAGCCGGTCCTCGGGTTTAGGGTCCTCGTTCGATGAACGGATATGCACTTTCGTGCCCTCCCGCTTTTTCTTTGAACCGCAGTCGTGATTGTAAATTGTCAGTGTCCCAGCCGCCGCAGGCGGAACAATTGTCACGAAGATGAACGCCGTTAGAACAGCCAGACTAAGCGACTTGATCAGCTTTCCCATGGCCCTCAATCCTTCTTGCAGCGGCACAAGGCGCCGTCCAACTCGCAGGTGACCCTGGTATCTTCGCGACCATCTATGTCGCCCGTGTGCATCACCAACATGCCTGATTATTACCGGCAGGTGCTGTTGAAGCCTTTGGGGTGGAACAGGCCTTTCTTGTAACACGAGCTCTTGACGTTGACTTTGTACGGGTAGGACTTGCCCTCTGTCTCTCCCCACGCCGGCAGGTCGTCTTTTTGTACATCGACAGTCCCGTTGTCACAGCAGATCTGCTGATTGGGATCGCCGACGTGGACCTGCGCCTTCGGGTTGCCGCAATTCTTGTTGTGAATGGTGATCGAGCCAGCTTCTGCGTTCGAAAGCGGTGCAAGGGCGGCCAGCAAAACGAACCCGGCCAGTATGGCAAGACGGCTTAGCATTTTGTGCTCCATGGTCATGTGCCTAGACCTCATCCAGAGGATGCTGTGCTTCACACTGATTAAGCGCGCTTGAAATCTCGGTGATCACCGCTGTTGGCACCTCGGGGGACAGCCCCGCATGCTCGCCTTCGGTCACGACATGTTCGCCGGTCAGCACATCCTCCAAGGCGGCAACGCTGCAATCGCAATAGGCTTCATTGTCATGATGGTCGACGCACTGGTCCTTGAAATAGGCGAGATGATCGAGCTCAGCATCGGAGTCCAAACTCGCCTGCAGGTGCTCCACCTCACAGGCAATTGCCGCCGCTGACAGGTTCTCCGCGTGGTCGTCCGGAATCTCGCTTGAGATTACGGCGGTCCCGTCCGATGTGTCTATGTGATCGGGCAACACATGCGCATGGACCGCCTCGACACCGCATTCACAAAACCCCTCATGGCCGTACTCGTCCATGCACCGGGTTCTAATCTCCGCGATGTGCTCCTCGACATGACCGCGATCGGCTGCCGGTGCGCTGTTGCCGCCCCCCTCATCACCACAGGCAGCAAGAAACACTGTCGCCGCGGCAAGAACAAGAAGTCTCATTTCGGAACCCCTCAGTCATTCACATACTAAGAAATGTAACCGAACGCACCTATGTCAAGCAAATCACGGTTTTTAAACAACTTAAGATTGTAAATACGTTTTTTTTATGCCGGCCGGCGTTACCGCCTGGAGCACATTGGCAAAGCCTACATCCGCGCCGTGCCGCCCCCATCCATCTTCAGGCCTGTGCCATTGATGAAATTTGAACTGTCCAGCGACAGGAACAACGCGCCATTGGCGATATCGATCGGCTGGCCCAGACGGCCAACGGCGTTCTTGTTGATCCAGAATTCTTCGAATTCACGGGCCTCTTCCTCTGTCATCTGATCCGAATAGGCCTTCGATATGCCGGTCACCACAAAACCGGGCTGGATGAAATTAGCCGTGATGCCCAATGGCCCAAGCTCCAGCGCCTGCTGCTTTGTCAGGCCTGCAACCGCGTGTTTCGAGGTGGTGTAGGCGGTCAGCGACTCACCGGCGATCTGTGACTGGATCGAGCCGGTATTGATCACCCGGCCATTGCCGCTGGCCTGCAGGTGCGGCACGGCCGCCAGGGTTAGCCGGTTGATTGCGCCGACATTCACATCCAGCACGCGCTCCCACTGTCCGGGGCTCTGCTCCAGGATCGGCTCCGGCGGGCAGATGCCCGCATTGTTAAACAGGATGTCGAGGCGACCGAAATTGTCGATTGCCGCAGCGACCAGAACCTGTGGGCCATCGGCGTCTGTGACATCCTTAGCGACGCAGATAACGTCTGGATTGCCACCGTGGCAGTCCTCAAGCGGTGACCCTGGCACATCATTGGCAATCACCCTGCAGCCTTGTTCGGTAAACAGAGTCACGGTCGCCTCGCCAATGCCGCTGGCCGCGCCGGTGATGATCGCAACTTTGCCTTGCAGGCGGTTTTCTTTGGGCATCTCTGCTCCCCTTAAAAGTGCGAGGTCGCGCCACCGTCGATCATCAGACCGACGCCGCTGACAAAACTGGATTCTTCCGAAGCCAGAAACAGCACCGCATTGGCGATGTCTTCCGGCTGGCCCAGACGACCTACAGAGGCGCGGTCCTTCCAATACTTCCCATATTCAGGCATTGCTTCAAAAGCAGGCTCGGTAATGCCGGTCAGAATGGCGCCCGGCTGGACATAATTGGCCGTGATCCCATCCAGGCCCAGTTCGCAGGCAAGCACTTTGGTCAGCCCCGCCACCGCGTGCTTGGTGCTGGTATAGGCCGCGGCACCGGAATCCGCGAACTCCGACCTGATCGAGCCGACATTGATGATCCGTCCCGCGCCCGATTTCTTCAGCTCGGGGATCGCCGCCTTCGTGATCCGGTACATGGAGTGCAAGTTGAGTTCGGTGACGAACATCCAGTCGGCTTCGTCGTGGGTCTCGACATTTCCGCCCTGCCCCACCGTGCCGGCATTGTTGAACAAAATGTCGATCCTGCCGAAGGCATCAAGTGCGGCCTGCACAATCGTGCCCGCCGCGCCGTCACCGGTCACATCCTGCTCCAGGCACGACACATTGGTGTCGTTGCCGTGCACTTCGTTGAGCGGCGATCCTGGCAGGTCGACTGCGAGTACTTTCGCCTCTTCAGCGGTGAACAGTTCGGTCGTCGCCTTGCCGATGCCGCTGGCTGCGCCGGTGACAATAGCGACTTTGCCTTTTAGTAATCCTGTCATCTTTCCTCCCCAATATGGACGCCAGAGTGACCTCTCGCTTGCGCATGGTCAACGACCTTCATCGGTGACTTTGCCTATGGTAGTTTTACTACCGGGAGATCAGCAGGAGCAGACGATGGACTATAACCTCAATCAGGGTGGGCCGACGCTTAACCCGGACGCGCGAGACGCCGACCCGGACCGCAAGGCGCCTTACATCGACAACGGGACCGACATCAAGGATCCTCAGCGCTACTACAGCGCCGATCAGATGGCGCGCGAGTGGGAACAGCTCTGGACCCGGGTCTGGACCATCGCAGGTGTCGTCTGCGACATCCCTGAAGTCGGCGATGTGATGACATACGAGCTGCTGCACGAATCCTTTGTGATCGTGCGGACTGGCGAAGGGCCTGAGGACGTCGCCGCCTATTTCAATATCTGCGGCCACCGCGGCAACCGACTGGTGCTGCAGGATTTTGGTCATGTCGGTGAGCGGTTCACCTGTTCGTTTCACTCCTGGCAATGGTCCATCAATGGCGAACTGGCGCATGTGCAGGATGCCGAATCTTTCAAGCCTGAAGTGCTGGAATGTGCGCCTGACATGGTGCCGGTACGGCATGAGATCGTCGCCGGCGTCGTGTTCATCACCCTGAATGACGATGCCCCACCCGTCCGCGAGGTGCTGGGCCCGGTCGCGGACCATATGGAATCCTTCCAGGTCGACAAGATGCATGTGGCGCGCCATACGCGCACCGAATGGGCCGCCAACTGGAAGACCGGCGTCGACGCGTTTTACGAAACCTATCATTTGGCCAGCGTCCACCCGCAGACCCAGCCGGTGATGGGCGACATCAATGTGCAGCTGGACTGCTACCCCAACGGCATGAGCCGGATGATCGTCCCCATCGGCAGGCCCAGCCCGCATTTTCCCGATCAGGAGTCGGTGAATGAGGGCCTGCAGATGATGCTGGCGGATGCCGGGCTCGATGCCGCCGGCTTCGACGGCAAAGCACCCGATGTGCGCCCGACCCTTTGGGACCAGAAGCGCAAATGGTCGGAAGAATTCAATCTGGGCTGGGAGAACCTGTCCGACGTTCAGCTGACCGACAGCTTCGCCACCGGGATTTTCCCCAATGTGCAGTTCGGCATGCATCCGGAAGGCGCGTTTCTGATGCGGTTCATGCCCGACGCCAAAGACCCGGAAAAATTCGTTTATGACAACATCACCCTGGTCCGTTATGTGGACGATCCGCGCTTCAAGGTGCCCGACTGGATGGGCCTCCCACCCGATACGGATTACATGGCCGCGGACCGGCCCGACGTCGAGTACAAGGCGATCGGCGAGCCGCCCGAATTGGGGCTGGTGCTCGATCAGGATTCCGACCTGCTGCCGGTGGTGCAAAAGGGAATTCGCAGCCGCGCCTTCAAGGGCCCGCTGTGGAGCGAGCAGGAACAGCGCGTGCGACACTTCCACAATGAACTCGACCGCTATCTGAACGGTGAGAAATAGACATGAGCGAAATCCAAACCTTCGGCCGCCTGCTGGACCATGCCGCGAAAACCTGGCCGCAGCGCGACGCCATCATTTTTCCCGGGCATCACCGCTCTTACGAAGAGCTGCACGCCGCCGCAATGACCCGGGCCAAGCAGCTCGTCGCGCTGGGTGTGGAGCCCGGCGATCATGTCGGTATTCTGCTGCCGACCTGCATCGAATTCGTCGAGGTGATGTTCGGCATCGCCATGGCCGGCGCGGTGATGGTGCCGATCAACGCCCGCTACCGCGCCAACGAAATCCAGTACCTGACGGAAAACGCCGACCTGGTGACCATCGTCACCACCGGCCAGGTGGCCGAAGGCGTGAATTTCGTCGAGCGCTTGTGCGAAGGCCTGCCGGGTCTGGACGGCGCTGAAAACCCCTGGGCGTTGGATGTCGAAGCCGCGCCCGAGCTGCGCAATGTGATGGTGCTGGGCGACGATTACGTCGATGGCATGCTGCTGGAAGCGGCCGTCTGGGCCGAGGCGCGCGAAGTCCCCGACAGCGTGATCGAGACGGCGTTCAATAACGTCCAGGGCGGGGATCTGGCGATGATCCTCTACACTTCCGGCACGACCTCCAACCCCAAGGGCTGCATGATCTCCGGCGGCTCACTGATCGCCAACGGCCGGGCGCTCGCCAAGGCCTATGAAATGACCGGTGACGACAAGTTTTGGTCGCCGCTGCCGATGTTCCACATCGCCGCTACCTTCCCGATCTGCGCCTGTTTCGATCTGGGCGCGGCCTATGTGACCATGAGCTATTTCGAGGCAGGCACCGCGCTCAAGCTGCTGGAAGACACTAGGTCGACTGTCACCTACCCCTGCTTCGTGACGATCATTTCCGACATGATCAACCATCCGAGCTTCGATGACACCGATCTGAGCCATGTGCGGGTAATGAACAGCAATCTGGCCGTCCAGCCGCCGGAATTCGCCGAAAAGCTGAAACAGGCGATGCCGCAGGCGATTCAGGTCGGCACGTTCGGCCTCAGCGAGGCCTCCGGGTCGATCTGCTCGACACCGCTGGATGCACCCGAAGAGCAGCGTATCACGCGGCTGGGCTCGCCCCTGCCGGGCCAGGAAGTGAAAATCTGCGACCCGGATACCGGCGAAGAAGTGCCCACCGGCGAACGCGGCGAAATCTGCGCGCGCGGCCCCAACATCATGATGGGCTATTACAAGGACCCGGAGAAAACCGCCGAGACCCTCAAGGATGGCTGGCTGCACACCGGCGATATAGGCTCGCTCGATGAAAACGGCACCATCATGTTCCATGGACGGTTCAAGGACATGCTCAAAGTGGGCGGCGAGAATGTCGCGGCAGCCGAGATCGAGGGCCTGCTGCAGGACCACCCGGCGGTGAAGCTGGCGCAGGTGGTCGGCATTCCCGATCCGCGTCTGGTGGAAATTCCCGCCGCGTTCGTGGAGTTGCAACCCGGCCAGACCGCCACAGAGGCCGACCTGATCGCGCACTTCAAAGGCAAGGTTTCCAGCTTCAAGATTCCGCGGCACATCCGCTTTGTGACCGAATGGCCGATGTCGACCACCAAGATCAAGAAGTTCGCCCTGCGCGATCAGCTGGAAGCCGAACTGGCGGCAGAAAAGGGCGCCGCGGAGTAGGCAATAATAAGCAGCCGTTCGGCCTGAGCCTGTCGAAGGCTCCTTGCGAACGGCTGCGATATCAAGAACCGCCCGTTCGATAAGACCCTTCGACTACTCGCTTCGCTCACGCTCAGGGCGAACGGGCTTCTAGGGAATCCAGATCAACGTCTGAGCAGCACAAATGTTTGCCTGGATTCCCGCCTTCGCGGGAATGACGGTGTTGACTACCCTCGAGCGGCGGCTGTTGCCGCGCCCGTCTTACCGCCGTCAAATCCGATGCGCTTGACGGGCGTCACCTTCAGCAGCGCTCATCTCCCTCTCCCTTTGGGAGAGGGTCGGGGTGAGGGACTGCGTTGACTGCTGACGCAATGCCGGTGATGACACCCTCAATGTTCTGGAGCACCTCATTATTCCAGAACCTGATCACTCTGTATCCGGCCTGTTCCAAACGCCGCGTCCGCAAGGCATCCAAATCCTCGGAATGCTGCCCACCATCGACTTCGATAATCAGTTTCTCCTCCCGGCAGATGAAGTCGACAACGTACCCGCAACAAGGCACCTGACGACGAAACTTCATGCCCTCAATCTGACGATTTCTTAAGACGGACCAAAGTTTCTTTTCAGCCTCCGTGCTGTCCCGCCGCAAACGTCGCGCGACCGGTTTGAGACTTCGCCCCATGAAAACCACCGCCCCTCACCCTAACCCTCTCCCAGAGGGAGAGGGAATCTAGCCTCGCGCGGCGGCTGTTGCCGCGCCCATCTTGCCACCGTCAAATCCGATGCGCTTGACCGGTGTCACCTTCAGCACCCGGCGGTTGGGCGTATTGTTAAGCCGGACGAATTCCTCACACGCGACCGGGTCGTCACCGCGCAGGCGTTTGGCCAGCGCCGGCAGGAACCAGTCGATGGTTTCGCGGTCCTGCAGCACCTCGCAGGTGCCCTTATAGGTGAGGCTCCACGGCGTTTCGATGCCAGAGCCCTTGCTGGTGATGGAAATCGACACGCGCGGCTCGCGCGCTACCGCCTTCACCCGCACCCGCAGCGACGACACGCTGAGCCAGAAGCATCCGTCCTTGAAGATGTAGGACATGATCACGCCCACCGGCCACCCGTCTTTCGTCGACCACATAAAGGTACATTCGTTCTGCGCCTTGATCAGCTTGCGTTCATCCGCCTCATCAAGCGTATAGCCGCTGACATCGTCATAGGTGAACTTCTCGTCCATAAATCCCTCCCGATATCCTGGCAGTCTAACCAGCATGGACGACGCGTACAATTGACCCCTGGCGCACCCGGGCCTATACACGCCGGGCGTTGAAAACCATGGGAGCCCGCGCCTTGCAAGCGCTCTATGCCCTGCCGGACCATGAAGTCGTCCAGGACCTGATTCCGGCGATTACCCAAACCCATCTGGGCCATTTCGAAGCGCTGGAGCATATCCGCCGTTACCCTGGTATCGTGCCCGTCGCGATCGACCCGGCAGACGGCGGTAGGGTGCTGTGGGCCGATCTGGGCGCGCATCCGTTCCGCGAATGGCAATATATGTACACCATCCAAACGTTGGCACAGGATGACGCGATTGCCGGCGCGTTTACGACCGATTTCGACATTCTGGCGGACGATACGGTGCTGAACGATGCCGCGCCGCCCGCCGGTTTTATCTTCCATATCTCACGCTGCGGCTCCACGCTACTGGCCAAGGCGCTGGCCCGGTCGGACGCCAATGTGGTGATCAATCAGGGCGGCCCGCTGCAGCGGGGCTTCTGGGCGACAATTACAGACGATTTTTCAAAACCGGCAGATCCATCACCGGAAAACCTTCACATGTTCCGCAATCTGGTGCTGGCGATGGCACGGCGCCGCGCGGACGGGCAGACACGATCCTTCGTCAAATTCATCAGCTGGAACAGCCTCTATATGGATTTCGCCCGCGCGGCCTTTCCTGACCTGCCGAGCGTTTTTCTCTACCGGGACCCGGTCGAGGTGATCGCCTCTGTCCTGAAAGAAACCACGGCCGCGCTGTGGGCCAAGGGCCGGGTTCAGGCTGGGTTCCTGACCGGAGGCGACCATCTGGCGACACAGGACATGACCGATACGGCATATCTGGCGAAATGCTATGCGGAATATTTCCGGGTGGCGCTGGCCGCTGAACAGGATGGGCTGAAACTGATCAACTATCTGAACATAAATGCCGAATCATTCGATCAGATCATTGGCGAGGGTTTGAGATTCACGCCAGACGCTGATGAGCTGGAAACCATGCGGGAACAATTCCGGTACCACTCAAAGGACGATTCAGATAAAACCCAGTTCCGTGCAGACAGTGCGGAAAAGCAGGACGCCATGCCGGATGCAGACAAGCAGATGATCGCCGAAGAATGCGGCGCGTTGCTTGAGCAACTGGACCGGGCGCCCAACAATCTTTTTACAGCGCAGTAATTAAGGGCGAGCGATGTCATCCCAAAAACCCGGACTGCTGTCGGTCATCATCCCCAACTACAACTATGGTGCCTATATCGCCGAGACGATGGCGAGCGTCGCCGCGCAGGATTACGCCCCCATCGAGTTGATCGTGGTCGATGACGCCAGCACCGATGACTCCGTCAAAGCGATGAAGGCGTCAGCCGCAGACATGGGGCATCTCGAGCGCGTGGAAATCGTGCCGCTCGACACCAATGTCGGCAAGCTGGGCGCTATGAACCGCGGCCTGGAGATGATCGAGGGCGAATATCTGATCATTCTCGATTCAGACGACCGGCTGGTCCCAGACTATGCCAGCCGCTGCATCGCCGAGTTGAAATCCGCGCATGCGGCCAATCAGCACATCGGCTTCGTCTACACGGACTGCAATCTGATCTCCGCAGAGGGCGATTTTCTCGACCGCGGACGCTCCACCGCGTTCAAACCGGAGCTGCTGGAGATCTACAGCTTCATCCCCGAACCTGCGGTGTGCCTGGCCTCTATCGTCACGGACTCCGCGCCCTATGACGAGAGCATCCGCCGCGGTACCAAGCACCACAAATGGACACGCATCGTCGGCAAGGGCTGGCACGGCCATTATCTGCCCGAGCCGCTGTTTGAATACCGCATGCACGACGCCAACATCTCAGGCATCGGCAAACGGGTGCTGGACGAGGTTGACGAAGGCAAGCGCGGTGAGCGCATCCTGTCCGGTTACTGGCCGACGCAACAACAGCAGTAGAAGCAGCAATAGAGCCCGCCCATGCCCAGCCAGATTGCACCGTCGCCGACCCCGTCCCCCTTCCCGCTTAAACTGGAAGACGCGCGGATCGGTGTGGTCGGTCTGGGATATGTCGGCCTGCCGGTCGCGGTAGAATTCGCGCAGCAGCTGGACACCATCGGGATCGACAACAATGAACGGCGCGTTGCCCAGCTCAAAGCCGGCCGCGACGTTACCCGCGAAACCGACAGCGACGAGTTGGAAGCCGCCGCTGAACATCTGACGGTTACAACAGACTGGGCCGACCTTACTGAAGCAAACGTCTACATCGTCACGGTGCCAACGCCGGTGGAAAGCCACAACCAGCCGGATCTCAAACCACTGGAACGGGCGACCCGGTCCATCGGCAAAGTACTCGGTCCCGGCAATGTGGTGATTTTTGAATCGACGGTCTATCCCGGTGCCACGGAAGAGTTTTGTGTCCCGCTGCTGGCAGAAGAATCGGGACTGACCTTCAATCAGGACTTTTTCGTCGGCTATAGCCCGGAGCGGATCAATCCGGGCCAGAACGACCAGAGACTGCCGGATATCAAGAAAATCACATCGGGCTCAACGCCGGAAACCGCCGACTTCGTCGATGCGCTTTATGGACGGATCATCACCGCGGGTACGCACAAGGCGCCTTCGATCAAGGTGGCCGAAGCCGCAAAGGTGATCGAGAACACCCAGCGCGACCTGAACATCGCGCTGGTCAACGAGCTGGCGATGATCTGCAACCTGCTCGATATCGATACGCTCGTGTCTCGAAGCCGCGGGCACCAAGTGGAACTTCCTGCCGTTCCGCCCCGGCTTGGTCGGCGGGCACTGCATTGGGGTCGATCCCTATTACCTGACCCACAAGGCGGAAGAAATCGGCCACCACCCGGAAGTCATCCTCGCCGGCCGGCGGATCAACGACCGCATGGGCAAATACATCGTCAACCAGTTCGTCCGCCTGTTGGGCCAGCACGGGCTGCTGTCCAACGATCTGCGGATTCTGGTGCTGGGCTTTGCCTTCAAGGAAAACTGCCCGGATGCGCGCAACTCTCGCGTGGCGGATATCGTCGAGCATCTGGGCCAGTTCGACATCGCCTGCGACGTCTATGACCCCTGGGTCGATCCGGATGAGTGCGAACGCGAATACGGGTTGCGGCCCATTCAGGCGCTGGAAACCGGCAAATATGACGGCACGATCCTGGCCGTTGCCCATGACACGTTCAAAGAGATGGGGGCCGATGGCATCCGCGCGCTGGGCAAGCCCGGCAGCGTGCTTTATGACGTCAAATCCGTGCTTCCCAAAGACGCGGTCGACGCCCGGCTGTAGGGCTCGCTGCCTTTGACCTACGAAGATTTTAACGCCTTCTGCGCCTCGCTTCCGGCCACCACGCATGTGGTGCAATGGGGCGGCGCGCATGTCTGGAAGGTCGGCGGCAAGGTCTTTGCCATCGGCGGCTGGGACGATGGCGACGGTATTCGTGTGACCTTCAAGGTCTCTGATCTCGCCTATGAGATACTGCGTGACGGCCCTGGCCTGCGCCCCGCCCCCTATTTCGCAACGCGGGGCATGAAGTGGATTCAGTATTTCGGCGGCCTCTCCGACGAAGAGTTGAAAGCCTATCTGAGCGACTCACACGAAATCGTCTCACACGGCCTGACCAAAAAGAAACAGCGAGAGTTAGGCCTGAACCAGGACTAAACCCGCAGCGATCCAAGTGATTTGATCTGCTGCCCGGCCGCGTCAAAATTCTCTGGTGCAAGCCACGCCTCAAACGCGGCTTTCACGGCGGGCCATTCGCTATCGATGATCGAATACCAGGCGGTATCCCGGTTTTCACCTTTGACAATCATGTCCTGGCGGAACACGCCTTCAAACTGGAAGCCCAGTCGTTCAGCGGCGCGCTTGGAGGCCTCGTTGCGGTTATTGCACTTCCACTCATAGCGGCGATAACCCAGTTCGTCGAAGATATGACGCGCAAGTATGTACATCGCCTCCGTCGCCGCAGGTGTGCGTTTGAGCGCCGGTCCGTAGATCACGCAGCCAATCTCGGCTGAGCCGGCCTCCGGCCTGATCCGCATATAGCTTGCGGTGCCAAGGGCATGGCCTGTCGAACCGTCACGGATGATGTTTGTTTGCCAGCCCCCTTGCGCCTGCCCGGCCCGGAACGCGGCAACCATCGATTCCACCCTATCAAAGGGCCCCAGCGGCACATAGCGCCACAGGTCGGCATTCGCCGCCCCGCCGATGGACGCGAACAGACCGTCGGCATCACGCTCCAGATCGAGCGGCTCGACACACACAAAGCGGCCCGCGACCGGCATGAGTGCAGGGGTGCCAAAACCATTTTTCAGGCTACTCATAGGCCCTTCCATACGCGTCCATTGTGAGGAAAGGAAGGCGCGTCGGCGAAACTGTCCGGCCGATAAACCCGCCGCTTCCTTCCCAACATACCGACCAAGAGTAAGCCTTTACCGCATAGCGCCAATGCTGCAGCAAACGCCTGCGGCTTGATGTTCGCAGGCATGTCGATCAAACTGCTACACGTCTCATCTTTTCTCTGGCATGACCCGTCTTCCCGGGCCCACCGACCGAAAGATTGAAATGGCCGCAACGCCGCTTTTGAAACCGCTGGTTCCTGTTGTCCTGATGCTACCAAGCCTTCTGGCCTGCAGCGCTGATTCCACTGACGACCGGATGGTCGATGCCTGCATTCAAGCGGGCTCTGCAATTGATGCCGGTATCGGCATGGCTTCCATCGACTATAGGGAAGTCTTCTATAAGGAAGTGATCGTCGGGCTTTCAACCCCGTCACAAGACCCGCTGGCCGAGTCGCTCAAGCTGAAATGCAAGGTGACGCGGGACCGTAATCTGAGGCGGCTGCGGATCAACAATCAGTGGGTTTCGAACGGCGAACTCGCTGCTGCGCAATCTGCGTTCACAAGAACGCTTGAAGGCCTTTAGAGCCCCCGGCGTTCCGTGAGAATCTGATCGGTCAGCACAAGAACCTCAGGGTTGTCGACGTCGATCGGCGCGAAGGAATAAGGCACGACGATCGCCCTGACGCGCACGCCGTAGCTTCTGCCAATCCGGCCGATAATGGTCGCAAATTTGAACCGGCGGGTCCGAAAGATCAGGAAGTTCAACATTCCAAACGCCTTGATGATGCGTATGGCCTTCTTGCCAAACTGCCCGCCGCCCCGAAACGCCTTGATGATCGGCAACGCCCGTTCGCTCTTCAGACCATAGAGATTGCAGTTGGAGTAACCCCCATCTGAAAACTCATAAAAGGCGATCCGGACATCCGGGAATTCCGCACGAATGACGGATTTTTCTGCAAACCCGACACACACGTCACCATCCGATTTTTCAAGGTCCGCGACATAGTCACGAAGCAGTTCGGGCGTATGAAGGGCGTTGTCTCCGGTCGTGATAACCATGGGGAACGGATCATCGATGTTCTTTACGGCGGCATAGACGCTGTCTGCGAGGTTTCCCTCACTGGCGACAAAGCCTACCTTGCCCTCGTTCATCCATTCATCGATTTGGGGAACACTGCGCAACACGGCTTCGTCTTCTATCGAGACGAAAACGCGGTCGAAACATCCACTTTGAAGAACCGTCTCGATAACACCCTCGAGCATGACGACGCCGGCGATTTCCACCAGGCATTTGTGCGACTTCCCTTGTATGGCCGCAACGGGGTTTACCGCGCCGCTTCTCGACGCAGCCATTACCAGCGCGGTAACAGCCCCCGGGGACTTCGTATCGGAAATATCAGGCCTCCATCTGGGAATGTCGCGACGGGTCAGGCGACCCGAGCGAATGGCGTCGCGAGGTGTTCGGTTAGATCGGCGATATACACGAGGTTGGGCAGCCGCTCAAGCGCACCGCGCAGCTCGCCGGTTCGCTCCGGTGTCAGAAAATTCTTGCAGCACATATCGAACTTCAGCCAGTACTCGTCCCAGGTGAAGGGCGCTGCCTTGCTGCCCCGTGGCAAACCAACAGCGGTTTCCAGCACCTGGCCATCCTTTAGCGTCACCTTGACCTCGGTGGGAAACTGGCCTTCCGGCAGATCGACGGCTTCCAGCTCAAGCAGCTCATAAACCTCTCGAATCTCGGGGCGATTGATCGCCTGTTCTGTGAAATCCTCGAGCGTGCAGTCCCCCGTCAGAAGGATGCAGGCGATGGTGTATTCCTGGCTGAACTTCGCCTCCAGCGACGTCTTTGGGTCGTGATGCATCAAGTTGTTCTGATGCAGCTGCGGCAGCCGGATCCTGAGATTCTTGACGTCTGAGCGGCTGAAGCCGTGCGCCGCCATTAAATCGAGCAGTCCGTCCATCGCCCGATGAGACACGCCACAGCATGGAAATCGTTTGACCCGAAACTTGTGCTCGAGGATCAACAATGGTTCACCAACACGTTCCGTCTCGTAGCGCAGCGCGTGCCCATGCTCAAAATGCGTCAGCCGATCGCGCAATTCCTCGTAATCCGGGCCGACCATCAGGCCCTGCATGCTTGTCTTACCTTCCAGCGTCTCCTCGCTGGCCGTAACGCCCTGACGGGCGAGGCTTGCCGCCATGACCCCGGCCTTTGCGGCGAGACCGGCATGCAGCGGTTTCGCCATTGTGCCAAATTGCGACATAAAACCGCCCGCCATACTGGTGGCCAGCGACAAAGCCCGAGCGCAGCCGTCGGTATCCAGCTTGAGGAGCCGGGCACAGGCCGCTGCTGCACCGACGGCCCCCACCGTGCTCGTGGCGTGCCAACCGCGATCTCTATGGGTCGGGTTGAGGCCCTGTCCCACACGCCCCATGATCTGAAGCCCGGCGATGTAGGCATCGATACACGCTCTGCCCGACTTTCCTTCCTGTTCGCCCAACGCTAGGAGCGCCGGCACCAGAACAGTGGAAGGGTGGCTTTTGGACGGGTCGAAATTATCGTCGAAATCGAGCGCGTGACCGGCTGCGCCATTGACAAGTGCCGCCCAAGGCGCCGCCAACCGTTTTGCGTGACCCACAACGGCACACCCGTCAGCGCCCCAGTCGGCAACCGTTGCGAAGGTCTTGCGGGCAACCGGCTCCGCAGCGCCGGGCACCATCACGGCAACTGTATCGACGAACTCCCGGTGTGCCCAATCGCGGGCATCATCGGGCCAGTCACGAGGCGTTTCGGCCAACCAGGTTCCGAATGCGGTCAGCGGGTTGGCCGTCATGGGCGCAGCCCCCCGTGATCATCGCGAAAGCGTCTGCCTATAGGACCAGCGCCAGTGGCTCTTCCAGCAAGTCCTTGAACGCCTCAAGGAAGCGCGCGCCAAGGGCACCGTCAATCGCCCGGTGATCGCAGGACATGGTAACCGTCATGACGGTTGCGACCGCCGGGGCGCCATTGCGCGCTACGATGCGTTCTTCACCGGACCCGACCGCCAGAATGGCTGCCTGCGGCGGATTGATCACTGCATCGAAGTTCCGGATGCCCAGCATGCCCATATTGGAAATGCTGAACGTACCCCCCTGGATCTCATCCATGGTCAGCTTGCCCGACCGCGCACGCGTCGCCAGGTCTTTGGTTTCCGCAGCGATTTCATGCACCGATTTGGTATCGGCGGCCCGGACGATCGGCGTGATCAACCCCCCATCAAGTGCAACGGCCATGGAGATATCCGCATGCTGGAACATGTGGATGCCATCGTCATGCCATTGGACGTTGCATTCCGGCACCTGCTTCAGCGCCAGCGCCGCGGCGCGAATGATGAAATCGTTCACCGACGCCTTGGCATCAGCACCGGCATTAACCTTCGCACGGCGGGCCAGCAGTCGGTCCAGTTCCACATCCACCGTCAGATAGATGTGCGGAATGGTCGACTTGGCTTCCGTCAAACGGCGTGCAATCGTCTTGCGCATATTGTTGAGTTCGAGAAGCTGGTAGGGGTTCTCACCAGGCACCATAGGCGCCGCAGAGGCTCCCCCCGAGGCTGCCTGCTCAACGTCTTCCTTGGTAACGCGTCCGCCCTTGCCGGTCCCCTGCACCGTCGACAGGTCAATACCATGTTCCTTGGCCAGACGGCGCACCGCCGGCGTCGTTCGCACGTCTTCATTGACTGTCGCTGCGGGCGCGGCTTCTGCGCCACCGGAGTCGGCATGGGCCTTCACGTCGTCTTCTGAAATCCGGCCGCCCCGGCCACTGCCCGAGACATCGGCGATATCGATCCCCAATTCCTTGGCAAGTTTCTTGGCGCGCGGTGACGCACGGACCCGGCCTTTTTCCTTGGCGGGTTCACCGCCACCGGCCTGTTGCTCGTCATAATAGGCCTGCACGTCCTTGTCGGAGATCCGTTTGCCCGAGGTCGGAACGTCTTCAATGTCGACACCCAGGTCCTTCGCGAGCTTTTTGGCGCGCGGCGAGGCTTTAACATCCCCCCTTGCCGCTTTTTTAGCGGGCGCGGCTGTCTCAGCCGCTGCCGGTTTGTCTTCTTTCTTTTTCGCCTCGACACGGCCAACGGCAATCGACTTGAAGTTGGCGACAAAGTCTTCAATCGCCGCGTCATCGGCATCTTCCGGCGCCACGACACCCAGCAATCCGCCAACGGCGATCACGTCGCCCTCACCCGCCACCTGTTTACGCAGGACGCCCTCAAGGTCAGCCTCTACCTCGTTGGCGATCTTCTCCGTCTCGACATCCATGATGACCTGACCCTTGGTGATCGGTTCACCTTCAGCCACGTGCCATTTGGCGAGCGTGCCTTCTGACATTTCGAGGCCCCATTTGGGCATGGCGATCGCTTTGATGTCTGCCATGACGGATTCTCCTTCTCTCAACCTTCAAACGGATCGTCTTAGAACGGCAACGCCCCGGAGGCTGAAAAAGTCCTCCGGGGCGGCCGAGCAACTCAAACGCTAGCCTTAGTAATCGAGTGTTTTGCGGATCGCCGCTTCGATTTTATCGGTACTGGGCAGAAACTCCTGCTCCAGATTGGGCGCGAACGGCACCGGTGAGTGAGCCGATGTGACCATCTCAATCGGCGCATCCAGGAAATCAAAGCCTTTCTGCGCAACCATTGCCGAGATATCCGACGCGACCGAGCAGCGCGGCGTTGATTCATCGACCAGCACCAAACGGCCGGTCTTTTCGACACTGGCCAGGATCGCATCTTCATCAAGCGGCGACGTCGTGCGTGGGTCGACCACATCACAGGTGATGCCATCGTCGGCAAGACTGTCAACCACGGTCTCGGCGAAGTGAACCATTCGGCCCAGGGCCACGACCGTGCAATCGTCCCCTTCACGAGACACGGATGCCACGCCAAACGGGATGCCTTCGTCGCCTTCGGGCACCTCACCGGACACGCCAAACAGCGCCTTGTGGTCGAAGAAAATAACCGGGTCGTCGTCGCGCATGGCCGTGAGCATCAAGCCCTTTACATCCGCCGGCTTCGACGGCACCACCACCTTCACACCCGGAATGTGGGTGATGATAGGATAGATGGCTTGCGAGTGCTGTGCGGCAGCCGAGAGACCAGCGCCATAGGCCGTCCGAAGGACCATCGGGGTACGCGCCGTACCGCCGAACATATACCGGAACTTGGCCGACTGGTTCATGATCTGATCCAGGCAGTAGCCGATAAAGTCAGCGAACATGATTTCGACAACCGGGCGCAAGCCGCCCAGCGCAGCACCCGCAGCGGCGCCGACAATCGCGGCCTCACTAATGGGCGTATCGATAAAGCGGTTTTCGCCATAGCGGGCGTGGAACTGCGGATAAGTACCGAAGATACCGCTTTGGTTGTCGCGTTCTCCAGACGAGCCACCGGCACCACCGGCGACATCTTCGCCCATGATGATCGTGGTTTCGTCCCGATCCATTTCAATCATCAAGGCTTCGGAGATCGCCTCGCGATAAGTCATTACTGGCATGGTGTTACTCCCCGGGCCCTAGTACGAAATATAGACGTTTTTGGTGACCTCGGACGGATCCGGGAACGGCGCCGCCATGGCCTCCTCGACTGCTTCGTCGATCAACTGAAGCACCTCAGCGTCGATGGCATCGAGATCGGCTGCTTCAAGCAGCGCGGCTTCTGTCACCTTGGCGCGGAAGTTCTTCAGACAGTCCATGTTTTCGCGAGCGTCTTCAACTTCACCCTTGGCGCGGTAACGCTGGGGATCGCCCTCGAAGTGACCGAAGTAACGGAGACACTCGAATTCAAGCGCGGTCGGGCCGCCACCGGTGCGGGCGCGTTCAGCAGCTTCGCCGAACATCTCATACACTTCAAAGAAGTCCGTACCGTCGCCTTTGAATGCTGGCATGCCGAAGCCTTCTGCGCGGCGGACCATGTCGGTCTTGCCGCCACCGACCGCATAGGCGGGCGCGGTCTGTTCGGAATAGCCGTTGTTTTCGAACACGAAAATCACCGGCAGATTCAGCATCACCGCCATGTTCATGGCTTCGAACACCGGACCGGAGTTACAGCTGCCGTCACCGGCCAGCGCAACGGCGACTTCGCCTTTGCCGCGGTTGCGGAATGCAATCGCCGCGCCCATCGCGATGGGCGGGCCACCGCCAACAATGCCATTGGCACCCAACATGCCCTTTGTCAGATCGGCGATATGCATCGAACCGCCCTTGCCACCGCAGAGGCCTGTCGCCCGGCCAAAAATTTCGGCCATCATGCCTTTGACGTCACAGCCCTTGGCGATGCAGTGGCCGTGGCCACGGTGGGTGCTGGTAATGGCGTCGGAATCATTCAGGTTCTCACAAACGCCGACGGCGATTGCCTCCTGGCCTGAATACAGGTGCGTAAAGCCGGGGATCTGACCTTTCGGGATCTCTTCATGAAGCCGATCCTCGAACTCGCGGATCGTTTTCATCTGGCGATAGGCACGGAGAAGTTCTTCGCGTGATAACTGCAAGTGATGTCTCCCTCATCGAGTAACCCGTCCTTAGCACTGACCCTGGACGGGGAAGCGGATACTGGCGGTGCCGGGAATGCCGGTCAAGCGCCGAATATGGCGCGGACCTTAGCTATAGTGACGGAACCGGTCCAGAGTGAACCTTCACCTATGACGGTAAAGGGCGGAGGCAAGAAAAAGGGCGGTCAATTGAACCGCCCTTTTCCGATGCAAATCCAGACGGCCCTTAGAACTTGGTCCGCTTGGTCTGACCACCGTCAACGGTGACGTTGACACCGGTGACCCAGCTGGCCAGCGGGCTCAGCAGGAAGACAATGACATTGGCCACTTCTTCCGGTGTGCCGTAGCGGCCCATGGCGATGGTTGACAGAACCTGGTCATAGAACGGCCTCATGTTCTGCTTGATCATGTCCCAGTCACCACCTTCGAAATAGATCGAACCCGGCGAGACGACATTGACGTTGATGCCCTGCGGCGCCAGGAACTGGGCGAGGTTGGAGCCATAGTTCACGACGGCTGACTTGATCGAGCTGTAGGACTGCGGCGCGGCGAAGAACTCACCAGCTGCCGTCGTTGCCATGAAAACCATGGCGCCCTTGGTTTCGGCCAGGAACGGCGTCACCGCCTCGGCACCGGCAACGGTGCCCATGATGTCGGCCTTGAAGTTGTTTTCCCAGTTGTGCCCCCAATTGTTGGGATCGAAACCACCACCGGCGGATACGTTCGGCACGAACATGTCAAGGCCACCGAGCTCTTCAGCAGTCGCCTTCAACCATTTGACGTAGTTCTCGGTGTCCATGACATCGACAACACCGCCGACAACCTTGACGCCCTTGGCGGAAAGCTCGGCTACGGCCGCATCAACCTCGTCCTGATTACGCGCGCAAATGCCGACGTTTACACCTTCTTCCACCAGCAGATTGACCACCCGGCGACCGATACCCTTGGTCGAGCCGGTGACAATCGCGTTTTTACCTTTGATACCTATGTCCATGAAGCTGTCTCCTGTTTAGATTTTATTGTGTGAAGTCTTCTCTTTACTCAGCCGCAGCAGCCATCTCATGCGGCTTTGGCAAGCGGCCAAGCGATGCCCCGCCATTGAGCTGGATGTTCTGACCCGAAACGAAGGCCTGATCGCTGCACAGGAACAGAACGCCATTGGCGATATCATCGGTTGTGCCGATACGGCCCATCGCTGTTTCACGAGCGAAGGCGCCTTCAATGTCGATGCCGGGTGCGCCGAAGAACGGCTCCGTCATCGGGGTGCGGGTGAAGCCCGGACTGAACGAGTTCACCTTGATGCCACGGGCGCCATATTCAACAGCGGCCACGCGGACAACCTGATCGGCGGCAGCTTTGGTGCCCGAATAAACCGCCATGCCCGGACCGGCATGATACGCGGTCAAGGTCGATGCCGTCGCAATCGCACCACCGTCATTCATGATTTCGGCCATGTAGCGGATGAAGAGCGTCGTACCGACATAGTGAATCATTACACCCGGCAGTATTTGCTCGGTCGTCAGCTCGGCAATTGCACCACCGACATTGATGCCAGCACAGTTGACAGCAATATCGATCTTGCCGTGCGCATCGGCAGCAGCCTTGGCCAGCGCCTTGATATCGTCTTCCTTACCGATGTCGCAGGCGACCGCCGTTCCGCCGATCTCTGACGCGAGCGACTGCAGCGCATCAAGATTCCGGGCCGCGACAACGACCTTGGCGCCTTGAGCTGCAAAAAGCTTGGCAACCGTCTCGCCAATACCGCCCGGATTTGACGCGCCTGTGACCACGGCGACTTTGCCGTCGAGTATTCCCATGTTGATCTCCCCCTGAGAAGTCGAAGTTTACCTGTGGCCGGCAGCCATAACATAGATTTTTGGCACCGAACAGGCTAAGAGGCCTGCTCACACCCAAATAGGCCGACAGAGTCGGTACGACCAGAAAATCATGAGTGAAACCAGATCATGAGCGAGACTTTTGTCATTATCGGTGCAGGGCATGCCGGCGGTCAGGCCGCCGCGACGTTGCGGTCGAAGGGCTTTGAAGGCCAGATCGTCCTGATCGGGGATGAGCCCTACGTGCCCTATGAGCGGCCACCCCTGTCGAAAGCGCTGCTGGCAGGCGATATCGAAATCGAGCGCACCTTCCTGAAAAAGCCGGACTGGTACGAGAACAAGAACATTGATTTCCGTGCCAACCGTCAAGCGACCGCCATTGACCGGGAAGCCAAGACTGTTTCCCTCGATGATGGATCATCGGTCAACTACGACAAGCTGCTGCTTACGACGGGGACGCGAGTACGCCGATTGGACCTGCCGGGCGCTGACCTGGAGAACATCTTTTATCTGCGCGCGATCGATGACACGCTGGCGATTAAAGAACGGCTCACATCTGAGTCAAATGTGGTCATCGTGGGCGGCGGTTACATTGGGCTTGAGGTCGCTGCGGTCGCACGAAAAATGGGTGCGTCCGTCAAGGTTCTCGAGGGCCTTGACCGGGTTATGAGCCGTGTGGCCTGTCCTGAAATCTCTGCCTTTTACGAAACGGTCCATGCAGAGGCAGGCGTCGACATTCAATGCGGCATGGGCGTCAGCGCCTTCGAGGGCGATGGCAAAGTCCAACGCGTCATCTGTTCAGGCGGAGAGATGATCGACGCCGACCTCGTGGTTATTGGCGTCGGTGTTCTGCCGAATGTCGAACTGGCCGCGGACTGCGGCCTGGACGTCGATAACGGGATCATCGTCGATGAATTCGCAGCCACCACGGACCCGGCCATCTTCGCAGCCGGTGACTGCACGAACCACCCCAACGCCCTTCTGGGCGGACGGTTGCGGCTTGAATCGGTGCAGAATGCCGTCGATCAGGCCAAGACAGCCGTCAGCAGCATGCTCGGCGATCCAAAACCCTATGCCGAAGTGCCCTGGTTCTGGTCTGATCAATATGACCTGAAATTACAGATCGTCGGCCTTTCAGAACCGACCGACGATGTTGTGATTCGCGGCAACCCCGCCGACCGGAAGTTCTCCGTTATCTACCTGCGCGATGGCGTTTTCACGGCGATCAACTGCGTCAACAACATCAAGGACTTCATGGCCGCCAAGAAAATGGTGGGAACAGATCGACGCATCGATCCCGCCCTTCTGGCAGACGCCGATACGCCCCTGAAAGAAATGTAAACGGGAATCGGTTGCATTGCCGCCGCGCTTTGGCTAGGAAGCTGCGCGATCCCCACCAGCGTAAGAGGAATTCAGGCATGGCCAAAATTCACATCACCAACCGAGAAGGCGTTGAAAGCGAGATTCAGGGCGAATCCGGCATCTCGGTGATGGAAAACCTGCGCGACAATGATTATGAGCTGGAGGCCATCTGCGGCGGCCAGTGCTCTTGCGCGACCTGCCACATCTATATTGACGAAGCCTGGGTCGAAAAAACCGGCGAACGCAGCGATGAAGAAACCGAGTTGCTGGAAGAGCTGGATTGCATGCAGCCGAACTCGCGGCTGAGCTGCCAGATTGAATTCAGCGATGATCTTGATGGCCTGAAACTCGTTGTCGCGCCGGACGAATAAGTCCAGAGCGCCGACGGCACGATCAAAAAGCCCCGCTTCTGGCGGGGCTTTTTTTTCTTGTATAAGGCCCTAGAACGGCGCGGCGATGAAGAAACCGCCAATATACTCCGTATAGGACGTATCGGCCCCGGACCCGCTGCGGCCCAGATCATCTGATGGTGCGAATTGCGGGGTGATTTCCGCGCCGCCGCCGCTGGACGGCGTGGCTGCAGGCGCTGGCGCCACATTGGCTGTGACGACAGGCGCCGTTTGAACAGGTGTCGGTGTCTTGACAACTGTGGTCGATGCCCGCGAGAGGCCCACTGACGGCGCAGCCGACACCTTGGCGCTGGAAACACTACCCCTGTCGACGGCTGCAAAATCCGCTGTCCGACTAATAGAAGCGTTCGCCGATGAATTCGTCAGCACGTTGGTGCTGGCAAGCGATGGGCTGCTGCTGCGTTGAAAACTTGTATCGACAGTCGGTGTCAAAGAAGGCGTCACCGATGGCTCCGGCTCTGAGACCGCAGGGCTGTTCACCGAAACATCCTGCACTGGCGCAACAATCACCAACTCCGAGGCCACCACGTCAAGTTGCGCTGCCGATACCGAATTCAGGGTTGGAACCAGGCCGCTGTCCTCACTAGACAGATTATAGATCTCTCGCACGTCGCCCCAGAAGCCATAGCTGAACGGCCCTGCGTTGAACGCCAGCCCGACGCGAGTCTTGTCCAGCCAGCGGTAGCCCAGCCGCCGCAGGAACGTTGGGTCATAAAAGTGCGTCGGCCGCACCTGTTCGGCCGCACAGTCCGGGCAACGGGCACCGCGCGCCTCACGATAGGCCAGAAAATCACGTGTATGCTCTTCGTCCGTCGCACCGGGAAGTTTCAGGGTCAATGGTTTCTCTTCACCCAGAGCTTCCATACCCGCTGGCATACCCGCCAGTAATTCGGCCAGACCCGGGTGCGTTTCCGCCTCGCCGGTAAACTCTGCGAATGCCACGACCGGTGTAAACACCAGCCCTGCCGCCAAAATAGAAGTTAGTCGAACCATTTGCCCACCCTCCTGGTCCTTTTCCTTGCAAAAACCGTAGCACAGTCATTCATGCTGGTACAATTACAACGCGAAGTGAGCCATATCGAAGGGGGAGTCGATGAAACAGCATCAGAATCAAGTCATTACGCAGAATGCCTATGTCGTCCGCGACATCGAAGAAGCGGCGAATCGCTGGCGGCAGTTCCTGAACATCGGCCCGGTGTTCGTGATGCCGCATATTCCGCTCAGCAATGTGACTTATCGAGGTGAGGCCGCAGAGCTTGATCTGACGGCTGCCGTCGCCTTTGCCGGGCACGTCCAGCTGGAGTGGATCGTGCAGCACAATGTGGCACCTTCAGCCTACCGCGATGTGGTGCCCGCGGGTGAAGAAGGGTTCCACCACATCTGCTTCTACCCGGACGATTACGACGCAGAGGTCGCCCGCTATGAGGCGCTGGGCTGCCCGGTCGCAACCAGCGGTGAGGTCTCCCAGGCGAATGGCCGACGATTCTGCTATATCGACACGCGACCGCAGCTCAACTGCATGGTCGAACTGGTCGACGCGCCCGAAGGGGCAGGCATCGTCTGGGAAGCGCTGCGTGAAGCAACCGACAGCTGGGACGGTAAAACCGACCCGATCCGCGAAATGTCGCTGGGCGCGCCTTAAGGCGCGATCACCGAACAATTGTCGATCGGAAGTTCGACTCCATTGATGAACTTGGATTCATCAGACGCCAGGAACAGGACCGTGTTCGCCACGTCGACCGGATCGCCGATGCCCGGCCCCGGTGGCGCATTGGGCGGCGGCGCCGGCGGCGGTGCGTCGTCGGAGACCACGCCACCCGCACGGATCATGGGCGTGTCGATCCCGCCCGGATGGATGGAGTTCACACGCACCGGAATGCCCGCCTGCTGGCAATAAACTGCTGCAGACTTGGTCATGGATCGCACCGCACCCTTGGCCGCCGCGTAAGCAAAGAAGGGCGGGAAGCCCATCAGCGCCGCCGTCGACGAGACGTTGATGATCGAACCGGGCTCGCCATTCGCCTTCATCGCCTCAAGGCCGTACTTCATGCCCCAGAATACGCCATCGGTCATGATCGAGTGAATGCGGCGCCACTCCTCGGTCGTTGTGCTTTCGACGGTTGCGACAACAACGATGCCCGCATTGTTCACCAGAACATTCAGCTTGCCGAAATGGTCCGTCGTCGCCTTGATGATCTCCGGCCAGCGGTCTTCATTGGCAACATCCTGCTCCATGAAGATGGCGCCATTACCGGCCAGGCTAACCGTCTCTTCGCCGCCCGCGACATTCACATCGGTAACGACAACCTTGGCGCCCTCTTCCGCCAGGCGAATGGCGTCGGCCCGGCCAAGGCCGGACCCGCCGCCCGTCACCAGGCACACTTTTCCATCAACGCGACCCATGAAACTCTCCCCGCTTGAATACTGTTTGGTGACCGCACGCTAAAGGGCGTGCCGGATCAGGACAAGGGCTGACTACTCAACAACGCCGGGGAATCCGATGTGATCACTTTCGGTATTGTCCTCGCGCAGCTTTTTCATCGCCGCATATTCCTTGCCGAACCAGAAGTCCTTGAACTTCTGTTCTGACGGGAATTTCAGCAGAACCATCGAGCCACGGGGACAGTCACCATCGAGCATCTGGAATTGGTCGCCCGCAGCAAGGCCCTGAACGCCAAACTTCGCCGCGATCGGCGGGACCTTTTCCTGATATTCGGGCACCCAGTCGGCGGACTTCATGTCGTTGAGGCCAAGCATATAATAGGGCGTGCCCTCATCCGCGGGCGCGTTCGGATCTTCATCCATCATGCCTTCAACCAGCATGTTGTCCTGCTCGCTCGAATCTTCGCGCAGCAGCTTCAAAGACGTGTATTCCGGCGCATTCCAGAACGCATTGGCGTGCTTCATCGACGGAAACTTGATCAGCACGACACGTTTGCGCGCCCAATTGCCGTCAACATGCTCAATATTGCTGGTCCCCGCCAAGACCTGCGCGTTGTAGCGCTCAAGGATCGGCATCGTGCCGACGGCATAGGGGCCCATGGCCCCTTCATTATGGATATCGATACCGATGATCATGTATGCGGGTTTTGTCATGAGGTTCCCCTTTTTGTGCGCATGTCCCAGCCTGCAGCGCGACTATAGGCTTATAACAGTCATGCGTGATTGATTTGAGTCACTAAGTCGTCAGCGGACGCCGTGCATCAGCCGTTTGATCAGCGGCGACACCAGAAGTGCCGCCAGTCCCGCCCCGACCCCAACCCAGGCAATCGAGCTGAACGTCGCCTCATAGACCGGGAGGGCCACCGCGACCGGCACATCGGTCCCCGGCGGTTCATCGACGCTGGCCGTCATGGCAATCAGCGCCGCAGCATAATTGGCGAACGCCGACGACAGGAACCAGATTCCCATCATCAGGCTGGTCATACGTGGCGGCGCCAGTTTGGTGACGGCCGACAGCCCCACCGGCGAAAGGCAAAGCTCGCCCGTGGTGTGAAACAGGTACCCCAGCACCAGCCAGGCAAAGCCCACCCGGTGACCCTCCTGCGCCAGTTCGATGCCGACGATGAACATGAAGAAACCGATGCCGATCTGCACCAGACCGAGGGCGAACTTGACCGGAATATTTGGTTCGGCATTGGCACGGGCAAGCCACACCCAGCCAAGCGCGAACAAGGGCGCGCACAGGATAATGAACATGGGGTTTATCGCCTGAATCTGAGCCGGAGCTACAGCCATGCCCATCAGGGTCAAATCGACGGCGCGCTCGGCGAACAGCGAAATCGAGGTGCCAGTCTGCTCGAAGAAGGCGAAGAACAATGTCGCGAGACCCGTCAGCACCAGAATGGCGAGGATCCGGTCCCGATCGACATGCTCGAGGTTCCGAACCGCGTAGTACGCCACGCCGCCGATTGACACCGCCGCCACGCCAATCAGCAACGTGCCCACGACGTGACTGTTCTGCACCAGCCACCAAAGCGGAAGGACCGACGCCACGGTCGCCAACGTGATCACATGGCCCGCCTTCAGCCCCGCGAGCATAGGGCGCCGCAACCCCTCAGGGTCGTGCGGTTCGCCCCGGCCATCGAGCCAGGATCGGCCCAAAACGAAAACGATCAAGCCCGCGGCCATGCCGACAGCCGCCGCGCCAAACCCGTAGGACCAGCCATAGGTATGGCCCAGCCAGCCGCATAATAGCGGCGCCGCCAGCGCGCCGATATTGATGCCCATGTAATAGATCGTGAAGCCACCGTCCCGGCGCGCGTCCCCGGGTTCATAGAGCGCCCCGACAATGGTCGAGATATTGGGCTTAAGAAGGCCGGTCCCGACGATAATCAGCGCCAGCGCCAGATAGAAGATTTGTAGCGAGTTGCCGTCCCGGATCAAGGTACCGTCGGCGGTATAGCTGGCCGCCTGGCCCTCGAACGCCATGCCGATATGGCCCAGCATGATCAGCACGCCGCCCAGAATGACCGCCCGGCGGTAACCCAACCAGCGGTCCGCCATATAGCCCCCCAGCAGCGGCGTCAGATAGACCAGCGAGGTATAGGCGCCGATGATCGCAAAAGCCGGGTCGTCCGCGAACAGGAAGTGCTGCGTCAGGTAAAACACCAGCAACGCCTTCATGCCGTAATAGCTGAACCGCTCCCACATCTCGGCGAAGAACAGCACCACCAGCCCGCGCGGATGCCCCAGAAAATTCCTTGCTTCCGATCCCGCCCCGGCCGGGCCTGTTGTCGTGCCATCCATTGGTCGCACTATAGAGCAGCGCCGAGATCGCAAAAGGGCCTTAAGTTTTGGGGCCTCATCGCTATAGTCGCGGGAAATCCGACCGGGAGAGAAAATCATGACTGGAATGCCGCATCTTGAAGACGCCACCCTGACCCTGGAAGACCGGGTGGCCGTGCTGACCCTGAACCGCCACGACATGCGCAACGCGCTGACCGGCAACAAGATGATCGATCACATCGTGGACACTTGCGCCTGGATCAACAAATGCCCGGATGTCTCCGTGCTGGTGATCACCGGCGCCGGCTCAGCCTTCTCTGCCGGCGGCAACATCAAGGCGATGAAAGAACGCGGCGACGACTTTGCCGGCGATGTCGGCGCGGTTGCGCAAAGCTACCGCGACGGCATTCAGCGTATTCCCCTCGCCATCGAGAGTGTTGAGGTGCCGGTCATTGCCGCCGTCAACGGGCCTGCCATCGGCGCCGGCTGCGACCTGACGCTGATGTGCGACATTCGCATCGCCTCGGAAAACGCGGTGTTCGGCGAGACCTTCGTCAATCTAGGTCTGGTTTCGGGCGATGGCGGCGGCTGGTTCCTGCCCCGGATCGTCGGCCCCCAACGGGCGGCTGAAATGACCTTTACGGGACGCTTGGTGAAAGCCGAGGAATCGGTCGAGCTGGGGATTTCGATGGAAGTGGTGCCCGCCGATGAGCTGATGACGCGGGCGCTGGAACTGGCGGCACAGATCGCCTCCAAGCCGCCCGTTACCGTGCGCTACACCAAGCGTCTGCTGAAACTGAGCCAGCGGGCGGAACTGAAAGACTTCCTTGATAAATGCGCATTCTTCCAGGCGGTCTGCCACCAGACGGATGACCATATGGAAGCCGTCACTGCCTTTATCGAGAAACGCTCGGCGAATTTCGCCGGACGGTAAACCGGCGCGGGGGAGGCCCCGTACATACATCGTCTGACACTCCACCCTTTCAACGATCTGACAGGTGCGTCATGCCGCGCTTCGCCATCACTATTGTTCTTATTCTGGGCCTTGCGCCCCACGCCTGGGCGCAATCCGCGCCACTGCCGGAAGGCGTGCGCGCCATGCTGGAAAGCGCCGCCGCGCGCGACGCAGCAGAAGGCACAACGCGCTATCTGGAGACCGCGCTGACGCTTGCCCGCGATGCCTATCCGGATCGTAGTGACGATCTGAACGCTGTTGCCTCTTCCCTGTCGCCGACCGGCAACGCCGTCGTGGCCAGCGAGACGCCGCCACCACCGCCGCCACCTGCAGAAGAACCACCTGCCGAACCGCCCGTGCCTTCAGGATTCTTTTCATTCTCCGGCTGGTCCGGGTCCGTCGAACTCGGCGCTACGCTGACAACGGGCGACACGGACGAGAAAGCCGTGACTGCGGCCTTCGCTCTGCTGAACGAGCGGCAGAAATGGCGTCACAAGCTGGGGGTCGGCTTTGACTTCACCCGCACATCCGGCGCGACCACCAAACAGGCGCTCGCGGCCTATTACCAGCTGGACTACAAATTCAGCGAGCGGCTCTACGCCTTTGGACGGATCGAGTATGACGATGACCGATTCAGCGGCTTCGACTGGGAACTGCAAGAGGCCCTGGGCGTCGGCTACCGTCTTTTTGAGGGCGACTCGTACTTCTTCGATGTTGAGGGCGGCGTCATCTATGAACAGATGAAGTTGACGGCAACCGGCATGACCGAGTCCCAATTCGGCGGCCGCGCCAACGCCATTTTCAACTGGGATATTTCGGAAACCTTCAGCCTGAACAACGAGACCACGGTTCTCGTTACCGAAGGCGGCGAATCCCTGGAAAACACCATCGCGGTGCAGACCAAGATCACCGACAGCATCTCGGGCAAACTGTCGTTCAATGTCGAATGGGAATCGGACGTGCCGGCAGGGGCGTCAAAAACCAATACGGAAACCAAGGCGACGGTGATTTACGGGTTTTAGAAAGCTTCTGAAATCCAATTTAGACCACAGACCCAAAGAGCCCGTTCGCCCTGAGGAACGAGCAAAGCGAGTGTCTCGAAGCATAGCTCCGAGCTCCTCAGGCCGAACGGCTTTGAACTACGAAAAAGGCTGATAACCCTATAAATACCGCCGCTCGAAACGAGGGCCCAACCCCGTCAACAGCTCGTAGGAAATCAGCCCGCCGGCATCGGCCAGATCATCGAGACGGGCATTAGGGCCAATGATCTCGATATAGGCGCCCGGCGCGGTCGCCTCTTCCGGCGCAGCGGTAACATCCAGTGTGATCAGATCCATTGAAATCCGGCCCACGATCGGGACCGCGTGCCCGTCGACGAAGCCATGGCCTTTATTGGTCAGCGTGGTTGGCAAGCCATCGGCATAGCCCGCGGCGACCGTGGCCAGTCGCATCCGCCTGTCGACGGTATAAAGCGCTTCATATCCGACGGTCGCGGGCGGGGTGATCCAGCGTTGCTGCAGCACCTGCGCCTTGAGCGTCACCACCGCCCGAAACGGGTTTGCGATCCCATGCGCCGGATTGCCGCCATAAAGCGCGATCCCCACACGCACTGCATCGAAGTGGTAATCGGGACCAAGCAACACGCCGGCTGAATTCGCCAGACTCTTGGGCGTAAACGGATAGAGCGGCGTGATCTCATTGAACAGCGCCAGTTGCGCAGCGTTCTGCGGGTGCCCCTGCTGACCGGCACAGGCGAGGTGGCTCATCAGTTCGATCAGGTTGAGGCCTTGCAGGCTTGACGCCAATGCGCCCGCTTCTTCCGGTGCAATACCCAGCCGGTTCATCCCCGTATCGACATGGACGATACAGGGCGCACCCTGCCCGCCGGACCGCCAGCGCTCTACCTGTTCAATATCGTTCAGGACAGGGATCAGGCGATGCTGCAACATCGCGGGTTCATCGCCCGGTAAAAGACCGTTGAGAATGCAGACTTCAGCGGAACGGAGCAGTGCCCGAAGTTCGATCCCCTCCTGCAGGGTGGCGACGAAGAACCGTTTGCATCCGGCGTCGGACAGCGCCCGGACAACGGGCCCAACCCCCAGGCCATAGGCATTCGCCTTGACCGCCGCGCCGACAGAGCTGCCCGGCGCCCGCCGCGCCATGTCTTGATAATTGGCAACCAGCGCGCCCAGATCGACCTCCAGAATTCCTGGAGGTGAAACGGCAAGCGAAGTTTCGGTAGGTCGTGGCGGCATGGGATTTGTTTGCACCATAAGCAGGGCTTCCACGCAAGGCGTTTTCGGCGCGCACCTCGATTCCGCGATTGCCCCTGCGGGCTTTTTGCGTAATGTGCGAGGCATACACCGTAAACCGTTGCCCATTACACGGCCCAACAGGCGCAGATGGACAAGGGTCAACGTCAGGGAGACACTCAATGAAACTCGGACTTTTGCTCGGCTATTCGGGCGGCACCATGGACCTGGCCATCGATACGGCCAAGGAAGTTGAAGCGATGGGCTTCGATTCGGCCTGGACGGCGGAAGCCTATGGCTCCGACGCCGTGACGCCCGCCGCCTGGGTTCTGGCCAACACCACGAAACTGAAAGTCGGCACGGCGATCATGCAGATCCCGGCGCGGACACCTGCCATGACGGCAATGACCGCAATGACGCTCAACGCGCTGTCCGACAACCGGTTCATTCTGGGGCTTGGCCCGTCGGGCCCGCAGGTTGCCGAAGGCTGGCACGGCGTGCCCTATGGCAAGCCGATGACCAAGATCAAAGAATATATCGAGATCATCCGCCTGATTCTCGAGCGCAAGGATCGCTTGAATTACCAGGGCGAGGAATATCAGGTTCCCAACACCGGCGACGGCACCACCGGGCTGGGCAAGCCGCTGAAGAGCATTCTGCACGGCGACCCGTCCATGCCGATCTATACCGCCGCGATCACGCCGGGTGGCCTGCGCACCTCGGCTGAAGTGGCCGACGGGGTGTTTCCGATCTGGATGAACCCGAGCCGGTACGACGTGCTGGAAAAGAACCTGAATGAAGGCTTCGCCAAAGCCGGCAACAGCAAGAGCCTCGACAATTTTGATGTGGCCCCCTTCGTGACCGTCGCCATGGGCGACGACATCGACAAGTGCCGCGACATGGTGCGCCCCGGCATGGCGCTTTACATTGGCGGCATGGGCGCGCGGTCGAAGAACTTCTACAACGACTACGTCAAGCGCCTGGGCTACGAGGATGCGGCGATCAAGATTCAGGACCTGTTCCTGGACGGCAAGAAAGAAGAAGCCGCGGCCGCCATCCCGGCCGAGCTGATCGACAGCGTCGCGCTGATCGGCTCAAAGGACAAGATCGTCGGCGATCTGGAAGCCTGGAAGGAAGCCGGCAAGAAGAAGCATGTCGGCTCCATGCTTCTGGGCTGCCGCCAGCCCGAGGCCCTGAAAGCCATCGCCGAAGCAATGCTGAGCTAAGTTATTCTAGGTCCACAAAGAAAGCCGCTCACCCTGAGCATGTCGAAAGGTGGGCGGCTTTTTTTACTGTTCTGACTTTGTCAGCATCTCAACAAAACCATCCAAAGCCTCATCATACCCAGGCCCCTCTACCTGGTCGGCTTTGAGGGCCAGAGTCCCCTCAACGGAGTGGCCCAGCGCATCCGCCATCCCGTTAAAGGCGATCTCCGGATCGGACTGACCGCCATAGGTCACGAACAACCCGAGACGATCAGGCAACACCGGTTGATTTGCGAGAAATGCGCGGACCGGCAATGACGGGTAGCTGGTCCAGATCGGCGTGCCAATCAGGACCAAGTCGTACCCGCCCTTGATCTCCGGCACCTCGATTTCGGGTAAGTTACCTTTGACACTGTGATACCCCGCGGACAGATAACGAATGGGGCCTGGCCGAAACCGGTCGCACCGGATCTCCACCAGGTCGGCATCCAGCCGCCCAGCGAGTGCTGACGCGACCTTGCCGGTGGTCCCCGTTCTTGAATAGAAGATGATGAGCGTTTTCATGACCGCGCCTACGATACCCCCGTCGAAGGGTACTATCGCAGGCCACGGGTCACGCCGCCTTGACGGCGGTCAATTTTTGGATCGTGCTTGAGAGACTACCTAGCTTTTGGCCTAGGCAAAGCTGTGCGCCTCAATCGACTTATAGGGCACGATAACCGCCTGGCCTGTCGACCAGTCGATGCTGCGGGCCGGGTCGGTCTTGCCGTCCCAGTCTTCGGCGCCGGCCTTGACGATATCGAACATCGCCTCAATCGCCTCGCCACGGGCCATCAGCTGGATCATCACGCCGGGCTGATCGTCTGAATCGATATAGGCGTGACCGTCGCCGTAACGCTGGCGCACCGTATAGTTCATGCCCTTTTCTTTCAGCTCGGCCAGCTTGTCTTCGATATTGTCGACCCAGACCGCCAGGTGCTGCAGGCCACCCTGCGGATTGGTCCTGAGATATTCCTCATAGATGCAGGCCTCGTCGCCACAAGGCTGGATGATTTCGATCTGCTGGTCGCCGGAATAGGCAAAACCCGCCTTCAGTTCGAGCTTCTTGGCCTCACCGTCCACCACCCCGTCGAAATCCTTCAGGTGTTCGACGAAGAACGGGCCGACGCCGCGCGCCGCCCAATGTTCAATGGCCTTGTCGATATCGGGCACCACATAGCCCTGCTGTACCACCGGTCCGAATACTGTGCTCATTCTGCGTCTCCTGTTTTTTTTGGTTGGTCGGAACCATACAACAGCTGACGCCGTCATTGCGAGCCGTCCGAATGGGAGGCGCGGCAATCCATCCATCGACGCAGCTGCATCAAAAGGTGGACCGCTTCGCTGCGCTCGCGATGACCATACGAAAAGATTACCCCCCGACAACCGCGCGACCGCGCAGTGCGGCAATCTCTTCTGCATCAAACCCATAATCACCCAGCACTTCATCAGTGTGTTCGGCGAGTTTCGGCGCCGCGCCCAGCGCATCCGCAGGCGTGCCCTCAAACCGGGCCGCATGGCGCGCCTGTCGGATCCGGCCTGCATGCGGGTGATCGTATTCAACCAGCGTGTCATTGGCAGTCACCTGTGGGTGATCGAGCACCTCGCTACGCGTCAACACAGGTGCGCAGGGCACGCCTGCCTCGTCGAGGATATCAAACCATTCCTGGGTGGTCTTGCCGGTCAACACGCTCTGGATCAGTTCCAGCCGGTCGTTGATGTTGAGGTCGCGCAGCGCCGGCGTTTTGAACCGATCGTCCTCCAGCCATTCAGGATGCCCCACCGCATGGCAGAGCGCGTGCCACTGGGCGTTGCTCATCACGGCGACGCTCATGTAACCATCTGCCGTTTCATAGATCAGGTCGATGAAACTGGCGGCGCGCTGTTCGGACACTTCTTTGCCGACAAATGTCTGCCCGCCCATATCAGATGACCACAGGAACTGCGTGACCGCATCCATCATGGAGAGCCTGACATGCTGGCCCTGCCCCGTGCGTTCGCGGGCCAGCAGGGCGGCGGTGATGGCCTGAAACGCGGTCATCGCCGTCAGTTTGTCCGGCAGAATCGTGCGGACCAGCCGGGGCCGTGCCTTGTCCGAACCGCCCTGAATGGACGCCAGACCCGACAGCGCCTGAATAATCGGGTCATAGACCGGCTTATGCGAATAGGGCCCCTTCTCGCCAAACCCCGAGATCGAGACATAGACGAGATTCGGATTCTCGGCTTTCAGCGCGTCATACCCAACGCCAAGGCGGTCGACCACGCCGGGCCGGAAATTCTGCACAAACACGTCGGCGTCGCACGCCATGCGTTTGAGCACGTCGACGCCCGCATCCTGTTTCAGGTCGATGGTGATCGAGCGCTTGTTGCGGTTGTTGTTCAAAAAGGTGGCATGCAGTCCACCGGACCGGTTACCGCCGGCGCGGACGTAATCGCCGATCCCGGGTGGTTCGATCTTGATGACATCGGCGCCCTGATCGCCCAGCAACATGGTGGCGAAGGGTCCCGAGATCATGCTGGTGACGTCGAGAATTTTGTACCCGTCCAGAGGCCCATTCATGGAACTGGTCATTTGGCCGTCACTTTCACGACTGATTCTCCGGCTTCGCGGGCCTTTTTAAGCCATTTGGCGATCACAGTTTCTTTCTGATCCCGCGTCGGCCCGAATTTGAACAGACGAACCGGTTTGATGCCGACAAACCCAAAGATCTGGCCCCGCATCAGTTTGGGCAGCGGGTTGCCGTATTTGAACCAGAGGTACCAGGGGGGCGTGTCCATGGTAATCAGCGCATCACCGCTGCGCGACGCCAGCAGACGGTCCCAGAAGGGTCCCTTTTCCCGGTATTTGAACGCCACGCCGGGGAGCAACACCCGGTCAACAAAGCCTTTCAGCAGCGCCGGCATTTGCCCCCACCACATGGGAAAAACGAAGGTCAGATGTTCGCACCATTCCAGCGCCTCGGCGATCTCCTGCAGACCCGGCTCCCACTCCTGGCGCTTTTTGTAACCTTCATGCAGCACCGGATCGAAATCCACATCGCGCAGGTGAAAGACACGTACGTCTGCGCCCCCCGCAGTCGCACCTTCGACATAGGCGTTCAGCAGACCGTCGCAGAGGCGCCCCTGCCCCGGATGCCCGTTGATCACCAGAACCCGTTTTCCCGGCATATTTTCCTTTCCCCCGCGTTCCAAAAGCGCATTTGACGGTGGACAGGCTACAACGCATGCTCGGGATCAGACAGGGGAGAATCCATGACAGAGATTGACGCCAACCGTCTCCACGAAATCGCCGCGCGTGATGAAATCTATCAACTGGTCTGCACCTATATGCGCGGACAGGACCGGCTGGACCCTCTCGCGCACCGATCTGTGTTCTGGGACGACGCCTGGTGCTCCTACGGAATCTATGAGGGCGATCCAGACGGCTTTGTTGAGTTTGCACAGGGTGCGCTGAAGAATCACCTATCCAACCATCACATGATCGGCCAGGTGCAAATCGAGGTGGAGGGTAGCGAAGCTTTTGGCGAAGTCTACTATCAGGCCTTCCATCGGATCAGGGACGAGGATGGCCAAGAGCACGATCTGTTTGTCTGCGGACGGTATATCGACCGCTATGAACAACGCGACGGCATCTGGAAGATCGCCTACCGGTCCGAACTGGTTGACTGGGTCCGCGATGACCCGGCAACCGACAGCTGGTTCAAGGATAGCGGCATGCTGCCCGGCGCCCGCAAGCCCGATGATCCGCTCTATCACCGAAACAAGATGCGCAAGCCCGCCTAGCGACGCTTGACCGCCCGGTCGTAAAAGCGTGCCAGAACGGGCAAGTTGGCGCGGATGGCCGCCTTCAGCATCCGGATGTAATTCACTGGAAAGGGTGACGGTTTGACCGGATGCCACAACATGTCCGGTTCCCGGCCCGCGCGCTCCCTTACAGGTCGATAGGTGAACGTCCCCGGCGTCAGCCACTCGCGCGCCGGGTTGTTACGATAGAAGCGCCCGCGATTTGTGGCAGAGACGAATTCTCCATCGTCGCCGATGTCCTCGATCTTCTGCCCCGCCGCCAGCAAGAGCGTTGCCAGCAAGGCCTCCTGATGGCCCTTTACCCCGCGTCGAAGGTCCCCGTCGAGCTGCTCCAGCGCGCGCCGCGAAAACCGGCACACCGGATAGAACCCCCGCACATAGTCCCGCTCTGCTATGGATTCGTCGTGAATGTCGACCCCGTCCCATTGATGCCAATCCGGGAAGTCCGTGCGCCGGACCAGCGTGGTTCCCAGCAAGTCCGCATCGCTCGCCGCAAAATGGCCAAAAAACGCGCCCCATGATCCGGTGTAGCAGACATCATACTCCACCACCCAGTAGTGGTCGTAATGCGGGTTTTTCTTGAAGAAAACGATCGGCGGCAGGTGCACATTGCCGGGCATGAAGTTGAAATAGGCATGATCGCGGTCTGCCTGATCCCGCGTGGTTTCCAGCAAAAGATCTTCTTTGCCGGGGTAGTTGAGCGCGTGAATGTCCCCCACGTCGAAGACATGGACACGTTCGTCATCCAGCAGTCCAGCAAAGACACCCCGCGTGTTGTCCGCAAGAATACGCACGTCGCAAATGCCCTCGGCATCACGGACGAGATCGGCATGCAGCCTCATAACATGTTTGTTCAGAACATGGGTCATGAGGAGAACAACCGATTTTGGTCCAGATTCGTTCATTGATGAACCATACATGGCTTGGCATCATCTATGACCCTCTCAGTGGCACACCTCGCCGCCAAAGACCTTAGGCCGACGGGCAGGTTGCCGGGATCAGGCCTTGCCGAAACTTTGGATTAATGCACATATCAATAATCAGAGGCGGGCCGACCCGCATCACGGAAACCGACACCAAGTGAAGCTTGCCGTTCTCATCCGCGCCCATAAAGCGCCCATCCAACTGGCGCAACTGGTGCGGGCGCTCGATCACGATCAAATAGACACGTTCGCCCACATCGATCTGAAGGTCGACCAGAGACCGTTCGAAGCAGCAATAGCGACATCCAGTCAGACCGAGACTATGCAATTCATCACCGCGCGCAGCGACCTCACTTGGGGTGGGTTCAGCATGGTACAGGCAACACTGAAATGCCTTCGGGAAGTCATGAGCAGCACTTCTGGCACCATGCCTGACTACGTCGCGCTGTTGAGCGGTCAGGACTATCCCATCCTGTCCAATGAACGCATACTTGGGTTCCTGGATGACAATGCAGGCAAGCAATTTGTCAGCTATGCGGCCTGCCCGACACCCTTTTGGAAAGACGAAACCTTCGACCGCGTCAAAGACTACAATTTCGTTGACCTCAAGGCACTCACCTGGCCGGCCAACAAGAACGGGTCACTGACCCGCCGATGGCCGCTGCGGCTACGGCTCGCCAACAAGATCGCGAACATACTGTCAACCGGACGGACGCCGCCGACCGGATGGACGATGTATGGCGGCTCAGCGTGGTGGATACTCAGCCGGGACGCGGTCGAGTACATCCTCCAGACCATCGATTCAAATCCGGAAATTTCGCGTTACTTCCGGTGGTCGTTTCACTCCGAGGAGATGTTCTACCAATCCATCCTGATGAACTCGCCGTTCCGTGACGACTTGATCGGCCCGCATGAGGAGAAACTGATTGGCGACTATCTCTGGTATCAGCAATGGTCATCGGGGAGTCCCAGCCCGGACGTCCTTGGGTCGGATGATCTGGGCCGTGTTCTGGCGTCCGATCGGATGTTCGCCAGGAAATTCGACATTGCCTCGGACGCGGCCGTGCTCGATGCCATCGACAGGGCCCGCGAACAGGCATGAAGCTGGCCTTTTTGATTTTGGCGCATCGAAATCCGCAACAAGTCGCGCGGCTGTGCGGTGCGCTAACCTCCAGCGAGTCCCAGATCTACATACATTTGGACAGGAAATGCGATGCGGCCTCATTCGCAGAAGAAATCCAAACCGCACGGCTGACTGAAGACGTCAAATTTGTCGACTCGCGAACCCCGGTGAATTGGGGTGGCTACTCCATGATCCAAGCCACGCTTGCATCAATACGACAGCTCCTCGAGGAGACCAGCAGCACTCCGCCTGATTATGTATTTCTGCTCAGCGGGCAGGATTATCCCATCAAATCCAATAGCGAGATTCAGGCCTTCATGTCGGCCAATGCGGGCACCGAATTCATCAGCTTTGCGCAGATGCCCGCGCCCTTCTGGTCGGAAAAGGAAATGCGGCGGATTCGCGAATATCAGTTTTTCGATTATCCCTGGTTGTTGGGCGCCGCCTACGAAGCCGGCACCATCGCCCGCCGGAAAACCCTGCGGTTCTACACCGTCACCCGCCTGGCTAAATATCTTCTGCCGCAGCGAAAGTTTCCTGCCGGGCTGACGCCCTATTCCGGCAGTCAATGGTGGGCATTGAGCCGGGGTTGCCTGGAATACGTTCTCGACTTTCTCGACCGGCGTCCCGACGTAGTCAAATTTTTCAGATGGGCCGGCTTTCCCGATGAAATGGTCTTTCAAACCGTAATCCTGAATTCGGATTTCGCCAGCAAAGCCAGCCACGAGATTACCAACCCGGTGCTCAGCGCCCCACTCTGCCATCTGGAATGGGGCCATTTGGACCGGCCCCGCACGCTGACCATCGATGATTGGGAGGCGCTTCAGGCATCAGACAAGCTGTTCGGCCGGAAATTCGACATGCACGAAGATGCCAAAATCCTCGACCTTGTCGATGCAAGGCGGGCTGAATAGGTCAGATTGCAGATATGCGGCATGCGGGCTTGATTGCGATTTAACGTGCAATCGATTCAGGGCATAACTCTTTCTCAGGGCATCATCCGTTACTGAACGAATCAAAACGAACTGGGCTCACGACTCTTGAGCGAAATTGTCATTGTCGGCGCCGGATATTCCGGTGCGGTTGCCGCAGAGCAGCTGGCCTCCGCCGGCCGCAAGGTCCGTATCTTTGAGAAGCGCGGCCATATCGCGGGCAACGCCTATGATGCCGTTGATGAGAATGGCATTCTGGTCCATCACTATGGCCCTCACATTTTTCACACCAATTCCGACGCGGTCTTCGACTATTTGAGCCGATTCACAGGCTGGATTGAGTATGAACACCGCGTCCTGGCGCAGGCGAAGGGTGTGCTGCTGCCGATCCCGATTAATCTGGAGACGATCAATGGTTTTTTCGGGACAGATTTCGATGAAGAGGAAGCCGCGCGGCATCTGGAGGCCCTGCGGGAGACCATCGACCAGGTCAGGACCAGCGAAGATGTGGTTGTTTCGACCGTCGGTCGCGAGCTCTACAATGCGTTCTTCAAGGGCTACACCCGCAAGCACTGGGGCCTCGACCCGTCGCAGCTTGATGCCAGCGTAACCGCCCGTATCCCCTATCGCACGGACCGGGAAGACCGTTACTTCACCGACAAATATCAGGCGATGCCCGCCGACGGGTATACAGCCATGTTCGAGCGGATTCTTGATCACCCCAATATCAGCATCGAGCTCGAAACCGACTACTTTGTGGAACGGGATCGCCTGAAAGCGGCTCACACGATCTACACCGGGCCTGTTGATACCTATTTCAACTCTTGTTTCGGCCGGCTCGCCTATCGGTCATTGCGGTTTGAGCACGAGCACCTGCCCGATATTGACAGTTTTCAGCCTGTCGCGACGGTGAACTATCCCAACGATCATGACTTCACGCGGATTACTGAATTCAAAAAGCTGACGGGGCAACACATCAGGGGCACCTCGATCGTCCGCGAGTACCCGGTTGACCACGGAGACCCGTATTACCCGGTGCCCAGGCCTCAGACCCAGGCGCTTTATCGCCAATACCGGGATCTTGTGAATGCCGAACCCGATGTCACCTTCGTCGGACGCCTCGCACAATATCGATACTACAACATGGATCAGGCGACAGCAGCCGCATTGAAAGCCGCCAGAACCCTGATCAGCAACGATGTGTAACGGGCATTAATTGCGCTGACGTCTCCAGTGACGAAAGTGTTGACCGGGAATCTCCAGAACCATCTTCAACTTTTCCCTGGCGCTGATGTGACGGCTTGCATGGCGCGGGTGGACGATATCCAACATCGCAACAGGTTCCGGGCTCAGGCCCGTCTTCTCAATCCCTGCCTCATTCACATAGAGCAACGTGTTTTGCTGATACCAATAGGGAACGGCATCATCGTTCCAGATGCGCGGCCGTATCAGATCCACAGGCAAATATCCGCGTTCCGCAAAAAGACCGGCCCACCAGCTCTGCCATTGTTCGTTGATATGGTTCGTGCCGCCCTGGCCCGGAATTGCGGCCCCGAACAGCACCACGTCCGAAAGGGAACACAGATCACCGACAAAACTCTTTGCGCGTTGAGGTGTCAAATGCTCGGCAACCTCGAGGGACATCGCCAGGTCGACGCGCCGGCCGTCGAGCAGAACTGGCTCCTCCAAATCCTGAGTCACCAGCTCGATTCTGCTGTCATCAAGCCTGTCATGTGAAATCCACCCGCCTTCTACACCGGTCGCCTGGCTGGTGCCCTGGGATAGCGCCGCGGCCAGCCAGGTGCCCGTGCCGCACCCGAGATCGACGATCGACCCGAAATCCAAGCGGCCACGCACAAGCCGCAAAACCTGCTCTGCAGCGTACAGCGTCTCTGCACGCCGGCTCCTGTAGAAGTCATCTCCGTAGATTTCTCTGTCCATTCAACAACGGCTCAGTGTTGGTGCAGTTAGACACTTTTGGCGCGTGGGCCCGGGCCTGTCCACAACGATCATGCCCGACCGGCTGAATTATCGGCGGGATAGGCTTCGCTTGACCGGGCACAGGTCCCGGCACCATCATCCACGGCGATGAGTGAAGATACAAAAAACGTCACGGATTACAGCCTGACCGATCCGGCCGTGCAGGAATGTCCTTATCCGTTCTATTCGGCAATGCGGCGGGAGCAGCCGGTCTATCGGATGCCGGAAACCGGTTTTTACATCGTCAGCCGGTATGACGACCTGAAACACGTGCTGCGGGACACGGAGACCTTCTCCAACCGGTTCAGTGCGGCACGCGAAGAAGCCATCGAAGCCCACAAAAGCCCGATCAGCGAAATGTACCGGACGCGCGGCTGGCAAACGGTACCTGCCCTGCAGCAGACAGACCCGCCGGTTCACACCCGGTTCCGCCGGCCCATCGACCGGACGTTTACGGCCAGCCGGGTGCGCGAGATGGTGCCCTATATCGATGGTATCGTCAGCGATTTGATCGACGGGTTCATAGATCAAGGCGAGACCGACTTCGTCGAAAGCTTCGCGGTTCCCCTGCCCTGTTATGTGATTGCCGATCAGTTCGGCGTGCCGCGTGACGACGTCCCGAAACTGAAAAAGTGGTCGGACGCGCTGATGGACCAGATCGGCATGATGATGTCGCCGGAACGCGAACAACAGGTCGCCGACGAAATCTTTGAGTTCCAGTCCTATTTCGCGGGCGTCTTCGAAGATCGCATAAAAAACCCGCAGGATGACATGCTGTCGGATGTGGTGACCGTGCTGCCGGGCGAAGAACCGCTCAGCATGAACGAGCTGCTCAGTACCATGTCGCAGCTTCTGACCGGCGGCAACGACACGACAACGGGGTCGCTGGCGGAGGGTTTGCTGTTGCTGATCAGGCATCCGGAGCAGGCCAACAAACTACGGGTGCAGCCTGATTTGATGCGCAACTTCGTCGAAGAAGTGCTGCGCATCGAATCGCCGGTCCAGGGCTTGATGCGGGTCACGACGCGGGACGTTGAACTGGGCGGCACAACCATTCCCGAAGGCGCCATCGTGGTCGTCCGCTATGCGTCGGCCAATCATGACGAAGCCCGGTTCGACTGCCCCGCGGAATTTCGCGTTGACCGCAAAGACGCAGGCGCGCATTTGGCGTTCGGTGCGGGCATTCATTTCTGTCCAGGGGCAATGCTCGCACGGCAGGAGATGGCCAGCGCCTTTACCCAATTGCTGGATCGCCTAGACAACATCGCGTTGGCGGTGCCCGAAGAGTCGCTGTCCCACTTCCCCAGCATGTTTCACCGGCGGCTGAAATCCCTGCCTGTCACATTCGAGAAAGCCCGTTCATGAGCGACTTCATCAAGACCAGCATTGACGACAAGGGGATCGCCACGCTGCTGATCGACCGGCCCGAGCGTCGCAACGCCATGTCGTTCGAGATGCTGGGCGCCTTTATCAAGACCGTTGGCGAATTGGGCAGCGATGACGCGGTCCGGGTCATCATCTTGACCGGCGGCACTGAGGGCTCGTTTTGCGCTGGCACGGATTTGAGCGATCTGGGGTCGATCCCGGGCAAGGACCGCGGCCTGCGCGGCGCTGCCGAAGATACCGACCGCTGGTGGCCGCTGATCCAGTGCCCCAAGCCGGTGATCGGGGCCATCGATGGCCCGGCCGTCGGCATGGGCGCGGAATTTACCAGCCAGTGCGACGTAAGGCTGGCCACGCCACGGACGAGGTTCGCCTGGAACTTCGTCCATCGCGGACTGGTGCCAGACACAGGTGCGGGTACCTGGCTGCTGCCGCGTCTGGTAGGGCCGCAAAAAGCGTTTCAACTGCTCTATTCAGGTGCATTCCTGGGGGCCGAAGAGGCCGCGTCCATTGGCTATGTCTCGGCGCTGCATGAGCCTGAAAACCTGCTCGAAGCAGCCCGTCAGGAAGCCGAGACCTATCTGCAGGGCTCACCGTTTGCGATGGCCCGTATGAAAGCACTGGTCTATCGCGGCATGGAACGGTCGGTCGCCGAACACATGCAGGCGCATACCGAAGCGCTGGGCGCGTGTTTCAAATCCGAAGACCATGCCGAGGGCGTCGCGGCTTTTCTTGAAAAGCGCGACCCGGTCTTCACAGGACGCTAGACGACAATTGCCAAACGTCATCTCAATCCAGTCGCAAGTCGCCTTTGGCTGCGCGGGCAACACCGCTGCCGTGCCGATCCTGCAGCGCCTTGGGGTCACCGTGTGGCCGGTGCCGACGACGCTGCTGTCCAACACACCCATCTATCCCCGGTTGGAAGGCGGGCCGGTCAAGGCTGCGCGGCTGGCCGCCATCCTCGATGGCCTTTTGGAACGCGCTGGCGATAACGGGGTCGATGCGGTCCTGACCGGCTACATCGCCAGCCCGGAAAACGCCCGCGCCGTCGCTGGCTTTTTGGACCGGGCGCGGCGGACGAACCCGGATATGATCTATCTGTGCGATCCGGTCATGGGAGACGCCAGGAAAGGTCTCTATGTCCCTGACAAGGTTACTGAAGCGATCACTGAAACCCTGGCCCCAAAAGCCGACATCATCACCCCCAACCTGTTCGAAGCGATGATGCTGACAAACAGTGAAGTGCCAGAGCCGCCCGCGCTGGCCCAGCGCATCGCCGGGTCAATTGATGGCATCGCCGTAATCAAAAATGTTCCGGGCAATGGCCTGATCGAAAACCTCGCCTCGGGCCGTCAGCAGAATTCGTCCTCGACCTGCAACAGGATCGACGCGCACTTCGCCGGCACGGGCGACGCGTTCTCTGCCGCTTTTCTTGGCTTCTACCTGCGCGACCGCGACGTCGCCGCGGCACTGGAACAGGCAACAGCACTTGTCTTCGCGCTGATCGATGAAGCCAACGCACTGGGCCTCAAGGAACTCGATTTCGGGGTCCTGCGCGGCTGGGAGAGGACGGTATGAGCGACCTGCCGGTTAGCAAGATCACAACGGAGTCCGGCCTGACCTTCGATAGCTGGATCACCGGCCCGGACGACGGACCGATGGTCATTCTGCTGCATGGCTTCCCGCAGTCCCGCCACACATGGCGGCGCCAGCTCCCTGCTCTGGCCACTGCTGGCTTTCGATGCATCGCGCCGGACCAGCGCGGCTATTCGCGAGGTGCGCGCCCCGATCCTGCCGTGCTGTCAAACTATCACTACGACAAGCTGGTCTCCGATGTGGTGGAGATCGCCGAGGCGGCTGGTAACCAGGGCAAATTCCATCTGGTCGGACATGATTGGGGTGGTCAGGTGGCTTGGGGTGTCGCGGCGCGCCATCCCGGCCGCCTGGCTTCGCTCACCATTCTGTCCCGCCCCCACCCGGAGGCCTTTGTGCGGGCGCTTAAGGCCCCCGATGGAGACCAGAAACACCGGTCACGGCACCACCGGGCTTTTCTCGACCCCAAAACCGCCGGGCTGCTGCTGGAAGATGGCGCCCGCCGCCTGCGCCGCAATCTAAGGGCAACCGGTGTCCCCGACGACGCGGCAGAACTCTACCTGTCGGTGCTGGGAAACGCGGATGCGTTGGAGGCCGCGCTCGCCTGGTATCGGGCTCAAGCCGACCTGCGGGTCGAACTCGGCGCGATCACCGTGCCCACCCTCTATATCTGGGGCGACGCCGACGCGTCGGTCGGACCCATGGCGGCGCAGGGCACGGCGGATTTCATCTCAGCACCGTACCGGTTTGAGGCGTTAGCTGGCATCGGCCATTTCAGCACCGATGAAGCGCCGGATGACATCAACCGGCTGCTGTTGAACCATCTAAAACAAAACGAAATTTAGCGTCACCCAAATTGCCATCCCGGACAAGCAGACCATGGTCCGCGCGATCGGGGATGACAAAGTGTTGTTAAGCAGCGCCGATCTGCTCCAGCCAAAGCCCTTGGGATTCCTCCCAGCCAACGACGGCAATCGCATTGCCGTCGTTGTCGATGAACTTCAACGGGCCCTGGAAGGTCATGTAGAACTCGCTGTCTTCGACGAAATAGGTCTTGTCGTGTTGGGCATTGCAGGGTTCGTAGCCGTAGGAACGGCCCGTGGCCGTCGCCCCGCCTTCATCATTCCCGCCCCGGACTTCCATCTTCCCCTTGGTCAGTAAGTATTCACCCGGCCCCAGGTGCACATGGGCATTGAAGGACGACCCCGCAGGGCAGTCATAAATCGCCGCCCATGAGCCGGATTCCGGCGAGACGTGCAACAGCTTCCAGCGAATCCCCCCCTCGGAAAACTCTTCCGGAAACGGCTGCCACTCGAAATCGTCCAGATGCACGTAGGCGTCGTTCGGTGGCGACTGGTTCGGAAAATCCGGTGAATTTTTTCCTGACATCTCATCTCTCCCCTTTTCTTTAATCTTCGGACGCTAGACTATCACGCTTTCCACGAGGGGGAAGGAGCGTCGTCATGTCGTCCTATAAAGACCGAGTAGACCCGGAACTGCTGCCTGGCTTTTCGCCGGAGATTGAGGCCTGGTTTGGCATGATCGGCCCGGACATGGAGCCGGTACGCAAGATGGGTGAGGAAATGCTGAAGATGAACCAGCAGAACCTGCCCCCCTTTCCCGGCTCGGAGGAGGTGGTCACCATTCCCGGCTTGAACGGCGCTCCTGACGTGCCGGTGCGCTGCTACCGCCCGGAAACTCCCAAATACCCCGATGCAGCGATGGTCTGGCTGCACGGCGGCGGATACATCATGGGCGCCGCGGAAGATCCGTCGGTCTACCGCTTCACGCCCTTGATGCACGTGTTCTCCGTCGACTACCGGATGGCGCCGGAGCATCGCTCGCCGGCAGCGGCAGAAGATAGCTGCGCTGCAATCGAGTGGGTCGCGGCAAACGCGGCCGAGTTGGGCATTGATCCGCGCAAGATCATCCTGGGCGGGCCGAGCGGCGGCGGCGGACTGGCGGCAAGCGCAGCCTTGTTGAACAGGGACCGGGGCGGCCCGGCACTCCTCTATCAATTCCTGATCTATCCCATGCTGGACGACACTCATGACACGCCCTCCGGCCATATGGATATCCCTGCCTGGACCTGGAACCGGGAAATCTCGCTGCGCGCCTGGGACATGTATGTGGAAGAGGATGGTGCCACGCCCTATGCCGCGGCGGCTCGCGCCACAGACCTCTCTGGCCTGCCGCCGACCTATATCATGACCGGCGACCTGGACCTGTTCCGCGACGAGGACATCGACTATGCCAAACGGCTTTCAGCAGCGGGCATCCCGGTCGATCTTGCTGTCTTTCCCGGCGCACCGCACGGCTTCGACCTCTTCGCACCCGATGCTGCCGTCAGCAAACGCGCCAATGCGCATATGATTGAAGCGCTCGAGCAGACCCTGAGCAAAACCTAAGGCCAGGCACCTGTCCTTTCTAAGGCCGGTGAATAATCAACAAAGTCGAAGCTGAGCGGCAGGCCGCCCGAGACCTCAATCAATTCCGCCGGACGAATGCGGATCAGCCGCTCCGCCTTGTCGAACGCCTCAAGCTGGGGGCCGCTCCACACGATTTCCGCGTCACCGGACAGGTAGACAACGTCGCCTGTCTCAAAGTCGGCAAACAGCATGCCAGCCTTTGGGTTCGCAACAATGTTGCCGACCGTATTGAAATGGTTGTTGCCGGAGAAATCCGGAAACACCAACGCGTCATCTGCCTCGACCTTCACAAAACCGGGTTTGCCGCCCCGGTGTGAGACATCCGCTCCGTGCGATACGTCGTCACTCTCCTCGGCATAGGCGGTTGCAATAAAGAGCGTGTCGGAGCGTTCAATCAACGCTCGTGCGTCATCGCTCAGCCGTGAATTTCGCCGGGGGACCGGGGTGCCTATGGGTTTGCTCGCCGGAAAGTTGACCGACCGGGATTGGATGTAACGCGGGCAATTGCCGAAGGCCTGGTCGATGTGGATTGAGAATCCGTCTGGCGTGGTCGCATTGATTTGCCCAGCCAGCCGGTTCCGGCGGCGGGTCTCCAGCTGGATTCCCAGAATGCCGATATCAGCCCCGGCGTGGAGCGTCTCGTTCAACGGGTCACCCGGCAATGGGTCTGCGCGTATCTTGAGTATGTGCTCATCAGGGCTGGAAACGAAACCCGGCTCGCCTGTCACAAGCGACGCCCAGGGGCGCCCCCGATTATCCACCGTGCCCAACACTAGAAACGGTAGCTGGGGATAGAATTCACGGTGCTCCTGAGGCAGATGGTCGCGGACGACCTTACGGGCGAAAGTGTCCATCTTCTTGCGAACACCCAAAGCCTCCTGCACGGCAAGTTCTCCGGCGTGAAACGGAGACTCTTTGTGGGTCCAGGCGGTTTGCATGACTGGTCCTCCTTGTGAACCAAGAATTAGGATGCAGGCGCGATAAACTCGACGCGCACACCGCCCGGAACAAAGACCATCATGTGATGCGTCGGACCCGCCCCCAGCGGCTCTGGCGCGAATTCGATCTCGACGTCATCTATCGCCAATAATTTCTCATGAAGACCCTGAAGGATATCCGGATTGGCAACCTTCAACGCAAAGTGATGCAGCCCGATATTCCGGCGCCGATCGAAACCGACGGCGGATGCCGGGTCCTCCGCCTGCCACAAGGTCAACATGGTGGTGCCGTCAGTGAGGAACACGGCAGGATAATCCGGGACTTCACCAAGCTGGGAAAAGCCCAGCGTATCGACGAAAAAGGCACGCGTGCGCGCAAGGTCGGGAATGGTCAGGCCAATATGGTGGGCCCCCCGGGTGATGGCTGCGTCTGACATTGAAAACTCCTCTTGATCGAGCGCTACGACAGGGCGCCTGTTGCTCGGACCACCAAGATGGATGTTTTTAGCTGGGGTTAGAATAGCCATATTATTGAATTTATTATTCCATATAATGGAATAATTGTGGATCATCTGAAGTCTATGTCAGTTTTTGTCGCCGTGGCTGAAGAGGCCGGTTTCGCGCCGGCCGCCCGGCGGCTCAGCATGTCACCACCCGCCGTCACCCGCGCCATTTCGGCGCTCGAAGATCGCCTGAGTGCCAGACTGCTCAACAGAACCACACGCGCGGTCAGCCTGACCGACGCGGGGCTCCGCTACCTGACCGACTGCAAGCGTATTCTGCTCGACATCGACGCTGCAGATCAGGCGGCTGCCGGCCTTCACACCACGCCGGCCGGTACTGTCAGTGTCACCGCCTCAACGCTCTTTGGTCGCATGATCGTGACACCGATGCTGCTGGACCTCATGGACACGTACCCGAGGCTTTCGGTCTCAACCCTGTTCGTTGACAGGGTCGTGCATCTGATGGAAGAAGGCATCGATGTCGCCATCCGCATTGCCGACCTGCCGGATTCCTCACTGCGGGCAAGCCGCGTGGGGTCCATGCGCCGGGTGCTTTGCGCCGCACCGGATTACATCAACCGCAGGGGCCGGCCTGCCTCGCCAGCTGATCTGAAAGCCCATGACCTCGTTGACTTCACAGCGCTGACCCCCGGTGGAGAATGGCCTTTCACGAGCGGGCGTAAGACCATCCGTTACCTGCCCAAGGCTCGGCTTGCCGTGAACACAGCCGATCCGGCAATTTCAGCAGCCCTTGCCGGGCGGGGCATTACACGGGTTTTGGCTTATATGGTGAGAGATCATATTGTGTCCGGCGACCTTGAAATCGTGTTGGAAGATTTCGAAACGCCCGCCGTCCCGGTTCATGTTGTGCACAAGGAAGGAGGACAGGCCTCAGCCCGCGTGCGCGCGACTGTCGACCACCTGATCCACGAATTACGCCGCCACCCGGCGCTGACTGAAAACCTATGAATCAACAGCGCCTAGGCTTTCCATCTGCATGCCTGGCAACGATTGCCCAACAGCCATTAAATTGACAATCTTCCATGCTCCTGCCTCGTTCACCAACGTGTAGTAGGCGGTTACTTTCTGGATCAATTCGCCCTGGTTGCCGAAGCGGTCAAAATTGACCCGAACCAGCGCAGAATGGGCATTCTCTTCAAGAACATTTACCTCATTGAGCTTAGAGTAGGCCCAACCCGTCTGACGCATCAATTCGTAGGTGCCGAGAGCCACTTTCCGCTCTTCGACTATTGAAAATTGGTTCCCCAAGACCCGACCATGCGGATAGGCAAATCTTTCAGCATAATCATCCATGTCGCCTGCCATGAAATGTTCGAACAGGTTCACAACGAAAGTTATGGGGCTTTGCTGTTTTTGTGCCGCGGCAGGTGTGGCCATCAAAACCAGCGAGAATGCAAGCAGGCGTAGTCGCATGGGAATTTCCTTCCAAACATAAGGCCGATCTAACACTGTCATCCTCATAGCATATGCATGTTTCCAGTCGCACAATGGACCGGCCCTCGATAGCGCAGCCACCTTTCATGCGACAATTTCCGGATCAGGAATGGAAGGCTGATCCGGTCGGAACCTGTCATTTGTGGAGGTAGGATCGGGCGGGACGACGGTTTGCGGCGAGATGTGCAGCAGCTTTCACCGGATACCGCCCTGGGTGAACTCTTCGGGAAACGGCGGCCACTCGAAATCGTCCAAAAAAACATAGGCTGAATCGGCTGGTTTGGCGTTCGGAACGTCCGGCGTGTTTTTTACCTGACATGTCATCTCTTTCCTTTTTCTTTCACCATCAATGGCTAGACTATCTCGCTTCCCAACGGGCGGAAGGAGCTTCAATGCCGCTCAAGATCCTGATCGTCGATGCCTATACGGCTAATGGCCGTAAGAGCGCGTTGGATGCGGGCGCACATACGGCCGGCCTACTCTTTGAACGGGCGGTACGCCTGTTCGAACCGGATGCCGAGATCGACATAATCGAATTCAGCGAGACGGACATTCGGCCGCCGAGACCGCTCGACGCCTATGACGGGGTGGTGTGGAGCGGATCCAATCTGACCATCCACCGCCGCAACCCGCTTATCGACGCCCAGATCGCCCTGTCCCAGACCGCATTCGACAAAGGCACGCCGCAATTCGGCTGCTGCTACGCGCTGCAACTGGCCACGGTGGCGGCGGGCGGCGACGTGCAAGCCAACCCCAAGGGGCTTGAGATCGCCTGGGCGCGGGATGTGACACTGACAAAGCAAGGCCGCGCGCACCCGATGTTCGAGGGCAAATCCGGCCAGTTCGATGCATTGTGCTGGCATTCGGATACGGTGACAGAGTTGCCCGAAACAGCGGATCTGCTGGCCGGTAACGATTTTTCCTCGGTTCAGGCCGCGATCCTGCGCCGCGGCGAGGGCGAGTTCTGGGCAACGCAGTACCATCTGGAATTCGACGGCCATGAGGTCGCGTGCCTGGTACAGGCCTATGGCCCGTCGCAAATTGACGCAGGCGTCTTCACCGGCAGGGACCAGGTTGACGCGCTGACCGAAGAAATGCGCGCCGTCAAAGCGCTTGAAAACGACCCGGACCAAACGCCGCCCGCGCTGGAACCAGTCGCATCCCCGCGGGTCCGCATGGCGGAAATCGGCAACTGGCTTGCCCACCTGCGGGAGAAACCGGCGGCCTAGCCGCTATTCCATCGGGAACTGCGACCTGTACTAACCAGACCAATAGTCTATGGTGCACGCTGGCTTTAGGGGGAACCAGCCTTGTCAAGCAGCGTGGAGCGCGATCCAGCGGTCCTTACGGACCCAGTCAGCGCCAACCGCGCCGGCCAGCATTTCTACCAATCCTTCGTTCCAGAACCGCATTATGGGCGCACCCGCGCCATATTGGCGCAGCACCCCGAAGTGCGCGACCTTGTCGGTCGAAACCCCTGGACCCTCGCAATAATCATCTTCGCCTGCGGTGCGCAGATTGCCGGGGCTTGGCTGTTAAGCGCCGGTCCCTGGTGGGCAGCGATCATTGCAGCATACCTGGTCGGTGCGTTCTTTACCCATGCACTTTGGGCCATGATCCATGAATGCGTCCATTGCCGCGTCCTGGGCGGCACAATTCCGAACCGGCTGGCGGGCATTCTGGCCAATCTGACGATGGTCGTTCCGACGTCGACCTCTTTCGAGAAGTATCATCTGCGCCACCACATCTATCAGGGTGTTTATCAGAACGACGCCGACCTGCCGCGCGAATGGGAGGTCAAACTGTTCGGCGGCACGCGGCTGGGCCGGTTCTGCTGGATGCTGGTCTTTCCCATCCTGTTGATGTTTCGAACGTCGAAGATGGATGGGGCGCTTTGGGACCGCTGGCTGACGTTGAACTTCGCAGCCGTCATCGCTTTTGACGTTGCGGTCCTTGTTTTCCTGGGTCCCGTCGCTTTTCTCTATCTGGCAATGTCCATGCTCTTTGCACTGGGCCTGCACCCGCTTGGCGCCCGCTGGATCCAAGAACACTTTACCGGCAACCCGGATCAGGAGACCTACAGCTATTATGGTCCCTTGAACCGGGTGCAGCTCAATATCGGCTTTCATAACGAACATCATGATTTTCCGGGCGTTCCCTGGAACAAGCTGCCAGCCCTGAAACGCCTTGCGGCCGAATCCTATGATTCGCTGGAAAGTCATCAGTCCTGGAGCAAGCTGCTCTATGATTTTGGCATGTCCGGCAATCCGGATATTTCGGGTCGCGTCGTCCGCAGCGAGCGCCGTCCGAAGACCGCTGAAGCCCCGGCCGCCTGAACCTGCTTAAATTCGCTCGCAAGCTGGGCTAGGCTGCCCTCGCTCGCTCTACTGGGGAGACAAGCGGGCGGTACCAGCATACCTGCGTCTCCTCGTCTGACAGGAGACCAACGCCGTGCGCGCAGCCCCCTTCTTTCCCGGCCAGACCATGAGCACAACGTTCACCATGTCGGGGGACGATGCCTCCCTGCATTTCGACATCAACAATCTGACACCCAAGCAGATTGAAGACGATGAATCCAACAAGGACCTGATGGGCTTCCTGCAGGTCGCCCTTGTGGGCCTGGGCCGCCCCAAGGATCACGTGGCGATGTATGAGCACTTCGCACCCGAGCCCTGGCCGGCACGGCTGGCAACGTTCACCGACTTCTTCAATCGGATGGGCCTTGAGCCGATCCCCGAGGAGAACCGGCACCTGCATCCCAAAGCCGGTTTCTATGACTCCATCGCTGCGGACTTGCCGGATACCGATAGCATCACACTTTATATGACCAGCGGCACCAATAGCGTGCTGCATAATGATCCTGCCGCCTACCGGGTCAGCCAGAACGTCAACTCAAAGGTCCATTTTGCCCAGAATGCGCCGGGCTTCGGCATCCCCGTCCCCGATACACTGCTGACCAGCAAAGGCGAGTTGGAGTCCGATACTGTCGCCCGGTTCATGGACAAATACGACAATCAGATCATCCTGAAGACCCTGGGACTGGCCGGCGCGCGAAACGTGACTCCCGTTTCCAGCCTGCAGGAGTGCATCGACTATGTCGCTGAATATGAAGATGACATGGAGGTGATCTTGCAACAGAAGCTCGACCTGGGCGACTGGACGGAAATGACCGCCGACCTGTTGGTCACGGACGACGAGATCAGCATCTCCAATGTTCGGCGTATCATGTTCGCCGATGGCATCTGGGTCGGCAATCTGATCGGACCTGGCGTCGAATTGACCGACACCCAGCGTGAATCGCTGATCCGGGTGGGTGAATATGCGCGCGCCCAGGGCTATGTGCAGCCCGAAGGCGTCAATTGCGGCGTCGACTATTTCATCCGTGGCAGTGATTTCCTGGTCACTGAAATCAACGCCCGCTGGACCGGCGGCATTTTCCCTGCCGAGATGATCCGCCGGGTCGGCGCCGAAGAGGAAACATGCGTTGCGTTCGTTGACCTGGTCACCGCCGACAAGTTCGACAGCTTCACGGATTTCGTCGACAGGCACCTATACACGGAAAGCGACGGGCCGTTTTCAGTGATTCCGCTGGGCTTCAGCCCGATCCCGCAGGCCATGCCCGACGGAAGCGAAATGTTCTTTACCTGGCAGGTAATCGCCGGCGATTTCGAAGCCTTCAAACAGGCACGCCGCGACGAACTCGGCAATGGCGCGCTTGACCGGGCCGACTCTATCAGCGTGCTGCTTTAACACCAAAAAAACGCGATGTTCGGCCCCGTTTGATATTGCCTGGCGACCTCTCACGCCTATGTCCATGAAGCGCCGCGGCGCGTTGTTTTGGAATGGATTTCACGAGAGGACCGCTCCCATGTCAGACCCTTCTGCCCTACTCAATCAGTTTCTGGGTCAGATCACCGGCACACCCGAAACAGCGGCTGCCGACAGCGGCTCGGCCCCAGGTGGCGGCCTCAATCTAAAGAGCCTGATGAGTGGACCCGGGGCACTTGCCACAGGTGCGGTCGCAGGCGGGCTGGCCGGGCTGTTGCTGGGCGGCAAGAAAAAGCCGCGCAAGCTGGCAAAAGGCGCGCTGAAAGTCGGTGGCGTCGCGCTGGTTGGCGGGCTGGCCTATAAGGCTTGGCGCAACTGGCAGGCCAACCAGCAGCCGGCAGCCCCTGCCCCCACGGCACAACCCGCTCCGGTGCTTCCGGCCCCTGTGGATACCCCCTTCGTCCCTGATACGCCTGCCGAAGAAGCCGACCTGAGCAAGGCGCTGATCCGGGCAATGATCGCTGCGGCCAAGGCGGACGGCCATGTGACCGCCGAGGAACGCCAGCGGATTACGGGGCAACTGACAGATCTTGACCTGGACGCCGAAGACCGCGCCTTCATCGATTCAGAACTCGCCAAATCCCTGGATGTCGATGCGGTGGCCAGAGCCGCAAAAACGCCGGAACAGGCTGCCGAAATCTATGCCGCGTCCCTGTTGGCGATCGACCCGAATGGGGACGCCGAACGCGGCTATCTGGCTATGCTGGCGGCACGCCTGAAACTCGATCCTGCGCTGGTTGCCCATCTGCATGCGGAAGCCGATGCCCTCACGGAAGGCCAGACTGACTAGAAAGCGAAACTGCTTAGAAGGCCACAAGGTGGACCATTGGCACCATCGCGAAACGGAAGACGTCCTTACGGCGTTTGGGTCCGGTCCCGAAGGTCTTTCCAGCGCGCGCGTCGAGGAGCAACGCGCGCAGCACGGCCAGAACAAGTTACCACAGCCGCCCGGACCCAGCGCAGCCATACGGTTCATTCGTCAGTTCCACAACCTGCTGATCTACGTGCTGCTGGCGGCAGCTTTGACAACGGCGTTGCTGAACCACTGGGTAGATGCAGGTGTCATCCTGGCCGTTGTCCTCGTCAACGCGATTATCGGTTTCATCCAGGAAGGCAAGGCAGAGCAGGCGCTCGCCGCGATCCGCGATATGCTGGCGCCCAGTGCTACCGTCCTGCGCGATGGACGGCGTCAAACTATTCCGGGAGAAGACATCGTTCCCGGCGACATCGTCCTGCTTGAAGCAGGTGACCGGGTACCGGCGGATTTGCGACTTTTGCAGACCCGTGGCCTGAATGTTCAAGAGGCTGTGCTTACCGGCGAATCCGCGCCTGCACAGAAGAACACCGCACCGGTGGACGCCGATGTGGCGCTTGGCGACCGGCGCTCCATGGCCTACAGCGGTACGCTGGTCGCCGCCGGCCTGGGCCGTGGTGTCGCTGTGGCCATAGGCGCACAAACCGAAATCGGTCGGATCAGTGGACTGATCGCGAAGGTCGACCCCACCGTAACGCCCCTGATACGCCAGATGGCTGTATTCGCGCGCTGGCTGACGGGTTTTGTGCTCGCGGCAGGCATACTGATCCTGGCCTTTGGGCTGACCGTAGGCGGCCTTAGCTTTGGCGACCTGTTCATGGCGGTTGTCGGCCTGTCGGTTGCGGCTATACCCGAAGGGCTCCCGGCCATCCTGACCGTGACTCTGGCCATCGGTGTCCAGGGCATGGCCCAACGGCATGCAATTGTCCGCCGGCTGCCGGCAATCGAAGCATTGGGCTCGGTGTCCGTCATCTGCTCGGACAAGACCGGCACGCTGACCAAGAACGAGATGACTGTCGCCTCGGTTGCAACCGCCAAGCGGCGCTTTAGCGTTTCCGGAACGGGATATGCCCCACACGGCGAATTCGCCGCCGAAGGCAGGCAAATGGAGGCCGGCAACTTTCCCCTGTTAATGGACCTGGCCCGAGGTGCGCTGCTTTGCAGCGAAGCCGAACTGACGCAAAAAGACGGTGAATGGCATGTCACGGGCGACCCGATGGAGGGCGCCCTGATCACCCTGGCGCGCAAAGCAGGCCTTGATCCGGATTATGAGCGCCGTGCCAACCCGCAGACGGATTCGATCCCCTTCGATTCGCAGCACCGGTTTATGGCAAGCCTTCACCACGACCACAGCGGTGCGGCGGCGATCTTTGTCAAGGGCGCGCCTGAACGGCTGTTCGAAATGAGCCGGTTTCAGCGCACCGAAGACGGTCTGGAAGAACCCCTGGACCGCAACTATTGGAACGGACAGGCGCACGCGCTGGCGAACAGCGGACAGCGCGTCCTGGCTATCGCCGTCAAGCCGGTTGACAACAGCCACCAGACACTTGCGTTTCAAGACGTTGACCACAGCCTTATCTTGCTTGGCTTGGTCGGCCTGATCGACCCGCCCCGAGAAGAAGCCATCGCCGCAGTGGCCGAATGCCGCGCCGCCGGTATCCGCGTCAAGATGATCACGGGCGACCACGCAGGCACCGCCGCAGCCATTGCTGGACAGCTTGGCCTGGACAATACAGATGATGTGCTGATAGGCGCTGACATTGATCGTCTCGATGAAGAGACGCTCCGTCAGCGCGCGTCAGAGTTCGACATCTTCGCGCGGACCAGTCCGGAGCATAAGCTACGCCTCGTGCAAGCGCTTCAGAGTGCAGGTGCTGTCGTTGCCATGACCGGTGACGGCGTAAATGACGCTCCGGCGCTTAAACGCGCAGACATCGGCATCGCCATGGGGCGCAAAGGGACCGAAGCGGCGAAAGAAGCTGCTGAAATCGTGCTCACGGATGACAATTTCGCCACCATTGCCGAGGCTGTGAAAGCCGGCCGGACAGTCTACGATAACTTGAAGAAAGCCATCATTTTCCTGCTGCCGGTCAATGGTGGCGAGTCACTGAGCCTCGTGACGGCCATCCTCTTGGGCCTGACCTTGCCGATCACCCCGGTACAGATTCTCTGGGTTAACATGGTCAGCTCGGTCATTCTGGCGATGACGCTCGCCTTCGAAACGACCGAACAGAATGTGATGCGCCGCCCGCCGCGCCGCCCAGGCGAACCCATTCTGTCCGGCTTCGTTATCTGGCGGGTGGCGTTTGTTTCTCTGCTCTTCACCGCCGGCATATTCGGTATGTTCAGCATTGCCCAGGCCAAGGGCGCCAGCGTCGAGCAAGCCCGCACCATTGCCGTCAATACGCTTGTGGTGATGGAGATATTCTATCTGTTCTCCGTGCGCTACCTGAACCAGCCGTCCCTCACCCTGAAAGGGGCTTTGGGCACCAGGCCCGTTTTGATCGCCATTGGCGCGGTCACGGCACTGCAGTTTCTGTTCACCTACGCGCCCTTTATGGAAGCGTTTTTCGACACGCGCCCCGTAAGTCTGGAGGACGGTTTGCGAATCCTGACGGCCGGCATCGCCTTGCTGCTTATCCTGGAGGGTGAGAAACGGCTGAGATTTTTGATTTCCTCACGCGCCGCGCCGTCACGCAACTCAAGAAATCCGGGACACGGCCATGGTTGAAGCGATCAGCAGCTATATTTTCTATGAAATCGCCGCCCTGCTGGTGCTGGCGGCGGCGGTTGGGTTTCTTGGGCTGCTGCTGCGCCAGCCGCTGATCGTGAGCTTCATCGCCGTTGGCATCATCGCCGGACCGTCCGTGCTGGATATCGCGCGGTCGGACGAACACATCGACCTGCTGGCAGAACTGGGCATTGCGGTGCTGCTGTTCCTGGTGGGGCTGAAGCTTGATCTCAAGCTGGTCCGAACACTGGGGCCCGTCGCGCTGATGACCGGTCTTGGTCAGGTGCTGTTTACGACCGTCTTCGGATTCCTGATCGGCCTCGCGCTGGGCCTGGACACCATCACCAGCCTTTATGTCGCCATCGCGCTGACCTTCTCCTCGACCATCATCATCGTCAAGCTGCTGTCGGACAAGCGCGAGATCGACTCACTGCACGGCCGCATCGCACTGGGTTTTCTGATCGTGCAGGACCTGGTTGTCGTGCTGTCGATGATTGTGCTGTCCGCCGTCGGCGTCGGCGCGTCAGGTGATACAGCGATTACGGACGTCTTGATCGTCTTCGGCTATGGCGCGGCCATGCTTGTCGGCGTTGGGCTGTTCATCCGCTTTCTGGCCGACCCGCTTGTCGAGCGTCTGGCCCGCGCGCCCGAACTGCTTGTGTCCTTTGCCATTGGCTGGGCAGCCCTTTTAGCGGCCCTTGGGCATTATCTGGGTTTTGGCAAGGAACTCGGCGGGCTGCTGGCGGGCGTGTCCCTGGCCTCGACTGTCTATCGGGAAGCAATCGCCGCGCGCCTGGCCTCACTGCGGGATTTCCTGCTGCTGTTTTTCTTCATCGCGCTGGGCGCGGCATTGGACCTGTCACTGCTGGGCGCGGCGGCGGGCGCGGCCGTCGTGCTGTCTCTCTTCGTCCTGATCGGCAACCCGCTGATCGTGCTCGCGATCATGGGGGCCATGGGCTACCGCAAACGGACCGGATTTCTGGCCGGCTTGACCGTTGCCCAGATCAGCGAGTTCTCGCTGATTTTCATGGCGATGGGCGTATCCATCGGCCATGTCGCCGACGAGGCACTGGGGCTGGTGACACTGGTCGGGCTGATCACCATCGCGGCGTCGACCTATATGATCACCTATTCGCACCAGCTCTATGGCAGGCTGGAACCGCTGCTCGGCTGGTTTGAGCGCGGGGGCGCGGGAGAAGCCGAAGACCAGCATCACGCCGGCAAGGCGGGGTACGACGTCATTGTCTTTGGCCTTGGCCGCTATGGCCTCTCTATTGCCAATGAACTGCGAACCGCCGGAAAACAGGTCTTGGGCGTGGACTTCAACCCGGTTGCGGTCCGCTATGCCCGCGCCCAGGGTTTCGAGGTTGTGTTCGGCGACGCAACGGACCCCGAATTTGTCGCCCATCTGCCGCTGGAACGGCTGGACTGGGCGGTCTCTGCGGTTCCGGAACATGACACCGGCATCAGCCATGACGACCCCCGGCGGTCGTTGATCCGGTCACTGCACGACTTGAAATTCGCAGGCCGGATTGCCGTCGCCGCGCACAGTGATGCCGCGGCAACAAGCCTGAACGCAGTGGGAGCGACACTTGTTTTGTTACCCTACCGGGATGCAGCGTCTCACGCGGCGGCGTTGATCCTGAACGACGCGGCCCCGCCCCGGCTCTCAACCCCTGACCCTGAAGGGCAAAAGGAATTCGCGACATGAGCGACGAACAGACAACCCAAAAACTGATGCGCAAGCTGCTGGCCGTGTGCTCAAACCCTGACGATGACGAAAGCGCGATCAAGGCCGCTGCGGATCTGGCAGACATCTGGCAGGCAGACCTGTCAATTCTCTTAGCGGTCGATCGGCCCGCCGAGCTCAGCCGCATGGCGGACGCCACCGGCGTCAGCACGGAAGAGCTGGAACAGCGCCTGCTGGACCAGCAGCGCGAAAGCCTGGCCAGCATGATCGAGCGGGTGCTCCCCGGCAGAGACCCCAACCTGCAAGTCAGCATGGGCACGCGCTTCATCGACATTATCCGGAAGGTCATCGAGGAAGATATCGACCTTGTCGTGAAGGCCGCCGAGGAACTGCATGGCATCCATCGCTATCTTTTTGCCAGCACGGATCAGCATCTGTTGAGAAAATGCCCGTGTCCGGTCTGGCTACGGCTGAACGACAGCGCCAAATCCGTCAACACCGTGCTGGCCGCTGTCGATGTCGATGAGGCGATGGCCAATGAGCCCGAAACCCTTGCCGACCTGAACCGGCGCATCATGGAAACGGCCCAACAGATCGCAGGGAGTACCGGTGCCGACCTTCATATTCTGCACGTCTGGGACGCGCCGGGCGAAGGCCTGGTGAGGCTCTGGTCCGACGCCGCCGATAGTAAGGCTGTTGCGGCAGCCTATGTCGCCGAGGTCCAGTCGACCCATTGGAAATCTCTGCAAAAACTGGTTGAGAAAGCCAACGAAAGTGCTGACGCGCTGACCAAACAGCCGGTGAAGATGGAGATCCATTTGGAGCGCGGCAAAGCGCGGGACGTTATTCCCGAACAGGTGCATAAATTGAAAACCGATATTCTGGTGATGGGCACCATCGCGCGCACCGGCGTACCGGGTTTCATTATCGGCAACACCGCCGAAGACATCCTCAACAGCGTCGACTGTTCCGTGGTGACCGTCAAACCATCGAGCTATATCAGCCCCGTAGCCGGTATGGATTAGCGGACGCTGGTCTGCCCGCCATCCACCGGGATCAGCTGCCCGGTGATGAAATGCGACGCATCTGATGCCAGGAACACCATCACCGGCCCCAGATCTTTGTCCGGGTCACCATATTCCTCGCCCAGGGCAATAGTGCGGCGGTTCATCCAATATGCAGCGGTCTGCTCTTCCTCATTCGCGCGCGCCATCGCTTCGAGATACATAGGCGTGGCCATGGCGGGCAGGATCGCGTTCACCCGGACATTGTCCTTGCCCCAGGTGCCCGCCGCTGTCCGGGTCCAGGAATGCACCGCGCCTTTCGACGCCGAATAGGCTGCCGCACCCGGCTCCGGACGCTGTCCGGAGATCGAGCCAAAATTGATGATCGAGCCCCCGCCGGACTGCTTCATGTATCCGTGAGCAATCTGGTTGGTCAGCATGGTGCCGCGCACATTGACCGCGAACATCAGGTCCCAGTCCTCAACACTGACGTCACCGGCATCGGACGACCGCTGAATCGCCGCCGGGTGTGCGAGCGTATCGAGCCCACCGAGCGTTTTCACCGCCTCGGCGAAGGCCGTTTCAACGCTTGCCTTGTCCGCAATATCCACATGCAGATAGCCCGCGGTACCGGGCCCCTGGGCATTGGCCTCATCGGAGACGGCCGCCCCCATCTCGTCCATGACATCCATACCGATCACATCGGCACCCGCCTGCACATAGGCCCGTACCGCCGCGGCCCCCATGCCGCGCGCCGAACCGGTCACAATGATCCGCTTGCCTTTTAGGTCCATGATCATCCCCTCCCCTGCTGAATGTTCAGCCGAGAGTGTTAAATGACTTTGGGACCGGGGTCTATTGGCAGGTGGTGTCAGGCCCGCTCGCGCGTGGCGGTGAACTCGAGCTCCGGCCAGTCACGGATGATCCGGTCCAGTTCCCAGATGGTCCGGGCGAGGAAGACGGGCGCATCGTCACGGTCTTCGGCCAGGCTGCCCCGGTAGCGATCCGTGAACTTTTTGATCTCCGCCGGGTCACCGTTCACCCAACGCGCGGTTTCATAAGGGGCAGGTTCGAAATCGATCGGCGTCTTGTATTCTACGTCCAGCCGCGAGGCGAGCACCTCCAGCTGCAGTTGCCCCACCACGCCGACAATCCATTGCGACCCGATAACGGGTTTAAGGACCTGGGTCACGCCCTCATCCGACAGATCGTAGAGCGCCCGCTTCAGCTGCTTGGAGCGCATCGGGTCGCCCAGCCGGATTCGCTGCAGGATTTCCGGCGCGAAGTTCGGAATACCCGTAAAGCGAAGCACTTCGCCTTCCGTTAGCGTATCGCCCACCCGCAACGTCCCATGATTGGGGATGCCAATAATGTCGCCGGGCAGCGCTTCTTCCGCCAGCTCCCTGTCATGGGCAAAGAAGAAAATCGGATTCTGCACCGCAAGCGGTTTGCCCTCGCCACCGGGTCTCAGCTTCATGCCGCGCCGGAACCGCCCGGAGCATAGCCGCAGGAACGCGATGCGGTCCCGGTGGTTGGGGTCCATATTGGCCTGCACCTTGAAGACAAAGCCGGTGACCTTGTCTTCATCCGGCGAAACGGCGCGCGGCTCGCCCGGTTGGCTGCGTGGTGCGGGCGCGACCTTGGCCAGATCCAACAGCAGCTCCGTCACCCCATAGTCTTTCAGCGCGCTGCCGAAGAACACCGGCGTCAAATGTCCATCCCAGAAGGCCTGCAGATCGAACTCTTTGTATGCGGCGCTGGCCAGCGCCGCCCCTTCGCGGAAGCTGTCGAGAACCTGTTCCGGCACCAGCGCTTCCAACGCTGGATCATCCGGCCCGGTGCACTTGATGACCTTGTCGAAGGCACCACCCCGGCCGGACTCGGTGGTCAAAAACCGATTGTCACGCAGATCGTAACAGCCGTGAAACTGACCGCCCATGCCGACCGGCCACATCATCGGGCTGGCGTCCAGCGCCAGCGAGCTTTCGATCTCGTCGATCAGTTCGAACGGGTCCAGCCCTTCCCGGTCCACATGTTGATGAAGGTGATGATCGGGATATCACGCAGGCGGCAGACCTCGAACAGCTTGCGCGTCTGGCTCTCGATGCCTTTGGCGGCGTCGATCACCATGATGGCCGAGTCCACTGCCGTCAGCGTCCGGTAGGTATCTTCACTGAAGTCTTCATGGCCCGGTGTGTCGAGCAAATTGAACGTGATGCCGTCCCGCTCGAACGTCATCACCGAGCTGGAGATTGAAATCCCGCGGCTGCGTTCGATCTCCATCCAGTCGGACTGGGTGCGCCGCCGCTCACCGCGCGCCTTGACCTGCCCCGCAATATGGATCGCACCGCCGAACAGCAAGAGCTTCTCGGTCAGCGTTGTCTTGCCGGCATCCGGGTGCGAGATGATGGCAAAGGTGCGCCGCTTCGCCCAGTCACCGGTCGCTTCAGGCCGTGCCGCCGCACTATCGCGTTCGATGGTCGAAATAACTGTCTTCCTTGTTTTTTTCGCAGCGGCGTGGCGCCGGCTAAGGCCACTCTCGCTGGCTCATACATACCCGGAAACACGATCCGCAGATCGGCGCGCACCTTACGCCATGTATCGGCAGGAACAAAACAGTGCGAACCGCGTCAAAGCCCAAAGCTGCCCTTCTGGCTGACGTTCGACGCGTTGAGGCGCCGCGCCCCAGACATGCGATGACTCGTATATTCTATTTTTGGTTGTGACAATCGCCGGCGAGCATTCCAATTTCGTATGTTAATGTCCGCAATTAGCGCGCCCCAAAACCAAGAGCACAAAAGAAAGTTTGGGGGGCTATTATTCGAAGGGGCTATTACATGACTGGATTCTTCAATTTTGCCGCAGAGGTCGTCGCAAAAGCAGGGATTGCGATCATGACCATCATCGCTGCAGTGACCCTGGCCCCTGGCGAAACGCTCGCCACCCCTCAGAAGTGGTACTGCGGGTGCACTGTCGACCCTGACGAGGTCTATACCACATGCGAATGCCCGGGTCCGTATGAGTACAATATAGCCCGTTCAGGCACAAAAACCTTCCGACCCAAATGTACCTTTCATTCGAACAACAAGTCTGTCGTGCGCGTCTTGCCGAAACTGGTTGTTATTGAAAAGGACAAGCATGTCACCTGTACGGTCAGCGTCTACCCGGTACAAATGAACGGATATGGCTCGAAGTCCTGCACCAATTGGGGCGCGCTTAAACGTAACTCGGTCAAGTTCAAAATGGTCTGCGGCCTATGCGGCTCAAGGAATGGTGACGAGTGCCCCCCCGATATGACAAACTTCTGATCGGTCCGGTAAGCTCATCACGTCGCCACAGGAATTGACGATCAGCGAAGGGCACGGTGAAAAAATGGTCAGGCTGTTCGCAATAACGATACTGGCAACGACGCTCATATCCTGTGATGAGCCAATCCTACCGCCGGAACCGGTCAAAATCTCCGCCCGCCCCGGAACTGCTGTTGTCATCCCCGTCGATGCCCCGGTTCGGGGTAAACCCGTAGAGGCAATGGGCTATATCCCGGCATTTCCAAGGCTTGACCCTGCTCCTCTGCCACAGAATGTAAGGCTCCTGCGCCATACCCTTGGGCTACTCGGTAATGGACGCGTCGTCGGCAGTGTTTTGATAGAAGTGCCGTCCACGGCGCAGGGAGAAATTACCTTTACCATATCTGCAACCGGCAATGGCAGCGCAATGGGCGGCCGGTCCGTCTTTTTCTCGGCCCAGGACACGCCGGCGACCATCACGGTCGAGGGTGCGCCAGTCACTGAAGACGCACCCGACCTGTCCGGTGACTGGCAGGCCGACAAGGATATCTGGTCTTTTTACCCCGCACCAAGCCGCATGCTGGAAATACGCTACGCGACGGGCGAGAAGAAAACCGTTCGCTACCTGGCGCTTCCCGGCGCAGACGGCCGCTGGTTCCTGATCGACACGAATATTGAGGGGAACACCTACTGGATTGACATCGACGCTTCGACCGGCACCATCCAGGTGGCGCATCCCGGCGGCGACTACGATCCCTACGTCATGCTGAAGCGGCAATAGGCGAACCTCCGGCGATCGGCTCTCAGCGAGCTATCCCAGCAGATGCCTGTGGCGTGCCAGCGTCGCCAGAGCGGCGTCATGGTCACCCACCAGCCGCAGCACAAGATGTTCGGCGCCTGCATCGACATAATCTTTCATCGCCGCCATGACGGTCTCTGCCGGCCCGCCGATGCAGGCCATAACGCGGCGCATGATGTCGGGCGGCGCGCCGTAATACGCCTTCAGATAAGTATCTATGGCGGCCTCCGCCGCGTCGCCGTCATCATCCAGGCATACAGTCAAATAGATTGCAGTGGTACCTGGGCCTGTACCTTCTTTCTCAACGCAGTCGCGATAGTATACGTTGCGTTTGCCGAAGGTTTCCGCGTCCGGGCCGATGGGAAACCAGCCGTCGAAGTGTTTTGCGGCGCGAGTAATGCCGGGCTTGACGCCTGCGGCCAACCACACCGGCGGTCCACCCGGTTGAACCGGCGTGGGCGCCAACGCGGCCTGGGCGTTCACGGTCCAGCGGCCGTTCCACTCCACAGGTTCGCCCGCCCATAGGGCGCGCATCAGCTGGAAGCCCTCCAGCAGGCGCCCGACACGCTTTTCGAAGGGGACGCCTGCGGCCTCGAACTCGTTGCGAATGGCCGGTGTATCCGCTGCAATTCCGGCACCGATGATCAACCGCCCGTCACTCAACTGATCGACCGTGGCGAGTTGCTGAGCAAGCACCACCGGGTTGCGCAGCATCGGCAACAGCACGGCGGTGCCGATCTGTACGTCTGGTACCGCTGCGGCAACGCCTGCAAGCAGGGTAATGGGGTCATGCCGGGGGCGTGCGAACAGAGAATCCCCGGCCCAAAGGGACTCAAACCCCAGATCCGCTGCGTGACGCGCAAGCCTGAGCAGGCTGTCAGTTCCATGAACGCCGCGCATGATGTTCTCGCGGGTCGCCAGCAGATAGCCTATCTTCACCGTCATCTTGCCCTGTCCCGATTGATTAGCCCGCTGTGACTGTTACGTCATGATGGGCGATCGGTCCATAGGGGCAGCCCGGTTCAATAGACTTTTTCATGCAGGCAGAAAGACCTGGGCAGCGGGATCATAGCCCGCACCGATACGATCCATGTAACGATCTAATGCATATTGTTGTGGGAGGTTGGTAGCGGAGGAGGGACTTGAACCCCCGACACGCGGATTATGATTCCGCTGCTCTAACCAGCTGAGCTACTCCGCCCCCGAATGCCGTCAAAGCGGCAATGAAGAGCGCGGATATAGGCGTGCCGGGGCCGATCTGTCAAGATCGGGGTCCCACCGAAAAACCGTATCGACGGAGACCGTGATGCCCGCGCTGAAAAAACACCTGATTCTGGTGCTGACTGAACCGAACGAGGGCCACGAGGCCGAATTCAACGATTATTACGAAAACACCCATCTGGACGAGGTGCTGAGCAGTGCCGGCTATGACACTGCCCAACGGTTCAAACTGGTGGACGGAGTCGGGCAGCCTTGCCCCCTGCCCTATCTGGCGGTCTATGAAGCCCAGGCCGAGGATTCAGAAACCGCCCTCAAGATGCTGAACGACAGCCGCAGCAAGCGTCAGCAGAGCAAGTCGCTTAACAAGAAAACCGGCCGAATCTGGGTGTTCGAGGAACTCGGCCCGAAGCACCAGCGTTAGCCGAGCGCACCACTCCCCTTTTTGTCGGCCATCAGCGGAAAACGGGCCGGCAGCAACCGCTGCCAGAAGTCGATTCGCCTTGCATCCGGGCCGATCAGCACGCGGGGGTCGTTCTCTTTGATCCCCTTGATGATGGTCTGCGCCGCGCCTTCAGGTGACGTAGGTGTGACCTGATCGAACCCGGCAATCATCTCGTCGCGCGAGGGTGCATCCTGCCCCTGCAGTTTGTAGCGAATGTTGCGCACGATATTGGTCTGGATGCCGCCGGGATGCACCACCGTCATGTTGACGCCGGTGTCCTCCAGCTCGACACGGACCGAATCCGAATAGCCGCGCACGGCGAATTTCGACGCACAATAGGCCGACTGGCTGCGCACCCCGAACAGGCCGAACACGCTGGAAATATTGACGATGTGGCCGCTGTTTCGCTCCAGCATCTGCGGCATGAACAACTGCGTCCCATAAACCACGCCCCAGAAATTGATGTTCATCACCCAGGCCAGATCGTCGTCTGCCATGTCCTTGGCATAAGACGCCAGTGTCACACCGGCATTGTTGATGACGATATCGGGCGCTGCACCCCGGCGGGCCGTTATGTCAGCGGCCCAGTCATTCCACTGGTTCTTTTCGGCCACATCAAGGCCCCGCGCGACGGCATCTGCCCCATCCGGCAACATGGATATGGTCTCTGACAGGCCCCGTTCGTCCTTGTCGGCAAGCTCCAGCGCTGCGCCCTCGCCCGCCAGCGCCATCGCCAGCCCCCGGCCGATGCCCGACGCCGCCCCGGTCAGCAGGGCAGTTTTACCCGCGATCTCCGTCATGGTTCCCCCGTTCCGCGCCAAACTCTAGTATCCGAAGATACGATTTTTCATCTGCTCACAAACCCCATCAAGTCCCGGGAACAGGCTCGCCGCGTGTACACCCATCACATCGAGCTCGGTCAAGCACTCAGAACGCAGACTTGGCTCTAGATCATAGACCCTAAGGAATCGTCGCCCTTTGTCGGCTTCGATTTGCCGAATGTAGGTCTCGATATCGTCAACATTTGTGAGGGTCGCCACCGCCTGCTGCGGATGTTGCCGGATATTCCCAATGTTTAGCAAATCAACAACCGAAAAGTGGACATCGTCATATGCGATGTAATCGAACTGCGGAACATTTGTGCACCATGCATCTCGATCCAACGCGAAGAGTCGTGCTGCGTAGTTTTGATCCTGTTTCGCATCGGCGAACGCGAAGTAGGCTGCGACATAGGGAGAATTGGTCCAGTCTAGTAAAGGGGTTGGGAATCCATGGTGCTGGACCAGATTCATGAATGCGCCAAACTCCCCGGGCCGATCGAAGTGGAACGTATGGCCGGTCGCGGCCGCGACGGCTGGCGTCAGCTGTGGGATCGCATGGTTAAGGTATGGCCTCAGGTCATAACGATTGCGTCGATGGAAAGATGTACGGAGACGCTTGGGGACAGATTGTCCCCGGAAGATGTACTGCTGCTTAGGAAAAGACCTTAGCAGATCAAGCAGGTCGTTAGTCTTGCCCAAACGAGACTCTGGTTTGATTTCTGAAGCCTCAGTTGCTCGACTCGGCAGCAAACGACCGGTGCCCTGGGCCCCGGTTGGCGCCGTGAAGCTCACCCGGAGTTCGGGACCAATTAGCTTCAGCGATACGTTTGCGTATGCTGCATGCACAACCGTGGGGTATTGCGCCGTGAGTTCCTGAAACGACATTGGCAAGCGCCTACCCCGATGGATCGGCACCGTTGGCACAGTCAAGTCGTGTTGCAATCCACCGTCCGGTGTTCGAATCTCGGCGAGCGTGGCGGGCATCGCGTGGTCATCGGGAATAAGGTAAGCGGACCCCGCGAATACTTCGCCCACTTGGTCCAGATCGAGAAGGACCTTGCCGGGTGTAGCTCCATAAACCCAGCCGTACCACTGGCCCTTCAAATTTCCCCCCGTTCCGCGCCCATAATCCAGCCGCCGCCGAGGACGCGGGACCCATCATAGACCACGCAGGCCTGGCCCGCAGCCACGCCTTCTTCCGGGTCGATCAGCGACACCAGCGCGCGGCCCGCACCCAGATCCTTGATCCGCGCCGGCAACGGCGGGCGCGTCGAGCGCACCTTGACGGAAACATCCATGCCCTCGTCGGTAATCGGCGCGGCCAGCCAGTTCATCTCTTTGACATAGATGTCGCGCACGCCCAACTGATCGCGCGGGCCGACGATCACCTGCCTGGCGTCCGGGTCGAGCCGCACCACGTAAAGCGGGCTGTTATCGTCTGTCACACCACCGCCGATGCCCAGCCCGCGCCGCTGGCCGATGGTGTAGTGAATGATGCCCTCATGCTCGCCGATCACGCGGCCATCCACATGGACAATATGGCCGGGTTCGGCCGCACCCGGGCGCAGCTTTTCAATCACCCCGGCATAATCGCCAGAGGGGACGAAGCAGATGTCCTGGCTGTCCGGCTTGTCAGCCACGCCCAGGCCGAAGCGGGCGGCCAGCGCCCGCGTCGCGTCCTTGTCGAGGCCGCCCAGGGGAAAGCGCAGGTAGTCCAGCTGTTCGGGAGTGGTGGCAAACAGAAAATAGCTCTGGTCTTTTTTGGGATCGACCGCCTGATGCAGTTCGGGACCGTCCGGGCCGATCACCCGCTGAATGTAATGACCGGTGGCCAGGCAATCGGCCCCCAGATCGCGCGCGGTGTCCAGCAGGTCGCGGAATTTGACCGTCTGGTTGCAACGCACACAGGGGATCGGGGTTTCCCCCCGCAGATAGCTGTCGGCGAAATCATCCATCACCGACTGCCGGAACCGGCTTTCATAGTCCAGAACGTAGTGCGGGATGCCCAGCCGCTCGGCGACCTGCTTGGCGTCATAGATATCGGCACCGGCACAGCAGGCGCCCTTGCGCTTCACCGCCGCGCCATGGTCGTAGAGCTGCAGCGTCACGCCAACCACGTCATAGCCGGCGTCTGCCAGCAACGCCGCGGTTACGGAACTGTCAACACCACCGGACATCGCCACCACGACCCGGCACTGCGCGGGTGGGCGATTCAGTCCGAGATCAAGATCCAATGCTACTGCGGTCGTGTTCATGCGGCGCAATATAGCCATGATCGGCGCGCTAACAAGCCAGGCAAGAACGGATACGGACGTGACTTGGACTGCCTGCCCTTCTATAACCGCCCGCGCTATGACTGATTATTCAACGCTCTGCGACCAAATCGAAGCGCTCGCCCGCGATGCTGGCGAGACGATTTTGACCATCTACAACAGCGACTTCGACGTCCGCTCTAAGGACGATGAATCGCCTGTGACAGAGGCGGACGAGGCTGCTGAAGCGGTTATCCTGGCGGGATTGGCGGAGATCACGCCGGACATCCCCGTCGTCGCCGAAGAAAGTGTCGCCGCCGGCAGGATCCCCGATGTTTCCGGCGGCCGGTTCTGGCTGGTCGACCCACTGGACGGCACCAAGGAATTTATCAGCCGCAATGGTGAATTCACCGTCAACATCGCCCTCATTGAGAACGGCGTGCCGACGCTGGGCGCGGTTTATGCCCCCGCGATCCAGCGGCAATTCTCAGGCTATACCGGGCACGCCTGGAGCCGGGTAATGGAGCAGAGCGGCGAGTGGTCTCCGCCCAACCCAATCAAGGTGCGCCCGGAACCGGCCGAGGGGCTGACCGTAGTCGCCAGCCGGTCCCATCGGAGCCCGGAAACCGATGACTATATCAGCCAGTTCAAGGTCAATGAGCTGGTCTCCGCCGGCAGCTCCCTGAAGCTCTGCCTGGTGGCCGCCGGGGAAGCCGATCTATACCCGCGTCTGGGCCGCACCATGGAGTGGGATATCGCCGCCGGGCACGCGGTCCTGCGTGGCGCCGGCGGACGCGTTACGGATCTCGATGGAAACGATCTTGGCTACGGTAAGCCGGAGTTCGAAAACCCGCATTTTGTGGCGAAGACCTAGCCCATCAATTCCAGTGTCACTGAATCAATGGCGTAAATCCCGAAACAGACGACACCGACGGCCGCGATCCGGTTGAACAGCAGCAGGTGCTTGTCTTCGATATGGCCATGCAGCAGGCCGACCAACAGGGCCAGAGCCGCCCACCAGAACGCTGAACCGGCAAACACACCCAGCACAACATTCGCCGCCGCCACCGCATCAAACCCGGTACTAAGCCCCCAGGCAACAAACAGCGTGGCGAACCCCGCCAACGTGATCGGGTTAGACACAGTCAGCAGAAACGTTGCGGTCATTGACCGAAAGAGTCCGGTGCTGGCCCCGTTATTGTCGTCACTGCCGCTCTCGAAATGCGGATGCGACCGCCACAGCAAGACAGCGAGAACAAGCAACAACAGGCCGCCGGGCAGACGGAACCAGATCTCATGCTTGTCAATAAAGGCCGCGACCGCTGTTAGCCCCAGCGCGGCGACAACGGCAAAAACCGCATCGCCGAACGCTGCACCCAGGCCGGTCAGGAATCCGGCAACACGCCCACGCGTCACCGCTTTTTGAATGCAGAGCACGTTTACAGGCCCCATGGGCGCCGCAACAAGAATACCGACCAAAAACCCTTTCAAAACAAGCGGGAGGCTATCCATCGGCAATAAGGCTTCTTGTTGGCAGGAGTTGAGCGACGCGCATACACCCGCGGAAAAAGGCCGGCAAGGTTTCTGTCCTCTATTGGCAATCGCGCCATATATCAGATAGTCCTGTTCTACAGAACGTGGTTGACGCTGGCCAGTGACCGCAACCCAAAAACATGAGGAAAAAATGACATCGGCCGTCATTCTCCAAGACAGAGGCGTATTGAGCGTCAGTGGGACCGATTGGCGCGACTTCCTGCAGAATCTTGTCTCGAACGACCTGGATAATCTGTCGCCCGACCAGGCGGTGTACGCGGCGCTGTTGACCCCACAGGGCAAGTATCTGTTTGATTTCATCATGCTGGAAACCGACGACGGTGTGCTTCTGGATACAGGCGCAGAACGGCTCCCCGATCTGCTGCGCCGTCTTATGATGTACAAGCTGCGCGCGGATGTGCTGCTCGCCGACGCAAGCGACGACTGGCAGGTCGCCGCTCTTTATGACACGGGGACAGACGTCCCGCCGGTTGATGGCGTCACCGAACGAGAGGGTGCCCTGATTTACAGTGATCCGCGGGAAGCGGCTCTTGGCCAACGCGCGCTGCTTCCCCGGGGTATGAGCCTTGCCGACATCGGCTGTGAAGCCGGCGACCTTGATGCCTACGAAAACCGGCGGGTTGCGTTAGCCGTCCCCAATGGCACGGTCGATCTGATCGTCGACAAGACACTGCTGATGGAAGCGAATTTCGAACGGCTCAATGGCGTGTCCTTTACCAAGGGCTGCTATATCGGTCAGGAACTCACTGCCCGAACCAAGCACCGCGGCAATGTGCGCAGGCGGCTTTACCCGGTCTCGATCGATACCGACGTCCAGCCCGGCACACCGGTTACGCTGGAAGGTAAGCCGATCGGCGACGTCCGGTCGGTCGCCGGGCACAGAGCAATTGCCATGCTGCGTATAGAAGATGTCAATCGCGCTGCCGAAGAAGGGCTCCTCATGGTGGCGGGATCCGGCGGCCTGAAGGTGGAGCACCCTGTCTCTTGAGCGAACCGAAAAGATGCGGCTGGGTCGGCGACGACCCGCTCTATCAAGACTACCATGACACCGAATGGGGCGTGGCCGAGCGGGATGACCGGGCACTGTTCGAAAAACTGATTCTCGACGGCTTTCAGGCCGGCCTGTCCTGGATCACCATCCTGAAAAAGCGGGAAAATTTTCGCGTGGCCTTTGACGGTTTCAGGCCTGACATCATCGCTGGCTATGGCGAAGACAAGATCGTTTCATTGCTTCAGGACGCGGGCATCATTCGCCATCGTGGCAAGATCGAGGCCACCATCGGCAACGCAAGGTCCTATCTGAGACTGATGGAGCGCGACGGTGGCTTCGCTGGCTTCCTGTGGCAGTTCACAGATGGCGAGGTGCTGAAAAACAACTGGCGCAACCTGTCGCAAGTCCCTGCAAAGACAAAAGAAAGCGAGGCTATGAGCAAGGCCCTCAAGGCCGAAGGCTTCAAGTTCTGCGGCCCAACGATTTGCTATGCCTTTATGCAGGCGGTCGGTATGGTGAATGATCACACGACGAACTGTTTCCGGTACGAGAGCCTGACCTGAAGATGCGCTGGACAGCCCTGCTGTTGATAGCGGCGCTTGCCGGCTGCGCCCATGGCGCCCCATCCAACCGGCAGGATGTCGCGCTGATGAGCTGGACGCATGGCTTTATCGACGAGGTCGGGATTCCGACCGAAGGCGACCTGCAATATGTCAAAGGCAGCCTGATGCTGCCGCACCATCTGGGGTCAGGCCGCGTACCCGCTGTCGTGATGCTGCATTCGGGCGTCGGTCAGGGCAGCCAGGACTGGTTCTACGCCAGGTTGCTCAATGAATGGGGCATCGCTGTTCTCGCGATCGACAGTTTTTCACCGCGCAACGTCAAGAACACGGTGGGTGACCAATCGCTGGTGTCAGAAGGATCGATCCTCGCGGACGCGTTTGCCGGCCTGAACTATCTCAGCGAGCATCCGAATATCGACGCCAACCGAATCGCGGCCATGGGGTTTTCGAAAGGGGCGACGCCCACTCTGCTTGCCGGCCTGACACGCTACCGCGACCGGCTGGCGCATGGCGATAACCGGTTCGCGGCCCATGTCGGCTATTACCCATGGTGCGGTTTTGCTTTCATCAACCACAAGACGACTGGCAGCCCGATCCTGGTGATGAGCGGCGAGAACGATCTCGTGACCCCGGCTGATTTGTGCGAGAAACTGGTTGAGCGCTGGGCGCTCTCCAACCCGGACACGGATATTGAGATGATCACCTATCCTGACGCCGGACATGCGTTTGAATATCCGCACCCGTTTCTGGAAATGGTCGGTGATCTACCCGTCTATGGCGAACTGCCGCGTGACTGCTTCATCGCGGAGACCGAGCCGGAAGTGTTCACCGAGATGCGGTCCCGTATCCGGATCAGGGGCAACACACTCCGTTCAGCGCTCGATCTATGCGCCACGTGGTCGCACAAGGCTTATGTCCAGTTCAGCGAGCCGGCACAGATTGATTCACGGGAGCGATTGCGGGCTTTTATGCAGCGCACCCTCTTAACCCGGCCGCACCAACAGGCTACAGTCGGGTCTTCGCAATAGGGATTTCGGCAAGATGGCATCGCGCAGGAAGAAGAACAAAAATCGTGAAAAGGTTCTCTGGATCATTGTTGGCGTCGGCATTCTGGCGGCCTTCGTTCTGATCTCAATGGCGGCCTAGATCCTTCGAAAGTTCTGCCTGCCGTAGAAATGGGGAACCCGTATCGTCGGTCAACTTGCCGCCGAGCCGTTTAATCCCATTTCGCCCAAAGCGCTCTCGGATGGCCTCTTCCAGCCAGGCCTGATCCTGGTCCCGGCGTGCCAAGGCGAGCCGCTCTTCAACTGATAGCCACGACCAGCGGTTCTCAAGCGCCACTGTCATTTCGGTCAAACCCATCCCTGTGGTCGCGGATGCCATCAGAACCGGCACAGTCCAGTCTGACTGTTCTTCCGCCAGGGAAAGCGCGCCTTCCACATCCGCCCGAGCCCGTTGCGCCGCCGCGCCAAGATCAGCCTTGGTCACGAGCACGATATGCGGCACCTCCATGATACCCGCCTTCATGAACTGCAGGCTGTCGCCGGATCCGGGCTGGATGCAGAGAACGACTGTGTCCGCGACACGCACCACGTCGGTCTCCGACTGGCCGACACCAACGGTTTCCACCAGCACATAATCAAACACGGCCCGCATCAGCACCATGGCCGCATGAGTCAATCCGGCCAGCCCGCCCAGACGGTCTCGCGCGGCCATCGACCGGACAAAGACACCGGTATCCTCCGGGTCTGTCGCAAGCCGCGTTCTGTCGCCCAGCAGCGCCCCGCCCGAGCGTTTTGAGGATGGGTCGACGGCAATCACCCCGACTGTGGCGCCCTTTGAGCGCCATGATTTGATCAACACCGATGTCAGGGTGGACTTGCCGACGCCAGGCGGACCCGTCAGCCCGATCACATGGGCGCGCGGCGCCGCCCAGGCTTGATCAAGCAAGGCGACGACATTCGGGTCGTCCGGATCGCGTTCGATGGCTGAAAGCGCCCTGGCGAGGGCCGGCTTCCCGCCCGCGCGAAGGTCTTCGAAGCTGGGAACGCCAGGCAACCCTAATCCCGGTCCGGCGCGTTGGCGAGGACAGCCTGGGCCGCAGCCAGCCTTGCGATGGGCACGCGGTAGGGTGAACAGGAGACGTAATCGAGGCCGATACTCTCGCAGAAATCAATCGACGACGGATCGCCGCCATGTTCGCCGCAGATGCCCAGCTTGATGTCCGCGCGGGTTTTCCGGCCCCGTTCTGCGCCCAGCTTGACCAGCTGGCCGACGCCCTCGCGGTCAAGGGTCACAAACGGGTCCCGCTCAAAGATACCGGCGCGGATATAGTCCTCCAGAAAACTCGCTGAATCGTCACGGCTGAGACCATAGGTGGTCTGCGTCAGATCGTTGGTGCCAAAGCTGAAAAAAGCCGCTTCCTCGGCGATTTCGCCGGCCAATAGCGCCGCGCGCGGCAGCTCGATCATCGTGCCGACGATATAGGCTGACTGATCAAGCCCCACTTCGGCCGCCAGCGCATCGATCCGCGCCTTGAGGATCTCGAGCTCGCGCCTGGAGCCAACCAGCGGGATCATGATCTCCGGGATCACCGTTTCACCGGTTTCATCGGCAACGGCTTTCACCCCTTCGAAAATCGCGCGCGCCTGCATCTCATAGATTTCAGGATAGGAAATCCCCAGCCGACAACCGCGATGGCCCAGCATCGGGTTGAACTCGACCAGCTCGTTGGCACGCTTGCGAATGTTCGCGACGGAGACGCCCACCGTCTCGGCAATCTCCTGCAGTTCTTCGTCCGTCTTGGGCAGGAACTCATGCAGCGGCGGGTCGAGCAGCCGAATGGTGACCGGCAGGCCCCGCATGATCTTGAAAATCTCCACAAAGTCCTGCCGCTGCATCGGCAACAGCTTGTCCAGCGCCGCGCGGCGTTCGGCCTCGGTTTCCGACAGAATCATTTCGCGCATTGCGGTAATCCGCTCGGCATCAAAAAACATGTGTTCCGTCCGGCAAAGCCCGATGCCCTCTGCACCGAAATCACGCGCGGTCTGCGCATCATGCGGAGTTTCTGCATTGGCGCGCACAGTCATCCGCCGGACATTGTCGGCCCAGCCCATCAAAGTGGAAAAATCGCCCGAGAGTTCGGGGTTAATGGTCGGCACCGCACCCTTCATCACCTCACCGGTCGATCCGTCGATGGTGATGGTATCACCTGCCTTCAGGTGCTCGCCCAGCACTGAGAGCGTCGCAGCCTTGTAGTCGATCCGCAGCGTGCCGGCGCCAGAGACGCAAGGGCGGCCCATGCCCCGGGCGACCACGGCAGCGTGGCTGGTCATTCCCCCACGGCTGGTGAGGATGCCCTTGGCGGCGTGCATGCCGTGGATGTCTTCCGGGCTGGTCTCAATCCGCACCAGGATGACGTCCTGGCCTGTATGCGCCATGCGTTCGGCTTCATCGGAATCAAAGACGATGACGCCGCTGGCCGCGCCGGGTGACGCGGGCAGGCCCTTGGTGATGACATCGCGTTCGGCATCCGGGTCGAGCGTCGGGTGCAGCATCTGGTCAAGCGCTTCCGGATCGATACGGCCCAGCGCTTCCTGCTGGGTAATCAGGCCTTCATTGGCCATATCGACGGCGATCTTCAGCGCCGATGACGCGGTGCGCTTGCCCGAGCGGGTTTGCAGCATCCACAACCGCCCCTGCTGGACGGTAAACTCGATGTCCTGCATGTCGCGGTAGTGGCCTTCCAACCGCGCCATGATGTCCCTGAGCTGGCCAAAGACGCCCGGCAGCGCCTCTTCCATGGACTGGCCCTCATCGCCCGCAGAGACACGGGCCGCCGTGGTGATGTGCAAGGGCGTGCGGATGCCCGCGACCACATCCTCGCCCTGGGCATTGATCAGATATTCGCCGTAGAGCTCCTTCGCGCCCGTCGACGGGTTGCGCGTGAAAGCAACGCCGGTGGCCGAGTCCTCACCCATATTGCCGAACACCATCGCTTGTACGTTGACGGCGGTGCCCCATGCCTCGGGGATGTCGTGCAGCCGGCGATAGACGCTGGCGCGTTCATTTTGCCAGGAGTCGAACACCGCCCCGATGGCGCCCCACAGCTGGGCCTTCGGGTCGGTCGGGAAGGGTTGGCCCAATTCTTCTTCGACCTTGTCCTTATAGGCTTCAACGATCTCTTTGAGATCATCAACCGTAAGGTCGGTATCGAGAACGATGCCCTTGGTTTCCTTATGGATTTCAAGGATTTCCTCAAAGAAGTAGTGATCGACTTCGAGGACCACATCGGCATACATCTGGATGAAGCGGCGGTAGCTATCATAGGCGAAGCGCTCATCGCCGCTAAGCGCGGCGAGGCCCGCCACCGTCTCATCGTTGAGTCCCAGATTGAGCACCGTATCCATCATGCCCGGCATCGACGCACGCGCACCGGACCGGACCGACACCAGCAACGGATTGGCTGTATCGCCGAATTTGGCGCCGACAATCTCTTCGACTTTGGCCAGCGCAGCTGTCAGCTGCTCTTCCATGCCATCGGGATAGCTCTGACCATTGGCGAAATAGGCGTTGCAGACCTCGGTCGAGATCGTAAACCCCGGCGGCACCGGCAGGCCCAGATTACTCATTTCCGCCAGATTGGCGCCCTTGCCGCCCAGCAGGTCGCGCATCTCGGCCGCGCCCTCGGCTGTGCCACCGCCGAAATTATAGATCCACTGGGTCATTAAACCGCCTTACCCCTCGCTGTCATCCCGGAAAAGCCGACCCAATGCCCTTGGGGCGGCGCGATCCGGGATCCATTTTGACATTGGCCACCTGCCTCGACATGGATTCCGGATCGCAACCCTCGCGCACCGAACACCTGATGGCGTTCGGGCTCGGCTAACGTCCGGAATGACGATTGTTGGGGATTCATCACGTCGCCCCCTCGATCTTCGAGAAATCAGCGACCTGATCGAGCGTCGCGCGGATTTGCGACAACAAATGCAGCCGGTTACGGCGCACGTCAGGATCGTCGCAATTCACCGTCACCTCATCGAAAAACGCATCCACAGGCCCCCGCAGTTTGGCCAGCGCACTCATGGCATCGGCAAAGCGTTCGTCGGCGATGGTCGCGCTTGCCCCTTCTGTGGCTCTGGCCAACTGGTCGGCCAGCGCCTTTTCCTCGCCCTGCTCTAACAATGCCGGATCCACGGCCCCTGCATAGGACGCATCATCCTTTTTCTCTTCAATACGAACAATGTTCGTCGCACGTTTATAGGCCGCCTGAAGATTGGTGCCGTCGTCGGTCTCCAGGAAGCTCTGCAGCGCCTTAACCCGGGCCAGCAGCCGGACCAGATCGTCCTCGCCGCTCAGCGCGAACACCGCCGTGATCAGATCGTGCCGGACGCCCTGCTCCCGCAAATGGACTTTCAGGCGGTCGGCAAAAAACGCCACCAAGGGCTCTGGTGAAAACACTCCAACACGGCCACTCACCATTTCTTCATAAAAAAACTCTGACTTTTCTATCGCTTCGGTCAAAGGCAAGCGCAGCTTGTTCTCCAAAATCAGCCGTATCACGCCCAGCGCCGCGCGGCGCAGCGCGAACGGGTCCTTCGAGCCCGTGGGTTTTTCGTCGATGCCGAAGAACCCGACCAGCGTGTCGATCTTGTCCGCCAGGGCCACGGCGACGCTGACCGGCGCGGTCGGGCAGGCATCGCCCGGACCCTGTGGGCGGTAGTGATCGGCAATCGCGTCAGCAACCGCAGTGTCTTCACCGTCCGCCAGCGCATAGTACCGGCCCATGACCCCTTGCAGGTCGGGGAACTCACCGACCATCTCGGCGGTCAGATCGGCCTTGGCGAGCCGGGCTGCGCTGCGCACCAGATTGCGGTCAGCACCCGGAACATAATGACAAAGCTCAACAGCCAGTGCGCCGACCCGGTCAACCTTGTCGCCAAGCGTGCCGAGCTTTTCGTGGAACACGATCTCGTTGAGTGCGGGCACGCGGCTGGCGAGCCCGGCCTTCAAGTCCTGATCCCAGAAGAATTTCGTGTCGGCGAGCCGGGCGCTCAATACCCGTTCATTGCCCGCGACGATGGCGGCGCCGCCATCCTTGGCTTCCAGATTGGCGACGACGGCGAATTTGGGCGCGAGCGTGCCCGACGCCCTATCCCGGAACATCGGGTATTTCTGGTGGGTGCGGATCGCGGAAATCAGCGCTTCTTCGGGCACTTTCAGAAAGGCGGGATCGAACGCGCCGAACAGCACGACCGGCCATTCGACCAGCCCGGCCACCTCATTGATCAGCCCGTCATCCTCGATGGGGATCAGGCCGTTTTCCTGTGCATAGAGATCAAGCTGCTCGGTGATGTCGAGTTTGCGCTCGCGTGGATCGAGCACCACTTTGGCATCGCGCAGCTTGGCCTGATAATCCGCAAATTCCGACACTTCGAACGGTTCCAGCGCCATGAAACGGTGGCCGGCGGTGGTTGCCCCAGCCTCAACCCCATCGACGTCAAAAGTGACGGGCACACCATCCAGAACGCAAAGAATGCTGTGCAATGGTCGTACCCAGGTCAGGACACCATCACCCCAGCGCATGCTTTTGGGCCATGGGAAACTGCGGATGACGGTCGGCACAATCTCCGCAATAACCTCCGCCGTCGGGCGGCCTTCGCGCTCGATCACCGCCAGCAGGTGGCGGCCCTTCTTCTTGTCCTCGACCTCGGTGACCTGATCGCGGGTCAGGCCGACTGACTTCAGAAACCCTTCGACGGCCTTGTCCGGTGCATCGACCTTGGGGCCGCGGCGTTCCTCACGGACATCCGGCTGCGCCAGCGGCAGCCCGTCCACGACCAGCGCCAGGCGGCGCGGTGTCGCAAAAGCCTCAGCCTTGTCGAAGGTCAGTCCCGCATCCTTGAGCGCCTCTGTCACCAGACGTTTCAAATCATCGGATGCCCGCGCCTGCATGCGCGCGGGGATTTCCTCGGAAAACAATTCAAGAAGAAGCTCGGCCATATCAGGCAGCCTCGTCCTGCGAGGCGAGCCACGCCTCGCAGCAGGATTTCGCCAGATCACGTACACGCCCAATGTAGGACGCGCGCTCCGTCACCGAGATCACACCGCGCGCATCAAGCAGGTTGAACGCATGGCTGGCCTTGATGCACTGATCATAGGCAGGCAGCGGCAGTTTCGCGCTCAGCAGCGACGCACATTCGGCTTCGGCATCCTTGAAATGCTGGAACAGGATGTCGGTGTTGGCGACCTCAAAATTATAGGCCGATTGTTCCTTTTCATTCTGCAGGAACACATCGCCATAGGTCACACCTTGGCCATTGAAATCCAGGTCGTAGACATTGTCTATGCCCTGCACATACATCGCCAGACGCTCCAGCCCATAGGTCAGTTCACCGGCGACCGGGCGACAGTCGAAGCCCCCGACCTGCTGGAAATAGGTGAACTGGCTGACCTCCATGCCGTCGCACCAGACTTCCCAGCCCAGCCCCCAGGCGCCCAGCGTCGGGCTTTCCCAGTCGTCCTCGACAAAGCGAATATCGTGGTTCAGCGCGTCAATCCCCAGCGCGGCCAGGCTCTGCAGGTATAAATCCTGAATGTCCGGCGGCGACGGCTTCAGAATCGCCTGAAACTGGTAATAGTGCTGCAGCCGGTTCGGGTTGTCGCCATAGCGGCCATCCTTGGGCCGCCTTGACGGTTGTACGTAAGCGGCCTTCCACGGTTTTGGCCCCAACGCCCGCAGCGTGGTCGCCGGGTGAAACGTCCCTGCCCCCATCTCAACGTCATAGGGCTGCAGGATGACGCAGCCGCGATCCGCCCAAAAGCGTTGCAGCCGAAGAATGAGGTCCTGAAATGATGGCGCCGACATAGGATTTCCGGGGTTTCTAGAAGCCGCGCAAGGTAGCGGCGGGCCCCCAAGCGGTCAAGCAGCGCTAGGGCGTAAGCCTGGCCTCGTTCAGCAGCACAATCGCCGCCGCGACGGGAATCGCAAAACCGATCCCGGAGACTTCCGAGGCAGGACCGTCCCGCTGTTCTTGCACATAGCTGGAATTAACGATGCCGATCACCGTGCCTGTGGCCAGGTCGAGCACCGGCCCGCCACTGTTGCCGGGCAAAGTCGTGGCATCCATTTGATAGACCATGGGCTTGCTACGCAGCATCCGGATCGCTTCAGGCGTCAGCCGTCTGACATTTGTGGTTGGACGGGAGATCGGTGTCAGGGCCGCAATCATCCCACGATGGCTGGCAGGATAAAGCCCGTAAACCGCGCCGATCGGAAAGCCGGAAAGCACGATATCGCTGCCGTCGGGTGCACGGGTGCGCCGGTCAAGGGGCAGCACGGGCAACGGCTCACCGTCTATCTTCAGGAGCGCCAGATCGTTGACGGGGTCCCGGCCAACGACCGTCACGTCACGCATCTCCCCGTCTTCACCCGATCCAACAAGAACGACCAGACCTGTAGGCTGACGGTTAGTGGTCATGTCCGACCCGTCATGATCTGCGGCAGAATCATCCTGGCGGACCGTGGGTCTGCGATTGGCAACAACATGCAGCGCCGTCAGCAAATGCCTGCCATCAGCGACAGCGAACCCTGTGCCCAACAGTTCGGTCGCCGGCTGCCTGAGAGGGTCATGGGTGGCGATGCCGACCAATGCCGGTTTGACCTTGGCGATGAGCTCCACCGCCTGTTGATCCGCGTGGGCGGGACCGGCAACCAGCAGCACCATGAGGCAAAAGAGGCGTTTCATGGCTGCTGCGCCTCTTCAAAAGCGTAAAAGGGCGCATGATCCGAAACGAAAGACTGGATGGCAGCCCGCGCGGTTTCAATATCGCCTTCATAGTCAGTTGCCAGCGCGACAATCGACGCTGACTTGTCCCCACCGAGCAACCGTGCCCGCACTGTGGCCAGCTTGATGGCAACCGTTCCCACCGCCCACTTGCCATCGACCCGTGAGGCAACAAAAACAGCGCGCTGACGGTCCCGACCGATAATCCGGCTCCATGAGGCGGGCACCGGCCCGACGCGGCTTTCAAATTCAGTGGCGCCGCCAATACCGGTCATCGTCCAGCGCGGACCGGCCATATCGTTCTGCGCATTGATCACTTCCGAACCCTGACGCTGATGATCAAAATATCCAACATAGAGATCGATTTTCTGCGGCCCATTTGTATAGCGGGCGATGGATTCGGCATCTGCTCCGGCAATGACCGGATGCCAGTCGATCCCGCGATAGGTCATCTGCCGCCAGCCTTCCGCTTCCTGGGGCAAGGCCGGCGCGCTTATGGCGTTGGGCAGCGATGGCTGCGTAAAGCCCGCATAGGCAGGTCCCACGGCCCCCACCGCAACCGCCAACAGGCCGAACAAACCCATGCGAACAGGTTGGGCAGGCATTGGCGGAGCGTGATGGCGGGTGGTCGCTTCGGGCCTGAAATCTGCAATCAACCAGCAGATTCCAACAAAAATCAGCAACACGAAGAGGAAGAACCAGAACCCGTAGATGATATGGTCGATGTCCTGCCCGTGGCGACCTTCGGTGTAGTAGACGATGAGCACAATTCCAAGCGCGCGGATCCAATTGGCGACAATGGGGACCATTACCGCAAACAGCACGACACCCATCCGCCGTGGCCAGCTTTTGAACAGAAGGTAACTGGCCAGCAGACCGATCTGGAACATTACGGTGAGATAGCGGATGCCCGAGCACTCCTTTGCCACTTCAAAAAAGTGATAGGGTTTGGTGCCGTCCGAAACCTGAATCAGATAGCCATCCGTCTCAATCGGCAGGCCGATCAACTCCACTGACCAGACGAGGAAGTCCGCCGTCCATCGCTGCAGAACCGGCACCAGAAATTCCCCCAAGGGCACCAGGAAGATCAGGAAGAACAGCGGAAACCACAGAACGCCGACCACACGCCAGCCGAAGAGGGTGAGAACAAGGCTCTGGAAAATACCGATCAGCCCAAGTTGCTGGACCAACTGAACATTGGCCGCCTCCCCCAACAGCCAGATCAGCGTCGCGGCCAGCATGAACAGGAGCCCCATAGGTTCTGCCCTTGGGGTCAGTGCCGCGAGCCGGTCCCGATTTTCCCACACCAGATACGCGATCACGAAGGGAACGACATAGGTGTGCTGGTAGCTGTCGGAAGCCCGCCAGGTCGCTTCCATCACCGCAAGCGTCGGCCAGAAAAGAACGACAACCGCAAGCACTGCCACGGCAAACACCGCAGAAGATGTGGCCCATGCACCCGGCCCCGCCTTGGGCGCCGTTGCTGCTGTTGCCTTGGTACTCATGTTCCTATTCTATCCCGCAATCAGCTGGTCGAGCACGGCCAGATTGGCCTCCCACGCATAGTCCCGCATCACCCGGTTGCGTGCGGCCGCTCCATCCGGCCCGCCCGTACTCGTCAAAACGGCAATGACGGCTTTGGCCATGGTATCGGGTTGATCGGCGACCGCCAATTCGGCCTCCTTCACATGGGCAAGCCCTTCAGCGGCCTGCGGTGATGCGACGACGGGCAAGGCCATCGCCATCGCTTCAAGCACCTTGTTCTGGATACCGCGGGCAACGCGCAGGGGTGCGACGGCACATGCCGCATGCGCCAGATAGTCCTTGGTGTCGGACACCGCCCCCGTAACAACGAGGCCCGGCCGCCCGGCCAACGCCTGAACCTCCGCCGCCGGCTTGAAGCCGACAATATAGAAAACCGCCTGCGGGCAGGCCTTGATCACCTTCGGCCATACATGGTCCGCAAACCAGACGACCGCATCGACATTGGGCCAGTAGTCCATAGCGCCGGTAAAGACCACCGCCTGTTCGCCGGAAGAAAACGGGTTTTCAAAACGGCGATCGGGGGAAAACGCTTCGGTATCCACCCCGTTACTCATGCCGAAGATCTTGTCTGCTGCCGCCGGGACAATGGTTCGAAACAACGCAGCCTCTTGATCGGAGACCAGCACACAGGCATCCACCTGCTGCGCCACGGCCTTTTCAAAGTGAGCCAGCCGGTTGGCCTCCCGCGCATAAAGCCATTTCAACGGCCCGCTTTTCCGGGCGGCATATTGCGCCCATTTATCGGAATCAACGTCGACGAAGTCCATCACCGTGCGCGCACCCGCATGAACAAGGGGCGGCAGAAAAAGCGCAGTTTGGGACGAGTAGAGCACAGCGCCCTTTGGGTTGTGTTGTGCAGCCACATGCTCGACCCATTGTGTCAGACCGGCATCACGGTAATGGGCGACAGACAGGGGCTCGTTACGAACAAAAGCGGTCACGCTGCGCAGACGCCCCTTCCAGACCGGCAGATCGACAAAACAGGTGCTGGCGCAGATCGCCTCAAGCGCCCCCTTGTGTTGCTGATCCTGCGGGTCGTCGATAAAACAACCCAGATGCACCCGGTATCGCGCCGCAAGATATTTCAGCATGTGCCACGAGCGGATCTTGTCGCCCTTGTTGGGCGGATAGGGAATCCGATGTGCCAGGAAGATCAGATCGTCCATCATCCCAGGTTCCTTGAGATCATGGGGCCCAAGGCGTTTGCCACCGGCAATGGCAATTTGGACCAGATCGCCGTCATCCAACGATATTTGGGATTGTTTGGACTGATATCGGGCAGATCACCGCCGTCCGGCAGACAATATTGGTAGTTCAGCGGCTCTGGCTCAAAACCGAAGTTCTTTTTAAAGGCATAAGCGCCCGATCCGGTTTTGCTGCGACCGAAGTCAAAACTGTCGCAACCTCTTTCAACAGCCCGGCACATCAGATCGTAGTACATGAAGTCATGAGCACCCAGGCGGCGGGCATCCCGCGTGCCCCCCGCGTAATAGGGCAAGACCTCTCCACGGAAATAAAAACTCATCAGGCTGGCGACCGGCTGTCCGTCGGAAAGAACAATCGCAATCTCGCAATCATTCCCGAAAACGGCCTTCAGGGCGGCAAACCAACGTTTGGGAAACACCGGTGTTCCCAGATTGCGCACGCTTTCCGCATAGAGCGGATAGAATCGCTGGATATCATTGTCCAGTGCGATTTCAAGGTCCCGCTTCAACGCTTTTCGAACCACGGCGCGCTGTTTGCGCGGGATCGCCGTCAACAAATCGTCGGGCGCGCCCGAGATGCCCTTTCGAAACGTCGCATGGGTGTCCGACCTGGTCTGCCAATCCTTATGAACCGGCACGATGGTCCTGTACTCCAGCGAGTCCGTTCCCAGCGCCTTCGCCATATCGGTGGCCGCATCCCCCAAAGCCACCTCCGCAGCCTTTGACGACGCAACAGGCCCGCCATAAACCGCAAACGCCGTCGATAACAGGTGGTGCCCGAACAAACGGCTCCTTATCCGGCAGAGCGGCAGGATGCCGACAATCTCGCCCTCTTCCACGGCCATCATGTAAGGACAGTGATGACCAAAGCCCTGCTCAATGGCCACCTTCCAGCCTGCAAGATGGAAAAACGTCGCAGATGGCGCGGCGAGGACAAAAGCATCCCACCGTGCATGGCCGGCTTGGTCCAGCCGCTTAATTTCGATGCCCGAGGACATGGCGACCTAGGCGTCCGCCAGAAAGACATGGTCCATCCGGTCCCACTGGAAGTCCTGTAGCGCCCGCTTGATTTTCCCTTCCATCGCCCCAAGCCGCGCATAGTGGCGCAGCTTCGATTTCAGGGGTGCGGTGGCCTGACGGGGCTGGCCGGGATCGATTTCCCAGGGGTGGAAGTAGAACATCGCTGGCTGCTGCTCGACCCGATTGACCTGCCGCCACGCCCAGCGCGACCAGGCATAGGGGAACAGCCGGAAGTAACCGCCACCGCCACAGGGCAGTATCTTTCCGAACGCCCGCACGGTTGTGACCGGAATTTCCGTCAAACCAGCGTCTTCCGGCACATAGGAGAAACGCTGCCCGCCGGGCATGCCATAGATGTCGTGCTTTACGGGATAAACGCTGGAGCTGTAGACGTAACCCGCTTTCGCCAGTTGCTCATGGGCCCAGGGCGTCGACCGGTCGATGGAAAAGCTGGCTGCCCGATACCCGATGACCGGCGCGCCAGCGGTATCTTCCAGCAATTTTTTCGTGGTGCTGATGTCGTCAAAGAACGCCTCGGGACTTTGGTGCCCTACCCTGACATGCCGCATGCCGTGGCTCGCGACCTCGTGCCCCTCCGCATTCATGCGGGTAATGAGAGCGGGGTAGCGCTCGGCGACCCAGCCGAGAACAAAGAACGTTGCATGGACGCTGGACTCGGCAAACAGGTCAAGCACCCGATGGGTATTCGCCTCAACACGCGGTTCATGGGTGGCCCAGTCCGCCTCGCTGATGGTTCCGGCAAAGGCCTGAACCTGGAAGTAGTCCTCGACATCGACAGTGAGGGCGTTGCGCATGATTGAGGAACCGGGTGCGGCGATCACTTAAGGCGCTTGAGCGCCTTCACCGCCTTGGTCAGCAGCTTCTCATTCGCTTTCATGCGGTCTTCAAGCGCTTCCAACCGTGCACGCATCTTCGAATCGTCTGCTTCCTGCGAAGCGTCATGCTCAAGGTCGACATTTGCCACGGTTCCGCTGAGTGACGCGCGTAGCAGATCCCTGTCAAAACCCGCGAGCTCGCGCAACGCTGACCGATAGAGCATGCTGGCCGTCATCGGCCCCATGCCCAGTCGCCTGGAATCGCCTGTTGTGGCAAGCGCATCGGGGCCGTCTGGCGCGCCCTCCTCACCAAAGAGGCGCACATGGATCAGCCGCGGGATCGCCGGGTCGATCCGTGCCAGTTCCGAAACGATAATATCCACAAGCTGCTGATCATCGGACGGGACAGCGACCTGCGGTTCAGGCGTCTCATGGACGGCAGTTCCGGGAACTGCAGGTTCGGTTTCGAGCGTCGGTTCATCGTCGGCAGCCGGCTCAACCAAGGGCTCAACGGTAGCCGCGGCATGAGCTACTTTTTTCGGGTTGGGCGTCACATCGGTCTCAATAACAGACCGTCGGTCAAAGGCGACCGGCGCCGGTGAAGGCTCTTCTTCAGGCCCGAGGCTCCGGGATTCTGCCCAGCCATTGCCAGACGCCTTACCAGAGGCGGCGCCATTGCTGCTTTTTGTCATTGTTTCGCCGTCCTCTTCACTGTTCTTGTCGTCAGCCACAAGCTCGGAAATCACCTTCTCGACCGCACCCTGATCGATTTCATGCAGCGATTCCAGATAACCATGCAGCAGAAGCCTCGAACAGAGCTGATTAATGCGCCGGGGAACGCCGCCGCAAAACCGATGAATGGCGGCAACGGCCGCCTCGGTGATCACCGGGTCGTTCTTCCAGCCGGCCAACTCCATGCGGTGCCTGATATAGGCGCCAGTCTCTGCCGTGTCGGCCAACGGCGCCAAACGGCACGAGGCGATAATGCGTTGTCGCACCGGCTCCAGAGCACTGTCCTCGTCAAGGCGCTGCCTCAATTCGGGGCCACCGACCAGAACCAGTTGGACCGGCGACGCGCCGTCCACCGAGTAGTCTGTGACCGAGCGAACCGCATCCAGAAACGCCGCGGTTGCATCATCCGCTTCATCAAGAATAACCAACACACGCTGGCCGTCTGTATGCAGCCGGTCCAGCACCCCATGAACCCTGGCCAGCAGGTCATGCTGAGGCAACGCTTCACCCGCCAAGCCCAAGCGCGTCGCGATGTTCTGAACGACTGTATCCGCCTTAAGGTGACTGGCGACCAGCGCCACCGGCACGTAGCGCTCCTGGTCCAGAGACGCCAGGAAGTGGGCCAACAAGGTGGAGCGCCCCGTCCCCTCTTCACCCGTCAGAGCGATAATGCCCTCGTCCTGGCTTAGCCCATAGGCAAGGTAGGACAAAGCCCGGTCATGGCTTCGACTGGCAAAGAAAAAATCGGGATCGGGCGTCAGCTGAAAGGGCGCACCCGACAGGTGGTAGAAGCTGCTATACACCGGTCAAAGACGTCATTGCCTGGTTCCATCCTTGTCCCAGGCCAGAGACACAGGCTGTTTGAGGGGGGTCGGGTCCCACTCATTGAGCATTTCCGAACAGACGTTTTTCACAGCGTCCTGATCGATCGAATGCTGTTCAGCCAGAAATCCGTGCAGCAGCAGGCGAGACGCAAGCTGATTGATACGCCGCGGGACTCCGCCGCTGAATTCATGGATTTCCTCGATCGCTTCATCGCTGAAGATCGGATCGCCTTCATATCCCGCCACCGACAGACGATGATCGAGATAATGGCGTGTTTCCGCAGCATTCGCCAAGGGCAGCAGATGACACGCCGCGATGACCCGCTGGCGGACCTGTTCGTAACCCGCCGCTTCTGCCAGCCGGGACCGAAACTCCGGCTGACCGACCAGCACGATCTGCATGAGGGCCTGATTACCGGACTGGAAATTAAGCAGCATCCTGAGCTGCTCAAGCGACGCGTCGCTAAGATTCTGTGCCTCGTCGACGATCAAAATAACCCTGCGTCCGTCCTGATGGGCCGCTTTGAGCGCGTCATGGATACTGCCAATGACGGCCGCACTGTCACGGCCTTCGGTGTCGATCCCAAACCCGGCCGCCACCAAACGCAGTGCCATATCCGGGTCGCCATGCGGCGTTACCACATTCGAGATCAGATATTTATCTCTTGAAAGCTCGTCAATCAGACTGCCGACAACGGTGGTTTTGCCGGCGCCGACTTCGCCTGTGACGATGATAAAGCCCTCACCCTGGTCAAGACCAAAGGTCAAATAGGCCATCGCCTTACTATGTGACCGCCCACCGAAATAGTACGCTGGGTCCGGCGTTAGCTGGAAGGGATTCGCTGTTAGGCTGTAGAACTCTTGATACATGATGCGCTTATGAAGCTAAGTGGAAAGCGCGGTTAGTCAACGCGCCTCGAACACCAATGAATGCCATATCCCGCTGTCGACTTCGTTCGTCCGCCAGCGCCAGTTCCCAATCACCGTTAATCGAGTAACCTATTCGCGGAATCGGCGCAATTCTTTTGAATTGAAAGAAATCCGGCGAGTCGCACGGCCTTCTCACACGCTCTTCGCCTAGAAGATCGCTCTGACCGAGCCTGCCACGACGTTCTCGGTTCGATCCACACCGGCAATATTGGAGTCCAGGGTGGAGAACGTATAGCTGAGCCGGGCAGTAATGTACTGAGACAATTCGTAGATGATTGAACTGCGAACACCGAAGAAGTCATCGACCCGGCTGGGCCCGATATCAAAGTCCGTGTGCCGATATCTCAGGTCCAGCGATATTCTGAAGTGGTCGTTCAACTCACGGCTGATGCGGCTTCTGATGTTGAACTCGCGGGTTTCCTGCATCGTTGTGTCAAAGCGACGCTTCTCATAATACCCCTGGATGTCCGCTCTGGTACGGCGGTGGGTATAGATCACATCAAACTGAAGCCTGCGGCTGCGAAAGGTCTCGTTCAGGAAACCGAATACGGCATCATCGGGGTCGACGATCGCACCGAACGGATCTGTAAAAATCTCGTCCTGATCAAAGCTACCGTCACCGACAACGCGCGAGAAGCGCCGCTGGGTCAATGATATTTCGTTAAGATAGCGGGCCCGAAAACGCCAGCGCTTACGCTCATATGATGCATCCACCGCGACACGCTTGTCGGCGTTCTCGCGGCCATAGGTCACCGTTATATCCGTCTTTCGCGTCGGCCGCAGGCGCAGACCAACATCCCAGATGAAGTCGTCGATGAATTCACTGAGGTCAGGGTCCTCGATCTGCTGCCAGCCGGCGGACCCGACGACACCGAGCCATGTCAGAATCCGGTACTCCATGCTCCCGCGAACAAGGACTTCTTCGCCGTTGGGAACATTGCCTTCGCGCTGGCGGGTCTCATATCGAGCCAGAATATCCCAGCGCAACCGGCCAAACCGGTCGCCGCTATCTACCTTAAGCTGGCCAGTATGACTGGTATAATTGTCGATAAAGCGCGGCGTCGGATCGTCCGGCGCCGGATCCTGAACCCGCACATGACGAAGATTATAGCGCCACTCTACATCGGCGATACGGCCCAGGCGGTGCCGCAAGAACGGTGAGACGCCAAACGAGACAACACGGCGGCGATTACGTGAGAAGTTATCTTCTGAAAACGTAACCGAACTGGTCTCGTCGACAAAAGGTTCGGCCATAATGGCCGTCGCCGTGATGAACAGGTAGCGCTCGATCGGCTCGACAAGAAGCTTTGACTGAAGTCGGTTACGCCAGTCCGTCCGCCCATCGCCCGTGAAATGAAGAAGGCTGCCATCGTAATTGGCTTCAAACCGGGCTCTGTTGCCCTCTGAGGCAATAAAGAAACCGGGTTGCACACGCAAGACCGTGTCGGACTGCTTCGTGCCATCGTCCAGATCGACATTGTCGGTGAAGGTGACATGTGCGGAAATGCGTGGTTCAAACCGCCACTTACCAGCTTCGGCAGGCGTTGTAGAGAGGACGACAAAGCATGCCGAAACAAGCGCAGTCGCTGCTAACGAGTTCTTGATTGTCAACCGGTGCCCCCAAGCCCAGTGCGATCGAGTCAACCTTTTCACGGACTAGCTCTGATAGTACTCGTAGTAGGAGCCGAACCGCACCTTACCGCCCATAAACCTGGATTTGTTCAGGACGAGATTGATATGCCGGCATTCACTGACGAGCGTCAGTGCCTCAACCAGCTGAGATTCACGTGTTCTATCTGCCTCGACAACGAAGACAATTTGCCCGAGCCGCTGTGCCAGCACACCAGGCGCGCTGCTGGCAAGCACCGGTGAACTGTCGAAGATTACAATTCGGTCGTCATAGCGTTGAGACAATTCCTGGATCAGGGCGCTGGTGCGCTCACTGGCAAGCAACTCGGTCGATCCCGGATGCGGCCGGCCTGCGGGCAGTATTGTGAGATTCTCGATGTTCGTGCGAAGCAGACAATCCGATATATCGACACGATCATCGACGATCACGTCAATCAGGCCTTTGTCCGCTTCCAAACCCATCGCGCTCAACAGTTGAGGCCGCGCGACATCTGCATCGACCAGCAATACCGTATGATCGCGTTCTGACGCGACACTGAGCGCTAGATTGAGCGCACAAAATGTCTTTCCTTCGCCGGGCTGGGTACTGCTGACGAGAATAAGATTGCCGTTCTCGATCCTGTCCGGCGATGATTTCTGCGCCCTGCGCAAAACCTGGCGTTTGATAATCCGAAACTCTTCTGCAACACGGGTTGGCGCATCATCCGGCACGATAAACCCGCCACGACGCAAATAGTTCAAATCGATATCTGCGTAGCGGGATCGGCGGTCGCGATCGTCCACCTCAACCTTGGGAGTGTCCGGTACCTTTGGTGGCTCTAGCGCAGAGACAGAAGCCGAAGCATCAGGCTTTGTCATCACGGCATCTTGGTGCGGAGGCTCAGCCCGGGCATCTTCTACAGGTTTCTGAAGCGTTTGCTCCTTGAGCCGCTGGGCTGCCCGCTCGATCAAGTCTTTTTCGGGCTCTTCGATCCCCATCAGGCACCACCCATGCTGGGCAGGCTGCCACCCTGATAGGTCAGCGCAAACGCGTAGGCGACAACAAGACCAACAAGGACAACCGAAAATGACGCTATCTCGACGCGGCGGCGCCGATTATAGGAATCAAACGGGACAGCGGAAATGGTGCCGAGAACCGTCAGGTCAAAGCTGGCCCGCAGCCGGTTGGCCGTGGAAAATGTATGATCAATCTGGCTTAACAGAAAGGCAACGCCCAAGCCCGCGCCGAGCGCAACAAGCAAAACAGCAGAAAGAAGCGCTGGCCGGTTCGGGCTGCTTGGCGCTGTCGGCAGGCCCGGAGGCTCAATGACACGGAACTGGACCTTGTCGGTCTGGCCTTCAAGATCCTGTGCGATCCTGGCGGATTCTCGGCGGGTCAGCAGATCTTCATACTTGGCTTTCAGAATGTTGTAGTCGCGGTCCAGGCGCACCATTTCGGCCTCTACCGTTGGTACGGTCTTAGCCAGAGTTTCCAACTGCGCGATAACGGTTTCCTGTTCAGAAATCCGCGCCCGTAAACTTGCCAGTTTGGTTTCGCTTTCGACCATCCGGACCTGGATTTGCTCCCAAACCGGGTTCAGCATGGTGGCGTTCGGATCTAGCGGACTTTCATCGCCTCCAGCAGCGGCGATTTCGCTCTGGGTTGACTTCTGCTCGTCATAGGCCGCCATCGCTTTCTCAAGCGATGCCTGCTTTGCGACAACATCGGGATGCGCATCAGTGTACCCCGCTGCATCCAGCTCCGCGAGTTCGCGGCGCAGATCCCCTATGGTGTCGAGGTGAGAATACTGACCGCCTACATCTGCTGAACGGAAGGCGACATATTTCGGCGCGCCGAGCAGTTGCCGCTGGAGTTCGCCGAGCCGGAGCTCGGAATCACGGTATTCCCGCTGCAGGGTCAAGAGCGCGTCTTTCTCCCGCTGCATCCGGCCAAAATAATTGCTGTCACCAGGCAACAGGCCAATGTTCTCCCGCTGAAACTGGGCCCGGCGTTGTTCTGCATCACCAAGCTGCTGTTCGTAGTCACGAATCTGCTCATCAAGAAACCGTCGGGCCTGGGAAATGTCCTGGCGGCTCCGCCCCAGATTACTTTCCACGAAAATGGTCAGGAGCGACTGAACAACCCGCTGCGCATCCTCAGGGGACCCGTCATCATAAGACAGCCTGAACAGATTGGGGGCCACCGGAACCAGGGTGACATTGTCTCTAATTCGTGAAACCTGGCTGGAAACCTGTCCTTCGGAACCCGAATTGTGGTCGAGATCCGCCATCCGCAATACCCGTTCCAGATTGGGACGGCTCAACAGGGTTTGCTGCATCACCTGAACGCGTTTGCCAAGATCGACTTCCACGGTGACGCCGCGCAGCAGATCCTTCAACATCGTATCGGTATCGACGTAGATTTGAGCAGAAGATTCGTACCTGTTTGGAATCGATTCCACGTACAGCCACCCAGCAAGCGCAACCGCCCAAGCCACACCGATGGCATACCACCGGCGCAGCCAAAGCGACCTTACCAACAACAGAAACTGAACGTAGACGTCGTTCACGACACCGCGTCTCCACCAGATTGCGCTCCCAGGATACCACTTTTGCTGGAGTGTCTCATCCTGGTTTCACGACCTGTTCGGTTCTAGAAAAAGCTCTCCGGGATGATGATCACATCGCCTGGATAGATCGTCACATTCGCGGAGGTATCGCCATAGCGGATCAGATCCGACACGCGAACCGTGTATTCCCGCTGGGTTCCCGCTTCATGGCGGACCAGCGCCGTACGGTTGCCCGCGGCAAATTCTGTCAAACCGCCAACACTGATCATCACGTCCAACAGGGTCATGTTCGCCCTGTAAGGCACCGACTGTGGCTCAACCGCCTCACCCACTACGCGCACCTGCTGCGCAAACGGTCCGACAAACCCTGACACGATAACGGTCACAATTGGGTTGCGGATGTAGACTGACAGCTTTTCCTCAATGTCGCGCGCCAACTGGGTCGGGGTCTTGCCCGTGGCGGGCAAATCCTCGATTAGCGGCACGGAAATCCGGCCATCAGGACGCACCGTAACCGTGGTGGTAACTTCCTGGTTGCGCCAGACGAAAACATTTATGGTATCCAAAGGTCCGATCAGATAGTCGGGACCTGGGCCTTCAGCGGGCGACACAAACGCCGCTGACGGCAACTCTTGATGTGTTTCCGCGCACGCCCCCAAGACTGCAACGGAAACACCCAGCACTACGAACACGCGTAGACTGTCGGCTATTCGGGCTATCACGATAGCGACCTCTCATTATTCAAGGCTCCCCCAAGAGCCCCACGCAGGTTACCACATGGTACACCAATTTTGTACATGCGATTTCCCGCTGGTTGACCAGCATTCCAGCCCGAGCGGGAGCCTTATTACATATTTCGCTCGGAAATTACACACTTTTTCGGTCTGAAAACTGTATCCCTGCAGATACATACAGGCGGAGCGGCCCAAACTCGAGGCGCTCAGTTAGACGAGAATTTCCCGCGGCGCTGGATGACCGAGAAATTTCTGCGGACTGGCTGACGCGCCATAGGCGCCGGACTGAAACGCCACGACAAGGTCGCCAACATCCGCAAAGGGTGCCTGGACAGCATCGCCCAACCGGTCCAGAGGCGTGCACAGGCAGCCCACGATATCAACAGTTTCTGAAAGAACGTCCTCTGCCCGGTTTCCAATCATCACTGGATAGTTCTTGCGCAGGACCTGTCCGAAATTTCCAGACAGCGCGAGATGATGATGCAACCCGCCGTCGGTGACGAGGAAAGTCCGGCCTCGAGAGACTTTGCGGTCCACAATCCGTGTGACATAGACACCCGCCTCCCCGATAAGAAAACGGCCCAACTCGATCGCAAAAGCCGCCTCGGGCAGGCCACTCCGCGCGCGGTCCAGTTCCTGCCCAAGGGCTGTCCCAATTGCCCCAAGGTCAATCGGGCTGTCGCCGGGGAAATAGGGAATCCCGAAGCCACCACCCAGGTTGACATGACGTACAGGACCGGGCGCGTCCTGGGACAATCGCAATGCCAAATCGATCGTTGCCTTCTGACAGTCGATCAGCCCCTCGGTATCAAGAATCTGCGACCCGGCAAAAATGTGAAACCCGGTGAAATCCAGGGGCAGCGCCGCCATCGACGCCAACATCTCCGGCACTTGTTCTTCATCGACCCCGAACGGCTTGGGCCCACCCCCCATCTGCATGCCTGATCGGCGAAGTTCAAAAAGCGGGTTGACCCGGACCGCGACGCGCGGCCGCTTGCCGAGCGCCTCGGCGATCTCGGCAAGTCGGAACATCTCGCCCGTCGATTCCAGATTGATCAGAATCCCGGCTTCCACCGCCGCCTTCAGCTCATCATTGCGTTTACCTGGTCCGGCGAAGCTCACGCGATCCGCCGATACGCCACAGTCCAGTGCGAGCGAGAGTTCGCCAGCAGATGCCACATCAAGCCCATCCACAAGGGCCGCAAAACAGGACACAACTTCAGGCATCGGATTGGCCTTGATCGCATAGTGCAGCCTGAGGCCGATGGGCATGGCCGCGCGCAGCGCTGCGACCCGCCGTTGGATGGCATCCCGGCTGTAGATGAACAACGGGGTTTCGCCAGCCTCTGCCACGATCGCGGTAAGCGACCTGCCCGCAACGGCCAGTTCGCCATCGATGATCTCGAAGCCTTCCGGCGGCAGGTCGATATGTCGGGGACCTTCAGTCATCCGAAGATACAAACATGCCTGAAAGTTCCCGGGTCAAAAGCGACCGGTCCATTTTTCCATTCGGGGTTCGCGGCAATGCGTCGCGGACGACGACCGCACGAGGTACCATATAGGTCGGCAATTGCTGCCGGCAGTGCGCCAGGATGTCGTCCGACGTCACGGCATCGTCTTCGGTCGGGCTGATCGCGACAACAATTGCCTGTCCCAGTGCAGCATGACCCACACCCATTGCAACCGCTTCTGCGACGCCGTCGATTTCGTACATGACATCTTCAACCTCCGTCGGGCTGACGCGATAGCCCGAGGTCTTGATCATATGATCGCTGCGCTCGACAAAGTACAAAAACCCGTCCACATCTCGGCGGACCAGATCACCAGACCAGACCGCGGGCCCTTCAACGCCAAAATCCGACGGCAACGGCCGAAACCGTGCCGCTGTGCGTTCCGGGTCGTTCCAATATCCCTTGGCAACCAAAGGCCCGCTATGCACGAGTTCGCCGGGTTCGTCCGGACCGGCAGACCGTCCGTCCGGTGTAACAACATCAATACGTGCATGGGGAATCGCCTTGCCGATCGAATCCGGCCGCTGGCTGACAAGCCGCGGATCGAGATATGTAGAACGGAATGCCTCTGTCAGCCCGTACATGAGGAAAATCTCCGTGTCCGGAAGGCGGTCCCGAAGGCCATCGACAGACGAACGCGGCATCGCGCCCCCCGAGGACGTGACATAGCGAAGCGTTTTCGCGATGCCTTCCGGCCAAGTCTGCCCCAAAAGCTGTAGCCAAAGGGGCGGCACACAGCCCAATCCTGTAATCGCCTCAGCCTCCAGTGCCACAACAATGTCCTTGGGGAAAAGATGATCGAGCAGAACAGCGGTGGCGCCGCTCAACAGAGCGGTTGAAACCTGAGACAGGCCATAATCGAAGCTTAGCGGCAAAACACAAAGCAGCCGGTCATCCGGCGTATTCTTCAAATAGGTCGAGACGCTCTGGGCGCCGACTGTCAGGTTCCCATGACTGAGCATCACCCCCTTTGGCGCCCCGGTGCTGCCAGAGGTATAGAGCAAGGTGGCCAGGTCTTCATCAGACCTGCCGGGTTCGAGGCTTGCGGTTTCGTTCTGCAGAAAGGCGCTCCAGGCAAGTCCCGCACCCCCGTCATCGACCACGACAATGATAAGATCATTCAGGGCGTTCGGCGGCAAGGCCTGGGCGCGCTGTGACGTCGTGATCACCATTCGTGCGCCGCTATCCTGCAGAATATGTGCTGCCTGACGTGGCTTGAAAACGGGATTGATTGGTACGAAAACGGCACCGGCCCGCGATGAACCGAACATGGCAGCAACGATCTCGAATGACTTCGGACCGTAGAGGGCGACCCGGTCGCCCGGCTGCAGGCCAGCATGCCGGATTCCCGCAGCGACCCGCCCCACCAGCCCGGCCAACTGCCTATAGCTCAGCGCGGCACTTTTGTGCCGGAGGGCAGCGCCCTGGGGCCGCAACCGTCCCCCCTGATCAATGATCTCGTGAAACAACATAGGTGAAACAAACCTGTTAGGGCAGTACGGTCAGCCTCAATCGCTGCTGCTTGTTAGACGAATGACGCTGATTCTGGAAGAGTTTCACCATCCAGCGGATGTACCCGCAACCTTTGATCCGTTGTTCGAAACGGGCTCAACGTCCAGCCTGTTCCTCAGCAGGGACTGGTTTGACCTGCTCGCCACCAAAGGCCTGCTGGCAGACCAAACACCACTGATTATTACCGCCAGCAAGCCTGACGGAGAGCCGCTGGCGCTGTTTCCGGGGCTGATGTCCGGAAAACACCTGACGGGGATGAGCAACTATTACAGCCTGCGATTTGCCCCCCTGCTCGCCAACGACGGTGGTTCAGCGGCGCTTGAGAGCATTGCCCGGTCCATCGCCGCCAAAGGGACGCCAGCTGTCCAGATGCAGCCTTTTGCAGCCAACGATCCGTCGCTGGCCGTCACGGAACGGGCCTTCGCTGCAGGTGGTTTCAGGGTTTCGCGCTTTCTGAGCGGGACCAGCCACTTTCTTCCAAGCACCGATCTTACGGGTGCGGCCTACGAACAAAGCCTGCCCTCAAGGCTGCGCAACACAATCGCACGGCGCGGTGCGGGCAGCGGGGTCACTTTCCGCCTGTTTTCCTCGCAGGCCGAGGCCAATGAGGCGATGGCATTTTACGAATCTGTCTACGCCCGGAGCTGGAAGCCCGGCGAACCGGACCCGGCATTTATGCCAGCCCTGGCTGACCTCTGTGGGTCGCGAGACTCCTTTCGACTAGGTGTATTGTTTTATGAGGATACGCCGGCTGCCGTTCAGTTCTGGATCGTTGAAGGCGGGCGCGCCAGCGTCTTCAAACTGGCACATGACGAAGCCTACGCATCGCACTCCCCCGGCAGCGCACTTAGTCTCGCGATGTTCAAAGCCATTCTGGACCGCGACAAACCGGACCGCATCGACTTCGGTATCGGCGATGAAGGGTACAAAGCGGATTGGATGCCCCAAACAGAACCGCTGATCGGCCTTGCCGGCTTTAACCTACGGACGGCACGCGGCCGGTTACAGCATTTGCACCATGCCGCCGGGCGGCTTATTAAGCGTCGTAATACGTCAGCGCCTTGAATTGGCGCACAGAATCAATCGGGGATTCGCATAGATGGCCATGATCAACAAGGTGCGCGACATGCTGGATCAGGTGTTGGGCCTGGGTGAACGGGCCGCCATACTGGAAGCTGACACCCCCCTGTTGGGCAACCTGCCTGAGTTGGACTCCATGGCGGTGGTCGAGCTGATCAGCGATATGGAAGCCCGGTTTGGCATCACCGTGGACGACGACGACATTAGCGCCGAAACCTTTGCAACCCTGGCAAGCCTTGTCGCATTCATTGAAGCCAGGGCCTAGGGAAGCCAGGGCATAGGAAAGTACTCTGTTTTGATCCCCGGCTTCATTTCCGGTTCGCACGGTTCGCTCTTCACCGTCTATTTTCCACCGGCCCCCGATACCGACGATGGCGGAGATGTGATCTATGTGCCCCCTTTTGCGGAGGAAATGAACCGATCGCGTGCCGTGGTTGCGGCACAGGCCCGCCATCTGCAATCTTCGGGTTTCGGCGTCCTGATCCTTGACCTCTATGGCACGGGAGACAGCGCCGGAGATTTCGCCGATGCGCGATGGGAGGCGTGGCGCGAGGATCTGGTCACAGCTGCCGACTGGTTGGCAGGCAAAGGCAGACCTCTGTGGGGGATTTGGGGGTTACGCCTCGGCGCCCTGCTCGCGGCTGATACGGCCGGCCGCGCGCCCGACCGCTTTCGCCGTTTGCTGCTGTGGGATCCTGTAACGTCGGGCAAGGATTACCTGGACCGGTTCCTGAAAATTGCGGCAACCTCACCCAATCATGAGGCGAGAGGGATCGCCGCAGAAGGCGACCGCATCAGGCTGAGCCATGATGGTCCATTGGAGGTCGCCGGCTACCCTATTTCGCGCTCTCTGATGCACGGAATTTTGCGCACCCAGCTGAACGAGACGGTGCGCAATTGCGCCATCGAAATCGACTGGCTGGATTTGCGCGACAGAGGGGATGCAAGACGCATCGACGTTGACGCTGTCCGCAATGCGCTTCATGCCGATGCCGCGCTTAGACATCGCGTGCTGGCCGTTCAGCCATTCTGGTCTGTTCAAGATACCGTCGCTGACCCGAACTTGTTCGACGCCACGGCCGAAACGCTACGGGCCACATTATGACGCTGCACCGCGAACAGCCCCTGATACTGGACATTGATGGCGAGGTTGCTCTGGGCATCGCGCACATTCCCGACCACAGTGTGAAAACAGGGATTCTAATGGTCCCCGGTGCACCGCAATACAGGGCCGGGCCGCATAGACTTTTTGTCAGTCTGGCGCGCCACCTTGCGGGACAGGGCTTCAGCGTTCTACGTGCTGACCGCCGCGGATTGGGCGATTCTGACGGAGAGCAGATCGCCTTTGATCACATGGCACCGGACATGGCCAGCGCGCTTAGCGCACTAAAAGCTGCAGACCCAAGGGTGGAACGAGTCCTGCTTCTGGGACTGTGCGACGGCGCAAGCGCCTCCATGCTGCATGGCAGCCAACACCGCGAGGTCAGCGGCATGCTGTTGCTGAATCCCTGGGTGTCGACCAGGGCAGGACGGGCCCAGGCGGTGCTTAAAGGCTATTATCTGCCTCGCCTGGCCCGCTGGCGGCGCTGGCTGGCGGTGTTGGGCTCGTTCGCCCGATTGCGCAGGGCGGTTGTGAACATATCGCGGGCCCTGATCGCCAGTATGAAACCCGCCAGCGGCACCGATGCCGCCCCGTCATTTGCTGTCGACATGCTCAAGCAGTGGATCGATTTCGATGGCAAGGTTCTCGTCGTACTCAGCGGGCAGGATATTGATGCGACGGCTTTCGATCGATTCATCCATCGTACATTGGGGTGGAGTCCATTGACTGAAGCGGCCCGGACCCACCTTGTGCGCCTAAGAACTGCCGACCATACCTTCACGGATCTGAAGGACCGCGAAATCCTTTTTGCGGAGATAGACCAGTGGCTGGCGGCGTTCGACCGGGCATGAAGTGTTGCCTGCCTAGGGTCTGTCCTTACTGTCTTGGCCGGATATCCCCTCCCGGTCGCTGGCGCGCTTTTCTGGTGGCCGCCAAGGCCCTTTGCGCCGGGTACTCGGGCCATCGTCTCCGCGCACAAGAATGAAGCCGATGACAAAAACCGACAAGCAGAACCCAACAAACATGAGCGTATCGATCATGTAAGCCCCTGCCCCTTGTTAACTTTAGGCATCATGACGCGCGTTTTGCATATAGACAAAGATGATCTAACCTCTGGAATAAGCAAGGCGCCAGACGGGCGCTGTCTCCACGGCTCCAGCGCGAGACCGCAACCACAAACTTAACGGGGCAATTCAAACAGAAAGCGAATGCGTAACCTCTTCATCTTCGCCCTTGTGTTTGCGACTGTACCAGCAATTTTTGCCTGGCCGTACCTGGGTGTTCTGGCCTGGACATGGATTTCCTTTATGAATCCGCACCGGCTCGCCTTTGGTTCGGTGGGAAGCTTCCCGGTGGCAGAGGTGGTCGCGATTTCGACGCTGGTCGCATGGGCAATCTCGCGTGAACCAAAGGAGTTACCGCTTCGGCCGATGGTCATCATGATGATCGTCTATTTCGGCTTCACCACGCTGACAACGGCATTCGCCGTCAATCAATCCCTCGCCTGGGACAAGTGGGAGATTTTCGCCAAAGTTATTCTGTTCACGCTGGTCGCCATTTCTCTGCTTCGCAGCCAGATCCGATTGCATGCCCTGATTTGGGTGATGGTAGCCTCCTGCGGCTATTTTGCCCTTAAAGGGGGCCTCTTTACGGCGCTGACAGGCGGCAACTATCTCGTCTTTGGGCCGCCAGGCACGTTTCACGGCGACAATAACGGCATTGCCATCACATTCTTGATGCTGCTGCCCCTCGTCCGTTACCTGCAGATGCAAACGGACAACCGGTTCGCGTCACTCTCCTTGATGGGCGCACAGGTTTTGATTCTGATTGCGATCCTTGGCACACATTCCAGAGGCGCGCTGGTGGCCCTGATTGCCATGTTCGCCTTCATGCTGATCCGGAGTCGCCATATCGGCCTTTTGTTTCTGATGCTGATCTCGGGCGTCGTCGCGTTCAACCTCATGCCGTCCGAATGGCGCGACCGCCAGCTATCTACCCTCGACTATGAAGAAGACGCGTCCGCTCAGGGGCGGATAACGATGTGGATCTACGCCATCGACGTCGCCAACGATCACCCGCTCCTCGGCGGCGGATTCAATGTTTTCTATGATCGCGACTATCGTATGAAGTACCTGCCACGCAAGGACGACGGTAGTGTGGTTCAAGGTCTCGCAGCCCACAGCATCTACTTCGAAGTCCTCGGTGAGCATGGCTATACAGGGTTGCTGCTTTTCCTGGGGCTTTGGTTCCTTGGTTTTTTAACCGCCGAGCGGGTCCGAAAACGATGTAAAGACCGACCGGACCTGAAATGGGCCCGCGACCTGATGCCCATGTGCCAGGCCAGCCTGGTAGCATTTGCCGTCGGCGGCGCATTCCTGAACAAGGCGACATTCGACCTCTATTATCATCTGCTCGCCGTGATCATTATTGGGGAGATCCTGGTTATCCAGGCGTTGCGCAAGCCAGCGCCGGAGACCCCGCCCGTGGCCGACCCCATTCTTTCCTATGTTTTTCCGCCGCGGCTCCAGCGGTTCAAACCAAAGAGAGATATCGGGCAAAAGCGTCCGACCTAGCTGCTTAATCCACGCTTTCAACAGGGTCGATAAGCGACCGATAGGCAGCCACCATCGCGTCCATATCGAAGCGCTGGAAGGCACGTTTGCGATTCTCTTCGCCAAGCTGCCCGGCCAATTGTGGATCCGCCAACAGCTCAAGCAGCGCCGCTGAAAGCGCCGAGGCGTCGCGCGGCTGAACCAGGCGAGAGGCGTTTTCGGGTGCCACCATCAAAGAAACGTCGCCGACATCCGTCGCGGCAACAGGTAGCCCAGCGGCCATGGCCTGCAGCACGGCATTGGGCATTTGCTCTGTAAACGATGACAAGGCAAACACATCGAACAGGGGGTAGACAGTTTCAACCCTATCGACAAATCCTGTAAAAATCACGCGTCCCTGAAGGCCCAGGGCGACGACTTCGTTTTCCAGAGCCTCGCGCTCTTGCCCGTCTCCGACAATTACCAGCGTGGCGTCTAGCGCAGGATCAAGCGCCTGGAACGCCCGCAGCAATACCAACAGATCCTTTTCCGCCCGAAGAACTGCGACCGTGCCGATGACGGGTCCTTTCCGGTCCCCCAATTGCGATAGCGGCTTTGCGAGCGCGCTTGCGAATTTCTCGCAGTCAATGCCGTCAGGAACAAACCGAATTCTATCCTCTGAAAAACCCCATTCTTCCGTCATTCGCCGCCGCAAACTGGCCGACGGTACGACGACTTTGGCTCTGCCGGAAAGCGCCGCGCGCCGCACCCAGATTCGTCGCTGAAGGTTCTGATCGGCCTCATCTGGGCCGAAACCGCTTTCGACATGTATGAGGGCGCTTTGGGGTCGTATGCGCCACGCCAGGGCGAGTTCGATGCTGCCCCAGTTGTTGGTGATCAGGACATCCGGCCCAACCTCACGCAGCAAACGTCGATAGGCCCGAATCCGCGAAAACAGGGACGCTCGCTCTTCAGGCGTTTTAACCACGTCGAAAGGAATGGAGGGTTGAATTCTGTCGCACGCATCCGTCAGGCCCGACAACGACAGCAGGCTATGGTGATAGGCAGGGCCGAGCGCGTTTATCCAGGTTACCGTGCGAAGCTGGCTCCCCCCGACTTCGAAACTGGGGAAGATATGCAGGAGATGCTTTGCCAAACTGTTCTGCCGATCAGCGGCAGGCTTGAGCGTTGCTCAATGTCTGTGCGTCATCGCGACGCCGGAAACCGCCGCCGGTCATCAGAATCGTGCGCAGCAACGCACATGCCTCATCCTCGCGCCCCTGACGGACCCGTGCGAGCGCCAGATGATACTGAATATCCGGTTCGTCCGGGGCCAGGGCGCCAGCTTCTTCAAGAGCTCTTGCACCCTCGTCAGCCCGGCCGTGTTCGACCAGAACCCAGCCATAGGTGTCCTTGATGATGACGGCATCAGGGCGGATCGAATAGGCCTGTTCGGCCGTCTCGAGCGCGCGGTCATCCCCCATACTCTGGTACAGCCATGCCAGGTTATTGAGGATCATCGGATTGTTGGGGTTCGCCTCCAACAGGACGCGATGATGTTCAATCGACTCCTGATAGGCGCCATCGTCCAAATAGGCGCTGGCCAATACGCCCCTGATCGCCAGGTCGCGGGGATATTGTGAAAGCCAGTCCTCCAGCAGGCTGGCCGCCCGCGCCTGTTCCTCGATTTCTCTATAGCCGTGAAACAATCGCAGCGCTGAGCTGGCTGAGTTGATCTTCGTTTCGGCACGGCCAAAAGCTTCTAGGGCAGCAGACTTGTTCCCCAGCTTTCCATTGACATGACCGACCAGGATATCGCCCAGCGGCTGCTCCGGCTGCGCCTCCTGCAGCGCGGTCGCAACCTCCATCGCATAACGCAGGCGTCCGCTGTCGATCTCAATGATAATCAGTTCCAGGACCGGTTGGACCAGATTGGGGTCGAGTTCCAGCGCCCTTCTGTAGGATGCGCGCGCGTTAAAGACGTCACCCGCTGCAAGTTGGGCCCGGCCCAGCGCGACAAAGACATCGGGCCGCTCCGGCACCAGTGCTGCGAGACGGCCATATGTCACCACCCCGGAAACCGCGTCACCGGACAAGGTCTGCGCCCGCGCCAACGCCTCAAGAACGGCCGGGCGGTCCGGCAGTCTTTGTTCCAGGGCACTGGCGACTGCAATTGCCTTAACAAACTCTTCATTGTCGATGTGAAGCTCGATCAGGCGGAGGGCTGCTTCCGATGAATCAGGATTGGCATCTGCAGCGTCCTCCAGCCACTTTGCAGCGGCCTCGGGGCCCTTTTGACGGCCGGCAATTCGAGATATCTCGATCATGGCCGTCTCCTGGCCCGGTTGGGCCTCAAGCACTTCTTCGTAACGGGCGCGCGCGGCATCAGTATTGCCGGCTTCAAGATCCAGCCGCGCCAGGTTTTGTACCGCCGGCAAGAACGCAGGGTTGAGCTGATGGGCCCGGTCGAAAGCGTCCTTGGCAGCCTCCCGGTCCCCCTGCGCCAACAGAACAGCGCCGAGCAGATTATGCGCCGACGGGTCCTCTGGTGTGGCGGCCACGAATTGGTTGGCCACCGCGAGCGCCGCGTCATAATCGCGAATGTTCAGATTGTGCCGCACCAGCATAAGCGGTGCGCGGCGGCTACCGGGATCTGCATCCACGGCGGCTTCAAGCTCTTGGATGGCAGCCTCAGGATCGCCCGTACCAAGCCGCGCCACGGCCAGCTGGGTTCGATACAGGCTGTTTTCCGGATCAGCGGCAACAGCTCTCTCATAAAGTCCGATGGCGCTTTCGTAATCTCGCAGACCAAGATACGCACCTGCGGCCATGGCATACAGTCGGGCATCGCCGCCTGCTTGCAGAAGCGGTGAAAACACCCGGACAGCCTGCTCGAAATTACCCTGCCGCACCAGCGTTCCGCCCAGCAGACGCCTGCCATTGGCATGGGTCGGCGCCTGTTCAACAAAACGATTCAGGAAATAGAACGCCTGCTCCAGATTCCCTTGTGCATAGGCGATCGCTCCCCGCAGATATTGCGCTGGGAGATAATTGTCCAGCGACCTGCCAGCACGATCAAGAACAGCTTCTGCCCCCTTGAACGACTGGCGCTTCGTCAACATGAGCGCGGAAAGGTAGAGGGCCAGAGGATGCCGCGGCTGTAGTTCGAGGGCTGTGTCGATGTTACGCTGCGCTTCGATGTCCCGATTGAGGTCGATCAGGGCTGCGGCCTGTCCCAAGAGCGCTTCGATGTTGTTTGGGCGCGTCTTTAGCACCTCGCCATAGATTTCGACCGATCGCTCGAAATCCCGCGACATACGCGAAAGTTCACCCTGGATGACCCGGGCGCTGACCGACTCATCATCAATGCCCAGAGCTTCCTCGATCAGCGCAAGCGCTTCGTCGGCTTGTCCTTGTGCAATCAGCACCCGGGCCAGTCCCGTCTTGGCCTGTACGTAACCGGGTGACTCATCAAATGCTTTTTGGAACTCGGCCTTGGCGTCGTCATATTGCTTGAGGCCGTAAAAGGCCCGGCCGCGCAACGTCAAAAGCGCCGCGCGTCGTCCAGGCGCCGCCCGATCGGCAGGGACTTCGTCCAGAAGCCCAGCGTATCGGCCCTGGGTCAGCAGCGCACGCGCCAGAGGTTCCCAATACCGGTCGTCATCCAGACCCTGATCATACGCGGTTCTCAGCTCTTTTTCTGCGGACGGGCCATCCTGCGCCTCGATGTATACGTTGGCGAGAAGCGCGCGGGCCTCGACGTCTTCTGGATCATTCTGAAGTGCGCTCTTCAGGACGGCGATGGCCGCCCGTATCTCTCCGGAGTCAAGATACGCTTGCGCATCCTCCAGATAAGGTTCCCCGCCGCCGGGTGCTGTTACCGCGGCAGCCGGTGCAACAAGCATGGTGAGGAAGCACAGCGCGAAACAAAGACCCGCCAGGGGGCGCGATATGGATGTCAGCTTTGATGTCATGGCCTGTTATCCAGAACTATAGGCGCGACGCCGCACGCGTCAACGCGCCTCAACGAGCGCCCGCAGAGAACAAAACAACACGAATTGTTCTGATCAGGGTGAGAATATCGAGAAAGACCGAGAAATTCTTGATGTAGTAAAGATCGAATTGAACCTTCTGTTTGGCATCTTCGATCGTTGCGCCGTATGGGTAGTTTACCTGTGCCCAACCGGTGATCCCCGGACGCACCGCGTGCCGCTCCAGAAAATAGGGCACTTCGCGTGCGATCTCCTCGACGAAGAACGGCCGTTCGGGCCGAGGCCCGACAAAACTCATGTCGCCTTTCAGAACGTTGATGATCTGGGGCAGCTCATCAATCCGCAGCTTTCTTATCACACGACCGACCGCGGTGACCCGGGGGTCGTTCTGGTCAGCCCATTGTGGACCGCTATCGCTTTCTGCATCCGCCCGCATGCTGCGAAACTTGTTGAGCGTAAACGTCTTGCCACCCTGCCCGACCCGTTCCTGCCGGTAGAGCACGGGGCCTGGGCTCGTAACCGCAATCGCCAGCGCCGTAATCAGCATGATCGGCGCCGTCAGTACCAACAGGATAAGACTTGACCCAAGATCGATAGCGCGTTTCACGAAAAGCCGGGCAGGCCCTGCCGTGGATCCTTCCGAATAGATCAGCCAGCTTGGCACGAACCCGTCCAGATCAACCATGCCGGCTTCGCGCTCAATAAACCCGCTGTAGTCGCTGATCCGAACACCGGCCAGACGGCAATTGAGAAGTTCACGCAGCGGCATATTGGCCCTGCGTTCGGACATCGCCGTGACAATTTCATCAACGTCGTTTTCCGCGGCGTAATCGCGCAAGGAGTCAATATCGGCCCGCTCAATACAGTCAGCAATATCCTGTTCTGTTTCGCCCATGCGCACGAAACCGACGCAGATGAAGCCCTGAACCCTGCTGTCGTCGTCCAATGCCGCGATCTTGGCGGCAAGGCCGCCAGCGCCCAACACCAGAACACGGCGCTTAAACCGTTCAAGATCGACAAGCGTGATGAACAGCACCCGGACTGTGAGAATACCGATGAAAGCCATAAAGAGCGCGATCACGAAGATACTGCGCCAGATCGCGATCGACGGGACAAGATAGAAAATCAACGCCAGAATCAGCGCCGCGACCAAAAACGCCGCCAGCAGCGTGAAGACCGTATTGCGAAAATCCCGGCAGGTTTCACGCTGGTATAGCCCCAGCGCCAGCATGACGAGTTGCAGCGTCACCACAAAGATTGCCAGATTCGCCGCAGGGTCCGTAAACCCTCGCGAGGAAAGCCCCGCAAGGCTGAGGCGTACTTCCAGCGCCGCATAGGCGGTGACCACCAGCACGCAGGTTTCAATCACGGCCAGTAACAGGATGGACCGGAGCAGATAGTGACCGAAGAGTCTGATCATGTAGGTTTGCACCCGCTGCGCGACATCGCGCGCGCTCAGTTCCCGTTGGGCTCGTACGGTTCCAATACCACACCCGAGCGTTACAGCAAAAGCCAGCATGCGCTGCCGTTGCGACACACATCTTGGGTTGACCCCGCCGGGGACCGCACAAGACACTGCAGTCAGGATTAAAAGGACCCTGCGCTGATGTCCCAAAAAGTATATCCCGCGATATTGTGCGGTGGCTCCGGCACCCGTCTATGGCCATTGTCTCGCAGAAGCCGACCGAAACAGCTCCTAAGGCTCACAGGTCAAGGCAGCCTGTTGCAGGCGACTGTAAAACGCTTTGCGGACCCCCACCGATTTCAGCCGCCGATCGCCATCGCTGGCGAAGCCTATCGCTTCGCAATCGCTGAACAGATGCTGGAGACCGGGGTTGAAACGGGCCCTTTGATCCTGGAGCCAGAAGGGCGAAACACCGCCCCCGCCGCCGCCGTTGCCGCGCTCTGGGCACAAAAGCAGGACCCGGACGCGGTTGTTTTGCTGACACCGTCAGACCACTATATCGCAGCAGCGGATAGGCTGGTCGACGCTGTTGATGTTGCAGCCTCGGCCGCGCACTCGACGGGTGCGATGGTCACATTCGGCATCAAGCCCGACCGGCCGGAGACCGGCTATGGATACATCAAGGTGGGTCCAGCGCTTGAGAGTATCGGGACCGGAATTCACCACGTCAGCGATTTCAGAGAGAAGCCGGATGCCGCCACAGCAGCAGATTATCTCGCAAGCGGAGACTACCTATGGAACAGCGGCATTTTCCTGTTCAGCGCAACGCGGTTCTTGGAGTCGCTTAAGAGCCTCGAGCCGGCGATTTTTGAGGCGTGCGTAGCGGCTGTAGAATCCGCTCAAGTCGATCTGGACTTCCTGCGCCTCGACGAGACCGCGTTCAGATCGAGCCCGGCAAACTCAATCGACTATGCGGTCATGGAGAAGGTCTCCGACGCGCTGGTCGTGCCGATTGATGTGGGATGGTCGGATCTTGGTTCATGGCAGGCGCTATACGATCTGGGTCCGCGCGACATGGATGAAAACGTCATCGACGGCCCGGGCGTCTCTGTTGAGTCTCATGGGTGCCTGATCAGAAGCAGTGGGCCGCTGACCGTCGCCTATCACATTGAGGATCTGGTTATCGTCGCGGGCAAGGATGCAGTGCTGGTCACCCCACGGGAAAAATCGACCGACCTTAAAGGACTGGGCGCATGACGCAGACTGGCCGTCCCTCACTGAATCGCAGCCGAGGGTGTACAGGCCATGGGGCTGGTTTGAGACCATGGACGAAGGGCCGGGCTTCAAGGTCAAACGCATCTCGGTGAAACCTGGCCACAAGCTGTCGCTGCAGAAACACAGCAAACGTGCCGAACACTGGATTGTCGTCAACGGAACCGCCCGCGTGACCAAAGACAAATCTGAAATCGTACTGGAGGCCAATGAATCTACCTTTATTCCCCTCGGCACGCCTCACAGGCTCGAAAATCCTGGCGAAGAAGCGCTGCAGATCATTGAGGTGCAATCGGGCAGCTATCTGGGAGAAGACGACATCGAAAGACTCGATGATGTCTATGGCAGAAACTAGGGTGTTTCCGGGCCAACCCATCAGGGGCAGCAAACCACTGGTTTATACTTCCAAATTCCTTGCGTTTTGTGGTACTTATCTCAAACGAGGTCGGAAGCCTGGCGAAAGCTTGGAGGCTTGTGTGTGCCCTCACTGATAGAATTAGTTCAATAAAATCGGTGGGTTCAACGGGTATACATATGTTTTGCGAGGTGAAGTGACCGGTTATATGCCGGGAGTCGCGCAATGAAATCGTCGGGCGCATTTTCTACTTTTTTGGTGGTCGCCGCCGCAGCATGGCTTGCTGTCGGCTTGTTTATGCCGTCGTCGCAAGAGACGGAAACCGACTTCGACATCTATGCCTGGATGGTCGAAGAGGAACAATCCGAAACAGCGGTAACGGAGGAGACCAACCCGGGACCGTCAGCGGATGCTGATGAGCTTCGGTCGCTGGACGACCAGCTCTGGAACATCCTACTACCGCAAAAGAGCCGCACTGATTCGTTTACCGGCACGGGCGGTGCCGTCGCGCTTCGACTCGTCGCAACAGGTGACACGACGCTTGCCGTTCCCGAGGCTGTATTAGATGCAGCCGTCGAAGGCGCATTAGCAGGTACGGCGGAAGGCTATGATGCCCTTCTGGCTTATTTCGACAACGTCGGCGGCAATGACGCTGCCATTGCCTATCGCGCGCAAATCCTGTTGGAAGCCATCGCGGGCGACAGTTCTGTCGCCGGGTCGCTACCCGCCTTGACAGAAGCGGCAACCAATATTTCAGAAGCCGCTTTTGCGTCCTTGCACTCGGCTTATCTGATGAATGCAAACCAGCAGCCTGACTTCAATCTGACGCCGGGTTCCATCGGCTTCGATTTTGGTCCAATCCTCGATGAAGCCGGCGTGTCCAATCCAGTCTTCCAGAACTTCCAGCGCATCCCGTCCGACAGCGGCCACGTGGAAGGCGATAGCGCCGGTGATGTTGAAACCAGCAGCACACGCCTGTGGGGCGATGGCGTCCGGGGTATGGAAGTCTTTTCAGCCGATGTGCCGAACGGGACCTATCGGGTCTTCGTGATGACATCAGAAGAAGCCGGCATCCCCCCGGCTGACGCATTTGGCACCGACACCTTTCTGCGCAGCCAGACACCGCTGCGGCGCATCGATTTGACCAATCGCGAAAGTGGACAGGCCGCGCTGGCGCTGATGGATCGTCAGGGCATTTCGGCGACGCTGGACGTACCACCCACCCTGGCGTCTGACGGATCCGGCGGACAGGGCAAGATTCTGGCCTTCCGGACAGAAGTCCGCGATGGCGTGCTCTACATTGATTTCCCACCGGGTATTCAGACCACATACATCGTCGGGATCGTGATCGTTCCGGTAGAAGATCTGCTCGGTGCGCAGCTGTCGGAGGCCGTCAGCGACCTATTGGAGAATATCCCACCGGCAGCCGGCCCCGGACAAGCGACAGCATTTGCCGCGCCAGCCTCGCAGACAACCCCGCCATCGGGCGGTGGTGGTGGCGGCGGATTTGGCGGCGGCCCGGGCGTTCCATTTACTGAACCTGCTGCAGGTGGCGATGGCGACGGTGATGGAGATGGTGATGGTGATCCCGGCGGCGATGGCGATCCGCCGACTCCGCCGCAGCCGGGCGAAGTTATCATCGTGCCGGATTCGCAAGAAGTTTACACCGCCGTACTCGGCGACGAAGGCACCATCCAGCTGGACGGCCTTGCGTCTTTGCTGGACGGGGAATTCCTGGCCGGCGATCTGCCTGAAGACCTGGTCGTTCAATGGCTGTTCGACCTGGACGGCGACGGCGTCTTTGAACCGATTGACGTGCTTATCGATCCGGAGACGCTTACCGCTGAAATCGATATCAGCGTGTTCACCGAAACAGGAACCTTCCAGGGCATTTTGAGCCTGTCACTGGACGGTGCAATCTGTCAGCCGCCACAGGATGACGTACCCGACCAGGTCCCGTGTGGTGATCTGTTCGAAATCGTGATCACCGCCCCCGGCGCCGTACCCGAACCAGGGACCCTTGGTTTCCTTGCGGGGAGTGCGGCGGTCCTGGCGGTATTGCGCAGACGCCGCAGGCGACGCGTGTCCGAGGAGCTGCCAGACAACTAAAACCTTGCCAAGCGGCAGGTTTCCCGGGACGGTGCTCGCCGGGATCAATCACGGGGCTTCATCGTAAATGGCGCGCAGACGCTCTCGTAAGACGTCTCGCAGCCGGCTGATGCCGGTTTTGGCGATACTATTGCTGGCAGCAGCAGCCAGCGTTTTTGTTGTCCGTCACACAACCCTTGGACCCCGTATTGCCGCTGCCTTCAATGACCTCATGCACGGCGCCGAGCCGCCGTGCTGCTCACCCGACATTGTTCTTGCTCTTCACAACATGCCGCTTGTGGCATTGGCTGTTTCAGACATCTGGCGTGAGGGAAAAGCCAGACGCCTGGACTACCCCCAGCGCCTGCGATCGATGGCCCATGCCAACCATATTGCCCTGATGGCGAACGGGTCCGTTATCGCGGAGCGATGGCAGCGCGATGGGCCCATACTCGAAAACCTGACAACCGGCATCAATGAACTGAAGCGCGGTCTGTCCACCGAAGATCGTCAGCGCGTTGACAGCATCGCGCTGTTTCTTGCCCACTCACCGCGCGATGTTGCTGCCGTCGACGTGGACGCTGAAGTAATCGGTCGACGTCATCACGGCATAAGGGGGTATGAGGCGCGCAACGATGAGCAGCGCATCGCGGTCTCGCCGTTCGATGCCTTGCGCACAAATCGGCGTATGACCGCAATGATCGCTGACCGCGCCCGGGTGGCAGGTCTTGATCCGGACGTATTCGCGCAGGATGTCCGTTACCGCATTCTGGACGGTGAACAAATTCTGGTGAAGTTAAACGACCGCCCCCGTGCTTTTCTGATGGAACGCGGTAACGACTATGTCCGCGTCGAGGACATTGATCGCCGCTCGGTCCGCAGGGCCGCCAAATACGCCATCGACTGGCTGGTCGCCAATACCGCGCAGTCAGGCGCCTTGGCCTACGGCTACCGCCCAACGAGCCGCGATGTCTTGCCCGGCAACAATTTGATCCGGCAGTGGATGGCCACGGTCGCTCTGGGCCGCGCCACCGGGATCGACTACGACTATGATCTGTGGGCCCTTACCGCCCGCAACCTCGACTATAATCTGGAGGCCTATTTCCACGACGAGGAAGGTCTGGGCGTGGTCTACCGGGAACGGGGTGAAGTTAAGCTGGGTGCCGTTGCCCTCGCCGCGCTCGCCGTCCATGAGAACGGCCGTCCTGAACAGCTTGCAGCAGTAGAAGACGCGCTGGACCAGACGATCCAGACCCTATGGCGTGACAACGGCGCCTTCCGTTCCTTTCTGCGGCCCGCCGGGCGCACCAGCGGGCAAAACTTTTACCCGGGTGAGGCGCTACTCTATTGGGCCGCCCGTTACAAACGGGACCGCGACCCGGCTTTGCTGGAGCGGTTCATGACCTCATTCCGCTATTACCGGGACTGGCACCGCGCAAACCGCAACCCGGCCTTTATCGGCTGGCATACCCAAGCCTACTATGACATCTGGAAACTGACCGGAAATGACGCGCTGCGGGACTTCATCTTCGAGATGAACGACTGGCTGCTCAATGTCCAGCAATGGGCCGTGCCTAACCAGTACCGCGACATGATGGGGCGGTTCTATGTGCCGGGCGGCCGGTTCGGTCCGCCGCATGCGTCCTCGACCGGTATCTATCTGGAAGGGCTGGTTGACGCGTTCAGCCTGGCACGCGAGGTCGGCGACGACGCGCGCGCGGAGGCCTACCGGATCGCGATCCTGCGCGGGCTGCGCTCCGTCCTGCAGCTCCAGTTCCAGGACGAGACGGACATGTTTTTCGTGCCAGAGGGCTTCAGGAAGTATGTCCGCGGCGGCGTTCGGACAACGGTCTATGACAGCACGATCCGTGTCGACAATGTGCAGCACAACCTGATGGCGATGATGAAAGTGCTGCGGGCGTTTGCGCCGGAAGATTATACCTATCCCGAGACCACGAATTAGAGGTCGGCGAGCGCCTTCGATGCAATCTCATAGACGTCTTTAGACAGGTCCTGCTCTGAGACGACCCGTTCAATCTGGTCGCGCATCAACGCCTGGCGGTTCTTGTCGAAGCGCCGCCACTGGTTGAACGCCCCCATCAGCCGTGCCGCCACCTGCGGGTTGGCGCCGTCCAGCTCGAGTACAACATCAGCCAATAGGGCGTAGCCACCGCCGTCTGAATCATTGAACCGCGGCTGATTGCCGTGGCTGAACGATCCGATCAGGGCACGAACCTTGTTGGGATTCCTGAGAGAGAACGCCTCATGCCCCATCAGCGTTCGCACGCGCTCCAGCGTGTCCGGCAGGATCGACATCGCCTGCACGCCCAGCCATTTGTCGACCACCAGCGGATCGCCGGACCAACGTTCGTAGAATTCAGCGAGTGCCTCATCCCGTTGCGGCACCTCTGTATTGGCAAGGATGCTGAGCGCGGCCACGCTGTCCGTCATGTTATCGGCGGTGCGGAACTGATCGACCACAAGCATCACCTGTTCGGGGGCGGGCCGCTGCATCAAATAGGACAGGCAGGCATTCTTCAGGCTGCGCCGCCCGACCGACTCCGCATCGAACCGATAGGATTCAGGGATATTCAGGACCTGATAGATCGCGGCAAACTTTTCATGCAGGCGATCCGACAGGGTCGTGCGGACAAAATCATGCGCCGCTTCGATGCCATCGACGTCAATGACCTTCATTTGCTGCGCCAGATAGGCCTGGCTGGGCAATGTGATCGCCAGCGCCACGAACGCTTGATCCAGCGCGGAATCTTCAAGCGTTGCGGCAATCGCCTGCACAAACCCTTCATCAAGGTTCAGCGTCCGGCCGGCTGCATGGTCGTCAACGAGATCGAGCATAACCTGGGTCGCCAGGGTTTGCCCCGCTTCCCAGCGTGCAAAGGGGTCAGGATCGTTACCCGACAGGAACGCCAGTTCGTCACGCGTATAACCGGCGTCCAGTGTCACCGGCGCGGAAAACCCACGCAGTAGCGACGGGACAGGTTTCTCCGTCACCCCTGTAAACGTAAATGTCTGCTCGGCCTCGGTGACGCTAAGCACCCGGCTTTCAGGCCCCTGGTTCTCTCCCTGCAGGGTCAGGGGCAGTTGTTCGCCTTGCGGATCAAGCAGGCCGAGTGCCAAGGGGATGTGCAGAGGGTCTTTCTGCGGCTGCCCGGGTGTCGGTTTGGTCTTCTGCCTGACAGTCAACGCATAGGTTCCAGCATTGGCATCGTGCTCCCCACGAACCTCCAGATGCGGCGTTCCGGCCTGGCTGTACCAGCGCCTGAAATGGGTCAGGTCAATGCCCGATGCATCCTGCATCGCACCGGCGAAATCCTCGACCGTGGCCGCGGTGCCGTCATGCCGTTCGAAGTACAAATCCATGCCTTTACGGAAATTCTCCGCCCCCAGCAGGGTGTGCATCATCCGGATGACTTCTGCGCCCTTTTCATAGACCGTTGAGGTATAGAAATTATTGATTTCAATGTAGGATTCAGGCCGCACGGGGTGTGCGAGGGGCCCAGCATCTTCCGGAAACTGACGGGCCCGCAGCGCCCTTACATCCTCAATCCGCTGCACCGCCGCCGACTGCATATCGGCGGAAAACTGCTGGTCGCGGAAAACCGTCAGGCCTTCTTTCAGACTGAGCTGGAACCAGTCGCGGCAGGTGACGCGGTTGCCGGTCCAATTGTGAAAATATTCATGCGCGATGACGCTTTCGATTCCTGCGAAATTCATGTCGGTCGCGGTCTCGGGCGTCGCCAGCACATAGGCGGTGTTGAAAACGTTCAGGCTCTTGTTTTCCATCGCGCCCATATTGAAATCCCGCACGGCGACGATGTTGTAGACCTCAAGATCATACTCCAGGCCGTAGGTTTCTTCGTCCCAGCGCATGGACTTGATCAGCGACTCCATCGCATGGGTGCACTTCGTCTGATCTTCCGGGATTGTATAGATGCGCAGGTCAACGTCGCGGCCCGACATGGTGGTAAACTTGTCTTCAATCACCGCCAGATCGCCAGCTACCAGCGCAAACAGATAGCAAGGCTTGGGGAACGGGTCCTCCCAGACAGCAATGTGCTGACCACCTTCGCCGTCCCGGCTCGCCACCAGATTGCCGTTGGACAGCAACACCGGGTACTTGGCTTTGTCCCCAACAATCGTGGCCCGGAAGACCGAGAGCACATCCGGGCGGTCCATATAGTAGGTGATCCGCCGGAAACCCTCGGCCTCGCACTGTGTGCAGAAAACGCCGCTGGATTTGTAGAGCCCGGAGAGCTGGGTGTTGTCCTGCGGCTTGATGCGCGTAACGATTTCAACCGTGGCAGCGACACCAGGGTCGAACGTCAGATTGGTCAGCCCCTTCTGAAAGTCATTGTCTTCCAGCGCGCGGCCATCGACTGAAACGGATACCAGTTCCAGATCCTCGCCATCCAGCACCAGCGGACCGGGCTCACCGATCCGGCGGATCTTGAGCGTGGAGGTGACAAGCGTAGCCTCCTCTCCCAGCTCAAACCGAAGGTCGGTATGGTCGATGGCGTAACGCGGAGGCTGATAATCCTGAAGGCGAATGGTTTGGGGGGTGGGCTGGTCCATATGTCCTAACTAACAGCAACTCGACTGGGGCTCGCTTGTCATTTTCGGCAGGCCGGACTTGGTTTCCTCTGGCGAACGCACAGTTGGACGCGCGCAATCAAACTCGTCCGACGTCGTGACCGGAAGCGCCGACGGCACCGGAATGACATGTTCGACGTAGGGTTCGCGCCCCATGATGTCAAACGTCTTCTCGCACACGGCCATGCGCTGACCCCGGTGGAAGACATGGCCGTCGTCGTCCTCGACGGTTTTCCAGGGGCCCCGATAGATCACCGCCTGGTTTTTCTCGATACACGGGCCCTGCTTGCCTTTCCAGGCCATAACCGTAACAGAGCGGTATTCGATCCCCTCGACCACCTGCCAGGGCTCCGGCTCATAGGTTTCGATCTGCATGCCGTAAAACCCGACCTCTTCGAGCAGCTGGATAAACCCATGCTCCGTCATGGCGCCGGACACACAGCCGCTCCAAAGCGTCGGGTCATTCTTCAGATGGTCCGGCGAGTCTTCGTCGGAGACGATATCCGCGATGGCGATCCGGCCCCCTTTCTTCAGCACCCGGAACATCTCCTCGAACAGCTGACGCTTTTCGCCATCGCTGACCAGATTGAGCACGCAATTGCTGACGATCAGATCGACTGAATCATCTGCGACCAGCGGGTCGGTCCTGCCCTGTTCGGCGATGGCCCCCTGCAGCGCCTCGTAATCAGCCGCACTGATCACCGGTCTGTCGGCCAAAAGCGCGTCAACCGCATCCAGACTGGTCCGAAGATCCTGAATCTTGCCGCGCCGGAACTCGACATTGCCATAACCGATCCGCTCGGCGACGACGGGCGCGGCCTCGCGCGCCACCGCAAGCATTTCATCGGTCATATCGACGCCGATGACCTTGCCTTCAGCGCCGACCAGTTGGCTGGCGATGAAGCAAATCTTTCCGGTCCCCGACCCCAGATCGAGGACGGTTTCACCCTCTTGCACAAAACGTGACGGATCGCCGCAGCCATAGTCGCGCTCAATGACCTCTTCGGGAATGACCTCAAGGTATTTGGGATCATAATCCACCGCGCAGCACAAATTGCTCTCGCACGCGTCGGCGCCGCTGGCATAGCGGTCGCGGACAATGTCGGTAACTTCCTTGTTCATTCAGGTGGCTCCTTGAAAGCTGCGATCAGGGAAGACGCAGCAAAAACCTTACAATCCGCCGCGTTGTTTCGGAAAACAGGCGGGGTTTGAAGTACTCTGACGCAGCACCTTTATTCAGCTCTCCAAGCGTCGGATAAGGCGCGCGGAAGCCGGTCATGGCGCGAATTTTCATCTTCTGACTCATCGCCAGCACCCAGGGCTGAATCAGATTACCGGCATCCTTGCCGACAATGCTCGCGCCCTTGATACGCCCATCGCCGCCGATCATGACTTTCACCATGCCCTCGGTTTCACGCTCCGCCTTGGCCCGGTCATTGCCTTCATACGGGACCGAGACAACGGTGCCTTTGGGGTCCTGTTCCTGAAGTTGTTCTGCGTTCAGCCCGACATGCGCCAATTCGGGGTCAGTATAGGTCACCCAGGGGAGCGTCGAATCATCGGACTTTGCGGGGAGCCGAAACAGAATGTTCTGTACCACGATCCCGGCGTGGTAGCCGGCCTGATGGGTGAATTGATAGCCACCGGCCACGTCGCCAATCGCAAAAATCTTCTTGTTTGACGTGCGCAGCCTCGCGTCGACCTTGATGCCCTTGGCGTCGTAATCCACGCGGGCTTCCTCAAGCCCCAGCCCGTCAACCGACGCCTGGCGTCCGGCGGCAACCAACAGATGGGAGCCTGATACCGTCTCGCCGTCAACGGTTACATCAACCGCACTATCGGCACCGGAAATCTGTTCGACCGATGCGTTTTCGCGGAGATCGATGCCTTCTTTGATCAATCGCCGGCGGATGATTTCGACCAGTTCAGGGTCGTCCTTCGGCATGATCACGTCGCGCTCCAGCAGCGTCACCCGGCACCCCAGCCGACGGTGGGCCTGCGCCATCTCGCAGCCGATTGGGCCGCCGCCGATAATAATCAGATGGGCCGGGCGTTGCGTCAGGGTAAAGATGGTCTCGTTGGTCAGATAGGGCGTGTCCTTGATGCCCGGGATTGGCGGCACGGAGGCGCGTGAGCCTGTGGCGATGACAAAGCGCTTGGCTTTGACCTGCGTGTCACCGGCCATCAACGCATCGGCGCCAATGAAGCGCGCTGCTTCCTGGATCACGGTGACGCCCAGACCTTCAAACCGCTCGACAGAATCATGCGGTGCGATCTGCGCGATCACATCATGGACGTGGTCATGGACGGCCTCGAAGTCGATGACAGGTTCTTCAAAATCGACACCAAACCTGCCTGCATCCCGGCCATGCTGCGCAGCTTTACCTGCCGTGAGCAGCGCCTTGGAGGGCACACAGCCTGTGTTCAGGCAATCGCCACCCATTTCGCCTTTTTCGATCAGGACCACCCTGGCGCCCATTTGAGAAGCACCGGCGGCAACAGACAGACCGGCCGACCCGGCCCCGATCACACAGATATCCGTGTTCAGCTTTTGCATGGGCGCAATATGGACGGACCGGTCAGCACCGGAAAATGACAAATGAGTGAGGCCATCTGTGAGCGGGCTACAGCGGCTCCTAGAAATTGTCCTCCAGAATCAGACTGCCTTTGGTGGACCGGCCCGAAACCCACTCGCCAATGGGCGTGCGTTCCCAACCCGACGAGTACTTCATCGCCGTGATCCACCAAATGTGCCAATCCCCATTATCCGCCTGGATCGGTGTGGCGAACTTGAACTCTTCCCACTTGTAATTCCAGGTTGTTTCGGTGCCCGACAGGGTGATGTCGCCGGACAGGCTGACATCCACATCCTTGATCTCTGCCCGGCTTACCTGCTTCTCACGGTCAACGATATCCTTGGTTGTCAACACGATGGGGCCGTGCTTGCCAAACTCATAACTGGGTTCGGCGAGAATCTGCTTGGCGATGGCGATCCGTTTGGAATCCTTGCTCTTGGGATCCGGCAGCTTGGAATCGCCTAATGCGTCTAGGCGGTTTTCTGCATAGGTCTTACGCAGTCCTTTGATTTCATCAATACGGCCCTGGATCGCCGCAGTAGGCTCCTCTCCGAACGCACGCTGGTACGCTGCCAGCGATTCCGCCGTCGCCAGCTCACGGTCAAGGCCGCTGTAGATTTCAGCTTCCGAGTTTTCGCCCAGAAACGCATTCATCCGATCCGATTCGTCTTCCGGATCAAGCTCGCGGTAGTAATTCAGGGTGTCGTCTTGCACCTCGAACTGAAGCTTCAAATTATCCAACGTTTGTTTCATCGCGTCATCGACATCGTTGTCGATGCTTTGCGCAAACCGAAACAGGCGGTCCAGGTCCTGCTTGTCATAAGCAGCGCCCTGACTGACCGTCCCGCGTGTCAGGGGAAGATGCGCTGTGGGTGCAATGCGTTCGAGTTCGGCAAGTGCGGCTCTGGCGGTACGCTTTGCCTTGGCCTGCCCTTGTATCCACGCAGCCGCTTCAGCATCATCAAAGGGTGCTGGCAACCAGTGCAAAGCGCGGCTGCCTCGCAGGCTCTGCTCGATATTGGCGAGAATGGCCTGAACGTCGCCCAGTTCGGCGGTTTGTTTGGCCCCCTGGCCCGTGCCGAAGGCGATCATATTGTCCATTTCCTGCAGCTTGGCATGAGCCGCCTGCACGTCCGGATCATCCATCTGCGGATAGCGCTTCAGCGCCGTCCTAAACCGGTCCGCGGATTGCTGCCACTTCTGGACATAGGCAGGGTCCTGGAATGGCTCGACACCGCCCTGATCCATCGTCTGCATGGCGCTTTCAATATCGCGGGCGATTTTCTTCACCCGCACGCGTTCGCCCGAGACAAGCGGACGCGGGGCTTGCGCAATCTGAAACGATCCATCCGGCAACGGCGCGGCGGTCGCCGGTGATGTGAACCCGACTGCCGCCAGCGTCGCGGCCAGAACGCAGACGAACCGCATCAGATGAACTCTTTCCAATCGGAGAATTTCTTGCCCGCCTTGGCAAGGTCCTCAAGCAGACGAGAGTATTTCCAGTTCCGGTCGCCATATTGCTGACGATAGCGGTCAACGGCGCCATTCACCCGGTCCAGCCCAACCGTGTCGGCAAAGAACATCGGACCGCCGCGATAGGAGGGGAAGCCGTAACCGTTGATCCAGATGATATCGATGTCGCAGGGGCGCAGGGCGATGCCTTCTTCAAGCTCGCGGGCACCCTCATTGATGGCGGCATAAATGCAGCGCTCAATGATCTCGTCTTCTGAAATCACCCGGCGTTCCACGCCGCGCTTTTCAGATTCCGCAACGATAAGCGCTTCGACATCAGGGTTGGGTGATCGTGACCGGTCAGCACCGTAGACATAGTATCCCTGGCCCGTCTTTTGACCGTGCCATCCCTTCTCAGCCAGCACGTCAGCAAAGACCGGAAAATCGGGATCAATCGGGAACAAGTCCGGGAATTCAGAGCGCGCCCGGGTGCCGACGTCGAGGCCCGCCAGATCACCCATGGCAAAAGGCCCCATCGGCATGCCAAAATTGTAGAGCACCTCATCGATCTGCCAGGGCATCGCACCTTCCAGCAGCATCTTGTTGGCTTCCGTCGAATAGCGCGACAGCATGCGATTACCGATGAAGCCATGGCAGACACCGGCAACCACGCCGATCTTGCCGATGGTCTTGGCCATCGACATGCAGGTGGCGAGCACTTCCTTACTGGTCTTGGCCCCACGGACGATTTCCAGCAGCCGCATCACATTGGCCGGGCTGAAGAAGTGCAGCCCGATGACATCTTCCGGCCGCTTGGTGACCGCCGCGATCTCATTGAGATCAAGGTAGGACGTGTTAGAGGCCAGAATGGCGCCCGGCTTCATGATGGCATCGAGCTTCTCGAAGACCTCCTTCTTGATCTCCATATTCTCGAAAATCGCTTCAACAACGATGTCGGCATCGGCGATGTCGTCATAGCTGAGACTGCCGGTGATCAGCGCCAGCCGGGCATCCACCTCTTCAGCCGTAAGGCGTCCCTTGGCCTGAGTGTTGCGGTAGTTTTTCTCGATGATGCTGAGGCCACGGTCCAAGGCCTCCTGAGTCATCTCGACAACCGTGACAGGGATGCCCGCATTGGCGAAGTTCATGGTGATGCCACCACCCATGGTGCCCGCACCCAGGACGGCTGCGCTCTTGATCTCGCGCTGTAGCGTATCCTTCGGTACGTCAGGAATTTTGGCAACTTCGCGCTCGGCAAAAAACATATAGCGCATGGCTTGCGATTCGGTGCCGGCCATCAGTTCGGCGATGCCAGCACCTTCAATTTTCATGCCTTCGTCGAACGGCTTTTCGACGGCCGCCTCAATACACTGAATGATCTTCTCCGGCGCCGGAAAGCCACGCGTCTTGCGCGCAATGCTCTTGCGGAAATCGTCGAAGAAGTTATCCGGCAGGCTGGACGCATCGACTTCCATGGCACTGACTTTACGAAGCGGCGCGTTTTCATCCACCAGCTTCTGGGCAAAAGCGATGGCGCCTTCGCGGAGGTCGCCTTCGATCACCGCATCAATGATGTCCAAATTCTTGGCATCGGGCGCCGGGATCGGGTTGCCATCGACAATCACTTTGAGTGCCCGTTCCGGCCCGATCAGGCGCGGCAGCCGCTGCGTGCCACCGGCACCCGGCAAAAGCCCAAGTTTGACTTCCGGCAGGCCGACCTTGGCCGACGGTACCGCAACCCGGTAGTGACAGGCCAGCGCAGTTTCGAGACCGCCGCCCAGCGCCGTGCCATGGATCGCTGCCACAATAGGTTTGGAAGCGTCTTCCATGGTTTCCTGAACCAGCCGGAGGTTGGGGCCTTTCGGCGGCTTGCCGAATTCGGTGATATCAGCACCGGCGATAAAGGTCCGACCGTCGCAGATCAGAACGATCGCCTTGACCGATTCGTCTGCGTCGAGCGCCTGGGTGCCGTCAAAAATCCCCTGCCGGACGCCGGCAGACAATGCATTTACCGGTGGGCTATTGACCGTAATTACGCCGATTTCACCTTCTTTTGTCCAGCTGACCACGTCACTCATGCGAATTCCCCTGACCTGACTTCTTTGAATTGCTTATGTATTGGATTGAACGGGCAGAGATGGTGTTCTCCCGTTCGACAATCGGTTAAAACAGTTTGCAGGAGCCAACGTCAAGTGCCACCGCTGGGATATTCCCATGCCTTGTAGGAAGCCGACACCATGCCTGCGTTGATGCGAAGGCGGGACCGCGGCGGTTGGATCGACCGCTCCCGTCCTTTGAGCTTCAGTTTCAACGGCAAGCCATGCCTTGGCTATGCCGGCGATACCCTGGCTTCGGCGCTGTTGGCCAACGGCGCCGATCTGCTGGGCCGTAGTGTTCGCTACAACCGGCCCCGGGGCATTATGGCGGCTGGTCCGGAGGACCAAAGTGCCTTCGTAACCCTGGATGAGGATGGCGCTGCGCGACGTGTCCTCGCCCCCCTGGTTGATCTCTACGAAGGTCTGTCAGCCAGGAGCATTCTGGACTGGCCACCACCAAGCCTGATCGACCGGGTGCGCGGTTTTCGGAAGCGTAAAACCATCGAGACCCCTGTTCATGAACCGCTTCGCCGCAAATACGCGGCCAGTTCCGCCTTCGATCACTGCGACGTGCTGATTGTCGGCGCCGGGCCTGCGGGGCTGAATGCCGCCCTCGCTGCGGGAGAAGCCGGCGCCCGTGTGCTGGTCGTCGACGAACAGCCCCGGCCCGGCGGCAGCCTGCACTGGTGTAAAGGCGCAATCGACGATGCGCCATCCGATGCCTGGCTAAGGGATACACTTGCACGGCTGCACGCACTTCAAGACGTTGAGGTCCTGACCAGGACCCTTGCGCTCGACTTCGATGATGATGGTCATGTTCGCCTGGTCGAAACCCGCCCCGACGTTTCGGGTGAGGAGGCACCGGCCTCAGGCCGCCGCTATCAGCTTCGCACACTCATCACCCGTCAGATCGTCCTCGCCTCCGGTACGCGCGAGCGCCCCCTGGTTTTTCCGGACAACGATCGGCCCGGCGTCATGCTGGCGAGTTCGGTCATGACCTATGCGCGCCGTTTCAGCCTGATACCCGCAAGCGGTCCGGTGGCGATCTTCACCAACAATGACCGCGGCCATGTTGCGGCTTGTCAAATGCAAGAAGAAGGTATCGACGTCGCAGCCGTTGTCGACTGCCGCCGCGAGTTGGACGCCAACAGCGTCGCCCAGCTTTGCGATCGTGGCCTCAATCTCGTCGGCGGCGCGATAATCAAGAAGGTTCACGGAGACACCAGCGTTGCGGGTGTTGAACTGATGCGCACTGATGGCACGGCATTGGCAACCCCCTTGTCATCCCTGGACTGTAGCGTGTTGGCGGTTTGCGGTGGGTTCAATCCGCGGACTGAACTGCTGGCACAGGCTGGCGGAAGCGTTTCCCTTAATCAGGCGGTCGCCGCACTAACCCCGGACAATACGGGCAAGATTGATCATATAGCAGGAGCGGTTACCGGCAATTTTTCACTGGAACATGCTGTCCGGTCCGGACGTGCCGCAGGCCAGTCAGCAGCCCGCGCGTTGGGATTTGATGCATCTCCGCAGAGCGACACAGCGCCAGAAACCGGTGCGGATGACATCCACCTGCAGCCATTCTGGGAAACACCGAAGGCCGGGCTGGGCAACCGAACGAAGCAATGGGTGGACCGGCGCCGCGACATCACGACCGGCGATGTGACGCCAGCCGCGCTAAACGGTCGTGCGCCTATAAGCTCCCCGTTGCAGGATCTACAGCTCTACGGCATGGACGAACCCGATCTGTCGCCGGTGATTGACGTTGCCCAAACACCGCCAAAGCCGAGCCGTCGCCTGCTGCCCGCCCATGCCTGGCATGCAGACCACAGAGCCGCCTTTGCCGTGAAAGGCGGGTGGCTTACGCCTGCATATTACCAGCGAGACAATGGCGATGCTGAGCTGGCGGTTGCCGCTGAGATGGCCGCTGCCCGCATGGGGGTTGCCGCGATAGACCTGTCCGCGCTTTCAAAGGTAGAAGTTCGCGGCCCGGACTCGCTGGCCCTGATGGAGTATCTCTGCTGTGAGACGCTCGAGCCATTCCCTGTCGATTCGGTCCACTATGTTCGTTTGCTGGACCAGAATGGCGGCATCCTGGAACACGGCGTGCTGGCACGGTTGCAAAAAGACCGGTTTATTCTGACCACCTCACCCACCAGCGAAAAGAATGTGCTCGACTGGATCAACACACAACTGACGTCAGGCAAACAACGTTACCGCGCCGCGGCCGTTCCCGTATCCGCACAGTGGGCAACCCTGGTGCTGACGGGGCCACGGGCCCGCCAGGTATTGCTGGAACTTGACCGCGACATTGATGTCTCGACCTCGGCCTTTCCGTTTCTGGGGCTTCGGCGGGGCAAACTCTGCGGCATTCACGCGCACATAGCGCGCACGAGCAACATCGGCGAAGTGGCCTTCGAGATAGCCGTACCCGCGAATTACGGCGCGCCCATGTGGGACGCGTTGCTGGCGGCCGGCGGCAAGCTCGGGATTTGCCCGATGGGTGAAGACGCGCTGACGCGTCTCGGCGCTGAAAAGGGGCGGATCGACACGCCGCGCCTCGCACCTCGCGGGCTGACCCCCTATGATCTCGATCTGGCTGGAACCTATGTGCCCAAGAAAGCCGACTTCATCGGCAAACAAGCGGTCTTGGACTCTGCGGGCACACAACACGACCGCCTGCAACTGGTTGCCCTGCGCGGTGATGATGAGCAAGGACTGTTACCGGAAGACGGCATCATCATGCAGGATGGTGTCGAAGAGGGTGCACGGGAAGGCCGCGTCGCCATCAGTTTTCATAGTGCGGCTCTGTCCGCGCCCGTAACCCTTGCCTTGCTGCTTCGAGGGAAACAGCGCATCGGTGAGACGGTCCACGTTGCGTCGCGAGGCACGATCATGTCCGCCCGCGTTGTCAGACCAACAATTTTCGATCTGGGCGGGCGCCGCCGCCATGGCTGATCGTGCTTCCGAAACACTTCAACCCGAGTCGCCGCTAGCGGCAGATTGGTCGGGTTCAACGCCCGCTACCCTGCAGGGAAGCGGCCTCACCATTCGCGAACGGCCGAACCGAGGAAAGCTTGTCCTGGTGACCGACGGGTCGGACACTGCCTTGCGCAATGCCGTCGCGGTTCTGGGCAAACCCTTGCCTGACGGGCCGGATGAAAAAACAGGTATTGATCCCTGTTGCATTTGGCGCGCGCCCGGCCGGTGGCTGATCGTGCATGATCGCGGAGAGGTTCTTGCCACGGGCCTTAATGCGGCGATGAACCAGGGGATCGGTGCGGCCATAGATGTCAGCGATGGCTGGGTTTCAATATCGCTGGAGGGCCGTTCCGTCAGAAACCTGTTCCGCCGTGGCTGTGACATGGATTTGCACCCGCGTGGGTTTGCTCCGGGTCGATTCGCCGAAACAGTTCTGGCCGGGTTCGAAATCATTCTTCACGCCAGGCCGGAAGGCCAGGACTATGATCTCCTGGTAGAACGAGCTCTTGCAGTCGGGCTTTGGGTGTGGCTAAAGGAACAGACAGCGGACTTTTCCGACTGACCACCCCACTGTTCTTTCCCTGCAGCGATCACAAGTTCTTCCATGTCGACCACAGACCGCAGCTACATTCTGACGCTGACCTGCCCTGACCGCACCGGCATTGTCGCTGCCGTCACAGGCTTTCTGGCTGAGCGAGACGGCTTTATTACCGAGTTGTCACACTACGCCGATCCCATTTCCCACCGGTCATTCATTCGCGCCGAATTCTATGCAGGCAGCCCAAAACTGCCGGAGCGCCAGGCGCTCTTCACCCAGTTCACCAGCGTCGCCGAAGACTTCTCAATGGATTTTCAGCTGCGGCCAGCGGATGAAAAGGCGCGGGTCGTCGTTATGGTCAGCAAATTCGGCCATTGCCTGAACAACCTGCTGCACGACTGGAAGAGCGGTAATCTGCCCATCGATATTGTTGCGGTCGTTTCCAATCATGACGACATGCGATCCTTTGTCGAGTGGCACCAGATTCCCTACCATCATCTGCCGGTGACGCCCGACACCAAAGCCCAACAGGAAGCAGACTTGAGGGCGCTGATCGACGACCTTGATATCGATCTTGTCGTGCTTGCCCGGTACATGCAGATCCTGTCGCCCGCGCTCTGCCAACACCTGGCCTGGCGGGCGATCAACATTCATCATTCGTTTCTGCCCAGTTTCAAAGGCGCCCGCCCCTACCACCAGGCCCATGCACGCGGCGTCAAGCTGATTGGCGCCACCGCACATTATGTGACGACCGATCTGGATGAAGGACCAATCATCGAACAGACAACGGAACGCGTCGATCACACACAGACACCGCAGGACCTGGTGCGCATCGGACGCGATATTGAAAGTGTCGTATTGAACCGCGCAGTCCGCTGGCACGGCGAACGCCGGGTCCTGCCGAACGGCAGCAAAACGGTAGTCTTCCGCTAGAGCCCTTAATCCGCTTCCGGAAGTTCTACCGCCGGCGGCGGACCGGGTTCCGCAAGCCATGCTTCCGCATTGCGCTCGATACGCGATACGGTCTCCGACGTCAGGCCGGGAGTAACCTGCGCATAATAGGCCCGGGCATTAGGGTCGCCGACACGTTGCGCGAGATAGAGCCAGGTAAGACCGGCGACCGGGTCCTGCCGGACCCCGCGCCCGTTGACAAGCATCAGTCCATAGGCCGCCTGGGCGCCGGGTGTTCCCCGCTCTGCCGCCGCCGCCAGCAGTGGCGCGGCCGCCCGCAACGCTGCCTGATCCTGTCCTGTCCCGATAACATCACGGGCGACCCGCAACAAACTCGATCCGTCGCCATTGGCGGCAGCCTTGCGCCACCATGTCTTAGCGGCATCGGGGTTTGCCGGGCCCCCGACACCATTCTCCAGCCGTGCAGCGAGCAAAGCCTGGGCGACGGGGTGTCGCGCATTTGCCAGCGCCTCGTACAAGCTGCCGGCCTCATCGGTCTGTCCCAGGTCGCCAAGGATACGCGCCAGGGCGAACTGACCCGCCAGATCACCAGCCTGAGCAAGAGGGCGAAGCGCTTCTGCCGCCCCGTTCAAATCGCCGAAACCAACGGCGCGTTCCGCAATTGCGAGCATATCCGCATGATCTGCCGTCATGGTTGCGAGAAAGCCCAGTGGCGTTTGAATGGCGCCATCCGTGTGGCCGTCAATGTAGAGTCTGAAAGGGCGGTACCCTTCCGCCGCAACGTCGTAGATTTCGATCGACCGGGTTTCGCCGGTATCCGGGTCAAGAGATACGCAGCAGGTGCCCGATTCAGCAAAAGACAGAGGCTCACCCCGGGGGCCACGGAGCAAATCATGTAATTGGTTCAGACGGTCGCGAAATTGGCCGGTTGCTGAGCCACCCAGTGGAATGGGACGGTCTGGCGTGAACCCATACCCTGCATCAGCGGCGATCCGGTCAAGCTGGAAACCGTTGGCTGGCGATTGAGCCAGCGACGCCCCGCTGAACCCCACAGCACATGCCAGCGCCCCCCACAGCATGAATCTCGTCAAATACATGACCCTGTCTTACTACGGGGCGAAGGCTGCGCCAATCTCCAGGCTACGATCTTGCAGATGACCGCATAGATCATCAGGATGGGGCTATCACTCAGGCCGTTAGAATTTGGGGAAGAGCATTATGGACGAAGGCGCGCGCCGGGACACTGACAAGCGGCTGAAAATCTGGGACCTGCCGGTTAGACTGTTTCATATCCTGCTGATCGCGCTGGTCTGCGTGCAGTGGTATACGGGCGAGAACATGGGCATCGCGACGCCTGATCTGGTGGAAATCCATATCTGGTCAGGCTGTACGCTGCTTGCCCTGGTGCTGTTCCGGATCACATGGGGTTTTCTGGGCAGTACGACGGCCAAATTCACCCATTTTGTCAAAGGCCCTGTGACCATCCTGCGGTACACGGGCACCCTGTTCAGCAAGAGCAAACCTTGGGTCGGCCACAATCCGCTGGGCGGCCTGTCCGTGGTGCTGATGCTGGGGTTCTTTCTGGCAATCCCTGTGACGGGCCTATTCTCGGCCGACGATGAAATCCCCGGCTTCGGACCGTCTGGGCCGCTGTCCCACATGGTCTCCGATGACACGTCTTTCGAGCTGGCCAGCCTGCATCATGATCTGTGGGATGTAGCCTTCATCCTGATCCTGATCCATATCGCCGCGGTGCTATTCTACACGGTCTATAAAGGCCACTTCATCATTGCGGCCATGATCTCCGGTGAAAGCGAAGAAGCACCGGCCGAAACCCTGACGTTCCGGCCGGTCTGGATGGCATTGCTTGTGCTTGCCGTAACGTCGGGCGCCGTAGCGCTCGCCGTCACGCAGCTATAACGGGGCCTATTTGGTTCTGTAGTCGTCGTGACAGGCTTTGCAGGAGCCGCCCAGCGGTCCGGCTGCGGGCCCGATTGCCGCCATATCACCTGACGCAGCTGCAACAGCCATTGCCTCAGCTGCTGTCTGAAAAGCTTCCATCTTTTCAGCAAAACCATCCCAATCTTCCCAGACCGCGGCGGCCGCCGTGGTCTTTTCAGACCCCTCGCCCTGGGTATTCTGCTCGAAAGCCACCAATGCGCGTGCTGAGGCATCAGCCAGGGCCTGCGCGTGATAGGCCAATGCGTCACTATGCGGCACCTTTTGCTGCAGGATCGCAAAAAACGCGCCGGTATGACCGCCAACGACTTCCATGATGGCCTTGCGATACTTGATTGCGTCATCAGCCTCTGTAGCGATGCTCGCACCGCCAAACATCGGCACCATCAGGCAGGCCACAAGCGCTGTCTTGATCATGAATTTCATACGTATCTCCATATGTTTGAATACCCCTCGAACCGATCATACCCGACGACTGGCCCGCCGCAAAGGCGCTTGCCTGTTCATGCTGGCCTGTTCGCGGTAGTCTTGGTCATCATTGTTGGGGAGAACAGCGATGGACAAGGATGTACATGACGGCCTGAAGCCGGGCGAAGCGCGCAGTACCGGCCCCAGTGTTCAGGACATTCTGGACCGGGACGGCGATAATCCACCGGCACATCTGCGCGAGCAGTCATACCGGTTTCTGGGCAATGAAGACATGGACCCGGCGCGCTATACCAGCCCGGAATTCGCTCAGGCCGAACTCGATCACATGTGGACCAGGGTCTGGCAAATGGCCTGCCGCGAGGAAGAAATCCCTGAGGTCGGCGACCACATCGTCTATGACATCGGTGAGTGGAGCTTCATTGTCGTGCGCACCGCCGAAGATGACTTCCGCGCCTATTACAACGCCTGCCTGCACCGCGGCACCCAGCTGCGCCCGTCCGACAGCCAGGGCAATGTGCCGCAATTCCGTTGCCCGTTTCATGGGTTCACCTGGGGACTGGATGGCGCGCTGAAGGAAGTTCCCTGCGACTGGGATTTCCCGCATATCGACCAGAATAATTTCGACCTTCCACAGGCGCGCCTCGACAGATGGGGTGGGTTTATCTTCATCAACATGGACGACGACGCGGAGCCGCTGGCTGATTACCTGGGTGTGTTGCCAGATCATTTCCGGAACTGGCCGCTGGAAGACCGGTTCATGTCCGCCAATGTACGGCGCACCCTGCCTTGTAACTGGAAGGTTGCGCAGGAAGCATTCATCGAGTCTTTCCACGTGGTCGAGACTCACTCCCAGGCGCTGCCGATGACCGGCGACGCCAACACGCAATACGACATTTGGGGTGACAATGTCAGCCGGCTCTACACCCTGCAGGGCGTGCCCAGCCCGCATGTTGATAACCCGATGACCGAACAGGAAATGGCCGATGTGCTGATGGCTGGCGTCGGCGCCAACAAGCGCGACGGCGACTTCAAACTGGCTGAGGGCGAAACAGCGCGCTCCGTGAACAAGGATATTCTCGTTAAGGAAATGCGGGAACGATTCGGTGCAGATGTTTCAAACCTGACGACAACCGAACTGGTCGATCCGATCGAGTACTTCCTGTTCCCCAACTTCCTGCCCTGGTTCAATTTCGGCCTGCCGCTGGTATACCGCTTCCGGCCGCTGGGCAGCGACCCGGACTGGTGCATCATGGATGTGATGCTGCTGCATCCTGTCCCCGATGAGGGGCCAAGACCAGAGCCGGCGGCGTTGCGGGTGCTGGGCCCCGATGACTCGTTTACGGAAGCCCCGGAGCTGGACCAGATTTCGCCGATCTTCGAGCAGGACGTGTCCAATATGCCGCTGGTACAGAAAGGCATGAAGACGCTGGCGCGCAAGAAGGGCATCACGCTCGGGAACTATCAGGAAATCCGCGTGCGCCACATGCACCAGACGCTGGATAAGTATCTGGTCAAAGACGCGTGACCAAAACTCGTGAGAATGACGACGACCTGATCCGCGATATCCTTACCCGCTCGAAAACCATAGCGATGATCGGCGCGTCACCCAACCCGGCGCGAGACAGCTATGAGGTGATGCGGTTTCTGCAAAGCAAGGGGCATCGGGTCATCCCGGTCAATCCGACAGCAGCCGGACAGAGCATTCTGGGCGAATCTGTCGTTGCCGATCTTTCCGATATCGACGGGCCCGTTCAGATGGTTGATGTGTTCCGCCGCTCGGAATGGGTCGCGCCTCTCGTCGATGACGTATTGGAGCACGCCCCCCGGCTGGGGATCACCTCGATTTGGATGCAACTCGGCGTGCGTGACGATAAGGCCGCCGTCAGGGCCGAGGCTGCCGGTATCGACGTGGTCATGAACAGATGCCCGGTGATCGAGTACCCGCGGCTGAGCCTTTAGCGCGAACCGACTCCGCCATAGGCGATTCCCGTCAGATCGGCCATCTCTCGCTTCCAGGTCACCAGATCATCAGCCCTGAACTCGCTCAGGTTACTGTGCCCGCAGGCACGCGCCAGAATTTTCATGAGGTCGACCGAGGCATTGAAGAAATTTTCAAGTTGCTGTGCCGACTTCTCAATGATCAACCTTGCGCGCAGATTGTCCTTCTGGGTGGCGATGCCGACCGGGCAGTTGTTGGTGTGACACGCTCGCATCCCCAGACACCCGATGGCCTGCATCGCAGCATTGGAAACCGCAACCGCATCCGCCCCCAGCGCCAGCGCCTTGACGAAATCCGCCGGTGTTCGCAGCCCGCCGGTGATGACCAGGGTTACGTCGCCGCGATCCAGACTGTCGAGGTGCCGCCTTGCCCGCGCCAGGGCCGGGATGGTCGGGACGGAAATGTTGTCCCTGAAAATGACCGGCGCCGCGCCGGTGCCGCCGCCGCGCCCATCGAGAATGATGTAGTCCACACCGACTTCAAGCGCCGCATCGATATCTTTTTCGATGTGCTGCGCGGAGAGCTTGTACCCAATGGGAATCCCACCGGTGTAATCGCGCACATGGTCGGCGAATTCCCGGATCTGGGACACTTCCGTCCAGTCGGGGAAGCGCGCCGGCGAGACCGCCGCTTCCCCCTCGTCCAGGTTCCGCACTTCGGCAATTTTCCCTGTGACCTTGTTGCCGGGCAGATGTCCACCGGTGCCGGTCTTGGCACCCTGCCCGCCCTTGAAGTGGAACGCCTGACAGCGCTTCACCTTGTCTTCGCTGTAACCGAATCGTCCCGATGCCAATTCATAGAAGTAACGTGCGTTTTCAGCTTGTTCCTCGGGCAACATGCCGCCCTCGCCCGAGCAGATACCGGTCCCTGCCTTTTCTGCGCCGCGGGCCAGGGCCCGCTTGGCCTCTTCCGACAGCGCGCCGAAACTCATATCGGACACGAAAAGTGGGATATCCAGCTTCAGGGGCTTCTGCGCATTCGGGCCGATAACAACTTCCGTCTCGACAGGCGCATCATCGAGCAGGGGCGGCTTGTGAAGCTGCGCGGTAATGATCTGAATATTGTCCCATGTGGGCAACTCATCGCGCGGCACACCCATCGCCGTGACGAGGCCGTGATGCCCGGTGTTCTCGAGACCATTGCGGGCGTATTCCTGAATACGGCCCACATAGGGTTCTTCCGGCACCGGGTTGGTATCAGCGTAATCGCCCAGATAGGCGTCTCGGTCAAAGGGTTGTGGGTGGTCGCAGTGCCACGCCTCAATCTCGTCCTCGTCTACCTGTACGTCGCCGTCTTCAACCCAGGACGAAAATTTGTGCAGCACTTCACTGTTGTCATATTCACTGACACCCGTATCAAGGCGATAATCCCAGTCGTGCAGCCCGCAGATCAGATTGTCACCGCGGACAAACCCGTCTGACAGTAGCGCGCCGCGGTGCAGGCAGCGGCCATACAAGACCGACACCTGATCATCATATCTTGTGACCACGAGATCGACATTGGCGACCCGCGCATGGGCCGGCTCACGGTCCTTCAGGTTGTTCCATTGGGCGACAGTAACTCGGTTCATTCGGTGGTCCTTACGGGTTTTGATTTTCTGGAGATACGAAGCGGCATCTGGCTCACATCCCTGTCTTCAACATGAACGACGTCCTGGCGTTTACGTTCCAGATAGCCCGCATAGATTTTCGAAAATGGCACCGCCGACATACCATGGAGCGTGATGCTCAGCACGACCGTTACAATGGTGACCATCATAATCTGATGCGCAACAGCGATGGTTTGGTCGGACAGGACAAGCAGTGCAAACAGGACAGACGCAAGGCCCCTGGGACCGAACCAGCCCAGAAAAAAGTATGATGGGGGCTTCAGGCCGGAGCCGGCCAGGCTGAGCGCTATAGGCACCATTCGGATAAATGTCAGCGACAAGACCGCATAGATCACAATGTCCCAGGTCAAATGTGCGAAAGCCTCAGGCACCAGCGCCGCACCAAGCACCAGGAAGGTGAAGAGCGTCAGCAACTGGCCCTCGGCCTCCGCGAACTCAAACAGGAATCCGCAGGCATGCCGGGTAACGGCGCCGACCACCAGCCCGGCGGCAAAGGCAGCAATAAAGCCGTTGCCACCCAACATCGAGGCACACGCATAGGCCAGCAAGGCAACGCCGAGGGCGCTGATGCCCTGAAAGGCCGTGGTCATCCACGCACGCTTCCAGGCGAGGTCGATGGCCTTCCCCCCGGCATAGCCGACCGTAATCCCGGCCAGGGACCCGATCCCGATCTGCTGGGCTGCAAAGGTCAGCCAGTCCACATCGGCAAGATCGTGCGCCGTCGAATTCAGGCAAATGAAAAAAATCACCACCGGCAAGGCGATACCGTCATTCAGGCCGCTTTCGACATTGATGGTCTGGCGAATGCGCGACGGCACGTCGGCACGCGTCACCACTGCCTGTCCAAGCGCCGCGTCGGTTGGTGCCAGCACGGCGGCAAGCAAAGCGGCGGCCCAAAGATCAAGTTCCGGGAAGACCAGCATCGCCATCACAGTTCCCAGCAATATGGTCAGAGGCAGGCCTATCGACAGCATGCGTACGGGCAAATTGTGCTGCTTGCGCAACTGTCCCAGATCGATGCGTGAAGCATCGGCAAACAGCACGAGCACCAGCGTCAATTCCGTAATCAGGTGAATCGCTTCTTCGCCGACATCCAGATCGAGCAGGCCCAGCCCGTCCCCGCCCAGCAGGAACCCCGCAACGACAAAGACCATGGGCGGCGTGATGATCGTGTTCTCAAGACGGCGCGAGACCAGCGCAAAGGCCAGCAAAAGCGCCGCGACAATCGCAAACTGACTGATTTCCAAAGGGACCCCTGCCGATTTGAAGCTTGAACGTCACAACCCAGATGCATTGCGCGCCCTATTGGTTACAGTGGTCAAGGGAAATGACCGGGGACGCCTGCTGGAAAATCGAAAGATCCTGCCTCCGCGATCCTGCATGCGCGCGACGCCAGCGCAATTTCGGCGGGTGACATGTATCCTTTTTGGCTTATGTCGCATCCGAGACAGACGTGAAATTACAAAAAGCAGCGAGCCCTATCATGACCGATGCAACCGCCGAACCCACCTGGATCAAGGTCGCCGACCCTGATGAGCTGCCCGAAGGCCGGGTCAAAACGGTGACCGCAGGCACACGCACCCTGGCGCTGACCCATTTTGACGGGCAGTACGGCGCGCTCGATAACAAGTGCCCGCATCAGGGCGGCCCGCTGGGGGAGGGCTCGATCGAGGATTGCTGGCTGCGCTGTCCCTGGCATGGCTGGGACTTCCACCCGCTGACCGGCGATTCCCCCGGCGGCCATGATGACGGGGTCGACACCTTCCCGGTAGAGACCCGCGAGGACGGCATTTATGTCGGCGTGCCCGCTGAAGAGGCGCATGTGCGCACCGTCACCGACGTGATGGCAGAGACCATGGTCAATTGGGGCGTGACCCATGTGTTCGGAATGGTGGGGCATTCCAATCTGGGCCTTGCCGACGCCATCCGGGTCCAGGAGGACGAAGGCAAGCTGACTTTCATCGGCATCCGCCATGAGGGCGCGGCAGCGTTCGCCTGTTCCGGCTATGCCAAGCTGACCGGCAAGCCGGCGGCGTGCCTTTCCATTGCGGGGCCGGGCGCCACCAACCTGCTGACCGGCTTGTGGGATGCAAAAGTCGACCGCGCGCCGGTGCTCGCGCTGACCGGCCAAGTCAACACACAAGTGCTGGGCCCCGGCGCATTCCAGGAAATCGACCTGGCGGATGCGTTTAGCGCTGTTTCGAGTTTCAGCCAGACCGCGCTTTCCAACAGTGACCACGCCGAACTGATGACGCTGGCGCTGAAGAACGCCATCGTCAATCGCGATGTGGCGCATCTGATTTTCCCTGACGAGATGCAGACGATCCCGGCGGCCGATAATGCTGAGGCTTCAGGCCCGTTCGGACGGATGGGCGACATCGGCATGGCCCCCGCGCAAGCCTCAATTGACGAGGCGATGTTGCGGATCAACGTGCACCGTCGACCGGTCATCATTGTGGGCTATGGCGCGCGTGACAGCATGGACGATATCATCGCGCTGGCCGAAAAGCTCGACGCACCAATCCTGACCACGTTCAAGGCCAAGGGCCAGATTTCCGACAGCCACCCGCTGGCCGCCGGGGTGCTGGGCCGCTCCGGCACGCCGATCGCCAGCTGGTTCATGAATGAATCAGACCTGCTGCTGGTGTTCGGCGCATCGTTCTCCGACCACACCGGCATCGAAAAGAAGAAGCCCATCATCCAGGTGGATTTCGACCGTATGGCGCTCGGCAAGTTCCACTCAGTCGACGTGCCGGTCTGGGGCGAGATCGGCCAAACCGCCCGCGTGATCTGCGATGCCCTCGCTGAGAATCCCGACCGGGAAGACCAGCGCGAAGAAATCAGCGAGCGTTGGGCGTTGTGGCGCGAAGAAAAAGCCAGTCGCCGGGCCGACGATTTGGGCAATGGCGTCAATTCCGCCAATGTGTTTCAGGCGCTCACCGACGTTTGCCCGGACAATGCGGTCATCGCTGTCGATGTGGGCAACAACACCTATTCCTTCGGGCGCTATTTCGAGTGCGCCGAGCAATCCGTACTGATGTCCGGCTATCTGGGCTCGATTGGTTTTGGGTTTCCGGCCGCGATGGGCGCCTGGGCCGCAGCCGGGCACGAGCGGCCGATTATCTCGGTCTCCGGCGATGGCGGTTTCGGGCAATATATGGGTGAGTTCACTACCGCGGTGAAATACGGCATGAACATCACACACATTCTGCTGAACAACAGCGAGTTGGGGAAAATCTCCAAGGAACAGCGGGCCGGGAACTGGCAGGTCTGGCAGACCGGTCTGCTCAACCCGAATTTCGCCGAATACGCGGAGTTATGTGGTGGGTTTGGCGTGCGGGTGACCGCAGCCGATCAACTGGAAGACGCCATGCGCCAGGCCATCGCCCATGACGGCCCGGCACTGGTCGAAATCATCACGGACGCGGAACTCGTCTAGCAGCGGAATTTGCTGCTTGAAGCGCGCTCCATTGTCCAGACCAGCCGGACAGTCCGATTCGGTGTCTCGACGAACCGACCATCCACGATACGCGGCTTGTAGCGGTATCGATTGACAGCCTCGAGAGCTGCTATATCGAAAGTGCGCCTGGGATTGGCTTCGATGATCTTGGCGTCCTTCACCTTGCCCTCGGCGTCAATCGTAAAGCCGACGATGACCTCGCCTTCCCGGCACATTTCTTGTGCTGCGAAAGGGTATTTCTGAATGCCGCGAAACAACGGAACAGGCTCGCTGACGTCCTTGTCCGGATCAATGCGTGCAAGATATTGCACATGCTCCGTCGCCTTTTCGCTCTCATCGGCACGTTCATAGGCTTCGACAAGCTGCACTTCGATAGCCATGCGGAAAGGACTGTCCACCCTATCGCTATCGATCAGCAGGCGGCGTGCTTCCAGCAACCGTTCAATGGCTTTTCCTTCTGCACGCCGCGCGAGGGCGACGCGGCCATGCTCATAAAGATTGACAACATGCACAGACAAAAACTCTGGCCCGGCATTTTCTGTCAGTCTCACCGCACGACGGGTGTAACCCTCTGCGGCAGAGCCTTCGTTGCGCAGCAACGCATTGTATGCGAGCCGCCGCAACGGTTCGGAAACGCGCGGGTCGTCTTTGCCAAAATGGTCCCGGTAGAGCTCCAGCGCCTCTTCCAGTAGACGCTCCGCACGCCGCACGTCATCGCTGCCGGCCAGCCGGTGCAATCCGTCGGTGATCAGGAAAAGCGGGTCTGCAACGCGCGGATCCGCCGATCCAAAGGCCGCTTTGTACCGGTCATGCGCGCGTTCCAATGTCTCGATACTCTCCGCGATCTGGTATCCCCGCAACTGAACCTCACCGACCAAATAGGTCATCATTGCGACCTGGGCGGGATCGTCGGCCAATAACTCTTCGGCCAGCGCGAGTGCCTTTTGCGCGTGCGGGATCGCTTCCGTATGCCGCCCCTGCTCGAACAGAGTATTATAGGTTCGGTAGGCCTCGTTGAACTCTTCCACCGGGTCCGTCTGGGCGACCGCCGGAGACACCAAGATGAGCCAGAACCCGACAACAAACAAACCCGCGAAACGCATAATCCAACTCCTCAACACTCCGGCGCAAAACAACTCATGCTCTAATGGTTCGATGGTGCCAGCAAATGCGCCGGCGATCAAATGACCTTGATCAACAAAGTTTGCTCAATATAGCTTTGTCAGGCCCTCGCGCTCGGCTTCTTCAAACAGTTCTTCCGGCGTCGTGTCCAGATGCGCCTGCTTGATCATCGCTTCGCCGATATCCGGCAGGCTACTGGACTCTTCCCAGCTTTCCGGGTTCCAGAGCCCGGATCGGATCATGCATTTGGGGCAGTGGACAAAAGCGCGTTCCACATGAACCACCATCGCCAGTGACGGCGCCTTGCCCTTCACCGCCATGCTTTCGAGCAGGTCGGGATCGCGCACCAGCCGCGCTTCACCGCTGACACGAAGGGTTTCGGTTTTACCGGGAATCAGGAAGATCAGCCCGATCTGCGGGTTCTTCAAGAGGTTGTGAAACGTATCCACACGCTTGTTGCCGGGCCTGTCGGGGATCGCCAGATGATGATCATCGAGAATCTTCACGAAACCGGCAGGATCGCCCTTGGGCGACAGGTCGATATAGTCCCCGACCCCGGTCGACGCCATTACCAAAAACGGCGATTGCTTGATGAACGCCCGGCTGACTTCGTCGAGGTGATCCTGCACCTTATCGATCACCATCTGCTTGGGCGCACCAATCAAACCTTCAAGTTCCTCAGCCGACGAAACCTGCTCTTTGAATTCGCGAAAACGATTATCCTGCGTCACGGAAATTCCCTTCCAAAACACCCTTGGGTACACTGCCAGCAAAACAGAGAACGGGCAAATTCGGGGAACGATGATGACAGACTGGAGCACGCTTAACTCGGTTGGCTGGGAGGCGCTGCGCGAGGCACGCCTGCAATCGCACCATGCCATCCAATGGCTGGCGAAAGTGGGACGCAACTTTGTTGAAAAACAGCCGGATGACAGCCACACGGCGTTGACCTGGGACAAAGAGCTGAAAGCCCTGATGGTCGCGCCGATCACCGGCCTGACCGGCACATTTCGAATTGGCATGCGGTTGCATGATCTGGCGCTGCTGATTGAGACTGACCATGCTGTCGCCCCAGTCCCGCTGCTGGGTCACACCGACCGGCAGCTGGAGGCCTGGGTCAGCGCGTCCTTGATGGAACAATTCGTTGACCGCGATCTGGCGATTAACTTCCCCCGCCTGCCCTATGAGGTGCCAGAACACCCGGTGACCGACGGCGCCAAATATGGCGACGGGCTGGCAGACGGTGCGCTGCAGTCGCTGGCAAATTGGTTTGACGAGTCCGCGGCGCTTCTACAGGCGGTGCATTCGGAGGAAATGAATGCGTCTCCCGTGCGCTGTTGGCCGCATCATTTCGATATCGCGACGCTGATCAGCCTGGACGGCGACAAGTCTATCGGCGTGGGTCTGTCACCCGGCGACGAGACCTATCCCGACCCCTATTTCTACGTGACACCCTTCCCCTACCCGGACGCCGGCTCCCTGTCGGCGCTGACCGAAGGGCACTGGCATAAGGAGGGCTATACAGCAGCCATCCTGACCGGCCAGAACATGGTCACCGGCGCGGGTCCGCATAGCTTCGTCGACGAAGCGCTGAACGCCTGCAAGACCGTTCTGGCCTGATCGCGGAAAACCACATCACCTCATCTTTCCGCTTGTAATTGCGAATGATTATCATTTACGGTTTTGCCCTCGACATCATGAGGGACCGATGCAACACGCACTGAACAACCAACTGGACGACACCCCGGAGCCCGAAACCGATCCATCGCGCATTCTGTTGTGGATGATCCGCAAATGGGTGAGCGAACACCGGCAGCCGAAAACGTTCGCCGCCCGCCGCACAGACGCCGACGTTGATGATTTAGCGCCCGTAATGCAGGGCATATGCCGTCACGCATGGCGCCGGGTGGCGGTCTACCCACTTTGTTCATCCCTCATAAGCGACGACGAAAGCCGGCTATTGCGGGCGATCGCACTGACGCAAGCAGATGAGAAAGTGGAGGCAGCGCTGGTTTTTTCAGCATTTCTGGACAGTCCAGGCGTTCTGGCAATGCGCAAGCCCCTCAGAACGTTGGCGAAAAACCTAGCCGCGCGGGGCCACAGGTTGCGATTGGAGGCCGCGCCTGCACCAACCGGACCGGATATCGCTAAGCCTCTCGCCGCAAAACCGCGTCGCATTGATGTCGATAGCCAACCGCCTGTTGGCAGATCCCGAAAAAATGGCCTTTAACGCCACATTAAGAGGCGCTTTTTCTTGCTAGGGCCGCCAACAGGCGGCCTCTTTTTTTTATGGAACTCTATTGCGCATTAGGAGTTATACGTATTCGTGCGTAAAAGGTGGCGAAATACTGAATAGCACCCCACGTTTAACACACCTGTAACAACTGTTGGAGAGAAGTATGCGTAACCGTTTCCTGATGACGACGGCCTTGGCCACTGTTCTGGCTGCGTCCGGAGCCGCCCTCGCAGTAGAGGGCGTCGACGACATCAGCGGCCCAGACAACATTCAGGTTGCCGATCTTGAGGTCGATGCCAACGCAGAAGCGACGGTCGATGCCGGCGAAGCTGCGGAAGCCGCCGAGGAAGCCGTTGAGGACGCAGGTGACGCAGCAGAAGAGGCTGCTGAAGAAACTGAAGACGCCGTTGAAGAAGCGGCCGACGAAGCTGAAGATGCCGCTGACGAAGCGGTGGATGAGGCCGAAGAAGCCGCTGACGAAGCGGTGGATGAGGCCGAAGAAGCAGCTGACGAGGCGGCCGATGCCGCTGATGAAATGGCGGATGACGCGGCCGACACGGCTGACGAAGCAGAAGATGCTTTGGACGACGCTGACGTCGAGGTCGAAGGTGACGTAGACGTGGAAGGCGAAATCTAAATCGCTTCCAGGTCAGTTTGAAGACTGAAAAAAGGCCGGCGCCCCGGATCGGGAGCCGGCCTTTCTCATACGCGCCAGGCCAAAAAACCTAAGCCGGGAGGGACCTTTCGAAGTAGAGAGCGTCCGGCTCCGGATTGTACCGATAGGCCGGGATTTCGCGGAAACCCATCGATCGGTAAATATGGTTGGCCGCCTGTGCCCGCGCGACTGTGTCTAGCCGGACGGTGCGATAACCGAGCCGGCATCCCTCCTCCAGGAAGCGTGTGCACAGCCGCCGCCCCAGGCCAAACCCGCTGAACTCTGGCGCGACCCATAGCCGTTTCATTTCGCAGATGTCACCATCCAGCGGCCGCAGGCCCACCACACCCGCCGGCACGCCGTCAACCCGGACCAACAAAAGCGCCCCTTTGGGTGGGGCATATTGGCCGGGAAAGGTCTCCATCTCCGCCTCGAACCCCTGATGGCTGAGATCAACACCCAGCCAAGCCACATAGGCCCGGATCAGGGCTTTGGCCGCGTCAATGTCCGGCCCCTCAAGCGCTTCAACAATCTCAATCTCGGCCATCGCTCAATAAACCGGCTCGACGTCAAAGGCGATACAGACCCTTCTTTCGCTGGAGCGGAACGGCACCGTGCCGTGATAGAAGTAAGAGGGGAACAGGAACATCTGGCCCAGTTCAGGCTTGTAGTGGCGCAGGTCCATGTCGCTTTTCACAGCCAGATCGGGTGTGGGCTTGCCGAACTCCAGCCAGCCCTCCGGGTTGCGAGTAGGGTCTTCGATGACCTTGGGAAGCTGCACGTAGAAGACGCCGCTCAGCCAGCCATTAGGGTGGATATGCGCGCGCTCGTGTCCCTTGTCATGCATCACCACGCCCCAGGCCGTCAGGTTCCAGCGGTCGGGTGCCCAGCGTACCGCCGGGTGATCAGGATCATCGGGAAGCTGGTCCTTGTACCAATTTATTGCCTGGTTGATGCGCGTCACCATGCCGTCCAGCGGGCCCAGCGGCGGCTTGATCAGTTCGCCGGTATGACGACCGTTTTCCGTCGACATTACATCGCCACGCAGCGTGGGATGCGTCTTGATGTAGCGGGTCGCCGCCTTGTTGAACGCGCCCCATGTCGCGAAATCCGCAGGCACCTCGAACCGGTGCGGCTTCACATAGGTATCGAAGTCCAGCAGCCACTGTGCTTCATCCGCCCGGCCTGCGTCGACCAGCGCATGTGCCTTATAGGCCAACGCGTGAAACTCGCGGCCCTTCGCCGCCAGGCATGCATCGAAGACGTCGATGGCGCGGTCCGGCGCGCCGCGCTTCAGATGGACATTGCCGAGATTATAGTAGGCATCCGCATAGCCGGGATCGCGGGCAAGACATTCTTTGTAGGCCGCCTCGGCAGCCTCCAGATCCGGCTGCGCCTCGCAGATCGCTCCCAGGTTCATGAAGTATCCGGCCTCATTGGCACCGCCGGCGATAGCCGCTTCGACCCGGGCGCGCGCACGGTCAAAACGCCCGGCCTGATGGTCGATCATGCCCATGCCACTGAGCGCGCCGACATGGTTTGGCTCAATCACCAGCACCTGCTCATAGATCGCCGCCGCCTCACGAAACTGATCGTTCTGATGCAACTGTATCGCCGATTGCATCATCTGCGGCAGATTGTCGGCGGTTACGAGCGGCGTACTCAATGAGCCACTCTTGCGCCCTTTGCGCAAAGCCTTCTGCTGCATTCGCCGCTGCTGCCGGTTGGACATACCGTCTCGCTCTCCCCTTTTGCCGATGATAGAACGGGTGCGTGTTGGAATGAAGGATTGAGAAATGGCCCAGCTCCTGGACGCCCCGGCGGTCTTCTTGCCCCATATCTGGGCCAGTCACGCGCGGCACTTTCCAAATCGGCTCGCCATCGTCTGCGGCAAGCAGCGGCTGAGCTGGCGTCAGTTCAACGAGGATATGAACCGCATTGCCAACGGGCTGAATGCGCTGGGGGTCGGCCAGGGCGACAAGGTCGCCGTGCTGATGACCAATTCAGTCGACATGCCCGCCGTGCTCTACGGCATTATCAAATCCGGCGCCTGCGTCGTGCCAGTTTCGGCGATGCTCTCACCTGAGCAGATCACAGGCATGATCGATGATTCGGGCAGCCAAGTCCTGTTCGCCGACGCCAAAACCCGCGAGCTGGTTGAAGCCGCCCGTGACCAGATGTTCGGGATCCGCCGCAACGGATTCTTCGCGCTGGGTTTCGAGGGCGACGGCTGGCGCGGCCTGAAAGACTGGATGGCCGAACAGGACACGGGGGAACCGGCTGTCCGCTATGCGCTCGAGGACGAGGTCAACATCATCTACACTTCGGGCACGACGGGGCTGCCCAAAGGCATCGTGATGACCCATGCGGCCCGGCTGCATTTCGCCTGGTCGAACGCCATCGAGATGACCTTCTCCCGGCAGTCGCGCGCGCTGGTCACCACAGCGCTCTACTCGAATGGCACCTGGCTGATGGCGCTGCCGGTGCTGTTCACCGGCGGCACGCTGCATATTCTCGACGCGTTCAGCCCCGACGCGTTCCTCGACACTGTGGAGCGTGAAGGCATCACCCACACCTTCATGGTACCGACCCAGTACATCGTCACCCTGGAGCATGACGCGCTGGACCGGACCGATCTTTCCAGCCTGCAGATCATGCTGTCTGCCGGCTCGCCACTACGGGTCGACACCAAGAAAGAAGCGATGGCGCGGATGGGCGCTGGGCTGATCGAGCTCTACGGCTTTTCCGAAGGCGCTGCCAGCATGATCAAGCCGGAAGATGCCGACCGGAAATGGGGCTCTGTCGGCACGCCGGTTGTCGGCTTCGATATCCGCATCATCGACGACGACGGCAACGAACTGCCGTTCGGCGAGACCGGCGAAATCGTCTCCACCGGCGGTGGCATCATGCACGGCTATCACAAGCGCCCCGACGCCACGCGTGACCTGATCTGGCAGGACCAGAGCGGCCGGACGTTCCTGAAATCCGGCGACATCGGCAAATTCGACGAAGACGGCTTTCTGTTCATCCTGGACCGCAAGAAAGACATGATCATCTCCGGCGGGTTCAACGTGTTCCCTGCCGACATCGAAGAAGTGGTGGGCCAGCATCCAGACGTTTCAGATGTGACGGTGATCGGCATTCCACATGACAAATGGGGCGAGACACCGTTGGCGCTGATCATTCCCAAAGCCGGGGCAGCCGCCGATACCGACGCCATTCGGAACTGGACCAATGAACGCGTCGCCAAACCACAGCGCCTGGCTGCCGTGGAACTGCGCGAGGACTTTCCCCGCAACGCGCTGGGCAAGGTCCTCAAACGTGAATTGCGCGAAGCCTATTGGCAAGACAATGACTGATCCGAGGCTTCGGACCTTTCGGCAACTCGCCATCTACAACCGTCTGGCGAACGAGCGACTATACGATGCTTGCCAACGCCTCTCCGCCCAAGAACTCGCCATGGACCGAAGAGCTTTCTTTGGCAGTATCCTTGGCACGCTCAACCATTTGCTGATCGGTGACGAAATCTGGATGACACGGTTCGAAGGCGGCGAAATTCCATCGACCGGGCTGGACGAAGTCCTGCACACCGAATTCGAGCTGCTGCACGTGGCGAGGCAGAGGATGGATGCCAGGATCGAAGGGTTCTTTTCGAACGTGGGCGTGGACTTCCTGGACGCCACCATTCGCTATCAGAACAACGAAGCGCGGGTGTTTGACGATCCCATACCGATGCTCATCATACACTTCTTCAATCACCAAACACATCACCGAGGCCAAGTTCACGCCATGCTGACGCAGACCAGTGTTGCGCCGCCGGTGCTGGATTTTCACCGGGTGTTAAAGCCCGAACCGGAGTCCGCCCTTCCCGTTTGACTCAAGCCATTTGTTACCTGCACACTTGAAGGTAACAAATGGGGAGAGAGAACATGGACAAGAAAGTGGACCGGGGTATTCTCGACACGATGCCGCGCACCAATTACGGCAGCATCATCAATGTGAATTCAGAGCTGGTGGACTGGACTGCGGTCGATGGGCAGCCGGGCAACTACATCAAGGTGCTGGCGCTCGATGAAGCCCGCCACCGGGTGGACTTCCTGTTCAAGCAGGACCCGCACGCCGAATTCGCCAAGCACAATCATCGTTGCACCGCGATCGCCTTTACGCTGGGCGGACTGTGGGGATACCGCGAAGGCGAGGAACTGCACTTTCGCGGCACCTATTCATATGAACCGCCGGGCAGCATCCACACCCCCTATTCAACCGCCGAAGGCATGTTCCTGTTCGGCAGTTTTCAGGGGACCAGCGACCTGATGCTCGACATCCTCGACGACGACAACAACGTCATCGATGAGCTGCGCCTCGATTTCTTCGGGCAGTATTACGAGGGGTAGCGCGAGAGATCGCAGTCACCACGTGATGCACCAGCGAAAACCCTGAAATTTCACCCCCGCGAAGGCGGGGGCCCAGATCAATATTGACGCTTGGCTCGCCGATAGTCTGGATTCCCGCCTTTAGCTTGTCCTGAGCGACGCCGCCAGACGGCGTCGACGGGCGGGAATGACGTGACGGGACTGGAAGAGGCTCTAAAGCTTCGAAATCACCTCGTCGCCGAGCATCTTCAGGCCGGCCTTGTGATCGCTGCCGAAAATCAGCATCGGCAAGAGCATGCGGGCGACACCGGCATCTTCATATTGTTTGACCGTGTCCAGGCCACCCTGCATGGCCCACATCGTGGTAATTTCGATCTCTGACGGATCACGGCCGATCTTGCCGCACTCCTCGGCAATGCTCGCCATGCCGGACTGTACCTCTTCAAGCGACAGGCGCGGCGTGAACCAGCCATTGCCGTATTTTGCCGTGCGTTCGAAGATCTTGCCCTTGTCGCCGCCCATATGGATTGGCAGAGGGTCCTGCACCGGCAGCGGATAGCTCTTGAAGTTTGTCCAGGAAATGAAATCGCTCTGGTGCTCGACCGTCTCGCCGGACCAGACCTTGCGCATGGCCTGGACATAGTCGTCAAAGCGCGCACCGCGCCGCTCATAGGGCACGCCCATGGCATCAAACTCCTCGCGCAGCCAGCCAATGCCCAGCCCAAGGTCGAGCCTGCCGTTCGACACGAAATCGAGCCCGGCGACCTGCTTGGCCATCAGCAAAGGGTTGGCCTGCGGCAAAATGTTCACGCCGGTGCCCAGCCTGATGGTCTTGGTCGCGCCGGCAATCGCCGCCAGTGAAATCAAGGGATCGACCAGATTATTCTCCGGGTCGGCGCCCATTTTGCCGTCGTCGTTGTAGGGATACTTCGACTCGTAATCGAGCGGGATGATGACGTGTTCGCCGGTCCACACGGACTCAACGCCTGCCTGTTCAGCAAGCTGTGCAAGTTCGATCATCGAGTCGCCCGATTTCGGGCCGACATTCACAAAAATTACACCGATTTTCACTGGTTTTTCCCTCGTTTCAGTCTCTGTTGATCCATGCGCCCGGGATGGGCAGCCGCTCCATATCTTTCTGCAACAATGCAGTTGTCTGCACCTCAGCCAGGCCGGCAACCCTGTGCACCACAATCTCATCATAGCCCGGCAGGGCAGACATTCTATTCGCTTCGGCAATTGACGGATACTCGCCGATGACAATCTCGTCCCAGGACTTATCACCGATGAGCGAAACCGCGACCGGCCCGGCAATCAGAAAACGTCCACCGACCTGGGGCATGAACCGGCTTTCAACACGCGACAGATACCGATGATAAGCGGTTTTGCCATCGACATCCGGCTGCAATGCGGGATCATCATAATCGTCGCCATAGCGCGCCCGGTCGAAATAGCGGTGACAATTGATAAAGATGACAGGCTGGGACTGGTCCAGCGCCATAAGTTGTTCGGCCTGTTCAGCCGTTGGATCGATTGCCATAGTCCCTGCCCTTCAGGTCGAGAAAGTGACCGGACTGACCCAGCCTTGCAAGCCTATTCCTGCTCCAGCCGTTCCACGTCGTCCGGCAGCGGCATCCAAGGCTGCGCGCTCTTGGCCCAGTAATGTGTGCTGGGCTTCAGGTCCGACACATCGTCAAGTGTACCGGCCTTGATGAAGATGATATCTGCCGCCTGCGCGCCCGGCGTGTCTGTCAAAACGGGCGAACCGCATTCGGGGCAGAACTGCCGGTAGACCGCCTGGCCACTGGTGCCTTTGTCCTCAAACACCTTCAACTCGCCGTCCAGCGCCAAGGCCGCCCTGGGAAAGACCGCGATAACAGAGAGCGCCGAACCAGCCTGCTTCTGGCAGTTGCGGCAATGACAAACCGCTGTCGCAAGGGGCGCGCCCTCCACGGCGTAACGAATGTTGCCGCAAAGGCAACCGCCTGTCCTTTCTACCATGCCCACCACTCCGCTGTTTCCTCATTAAGGTTTACGTTGATCGTCCCTGCCGCCAATCCCAAAAAACTAGCTCAGGGAGGATGTTGCCCGTGTATCGCCAAAGCGCTAATGTCTCGCAGGTCGAAGTCATCTCCAACGTAGCCAGCCTCAAACTATGTCGCCTGACGACCTCAAGGCCAACCTGTTCATTGCCGGTATGGCGAAATGTGGCACGCACGCGCTGCATTTCATGCTGAACCAGCATCCGGCCATCGCCATGTCATCGGTCAAAGAACCGTGCCACTTTGTTAACGGTGAAGACATCAGGTCCTCTTGGCCTAATCGCGCTCAATATCAAGACTACAAAACCTATCGTAGTTTGTTCACAACCATGCCGGAGACGCTGTACCTGGGCGAAGCCAGTATGCTCTACACAAAGTTGCCGCGGCTGAAAGGCGTTCCGCAGCGCATTTATGAGTACAATCCAGACGCCCGGTTTATTTTTTCAATTCGCTCTCCACTTGAACGCGTCGTCAGCGGGTACTTCAATAATTATTCAAGCAAGTTGGAGCGGGAGGACGGGCTTGAGCGGATTCTGACAAACCGACGCTATGTCGACGAATCTGACTACGCGATGCAGATCCGGCCTTACCTGGAGCTTTTCCCGTCCAGCCAGATCAAGATCATTGTCGCCGAACGGATGCGGCAATTTCCCGGGCAGGTCGTCCAGGATATCGTTTCCTGGTTGGGTTTGCCGCCTCTCGAAAACCTGGATCTGGGAACAGAGCCGGACAGAAACGTCACTGGTGACAGAGTCGGCCAACCGAAACCCTGGGTAAAACAGCTTCGGTTGCGGGACTTGGCGGCGTGGAAATACGCCAGCCGCAACGCCCCGGCACCAATCAAGAACCTCGCCATCAAGCTTCTGTTCCGGAACTTTGTCGACAAGGCCGCTGTACCCGTGGACATTCTTGAGCAGGAACTTCACCCTGAGTTGATCCGTATCGTCGAAGACATAGAGGCCCTGCTCGGCGAACCTATTCCGGAGTGGCAGAACGACCTCGCCAAGTGGCGGGCACTAGCGACTTAGCTTCACCTTGCTCCCGGCGTGACCAACCGATAGAGTTCGCGCCGCGAAACGGCCCAACCCGAAACGAGGAGACCTGCCTTGCAGCTGAGCCGCGAAGAACTGCTGAGCGCCTACCGTCGAATGCGGACTATCCGCGAATTCGAGGAGCGCCTGAACGTTGAATTCCAGTCCGGTAGCGTGCCGGGATTTCTGCACCTCTATTCCGGCCAGGAAGCGATTGCCGTTGGCATCTGCGAACAGCTTGAAGACGAGCGGGATTACATCGGCTCGACCCACCGAGGCCATGGCCATTGCATTGCCAAGGGCGTTGATGTCAAAGGCATGATGAAAGAGATCTATTGCAAGGCCTCCGGCGTTTGCGGCGGCAAGGGTGGTTCCATGCACATTGCCGATCTGGACAAAGGCATGCTGGGTGCCAACGCCATCGTTGGTGGCGCCCCGCCGCTGGCCATCGGCGCCGCATTGACGGCCAAAACCCTGAAGACCGGCGGTGTTGCTGTCCCCTTTATAGGTGATGGCGCAACCAACCAGGGCACTGTGGCTGAAGCCATGAACATGGCCTGCGTTCTGAATCTGCCTGTTGTCTTCATGTTCGAGAACAACGGCTATGCCGAGTTTACCGCTGCCAGCTATGCGACCGCCGGCAGTATTGAAGCCCGCGCTGAAGCTTATGGCATGCCCGGCACGACGGTGGATGGCGCTGACTTCTTCGCCGTTCATGAGGCAGCCCGCGAGGCCATCGAACGGGCCCGCAACGGCGGCGGCCCAAGCTGCATTGAGGCCAAGGCCTATCGGTTCTGGGGACACTTCCAGGGTGATCCGCAGGTCTATCGTGAAAAAGACGAAACCAAGAACCTGCGGGAAAACTTCGATTGCCTGAAGAACTTCCGGTCACGCGTCACCGAGGCGGCTTTGCTGGAAGATGCAGAGCTGGATTCGATCGATAGTGAAATTCTGGCACTGATCGAAGAAGCGGTGACCGAAGCCAAGGCCGCACCCGAACCGTCGCCCGAATCCCTCTACGAAGACGTTTACGTCAACTACCAGTAAGCCCGGAGAACAAAGATGCCCGTCATTACATTTCGCGAAGCGATCAATCAGGCACTCCGGCAGGAAATGGAGCGTGACGAAAAAGTCGTCCTGATGGGTGAAGACGTAGCCGGCGGTGCCGGTGGTTCCGCCGGTGGCGGCGAGGCCGCTGGCGGCGTTATGGGCGTCACGGCAGGGCTGTGCACCCAGTTTGGCCGTGAACGTGTTATCGATACGCCGATTACCGAATCCGCCATCATGGGTATGGGCGCCGGTGCAGCGCTGACCGGATTGCGGCCTGTTGCCGAGCTGATGTTTGCGGACTTCGTTGGCGTCTGTTTCGACCAGATCTACAACCAGGCCGCCAAATTTCGCTATATGTTCGGCGGCAAGGCGCGCACGCCGCTTGTGATCAAGACCCTAGTCGGGGCAGGCATGGGCGCTGGCCCGCAGCATAGTCAGGCCATCTATCCGCTGCTGACAATGGTGCCGGGCCTGAAGGTGCTGACCCCATCCAATCCCTATGACGCCAAGGGCATGATGATTCAGGCGATCCGCGAGGATGACCCGGTCATCTTCTGCGAGCACAAAATGCTGCTGGGCATGGAAGGCGAAGTCCCCGAAGAACCCTACACAATCGAGTTCGGCAAGGCGAAGCTAACTCGTGAAGGCACCGATTTAACGCTGATCAGCATGTCGCACATGGTGAACCATTGTAACACAGTCGCGGACCGGCTGGCCGAGGATGACTATTCGGTTGATGTGGTGGACATCCGCAGCACCTCGCCACTGGACCGCCCTGCCATTCTGGAAAGTGCCAGAAAGACCGGCCGCGTCGTAGTGGTCGATGAGGCCAATCCGATGTGTTCGATGGCGTCGGAAATTTCCAGCATCATCGCCGAGCATGCTTTCGAAGATCTTGATGCGCCGATCCGCAAAGTGACGGCGCCGCACACGCCTGTGCCGGCATCGCCGACGCTTGAAGCGCTCTATCTGCCAAGCCCCGACAAGATCGAGATGGTCGCCCGCGAGCTGCTGGAATACGAGCTTTAGCGCGCCAAGAACCAAGGGTCCGCTCATGTCGAGCGCTGCTCCTGAGACTGCTCAAGGCGCGGTATGTCGAGCCATGAGCGGGAACGGCCTCTCGATGTAACCAGACCTATGGTCTGGCCACTCGAGGCGAACGGAGGTTAAGGTTCGCAGCAAAGGTGGACCGTTGGGGAGGCGTAACCCTTGTACCTAAAGCAACTCTCAATTGGCTTTGCATTGGCGCTCACCGCGTGCGGTGAGACACCGGCCCCTCCTGCGCCGCCGCCTGAACGAGACGTCGAACAAAAGGCCATCGACCTGCTGGCGAACGCCGGGGGCGATGACGCCCAACTCTACCAAGAGTACTGCGCCACCTGCCACGAAGGCGGGGTGCATAAAGCACCCCATGTCGTGACCTTTCAGATGATGCCGGCCCGCGCGATCCTGGACTCGATGGAGGGCGTGATGAAGCAGCAGGCGTCTGACCTTTCAGAAGAACAGAAGCGTTCACTGGCCGAATTTCTCAGCGGCCAGAAATTGGGCGCTGTTGATGACACCACTCCTGTACAATGGTGCGATCCCTTGGACGACTGGTTCGACACAAAGGCGCCGCGCGCTTTCACGGGATGGGGCCTCGCCCCTGGCCATACGCGGTTTGTCGACGCAGAAACAGCAGCGCTCACCGCCGACGACGTCCCGCTGTTGACGCTGAAATGGGCATTTGCCTATCCCAACGCGACGCGCGCGCGATCGCAGCCGGCCGTCGCCGGAGGCGCGGTTTTTGTCGGCAGCCAGGATGGCACGGTCTATGCGCTTGATGAAGAAACCGGGTGTGCTCGTTGGACGTTCACCGCCGATGCTGAAGTGCGCTCTGCAATTACCGTCAGCGATTGGAGCGATGGCAGCACGCCCGCACTCTATTTCGGCGACTTCAAAGGCAATGTCTACAAGCTCGACGCGACGAATGGTGCGCAGACCTGGCAGGTCGGTCTGGAAGATCACCCCAATGTCACCATCACCGGGTCACCCACCCTGCATGATGGTCGGCTCTACGTGCCAATGTCATCCACCGAATGGGCTTCGGCCGCTGATCCCGGCTATGAATGCTGCACCTTCCGGGGCGGCGTTACCGCCTTCGATGCGGCGACCGGCCGAATGATCTGGAAGACTCATTCGATCACGGAACAGCCGCGTCTGACAGGCGAGACCAACAGCGAGGGCACACCGCAATTCCAACCGGCGGGCGCACCGGTCTGGAACAGCCCGACCATCGACGAAAAGCGCCGGCGGCTCTATGTCGGCACGGGCGAGGCCTATACGTCGCCGGCGGCGGACACCAGCGACGCGATCCTGGCGATGGATCTGGAAACCGGCGATCTGCTGTGGCACTGGCAGGCAACCCAGGGCGATGCCTGGAACATGGCCTGCACCCTTGAGGACCGCGCCAATTGCCCCGAGGAAGATGGCCCGGATTTCGATTTCGGCGCGTCCCCCATCCTGCTGCCGCTGGATGAGGAGCGGGACATCATCCTCGCCGGCCAGAAGTCCGGTTTTGTCCACGGCATCGACCCGGAAACCGGCGCACATCTCTGGAGCACCCGAACCGGCCTGGGTGGTTTCGCGGGCGGCGTGCATTGGGGCATGGCGGCACATGACGGGGTGGTCTATGCGCCCAATGCGGACACAGACTTTTACGGCAAGTGGGAAGGCGAACGGAAACCCGGACTTAATGCCTTGGACGCCGCGACGGGCGATATCCTTTGGTACACCCCTGCCCCCAACCAATGCCCGGAAGAGCGAAAACCGGCCTGCGACCCCGGCCTGTCCGCCGCCGTCACCGCCATGCCGGGCGTGGTCTTTGCGGGCGGGTTCGATGGCATCCTGCGCGCTTACAATTCCACTGATGGCTCTGTCATCTGGGAGTTCGACACGGTACGGAAATATGTCACCGTCAACGGCGAAACCGCGCAGGGCGGCACCATCGAATCCGACGGACCCGTGATCGCGAACGGGAAATTACTGGTGAATTCCGGCTACCTTTATGGCGGCCGCGAGGCCGGCAATGTGCTGCTGGTTTTTTCCGTAAATGGGCAATAGGCCTGCCAATGACGCCTCCCCATGACCTATAAACTGACGCCCATCACCGAGGCCGGCGGCAGGTTCGTTGCCGCAGCTGACAGCGTGATCGAGCCTCTGCGCGAACGGGCGGACGCAGCGGACCGCGCTGGGGCTATGAACCGGGATAACTTTGTGGACCTTCTGGCCGCCGGCGTCACCACCGCCTTCCTGCCGGAAAGGCTGGGCGGCTTTGGCCTGACGTCGATCCATGACTGGATGGCGGGGATGACACGGCTGGGGCGCGGCGACGCGTCGGTCGCGATTACCATGAACATGCATCTGGCCGTCAGCCGGGGCCTGGCGCTGGGCTATCAGGGGGCGCGGGCCTCCGGTAATGAAGCCGTCGCGGGTGCTCTGGAGAGGCAGCTGCGCCAGATTGCTTCAGGCGAGATGGTTATCTGCGCCACGGCCACCGAACCGGGCACGGATAATCTGCACCCCTTTACCGAAGCGACCCGCACAGGCGATGGCTGGGAAATCAACGGGCTGAAAATCTTCGTCACCGGGTCCCCCATCGCGACCCATCTGGCGATGAACCTAAGGCTGCCCGGCGAAGCCGAAGACGGCGGCGACCTGATCGGGTCGGTCATGCTGCCACTCGACACGCCGGGCATCGAACCGCAGGACGACTGGGACGCCATGGGCATGCGCGCCTCAGGCAGTCAGGCCGTGAAGTTCAAGGGCGTCAAAGTGCCCGCCCCCGTGGTGCGCCCGATGGGCCCCTGGGGCATCTGGAGCACCGCCGTGCTGATGAACCGGAACGTCGCCAACATGCCGCTGCTGGGTGTCTTCCTCGGGATCGCCGAACACGCCCATGAGCTGGCATTGTCCGCTGCCTCGAAGCAGGCCAAGAAGGACAAGCCCCGCAATGCCGACCGGCCCGGCATTCAGCACACCATCGGCGAGATGGAGATCGCGCTGGCCGCCGCCCAGGCGATGCTGGCGCAGACCGGGCGCTATGCCGATGAGTTCATGGCGGCGCATCAAGGCGACGCGCTGACCCTTGAAGCGGGCCACCAGCTTTTGAAGAACCACCAGAGCATGAAGTGGGTGGTGAACCGCAATGCGATTTCGATCGTCGATCAGGCGATGAGCGTGGTGGGCGGTGGCGCGTTCATGGGCAAACACCCGCTGTCGCGGCTGTACCGCGACGTGCGTGCAGGCCCCTTCATGCAGCCCTATTCCCCGACCGAGGCCCGCGAGTATATCGGCAAAATCGCACTGGGGATTTACCCGGAGGACTGAGGCCCGTCCGTGTCCAAAGTCACCAATATCCCGGTCTGCTGGTTCCCCCGCAGCTTGCCGAACCAGCGGAAGAGCTTGGCCATGAGCCCGTATTTGGCCTGAATCGCGTTATCGATGGCCGGGAACCGTGGGTCGGACGCGGGCACCAGTTCTGCCGTGCCGGAGCGGGACACCGCGCCCTCCGCCACCTTGCCCGACGCATTGCAGGGCGTGACCTCAACGTTTGGCGTGTTGCGCAACCGCTTGACCTTCCAGGTACTTTCATCCGTGACGATGTTCAGTTTCCCGTCCACCGGCGCGAACCACACCGGCGTCGGCTTCGGCCGCCCGTCTTTCGTGAAGGTGGTGAGCGAGATGTACTTCTCGGCGGTGAGGTCGGTCATAGCAGTTCCTTACAGGCCATGGTCATTTGACCACTCTAGCACCATTTCCCGGGTCAACACTGCCTACCCACCGGCTTCACGCCGACAACACAATCCAGCGAGATCACGCTGACTCAGCGCCAATTCGCTTGCGCACCGGCACCCGCTGGTGTTCGGTGCCCCCGTCTGTGGACGAGACGCAGCGGAAAGGACCGTCAATATGGTACGCGCGACAGCGAAACGCGTTTGGGCAAATGTTCTGGAGAACGTCACCGAATCCGGCGCGGCGTGCCTGATCACCATGGTGCAGGGCAATCTGTTCGCCATCACGCTTAGCCACTGGATCATCGCGTCGCAGACCGGGCTGATTGCAGGTACCGCCGCCAGCGCCATTTTGTTCCTGTGGCGCGCCAGCAAGCCCTGGATGGTCGCGCTGATCCTGGGCGCCGCAACCGCACTTGTGGATTATTTCATGCACCCTGGTCAGTTCGGCCCGTTCTTCATGGAGGCGCTGGTAACAGGCGCGGGGGCTGCCGCGCTGTCCTATCTGGCGGCACTGGCGTTCAGACAGGTGCGATTGCGGCGGGAAAGGGACGCATGAGCCACACCGCGCGGCACCCGAGCGAGGTTTCCGACCCCACCATCGCCAACTACGCCAACGACCGCATCGCGCGGATCAAGCGAAGCCGCGCCGGGTGTTTTCCGTCGTAGTCGCTTACCTAAACGTAGTTATGTTTCTCCGGCTCCGCCCGAACATATTTGGGAGTACTTTATTTGTCAGACACTGTGCCCTTTGCGTAGTCCACAAGATAGAAATCCAGTAAACTTTCGCCTCCCTTTTTCCGTAGACGCCTTCGAAGAATTTTTTCCTGAACCTTGGGAATCCATCTGGCAAGAAAGAAATCTGGCACTCTATTGAAGAGCAACACTCCAATCGCAAGTGCAACCGCAATCAAAAACACATAGGCAATAATTTCATTTGCACTCGGCGAAGCCCCATTTGCAAGACCAGATGCGAAAAAGTGAATAACGGCAATTACGACCGAGATAGATAGGTAGTATATAAAGGCAATAATACGGCCGACGAGCCGTACAAACCGAACATCAACTAGAAGAGATTTTACCTCTATTTCATGTCGCTGCTCCTGTTCTTTTTCTAATTCTCGTTTTGCTTGGTCAGCGACAGAAATTGTCTCACGTATCGCTTTCTGGCTCTCAGCAAATTGAGCGTCGCGTTGCTCAATTATCTTCTCAAACCTACCTTGTTGAGCGGCTAGTGCCTCAGCCTTCTCTAGATCCTTCTGTATCGTCGTCGCATATGCAGTCTCTGCTCGAATTTCCTCAAGAATCTCAACAGCGTTATCCTCATTGATGATCCTAGTTCCACCCAACGACAATTCGGCCAAATAGTTTGCACATCGCTCGTCGGTCATTAATGCCTCGAACTCCTCGGCCTCTCTTTCCCCTATGGAATTCAAGACTTTTACCATACGCGATATGACATCTGCCCTTGGAGCCATCGCAGCAGCGCATGCGGCCATCATTCGACTTGCCGGGACATCGGAGCCAACCCCCCCTTTAGCAACCCAGACAACACCGGCCATAAAGCGATCCGAGAGAATGGGAGGCGCCTGACCTTCGCTAATGATCTGCTCTCTTCGACAAATTTCCATTCCCTTTGCGGCCAAAGGGGCATTCTTTGTTAAAAAAACAGATGAAGCCTTCAATATGCTGGGACTCTTTTGTGCCGCCGCAGTCAGCCGAATTATATTGGCAAGCGCCCTCGCGTCAGTAGTCCGTGAACCAATGGAACTGTGACCAAAAGGCCTAATCTGTGCAAACAAATCATCCTCTCTAGCCACTTCGAAATGTTTGTAGAGATCGCTGTGCTCTTCATCAAAGTTCACAATGCAAATTCCGAGGTCAGCAACCTTGTCCGCCAGGCTTTGGATGGTTGCCCTTAGCCTTGCTACAGCCATACTGTCCGATGATAATCTGCGACCGATACCCCGGCCGACCACATCGCCACGCTCGCGGGCGCTTAGCACCCCAACTAGTACACCTCTCACTTCCTCAACGTTGACCTGAAATGTAGCTAGCGATGCACCAATAGAGACTAGCTCGGCGATTAGTTCTTGAGCGTACTCGCACTCCTTGGCCTCTCCGAGCCGGAGCAAATCAATAACTATAGGTGAGTCCAAAAATACTGTAAGCCCTTCAGCTCTCTGACCTTTTTCTGGCGGCACCTTTAGGCTTAAGACTACCTCGGTTACCAGAGCACCAGTCGCAGCTCTCATGAAGACTTCAAATCTCTCGCTGTCCCTATCCTTGAGTTCAGCAGCGAATTTTGCACAATAAAAGCCCACCCTATCCTCTTTTGTAGCGACAACATTAGAAATGGATTTCTCCTTTTCAACAGTCGACTTCAAATTCAGGGTGGTTGTATTAGTACTAGAAACATCAACGCCAGAAAAATTACTATGAAAAACCATCGTTTTAATTCGGTTGAATATTTCTGCCTTTATATCAAAGCCGCCTATTTCTACTTCCTGCGATATTCCAGCACGCACAAACGTTTCCATCTCCGACAGTAAATTTTCAATTTCGCGTTCACTATCAGCAACATCAGGAATATCCGGGTCACCATTGATATACCGGACAATCTTGTCGTCACTGTTCCTAATCTCATAAAGCAACCCGGCGGCGACCAATCGTGGTGCCCAGTCTTCCGCCACATATGGGTGCATTTTTATCCCGTAAGTTTTGTCTACTTCTTCGCAAAAAACTTCGGGATTGAACGTGTCTCGCCTATGGGCCTTAATAATGGGTGCAAACAGTGGCACCACTCCCTGGATTATATCCCCGGTTCGGTCGAATTCCTCTTTTACAAAAGCAAAAGATACTAAAGGTCTTGTAATTTCAGCCAATGCAGCCCCCACGATACAATCATGGATTGATCCTGCCACACTCGAGCTTCAAGAAACAAGATCCTGCCAATTAGTCTTCCTGTAGCAACCCAAACGCCACCACGGCGTCTCCGGCGGGGGAGCCGAAGAACAGGTGGTGGCCGGTAACCTGGACGACGAATTGTCGGCCGTCGGCCTGATAGGTCATGGGCGTGGCGGCGATGCCGGCGTCGAGCTGGTGGCGCCAGAGCTCCTTGCCGGTGGCGAGCTCATAGGCGCGGAAAATCAAATCCCGGGTGGCGCCGACGAACACCACCCCGCCTGCCGTTATCACCGGGCCGCCGATATTGGGCTGGCCCAAATTCCAGGCGAAGGGCAGCGGGATCGGCGCTTCGTTCTCGATCGACCCCAGCGGCGACCGCCAGACGACCTCACCCGCCGCCAGATCTACCGCCACCAGTTCGCCCCAGGGCGGCGGGCTGCACGGTACGCCAAAGGGTGACAGCAACCATTCCGCATCCACCGCATAGGGTGTGCCCGCCTGTTCGGAGCGCACCGCGCCTGACTCCAGCACCTTGACGGCAAAGCCGCTGCCCGCGTCTTCGCGTGGCACCAGGCGGATGATCTGTGCGACCGTGTTGAGGTTGATCACCATCCACTGCCGGGCCGGGTCCCACGCCGGGCCGCCCCAATTGGCGCCGCCCGCATGGCCGGGCACCAGCAGCGTCCCCTCCCCCACATCGGGCGCGGTATACATGCCGTCATTGCGGACCTTTTCGATCTTCTCGCGGCATTTGTTGCGGTCCCAGAAGGTCAGCCCCCAGGCGTCTTCGGGTTTGAGGTCGTTGTTGACCAGCTGCAGCGACTCCTGCGGAAAGGGCTGTGTGGGTGAGAGCCACTCGCCCTCGAGTTTGAACTGCGGCACCGGGCGTTCCTCGATGGGGAAGACCGGCTCGCCCGTTTCCCGGTCAAAAACAAACACAAAACCCTGTTTGGTGTTCTGGACCACGGCGGGGATGACGCGCCCGTCCTTCTCCAGATCGACCAGCATCGGTGGTGACGAGACGTCATAATCCCAGATGTCGTGATGGACGAGCTGGTAGTGCCAGACCATTTCACCCGTTGAAGCTTTGAGCGCCACCAGCGAGCTGGAATAGCGGTTGTCGCCCTTGCGCTCGCCACCCCAATGATCGGGCGCGGCGCTGGAGGTGGGCAGAAAGACCAGGTCGCGTTCAACATCGGCAACCATGGTCGACCAGACATTGGCGGCGCCAGAGGTTTCGGCGCTGCCGTCCTGCCAGGTGTGATAGGCCGGGTCCGCAGGGTCGCGCGGGATCGGATCGAACGTCCAGGACAGGGCACCCGTGCGCACATCAAAGGCATGGACCGTGCCGCGCGGCGCATCGGCGCGCAGATTATCGAGAATGATAATCCCCGTGATGACATTGCCACCGGCGATCACCGGCGCCGACGTGACCCGCCATTCCCCGGTCATGATCGAGGCGACCGCCTGCGGGATGTGTACCTCGCCATTCTTGCCAAAGCCGGTGCAACGTTTGCCGTTGCGCGCATCGATCGCCATCATGCGGGCATCATTGGTGCCGAAGAGGATGCGGTGCGCGCACAGCGCGTCGCCGGGTGCATCCGGGTCCGTCCATTGGGTAACCCCGCGGCAGTTGAAATGCGGCAATTGCAGCGTCAGGTCGATTTCGGGATCGAACACCCAGCGCTCTTCGCCGGTCGCCGGGTCAAGCGCGACAATGCGGTTGAACGGCGTGCAGATGATCAGGTGATCGCCAACGATCACCGGCGTCATCTGGCTGGAACTGCGCTCGACCAGCTCGGCGCCACGCCGTTCAATCTCGCCGGTGTGATAGATCCAGGCGACGTCCAGATCATCGACATTGTCCGGTGTGATCTGGTCTGCAGTCGAATAGCGCGTCCCCGCCTGATCGCCGCCATAATAGGGCCAGCCGGCCGGTTCGTCGGCCAAGGCCGGCGTTGCCAGCAGCACCAGACCGAACGCTATGGCGACAACATTGTGCACAGAAAGGCCTAGCGCAGGTGCTCAGGCGGCATAGTCAATCACGATCTTGCCGAAGTGTCCTTGCGCCTGCATCAGGCGGTAGGCTTCCGGCGCATTCTCAAAACTAACGCTGTCCGAAATCACCGGCTGCATGCTGGCGGCGGTCATCGCGCGAACCATGTCTTCATGCATCTGGCGGCTGCCGACGTAAATGCCCTGGACGCGCACGCCCTTGCCGAGGATCGACATCACCGACAGTTCGGATTCCAGCCCCGACAGAATACCGATCACACCGACGAACCCGGCGACCGCGACAGCTTCCAGCGACTGGGCAATGGTGTCCGCCCCGCCGACCTCGACCACGATCTCGGCGCCCCGGCCCCCGGTGATGTCGAGCACCTCTTTGCTCCACTCCGGATTGTCTTTGTAGTTGATCGTGTGGTCGGCGCCCATCTGGCGCGCTTTGGCAAGTTTCTCATCAGACGAGGAGGTGATGATCACCTGTGCGCCGGCCATCTTGGCGAATTGCAGCGCATAGATCGACACACCGCCGGTGCCTTGGGCGACAACAATATCGCCCGGCTTGATGCCGGCAGCGTCAACCAGCGTGTGCCATGCGGTCAGCCCGGCACAGGGCAAGGTCGCCGCTTCGGTATCGGACATATAGTCGGGAATTTTCACGACGCTTTCCGCGCTGATCACCATCTGTTCGCGCAGCACGCCATCCTGTCCGCCGCCCAGCGCCGCCGCCCCGTGTTCGCCGGTAAAGCGGCCGCCCTGCCACGTGGGAAAGAACAATGGCGTGACGCGGTCGCCCACGGCCACACGGGTGACACCATCGCCCACCGCGTCGATAACCCCTGCCCCGTCCGACAGCGGCACCAGCGGCAGTTCGCCGCCATTACCGGTGGCCGCAATGACAGTGTCGCGGAAGTTCACGCAAGCAGCCGTCATGCGCAAGCGCACCTCGCCAGGACCAGGCGTCGGCGTATCGGTTTCCGTGAGCGCCAGGTTTTCGATGCCCGGCGCGTTCAACACCCATGACCGCATAGGTTTACTCCGCAGCGAGTTGTTCGATGGGGGCCGCCGCGCCATGACGCAGCAGCCGGCCCGGCAGATCGCCTTCAGGGTCAACCTGATCGACACCGCCTTCGCGCAACAGCGTGCCATTGACGATGACGGCTTCAATGCCGGTGGCTTCCGACTTCAGCCGGTCTGCATCGCCGGGAAGGTCGTAAACCCGTTGCAGCGGCCCCGCACCCACCGTTTCTGGGTCGAACACAACGACATCGGCGGGCATGCCGACAGCCAGGCGGCCGCGATCCTTTATGCCGAACACTTCAGCAGGCCGGGACGTCAATGTCCGCACCGCCTGCTCCAGCGACAGCACACCCTTTTCGCGGCTCCAGTGACCCAACAGATGGGTCGAGAAGCACGCGTCGCAAAGCTGGCTGGCATGGGCGCCGGCATCAGACAGGCCAAGCACCGTGTTGGGGTCATTCAAGAGATCGCTGATCTCGTCCTCGTCGATGTTAAGGACAGAGAGCCGGAAACGCGCCTTCATATCTGTTTCCACCGCCATGTCGAGCGCCAGATCGACCGGATCGACGCCGCGCTCTGCCGCGATGTCGGCAAGCTTCCGTTCTTCAAGGCTGCGGTCCGGCTCGTAGTCGGCAATGACCGTGCGATCCCACCACCCCTGGAACACAGGCAACAGGCTCTCGGTAAATTGCTGGCGCCATTCCGGGTCGGCATAGGCCGCGAGCCGTTCCTCGCGCGATACACCACCGAGGTCACCGACGAGCGGCATCGGCTCGAACGGGAAGGGCGTTTCCCACTGGAATTCGAAATTAAGCGGGCGGCAGGCCACCTGCGGAATGACATTGACGCCGTTCTCGACCATCTCTGCGGTACGGTCGAGCTGCTTGCGATGACCGCCGGGGCCGAACAGCCCCGCCAGCAGTGCCGTCCAACTCACCGTCGTGTTGTTGTCCTTGGCGATCTTGCCCAGTTCCTTGAGGTAGAACTCCGGCCCGATATTGGCCTGCATCATGCCACCCACCTCGCCCAGCGGCGCCGCCAATTCATAAATCTCTTCGATGTCGGCGAGACGGCTGGGCACCGGCTTGCCGTCATAGCCCAAATGCGTGAGCGCCTTGGATGTCGCAAACCCGACCGCACCCGCCTCCAGCGCATCATGGACGATTGCCCTCATCTGCGCGACCTCGTCATCGGTCGCCGAACGCTCAACCGACTCCTCGCCCATCACGTACATCCGCAAGGGGGTATGGCCGATCAACACACCAAGATTGATCGCAGAGCCACGCTCTTCGATGGCGTCCAGATATTCCGGGAAGGTCTCGAACGGCCAGTCGCTGCCGAGGCCGGCTTCAAGCGCATCGAGCGACATGCCCTCGACATTTTCCAGCGTGCGCAGGATCAGCCGGCGGTGTTCCGGCCGCGTCGGCGCGACACCGAAGCCGCAATTGCCGATTACGGTGGTGGTCACCCCGTGCCAGGGTGAGATCGTCATCATGCGGTCCCACATGATCTGCGCGTCATAATGGGTGTGAATGTCGACGAAGCCGGGGCAGACGACCCGCCCGCTGGCGTCGATTGTCTTATCTGCAGCCTCGGGCGCGTCGCCAAGCGCGACGACCTGGCCGTTCTTGATACCCACATCGCCCTGATAGCCGGGGCTGCCGGTGCCGTCGACAATCGTGCCGCCGACAATCTTGATGTCGTAGCTCATGAAATCTCTCCCCAAACGGAAAATCTGTGGCGGCAATTAAAGCAGGCGTGACTGTCAATGTCGAGCAACGCACCGTTTGCCGGGGCGGGCGATGACGCTAAGCTGGCGCGTCAGGAGATCGCATCATTCTCAAGGACGAACACAGCAGGCGCTTTTTCAAAAGACTGGCAATCGCGAACGTGGTGGCGGTTGTTCTGGTCGTCATCCTCTATGTGGTCGCCATCGCACCCAACCCACCCGAGATTCGCGGCGAGCAAAGTCTCAGGTTCATAAGCGCCATATCGTTCACCCTGGCATCCGCCAACTTCATGGTGATCTCGCTCTACTACGCGATCCGGTTCTGGCGAAAGTAAACGCAAGGAGTGGTTTAATTCACAGGAACCGCTTGCGCATCGTCAAGCTTCTCCTGTGCTTCTATCACCGCGCGTTGCGCGTTGATCAACGCCTCCTGTTGGGAGGAGTAGTCGACGCGTAGCTTGATGATTGTCGCAGGGGCCTCCAAAACGCCAGACACGATTCTCAGTGGGAGACCGATTACGGCTAGAGTCTCGCTGGGTCGCGTCGTGTCATAGCTGGTCAGCAGTCCATTCTCGAAGGCAACCGCGTGCTTGGTTTCCACAAAAGCAGCCGACCTGAGCGGCACCACCGACAGAGGGCCGTCGTTCGGTAACATATGGACCATCGACTGAAGTGGGGCGCCAAATTCGTCTCGAAGGGTAAACTGATAAGGAATGGGCCGGGGATATACCAGGCCCTCAATTCCCGCACGATCAGATGGTGACCCTTCAGATCGTGCAAGATGGGGGCACTGACGCATCCGCCGCCCTCTTGATCTAAAATCTCCCGGATCTTTGATTTTTCCAACCAGTGGCGTGGTTTCAAGGTCGTATTGCAACGCTACGCACAGCGCCATATCGGTCCGCTTATCTCCCGTAATGCCACCATCCAACGAACCGTCACCTGCCCCCGAAAGCGCGCCGTCAACGCCACGACAGAACGCGTTTTCGCCAACATTATCGTCCGCCCCAGCTGAAGGATCGAAGAGGAACTTGTAGGTCATTGAGCGGCCCAACACCCGGCCACAGTACCGTTCGAACACGCTTCGTTTCGCAGTAACACCACAGACCTTTACGTTGTCTAACGCTATATCTCCCGGCGGTGCAATCATGACTTCCATGCCAGCCGGCACGGGACTTGGAAAACCCAAAACTGCTGCCCCAACCAGCCGGCCCATCTCTACAAGAATGTCGTCTGTTCGGTCATCAAGCGTGGCATCCGCTGAACTCAAAAGCCCAGTCGCTGTAGTCGTCATCTTGAATTGGTCGTCCCGACGTTGATCGTGGCTGATTTGAGCAAGCAAGGGACATGTCGTATCCGGCTCCGGTGACAACGCTTTGATAACGACCTTGTCGGCAAAAAGTTTGCGCGGCAGCTTCCCATCATCTGCGGGAACTACCCATTGACCAATCAGGGCAGTCGCAGCTGCCTCGGCTTCTCTCTTGCCTGCTTCAGCACCGGTCACCGCGTTCTTGGCAGCCTCAACAGCCTCTAGCGCAAGGTCTTTCTGCTTATCGGTGGCTTTTGGATCGGCGTTTACGGCTTTCAGTATCCCTTCTTTTTTCTTGAGGGCCTCCTTCGCTTGCTTGAGCGCGTCATCTGCCGTCTTGAGAGCCGCTTCGGCTTTTTCCCGAACCTCCTTAGCGTCCTTGACCGGCGCTCTTGTGAGCGTCACCTCAATCCGCTGCATCGGTAGGTAGTACAATACGCCTTCGTTCCGCTCGGGCACCTTGGAATGAAGATGAACAGGATGTGCTCTCGTATAGACGATCGGATTTTCGCAACCCATTAGTATAAGCGCAAGACACGGCGCTGCTATCCAAGATAGAAGTTTCATTATGATAGCCCCTCTAACAAATGAGGAGACTATACAACTTTATCGAGCATTAATCTCGTTAATTTCAGGGACGACACCCTTGACCTACAACCAGAAGGATTGGCATAGGCTAAACCGGCCACGATTCCTGCCGGTAGGCGCTGTCCCAGAACATCCACTCAAACTGGGTGCAGCGCATGAAGGCGCGGGCCATTGCCTCTTGCCGGGCCGGTGAGGCGTCAGCGGCCAACTGGTCGGTGATCGCAATCTGACGTTTGACGCTGTCAGCGAAGTCGTCACCCGCATAGGTGTCGATCCAGGCACGATACGGATTGTCGTCAGCGGCGCGGGCGTGAATGTACTGACCGACCTCCCAATAAACCCAGAAGCAGGGCAGAATCGCGGCCACGGTTTCCTCATGGCTGGCACTATGGCCTGTCGTCAGCAGAAAATTCACATAGTTCAGGCAGGTGGGCGACGGCTCTGCCGCATTGATCACAGTTTGCGGCACATTGAATTGTTCAAAGAACCCTTCATGCAACGACCGTTCAACCACCAGCGCAACCTGGGCGGCTTGTGAGAACTCCAGCATCATATCCGTATCCGGCGCCCTCGCGGAGGCCAGCGATAACACGCGCGAATAGCCCTCCAGATAAAGGCTGTCCTGCAGCATATAGAACTGGAATTTGTCCTGCGGGAGCGTGCCCGCCAGAAGCGCCTGATTAAACGGCAGGTCGATGATCTGCCGACGGAGGGCCGCCGCCCGTTCCCAGACCTGTTCGGTAAATGTCGCCATGACTAAAACCGGGCCGTAATCGTGCCGCCCCATTGGCGGCCCTTGTTGATTGTAAAGCTATCGAAGGGTCCATCAGGCCCCAGGAATGCCAGCAATGCAATCTGACCCTGCCCGAACGCCGATATCGCCCAACGCTCATTGGTCAGGTTCTTCGCCCAGAGCGCCAGCTCAACATTGCCGAACGTCAAGGCGACGCGCGCATTGACCCATCCGTGGGACGGCGAAAACAACACATTGTCGAACTCGTAATTCACCCGCCCGACATGCAGATAGTCGACCCGCATGAAGAGCGCCGCGCCATTGCCAATTTCGGTCTCATATTGAGCCGCCAGGTTCAGCTTGTATTTGGGCGAATGCGGCGTCTGATTGCCGGAATAGTCAATAAACGCTCCCGATCCCAGCGGGTCCGGTGCGCTGTAAGTTTTAATCTGCGAGTCCGTATAGGCAAAGGCTGCTTCGACACTGAAGCCTTCGGTCAGCCGCCCCAGCAAGGATAGCTCGACGCCCTTCACCTCGACATTATCGACGCTGAAGACCGTGTTGTTGCCATTGACGAAGATGGTGTTCTGGAAATTTTCATAGTCCGTATAGAACAATGCCATATTGGCGATCAGCCGGTCCTCCAACCAGCTGGTCTTGGCACCGATCTCGACCGCCATGGTTGTTTCGGATGGAAAAATGGCCGAGTGCGTATCCAGCGCGCCCGGTGGCACATTGAAGCCACCCGCCTTGAAGCCTTGTGCAAAGGTCGCATAAATCAACGCATCTTGCGTCGCCTGCCACGCCACTGAGACTTTAGGCTGCACCTTGTCAAACGCCGCGCTTCGATCGCCGAAGACGGCGCCAGTCGTGACGCCGGTGGTCAGTTCCTCGCGCTTGTCCCGGTCATAACGCAGCGCAAGGGTAAGTTCGAGCGCATCGGTGATATCGTAGCTGACCTGACCGAAAACCGCGAAAACCTTGGAGTCTGTTGCGATCAACGGCGCTTCAGCGCCAAACAACAGCGGCCCGAAATCATCGGTTCGATCACGCGAAACGTCCTGGTAGAACAGCCCGAAAATCCAGCGCAGCCGTTGGTCAGACGATGAGGTATAGCGCAGCTCCTGCGTGAAAACTTCCAACCCGATCGGCTGCGCAATCGGCTGAATACCGTTCGGGAAGGACGGCACGCCAAAGAAGGTGATTGGGGTGTCGTTGCGAAAATCCAGCTCTTCGATGAAGAACTTGTCGTAATTGTCATAGGCGCTGATCGCCGTCAACACGCCGCCATCCCCCAGCGTCCAGTCGATCTTGACCGAGGCGTTGATCCAGTCGCGGTTGGCCATGCCTTCGAAGTCGCCGAACGGGTCGGTCAATACGTCGCCGGCCAGGCGCCCCCCGGCCAGCCCGGTAATGTCGTTTGAAGACACAAACGCGGCACCGCCTTCCTCGTCCATATAGTTGAACCGAAAATCGATGGAGAGATTATCGCTGGGCAGCGCGATGATCCGCGCGCGCAGATTGTTGCTTTCGTAGCCATCGACCTTCTTGCCAAGGAACGTATTGAAGATGAAACCACTGGTCTCGGACGCCAGCGCCGAAACCCGGAACAATAGCTTGTCCTCTATGATCGGCCCGCCGATTGCAGCCTCGGCTTCCCAGCTGTCGCCGTTGCCATAACCCAGCCTGGCATAGCCCTCTAATTCCTTTGTCGGGGCTCGGGTGGTGACACTGAACACGCCACCGATCGCGCTGCGGCCATAGAGCGCGCCTTGCGGTCCTTTCAGAATTTCGACGCGTTCAACATCAAACAGGCGTCCGGTGAAGAACTCCGTATCGCCCAGCAGCACACCATCAATGACATAGGCAATCGATGCCACCTGCTGACGGTTGGTCGAAACCCCGCGTATGGTAATGAGGTTGGTGCCCGGATCCTGATCATTGACCATAAAGACGCCCGGCGTCAGGTCGATCAAATCATCTATCAGACGCGCCGCGCGCTGGTCTATCTGCAGCCCGGAATAGCTGTTGACCGTATCGGGCACCGACTGGGACGCTTCCGCGCGGCCCCGCGCCGTAACGATCACATCGTCCCAGACTTTGGCCTCGGCTTGCCCATTCTCTGCCTGAACGGGTTTTCCCATGAAAAGCGGCGCGGCAAGCGCGAAGCCAATAAGAACGGATTTGGGTGTCTTCATCAGACAGTCTCCCTACGCCGGCATTATCCGGATCAGGTTCTTGGGTGTGATCTCAGCCCCGGTAGGGAGCACCCCAGTAACGAGACGCAGTTACGCGATGGTCATGAGCTTGTCAACTTCAGCCACGATGTGTCTAGCCATCAATGTCGTCGAGAAACTCGCTGATCGGGTCCCCGTCCAGCATCGCTAGCCCCTTTGGCGATGCGGCGATGTGATAGTCTGAATTGGCGTAGCGGTCATAGGCGGCATCATCTGCGAATACCTGAAAAATGATATAGGCACCCGGCTCTTCGCGAAGGCGGCGAACCTCAAACGTCTTGGGATCGGGCTCGTTGGCTTCGACGTTTTCGATAAAGGCCGCCATATGAGCCTCGAATTCGCCTTCAAGGCCCGGCTTGACCTTGACCCTGATCAGTCTGCTCGTCATGGTCGCTAACCTTTGGCCTCCTGCAGTGCGCGGCAGAGTCTCAGCAGCCCACCGCAAGACGTCAAGACATTTGGGAAACCCACCTGAACGGGAGAGAGATGCCATGGGACGACTGGACGGAAAAATCGCGTTGATCACGGGCGGCGCCTCAGGCCTGGGAGCGGGCACGGCGCAGCGCTTCGTCGAAGAAGGCGCGACGGTGATCATTTCAGACGTCCAGCACGAACTGGCAACGGAAACCGCCAGGCAGCTCGGCGCGTCCTACATCCATCAGGATGTGGTCAGCGAACAGGAATGGGAAGCGGTGATCGCCAAAGTCATTGGACAGCATGGCCGTCTGGACGTGCTGGTCAACAATGCAGGCGTGTTTGCCGTCAGCCCGGTCGACGAAATGCCGCTTGAGATGTTTCAGCGGGTCATCGATATCAATGTCAACGGCGTCTTTCTGGGCTGCAAACACGGCGTACGCGCCATGAAGAACAATCCGGATGGGCCAAGCGGTTCGATCATCAACCTGTCATCCGTCTCCGGGCTTCGGTCCCAGCCCGGCGGTGCGGCCTACAATGCAAGCAAGGGCGCCGTGCGCCTGCTGACCAAAACCGTGGCGCTGGAAAACGCGGGTAACGGCATTCGCTGCAACTCGATCCACCCTGGCATTATCGAAACGCCAATCCTGGACCCGGTGTTTGCCGCATCGGACGACCCGGCGGCGGTGCGGGCGGGCATTGCGAACACGATCCCCATGAAAGACCTGGGGGAGCCAGCACGTGATATCGGAAACATGGCGGTATATCTGGGATCAGATGAAAGCGTCTACGTGACCGGCGCGGAGATGGTGGTGGATGGCGGCCTGACAATAGGACTGCCGAGTTAGGGCATAGTCACAGACCTGCAGCCCTAAAGTGTAGCATTCCTGCAACAACATCGAAGAAAAGCGACTTGAAACCGCCGAAACCTAGCGGTTTCGTGAGGTTGCCGGGGCGATCCCGCTTTACGCGATTCATGAGGATTCTTATAGTCGCGCGACTTTGAGTAAATCTCGAAGCCGCCCCTGCAAAAAGCTGGCGTTGATCGGCAAGGGGGAAACGGGAAAGAAAGAACCAGCAAATAGGTTTGCCCACTTCCCTCCACGGTCGTTGTTAGCACCATTAGTCCAGAGGGAGAGCAATGGACACTTCAACCTCAATTCTTGATGCACTCAGGAAGCCAGCTGCCGCGCTTGCGGTCTCTGGCATTGCGCTTTCGGCCAGCATGGCGTTTGCGCAAGATGCGCCAACCGCTGTGAGCGAAGTCAATGCGGAAGATATCCGCCGCACGCCGGTTACCGGTATCGAAACCATTACCACTCAGGCCCAGAAGACCGAAGGCGACGTGCAAACGACGCCGATTTCGCAGACGGTTGTGAGCGGTGAGCAGCTGCAACAGGCCTTTGCGCAGGATCTGCGCGACCTGACCTCGGCCGCGCCGAACGTCATTCTGCAGCCCGTTGGGTCGTTCCAGAACGCAACCGCCTTCTTCATTCGCGGTGCGGGGTCCTCCGACATTGAATCGGCTGCCGATCCGGGCATCGCGGTGCTGGTCGACGGCGTCTACATGGCGCGGACATCGACCGGCCTGACCGATTTTCTAGATGTCGAAGCTGTCGAAATTCTGCGTGGCCCACAGGGCACGCTGTTCGGTCGTAACGCCATCGGCGGCGCCGTTCTGCTGCGGCACAACGCGCCTGACGTCAACGAATTCAATATCAAAGGCGCGGTGACAGCCGGCCAGTATGGTCGCCTGGACGTAAAGGGAACGGTCAACGTTCCCCTTGTCGAAGGGACAGCAGCGTTCCGGATGGCCTTCAAGTCCACTAACCTGGACGGCTACTACTACAATGTCTTCGACGATACGAAGACCGGCGGCCATGATCGGCTAACCATCCTGCCCAGCATCCGCTTCCAGAATGATAATCTGGACGTTGTGATCCGTGGTGAGTTTGCTCGAATCCGAGATGACTCTTACCCCACGACGCCTCACAATGCCTGCCGTACGGACCCGGTCGATATGATCGATCCGAGCGGCAATGATGCGGTTATCAACCTTGCCAGCCTTCTGGGTGGTGCTGAAGGCGCTCGCGAACTCTGCGCCTTTGGCGTCGGAACCGACCGCGTTGATACCAATGGTGATGGCAAGCCGGATCGGAAGCGGGACTACGTTGTCAATCATGACTATGTGAATGGCTTCGGCTCCAACTTCGACATTTACGGCATCACCGGCGAAATCAACTATGACATCGTCGACGTCGGTACGATCACCTATATCGGTAACTACCGTGACGTCTACGAAGACGTGCACAATGACTTCGACACTACGCCGTTCGATCTGTTCTCGACCCGTCGCCAGCAATGGCACTGGCAGACGAGCCATGAGTTACGGTTTGCATCAGACTTCTCTGATTTCGTCGATTTCGTGGTGGGCTTCTACTACTTCGAGCAGAAATATGTTCTGGAGCAGGATACCCAGGGTGCCATCGTCGGCTTCGGCGGCGGCACAGGTGGTGGAATCTTTGGCCGCAGTGAACAGTCACACGATCAGTGGTCGGTCTTTGGTCAGGCTAACTGGAACGTGTTCGACCGTGTGACCCTGGTCACCGGCATCCGCTACACTGAAGAAGGGAAGGACTTCCTGCATTGCGGCGTCGGCTTTGGTGATCGTGCCAACCGTACATGCTTCGACAGCCCTGCTCTGACCTTTAACAGCGATACAGATATTGGCGATGGCCCTGGTCAGAACCCGGGCACCAATAACTGGTCCAATGTCAGCCCGAAAGTTGGCATCAACTTCGAGATGAACGATAACACGTTCCTATATGCCAGTTGGGCACGCGGTTACCGCTCCGGCGGCTTTAACGGCCGTGGCAACTTCCCGGCAACCGCAGGTCCGTTCGATGAAGAACGCGCGGACAGCTACGAGGTCGGCGTGAAGTGGGACGGCCTCGACAATCGGCTTCGGTTGAACCTGACCCTGTTCTGGACCGAGTTCAGCGACCTGCAGCGGACCATCATCCGTCCGGCTTCTGGAGGCGGCGGCGGCCAGGAAACGGTAACGGAAAATGCGGCCAACGCCCGTTCACGCGGTGTCGAGTTGGAGATGACCGCGATTCCCGCCGATGGTCTGACCATTCGGGGCTCGATCGGCTATCTTGATGCCGATACGCTGGAGTGGTGTGCCGACCTGAATGGTCCGGGCGTTCCTGCCCTTCCCGGCCGTGACGTCTGCGGTGATGTTGTAGAAGTGACTCCTGGGAACTTCCTGGAGCCCTTCAGCAATGCCGGCCTGCCAATTCTACAAGCGCCGGAATGGACCACAAACCTGAATATCTCTTACGAGTTTCCTGTCGGGAATTCTGGATATCTGACATTGTCGGCAGACTGGCTGTATCGCAGCTCCCTGTCTTTGGTTTCCGCAGGTTTCCCGCCGGGTACCGTAGATGGCGTCGTTAACTATGATGGTGTCGAAGCAACTGCGATCCGGGCCAGCGCCCATACGCTGAACCTGCAGACCACTTGGCAGGATATCGAGGGTCGCTATGCAGTTTCTTTCTTCTGGAAGAACGTCACCGGTGAGACCTATATCAACACCGGCACCTATGTCGCCGGGCTTTTCAACTTCGCCCAGCGGAACAATCCGCGTCATTGGGGCGTCGAAATTTCGTTTGATCTCTAAGACCTGATCGACAACGAAACGAACCTTGCGGGGGGCCAGTGGCCCCCCGTTTTTTTGTGCGCCGCACCTAATTGGTCAGTAAAACTGACTAAAAATTAGGCATTTCCAACGGGTAGTTTTATCGCTTATCGTTTGAACTCGCTTACGCAGTAAACAGGGGAAAAACTCCGGACTGTGAGAGCGCTTGGGGACGACCGGGCCATCCAACGGGTTGGCGCGGAACATATTGGGGAGACTATAATGGACGACCACTCGACACTTGTGTCGCGGCTGAAGCTATCGGCTGCGGCGTTGGCGGTATCGGGCGTGGCCCTGACAGGCAGCGCAGCGTTAGCACAGGGTGATACGCCCACTCCGGTTACAGTCATCGATGAAGAAGAGATCGAGCGCTCTGGGGCCGTGCAGCTCGAAACGATCATCGTTGAAACCAAAGGCGGTGCAAAGGATCTGCAGTCGGCTGCGTTTGCAGCGACGGCGGTCAGCGGTGAAGCCTTGAAAAGAACCTTTGCGCAGGATTTGCGCGATATTTCTGCTTTGGCGCCGAACGTGTCACTGGAGCCGGTGGGCATCTTCCAGAACTCCGCATCGTTCTATATCCGCGGTCTCGGCACGGCGGACATTGAATCTGCCGCTGATCCTGTTGTTGCTGTCCTGGTCGATGGCATCTACCAGGCGCGGGTTTCCACAGCGCTGTCTGACTTTCTGGATATCAGCACGGTCCAGGTTTTGCGTGGCCCGCAGGGCACGGAATTTGGCCATAACAGCACCGCTGGTGTCGTGACCATTGAGCACAACGCACCCGACCTGGATGAGTTCGGGGTCAGCGGCTCCGTCCTCGCGGGCGATTTTGGCAGGCTGGACGTCAAGGGCGTCGTCAACGTACCGATCGCCGAAGGCAAGGTCGCAGGCCGATTGGCTTTCAAGTCGACCAACTTTGACGGATATTGGCGCAACTCCCTCAACGGCGAAAAACGCGGCGGACACGAACGCCTGACAATCCTGCCGTCAATCCGTTTTCAACCCAACGACAATCTGGACATTGTCATTCGGGGTGAATATGCGCGGATCCGAGACGACACCTATCCGGGACAGTCACACAATTACTGCCGGACAGAACCCGGCTCGGCGCTGTTTGGGATTTTTCCAGAAGCGCCACCGCCAACCGGCGTAAACGATCTGGCTGTGATCTTCCAGGCACTTTATAGCGGCCTTATTTTGGGTCAAACCTATGAGGAAGCCGAAGCAGCCGCTGCTGCACAGTGCGGTGTGCCTATTCGTGACTTGAGTGCCGAACAGGCCTACACGTTCCGAAACACCGAGGAGCGCGGCGATTTTGCAAACAACGACATCTGGGGCATCACGGGCCGTGTCGATTATGACATTCCCGACGTCGGCACGATCACCTATGTCGGCAATTATCGGGAGGTCTCAGAAAGCATCCGCTTCCAGATCGAGACCACCACACTCGATATCTTCGCCGGGCAACGCGACCAGGAACATTATCAGACAACCCATGAACTCCGGTTCGCGTCTGACCTGTCAGAGACCTTCGACTTCGTCGTTGGCGCCTACTACTTTGAATCTGACTATGTGATGCGACAGCAGTCATACGGTGTGCTGTTCGAGCCAAACCTGTTAAGTCCCATGGGCGGTCTACCGTTCTATAATCCGGCGACGAGCAGTCAGGCTGGCTGGAGTCAGCAGAACGACCGGGCCTGGGCAATCTTCCTGAACGCCAACTATCACATTACTGAGCAGCTGACCTTTACAGCCGGCATTCGCTACACCGATCAGCGCAAGGACTTCGAACATTGCGGTGTCGGTGCCGGGGATCCGACGGCTCCCTTCGAACGCAGCGCAGCTGGCTGCAATAATGTTCCGTTCATGATCAACGCACTGGGGGCACCGTTCAATCCGCCTGGCACCATTGTACCGCGCCTGCCGGTGATGCAGGCCTATGGCTTTGACGCGAGCGGCGGCGTTGAAGGCGGCTGTATTCCCGTCGTCACCGGAAACCCCGACGACGGGTTGCTTTCCTGTAACAATCGGATTTCACCAGAGCCTGCAAGCTGGACGAATATCAGCCCCACGATCAAGGTTTCGTACCAGATCACCGACGATGCCTTTGCCTATGCCATGTGGAGCCGCGGTTTCCGGTCCGGTGGTTTTAATGGTCGCGCGACCACACCCACCACGGTCGGTCCGTATGATCCGGAACGGGCGGACAATTATGAAGTCGGCCTGAAAACCGAGTGGTTTGACCGTCGTCTGCAGTTCAATCTGACAGGCTTCTGGACCATTGTGGATGGGCTGCAACAGGGCTTCATCCGGCCGTCTGAAGGCGCTGGTGGTCAGGAGACCGTTATCGCCAATATCGGTGAAGTGACTAATAAGGGTATCGAAGTCGACTTCCGGGCGATCCCGGTCGAAGGCTTGACGGTCTTTGGCTCTCTGGGCTTCATCGATTCAAAACAGAAAAACTTCTGTACGGATGGTGACGGCTTCTCCGGGACCGATCCGAACAACCCGCCGCCGCCAGCCTTCGACTTCCAGGAAGTCTGCGCAGACCCGGAGCCTGTCTTCAACGAGATCGGCGAATTCCTGGGCTGGCTGGTGCCGACGGACAACTCCAACCTGGTACCTGGTCCCCGGACGCCGAAATGGACGCTCAACGCCGGCTTCTATTACGAGTTCCCGGTCGGCAATTCAGGGTCCATTACCTTTGGGGCAGACTGGAACTACAACTCGAAGGTGCTGATCTCGGTTTCCAATGCGAGTGAGCTTGACGGTGTGACCCAATACAATGGCGACTTCCTGGACCACTTCCGGAAATCGTCACACATCTTCAACGCCAATATCACGTGGCGCGACGTGGAAGACCGGTACCGGATCGACTTCTTCGTCAAGAACATCACCAATGAGATCCACAAACAGGCGGTGACCAATGTCGGCGGCCTGTTCGAGTTCCGGGTGCCGAATGTGCGGCGTCACTGGGGCGTGGAAATCAGCTTCGACCTTTAAGCCAAAGTCGGGGAGACGAGATCGGGGGGCTTCGGCCCCCCTTTCTTTTTGTGACGGGCTCGTCCTTAGACTATAAACCTGCACACGTGCTGATTTTAGACTGGCTGAACCCGCGCTGGCCCGATTTCACCAGTGAACGCCGAATTTTGAGACACCATGCGAAAAGCGACAACATATGCCCTGGCAGGGACCGCCTTGGCCGTCATGGCCTGGGGCACCTATTGGCTGGCGTCGGACGATGGACAAGACGGATCGGCCATAAGCGCTCCTGCCCCTCCAACCGTCGTCGTAGAAGCCGCGCGCGTCAGAGTCGATGCGCTGCAGCCAACCATCACCACCATCGGCACATTGCGGTCCGAGGAATCGATCGTACTGCGGCCAGAGTTGGCCGGTCGGGTCACCACCATCGGGTTCAAGGAAGGCCAGCCTGTCGAAGCCGGACAGCTGCTGGTCGCTCTGGACGGTTCAATCTATGAAGCCGAACTCGCACAGGCCGAAGCCAGCTTGACCCTGAGCCGGACCAACCATGAACGGGCGCAGGAACTTGTCGGCCGTGGCGCTGTCTCCGAACGCTCGCTGGACGAAGCCCTGGCAAAGTTGCGCATGGACGAGGCCAGCGTCGCCCTCGCCCGCGCACGGTTGGAAAAAACCAGAATTCAGGCGCCACATGACGGTGTCATGGGCCTCCGCGATGTCGGGGTCGGTGATTATGTGCAGCCCGGTGACCGTCTGGTCGCGCTTGATGTCGTTAATCCGATCAAACTCGCCTTTCGGATTCCAGAGGTCTATCTCGCGGATGTAAGCCCCGGCCAGCAGGTCAGTTTTGAATTGGATGCCCTGCCCGGCCGCCAGTTCAACGCCGAGATTTATGCCATCGACCCGCAGGTCGACATCAACGGCCGCAGCCTCGCCGTTCTGGCGCGCGCGGGAAACCCTGACCGCATTTTGCGACCGGGACTTTTCGCCCGAACATCGCTGATTCTGCCCCCCAAGCCAGGCGCGGTCCTGGTGCCGGAGCAGGCAGTTATCCCCAGTGGGGCAGAGCACTTTCTGTTTCGTGTGGTCGACGGAAAAGCCGCCCAGACTCCCATAGAGATCGGCATGCGCCGGGCGGGCGAAGTCGAGATCGTCCACGGCGTCAGCGCCGAAGATGTGGTTGTGACATCGGGCCACCTCAAGCTGCGCGACGGTTTTGCGGTCACCATCCGCAATCCGCTGGACGGCGCGTCATGATCCTGTCGTCCTTCAGCATCAAGAAGCCCGTTTTTGCGACCGTGATGAACCTGGTCGTGCTGCTGCTGGGCGTGATCGCCTATGATCAGTTGGAAGTGCGTGAATACCCCGATATCGACGTACCCGTTGTCAGTGTCGAAACCCGCTATCCCGGCGCCAGCGCCAAGGTGATCGAATCCCAGGTGACGATCCCGCTGGAAGAGGAACTGGCAGGCATTGAAGGGATCGACTACATCAGCTCTGTCAGCCGGGCCGAGGCAAGCTGGATTACGGTGCGGTTCAATCTGGAACGCGACGAGGACGGCGCCGCCGCCGATGTACGCGACCGCGTCGCCCGCGCGCGTGATCTGCTGCCCGACGATGTCGACGAGCCGGTGGTCGCCAAAGCCGAGGCCGATGCCCATGCGATGATCTGGGCGGTGTTCTTCAGCGACAAGTATTCGCAGACCGAAGTCACCGAGATTGTCGACAGGTTGGTTAAGGACCGGGTGCAGACGCTCCCCGGCGTCGCCAAAGCGTGGTTCTGGGCCCCACGCAAATATGCCATGCGCATCTGGCTGGACCGGGAACGGCTGGCGGCTTTTGGCGTAACGCCCGCTGATGTTGAAGAGGCGCTGCGGCAACAGAATGTGGAAATTCCTGCCGGGCGCGTCGAGAGCGATTCCCGAGAATTTACGGTTCTCAGCGAGACCGACCTGAGGACACCAGAAGAGTTCGAGAGCATCGTTCTGCGGAATGCAGATGGCTATCTTGTTCGGATCAAGGATGTCGCGCGCGTTGAACTGGGCGCCGAGGAAAACCGAGAGATCGCGCGCTTCGCCGGACGCCCTGCCACAGCACTGGGTATCGTCAAGCAATCCAAGGCCAACCCGCTCGAAGTCGCAGACGGTTTCCACGCCATCTGGCCCAGCCTGATTGCCAGCCTGCCCGAAGGCATCGAAGGCGAGATCGACGTGGATGACTCGGTCTATATCGAGGCCTCGGTCAATGCGGTCTTCGTGACCGTCGCGGAAGCTTTCCTGTTGGTGCTTCTGGTGATCTTCCTGTTCCTGGGATCATGGCGGGCCACACTCATTCCGCTGGTTACGATTCCCATCTCGCTGATCGGCGCGTTCTTCCTCATCTACATGTTCGGCTTCAGCATCAATGCATTGACCCTGCTGGCCATGGTCGTGGCAGTCGGTCTGGTCGTGGATGATGCCATCGTCATGCTGGAAAACATCTACCGACACATCGAGATGAACAAATCCCGCATGCAGGCTGCACTCGACGGCAGCAAAGAGATCGGATTCGCCGTTATCGCCATGACGCTGACCCTGGTTGCAGTCTTTGCACCCGTTGCCTTTTCACCGGGCCGGACCGGCAAATTGTTCACGGAGTTTGCGCTCACACTGGCCGGGGCGGTGCTGATCTCCGGCTTCATTGCCCTGTCGCTGACGCCGATGATGTGCTCGAAGATGCTCAGCCGCAAGGACCGCAGCGAAGGCTCCCTGGCCAGCCGGATCAACTCTGCGCTCAGCCGCCTGACCAACGGCTATAAGGCGGCGCTGACACGTGCGCTCGCCTGGCGCTTTGCGATCATGGGCTTTGCCTTTTCGGTCCTCGGTCTGGCTGCGTTCCTGTTCACTGGCCTGCCCACAGAACTTTCTCCGAAAGAGGACCGGGGTTATCTCGTCGGCTACGGCGTGGGACCGGAAGGCGCAACGCCGGAATATATGGAACGCAATGTTGCGGAGATCGAAGATATCTTGCGCGAAACGGACGGTATCAAGGACAAGTTCTACTCGGCCGTCGGTCGCCCGACGATCAACCAGTCCTTCACCTGGATTACGCTGCTGCCCTGGGAAGAGCGCGACCGTAGCTCGTTCGACATTCAAGCGGAACTGGCGCCAAAGATGATGAACGTGCCGGGCATTCTGGCTTTCCCGATCAATCCGGGATCGTTCGGCCAATCGCCGATGCAGTCCAGCATCGAAATGGCGATCCAGACCAATGACTCCTATGAGGAGTTGAATGCCATTATCACCGAGGTAATGACCCGGCTGACCGGCAACCCGATGTTCGCCTCGCTCAATACGGATCTGCGGCTGAACAAGCCTGAGTTAAAAGTCTCGATCAATCGCAACAAGGCGGCCGCGCTTGGGGTGCGCGTCGACGAGGTTGGCCGGACGCTGGAGACGATGCTGGGCAGCCGCCAGGTCACCCGCTTCAAGCGCGGCAGCAAACAATATGACGTCGTGCTGAAGATCGAGGACTTTGATCGGCGCAACCCCGACCACCTCCGGTCCATCTATGTGCGCAACGATCAGGGGCAGATGATCCAGCTGTCCAATCTGGTGGATGTGTCAGAGACGGTAACGCCGCGGGAGCTCAACCACTTCAACAAGCTGCGGGCGGCGACGATCTCCGCCAATATGAACACCGCCTACAGCGTCGGTGAAGGCGTCGCTTTTATCGAACAGACCGTCCGGGACGTGGCAGGCGAGGACATTCAAATCGACTACAAAGGCAATGTGCGCGAACTGCTGAGATCGACAGAGACCATGATCCTGACCTTCCTGCTGGCACTGGGGTTCATCTATCTGTTTTTGGCCGCGCAGTTCGAGAGCTTTGTCGATCCGCTGATCATCATGCTCAGCGTGCCGCTGGCCATGGCAGGCGCATTGGGAACGATGCAGCTCACCGGCGGATCACTCAACGTTTACAGTCAGATCGGGCTCGTGGCGTTGATCGGGCTGATATCCAAACACGGCATCCTGATCGTTGAATTCGCCAATCGCCTCCAGCAGGACGGCCAGAACCGGCTCAGCGCGGTGATCGAGGCGTCAGCAATGCGGCTGCGGCCGATCCTGATGACGACCGGGGCCATGGTGCTGGGTGCGGTGCCCTTGGCCATCGCGACCGGCGCCGGTGCCGAAAGCCGCCAGGCCATCGGCTGGGTGATTGTCGGCGGCATGATTTTCGGAACGGTCTTCACACTTTTTGTGGTACCAGCATTCTATACGGTGCTGGGCCGCGACTATGGCGCGGGGGAACCCTCAGGGGACAAGGAGTCTTCACGGGAAGCGACCGGCGCCCCCTCACCTGCTGAGTGAACATCGGGAAACAGGTCCACGATCTCGCCAAGCCACGCCACGACGGCCGGATAGTGGATATACCCGGTGCGGCCCAGGCGGACGATCACCAGATCCTTGGACGGCACCATGATCAGGTACTGGCCCCGGTGCCCTGTCGCCATGAAGGTATCAGCCGGCAGCGCCTCGATTCGCCGCGCGGCGGGATCGTCGACGGGCCCGGCATTTAGCCAGGTCTGACCGCCATAAATGCCGCGAGGCTCATGTGCCAAGGGCGTGCGCATATAGTCGACCCAGCCTTCCGGCAGAATCTGACGACCTTCCCAGATGCCGCCGCGCAGCATGAAGAGGCCGAACCGTGCCCAGTCTCGCGCCGTAGCGTGCAGCCAGGACGATCCCACCCAGGTGCCTGACCCGTCGAATTCCGGTTCGGCCGTGGTCATGCCAATGGGCGCAAAGAGTTCCCGCTCCAAATAGTCGGCATAAGCATTCTGCATGCCACCGACCACATCGCGAACAATAGACGACAGCAGATTGGTCGTGCCGCTGGAGTAAGACCAATACGTACCAGGGTCATGCTCTAGCGGACGACTGGCCACATAGGCGGCCATGTCCTTGCGGTGTTCGCCGAATAGCATCGGTAACACGTCGGACCGGAACGGGTTGAAATAGTCTTCGACGAAATCCAGTCCGTCACTCATCTGCATCAGATTGTTAATGCTGATTCCCGCACGCGGATCATCCGCATCCTGCCACGCCGCGACTGGCGCAGGCTGATCCAGAGCCAACAGCCCGTCTCTGACGGTTAGACCGACGACGGCACCCAGTACGGTCTTGGCGACCGACTGCGAAAGGAAAAGCTGTTCCGCCGAGAAGCCTTCGGCATAGCGCTCTGCGACAATTCGGCCACGGTGGACCACAATTGCCGCCCGCGTGCCCGGCAAATCCTCTGACACCGGTTCGTTGAATGCATGGTCGACAAGGGCTCTCAACGCCGATTCATCGACGCCTTGTCCGGGCCAGCCGACCGGCCACGCCTTGGTCGGCCAGGGCACAAACTCGGCTTGGGTTGGCAACGGCACCAGATCGGCTGCCTTTGCAGGTGTCATGAATACACAGAGCACCAGAAAAACCAGGCTGAGGTGGCGCTTAATCGACAAAACAGCCTCCACGGCGGTAACGTCCTGTGGCACTGACCTGATCCCAGATGTCCGCGGTGACGGAACGATCCACATCATCGAACGTAAACTCTACCCCGCCAAAGGGAAGTGGATCTTCAGCAACACAGAACGCCGGTTCTCCATCATTGATGTAGCGGCACTGACACGCCCATTTGGCGCTGATATCGACCGCTAACTGCCCCAGGCTGGGCGCCCGGAAGGCCAGAAAAACCAATCCGGCCAGCACACAGACCAGCACGATACGCCACACAAACCACCAAACCCGCCTCATCCTGTTTTCTTCCGGCCTTTACCCATACAGCGATGATCCCTTAACTAGGTTAAAGCCGACTATAGTGGATTCCAAACAGCGTGAACAAAGCAAGCCGATGAGCAGAAACAAAATCCTGGTGGCGGGCGCAACCGGGCTGATTGGCCGGGCAGCCATCGAGCACTTCGCCGTGCTGGACGAGTGGGACGTCGTCGGCGTATCACGCCGGATCCCGGAAGATCTGGATGGCGATGCCGAACTGATTTCCGTCGACCTGACCGACAGGGAGGCTTGCAAGAGCGTTTTCAGCCAGATGCATGATGTCACGCATCTGGCCTATGCCGCGCTCTATGAAAAACCGGGGCTTGTGCCCGGCTGGCGCGACCGGGATCAGATGGACACCAACCTGACCATGATCCGCAATCTGTTCGAGCCGCTGGAACATGCGGTCACCGATCTGCAACATGTCTCGCTGCTGCAGGGTACCAAGGCTTATGGCGCGCATATCCATCCGGTGGAGGTCCCGGCCCGCGAGCGATGGCCACGTGACGAGCACGAGAACTTCTACTGGCTGCAGGAGGATTTCCTGCGTGATCGCCAGCCGGGCAAGAACTGGACCTGGACGATCATCCGGCCCCAGATCGTCTTCGGTCATGCGGTCGGCAGCCCCATGAACCCGATTGCCGCCCTGGGCGTCTATGCGGCCATTTGCCGGGAGCTGGGCGAGCCCTTCAGCTACCCTGGCGGACCGCCTGCGGTCATGGAGGCGGTCGATGCCCGCATCATCGCCCGCATGCTGGAATGGGCAGCCCAAACACCGATCTGCGGCAATGAAATCTTCAACGTCACCAATGGAGACGTTTTTGTCTGGCCCTATGTCTGGCCCGCGATTGCGGACGCGCTGGGCGTGGATGCAGGCACCCCTCGATCCCAATTCCTGGACCAGGAAATGCCCAAATTCGAAGCGACCTGGCAATCCATCGTCGAGAAATATGGGCTGAAACCATACGGACTGCGCGAATTGGTCGGCGACTCTTTCATCTATCTCGATGCGACCATGTCGACAGGCCGGGACAGGGCAGCGCCCCCGGCCATTGTCAGCACCATCAAAGCGCGGCAATTCGGCTTCCACGACTGCATCGATACAGAAGACATGTTCGCTTATTGGTTCAATCGGTTACGCGCCATGAACGTGCTGCCGCCCCTGTCATGAAAGCGATAGCCTGGCTCGTTTTTGTCTTTTTTGTAGCGAGTGCCAGCACCGCGACGGCACAGGGCGATTACCAACCGGGCGAGGCCTGGGACCCGGATGCCGCCTATGCACAGGAAGGTTATGAGCCTCCCGGTGTACCCGAAGCGGAGACGGAACCGCCCGGGCTCCTGCCGCCACCACCGGGGCGAAGCGCGTTCTACTACCTGTTGCTGGATGCAGAGACCAAGGCCAACCGCCCTGATCTGACCGTTGAGAGCATCATCAACGAGTCGCTTAACGACTTTTTGGTGATCAACTATTTCAACGAAGATGCACAATACTCAAACTACCAGAGAGCTGTCCTGCGACGAACCGTGGCACATTTGGCAAACCGGCTGATAGGCCGTGATGCCAAGCTGCTGGACGTCATGGCGTTCGCCGCTGACGAAACACCTGTCTATACCGAAACTGTCCGGGCTGCGTGGCAACAAAACGTATTGGGCGGGTATGCAACGGCGGTGGAGGCGGACATCGTCCTGCCCTATGGACAGGTCTTCATCCATGGGCAGCTGGTCTATGATTTCGCAGTGACGCTCAACGCCCAGAACGCGCGCATGGTGGCCGTGAACGCACGTGCAATCCAGTCCTCTTTACAGCGGATCGTAGGGGACCTGAACAATACCAAGCCGCTCTATGAAGAGCCCGAGAACTAACCCGTTTTCACCCGCCCTGACCGTGCTGCGGCAAACGTCTCCTTGGTGCGCGACGCGCTGATCACCGGCACTTCGTCTTCAGCAAGTTCGGGCATCCAGTCCTTGCGCGCCATTGCGGCCTCGAGATAGGGCGCCAACTCGGCAGCTTTGGCCGCATCTTTTTCAGCTTGTTCAGCCTTGAATTCAGGCAATACCTCGTCGGCAAAGAGTTTCAGCGCGTCACAAATCTGGTCGTGCCGGTTGCGGCCGGCCTGTTGCAGGAAGATCACCTGGTCAACGCCCGCCTTTTCGAACTCATACAGGTGCCGGCGAATGTCGTCCGGCGTGCCGATCCCCGACGAGTATTCGGGGTCAAGCGCGGCAGTCCGGACAATTTCTTCAGTCTTGTTGCCCCGGATGTCGTGAAAATCCTTCCACAAGGTCGTGTGCCCTGGCTTGGTGTCCTTGGTGACCAGCGAGCCCAACGAATAACCGAAGAACTCAAACCCATCCTGGCCGCGCCGGATCGCTTCGGAACGGTCATGATGCACCGAGAAGCTGGAGACCATCGCGATATTGGCATTGACCGCATGCCCGATGGGCTTGCACGCATCGCTCTTGATGATGCCGTAATAGATATCGGCCCAGTGTTTCGCCTCTTCGGGGTTCACAAAGGCAAAAGCGAGTGCGCCAACGCCCAGGCTTGCGGCGACCTTGATCGTCTCCCGGTTGGAGCACGCCATCCAAAGTGGTGGATGCGGTTTCTGCATGGGTTTGGGCACCACATTGCGGCACGGGAACGAAAAGAACTCCCCCTCGAACCCGGGATAGGGCGTCATAGTCATCATGTTGGCGACCTGTTCAACCGCCTCGATCGCCGCTGTCCTTTTGGTCTTGGCCTTGATGCTGAAGCCATGCAGCTCGGACCGGGTGGCGCCTTCGCCGAATCCCAACTGCGCGCGACCGTTGGAGACCAGATCCAGCATGGAGACGACTTCTGCCGTGCGGGCCGGGTGGTTATAGGACGGAATGACCTGCCGGATGCCGTGGCCGACCCTGATGTTCTTCGTGCGGGCTGCAGCAGCCGCCAGGAACGTTTCCGGTGCCGAACAATGCGAATACTCTTCAAGAAAATGGTGTTCAACTGCCCACGCATAGTCGATGCCCAGTTCATCGGCGAGGACGATTTGATCCAGCGCCTCCTGCACGAGGCGGTGTTCGTCGTCCTCAGTCCAGGGTTTGGGCAGCTGCAACTCATAAAAAACACCGAACCGCATTGGTCTCTCCCCTCGAAAACGTGTTTGTTGACCGAAACCCTAGCCAACAAAAGAGGCGGCACAAAACATTAATCCGGTTAACGGCGGACGCCTCAAGTGCCTATAGTTGATCCTTCGGGCTACAACAGGATCGTTTCGCGCGAATGCCTCACCTTCAAGCGCGCCCCATTCATCTGGCCATTCTGCTATGGGGCATCATTTCCGTTCTGACGCTCACGGGCCGCGCTGAACCAATCGACAGGTTGGTGCTGACAGGACCCGACGACTACATAAGGTTGCTGCGGGTCGAGCAGGTGCTGGAAACCGGCAGTTGGTCAAATCCCCGGTTGGAGCGCGTGAACCCGCCGACGGGCATATCACTTCACTGGTCCCCGCTTGCCGATGCGCCACTGGTCGCCATGACAGCGCTGGCCAGCCTGTTTACCGACCAGAAGAGCGCGATAAGAGTCGCGCTGATGGTTACGCCCCTGCTGGGGCTTCTCCTTTTGTTTGTTATCGCAACGTGGGCAGGGGGGTGGCTGTTCGGCACACCCGGCGCCTGGATGGCGCCGGTCTCCGTCCTGTTCGCAGAAGCCGTCGTCGGGCAGCTGATCCCGGGAAGGATCGACCATCACGGCATTCAGGTTTTACTGAACTTCGTGCTGGCGATCAGCTGCATCGGTATCGTTCGCGGGCCCTCACGGCTTTGGCCCCTGGTCGCTGGACTGGCTACGGGGCTGACTTTGGCCATCGGCCTGGAGTCCATGCCCTATGTGGGCGCGTTTTTTGCCAGCCTGGGATTGTTCTGGATTCTTGGCAGGGACCATATTGCCCAAGCAGCAGCCGTCGCCGCTGGCAGCGCCACGGCTGTCAGCCTGATCCTGCTCTATATCAACGACCCCGAACCGCAATATTTCTGGCAGGCCTGCGATGCCCTGTCAGGCGTCTATGTCATGATGCTTGCCCTGGTGGCCGTCGGGTGGGGTAGCCTGGCGGCACTATCATCGAAGGTGAGCAACCCCTGGGCCCGGACCGCCGCAGGAGGGGTCGCCGCAGGCTTGATCCTGGCCGTTTTTGGCCTTGTTTTTCCCGTCTGCCTGGGCGGACCCTATGGCCAAATCCCTGAGGATGTCCGAGCCTATTGGCTGGAGGACGTTGATGAGGTGCAGACGGCCTGGGCGCTCCTGACCAGCGACCCCCGCAGATTTCTGGCCCTCTATCTGATCTCTCTCATCGGGTTCACCGCGTCCGTGGTCTATCTCATCAAGAAGGGTTGGCCCAAAGATCCGGCAATCCCTGTATTGGGCATCTTTTTGGTGATTGCGCTGGTCATCGCTCAATGGCAGATCCGGGGCAGCACCTTTGCCGCGACCTTCGCCATTCTGGCTGCCCTGCCCGCTTTCGTCTGGCTTTATGGCTGGGCGGAAACCCGATTTGGCGGCTGGCGGCGCTGGATGATTCTGGGTTTGATCCTGCTGGTCTTGAGCCCGCTGAGCCTGGGGATGGCGCTTCGCTCCATCGACGACGTAATCAGAACCTCACGCACGGCGATGGGGTGTGGGCTGCCGGAAAACCTGGAGGTCTTGGCCGGTTTGGAGAAAGGCCTGGTAGCCTCCTCTGTGCCCTTGGGGCCCATGGTGCTTTACTTCACCGAACACGACATTGTCGTTGCCCCTTATCACCGAGGTATCGACGCCTTGAGCAAAGCCGGGCCGCTGCTGACCGCGCAGAACGAGGCGAACGCCCGCAACACAATGGCCGCGCTGGAGGCAGATTATTTTCTGATCTGCGACTCAGACGTCGCCTACGGCATGCGGGGCCGGGCCGGTTTCGGACCCTTTATCGGAACGCTCTTTGAGGGTGCCGATCCAGCTTGGTTGACGCCGGTTCCCATCGAAAACGATCAGGGTCTGCTGCTCTTTCGCGTCGATCAGAACCTGAACGACGGCCCGTCATGACCGATGCGGCGAAGGGCGGCGGACGCACCTTGTGGACGGCCCTCGGCCTCTGGTTGCTGGTCACCGCTGTGCTGGTCACATTCAACGCCCAACAACTTTCGGCGATCGATCTGACCGATGGCGACGACTATATGCGTCTACTTCAGGTCGAGCGTTGGCTGGACAATGGAGGCTGGGACGATCTGAAGGAGCCGCGCCTCTATCCGCCCAGCGGCGTCACGCTGCACTGGTCGCGGCTGGCCGACATCCCGATCGCCGCGACGATCGGCGCGGCGCGCCTTTGGATGGATGATCAGGGCGCTGCAACGGCTGGCCTGATTATCGTCCCCGCGGTCTATTTTCTCGCCTACCTGCTGCTGATTGGCTGGATCACGACCCACACCATCGGCACGCGGTATGCACCCCTCGCCATCTTCCTGGCCGTCCTGGCACTACCGGCAGCCTTCCAGTTTATGCCCGGCAGGATTGATCATCACGGGCTGCAGATCCTGCTCGCGCTGGGCATGCTGTACGCGCTGATCCGCCTGTTCCAGGGGGCATCCGGGCGCTGGGCGGTTTTGCTTGGTGCATTTGTCGCCCTGGCGCTGGCGATCGGGGTGGAATCCCTGCCGCAGGTCATCGGAGCCTATGCCGCGCTGGCAATCGGCTGGATCGCCGGCCGGGACGGTCTGTTGCGCCAGGCCGCCGTAATGGCGGTGACTGCCACCGCCTTTACGGCCGTGCTCCTGCTGATTGCCGTCCCGCAAAACGCCTATTTTACAGCGGCATGCGACTCGTTCTCGCTTGCGTATGGCAGCGGCATTGCTGCAGTCGCTGGCAGTGTCATTGGCCTCTGGCTGTTTGCTGACCGTTTGCATGGTCCTGCGAGAAGAGCAGGCGCTGCAGTCGCGGCCCTTGCCCTTGTTACCGCCGTGATGCTCTGGGCCTATCCCGGGTGCCTTGAGGGACCCTATGCCGCGCTGCCCGAAGATGTTCGCGCGATCTGGCTGGAAAACGTCGTCGAAGCGAGAAACGTGCTCGATGTGATCGGCGCTTCACCGTTCGAATTTGCCACCCTGTTCCTGCTGCCTGTAACCGCTCTCTTTATCACCGGTCGCAGACTGTTGAGATCAGCAGACCAACCGTACTGGCTACCGCTGTTCGTGGTGCTGGCAATAGCGACAGTAACCAGCCTGGTCCAGATTCGCGGTGCCAGCGTTGCCAATGCGATAGCCGTGGTCGGGGCTGCACCGTTCTATTGGGCGGTTTTTCAGTGGACAACGGCGCGTCTTCGCATCCTGCCATTGTTGGCCGCCGTGATCGCCATATTGGCTGTCAGCCCGCCAGGCATGATGGCCCTCGACCGGATAGCCTCCACCGGCGCCGCGGCTGTCCCAACGGAACCGCCTTGCCTTATCCCGCAGGATATGGCCGCGCTGAACCAGCTTGAAAGGGGGATCGTGATAGCGCCCCCCAATCTGGGGCCCGTTATCCTGACCCATTCAGATCACGCCATTATCGCCGCAAACTATCATCGGAACGTTGACGGCATCCGCGATGCCATTCGGTTTTTCCATGCCGAATCAGACGAAGAAGCCCTGGCGCATGCCCGGAAAACCAATGCCGGCTATGTCGCCTTTTGCCGCGCCCCGGCGGGCTTTGCGCTGCCCGGCCTGAACAACAAGAACAGCCTGTCGTATCGCATCAGCGAGGGAATGGTGCCGTCATGGCTTCAACCGGTTGAGGGCAGCGGCAGGCTGGTCGTCTTCAGAGTGGCCGTAGACTAACAGGCATCCGGGAATAGACCCTTCAGGCCTGCCAGACTCGCTTCTGCGATTCCACGTTCAGTAATCAGGCCGGCAACCAGCCGGGCGGGCGTGACATCAAAGGCGTCGTTGCGGATCGGTGCGCCTGGCGCGCTGATTTCGACCCGAACGATCTCGCCGTCATCTGTCCGGCCTGTCACGTGCGACAGTTCTTCGCCGGAACGTTGTTCGATGGGAATCTCGAAGCCATCCTGCAATGTCCAATCGATGGTCGTCGACGGCAGCGCGACATAGAACGGTACGTCATTGTCGTGCGCCGCCAGCGCCTTGAGGTAAGTGCCGATCTTGTTGGCAACATCGCCCGACGCGGTCGTCCTGTCGGTGCCAACGATACATAGATCAACCATGCCGCGCTGCATGAGGTGCCCGCCTGCATTGTCCGCGATCAGCGTATGCGGCACGCCATGCTGACCCAGCTCCCAGGCCGTCAATGCCGCCCCCTGATTACGCGGCCGCGTCTCATCGACCCAGACATGGACGGGAATACCCTTCTCATGCGCCAGATAGACGGGCGCAGTGGCCGTGCCCCAGTCCACCGTTGCCAGCCAGCCTGCATTGCAATGCGTCAGGACGTTGACCGGTTCGCCCTCACCCTTTTCAGCCGCAGCCTGTTCAATCAGAGCAAGGCCGTGAACACCGATCGCCTTGCTGATTTCGACATCGACTTCACAGATTTCAGCGGCGCGGGCATAGGCCAGCGCGAGACGTTCCTCAGGCGCGCGGTTGTGCAGCAGGGACCGCATCTCATCCAGCGCCCAGCGCAGGTTAACCGCCGTCGGCCGCGTCGCCAGCAACTGATCATAGGCCGCACTCAAAGATGCATCGCTCGGGTCACTTTTGAGCGCCAGGCATACGCCATAGGCCGCGGTCGCACCGATCAAGGGCGCGCCGCGCACCAGCATCGCGCTGATCGCGTGGGCTGCCTCATTCACGCTGCGCAGCGTAACAGTTTCAAACCGATGCGGCAGGATGGTCTGGTCGATAATCTCGACCGACCAGCCATCGTCATTCAGCCAGATGGTCCGATGCGGTTTGCCATTCACATTCATGCCGCGGGCTCCTGTGGGTTCTTGTAGTCCCTGAACTTGGCGATGGCCTCCGCCATTTCGGCATCAGTTAACAGAGTCGGCGTGCCGATCCGCCGCGCCACCGTATATTGGTGCGACAGCGCCTCCACCTCGACCGCAAGTGCCAGCGCCTTGTCCACATTGGCATCGAAGCAGATCAGCCCGTGATTGGCCAGCAAGCAGGCTGTGCGTCCACTTAGCGCCGCCAGCATCGCCGAAGACAGCTCCGGCGTGCCGAACGTCGCATAGTCGGCGCATCTGATGTCATCACCACCGGCAATTGCCACCATGTAATGGAACGCGGGGATCGGCAGCCGAAGGCTGGACAACGCGGTCGCATAGGGCGGGTGCGCATGGACGACGGCGCCGGCGTCCGGACGCGCGGCATAGATATCCCGGTGCATGCGCCACTCGCTGGAGGGCTTGAGCCCCTCTTCAGCCTCGCCGTTCAAGGTCATGAAAACAATGCTCTCGGGCTTAAGCCGTTCATAGGCGGTGCCAGAGGGCGTGATCAGGAACCCACTTTCGAACCGTGCGGAGATGTTACCGGACGTCCCCTGGTTCAGGTTCTCCGCATTCATGCGAAGGCAGGCATCAATAATGGTCTGGGCCAGTCTGGTCCGTTCGATCATCTGCGCACTATGGCCGTCAGCGGTCGTTTGAGTCCATCCAGATGGTGAACGGTCCGTCATTGGCCAGACTGACCTGCATCATCGCGCCAAACCGGCCAGTTTCGACGGGCACCCCTTCGCCGCGCAAGGCCTCGCAAAAAAGCCCGTAGAGGCGTTCCGCTGTCTCGGGATCGGCTGCCCTGGAAAATCCGGGCCGGTTGCCCTTGCGCCAGTCGGCTGCGAGCGTGAACTGACTGACGACCAGCGCCGCCCCGCCTGTTTCGAGCACGGATAGATTGGTCTTGCCGGCATCGTCCGGGAACATACGCATCTTACTAATTTTACGGGCGAAGTACCGGCAATCTTCGTCAGAATCGCCGGCTTCTGCGCAGATCAGAACAAGCAGGCCATGACCGATGGTGCCGACGGTCTTATCATCAACCGAGACGGACGCTTCCGTCACTCTTTGCAGCAAGGCCCGCATTGCCAGTCCCACCTGTTCGTCATCCCCGCGAAAGCGGGAATCCAGATCAACGTCTCAGCCGCGCCACCGATTGCCTGGATCCCCACTTTCGCGGGGATGACGGCTGGAACTTGACTTGTCATTCTGGCCTTCAAGCCTTCAACGCGCTATCTGTTCTTGATCACCAATGCGGCCAAGGACAATCGCATGCAGGTCAAGATTATACCCGTAACCCCGTTTGCCCAGAACAGCACGGTTCTATGGTGCGAAGAAACAATGAAAGGCGCCGTCACCGATCCGGGAGGCGATCTGGACAAGATTCTCGCCGTCGTCGAAGAAAACGGCGTTGAACTGGAAAAAATCCTGATCACCCACGCGCATCTGGATCACGCATCGGCAACGGCCGAATTGTCTGAGCGGTTCAATCTTCCCATCGAGGGGCCGCACCCGGACGACCAGTTCCTGATCGATTCACTGCCCAAACAGGCGGAACGCTATCGGCTGGGGCCCACCAAGCCGTTTGTCCCGACCCGCTGGCTGGGCGACGGCGATCAGGTTACGGTCGGCAACGCCACGTTCGACGTCTATCACTGCCCCGGCCATACACCGGGCCACGTCGTCTTCGTGGAGCAAAAGGCACAGATCGCGATTGTCGGCGACGTGCTGTTCCAGGGCTCCATCGGGCGCACCGACCTGCCCAAAGGCAACCACCAGGATCTGCTGGACTCGATCACACAGAAACTCTGGCCGCTGGGCGACGACATTACGTTCGTGCCTGGCCACGGACCCACATCGACCTTCGGGCGCGAACGCAAGATCAACCCCTTCGTCTCTGATTTTGCCCTGAGCATGCACTCCAGTTCGGGCGTCTGATACGTTTGCGGTCCCCCGGCCCGGTGCTAAGCTGAGGGCCTCAACAGGGGACAGACCATGAATCTACCTGACGGCATGAAGATGCGGCTCGACCCGCAGGACGAGTACACGCACACGCCCGAGGCGGCGAAAAATTACAATGAGAGCATGTATTTCAACATGTTCGACCCGCAGCAGAAGATCGGCGGCTGGTTCCGCCTGGGCAACCGCGCCAATGAAGGCTATGCGGAAATGTCGAACTGCCTCTACCTGCCGGACGGGCGGGTGGCCTTCATGTTCAAACGGGCAGAAATTGACAACAATGACGCGATGGATGCCGGCGGCATGCGGTTCGACGTGGTTGAGCCCTTCAAGCAGCTGAAAGTCTCCTATGACGGCAAGGCCTGCCTGCTGACCGACCCGCTACAAATGGCCAACCCGAAACAGGCGTTCGCCGATAACCCCCGCGTGCCCGTCAAAATGGAATTGGACTACACCGGTCTCTCGCCCATGCATGGCGGTGAGATGGTGCATGAAGACGGCACGCCGCTCGATCTGGACCCGGAAAAGAGCTTCCTCCGCGGCCATTATGAACAGCACATGGCCGCCAGCGGCACCATCCAGGTGGGTGATGAAAGCTGGCGCGTGGCGGGATATGGCGTCCGTGACAAGAGCTGGGGGCCGCGCTTTTGGCAGGCCATCCACTGGTATCGCTGGCTGCCCATGAGCTTCGGTCCGGACTTCGGCATCGTGATTTCGATTACCTGTGGCGAAGACGGCAATCCAAAGCCCGGCGGCATGGTGTTTGAAGACGGCAAATATTGGGACATCCTCGAAGCGCATATCGATGCACAATGGGATGACAACTTCTATCAGACCGCCCTGAAAGCCCGGGTCCGTACCGAAAAGCGGGACTATGAAGTCGATGGCCGAGTCCTGTCACTGATCCCGCTGCGCAACCGGCGCAAAGCACCCGACGGCACGGATATGCTGACGCGAATCACCGAGGGCATGACGGAATATCGCTGCGACGGCCGGGTTGGCTATGGCCTGTCGGAATTCCTTGATCAGATTGTTGACGGCAAACCCGTCAGCCTCGCTGCATAACGAGGCTTCCATGGCGAGGGTAAAGGTTGTCGATCAGCCATCGCTTCGGTAAACAGAAGCAACCATAGACCCGGGGAGAGCCAGCATGAGCATCGGCGCGCTTGATAATCTAATGAACTTCTTCAAAGGCGGCAGCAACGACACGCCGGAACAGAAGGCAGCCCTCATGGAGGAGCTGTTCGTGACCGTCCTGGGACGGGCGACATCCTCTGACACCAATATCGATGAGGCTGAGATCGAAGCCGTCCGGCAGATTTATCAAGAGACATACGGCAAACCTATCGAGGCTGGCGAAGTCCGCCGCGCCGCGCACTCGGAAATCTTCGAGAAGACGCCGCTGCAGTCCTTTGTCAGGTCGGCCAGCAAGCGGCTCGACAGCGAGGACAAGAAGCTGATCAGCCGTTCGCTGCAGCAGGTGATGGGGGCCGATGGCCGCTTGAGCCCCAAAGAAGTCGAATACTTCAACAACGTCATATCGGCGCTAAATATGACGCCGGCTGAACTGGTCGGGCTCGACTAGGCGATCTTCGGCGATGGCGGCGGCCATCGATATGATTATCGAGCCGCGGCCGCGGGATATTGGCGGGTTCGAGGTCAGGCGCGTGCTGCCCTATGCAAAGCGCCGCACGGTTGGCCCATTCATTTTCTTCGACCATGTCGGCCCTGCCGCATTTCCTCCCGGCGAGGGCATTGACGTGCGGCCGCACCCGCATATTGGTCTCGCGACCGTGACCTATCTGTTTGAGGGAAGGATTCGGCACCGGGATAGTCTGGGTTGCGTGCAGGACATCGAACCGGGAGACGTCAACTGGATGACTGCCGGTCGCGGCATTGTTCATTCGGAGCGATCAAGAGATGATGACCGCGCCAGCCATCAGACGCTGCACGGCATTCAAAGCTGGGTGGCCCTGCCCCAGCCGGATGAAGAAGCCGAACCGAGCTTTCACCATCACCCGGGCGACACCCTGCCCGTGATCGAAGCCGGCGGCGCCACGCTGCGGCTGATCGCTGGAACCGCCTTTGGCAAGACCTCGCCCGTTAGAACGTTTTCCGACATGTTTTATCTCGATGCTGACATGCCCGCGCGCACATCGCTGCGGCTGCCCAGCGAATATGAGGAACGCGCTCTTTATGTGGCCGACGGGCAGATCGACCTTGGTGGCGAGACTCTAGAGACAGGCCAGATGGCCGTGGTAACCCCGGATGTGGCCGTGACGGTCAAAACCCACCAGAACAGCCGTGTCATGCTGTTGGGGGGCGCACCGCTGGACGGCCCGCGCCTGATCTGGTGGAACCTGGTCTCCAGCAGCCAAGACCGAATCGACCAGGCGAAACGGGATTGGCAAGACCAGAAAATGGGCCAGGTGCCCGGCGAAACCGAGTTCATTCCCCTACCCGACTGAGTTCGGCTTGATTTCAATCATGTCGAAGGCCGTTTTCTAGGCTTATCAAACCGTCAGATTGTGTTAGTGTCATCATCACTTACGAATGAATTGCACTTGCAATAAGGTTTGCGTATGGACGCTATTGCCAACATTCATCCTCTGGGGTCGCTACGCCCCGGCCAGACAGGCCGGGTGGTCGGCCTCGATGTGGCGGTGCTGCCCGATGATATGGAAATCCGCCTGATCCGCATGGGGGTTGACGAGGGCGCGGCCATTACCCTTCTGCATGAGGGGCCCGTGCGCAGGGACCCTCTCGCCGTGAAGGTAGACGGCGTGCTGGTTGCGCTTCGCCGTTCTGAAGCTGCCTCCATTATGGTCGCCCTCGACTCCTGATATGAGCAGCGATGCGACTTTACGCGTCGCCCTGGTCGGAAATCCGAACTGCGGCAAATCGGCGCTGTTCAACAGGCTGACCGGCGGACGGCAGAAGGTGGCGAACTATCCCGGCGTTACCGTCGAGCGGCGCAGCGGTCACCTGCCCGGCTCCAGGATCGACCTCATCGATCTTCCCGGCAGCTATTCGTTGCAGCCGCACAGTCCCGATGAAGCCGTCACTCGTGACGTCCTGGCCGGGCGGTTCGCGAGCGAATTGCCGCCCGACATCATTCTCTGCGTCATCGACGCAACCAATCTTCGATTTCATCTGCCATTGGTGCTGGAACTGAAACAGCTGGGACGTCCGCTGATGGTCGCGCTCAACATGATGGACCTGGCGCGCCGCGACGGTGTGGAAATCGATACAGCCCGCCTGAGTACTGAGTTGGGTGTCCCCGTCATCCCCACTGTCGCGGTTCGCCGCGCAGGCACCGAAGAGCTGATCGCGACCCTGCAGTCCGATATCGCCGCGTTGTCGCCCACACCGCCCGCTGAACAATCCAGCGAAAAGCCAGATATGCGCGCTTTGAGGCGGGAGGCGAGACGCATCGCCAGCGTCGCCCTTGTTTCAGAGGGTGCCGAGCACAAGGTCACCCGCGTCCTGGACGGCGTCCTGCTGCACCGGGTCGCAGGCCCGCTTGTTCTCGCCGCTCTGCTGTTTCTGATGTTCCAGGCCGTTTTCGCCTGGGCCGAGGCCCCGATGGGCTGGATTGAAGGCAGCATCGGCTGGTTGCAGGGGCAATTGATATCGCTGATGCCAGATGGCTATCTGCGCAGCTTGTTGGTCGACGGCATTCTGGCCGGGGTCGGCAGCGTCGTGATCTTTCTGCCGCAGATCATCATCCTGTTCGCCTTCATCCTGCTTTTGGAAACCTCGGGCTATATGGCGCGGGCAGCCTTCCTGATGGACAAGCTGATGGCCGGTGTGGGTCTGAATGGCCGGGCGTTCATCCCGCTGCTTTCCAGCTTTGCCTGCGCGATCCCCGGCATCATGTCGGCTCGCACCATTGACAATGAGCGCGACCGGCTGACGACCATCCTGATCGCGCCTTTAATGACCTGTGCTGCCCGCCTGCCCGTCTATACGCTGATCATCGCGGCCTTCATTCCCAGCACCATCGTTGGCGGTGTCGGGCTTCAAGGACTGGTCATGTTTGGCCTTTATGGCGCGGGCATTCTCAGCGCCCTGATCGCCGCAGGTGTTTTGAAAAGAACCCTCACAAAAGGCCCCGCGCAGCCGCTGCTGCTTGAGCTGCCGAAATACCAACTGCCACGGCTCTATCAGGTCATTGTCGGTCTTTGGGAGCGCGTCGTGATCTTCCTGCGCCGGGCCGGGACGATCATTCTGCTCGCCATGATCGTTCTGTGGGCGCTGGCATCCTTCCCTGCCCCGCCTGTCGATGGTGTGCAGCCGGATATCTATTACAGCGCAGCCGCATGGCTGGGCCGCGGCCTGGAAGTGATTTTCGCCCCGATCGGGTTCAACTGGGAAATCTCTATCGCCCTGGTGCCCGGCATGGCGGCGCGCGAAGTCGCCGTCGGCGCGCTGGGCACCGTTTACGCGCTGTCGGGATCGGAGGAAGCCATCGAGGCCGGGCTGAGAGCGACGCTGCAAACCGCCTGGTCATTGCCCACGGCACTGGCGTTCCTGGCCTGGTTTGTCTTTGCACCGCAATGCCTGTCGACCCTGGCGGTGACCCGGCGTGAGACCAACTCCTGGCGCTGGCCGCTCTTCATGGCGGGCTATCTGTTTGTGTTGGCCTATGCCGCTGCTGGCATCACCTATTGGACGGCGCGGGCCTTGATAGGCTAGCCGTCAAAGTGAACGGCGATCCACACCGAGGGGTCGTCCGGGTCGGTGAACTCCACCCTGTGGCGGGTTCCTGCCGGAATATGGCACCAGTCGCCTGGTTTCATAGTATAGCGGCGATGGCCCTCTTCAAAAAGCAACCCGGCCGAGCCGGAAAGCAGCACAACCCATTCATCGTCTTCAGGGTTCTGCCACCTGTCTGACGGGTCCGCCTGACCGGTGGAGACAATCCGCAAAATGCGAATGCCTCTGCCCTTGGCCAGAAGCATGAACTGCTCTTGACCAAGACTGTCGGGAACAGCCTCAAACAAATTGCCTGTATTGATGGGACCCGGCGTGGTCAGTCTTCTTCGACGACAATCGCCCCGGCCGGGCACATCATCTGGGCCGCTTCAGCGTTGCGGTGCAGATCGAGATCTTCATCACCGATGTCCGGCACCAGCACAATGGCCTTGCCTTTCGGTCCACGCTCGAACAGCTCCGGCGCAAAATTGTAACAGCGGCCATGGGCTTCACATTTGTTGGCGTCGATGGTCACTTTCATGGATCGGTCTCCCTTGAACTCACAGTCTCGCACGCGACCCGTGCTTCCCCTGAGCATCACTGTAAGCCATGAAATGAGGTGACGCCAACCTATGCAGCATCTGTCAGCAAAGCAGCGAACTGCTGGCGAAACTTCGAGACTTTCGGGGCAACAATTGCCATGCAATAGCCTTGGCCCGGGTTCCGCTCAAAGAAATCCTGATGATAGCCCTCGGCCTCGAAAAAGGTGCAGGCAGGCTTCACCTCGGTCACGATATCGGCGTCCCAAAGGTTGGATGCGCGTTCTACAGCGGCTTCCGCGGCGGCCTTCTGTTCCTCTGAATGGTAGTAGACGCCCGACCGGTACTGTGTCCCGACATCGTTACCCTGCCGGTTCAACTGGGTGGGATCATGCGTCGCGAAAAAGATATCTAACAAGGTGTCATAGGACACAACCGATGGGTCGAATTCGATCTCGACCGCTTCAGTATGGCCTGTTCGACCGGAGCAGACCTGTTCATAAGTCGGATTCGGAACGTCTCCGTCGATATAGCCCGACGTCACCCGGCTGACGCCGCGGACCCGGACAAAAACCGCCTCTGTGCACCAGAAACAGCCGCCCGCGACCGTTGCAATTTCATGTTCACTCATAACAGCATTCTCCTGAAGGGGCTCAATAGCCTCGATCATAACGATAGCCGCGTGGCGGCAGAAAACTGCGCCGGTTCAGCCGGGCTTCCCGCGCCCGGATGAACTCGCGTTCATTGATCAGTTCGCCATCGCGGTCGAAGGTGCGGGTCAGCACGGGAAAGCCATTTATACCGGCCAATCCGAATATCATCCCACGGACCTCTCGTCCCGTGCGCACGCCGACATTGAGGAAGAATTCCGCCATGGGCTGCGTTTCCGACAAAATTGCCGACCCCAGATCAACGCGCAGCGGATCAACGGCACAGACCTCATGGGTCTTCACACCGCGCCGGATGCGTTCCCATATAACACAACGGCCGAACCAGCTCTCCTCTACCCGGCTCGTCTGACGCACCACGATATTACGATTGTACTGACGACGCTGGGTGCCTCGGTAATTCGGCTCATCATCGCGCTCATTGGCAGCCTGTTGAATGGCCTCTGCGAACAGTGAAAAAACGTCAATCTGACCGCGATCATCATAGTCCGACCGCTGGTCCTGTCGGTGCGACGGCACGCTGTCCGCGGTGATCACCCGGTAGGACCGATTGGCGTGATCGATCAGGATCAGCTCATCATCCCGATTTTTGCGGCCGGGGCGAAAAATCATCTCCGTGCCTTCATTGATGATCACCCGCCGGCTGGCCTGACCATCGTAGCGATTTTGGTTTTCGCGGATCGCCGACGTGCTGACCCCCAGCTTGACATTGCCCTGGAACGCATAGCCCAGGGACGATTCAGTCTCGCCAGACCGGTAGTCATATGTGCGCATCTCGAACAACACCCCAGCCCATGCGGCACTGGGCAGTCCGAGCATGACAATCAAGCTGATGAAACGAAGTGAGCGCATGGGCACCCTCCCACTGAGCAGGCCAAAAACCAATTGTCTCCAAAACGTAGGCCGGTCGCCTGGCAAGCGCCACCCTAACATCGTCTGCGGCCTACGCATTGGCCCGCCACCCCCAGGCCAACTTGATGGCACGAGACAGGCCAAGCAGCCGGACCATCCGGATCACAAGTTGCAGCAAGGGCACCGGCGCGCGCGCTTTGACCAGAATCTGGCCCGCTTCCCGCGCCAGGGATAGGTCTGTTGTGCCCCGCGACCAGAATGGCCGAAGCACCTCGGTGCCCCGGCGGCGCTGCCCCATTTCAATCATGGCACCCGCCAGAGCCACCCGCGACCCATCTTCGTCTACACCGGACTTGAAGGCCTGGTCTATCAGCGGAACCGCTTGGTCATTCCAGCCATGACCGGCTGCAATAGCAGCCTGATGGGCCAGCGTGTTGGGGGTATGGCGCTGCGTTTGACCAAGCCAAAGCAGTACACGATAGGCATCCAGGTCACGCTTCTTCGGCGCCCCGGAATCAGCCGTCAAAAACGCTGCGTCGTGCGGCAGTTCCGGAAGATCAACATCCACGCCAACATACTGATCGAGCAAGTCGAGATAGCTGACGAAATAGGAGCGTTCAAAAAACGGGTGAGTCACCAGTTCCGTCGAGGCCGCGAAAGGCAACTCGCGCGAGACGGTTTCATAGGGAAGCGCCAGCAGGGACAGCGATTTGCCATCCAGTTCAATCTCCGCCCGGTGTGCTGTCTGGCCATTCAGATCGACGGGCTGCCAATCGGCGCCCAATTGATGCAGCAGGACGTTGAAGGCAATCTGATCGGACAGCCGCTCGCGGATCAGAGGCTCCCATCGATCGAACAGGTTTTTTACCGCCGGCGTCGACCGGGCGAGGAAAAAGCCACAGCAGAGCGTGAACCCCCATTGTTCGCCAATATCGCGCGGGATGCCGAATTCGCGCGAAAAAACGATGTCGGCGTCCTGGTCTTCAAGAAGCGGTTGCGGATCGTGCAGCCAAAAGGCATCGAGGTCCGTGTGCAGGATATCTTCCCCCTGCTCCAACCGGTCTTTCAGAAAGGAGAAGCGAATGTGCCAGAAGGCATGACGATCTATTCCCGCACCAGAACGGTCCGGCGGCCTCACGGCCTCAACACGCGGGTCGTCGGAACACGCAACGAAGGCTTCATCATCCGTACAGCACACCAGCAAAGGTTCATGCAGGAAAGGTGCCGCCTGGCGCAGCCAGATGTCCAATAGCCGCAAATACGGGCCGTTAACTGATGTAACGACCTTCATGATGGTCCAGCCGCCTAGCGGTCGGCCAATGCGTCGGCAAACGCCTGAACGCAGATTGTCACCGCTTGGGGATGGGCGGTCTGGCCCATCAGACCAACGCGCCAGATCTTGCCGGCGAGCTGGCCCAGACCAGCCCCGATCTCCAGATCAAAGGTCTCGAGCGCCATGCGGCGCACCGCGGCTTCATCCAAGCCGTCGGGTACGCTGACAGCGTTCATCTGTGGCAGGCGGTAAGCTTCATCGACCAGCAGCCCCAGACCGATGCCGTCCAGCCCCGCCTTGAGCCGCTCGTGCATGGCTGCATGCCGCGCCCAGGAGTTTTCAATACCCTCTTCGGCCAGCATCACAAGCGACTCATGCAAGCCGTAAAGCGCGTTCACCGGCGCGGTATGATGATAGGAGCGGCCACCGGTGCCGTCCCAATAACTCATCACCTTGGTCAGATCGAGGAACCAGCTGCGCACCGGTTCGGAACGGTTGCGTACCGCCTCTGCTGCGCGTTCGGAGAACGAAACCGGCGACAGGCCGGGAGGGGCCGACAAGCATTTCTGTGTACCCGTGTAAACCGCATCAATACCCCACTTGTCGATCTCAACGGGGATGCCGGCAACACTGGTCACTGCATCCATCACGACCAGGCAATCGTGGTCATGGGCAATCTTGGAGAGGGCTTCTGCATCAGAACGGACCCCTGTGGAGGTCTCCGCATGCACGAAGGCAAACACCTTCGTATCGGGATTGGCTTTCAGGGTGTCTTCGACTTTGCCAGGGTCAACCGGCTGTCCCCACGGAAACTCGACGGTCACCGGCACACCGCCCGCATTACCGACATTTTCCGCCATGCGGCCGCCAAACACGCCATTGACCGCAATGACCACCTTGTCGCCCGGCTCCACCAGATTGACGAAGCAGGTTTCCATGCCGGCAGAGCCAGGCCCCGAAACCGGGAAAGTCAGCGCGTTATCCGTCCTGAACGCCATGCGAATCAGCGCTTTCAAATCCTCCATGAAATCGGAAAACCAGGGATCCAGATGGCCCACCGTGGGCCGCGCCATCGCCTGCAGGACACGCGGATGGACATTGGAGGGGCCAGGCCCCATCAGCACACGGGGTTGCGGATTCAGCGACTTGAAGGCGTTGGTCATGGACGAGGTTCCTGAAAAGTCTTGTTGCGGGACGTTTTAAACGAGCCCGCCGCACTTGGCACCGGATAATTCAGGCGGGTTGTCCCGCTGACGCAACATCCATGTCCGCCAGATCTTCCCGGTAGGACTTGCCAGCCCAGTAATAGTGGACCGCGCCCCAAACCCCCAGCATCGATACGCCGAATAAGGCATAGCGTAGCGATTCCTCACCATAATAGGGGGCCAGCAGATCACTGGCGATGCCGATAGCCGAAGGCCCCAGGCCAAGCCCGATCAGATTGATCACGAACAGCAGGACAGCCGATGCCTGCGCGCGCATACGCAGCGGCGAAAGCGTCTGCACCATGGCGAAAGTCGACCCCTGATAGGTCGCACCCAGGGCCACGGTCAGCGGCAGAAACCAGATCGCGACCCAGAAGTCGCCGACCAGATAGAAACCAATAATGAATGGAATCGCCGCCATCTTGCAGACAAAGACGATCCACGGGGTCCACCGCGCATCCCGCAGACTCAGCCGGTCGGCTGCCTTGCCGCTTGCGAACGCGCCTATGATGCCCATAAAGCCGGCAATTGGGCCGAGTATCAAGCCGACCTGGCCAACAGTGAGATCGTGAGATCGCATCAGGAAGGGCGCCCCCCAGCTGGCGACGCCATAGCCGACAAAAGCGACCAGAGTGCAGCCAATAATGGTGTGGCGAAGGCTCTTGACCCGCCACAAATGTCGAAACACGTCTTGGAACGGAATATTCTCTTGAGCTACGACCGCCCCCCCTGATTGACCTCTGGCCGGCTCTTTAATGGTGAACCGCACCAAAAGCGCGAGCAACAGGCCAGGAAAGCCGACGGCGAAGAACGCGTATCGCCACCCCCAGGTCTCGGCTATCCAGCCCCCCAGGACGGCGCCCAGCATGATGCCGATATGAATGCCCCAGGAATAGATCGCCAACGCGGAGGTGCGTTCTTCCAATGGATACATATCCGCAATCATGGAATGGGAGGGCGGGCTGGACCCTGCCTCGCCGACACCGACGCCGACGCGCGCCAGCGCGAGTTGCCAGAAATTCTGCGCAAACCCTGACAGAGCCGTCATCGCTGACCAGATTGTCACCGCAAGGGCGATGATGTTCCGTCTGTTGCTTCGGTCTGCCCACCTTGCAACGGGCAGGCCAAGCGTGGCGTAGAAAATCGCGAAGGCGAAACCGGTCAGAAACCCCATCGCCGTATCCGAGACGTGGAAGTCATCCTGAATCGGCTGAATCAGAATATTGATGATGCTGCGATCAATAAAGCTGGAGGTGTAGACCGTCACCAGCAGGAACATCGTGTATCGGCGGGCACCATTGCTGATGCCTGTATCTTCCCCCTGGTGGCTCATCGCCTTCCCCGGCTTTATTTCTTCCCCGGAACAAAAGAGCATTGTCGGCTGCTTCTGACCAGCTGTTTTATGAGATTGGCAATTGGCAGGGCGTGGACCCACATCCATACGCGTGCTAAACAAGCATCTCGACAGCTTGCGCCAAGGGCCAATGCGCCGTCGGCAAAAAAATCCAACCTAACCTGTATGTTTGAGAAGGAGACTTCCGTGACCATTCGCCCATCGCTGCACAAGTTGCTAACAATTGTTCCCGCATTGCTGTTGCTTGCAACCGCTACTGCGCCGTCCACCACATGGGCCCAAGAGGAGAATGACGGGGGCGGCGTCGTCGAACGGTATGAAGAGTGGGTGCTGAACTGCAGCAACACGAATGACGGGCAGGAGATCTGCCAGATTCGGCAAACACGCCAGACTCAGGGCGAAAACCCTCTGCTGATGTCCCTGTCGCTGATCAAGTTTGGCGGTGATTATCGCCTCGTGTCTGTTGTCCCGCTCGGTGCCTTGCTTCAGTTTCGCCCGGCAATGGGCATCGAAGACACTGAAATCAATGTCCCGGGCGCCTATGTGCGGTGCATGAATGGTGGCTGTCAGGTTGCCTTCGCAGCCGAAACGGCAACCCTGGACGCACTGGGTGCCGGGGAATGGGCCCGGGTCGCTGTCCAACAACCCAACAATCAGCCTCTGGCTTTCCGCTTCTCGCTGGCTGGCTTCTCTGCGGCGCGCGCCGCCCTGGAAGCCCGGCCCTGATCAGCCGACCTTCGACGTAGATTAAGCGCTCGCGCTCTCGACAATCACCAAAGAGAGATTGTCGGGAGCGCCGCGTTCCAGGCACAGAAGCACGATCTGGTCGGCCGCCTCGGCTAAATCGTTGCCTGCGATAAGCTGTGCCAGCTCCTCTGATGAGCACACATTCGTCACCCCATCAGTGGCAAGCAGGAAAACATCGCCGGGTTCGACGGCCCCGTGACAGGTGTCGAGTTCGGTGCCTCCATGCGCCCCGATAGCCCGCGTAATGACATTGCGCATCGGGTGGTCTTCGGCATCTTCCTCGCTCAAATCACCCGTATCCACCAACTCCTGGACGAAGCTGTGATCCTTCGTCATCAATTCGGCCCGACCACCTCTGAAGCGGTAGAGACGGCTGTCGCCAGCCCACAAGCAGGCGAAGTGATCTTCTATGACAATCATCGTCACAACAGTCGCGCCCATCGTCTGATCGTCAGAGATCGCCGCGCCCTGCTGGTAAAGCTCCTCATTGGCTTGCTGGAGCGTGGTCTTGACCGCCGCAAGGAACGCGCGCCCGTCCGACGGCACCGCGATCGCTTCAAGGCCATCGACAATTCGGGCCGACGCCACGTCACCTCGCTGATGCCCGCCCATGCCGTCGGCAACAGCGAACAGACCAATATCCACCCGCTCGAGAAACGCATCCTCGTTCAGACGACGAACCTTGCCCCGGTGTGTCCGGCCCACGGAACGGTATGTCAGGTTTCCATTGTACATCACGCCCAGACCCGTCCCGTTCCTAAACCCCTGTTACCGGTGCACCCCAGTCCTCAAGAGAGGTCTAGAACCACGCCGGTTGCAGATAGCGTTGCGCAGCGAGCGAAGACGGCCGCACGTTCTTACGCAGCACAATCGCCAACCTGTCAGGAAAGTCGGTGTTCTGAGAGCGCGCGTCAATAGTTTGCGGCATTGGCCCCACCCCCCAACTTGTCAGACGTGAGCTGTCGGATACCCAACTGGCCAGGTGCCGTTGGACCTCGGAGGCCCGGATGGCCGCCATCTGGCGGGCTTCGTCCGCTTCCGGGCCGAAGGCAACATCGCCCCCTGCCATGACGACAACATCGACCGGCCCTTCACCATAGGAGAGGGCCGCGCCAACGCGGCGAATCGTCCCGGCACTGGAGGCACTAAGAGTGGATTCGCCAGGTTGAAAAAGGCCGGCCACGTTGAGAACGAACACCAGCGCGGACTCTGTCTCAGCGACAGACACCGTCCCCGCGTCAATATCACTGGCGAGCGCAGATATGGCCCGCTGGGACAGCGTATCCTGAATCGGCGTCAAACCCTGTTTCGCCGTCGGGGCAGGTGAGCCAGCAACCCTTTCCTCCCCTGGCGTTTCTCCCCCATAGGCCCAGATCGCCAGAGCAAGCGACCCGACAACCAACAGGACACCGGCAACCGCCATGGTGACGGGGTTTACAAGGGCAAGCCCCCGCCCAGCCGCACCACCGCCATAGGCGACAGCTCCCGGCCGTTCGCCGCGATCAAGACGCTCGCGGATCTGGCCAAGCAGGCGCGCCCGGTGCTGGTTCAGCAACATGGGGCCACGCGGATCCGTACGAAGCGAACCGCTGAACCCGATAGCCAGGGCGATATAGAGCAATTCGCGCAGCCGCGCGTTTGCGCCGGGGACTTCTTTTGCTTCAACAAGATCGAAGAATCGCACGCTGGTCTGTTCGCGCGTCACGCCGGGCCCGACCAGCAGATTATCGCGCCACGCGGACTTATCCGCCCAACGGCCACTCATCGCCAGATCGTCAATCAATGCGGCCAGGATAAACCGGGCGGGTTCGGCCTCCTCTTCCTTGATCGTGAACTGCTTGGCTTGTTCATCGAAAGCGAACAGACTCTGTTCCGCTGCAAACTTTGCCGCCGCAAGATCAGGAATTTCACCCGGCGATTCACTCATCAAGGCGGCAAGGCGCAAGGCCCGCGCGCCGGCAGCTACCAGCAGATTGCCATGCCGCAGATCCACTGTGACGCGACCGAACGTCAGGCTGTCTGGTCCGCTGAGGTCTAGCCGCGCCGTATCGCCCTGTGGCGGCGCGGGTTCAAACGGGGCTTCATCTTTGGCAGCAGGCTCGGCTGCGCGACGCCGCTCTGGCACCGGTCGTGTCTCTGGCGCCGGGGACGGGGGCGCTTTCGGCGCTATTGGCGCAGCCACCGCTGGCCGCCGTGGCTCAATGACGGTGCCATCAAGGTCAGGCTCACTGGCCGTCTCTTCGACAGGCGGCACTTGGGCGCCGGCATCTGTCGCCTTCGCCTTGTCGTTTTCCTCGTCGCCGCCGTCCAGGCCAAAAGGATCCTTATCAGCCATTAGACGTTCCCCCAGCCGCGGTTTAGCCGATCAGGCATCAGCATCTTCCAGCTCCCGAAGCCGCGCTTCATATCCATTGCGGAAATCGATCATGAACTGGCTGCTTTCCAGGTCGGCAACTTCCTGCTCGACCTGATCGAAATAGTCCTGATAGGCGTCCCACGACGCAGACTTCTTGCCGCCCGCCGACATGATCGACATGGTGCTGCGCTGGCGCAGCAGACGTTCAATTTCTTCCGGGCTAAGCCGATCGATCAACTTGCCGACAGCGATATGCATCCCCGACAGGATCGCCATTTGATGACGTCTAAGGTCTTTAAACGCTTCGTCGAGCGCCTCTTCAGCAGGCATATAGCCCGGGTTTTCCGCCGCCAGCAGCCGGGCCGGAAGTTCTTCAACTGTCAGGGCTTTAAAAGGGTTAGCCGCGCCACGGCTGACCAGGGTTGCCTCTGCGCGAAACTGCGCTTTTACGATCAGGCGATCATTCAGCAGGTCGTGAAGATTGTCGATAAAGTGGCGAAAAAGCTGACCGGCTTTGAACAGTGCTTCTGCGTCACCGCTTGCCAGCTGCGTGGAATCAAGGCCCGCGCCCTTCATAAATGCCGCCAGACCGGCTTCGCCAGAAGGCCCCGCAGACACTGACGATGGAGCCGAGTCTTGATCGGCGGGCTGATTTCCTACGGCAATAACCAGACGATAACTGCCAACCGACAATGTGTCTCCGTCGGTGAGGGATTGAGGTGCGTCGCGTTCCAGACGTTCAGACGCCCCGTTGAGGTGGACCCCGTTCGAGCTCAAATCAGTTACCGAAACCCCGGGAGGCTCGGCACTGATGCGGCAATGATGCCGCGACAGCCGGCGGTCAGGATCATCAAGCACCCAATCGCAATCCGCGCCCCGGCCGATCAGGACGAAACCATTCACCAGAATACGCTCGTCCACTGGCTCGGATTCATTTTCGCCGTATAGCTTAAGCTGAACACGCGGCAATCGCCGGTCCTCCTTGAAATCCGCGAAAGCGCTGGCTAACTGCCAGGCTCATTCGCTGCCCTGTCCCGCCCCCTGGGCGAGGAGGGACTGCCCCGCAAAGCCGAGGCGATCGACTGCCGCTGTTGCGCCTGCTCACCTTCAAGATCCGATACAAGGGCTTGATATTCCGACAGTCCCCTCAGCGATGCAAGCGCCGGGTCCCAGCGCACGATGGAGATGCCCGGAAAGCGATGCAGTATGGCCCGGCTCAAGCTGGCCATTGCAGCCTGCGTGTCCCCTCTTACGGCATGAACCCGCGCTTCAAGATAGTTCAGCTTTGGGCCGTCAATCCCGGCGGCGCGGTGCATCGCCAGATAGGTTTCTGTTTTTTGAAGTAGCGCGTCAGCACCAGCATCGTCGCCCAGATTATGCCGCGCCTGCGCCAAGGTGACTGTTGGCAACAGGATGGGCGCCCGCGCAAACAAGGAACCGGAGGCAGCGGGGCCTGCATTATAGGGTTCCAGCAGATCGACAACGGTATCATCATGACCGGCAATCGCTTCGAGATCGGCCAACGCATAGGCGCGTTCACGCGACCCTGGTTGCGCGCGATACTCCCCGCGCGCCTGAGTCAGAGCCTGGGTAACCTTTCCTTGTGACAAAACCGCCCATTGGCCAAGGCCATCCAAAAGCCGCCCCGCCTCCTCGTCTTCGCCGATGTCAAGCAGGGTAAGGCCAAGCATCAGGCGGACGGCCCGGTTGCCGGGCGCATCAAGGCGCGCCTTGCGCAACAAATCGACCGCCTGGACCGGCTGCCAGAGGTCGGCCAACAGTGCAGCACGCGCCAGCACCACATTGACGTTTTCCGGATAGGTTTGCGCCAGGCTGGAAATCAATCCCTCAGCGCGCCGAAGCTCCTTCTTTGCCACAAGGAGCCGCGACATATTGAGAGCAATCGGCAGGGAACCGGGCGCAATCTCGTAAGCCCGCTCAAGGCTCGCATAGGCATCAAGCGGGTTTCCTTCAGCAAGATAAGTGGCGTGAAGCCACAAATGTGCTTCTGCGAGCGCCGGATCAGTCGCCGCCGCCAGATCCAGAAGTGCCAACGCCTTACCGGTGTGGCCGCTTGTCAATTGGAGCAGGCCGTCGACCGCAAGCACATAGGCCGCACCCGGTGCAAGTTCCTGAGCCCGCGCCATATAGGGCCGGGCCCGTGCCAGCGCATCCTCAACATCCAGATTTCCATAGGATTCCGGGCTGCGCGCCATGTGAAGATATGCCTCAGCGGCGCCTGCATAGGCGTCCGCCAGGTTTGCGTCAGACGCGATCACGCGATTGAACCCCGTCAGGGCCCGCTCAAGCGCTTGGGGCGTCCGCAGCTGCAAATCCTGGCGTGCAACGGTCATTACCGCAACCGGATCGATCTGCTCGACCGCCTCGGCCGCGACCTCTACCGCCTCGCCCGCCATAATGCTGCTGACTTGAGCTGATATCTCTGCAGATATCGCGTCTTGCACAGCCAGCAAATCGGTGACCTCCCGGTCAACGGTTGCCGACCAAGCCTGGTATCCATCTTTGGTATCGATCAGCAAGGCGGTGACCCGAATGCGGTCCCCCACTTTTTGAACACTGCCTTCCAGCACGGCCGCGACGTCCAGAACCCGTGCGATTTCCCTATGGCTGGCACCGTCAGCGAACTGGATCGAAGCTGAACGGGAAGCCACCTGAAGGCCCGGAACAAGCCCAAGGCGATTGCGGATATCGGAAGTTAGCGCCTGCGAAAACATTGCCTCTTCTGCCTCAACAGACAGATTCTGAAAGGGCAAAACGGCGATCGCTGAGCCACTGACCTTGCGTTCTGCAGTGGACGACCCGCCGCCTGACAGGAAAACACTGTAGACAACAGCGCCCGCGATACAGACGACAGCGCCCAGCATGACGAAGTCGCCGATACGCACGGCGCCTTTAGGAACCGCTTCGCCGCCCTTGGTCCGGCGCAACCCCTCGGGCGTCATCTCGAACGCCCAGGCGGCAATCATGGCAATCGGGAAACCTGCAGCCAGCAGAAAGAAGACGAAGGAAGCAGCCCATTCAGGCAATAGCAGCGCAGGGACGGCGACGTCCGTCACCTGAATCATCACCCAGCTGACGACCATATATGCAGCCGCAACGCGCACCACGTTACGCCGCTTTAACTCATTTACGATGCCTATCACGCGTCGATTAGTCCGTTGTAGCCCGCCCCGCCGTCCGACAACTGTTAGGCCGCCGGAACAAGCACTATAGGGGACTGATCCGGTCCATGATAGGCCCCAAGCTGAAGTCGATTTCACCTTCAATTTGAGCCGGTTGCCGAGTTTTGACGTGCGATTCGGGCAGCAGCCCTCTCCGAGCGGCCCTCATATCCCGCACCGCCCTATTCAGAGCCGCAGCCCAACTCAAAAACACTCACCATATGTAGTAATCAAACTAGATTTTGGGCCCATATATAGTAGTATTGAGGTGCTCTTGCAGGGTCTTACGAATGCGACATTTACGATGGCTCAGGAATAGTCAATCATAACGCTCAGGCAGGTGATCCAAAGACGCGTATAGCGCAAAGGGTCTCCGAGTCTTGCTGATGCGCCCGATGAGTGCCAGAGGCGCGCAAAGGTTGGGAACATCCTGCGAATCACCATAGGGGGTTGGGTCGTGCCGCAAACTACGAAATATTTACTGATCGCTGTTCTTAGTGGAGCCGTTGCCGCGTGTGCCGGTGAAAAAAAGGCCGAGCCAATTGCCCAGGCGCCTGCGCCGGTAGAAGTGGCCCCGGTTGAAGTCGAGGACACGGGTCCCGCCGAGGAAGTCTTTGAAGCAACCCCCGGACTGTCGGCACGTGAGCGATTCCGCAAGTCAATTCGGTTGTTGGAAACCGGTCAATCCGGCCAAGCGAAAGCCGAGCTGGAAGCCTATATTGCCGAAGTGCCCAATAGCAGCGCAGCCCAAGGCCTACTTGATCAGATCACAACGGAAGTCGAAGACTATTTCCCGGAAGAGAGCTTCATGGTGAATCTGGCGTCCGGTGACTCTCTGTCAACGCTGGCCAAAGCCTATCTGGGCGATCCTCTGAAGTTCTATATTCTTTCGCGCTACAACGAGCTGGAAAACCCCAGCCAGGTTACCGTCGGTCAGACGATCAAGATCCCCGCGACCGAAGAAACGCTTGCCGCAAAGGAAATGATCGAAACGCAGCCGGCGATGCCCGAGCCCGTTGAGGAGCCGACCGTGGAAATCGCCGTTGATACGCCTGCCGAGGCAGCCCCGGTGCCGGCCGAAGCCACCGGCTGGGACAAGGTCAACGGCCTTGCAGCATCCGGAGATTACAATGAGGCCGCCAAGACCCTTGAGGGCATGGAGGGTCAGATCGACCGGAGCAACGCCGTTTCAGCCGCACGGATTCTGATGACAAGCGCGACCGAGCTGGGCCGCACGGATGCACTGGCGTCTGCTTCACGCTCGTTGATGGCCGGCAAGCTTTACATGAATGTGGCAGACCAGCCGGAGATGGCGCTTGAAGCGCTGCAGCTTTCGACCTCCCTCGACCCCGCGAATATCGAGGCGCAGGAGCTGCTGTCGACAGCGCAGGCAACCGTGGCAGACCAGCACTACCGTGAGGGTCTGGCGGCCTACCGCAAGCAAGAGCTCGATCAGGCAATCGCCAGCTGGGACCGCGTTCTGGAGATTGATCCGGAACACGCGAATGCCAATCTGTATCGGGCCCAGGCACTGGATCTCAAAGACAGGCTGTCGCGGATGAAATAGGGGAGAGGTCCCTCTCCCCTCAAAACCGGTTTTCTTACTGGATTGACCGCAGGCGTGTGCGCATGCGTTCCGCCTGATCAAGTCGCTGTTTGGCCTGAGCATGGCCAGGCTCCAGCACCAATGCTTCAGCCAAGAGATCGATTGCCTGATCAAGGTCGGAATTCATCAGATCCAGGCCCTGGCTGTAGAGAGATTCCGCGAGGTCGGATCGAACCGTCGCAATCGACTTGTCAAGAGACGCCTGTGCACCAGCCGGGGTTTCAGAAGCTGCCTCAAGGAACGTTAGCGCCTCTCGCAGATTACCTGAATCGCGGCTTTGTTTTGCCAGCGCCTCGTAGGATCGGCGCCGATAGTTCGCCGCCGAATTCTGCTGAGGATTACGTTTCAGCTCCTGGTCCGCAAGATCGATGACTTGCCGATAGGCGCGTTTACTGAAGGCGGCCTGGGCCTGTTCATCGAAGTTGCCGGCAGGTGCGGTCGTCGCAGCTTGCTGCGGCTTGGCATGGCTGGCCCGATATTCGGCCAACGCCTTGTCATCTTTCTTCTGCTGGTTGGCAAGAACGGTCTGACGCTCAATTTCGCGAAGCCGCCGTGTGGCCTGCGCGTTGGTTCCCTCAAGGGCCAGAACCTTCAGAAATGCCGTTCTGGCTTCGCTGCGCCGACCGCTTGACAGCGCCAGCTCACCTTTTTCCAACTGACTCTGGGCACGCTGCCGGATCAAGGCTTCCAGACGTTTGATCTGCTGATCAGCATCACTATTGCGTGGCTGAACCGCTGCGACCAGGCGCCATTCCACCAGCGCTGCCGCGAGGTCTCCATTCGCTTCAAAAGCTCGGGCGGATGCTGTGCGATCCGTCGCAAATTCATTGACGGCATTGTCTACCGGGTCAACGACGGTGACCGGCGCTGGCCCCTGCTGGGCAGCACACGCGGTCAGGACGACCGTTAGTCCGGTCAAGGCGATCGTACGGGGCGAAAGGCGAATCATTTCAGAGCAACGTCCCTATAGACCGACAGATATTTTTGAAGATCCTGAAGCGTATGATCGGAATAGATCATGTCCCGCCGCAGGAGAAGTGGATGCGTGAAGCTGGCGTTGCCACCGCGCTGTACCGTCACCGCGATGGTATAGTTTTCGTCCTGCAGAAGTGAGACGGCTTCGTCACTGGTGTCGCCATACGGGTAGGCGAAATGCCGAATTGGCTCACCCAGGCGGTCACTAAGGATGCCGTCAGGAACATCAATCTCCGACTGGATGCGTTTGATGTAAGCTGGGCCGACCCTCTCTGAACCGTTCGGCGACATGCTGGTGTGGGATTTTGAGTGCGATTGAATGTCAATCACCCCACTGCGATCCATCTCGCGCATCTTGTCCCAACTCAGAGACAGGCCGCCGCCGACAAAGTCGGTATAGACGAACAAGGTCGCCTTCAGGCCGAGGCGCTTGAGGATCGGAAACGCGATATCATAGACCGAGCTGTACCCATCATCGATGGTCACGACCACGGATCGTTTGGGCAACGGGCGCGAACCGTTCAAGAAACCTTCGAGTTCACGTAACGAGACAACCCGGTAACCGTTATCGATCAGATACCGCATCTGGGCTTCAAACGCGTCTGCTGTCACCTGCATGCGATTGCGCGGGCGACCGTTTGTGAACTGGTGATAGCAGAGGATCGGCACCACCTGATACCCGTCGGTGTAAACTGCGCTGCGCTTGAACGCCCGCTTGGGCAGAATCACAAGCTGTCCAGGAGATATCTGGCTGCCGTTCACATCTTCCAGAACCGGCGTCAGGGTGCGGTCGCGCAGATACTGCTCTGCAAGCGAACCAAGCGTATCCGTCGCGCTGGCACGAACGATCATGAAGTCGCTGGTATCCGCGACAACTGATTTCAAGGGTGCGACCTCTGTACGGGTCGGCTGTGCCGCACAGGCGGCAAGAGCACAGATCAAGCCTGCAACTGCAGCCCGCCTCGCCCCCCAAGCGATTCTGTTGGCCCATCTCATGGATGTTACTCCTTTGGTGATGCCCTTACGACAACGGTTGCACCGGGATCATCCTCTTCAGGCTCCACCTCGCCGGTCTCGTCAGCCGCGGCATCGGGTTTTTTCCTTGGCACCTTGCCTGCAATGACGGTCGCGTCAACGGACTCTTCGTCCTCTTGCGCAAAGGGGTCTTCCGCTGGCGCTTGCCCGGATGTGTGCCCTGCAATAACCGTCGCATCCACCGCCGGATCACCCTTAGATGCAGCAGGACGCGCCATCACTGTCGCGTCAGCAGCCGCTGTATCGACGGCATCCGGCACCGCCTCGCTGGCCAGGGCCGGGGCAACCGCAGGTGCGTCCTGATTCACAGTCTGTTCGGCAGGGTCACGTTCCCGGGCCGTCAAGTTTGCGTGCAGCGCGTCCGCCATACGATTGAAGGCGAGGAACAACTCGCCGAACTCATCATTGCGAACATCCGAAATCCGCTGATCCAGATCACCGTCACCCAGGTCTTTCATGGCCCGGCGCAGCCGCTTCATTGGGCCGGACAACAGCCCGCCAAACACATAGAGCATGCCAACAACGACGACCAAAGTGATCACCGCGAGCAAGACCATCAGCAGTCGGGTGGTCGACATAACGTCTTCCAGGCCCTCCCTTGATAGGGCCAGATAAACTTGGCCAATCTCTCTGGGTTCGCCCTGATACATAAACAGGATCGGGGTATCGAATTTAAACACGCGCCCCTCGTCGCCGGCATCGACAACAAAGGCGGTAAAGTCATCACCACGCCGGATCAGCTCGGCATCGCCAGGTGGCGCATAAGACTGACCGATCAGCTCAGGGTCCGTCGCCGCCCTGACAGTGCCGGTATTATCCGCGATCGTCAGATAAACGAAGGTGTCACGCTCGCTCGCATTCTTGACGTCGATTTCAAGCATGCCCCAATCCTCGCTGAGGACCGGCACAGCAGCATCCGTCGCGATGAATTTGGCGAGCGAGGCACCCGAATCCAGGACCTGATCCTGGATTGCCTGCCCTTGCTGGTAGAGCACCCCCAGCATGCTGACCAAAAGGACGATGCCAACTACCAGGGCGCTGCCCGCTGCCCATTTGATCCGCAACGGGATGAACTTGTTCCGGTCGGCCTCTTCTTCCTGCTCGATCAGCGAGTCGAGCTCGCGCTGCAGGGCGGCAGCAACTTCCGCACCGGTCTGGAAGCGTTTTTCAGGCCGCTTGTTCAGCAGCTTTGAGATAATTCGCTGCATCCCCACCGCGAGATCAGGGGCAACCTTCTTGATCGGCTCCGGCTCTTGCTGGGTGATCTGCAGCAGTAGCGTCGTCATGCTGCCCGCATCAAAGGCCTTCTTCCCGGTGACCAGCTCATAGAGGATGACGCCAACCGAAAACAGGTCAGACCGGCCATCAATCTCGGAACCCAGCGCCTGTTCCGGCGACATGTAGCGCGGCGTTCCGAGCACCGTGCCCGCTTGGGTCCTGTTGATTTCTTCCGTTCCCGACATGCGCGCGATACCAAAGTCTGCGACTTTGATCATGTCGTTGCTACGCGTGAACAGGATATTGGCCGGTTTTACGTCGCGGTGCACGACGCCTTGCTTGTGTGCGTAATCCAGCGCTTTCGAAAGCTGGATACCGATATTGAGAACCCGCTTGAGCGGCAGTTTTCCGCCCTGCTCCAGAACATCACCAAGATCCTGCTCGTCGAGGAACTCCATGGTGATATAGGGGTTGTTCCCGACCCGACCGACATCAAAGATCGTGACAATATTCGGGTGCGAAATGGTGCCGGCGGCTTTTGCCTCCCGCAGGAACCGCATGACATATTCTTCGTCAACGCAGAGTTCGTCTTTGAGCACCTTGATCGCAACGGTGCGGTCAATCTCAGGATCATGCGCGCGATACACATCGGCCATGGCGCCTTCGCCAAGCTGCTCGTCGACGATGTATCGACCGATGGTCTCGTATTTCTGCGATTGCGCAGACATGTAAGCCTCCTAAAGGCGGACAGCCCCGTGACCGGCTCCCTCCAGATGACCGAAGCTTAGTCGACAGCGTGCGTTGCAGCAAAACCTTCAATGCAAAAAAAACGAAAAAACTGCCCAATTCACAGGGGAATCGGGCCTACTCACCTTGTTTCCTGGCTGAAAAGGGCGCCTCAACACCGTCGAGGCGATGTTCAGAGCCCGGAATTATGACGGCACCAACTGTTTTTTCGTAGAATTCAGCAGGGCCCACCCCACCAATAATGGCATAGGCATATCCCTGTGCCTTCTGGGCATACAGCACGGACAACAGCAACCCATAGCCGATGCCGCGGCCCCGCGCCGCTTCGTCGACACCGGTTGGCCCAAAAAAATTGGGTGCCGTTGCGTCATAACAGGCGAAACCCATGAGCGCGCTGTCCTGAATTGCCAGGTGGCAGCTGACAGGAAGCCGATGGAACGCGACCTCCGTCTCGGCACGCCATCCTGGGAAACGGCTGCCCAACCACGCAAGCACATCAGGTTTCTCCTGCGGTAAGGCCCGCCGAACAGTGACGCCGCGTTCGGCAAGCCTGTCCAGCACCGCTCCCAGATCCGGCAAATCATGAAGTCGAACCAACATGTCCCGCATGGCCGGTATCATAGCATGAAATGCTTGGGTGCCAGGAACGGCCGTTCATGCCGTGGCGAGTTCAACGGTAAATCGATTTTGGCCCTCATCGGTCCGTTCATAGGACAACGCACGCGAAGCCTTGCGAACAAGCATCAGCCCGAGCCCACCGATTTTGGCTTCTTCAATTGAGGCCGGCAGGACCGGATCCTCCTTTTGAAGCGGATCGAAGGCGTAACCACTATCGACAAAGACCATGACCAGCACGGCCTGATCATGGCTGAGTTCAACCTCGACGGTTTGACCCGCCGGCTCCTCAAATCCATATTTGACAATGTTGGTGACGACCTCTTCAAACACCAGCTCGGCGCTGAAATGGGCTTTTGCAGGGATATCATTCCGGTCCAGCCAAGCGCGCAGATCATCGAACGCCATCTCGAAGCCGCCCATGTCGGCAGGAAAGGTCAGAACATGGGGCTGAACCGACAAGGGTTTGGGTCTTTAAGCCCTGGTGGCCGCGACCGCCTCTTCTTCTGTGGCGCAAACCGGAACGATGTCTCCAAGGGAAACGTTGTCGAACACTTCCTTGACCAAATCCTGGGGCGCATAAAGCGCGATCGTGCCATTCTTGGCGCTGAGCCCCCGTGCGACGGCGATAAACATGCGAATGCCCATCGATGCGATAAACTCAACATCGGACAAATCGACAACGGCATTGTTGCCGGCGGGCACAATCGACGCTGTAAAACGTGTTTCAACCTGGTCGACACCGGGCGTATCCAGGCGGCCGGCCAAGCTGATCTTCTTCAGGCCTTCGCCCAGATCTGTAATCTCCATATCCACGGTGCGTCTCCTCGAAAACTTCTTATTGTTCTGACCCTTGGATACCGCCTACTGACGGCGGCACGCAAGGGCATTGGCTTTGACGGCACGTATCATACCGCGATGACTACTCAAACGTGACAACAAGCAAGGAGAAATCATCATCAAACGGGCCCGGCTGAGAGATATTCCGCACCGCCTGAAACAGTCTTTGCGGCTCGTCTTGCGGATCCATCGGATCTGACAAGAGCGGCAGGAAGTCATCAAGCGTCCACTGCTTGCCATCATGGGTCAGGATCTCAAAAACACCATCGCTGAACAGGTAAAGCGTTGACCCAGCAGGCATGGTCGCTTCATCGCACTTATAGCTATAGCCCGGCATGGCGCCGATCATGAGCGACTTTGTCTGCAGCGGGATATGACTCGCACGATCTGCAGGCACCAGATAACCCGCATGGTGCCCCGCCGTGGCATAGCGCATCAGCCGGGTTCGCTTGTTATAGACACCATACCAGATGGTAAAATACTGACCGTCATGGGTATCCATCTGGAACATCTCGTTGAGGCTTTCCAGGACAGCCGCAGGATTGAGAAAATCTGTATTCGGCAGCGCCCGCTGCCGCAGGACATTAAGTACGGTGACAGAGTGCATCGCCGCACCGACTCCGTGGCCTGAAACATCGACCACGTAGGCGACAAAATGTTCGTCATCCAGTTCGTAATAGCCGAACGCATCACCGCCCAGCGCCGCGGACGGCAGATAGAACCAGTCGGTTTGCACAGCACCGCGCCGAATCGGATCAGGCAGCAACGAAAGAACGTAGTTGCTCGCCTTGTCCAGGTCGCGGTCGAGTTCTTCTGACTTGGCGACATCCTGCTTACTGCGCAACTCATATTTGTAGATCTGCTGACCCAGCTGGATGATGCTGCCATCCGGAACGATCGCCGGCGCCGCCAGCCTTTCGCCATCCAAAAATGTTCCGTTGGTGGACCCCAGATCCGAGACAATGAGTTCGTTGTTGAGCACCGAACATTGCATATGACGGCGGGACACCGCGGTATCCGAGATGACCACATCGCCCGCTTGATCACGTCCGAAACCGACAGCACTGTCGCTGATCTCTATCCGTTTGCCCGGTGCATCCCCCTGCACGGAAATAAGATAGTGCCCCATCTCGTCACGGACACCGGAGACCTCACCGGAATCACGAGAGAAGACAACTGTGCTGTCCAACTCTGATTCGCCCAATTCCTAACCCCTAACGTCGCCACACCCAGTGACCGGTTGCCAAGCATATGAGAGGCATCGGGTTGAGGCAACCGCGCCACACACTTCCGACCAAGTCACGAATGACTTTTGGCTAGACAACACACCGGCTTATGCCTACCGTACAGTCATGCCTGCATGTTTTGGGGACATGCTTAGAGGGGGTACCATTCAAACAAGGATGGGCACCGTTGTAGTTAAATGGACCAATAGGTCCGCTCACGGGGAGGGTTTTATGCGTCAGCGTCGCGCATTTGCGTCATCATTATCTGTTCTAACTGTCGGTGCGGTGGCATCGCTGGGTTTGTTGCTCACCATGTCTGCTGCATCAGCGCAGGACGATGCAACAACCGGCGATAACACGACAAGCGCGCAAGGTCCGACGCTTGAAACGATTTACAGTACGGCCCGTAAACGTGAAGAGCGGCTGATCGACACACCTGTCGCAGCGACCGCGCTGCCCAAACAGGTCCTGGAACGCTATGCGATTACGTCTTTCGAAAAACTGAATACGGCGTTGCCGGGTGTGGAAATCAACCGCGCCAGCGGCGGCGGCTCAGGCGGCAACTTCGTGATCCGCGGCATCGGCCGTCAGGCGTCGGACTATGGCGCGGAACAGCCTGTCGCACTGGTGGTCGACGGGTTTTCCTTTACCCGCGGCCATGCCACCAACATGGCATTCTTCGACGTTGAAACTGTCGAGGTGCTGAAAGGGCCACAGACCCTGTTCTTCGGCAAGAACAGTCCCGCCGGCGTGATCTCGGTCACCACGGTCACCCCCGGCAATGAGTTTGAAGGATTTGCACGCGCCAGCTATGAGTTCAGGACAGAAAATCCAACCATTGAGTTCGGCGTTTCTATGCCGGTTGTCGAAGACAAGCTGGCCATCCGCATCGCCGGCCGCGGCGAATTCATGCAGGGCGGCTTCCTGAAGTATTCGACAGATCCGACAATTAATCGCGACCTGACCCCGTTCGAGACCGATGCGCTTTATCCATCAAAGGGTCCACACACCAAAAAGTTCCCGGGTCAGAAACAGTTTGTCGGTCGCCTTACCGCAGTGTTTACACCTACCGACAGTTTCGACGCGACCTTCAAACTGCATGTTTCCCGCACGCGGCAGAACGATGCAGGCTCAACAGTTCTTTATGCCTGCGCCGATGGCCCGGGCACGAACCCGTATTTGAGCACCGCGTTCTTCGGTCTGGTTAAGGATACCGGCCAGACCTGTCCCGACAAGCTGGGCAAAGTGAAGCTGGAACGGCCGACGGCAGTTCAGCCTGATGCCATTCACGCTGCAAACCCGACTGTCAACGACCGTCCGAACGAGTATTTCCAACGCACCCGGAACATCCTGGCTACGTTGGAAATGAACTGGGATCTGGGCGACATCGTGCTGACCTCTGTCACCGGCTTCTGGGACTACAATCAGGACGAATACACCAATTACGACTACACCAGTTTCGCGGTGGTCTCATCGCTGCAGGGTGAATCGGGGCAGAGCTGGACAACGGAATTCCGGGTGCAGTCCGAATATGATTCGCCGGTCAATTTCATGCTGGGCTTCTTCTACGAAGACATGCAGCGCGATCTCCGCGCACCGGTGCAGATCTTCCCGCTGGGCCCGGCACCGGCCATTCCTGAAATTCCATCCTTCTATCAAGGCAGCTTCTTCACTTATGACCATTTCTGGGATAACTGGATTGAGAGCTACTCCGTCTTTGGCGAGCTGACCTGGCAGATCACGGACAATCTAGAATTCTCCGGTGGTGTTCGCTACACGGACGAAAAACGGAATACTGAGGGAACTCAGTTCTTCAATCGTCTGGATACATTCTTTCCGAATGATTTTGGCCTGCCGGCTGGTGCAAGCCCATTTGCGCCGACAGGCAGTATGGCGTTCCTGGAACGGAAGTTTGATGACGTTTCACCGCAGGCGACCCTTAGCTGGAACCCGACGGATGATACGCTGGTATATGTTGCCTACAAAACAGGCTATCAGGCGGCGGGTACGTCGAACCCCGGCACCTTTACGAACTTCTTCAACTGCTTGGGAGGTGCCTGCCCATTCTCGGAAGAGGCTATCAATGACGCACTAACATTCGATGGCTCTGACGTGGAAGGTTTTGAAATCGGCGTCAAAGGGCAGTTCCTGGGCGGCCGTCTGCGGGCAGATCTGACCGCCTTCCGGTACATCTATAGTGGTCTGCAGGTTGCGATCTTCAATTCGGACACAACAACCTTCACAATCCAGAACGCCGCCAAGGCCGTCAATCAGGGTTTTGAGGGCTCTTTCGACTTTGCCGCGACGGATAATCTGACCCTACGCGGTGCTTTCCAGCTTCTCGAGCTGAAGTACAAAGACTATCGGAATGCCCAATGCTATGCCGGCCAGGAAAACCCTTCGGCATCGAACTTCACACCGGAGCGCACAGCGTTCTGTGTGCCTAACCCGGATGTTGTCCAGGATGTTCCCGACGTGAATCCGTTCCCGGGAGTGCCTTGCCACATTGACCTTGGGCTCAACTGTATTCAGGACATGTCCGGCGAAAAATACGGCATCGGACCGATCCAGCTTCAGTTCGGCTTCACCTGGGACCAGCCGGTCGGAAACGGCGACTGGTATATGTCTTTCAGTGGCGACATGATCTGGAAGCAGAAGGGTAAGGAGTTCCTGCGTCAGCCGAACACGGCCGTGCCGTCTTCGATCGTTGTCGACTTCGCCGCGCGGCTTTACCAGCCGGACAGCGCCTGGGAATTCGCACTGGTTTGCTCGAACTGCTTCAACGAGAAATATGTCCGCTCAATCCAGGACAAGCCGCTGCAGAAGATCGGCGATTTGACAGCGCAGATTGCGCTGCCACGTTTGATCACGCTGCAGGCCACCTGGCGTTTCAATTAAGTTAGGGGAGACGGTCCTTTAGGGGGCCGAACATTGAGGGGTGCTCCTATCGCCTGTCGGGCAAAGGGGCACCCCTTTTTTTGTCTTCAAGAGATTGTCTTGATGAGCCTGACAGCGCAGCCCTTAAGCCACCATGTCTCGGTTCGCGGGCATTGCTCTCAATTTATCTGCCGGACTGGCTTTCAGCGAAAGAAGCATCAGCATCATGCTTCGTGGTTTACCACTCCCCAAAGTACACTGACGGGCACGGCGGACCCTGTCTCGGCATTCTGCGCACCGTCGAGATCGACCGGCTTACCGTCCAGTATGACGACAACGCTGCCTGTGACAGGCCCATCCAGCCTGCGGATTAACCGGCTGGCAATTCTCAACCCTGACCGCGGATCACCAGCGCTGGAACCACCAAATGGCCCACGCCCTGAAGCGGGGGAATCCCAGCGATCCAAAAAAAAGAGGCGCCCATTAAGGGCGCCCCTTTGATCGACTATGAAGTCTGCAACTACTTCTTGAGGCGCGCACCCAGGCCGGGGCCGCCGGTGCCGGCAAACTCTTCAGGCGCTTCATGGCCCAGAATGATCGCCCCCAGATCCTGATACAGCGGGTGCGAGACCCAGCGATGCGAGGCCGCGCCATGCGCGTCGCGCAGCTTCCGCTCCAGCGGGTTCTTCATGTAGGACGCGCTGGTGCCCGCCGTGTTGTGGATCAGATCGACAACTTCCATGCACGCATTGGCACCGAAGACGCAGGCCAGACGCGCGTTCTGCGTTGTACGCGCCGACGGCATTTCCGCGCCGCCATGCAATTCTTCTTCAACCTCGTTCATGGCTTCAAGCACATAGGCGCGAGCCGCGCGGTATTTGGCCTCTGCCTCGGCGACCCGGTACTGCGCAATCGGCCGGTCCATCAGTTTGGACGGCGACAGCATCGGCACCTTGTTATGCGCCAGATCGACAAAGGCATCAATCGCGCCACGGGCAACACCAAGGGCAATCGCCACCTTGTTGTAGGACAGACGCAGCGGGATCGGGATGCGGAACACCGGGTTGTCGTAATGCGGCGGGATCGTCACCAGATCGACATTCACATGCTCCGGCCGCACCTTCGACTTGTGCGCCTTGACCGTGTGACTGCCCGACCCGCGCAGGCCGGCCACATCCCAGGTATCAAGAATTTCCCACTCAGACTTATGCATAAACCGCATGCGGGTCGTGGTGGGGTCGGCCTGGGTGATGTCCTGGCCTTCCTCGACTTCGGGTGCCGGCATGAAACACCATTCGGAGTTCCAGCAGCCGCTGATGAAGGTCGACTCACCGGTCACTTCGAACCCGCCATCAGCCGTCTTGACAGCCGTTGCCGGGATCGAGCCCGTGCCGCCGCCACCGCACATGATGACGCGGGGGTTTTCCAGATAAATCTCCTTGGCCAGGTCTTTGTCCATGCCGCCAGCGGCCATGGCATTGATTTCCGACCCCAGCATGACGTTCCAGCCAACCGACGCGTCAATCGCCGTGATGGCTTCCAGAATTTCGACGGTTTCCATCGAGCTCGCATCTTCGCCGCCCAGTTCGGCCGGCATGGCAAAGCGGAAGAAACCTTCATCAATCAATGCATCGACGCATTCACTGGGCAGTCGGCGCATCTCTTGCGCCTTGTCGCCGCCGTCGGCGATCACGTCGCGCAGCTTTTCGACGCGTTCGAGGGGGGTTCCCTCGAGCCCATGCATATTGTGCCCCTGAAGTGGCTGTACCTGTGACATACCGCTTATCTCCCGCGTTTTAGATGTCTGATGGCGAAGAACTTTAATGATTCCCGCCCGCCATGGCTACGGCATTCGGGACAATCGTAAATTATCATGCAGCGCTGCTGGAAAGTCGCCCATGATCCTGATCAATAGAGGACAGGATTATCCGAGCGCCTCTTCAATCGCGTTAACAACTGCAGGATCGTCCGGCGCCAGGTCCGGCGCAAACCGGTTGATCACCTGCCCGTCCCTGCTCACAAGGAACTTCTCGAAATTCCACATGATGTCTGTCTCATTGGCGGGCGCCAGATCGTTTTCTTCCAGCACGCCCCGAAGCTGACCACCCTCATTCTCGACCCGATCAGGCTTTGCTTCGATCAGCGCGTCATAGAGCGGATGCCGGTCGTCGCCGGTGACGGAGATTTTCGAGAACATCGGAAAATCGACGCCGAAGGTTGCCTGGCAGAACCCTTGAATTTCCTCATTCGAGCCGGGCTCCTGGCCCGCGAAATTGTTCGCCGGGAAGCCCAGAACTTCAAACCCCTTGTCGTTATAGGATTTGTAGATCTGCTCAAGCTGCTCATATTGCGGCGTCAACCCGCACTTCGATGCGACATTGACGACCAACAGCACGGACCCGTCAAACTCACCCAGTGATGAGTTCGAGCCGTCTATGCGCTGGACTGGAATTTCCTGAAGTGGCGTAGCCATAATCATCTTCCCTCTGAGCAAATGTCTTACCAGGGAAGAAGTGTATATCGATTTGGCGCCGAGACCAGCCCGTTCGAGGCCGCAATCCTTTGCGGCCCCGCCCGGCCCTATCAAAGATCAGTAAGATTTGTTCGAGCGAGACGAGTTGTAATCCGTCGCAGGCGCAGCACGCATCGGCTTTACCGCTGTGCCCGCTGCTGCAGGGGCCTGACCGACAGGCGCAACCTTATTGTAATAGAAGCTGATTTCTTCCGTCGGCACGTCACCGCTACCGTGCGGATTGCTGACCGAATAGGACGTGACCATCACGTTTGTGAGTTTGTATTTCAGATACGCCCGTTTGCCATCTTTCGACGCGCCGCTGAGTTCAACAGAGTCGAAGACCTGTCCATTCGCGCAGGCTTCCGCCAGTTTCGGCGAGGATTTGTCAACGTGTTTACGAATCGTCACCTTGCCAGCCCCCGTTCCTCCAGGACCCGCGGCTGCCGCAGCACCGGGCTTTGACATGCCAGCACTCATAGACTGCAGGTCGATCCATTTGTCATGGTCTTTGTCTCCTGCTGCGGACGGCGCACCCCAGGACCATGCGAGGACCTCGCCATTGCTTTGTGCGGCCCTGTTCGATTCGCCCTTGATATCACCGATCTTCAGATAGCCTGCTGCATTGGCCGGCACGGCCGCTGACAAGGCGATACTGGCGCCGACAACGGCGGACAATACTGCACTACGAATACGCATAATTCATCTCCCACAGTCCCAGCCCCCAATAAGAGTGTCGGTGTTCGATTGACGAAATGCAAATACCGGCCGCGTTGCAGCTTCAGCGGCGACGGCTTTCCTTTCACCATCCGGCATATTCTGCTAGGCTGGAGGCCGTTTCAGGATCCGTCCAAGACAAGGGCTTTTATGCTTGTTGCCCACTCCATAGGGACATCAACACGTCCCACAGAGAACCGCGCCTAGCCAACTCAGGAAGACTGAATTTTCCTGATGCAGCTCCGGGTGCGACCCGAACCTTCATGGGTTCGTTGCGTGATCTCGCGCGTGGAGTGCTTTCATGACGACCGACTATTCTTTTCGCTGCCGCCGCTGCGGCCAGCAGACCTCTGATGCCCCTTTGGGGACACGCCACAGAAACCATTGTCCGAAATGCCTGTGGTCTCTCCACCTCGACAACCAAACTGGTGATAGGGCATCGGACTGCGCCGGCCTGATGGAGCCAATCGCCGTCTGGGTGCGCGGCTCCGGAGAATGGGCCATCGTCCATCGTTGCCGCGATTGCAGCACCCTAAGCAGCAACCGCATCGCGGGCGACGATAACGAGCTGGTGCTGATGGCGCTGGCCGTGCGGCCATTGGCCCAACCACCATTTCCACTGGAACACCTGATCAGAGAAAATTCCTGATGACCTAATCTATTGGTCTATGGCCTCAGGAAAACGGCACGCACAAATTCCCGGTACAGCATCACCTGGGCCGGCAGAATGCCCTTGTCGTCGATGACCTTGCTCAGGATGATCCCACCGTCGACCAGGGCAGAGACCATATCCGCCAGCGCATCAAGGTCGACCTCGATGCGGGGCGGATTGACTTGCTCGATTTCGTCAAGCAGGCTCCGAAAACGTGCCCGCCACGACAAGACACCTTCCCGGTTGAGGGCACGAACTTCACGGTCAAACAGACGGTCCTGATAGCAATAGGCCGCAACCAGACAGCCCGGATGACCGTTCGGCAGATCAGCCATGAGTTCGGAGAACATTTTCAGGCCAATCAGAAACCCGTGCAGCGGGTCCTCATGCAGTTCGCGGGCGCGGCTAAACAGGTTGTCCAGCATCGCGTTCTCGCGTTCCAGATACCGATGCAGCAACGCGTGCGCCAGCGCTGTCTTGTCGGGAAAGTGATAGAAAAACCCGCTCTTGGTGATGCCGACTTCGACGATCAATTCTTCGATCGAGGTCGCCTCGAAACCCTTTGCAAGCACGGCGCTCTCGGCCACATCCAGCAGGCGCTCGCGTGTGTCGGTCCGGGGTTTTGACGGTTTGTCGAGCATCATTCGCTGTACCACTGGTGCAGTTGACGGTCCGCGGTCGCAGCCGATTGCTGCTTTTTCCACCTTTATGCGGCCCGTTCTGTGACTCGCGTCACAGTTTTTCTGCCATTTCGCAGTGTACCACAGGTCGCCTAGCAGCCGGGCCCCATTGCAGCCGATCATGATCCAAGACGGCGCCGCGATCCGCGCCCCGACGATGTTGAGGAGAAAAAAGATGCCGAAATACCGTGATCATTTACCCCAGATGGAAGGCGGGTTCTTCCTGACCGATGGCGGCATGGAGACTACGCTGGTCTTCCATGACGGGATCGATCTGCCGCACTTCGCTGCGTTCGATCTCCTGCGCAACACGGAAGGCCGCCAGCGGCTGCGTGACTATTACGACCTCTATGCCGGCATGGCGGTCAAGGACGGCCACGGGTTCATTCTGGAGACACCGACATGGCGCGCCAGCAGCGACTGGGGCACCTTGCTGGGCTATTCCACCGAAGAGCTGGCGAACGCCAACCGTGACGGCACAGCCTTGATGGAAGAGGTTCGCAGGGCGTTTGAAACCCCATTCACGCCGATGGTGATCAGTGGCTGCATCGGTCCACGCGGCGATGGTTATGACCCAGGCGACGTGATGACCGTCGTCGAGGCCCGGGCCTATCACGCCGAACAGATCGGCACATTCGCCAAAACCGAGGCTGACATGGTCACTGCCATTACCATGACCAACGTGCCTGAAGCGATTGGCCTGATCCAGGCCGCACAGGCGGCGCAGATGCCAGCCGCCATCTCGTTTACGGTGGAGACCGACGGTCGCCTGCCCACCGGCGAGTCTCTTAAATCCGCTATCGAAGCGGTCGATGATGCGACCGGCAATGGCCCGGCCTATTACATGATCAATTGCGCGCACCCTGATCACTTTTCTGATGCGCTTGCCAAGGGCGAAGCCTGGGTGATGCGCTTGCAGGGCCTGCGCGGCAACGCGTCGCGAATGAGTCATGAAGAACTGGACAATGCCGAAGAACTGGACGCGGGTGATCCACATGAATTCGGCGCGCTGAAACGCGGGCTTGTGGAAAAGTTCGCCCACATCAATGTGGTTGGCGGATGCTGCGGCACGGATCATCGCCACGTCGGTGCCTTCTGCAGCGGGCATCGCAAAGCCGCATGATCGGCGTTTCTGACTGCATGCTAGGATGTTGGCCTGCAGCCAGAAGGCGGAAAGACATGAAGAACAGCAGCGTGGCCGCGGTTTGGGCATCAACCGATCACGGCATCGGCAAACAACCCAGACCGTCCATTCGGATCATCGCCGGCATGGGTGTCGAGGATGACATCCATGCGGGTGCCGCCGTGCAGCATCGTTCACGGGTGGCTAAGGACCCGTCCGCGCCTAACCTGCGGCAGGTGCATCTTTTGCACAGCGAGCTTCATGGAGAACTGGCAAAAATGGGCTTTCAGGTTGCTCCCGGCCAAATGGGAGAAAACCTGACGACGCGGGGCCTTGATCTGCTGGCATTGCCGCGAGGCACAGTGCTGCACCTGGGGCCAGACGCGGCCGTCGAAGTGACGGGACTGCGTAACCCGTGTCACCAGCTCAATAAAGTTGCACCAGGCCTGATGCAGGCCTGTCTGGACCACACGCCGGATGGCGGGCTGGTCCGGAAAGCCGGTATCATGGGCATTGCGCTGATTAGCGGCATGGTACGCGCCGGTGACAATATCCGGGTCGAACTTCCCGCCGAACCATACCAGCCGCTGGAAGCTGTCTAGATGGCGGCGCGCGCCACACGATCCTCCAGCATCGCCTGAAAAGCGGCTGACGCCCGCTCAAGGTGGGGGCGTGTGTAGGGGAAATTCTCGGCGTGATCGAAATTATGCCGCATGGCGGCGTTGGCTTCGAACACGAAGACCTCACCGTCAGGCGAGATGGTGAAATCTATCCCGAAAAAATCCAGATCGATCGCATCCCTGATGGCGTGGAGCGCGCTAAAGGCGGGCGTCCCCAGATAGGCTTCAGGATCGTTCAGATAGCGCTGTTCTTCAAGCTGCGCAGTCTCTGACTTGTCCATCACGCGGTAACGGTCACCGGAGTGAATCTGCCAGATATCATTGGTCAGATTGGCGATGGGGTAAAATCTCCGGTCGATAAAGAAGCAGCGGGTCTTGTGATAGAGACCGTGGTGGTCCGGCATGTCGACATACTGGATGGCATAAAGCTCCGCACCGCGCGGCAGCCGCTCCAGATGTGCGACCATCGCCTTCTGGTCTTCCAGTTTGATCATGCTAATCCCGGTCTGTGTACCAGGCGCACGCACAAGCATGGGAAACTCAAGACCCAGCAATTCCAGCCGCTTCACCACGTTCGCCGGCGACGCGTCATTACGGAACAACTCCGTCTGCGGAAAGCGCACATGATCAAGTTCGCCCAGTCTAAGCGCATTTTGCTCGCGGGTGGTTTTCAGCACCTTGCGCGGATCGTTGATCACATTTTCGATGCCGCTGAATTTGAGGAACCGCGTTACTGCCTTGAGCGCATCAGGATTCAGGTCCGCACAACTGACCGTATTGAGAGCCAAATCCATCGGCGGCAAATCCCGAACGGTCAGCAAATTGTCTCCGTAAATGCTGGCCGCATAGAGGTTGAACCTGGCCTCTTCCATCAGCGCATTCAGCGCAAAATGCCCCCGGCGCAAACGCTTCAAATAGGCATGCCGGGTATTGTTCCATTTGATGCTGTAGGCACTGTTCTCAACCGCCCGAAACCGGAGCACATTGGGAAGCGCCGGATCCGGCGAGACAGGACCATGGATCGGGGCCCGGCGGGCCGCTTCAATCATGTGCGCATGTGCGCCCGCCCCGTCGCCAGCATTATAGCGCAGGGCCGATAGCGTCGCGTAAGCCTCTGGATTGACCGGGTCTGCCGCCACGCTCTGGGACAGAGCCGCCATCGCGGGCGTGAAGTCACCAATCTGGAACAGAAGGTTGCCAAGCGCGCTGTTGACCCCGGCATCGCCCGGCGCCAGCCGCGCGGCTGTTCTCAGGTGTTTCAGTGCCAGGTCCCGGCGCCCCGCATCGGCGAGAAGAGTTGCCAGCGTCAATCGGCGGGCAACGTCGTGCCGGGCCTGACGCGCCGCGCGGTAGGCCTTGTTTAGATCGTCGCCCAGCGCGTCTGCAAGTGCGCCTGAAGGCCCCGGGACGCGAAGCGCCTCCTGCCGCAGGGTCGGCGGCCCTGACGCCTCCGGCGGCGCCAGGCAGCCGGCATGGGCCCGATAACGGAACATCAAGCGCTGGCTGTCACCCGAAAACCCCGTCCGGCCATGCATGGCGCGGTTATTGTCGATCAGCAGAAGATCGCCGTCGGCAACGTGGAAGACATAGAATTTGTCCTGCTGCTCCAGCACCGCATCCAGCGCCTCCAGGCTCCGCTCGAACTCCGGCTCGAGCGCCGCGCCGCCTTCTTGCAGCGCCGTTTCGATCTGGCTGCGGTAATAGCGAATGCTCATCGACCCCAGGCCACCCCAAAGCACCGGCTGGTGCCCGCGCCCGAACGGAAAAACCGGCTGGCGCAGCCGGTCCACGTCGCCAGGGTCCAGCGCACTGATGATGTCCTCGACCGGCGCGATCACGCTGTTCCCGCCTTCGGCATCGGCGCGGATCATCTGAAAGATCAGCAATTCGTGCGGGTCGCCGCTGTAGGATGAGTCCGTGTGCAGCGCCAGCGGCTTGTTGGTGCGGCTGTACCGGGTGACGGAGCCGCTTTGCTGTACGCCTTCCGACACCTCGACACGCGTGAACGACACATGATCGGCGGGCTTACCGCCACTTGGCGGTTTGACCGGCTCCCGCCGGGAAATGGCATGAGCAAGACACTCTGCCTGCGCGCGTTCTTCGGTCGGCGCAAGACCACGCACAAGCAAGAAGTGAGGGTAGGTCCGCAGCATCAGGACCACGCGGTCCAGCAGGCCGGCCGGCGCCATCTCGGACGCCAGCGCCGCTGCTTCCTCATCCTTCAACTGAATGATGCGTGGTTCCATGATGTCCCGTGAAGTTGCCTGCCCATTATCAACGCGTGGCGCTGGATTGAAACCGTTGCGTGAGGCATGCTTTGTTCCGAGCAGGGGACAGCATATGACCGATATTCCAGAGGGGTTTAACCCATCGGGCTTCAAGGGCCGCTACGTCAACGATGTGGGACCCTACTGGGTGAAACAGACCGATGCCGGGCTGGTCGTCGGCCTACGGGTCGCGGAGACCCATATCAACTATGTCGATATCGCTCATGGCGGGGTGTTGACCACACTCGCCGACGTTGCGCTGAGCCTGCAGGTGAACCGTAGCGAGGACCCGCCGATCCCCGTCAGCACTGTCAGCCTGACCACCAATTTCCTGGGGCCAGCCAAGCTGGGCGACTGGCTGGAGGCACATGCCCATATCGACCGGATGGGCAAGAAGCTGGCCTATACGTCCGGGCGGATCACCAGCGGCGGCAAGACGCTGATGACGATGACCGGCGTGTTCAACATCATGCGGCCCTGACCATGCTGCGGGACGCCAGCCTGATGGCCTTTATCGCCACCGCAGACGCGGAGGCTTGCCGGGCCTTCTATGAAGGTGTGCTGGGGCTCGACGTGGTGATGGATACGCCCTTTGCGCTGGTCTTCGATGCGCACGGGACTGTGCTGCGCGCCCAGAAGGTGGAGATTGTGACGCCCGCGCCCTATACCGCGTTGGGTTGGGAGGTCACCGGCATTGAAGACCAAATCAGGGCGCTGACCGGCAAAGGCGTCGCCATGCTGCGTTTCGATGGCATGGAACAGGACGAGCTAGGCATCTGGACCACACCCGGCGGCGCCAAGGTCGCCTGGTTCAATGACCCGGATGGCAATGTGCTCTCGCTGACCGAAGCGCCGGATTAGTTCGCTTTCGCCCAGCCCTCTAGCGTCATTTTCGCGAAGGACTTTGTCTTCCTCACCACTTCAACCGTAATTCCCGCGAAGGCGGGATGGTAGGCTTTAAGACATAGGCAGTCCTAAATGGTGTTAGTGTTACCCCTCCCAATTTCAGCTGCATGCGACACTTGATGGCGATTTGGCAGTACGATTTTCATCTAATCCCGGAGCAAGGTGTGGTTGCCCAGGTCGGCCACCTCCCGATAGCGATTCAAGATGCCGAACAACGCCTCGAGATTTATTGGACGTCTGAATACCTTACAGAAGACATTGCGACCGAGATCGATCGAATACTTCCGGCCGGATCTTCTTGGCGCAGCGGCCTTCAAATTTGGGGTAGTGACGACGGCAGCCGGATCGACATTAGCTACCGTGCAGATCGCATTGAATCCGTCTTCATAAGGTTCGACCTACGTCAGCCAAGCCTCAAGTTGATGATGTCAATCGTCGACTTGGCCCGCTTGCACGAGTGGTTGATTTTGACGAACGAAGGCTACCTGCTAAAGCCATCGATCAAGAGCCTGCTGAGTCGGATCAGACAATCACCGTCATTCCGGTTTGTTGAAGACCCTGAACAGTTCCTGCGTGCACTCTCTGACGAAGAGCCCTAAGCGGCTTCTCTTTGCTTGTTGAGCAGGCCGAGGATTTCCGCGGCGGCCTTGGGGATGTTCGTGCCCGGGCCATAGACCGCAGCGACACCGGCGGCGAACAGCTCGTCATAATCCTTGGGCGGGATCACGCCGCCGCAGACCACCAGAATGTCCCCTGCCCCTTCGGCTTCCAGCGCCTTGACCAGCGCGGGCACCAGCGTTTTGTGGCCGGCGGCCTGCGACGACACGCCGATCACATGCACGTCGGCCTCTACGGCCTGGCGGGCGGCTTCTTCCGGCGTCTGGAACAGCGGGCCAACGTCGACATCGAAACCGATATCGGCAAAGGCGGTGGCGATCACCTTGGCGCCGCGGTCGTGTCCGTCCTGGCCCATCTTGACCACCAGCATACGCGGGCGCCGGCCCTCCAGCTCGGCAAAGGTGTCGATGTCCTTGGTGATGGCTTCGAAGCCCGCATCGCCCTCATAAGACGAGCCATACACACCGGAGATCGACCGGATTTCCGCCTTGTGGCGGCCAAAGACTTTTTCCATGGCGTCGGAGATTTCGCCCAGCGTGGCGCGCTGGCGGGCCGCGTCAACCGCGAGCGCCAGCACATTGCCGTCGCCTTCTGCACCCTTGGTCAGCGCCTCGAGGGCGGCCTGGCACTTGGCTTCGTCACGCTCGCTACGAACCCGGTTGATCCGCGCAATTTGCGCTTCGCGCACCGCGTCATTGTCGATGTCAAGGATGTCGAACGGCGCCTCGGACGTCGGCTGATACTTATTCACACCGACCACGACTTCTTCCCCCCGATCGACACGCGCCTGCTTGCGGGCCGCGGCTTCCTCGATACGCATCTTGGGCATGCCGCTTTCGACGGCCTTGGTCATGCCGCCCAGTTCCTCAACCTCCTGAATCAGCTTCCAGGCCTCTTCGGCGAGCGAATTGGTCAGGCTCTCCACATAGTAGGAGCCCCCCAGCGGGTCGATCACATTGGTGATGCCGGTTTCTTCCTGCAGGATCAACTGCGTGTTGCGCGCCAGCCGGGCCGAATTATCAGTCGGCAGCGCGACCGCCTCATCGAATGCATTGGTGTGCAGCGACTGGGTGCCGCCCAGCGCCGCGGCCATCGCCTCAACCGTCGTGCGGATGATGTTGTTATAGGCGTCTTTCTCTGTCAGCGAGACGCCGGAGGTCTGACAATGGGTGCGCAACATCAGCGAGCCCGGCTTCTGGGCGCCGAAATCCTTCATCACCTTCGCCCAGAGCAGGCGCGCGGCGCGCAGCTTGGCGACTTCCATGAAGAAATTCATGCCGATGCAGAAGAAGAACGACAGCCGTCCGGCGAACTTGTCGACATCCATGCCCTTGTCGAGCGCGGAGCGGACATATTCCATGCCATCGGCAATGGTGAACGCCAGCTCCTGCACCTGCGTCGCACCGGCTTCCTGCATGTGATAGCCGGAGATCGAGATCGAGTTGAAGCGCGGCATTTCGTTGGCCGTGTACTCGATAATGTCGGAGACGATCCGCATCGAGGGCGCCGGCGGGTAGATGTAGGTGTTGCGGACCATGAACTCTTTGAGAATGTCGTTCTGGATCGTCCCGGCCAGCTTGTCAGGGCTGACGCCCTGCTCTTCGGCGGCGACGATGTAGAACGCCATGGTCGGGATCACCGCGCCGTTCATGGTCATCGAAACGGACATCTCGTCGAGCGGAATACCGTCGAACAGAATCTTCATGTCCTCAACGGAATCGATCGCGACGCCCGCCTTGCCGACATCGCCCAGCACCCGGGGGTGATCTGAATCATAGCCCCGGTGGGTCGCCAGATCGAACGCAACCGACAGGCCCTTCTGACCGGCCGCCAGATTGCGGCGGTAAAACGCGTTGGATTCTTCAGCCGTCGAAAACCCGGCATATTGCCGAACGGTCCAGGGCCGGTTGGCATACATGGAGGCGCGCACACCGCGTGTAAAGGGGAAGAAGCCGGGCAGCGTCTCGTCATAGTCCATGGCTTCAAGGTCGGCCGCTGTATAGAGCGGCTTCACCTTAATGCCTTCCGGCGTCATCCAGTCCAGGTCTGACAGGGGTTTGCCACGAAGTTCCTTCTCCGCCAGTTCTTCCCACTCGCCCAGGCTTGGTTTCTTGTCACCCGACATCGCCGCACTCCTTTGAAATCGCGCAGATATTCTCCCAGCGGTGGGAAAATACCATGATGCACGTCCAGATCATTATGCAAATTGCGCGGGCGAGTATCGCGAAGAGGCTCTGGAAGTCAATTTTCCAGGGCAGGTTCGGCATTGCGTTACAACTTTGGCCGGCCGCCCGCGGTTAGCCAGGGAACCGGCCGCTAAAAACAATCCGACCGGCGAAAAACCGGGCCAGGCTTCCCAGCATGCGCATCACCAGCCGGTCCGCCTTGACGGGCAAACCGCCCCTGTCCGGAAAAAGACGGCCCGTCAGGCCGTTAAAATACGCTGTTTTCTGCCCGGTTAGAGCCTCGGACAAAACCCCGAATTCATCGTCATCGATCTTGTGTTCATCGGGCGTTATGTAGGGTTCACCCGACCGGTAAATCCATTTCACCATAAGAGGATAGATAACGCGCTCAACCAACGCGCTCTCTCGAACATGGCGCTGCAGAAAACTATGAGTGAACAGCTCGTCACCAACGACCAGCCCACCGGGAACCGAAACCCGTTTAAACTCAGCCAGCGCAGACGGAATGTCGACATGGTGGAGAATATCCAGGCAGAAAACCATGTCGAAAAAGTCGTCCGGAAAAGGCAGCGCTTCAGCCGCTGCAACCCCGAAATGAATGCCTTCATATCCAAAATGATTGCAACGCGCCTGCGCCACGTTGAGCACGTCAGAAGAGATATCCAGCCCGTGAACCTCGGCGCCCAGAATCGCCAGGCGAACGGCATCATCGCCAAATCCGCAACCCGGCACCAAAACCCGCTTTCCCGCCATGTCCAGATCCAGCACAAGATCATAGGTCGACCAATAGGCGTTCCACCATCGGCGATCGGTGCTTTCCAAAACGTCCAGGAGAACGGGAGCGGTAATCTTCTCCGCATGCCGGGCCGCAAAGTCACGGTGATATTCGATCTCCCGTCTCTGCCTGTCCGTGAGCGACGCCTGCTGCATGTTCCTGTCCGGGTATTGGTCTGCTAGGCCGCCTGCTGATCCAGCGCTGCAATCCGCCGGGTGTTGGTCGCGGCCTCGTTCTCATCATAGGCCTTGGCCGCGTCCAGGCAGGTCATCTCCAGGTCAGGGTCGTTACCCTCGCCCATCTCGATGATCTTCATGCAGAACCAGCCCTGCTGGCCGTGGCCCTGCAACATGGCGCGCTGAACCGGCGAAAGCGCTGGTGCATCTTCTTCACCCACCAACAGCTCATTCTCATAGGCGGGCAAGGTATCAATCTCGCCGGCCAGCAATTTGGCCGGACTGTCAGGATCGCCACACAGCGGCCGCGCCAGCCCGATCACATCGATACCGCCTTCGTTGAGCGCGGCTTCCATCACCTCGCGCGACCGAAATCCGCCCGTCACCATCAAGGGCATGCTGGCCGCCGGGCGGATCGCCTTGGCATAATCGACGAAGTAGGCCTCACGCGCCTTCGTCGTTTCCTTCAGCGGGTCCTGCCAGGTCTTGGCGTTGCCCTTATTGCCCACCATCATCGGCTGTTCATAGGTACCGCCTGAGATTTCCAGAAGATCAATCCCGGCCTCTCCGAGCCAGGACACCACCTGCTGACACTCTTCCAGGGTAAAAGCCCCCTGTTGGAAGTCGGACGAATTGAGTTTCACCGAAATGCCGAAATCCCGGCCGCAGGCTTCGCGCACACCGCGGACAATGTTGAGTAGGAACCGCGCCCGGTTTTCCAGGCTGCCGCCCCATTGGTCGGTGCGGCGGTTGACGACAGGTGACAGAAATTCGCTGGACAGATAGCCGTGGGCCGAATGCATCTGCATGCCCGTGAAGCCGGTCGCCTTGGCCGTTTCCGACACGTGGATAAAACGCGCGATAATGTCTTCGATCTCTTCGCCGGTGAGCGGGATCGGCTTGCCGAAGGCTTTGTCGTTGCTGCCCAGTTGCACATCGGACGGCGCGCGCGGGTTCGGGCTGATCGAGGCCGGTTCCTGCCGACCGGGATGATTGATCTGCATCCAGAGTTCGACGCCACCAGTCGTCCCCGCAGCGGCGTAGGCTTTCAATGCCTCAAGCCCGCCATTGCCGTCGATGGCGACATTGCCGGGGCGTTCTAGATGCCGGCGGTCAATCTGCACATTACCGGTCAGCGACAGCCCAATCCCGCCTTCGGCCCAGCGCTTGTATAGCCGCGCGTGCTTTTCAGTTGCCCGGAGCTGGGCATCGGCAAGACCCTCGGTCATTGCCGCCTTGCAAATGCGGTTGGGCAGCGTGATACCACAGGGCAGGTCAAGCGGATCGGACAGTCTGATTGTCATGGGCGTTTCCTCAAGCAATTTGCTGATCTGACAACTACTTGGGAACTGAGTTTTCAGCAAACCATTTGGACAATAGCTTCTCGTTCGCATCGCTCGCGGCGGCAGCCAGAATCATATGCACCGTTTCAGCTTCGTCCGGCTGAAAACGATATCCGTTCAAAGCCAAAAAGACCCGCCCGGCAAGAAGGCCTGTGCGCTTGTTTCCATCAACAAAGGGATGGTTTTTCAGAATGCCCAGGCAGTAAAGCGCAGCAAGATCGAATAGTGAGGCCTCAGCATCATAGGCTGGCGCGTTCTGGGGCCGCCCCAGCGCGCTTTCATGCAGGCCTTCGTCCCGCAAGCCTGATGCCCCGCCGAAGCGGCTTAACGACTCAGCATGAAATGCTTCGATCATCCGCCGCGTCAGCCAGCGGATGTTCTCGGTCATTTTGCCAGCTCACGCATCGCGTTGGGATAGTCCTTCATGAAAGACCGCGCATCTTCCATAGCCTCGGCAAAGTCCGGGTCGTAAGGCGTCAGCAAAATGCCGTCAGGTGTCTGCACCAAAAACACGCTGTCGCCCTCGCCCAGCCCAAGTTCCTTGAGAGGTTCGGTCAGCGTAACGCCCAGCGAATTACCCACTTTGCGGATTTTCAGTTCTGCGGTCATGGTACCCTCACGCGTAGACACAGACGTATAATTTTACAAATGTGTTACACCCGCAATTCTTCTCTGAACTGCAACAATAAATTCTTTTTGCGTTCGCGCGCCGGTGCGGCAAAGATAGTGCCCGCATGGTGATCAAACACCACATCTTCCGTTCAGGCCAGAAAGGGGCACGCCCCTGACCATGCGCCGCCGTGATGACAACGGGCGCCTGGTCGCCGTTCTTGGCCCTACCAATACCGGCAAGACCCATTTCGCCATTGAGCGGATGCTGGGACATAGTACAGGCATGATCGGCCTGCCACTGCGGCTGCTGGCGCGCGAAGTCTATGACAAGGTGGTCGCCCAGCGTGGGCCCGCCAGCGTGGCGCTTATTACCGGTGAAGAAAAGAATATCCCGAAGAACCCGTCCTACTGGATTTGCACGGTCGAAAGCATGCCGGTGGACCAGAACGTCGCCTTCCTGGCCGTCGATGAAATCCAGCTCGCCGCCGATGAAGAACGCGGCCATACCTTCACGGACCGGCTATTGCGCGCGCGGGGCCGCGAGGAAACCATGTTCATGGGCGCTGATACGATACGCCCCTTGATTCGCAAGCTGTTGCCCGACATCGAGATTCTGGACAGGACACGGTTTTCGCAGCTGGCCTATGCCGGCACCAAGAAACTAAGCCGCCTGCCCCGCCGCAGCGCGGTGGTCGCGTTTTCCGCCAATGATGTCTACGCCATCGCCGAACTGATCCGGCGGCGCAAGGGCGGTGCCGCTGTCGTGATGGGCGCCCTGTCGCCCCGCACCCGCAATGCCCAGGTGGAGATGTATCAGAATGGCGAGGTCGACTATATCGTCGCCACCGACGCCATCGGCATGGGCCTGAACATGGCGGTCAACCACGTCGCCTTTTCGTCGATCACCAAGTTCGATGGCGTACGCCATCGCCGCCTTTTTCCGCATGAAATGGGCCAGATTGCGGGCCGCGCCGGGCGGCATATGAATGACGGTACCTTCGGGCTGATCAGCGACAGCCATGGCGATTTCGCGGGCCGCACCCCGGAACTGGACCCTGAAGAAATCGACGCCATCGAGAACCACAGGTTCAGGCCCGTCGATCGTCTGCAGTGGCGCAACAGCACGATGGACTATGCCTCGCTCGGCGCGCTGATCAGAAGCCTGGATGAAATGCCCGCGCGTAACGGACTGACCCGGGCACGTGAAGGCGAAGACCTAGAGGTCCTGAAAATGCTGGCGCTGGACAAAGAAATTCAGGCACTGGCAGGTGGTCCTGCGGCCGTCGCCCGCTTGTGGGAGGCGTGTCAGGTGCCCGACTTCCGCAAGGTCATGCCTGATGAGCACGCCAAGCTGATCAAGCGTCTTTACACCCACCTGATGTCGGATACGGGGCGGCTCGCAGACGACTGGGTCGCGGGACAGGTCAGCCGCATGGATCGGGTCGATGGCGATATCGACACGCTGGCGACGCGCATCGCCCATGTCCGAACCTGGACCTATATTGCCAATCGGTCGGACTGGCTGGACGACCCGGCACATTGGCGCGGCGAGACGCGGGCCATCGAGGACCGGCTTTCGGATGCATTGCATGAGCGGCTGACCCACCGGTTCGTCGACAAACGCTCCGCCATGCTGATGAAACGGCTGCAGGCGGACGATGAAATTTTTGCCACAGTCGATGCCTCGAGCGACGTTCTGGTCGAGGGGCACTATGTGGGCCGTCTGAGCGGCCTGACATTTGATGTCGATCGGGATGCCCAGGTCGGACAGGGCGCCGTACTGATGCACGCGGCGTCCAAAGCCCTTCGCCGTGAAGTGGCCAGCCGGGTCCGCGGCATTCAGCACGCTGATGATGAAAAGTTCGAGTTGCTGCCCGAAATAGGCGAGGTCCTCTATGGCGGCGCACCGATCATACGGCTTAAAAAAGGGGCCGGGCCACTGGCGCCAGCCATCGAGGTCATCGCGAGCGATTTTGTCGAAGCCAGCGAACGACAGATCGTCGCGGATCGAGCCGCAGCCTGGCTGGAGACGCAGCTTCGGCGATCCCTGCACCCCCTGTTCAAGGTGCACGACATGCTTGAGCGGTCCCACAAAGGCGACGATGTTCCCCTCAAGGGCCTGGCACGCGGAATCGCGTTCCGGCTATTGGAAAATCTGGGTAGCCTGCCGCGCCAGACAGTCGCAGACGATATCCGCAAGCTCGAACAACCCGACCGCTGGCAACTGCGGCGGCTCGGGGTACGTTTTGGAGAGGCCAGCCTTTTCCTGCCTGCGATCCTTAAACCGGAGATGACGCGCCATCGGCTGATGTGCTGGCGGCTTTTTGCAGACGTGCGGGACACGCCCGCGCTGCCAACGCCCGGCCTGACATCTGTCCCGGCGCTGGACGCACCGGACGGGTTTTATGAAGCTGTCGGATTTCGCCGGATCGGTCGCCGGGCCGTACGCATCGACATGCTGGAGCGCGTCGCCGAAGGCGCCCGCAAGCAGCACAAGGAAGGTGCGCTGAAGGCAGACAGCACACTGATGTCGCTGGTCGGGTGCAGCGGCGAGGATTTCATCGCGATCCTGAACGAGCTCGGCTACCAGGCGCGCAAGCAAGACGACCCGACGGCGCCCGTGCTTTTTGAGCGCGGACGGCCCAAGCCGGCAAGACACAAAAAGAAACGCCGCAATCGACGCAAGCCGCCAGCCAAAAAGGTAGCGCATTCGCCGTTTGCGGAACTGGAAAGCCTTAAGTCTGCAATGAAAACAGGTTAAAGGGAGTGCCCATGCAAGAGATGACCTTACGCGCCGACAAATGGCTTTGGTATGCACGGTTCTTCAAGAGCCGGTCCCAGGCGGCCAGGCACATTCAAAAGGGTAAGGTCAGACTCAACAGGCAACGCATCTCCAAAGCCAGCACGCCCTTGAGATCCGGGGATGTGTTGACGTTTTCACAAGGCAAACAAATCAGAATTATTGAGATCAAACAGCTTGGAACGCGCCGGGGTCCAGCCGCCGAAGCGCGCACGCTTTACTTCGATCTGGTAGATCGTGCGATTGTGGGCTCGTCAGCCGCCGAAGGCGCCCTATTTGACGGCGTTCCGGCTGAATAAGCCACCTTGGGACAACAAGCGGCACACTAAAGTTCTGATGATTGAAAAACTGAAATCCCTGTTCGGCAAAGAAGCCCCTCAGGTGGACCGTTCGCCCGAAAAACTACATCTGGCAGCGGCTGTCTTGATGGTGGAGGCCGCCTTCATGGACGGTGAATTTACCGAGGAGGAACGGTCGACGATCGACACGCTGTTGAAGCAGCATTTCGGCCTCTCGGACGCCGATACAACCGAGCTGATTGCGCTGGCCGAAGAGGAACACGAAGTCGCCGGCCACCTGTTTCGATACACCAAAGCCATCAAGGACGCGCTCGACGAGCAGGAGCGCCTAGAAATAATTGAACTGCTATGGCAAGTCGTGTATGCGGACGGGGAGTCACACGCTTATGAGGCCAACCTTTTAAGACGTATCGCAGGGCTGATTTACGTGTCCGACCGGGACCGGGGCGATGCGCGAAAAAGGGTTCTGGCACGTATGGGCGTGAACGAATAAGGGGATCGAAGGAGACTGGAATGACTTATGTCGTTACCGAAGCTTGCGTTAAGTGCAAATATACCGATTGCGTCGAAGTCTGTCCGGTGGACTGCTTTTACGAAGGTGAAAACATGCTCGTCATCAATCCTGACGAGTGCATTGATTGCGGTGTCTGTGAGCCGGAATGTCCGGCAGAGGCCATCATGCCGGATACCGAAGACGGCATTGAACAATGGCTGGAAGTGAACACCAAATATGCCGCGGAGTGGCCAAATCTGACGGAAAAGAAAGATGAACTCCCGGAGGCCGAAGAGATGAAAGGCGTCGAGGGCAAGTTCGAGAAGTTCTTTAGCGCCAATCCCGGCGGCTAATCGACCGACCGCCACGAACGGGCAAGAGGCCTGATCAATAGAGCACCCCCGGGCGCATAACCGCCGGGGGTGCTTTTTTTACATTTTTGTGATATAGACTGCGCCGCAACGCAACAAATGACCTGTCGAGGCTTGTTGATGCGACGCTTCTTCTCCACATACGGAGACTAAACACCGTCCCTTGGGCGGGTGCGCATCCCTCGACCCTCTGGTACTGCAGACTGATCCGCCTCGCCGGACGGTCTGTATGCGCAGAACCCTTCGGCCGACGAGGCCATCGGGTCATGGAGGCAGCGGGTCCAGACAAGAATTGAGACGTGAGACATGGCTAGCAAGACCAAGAGCAACGCAAAAAAATTCCGCAAGGGCGAGCATATCGTCTATCCGGCCCATGGCGTGGGCAAGATTACCTCGATTGAAAAAGAGACGATCGTGGGTACCGAACTCGAACTATATGTCATTGATTTTGACAAAGAGAAAATGACACTTCGTGTACCCATCGCCAAAGTCGACCAACTGCAGATGCGCAGCCTGTCCTCGCCGGAGGTGATGAAGAACGCGCTAACGACCCTTAAAGGACGCGCCCGCATCAAACGCACGATGTGGAGCCGGCGGGCACAGGAATATGAAGCGAAGATCAATTCCGGTGACCCTATCTCAATCGCCGAAGTTGTTCGTGATCTACACCGCGCCGAAGACCAACCGGAGCAGTCGTACAGCGAGCGCCAGATTTATGAATCCGCGCTCGGCAGGTTGGCCCGAGAGGTCGCCGCGGTTGAAAAGATCGATGAGGACAGCGCGGTAGAGAAGCTCGAGAAGACCTTGAAAGCCGCATAACCTGTTAAATTACATGACTAAAAGAGGGCCTCGGTGTTTGCCGGGGCCCTTTTCTTTTGCCGCCCTCGCAAACTTGTGATGATATGCACGAAAAGTTTTGAATTAGAATTGATCCAAACTGGTTGCCTTCCCATATAAAGGTCACGAGCCAGCCCATGCGCGATGCTGATAATGGCGCGCGACCGGGGGAATTGAATTGGAGTTGGTACGCATGAGACAGTCCTATAGCGCGCAGCAGATTGATCAGCAGCTGGCCAAAGCCGCTGCCGATGCACCGTTACTCGAAAAAGAACATGAGTTCGATCTGGCGCGCCGCTGGCGCGACAGCCGCGATCACGACGCGCTGCAGGAACTAATGTCGGCCTATTTGCGGCTCGTCATCAGCATGGCCAGCAAATACCGGCATTATGGGCTGCCGGCGAACGATCTGGTTCAGGAGGGCTGCCTTGGTCTGATCCAGGCCGCTGACCGCTTTGAGCCGGAAAGGGACATCCGGTTTTCGACCTACGCAAGCTGGTGGATCCGCTCTTCAATTCAGGATTTTATCCTTCGCAACTGGTCAATTGTGCGCACCGGGACAACCTCGGCGCAAAAGAAACTGTTCTTCAACCTGCGCCGCCTGCGCAGCCTGATCGGTCAGGACACCCGTAATGATAGCGCCGCACCGATCACTCCGGAGACACGCGGCCGCATCGCCGCGCAGCTGGGCGTGAAGCACCATGAAGTTGATTACATGGAAGCGCGCCTCTCCGGTGGGGATTCATCGGTCAACATGCCCGTCGGAGACGAAGGCGACGCGGAATGGCAGGATTATCTGGCCGACGAGCGGCCGATCCCTGAAGAAGCGGTAATGCACACCCGCGACACGGAAATGCGCCATGGCTGGCTTAACCAGGCGATGGAATCCCTGACCGAGCGCGAAAAGCTCATCATCCGCGAACGCCGACTCGGTGAAGAGACCGTGACCCTTGCGGTCTTGGGGGACAAGCTGGGCATCTCCAAAGAACGGGTTCGCCAGATTGAACACCAGGCGCTGGGCAAGCTGCGCAAGTCCCTGACACGGCTGGTGGGTGGCGATCCGCACCGTGCGGGACTTATTCCGGCGAGCTAATAGACAATTCGCTCGCCTGACGAACCTGCTGCAAACGGTTGAATTCTCCAACCCGCCCCAATGCGACGACTAACTCATGAGTTACTTGGCTTCAGATCTGCGACTTAGATAGCCGACCCTTTGAAGGGTCCGGCCTCTGATGTTTTTTCTATCGCAGAATCCAGGAGTCCAGATCATGATGGCGAAACCGCCGTCGGGCAAAAAGACCTGTTATTCCCTCACCCACGACCCACAACAACACTATCATCGATCAGTTCAGCCGGCAGGCCGAGCTGTTCGCGAAAGCCCCCGAATTGCATGGCGTCGATGTCGTGTCCCTGCTTGTTGACGCGGCCCAGCCGGCCGCCAGCGACACGGTGCTTGATGTGTCATGCGGGCCGGGTTCTATCGTCGCGGCATTCGCGCAGCGCGTCTCTCATGCCATAGGCCTCGATACGACAGAGGCCATGTTGGCTGAGGCGCGAAAACTCGCTGCAGCGGAGGGTTTGCAAAACGTCGATTGGTACCTCGGTGACGCCTATGCCCTGCCATTTCCCAACGCGCATTTTGACATCACGAGCTGCCGGTTTGCCTTCCACCATCTGCAGAACCCTGCCGGAGCACTGCAAGAAATGCTCAGAGTTACGCGGCCCGGAGGCAAGATTATCGTCTGTGACGGGATTGCGTCGGAAGACCCGAAAAAGGCGCAGGCCTTTAATGCGATGGAACGGCACCGTGACCCGTCAACCGCAGAATTCCTCTCACTATCCGCATTCGCCAGCCTGTTCAAGATCACGGGGCTTTCGTCCCCTCAGATTACACGGTTTCAGCTTCCCACCGAGCGGGACGCGCTGGCGGAAGAGTCCTTTCCCGCCAACGATAATAGGGAGCTATTACGCCGAATGATCGACCAATCGGTCGACGGCGACACCATGGGGGTGGGTGCGTATAGAGATGGACCTACAGTCCGTTTCGCCTATCCCAGCGTTGTCTTGGTGGCCAATAGGGCGTGATTCTCCTTACTCATCCACAACGATCTTGACCCGGTCACCAGCGCGCAGGCGGTCCCCAGGACGCATTCCATTGAGGGCCAAAAACCGTTCGCGTTGATGGGCGGGAACAGCCATCAACTCTGCCAGTTCATCGACCGTCTCACCCTGCTCCACCGTCAGGACTTTTATGCGGCGCACCGGGATCAAACGCGCCTCTGTCGCGGTGATCGGCCGCAAGCTGGTGGCGATGTCCAGAAACTGCCGGTCAAGCGCGTTGGTCGACCGTGGGTCCGAGACGAACTGAAACCGGTAGACCCTGTCGCGACTGAAACGGACTGTTACCAACCGAACATCGACAGTCTTTCCGTTGGCCGTGGTGCGGGTGCGCCCGGTCGCGGCCTCCATCCCGTTCAGACGCAGACCCCTTACATCATTCAGCTTCAGGCTCTTGCCGTAGTCGCTTACGAGATAGTCGCGCATGGAAACGCCGGCCGAAACGCGTGAGCCGCTGAACGCCATCGCCGACCCCGACGGCCCTTTCGCAAGGACAGCGCTGCTGGTGTTGACGAGCGAGAAACCATCCGGCACCGAAAAAGTCAGGCCCAGCGGCCCATGCCAGAAAGTGTTGCCATCGACAACGCCCAGTGCCGGATCATCGCCATAGATCATCCCATCGATGGCCGCCAAATAGGGCGACTCGCGCCGGGGGCGGGTATTCGGCTGGACCTCGGTCTCACCTGCTTTTTCACGCGCGCGCGACACCCGTTCCGGCGAGCGGGGATGGGTTGAAAAGAACCCTTGCCCGCTATCGCGCCCGGCAATGCGCGCCTCAAGGTCCGTGACCATGCCGAGCGTGTCGAGCACATCGGCCTGGGCAAACGGGTCATAGCCACTGCGCGCCAGATAGCGCACACCCAGATCGTCGGCCTGGAACTCCTGACCCCTTGAATAACTGGCGAGATAAAGCGATCCGCCGGTCTGCGCGATTTCCTGCAGATTGCTGTTACCCGTGACCGCGCCCAGCAGCGCCGCGCCGATACCGACGCCGGCGGCGCTGGAATAGCGTTTTGCGGAGTGCCGGGCCGTCACATGGCCGACTTCATGCCCCAGCACGCCCGCCAGTTCGGCCTCACTGTTCATGATCGCCAGCAACCCACGGGTCACGTAGATGTATCCCCCAGGCAGCGCCATGGCGTTGGGGATGGATGAGTTCAGCACCGTGAATTTCCAGCTCAGGTCCGGGAGTTCGGAATTCGCCGCAACGCGCGCGCCTACTGTCGCGACATAGGCGGCAACGTCCCCCTCATTATAGGCGCCGCCGAACTGCTGCAGCACCTGCGGATGTTCGCGCGCGCCGATAGCACGCTCCTGCGACGGGGACATGAAGGGTGTAAAGTCACGGCCTCCGGTTGCCGGATTGGCCGCGCAACCAGCCAAAGCAACGGCAAAACCAAGCATCACAAACACTCTAATATGCGGTGTATTGATGCGCGACATGACCGCCCCCCTCACCCTGCTCGGCCATCGCAAAGCTCGACCTCGCTTCCCTCTCCCCTCAGGGGAGAGGGTGGTCTGAGCGACGCGAAGACCGGGTGAGGGGACAATCCACCAAGAGCTTCGATACTTACGGCGCGACAGGCGCATCGATAATCTCCAACTGTTCGGCATGGGTGAGTTCGATCATAGGGCCGTTCCAGTCTTTGACCCAACCCCGGACACGAATGTTAATGCCCTCCAGACTGATGAGTTCCCTGTTCTCCCGCTCAAACTGACGCCGCACCTTGGGAGGAACAAGGATGGTGAAATCGGTCTTCCAGTCATCCCCGAAATTCAGGTAGACGCGGCCCCGCACATTGGCTGCCTCGATGACCTGCCCTTCAACGACGTGAAATCCGTGCAACAGCCTGGGTGTCTCGTCCACTGTCTTGACCTGGGTTCTCCAGTCGGCCCACAGGCCAAGGCCCGCACCCCGCGCACGTGCCTCCAGCACCAGGAGATCTCTGACCCCCGTTCGGTTGTCCGAGAAGCTCTGAACCCGTGCCAAGCCCTGTTCAACCAGAGTGCCCTGGAGCCATATCCCTTCCCGTGAAACGGCATGCGCCACCACGCGCCGCCACCTATCAGCCCGCGTTTCTGCAAAAAAGGGTACTATCTGCTGTCCGACGGCATGTTCAACCATCACCGCCCAGGCCGCTTCAGCAAAAGCCGGCGGCACATTGATCGCCGCGAGGCGCATCTCCCCCCCATCCTCCAAGAGAAGCGTCAGGTCGTCACGCACGGAGACAACCATGACCTCTTCCCCGGCAACGAGTCCCTCAGAGGGGGACAAAGCGCCCTGAGCGGCAGTAAATAGCCAGAATGTAATGAAACCGGTAAACACCGGACGAGACTAAATCAGAACTCGAGCGCAGTGCGCAGAATTCGCCGTCAGGCAAACGTCACCCGCAGCACCGCATAAGTCAGCCCGACGATAATCGCGGCGGGCGTTAACACACTTTTCAGGATCACAGAGACCCAACCGTTCATGACCAATACCTCATTGCAGTATAAACTGCGCAGCGACTGAGGCCGTTTTGTGGCATGAGTGTGGCAAACGGCCACAGGCCACCCACCACAGGAGACAAGACTATGGATCTGGGCATTGCAGGACGCACCGCGATCGTCAACGCTGCATCAAAGGGACTCGGCAGAGCCTCGGCGATGTCGCTGGCGCGCGAAGGCGTCAATCTGGTGATCTCGGCTCGCGGTGAGGAGACGCTGGAAGCCACAGCGCAAGAGATACGCGATGCCACAGGCGTCGATGTCACCACTGTGATTGCCGATGTCGCCACCGAGGACGGCCAGAAGGCTGTGCTTGCTGCCTGCCCCAACCCGGACATCCTGGTCAACAATTGCGGCGGCCCGCCTCCGGGCGATTTCCACGACTGGACCCGCGACGACTGGATCAAGGCACTGGACGCCAACATGCTGTCGGCCATCGCGCTGATCACCGCGACGGTGGATGGCATGATCGACCGGAAGTTCGGACGGGTGGTCAACATCACCTCCGTTGCCGTCAAGGCCCCAATCCCCGTGCTCGGCCTGTCCAACGGGGCACGTGCCGGCCTGACCGGTTTTGTCGCCGGCATATCGCGCCAGGTGGCGCAGCACAATGTCGTCATGAATAATCTGCTGCCCGGGTTGTTTGGGACGGACCGGGTGATGGCGCCGGCCCGTGCGCAATCTGAACAAACCGGCAAGAGTGTCGAGGAGACCATGGCCGGTTTCGTCAGCACTATTCCCGCAGGCAAGATCGGCGACCCGGCTGATTTTGGCGAAATGTGCGCATTCCTGTGCAGTGCCCATGCCAGCTACGTCATCGGGCAGAACATCCTGATGGATGGCGGCCAGACCAATGTGACAATGTAGACTTCTGCCGACCTCCTCAAGGAAGGCGCAATGACAGGCGATTCAGGGACCCTTATCGACATCAACGCCGCCGATGGCGGCACCTTTGGCGCTGATGTCGTGCGTCCGGCAAAGGGGTAGGACGTCGATACTGGTCCAGATCGGCGTCCTGGACGCATCCATGCACCCGGCCGCACGGCGCGAAACTGGACCGACACGCGGCCAAAGAAGTGGCCGACGTGGTCGGGCGGCGTCGACAACAATGCGTTGCCATCGGGGCCCCTGGGCGGCCTGCTCGATCCGGACCCCGCCGTACGCCAGGCGATTGAGGACGGCCTGATTTTTGAATCCGAAACCTCCGAAGGCGGCGAAATCGGCGTAAAAGCGCAGTTTGCGGACAGCACGTTCTCGTTGAATACCGTGTTCTTCTATTATGTCTTCGACAATCTGCAGGTTCAGAACTTCAACGTCGCCATCTTCAACTTCGACACCTTCAATGCCAGTGAACTGACGACCAAGGGCATCGACATGGACTGGGCATGGCAGACGCCGGTGGACGGGTTGGTTCTGTCGGGCGCGGTTTCCTACACGGACACCAAATACACGGACACGTTCATTCCCACGGCTGAAGATCTGCAGGGCCGGGCAGCCGCGCGGGCGCCAAAATGGTCAGGCAATATTGCGTTTGACTGGTTCACGCCCGTGGGCAATGCCCTGGAGTTTGGCTTCAGCGGCAATCTGGCCTTTAGTTCCGCCTATTTCGCCAATGATGACACGTTCGATGACGACTTCCGCAATTCCGGCTATGTGACACTTGACCTGTCTGTCTCGCTGGGCGACCCGAGCGGCCGCTGGAAAGTCTCTGTCATCGGCACCAATTTGACAGACGAAATCTGGGTGAACACCAGCGGTGCGGCACCGTTCCGCGGCACCGGGGACGATCTGGTGCTCACACAAAACCGTGGCCGCCAAATCTTTCTGGAAGCCGCCTTCAGATACTGAGCAATCCACGCCTGACGAACCCAATACGCGGCGGCAAACCGCGCTAGCCTCCAGGGTCTCTCACCAAAAGCGCCCTGGAGGCTTTCTTCCCAGACTCACGGGACCATGTCCCGGGCACCGCCGCATGGCTCTTCCCAATGCGAGCGGTGCTCTTTTTTTGCCGCGTGACGTTAGAGCGTTTTCAAGCCCTCAGGCAATGCGTCCTTTAATGGGAAGCTCCCACACCGCGCGGCCATAGTTCTCTGCGGCTTCTTCCCATACCAGTGATACATGGGTAACGCCGACATTGATGTCGCGCAGATAGCGTTGAACCGGGTTGCCGAGATAGACCGACGTGGCCCCGGCCATCATAGACAGCGTGTTGCCAACCTTGCCCATCAGCCGTGCGACATAGGCCGCATCCCGGTGCGAAGCAAAGGCTTCGGTCATCGAGGGTGGGCCGCCCGCCTCGCCCCATTTCATCAGTTCCGACAGGCGGTGGCGCATGATCAGTTCTGCTGCGTTAATATCTGCGTGGACTTCCGCCATCTTGATCTGGTTGGCAACCCGTTCCGTCTGGGCTTCGCCGGTGAATAATGCTTTCTTGCCGACCAGCGTCTGCTCAACGGTTTCGGCCATGCCCTGCGCCATGCCGATCAAGGCCGAGGGAATGCCCCAGATGGCGGCCCAGCCGAACGGCAGCCGTGCCAGCGGAATGCCGTGGGCCTTGCCGCCCGGGGTTGTCCCGGCGTTCAAATCCGCCGATTTCACACAGCGGTGCTCGGGAACGAAGACGTCATCGAGGATGAGGTCCCGGCTTCCCGTGGCGCAGAGGCCGGAGACAAACCAGTCGTCTTCAATGGTCACCTCGTCGCGTGGAACAACCATCCAGTCAAGGCAGGTCGGGCTTGGCTTCATGATCATGAACCAGCTGGCAAAGTCGCAACCGCTGGAGAACTTCCAGCGACCGGTTAGCCGGTACCCGCCATCGACCTCTTTCATTTCGCTCTTGGGAGCGAACGAGACGGTGGAACAAACCTGGTCTTGACCGCTTGCCCAGTATTCCTCCTGCGCCTGCATGGGCATCAGGCTGAACTGCCAGTTGTGAAGAATGAACAAATTGGCGACCCAGCCGGACGAGCCACAGCCCTTGGCCAGGGTCCTGATGCATTCGGTCGCGACACCGATGCCATATTCATAGCCCCCGAATCGCTTGGGCTGCATGATTCTAAGGAAACCGGCGTCGCGCATTTCCTGCACGGTTTCATCAGGCAGACGGCGGTTTTTCTCTGCATCCGCCGCTCGCTCCCGAAGCGCTGGCACCATCGCTTCGGCGCGGGCCACCAGTTCTTCCGGTGTCGGGATTGATGACGTCCGGACCGTCGTTTCAACTTCAATATTCATGGCGTTTCATCCCCTCTTATGCACGGGCCAACAGGCGATCGGCCTGTGTCGTGCAGTTTGCACCCTCAAACGGCCCGAATGCCAGTATCGATGTCATGCCAATATCGATCTCAAAACGTCATCGACGAGAATGAGCAGGCATAGTTCCCGGGCAAAGGATCGCGGTGGCAAGCCGGGACTGCGCCTTCCAAAGCCCAGGGTGCGCTGGTATAAACACCGCCGCCCGAAAGCCACGGGCGCCCGTAGCTCAGCAGGATAGAGCACCAGATTCCTAATCTGGGGGTCGCAGGTTCGAATCCTGCCGGGCGCACCATTTCAGGCACGCGCCAAAGACGAGGTTTATCGCCCTGAAGAGTCGGTCGGTTGAGGTTCCGGCTGCGGCCGTCTTACGCTGTTGCGAAGACGCCAGCACGCATAACGACCGGCAAACGGTTATAAAACCGCCCGGTCGCCGCGGGCTTTGCCCGCAAATCAATGCCGCAAGGCGAGCCGTAAATGCTCGCCGGTTAGTTCACCCAGGGGCAGCCCTGAATGGTGACCGAAATAAAGGTAATAAGCGCTGTGAGTTTGATCATTTGAGCCCCCTCGTTTGATCTGATTGAAGTTTTCATACTAGTGCCGCCCCCGGGTAAGTAAACATCTAAAAAATATTTCGCTTTTTCGCCGTGTACTGGCGCGCGCGGCTTGGGCCGTGGCCGCTCATCGTCCCAAGCGCCGCCCTGCGCGAATATTCTCGACTCCGCAATTTCAACCATGCCAACATTCACGCATGACCGATAACGCGCTACAGAACATCCTGGATCGTCAGGAAATCACCGACGGCCTGCACTGGTACGTCAAATGGGTCGACCTCAACCGGGTCGACAAACAGGTCGAAATCTTCGCCGAGGACGGCAAGATCAATTTCAGCGAGGGCGACGACAACTGGACCCAGGGCCGCGCCGAGATCGAGGCGCTGATCCACCCGCTGGTGCAGCTCTATAAGGCGACCCACCACTACATCACCAATGTGGAGATCGACTTCGAGGGGCCGGACGCCGCGCGCTCGCAATGCTATCTGCATGCCTGGCACCGCCCGGTCGACGGCAGCGACGATTTCGTGCTCTATGCGCAATATCACGACCGTTGGGTGCGCACCGACGAAGGCTGGCGGATCAAGGAACGCCGCCTCAAAACCGCCGGCACCGAAGGCCGCGAAGGCGATACCGCCGGTATGGAACCGCTGGGAAGACGGGCGTCGGGTTGACCAGCGACCTAAGTAACCTCTTCACCAACATTGGTGTTGGATCTACGGGAAGCACGGTCAACATATGTTTGTCGGTCGGCTGAAGAGAAGCCGATCAACAGCTATCTTTGCGAGCACTGGTAGTAACCCTGATTGGTAACCGACGAGAGTGCCCGGATGCCGAAATTCGAGTAACCTATCGCTCGTGTTCTTGAAGTGATTCTAGGCCAGATGAAATGCTTCGACGCAAAACGGTTTTCGTCATCGGCGCAGGCGCTGGTGTCAGCGTAGGAATGCCCATTGGGCGTGAGTTAGCGGACAGTATCTCCGAGCAAGTATGCTTCGCCACAGATGAATGGGGTAGATTCCGAGGAGGACACCGCACGTTACTTCAGGCAGCCCAAATGCCGCCACCTCACGGTAAACCACCTGCGAAAAAAGCAACTATCGACGCCGGTCAATCACTTACGGCAGCGCTACCGCACGCCAGGTCAATTGACAGCTTTATCGCCTCTAGAGCAGATGACGAGAACAGGGAAGCAATAGAGTACATTGGTAAAATCGCGATCCTTCTGAACATCTTGGCCAAAGAAGAAGGCTCAAAGATGGCTGGAAAGTTCCATCCACACCTCGGCCCACAGCTAAATCCGGCTGGAGTTGCCGACACTTGGTTCAATCAGCTTTTTCAAATATTGCAGACTGGAGTCGGAAGCGCCGCGTATGCCTCAGTGCTAAACAATGCTTCGTTTATTGTTTTCAACTATGACCGTTGCTTAGAGTTTTTCCTCTTTCACGCGATCCAGAACTACTTTGGAGTTGGTCCAACGGAAGCTGGTCGCGTTGTTAGCAAAGCCAGAATCTATCATCCCTATGGGATTGCCGGAGGGCTCCCCTACATTGGCGATCAACCGTATCTGAGTTTCGGTGAACAACCAGACGCAATCAAACTCAATGCAGCGTCAGCGATGATTCAGACCTATGGTGATGCCAAGGTAGACCAAGAAGTTCAGAGAGGTATCCAAGACGCACTTCGGGACGCCGAGGTCATTGTATTTCTCGGGTTCGGGTTTCACGAAGAGAACTTGGAGATTCTCCGCTTCCCCTCTGCCAAAAACCCCATGATCTACTCCACTGATGTCAAGCTACCTCAAACCGCAGTCAGCCGATTTAAAGGACAACTATTAGAGACGTTTAAGCGCTTCGACGAACAACCAATCGTGAACTGGCGTTTCGGCGGCATAGGCGACTGCGAGGCACTGTTCCGCGACTATGGCGTGGAGTTTTGAGACATCTGAGGCTCGGGGTCACCACCCCTACTCCTGCTCGATCTTCTCGTACACGTTCACCGCGACGTCGTGGCCCACACAGCCCCGTCCACGCCCTACCCCATCGCGGATTCATGTTCCTCGATGGTGCAGAAGCGGATTTTACTGCGGTCGAACAGCTTTTCCTCGTCCTCGGCGATTTCGGCGGCAATTTCGGGTTCGCCCAGCGCGGCCATGGCGGCGTCGAAGGCCTCTTGGGTGTCGAACCACATTTCCGTCAGCACATCGAATTCCAGCTCTGGCGATTCCCCTGTCACCGGGTTGGGCACGGGATGCAGGTAACGGCGCATATAGCGCACATCATGCGGCAGCACCTTTTCACCGATCTTGCGGTGGTGGGTTTCGTAATAGGCCTGGAAGTCTTCAAAAGACATGCCGGCCCGGCGTTTCAGCAAACAAACGGTCTTGAACATTGGTCTCCCCTCCCCGGCAGGACCTGGCAACCCGGCCCCTACCCCTTATCCTGCTCGATCTCTTCATAGGTGTTCATCACCGGGTCGCCGTCGATGCAGTCCATGAAGCGCGGCATGATTTCCTGCACATGCGGCGCTGTCATATGCGCGTCGATCGCCGCCTGATCGGCCCAGCGTTCCATAAAATAGTAATCGCCCGGCTGGTCGGACTTGAAGAGGCTGTAGTAGATCGCGCCGGGTTCCCTGGCGCGGACGGCGTCGATCATTTCCCTGGCGACAGCTTCGAACTCGGCCTCACGGCCAGGTTTGATCTTCATATGTGCGGTCATCCCCAACATCGCGCTTACCACACCTGTGTGAGGGTAAGGACTTCCAGATCACCGTCGAGCATCGGGCCGACTTTGCCCATGGCGTCGGCCACATGGTCGGAAGCGCCATGCGCCTCGACCGCGGCTGCGTCTTTATAGACCTCCATGGCGACAAACTCGTCCGGATCATCCGTCCGGTAGGCACGGTAGAAGACATTGCCCTCTTCACGGGTTTCCACGATGTGCGACATGCGCGCGGTCTGCGCAGCGAAGGCAGGCCCCTGCCCCTGCTTCACGCGCAGCTTAACAATCATTCCAATCACTGAACTCTCCCCTGGTTTCGGATGGGAGCTTAGCAACGTGGCGCGGTCGGCTGCAATGGCGTCTGGCACCGTTCATGTCTCAATACACCGTCCTTCGCCCCTTCGACAGGCTTGGGGCTTGGGGCTTGGGGCGGCACTCGACACGAACGGCGTTTCTGATATCCGTTCGCCTCGAGTGGGTGGCGCGAATGCGCCGGCTGTATCGAAAGGTGAACGGGCCCCGCTACAGCCGGCTTTGCTTTCGCTGCGTGGCGATGGGCAGGTCGCTGATCCGCGCCATCTCCCCTTCCGTGAAGGCCGTCGGGTCCGCCAGATAATCCAGCAGCATGCCGGTCGCGTCATTGCCCCAGAACAGCTGGTCATCGACCAGAAAGGTAGGGACCCCGAAGATCCCGCGGGCGATGGCTTCTTCCGTATTGGCGCGCAGCTGGCCCTTGACGGCAGGTTCGCCGATTGCCGCTTCAAGGTTGGGGATGCCGTGAGCGCTGGCCAGCGCGCGGAAAGAGTCCGCCGACTGGCCATCATTGCCCTGCCCCCAGATGTGGTCATAGATCGCCGCCACCGCATCCCGTGTTACACCCAGCGCGATGGCAAGGCGCAGCGGCACCAACGGGTTGAACGGGTGCGCAGGCGGCGTCTTGTAAGCCACGCCCATCTGCGTCGCCAGCCAGTGGCAGGTGCGATAGGTCTGGATGCGCTTGGCCGGGATCTCTGCCGGGCCTTTCTGATCCCAGTGCCCCAGCAGCCCGGCGAACAGTACGGGCTTCAGATTGACCTTCAGATCGGGAGGCAGTTTCTCGAACTGCAGGAACTGCAGATAGGCGAAGGGAGAGATGAAGTCGAAATACCAGTCGGCGGAGCGGGACAAGACAAACCTGCTTTTTCCATGAAGGGGCGCGCACCCTAATCCCCCTTTGGGGTGATTGCCAAGGCTTCGCCCGCCGGGCAGAGTGGCGGCATCAAAAAACCAGCAAACGGGGCTCTAAGATGAGCGGATTGACGATTTACGGCATCCCGACGTCGCGCGCGATGCGGTCGGTCTGGATGGCCGAGGAACTGCACCAGGAAATCGGACTTGAGTACAAGAACATCCCGACGCACTTCATCGATGAATCAAAAGAGCCAGAATACCTGGCCATCAATCCCAACGGCCGGGTGCCGGCGATGGATGATGACGGGCTGATCCTGTTTGAGTCCCTGGCGATCAATCTGTATCTGGCGAAAAAGCATGCCGGCAGCGCTTTGTCGCCGCGCGATATTGAGGAAGAAGCCAAAACAACCCAATGGAGCTTCTGGGCGATAACGGAGCTGGAACCCAATATTATTGCGCTGGTGGTCCGCCACCCCAAGATCGCCATGGCGCCACCCAATCAGGAGATCGAGGACGGCGCGCGTGACGCGCTGGAGCGGCCCCTTAAGGTGCTGGATGCGCATCTGGCAGATCGGGACTGGCTGATCGCCGACCGGTTTACCGTGGCGGATCTGAATGTTTCTGCGGTGATGTCCCTGTCAAAATTCATTGATCTGGATTTCTCAAACTATCCCAATGTTCAGGACTGGTTTGGGCGCTGTCTGGCACGGCCAGCCTATGCTGCGGTGCAAAACAAATGATCCTTCCTGTTGCCGCGCAACAGCTTCACTAGCAAAAATGATAGCCCATTGGGCCAACCGGGTAGGTTACCTCATGTCGGTAAGTAGCCCGGCGTTGAGTATTGTCAAATTGTAAGGTCAGGTTTATTGACATAAACCCATAACCTACTGATCTAAAGAATATTTCTCCTGCGTATCGATCTGGAAACAAGACATCAGGATGTCCCTGATGCAATCTGGATTAGGAGAAATCAATGTCCGTTCGTACGCATCTGACCGCTCTCGCCGCCGCCGTCGTGATGGTCGGCACATTTGCTGCACCTGCTAAGGCCGTCGTCGAAGTGCCTGTCGCCAGTTACGACCTGCAGGAAGTCAAGGATCTGGATACGCTTCACCGTGAGATTGTCGATGCCGCAACCGACCTTTGTCGCGAAGAATTCCGCAACTGGGTTCTGGGCAGCGTCCACAAGCAGATTGATGCCTGCATCGAAGCCACTGTTGATGGCGCCATTGATGAATCGGGCATCGTCGGCCTGCAGGAATTCCATGACGCAATCGACGTCAGCCTGCGCTACGAGACGGATCGCCCGTCGGACCTGACATTGCTGCTGGCGTCCAACTAAACCAGCGCCTTCAGGGCTCTAAAGTCGAAAAAGGAAGGCCCGGCGCCACTGAGCGCCGGGCCTTTTTCCATGGTTGATTCTGATTATTTCTTAATGGCGCGGTAGGCCAGCAGCAGAATGATAGCGCCCCCGACGGCGAGAAAGATGCTCATCAGGTTGAACCCGCTGACGCTGCCGATGCCGGCCACGGTTCCCAGATAGCCCCCCAGCATGGCGCCGACCACGCCGATAGCGATTGTCACGATGATCCCGCCGGGATCCTTACCGGGCATGATCCACTTTGCCAGCACGCCTGCGACCAGGCCGAGCAAGACCCACGTCAGAAATCCCATTTGTTCCTCCAAGAGCTAAGTCACGGTATGATGCCGGCACTGTGACCTACCTTGCACATTCCGGCAAGACGCAGGGGCGTCATTGAGGCACATCAATGCCGTCCTTGGACCTGTCCGGTCTTCTGGCAGCCCGGATAACAAAGGAGTATGATGGTCTGATGAGCGACCACAAAAAAATAGAAAAGCAACTGGGCGACCGGCTTCGCGCTTTGACAGAGCGCATTGAGCAGCTGGACGAAGATTTGCGCGCGCCCGCCGACCCGGACTTTTCCGAGCAGGCGACCGAGGCTGAAGACGACGAAATGATGGAAGCGCTGGAAGAATCAAGCCGCGCCGAAGTTGCCCAGATCAAGGCGGCGCTGGCCCGGATCAAGGAAGGCACCTATGGCACCTGCGCCAGTTGCGAGGAACCGATCGCCAAGGCCCGGCTGGACGCGCTTCCCTATGCAACACTTTGTATCGACTGCGCCAAAGCGGCCTGAACGAGCCTAAGAGCCTTTGAAAACCGGCGTGCGCTTTTCCATGAAGGCGCGCATGGCTTCGCGTGTGTCATCGGACTGCATGATCGTCGAGTGCCGTTCGCTCTCCAACGTGATGTAGTCCGCCAGCCCGGTCCGTTCTGCAGCAAGAAAGTTTTGTTTCAGGGCAGTTATCGCGAGTGGTGCGGCGCCCGCCAGACGCTGAACCACAGCTTCCGCTTCCTCGCGAAACGTCTCGTCCAGGAAGACGCGAGAGACCATGCCGATGCGCAGGGCGTCCTCTGCGCCGAACTTGCCCGGCAGGAAACAGAGTTCGCGCGCCTTGGCCGCGCCCAGCAACCGGGGAAGAAACCACGGCCCGCCCATATCACCGGCGACTCCGACATTCAGGAATGCGATGTTGAACATGGCCGAGGCTGTCGCGACCCGCAGGTCACAGGCCAGTGCCCAGCCCAGGCCCGCGCCCGCTGCCGCGCCGTTGATTGCGGCAATCGTGACCTGTGGCATTTCGTGCAGCAGTGTTGCCACATGGAAGGCCTCCGTACTGCGCCGTTTGCCGGACGTATCGCGCGGCCCGGTATTGGTAATATTGAGATCGGCACCGGGGCAGAAACTGTTGCCTGCACCCGTCAGCACAACCACACGCAGAGACTCGTCGCGAGCGGCCCGGCCCAACGCGTCGTAGGCCTCCTCCAGCATCTGGGTCGTCATGCCGTTGCGCGCGTCAGGCCGATTGATCGTCAGCCGCCCAACCGGCCCATCATTCTCAAAAACTATTGTGTCATAATCGGCCATGAATGCCCTCCCGGTTGATGTCCGGGCCCATCATGTCGGGTGCGGCTGATGGCTGCAATTGCCTTGCACTTGTGGCCTTGACGACTAAGTCTTGAAGGAACTTGAAGAGGCCGCCTCGGCGAAAGTGACCCCATAACAGGAGCGGGATATGGCGAAAACGGCTCAAGCTATTGATATCAAAAAGTATTTTTATGGACTTATGGCGGGAACGCTTGCCGTTCTTCTATTGGCAGGGCCCGCGCTTGCGAAAGACAAGTTTGAGGCGCAGGAACTGGTCGATAGTTCACGCAGTGCCTTTATGGACCTGATCGATCAGGGCGACAACGTCACCGCCAAGGCTCTCCTGAAGGAAGCCAAGGGTGTGATGATCTTCCCCTCTGTCATCAAGGTCGGCCTGGTGCTCGGCGGCGAAGGCGGCAGTGGCGTCATGATGACGCGGGCGCCCAACGGCACCTGGAGCTACCCGGCGTTCTATCATATGGCTTCAGCCAGCTTCGGCCTCCAGATCGGCGGCCAGCAGACCCGCTTCCTGCTGATCCTGATGACCGACGAGGCTGTCAACCGCATGCTGCAGGGCGAAGCCGAAATCGGCGGTGACCTCAGCGCGGTGATCATTGAAGACGGCATCGACAAGGAACTGACCACCACAACCGGCCGCAAGGCGATCTATTACATCGCGGAGACTGAAGCCGGGCTGTTCGCGGGTGCCAGCATTGAGGGCTCCAACATCAAGTTCCGCAAGAAGACGGCACGGAACTACTATGGCGAGCGGGTCACACCGCAGGACATCCTGGTGAATTTCAAGGTCAGCGAAGAAGGCGCCGGCGCGCTTCGCTCCACCGTCGCCAACCACTCCCGGTAATTCCACCTTCTGTCATTGACCGCCGCCCATCGCGGCAGCGCCGCAATCCAGATCTCTCCCTAAACGGACGATCTGGATTGCTTCGCGACGCTCGCAATAACGCACCGGCGGACGCGAGTTACCCCGCTGCCGCCAGCGCCTGATCCAGATCGGCGATGATGTCGTCGATATGCTCGATCCCGATGGACAGCCGCACATAGCCGTCAGTCACGCCGGTGGCGAGCTGTTCTTCGGGCGTAAGCTGGCTGTGGGTGGTGGTTGCCGGATGGATTGCCAGGCTGCGAGCATCGCCGATATTGGCCACATGGTAGAACATGTTTAGCGCGTCGATGAACCTACGGCCTGCCTCGCGGCCTCCCTTAAGTTCAAAGCCCATAAGCCCGCCATAGGCCGACATGAATGTGTCCGCGCGGCGCTTCACCTCGCCCGATTGCAGTCCGGGGAAGATCACTTTCTCCACGTCGGCATGGCCGGACAGATACTCCGCAACGGCGGCGGCGTTCTGGCAGTGCCGTTCCATCCGCAGCGGCAGCGTCTCGAGTCCCTGAATGAAGTTGAAGGCGTTTGACGGCGTGGTTGCCGATCCCAGGTCGCGCAACAGGACCGTGCGCGCGCGCAGGATATAAGCAATCGGCCCCAGCGGCTTCACAGCCTCTACCCAGACCGCCCCGTGATAGGATGGATCAGGCGTGTTCAGATTCGGCTGACGCTCAGGATGGGCTTCCCAGTCAAAGGTCCCGCTGTCGACTATGATGCCGCCGATCGAGGTGCCATGCCCGCCGATATACTTGGTCATTGAGTAAACATTGATCGCCGCACCATGGTCGAACGGCCGGCAGATAATCGGCGCGGCCGTATTATCCATAATCAGCGGAATGCCGTATTCGCGGCCTATATCGGCGACGTCCTTGATCGGGAAGACATGCAGCTTCGGGTTGGGCAGCGTCTCTGCGTAATAGGCGCGGGTCCGGTCGTCTGTTGCCCGGCGGAAGGCCTCAGGGTCTTCAGGATCCACGAAGCGCACTTCAATGCCCATGGCCGGCAGCGTGTTGGCGAACAAATTCCAGGTGCCGCCATAGAGATCCGTGGAGCTCACAATGTTGTCGCCGGCTGACGCCAGATTCTGAATAGCCAGCGTCGAGGCAGCCTGCCCGGAGCTCACGGCCAAGGCCGCCACGCCGCCATCAAGCGTCGCGATACGCTCCTCCAGCACCGCCTGGGTGGGGTTCATGATCCGGGTGTAAATGTTCCCCAGTTCTTCAAGCGCAAAAAGCTTGCGTGCGTGCTCGGCGCTGTCGAACTGGTACGAGGTCGTCTGATAAATCGGCACGGCGACGGCACCCGTGGTCGGGTCGGCGCGGTGACCGGCATGCAAAACGATGGTTTCCGGATTCTTTGAGTCGGTCATTGGAGTTCCCCTCCTTTGGCGGTTTGGCACCAACATATACTGGCGTCGATGGACGTTATCCTACACGGAAAAGAAAGCCCATATGTGCCGCAGGTCACTTTGGGCTGCAGAGCCTGAAAACGCCACGGGGCAGGCTATATTCCAGCCCCATTTGTGGTAGCCCGGTAGGCCGTATAGCCGATGTAACAGAGCAGAAGAATGGCGCCCTCGCCGCGCGAGACACTGTATTTCGTGGCCGCCGCAATAATCAGCAGTGTGGTCGACACCAACAGGGCAGCCAGATCAATCGACAAAAGTGAGGCAGGCACGTCAATCGGCAGGACCAGCGCGGTGATGCCCATAATCCCCAGGATATTGAAAAGGTTACTGCCAATAATGTTCCCGAGCACGACATCCATCTGATGGCGCAGTGCGGCAATGATCGTGATGACCAACTCGGGCAGAGACGTGCCGACAGCAACGAGCGTTAGTCCAATCAGCGTCTTTGACACCCCGAACCACTCTGCCAGGCTGACGGCACCCTCAACAAAAAGCGTCGCACCACCGACGACAGCAGCCAAGCCCACCACCGTGATCAGCAACGCCATCGGCCACTGCATGGGCACCGGCTCTGCCGCCTCCGCCTCATGCTCGAGTACCACACCCGCAGGAGTCGTCTGAGCCCGTTCCCGGAAGTAGACATAGGCCAAATAGCCAACCAGTCCGGCAACCAGCATGATGCCGGCCAGCCGGCTGATCACACCAAATTGGATCAAACCCGCACCGGCCATGGATGCGATCGCCAGCACAGTAGCGTCGGATCGGAAACTCCTGGGATCAGCGCCGATCGGGCAGATGATGGCCCCGATACCAAGGATCAACAAAACATTGGCGATGTTGCTGCCCACCACATTGCCAACTGCAAGACCCGGCGCATCAGCCAGCGCCGCACTGATGCTGGTGACCAGTTCCGGCAGCGACGTGCCGAATCCCACCAAGGTCAGGCCGATCAGAAATGGCGACAGCCCGAGTACGCGGGCGACACCAACGCTGCCCCGCACAAACCCCTCGCCCCCCAGCCAAAGCAGCAGCAAGCCGCCCACCAGCATCAAGACAATCATCATCATGGAAAGCTACTCTCAGTGACATTTAACGGGCCGCGGCCAGACAACAGACGCATTGCGCACCCAACCGATATCATGGAAGCTTCTTTTTCTGGTTCGTCATGACGCAGCATCAGGCTATTGGCGTTAATACGAACACTCTGACGGGGAAAGCGCACCATGTCACTTATGGCCATGATCAAAGGCACCAAGGGAGCGAGCGGCTTCGGCTTTGCTTCAACCGCTGAAGACGTCACCCAGGGCATCGACCTGACGGGCAAGACTATCCTGATAACCGGGGTTAACTCTGGCCTCGGGCAGGAAAGCGCCCGCGTGCTTGCGGCGCGCGGCGCCGAGATTATCGGCGCTGCACGCACCAAAGAAAAAGCCGCAGCAGCGCTGGATGCGCTGGGCGGTGATCACATGCCGGTCGCCTGCGAATTGTCGGAACCCGGTTCCGTCCGGGCAGCTGTTGACGCGATCAGGGCGACTGGAAAAACACTCGATGTGATGCTCTGTAATGCCGGGATCATGGCGCTGCCCAAACTGGAACAGAGCCATGGCTACGAACTGCAGTTCTTTACCAACCATGTCGGGCATTTCCTGCTCGTCACCGGCTTGCAGAGCCAGCTTGCTCCTGATGGCCGTGTCGTGATGTTGTCCAGCGCAGCACACCAAGGGGCGCCCAAGGGCGGCATCGAGTTCGACAATCTATCCGGCGAAACTGGCTACAGCGCCTGGCGCGCCTACGGCCAGTCGAAGATGGCCAATCTGCTGTTCGCCAAGGGCCTCGCCAAACGCCTCAACGAGGGGCAAACGGCAAATTCCGTGCACCCGGGCGTTATCCAAACCAATCTGGGCCGGCACATGGCGGGATGGATGAACATCGCTTTCGGCACCTTGGGCAGCCTCTTTACCAAATCGGTTCCGCAGGGTGCCGCGACCCAGTGCTACGTCGCCACCAACCCTCAGGTGGCAAGTGTCACCGGCACTTACTTCGCGGACTGTAATGTCGCCAAACCACGCGCCGACGGCTCTGACGACGCAACCGCAGAGCGGCTGTGGGCCAAGACGGAAGAAATCGCAGCCTCGCTGTAAACGCCTTCAGGTCTTATCCGGCACCGCGACCCCGGGGATGCCGGCCAGCGCCTCGGCGATATGCTCCACAAAAACGGAGAGCCGAAGCGTCTGGCGCTGGGCGGGCTGATACGCCCCATTCACGGTCAAGCGTTCCCCGCGCCAGCCGGGCAAAAGATCGACAAGCGCTCCCCTGTTCAGTTCAGCCCCAACCATCCACCGCGGCAGGATGGCGTAGCCGGCACCAGCCAACACCGCCTCACGGACAGCAAAGATATTGTTGGTCGAGAACTTTACCTGTGCGTCCAACCCGCGCGTTTCACCGTCGGCGCGCGACAATACCAGTTGCGCCCCCTCATAGAGCGTCAGCGCGGCACAAGGCATGCCGGTCAAGTCCAACGGATCAACCGGCCCATGACGTTTTGCAAACCCGGGCGCAGCCACCACAAGCCGTTCCACCGAGGCCAGCTCTCGCACGATCAGCGTATCATCCGGCACGGGGCCGACCCTGATCCACAGATCGCAACCGATCTCGGCAAAGCGGATGGTCTCGTCAAGGAGCAGCCATGTCAGCGCGACATCCGGGTAATCCTTTTGGAAGTCCAATGCGGCGGCTGCCAGGTGAAGCTGCCCCAAGGCGATCGGCGCGACAATTTTGAGGGGACCGCGAAGCGCGCCGTTGCTTTCATGGCCGCCAACGCGTTCGAGAATTCCGTCCCATCCATCCAGCAATCCTCGAGCGTCGGCAAGGCAAAGCGAGCCTGCCTCCGTCAGGGACAACCCATGTGTCGTCCGGTTGATCAGGTGTGCGCCCATCTGCTGCTCGAGAGCACTGAGCTGCCGGCTGGCCGAGGCCTGCGATACGCCGAGGTCACGCGCCGCACCACTAATCGAACCCCGCTCAACAATGCGGACAAACGTCGCCAGCAGCGACAGCCGATCAAAACCACCATTCATACGGTTAACGTATAACAAAATTACGCTTCAATCATCTACCGGATATCACGCGATGAAGCCATCTTCCCAGGACAGACGGCACAGCCCGTCCTTGCTCATAGCGGAGACAGTGACATGACAAACGTTCCCACAACCTTTCAACTCGGCGGCGACCTCGAGGTGAACCGTATCGGCTTCGGCGCCATGCGCCTGACCGGGCAACCGGGCAATTTCGGCCCCTATGAAGATTGGCAGGGTGGCGTAAGGCTGCTGCAGCGGTCCGCTGATTTGGGCGTCAACTTCTTTGACAGCGCCTGGGCTTATGGGCCCGAAAGCGCCGACCAGATCGTCGGCGAGGCGCTGGAAGGTCGCAATGTCGTGATTGCGACCAAGGGCGGTGCGACAAACCCGAACCCGGCAAAATCGTCGTGGACGGATCGCGCGAGACCTTGCTGCGCCAGATCGACAAGGCGTTGATCAATCTGCGGCGCGACCAAATTGACCTGTTTCAGCTCCATCGGGTAGATCCGCAAACACCGATTGAGACATCCGTTGCCGCACTCGCCGAAGCCCAGGCGGACGGCCGGATTGCCCATATCGGCCTGTCCAATGTTACGGCGGAGGACCTCGACCGGGCTCTGGGTGTTGCGCCGATTGCAAGCGTACAAAACCGGTTCAACAGCGCCGAAACCAGCGGCTCCGATCTGGTCGACAAGACAGCAGAGCAGAGAATTGCGTTTATCCCCTACGGTCCATTAGGCGCAAATCCGATGCAGAAGGGTGCCAGGCTTGATTCGACCGATGCCCTCTCCTGGCTGCTCCTGCGGTCGCCAAACATCGTGGTAATCCCAGGCACGACATCGGTCGCGCACCTTGAAGAAAACATGCGCGTGTGGTCCGCGGTCAACTCGGCGTAGCCCCTGATTGGTACAGCAAGGGGAAATATGTTACCATTTGGAAACATGATATCCTCGACCGCATATCTGACCCGCGATGACTTGCGGCGCCTTCGGGAGCGCTCTGACTTCAGGGGGGCGTGTCTGGTGGTGCATGCCTGGGGCGTTATTTTGGGGGCGATGGTCTTGTTCGCCGCCTACCCCAACCCGCTCACCTTCCTACTGGCCGTCATGATCATCGGCACGCGGCAGTTGGGGCTTGCGGTGCTGATGCATGACGCGGCACACGGGCTGCTGTTCCGCAGCCGGCGGCTTAATGACGGGGTTGCCAACTGGTTGTGTTCCTACCCGGTGATGGCGGATGTGCGACTCTACCGCCCCTACCATCTGAAGCACCATCGGCACACGCAGACGCCTGACGATCCGGACTTGCCGCTTTCTGCGCCGTTCCCGATCACACGGTCCAGCTTCCGGCGCAAAACCGTCCGCGATCTGACAGGCCAGACTTTCGTCCGGCAATATGGCGCCCTGTTCGCGCCGCCCAAAGATGGCGGCCGAGGCACCGACCGTAAACAGTTCTTTGGTGCCCTTGCGGGACCGATTGTCGCCAATCTGGTACTGCTCGCGGCGGCCATTTTTGTGGGCCACTGGTACCTCTATCCGCTGCTCTGGTTGTTGCCGGCAGCAACGTGGCGCATGTGGGTCACCCGCATCCGCAACATCGCCGAGCATGCCGTGCTGGAAGACAACACCGATCCGCTGAAATATGCCCGCACGACGCTGGCGGGACCGCTGGAGCGTGCGTTCATCGCACCCTATTGGGTGAATTACCATTTGGAGCACCACCTCTATATGTGGATCCCCTGTTATAACCTACCCAAGGCGCACAAGCTGCTGCGCGCGAAAGGCTTGAAGCCCAGGATGGAAATCCGCTGGGGGTATCTGGAGGTGCTGCGGATGGCGGTTTCCAGCCGGAAAGTGGCCGCGACTTAGTCCTTCTTCTTCGGCGCCATCAGCTTTTGAATCTGGCGGGAATCAGCGATTAGCCGGTCTTCGGAGTCCCAGATTTCCCCGTCCTCTTCGAAGAATCCGCGGGTCAGGAACTTGGTGGTAAACCGGAACCGCAGCCAGCCCGGAGCCGGCATGCTGCGTAGATGGGTCGTCAGTTCGATGGTCGGCACCCACCCGGTAGGGCCGACGACATTAAAGATCGCCGGCGGGACCGCATCGGCGAACAGCAGTACCGAATAGAAATCTGCCGGATGATCATCGCCAAACCGGATGTAGCCCGCCATCTCACCAACCCCGTGTGGCGTGCGCTGCAGCCAGCCGACATGGTCCGGGTGAAAGCGCATCTCGATCTTGCGCTGAAAACTGGGAACACCGTCTGGGCGCGGCAATTCGACGCACTGATCGGGCGGCGGCAGATCAGGCGGGACCGCGTCGACCACTGACTGGCCCGTCGCCATATCGAAGTCGGTGAACGTCGCGGTAAAATGGGTGCGCTGCTTGCCATCCTGAATGAGCCGGGCAAATCCGGTGGAGGTCGTCAGGCTGCGGCCGAGTTTTTCGGTTTCGATCTCGACCGGTCCGATTTGCGACCGGCCCATATAGTGCCCGGTCACGGAAAGCGGATGCGGGTGATCGAGCGTGCCAGCCAGCGCCCGCGTGGCGATCGCCATCAGATAGCCGCCATTGGGCGTGCCCGCGCCGATCGCCCAGCGATCATGAAACTGCGCGCGAAAACGGCCATCGGCCAGTTTCTCGACGGCGGTTTCCTGATCGAAAAAGAACTCAGACTGAGCCGTGCTGTCTGCCATGAATCGCGCTCCTGTTCGGTGCGCGACGGTTTAGCCCGGATTTTTCACCCTGTCACGGGGCTCAATGACCCCCACTAAACCTCAATGGACAAGCGCGCCATGCCCGTTGGACGCGATCTTGAGAACGGTCGAATCATCTATCCCGGAGATGTCATCACCGGACAGCGCTTGAACCAAGAGCGTCTCATACAGTTTCAGCCACCCCTGATCGCATGCCGTGCGGTCCGCCAGCAGATTGGCCCGTTCAATAACGACCCCGACCTGAGGCAAACGCGGCTCGATATCCGGCCCCATGCGTATCGCAGCCTTCAACGCAATGAGGATCGCATCGCTGAGGGCCGGGCCGAACGCCAGAGACGTCCCGTCGCGCCCACTGAACAACCGACTACTGGGCTCCAACACGGCCTTCAAGACCTTTGTGCCAAATTGTTCATCTGGATCAATGGGCCCCGAAGCAAAAAGTTTGCAAGGGTTCGCTGCAACAAGACTCAGGATATCATGGGTAAGTCCGAGCCATTGTTCAGCGGCAAGCAGGGCCCGCTCATCGGCCGCCATACCCCGCGCGATCCCGCCCGCGACGGCGCGAACCTCTCCCGTCAACCGAGGCTTGATGATCATTTCAGCGGTTACAGCTGCACGGCGCAGGAATATCTCGCCAAGCTCAACGGCTTGTTCTCGCGAAAACAGGCGCATGAAGTCGTTTTCGCGGCCTTCATAGCCGTCCGCGAGACCAATCAGCACGCGCGCGCCGGCCTGGGCCGCGACCCGCGGCCAGGGAAGCGACGTCGAACTGTTCACCTGCGCCGGGGCACGGCACGCCACCTCACGCAGACCAGACAAAACCAGATCGGTCAGCAGGCCGCTGTGGAACGGGTCTTCTGTCACCGCCAGGGCTTCGCCAATATCCTCGATCAAACTGGCCGCAATCGCCGCGGATGGGATGCCTTTCTTGTTCTCGAACAATTCCGGCCGGTCAATCGCCAGATCGAGTACGGTGCTGTAGACACGCGCCATCAGGACATCGCTCATGATCGAGCGCATGCGCGGGTCGGCCGCTTCCAGAAAGACCGCTTTCGACACTGCCTTGACCGCGCCGATAGCGGCAATGCTACCGCTGTCAAACGGCGCCGGATGCGCCCGGATACGGTCGAGCGCGACTGCCGCGATCGCCCCGAACAGGGAATCCGTCAACAGGATGAGCGAGGGCCGCTGGGAGTCGTCTTCGCCGGGTGCGGCCTCATCATGCCCGAACGCTTCGAGCATTGGCTCCAACACGCCCTCGACCAACGCTTCGAGGACCGCCGGTCTAATGGGCCCCGCATGATGAACCGTCGCCAGCGCGGCTTTCAGGAAAATCCGCACCGCGCGTTCGAAAAACATGTTCTGGCGAGCGTGGGTCTCCCAATCCTGATCGTCAATGCTGGGCAGCATGTGGCGGGTCCGTTCGACAATCGTCTCGATCAGCACATCGCCCGGTCCGCCGCGCACCATGAGGGAGGGGTTAACATTGGCATGCAGCAGCGCCACGTCGGCCAGCGACCGGGCCAGATGCAGCCATGGCAACGGGCCTTCGTCTTCGCGCCAATGACCGATGACATAGGGCGCCACCAGGCAGGCGCGCGAGAACGTACTGTTCTGGCTGCGCTGCCAGACCGTCATTGGTCCGAGCAGATCGAAATAGGCACTGAAGATCGCCTCGCGCGCATCAGGGTTATCCTTGACGGACATGTTTTCCCAATGCGGCGCCAGCGCCGGGTTATTGGTAATCAGCGGTTCGTTTTCCGGATGACTGAAAAACGTGCTGACCTCGTCCGTCAGAACGTCCAACCATTCACCAATGTCGGGAAGCGCAGAATCATCCTCGCGAACGATACCGCTTGCATTTCCCCCAAGCACCGCCGCCAGTCTTATCGACGAACGGACGACGAATAGTGCAGTTTGTGGCCCCAAAGTAGCGCTCCATGCCCAAGCGGGTATTAACCCAAAGCGCCCCCTTCACGAGTAAACTACCAAATGTGGCAAAAATATGGAACCTACTGAATCACATAGGTTTAGATTGGATTTGACTCAAAAGAATCAGGCTGTTGCTGGAATCTGATGGCGCAGACGCCGCAACCGGTGATAAATAATTATAGAACAAAAGAGGAACTATTCGCCATGGAGCAGCGTCTAAGTCTTGTTACCCTGGGGGTTCACGACCTGGCGGCCTCCCGGCGGTTCTATGAACGCCTGGGCTGGCACGCTTCGCCCCGCAGTAGCGAAGATATCGTCTTTTTCCAGATGAACGGCCTGATTTTCAGTCTTTACGGGCGCGACGCGCTGGCCAATGACGCGACTATTGACCCCAAAAGTGCCGGAGTCGGTGGCAGCACCATCGCGATTAATTTCCGCTCGGAAGCCGAAGTCGATGCCGCGCTGGAAGACGCCGAAGCTGCTGGCGCCACGGTGCTGAAACAACCCCAAAAAGTGTTCTGGGGTGGCTATTCCGGCTATTTCGCGGACCCGGACGGCCATTTGTGGGAACTGGCCCACAATCCGTTCTGGGAGATTGAAGAGGATGGCTCAGTGGTGTTGCCTGAACTGGACTAGGTCTATTCAGGCAGGTGACATACTGCTTCGACCCGATGACCGTCCGGGTCGAGTAGAAAAGCCGCGTAGTAGTTTTCGTGATAGTGCGGTCGCAAACCCGGCGCACCATTGTCGACACCACCGTTTTCCATACCGGCTTCGTAAAATGCGTCGACAGCAGCCCGCGTGGCTGCGCTAAATGCGATGTGCTGGCCTTCCGGCGTGTCTACAGGCGGCTGTTCCGCATCCTTTCCCTGGCCGATCCAGAACGGCGGCTCACCCTCATGGACACCATAGCCGCTGGTGATCGCCTCGTCGATTTCGATGTCCATCATGCGATTAACACCCAGGGCACCCAATACGGCATCGTAAAACAGACGTGATCGCTCAACGTCGTCGACTGGAATGGAGATGTGGTCAATCATGCGTCTCTACGCCTCCACATAGCTTTCCCAAACGCTATGGAAATTCCTGATCCGCCGTTCGTGATGGCTGATCCACAGGCCCTTGCAGCCCTTCGAATGGAGCCCCTTCTGGACGCCCGCAAGGCAGGACGCATCCTGATCGAGCAACAGGCCCGATGACCGTTCGCCATATTTGTAAAACTGGTGCTCGGGCCGGCCCTCAACATTGCCCTCAGCGAGCTCCAGGAACATGTCGACGGCGCCGGCGGCTGTGCTGGCATGCCCTTCACCCTCTGGCACACGGTTAAACACCATCCGGTCGAAATACATCTTGTCCGGATCGGTCGGGTGCGGCCGGTGGCGGAACATCCACATCTGCTCCCCAAACAGGTTGAAGGTGACATTGGGGAAGATGTTGTAGTGGAAATCAGCCGTCAGTTGATCGTCATGCAGATTGGAGAAATCGAGGCCCGTCTCTTTCGACTGCTCACGCTTGAAAGCCGCCACATCGCGGCGCAGGGTGCTGACCCCGCCTTCATACTCGTCCGCGGGAAAGCCCTCTGATTTGAGGTACTCAACCAGCCCGGGGTTCAGCGCATCGCCGTCGCGAACCCGCACGCTGGGCACATACATAGGCGCGATAAAGCGGCTGTGTGGGCCGTAGAGATCAACCTGCACCTCAATATCGTCCGACACATATTCGGATTCGGGATGCACGCCGCGCACATGATAGGTCTCGGAGAAGATGTCGACCGAGGTTTTCCAGTTGCAGTTCCATTCGATGGTCTCGTCATAGACCAGCACCATCTTCTCAAACTCATAGGGGTCCAGATGCGTCGGAATTTCGCCGAGATAGTCCATCAGCGGCTCGGCCTCCATATCCATATTGGCCCAGACGAAGCCGCCCCAACTATCGACCTTGACCGGCACAAGCCCCAGTTCCTCCGCCGGTGTGCCTTGCGGGAAGTCATCGGCTTCGGGCACGTCTTTCAGCGAGCCGTCCAGGTTCCATTCCCATTTGTGGAAACCGCAGACAAAGCTGGATGAATGGCCGCAGCCTTCCGGCTTCAGCTGGTTGGCGCGGTGGCGGCAGACATTGAAGAAGCCATAAAGCTCGCCGTCTTCGGCGCGCGAGACGATCACCGACTCCCGCTGCACCTCGAACACGAAATAATCGCCGGGTTCTGCCACATCGCATTCCGGCCCGGCCAGCAGCCAGGTCTTGGACCACAGCTTGTCCATCTCCTCACGCATGACCGCCGTGTCGATATAGCGCTCCACCGGGATCATGCCGGTGCCGAGGTCCGGCTCCGGCGCCTTTTCCAGCGGCGTCATCTTGATGGGTTTGACTTCGTTCATCGCGCGGGCGCTCCCGTTCTTAACAATCATGCGTGACGGCGAACCTATCAGAGCGGCTAACCGGCTTCCAGTGGCGCTTTCCGCCCCACAACCGCGTAGAGCGGGTCGGAGCGGCCGGGGAAGGGCGACAGATTGACCAGGTCGCGGGGCATGAACCCGCCCGCCAGGTTGCAGTAGAGGTCGATCAGCATGGCGTGGTTTTCGTCATCCAGCGAGCGCCAGACCGCGACCGCCTTTGTCGGGAACATCCGGTTGGAAAACGACACGATCAGCGGCGCGCCGGGGCGCAGCACCCGGGCGATCTCGGTAAACACCTCGACCGGTTTGGTGAGGTACTGGACCGAGACGGCGATCAGGCAGGCATCGAACGCCTCATCGGCGAAAGGCAGCACCGGATGGTCATTCAGATCCTTGATCAGACCGCCGGTAAGCTGTTCGTTGGCGCGCAGTTCCATCGCATTCATGCCCAACCCAATCACCCGGTCAAAGCTGGCGTCTTCAGGCAGATGCGACACGCAGCTGGACATCAGGTCAAGGATCGCGCCGCCTTCAGGCAGGTTGTCCTTGTAGAATTTCGCAAGCGCCGCACAGGCCGGCTCGTCGATATGTTTGACGATCCGTGGCGGGCCATAGAACGCACGGTCCGGCGTGTTGTCGACGCGGTTGAAATGTTCGGGCGTGAGCGGATTTTCCATGGGCAGCTAGCCTAGCGGAAACCCGACCGCCGCTTCCAGCTCAGCCAGCGCGACATCCGGGTCGATGACCTTGATGGTGGTCATGCCCAGGGCGCGGGCCGGTTTCAGATTGATGCCCAAATCATCCAGATAAACCGCCTCTGAGGGTTCAATATCGAGTGCCTCACACGCCATCCGGTAGATCGCCGGGTCCGGCTTGCGCACGCCCACCTTGGAAGATTCGATCACGACCTCGAACATGGTCATGACCTCGGCGACGGCAGCGGCTTTTTCAGCGCTGCGGGCCATGCCTGCGCCCTCGCCGGCCTTTACATTGTTGGTGATGCAGCCGATTTTCAGGCGCTCTTTAATCCGGCGCAGCGCCTCCACCATCGCGGGCCGCACATCGCCCGACAGCAGCGCGATGATGTCCTTGCCCGGCACATCATGGCCGCGCGCTTGCGCCTCGGCCAAAAACAGCCCGTCGAACTCGTCCAGGTTGACCCGGGCGCTTTCAAACTTGGCCCAGGCATTATCAAGCGGGTTGGTCGCATTGATGGAGCGGATGAAATCCTTCGGCAGGCCCCGTTCAGCCTCATAGACGTTGAACGCCTCGAACGGGCTGGACGTAATCACGCCGCCGAAATCCCAAATCACCGCTCTAATCATCTGCCCGCCCTTCGCGTGTTTCGAACCGGCGCGTATACTAGGGATGATGCGATGAACGTCCACAGCAAAGGCGCCACCATGCGGGCCATGGTCCTGAATAAACCGGGAAGCGGTCATGTGACCCTGATCGACCGCGACAAACCCGCGCCTTGCCCCGGCCAGGTACTGATCCGGGTGCATACCTGCGCCGTCTGCCGGACCGATCTGCATGTGGTGGACGGCGATCTGACGGCGCCGAAACCCGATGTGGTTCCGGGGCATGAGGTGATTGGGACGATTGAGGCGCTTGGCGACGGCGTCAACCGGTTCGCGATTGGCGACCGGGTGGGCGTCCCCTGGCTGGGCATGACGTGTGGCGCCTGCGCCTTCTGCCGTTCAGGCCGGGAAAACCTCTGCGCCGACGCCAAATTCACCGGCTACACGCTGGATGGCGGATTTGCCGACTTCATGCTGGCCGATCCGGCCTTCTGTTTCGACATCCCGGACGCCTATTCCGACGAAGAAGCCGCCCCGCTGATGTGCGCAGGGCTGATCGGCTACCGCGCTTTGGTCAAGGCGGGAAACGGCAGACGGCTGGGGCTCTACGGGTTCGGCGCAGCGGCACACATCATTGCGCAAGTGGCGCTTTGGCAGGGCCGCGCGGTCTATGCGTTTACCCAGCCGGGCGATACAGCCACGCAGGACTTTGCGAGAACTCTGGGATGCCGGTGGGCGGGCGGTTCCGATGAAATGCCGCCTGACCTGCTCGATGCCGCCATCATCTTCGCGCCGGTGGGCGCCCTGGTCCCTACCGCGCTGCGGGCCGTCGACAAAGGCGGCACGGTCGTGTGCGCAGGCATCCATATGAGCGACATCCCCTCTTTCCCCTATGAGATCCTGTGGCACGAACGCACCATCCTGTCGGTCGCCAATCTGACCCGCGCTGATGCAGACATGTTTCTGGAGATCGCCCCGCAGGTGCCCGTGCGCGCCACGACCCACCTTTATCCACTTGAACGCGCTAATGATGCGCTGGACGATTTGCGTCACGGGCGGTTCGACGGCGCCGCGGTGCTGGATGTGCTGAACCAAAAGTACATCTGATGAAACCGGTTGACCGGTCCTGACCCGGCTGTAGGCTGCACCGTCATACAACAAGCACACATTCTTCGGGGAGACAGTGGGCTGTGAGCACACAAGCCGCGACGGGGGCTGATACGCCAGCCGAACACAGCGAACGATACCTCTGGTACGTCGTGGCCCTTCTGGCCATGGCCTCGACCATTTCGATCATCGATCGGCAGATCATGAATGTGATGATCGGTCCCATCAAACGGGATTTGGGCGGCCTGTCGGACCTTCAGGTTTCGCTGGTGATCGGGCTGGCCTTCGCGTTCGTTTACAACATTGCCTCTTTCCCCGCCGGCCGGTTCGCCGACCGGGCCAATCGCCGTAATATCATGGCAGGCGGCATCGTCGCCTGGAGCGTCGCAGGGGGCTTCTGCGGCCTTGCAGGCACCTACTGGCAATTGTTTCTGGCGCGCATGGGCGTCGGCATTGGCGAAGCGGCGTTGGGGCCAGCTGCCAATTCCACCCTCGCGGACCTGTTCGACAAGGCGCGGCTGCCGATTGCCATCGGTATTGTCTCCGCCGCACCGTTCATTGGACAGGGGCTGGCCGGCATGGTCGGTGGCCCGCTGATCGATTATCTGGAAGCCACCCCCAATATGGAAGTGCCGGTGCTGGGGGAAATATACTCCTGGCAGATGGTCTTCCTGTTACTGACACCGCCCGGCCTGATCATTGCCGTGATGCTGCTGTTCACCCGGGAACCCAAGCGCAAGGGACGCTCCCGCGAGGACCTGACGGCCATCCCGTGGAGCGATGTCTGGAAGTTCGTCAAAGGCCGCCGCATGTTCTTCTTCCTGGTGTTCACGGCCTATCTGTGCCTGTCGATCCAGGGTTGGTCGCTGATGATCTGGATCTATGAATTCTTCGACCGGACCCACGACTGGAGCCGTGGCCGCACCGGGCTGATCTACGGCCCGATCGGCATGTCCGTCGGTATTTTTGCCAGCGTCTATGCCGGGTTCCGGGCCGGCAAGATGGTCGCCAAAGGGCGCGAAGATGCGACCCTGCGGCTGGTCTTCTACGGCTCCATCATCCTGATCCCGTCTGCCGTTGCCCTTACCATCGTCCCCAGCCCCTGGATGGCCATTGCTCTGCTCATCCCGGTCACTTTCATGATGGCGATGCCGCCGGGCCTGATGATGACAACGCTTCAGACCATTGCGCCCAATGAACTGCGGGGGCAGATGGTGGCTTTCTACCTGATCGCGGTAAACTTCCTGTCCTACACCTTCGCGCCGTCCCTGCCGCCGTTGATGGACCTTTTGCTGTTCGGTGAAGAAAGCACGCTGGGGGTTTCGATATCCGTGCTGGCGGCATTCAACTACACGGTCGCCGCGATCTGCCTGGGTCTGTCGCTGAAGTACTACCGTCAGGCGCTGGACGCGGCCAAAGCCTGGGCGACCTAGGGAAGCTATTCCTGGATACGGATCTTGTTGCGTTCCGGCAGCCAGGATTCGTGCAGCCGGTCCTTGATCCACTGCAACTGGGCCTCGACACGCCGTTCGCGGTCATAGGTAATGACCGTGGTCGCCATACCCTCCAGCAAGAACCGCAGCGTATCGCGGTTGTGTTCAAACTTTTCGTACTCTGCCGCGGCAAAGTCTGGATAGGCGTCACGGCCCGCACGGCGGCGCGCCTGTTCATATTCTTCCGCCACCGGCTCGATGATCGCCCGCAATTCAGGGTCGGTGCGCGATGCGGCAACAAGCTCCATCCAGGCAACGAACAAGCGGTTGTTCACCAGTTCCCACATGTTGTCGACGGCGTGGTCGATAAAGTCTTTGCCCCGCGGTGTTTTTCTCGACACGTCATTATAGGCGCCGATCCACTCTTCAAGCAGGTATTCGATTGACGCCGTCAGCACATGCTGTGTGGTCGGAAAATAGTGTTGGACCGCCCCCCGGGTGACATTGGCTTTCTTGGCGATCTCCGTTGTCGTCGTCCGCACGAAACCTATATCGACGAAGCAGGAAATCGTGGCTTCGATGATGTCCCTCCGTGTGGCGAGGCTGCGGCTTCTGCGCTTGCGGGATTTGACCTCTGTGGTGGTGTCCATCGTTCTTGTTATCCAAGGCCAGTCATCAAGTTCGGCGCGTTCGACCAAGAAAGAACCGATGCAGCGCCGGTTATGGCGACAAGCTACCGCGCAAGGGCACATTCTAGCAACTGCAATTGTTTCAACAACCTGACAGCTTACACCCAACGGTAGAACGAGCCAGCACCCCCTACGCGCGATTGCTTGACAATCGTTGTCCATCACCGTTCTAGTCTCGCAAAATTCGGGAAACGTCCAATCACTAGAAATTTCGCACTACGGCTGTTACCGCTGCTGGTTCTTACCGGCGCACCGGCGTTCGCCGCTCCCACCGATCAATTGGTCGTCACCGCCACGCGCGAGGAAACCAGACAGTTCGACCTGCCGGAAAGCGTTGGCGTGCTGTCGGGCGACCTGATCGATGAACTGAAACCAACCCATCCATCAGAGCTCTTCGAGCGAATCCCGGGTGTGCATCAAGTCTGGCTGGGCGGTGACCACCACACTACCGTGATTCGCCAGCCGATTAACTTCAACCCACTCTACTTGTATCTCGAGAACGGCGTTCCCACCCGCGCGACGGGCTTTTTTGAAACCAACGCGCTGTTCGACGTCAACATCCCGCAGGCCCGCAGCGTCGAGATTACCAAGGGGCCCGGCTCGGCGCTTTATGGATCAGACGGTATTGCCGGGTTGATCAATGTGCTCACGCCGTTGCCGCCCGAGGCGGCCCTTGCCGGTGAAGCATCGGTCGAAGGCTCCACCCGGGGCTACTTCCGCGGCCTGTTCTCGCTTGGCGGCACCAACGGCAAGCACGGCCTGCAAGCGGATGTAAATCTGGTACAGGACGACGGTTGGCGCGACAATACCGACTCAGATCGGCAACTCGGCACCTTTACCTGGGTAATTAATGGCGGCGGCGCAGTCCGGGTTCAGAACATCTTGATGCTCGCACGGGTTGATCAGGAATCGACCGGGTCGAACCTGAACCGGGACGATTTCCGCAACGACCCGACGCGCAACACGCAACCCATCGCCTTCCGCAAGGTCGAGTCCGTGCGTTTTCAAAGCCATATCGATATCCGGATGGACCAGGCGCTGCTGAGCATCACGCCTTACTTCAGGTACAACCGGATCCAGCTGCTCCCGTCTTTCGCGCTGGGCTTCGATCCGCACTTCTTTGACACGGACGCATCGTCCTTTGGGGCACAGGTGAAATACCGGCACGACCTTTCGGCGAACCTCCGCGTTATTGTCGGTCTCGATATCGACTATACGACCGGAGAACGAGCAGACACGCAGATCAGCCTGACCCGCGAAGACGGCATCATCACAGCCTTCGACGAGATCGAGACAGTCTATGACTTCGACGCAGAGACACTCACCATCTCGCCCTACCTACATGGCGAATGGCAGGCCACAGACAGGTTACGCATAGTAGCGGGCGTCCGCTTTGACTATGCAGAGTTTGACTACACCAACAATCTGACAACGGTCATTGACCCCACCGCGCTGCACAACCGCCCGCCCAGCCAGAAACTGGATTTCAGTTCGGTCAGCCCGAAAGCCGGTTTCACCTATGATGTGACAGAGGCTCTGAACGCCTTCTTTTCTTATAAGCGCGGTTTCAGAACGCCCACAGCCCAGCAACTGTTTCGTCCCGGCCGGTCGACTCTGTCGACAGACCTGAAACCCGTTAAATCCGACAGTTTTGAGGTCGGCTTGCGCGGCAATCTGGGCGACCGGGTGGCGTTCGAGTTGTCGCTCTATACGATGACATTGCGGGACGACATCCTGGTATTCACCAATGACGAAACCGGTGTTCGAGACATCAGAAATGCAGGCAGGACGAGGCACCGGGGCATCGAAGTTGGCCTGTCAATCGACATCACCGATAGCCTGACCCTGGCCGGGGCCTACGCCTATAATGACCACTTCTTTGTCGAGTGGATGCCGGTCGGCAGCGTCGATCTATCGGGCAACACGATCAACCGCGCACCCAGGGATATTGGCAATGCCCGCCTGACATGGCGTCCGGGCTTCCTGAATGGCGGCGTGCTGGAGGTCGAGTACCAGCATCTGGGCTCCTACTTTCTCGACGACAACAACACCCGCACCTATGGCGGACATGATCTGGTCCATATAAGAGGCAGCGTTCATATCGAGGGCGGCTTCGAACTCTATCTGCGCCTGCACAATCTGTTGAATGAGCGCTACGCCACCAATGGCAGGTTCAACCGGTTCGCCGGGGAGGAGCTAAAACCGGGACAGGCACGCACATTGTTCGGCGGGATCAGCGCCAGTTTCTGACAGCTTTCCGTCAGCGGCTGTGATGGATAAGGTGTGAACAACTGCAGCGGGAAGGGCCGCCCATGGCCATGGTGCAATCTGAACGGTTCGACCTGAAGGCGGCTGGTCTCCGTGACCTTGTGAGCGGGGTTCTCCAGCCGCGCCGCGCCCTGATAAGAACCCTGGCCGCCTGCCTCTTTCTCGCCGCCTGCTCCGACACAGTGAAAACGGTGGAGGATGCCGACGGCTTCCAGGCAGCGCTGAATACGGCGCGCCCGGGCCAGACTATCCAGCTGGCACCCGGCACCTATAAGGGCGCCTTCCGGCTGGGGCCTCAAACAAACGGTACGGCGTCACAACCGATCCGCATCGGTCCGGCGGCAGGACCGGGCACCGTAGTTCTCCAGGGTGAAAACACAGCCATCACGCTGAAATTCACCGGGGCAAGCCATATCGTCGTTTCCGGCCTGGATATCACGGCGGCGGCTATCACGGCGTCTTCTTCGATCAGGGTGCCCGGCACATTACAATTCAGGGCAGCCGCATCTACGACAACCACCGAACCCGGCCCCTAAACAGCCACGCGGAAATCAAGGGATCGGGCGCGGATGAGCCAAACCGGCCCGCACATATCGCGATTCTGGATAACGAGATCTTCCATACGTCTCACCCACCCGGCGGAAACTTCCAAGGAGTGGACTGCAACCGTTGTGACGATTTCGTGATCAGAGGCAACCACATCCACAGCATCAATACGCCGACCGAACAGCCTGCTTCCTATTATGACCGCGGGTCCTGCATCCAAATGAAAAGCCTGTCCCGGCGCACCATCATTGAGCGCAACCGGATAGAGAATTGTCATATTGGCATCGTCTATGGCGGCGAAGGTATGGAGACGCCGGAGCACGAAGGGGGCGTGGTTCGCAACAATCTGATCATCGGCAATCATGATATTGGGATCGTGCTGGCAGACGTCGCTGGCGGTCTAGTGCTCCACAATACCCTGATGCGCAATGGTCGATCGATTCTTCTGGGCAAACACCGAAGCAGGCAGGCGGCAAGAAACGAGGCCCTGATCGCCAACAATCTGATGGATCAACCGATTGAGCAGGCCAATCACGGCGGAACAACAACCATGGGCAATCTGGTCATTGATCCGAACGATGCCGACAGCTGGTTCGTCAATCCGGCGGACCATGATTTCCGTCTGACAGGCCGCGCCCCTGGCGTTATCGACCGGGCCGCGCCAATTTTGCACCGCCTGACGGTCGACCATGACGGAACCAAGCGCCCGCAAGGAGGCGCTCCTGACATCGGGGCATTTGAATATATGCCTGCGGTCGATTAGGTAGTGTCAGCGGATATGCTTTCGTTGAACCGGACCGGACCGATATGAGCACCAGCCCCCAGCAGCCGATTATGATTCGCCTGATTGTCGAGGCGGCACGCCTGCATTGGGACCGGGTACTCGCTTTCCTGGTGACAACGGCGCTGCTGGTTCCTGGCGCGCTGCTGGCGGCGAGCATGGGCTTTGACATTATGGCCCAGCCGGAAATCGCCGACCCGAATGCGACCGTGGAGGTCGCAATTGACCCGGTTCGCATGCTTGTTGCGCTGGCGATTTTGGGCGTGTTGTCTGCTGCCACCTTTGTCATTTGGATGCGCATCGCACTGCTGGGCACACCTGCCGCATTTCAGCAACCCATCCGCACCTTTATCGGCCAAATGCTCAAGACGCTCGGATACATGATTGCGGCGGGCCTGATAGGGCTTGTTCCCATATCGTTTCTGGCGGGCATGATGGCTGTCGGCACCGGATCGCTCTCCACGGGGGCTACGGCACTGATCGTCCTGCTGATTTCGGCGGCCGTGACAGGCGCATTTGCGCTATTTTTCTTGCCCTTGGCCGAAATCGCAACGGACACGCGGCCGCTGGGCACCTCGGAACAACGCGGCCGAATCACGGCGTTTCGGCCACAGTTGGCCCTGACGCTGATTGTGGCAACATTCGCTGTTACCTTCCTGGGGGGTGTTCTGGTGCAAATATTGACGGCCATAGGCGCCATAATTTCGGCCGGGTTGGCACAAGCATTGATGGTCACCCTATCGATTACCGTGATGGCGGCAATCATGGGACTGGCGCTGCGCCACGTTATGCAGGACTGAAACAAGCCCACCGCAAAAGTGTCGTTCAGATTGAACTGCGCGGCGTTTTGGCCTATCTCACTGGGTTCAATGTTGGCGCGGCAGGGTGCGCTGATTCCACTGATCCCTCGGGAGGCATTTTCATGCAGAAATTCGGTATCGGGCAACCGGTCAAGCGCGTCGAAGACGTTCGGTTCATCACGGGCACGGGTGCCTATACGGACGATCTGAATCTGTCAGGTCAGGCGCACGCCGTTGTGCTGCGGTCTCCCTTCGGCCACGCGAAGATCAACAGCATCGACACATCGATGGCCAAGGACGCCCCCGGTGTGATCGCGGTGCTGACAGGCGCCGATGTCGAGGCTGATGGCCTGGGCACCCTGCCCTGCCTGGCCCCTGTCCCGAATGCCGACGGCAGCGAGATCGTCATGCCGCCACGGGCGTTACTGCAAAGTGACCGGGTCCGCTTCGTCGGTGACACGGTCGCCTTTGTGATCGCCGAGACCGTCAACCAGGCCAAAGATGCCGCCGAGATGATTGAGGTGGATTACGAGGAATTGCCCGCAGTGGGCACCATCGAAACGGCTGAAGCCGATGGCGCACCGCTGGTCTGGGACCAGGCACCCGGCAACGTTTGCCTGGAGTGGGCCATGGGCGATGACGCGGCGGTCAAGGCCGCGTTTGATAGCGCAGCCCACGTCACCAAGCTGGACCTTGTTCATAATCGCGTTGTTGTTAATGCGATGGAACCACGTGCTGCACTGGGGGACTACGACGCCTCCGATGAGAGCTATACACTGCGTACGTCAACACAGGGTGCCAACAGCCTGCAGGGTATTCTGGCCGGCATGGTGCTGAAGACTGACCCGGCAAAACTGCGGGTGTTTACAGCCGACGTCGGCGGTGGCTTCGGCATGAAGACTTTCGCCTATCCTGAACAGGCGCTCGTGCTTTGGGCGTCCAAGAAAATCGGCCGTCCCGTGAAGTGGACCGGTGAGCGTTCGGAAGCTTTCCAGGGCGACAGCATGGGCCGCGACTGGCTGACCCATGTCGAGCTGGCGATAGACTCAGATAACCGTATTCAGGGCATGCGGGTGCATAATCGCTGCAACCTGGGCGCCTATCTGTCGCAGTTCGCGCCTTTCATCGCGACGGCCTCGCCCGGCCGTATTCTGGGTGGTGTCTACAAGATCCCCGCAATCCATGTCGCTGTCACCGGCGTCTTCTCCAATACAGTGCCGGTCGACGCCTATCGCGGCGCCGGCCGCCCGGAAAGCGCCTACATTATCGAACGCGCGGTCGATGCTGCCGCGGCCGAACTGGGGCTCAGCCAGGACGAATTCCGCGCCATCAACTTCATTCCGCCTGAAGACATGCCTTATCAGCATCCGTTGAGCTTTGTTTTCGATACCGGCGAATACAACCGGAATATGGAAGACGCCAAGCGCAATGCCGGTTGGGACACGTTCGAGGCACGCAAAGCCGAGTCCCGTACCCGCGGCAAGCTGCGTGGTATCGGCATGGCCTACTACATCGAATGTACGCTGGGCGGCCCCAGCGAAGCGGCCGAAATCAACTTCCTTGAGGACGACAAGGTCGAGATCATCACCGGCACCATGTCCAACGGTCAGGGCCATGAGACCGCCTGGGCGCAGGTCGTGGTCGACCAGCTGGGCGTCCCGTTCGAGAACGTGACCCTCGTGCAGGGCGACACCGACCGGGTCAAGAGCGGTGGCGGCACCGGCGGCTCACACTCGCTTTACATGGCCGCTGGCGCGTTCCAGGAAACCTCTAACGAGGTCATCAAGAAGGGCAAGATCATTGCCTCCCTGATGCTGGAAGAAGAACCTCAAAACATCGACTTTGAAGAGGGCCTGTTCAAGGTGCCGGGCACCAACAAGTCCGTCGGTATCATGGAAGTCGCCGCCAAGGCACGTGAGGTCGATGACCTGCCAGGCGACTTCAAAGAGATGTTCGTCGATGGCCTGAACTCTTCAGGCGTTTACGAATACAGCACCTCGACCTTCCCGAACGGCTGTCACATCTGCGAGGTCGAGATCGATCCGGAAACCGGCAAGACCGACGTCGTCGGTTACACGGTCGTCGATGACTTCGGCAAGGTGATCAACCCGATGCTGGTCGCCGGCCAGGTGCACGGCGGCGTGGTACAGGGTCTGGGCCAGTCTCTTACCGAAAACTGCGTTTATGACCCTGAAACAGCCCAGCTGATGACCGGATCGTTCATGGATTACGGCATGCCGCGTGCTGACGACATCTGCGACATCGACTTCAGCTACAACGAGATCCTGTGCAAGACCAATCCCTATGGGATCAAGGGCTGCGGCGAAGCCGGCACCATCGGGGCCTGCCCATCGTCGATCAATGCGATTCTGGATGCGCTGCGGGAGTATGGTGTAACCGCCATCGACATGCCTGCGACGCCGCTGAAGGTCTGGCAGGCGATCCAGGACGGTACCCGTCAGGCCGCGGAGTAACCCCTAGAGCGCCATGTCCATCGAAATCCTGAAGACGGCGGAGGACTGGCGCGCCCAAGGGCGCAAGGTAGCACTGGCAACGGTCTCTAGTACGTGGGGGTCAGCGCCCTTCCCCGTCGGCAGCCAGTTGGCCGCTGACGACCAGGGGAACTTCGTCGGGTCTGTATCAGGCGGTTGTATCGAAGGCGCGGTGATCACCGAAGCCCGTCAAGCCATCGAAGATGGCGAGATCCGCAATCTGGAATTCAGTGTCTCTAACGAAGATGCCTGGGAAGTTGGCCTGGCCTGCGGCGGGACCATCCGGGTCTTTGTCGAGCCCATGCCAGACGAAATCCAGGATGTTGTGAACGCCGCTGAGGAAAGCCGGTCCGTTGCACTGACAACCAACCTGGAAACCGGCGCGCACACCCTGATTGATGCCGGCGCTGCACCAGAGGACGTGGCGCAGGCCATGCGCGAAGACCGCAGCAAGACCTTGAATGAAAATGAATTTGTCCGGGTCTTCAACACGCCCCGGCGGCTGGCGATTGTCGGTGCGGTCCATATCGCCCAGGAATTGGTGCCGATGGCGCAGCGTGTCGGATTCGACGTTACGGTGATTGACCCACGCCAGGCTTTTGCGACGCCAGAGCGGTTTCCCGGTGTTGGACTGTCCACGGACTGGCCGGATCAGGCGCTGGAAGATTTTGCACTCGATCGACGTTCGGCGGTTGTCACGCTGACCCACGACCCGAAGCTTGATGATCCGGCGCTCGACATTGCGCTCAAATCCGACTGCTTCTATGTCGGCGCCCTCGGCTCCACACGGACCCAGGCCAAAAGGGTCGACCGGTTGACCGAGGCCGGGTTCTCGCAGGACGAAATCAGCCGGATTCATGGCCCCATCGGCCTCGATATCGGCGCCAGTTCCCCGGCTGAAATTGCCGCCTCTATTCTCGCCGAGATTATCGCGGTCCAGCGCGGCGCCCTGCAATGATCTATGCCGACATGGCCGTCGACAAGGCTGAGGGCGCGATTCTCGCCCACAGCCAGCAGGTCCGCACACGGAAGCTGAAGAAGGGGCACACACTCTCTGCAAGCGACATCGATGCCCTGAGAGAAGCCGGCATTGACCACATTGCCGCCTTCCGGCTGGAACCGGGCGACGTCACGGAAGACGATGCCGCCGATCGATTGGCCAACGCCTGCAAGGGACACGGCTTACGAAAGAGCACCGCCTTCACAGGCCGCTGCAATCTCTTTGCCGAAGCAGATGGGGTGGTCGTGTTCGACCGTGACCGGTTGGACGCACTCAACCTGATTGATGAGTCGCTGACGTTGGCCACACTGCCGCCCTATGCCGCCGTGCGCGAAGGCCAGTTGGTCGGGACTATCAAGATTATCCCCTTTGCTGTGTCGGGCGGTCTGCTGGACCAAGCTATCGACAGTCTGTCGAACGTCCCACTTGTCTCGGTTGCTCCATACAGAGGCATTGACGCTGCCCTGATCGAGACCACGCTGCCAGCGGGAGCCGGCAAGGCGACGGAGAAGCTGATCCGGATTACCAGTGCCAGAATGGATGAGATCGGCGGAGCCCTGATCAGAACAAGCCATGCTGCACATCAGGTATCTGCGCTGACCGATGAGATTACGCGTCAGATACAGGCTGGATGCGATCTACTGCTGATCGCCGGGGCCAGCGCCAATACGGACCGGCGGGATGTGGTCCCTGCCGCGATTGGGGCCGCAGGCGGTACAATCGATCATTTCGGTATGCCGGTCGATCCGGGCAACCTGTTACTGCTCGCGCATATTGGCGAGACTCCTGTGATCGGTCTGCCGGGCTGTGCCCGGTCCCCCAAACTGAACGGCTTTGATTGGGTTCTGCAACGGATTGGCGCAGAGCTCGAGGTAACACGCGAAGATGTCATGCGCATGGGTGCCGGCGGACTGCTGAAAGAGATCGGCTCTCGCCCCCTGCCCCGCCGTCAAGCCACCGGAGAAGCCAAACCAATGGCCCGTGCACCCCGGATCGCCGCCATCGTGATGGCGGCAGGCACCTCAAGCCGCATGGGAGGCCGTAACAAGCTGCTGGAGGAGATCGAAGGCGCCCCGATGATCCGCCACACGGTTGAGAACACGTTGGGCAGCACGGCAGGCCCGGTCATTGTCGTCACCGGGCGCGACCAGGGCGATATCCAGTCAGCTCTTGAGGGCCTTGAGATTCAGTTCGTTCACAACCCGGACTTTGCCGACGGCATGGCCGGCAGCCTGCACGCCGGACTGAACGCATTACCCGACGATGTTGACGGGGTAGCGATCTGCCTGGGCGATATGCCCTTGGTCACGGCCGCTGATATCAATCGGCTGATTGCTGCTTTTGACGAAGAAGAAGGCCGCACGATCTGCGTGCCCACCCGAGCTGGAAAATGGGGCAATCCGGTGCTGTGGAGCCGGCTCTATTTCGAGGAAATGCAGAATATCAAAGGCGATAAAGGCGCCCGCGGGTTGCTGCACACATACGCGGACAAGATCTGCGAGGTCGACATCGACGGCGACCGGATTTTCAGAGATTTCGATACACCTGACGCCTTCGGTTCGCTTTGAACCTAGAGCTCTAGAAACCAATAGATTAGATCAGACGTGCTGATCCACCAGGATCGGGTTTCCGTCCGGATCCAATAAAACAAAACTGGCTGGCCCACTGCCCGTCTCATCAGCTTCGCTGACGAATGATACGCCCTGTGACTTCAGGTGCTTCTGCAAATCCCTGATGTCCTGAAAACTGTCGAGAGGTTGGCCCTGCTGATTCCATCCCGGATTAAACGTCAGGGTGTTCTTGTCAAACATTCCCTGAAACAGCCCGATGGTGCAGCTGTCGTTGCTCAGAACGAGCCATCCCTGGTCTTCATCACCACCGACCTTTTGAAAGCCCAACCGGGCATAGAACGCCTTGGATGCCTGGATATCCTTGACAGCCAGGCTGATAGAAAATGCGCCCAGTTTCATGGTTTCCGTCCCAATATCTGAAAAACTCGCGGGGTCGCCTGGACATAGCCGGGGTCGCGGGCCTGCGCGTAGAGCGCCCTGATGGTCTTATGCAGCTCTTCCCCTGAAGCCAGCCCGGCCTTCAAAACAGAAGGTGCGATACGCTCCAGCGTGACCGGATTCATCAGCTTGATCTCGGTGTCCTTGCCTGTCGGTTGGTCTACACCCGGTCTGATGTGTTGAAAACCCGCGTCATGCAGAAGGCCTGTCAGCCGCGGGCCGATATTCGCGTCACCACCCGTCGCCGCGACAACCCTGGTGTACAAGTCCACATAGCGGTGCAGGGCAGCACTGTCGGGCACGCTGAAGTGTGCGCGGAATTCAACGTCCATCACCGCAATTCGCCCGCCGGGCTTCAGGCGATGGAACACCCGCGCGAGCAAGGCAGCCGGTTCTGCAATATGGGATAGCAGGAACCGCATGTGGACGAAGTCGACCGGCTCAACGTCCAGCGACGCAGCCAAGTCCTGCTGAACGTAGTCGACGTTGGAAATACCCTGTGTGTCAGCCTCTTGGCGCGCCAGGTCCAGAGCAACCGGATCCATATCGATACCGGTAACAGCGCCATCGGGACCGATGCGGCGGGCAATCTCCAGCGTCACGTCACCGCCGCCACAGCCCAGGTCTAGGGCTGACATGCCGGGCTGGAGACCGACACGGTCCAGCAGGGACTTTGTCGCAGCGCCAAAAACACGTGAAAGAAGCTTCAGGCGGTCACGCCCTTCGACGCCGCCTTCGATTGCGTAGCTTTCAGTAGACATGGCCGATGTCCATACCGGCCAGCCGGATCAGGCGATCTCAGCGACCGCGCGCTTGGCACCCACTGTAACCAGGCTGGCCCGGAAGGCGGCTGATGCGTGCATATCCTCGTTCAGCCCGTCAGCCGGCACGGAAATACCCTCAACAGCATCCGCCGAGAAGTTGCTGCTTAAAGCCTGCTCCATTTCCGGTACACGGAAGGCGCTGGGTCCGGCACCGGTCACCGCGACACGCACGCCACTGTCTGTCTGGGCCACCATCACGCCGACGATCGGGTAGCGCGATGCCGGGTTCGGGAACTTGAAATAGGACGCTTTCTGCGGCACCGGGAAGCGAACGGCGGTGATAATTTCGCCTTCATCCAACGCGGTTTCGAACATATCGACAAAGAAGTCGTCGCCTGAGATTTCACGGCTGTTGGTCACGATGGTTGCACCGAGACCGACAATCGCAGCCGGATAATCAGCTGCCGGGTCGGCATTCGCCAGCGACCCGCCGATGGTCCCGCGGTTGCGGACCGCAGGGTCGCCGATCTGGCCCGCCAGCGCGGCAAGGGCCGGAATGGCGGACTGCACATCAGCAGAAGCAGCCACATCCGCGTGGCGGGTGGTCGCGCCAATGGTGACAGTGCCGCCATCAACAGAAATACCGCTCAGACCACCGATCTCATTCAGGTCAACAAGGTCAGAAGGCATGGCGAGCCGCTGCTTCATGGTGGGCAGCAGGGTCATGCCACCGGCCAGCAGCTTGGCGTCTTCATTGTCGGCAATCAGTGAGGCGGCTTCATCGACGCTGCCGGGGCGGTGATAGGTGAAATTATACATCTGTTGATGCTCCCTCGGTCAGCTGGCTTACATATCCCGCGCGGCGGCGAGCACGGATTTGACGATATTGTGGTAGCCGGTACAGCGGCAGATATTGCCTTCCAGCTCGTGCCGGACAACTTCTTCAGTAAGGTTGTCCTTGTTGCGCTCTACGATGCCAATGCTGGCCATGATCATGCCCGGGGTGCAGAATCCACACTGGGCGCCATGTTCTTCCTGAAAGGCCGCCTGCATCGGATGCAGATCACCCGGCTGGCCAACGCCTTCGATGGTTGTCACCTCGTGCCCTTCGGCCTGAACGGCCAGCATGGTGCAGGATTTCACCGGGCGGCCATCAAGATGAACCGTGCACGCGCCGCACTGGCTGGTATCACAGCCGACATGGGTGCCCGTCAGCTCCAGATTCTCACGAATGAAATGGACCAGCAGCGTGTTAGGCTCCACATCGCCGGAGACCTCCTTGCCGTTGACTGTCGTTTTTACCGTCACTGTCATGCTCGTCCTCGTTTCGTTAGACGTCTAGTTCCCGCCGGAAAGCAGGAAGTATATCAGGAGTACCAGTGCTGCCCCAATGACCGCAATGGTCAACGGCGAGCCCCAGCTCTTTTTGGGTTTTTCCGTCGCTTCGGGCTGCGCTACGGCCGCCGCAGCCGGTTCCGGCGCGGCGCTGTCCGGTGCTGTTTCTTCGGCTTCAGCGCCACTACCGCTGCCGACGATCTCTGAGAAGGTTGAGAAGAAATCATCGGCCATCTTTTTGGCCGTGCCGTCCACCAGCCGGGCACCAACCTGCGCCAACTTGCCGCCAACCTTTGCATCGACATTGTAGGTCAGAAGTGTCCCGTCGCCGTCTTCAGCAAGGGCCACCTTGGCGGTTCCCCGGGCGAAGCCAGCGACACCGCCCTTGCCCTCACCACTGAGCGTGTAGCCATTGGGCGGATCCATGTCGGAGAGGGTCACGTCACCATTGAACTTGGCGCTGACCGGTCCGACCTTGGCCTTCACGACCGCCGTCATCTCGGTATCGGATGTTTTCTCAATAGATTGGCAGCCGGGAATGCACTGGCCCAGTATGTCAGGATCGTTGAGCGCATCCCATACGCGCTCACGCGGCGCCGGGATCCGGTATTCCCCGCTCATGTCCATAGACACACTCCTGAAACCCTGTTGGCGGTATCGATACAGTCCGCCTTTCTTGGCAGAAACCTAGTCCCTGCACCGCCGAAGTCAAAGGCTTTATCGCGGTTGCGGTTCAGCCAGTCTCGCCTTTGTTCAAGGCGTCAAGACGCGCCAACAGGCTAGAGGTATCCCAACGGTTGCCACCCAGCGCCTGCACCTCGCCATAGAACTGGTCAACCAGCGCGGTGAGCGCGAGATGTGCCCCGTTCCGGCGGCTTTCGTCCAGCGCGATGGAGAGATCCTTGCGCATCCAGTCCACAGCGAATCCATGCTCGAACAAGCCATCCGCCATGGTCTCGTAGCGGTTTTCCATCTGCCAGCTTTGCGCCGCGCCATGGCGGATCACGTCGACCACCGCGCGAGGATCGAGACCCGCCTTTTTGGCAAAGTGAACGCCCTCAGCAAGCCCTTGTACAACGCCCGCGATACAGATCTGATTGACCATCTTGGTCAGCTGGCCGTGGCCGGCCGGGCCCATCAGCTTGATCGACTTGGCGTAGGCTTGCATAACCGGTTCGGCGCGGGCAAAGCTTGCCTCATCGCCGCCGGTCATAATCGTTACCTGGCCGTTTTCGGCCCCGGCCTGCCCGCCAGAGAGAGGCGCATCCAGGAAACCGATGTCCTTTTTGTCGCAAACTTCCGCCAGCTCCCGCGCCAGATTGGCCGAGGCGGTGGTGTGATCAACCAGCACGGCCCCCCTGTGCATGGTTTGCAGGACACCCTCTGCCCCGGTTGTCACCTGCCGCACGTCATCGTCATTGCCAACGCATGTGAAGACGATATCGGCGCCTTGAGCGGCTTCAGCCGGGGTTGAGCCAGACCGCCCGCCGTAACGCCCGGTCCAGTCCTGGGCTTTCGCCGCCGTGCGGTTGTAGACACAGATATCATGGCCCGCAGCCTGCAGATGCCCTGCCATGGGATACCCCATGACGCCCAGTCCAATGAATGCGAGTTTTTCTGCCATAGCCTGCCCTTTCCGGATCGATGCGGGTGCAGCATAGAAAGGCTGGGCTGGTGGTAAAAGCCTAGATCATCATCTGTTGGTTTCTAGAGCGGTCGGGAGACGTTATCCAGGATACCGGCAACGATATCCTTGCCCGCGGGGTGCATACCTCTGGAGTCGACCGCAGCAAAGGCAACAAGTGCCAGCACAGCCATCAGACCGGCCAACCCCATCGCGATATGTCGAACAGACATGTTTCTATCCCTCATGAGCGTGACGCTAGATGAGGAGATAGGAAGCGATTGTGACGAAATCTGGGAGATTTCTTGCTGAATCTCAGATAGTTGGCATTTTGAAGGGGTGCACCGTCTCATAGGCGCGGGCGGCCTGCAGGATACGGGCTTCAGCATGCCAGGGGCCGACAATCTGCAAACCAATGGGCAAGCCGTCGCGCGTAAAACCGCAAGGCACGGACGCCGCCGGTTGGCCCGTCAGATTGAACGGGAAGGTCAACGGCGTCCAGGTACGCTTGTAAGCCTCCCCCTCGGGCCCGTAGACACCCCGCTCTGCCTTGAAGGGCGGGACGGGTGTTGTGGGCGCCAGCAGCAGATCATACTGCCCATGAAAGGCCGACATGGTCTGCGCCAGCGCGCCCCGCGCCGCCAGCGCCTCATAATGCCGCACGATCGGAATCTCCGCACCTTTCTGGGCCGAGCGTACCAGCATCGGCTCACTGGCCGCCAGCGCCTCTTCTGAGGCGTTTTCAAGATAAAAGGCGGTGACGGGCTGCCAGAAGTCCAGAAAGGTCTGCAGCTGGTTTTCAAAACCGGGATCGGCCTCGATCACCTCAGCGCCCAGTTCTTCGAAAACCTTGGCGGCTGCAGCAACGCTTTCAGCAATCTCCGGGTCAATATCGGTCAGGCGGCTACCATCCCAAAACGCGATTTTGAGGCCCTTCACGCCGGCCCCGAGATCGAAATTCATGTCCGCCGCCGGTAGCGCCATCGGATCGCGCGGATGCGGTTGCGCCATCACCGAATACATCAGCGCCCCGTCGGCGACCGTGCGGGTTAGCGGACCCGCCTGCGAGAGCGCCGCCGTTGGCCCACCCGGTCCCGAAGGCACCCTGTATTGTGTGGGTTTCAGTCCGAAGACACCGCAGAAGGCCGCCGGGATCCGCACGGAGCCACCGCCGTCCGTCCCCACATGCAGCGGCCCCATACCGAGCGCACACGCTGCGGCCGCGCCGCCCGATGAGCCGCCGGGCGTCTTGTCACTATCCCACGGGTTGTAACTGACGCCGTAGAGCGCGCTGTCGGTACAGCCTTTCCAGCAAAATTCCGGTGTCGCTGTCTTGCCGAGGATGACGGCGCCGGCGTTTCTGAAATGGGTCGTGATCGGCGCGTCCTGTTCGGCCGGAACGTCAGGCAGAACAGGCGAGCAATAGCGGGTCGCCCATCCCTTGACATCGATATGTTCCTTGATTGAAAGCGGCACGCCATCCAAGGGCCCCTTGGGCTTGCAGTCGCTCCAGCGCTTGGCGGATTTTTCCGCCTCTTTCAGCGCCCCTTCAGCGTCCACGAGAATGAAAGCGTTCACCGCATCATTATGTCTCTCAAGGCGCTCCAGCGCCGCCTGAGTGGCCTCTACAGGCGTTACGGTGCCCTTCTCATAACCCTCAACAAGATCTGTTGCTGACATCTCCGCAATATCGGTCATGTGCCCTTGATCCCCAATGATTGGCCATCGTCGATCTTGATGTTGGCGCCGGTGATAAAGTCGCCTTCATCCGATGCCAGCAAAAGCAACAGGCCGTTCAAATCCGTATCCTTGCCAACCCGGCGTGTCGGCCAGGCGTTAATCATCCGCTGCCCTACATCGCTTTCCCAAAGATCGTCGTTCATCTCGGTGCGAATGTATCCCGGGCAGATCGCATTGACCTTGATGCCATGCCGGGCCCATTCCAACGCCAGAACACGGGCCATCATCGCAGCGGCTGCCTTCGATGTTGAATACGTGATCCCGCCACGCAACTCGACCAGTCCGGCCATGGAAGCAATATTGATGATTCGACCGCCCTGGCCCCGCGCAATCATGCGTTTACCGACCTCCTGCGCGAGCATAAAGGGCGCCCGGACGTTGGTGTCCATCACCGTGTCATAGTCTTCCTGCGTCGTTTCCTCGGCGCGGGTCATAATGGCGACGCCGGAATTGTTCACCAGACACCAAATCGGCCCGACCTTCTCCTCGGCTTCGGCAACCGCAGCCGCACACGCGGCTTGGTCGGTAACATCGAACGAGATCGGGTAGGCGCTGCCGCCTGCCTGCTCGATTTCCGTCTTCAGGGCTTCAAGCCTTTCCTGCCGCCGCCCGGTAATCACCACATGGGCGCCAGCGCCCGCCAGGCACAGCGCAAACTGGCGCCCCAGTCCGCTGGTGGTGCCGGTGATAAAACAGACCCGGCCTGAGAGATCGAAATTGGGTGACGACATGGATGAGACCTCGTTTTATTTGCTGGTGATCGGTGGGCGACGCTAGTGACAGTCGTCGAACGGGTCAAGCAGACGCACTGCAAATCCTCTGGCTGTCAGGGCATCGACGATCCGATGAATGTGTTGGTGGTCACGGCCCTCCAGCGCCAGTTCCAGATCAGCTTCCTTCACCTGGGTTTCAGAGAACAGCCGGTTGTGCTGCACCTCGAGAATATTGCCCCCCGCCTCGCCAATAATGGCCGCAACCTCTGCCAGGGCCCCCGGCCGATCGGGTATCGTGAGGCGCAACTGCGCGATCTGGCCCTGATTGACCAGATCGCGCATCAACACGGCAGCAAGCAGCCGCGTGTCGATGTTACCGCCTGACAGAACGAGGCCGACTTTTTGGTCCCGGAATCGGTCCGGCTCGGCAATGACGGCGGCCAGTCCAACGGCACCGGCGCCCTCTACCACAGTCTTCTCGATGGTGATCAGCAGGCTGATGGCCCGCTCAATCTGCGCTTCGGTCACGATCAGCATATCGTCGACCTTGTCGCGAATGATGTCCAATGTCAGCTTGCCTGGCCGCTTTACCGCAATTCCTTCGGCGATCGTAGCCCCGCCCGCGACCGCCTCTTCGCCCCGCAGCGCCGCGGTGACGCATGGATAGCGGGCCGCCTCCACCCCGATCATCTGGATTTCGGGCTTCAGGGCCTTTGCAGCGCTGGCAATGCCCCCAATCAAACCGCCGCCGCCAACCGGGACAAGGATGACGTCCAGTCCGGGCTCGCTCTGCAGCATTTCCAGGCCCGCAGTTCCCTGGCCTGCGATCACCGCTGGATCGTCAAACGGATGGACGAAGGTCAGGCCCTGCTCTATGGCAAGCTTGCTGGCATGATCGGTAGCCTCGTCCAACGCGTCGCCATAAAGGATCACTGAAGCACCAAGCGCTTCCGTATTGCGGACTTTGACGAGCGGCGTGTCGCGGGGCATGACGATGGTTGCGGCGATACCCAGACGGCCTGCATGATAGGCGACAGCCTGCGCATGGTTGCCGGCAGACATCGCAATCACACCAGCTGCTTTTTGCCGCTGATCAAGACTGAGCAGCTTGTTCAGCGCACCACGTTCCTTAAACGAAGCCGTGAAATGCAGGTTTTCGAACTTCAGATAAATCTGCGCCCCTGTCAGCTGGGACAGGGTGACCGACCGCAAAAAGGGGGTCACTGTCACCGCTGGGCGAATGGCATCAGCCGCCCTCTCGATATCTGATAAACTCACCATCGAATCACGCGCTCCCCTGTCGATTAACCAAAGTCTCGCACGGGGGCAAAGAACCAACAAACACAGGGGACGATAAACGATGGATTTCGAGTTTTCAGATCGAGTGATGGAGCTTCGCGGGCAAGTGCGCGATTTCATCGAAGAGCATGTCCAACCGGCGGAGAAAATCTACGCCGAGCAGGTTGACGCCGGCGGTGACCGTTGGACCGTACCGCCGATTATTGAAGAGCTTAAGGCGAAAGCCAAAACAGCAGGGCTGTGGAACATGTTCCTGCCCGACTCCAAGGGCGGGTTCGGCCTTTCCAATCTGGACTACGCGCCCATTGCAGAGGAGCTGGGCCGGTCTTCGCTTGCGTCTGAGACCTTCAATTGCTCTGCACCCGACACAGGAAATATGGAGATCCTGGAACGGTTCGGCACCGATGAAATCAAAGAGAAATGGCTGCAACCGTTGCTCGACGGGGAGATCCGCTCCGCCTTTGCCATGACAGAACCGCTGGTAGCGAGTTCGGATGCCACCAACATCGAATCCAGCATTACCCGTGACGGCGACGACTATGTCATCAACGGCCGCAAATGGTGGACCTCCGGAATTATGGACCCTCGCTGTAAAGTGCTGATCTTCATGGGCAAGACCGACAAGAATGCCCCCACCCACCAGCAGCAATCCATGATCGTCGTGCCCATGGATACGCCGGGCATTACCGTGCTGCGGTCGCTGCCGGTCTTTGGCTATGACGATGCTCCGCACGGGCACGGCGAGGTGCTTTTCGAAGACGTGCGGGTGCCGACCAGCAATATCCTGCTCGGCGAAGGCCGGGGCTTTGAGATCGCGCAGGCGCGGCTGGGCCCTGGACGGATCCACCATTGCATGCGCTCTATCGGATCGGCGGAACGGGCCATTGAGTTAATGTGTGCCCGCGCCGACAGCCGCGAGGCTTTTGGCCAGAAGCTGTCGGACCAGGGCGTGGTGATGGAACAGATTGCCAACAGCCGCATCGAAGTGGAGCAGGCCCGCCTGTCGGTGCTGAAAGCAGCCTGGATGATGGACAAGTACGGGAACAAGATCGCCCGCAGTGAGATCGCACAGATCAAGGTATCCGTGCCCAACATGGCAATGAAAATCCTGGACCGCGCAATCCAGATCCACGGCGGCGGCGGGGTTTCTGCTGACTTCCCGCTGGCACGGGCCTATGCCAGCCAGCGTACGCTGCGGCTGGCGGACGGACCAGATGAGGTCCACCGCCGGACGATCGCACGGCTTGAGCTGAAGAAGCAGCGGGAGCTTCGCGAAAGGCAGCATAATCTCGCGGCCCAGTAACACCCAGCACATTCAGCGAAACCGAGGGGCGTGGCCTTAGGGGTCACGCCCCCTTTTTTTTAGTCTTTCACAGGATCCGGGGCGCCTCAGCACGCCAGCACCGGTTCTCTTGCTCGACCGCGCCGTGGCTTCAGTACGGGATGGCTTCGGTAAGGGCGTCCAAAAATTGTCCCGCGCGCCTGGTTCGATCTCGCCGAAGACGGCACACGCCGGCTTGGCGTGGAATGCGTCTTAAGGTCGGATACGTGGACCCAGCACGTTAGCTGAGACACGGGTCCCGTTGCATCCGGTAAGAAGCGCGATGCGATAGCGCTTTCCCTCTCCACAAAAGAAAAGGGCGCCCCGCTGGGCGCCCTTCCCTATTTCCATCCGTCCCGTAGGGACGGTGTTATCAGCCTTTAGAAGTGGAGGCGAACACCACCCGTGACCGAGTGCTCTTCGTAGCCGCCACCGAACTCGCCCTCGTAGTCGAGGAAGACCGAGAACATGTCGCTGAGCGCTGCGTTGACACCAGCACCGAACAGGCCGGTCGTCTCGCGGGCCGGTTCACCATTGACGGTGAACGAGCTACCCGGAACACCTTCGATCCGACCGGTGATGGCGCGGAGGTCGTCTTCGAACTCATGCGCGATACCAGCGCGGAGGTAAGGCGTCCAGTGACCACCATTGCCAGTGCGCATGGTCTTGGACACACGCAACTGAGCGGTCACACGGAACGACTTGGCACTCTGCTCATCGATCAGCAGGTTGAGGTTGCCGGCGCCCGTCTCTGTGAAGGCATCGGTTTCAACCTTGACGTAGGCCAGACCCACTTCCGGGGTAAGCTTGATACCGTTTTCACCGATGTCAAAGCTGTAGCCGGCTTTACCGCTGATGTAGTGGAAGTCACCGTCATAGTCAGCGAGGGCCAGAAGATCGACACCGCCGAACATGCCACCAAAGTTGATGTCACGCTCACTCTCGATGTTGAGATCACCGATACCACCCTGGACATAGGCAAACATGTCTTCAGTGAAGTAGCTGAGGTAGCCACCGATATTCCACTGATCAATGTCGCCTTCACCGGTGCGGCCCGCAAAATCAACGTCCGTGTTGCCGAAGCCACCCATGATACCCAGCAGCAGCGTGTTGTTGATGACTTCGTAATCGAAGCCAGCAAAACCCTGAACCGTATCGAACTCATAGTTCAGGAAGCCGTTGTTGGCATCCACCTCGACCGTGTCGAATTGACCGGCCAACCAGAAGGCAGCGCGGTTGTCGTCGCCACTGGCGCCTGAAGTGGAGTTATCAGTGATGTTCATGACAACCCGTGAGTTGGACGGTGAAGCACCGAACTGGGCTTCCAGCGTCCGCAGGTAGACCTGACGATCATTACCCATCGCCGCGTTGATCGCTGCCTCGTTGAAGGCGTTGAACCACTCGGGGCTGAAGGCTTCCAGACCACCGGCAATGTTGTCGGACTTGCCCAGATAGGCAATCTGCTCATGGAGGCTATCCAGGTTCAGACCGTACTGGGTGAAGCTGTCGATGTAGGCACCAACGGCGTTCTGGTTCTCTGTGTTGCCCTTGCCGGCGAAGTTCGGGATCGAGATGATCCGAACACGATCCGGCAGGTACAGCAGCGCAGCCTTGAACACCTGAACACGAAGCTCTTCATCAACATCCGGGGTCGAGGGATCATCGTAGCGAACCACGATCGAACCATCATTGTCGCCACCATCGAAACTGTAGGTGTCGAAGGTCCCGTTCACTGCCGTATCGGCAATGATGATGTCATAGACGAGGCCCATGTCCGTGTAGTCAGCGGTCGGCGTCATAACACCATCTGCGTCAACATCGGGCACACCATCTGGCGTGGTGAAGGCCGGGTTGTCTGCCGTGCAATTCGGCGTGCCGTCAGGCGCGTCATCACAGCCGGTGTCACCCGTGGGTATCGTGGGCTCCGAACCGTTTGTGGTGACGTCGACAAACTTGCCGTCGAGCACGATGTTCAGGTCACCCGCAAGATTGGCGACACCGTCGTCCGTATCCTGCAAGGCCAACTCCTGGCTGTCATAGACACCATCAGGTCCACCGGTACCCGGGCCGTCTGCTTCCAGCAGGTCCATGGTCAACAGGTTGCCAGCGATGTCGAAGTCCGGAGTGCCGTCAGGGCCGGCGGACAGGACTTCACCAGTCACCGGATCCTGCTCGACACTATCAAACGTCATGAAGTCATTGACGCCGTCAGGTCCGCTCTCGTCGACATCCGGGGTCTCAGGATTGTCAGCAATCGGCTCACCTGTGAGCGGATCCTGGGCAATCAGATCGACCGGCAGAAGCTCGCCCGGACCGACGTCGTCGGTCTTGGCATCGACAATGGCCTGGTTGGTACCCGACGCCTGCACGATCAGGACATCACTGTCACCGATCATTGTGCCAGCTGAGGATACGTCACTCAGGTCGGCAGAGAAGCGGCTGCCCCAGCTCTTGACGACCTCACGGCCTTCAACAGGGCTTGGCACCGTATCAGTACGTACGACCACCTCGTCCTCGACAATGTCGAAGTCGCTCACGCCATCCGGCTTGTTGAGGATGGTGTTGCCATCGGCATCCTGCGTGACAAGGTCCTGAGGAACATCCGTGTTCACCAGATACGTGGTCGTGCCGGTCTCCATGCTGGAGAAGTTGACGTTACCAACGACGGTCAGCGTGCCGATTTTGTTGCCATCCTCGTCACCCGGCGACAGGGTCGCGTATTTGGGTTCATCGGTCAGCAGATCGAACGGCATGTCCATGTCGATCACTTCAGCCACGAAGCCTTCCGGCACCGTGATATCGACAGGGTCACCCGCACTGTTCACCGGCAGCGTTACCATGATGTCGGCAAAGATCAGCTCGTCGGTCGTACCTTCAACCGTATCCGGGTTACCGTCGGGAACGTTGTCAGTGATGTTGCCCATATCGTCCTGGGTCACGAGGTCGACTGTCGTGAAGTCGGGCGTCATGTCCGGAGCACTTTCGTCGACATCCGGGGTATCCGGGTTGTCAGCAATAGGTGCGCCCGTATCCGGGTCCTGAGCGATCAGGTCGACGGTAAAGTCGTCCGTTCCGACAGCCAGTTCACCGCGGGCCATGTCCTCGGTAACCGTACCATCAAGATACAGACCGCCGTTGCCGCCACGGGCACCCGGATCGGTCACAACCGTTCCGTGACCACCCAGCGTGCCACCGGACCAGACCTCTACCACCGGCGAGGTCAATACGGCGTCGGAGGCAATGACACTTTCGAAGAGGTAGTCACCAGCTTCGTTCATGTCCTGGACACCGTCACCGTCCGCATCAAGCGGCTGGATCACGGTGCCACCGACATTCAGGCGACCTTCTTCGATGATTGTGCCAACGGTGCGGTTCACCATCAGGACTTCCTCATCAACGATCCCGTCACCGGCAGTGCCGTCACCGGCGCCGTTATCGAGGCCAATGAACATGGTTTCCTGGAAGCCATCGATTGTCGTCGATCCATTCAGGTCCCACGTACCCGGGCCGGTCTTACCGAGAACTTCAAACTCGGTAATCACACCACCGTGCTGGCCACGGGTATCGCCCGTGCCTTCACCGTAGAGAACCAGGGTATCGACACCGACATCAACACCATCCGTCGGGACGTTTTGCAGCGCCATCGTGGTCGCTGTACCGCCCATGGACTCGTCTTCGTCAGTTTCCGGATCATCCAGCACCGGTACTTCAACCAGCTGAGCCACCGGTACGCCGTTTGCCAGATCCTGGCCACCGTTCAGGTAACCGTCATTGACGGCAAGCGTATTCGGATCGTCGTGGATGGAGCCGGTACCGAGGGCGACGATATCATCGCCGCCACCGGTGAAGACCTTACCGTAGATGACACCGCCAGAGGCAACGTCAGTCTCGCTGCTGCCTTCGGTGGTTTCGTTCTGAACATCATCGGCGTCAATGCCGATGATGTCGCCAAGGGCGTCGAACACGTCGCCTTCGGTCAGGAAGTCATCGGGATCGACAACTTGACCCTGAGCCAGCGGACCATTGGCCTCGCCGTTGATCAGGACATCAACGCCCTCACCACCGTAATAGGCAAACCGGTTGGTGAGCGGTGCGATGACCGTACGCTCGACCGCGACTTCATCGACGATATCGAAATCGTTGGTCCCGTCGGGGCCGCCCTCGACTTCTTCCGTATCCGGATCGTCTTCGACCACGGTGCCGTCGGCAAGCTGGGTCACGAGGTCGACTGTAACCGGGCCAACAACGTTACGACCGTCGATCACACCTTCGTTGTAGGTGAGAACCGTGCCGAACGAACCACCGCCGACTTGCGAGTCACCGGTGTTGCTGGCCAGACCGCTGGTGTCGATGGCTGCAACAAAGCTGCCGCCGGAAACGGCTTCATTCTGTTGGTCATCGTCATCATCAACCGGGCTTTCCAGAACGCCAGTACCTGTAACGGTGATGATACCGCCTGGGGCATTGACGATAGCGTTGAAGCAATCGTCGTCATACCCGGACAGGCAGCTCTGCTGACCGATGTACACACCGGCCGTTTCGCCTTCGATATCACCTTCATTGTACAGGAAGTTCTCATCACCGACGATCCCGACACCAACATCGTTGGCGTAGTTATCGTTGTTGTCGGCGATGATCCGCCCACGACCGAAGCTGCTGTCAGAAGCAGAGTCGTCAATGTTGTAGAGGTCGTTGCCGTTACCGGTGACCCAGACACCATATTCGCCGCCGCCAATGTTGCCCCGGTTAAAGAGCTCATTCTCGTTCGCGCCGCTGAACGGATCGTCAAGGTCGATGAACGCTACACCCGCAGTGCTGTTGGAGACCTGGATGGTCGCCCCGGGGCCGTTGTTAACGATGTTGTTATCGTCGGCAATGATGCCGTGCATACCGCCCTGGATAAGGCCGGATTGCCCGTCAAAGGTAATGTTGTTGATGGTGTTGTTGTCATCAACCTCGACGCCGTTGACCACACCGATGATGTCACCGGTGTTTGTGATGACGTTGTTGTCGTCACCGTCGATACCGTCCACGGCTCCCTGGATGAGACCAATGGACGTGATGGCATTGTCATCGTTCATTTCGATGCCGTTGGCACCATCATCCGGGTCTTGGCCGACGTAGTTCACACCGCCCAGGATCGTACCGGCGTTGTTAACAACACTATCGTCGTCCAATTCGATGCCGTCGTCACGAATACCTTCGATCCGGCTAGAAGCCGTATTGTTGATGGTCGTGCCGCTGGAATCTTCAACGTCAATGCCGTCATCCTGTCCGGTAATCGTTCCGGCCAGTTCAGCCTGAGCAACCGTCGTGCCCGCAACAGCAACGTCCCGTCCCTGATCATCCTGAATGATGACAACTGTCGGAGCAGCCGCCTGTGCAGGAATACCGTTCTGGATCGTGTTGTTGTCCGACCCACCCTCGATACGGATGCCGTCACAATCGCGGCCCTGAATCACGCAGTCGGTTGAACCACCAGTAATCGATTCATTACTGGCATTGGTGATCAAGTTGTTGTCGGAGTCATCGGTGAGAAACACACCATTATCTTCACCGACGATAGTGCCGAAGTTGGTGATGAAGTTACCGTCAGCATTATCCTCCAACTCAACGCCGTCGTCAGCCCGACCGATGATCTGGCCGCCTTCAGCGTTGAAGATGATGTTGCCGCTGGAACTGCCGTAGATTTCGACACCATCCTCGGCACCCGAAATCGTCCCGCTGTTCACGACAATATTATCATCGGAATTGCTGTGACCGTCGTCCTCATCGCCAATGGCGACACCGTCAGAACCGGTACCACGACCATCGTAGATATCCTCGGTCACCAGAGCACTAAACACCTGGTTGCCGAAGCCATCATCCACGGTCGTGAAGTCCTGCAGACCGTTGGGACCACCAGTGACTGGGTCGCCAAAGTTCGGACCCGCTGTCAGATTCTGCGTGATGTCATCGACAGGGAGATCATTCTGGAACGCTGCACCATGCGATTCAATCGTCGCACCTGCTGCGTTGATCAGAAGGTTGTCACTGCCATTGATGTCGACACCGTCGTCAGCGCCATTCGCGTTGACACCGCCATCATCCGCATCAATGTGCCCGAAGTTCTGGACCAGGTTGCGGTCGCCTGCAACCTCAACGCCCTCGTCACTACCGGTAATCGTCGCACGGTCACCGGCATTGTTGTTGTTGAAGAGCCGGTTGTCGTCTCCATTGATGTCAACACCGTCGTCACCGCCGGTGATATCCCCATCATTGACGATCAGGTTCAGACTGCCTTCGGCATCAATGCCGTCGCCGCCAGCGGTAATGATCCCGCTGTTGAAGACACCACCATTATTGGAGGCGATGAACTCAGGCTCATCGTTCTGTGCCGGTACAACTTCGAAGCCGTTGTTGCTGCCAACGCGGATACCCGCGTCGCCCGCATCAATGGAACCATTGTTTTCGACCAGGTTGAAGTCATCAACCACGATGCCGTCATCACCCGCAATGATCGTCAGATCAGAGTTGTTCTGGATGAAGTTGAAATCGTTGGCGATGATGCCGTCGTTTTCAACGTTGATCGTGCCGTCATTGATGATGGTGTTCCGGTCATTGGCCATGATGCCGTCGTAACCGGTGATCAAGGCGTCAAGCGTGTTTTCGACATAGTTGTCGTCGTTCAGCTTGATGCCCGTACCGTCGTTGTTGTCACCTTCCTCATTGGCGTTGATCTCGCCCATGTTGACGATCGACCAGAAGTCACCTGTCTCGGCCACGCCGTCGCCATCCTGGTCACCGGTAATGCCGTCATCTTCGGCGATGATGGTGCCATACCAGGTGAGCGATTCCAGCGCGCCCGGCTGACCGCTTGACGCCAGCACAATGCCGTCATCGTTGGCATTGATAAGCGTGTCGCCATCCCAGTTAAAGGTGTTGGACGAGTCGAAGCCGTCAATACCGTCCAGGACGCCGAGGAACTCGGCCCCTTCGATATTGAAGACATTGTCCGAACCGTTGACCGCGATGCCATCGCCAGAACCGGAATTGTCAGTGCCATTCAGGTTGATGATGTTGCCGTCGCCATTGACGTTGACAACGTCGTCAACCGTGGCGCCGCCACTGTTGATACCCGTCGCAACCGTCACCGTGTTCTGGTTGGCATCGATATCCAGGCCCTGGCCGCTCGTGCTCAGGATGTTACCGACGCTCACGATGTTCGAGTCGCCATTGACATCGACACCGGTCTGCGTACCGCTGACCTGCCGGCCACTGGTGAACTGGTTGCTCGAGCCGTCAATCTGCAGGCCCTGCTGCGTACCGGTGACATCGCCGTCACCTTCGATGACGACCACGTTGCTGCTGCCCATGCGGACACCATCACCGTTGGCGCCCGACACACTGGCGCCAGCAGTTACGTCGACCACATTGACCGAGGTGTTGCCGTCGCCGAGAACCAGGCCATCGGTACCACCGACGATCGACGACGAGGTGAAGTTGACATTGTTGTTGCCCAGGCTGACGCCGACGCCGCTGCCGCCATTGACCGTGCCGACCACGGTGATGTCGTTGCCGTCACCAGCAATCACACCGCCGGCCGTGCCCGCGACGCTATTGGTTGCCGCGTTGCCATCACCGATATTGACAGTGTTGCTTGAACCCAGGTTCACGCCGATTCCGGCGTTGGAGTCAACGTTGCCGGTATCGACCGTATTGTTGTCACCAAGGTCAATCGCGTTGCCGCCATCGGCTGTGACCGTGCCACCGACATCGACCGTATTCTGGTCACCGCCGGTGATGCCCGCGCCACCGGCGAGGACGTTGTTGGTGACGTTCAGCGTATTCTGACTCTGCAGAATGGCGCCGGTGCCAAGCGAGTCGATGCTGTCGACCGTCACTGTGTTGTCGATGCTGCCGGTGATGTTGACACCGACCATTGAAGCATAGACATCAGCAGCGGTGACCGAGTTCCCGTCGCCGGAGATTTCGATGCCGTCGCCGCCAACACGCGTGATCGCTGACCCGATATCACCGGTCAGGGTAACCGCGTTGCCGTTGCCGTTAATGTTCACGCCGTCGGCGGTCGCGGCAACGTTGACGCCGCGCACTTCGTTCTCGGAGCCGGTAATCGCAACACCCGCGCCACTTGTACCAGTAATGTCGCCGCCTGCGTCGACCGTGTTGTCGTCGGCCACGATGGAGACACCGACGGTGCCGCTGATCCCGGCCGCGCTGGTGACGACGTTGTCGGTGCTGTCTGCACCGCCGACAATCGAAACGCCGGCGCCGCTGCCGCCGGTAATGCCGGTGCCAAGCGCGTCGGTTGCATCGACGGCATTGGCACGGCCGTCGATCGACACACCGCCGTTTGTACCGGTGATCGAGGCACCGGATACGGCGTTGGTGTCACCGACAATGACCACGCCCGGATCGCCCGAGATCGTACCGGTGGCGGTGACAATGTTCCCTGTACCGCCGATACCGACACCGTCACCGTCACCATCGCCGTCGCTGTCGCCGATGATGTCGCCGGTCACAGAGATATTGGTATTGCCGTCGCCGTCGATCCGAATGCCATCAAAGGCACCGGACACGTTCCCCGTAACCGTTGCAGAGTTGGAGTTGCCCTCAATGGTCAAACCGGAGACGTTCTGGCCGCCGGTATTCCCTGCGCTGGCCGTGCCGGTGATCGCACCGGACGTCAGATTGTTGCCGTCGCCTACAAGCTCGACCGCTGCGCGACTCAAGCCGTTGCCGGAATCTTCGACGGAAACCGTGCCGACATTGATGTTGTTGCCGCCGATGTTGTTGCCGTCGCTGGTGGTCCGCAGACCGGCAAAGCCGCCCGCCGACCCGTCGATGTTGCCCGACGTGAAGTTGTTGTTGCCGTCCATGACAACGCCACCCAAGGTGCCACCGACAACCTCGTCCTCGATGTTCACATCAAGATTGTTGCTTCCGAGCATGACGCCATAACCGCCAGTGCCGCCTGCGACGCTACCGTTGATGTCGATTTTGGTGTTTGAACTACCGGCATTCAGACCGGTCGTGCCGCCAACGATGTCGCCTTCGACCAGAACGTCTTCATTGCCGTCGCCAAGTCTTAGACCCGTGCCCGCAGCGGCAATCGCAACGTCGCCATTGCTGCCAAGAACGTGGATCTTCTCATTACCGTTGCCAGCTGTGATGCCGTCACCACCGCTGCCAGCAGGCGTACCCGTGGCGTCGATGTATCCGGTGACCGTCACCGTGTTGTCATCGCCCAGATCAAGGCCGTGACCGCCGGAACCTGCGGTTCCGGAGGTGATATTGCCGTCAACAAAGATCGTGTTGCGGTCCGTGGCGCGGATGCCCGTGCCGCCGGCCGTGACGTTGTCAACATCCAGATTGTTGTCGTTGCCGACCACATAAGCCGTCCCACCGGCGATGATGTCGCCGATATCGAGGATATTGGCGTCGCCATCAATGTTGAACGCGTCGCCCGTGGTCATCATCGTGCCGGTAATGGTCACACCGTTACGGTTACCCCAGATATCGATACCCGTGCCGGTCGCCGTCAGGTCACCGTCAATAAAGACCGAGTTGTCGTTACCCTCAACTTCACTACCCGGAACGCTGCGGTCGCCAATAACGATGCCGTTTGTAGCGGTGAAGACCGACCCAGCCGTGGTGACCGAATTCCAGTCGCCAACAATGTTAATGGCGTCACCGGCCAGCATGCCGCCGGCGCCGTCGGAGTCAATGCCGCCAGTGGTGAGCGTCACGACGTTGTAGCTGCCATCAATGTCAACGCCAGCGCCGGTCGCCTGCAGAGAGTCACCGGTTACAGTGTTGCCATTGTTCTGGTTGCCACCGCTGATGACGATACCGTCGCCACCATCAGAGTCGATAACGTCTGCGGATGTAACCGTGTTGCCGTCACCGTCAACGAAGACAGCGGTGCCAGCATCTGTGGTGATGCCTGTACCCGCATTATCCGTGGCCTCAACCGTATTGCCGTCACCCGTGACGGAAACACCGGCCACCGTGCCATCGATAGAACCACCGGACACGGTGTTGTCGTCGCCGGCAATCAGGACACCCGGATCACCAGAAATCGTTCCGGTAGCGGTGACGGTGTTTTCGTTACCGTCAATGTCCACGCCATCGTCGCCTAAATCGGTGCCGCCGGCGATATCGCCGGTAACATCGACGATGTTCAAATTACCGTCGATATCCACACCATCTTCCGAGCCCGAAACACCGAGCCCGCCAACAACAACCTTGTTCTCGTTGCCCGAAAGCGCGACGCCATCGCCGGCGCGACCGATGATGGCGGAACCAGTTGTGATCTCGTTTTCGTTGCCCGAGACGGTTACGCCAGTGCCCCCCGTACCATCAATATACGTGCCGGCACTGACTGTGTTCTTGTTGCCTGTGATCTCGACGCCGTTCGTACCGATAACCGGAATAAAGAAGTCGCCGCCCGTGATTTCCTCACCTGCGCTGACGGTATTGCTGTTGCTGCTGATCACAACGCCAGCCCCCGAAGCACCAACAATAGCGCCAGACGTACTGACCTGGTTGTTGATGCCACCGACCGGCACACCACCGCTGATGGTAACACCGTCAACAGCGCCAAGAATGCCCTGACCGCCGACCGTAACGGTATTGGTGCCGCCAGCAATGGCAACACCGGTTCCTGTCAAACCGGCTACTTCCTGAGAAACCGTAACGACGTTCGTCGATCCGTTGATCTCGACGCCATCTTCGGTGCCGATCGCGTTTCCGTTAAGGACGTTCACACTGTTGAGCGTACCGGTGATATCAACGGCATCGCCACCAGTGGCTGAAGCATTACCGTTGAACACCTGAACGTTGTTCTGGGTTCCATTCAGCGTAACGGCATCACCGGCGGTACCGGTGATATTGCCGCCAAACACGTCGACATTGTTCTGCGTACCCTGAAGCGTCGCACCTATGGTGCCCGAAACAGCGGCAAAGCTATCCACGTTGTTCTGCGTGCCATTGACCACGGAGATACCCGGGCCGGCGTTACCGGTGATGCCGGTGCCGGCGCCGTTCGTCGCCGTCACAATATTACCGACACCGTTGGTGATGGAAACACCACCATTGGCACCGGTGATCTGCGGCGCACTCACGACGTTGTTGCTGGAGTTGAGGATGACAACGCCGGGATCGCCGATGATTTCCACATCCGCCGTCACGACATTGGTGTTACCGCCCGTGATGTGCACGCCGTCGCCTTCACGGCCGGTGATCGTATTGGCATTAACGTTATTCAGCGATGTATTCGAAAGAAATACACCGTGGTTGTCGCCGGTAATGTCGTTATCGATGGCAACAACGTTATTCGAGCCACCGATAATCTGCAGCCCGTCGCCGTCTGCCCCAGGGGTCAGGTCGGTGACCGTGATCGGACCATCGCCCGTGACACTATTGAACGTGCCCTCAATGCGGACACCGGCGGTCATGCCGCCTTCGATGGTGCCGTCATTATCAACGTCGTTGCGGTCGCCCTGGATGTCGACACCGATATCCATGCCGCGCGCCAGTGCGCCGGTTTCGTTATCGAAGTTGTTGTCGTCACCGTCAAGCAGAACAGCTGTCGTGCCCACGTCAATGGTGCCGGTGTTCACCACACCACCATTATCATTCAGCGTGTTGGCTGCATTCTTGACCTTGATACCGCCGCCGTCGCCAGCGATGAGACCATCGTTCTGGATTTCGGCACCGTTTTCTAGATTGATGCCGAAGCTCCCACGACCGTCATTATCGGTTTCGCCGAGCGAGACAATGGTGCTAGTGGCGTCGTTCAACACGTAAACGTCATCGCCACCCAGAATACCATCGTCACGCGCCCAGATGTTACCACCACGAACGTTGAGCACCTGCTGGCGGTCATCGCCTTCCAGGCCATCGCCAACCTCGATGCCGTCATCTTCGGCGACGATGCGCCCGGTTATACCGCCAACGGTAAGGCCGTCATTAGTAATGACACCCTGGGCTTCGCCATCGACATTGGCGTTAATGCCATCGCCACCGGCACCCGCATCATCGACAGTGTCCGGCCCCATGAGAGGTTCCGCACCGGACAAGTCGACCTTATCGAGCGTGAGGGCAACGAACCCCCCGAGAGGCCCTTTGGTGACGTCAAAGTCGCCGGGCGCAGTGATAATCAACCCTTCGTTGGTGATCGTGTTGTTGCCACCGGTCACCTCGACGCCATGGCTGTCACCAGTCGCCGTTGCACCAGAGTACAACTCACCCTGATTGAGAATAATGTTGTTCGCGCCGGCATTGATGCCGTCACCACCCAAACCTGATGACAGAGACCCGTCGGACAGACCACCGAAAACGATCTGGCCCGTGGAAGAATTCAGCACGTCGAAATAGTCATTGACGCTGATGCCGTCATCGGCCGCAACGACCATGCCTTCATTGTCGAGGTGCTCGTAGATCACATCCGGAAGGGTGACCGTGCCCAACGACAGGGCGAACGCAATGGTCTTTTCAGCTTCACTGATAACACCAAGACCGTTGACGTTTTCGTCACCGGTCACGTCGTTTTCATAGGCGATGCCGTCTCGGCCCGCGAAAATAAAGGACGTGGCGTCCGACTGATAGCCACTCTCGTCGATACCGAGATTACCGAAGGTTTCGGGGTTGGAGCACGGCCCCGTGCCATCGCACGAAGAGCCGACATCGGTGTGGATCGTGTCTTCAAATCGCACGCCATCGCTGAAGCGACCCTGCGCGTAGATCTCACCGCCGACGTTGTTGACGTCGCTATTGGTGTTGTTAACCAGCACGCCATGGCCGGTACCGGTACCTGCGGTATCCGACCGGATAATGCCCGCATTGTTCACATCGTTGTCGATGCCATCATCGTCAGCGCCGCCGAAGAACGCATCAAGTGCGCTGGTGATACGATCATCACCCTGCAGCACGACGCCGTTTTCGCCACCGGAGACGAGACCATCGTCGCCAATATTCAGAACGTTGTTATCGGCAACCGGATCCGTGCCGTCGACCACATAGCCGTCAGACATGGTCGAGATCAAGGAGCCGGGGCCCATGGTGCCGACATTGGTCGTGTTGTCCTGCGCCGGATCGATCAGCATACCGACGGAGTTCGCCCCGTCGGCCTGCACCACACCGCCGTCGTTGATGTTGACGATGTTCTGGTCGGAATTACGGATAAGGATACCGAAGCCATCCTCACCGACGTAGTCGATGCGGGCTTCCTGATCCATCGCGGTGTTCATGCCCGCGACCGTCAGGATGTTGTTATCGGAACCGGTGCCGTTACGGCCCGGCGTACCGCCCAATGAGGCGTCATCGTCGATGATGACCGCACCAAAACCGCCGTCGCCCGTGTGGGTGACGGTCGCGCCGTTCAGGACGCTGACTTCGTTTTCACCGGAATCGTTGGCAATGGCGATGCCGCCCGTTCCCGCCGGCATGTCTGCGTCAGAAGTAACAGTTGTACCTTCAGCAAAGGTGACCTCGTTGAACTCGCTGTCGTCCTGAATGATGGCGCCGTAGGTGCCGTAATCAATATCGACGTCGGACGTATCCGTGCCGCCGAACACGAAGACGTTGTCGCCACTGCCATTGTCGAGGTTCACGCCGGCACCGGTGGTACCCTGCGTGTTGATGACCACGACGCTGCCCGCAATCGTACCGACGTCGACGATGTTATCGTCGGCATCGGAGCCCTGGAATCCGTGTTCGCCGGCCCAGATTTCCGCGTTGTCGACGTCGATGTCGCCCATATCGTCAAGGTCAATGCCGTCATCGCCGGTGCGGTTGTCTGCATCACCGATATTGGTAAAGTCGAGATCGACCGTGACGGAATCAGAACCAATCGCGATACCATCGGAACTGCCCGCCTGCGTGCCGGCATAGATCTGTACGCGGTTGTCAGTGTCGTCACCCTGCGAGATGAATGTGTGACCTGCGACGCCGGAAATCTCAACGCCGTCATCACCACCGGCGCCGCCTTCGACGAAGTCAAGGACGCCGTCGCCGGTGTTGGGCGCACGCGCGTCAATCGTCTGCGTGTTGTTGATGGTGACCGTGCTGGGCGCAACCGCGCCGTCAATCCGCAGTGCGTCGGAAGTGCCATCGCCGGTGCCGTCGATCCGGATGGTGCCGCCGCCATTTACCGTGACTTCGGAATTGTTAGCAACGCGCATACCTGTTTCACCGCCCTGGACGTAGCCGTCGGTGAGGTTGTCGATCCGGACATCGGTGACCGCGCCGCCGGCGTCGCTGACATGAACGCCGTGGCCGAAAGTGCCGCCGGGACCGCCATCAATCACCGAACGTGCGTCAGAAGGCTTGATATTATCGTCAGTGCTGTTCTGGATCACAACGCTGGTGCTGTCTTCAATGTTGATGCCGTCGCCGCCGCCTTCAGCATCGCCATCACCAAGAATCACACCCGAGCGACAAGCCTGACCGGATCCCGCACCATTGTTACACGCGCTCTGGTCGCCGTCCTGACCGAGGCTGATATTGATGATCGTGACTGTGTCTGAATCGCGAACGCGGATACCGCCGTCGGCACCCTCGATCTTACCGCCGCCTTGGGCATTACCCACATCCACGGGATCGCCGGGCGAAAGCTGATCGAGGTCATCGCTACCGTTCAGAATTTGGACGTTGGACGCCCCAACGATATTGATCGCATTGTCGCCGCCGCCAACGACGTTGCGGATCGAAAGAACCTGGCCGACTGTACCCGTCGTGCCCGGCGGGAACTGGAACGCATCAACAACGCGCACCTGGATGCTGTCGCCACCCTGAATATCGATACCATAGCGCGGCGTGCCGCCTGCGCTACCGGTCGCCTCACCATTCTCATTCACGATGATTTCAAGATCGCTAATGCCGTTGGTGTCAAGACCGGAGTCGGTCCCTTCGGCACCACCTGAACACGATATCGTCGTGCCGGAATCTGGGCCCGCGGCCTGATTATCAAGATCGGCTGTGTCGCACTCGGCATAGGCAGGCGTAGTGCCCAACCCGGACCAGGCTACCAATGTCAATGCGAAGCCCAGGACGGCGACCTTCGCACTGTCAGTGATCTTGGAAATATTGATGCTATTGATGAAGAGATGCATTGATCTCGACTCCCTATTCAAGCGGTACGGCAACAACGGCGCCCATTCCGGGCGATCGCTCGGTTTGTTATTCATGGTATTCATACACGGTTGACGCTGCCAAGCAACGCCAAAACGCAGAAGTTTCGGTTACAGATCAAGAAGCTTGGCCCTCTCGGAACCCCTCCCTTAAAACCGTGCACCACGCGGTAAAACACCTCGAATTGAACGGCGTCCCAAGGCGAAATTGCCTTGCGACCGCATATTAATACGCCGCACCGGAGTCTCAATGCAAGCCCGAGAAGTGTATTAGGCTGAAAAAAAAGCCTGTTTGAATAATCTCTAATTGCTTGCGCTTACTGCAAGTATCGGCGGAAAAGGCGGCGAACAGACACAACGCAACCGGCAGGAGATCATCATGTCATCCAATTCCACGCCCGCGGCGACGCCCGACCTGGGCCGCATTACCCGGCAGGACCATGGCAATGTGCTTGCGATCGGCATTGACCGCCCCCGCAAGCTGAATGGCTTCACACAACATATGCTGACCGAACTGGCACAGGCCTACCAGGACTACGAAGACGGGCACTGGCGCTGCGCCGTCCTTCATACAACCGGGCGGCACTTCACCGCGGGGCTGGACCTGGCGAATATCGACCGCAGCAAGACATTGTTCCCCAGAGCGCTGGTTGACCCGGTAGGCCTGTATCCGCCGCTGCGCACCAAACCGGTCGTCGCCGCGGCCCGTGGCATTACCTATACGATCGGCTTCGAACTCGCGCTGGCGGCCGACTTTATTATATGCGGGTCTGACGCCCGCATCGCCCAGCTGGAAGTCAAGCGCGGCCTGATGCCTACCTGCGGCGGCACCGCCCGCATGGTCGAGCGGGCCGGCTGGGGCAACGCCATGCGCTACCTGCTGACGGGGGACGAGATGAATGCGGCCACGGCCCTGCGCCTGGGGTTCGTTCAAGAGGTTGTTGACCCGGATGCCGTCTTTGGCCGGGCCCTGGTGCTGGCCCGCCGAATCGCAGACCAGGCGCCGCTTGCCGTCAGCGCCGTGATGGCGGATGCCCGGCGGAGCCTGACGGAGGGCCTAGACGCCTCGACGGCCGGTCTTGATTCCGCCAGCGGCGCACTCCGCGATTCGGAAGACGTGGCGGAAGGCTATCGGTCGTTCGTGGAGAAGCGCAAAGCGGAGTTCAAGGGCCGCTGACCGTTCGCCACTGGCAAAGTAGAGGCTAAATGACTAGTTTCCAGTTCAGCTCCAATCCATCCAGCCAACAGACAGGGACTCCTACCAGCCATGGACAACCCGATCATTCGTTCGTTTGCCTTTGCCCTTGCCGTTGCCACCCTGGTCATTTCCAATCCGGCCTTGGCAGAGACCGAAGACGCCGCAGAAACCATCGTCACCACGCAGGACATCAAGGAAGGTACCCAGTTCAGGGACTATCTTGAATCAATGCCACACCGGCAGGCCCGTGCCGCTGTTGCCGCGCAGGAGGATCTCGCCGCCAACCGATTCTGCGAGGAGGGCTACACCATGGTGCCCGTAGCGGTGAAAATCCTGGCGCCGGTCGAATCAGTAGCCGGCACCGCCGGCCCTGTTTCGGGCCGATGGATGGAGCGGGTGAGCGGTGAACGCTGCGGGGAGACCTTTGTCTACAACTTCCTGTTCGAAGCCGACGGCACTAGAATAGAAGCCCTGCCCGTCGCGTTAGGTACAACCGGCCTCGACCCGGATCTGATCAGGGATTTGCGTCCGGTCGTGGTCCCGCTGGCGTCCATCGAAGGATGCAGTCAAAAAGCCCTGATCGACACCGCGCAGGGCCTGCCGGAGGGCTTTGCGCCTGAAGAGCCCGACAGCCGCTATGAAACCTGGACGGTGTCCGGCTGCGGCGCCCTGGTCGACATGATCCTGAGGATCGGCCGATTTGACGATGGCCGCATCAAAGTCGACATCGAGTCGCAGCAACCCGGTTAACCCGGTTACAGCAAAAATTTTTCGAGGTGTTCGCGGAAAGCAGGCGGCATCTCGGCTGCACGCCTGGTCTCGCGGCTGATATAGACCAGCGTCCCCAGGCAGGTGGCGACACAGGTTTCGCCGACAAACGCCGCCTGCCCCAAGGTAAAGGACCGGCCCCCGAGGCGGCTTACGCCGGTGCCGATTTCGACGATCGAATCGCGGGCGATCTCTGCCAGATAGCGGACATGCAGTTCGCCCAGGACCATGCCGTCGGATTCGGGCAATGGCAGGCCGTCAAGAATCCCATTCCGGGCCTGTTCAAAATAGCTCACGATCACCGCATGATTGACGTGCCCCATAAGATCCAGGTCGCGGTAACGCACCGAGAGGGTGGTCCAGACGTCAAACTGCGTTTTGTCCACCAGGTCTTGAACCGTCGTTTCCATCGCGTCCCTGCCTCGTTGATTCATATCAATGCCCAATTTTAAGCACCCGTGCAGATTTAATCCCGCGCTTAACTGACTATCAGTACGGGAGACGAACAAAATGAACATTCAACGCGTCAAGGAAAGCCCCTTTACACCGGTCGATAAGGCACCGGAACCGGATCTTGGCCACGAGGCCATTCCGGCATCCCGCTATACCTCCAAGGAATACATGGAGAAAGAGTGGGAGAATATGTGGTCCAAGGTCTGGCTGCTCGGCGGCTTCTTGTCCGACATCCCTGATCCTGGCGACTACATCTGCACCGATATCGGCTGGGAATCGATCCTGCTGGTCCGCGCCAGCGATGGCGATGTGCGCGCCTTCTATAACGTCTGCCAGCACCGCGGCAATCAACTGCGGCCGACCGGCATCGGGCATGCCGAGACGTTCAAATGCGCCTATCACCACTGGGAATGGACGATCGACGGCGAGGTCAAGAACATCCCCGATCCGGATGATTTCACGCAGGGCCTGCCCTGCGACAAGGTCAGCCTGAAGGAAATGCCCTGCGACAACTGGGGCGGCATGGTCTGGTTCTCCATGAACGAAGAGGTCGAGCCGCTGATGGATTATCTGGGCGTGGTACCGTCACATCTGGATGCCTATCACTTCGAAAAGATGGTCTGCGTCAATGACGCGACAGTCGAATGGCACTGCAATTGGAAATCTTCCATCGATGCCTTCAACGAAACCTATCACGTGCAGGGAATCCACCCGCAGCTGATGTGGTGCCTGGATGACGTGGATGTACAGACCGATCTGTATGATAAGCACAGCCGCTATCTCGTGCCGTTTGGCGCGGTGTCGCCGCGGGTCAATCTTGAAGATCCGAAACAGATTCCTGGTCCCATTCAGGACATGATGCTGGCTGCCGGCATGGACCCCAAGACCTATGAAGGCGATGTGACCACCGTGCGCCGCGACATGCAGAAGCACCGCCGGGCTCAGGGCAATTCCATCGGGTTCGATATTTCGGGCATGAATGACGATCAGCTGACGGATGATTATCACTACTTCATCTTCCCGAACCTGACCCTCAACACCCACTGCGACTCGCTGATGCTGTTTCGCCAGCGGCCGCATGAAACCGATCCGGACAAGATGTATTTCGATATCTGGAACTTCGCGATGCCCAAAGAAGGCGAAGAGCCACCGGCACGGGCACATCATCGCGAACTCGTGCACGGCAAGGACTCACTTGGGCTCGTCGTCGATCAGGACGCTTTCAACCTGCCCCGCGTCCAGCGCGGCATGCATAGCAAAGGTTTCGCCAAGGGCTTGTGGATTCCGTTCCAGGAACGCCGTATCCGCCACTTCCACAAGACGCTGGAAGAGTACGTCGGCGAGTAGAGATTACCTCCCACTCTCCTCAGAGAGACGAAGGCACTGGACGCCCGGCTTCGGCCGGGCGTTTTTTTATGGCGCTATTTGTAAGCCATCGACTGCAGGCCTTTTTGCGGAAGCAGACCGCCAGTCGCGAAACGCGCTGTTCTGCTTGAACGCGGCAGCCAACAGACTGGTGCGCTTGATGATCCCTGGCCGATCGAGATGGTACTGGGTATCGTAGAAGGCAGAGGCGGGAAACAACGCGATATCCGGCTCACCGACGATCGAAACGCCAAGGTTTCGATAGAATGCTTTGATTTGGTCTATAGCCGGTGCGTCATCATAGACGTCAAAGTCTATGGTGTTAGGCCATGTGGCCAACACTTCGACACCGGCTTCTCTGGACCAGGCGACGAAGTCTCGAATTGCTTGGACGCCACTATTGTTAGGGCCAAACTGAATGTCTATGGGCCCGAAGCCTTCAAGGCGCGCAAGCGGCACCGCCCCTTTCCGGGAAAACTCCTCGTCAGTGAGGGGTTTGTCAGACCACGGATTGTCAGGGTGATCAATGCTCTGCCGCCCTTGTCCGTCCGAAACGAGGTTATAGGCAAGCCTATCAAATATCTTGATCATCGAAAGGCCCGCTGCAGCTTTAAAAACAGCATCGGGGGTCTGAGCTAGAATGTAATCATCCCCACACCCGAACCACGTATCGACCGAAACATCGGTTGGCCGGTTTTCCGCATAGAAATTGTACTCGAGAACCAAGAGCGCGGCATCACCCGGTTCCAGCACCTGACGGGCCTTATCAAGAATGAACCCTATGCCAATGCCCGCATGGAGCCCGAAATTCTGGGCTCTTACACCAAGTTCCTCGCTCAACTGTTCCGCATTGATCCCGCGCCGGGTTCCCGACCCGCCTATGACAAGTAGTTTGGGCGATGGCGCTTTTAGAGCGACAGCGACCCGGTCTTCGACACTTGAGCAACGGATCACCGAACTGCTGGAATCCACACCCAAGAGAAGTGCAACCGCGGCCACATTTAGGAGCAGCAATCCGCCAAAGGTTGCAGCGATTAAGGTAGCGAATCTTGCTGGGGAAATGACGGACACTCGGCTAATCCTCAGAACTGGAAATACAGGAATTCGCTGGTGGCTGCGCTATTCAACTCTCTCAGCGCCACAAACAAAAGGAAGCCGATCGTCACGGCAGTGATGGTGTTGCGCGCGCCAAATTGAAAGGGGAACGAAAACTCGAAGCGCCGCTCGCCACTGAGACGCCGTGCTGCCCAGTCACGCTCCAGCCTGTCCTGATCGGTTGCCAGCGGCGTCCTGCCGAAAACCTGCAATGTATTGGGCCAAAACCCCGCAACGAAGAACGCGAACAATATCCACATAAGACCGGTATAAAAGGCGGTTCTCGAATTCTCTGAAAAGTATGAGAAGTCCGCTGCGTCAATGCCAACCGACTGTATGATAGCACTGAGTTCGAGGGGCAAAGCAGTCCCGTTCATAAACAGCATTGAACGATACATCGACAGTGCTGTCGGCAGGTCGTCCGCGCGAAAAGTCACCCACGCAATCACCACGGCAAGATTTGTAAGGAGCACGGCGATCCACGGTGTCGGCAGGTTGCGCCCTGTCTTCCGCCAAGCGTGATTAACCATCAGGTAAAAGCCGTGCAATGCGCCCCACAGCACGAACGTCCACGCTGCGCCATGCCACAAGCCACCCAAAAGCATAACGATCATTAAATTGGCATATCTGCGGGACGGTCCCTTTCGGTTGCCACCCAAAGGGTAATAGAGATAGTCGCGCAAAAAGCGGGACAGCGTCATGTGCCAGCGCCGCCAGAAATCTATGATATCCCGCGACCGATATGGTGAGTCAAAATTTGCCGGCAATCGAACACCAAACATAAGTGCCAGCCCCATTGCCATTTCAGAGTAGGCTGAGAAATCGAAGTAGATCTGGAAGTGGTACCCTAGGGCGGCCGACCAAGCCAAGAACGCCTCAAGCTGTTCACCCTGGGCCGCACGGTCGAACAGGGGTGAGGCAAACCTGCCCAGACTATCGGCGATGATGACTTTTTTGATCAGACCAACCGCAAACAAACCGACCCCGATATTGAACCTTGAAAAGATCTCACGTCGAGAGTCTGGAAGTTGTTCGAACTGCCGCACCATTTCGCGGTGGTGTACAATTGGTCCGGCAATCAGCTGCGGAAAAAAGCAGACGAAGAGCGCATAGTTGACCGGGCTCGGCACATCGGCTTCGCCGCGCCAGCGATCGACCAGGAAGGCGATCTGCTGGAAGGTAAAGAATGAAATTCCGATGGGCAGTACAATCTGCCTGATGGTCAGTTCAATGCCGGTAATATCCGTCACTGAATCAACAAAGAAATTCAGATATTTGAAGACGGCAAGTAGACCCAGATTCAGAACGACCCCCGCCACCAGAAATGATCGATTACCTCGCGCTGACATCACCCGTGCAACGCCGTAGTTCACAGCAATTGAGCCGATCAAAAGGGGCAGGAAGCGAATGTCCCAATACCCGTAAAAGACGAGAGATGCGACCGTCAGAAGTCCAAGTGCGGCCTGCGTCGACAGATAATGTCTGGCAAGAAAAAATGCGCACAGCGTTGCCGGCAGGAACGCCAATATGAAGGCATTGGAGTTGTAAAGCACCGTGGAATGTACCTTAGGATTCTGAAGCCTGTAAACCAGCGTCTACTGTTTAGAAACAGTCGGCTTTTCGCCTCATATGGGCAACCTGATTCCACCGGATTACCATGACCATCGGTACGAATGGGCGGCGGCTGTCGCAGCTATCGACGTAGGACGCCGCCTACTGGGTCAGCGTCAGTTTCTCGCGGCTCACCGAATAGCTTTCCAGCCGTCCCAGAAAACTCATGCCGAGAAGCGAAATGCCCATATCGGCTTCATTAACCGACGCACGGACATTGCGGAGATAAACCGGCCCAATGCCAACCCATTCCAATGTTACAGGCGCCCCGCGCACCGTGCCATTGGCCGTGTTGTAGTAGCGGGTGTACTTCAGGTCTGCTGGGTCATAGCGAAGACGGCGGGCATCTTCCGGCGTGAGCACGACATCGCTGGCCCCCGTATCCACCATGAACAGGATCATTTGACCCTCGACCTCGGCCTCAACCAGATAGTGGCCGCTTTCGTCCGCAAAAAAGCTGACGCTCTTACCGTCAGATTCTTCGAACCCCTTGGCTGGTGAGAAATTGGCGGCGACCCGGTCGCCGATGACCCCGAACTCGTAACGGAAGCTGTAAAGGATCGCGATACCGGCGCCAATTCCGACCCAGATCGCGATATGCCGAAGACTGCGGGTGATGTTGCCACGGAAAGCAGCGCCGGCGCCCAGCGTGATGAACATCAGCAGGATCACCACATAGACCAGCCGCATCCAGTCATCATCACCGGCCACCGCGCCGGGATAGGCGGCCATGAGAACAGCAATCAGGGCGACTACCCCGCCAAGGAACACCAGCGTCCAGAAACAGCCTCCACGCCCGCCACCGTTTTCAGGCGGGTCTTCATTGTCCCAGGGCGAGGGCTGCGGTTGCGTCATTGATTATCCGTCCGGCGTGTCTTTCCGTCCAAACACAAGTAAGACATTTCCGGGCATATGGAAGTAGAGACCATATCCGGAATTGACGAGAAGCATATCGTGCGCGGTGATCGGGCCCGACGAGCCACCCAGTGAACCGCCGGCCGCAACCTCGCCGGAAACTGTTTCTACGGGTGCCGTCGTGTCATAGGACCAGATGAGATCGCCCGTCGCGCTGTCATGTACGCGAAGAACCCCGTCCATGGCGCCCGCCATCACATAGCCAGGTGCTGCCGTCGCGACTTGCGAAATCCCCGGGTGGCAGAACGCACGCCCCTGGCAAACATCGGTCGGTGCGGGCTGCTTCCACAGGAAATCCCCACTCTTCATGTCTAGTGCGTAAAGCCCCGGCCGCGCTTCTTCAGCGTATTCCCGGCCATCCGGCATATCGGTAACCGGCACATAAAGCGTGTCACCATCGGCGGCCATGCCGAAATGAACGCCGCCCTGAATGCCGCCCCGCCCCACCTTGTTCTGCCAGACAATCTCGCCACTATCAGGATCAAGCGCATGGACCATGCCGGATTTCTGCGCGCCGATCACCAGATCGAGGCCATTGCTCAGACTCGCCAGCACGATCCCGGCCGCCATGTCGAAGTCCGGACCGTTTTCAACCGGGCAGTTATCGTCATTGACCGTGTCACAAGCCCCGTTCCAGGCATCGCCCGGCGTGCCTTGAAACACCCAATTGACATCACCGGTGTCCATATCGACCGCAAAGACGGCATCGCTGGTCTGCGTCGCGGGCGAAGAGAGGTTTTGCGCTGTGCCGAAATAGATCTGGTTGCGCGCTACATCGATTGCGGGCGCATTCCACGTCCCCGCGCCTGAAGGGCCATACATATCTGTGCCGGAGCGGTTCTGACCGGTAACAGACGGTTCTTCGAACACGGTGAACGCCTGCCACTGGCGATCCCCTGTCGCGGCATCATAAGCGACCAGCGATCCACGGAACTTGCAGCATTCATAGGCGGGATCAATCGGCGGGCCGGTCTCCAGCGCGGAAACGGTGACAAAAAGCCGCCCCTTATGCAGCGAGGGCGTGCCGGTAATGGTCGTGTTCGGGTGCGGATCTGCGCGGTCCCGCCAGACCAGCTCACCGGTTACGGCGTTGATGGCGTAGACGTTGCCCAGAATGTCACCGAAATAGGCTTTGATCTCGGCGGTCTCATCCCCCGCACTCCAGCGGTCAAAGACAATCCCGGTGCGGACCTCACCCGAGGCCTGGAAGGTCCAGCGCACACAGCCTGTTTCCCGGTCCAGCGCATAGACAATCCCGCTGTGGCTGCCGACATGCACCGCGCCGCCCGCGAGGCTGGGCTGGGAGCGTGCCCGGTTGGCCCCCGGATAGGCGAACGCCCACTTCAGCTCTAGCGCGTCGAAGGCTTCAGCGGGCAAAGGATTGGCGCTTTCCGGGATGCGCCTGGTGTTGGTGATCTGGATACCCCAGTTCTGCCCGATCGGCATATCAGCGTAGTCAAATTGAGAGCGGTCCGACTCACATTGCGGTGGCGCGACGGTCGCGGCGTCTTCAAAGGTCCGCCCTGCCAGATATTCCGCCACAACCGTTCGCTGCTGATCGGTCAGAGCCGCAGCCTCATCTTTCATGACGCCGTCGGTCAGCGACCGCAGAATTGCAGCGGGCGTCATCATCTGGATCATGGTGGTATGCGGCGCGTGGGCCAGGCCCTCATCGTGGCAGGACGCACAGACCTCTTCGAACACGGGTCGGCCCGGCATCGCTTCCCGCGCGGCCCGTGCTTCGACCAAGCGCTGCATGCTTTCAGAAGCATCCAGATCCGCTGCAAGGAAATCAGTGTTGGTCGGCGGGAGCTCCTCCGAAGCAGGCGGCGCAGAAGGCTCCCCACAAGCCAAAAGCCCTGCCAGCATCATCGCCAGCAGGGCTTTTGAAGCGGCTGGCATCATTCTGCGCCAGCAGGTCCGAAGACCAGCAATACGCGGCCCGGCATATGGCCATAGATGCCATAGCCAGAACTGACATAGAGATGCCCGTCCATGACAACCGGTGCGGCACCGCCGCCAATGGTGCCGCCATGGGCCGTTTCGCCATTGACTGTTTCGACCTCTTGCGTGGTGTCATGCGACCAGAGGATTTCGCCCGTGGCGCCGTCATGAATCCGCAAAACGCCATCCATACCACCCGCATAGACCAGGCCCGGTGACGCCGTGATGGAGCCCGAAATGCCGGGGTTACAGAACATGCGGTCTCCGCAGACATTTTCGGCCGGCGATTTCCAGATGAACTCGTTGGTGTCAATATCAACCGCATAGAGACCGGGCCGGGCGGGTTCGTCATAGGTCTGGCCGTCGGGATAATCCGAGACAGGCACGTAAAGCCGGCCCTCGCCGGCCGCCATACCGAAATGGATGCCGCCCTGCACGCCGCCGCGGCCAACCTGGTTCTGCCAGATCACCTCGCCCGTATCCGGATCGAGGGCATGCGCCACGCCAGATTTTTGTCCGGCCAGAACAAGGTCGCGGCCGGTGGCCGAGGTGGCCAGCATGGTTGCGGCGCCGAAGTCAAAGTCCGGTCCATCCTCGACGGGGCAGTTGGCGGGTCTATCGGAATCACACGCGGTATTCCACACATCGTTCGGCGTCGCCTGGAACGACCAGTTGATCGCGCCGGTGTCCAGATCGAAGGCAATGATCGCATCGCTGGTCAACGTGGCGGGCGACGAATAGTTCTCACCGGTGCCCACATAGAGCTGGTTCCGTTGCGCATCGATGGCCGGGCTGTTCCAGATCGGCGCGCCTGACGGGCCGTAATTGTCAGTCCCGATTGCGTTTTGGCGCTGGATCGTCGGCTCTTCGTCGATGGTGTATGTCTTCCAGAGCAGACCGCCGCCTTCAGCGTCATAAGCCGCGACCGAGCCACGGAACGTGCAGCATTCAAAGCGCGGGTCAGCCGCCGGGGTTACCTCCAGCGACGATATCGGCACATAGAGCTTGCCATTATGCAGCGACGGGGTGCCGGTGATGGTCGCGTTCGCGTGGTCATCGGGGCGGTCACGCCAGACCAGCTCGCCCGACCGGGCCTTGATAGAATAGACATTGCCGAGCAAGTCGCCGAAATAAAGCTGTGGATCGGCTTCCGCGTCACCCGCATCCCACGGGTCGATGGCGATGCCGGTACGCACTTCCGCCGACGCCTGGAAGGTCCAATGGACGCAACCGGTGTCGCGGTCGAGCGCGAAGACCATCCCGTTATGGCTGCCCACGAAGATGGCGCCGGCGGCAATGGTCGGCTGCGACCGGGCACGAACGGCATCCGGATAGGCAAAGGCCCATTTCAGCTCAAGTCCCTCAAGATCGTCAGCGCTCAGGCCCGCGACATCCCCCGGGACAAATCTTGTGTTGTTCTCCTGCAGGCCCCAGTTCTGCGTGCGCGGTGCCGCATTGACGTCAAACCAGTCGCCACCCTCACACATCGCAAGTGTGGATTCAGAGCGTTCACCGATAAGCAGCCCTGTAAGATATTGAGAAACATCGATCTTTTCCTGATCCGACAGGTGCTCGGCATTTTCGACCATTACGCCTTCGGTCATCGAGCGATAGACGGATTCCGGGGACATGATATTGAGCATCGACCGGTGTGGCGCTTTCGCTGCCTGCCCTTCATGGCAGGACGCACAATTGTCGAGATAGACCTGCAGGCCCGGCCCCTCCGCCAGCGACGCATCGCCGACCTGCATTGGCGCAATATCGATGATGCCGTCGGGGTCGTCCGTGGCTTCAGATTCGGCAGCTGGTAACTCTTCTTCAATCGGCGTGGGCGGTTCGCTTTCCTGCGAACACGCGGCCAATAGGAGTAGAAGGGCGCCGAGCGCCAGTGTCTGTTTAATGATCATAAGTTCCTCCCCGGAAAGTGGCGGGATCGTGCCACGCGTCGGGGCCGCGATGCAACCGGGATCACGCATGCAGCGGACCAAAGCGTCACAAAAACTTCACTATGCGGTTGCCACAGATCAACGAGACACTGGGTGAAAGGACGGATGATTTCCAAGACAACAATGATGGCGCTACCCCTGGAATCTGCTAATGACCAAACACAAAGACTTCGACTCATCGCTGCTGGACCGTGAACTGCATTTCGATGCGGCCCTTGAAGATCACGGGCACACACCCCCGAAGATGACGGCGCGGAACGTCAACGTTCACTACGACGACAATCACGCACTCAAGGACGTCTCGCTGGATATTGAAGTGCACCGCGTCACCGCGCTCATTGGCCCCTCCGGCTGCGGCAAGACGACATTTCTGCGCTGCCTAAATCGGCTGAACGACCACGTACCGGCGGCGCGCGTCACCGGTGACATCCGGCTGGACGGACAGAACATCTATCACCCGGATATCGAGGTAGAGGACCTGCGCACCCGGATCGGCATCGTCGCCCAGAAGCCCAACCCCTTTCCGTCCTCGGTCTATGAGAATGTAGCCTATGGTCCCCGTCTCCACGGTCTCGTCAACAGCCACGCCGATGCCGAACACCTCGTAGAGAGAAACCTCAAGCGGGTCGGTCTCTGGGACGAGGTAAAGGATAGACTACACGAAGCCGGGACAGATCTTTCTGGCGGTCAGGAACAGCGGCTGTGCATTGCACGGACCATCGCGCTGGAACCGGAAGTGATCCTGATGGACGAGCCCTGCTCGGCTCTCGACCCGCACGGCACCGCCTTGATCGAAGAATTGATCCATCAGCTGGCACATGACTTCACCATCGTAATCGTAACCCACAACATGGAACAGGCGGCCCGCGTTTCGCATCGGGCCGCGTTCTTTCATTTGGGTGTGATGGTAGAGGTCGATGAGACGGAAAAACTCTTGACCAGTCCCGCCAATGCGCTGACCAACGATTTCATTACCGGCCGGTTCGGCTGACGCCAAAGATCGCTTCAGGCAAAGCTGAAGCCGGAGTCGATTAGCGGCAGTTTACGAATGCGCTCTCCGGTCGCGGCGAAAATGGCATTGGTCAGCGCCGGGGCCAAGGGCGGCACCCCCGGCTCACCGATCCCGCCGATCGGGCCGTTCTCAAGAATGTGCACATCGACCTTGGGCATATCGGTCATCTGCACCATCCGATAGCTGTCGAAATTGCGCTGCACGGCTGCACCGCCCTCAATATCGATCCGTCCGTACATTGCCGCCGTCAGGGCGTAGGCGATGGACCCTTCAATCTGGGCTTCGATGGTGCGGGGATTCACCGCGATGCCGCAATCGACTGCCGCGACAACCTTCTCAACCTTGATCGCTTTATCATCTGAAACCGTGATTTCGACGACCTGCCCGACAATCGAGCCAAAGCTCTCATGGACGGCAATGCCCCGGAACCGGCCCGACTTTGGCGGCGCGTCCCAGCGTGCTTCAGCAGCGACCCGGTCCAGCACAGCGCGGTGGCGCGAGTCGGGCCGCATGATCTGGCTCCGCAATTCAACGGGGTCCGTCCCGGATGCCGCTGCGATCTCGTCGACAAAACTCTCAACGAAGAAGGCGTTGTAGCTGTGCGGCACGGCACGCCAGAACCCAAGCGGGACACCGGTATCCGGCATCGCATACTCCAGCCGTTGATGGTCGATAGTGTAGGGAAGCACCTCTGCACCATGCACCGAAATCTGGTCGACACCATTGCGCACGCGGCCCGGCACCAGCTGCTCGGAGATCGACGGCACGACCAGACGGCTGTCCCAGGCAACGGGCAGGCCCGGCTTGTTGAGCCCGGCCCGCATGCGGGCGACAGCAGCAGGCCGCATCATCGGCTGCGCCATATCTTCCTCGCGTGACCAGATGACCTTTACAGGCCGCCCCATCTTCTGCGCGGCAATAACAGCCGGGCGAATGAATCCCATCCCGATACGTCGGCCAAAGCCCCCGCCCAGATAGGTCACGTGAACGTTGACGTTTTCCTCTGCAAAGCCGAACTCGGACGCGATGGAGTGCCGGGCGCGGCCCGCACCCTGGATCGGCGCCCAGACCTGAATACTGTTGCCCTGAACCCAGGCCGTCGCGTTCATCGGCTCCATCGTCGCGTGGTGCAGGAAGGGCACTTCATAGACAGCCTCGACCCGCTTGGCCGAATGGCGCAACGCCTGGTCCATGTTGCCGCGGTCGACGACGACCGCACCCTTTCGCTTGACTGCCCGCTGCATGGCCTTGTCGATCTCCGCGCTGGAGTTTTTGGCACCGCTGCCGGGGCTCCATTCCGGCGACAGCGCGTCGAGGCCTTTTTTGGCTTGCCAGTAGCCGTCAGCCACAACGATGACCGAATTGTCCGTGGTGATGACCTCACGCACACCATTCACCGCCAGCGCAGGTTCATTATCGACAGATGTGAGGGTGCCGCCCCAGACGGGGCAATGGCGCACCGTGCCCACCAGCATGTCCGGCAATGCGACATCGACACCGAATTCGGCGGTGCCCTCTGCCTTCTCAGCGGCGTCCAGCCGGTTGATCGGCCTGCCCAGAAGGCGCCACTGCGACGGGTCTTTCAAGGTGACGGTAGCCGGCGGCGACAGATAGGAGGCCCCCAACACAAGACTGCCATAGGTCGCCGACTTCCCGCTGACATGGCTAATCACACCCTGACTGGCCATGCATTCTTCTACCGGTACCCGCCAGCGATTGGCGGCGGCCTGGCGAAGCATATCGCGCGCAGCGGCCCCGGCGATGGAGAGCATCTCGAAATTGGCCCGCACCGAACGGCTGCCGCCGGTGCCGGCTGCAGCTGGCGCCGTCCCTCCATCCGGCCTTGCCGACGACCTGACGACACTGATCTTCGACCACTCCACATCAAGTTCTTCAGCAACAATCATTGGCAGTGCGGTCTGAATCCCCTGACCCATCTCGGCATGGGTAACGGTAATGGTCACATTGCCATCCGTACCGATTTTCACGAAGCCGTTGAGCTGGCCCGGCGGAGGTTGAACCGGGTTGCCGAGCGCATCCAGGGCCGGCAGTGCGACGCCCAGAACAAGGCCGCCGCCAACAGCCGCGGACCCTTTGATGAATCCGCGGCGGGACAGATTAACGATCTGAGTCATCTACAGCACCTAGGCCTTGGCCGCGCGCTTGATCGCGGCGCGAATGCGGTTGTAGGTGCCGCAGCGGCAGATATTGGTCATCGCCGCATCGATTTCTTCGTCACTGGGGTCGGGGTTTTGGCCGAGAAGGGCCGCCGCCGCCATGATCTGGCCGGTCTGGCAATAGCCGCATTGCGCGACGTCTTCAGCGACCCATGCCTGTTGCAGCGCGTTATCGCCTTCCGCCGTCAGCGCTTCAATGGTGGTAATCTCAACATCCTGCGCCGACTCGACCGGGTAGGTGCAACTGCGTACCGCCGCGCCGTCGACATGGATGGTGCAGGCACCGCAGGCTGCTATACCGCAGCCAAATTTTGTGCCCGTCAAACCCAGATTATCGCGCAGCACCCACAGCAGGGGCGTGTCGCCATCGATGTCGACACTGTGCTTCGCGCCATTCACGCTGATGGAGAAAGCCATATGTTTCTACCCTATCGCCCCTGCCCAGCTCTTGTTGCCAGATCGTCCACTGATGTTTGAAGAGTTAATACGGTCGACAGGATCGGCCAACCTATCCTGCTTGGCAATCTAGTGCCGGCTGACCCGTCCCCCCAGATGCGCACCCAGAAAATGTTCGATCCGCATCGCCACATCCATGAAGCGCTCCGGGCTGGTCAACATATGGCCCTCGCAAGGCACCCAGAGGGTCTCGACCGGCCGGTCCAGCGCCTGAAGCTGGGCGGCCATCCTGATCGAATGATCGATGGGCACCCGGTTGTCACGTACGGCGTGAACCAGAAGCACGGGATCGACAATCCGGTCGGCCTGCCTAAGCGGCGAGCGGGACGCCATGTCAGCGTGCTCATAAGGATCATTGGGATCACCGGCGAAAGCCGTCCAGATGTTGGGCTCCGGCGCCAGCCAGTCGACCAGGCTGGGCAGGTCGGACGCCCCATTGATCGAGATACCCGCCACAAATCTGTCTGAGGATTGGGCCAGGCCCACCAACGCCGCCCAGCCCCCATAGCTGGCGCCGCCAATGGCGACCCGGTTCGGGTCAATCAGACCGGCGTCATCCGCCCAGTCGACCGCATCGACCAGATCCTGATGCATCTTGCGTGCAAACTCGCCTTCAGCAGCAGCCATGAAGGCTTTGCCGTAACCGCTCGAACCGCGATAGTTGACGTCGATCACCACATAGCCGCGATTGGCGAGGAACTGCGCCATCGGATCGAAGCCCCAATATGTCCGCGTGAATGGACCGCCATGGACCCAGACAATCGCTGGCAGGCGCTTCCCCTCGCTGCCCGGCGGCCGCGTGATGTAGCCGTGGATTTCGAGCCCGTCGCTTGCTTGGTAGGAAAACGGTTCAGTCGCAGCGAAACGTCCGCCCTGCTGACCTCGCGGGTCTTTATACAACAGACGATGACCGCCGCCCTTCCGATCGATCAGCCAGACATCATAGCGACCCTGATCGGATGTCACTTTGACGACCATCATCCGGGCGTCGACATCCATGTCTTCAATGCCCACCGTCGCGCGCGGATCACCTTCGGTCAGCCCCCTGAACTCTTCAGCCAGCGCCGGATCGAAAAAATGACTGGAGGTCCGGCCCAAATAGGTCTTGGCGAGCAGAGGCCGCGCATCGGCCCCTACATGCCAGACGCCTTCGATGTCTGCATCCGGATCGGCATGCACCACGTGCTCATCGCCCGTGGACAGATCGAAGCGGACCAGCGCGACCTTGTCGCGCCCCCGGTTGGACAGCGCCAGAACAGACCCTTCGTCAATCTGCCGGCCAACGAAATCGAACGTCTCCTCGACAGCGATTTCAGCCCTTGGTGCCCAAACCTGCCCGTCCAGCACATCGACTGCCCGGGCCCCACCGGCAAGGCTCCTGGTGCGTGCAAACAGCCCCTCGTCCCGGACCGCATGCCAGTCACGCACGGTTCCCGGATTCTCGGCAAGCAATGCTTCCTCCCCGGTCTTTAGGTTGCGGCGATAGACATCCATCAGCTGCGACGTCCGCCTGTTATGGCTGACCAGCACGTCGTCACCGACAAATTGTTCAAGCCGCAGCGACACATCAGGAGCGGCAGCCAGATTCACCAGCGGCGCGTCGGGCTGTTCAAGATCTAGGATGAGGCTCTGATAGGTCTGGTTGCCATCAGTATCCGCGACCAGCAGCATCTGGGTGCCGCCGGGTGCCCAGCCCAGATCGTCAGGCTGGATCGCCAGTGCGACTTTCTTTTGCGCACCGGTGACCAGGTCTTCGACCTTCAAGACGCTGGCTTCCCCCTGCCCCGGTTCGACCCAGGCCAGCCGGTCTCCTTCTGCCGACAGACGCCAGCCATAAGGGATCGCGCGTTCGCCAAACAACGCATCACGCGACAGAACCGGGGGCAATTCGACTGCCGCCAGCGCCTCATGCGTCGCTGGAATCAGGGTGTCGTCCGGCTCCGCCGAACACGCGAACAGCCCCGCCGCGAAGAGCGGCAGCAGGGCTATGCGCAGCGCCCTGGTCAAGTGCGCTGCAGCCGGTTGGGCGGACCCAGATGAGTGCCCGCATCGATGATGATGATATCGCCGGTCGTGTGCTGTGCCCCCAACGCGAAATAGAGGATCGGTTCCGCGACTTCCACCGGTGTGCTGGCGGCATTGAGCGCGGTGCTGCGCTTGACGCCTTCTTTCAGCGCTTCAAACCGTTCTTCGCCCAGGCCGCCACGCAGCCAGCGTGTATCAATGAAGCCGGGGCAGACGGTGTTAACGCGAATCTCCGGCCCCAGCGCCCTGGCCAGCGATTTGGTCATGGTATTGAGCGCGCCTTTGGAGGCGGCATAGGCAATCGAGCTGCCGATGCCCTGAAGGCCCGCAATCGACGACACCATCACGACAGAGCCCTTGCCTTGCGCCTTCATGGCCGGCGTCACAGCCCGGGTCATCTGATAGGGCCCGATGACGTTGACCGCATAGATCCACTGAAAATCGTCCGCCGTCAGCCCTTCCAGATCGTCATGCGCGACAAATTTGGAGGTGCCCGCATTGTTAACCAGCACATCAATGCGGCCCCATTTATCGAGTGCTTCCTGCGCCATGCGGCGACAGTCTTCATCCTTGGAGACATCGGCCTGACATAGATGCACTTGCACGCCCAGGGCTTCGCACGCAGCAGCCGCTTCCTTCGCCTCGGCCTCGCTCTTTGTGTAGTTGATCACGACATTACAGCCGCGCTCCGCCAATTGGCGCGCGACCTCTGCCCCGACGCCCGTGGCTGACCCTGTAACAATCGCGACCTTGCCTGCGGCATCCATCACGAATCCTCCCTAAAGGCTGAAAACGGCGCCGAAAGGCGCGCGAAGTGAAGCAGCAGATAGACAGCCGCGACGAGATTGCCGGCGATCATCAGCGCGATAATCCACGGCGCGGCCTTGACGACGGACCCCTCGACAACTGCGATCACGACCGCCATCAGAATGAACCCCAGATAAAGATCCGCGACGACAACGATGATCCATGGGTCCTGGGTAAAAGTGCTGAGCCTGAAAGGCTGACCACTCAGGAACCCCCAGACCAGGAACCCTGCAAAAACGATCGCGCCCACCCAGATGACGGCTTTTGACATACTCGTACGACTCCCTCAATTCGGGTTAGTGTACGAACCGGCCCCGCGCCCCACAATCGAAGAATCCCGGCAATTGCACTATGTCGTCTTACAGTGTAAATCCTGCAGCACAAACTGCGTTAAACGGGGAGAGAGTTTTGACCACCATCGACGACTATGTAGAGAGTTATCTTGCGGAGCGGACCGGCGCGCCGATCGATATTGACCGGCTGAACGAGACGCCGTCCGGGCTTGCCCACAGCGATATCCCCGAGGTGCTGCTCGACAAGCGGGTGGAAGAACGCGGCCTGGAAGTGATGGCCGACTTCATGCACCCGGAGAATTCGGTTTACTTCGATGCCATCTATGGCCCACAGCATGGCCAGAAGAACATTCGCGGCTGGTTGATCCCGGTCATGCAGGAAATCTCCTTCATCAAATTCGAGCCTACGGCAGAACCGGTCTTTCTGGACGATGGCATGGGCGGCACCAGCGTCGATGAATGGATCATGGTTGCCGAAATGGGTGATCAAAGGCTCCCTCTGTCGCGGGGTATCAGCGTGCGCTGGTTCCGGGACGGCTGGATTACCCACGCGGCCGATTATTATGACACCAACACCTTCCGCATGCCCGGCGCCATGGCGGCCGCACCGCCGCCGGACCCGAATGCAGACGCGCCCGCGCCGATACCGGACTGGCCGCGCGAAGGCGTCCCTGAATATGACGGGCCCGTTACCTTTCCGGCAATATCAGCGGAGGCTGAAGCCTGGATCGCCAGCCGCGTTTCCGGCCCCAAATCCGAGCCGAGTGGCCTGTCGTCAGCGGACATTCACGCCCTGATCCACAGCCCGGTCTATGGCGAGGACTTCGACCTGCAGTGCGACCTGATGCACCCGACAGAATCGATCTATATCGACCCGATTTTCGGCGACTTCAAAGGCCAGGCGGACATTCGGGCCTGGCTGACCGACATCATGGGCAAACTGGGCAATATCCGGTTCAAGCCGATGGGCCCGCTTGTCATCGATGGCGACGTTTCCGTGCAGGAATGGGAACAGATGGCGGTACAGCCGGACGGTACGGAAGTCTTCATGACAAGGGGCGCCAGCGTGCGCAAGGTGACCGATGGCTGGATCACCTATAGCGCCGACTATTTTGATGCCGCACCCATGATGGAAGAAAGCATTCAGGCGGCGGGGATCGCAGCCGGATCGAAGATCACCGCTGAAGACATCATGAAGTACCGCGGCAGCACATTAGGCGCTGCTTAAAGAGGCGTTGACCTCGATCAATGCTTGAAACCAGCACGGGTGCAGAATCGCTTCCCAGATCGTTGAGGAACGAGGGAAGCGATGAACATCGAATACCCGAAAGGGCTAAAGCAGGGTGAAGCCCGCTGCGACGGGCCGTCGACGCAGGACATTCTGGACCGTGACACGCGTGAGATTCCCGGGGTTCTGCGGGAGCAGGGCTATACCTATGTCGGCTCTGACGATATTCCCGCCGAGCGCTATTTCTCACAGGACTGGCACAATCAGGAAGTCGAAAAGGTCTGGAAAAAAGTCTGGCAGATGGCCTGCCGGGAAGAGGACATTCCCGAAACCGGTGATCATGTCGTCTATGACAATGTGGGCATGTCCTACATCGTCACCCGGACCGCGCCGGGCGAGATCAAGGCGTTCGTAAACGCCTGCCTGCACCGGGGCCGCAAGCTGCGCACCGAAGACGGTTCAAGCACCGCGTTCCGCTGCCCCTATCACGGCTGGACCTGGGACGTATCAGGCGAAATCACCGAGATTCCCTGCCGCTGGGACTTCCCGCATATCAATGAAGAGAACGGCCGCCTGCCGGAAGCCAGGGTCGGCACCTGGGGCGGATTTGTGTTCATTAATCCTGATCCGGATTGCGAGCCGCTGGAAAACTATCTGGGCGACCTGGTCCAGCATTTCGAGCAGTGGAAGCTGGAAGACTGCTACAAGGCCGTCCACGTCAAGAAGCGGATGGCCGCCAATTGGAAGGTCTGCGCCGAAGCGTTTATCGAGAGCTATCACGTGATCGACACGCACCCGCAAATCATGCCGCACTGCGCTGATGCCAACACCCAATATGACAATTTCGACGGCCAGCACTTCAACCGCATGATCACGACCATGGGCGTGCCCAGCCCGCACCTGACCGACTGTTCGGATCAGGATACGGTGGATGCCATGACCAACACGCAAGGGCGCCAGGTCGGCGCGGTGGGCAAGCTGGAGGTCCCCGAAGGCATGTCGGCCCGGACCTTCATGGCCGAGGTGGCCCGGCAACGCTGTACCGAACTGACAGGAGTCGACCACGCCGACAAGTCAGACAGCGAGATGCTGGACGCGATTCAATATTTCGTGTTCCCGAACTTCTTCCCCTGGGGCGGCTTCAGTCCCAACATCATCTACCGGTTCCGGCCCGACGGGCAGAACCCGGAATCAGCGATTGTCGAGATCATGATCCTGCATCGCTGCGCCCCGGACAAGCCGCGCCCGGCGCCGGTGCCGGTTCACGAGATGTCCGACGATGAAGACTGGGCCGATGCCCCAGAACTGGGTGGCCTGGGTGCGGTCTTCGATCAGGACATGTCAAACATCCCTTATGTGCAGGAAGGCCTTCACGCCACCATGATGGGCAAAGGCGCTCTGTCGCTGGGCGACTATCAGGAAAGCCGCGTCCGCGACCTGCACCGAAATTTGGAGCGGTACATTTCGACCTGACGCTTCCCGTGCTGGGTGCCGTTCCAGATGCCCCGGCCTTCGGGCCGGGGCTTTTTCTTTGCCTATTGCGCGGCCATGTAATCCAGCGTCAGCGAGACCATCGCCTCTACGCCGATTTTCAGTGCGTCTTCATTGATGAAGAAATTGGGCGAGTGGTTGGGCGCCGCCGCCCCCAGGGGCACGCCCTGCCGGTTGATCCCCAGATGGAAGTAAAGCCCGGGCACCTCACGCTGGAAGTACGCGAAATCTTCCGCCCCCATGGTCGCCGGCGCGTTGCGCAGCAGGCCAGCGTCCCCCGCGACACGCTTCAGGGTTGGCGCCATCTGCTCTGCCAGCGCATGATCGTTGAAAACCGGGGGTGCATAGGTCTCTATCCGTACGTCCGCCGTGGCCCCGGACACTTTGGCAATGCCCATGGCGGTCTCGCGGATACCCGCCAGGAGCTTCTCGTGGCTGGCCGGATCCAGATGCCGGATGGTCCCCACCAGATCGACCTGATCGGGAATGATGTTGTGGCGCACACCACCGGTCACCTTGCCAATCGAGATCACCGCCGGCGATGCCGAGGCATCCATTTGGCGCGTCACCAGGGTCTGCAGCCCCAGAATAATCTGTGCGGCCACCGTGATGGGGTCGATCCCGCGGGATGGCATCGCCCCATGGGTCTGACGGCCATAGACGGAAATATAGAGACGATCAGATCCCGCCATCGAGGCGCCGGACTTCAGGCTGATCAGACCCGGCGGCGCCGGCCAGGTGTGCAGCCCGAAAACAGCGTCCGGCTTGGGGTTGGCAAAAGCGCCTTCCTTCAACATCAGCCTGGCGCCCCCTTCTTCGCCCCGTGGCGGGCCTTCCTCGGCGGGCTGGAACAGGAAAAGCACCGTGCCCGCAAGCTGATCGCGCATGCCTGTGAGCACTTCAGCGGCGCCCATCAGGATAGCAGTGTGCGCATCATGGCCGCAGGCGTGCATAACGCCGACATCAACGCCGTTATAAGTCGTGGTGACCGTGGACCGGAACGGCAGGCCAACCGGTTCAGTGACCGGCAGCGCATCCATATCCGCGCGCAGCGCGACCACCGGACCGGGCTTGCCGCCGCGCAAGACCCCGACCACACCGGTATGGGCAACGCCAGTGCGGACCTCATCCAGACCAAGGGCACGTAGATGGTCCGCGACAAGCTTAGCGGTGCGAAACTCCCGGTTGCCCAGCTCCGGATTCTGGTGAATGTCGCGGCGCCATGCGATGACCCGGGCCTCGACCTGGGCGACTTTCGCCTTGATGTCACCTTCCGAAAACGGCTGGGCCAACGCCCCGGTCCAGGCGGTCGCGATAAAAGCCACTGCGCCCAATAACGCTATGCCTCGCACATCTTTTCTCCAAATCATGTGCCGACAAGCTAAAGCACTTTCAGCCGACGGTGAATGAAATCTGTTTGCAGGGCCGCCTTGACCTGAATCAATGGCAGTGGTCTCGGCCCCGGGCTAAATCGACGCTGGAGAGAAACAATCAGCAAGAGCCAATCCTGATGCAGGGTCAAATGTTCGATCAGAGCAATGCGGCGGGGCGTAGTGCCGCGCTGCGAGCCTATGGTGAACTGCGCGAAAGCGGCGTTGTGGATAGAGACGCGTTCCATGCCGCTGTGCGTGTTCTGCGCTATCACCACCCACAGGTCCACTCACGGCAGGCTTGCGACATGGTCGCCGAATGGATCGAACCTGACGCGTGATCAGGGCCGCGCCCGTTCTGCCTGTACAATGAATTTCTCCAGGAGAGTCGCCAGCCGAAGCGGGCCCGCATCGGCATAGCCGTAGCGCGCCCTGATGACAGGGGCATCAACATCCAAAACACCCGCTAGATCAATCGGCGTCCCTGAGACGACCGCGTCAGGCGATGCCGCCCGGATCGTAGCCTCCAAAGCCGTCAGCTGAGCGGGAAAGTACCCCACGGCAGGCAGCACAGCACCGATATGCGGATAACGGTCGTAGACAGCGGCAATTTCCGGTGCAGCATAAGGTTTCGGGTCGACGATCTCCGCACCTGCGGCCCGGGCTGCGGTGTATCCGGCCCCGAAGGGCATGCCGCCATGGGTGATCGTGGGACCATCGTCGACCACAATAACCTTTTTGCCCGAAAGCGGGTCCGCGGTTTCTAACCGAACCGGCGATGCCGCTTGGATCAGGGGTAGTGAAGGCAACATCTTCTCCAACGCCGCTTCCAGCGCCTCGACCTGATCTGGCGGCGCCGCATCGACCTTGTTGATAATCACGGCGTCGGCCATCCGCAATGTGGCCTCGCCCGGATAATAGCCGGTGATGTGCGTTGGTCTCAGTGCGTCCACGACAACAAGGTGCAGGTCCGGCCTCAGAAACGGAAAGTCATTGTTGCCGCCGTCCCAGACGACGATGTCTGCCTCGCGTTCCGCTTCATTAAGGATTTTCGCGTAGTCAACCCCGGCAAATATTGTCCCGCCGGCTTCGATATAGGGTTCGTATTCCTCGCGTTCCTCGATCGTGCAGTCCGCGTCAGCCAGATCCTGTCGGGACGCGAAGCGCTGCACGGCCTGGCGGCCAAGATCGCCATAGGGCATGGGGTGGCGCAGAACACCGGCTTTCAGGCCCTGATCGCGCAGCCATGCAGCGATGTAACGCGCCGTCTGCGACTTGCCGCAGCCTGTTCGCACCGCCGATACCGCGATAACAGGCTTGAGGGTGGACAGCATGGTCGCCTCCGGACCAAGCAATATGAAATCGCAGCCCAACGCGTTCGCTCTGGCGGCCTGCGCCATGACGTGCTCTGCGGTCACGTCGCTATAGGCGAAGACGATCTGCTGCACGCCCTCGCGCCGGCAGAGCTCTTCAAGACCGTCTTCGGCCAGGATCGGAATTCCGTCCGGATAGAGCGGTCCGGCCAACGACGCCGGATAGCGCCGGTTATCGATCCCGGGAATCTGCGTCGCGGTAAACGCAACAACCTCGACCGAGGGATCGCTGCGACAGACCATGTTGAAATTGTGGAAATCGCGGCCCCCCGCTCCCATGATCACCAGACGGTTTCTGCTAGACGGCATGTTTTCACCTAATCCGGTCGTGGGCCCCAGGGGCCATCTTTGGGTCCTCGCCGTTCGATCTCAAATGGTTTGTGGTGGCCGCGCGCAAACAGACGTACGTCGCGCTTCTTGAAAAGTGTTACGAGAACGACACCGGCGATAAACCCGCCAACATGCGCCCAGAAAGCCACGCCGCCACCGGAGCTGTCGCTGCCAAATCCGTTGAACAGCTGCAGCCCAAACCAGACCGCCAGCACGATCACGGCCGGAACACTGACAAAACCGAGCGGGAACATCAGGACCTGCACGCTGGCACGCGGAAACAGCAGAATATAGGCGCCCAGCACGCCGGAAATCGCGCCGCTGGCGCCGACCAGCGGAATGCGCGACCCGGGATCGAGCACCGCATGGCATAGCGCCGCTGCGATGCCGGTCAAAAGATAAAACGCCAGAAACCGCAACCGACCCATGGCCACCTCGACATTGTCGCCGAAGATCCACAGGTAAAGCATATTGCCGCCCAGATGCATCCAGCCCCCATGCATGAACATGGAGCTGATCAGCGTGGCCCACCCGGGAATGATCGCGAACTCGGGCGGCAGGTCAGCCGGCGTGAAAACCCGGGCCGGAATAAAGCCGAAAGCGATCACCATTTCCTGCGCGGTACGAGCCCCCTGGCCGGTCTGCATCAGGAAGACGACGACACAGATACCGATCAGACAATAGGTGACCCAGGGCCGTTGACCGTGCGGGTTGTCGTCATAGAGCGGAAACATTAACCCTCATCTAAACCGTATTGCGGCTTTTGCTCGACGTTGCGGCTGACTAGTATAGGTGTCAATCATCTAAGCTTCACCGGGGAGACAGCCAAATGGCACCGCTACTCGACCGCACCGCGGTCATTCAGAACGCCTATTTCGTCAACAATCTGCGCGAGGCCTGTGAGCGCTATCACAGTGTCTATGGTGTCGGACCGTTTGTGCTGGTGGAGAACATTCCCCTGGTCAAGGTCTGGTACCGGGGCGAGGTTGTCGAACACCATATGTCGGCAGCCTTCTGCCAGTCCGGCGATCTGAACATCGAGTTCATCGAACAACACTCCGACGGACCAAGCTGCTACCGCGACATGTTCGCCAAGGGCGAAGAAGGCTTCCACCACACCGCCGTATTCTGCAAAGATTATGACGCGGAAAAAGCCAAGTTCGAAGCGGCAGGCTACCCCGTCGCCAACGAGTTCCAGACCGGGGAGGACACATTCCTCTGCTACGTCGATACGCGTCCCGCGCTGGGCCATATGATTGAGCTTTATCAGGACCACCCGGGCGTACGCGGGCTCTATGCCGCGGTTAAAGCGACGGCGGATGCGTGGGACGGCAAGGAACTTTTCACGACGCTCGGCCAGCCCTAGGTCAAACCGGAGCAAGCTTTATCCAGTTCGTTGGATCGCCGGGCGATTGCCAGCGACCGGACGAGACTCTAGCGGCTCTTACCCGACCGGCCCTGATAGCCGGACCCGCGCTGCGTGCCGCGATAGTTTGGCTTTGAGTAGCCCGACTTTGAGTATCCTGAGGATGACCCTTTGTACTGGCGGTTCGACTTGTTGTAACCGCCTGAGGAAGAACTGCTGGTCGAGCTGTTCTGGGTGCCCGTGCCTCTATAACTCTTGTTCTGATCGCGATAAGACCGCTTGGTTTCCCGCCGCGCGGCCTTCCGCTCAGCTTTAGCGGCTCGCCTGTCCGACTTGCGGGCCCGCTTGCCGGCTTTGTACTCCCTCTTGTCTTCCTTGTAGGCGCGCTTCGCGGCCCGCCGCTCAGCCTTGTTCAGGTTCCGGTAGCGATGATGCTTAGCGTAACGGTCATCATGGTAGGGCCGCCAATAATAGTCATGATAGCGGTCCCAGTGACGCCGATGCGCGTAATAGCGGTGGTGCCGGTAATAGGGCACATAAAAAAAATGCCCTGGGTAACCGCTGAAGTAATAGCGTGGATGATAGAAGTAGCCGGGGTGATGGTACCCGCCCCCGCCCTGATAGTAGCCCGCGCTGACGGTGTAGTGACTGCCACCATATTCATCGGGGTAATAGGCACACGCACCGAGCAGCACCGTCAGACCAATGACGGTCAACATCCGATTTGACGATTTCAGAAATTGGCACCCCAACGCTTTGGCCTTCTAAATCGGAACAATCACTACATTCTGGATATAGGCCGGCGGACCCTGATCGCAAAGCGTTTAGCGGCTTACTACCGGTGACCATATCGCTATATGTTACCGTATGGTAATAGGAAACTGAACGTGATATCGTTTCGGTTCTTGGTCATGTTCGGGAACCATCATGGATAATCCTCAGGCAACCTCCCGCCGTCGCATGCAGCCGCTCGTCGCCTGGAAGGCAATGCAGAAACTGCTCGCTGACAAGGAAGACACCGTGCAGGTGTTCAAGATCATCAGCGCCCTGGGCGGCGGCGAACTGAAGCGAAATCTGAAACGTTTTGCGCAAACCGAGGTGGGGGCGCAGGTGCTGCACGACCGCCGGGAGATCTTGCATGCGCTTGCCGACCGGGACGCGCTGGCGGCCATGCCCGCAGGCAGCCTGGGCCGCGCCTATCTGGATTTTGTCGGTGCGGAAAACCTGACGGCAGATGGATTGGTCGATGCCAGCCGCGAAGGGGCTGGCCAGGGCGAAGGGTTCACCGCCGATGAAAACCTGTTGCGCCGCCGGGTCCGGGATAGCCATGACCTTTGGCATGTCCTGAACGGCTATGGCCGCGACGAAATTGGCGAGTTGAGCCTGTTGGCCTTCACCTATGCGCAACTGCGCAATCGCGGTGTGCGTTTCATCATCTGGATGGGCCTGCGCAAGTCACGCAAGGTGCTGCCCGGCGTTCCGGTGGACGAAGCGGTACGCGAGGGCTTCCGCCTTGGCCGGGAAACGGCATGGCTGGCCGCGCTGGACTGGGAAGCGATGCTGCCACGGCCGATTGAGGAAGTTCGCACGCTGATCGGACGGCAGCGCCCGATCGCCTATGAACGGGCTGTCGCCATCATGCGGGAGGCAGGCGTTCAGGGCTATGAACAGGATCCGTTGAGTCCCCTGCCCCAGGCGGCTTAAGCGCCGGGTTTCAAGCGGCCGTTCGGGCCGAGAACATTGTCCATAAATGTGCGCAGGTCAGCCGCGCTTTGCTCGGCCACTTCCTCCATCGGAATATGCCCGACACTCTCGTAAAGAATGAGCGTCGCATCAGGAATCCGCGCCGCCAGCGCTTCGCCAACCGCAGGTGGGACCAGAACGTCGCCGAGACCGTGCAAGACCAAGGTCGGGGTGGTGATCTCACCCAGCCGCGCCTGATAATCCGCGCTATCGGGCCAGGGGTTCGCCGACCGCTTCAGCGTCGCGGCGCGGTTGCCTTCGCGCAGGTTAAGGTCGACATAGCGATCGACCATCGCGTCATTGATCAGCGACTGATCGACGAACATCGCCTCCACCCCACCTCTAACCAGCGGCCGGGGTGACACATTGGCGCCCAGCTTGCGGCCAAGCGGCGAGGTCAGGAGCTTTATGAATAACGGTGTCGACCCCTCTTCGGCGCTCTCTCCCTCGCGCGGGGGCTGCAACCCGGCGGACCCGACCAGAATCAAGGCATCCAGCTTGGCCGGATGATCGATAGCGTAGACCCAGGCGATATTGCCGCCCATCGAACTACCGCCTAGAGCAAAGCGCTCCAGCCCGATGGCCTCAACGAAACGGTCCAGCAGATCGGCCATGCCTCCCGTGGTGTAGTCCTCGCTGGGGATCGGCCCCGTGAGCCCGTGACCCTGAAGATCGAGCGTGATGACCCGAAACTGGTCTCCCAGCAGAACAACCCAGGGCTCCCAGGTGTGCAGCGACGCATTGGCACCATGGACCAGCACGATGGGGTGCCCGTTCCATCTGCCTTGATCGCGGTAATGGATTCGCGCGCCATCCGGCAACGTGATGAATTGCGAGGCATCGTTGGCGTATTTGGCCTCTGCTTCGGCGGCAGGCATATCGGGCGCCCAAAGATAGGCATAAGCCCCAACCAAAATCACGGCGATGGCCGGAAGTCCATAGAGGATCACTTTCTTCATCTCCGCTGTTTCCTTCAGCCCAGCTGCCATTGCTGGCTGCAACATAGCAGAACCCTCGATTGGGCGCAGGTGGACGGCACGCTACCGGCACCCTAACTCCAGATGCTATAAGAGCGCCGCGAAGTTCAGGGAGGACGATAATGTTTCGATCAATCGCTTTTGCCATGTCGCTGGCCATGGGCGCAGGCGCCGCTTCGGCTCAAGACGTATCGGCCCAGGACGCATCGGCTGGACCGGAAGACACAATCCTCATCATGGATGCGTCCGGTTCGATGTGGGGGCAGATCGACGGCGTCAACAAGATCGTCATCGCCAAAGACGTGATGGAAGGGCTGATCCGGTCGATCCCGGAAGAGCGGCGCCTGGGCCTTGTTGCCTATGGGCACCGCAAGAAAGGTGACTGCAAGGATATAGAGACCCTGGCGGACGTGGGCGCAGAGCGCGCCAAGCTGATCGATCAGGTCCGGGCCCTGTCGCCCACCGGGAAAACGCCGCTGTCCTCCTCGGTGCTGCATGCCGCCGAAGACCTTAACTACACCAGGAATAAATCGACCGTCATTCTGGTGTCCGACGGCAAGGAAACTTGCGACGTCGACCCCTGCGAACTGGGCCGCATGCTGGAAGAAAACGGCCTGGACTTCACAGTGCACGTCGTCGGCTTCGACGTTACTGAAGAAGAACGCACCGGCCTTCAATGCATCGCCGAGGAAACCGGCGGCGTATTCCTGGCCGCCGATAACGCCGAGGAGCTGACCGACGCGCTGGCGCAAGTCGCCCTGACCCAGGGCGAAGCCGAACCTTCAGAGGCCGAATCTGAATCGGTGCCATCGACGCTGGCGCTGAAGGCCACAATCCTCAATGGCGGGCCGTTGATTCAATCGAATTTGAACTGGACAGTCTTGCCTGCCGAAGGCGGTGATCCGGTGTTCACCGCTGAAGACGCCGGTGCTGTCGAGACGGAGGTGCTGCCGGGCGACTATAGCGTCACAGTCGTTTGGACTGGCTGGGCGCATGGCGGCGAAAAGACAGGCATGGCGGACTTCACCGTTAACCCACAACAGCCGAAGGTCATGACTATACCGGTTGATCTGGCCTTGCCTTTGACGCTCGACGCACCTGTGGCAACAGCCGAAGGCGTCGGCTTCGACGTCACCTGGTCTGGGCCCGACGATCTGGGCACGACCATCGCCGTCAACCGTTTGGACGATAGTCCGCGGGAACTGATTTATTTCGCAGCCGGCGCGAAGGCGCGGGCGGCCTATGAGAAAGCTGCCAGGGATAAAGCCGCCCTCGATACCGACGGTGACGGGGATTTCGACATGAACGATCTCGCCACAACCGCCATTGGCGGCCCGTCCGTCGCGGGCGACTACGAAGTGCGCTATATCCTCAACGATCCCAGAGTGATCCTGGCCCGCCGGCCGATCACCGTGACAGACAGCGACTATACCCTGTCCATTCCCGAGGAAGTGCCAGCGGCCACGGCGTTCGATGTTGAATGGGATGGCCCGTTGACCGACGGCGATTTCGTCACCCTGATCGAGGCCGGTAGCGAAAAGATTTTTCAAAATGGCTCGACCGCGCGGCTCAAAGAAGGCCAGCCAGCGACGCTGACCACACCCGCAACCCCCGGCGACTACGAGGTTCGCTATATTCTCGCCAATGGCTACACGCTCTATCCGGGCATGCAGCAGGTTGTTCAAGCGTCAGCACCCCTTAAGGTCACCGCAGTGGAAGCCAGCCTCTCGGCCCCGGCGACAGCGGTGGGTGGCTCCACCATTGACGTCGTTTGGGAAGGCCCGGACGGCTGGGAGGACGACTTCATTTCCGTCATCGAACCGGGCGCGGAGAAGCCCAACCGGGATTCCCGGGACCGGCTGGCGGACCGGGGCGAACCCCGGCGGCCCGCAGGCATCCGTGTGCCGGCCATTCCCGGTGAGTACGAACTCGCTTACTTCCTGCAACCCGGCGCCAAGATTCTGGCCCGCATACCGATCACAATCACGCAGGCCGAGGCAATGGTCGATGCACCGGATACGGTGAAAGCCGGCGAGAGCTTTGTGGTGAAGTATTCCGGAGACGGATTCAGCGGCGATCGGATTGTGGTGGTCAGCGCGGACACCCCGGATTCAAAGATGTGGAGCACGACGATACGATATGGGTTTGCCGCCGCAGCAGACGGGAAGGAAGGCACCGTAACCGACTATCCGATCAGCGCCGGGCCGGGCGAATACGAAGCCCGCTATGTCACCGGGCTGCAGCATCAGGTGATCGCCCGCGACAAATTCACTGTCGTGGAATAGCCGGGTGGCGGATGGGTTCGACAGGGACGGTTATGCGCTGGTCGAGATCACCGGCTTTGAAGGACTGGAGATCGGCCAACGGTTTCCCAACCCGCCCCGCACGGTGACCGAGGCGCATTTCTCTGCGTTCCAGGCCGTCTCGGGCGACAACCACCCGATCCACTACGACCGGGAGTATTGTAAAGCCCAGAATCACAAGGATCTGCTGGCACATGGCTTTCAGGTGTTGAGCGTCACCGCCGTCGGCGCAGGCCTTTTCCCGCATGTGGTGGGGCCCGCATTGATCGGCTTCATCGAACAGTCGAGCCGGTTTCTCAAAGGCGTGTTTCCCGGCGACACGCTCTATCCGCTGGCAGTTGTGACCGACCTTAAGAAACAGCGCACCACCGGCGTGGTCACACTGCGCACCACCCTGCACAATCAGGATGGAGAGCTGGTGCTCGACGGCGAACACAAATACCTGCTGCGACTGGCTGCCGAATAACCTGTCCCTTGCAACAGGGTCGCCGCGCTATAAGTCTGTCGAAACGGAATTCAGGAGTACGACCATGCGCCTTCAAATGCATCGCTTTATCACCCCCGCCCTTGCCCTTGGGCTGGCATTCAGCACCGGCGTCGCGGCCCAGCCTTTGGCGGTGGACCCGGACGCGGCGGCTGATCCCGAAACCGGCATCCGCCTGCCCGCCGGGTTTACCGCGACCGTCTTCGCCGACGATGTGGGCATTGCCCGGCACATCGCGGTGCGGGACAACGGCGATGTCTATGTAGCGCTTGCGCAACAGGTGGACGGCACTGGCATCGTGGCGCTGCGCGACAGCGACGGCGACGGCGTAGCCGACGAGCAAATTCGCTTCGGCGACGTGGAAGGCACCGGCATCGCGATCCACGATGACATGCTCTATTTCGCGACAGACACCGAAGTGGTGCGCTTCGAGTTTCCCGAAGACGGTATGGCACCTGAAGCAGCCAGCGAACTTGTCGTCGGCGATTTTCCCGCGCAGCGCGGCCATGCCTCCAAGACCATCGCGTTTGACGGCGACGGCAACATCTATGTCAATGCAGGCGCGCCCTCCAACGCCTGCCAGCAACCGCAGCGGACGCCCGGTGCGCCCGGACGCCAGCCCTGCGACGAACTGGAACGGACCGGCACAATCTGGAAATTCGATCTGGAATCGATCCCTCATGTCCAGCGTGACGGCGAACGCCATGCCACCGGGCTGCGCCACGGCATGGCCATCGACTGGCACCCTGGCGCAGACGCCCTGTTCATGACCATGCATGGCCGCGACCAGCTCGACACCCTGTGGCCGGATTTCTATACCGCTGAGGATAATGCCGAACTGCCCGCCGAGGAATTCCACAAGGTCGTCAAGGGCAGCAACATGGGCTGGCCCTATACCTATTGGAACGGCATCGAAGGCAAGCGCATGGTGAGCCCGGAATATGGCGGTGACGGCCAGACTGTGTCCGACAATCCGGACTTCCAGGACCCGCTTATTGCCTTCCCCGGCCATTGGGCGCCCAATGATATGGTGTTCTATACGGGCGATGCCTTCCCTGAAGCCTTCCGAGGCGGCGCGTTCGTCGCTTTCCACGGCTCCTGGAACCGCGCCCCGCTGCCCCAGGGCGGCTACCAGATCGCGTTCGTGCCGTTTGAAGACGGCGCGCCAACCGGGGACTGGCACACCTTTGCCGACAGCTTCAAGGGTGCCGAGGTGCTGGAGAGCCCGACAGACGCGGTGCACCGGCCCAGCGGAGTCGGCGTCGGCCCTGATGGTGCGCTCTATATCGGTGACACAGTAAAAGGCCGTATCTGGCGCGTCACCTATGAAGGCGAGTAGTCTCGCCCTTCTAATGGCTCTCATCGCCCTGCCCGCTTGTGCCGAGGACAAGGCTGATGGTGCAGCGCTCTACCAGACCCATTGCCTGACCTGTCATCAGGCCAATGGCAAGGGCGTGCCCCGGATGCAGCCGCCGATCAGTGGCAGCGAGATCGTGACCGGTTACCCGGATACGCTGGTGGCCTACACCATGCTAGGCAGCGGCGACGCGCCGGGCGACTGGGCCAACGCCATGCCGGGCTACGACTTTCTGAGCAATGCCGATCTTGCTGCGCTGTTGACCTATGTCAGGGTCCAATTCGGTGAAGGCGGTGCGATCACCCCGGCAGCCGTGGCAGACGTCAGGTCACAGCTCTTCGATACGGATTAGAGCGACGGGCAACGCTCGTCTCCTTTTTGTTTATGGCCCTAGCCGGGGCCATGCTAGCGTCCTCGGCTCGTATACGCCGTAAAACCAGCTTGGGGAGAGCGCCCGCGTGTCAACAACGCCTGCCGATGACGGCCGCATAGATATTACCGGCTTTAAGCTGGCGGCCCTGACCGCGATGATGCTGCTCTCTTTTGCAGCGGCTATCGCCATGCCGTTCAACATTACCGGTATTGTCGATGCCTTTGTCGTATCAAATACGGTAGCGGGGCTGGTTGCGACAATTGAGATGGGCGGCGTCGCGGTCAGTTCGTTGATTTTTGCCCAGATTGCGCCAAGGCTGAATCCAAGGCGGGTCTATGTGATCGGCGTATCAGCCGTTATCGCACTCAACGTCGCCACCATCTGGGCACCGTCCATCGAGTTCCTCTATGTGGTGCGTGGCATGGTCGGTCTGTTTGCCGGCGCAATGGTCGCGACCGTGATGTCGACGGCGGGGCGCAGCCGGACCCCCGAAGCGACCTTCGGCGTCATCAACAGTGCCGTCGGCGTGATGGGCATGGCGCTGTCGCTGATTCTGCCGCAGGCATTGAAACTCCATACACTGGAGCTTTCGACCTATGACCTTGGCCATGAAGGTCTGGGCCTCAGTACGGTCGATGGTCTTTACTTCGTGTACCTATGCTGTGCCGGCCTGGCTTTGCTGTTCATTCGATTTGTGCCGGTACCACCAAGAGTCGCCGCCCCGGCGGCGGGCGACGCGCCAGCGCCATCATTGCCGCTGTCAGGGTGGCTCGCATTGCTTGGCCTGGGCATCATCTTCTTCGGGCACGGCACACTCACCATGTTCATTATCAGCGTCGGCGTAGAACAGGTTGGCCTGAGCCCGGAAAGAGTTGGGTTGGTTTTCATGTTCGGCGGCATCGTCGGGATCGTCGCACCGCTGGTGGCTGGCTATGTCGGCACCAAATACAAGGCGCTATTACCAACAGCGATTATCATCGTTGCCGTCGTCATCTTTGGAATGTTGCTGTCGCAGGCTTCTACGCCGCTACAGTTCTACATGTCTGCACCCTTCTTCGCCATGATGCCCATCGCCATGATGCCGATCGTTCTGGGGGCACTCGCACGCATCGACCCGACAGGGCGTCTTACAGGGGCACACCCGGCCTTTATCACACTGGGCGGCGCGCTGGCCCCGCTGGTGGGCGGCGCTATCAGCACGACAGGCAACTACAGCACCAATGGCCTGTCGGTTCTCGTCTGCGCCGTCGTCGGCAGTGCCTTTCTATTCTCGGCGATCCGCACCGCGGACCGAATGCGCGGTGACGCGCAAGGGTCCCCTGTCCCCGCACCGGGAGAGTAGATTGACCTTTCATGGACCCTGCCTATTTACGGGATAGTTACTTAGTGGTAACTTGAAGAACCGCTCCGGCTCACCCCTTTCCCCGCGAGGCACTTGATGGCCCTGTTCAGTACGCATAGCGAAAACCGTATGATCGGCAATATCCCCGGCGAGTCCGGCGCCCCCGTCGTCGGCATGACCTTGGAACTGCTGCGCGACCCGCAAAAGGTTTCCAACCGGCTGGTCTCGAAATACGGTCATGTTTACTGGACCTCGGCCTTCGGCCGCAAAACCGTGACCCTGCTGGGTCCCGACGCCAACGAATTCGTTCTGATGGACCGGGACCGCAACTTCTCCTCCAAGGGCGGCTGGGACCCGCTGCTGGACAAGCTGTTTCCCAACGGGCTGATGCTGCGCGACTTCGACGATCACAAGGCGCATCGGCGGATCATGCAGGTGGCGTTCAAGCAATCGGCGATGAAGAACTATGTCGCGCGGCTGAACGAAGGCATCAACAAGGGCCTGCACGACTGGGAAGCGCAGGGCGACTTCCATTTCTATCCGGCAATCAAGGAACTGACCCTCAACACCGCCGCCTCAGTGTTCCTGGGCATGCAGCTTGGCCCGGAAGCAGACCGCTTGAACACGGCATTCTATGACAGCGTCCAAGCCGCCGTCTCCGTCATTCGCGCCCCCATTCCCGGCACGAAAATGTGGAAGGGCGTGCGCGGCCGCAAGTGGATCGAAAACTATTTCCGCGCGCAGATTCCGGTACGCCGCGGCAGCGACGGCGACGATATGTTCACCCTGCTCTGCAACGCCGTCGATGATGACGGCAACGGTTACTCTGACGACGACATCATCGATCACATGGATTTCCTGATGATGGCGGCGCATGACACACTGACCAGCTCGATCACCACCATGATCTACAAGCTGTGCGAATTCCCCGAATGGCAGGAACAGGCGCGCAATGAATGCCAGTCGCTGGGACTGGGCCCCGATGAACTTCCCTATGACAGCCTTGCTGAACTGCAGATTGTCGAATGGTGCTTCAAGGAAGCCTTGCGGATGAACCCGCCTGTGCCCTCGATCCCCCGCCGGACCGTCCGCGAGGTCGAATTCGAGGGCTTCAAGATTCCGGCCGATACGCCGGTTAACATCAGCCCGGGCTACACCCACCGGATGGAGTCGCTCTGGACCAATCCGGATAATTTCGAACCCGACCGGTTCTCTGCCCAACGGGGAGAAGACCGGCAGCACAAATATGCCTGGGTGCCGTTTGGTGGCGGCGCCCACATGTGCATCGGCTTGCATTTTGCTTACATGCAGATGAAAGTCTTTATGTACCAACTTCTGATGAAGTATGAATTCAAGCTGGACGACGGGTACGTGGCGGATTTCCAGATCATGCCGATCCCGAAGCCGAAAGATGGCCTGCCCATCCACCTGCGACCGTTGCCCCAGACCGAGAAAAAGGCCGCTTAAGAATGGATTTCGAAGACTCACCTGAAGAAGCAGAATTCCGCGCGGAAGCGCGCGCCTGGCTGGAAGCGAACGCTGGGGAATACAAGAACCCTAGGCCGCAGCCCACATCCGAAGCCGAGATGGTCAAGGAAGCAAAGGCTTGGCAGGCGAAGAAAGCCGCCGGCGGCTACGCCGCCATCACTTGGCCCAAGGACGTGGGCGGCATGGGCGGCACGCCGATGCAGAAGGTGATCTTCGAACAGGAGACGGGTGCCTATCACCTGCCACCCAATGTGTTCGCTATTGGCCTGGGCATGTGCATCCCGACCATGATGGCCTATGCGACGCCCGAGCAGCTCAAATATCATGTGCCGCGGGCGCTGTCCGGCGAGGACATCTGGTGTCAGCTGTTTTCTGAACCGGCGAGCGGCTCCGACCTCGCCGGTCTGCGCACCAAGGCCGAGAAAGATGGTGACGAATGGGTCATTAACGGCCAGAAAATCTGGACCTCCGGTGCACAGATTTCCGACTGGGGCATTCTGATCACCCGCACCGACCCCACCGTGCCGAAGCACAAGGGCCTGACCATGTTCTTCCTGGACATGCATTCGCCCGGTGTCGAGGTGCGGCCGATCAAGCAGATTTCCGGCGCCCGCGGCTTCAACGAGGTCTATTTCACCGATGTTCGGATTCCCGACACACAACGCCTGGGCGAGGTCGGTAACGGCTGGAAGGTGTCACTGACCACGCTGATGAACGAACGCCTGTCGATCAGCGAGAGCGACAATCGCGGCGTCAATATCGACACGATTCTGGAACTGGCGCGCAAGGTCGAAACAGACAGCGGCCCGGCGATCAAGGACAAGGCTGTGCGCGAACAGCTGGCCGAGTGGTACGCAAAATATCACGGCCTGCGCAATGGCCGCTATCGCACCATGACGGCGCTGAGCCAGGGCGATACGCCGGGGCCTGAATCGTCGATCAACAAGGCGGTCAACGCGCCGATGCTGCAGGACATGGCGGCCCTGGGCCTTGATCTGATCGATCAGGCCGGTGCGCTTTATGATCCGGAACTTGAAGGGTTCAGGCGGGCGTTTCAGGATGCTTATCTGGGCTCCCCGGGGCTTCGGATCGCCGGCGGCACGGACGAGGTGATGCGCAATATCATCGCCGAGCGGGTACTGGGTCTGCCCGGTGATATCCGCGTCGACAAGGACGTACCGTTCAACGAAATCCCCACCGGCACCAAGTAGCGTAGGCATCGCCAGCCGACTCCGGCACCAGAACTGGCGGGGTTTCCACTGGCGTCACCAGTCTGTGCAGAGCACGAATGCGCCCACGACGCTTGATATCGCCTTCGCTGGAGACGATATTATGGGAATGTTAAGAGCCTGTATGGCCTCTTCTGGTCAAAGGCCACCCATGAGGACGCCCCTATGATTAATCGCCAAGCCAAATTCGATATCGGCCAGGTCGTTAAGCACCGGTTCTATGCGTTCCGGGGCGTGATCTTCGATGTCGACCCGACTTTTTCGAACACCGATGAATGGTGGGAATCAATCCCCGAGCATATGCGCCCGGCGAAGGATCAACCCTATTACCATTTGCTCGCGGAAAACGAAGAATCGACCTATATCGCCTATGTCTCCCAGCAAAACCTGCTGATCGACGAGACCGGCGACCCGGTCAGCCACCCCCAGGTGCCCGAAATGTTCGGCGACCTGCAGGACGGTCTTTATGAGCCGCTGGGCGATTTCAGGCACTGAGCCAAGGCCCTTTCCTTCGAACGACGAAACAGCATTGGTTCAATTACGAATTACGGGGACGGACAATTACGCAATTACGGGGACGGTATACCTAATTCAGATTTAACTAAGATTGCTGAACATTTGAAAAGAACTGAATTAAGTATACCGTCCCCGTAATTCCAGGCACTAGGCGTCGTTAGCTGCCTTATTCCGGCGGGTTAACCGGGCCGCCAGCGTGGTGGTGTGCCATGCGCCAGGCACCCTCTTCACGCACGAAGATGTTGGTGGCGAGAAGATGTCCATTGTCCAGCTGTTCGTAGCACAGCACCACCGCCACATCGCCATAGATGCTGACTGTTGCATCGGTACATTCGATGCGCGGGCGATTAGGGTTTTCCAGAATACCGCGCCAGCTGTTCAGCACCTCGTCCCGGCCGGTCAGCCGGGGCCATCCGGGGTGCAAGCAGGAGATGTCCGCCTCCTGCGCCCAAATCGACTCCATGGCGTTCATATCAGCCGCTGCAAAGGCGTCATAGAACGCCTCATTGGCGGATAGAACGGTTTCCTGATCGCCCAGCGCCATGGTGTTATCCCGCCGCCGCCATCATCTTGGCCATCAGCGAGCGCGCGTCATACTCATCATCACCGTCATAGCGCGGCGCGTATTTCGCATAGGCAGCCATCATCTCTTCATAGCGGTCCGTGATGCGTACGACGTTATAGGCGTGGGAAACGACGTAATACTCACCCGCTTTCAGCTGCTTGAACGCAATCCCGGTATATTTGTCTGTCGGCATGGCAGCATCGCCCCCGACGGCGGCGGTCATTTCCGAATAGACGAAGCCGGGGCAGACAAACGACACCTCGATGAAATCGGGCGCTTCTTCCCGCAAGGCGTCGGTCAGCGCGTGCAGCCCGTGCTTGGCGGACTCATAGGCAAAGGTCCCGGGGACGAAGTTATAGAAACTGTTCTCCGACCCGACATTGTAAATCGCCGCCGGCGTCCCCTGTTCGATGAAGCGCTTTCCGAAGACGGAAACGCCGTTCCAGACGCCGAAATAGTTCACGTCCATGACATGCCGGACGTGCTCCGGCTGGGCATCGATAACGGTCGACGGCGGCGCCAGCACCCCGGCGTTGTTCATGATCACATCGGCGCGTCCAAAGGTCTCCCAGGCGAAATCCGCCAGCGCCTCGACCTGGCTGTAAACCGAGACATCACACACATTACACGCCGCCTCGATACCCAGCGCTTTGAGCTCCTCAACCGCTGCGTCGAGCTTGTCCTGCCGCCGGCCCGCCAGCACCAGTTTGGCACCGTCCCCGCCGAAGCGTTTGGCAAATGACAGACCGATGCCGGTTGCCCCGCCGGTGATGACAACCACCTTGTCCTTATAGCTTTCCATCGAAATCGTCCCCTGAATTGTCTGCGTCCCCTGATATGGGCCCACCCATGAGCAGAGTGTGCGGTTGCCCAGCGGCGAGCGTCAAGGCTACTGTCCCCCGTCAGGTATAGGGGACACCAATGAGCTGGGAAAAAGAAGCCGAGGACATCAAGCAACGCCGGGTGCTGGCCAAGGCCCAGGGTGGGCCGGACGGCATTGCGCGCCAGCACGAAAAGGGACGGCTGACGATCCGCGAACGGGTCAATCATTTGACCGAAGATGGCGTCTTCGACGAAGCAGGCGAAGCCGCCGGCAAAGCCGAGTATGACGAGGACGGCAACCTGGTCGCCGTCAGCCCGCCCAACTATGTGCTGGGGTTCGGCAAAGTGAACGGCCGCCGCACGGTGATCGGCGGTGAGGATTTCACGCTGAAAGGCGGCTCTCCCAACGCCTCAGGCTTGCGCAAGAGCGTCTATGCGGAAGACATGGCGATCAAGTACCGGGTGCCGCTGGTGCGCTTTCTGGAAGGCGGCGGCGGCAGTGTCGCGGGCTCGAAAGGCACCGGCCTTTCTTTCTCACCCGTTTATGAACGCGCCCGCTTCCGGTCGCTGGCCGATGTGATGGGCGTGGTCCCGGTGGCAGCAGCCGCATGCGGCCCGGTTGCCGGGTTCCCCGCCGCGCGGCTGGCAGGCTCTCACTTCTCCGTCATGACCAAAGACATCTCGCAAGTGCTGGTCGCAGGGCCTGCTGTAGTCGAACGCGCGCTCGGCGTTTCCATGACCAAGGAGGAACTGGGCGGCTGGCAGGTGCACCTGAAAAACGGCACCGTCGACAATCTGGCCAAGACCGAAGAGGACGCGGTAGAGCAGATCAGACAATTCCTCAGCTATATGCCGCAGAATGTCTGGGAATTGCCACCTGTCATTGAGACTGACGATGACCCGAACCGCGCCGATGAAGAACTGATCTCGCTGATCCCGCGCGACCGCCGCAAACCCTATAACGGGCGCAAGCTGGTCAAACACATCGTGGACACAGGATCATTTTTTGAGATCGGCAAACGCTTCGGCCCCGGCCAAATCGTGGGCCTCGCACGGATGAACGGCCAGCCGGTCGGCGTCTTCGCCTCCGACTGCAAATATGCCGCCGGGTCGATGACCGCCAACGGCGCACAGAAAGTCCGCCGCTTTATCGATCTGTGTGACACGTTCCACCTGCCGATTCTCAGCTTCGTCGATGAGCCGGGCTTCATGATCGGTCCCGATGCGGAAAAAGCCGGCACCATCCGCTACGGCACCGCGTTCGTGATGGCCGCGATGCAGGCGCGGGTCCCGTGGGCCTCTGTCGTGGTGCGCAAGAGCTTCGGGGTGGCCGCCGCCGGTCACTTCTCGCCCGATGGGCTGGTGCTGGTCTGGCCGTCTGCGGAGATGGGTGCGCTGCCGGTCGAAGGGGGCGTCGCCGTCGCCTTCCGCAAACAGATCGCCGAAGCCGATGACCCGGATGCGTTACGTGCCCAGCTGGAAAAAGAGATGGCAGCCGCCAACGCCCCGTTCCCGCGCGCCGAGGAATTCGCTGTCCACGACATTATCGACCCGCGCGAAACCCGCGCCCGGCTTTGCCAGTGGCTGGAATGGGTGCAGCCCCTTCTTGAGGACCAGATAGGCCCGACCGGCTACGCGATCAGGCCCTAACCACCCCTGTCAGGCCGGGAATGCCGCCATTCGGCAAGCAGCGTCCGCAACGCGGCTACGAAGGCGAGCGGCTGGTCGAGGAACAGGTGATGATCGGCCTCCGGGATCGACGCGAAAGGCACAGAGCTGTCCAGCACCTCGAACATGTAGTCGGCGATATCCTGCGTGAACAGCTGGCTTTTTTCGCCATAGATCACGCCGACCCGGCATTCCAGACTGGCCAGCGCCTCTGACTGGTTGACGAAGCGGAATTTCCGGAACAGCTGATCGTCGAATTTCCACGTCCAGCCGCCCTCGGATTCGGTAATGGAATGCCGCCCGATGTAATCGAGCACATAATCATTGTCACAGCCTTGCGGCGGCATCAGCCGGAAACGGCCGAGCGCCGTGTCGAAATCCGGATAGATTTTCTTCGGCCGTACCGGTGCCCGGTTGCGCTGCCGCTGCCATTCATAATCCGGCGGCCGGACCGGCGAATCGACCAGTACGACGCCGGTCAGCTTGTCGCCATGTTCATAGCCGGTGTTCAGGGTGACAAAGCCGCCAAAGCTGTGCCCGACAATGATCGGCTTGCCTTCAAACCCCGCATCCTCACAGACGGCCATCACCTCGGCAGAAAACAGATCCGCCGAATAGGCCTCGCGCCGGCCACTGTCGCCCGCGCCGGACAGATCGATGGCTGCTACGCTGTAATGGTCGCGGAAAAAGGGCGCCAAAAACGTCCACCAATGGGCATGCGCGCCGCCGCCATGGACGAGCAGCAACCCCGGCTTGCCGCGACCGCCCCAGTGAAGATAGTGAATCGGGCAGCCTTCGACCTCGACCGTGCGGTCGACATAGGGAACCCTGAGCGCCTCCGTAAACCACTCGGGCGCCTCCGGCGGCGTCACCGCCGAGGTACTTTCAACAGTTGAACTCATACTGGGATCAGGCTGCCGGACGCCAAACGCGGGGCGGCTTGCCGGTGGAGACTTCCTGAATCGACCAGACTTCAACGCGCCATGGGTCCAGCTTCAACAGGCCATAGGTTGGGTCGTCGACCGACTGCCAGAACGTCTTGAGATCATAGCCATAGGGTTCCGGGTACTCGCCAAACAGATCCCAAAGCCGCTTCTTCTCACCCATATCCTCGATGAACTCGGTCTTGCAGTCTGCCATCACCTGCTGGTGCTCCGGCGTCCAATAAGTCAATGAGACGTATGGGTTATCTTCCAGATGCTTGGCCTTCAGGCTCTGGCGGCCCGTGGCAATCCAGCCGACAGCGCCTTCATCCGTGACTTCCCAGATTGGATGCAGCATTCGTGCACGTGTCCGGCCCTGGGTATCGACGGTCGCAACCGAAGCCCACACGATGGAAGAAACCCGGTCCTCAAATTCCTGCCTGATGTCGGCAAATGACTCAACGTCCATAATACTCTCCTGTGTTAGGGCGTCAGTGAACTGGAAGCCCGGGGCCAGGTCAAGCTTGCGGTGGCGCGTGGCCATGCAATGATATGCCCCGGATCATATGCGGGAGATACACATGGGACGCGTTGAGGGAAAAATCGCGCTCATTACAGGCGCAGGTTCAGGCCTTGGCCGGGCAGCAGCGCAAGCATTGGCCGGCGAAGGCGCCACAATCGTCGTCACCGATGTGAACGTCGACGGCGCCGAAGAAACGGCCAAGCTGATTGAGGACGCCGGTGGAAAAGCGTGGTTTCAGCGCCAGGACGTGACCCAGGAAGCGGAGTGGATCAGCCTGATCGACAACATCCTTGAGCGCCATAGCCAATTGGACATTCTGGTCAACAATGCCGGGATCATCATCGTCAAATCAATCGCAGACATGACTCTGGACGACTTCCGCCGGCAGAACGCCATCAATGTCGATGGCGTCTTTCTCGGAATCAAACATGGCAGTGCGGCCATGCAACGCAAAGGCAAGGGCTCAATTGTGAATCTTTCCTCTGTCGCTGGCCTGCGGGGATCAGCCAACACCATCGGCTATTGCGCCAGCAAAGGCGCGGTGCGGCTGATGACAAAGGCAGCAGCCAAGGAGATGCAGTTGCTGGGCACGGAAATCAGGGTCAACTCCGTCCATCCCGCGTTGATTTCGACGCCCATGGCCGAGTCGATTATCGATCAGGTCGGCGGCGATACCGAGGGCGTGGGCAGGATGGCGGCACGCCAATCAGGCCGTTATGGCACGCCGGAGGAAGTCGCCAACGCGATCCTTTACCTGGCATCAGATGAGTCCGGTTTCTGTACAGGCAGCGAACTGGTGATCGACGGCGGCCAGACGGCCTGAACCAAACTCCCTCTCCCAAGGGGAGAGGCCTAAGCCAGACCGGCCATGTCGAGAATCGCCTGCCGGACGATTTCGGGCTCTTCCATCGGCAAGAAATGGGTCGTTCCGGGCACCTCTTCCAGCGACCATTCGGGCCGCAGCGACGTGATCAGCGCCACGACCTCCGGACGAATGGTGGAACCTTCCTCGGCATAGAGGATCGAAACCGGGCAGTCGATGTTGCGGATAATCCGGCCCAGCATGTTGCCCGCCGAAGAAAAAGTCGCCGATTCCCAAGCCGGCGCGCAAGCCAGCGCGACCTCGCCATTGGGCAAATCTTTGCTGCCGCCCGCAATGTAGTCGCGCAGCACCTGGTCCGGCCAGGTCGCAAAGGCCCCGCGGCCCTGATAGGCGTCGAACATCATATCACGCGAGCCGAACACCGCCCGGCGCCGAGCCGCGCCGATGGCCAGCGGGCTTGTACCGGTCAGCCCGAACAGGCGCCGGAACCGCATCGCGCGCGCCGCCTTGGCGGGGATCATGACAGGGTCGACCGGGACCATCCCCCGCACCAAGGCGGGTAGTCTGGACGCGGCGATCATCGCCACCGCCCCGCCCATGGAATGACCGGAGAGGAACGCAGGTTCATTCCAAAGCTTCAGCAGCGCACAAAGGTCATCGGGATAAACCGACCAGGATTTCAATTTCTTCGGGTTGGCGGGTGCCGCTGTCATGCCGTGGCCGCGCAGATCGAGTGCAACCACGCGGAAACGGGAGGTGAGTGGCGTTAGCAGGACTTTATAGGTTTCCGCATTGAAGCCGGTTGCATGGCAGAAGATCAGCAGGGGATGCGCGGCCTCACCTGGCCAGCGGAGCAGCGAGAAACTGCCGCGCCCGGGCAGATCAACGGTCTCTCGGACCGGCGAAATCGGTTCACTCATCGTCTGCCCGCCTGAAACCGGAAACATCGCCATCCACCGACAGCAGCACGGCAACGGGCCGTGTCTGACTGAAATTGGCAAAAATGATCATTAGGATCACCATGATCGGCACGCTGAGAAACATGCCGGCAACCCCCCAGATGCTGCCCCAGATGGCAAGCGCCAGGATCACAACCAGCGGGCTGAGATTAAGCGAGCCCCCCATCATCCGCGGTTCGACAAAATTGCCGATCACGATCTGGATCGTCGCCAGAATCGGGGTTACGGCCAGAAACGGCCCGAATGAATCGAACTGCACCAGGGTCAGCAGCGAGGGGAAGATGATGCCAAGCAAGGACCCTATAGTCGGGATGTAGTTCAGCATGAAGATCACGAAGCCCCAGAACGCCGCATAGTCGACCCCGGCGATCATCAGCACCATGTAGCTCAACCCGCCGGTGATCAAACTCATCAACGTCTTGATCCACATATATTTCCGGATATCTCGGTTGATCTGCGCCAACAGATCCTGCACCCGGCGGCGACGGCCCGCGTCGGGAAACAAGCGCTTTACCTTCGCATCGAAGGTGCTCTCTTCGAGAAACAGAAACAGCATATAGATCAGCACCAGCCCTGCGCTGCCCGCCAGACCGGCCAATGTACCCGCCAGATTGCCGATCAGCGGGCCGATTTCAATCGATTCGAACATCGAATCGAACGTGAAAACGTCGGACAATCCCAACCAGGCCGTGGCTTCCAGAACGCGCTGCTGCAGGTTCAGTTCATAGAGCGGCGCCGCCTCATTGACCCCTGCCAGATTTTGCGTCGCCAGATTAATCGCGCCGACGGCTCCGCCCAGCACCACGATCAGCGCCGCTGTGACCGACACCCAGCGTGGGGGTTCCCAAGTGCCGGTTGGCAGCCTGTCTATTCCGTCCGCGACCGCGTCCACGAGGAACCATGCCAGCACCGCAACTGCAAACGGCACCAGCAAGCTGCGCCCCTCCACCAGCAGCAGCACGGTCAGCGCGGCGATAACCAGCGCAGCAGCCCAGTAGAAGATCCGGAAATTGAGGGAAGAGTCGGCCATAGCGGGGCGGATTGTCATCATTGCCCTGGCCGCCGTCAACGACTGCATTTCAGGCCGTGACAACAACAAGCGGGGACTGCGATAAGGTCCAACGGGACGACGGGGATAATTTTGAGTCAAACAGTTGCCATAGATCCGCATGAGAACCGGACGCTGGGCATCATTTTGATGCTGGGCGCGTTCCTTGCCTATACGGGCATCGACGCGCAATCGAAGGTTATGGCCGAAATTGGTTACCACGCCATTTTTATCACCTGGGGGCGGCTGGTCGCCCAGCTGGTACTGATGGTGCCTTACATGATCCAGACCGGCCTGCCCGGCCTGAAATCCCGACGGCTCGATCTGCAGATCGCGCGCGGGCTTTGCATGCTGGTCGCCGGTGTCCTGTTTGTGATGGGGCTGGGCCATCTTCCGCTGGCGACGATGACCGCGATCAACTTCGTATCGCCTTTCATCATCACCATTCTGGCTATGATCGTGCTGAAAGAAGCCGTCGGCATCCACCGCTGGCTTGCCATCGTGATCGGCTTTACCGGGGCGATGATCGTAATCCGCCCGGGCACGGAGGCCTTCAGCGTGGCCTCGCTTTACGGCCTGGGCGCGGCGCTGTTCTGGGCCACCTCGATCATCGTCACCCGCGTGGTGCAACGCTACGATTCCAGCATGCTGACAATTTTCTACACGATCATTGTCGGGATCGGCGGCTCGTCATTTCTGGTGATCGAATATTGGAAGGAGGTCAACCTTCTCGCGATGGTCTTCCTGTTCGGCATGGCCGTGTGCAGCACCGTCGGCCAATTGCTGATGAACGGCGCACTGAAACAGACCAGCCCCGCCGTCCTGGCGCCGCTGAACTACAGTCAGCTGCTTTGGGCCGGATTGGTCGGCGCCATTGTTTTTTCGGAATTTCCGGACCGATGGACCTGGGTCGGCGCCGGGGTGATTGTGATAAGCGGGCTTTACGTCTGGCACCGGGAGCGGCAACCCGCCGCCCCCAAGCCAAGACCGGCGGAGTAGCTGACAGTACCAAACCGTTCGTGCAGAGCCTGTCGAACTACGAAAGATCAAATCCGCCCGCCCTTGGGCAAGCTCAGGGTGAGCGGATTTGAGTTCAGATCCAGGTGGATGTTGCTTACCGCGGCGCCATCCGGATCGCGCCGTCGAGGCGGATCGTCTCACCGTTCATCATGGTGTTTTCACAAAGCTCGCGCGCCATGGTGGCAAACTCTTCCGGCTTACCCAGACGCTGCGGGAACGGAATGCTCTTGGCCAGCGAGTCGAGTACGTTGTCCGGCGCACGCAGCATCAGCGGCGTCGCAAAGATACCGGGACAAATGGTGTTACAGCGAATGCCGACATTGGCGAGATCACGCGCGATGACAAGCGTCATGCCGACGATACCGGCCTTGGAGGCCGTATAGGCGATCTGACCGACCTGCCCGTCAAATGCCGCAACCGAAGCGGTCTGAACGATCGCACCACGCTCCCCATCTTCGAGCGGTTCCAGCGTCTGGATTTCAGCCGCCACCAGCCGCGAGCAATTGAAGTGCCCAACCAGATTGGTGTTGATCACCTGCATGAAGTGGTCCAGCGCCATGGGGCCATCGCGGCCGACGATCTTACCGGCGCGGCCGATGCCCGCACAGTTGATCAGGATGCGGGGGATACCGTGGGCCGACTTGGCGACCTCGATACCGGCCTTTACGTCATCTTCCGACGCCACATCGACCTTGGCGAAGGCCCCGCCGATGTCGCCGGCGAGCTCGGTGCCCATCTCTTCGTTAAGGTCCCAAAGCGTGACCTTCATGCCCTTGGCGGTCAGTTCGCGCGCAGTCGCCGCGCCCAGTCCCGATGCACCGCCCGTGATGATGGCGGAATGCCCTTCCAGCTTCATACCAGTCCCCTGAATGTTGGTGAGTTGTATTTGAATGCGGCACAGGGATTAGCCTGATCGAGGAACCGACGCAAGCCGCCCTGTTGACTTCCGCATTTCTCGCCGCCACGGTTGGCGCCAAACTTCAAACAGGGGAACCTTCATGATCGTACTCGCAGGCATTATCACCGCCTCACCCGCCGATATCGACAAGCTGGCCGACGACATCCGGACCATGGTCACCGCGTCCAACGCCGAAGAGGGCTGCCACGGCTATTCCTTCGCGCAGGATCTGAACGACGCGGGTACAATCCGCGTGTTCGAATGCTGGGAGTCCGACGCAGCCCTGGCTGAACACTTCAAAACACCGCATATGGCCACCTTCCAGGCCGCGATGACCGGTGTGACCGTCACCGGCATGGACATCAAGAAATACGAAATCAGCGGCGTCGCGCCGTTCACCGGCGCCGGAAACTGACCCCATGCCTATTCCCGGCCCCGCCCGCATCGAACCGCTTCCGGACGATCAACTGCCGGAATGGATGGACAACAATAAGGACATCCCCAAGGTCAATGTCGTCAAGACACTGGCCCGGCACCCCGACCTGCTGCGGCCCTGGAACCGGTTCGCCGCCCATGTGATCGGCGACACCAGCACACTATCGCCCCGGCAGCGCGAGATCGCCATCCTGCGCACCGGCTGGAACCACCAATCGGATTATGAGTTCGGCCAGCACCGGATTATCGGCAGGCGGGCCGGCTTGAGCGAAGAAGAAATCCTTAACATCGCCCGCGGGCCGGATACCGGCACGTGGTCGGCTGCCGAACGGTTGTTGCTGGTGGTCGCAGACGAATTGTTCGCGAATTCAGAGGTCAGCGACGAAACCTGGGATGCGCTCGGCGAGCACTATGCCGACCTGCAGAAGGTCGACATCATCTTTGCCGTCGGCCAGTATACTTTGGTCTGTTTTGCGCTCAAATCGCTGCGGGTGCAGCTCGACGAGGGGGTCGACGGCCTGCCGGAGATCTGACGCAAACCAACATAACGACACAAAGAAAAAGGGCCGTGGAAACCACGGCCCTTTCGCATTCTTGAGCAGAAAGGTGGGACTTAGAAGTCCATACCGCCCATGCCACCCATGCCACCCATGCCACCCATATCGGGCATGCCGCCGCCTGCGCCCTTGGGCTCAGGCTTTTCGGCAACCATGGCTTCGGTGGTGATCAGCAGTGCGGAAACCGAAGCGGCATCCTGCAATGCGGTGCGTACCACCTTGGTCGGGTCGATGATACCGGCCTTGACCAGATCGGTGTACTGCTCGGTCTGCGCGTCGAAACCGAAATTGGTGTCGTCGCTTTCCAGCAGCTTGCCGGCGACAACGGCGCCGTCGACACCGGAGTTTTCAGCAATCTGACGAACCGGCGCCTGCAGCGAACGGCGAACGATGTCGACGCCAACGCGCTGATCGTCATTTTCCGTCTTGATATCGCTGAGAGCACGGGTCGCATAGAGCAGTGCCGTACCGCCACCGGGCAGCACGCCTTCTTCAACCGCGGCGCGGGTCGCATTGAGCGCATCTTCAACGCGGTCCTTGCGTTCCTTCACCTCGATCTCGGTAGCGCCACCGACACGGATAACCGCAACGCCGCCGGCCAGCTTGGCAAGGCGTTCCTGCAGCTTTTCACGGTCGTAGTCCGAAGACGTGTCTTCGATCTGCGCGCGGATCTGGTTGCAACGGCCTTCGATCTCGTCCTTGTCGCCAACACCCTGAACAATGGTGGTGTCGTCTTTGCCGATGGAGACGCGCTTGGCCTCACCCAGCATGGACATATCGACATTTTCGAGCTTGATGCCGAGGTCTTCGGAGATGACCTGACCGTTGGTCAGGATCGCGATGTCCTCAAGCATGGCCTTGCGGCGGTCACCGAAGCCCGGCGCCTTGACGGCCGCGACCTTCAGACCACCACGCAGCTTGTTGACAACGAGGGTGGCGAGCGCCTCGCCCTCGACATCTTCTGCAATGATCAGCAGCGGACGGCTGGACTGTACGACCTTTTCCAGGATCGGCAGCATCGCCTGCAGATTGGAGAGCTTCTTCTCATGCAGCAGGATGTACGGGTCTTCGAGTTCGACCATCATCTTTTCCGCATCGGTAATGAAATACGGCGACAGATAGCCGCGGTCGAACTGCATGCCCTCGACGATCTCGACGTCGGTGTCCATGCTCTTGGCTTCTTCGACCGTGATCACGCCTTCATTGCCAACCTTTTCCATGGCTTCGGCGAGCATTTCACCAACCAGCTTGTCGCCATTGGCGGAAATGGTGCCGACCTGCTGAATCTCTTCATTGGAGTTCACGGTCCGGGTGCGGCCCTGAAGATCAGCGACAACGGCGGTAACCGCCAGATCGATACCGCGCTTAAGGTCCATCGGATTGTAGCCGGCGGCGACGGCCTTGGAGCCTTCCTTGACGATCGCCTGGGCCAGAACTGTCGCGGTTGTCGTACCGTCACCGGCCAGGTCGTTGGTCTTGGAGGCGACTTCGCGCACCATCTGGGCGCCCATGTTCTCGAACTTGTCCGTCAGCTCGATTTCCTTGGCGACGGTGACGCCATCCTTGGTGATCTTCGGTGCACCAAAGCTCTTGTCGATGACCACATTGCGGCCCTTGGGCCCCAGGGTCACTTTGACAGCGTCGGCCAGCACGTCCACGCCTTTCAGCATGCGGGTGCGGGCATCTGCGCCGAATTTGACTTCTTTAGCAGCCATTGTGTTGCTCTCCTGAAAAAATTAAGCCGCGGCCTTGGTGGCAGCGGCGTCTTCGATGATTCCCATAATGTCCGACTCTTTCATGATCAGAAGGTCTTCGCCTTCGATCGCGACTTCGGTGCCGGACCACTTGCCGAACAGCACCCGGTCGCCGGCCTTGACGTCGAGCGCGATAAGCTCGCCCTTGTCGTCACGGGCACCGGGGCCGACAGCGACGATTTCGCCCTGCGACGGCTTTTCCTTGGCACTATCGGGAATGATAATGCCACCGGCGGTCTTTTCCTCTTCTTCGAGGCGACGCACCACGACGCGGTCCTGAAGCGGTTTAAAGTTCATTGAATGTCACTCCTCAACTGGAAGCCCTGTAGGGGGAGGCTTACAGAAAACTGTTATGAAAGAAGCGTTTGCTCCCCTGGATAACGCTACGCGCGCTATTTAAGGGTGCGCTGGCAGTCTTTCAAGGGGAGTGCCAAACTTTTTTAGCAGCCGCCAAGAGAGAGTGCTAACAAACTGTTTTCCAACACTAATTTTCCTTACCCCCCTTGCGTGGGAATGACAAAACCGGCAAGATTTTTATAGGAAAATCGAAAAAGAGGATTGATATGGGACACAGGCATGGACGCGATCACCGCGAAACAGCGCTTTTGCTTCAGGGATACCAGCTCGCAACCGCTGAAATTCTCTACCACATGCCGGACAGATTAGAGTTGCTACAGACCTTTATCTGGCAGGAATTCGACCTTGCTCCCCGCTTTCCCGTGCTCACCGACTTTCTGAAATTCTGGGAAGATAATCTTGATGGCCCGCTACACTCTGTTCGCGTGGCAACGTCACAATTGATGGCGCCGGCTGAATTTCGAGCCGTCGACGGCGTCATTCGCCTCCACTGATGGTGTGGCCCCGCATAGCGGCACACGGCCTTGTCGAAAATGACAGGGTACCGTACCCTCAGGGTCGGAGAGGGAGCACTTAACTCACTTTAATCCATGCCAAAATGAGGGGATAGCTTCAATGGACTTTCAAACCGCCGTTCGCACCTGTCTGAATAAATATGTCGACTTCAATGGCCGCGCCCGGCGATCCGAGTTTTGGTACTTTGTACTGTTCTATTTCATCCTCTACATGGTGGCCGTGCTCCTCGGCGGCATTCTGGGAGAGACAATAGGGGGCATTCTGACCTTCCTGGTCCCTCTGGCCCTGTTCCTCCCTTATTTGGCAGCAGGTGTAAGACGACTGCACGACACGGACCGCACAGGCTGGTGGGTATTGATCGGGCTTATCCCGATCGTGGGTCTCATCGTAATGATTGTTTTCTGCGTCCAGCCGGGTACAGCAGGGCAAAATCAATACGGGCCAGATCCGAAAGCATAAGGGTTAAAGCGGGGCGCCCCATTGCAGGGAGCCTCGGTACACCACATTTCTACGGGGTTATGACTGAACTTTTTGGCCGCAGGGCCGTTAACCGTAGATGGCATTGAACGCACGGCATTGGCGCAGGTCAAAGCGAGTTCTATTTCTGGCAATAGGAACCATTTTCGGCAGCACCATGCACCCCGGAAAAGGGGTTCATGCAAGCAGCGATGGCTTGCTGGGCAGCGACTTCAGCCAACTCGGATTTCTGAACGACCTTGACGACTTTATCGACGATTTCGGCGAGGGTTTTTCCGTTCGCCTCGGCGCCGGTGTTTTGATCGCACCGAACTATCTGGGCGACGATTCCTACGGCGCGCGCTTCTATCCAAAGATCAACATCAACTGGCGCGACCGTGTTGAGCTGAACAATACCCAGCTGAGGGTTGCCCTTTTCCACACCGAGACAATCCGCGCCGGGGCCCAGCTTCGATACCAGTTTGGCCGGGGCGCGGACAAGCGGCCCGACCTGGTGGGCCTTGACCCGATCGGCGACGCAGTGGAGCTGGGTGGCTATCTCGAATGGCACCCCGGACTTTTTGCCGTCGGCGCCGCTTTTGGCAAGGACGTGGCGGGCGGACATGGCGGAACCCTCGTTGCCGTGTGGGCGGGTTCACGTATCGAAATCGTGGAAAACTGGGTCGCTGCGGCGGGCGCCCGCGCAACGTGGGCGAGCGGACGTTACGTGAACAGCTATTTCGGCATCACCGCCATGGAGAGCGCGCTTAGTGGCCTACCGGTTTTTGATGCAGGCAGCGGGCTTAGAGATATCAGCACCCGTCTCAGCGTCCTTTATACAGGCTTCGGGTCATGGCGGGTGGTCGGATCGTTTGTCTACACCCGGCTGCTGGACGATTCCGCCGACAACCCGCTGGTCAGGGAGCGTGGCAGCGCCAACCAGTTAGTAGGCCTGCTGTCTCTGCAATACAGTTTCTAGACCCGACCGACACAGCCGGAACTTGTCAGACCCTCGCGCGTTACTGCCGAAACACGCTCTGGCCAACGAATACAGCGGAGGATTGCATGGCGGCGGGCCCGACACTGACAGAACGAGTCTGGCTCCGTAATCGTTGGCTGGTGCTTATTCTGCTGCTGCCGCTCGGCACCGCATTTGTATCCTTCGTCGATCTGACGCCGCGGGTGACAAAAGACTTTTTCTTTTCTACCGATAGTCCAGATTTTCAAGAGGCTTTGGAAGTCGACCGGCTGTTCCCGGTTCGCTCGCAGCTGATCATCAGCGCCACAGGGCCTGACCTGCAGGACCCTGCCTATTTTTCACAGATCGAACAACTCTCCAATCGCTTGAAGGTCATTCCGGGCGTCACTGGCGTCAAGAGCCTCAGCGAAGGCCCCGGCAGCGCCAAGAAGGCGCTTGAGAGCGCACTCTGGAAAAGACTGCTCATAGGCGATGCGGAAAAATCTTCGCTGATTATTCTGTTCGTCGACGATAACCGGGGCAAAGAAATTGTCGCCGAGACCGAGATATTGATCAGCGAGTTCGAGAGCCCGTCTTTCGAACTCCGCGTCTCGGGCACGCCCTTTATCGTTGAAATGATCCGGCAGAACCTCACCGCAGATTTGAAGACGTTCAGCATGGCCGCCCTCGTGGTCATCAGCGTTCTGATTTCGCTGATATTCAGATCGCTGGCAATCACCGTCGGGACGGTCCTGACCTGTTTTGCGGCCATCATGATGACGCTTCTGCTGCAGACAGCCGCGGGATTCAAGCTCGGGGCACTCACCGCGAACCTGTCGACCATCGTTTTTGTGCTTACCCAGTCGCATATCGTCTATCTGGCATCGAACTGGCGGGCGCGGCCTGCTTCAGAATCCGAGGGTGAGGCGCTCAACGAAGCTGTTCGCTACACAGCGTCTGCGTCGGTGTGGTGCATGCTGACCACCCTGCTGGGATTCGGCAGCCTGTTGTTTGTTGAAGCCCAGCCGCTGCGCGAACTGGGAATAGGCGGTGTCATCGGCACCGTGGTGGCTATGGCGGCTGCCTATCTTTTCTTCCCGGCCTTTCTTGGCTTTGCCCAAAGAAGGACGCCATCCCGGTATCTTGCAGACAGCATGGTGGAGAGCGCCTCAACCAAACGCTGGCTGGCGCCTGCTGCAATCCTGATTCTGATCGCGGCGGGCGCGGCGCTCGCGCTCCCCAGACTTCAGACAGACCCCAGCCTGCTGAGCTATTTCGATGATGAAGGCCAGATACGCGAAGGCCTTGAGTTCATCGATGCGAATGGCGGGAGTAGCCCGCTCAAACTGGTTATCCGCGACAGCTCGGGCGAGAGACTGGATAACGAGGACGCCTACAACCGCATGTGGGCCATGCAGAACGACCTGAATGCGCAGCCGGGAGTCGGCACGATTCTCAGTCTGCCTGTCCTGATGAAGGAAGGTGACGACCACTGGCTGGCCAGCCTGTTGCCGTGGGATTGGCTGATTGACCTCCTGTCAAAGCCGCAATTTGAAGAAGTCGCTCGCCAGTTCATCACGGAGGACAGAACCCAGGCGTTGTTCCTGCTCAGGATGCACGAAGCCGGCCGGGACCAAGACCGCCTGGACATCGTTGCCGATATCTCAGAGACGGTGAGAAGCCATGGCTTCGAACCTTCGCTGACCGGCGGGGTCTACTTCCTGCAGGGCAAACTGGCCGAGAACGTCACCTCCAGCCTGACGACTGGTCTGGGCGTACTGGTTCTCCTTTTTGGCATCGTAGCCTTCGCCGCGTCCCGGTCACCCATCGTGGGCGGTGCGATGATGATTGCGCTGACACTGATACCGTTGGCATTGATCGGCGGCCTGGCGGCGTTTTCCATCCCGGTCGACATTATTTCTGCCCCGGCAGCCAATGTGGCCATCGGCGTCGGGGTCGATGCGATGATTCACCTGGCCATTGCCGCGCGGGCCGCCGCCGGGTCCGGACGACCGAGCTGGAACCACTGGGTCGAAGCACGGCGTGCCCAGATGAAGCCGACGATCATCGCAGCAGGCGTGATCGCCGCCGGATTTGCGATCTTTGCCCTTTCCGGCTTTCCCCCGACACAGCGGTTTGGCGTTGTGGTTGCCGCCGGTGCGGTGCTTGCCGCTGCAACAGCTCTATTGGTTCTTCCCCTGCTGGCCACGCTGGGAAAGCAGGGTGAGCCGGATGGAAAAGACGCGTCTACCGCCCCTTGAACACCGGCTTGCGCTTTTCAGCGAAGGCCAACATGGCTTCTTTTGAATCCTCGGTCTTGCCAAGCTGACCGGTCATCGACTGTTCGAATCGATAACCGTCACGCAGGCTCATTTCCTCAATCTGGTTCAGCGCATGCTTGGCCAGCTTGATCGCGACCGGGCTCTTTGACGCAATCTCACGTGCCAGCTCCATGGCCGCGTCCATCAGCTCGTCCGGCGCGACACAAGCTTCGACAATGCCCCGGCGGTAGAGTTCAGGGCCGAACACCCGGTATCCCGTCAGCATCATGCGCCGATGCAGCGAATGGCTGAACAGACGCTGGGCATGCCGGCCGCCGCCAAGCAAGCCGACATCGATTTCCGGTAGTCCAAGGCAGCCTTTTTCAGATGCGATCAAAATGTCGCAGGAGGCGGCAAAGGCCAGCCCGCCGCCAAGGGCGGCGCCATTGATCGCGCCAATCACGGGCTTCTGGCACTCCATGACGCTGTGATAGGCCTCGCGCGCGCGGCGGCTGCCCTGCCAATGGTCGCCCGGTTGCGGCACCTTGCCCGCACGCGACTTAATATCGGCACCGGCGCAGAACACCTTGCCCTTGCCGGTCAGAATCACAACCCGGACATCGTCCCGGTCGCTGACCGTGTCCATCACATAGGCAATCTCGTCGAGCACCTGCATGCTGTGCGCATTCACCGGCGGATTGTTAAAGCTGACGATGGCGACACCGTCAGCATCGACCTCAAGGTCAATAAGTTCAACTTCCAAAATCGCCTCCCTTGGCTTCTTGTTGTGTTCGGGCAAACCCTTCGCGTTGCAGCTTAGCTTCCCTGTACGTCAAGTACAGGGTACTCGAGAAAACAATCGCGCCACCGACCAGGGTGGCGACCGTCGGCACCTGGGCGAAGAAGATGAAACCCACGAGACCCGCCCAGATCAGCTTGATAAAATCATAAGGCATCAACGCGCTGGTTTCTGCCAACCGCAGCGCCTGTGACACGCCCAGCGCGCCGATCGTACCGAGGCAGCCGATCAGCGCCAACCAGCCGAATTCCTCCGGCGTCGGCCAACGCCAGACGGTCAGCGCGAGCGGAAACGACAATACCGCCAACAGGATCGATGCCCAGGCAGTAATGGTGACGGCCGAGTCGGTGCGGCCGATAACCCGGATGACCAGCAGCGCGATACCCCAGATCGCAGAGCCAGCCAGCAGCAGGTAAGCCCCGATGTTCATCTGTCCGGTCCAGGGCTGGACAATGACCAAAGCACCGATCAGACCGACGCCCAGCGCCGTCAGTCGCCGGGCCCGCAACCGCTCCTTGAGGAAGATCGCCGCATAAAGCGTCACGAACAGCGGCAGGGTAAAGCCCAGCGAGGCGACCTCTGCCAGCGGCGTGATCTGGATGGCATAGAAAAAGCACATCATCGAGACGACATTGATGACCGCCCGTAGACCGTGGAGCCGAAAGACCGATGTCTTCAGCGGCCGCAGCCCATTGCGCAGAAAGAATGGCGTCAGGGCGATCAGCCCGAATACGTTTCTGAAAAACGCCACTTCGAACGCATGGAGATCCTGCAAATATTGAATTACCGCGTTCATCAGGTTGAACGCCAGCGAAGCGCCCACCGTCAGCAGCACAGCACGGAGAAAAACCCGGTCCGGGCCGGATGCGATGGTAAGAAGGCGTTTGGGCAAGATCCTAGCGGATCACGCCATAGACCCGCTCCGGATGCACACGGATGATCACCCTGTCCTGGCTTTCCAGCCAGCCTTCCAGATCCTCAGGCTCGGTGAACCCGGAATCCGTGATGCCGGCAAACACCAGGCGGGTCATCGCAACCAGATTGTCTTTCTCGATGGTCGCACGCCCTTCCACGGTGACAAAATTGAACGGCATGGAATCGCTGCTGCAGCAGACGGTAACACGCGGGTCCGCCTCCAGCGTGCGCCGTTTCAATGTGCCACCGGGTGTTGAGATAACCAGCGTGTCGCCATCGCGCGCATAGGCGATCCAGGAACTCGACGCGCTGCCATCCTTGCGCAAGGTGGTCACCACCGCCCAGCGATGGTCTGTAATGAATTGATCAAAAGTCTCGTTGTCGCCGATCATGCCTGTCCCCCTGATCCGAATGGACTATCTGTCTACCATCAATAGCCGAAGCCGGTCGGGGCGGAAACACCAGCCTGTGATTCAGGTCAAGGCATGGGTACTTGTCGCAGCCTAGCTTGTCACAAATGGTCATAAAGGCCAGAATGGACGAGAAATTTTAAACGCGGAGATAGAGATGAGCACTGCCGTCGAAAATGACGTGGACCTGTCCGACATTCACCTGTTCGACATCGAGACGCTGATTGATCCGTGGGAGGCCTATACACGGCTGCGTGACAACGCGCCGGTGTTCTTCGTGCCGGAAATGAATATCCACGTGGTCACGCGCTACGATCTCCTGATGCAGGCGGCCCGCGATACGGAGACCTTCTCCAGCGGATTTGGGGAGTTTTTGAACGGCGCGCGGATGCAGTATTTCAATGCCGCGCCGCCTGAAGTGCAGGCGGAACTCGTCAAGGCGTCCGAGGGCATGTTTGCCCCGGTCGATACGCTGCTGACAGCCGACATGCCGACCCACAAGAAGTACCGCTCCCAGGTGGACCGGGTCTTCACCGCCGGCAATGTTCGCAAGATGGAGCCCTATATCAACGAAATCATCAAAGACACGATCGATGCGTTTATCGACGCGGATGGTCCGGTTGATTTCATGCAGGCCTTTGCCTTCCCGGTGCCACTGCGGATTATCGGCGACCGGCTCGGCGTCGAACCTGAAGACCGGGAGTTCTTTAATGACGCGGCGACCGTTGCCGCTGCCGGCCTGCGCCTGACGATGCCGGACCATCAGGAAGGCATCCGCCGGGCCAAAGTCATGGTCCAGCTGCAGAACTATATGGTTAATCTGGTGCACAAGCGCCGCGAGGACCCAAAGAACGACATGGCGACCATTCTGGGTCAGGTCGAGCTGGAAGACGAGAAGCGCCCTCTCAACGATCCCGAACTCTGGAGCATCATGAACCAGTTCCTCGTCGCCGGGCACGAGACTACCACCAGCACCTTTGGCTGGGGCATGCTGGAGCTGTGCAAGCACCCGGAAGTGCAGGAAGAAATCCGCGGCGACAAAAAGATGGTCCGCACCTTCGTGGAAGAAGCATTGCGGCTGGAAGCGCCGGTGCAGGGCCTGCCGCGCGTCGTCACCAAAGATACCGAACTGGGTGGCTATCCGCTCAAGGCGGGTGACTTGATCATGCTGCGCTATGGTGCTGCCAACCGGGACGAACGGCAGTTTGAGTGCCCGGTCGATCTGGATGTGCATCGCAAAAACGCCGGGTCACAGCTGGCCTTCGGCACGGGCATCCACCATTGCGTCGGCGCGCCATTGGCCCGTCAGGAACTCAATCTGGGCTTCCCGGCACTGCTGGACCGGATGAAGAATTTCCGCCTCGCCCCCGGCAAACCCGCGCCCAAGGCGGAGCCGAGTTTCATTCTGCGCAACCTGCCCGAACTGTGGATCGAGTTCGACAGGCGGTAGGCGTTGACGCCCTCAAGGGAGGGGATTGACCGACCCCAAGTTCGGGGAAACACTCCGGCGCACCGGCATGAAAAAGGAAATTATATGCCTTGAATTGGCGGGTTTTGAAGACCTTGCACCATTCCAGAGTTTGAAGGGCCTCTCCGTCGTCTTGATCGCAGCAGACAGCCAATCAGTGGATTGGGCTGTCACAAAACCGTTGGTTGAATTTCTACTTGATCGAGACGCCACCTACTTTTGTACATGGGGGCCAGGCTGTGAATCCCTGCACGATTGCATCGACAAGGAAATTGCTATTCGCCAAGTCAAAACAGGACAAAAACTACCACTTGTAGTGACAACGTGGCACGACACAGAACCCCTAGAGGAGGCCGTTTGGTTCGCGGCTCAGGTCGCAAGCCCAGAGCCGGAACACCATGCGGACAACTGGCAGGTCCTACTTGTGTCGGTGGGAAACACGAAATGGGCAAATCGAATCCGTAAAACGGTCGGGGCCTTTTAGGGGAATGAAAGACCAAGTTCGACAAGCAGCAAGCGCTACACGATGACACCGACCTTTGCCCAGGCGTCATAGAGCAGGGGCATGTGATTGCGGATATCGAAGTCCATCGCCCGCGCATGCGCGCGTTCCCGCATGGCCGCGTCAGGCTCGCTTCTAAGAATGTCGGGCAGCTCCGCAACGTCGTCGAACAGCAAGCCGCAATCGCCGATATAATCTTCGAGATCGGGCCGGATTCTCTGCATGCAGACGCCGACGCCGGCCGCCCAGGCCTCCACAACCGATATGGGCCAGCCGATGCCTGTCGGACTGAGCGACCCGGGATAGACCAACCATGTGTGCTGTTTCCACTCTTGCAGCATGGCGGAATGAGCGACCGGCTGGCGCACCTCGACACGGCCATCATACCTGTCCCCAAGCGTATCGATCTGTGTCCTTGGAAGCGCCATCGGATAAAACGTGAATGGCCGCTCTGAAACCAAGTTGGAGAGGGCAAAATACTCTGAGATCCCCTTTTTGGGCCGCACAGCGCTGGTATAGATAACACCCGGTCCATTCGGGCCAAGGTCATCAAAGCGGCGAGCGTCCACGACGGGAGGTGTATCGATCAGCTTTTCTTCTTTGAGACCAAGACGCAGCAGCCGCTCCCGGAGAAATGGAAACGCCAGGATTCCAGCACAGTCCGTCTCGTTACAGCGGCGTATGTCCGGCGCGAGCTGATCATCGCTGCGCTCAAGGATGTCGAATGAATGAGTCCTCAAGGTCCACGGAACATCGCAAGCCCGCGCAGCGCGCATCACCGCGTCCGAGGCGAAAATCCAGTGTGAATGTACGACGTCAGGCGCAAAAGCACGGGCTTTTCGCTTTATCCGAAACCCTTTTCCCTTGCCCCGGCCGAGCAATTGGCTCACCCACCAAGTGTGAAGCTGATAGGGCAAATGTTCAGGATTTTTCAACGTCGGTTCACGAAGCGCTATAGCCAGCGTCTCTGCCCGTTCCGCGACCTGCTGCCGCTCAGCCTCTATATAGGTCTGGCTGAGCTCAGGATAGGTGTTCAAAACATAAAGCACGCGAGGCATTTTAACTACTCCAAGAGCACCCCGAACCGCTCTAGGACTATATAGGATTTGACGGGAGTAGCGATCGGTTAGCAGGATTGTTGGCGAGCCAATAGAGGCCCAGCAGCGTCTTTGCGTCCCTGATCCGGCCAGTTTCGGCCGCGACCAGCGCCTCTTCGAGCGTCATTTCCACGAGTTCGATGTCTTCGTGCCCGTCCCCGGGCGCGTCGCCCGGTTCGCCGTCGACGTCAATCACGAACAGATGCATACGCTCCGTCGTATAGCCGGGCGACATGAAAAAGGTGCCCACGGCATCCAGGGTGAGCGCCTCGTACCCGGTTTCTTCGGTCAGTTCCCGGCACATTGCCTGTTCGGCGGTTTCGCCTGGATCAATCTTGCCCGCGCAGAGTTCAATCAGCCAGGGGTCACCCTTATGCTGGGCTGCCGCCACGCGGAACTGATGCACGAAGACCAACGTGCCCCTTGAGCGATGCCGGACCAGCGCGGTTGAGGCATCGTCGCGTCCGACAATTTCCTTGGCAATGACCGGGCTGGTCCCGCCGGAAAACAGGTCGTGCGTGATTTCCACCCGGTCGACCTTGACAAAACCGTCATGCACACGCCTTCGGCGCTGCGTTGCGTATTTTGAGGGTTTGGCCATTCCCCCTTACCCGGTCATCGCTATGCTCAGACCACCCTCTCGCCTGTGGGGAGAGGGATATGAGGCCAAGCCGCGCGAAGGCCAAAAAGGGTGAGGGGCAGAAGTCTCGGGCAGCCCAAAGAGATTCCGGCATTCGCCGGGATGACTGTCGGTATAACCGTCAGTCACTTCTTGCCCTGTTTTTCGCGCCAGGCCTCGATATTGCTGATGGTCTCGCGCGCAGCCTCATGCGCTTCCTGCGTCAGGAACCGGCGGCGCAAACCCTTGTCTGCAATCGCCGGCGCGACATAGCCATCATCATCGGTGCTGACATTGATGCCCGGCGGGCAGATGTCATCGATGGCGTCGAGCACATCATCCGTCAGCACAACCTCGGCACCGTCCAGCAAACCTTCAAGCTGGTCCATCGTGCGCGGCCCGATAATGGCGGACGTCACCGCCGGGTGCGCGCAAACGAAAGCGATCGCCATATGCATCAGCGAAATGCCCGCCTGGTCTGCGACCTCGGAGAGGCGTTCGATCAGATCCAGCTTCTGCTGGTTTTCCGCCCGCTCCATGTCATAGAGGTGCGGCTGCAGGTTTTGCCGCTGCGTGTCATTGGGCGTGCTGCCGCGGCGCCATTTGCCGGTCAGCCAGCCCTGGGACAGCGGGCTCCAGACCACGACGCCCATGTCATATTTCTGGCACGTGGGCAGAATGTCCGCCTCGATGCGCCGTGCGAAGATCGAATAGGGCGGCTGTTCGACGCGGAAGCGTTCGCGGCCCCGCTTCTCCGACGTCCAGTGCGATTCAACGATCTGTTCGGCCGGAAAGGTGGATGAGCCAATCATCCGGACCTTACCCTGACGGATCAGGTCGGAAAGCGCGCCGAGCGTCTCGTCGATATCAGCAGTCACGTCGGGCCGGTGCACCTGATAGAGATCGATGTAATCCGTACCGAGCCGCTTCAGGCTCTTCTCCACCTCTTCCATGATCCAGCGGCGGGAATTGCCTTTGTGGTTGGGATTGTCATCCATCGGCAGCGAGAACTTCGTAGCAAGGACAATATCGTCGCGCTTGCCTTTCAGCGCCTTGCCGAGAATGGTTTCCGACTCACCGTGAGAATAGACATCCGACGTATCGAAATAGTTGATGCCGGCATCAAGCGCCCGGTCGACCATACGGGTGCATTCCGCCTCGTCCGAATTACCGAAATAGCCGAACATGCCCGCGCCGAAACAGAACTTGCTGACCGTGACGCCGGTGCGTCCCAAAACCCGCATTTCCATGAAAACCCCCTGAGGTGAAGCTTGATTGAGCGCGCGATTAGAACAGGTCAGACCGCGGCACTCAACAGCGTAACGCCAAATGACTAGAGTACCCCGATGCCGAAACTGATTCAGATTTCCGACACCCATTTGAGCCCGGTGCAGGCGTTCTTCTATGACAATTTCCGGCTGGTAACGGCAGCGATCAACGACGCCCGGCCGGATGCGGTCGTGAACACCGGCGACATGTCGGTCAATGGCCCCAAGAAGGAAGACGATCTGGAATTCGCGCGCTGGTGCCATAACTGGATCGAGGCGCCGGTCTATACCCTGCCCGGCAATCACGATGTCGGTGAGGAGCCGGGCGGCGAAAGCCTGAAACAGATGGTGACGCCAGAGCGGCTTGACGCGTTCTACCGCCATTTTTCCGCCTGCCGGTTTCATTTCGACCTGGGCAACTGGCGGTTGGTGGGGCTGAACAGCCAGCTGTTCAACACCGGCCTGCCGCAAGAGGCCGACCAGTGGGAGTGGCTGGAAACCGCGCTGGATCATGACGGGCCCGTCGGCGTCTTCCAGCACAAACCGATGTTCGCGCGCACGCCCGACGAAGAGCCGCTGCCGCGCATCAGCATCTGCCCCGCCGTGCATGACCGGCTGCACGGTTTGTACCGGGACGCGGGCGTGCGCTTCATCGGCAGCGGCCACATTCACCTGCACCGGCAGGTCGAGTTCGACGAGATCGCCCACATCTGGTGCCCGTCGACGGCATTTCATCCAAGCAATCTGCCGGAGCAGTTCGACGGCAGTCTGGGCTATGTCGAATATACGTTCGACGGTGACGATTTTTCCGCCGAGCTGGTCACACCGGATGGGTTGCACCATAGGTCGCTCGCCGATGTGAAGGAAAACGGGCGGTACAAATTCCTTAAGGATGTGCCGACCGACGCCGTTGAAGTGGACTGGCGGTAGGGCTTACTCCAGCGCCAGCGTCTCGCCCTCATCCTTCAACTCAATGCCGGTAACCTGCCGTTTTCGGGCTGCATGCATTAGCCAGACCAGTCGCGACGCTGCAGCCTCATAGCCCATGCCATCAGGCGGGTGGATGTTGGACAGGCAGTTTCTTTCAGCGTCATTGCGGCCGACCTTGGGCGCCCACGTCAGATAGATCCCAAGACTGTCGGCTGCGGAGAGCCCGGGCCGCTCACCGATCAAAACGACGACCATCTTCGCCCCGAGCCGATTCCCAATATCATCGCCGAGCGCGACACGGGCCTGCTGCGCGATGACAGGCGGTGCGACCCGCCAGCCTTCAAGCTTAGGAAGAGCAGCCCGGAGAACCGGCACCGCATGCGCCATCAAACCGGTCGCCGACAGCCCATCCGCGATGACGAAGGCTACGTCCCACTCGCCTTTCTGCAGCACTGGGGCATCGCTGGTGCTCAACAATCGGCCCAAATCGGGACGGCGCAGATAGGTCGCCCGGTCCGCGGCCTGGCTGGTAACGGCGATGGGTTTCAGATCAGCCAGCCTGGCGGCAATAGCATGACCATCGAACGGCGTATGGACCGCATCGCGGGCGCGGGCATGGGCCAGCTGGAATGCAAGCGATGCGGCCAGCGGTTCGGCATCCCCGGCCCGCCCCAGCCCGATCCGGGCCTTGGTCAAACTGCGCAGCTTGCCCCAGGGGTCGCGTGTCGGATGCTGGCTCATGCGTCGCCCGCTATATGAGTCAGAAGGTGGCGCACACTGTTGCCGTCCGGTGGTACCTCCGGCACCTGGCCGGTTTCGTCCGCGATTCCCATGTGCTGCAACCAGGCCTCGAACTCCGGGGCGGGCCGCAGCCCGAAGGTGCGCCTGATATAAAGCGCATCATGAAACGACGTGCTCTGATAGTTCAGCATGATGTCGTCAGCACCCGGCACGCCCATGATGTAGGTGACACCGGCTGCCGCCAGCAGCGTCAGCAGATTATCCATATCGTCCTGATCGGCTTCGGCATGGTTGGTGTAGCAAACGTCGACACCCATCGGCAGTCCCAGCAGCTTGCCGCAGAAATGGTCTTCCAAGCCGGCGCGGATGATTTCCTTGCCGTCATAGAGATATTCCGGGCCAATGAACCCGACCACCGTGTTGACCAGGAGTGGGTCGAAAGCCCGGGCAACCGCATAGGCGCGCGCCTCCAGCGTCTGCTGATCGACGCCGTGGTGGGCTTCGGCTGACAGCGCCGAGCCCTGCCCGGTTTCGAAATACATCACGTTGTCGCCGACGGTGCCGCGATTCAGCGACCGAGCCGCATCTCCCGCTTCGGCCAGCAGAGCAAGATCGATACCGAACGAGGTATTCGCATCCTGGGTCCCCGCGATCGACTGGAATACGATATCGACCGGTGCGCCACGCTCAATGGCGGCCAGCGTGTTGGTGACATGGGTCAGTACACAGCTCTGCGCCGGAATCGTCCAACGCTCGCGTAATTCTTCCACGAGCTGCAACAACGCCAGCGTGGCGGGAATACTGTCGCTGGCCGGGTTGATGCCAATCACGGCATCGCCGCAACCTAGCAAGAGACCATCGAGGATGGCCGCCGCCACCCCTTGCGGATCGTCGGTAGGGTGGTTGGGCTGAAGCCGCACGGAAAACCGGCCTTCCAGCCCGATGGTGTTGCGGAACGCGGTGATGACCCGGCATTTTCGTGCCACGGCGATCAAATCCTGACTACGCATCAGCTTGGAGGCAGCGGCCACCATTTCCGGCGTCAGACCGGGCGCCAAATCGGTCAGCACGTCGGTGGTGGCTGCTTCCGAGAGCAGCCAGTCACGGAACTGCCCGACGGTCATCGAGGCCACTGCCGCAAACGCAACGCCATCATGGCTGTCGATGATTAGCCGGGTGACTTCATCCGTCTCATAGGGCACCAGCGCCTCATTGAGGAAATCCGGCAATGGAACGTCTGCCAACACATAGCGCGCGGCCACCCGCTGCTGGGCGCTCTTGGCCATAACCCCGGCCAGCGCATCGCCCGAGCGCGCCGGGCTGGCCTTGGCCATCACGTCTTTCAGGTCAGCAAAGCTGAAACGCCTGTCCCCCAGATTGGTGGCGTAGCGCGTCATTACAGTTCTGCTAATGTGCTAGGCTGGGCTGGGCTGGCGAAGTGCACCTGCCTCAGAGAGTTCCCGATGAACAGCTGCCGGAGACAGGTCCAGGCCATTAGGCCAACAGATCGCACCGGACTCCACAAATACTCGCGCAAAGAATGCTGGGTCCCGCAACGGTTTTACCATCGACCCGTCACGTTCAATGAGATGAGCGAGATCGTACAGACCGTGACTGCCGTCAGAAAACGCGACGCGCACCCTTGTTCCACCGGCAGCCTTTGCACTAACGATCTTAATCAACATCCGCTCCAGGAATACGGTCCATAGGCTCTAATGATTGCCCACGGGACCAATTCTCCATCAATTCAGCCCTGTGGTCCAGACACCACTCACGGACCAATCTGCGAGCCTTGTTCGGCAACTGCCCCTCCAAAACCTCACCAGTCTCAATTGAGATGAAAGCCTCAAGCCCCTGATAAAGCGCATGAAAGTGTGGTGGGGCGTGATCCGCAAAGTACATGCGAATCGTTATGCCGAAGAATGTCGAAATTATCGGCAAATCAGGTGCAGGCCTTCATGTTAGAAATTCCAGCATCGCAGCGAGCGTTTCGTCCGGCGCTTCTTCGGGCAGGAAGTGCCCGCCCGGCACCGGCTGGCCACGCACATCGCTTGCCCATTTCGACCAGGTGTCCATCGTCCGGTCGGCGTTCCAGGCGCCGCCCCGGTCGCCCCAGAGGATCAGGCTTGGACAGGTAATCTTGTCCCCGGCATCGAGGCTCGCCTGGTCGATCTCGCAGTCGATGGTCGCGCCCGCGCGGTAGCAGTCGCAGGTTGCCCGAATCGTTTCCGGGTCCGAATAGCACCGGACATATTCGGCCATCGCTGCATCGGTAAAGGCGGTTGGGTCGCGCGCCCAACTGCTCATCGATTGGCGCAGATAGAACTCCGGGTCACTGCCGATCAATCTTTCCGGCAGGGGCGCTGGTTGGGCCAGGAAAAACCAGTGATACATGGCAACAGCGGCCTTGCGGTTCATCGCGGCACCATACTGATCGATGGTCGGCACGACATCCATGATCACCAGCTTCTCGACCTTGTTCTTATGGTCGAGCGCCATGCGATAAGACACCCGCGCGCCGCGGTCGTGCCCCGCCTGCGCCCAATGCTCGAACCCCAGCGCTTCCATCACCGCGACCATATCGTTGGCCATGGTCCGCTTCGAATAGCCGGCATAGTCGTCGCCTGACGGCGGCTTCGACGAGTCGCCATAGCCGCGCAGGTCCGGCACCACAACGGTGAAGTGTTCCGCCAGACGCGGTGCAATCTTGTGCCACATCACATGGGTTTGCGGGTAGCCATGCAGCAGCATCACGGGCGGCCCATCACCCGCCATCACCAGATTGATCTGGGCCCCGACAACAGCGATACGGCGTTGGTCGAACCCGTCAAACATCGCGTTCCTTGGCATCTAGTACTCGTCTTACTGCTCGAACGGACAGCTTCACCCTGGTTTCTGGCGATTTTGCACTTCCAAGCTTTTTTCCTTCAGCTAGCAACCTGAGAGCCTCTACGTGGTCTGAGGCGCGCAAGCCTAGCAAATGGCTTAGATTCCCAACTGCCTTAGCAAACTCCGGATTGCTGGACGGGGACTCCGCATGTTCACACAAGGTCTCCAGATTTTTTTCGATCGAAGCCCGATCAAGCTCTTGCATCATCAGACGTCCAGGTAGAACTCATGATCGGGGTCGAGAATTTCCTGAATCTCGATGATGTTGCCTTCCGGGTCGCGGCCATAGGTGGCGCGGATCGGCCCCTCGCCCAGATCCTTGCGCGAGGGCGGTGGGCAGTTGAACTTCATGCCCAGCTTCGTCAGCCGTTCATATTCCGCATCGATATCCGTCACATCGACGCAGAAATGTGTGTAGCCGTGATCGTTGGCCGGGCGGTTGGGATCGACCGGCTTTCCCTCCGGCGTCAGATACTGAAAAATCTCAATGTGGGTGTTCCCGGCCTTCATCATCACCTGCTTGGACGACGAGCCTTTGACCCCGACGATGGTGTCGATCAAATCCGACCCCTTGGGCCAGCCCCCGTGCCACACCACCTCAAACCCGAACGCGTCCTGATAGAATTTGCTGAGCCGGTCAATGTCGCTGGTCGCCAGCGCGACATGGTGAATACCTCTGATCATGCGGAATCTCCCCTGAATGTGTGCGCACAGTGTTGGATGGCGAACGGCACCCTGCAACCCTTATTTGCGTCTCCCTGCAAGCGGGGTAAGCTGGGCAAAGAAACGGAGGGAGCCATGACCGGAACATTCAACCGCCGGGACGTCGTACAGGTGGCCTATGTCGTCGACGATGTTGAAACGTCCGCGCGGAAAATGGCGGAGGCCTTCGGCGCCGGGCCGTTTTTTATCGGGGACAGCATTCCCCTTTCCCACTGCCTTTACCGCGGCGCGGAAATGCCGCTCGATCACACCAATGCGTGCGGCTGGTGGGGCGACGTGATGGTGGAGCTGGTGCAGCAGAACAATGACGGCCCGTCGGCGTTCCGCGACATGTACGCACCGGGCGAGGAAGGCTTTCATCACATGGCGACCTTCGTGAAGGATTTCGATGCGGAGGTCGCGCGCTACGAAGCGTTGGGCTGGCCCGCCGCCAACATTGCAACCACCCAGAATGGCGGCATCCGCTTTGCCTATATCGATGCGCGGCCGCTGGTCGGCCACATGATCGAGTTCTATGAGGATATCCCGGCCATTCGCGGCTTCTACGCGATGATCGAAGAAGCTTCAAAAGGCTGGGACGGTAGCGACCCCGTCCGCCGCCCGGGTTAAGAAAGCCGGCACCTCATCGCAACCGACAAGACAGCTGCGACCGAAGCACCGCCCCGGATTCTGGGCCTGACGCTGCTGCTTGGCGCGCTGACCATGTTCGGGCCGATCTCCATCGACATGTATCTGCCCGCCCTGCCGGCGATTGCGGCGGATATGGGTACAAACGCCGCGGGTGCGCAGAAAACACTGGCGGCCTTTCTGGCCGGGCTCGCCATTGGGCAATTGTTTTACGGGCCACTCTCCGACCGGGTGGGCCGCCGTCCGCCGCTGATGATCGGCATCACGCTTTACGTGGCGGCATCGCTGGGCTGCGCGATGGTCGACAATATTGGGGCGCTGATCGTGCTGCGCTTCGTGCAGGCGCTGGGCGCATGTGCCGGGATGGTGATTGCTCGCGCGGTGGTGGTTGACCTGTTTCCTGGCAATGAAGCCGCACGGATGTTTTCGCTGCTGGTGCTGGTCCTCGGCCTGGCACCCATCCTGGCACCAATTGCCGGAGGGCAAGTTCTTCTTGTTGCCACATGGCCGGTAATTTTTTTCATCCTGGCCGCCTTTGGCACGGCCAATTTGTTGGCGGCGTGGCGCTGGCTGAAGGAATCCCGGTCGCAGGCGACCGCCGACCGCGCGCGCCAGGAATCCCCTGCCCGCGCCTATCTAGCGGTCCTGAAACAGAAGCGCGTTTTGGGCTTCGCCCTCGCAGGCGCATTGGGCGGCGCCTGCTTCTTTACCTTTATCGCAGCCTCGCCGGACCTGTTAATCACGACCTATGCGGTCAGCCCGCAGGATTATGGCTGGATCTTCGGGTTGCTCGCCGTCGGCTTTGTTACCGCCTCGCAGATCAACCGGCGCCTGCTCAAGACCTTGATGCCGCGCCAACTGCTTCAACGCGGTCTGGCTGCCGGACTCACCTGCGGGGTGATCCTCACAGCTGCGGCAACGACCGGATCCGGCGGTCTGTGGGGCCTGATCCTGCCCCTGCTCGGCGTGACATCCAGCCTGGGGTTCGTGATGCCCAATGGCGTCGCCGGTGCGATGGCGGTGGATCTGGAAAGGTCCGGTACAACGGCCGCACTGGTCGGTGCACTACAATTTGCTGCGGGCGCTACTGGCGCGGTGGCAGCGGGTTTGTTTCACGACGGGACAGCAGTGCCCATGGCACTGGTGATCGCGGCGGCGATGACGCTGGCGATCCTTGCGCTTTGGCGGTTGGCGCCTGCCGAATAGCGCTATGCCTGAGTTTCCTGCATGGATTCAAGCTTGCGGGCAACGGTTTTGGGTGAACTCGTGTACCGGGCCAGCAGATGATAGAAAACCGGTACGACAAAAAGGGTCAGCATCGTCGCAACCAGCACGCCGCCGAAGATCGCGACACCGATCGTCACCCGGCTTTCCGCGCCGGCACCTGAAGCAAATACCAGCGGCAGCGAACCAAAGGTCGTCGAAAGACCGGTCATGATGATCGGACGCAATCTGATTTGCGCGGCTTCAAGCGTTGCCGTTCGAAGATCCCGGCCTGCGTCGCGCAGCTGATTGGCAAACTCCACGAGCAGAATCCCGTTCTTGGCCGCGATACCGACAAGGATGATAATGCCGACCTGACTGTAAATATTCAGCGTCTCGCCAGCAATCCAGAGCCCCAGCAAGGCGCCAAGCAGTGCCATCGGCACGGCGAGCAGAATGATGAAAGGATGGATGAAGCTTTCGAACTGGGCAGCCAGCACCAGATAGACGATGACAATGGCCAGAATGAAGGTGAAGTAGATCTGGCCGCGCCCTTCCTTGTATTCGAGGGACTCGCCCTTATAGCCAATCTGCACGTCTTCCGGCAGTTCCGTCGCGACTATATCTTCCAGGAACGCAAGGGCCTCGGACAGAGGATAGCCGTCCGCCAACCCGGCGCTGATGGTCACCGCCCGGTATCGGTTGTAACGCTCCAACGCCTTGGCATCGGCAAACTCACGCAGACTGACTAGATTGGATAGCGGGATCAATGCGCCGGTTTGCCCGGACCGAACGTATAGATTGGAGAGGTCCGACGCATCCTGACGATCAGCGCGGCGCCCCTGGAGCACAACATCATATTCCTCGCCATCCCGGATCACAGTTGTGACTTCGCGCGATCCAACCATCGTCTCCAGCGTGCGCTGAATCTCCTCTACCCGAACACCCAGGTCCGCCGCGCGGTTCCGGTCGATACTGACCTCGATCTGCGGTTTGGTCTCCCTGTAATCCCAGTCGAGGGACAAAAGGTTCGGATTTTCCCGGGCCTTATCGAGGATGATGTCCCTGTATTCCGCAAGGTCCTCATAACTGCCGGCCCCGATGACAAACTGAACCGGTCTTGACGCGCCGCCACCCAGACCAGAGCGGGGGAACAACATGGCGCGCACGCCTGGTACAGCCGCCAGCTTCTGGTTCAGATCCATAATGATTTCCATGGTGCTTCGCTCACGTCGTTCCCATGGCTCAAGCACGATGATTCCAAACCCGCCGTCGAAATTGTTGACAGAATTAAACGATGCTGGCGCCCGGATCAGCACACGGCGTGCCTCACCTGCATCAATAAGGGGAAGCAAGATCGCTTCAACCTTCAGCAACTGCTCGACCGTATAATCGAAACCAGCACCTTCTGGACCCTGAACCCGGATGAAGAAGGCCCCACGGTCTTCCGCCGGCGCCAGTTCTTCGGCTATTTCCTCATTGACGAAGTAGATGCTGGCAAAAACACCAAGAACAGCAACGCCGACGACCCATGGATAGGCGATCGCCTTCTCCAGGCCGATACCATAGACCCGGGACAGCGACGCAAACGCGCTATCGATCATCTCACGCAGACGGCCTTTGTCTTCGCCCGCCGGCTTGATCATGCGCGACGCCAGCATCGGGCAAAGCGATAAGGCAACAATGCTGGAAAAGATCACGGCTGCGGCCACGGCAACCGCCAGCTCCGCGAACAGACGGCCGACATTGCCCTCCAGAAACAGGATCGGCACAAAGACCGAGATCAGCACAATCGTTGTCGCGATCACGGCAAAGGCGACCTGCCGCGCCCCGCGATAGGCGGCCAACAAGGGCGGCTCACCGCGTTGCACCCGCCGGTAGATATTCTCCAACACCACGATCGCATCATCGACCACGAGGCCAATGGCTAGCACCAGGGCCAACAGCGTCAGCAAATTGATCGAATAGCCGAAGGCATAGAGAACAATGAAGCTGGCGATCAACGAGACGGGCACCGTAACCGCCGGCACGATCGTGGCGCGCACATTACCGAGGAAAATATAAATCACTGCGACAACCAGCAGAATCGCGATGCCAAGCGTCAGATAGACCTGCTCGATGGATTCCTCGATGAAGACCGAGCCGTCATAGCTGTAGTGGAAGGTCATGCCCTCCGGCAGGGTAGGCTCAAGCCGTTTGATCTCGGCTTTGGCACCGCGTGCCACGTCAAGCGTATTGGCCGTAGACTGTTTGACAATGCCCAGGCCGATCTGAGGTTTGCCATTGCCATTGAAGAAAATTCGTGGCTCCTCGGCCCCGAACTCGACTTCGGCAATTTCAGCCAGGCGGATCAGATGACCGTCACTGCCCTTGGCGATGACCAACTGCTGGAAATCATCCACCGTCAAATAGGCGCGTTTCATGCGCAGGGTCAGGTCCCGAGCGGTCGATTCAAGAGCGCCGGCAGGCAGTTCTATATTCTCTTCACGAAGTGCCTGTTCAACATCGGCGACGGTCAAACCACGCGCAGCCAAGGCGACCCGGTCGATCCAGATGCGCATGGCATAGCGTTGTGCGCCACCGATCCGCACCCGCGCCACGCCATCCACCGCCGACAATCGGTCCACCAAAAAGCGGTCTGCGTAATCCGTCAATTCCAGCACATTCATATTCGTGCTGTTGAGGTTGAACCACATGATGGCATCTTCGTCAGAGTCGACCTTGAAGATTTCCGGCGCATCGACCTCACCGGGGAGCCGGTCGATAACGCGGGATACCCGGTCGCGGACATCGTTGGCAGCAGCATCAATGTCCCGGCTGATATTGAACTCGATCCGAACCCGCGAACGCCCATCCTCGCTGGATGACGAGATCCAGCGAATCCCCTCGATACCCGCAACGGCATCCTCAAGGGCCTGTGTGACCCGTGTCTCAACGGTCGCGGCCGAAGCCCCCTTGTAGACGGTGACAACAGATACAACCGGTGCATCAATATCAGGATATTCACGTACGGACAGTTGATCGGCAGACAGCACGCCCAACGTAATGAGCATCAAGCTCAGGACCGCAGCAAAAACCGGCCGGCGCACTGAAACATCAGATAAAATCATCGGTCAGCCCTCGCGGCCATCAAGCGTCCTGAATTCCTGAACGGTTACTTCGCCGCCCGGCATCGCCCGGGTGGTCCCTTCAACTATAACGGTTTCGCCTGCACTCAAGCCGCGGGTTATTTCGACCAACCCTGGACGCCGTGCGCCGATCCCGACTTCGCGCCGCTCGACGATGCCGTCATCACCGATAACCATCACAAACTGCCGTGTTGCGCGCGGGATCAGCGTTTCTTCGGGCACGACCAAAGCCTGACGCTGATCGCGCACCAGGTTAACCGTCACCAGCATGCCAGGCCGCAACAAACGATCTTCATTGGGAATGATCGCGCGGATCGTCACCGCACGGGTGATCGGGTCGATACGCGAGTCCAGCGCAGTAACTATCCCTTTAAAGACATCGTCACCGTAGGCGGCGCTTTTTGCCTCAACCATCAGGCCTGGTCGAAGGACACCCAAAAATGTTTCGGGGACAGAGAAGTCAAGCTTGATAGGATCAATATCATCAAGCGTCGCTATGGGGTCGCCCGGCGCGACCAGTGTGCCGGGGCTGACCTGCCGAAAGCCCAAGACACCGTCAAAAGGCGCACGTACCAGCCGGTCCGCCATGCGCGCCGCGATCGCATTGATCCGGGCCTGGGCCGCGTCCGTCACGCGTTGCTGTTCGTCAAGCCGGGCTTCGGTGGAATTGCCACGCTGCACCAGACCGCGAATACGTTCCAGCTGTTGTTTGGCCTCCCGCAGGGTGGCCTGCGCCTCTGCCAGCTGTGCGCCTTCTTCAACGCTGGTGAACTCGACGAGAATGTCACCGCGTTCAACGACCTGGCCGTCTTCGAAATTTACTCTGGTCACTTTTTCAGTGACCTGCGCCGACAGGGTTAAGGATTCATTGGCCCGTAGCGTACCGATGGCTTCAATTCGATCAGTGAGTTCGCCCTCAGTCACAACGTAGGCAATAACCGGAACTGGCGCCGACGGGCCGCCCCTGCCGGGGCCTGCCTTACCGGCATCATCACCACAAGCCGCGAGTGTCAGCAGCGCAACCGCGCCGCTCAGTCCGGCCATCCACCGCGTCATGCTCAAACGTTGTCATCCTTGAGGAGCGCTGGCACCCAGCGATCGCCCCATCTAAACAAAAAAGTCATACGCGCTGGGCACGCGCTTTTAATAAGCCTCTCAGGCGCTAAGGGGAATCACATATTTGTTACAGACCTATGGCCTGATACGGACAAATGAGGATCTAGGACCAATCTGCAGCCCGCACTGGCTCGGTTTTTCCATCCCAGTCTTCCGCACCTTTTTTGATCACATCGAACATACGAATGTGAATGTCATCAGCCGGCATCAGTTGGATCATCACGCCGGGGGAGTCGGGCAAATCCAGATAAGCGTGCGAATCGATATATCTGTGGGCGACAACATAGTTCAGACCCGACTGTTTAAGCGCCTCCAGCTTGGCATCCACATCATCGACCCAGACCGCCAGGTGCTGAAGCCCACCCTCCGGATTTTCCTTAAGATAGTCGCCGTAAATCGTCTCACCGCAGTCCTCATAGGGCGAGATCAGTTCGATCTGCTGGTCACCGGAATAGGCAAACGCAGCCTGAATATGGGATTCCTGACGATCCCCGTAATGTTCCGACGGCAGACGGATATCCTCCTGCAGGTAAAACGGCCCGACACCCCGCGCCACCCAGTGTGCCAGCGCCTTTTGCATATCCGGCACCACATAGCCCTGTTGAACGACGGGCCCGAAGATCTTGCTCACCAAACTCTCCCCTTAATGTGTTCCAAGCCTAGCTACTTCAAACCAAGATCGCTAGGGCACCACCCAATTGGCCGAAACCGCGTCACCAGACCACTCAAAACGCGACGCCCGGTTGCCATCATCCGTCAGCATCAGCCAATCGAGACGACCGATTGTCAGATCGATGACGACAAAATTACCAAAAGCAGGCGCCAGATTGGCTTCGGTGGGTGCCGCGCCGTCCGCAAGCGGGGGCAACGCGGGCCCGGGCGCGTCAAGCAAAGTGCCCGGCGCAGGATCGCGCAGATAAGCCCGCCGGGACCAGACGGTCATTGAATTCCATATGTCGCGCGTGCGGGCATCCGACTGATGCACCGTCGCTTCGCCATAGGCCCGCAACTGCACCCGGGACACGGGATCATAGGTTACGATTCCGACGCGCCCAGCCATCTCAGCGAGCTTTGCGGATCTCGCATCGGAAAAAAAGGTCAAAACCCGTCGGCTCTTGTCAACGGCGCGCAGCGTAACCGACCGCGCATTCGCGCCCTCGTCACCGGCACTGAAAAGCGTGTTTGTCCACCAGGGTGAGGATTTGTCGGCTGCGCCCTCTTCAAAGGCGGACCAACAGGCGACCAACACGTCATCAAGACTGATAGTCCCCGTCTCAAAGGCGTCGCGGCATATCTCAAACGACATTACCTGGCTCCATTTGGTGCGGAACGACCCAGTTCGACCCTCGTGTCCAAGACGAAGGAGGCGACCTTGTCCAGGCTTCCGGCAAATCGGACGGCAGGAGAATAGCGCCCTGCTAGGTCTTCCGGCCGTTCACCATTAATTTGTCCCATCTCGCCAACGACCGGTCGCTTGACGGACGTGCGAAAGCTGTTTTCTCTATAAGAGCGACTGCGGCGGATTTCCATAGCGTGCCCTGTTGCTTTTGTCGGCGAGGCTCAGCTTAATGGTCATGCATGGCAGACGAAACGCCGATATGCGCCCTGTGCGACCGTCCCCTGGGACAGAAAAAGGAACGTCACCATCTGGTGCCGCGCCTGAAAGGCGGCAAGAAAACCGTCTTGCTGCATCCGATCTGCCACCGAAAGATCCATGCGCTGTTTACCGAGGCCCAACTGGCTCGATCCTACGCCACAGTCGAAGCGCTCCAGGCGCAGCCTGAAATCTCCACCTTCGTCAAATGGCTGGATGGAAAACCACCGGACTTTTACGCCCCGACACGGCGTGCACGTGGCAAATCGAGATAGGTTACAAGCCCGTGATCGCGACCAATTGTTCGTTGCAGACGTCCGGATTGATCACCATCTAAGGCATGCCAAGGGAATCAAAGGCCTTACCGAAAGGAGCCTTTCGATGGCACGCACATTTGGACTTCTCAACGCCCTTCTACTGCTCGCGCTCGGCATTGCGCTGATCACGATGTAAGCAAGCAGAAAACGCCCTCTCCGAGACGGAGAGGGCGTCTCCGAAACTAGAACGGCAGCCCGCCAAGAGGTGGCGCCATATCGTTCAGCGCCGCAACATCTTCCTCGGACAATCTGGTGCCAGCCGCTGCGACGTTCGACGCGACCTGCCCGGGCTTGGTCGCACCGGCCATAACACTGGCGACACCATCCTGCGCCAGAAGCCAACCAATCGCGATTTCCAGCACGCTGAGGCCGCGTTCTTTGCCGAACGCTTCGACCTTTTCAACGATATCGAAACTGCGGTCGCTCATCTCCAGTCCGGCCAAACCGGCCATGCCGGAATCAGCGCCAAACCTTGTGTCGTCGCCCGGCTTTGTATCCCGCTTATACTTGCCGGTCAGCATGCCGCTGGCCAACGGGAAATAGGGCAGGAAACTCACGCCAAAATGACGCGCCGCAGGCAGGCGCTCAAACTCCACGTCGCGGCGCAGTAAATTGTAGTAGTTCTGCATGGAGGCGAAGCCCTGCACTCCCATCGCCTTGGCGGTCAGTTGAACCTCTGCAAGCAGGTAGCCGGTATAATTGGATCCGCCAATCGCGCGGACTTTACCCTCTTTGATCAGATCATTGAGCGCGCCCAGTGTGTCCTCGATCGGTGTTGTCGGGTCCGGGAAGTGCACCTGATAGAGATCGATATAGTCGGTACCGAGCCGCTGAAGGCTCGCCTCACAGGCCTGCTTAACATAGGCCGGTGAGGCTCCTGCCAGCCCCTCACCCATGGGCATGCCGAACTTGGTTGCCACCACCACATCCTTGCGCCGGGCGCCCAGCGCCGCGCCGAGGAATTTTTCCGACGTGCCCACCAGCTCCGGGTCGGTTGGATAAGCATCGGCTGTATCGAAGAAGGTGACGCCATTGTCGATTGCGGCATCGATCACCGCCTGCGTCTGATCCATATCGCAGCGCATGCCGAAATTGTTGGTGCCCAGACCGATGGTCGAAATCTTGATGTCCGTATTGCCGAGTGGCCGAGTGTCCATGATGTCGTCTCCCCTGACTAAATGCTCACAGAATGCTTCAGCGTAGACGATGCCACGGGCCCGCCGTTACGACAAGCACGGTTGACTGTAGCCAGGGTTATCGCTGATGCACATAGGTGCCCGGCGCATCTTCCAACGGCGGCAGGCCCTTGCCCTGACGGCCCATCGCGGGAGGCTCGATCTGCGCGCCGGACCCGTGAGACAACAGCCATTGTTGCCAGTCTTCCCACCAGGACCCGTCTTTTCCGTCTGCAATTTTCGACCAGGTGTCCGGGTCGATATAGGGATCGTCCTTGCCCATGGACATGATCTGGTAATGACGGTGGGAATGACCGGGTTCGCTGACGATGCCTGCATTGTGGCCGCCACTGGTCAGCACGAACGTTACGTCAGTATCGGTGAACAGGCGGATCTTGTAGACCGACTGCCAGGGCGCGATGTGGTCCTTGACCGTGCCGACAGCAAAGACCGGCGCCTTGATGTCGCCCAGGTGGATCACCCGCCCGTCAACCGCATAGCGCCCTGCGGTCAGCCGGTTTTCGAGGAACAGGCCCCGCAGATATTGCGAATGCATGAGATAAGGCATGCGCGTCGGGTCGGCGTTCCAGGCCATCAGGTCGTTCATCTGATCGCGGTCGCCCAACACATAGTTTTTCATGATCTTGGACCAGACGAGATCGTTGGAGCGCAGCGCATGGAAGGCGCCGGCCATCTGGGTCGTATCCAGAAAGCCCTGATCCCACATCATGTCTTCGAGGAAGGTGACCTGGGATTCGTCGATGAACAGCATCAGTTCGCCGGCGTCTGAGAAATCGGTCTGCGCCGCCAACAGCGTGAGGCTAGCCAGGCGGTCATCCCCGTCACGGGCCATGGTGGCTGCAGCAATCGACAGAATGGTGCCGCCCAGACAATACCCTGCAGCGTGGATTTTACAGTCTGGAAAGATGGCTTCGACGGCATCCAGCGCCGCCATGACCCCGTTCCGGCGGTAATCATCAATGCCCTTGTCACGGTCGGCAGCGGTCGGGTTTTTCCAGCTGATCATGAAGACTGTGTGGCCCTTACCCACCAGATAGTTGACCAGCGAATTATGCGGCGACAGATCGAGAATGTAGTATTTCATGATCCATGCCGGCACGATCAGGACGGGCTCGGCGGCAACGGTATCTGTCGCGGGCGCGTATTGAATCAGCTCCATCAGCTCATTGCGATAGACGACCTTGCCGGGCGTAACCGCAACATCTTCGCCGACGCGGTAGTCATCTGCGCCCACGGGCAATCGATGGTCGGCCCGGCGCTCGAAGTCCTCCAGAAAGTTCTGCAAGCCGCGCGCCAGATTGCGCCCGCCTTCATCTGCCGTGCGTTTCAGAATGGTCGGGTTAAGCCACGGCACATTGGCAGGCGCCATGGTATCCAAAAACTGCTGGGCCAGGAACCAGACCTGCTTTTCATGCGCCTTGCTCATGCCACGAATATCCGAGGTAGCGGAATGCCACCATTCTTCCACCGCGTGAAAACTCTGTTCCATGACGTTGAACGGAAAGGTCGACCAGGCCGGGTCCTTGAATCGATTATCGCCGTCCTGTGGGGCGGCCACTGGCTCGGGCGCCTGTTGCGCGGCCGCTTTCATCGCGTAAAGCCAGAGCCGAAAAGCACCCTGCATAGCCTCCTGCGAGAGCGCCGCCTGTTTGCCGGGCGACCGCATGATGTGGATCATCCAGTCGGTGAGCGCAGACGCGACCGAGGTTGGCGAGACCCCTTGCGTGATCCGCGCCTGCATCGCCCGGGTCATACGATCCAGCGAATCCATGCGCGCGCCATCGACCTTGGGCATTGCCTCCGGCCGAGGATCATGCGCGCGCTTTTCGGGGACCGCTGATGCAGTGATATTGTCGTTAGCAGGATCCCTTTCCGGGGACGTTGCGTCTTTGACCTTGGTCGCCAAATCAACCTCCTAAGTGCAATGCAGCTGCACCCTAGGGATCCTTTTCGACAGGCGTGTTACAGTCGACGTGAAAATCCGCAGGGCAGACCAATAGGGAGTGCAAGGCATGAAAGTCGGGATCGTTTATCCGCAGATCGAACTGGGCGGCGACCCGGAGGCAGTGCGCCGGATCGGGCTGGCGACGGAGGAACTGGGTTTCAATCACCTGCTGATGTACGACCATGTGGTGGGGGCGTTGCATGAGGGCCGAGATCCCAAACTCTGGGGCCCCTACACAGAGCAGGACCCGTTCCATGATCCGTTCGTGGCGTTCGGCTATCTTGCGGGAATCACGAAGAAAATCGAGCTGGTGACCGGCATTCTGATCCTGCCGCAGCGACAGACCGTGCTGGTGGCGCAACAAGCGGCCGATGTCGATCTGTTCTCCGGCGAACGGCTGCGGATCGGCGTGGGGACCGGCTGGAATTATGTGGAATATGACGCGCTGGGGCAGGACTTCTCGAAACGCGGCAAGCGTGTGGATGAGCAGATCGGTTTCCTGCGGCGGCTCTGGACCGAACCGTTGGTCACCTTTGAGGGGGAGTTTGACAGCATCGACCGGGGCAATATCAACCCGCGCCCCAAGCGGCAAATACCGATCTGGATCGGCGGGTTCAGCGAGCCGGCCTTTCGGCGCGGCGGCGCGGTGGGGGACGGGTTCATCTTTGCCGGGCCGCTGGAGGGTAATGGTGGCGCCGTCGGCGGCGTGCTGGACGGCTGGGAGCGGGTGAAGCACCATCTGGCCGAAAATGGCCGCTCCGTCGCGGGGTTCGGCGCGGATTATGTGATGACCGGCGCCAACAGCCTGGACGCGGCGATCGACGCCATCAAAAGGTGGGAAGACGCCGGCGGCACCCACGCCTCCGTCGTCACCATGGGCATGGGGCTTTCAACCACGGAAGCGCATCTGGACTACATCAATGAGGTGAAGAACAGGCTCCGCTAAGTCGGATTGCAACTCCCTCTCCCCTTTGGGAGAGGGCCTTTAAGCAGGGTCAGCCCAAGCGTCGGATGGGAAGAACTCGGCTTTGATCCGGTCGCAATAGGCGACCAGCGTATCATGTTCACGGGCGACCTTGATCAGGCGGTTCGCGACCGGGAAATGCATGAACGAGGCCAGCAGACCGAACGCGCTGGCGTCCACCGCGTGGGGTTTTTCACCCAGAAAATAGGGTTGGCCGCCCAGATAAAAGGCCAAACAATCCAAATCCTCGCGCAATAGCCGCTCGACGGTTTCCTCGTCATAGCGGCCGATGCGGAATGTGTGCATGAGCGCCGTCACGCCTTCCAACGCCTTGTCCACAGCGAATGCCAACTCGTCGCCTTCCCGGTCCCGGTTCGCGAATTCGGCAACCGGCCGGTAGTCGGCGCTGCCGAGCCAGCGGCTATAGACCATGATGTTGGTCAGTTCGGTCTCGCAGAGTTTCTTGATGAGCAACGCCTTGTGCTTTTCCGCTTCGGGCAGCGACAAATCTCCCAGCGGATCGTTGTGCATACGCTGGAAGTGCTCGATGATCAGCGAGGAATCCCCCATGCGTTCACCATCCTCGTCGACAAACGGGATCATATTGCGCACGCCGTCGGCCAGCATCTGGGACAGCGTCATGATTCTGGTTTCGTGCGGGATGCGCGCCATGCGCATGTAGGTCTCAAGCTTGTAGACGAACGGGCTGATGTCGCCCAGATCGCCATACCGGCCGCTACGATAAAATGTCAGCATGATGGGTCCCCTCTCTCGGAACCATCATGGCAAGGCTTTGGGGCGGGGAAAAGGCTGGAGGGGAAAAGTTCAAAGAAAGAGGGAGAATGTGCTGCGCGGTCAATCAGGGTTGTTATGATCCGGCAGCTTTATTGGAGGGAGGGACAAGACCATGTCACTGGAAGGAAGGGTCGCCATCGTCACCGGCGGCAATCGCGGCATCGGCAAGGGGATTGCCCAGTGCCTGGCGAAAGATGGCGCAGCGATCGCGATCAACTATCGCGGCGACGCGGAGTCGGCCAAGGACACGGCCGAAGAACTGCGGGATATGGGGGTGGAGGCGAAGGCCTATCAGGCGGGCGTCGACAAGTATGAAGACGTGCAGGAGATGGTGGCCGCGGTGATGCGCGATTTCGGCCAGATCGACATTCTGGTCAACAATGCCGGCATTGCCAGCCGGGGGCTTTCCGTGGCTGATACGGACCCGGCGGAGTTCGAGCGCGTGGTGCGCACCCATGCCTTCGGGACGTTCTATATGACCCATGAGGTCATCCCGCATATGCGGCAGCGGCCACGCGGCGACATCGTCATGGTCTCATCGGCCGCGACGCGCCGCTGGATGCCCAATGGCGCGCCCTACAATGTGGGCAAAGCGGGCATCGAGGCGATTGCCTATGGCGTCGCCAAGGAAGAGCTGAAAAACAACATCCGCGTCAACATCGTCGCGCCGGGCGTGGTGGAAACCGATATGGGCCGCCGGCTGGTCAAGGCGATGAGCGGCGTGGAGGACATGCGCGAGATGGATGCGGACTCACCGTTCGGCCATGTCTGCCAGCCGGAAGACGTGGGTAATGTGGTGCGCTATCTGGTCTCGGACCTGAACAGTTACGTCACCGGCGAACGGATCTATGTGGATGGCCTGAAGGGGGTTTAGGTGCTAAGCTTTCTCAAGCAACTTAAATAAAATCAATGTAACTCGGACGTAAAGAAACAGGGACATTATACCCACCAATATCCATATAATAAAAAACCAAGTAATCGGGTCTGAAAATTCCCCGGGCTTTGCACCAATTGGGAGAAAAAAGCCTGCAAGTGAAAGGAGTAGAAACAAAATTCCACCAAAAACGCCCGACCGCAGGTACCCAAACAGATGAGCGTGATAACCTGCTGACTTCAATTGTTGGAATACAGGTGAGCCTGTCAATCCTAAGACAATCGCCATAGCGCTGGCAAGAAACCCGACGACAACTGCAGATACTGTCCCCGCTGCAGCCATCAGTGTGTCAATCGGGGCAGGGAAAGGCATTCCTAGCGCCCATGCCCAGAGAGCTGTTCCTATAACTGCTCCGAGGTAAGGCGACCAACGTTCTACTGCTATCTCCATGTCCAATCTCTATGTCAGGCGACGGGCAACTGACCTATGCTCAGCCAGTGCCTGAGCTGGGTGGACAAAAGGCGCCACCGCTCGTCACGTGGATATCGTCCACTATCGTCCAACTCGATAAATATTTCTTCTTCCAATCGATCTTTAAGCAGGTCAATTGGCTCTATACTGTGCTGCTCAGATTCTTTTCCCCTAATCTTCGCCTTAGCTGCGTCATCGCCAAGCCTGCGAATGTCTTCAATTAGCTCAAGAATCTCAGATCGATCCATAGTGCTCTGGCTTTGCCCCTTTGATCGCATCCGAACTTCCAATACGTCGATGCCCCCGGGCATTGGAGTATCGAGGATTCGAAACAATGAGCGGCCTCGGTCTAAGTCAGCCTCTCGAGCGCCCTGCACACTCACAGCAAACTGTAGTTCCCGAACTAGATTCAGCCGATTGAGACGCGTTTCAGCGTCTCTTCTCAGACATACCGCAAGATCAAATCCAATCACTTCATCTCGCCTCTGGCCAGGTCTCAACGGAGGGTGGTCTCCAATATCGAGGTCGGCAGCAAACAAGTACTTTTCGATCGACGTCGCTCGCGGACCGTAGTGGTTGTATTGAATAACTGCGTATTGTGACACTGGATCAAAAACCATCGCAGTGTCCTCTGCCAATTCCTCACCTTCCCCAAGTCCAATGGGCCGTACGGCAGTCTGCCGTGTTCGCCTCCCTGGCCCATGACCTCCGCGTCCACGTGAAAAATCCAAGCAGATATAGTTGTTCCTCTTATCAACAGTCTCAAGCCTCATACCGCCGCCACCATCGACATAACGATCCTCAAGCGGTCGACTGGCGAGATTCTCGAGCAACGACTCCAATGTCCTGATACTTCGACGGTGTACTTGATATGCAAAAACCTTCATCGGACAACCTCAAATTGCTAATAGGTTGACCGTATTATACCTCAGGCCGAAAAACTAGATGGGTAGGCGTGCCTAACTGGAAACCACGTCGCAGGCCAGCGCCTCTTCCACAAACTCCAGCCTGTCCTGGCCCCAATAGAGGTCACCGTCGACGAAGAAGCTGGGCGCGCCGAACGCGCCGCGGTCAGCGGCTTCCTGGGTGTTGTCCATCAGCTTTTGTTTCAGATCGGCTTCGCCCATGCGCTGGCCGACCGCGTCGGGGTCAAGACCGATCTCCGCAACCAGTTTCATGAAGGTTGCCGGATCGCCGATATTGGCCTGTTCCGTCCACATCGCCTTGAAGACGCGGTCGATATAGGCGTCATACTTGCCCATCTCCTCGGCGACCAAGGCGCCGCGCAGCGACGGCACAACCTTTACCGGCTGGTGCGGGTTGTTGACGAATTCGATGCCATAGCGCTTGACCCAGCGGGCCAGATCCTGCCCCACCCATTTGCCCTTGTTGGGCACCATGATCGGCGACTGGTTGCCGGTGATCTGGTGCAGGCCGATGGTATACATCGGCCGCATCACCATGCTGGCGCCGGTGCGTTCCAGAATGCCCGGCATCTGGGTATAGGCCAGATAGGTGGGCGGGCTCATGAAATCGAAAAAGAACTCGACGGTCTTGGCCATCACCAGGTCTCCTTCCACGGGCGCAGTTCTGTTTCCTGCGTCCAGGCGCTGCGCTTCTGGGAATGGATCGCCCAATAGGTTTCAGCAATATCGTCGGGGTTGAGCACGCCGTCATCCGGCCGCTCCTCGAACACCTGTGGCATCCGTTTGCGGATCAGCGGCGTATCGATCGGGCCATCAATGATGATATGGGCGACATGGATATTCTGCGGCTGCAGCTCGCGCGCCATGGACTGGGCCAGCGCGCGCAGTGCGTGCTTCGATCCGGCAAAGGCCGCCAGGTGCGCCTTGCCGCGCAAGGCTGCCGTCGCGCCGGTAAACAGGATCGTGCCCTGACCGCGCTCGACCATGCGTTTGGAGACCTCGCGGCCCATCAGGAACGCGCCGAAGGTGTTGATGCGCCAGACGCGCTCATAGGTGTCGGCGGGAAAATCCGTGATCGAATGCGCCGCGCCAACGGCCGCGTTGTAGCACGCCACCTCAATGGGCCCGACTTCGCGCTCGATGAGTTCGACCAGGCCGACAACCTCGTCTTCTTGCGTCGCATCGCAGCTATAGGCAATCGCTTTGCCGCCCGCCGCCTCGATCTCGGCAACCTGCGCCGCCAGTTTCTCGCCCTGCCGGCGGACCATGCAGGCGACATAGCCCTCTTTGGCAAAGCGTTTGGCAACGGCACCGCCCGTCGCGACGCCCGCGCCGATTACCAGACACACTTTTGTTAGCTCACCGTCAGCCATATCAACTCCCTACTCCCGTGGCGCGTTATCGTCGAGAAGATCGTCATCGCCACCCAGCGCGCGTTCTTCATCGACCTTACGTTCTATGTCATCATCTCTGGACGTATCACCTTCTTCTTGTGAGGCTTCGGCCGCGGCGGTGTCAAGTTGCTGCGGCGAAGCGGAAGGACTCGACCTGACGGGGACCTTTTCCACCGTTTCAACACGCACATTGTAGATCGGTTCCGGCATGGTGATCTGCGCGTCTTCGAACGCCGCCTTTACCAGCCGTAACGCCTCACTGCGAACCTTGGAAAAATCATGCTCACGCTGATCCATCCACCCCGCAATCCAGAGAACGACATTTGAGTCGCCCAGTTTCTTGATACGGGTAACAGGGTCAGGCTTGGCAACAACGGACTCCATCCCTTGAAGGACCTGAAGCGCAATCGCCTGCGCGACATTCGGATCGTCATCAACATCGACGCCGACTTCGAACTCAAAGCGCCGATGAGGGTGGCTGGTATAATTCGTGATGACAGCCTTGAAGACTTGCGCATTCGGGATGCGCACATGGTTGCCGCTGAACGTCAGGAGGGTGGTTGCCCGCGACGTCAGCCTGACCACCCGCCCCTCATTGCCATCAACGATCACATGGTCGTTGGGCGCGAAAGGCTGCCGCAGGCTGAGCAGAATACTGGCGACAAAGTTTTCAATCGTGTCACGAACGGCGAAACCAACGGCCAGACCGATAATGCCCGCAGCACCGAGAATTGTGCCGAGGAACGCCGTCGCGTTCAGGATATCGAGCGCCAGCAGCAGCCCCGCAAACAGGAAGACCGCAACAACCACTTGCCTGACAAGCCGACGGATAAAGGCGTTTGACGACATCCTCTCCCAGGGACGCTGTCGGGATGCGACGAACTTGCCCAGCAGCCAGAACACAAAAACGACGACAATTGCGACGACCAAAAGGGGCAGCATGCCGACCGCGGCAACGCCGAACTCCCGGATTTTGTCGAGGGCCTGGCCCACACGCAGGGAGACGGATTGATCGACGAGAATACTGTTTTTGACAGCGATCACGCCTTCTGTACGCGTCGCAAACGCCTCAGCGCGGGCAGCTGCATCAGGCTCAAGGACAGAGCCGCTCAAGCTGACAATGCCGGCATCCACAGACACCGATACGTCCTCCAACCCGTCAAGATTCGCATAGATGTCGAGTAGCCGCTCCCGTATGGCCGCATCCGTTTTATCAGATTGATCGGTAACAATCGGCGCGTCGGGAAGAGTCGATTCCTCTCCCGACGAAAACCCGCCCAGATCAGGCAGTTGAGCATTGGAATCTGCTGACCATACGACGGTGGCGACCAGCACCAGCGCGACGATCGCACAGACGCACCGCGAGAACCCAGCCATCCCGCTTATGATCACCCTATTCAGCAGCTTCAGTCTGCCCGGCGGCGTCAAAAAGCCGGAGCATGGGGCGCGGATCGAAATAGTCCGACCAGCGGACAATCTTGCCGCCCTTCAGCTTGAAAATGCCGCAGATCTTGGGTTTCAGAACGTCGTTGCCCTCCTTGTCGTAATGATGGTCCGTTCGTTCGGTCCAGACCGTATCGCCGACCGCGTCCATTTCGTGAATATCGACCTTGAGCTTAACAATGCCGTCATCGCTGGAAGGGTCGGAGAAGAAGAACTTCATTGTCTCTTCCTTCGTCATTGGCGGCAGGCCGCTGTTCTCATAAATGCAGTTTTCGGACAGATAGAGCTCATACCCGTCCATCACATGTTGCTTGGTGCCGCCCTCCCAGGCCTTGAACAGCGCGATGACGATGCGGCGGTTGATCTCTTCCTTCATGGCTTGCTTCCTACTCTGGGACGTCGGGCTGCTTAAAGGCCGTTTTGACGTGTTCGGCCATGGCCATCAGCGCGTTAATCGGGCGGATCAGCACCTCGAGCTGTTGCAGCTTGCCATCATCATTAATCGTGATGATATCGACGCCCTTCATGCCGACATCACCCAAACGGGCAGTGAACTCGAAGATAATCCGGTCGTCCTGCACCCATTCATTCACGATCTCGAAGTCTTCGGTGCCGCCGCCAACTTGCCCCAGAACCGTCAGGACATATTCCTTGCCCTGTTTCGGCCCCCAGAAGGCCGGCGACAGAAATGTCGCATCTTCAGCAACCAGGGCGTCGCGGTCACCGCGCCCGGCCGCTTTCCATTTTTTCAAGAACGCTTCGGCGTCAGCCATCGTCCGTCTCCCCTGATCCAACTCGATATCATGATAGGGAGCCTATCAAGAACAAGTCCAGCGCGGCTTGTGATTTGCCGATCAAACGCCAATTCCATAGCATGGGTTCGATGAACGCACGGGCTATAATGGCATGTCTGGTGCTGCTGCTGGCAGGCAGTTCGGCCTATGCAGCCCAGCCCGACGACTTCGATACACACCCTGATGTCTTCAAAGGCCGGGATGACCAGGCCGCCGCTATGATCCGGATCTTCCAGGCGGCGTGCATGAAGACTGACGGCGGCCCAACGGGTGTTCATGTCTGGGCCGATCGCTGGAAGTTGAAACCGCTGCCGGACAACGACGTTAAGGATCTGTTGAGCGCACCGGGCGGCAAAGGGTGGCAGCTGGGCCGGTTTGAAACCCCCTATTATGTGACGATCACGCCGCAATCCGAATGTTCGGTCTGGGCCGAAACCGCCGACACCGTTGAGGTGAACGAATGGTTCGGCAAACTGATGATCGGCGCGGACGGCCTGGAAGGTCTGTCGGCTGACCTATATCACGACGCCCCGCTAGAGACCCGCGACGGCCCTGCCCGGCTGATCATCTATCGCTATGATTTGCCTGAAGGGCCTGTATCAGCCTTGTTCCTGGCACAGACGTGGGAACTGGAGTCCGCACCGATCAAGGCACGACTGACGCGCGCACTGGTACGCAAGGAATAGAGTTTTGTTTGGAAGGATGCACAAGGACTTGCGCATGGGAGGCGGGATAATCCTGACGGTGTATGCGCTGATCGCCAGCGTAATTGCCGGGCCAACATGGGCGGGCCAGTCGATCAACGCCAACAGCAATGGTGTTTCGGTGCGGTCGGACGCCAAGACCTATCTGGCCTGCAGCGGCGGGATCGCGTACGTCTTCGAAGCAGGCAGCTTCGCCGCGATATCGCCTGATGAGACCGGCGTACCGGTCTGCGTCGACTATCGGGACGGTCACCTTCACAATTTCAGTGGCGGCAGCCAGGCCGCCGAATGCCGTGAACAGGTCAAGACGGATGTCGACCTGTGTGCGGGCCCCTACGCCTGCGGGGAAACGCTCACGCCCATTGACCTCGGCAGCTGTTGGTGATCGCTGGAAATGCGCAAGACACGCGCCCCGTCTATCAGCCAGTCAACAATTAGCTCTCTCGGGCACGTTTTATCAAGAGGGTTACAAAGTCTGCAAAACCAAACGACCAGGCGATGCCGAGGGTAGGTTTTGTCTGCCGGGAGCGGGCCGGCTACGGCACCTCAAATCTGTATTGGCACCAACTTGGCGGGCAGCCCTGCAACCCCAGGAGCTTCCGGCCCCAGTGCCGCTAATCTCTTACTCCACTGGCTGGAAATCTTCTGGCGCTTCAAAGGCTTTGCCGGAATTCTCCAGATAGGCGCCTGCTCCGTCGCCAACAAATTGGGCAGCGGCGCCTGTGGCAAAGAACCGGGCCCTGAAGGCTTCTGAGCGCGCTTCGTTCAAGTAATCCAGGATGCCGGTGATTCCCAGGCTGGTGCGTGCGCCATAGCTACCGAAAACAGACGGATTATCTTCGATTTCCAGCGTATCCGTCAGGACAATGGGGGTACCGTCAGGGCCGACCGCCTGGGTCTCAACAGTTTGCTTGCGGGTGCCCGACAGACGTTTGCGGATTTTTTCGCCATTGGCGTCGGTCTCCACATAGCTTGACGGCACCCGTGCGCAATTGTCTTCACCATCCAATAATACTCCGGGCAACGGAATCGACGAACAGGCCCGGCCATCGAAGCCGAAGTGGAATGTCGCCGCCGTCTGTCGGAAATAGATGCTGTCACCGGCCACGGCTGACGTGACCATGGAAGTGAACGCCCCCGTCAATACGATCAGGGCGAGGCTCAGTTGATTCAGGTGTCTCATGACACACTCCTATCTTCATGTCGGTTATTGTCCCGTCGATCATCAGCCATGCCGGACCCAGCATCAGCGGGGCGTGGTAAACCCTTACTCCGTTCTCCTCTATCGGCGGGACGGTTCCGATACAGGCCGAAGTGGCGAGCAATACGGCGCACAGAAAAATGCCGCGCAAGGCGCGGCATCCGAAATCTTCGCATGACATAATCCTGATGGAAGGCCCTAGGGACGGGCCCATTCCTGCGGCGGCGGCACATCCTTGATTGATCCACCGCGCTGGCGCACTTCTTCAATCAGACGCATATCCGTCTCGTCTCTGTATTGCGGCCCAACCATGCGCAAAAGACTTTCCTCCAACCGATATGGACTAAGAATCACCAAATCGTCCGGCCAGGCCACCGGTGGCGCCTGCATACGCTGGAGCCCGGCAACCTCATCAATCGCGAAGGGCATGATGTTTCCCTCCATCAGATTACCAAACATGTAGATCTGACTGCCCGGATTGACGGCGTTTTTCCTCGTGTGCCCCATCGCCAGACGAGTCGCAGAGGAGGGCCCTCCGATCACCAGATTGCCAACCATCGATACCTTTGTCGGTTGACCGTTTCGCCCCTTGTACAGGTGAATAGCGTTACCGCCCGGATTATGGATCAGATTGTTAATCACGGCACTTGTCGTATCGGCGTGGAGGGCAGGATTACGCCACCGATTGGAGACAAAAAGGTTGTTATAGATCAGAACATCGCGCGCGCCGATCCCAACCAAAAAACCCATGGAATGCGGCCCCTTGGAGTGCCCTGCATTGTTCAATCCTTCAGCAATGATGGAATTGGAAACCGTGACTTTGCGAATGTTACACCCCCAAAGCTGTACGTTTTCATCAACAGCCCACACCACTGACACGTGGTCGATGACGACATGCGCTACATGCCGTTGCCCGGTACAATTTGCGAGGTCTGGCGACCCACTAACCGAGATACCATCACGATTGTCAGCATTGCGCCCGGGGACGCCGGGCCCGATGCGCACGGCAATATGGCTAATGAAAACGCGACCGCGTTTTATCTCCAGGGTATTCCCGCGAAGCGTAATGCCAGGCGCCGGAGCACTTTCTCCCAGAATGCGGAGATTCCCGGACCTGATCGTCAAGGGCGCGCGCAAATCAATGATGCCGCCGACGCTGAACACAATATCCCGAGGCCCCGAGGAACTTTCGATCACCGCCCGAAGACTACCGGGACCGGTGTCCGCGAGGGACGTTACGGTGAGGACCTGCCGGTCACCGAAACTGACTGAATCGGCGCCGGCGACCGCATTGGCAACCGGTGCACTCAAAAAGGCGCATAACAGCCCCATGAGGATCGGCAACACGCGCACTATTGTCCCTTTGTTTCCGGGAGAATCAGAGCAAGAAAGGCGCATAAGCCTGCCGCCGCATTGGCCCACATTTGAACTTCGGCATCCGTCGCCCCCAGCAGGATCGCTGCACCGGCAAGGCCGGCCCAGGAACTGGGTTCGCGAAGCCGTCCGATGACAGTCTTCATTCATATCTCCAGAGTGTTACGGTTTATGGCGCAACGGTACAACAAGGGCCTTGATACCCGACCAGCATGAGATTGTGCGACAGGCGCACAGGGCTTGCGCCTATTTGTCGACCTTCCGATCCAACTTATCTTCGATCCGCTCAACCGTGCGTCTGATCTCACGCAGATCCTGCAGGATAGCGGAGTCCTGAACCTCCAGCACAGCAACCCGCTCCGACAGATTGGCATAGGCAGCGCCTGCGGCAACCACCGCCATCATCGTGGTCACGATGTGCCCCACCGATACGCGCTTATCCAGGTGCCAGCCTTCGCTTACCCGCTCTGTCATCTAACTTTGCCTATTTCACGTATTTTCGGAGAAATTCACGAATACGGGGATCACCAACCTTTGCCAGATCGGCCTCACGATCTTCAGTCGTCGGACGCTGACCGAAAATCAGGGTCACGTCCTTGTAGGGAAACCGGCGGACGAACAGCATTTGCCGCGTGCCCGGTTCCATGCTTTCGCGGCGCTTGCCCTTGCCACCCTTAAACCGCTTGCCGCCGAAGGCGACATCCGCATCCTCGGGTGCATCAATCTCAACCTCGCCTGATAACTCGCGAACCGTGACCGGCATATCCGGGCGGTCCTTCACCGTGCCGCCGTCGACATAGTGATCGTCGCAGGTGACGCGATGATCGTCTGCCTTGACCGCTGAATGACCGACGGGCACGCGCGGCGGCCGGTCCGACGCATTGGTATGCGTCTCGATAATTTCCCCGGTCACATCATTGACCACCAGCCAGTGCCGCCTCATCGCTTGATCACCAGCACGAGCGCCCGGCGGTCGACAATCGTGCCGGTCCACCCGCCTTCGCTCGATATCAATTCCCAGCGATAGGTCGGGTCTGCATCGCTAATCGCCGGGTCAAGGAACGGCAGCGTGATCTGCATACCCGTCGTTTCGTCCCGCAGGATCGGATTGCCGCGCTGTGACATGACGGTCTCGTCAGGCGTCGTGTCGGTCCGCGTGATCTTGTTGTCGAAGAAGGTCCGGTCGCCAAAGCCGGTGCCCGATATCTTGGCAAGGAACATGACAAAGACGTCATAGCCGACCGGCGCCGTCACGTTCAGATCCCACACCGTTGTTGTGCCGCCCTCGGTCAGGCTCACTGTCGATCCGGTGACAAGCTCGTTTTCTGTAACAGCATTATCGGTGATCTGGGCCGTGTTGACCTGGTCAAGAACCGCCAGATTACCCTGATTGACGATGGTCCGGGCGATCGTCGAGGCGGTAATCGTGATTGACCCGGACGTAGCTGTGGTTCCAAAGGTTCCGACATTAGCGAAGCCGCCAACGACATGGGCGATCCGCACCCGGTAGGTCGTACCCCGTACCAGCCCGGTGATGATCGCACCATCGCCAGAATTGGGCGGAACCACACCATAGGGATACCAGGTGGCGCCGTTGTCCGGTGACAGTTCGACTTGAACGCCGATGACCCAGACTGGTGGCGGGTCCCAGGTGACCTTGATCGCCGGCTGGCGTGATCCGTCATTGCCATTGAAAGTGACCGCCGTCGCCGTCAATCCGGTGGGCGCAGACAGGTCAAGCGTGACCATGCTGACGTTGCCTGGATCAGCAACATAGTCGCCTTCGTCCGATGCCGGGTTCCAGGCATAGATAGCAGAACTCTCTTCCTTGAGCGACAGGTCCACCGTAAAGCCCTGATTGTCATCACTTTCGCCGCTGGGCGGGTTGAGCTTCCAACCGATGACGCGGAATACCTTGTTCGACCACCCATAGTTCTCATGCGTGACTGTGACTGTATCCCAGGCACGCACCGCCAGCCCTTTCAGGTTAACGCGCATCGCCGCTACGCCCCCGTGCCGCGCGCTTTCCAGCGCCAGTTTCGCGATGCGTTGCGCCTCACGGTGATCATGCGTAAAGACCAGATCGAGGTCGAGCCAGAAACGCTCGCCGCCATCCTGGGTCTCATAGGCGGCGTTCGTTTGCGGCGGATAGTCCGCGGGCTGATAGGCCTGGCTGGTATCGGCAAAGCGCCCCTTGGCGGCGTTCACCAACTCGCGCCGCGACGGCGCCGGCGTATATTCGAGCGAAAGGATGTCGTCCTCGTCGAAACTGCTCGTCGTGTTGCTATATGTGCCGGGATGCACCCTAAATACGCCACCGGAATATGTGAGCGTTCCTGCCATGGACCGGGTCATCAGTTCGATCACATCGCCATGGCTGAGTTGGGAATTGATGATGCCGTTGATGGTGTAGCGCTTGATCAACCCGCCGTCCTTTGTGCTGACCAGCTCATCACAGATATTGGCCGAAGCAATCAGGTTGGGCATATCAAAGGCACCAAACGGAATCGCCGGCCCCAAAAGGTCATCGCGCATGTAATCGAGCAGACAAAGCACCGGGTTCTGTGACCAGGTCCAGGTGGCAGGATCACCGGCGCGGTGTGTGCCGGACCCACCGGCCACGGTCGAATCGAGACGGGGGTCATAGATCTTTCTGCCCCGGATGACGACAGACAGGTTGGGCAGACCGCCAGGCCAGACATCGGGATCAAAAGTCAGCTTCCACGCGACGGTCGCCATGCCTCGGTTGCGATGGTTGACGGTCCAGCTTTGCAGCGCCGAAATCATCTGCGAAATCGCGGCCTGGCTTTCCGAGCCGGTCTGAACATAGCGGCTCAGAAATCCGTTATAGGGGCTGGTCGTGGCGTTTCCCGCGCCATCGAAGGAGACAGTCTCGTCATCCAGATAGAACGCTTCGAAGGCATCGACTTCATGGTCGGCATAGGCGTTGTTGATCCAGAGCGTCTCGTTGGACGTGCCGGTCGTGTCGATCATCAGCATCGTCCCGCCTGTGCGCGTCCGGCCATAGATGTATTCCCGCGGCGCACTGGGGTCGCGGGCCATATTGACCTGGGTGCCGATATCTTCAGCGTTGAACTTGGGGCCGAGAGCGGATGAAAGCAGGCTTAAGCCTGTTACGACTACGCCGAAAACGACACTGGAGACGGTCAATCCCACCCCCGCAATCACAAATGTTGTTATCCCGATAATGTTGGCAGTACCGGCAAGCACGCCAGCTGCCACAGCGGCAACCGCTGGAGGCATCCGAAACTCCGAGTTAATTAATTGACTGAATTGATTGGGTAGCTACCCCACCCGCCAGGCATGGCGGCCATCAAGCGTGCGGCGACTTTCAGCACGTTCGTAACCCGGCCCAACACAATGCTCGCCAAGGCAGACAAACAGAGTGGGGCCCAGCTCGGTTCTGATCAGGACCAGATCACCGCGTCGCGCTCGCGCCGGCGGGACAGACTTCCCAAACAGTTTCGTCAGCGTGTGATAGAGACTGCCGGCCCCGATTTCCTTCAGCGCTTGTTTCGCGCCTGCTTCGTCCTCATAGGCGCCGCGAAACCCTGCTATCGGGTCAGCGCCGGTGATGGCCTCGACGCACTCCGCTGCAAACGTACCGCAGTCATGCCGCCCCCAGCGGAACGGCTCATCCTCGAGGCGCGCGATCGTATCCGCCAGGCGTTCCGGCCAGTCAGGCAGTCTCATCGTTTGCGCAACCTTTTTCGCGAGCGCTTGGTTTGCTGCGCGTCCGGCGCGCCCCAATTGATGTCGATGTCCTGAATCTTGGCCACGAAGGAATGGCCCAGATCGCCCGCGAAGCGCGCCTGCTGGTCCTGGTCCGTACGCCGCCGTTCATTGGCGCGGTCAAGCACCCGCAAATAGCTTTCGGCATTGACGGTGATGCGCCCGGCCTTGCCCGTATCGACGACCGTCATGTTGTCCATAACCCCGCCGAAGACTTTCACCGGGTCGGCAATAACGGCCAACGTCGATGTGTCGAACAGCGCCAGCCAGATGTTCGCTGACCGACCTTGATAGTGCTCGTCGAGCGCGGTGGACAGCAGCGCTGTATCGGTGACGGCCAGTTCCAGCCGCACACCGGTCGCCACGGCGCCATCCTTCTCCTCGATAACACCGATCGACCCCAGCGCGCCCACGCCGATCCAGTCCTGGCCGTTCCAGCTGAGCGTGCCAACGCCCGACCAGACGCGCACCATGCCGGAGCCGAAATCCAGTTCCACGAGATATTCCGCGGCCACATTGGCCTGTTGCGCCGCCGTTTGAACGGCGCCGGTAATGTCTCGGGTCATGCGTGCTCCAACAGCAACAGAAAGCCCGTTCGCCCTGAGGAGTGAGCAACGCGAGCGTCTCGAAGGGTTTTACCGAACGGGCTATCAAGCCGCCGTCCGCACTTCGAGACGTCTTTCGCCATGCTCAAGACCCTCAACACGAACGGCTTTTTAAACATTCAGCACCTCAATCGCGCGGAAACTCAGCCCCTGGAGGCGGATCACGTCCGAATCCCAGGTCAGCCGGTCGTCGATCAGCCGGAAGATCCCCTTGGCGCCCGTCACCGTGACCGGCGCGTTGTCCGCCGGGCTTTGGCCGGGGCCAATCCCGGGGCTGATTGAAAGCGTCGCTGCGCCGCCCGCGCTCGAATCCGCATCCTGCGTCACCATGCGGAGCAAGCCGCCGACTTCGATCCAGTCTCCCGCCCGGAGTATTCCTGTAACACTCGGCGTCCACCCGTCGGTGGCGAGGCTGTAGCCGCTCTGCGACGCGCCCGCGACCAGGGGTGAGCCGGTCGCCACCCCGCGCGGCGTGCGCCGGTCCGGATCGAACCCGTAGAACGTGCCGAAACTGCCACGCTGGCCCATCGCCCAGGCAACCCAGGCATCGGCCTGCGCCGGGGTCTTCGGCGGCAGCTGAAACTCGAAGATCAGCAGGTCGCCCGCCCGGCTGACCACCTGGCGCGAGCGGTTCAGCGACAGATGGGTGATGTTGTTGAAATCCGCGCCGAAGGTCGTGGTGGTGAACCGCGCATCGGGCAAGGTCGTGGGATAGGTGATCACGGTGGACTTGTACTCCTGAACTGAACGTCAACTATCTGCCCAACCGCTCGTGCTGAGCCCGTCGAAGTACGAGCGGCAGAAATCCGCCCTTCGACAAGGCTCTCCTGAGCAACGTCGAAGGACGGTGTATCGAGACATGAACGGTTTTCTAGTGGTTCGTCTAACCCCTGAACGGGCTGTTGAAGTCGCGCTGCTTGGCCTCGGCGACGCCGGCGGCGGCCGCCCGCATCAGGGGGCCGGTAGCCTGGCGGATGCGCGTGTCGACGCTTTCCAGCGTGGTGTCGAAATGCAGATGGATGTTCTGGGTCACGCCAGCACCGCCCAGGCCCCGCCCCATGCCCTGCATCGCGACGGGGATGCGCCTTCCGTCGGGCAGCGGCACATAGGCTTCCGGTCGCCGGCCTTCACCAAAGAGCGCGAGCTGCGGGCCCGTCGCGATCCCGCCCCTGGCATAGGCTTTCAGCGGCAGCGGCCCGCG
>JBKAGX010000001.1:0-1220817 GCA_046290575.1 Alphaproteobacteria bacterium | reverse complement strand
CGCCATAGACTGTAACGGACGCCTCACTGCTGGCATCGGACGCAGAAGCGACAACCGCCAGGTCGGCGGACGCAGTGGCGCTGATCGTGCCGGAATTGTCAAAATCGTCCTGCATCGACCGAACGTAAACGCCGTAGGCGGTCACATAGACCGAGTTATCGACGTAAATCGTCGCGCTGGTATCACCGTCGGCAATCAGATTTTGCGACCCGACAAAGGAAGCGTTGGCCGTGATGCTGCCGGAATTGGAGAAGCCAGTGACGGTGTCGCTGCCGCCTGCATCGAGGCCGTACGCATAGATCCCAGCAAACAGCGTCGAGACGCCGACATAGGCAGACTGCCCAACCGTCTCTGAAGGCACAACCGTCGCCGCCGCCGTGATCGCGGTTGACCCGGCCGCGGTCGCGGAGATCGTGCCGGAATTGTCGATGGTATAGGTGCCCGACGCGATCTCAACACCATAGGCGGTGACCGTCTGGTCTATATCGTCGATCTGGACCTGCGCGGTGTCGCCGGCAGCGCTCAAATCATAGGTCGCATTACTGGAGGCGTCCGCAGAAATGGTCAGCGGCGATGTATTGGAAAAACCTCCGTCCAGCGAACCGATATAGACACCGCGCGAATACGCATAGTGGTAGTATCGACAGTGACATAGGCCTGGGTTTCGCCACTAGCTGCGGCGACGACCGCGAGGTCGGTCGCTGCCGTGCTCGAAATGGTTCCAGAGTTGGAAAAGTCGGTGACCGAAGTACCGCCCGCATGAAAGCCGCTGGCGCTGGCAAAGTTCGACTGGCTGACATAGATCAGCGCCAGCCCATCGGTGCCGGTGGCAGCAGCATTCACAGTGGCGGACGAATCCGCCGTGGACGAAATCGTTCCGGAGTTATTGACGGCGTAAGTCCCGCCGTCGATTTCCACCGCCCGCATGCTCTGATAGACGTACACATCCTCAATGTCGATGACCGCAGAGGCGCCCTGGGCAGAAAGGTCATAGTCCGCTGATCCGCTCGACGTCCCCTCGATCGTCAGGGCAGAGCTGTTCGTAAACGTGCCGTCCAAGCTGCCAATATAGACCGCATACTGGCCGCCATAGACGCCCACACTGGCAAAATCATCTACGCCAATCGTGGCCGCGCCATTGGCCGAAGAAGCCGAGACCGTTGCTTGGAGGGAGGAATCAGTGGTCGCCGAGATCGTCCCGGAATTCTCAAAGTTACCATCGAGATCACGGACGTGGACGGTCGTCAGATATCCCCAGACGGCATTCGTAATGTCCACATCGGCAGCCGCCGCACCGGTCGCTACGATGTTGACGTCAGCAGTTGAGCTGAGGTCACCGGAAATTGTCCCGCTGTTCGTGAAGCCTGTCACGGTGCCGCGAAGGTAAACAGGGTAAGCCTGCGGATAAACGCGGCTAACGTCCGCATCCACGTCCGCGACCCCTGCTGTTGCGACGGCCAGAATATCGACGCCGACGTCACCTGAAGCCTGCGCAGAAATCGTTCCCTCGTTGTCGAACGCGTATGTGCCGCCACGGATGTACACCGACGTTGACGTAGCCTGTACATCAAGATCGATAATATCGACATCGGCGGGTCCGCCCTGGGCGACCACTGAGTGGCTGCTGCTGCTGTCTGCAGTGCTTGCGATGGTCAGCGGGGACGTGTTCGTAAACGTTCCCGTCATGCTGTCGATTTCGACGCCTTGAGCATTGGCGTAAACGTCGTCGTTAATGTTGACCGGTGCCCCGGCCGGTGTCGCCTCGGTGCCACGGGTAACCGTCAGGCTGTTTGAGGCGTCCGACAGAATATCGTTATTGTTGGTGAAGTCGCCAACCAGACCACCGTTGATATCGATCGCATGGGCCAGAGCGTCAGAATCGTGCGTCGGATTGGCAGCACCCGCATCGGTGTAACTCGCCGAACCGGTGGCAGAGGCGGCAATCGTGCCGTTGTTTGTGATGTCGCCGGTCATGCCGCTATTCAGATCGAACGCTGTCGTCCGAATGAGGAAGTCAGCGCTGCCGGATGTCAGAGCAGCCGCGGTGGTTACCTCGCCTTCAATCAGACCGTTATTGACCAGATCGCCGATCAGGCTGTTCACAAAAAGACCGTTGGGACTGATCACGCCCGTCCCGGCAATCGTGACGTCGTCAACCACGTTAGTGACACTAGCAGATGTCTGCGTGCCGGTAATGGTGACAGCGCGCGCTGACGACGCGGCAATGAGGCTACCGCCCATCAACGCGGCAGCGGACACAGAGAGCTTCAGGCGATCAGAAAATCGGGACAAGGTTGGCCTCCAAAAGAAAATTTTTGTTCTTGGCGCCGAAAATGGCGCTTGGTGTACGTACGGTCGAGCGCAAAATGCCGCAGCGCGGTACTCAATTCAACCCCAATATCGTCCCCTGACCCACAAAATCTTGTGGATTCGCCGAACCTTAGACATTTTTGCAACACTTCTCCGCCCTGCGGGAAGTGACAGGTTTTCGGCCCCCGGGCTATCCCGTTACGGGCTTTAGGCCTTCGACGAGGGGCTGGATGGCGGTTCCATATTTTTTCCACCGTTCGACGGACCTGGTGTAGATCGGTTCGCGGACCTGGGCGACGGAGGCGGTCTTGACCGGGCGCTTGGCATCATAGAACTCGAGGCACTGGTCTTCCCAGTCGAGGCCGGCAAAGTCGAGCAGCGCCCGGGCGTGGGTGTCCACGTCGGCCACCAGGTCCTCATATTGCTGTTCGTAATAGGCGCCTTCGGGCAGCACCGCCTTCCAGTGATGCATCAATTGGTCATACTTCTTGTAATAGGCCGCCAGCTCATTGAAGTCGTAGGAATAGGGCAGGTCCTCGCGGAACAGCTTGGTAAAGCACGACACACAATTGTCGATCGGGTTGCGCCGGATATGGATGATTTTGGCATTGGGCATCGCGATATGGATCAGCCCGACATAGAAGAAGTTGGTCAGCATCTTGTCGGTAAAGCGCGGCTCACCCCCGGTCCAGTTGGGGATATTGGCCAGATAGCCATCGGCGATCCGGGTCATATGGTCGGCTGAGAGGAACTGGAACACTTCCGGATAGCGGATCGAGTCTGAAAAATCCTTGCCGATCACCTCGGTCATCGCCTGATTGAAGCTGCGGATCTCGCCCGCGCCGAACACCTGGCTATGGCTGGAGATGATCTGTTCGGTCAGCGTACTGCCGGAGCGCGGCATGCCCAGCACGAAGATCGGTGCATCGGTGCTGTGGCCCTTCATGTCGGCTTTCTTGGCCTCAATCGCCTCTTTGGTGAACACCTCGGCGATCCGGTCGAACAGGAACAGGCTGGCCTGCGGGTTATAGTCCAGCTCGGCCCGCTTGTACCGGGCGCCCGCGATGAACTCTTCCATCGCCCGTTCATGCTCGCCCACATCGTCGAACACCTTGCCCAGCGCATAGTGCACGCCGATCTTCTCATGGTCGGTCAGGGTCTTGTTCTGTTCTGCCGCATTCAGGAAGGCGTGGTAGTGCGGATCGTCCTTGGTGAACTTCTTGGCGTTGGCCAGGTTGGTGTAGACGCGCAGCGAATCCGGCGCGATCTCGATGGCGCGTTCGAAGTAGTCCCGGGCCTCCTCCATCTCGCCCAACTCCATATGCGAGACACCGATCTGGTTGAGGATGTCGGCGGCATCGTCCTTCTGCTCCAGCGCCTTCTTGAACCAATCGATGGATTCTTCGGTATGCCCCATCTCCCGCTTCAGCCGCCCCATCAGCGCCAGTGAGCGCGCACTTTGCGGGTCCAGCGCCAGCGCCTGTTTGACGGCGGCTTCGGCCCCGGCCAGCTTGTGGTCCTCGATCAGCAGGTTCCCCATCATCAGGAAGGGGTCAACCTCCCTGGGGTATTGCGTCGTCAGCCGCGACAGCAGCGTCAGCGCATAGTTGCTGTTGCCCTGGGCATGCGACGCTGCGGCAATCCCGGTCAGCGCGTCCATATGCTCCGGGCGGATCTCGGTCGCCTTGCGGAACAGCGCCTCGGCCTTGGCGGCCTCCTGCTGCGACAGATAGGCCTTGCCCGCATTGGTCAGCGCCTCGACATAGTTCGGGTTGAGCGCGATCGCCCGCTCATAGTGCTTCACCCCTTCGGGGAAGTTCTCGCGGATGCGGAACAAATTGCCCAGATTGTTATGCGCTTCGGCAAAATCGGGGTTGAGCGCCACCGCCTTCTCATAGCTGGCCTGGGCCGCGTCATAATCCTGCTGTTCGAACTGGACGATGCCCAGATTGTTGTGCGCCTCGGCATAGTTCGGCGCCATGGCAACCGCCCTGGCGCCATGATGCGCCGCCTTCTCCAGTTCCCCCCGCTGGCGGTTCATCTCGCACAGATTGCTGTGGAACACCGGCAGGTTCGGGTTCGCCGCCAAACCCTGCTCCAGCAGCCCGACCGCCTCGTCCACCCGGCCCATCCGGTGCAGCACAAAAGACCGCACCGCCAGTATGTCTGGATGCGACGGCGCCTTCTCCATAAGCTGACCCGTCAGATTCTCCGCCGCCGATACATTTCCCGCATTCGTCAACTGAATCGCTAATGCAACGGCGTCCTCGCGCTTCATACGACGTTGTTCTGTCGGCGGTCCGGAGTTGGTCATAAAAGCCTCTTCAAGAGTGAAATGCGGTGCTCGGAAACTGCGTGGCGGCCAGATATAGTTGCCTCACCCTCGATTTGTCACATTGTTTGTTGATGCCATGAAGACCATCGGACTACTGGGCGGCATGAGCTGGGAGAGCACGGCGGTCTATTACCGGCAGCTCAATGAAGCGGTGCGCGCCAAGACAGGTGGCCTGCATTCGGCGAAAATCATCCTCGAAAGCGTCGATTTTCACGATATCCACAGGTTCCAGCACGACCAGGACTGGCACACTGCAGGTAACTATCTGGCCGACTCGGCAAAACGCATCGAAGCCGCCGGCGCAGATTTCTTACTTCTGTGTACCAACACAATGCACATGGTTGCCCCGGCGATTGAGGAAGCCCTAACGATCCCGTTTCTCAACCTGGTGGATACAACAGCGGCTGCCATTGCAAAGGCGGGGCATGATCAGATCGGCCTGCTGGGGACCCGTTTCACCATGGAACAGCCGTTCTACCGCGAGCGTCTGGAACGCCAGGGCATCAGGGTTCTGACGCCGGACGCGGACGACCGGAGGATCATTCACGACATCATCTATAAAGAGTTGTGCCTTGGCATCATCCGGCCTGAGTCCCAGGACCGCTTTATCGCCATCATCAACACGCTTACCCGTGCAGGCGCACAAGGTGTCATTGCCGGGTGCACGGAAATTGGCCTGCTGATCGGCCCGGATGATTTGGACGTGCCGCTGTTTGACACGACCAAACTGCATATCGACGCGGCCCTTCAGATGGCGATGGATTGAGCGAAGGCTATTCCGGCTTCTGGTGGTCGGCCGCTTCACGATTGGCGGGCAGACAGTTCAGCGCCACATAGGTCATGCCCACATCCGCCTTGGAATCGCAATCGAACGCGCTGGGCACATCCGCGGGCGGGTCGACGTTCAGCACCACATGGCCGGGGTCGTCGGCCGGTTCGGCCTTGCGCAGGCCCGATGTGCCGAATTCACAGTCGATGCTGTCATGCTCATCGAACGATGCCAGCGGCAGCACGAAAATATGCTCCTGCGCGCGGTTTGCTTCACAGAATTGAGCCTTGAACTGATCGAACGTGTTGGCGGTTGATACCGGCGCCTCGGCACAGGCCGGCATGGCCAGCAACAGGACAGCGCCAGTGATCATAGATAGCCGGGTCTTCATCATTTGATCTCTCGCAGGTCGTTTCGGGTCCGCAGGCCTCTCCGTCAGAACCCTAGCATGCCCTTTGAACGACTATGCGTCCACTACTCCAGCAGATGGTCCTTCATCGTGCGGCGCTCTTCGGCGGTAAAGCCCAGGCCGTTTTCCAGATAGGCGTCGAAGCTGCCAAAGGTGTCTTCCATCGCCTTGTGGCCCGCGGCCAGATAGTCCGGATGCGCGGCCAGCATGGTGTGAAACACCTCCAGCGACTCCATATCCGGGTACTTCTCCGCCAGCGCATCAAGATTGCGCACCAGATACTGATTGGTCAGTTCGTAGTCGTGATAGATCGTGTCGCGGTCGACCCCCAGCGCTTCCAGCAGAATGGCAGCACCCCAGCCGGTGCGGTCCTTGCCTGCGGCGCAGTGGAACAAAAGCGGCAGTTGATCGGCCTGCGCACAGAGCCGCATGAAGCGGGCATAGGCGCCGGTAAACTGCTGCGCATAGGCCCGGTAGGCATTCTGCATCGCCGCACCCAGTGTGGCTTCCGTCACATTGCTCTGCTGCAGCACCTTGAAAAGCTCGGACTCTTCGCGGTCCGGTCCGATCGAGAACGGGATAACGTCAGGGGCATTGGCGTCCGGTAGCCGCGAGGGATTTTCCACCCGCTCTTCGTCGCGCCTGAAATCGCAGACGACTTTGATGTTCAGGTCGGCGACATGCGCGAGATCTGAATCAGTGAGCCCGGCCAGAGAATTCGACCGATAGAGGTGACGCCATTTGGTGTGCCGGCCATCACGGGTTTTGTACCCGCCCAGATCGCGGAAGTTTGTCGCGCCCTCCAGCGGCAGGACGCGGGCGGGAGACTCTGCTGATTGTGTACTCATGGACGGCATCCTAAGGAAAAAGTGTGACAGCTATATAGCATATGGAGGATCGACCGTGCGCGCCCTATGCTTCTTGCGGGTCAGGAGGGAACATGCAGGCTATTTTGGGCATCTTTGTATTGATCGCGCTTGCCTGGGCGATCAGCGAAGACAAGCGCGCCCTGCGCTGGCGGCTGATAGGCGGCGGCCTGGCGCTGCAAGTGATCTTGGCGCTGCTGCTGCTGAAAATCCCCGGCTCCCCCGAACTTTTTCTGGTGATCGCCCGCGGTGTGGATGCGCTGCAGACGGCAACGGAGGCGGGCACCTCCTTCGTGTTCGGTTACATCGGCGGTGGCGCCCTGCCCTTCGCTGAGACGCGCCCGGGACAGACCTTCATCTTCGCGTTCCAGGCGCTGCCGCTGATGCTGATTGTCAGCGCGCTCAGCGCCCTGCTGTTCTACTGGAACATTCTGCCGCGCGTGGTACGCGGCTTCGCCTGGCTGTTGCAGCGCAGCCTGGGGATCGGCGGACCGGTGGGCGTCGGTGCGGCACTCAATGTTTTTATCGGCATGGTCGAGGCACCGCTGCTGATCAAGCCCTATATGAACCGGCTGGGCCGCGGCGAGCTGTTCATGGTGATGACCTGCGGCATGGCCACCATCGCGGGCACCATGTTCGCGCTCTATGCGACGATCCTGGGCCCCATTCTGCCGGGCGCAGCGGGGCACTTGATCGTGGCCTCGCTGATCAGCGCCCCTGCCGCGATCATGATCGCGGCCCTCATGGTGCCCAGCGGCGCCGAGCCGAGCGATGACTCCCTTGATATCCCGCCTTCCGAAGCGCGCAGTTCCATGGACGCGATCACCCGCGGCACCGCAGACGGCATTCCGCTGCTGATCAATGTGATCGCCATGCTGATCGTGCTGGTGGCGCTGGTGGCAATTGTGAATCAAATTCTGGGCCTTGCGCCTGATCTGAACGGCGCACCGCTCTCGCTGGAGCGCATGGCCAGCTGGCTGTTCGCGCCGATCGCCTGGCTGATCGGCATCCCCTGGGCAGAAGCGCAGGTGGCAGGCGAGTTGCTCGGCACCAAAGTGATCCTCAACGAATTGATCGCCTATTCCGACATGGCAGCGCTGGCCCCCAACGCCCTGTCGGACCACAGCCGCGTCATCATGACCTATGCGCTGTGCGGCTTCGCCAATTTCGGCAGCGTGGGCATCATGATCGGCGGGCTGGCAACCATCTGCCCCGACCGCCGCACGGAGATCACGGCGCTCGGCCTCAAATCCATCATCGCCGGGACGCTCGCCACCTGCATGACCGGCGCCCTGGCGGGGTTGATTGTTTAAGCCTTCACTTGGCTATAAAGGGGGCTGCTATTAAGGGGACAGTATACCTAATTCAGTCAGTAGGACTGGATTTCCGCTCCGCCGGGTAGGCCTGAATTCGGTATACTGTCCCCTTAATAGCTTAATCATCGAAAGAAAAGGCCCGGTCGGATGACCGGGCCTTTCCCATTTCGTGTCTGCGATAACGACTACTTCTTCGCCGGGCGGCGCCCTTCGATATAGTCGTCGATCACTTCGTGATAGTGGCGGATGCGGCTTTCCTGCCCACTTAAATACGCGCCCTTATAGGCGCGGGACTGGAAGCCGAGCTGCTGCCCTGGCGTCACGTTCAGATCCTGATCGATCGCGAAGCCCATGGACTTTTCGCCATATTCGAACACGTCGTGCTCGACCTCTTCGTTCCGGTCGACGGGGCCGGCGGCGGTAAAGACCGGGCCGGTTTCGCCTTCCGGCTGGCTGGCATACCACCAATTGTCGAACACGCACTGGTTCGGATCTGATTTGTGCGGGCGCGACCGCAGGAAGTGGAACCCGTCCGACCACACCGAGACCGAAAAGTTCGGGAAGATGTTGTAGTGGTAGGTATCGGTAATCTGATGATCCTTCAGATTATCGTAATGGGTGTAGCCGTGCTTTTCGCCATATTCGCGCTTGGCCTTCTGCAGCGCTTCGCGGGTGGCGTAAGGATCGTCCTTGAAGTCCTCCGGATCGAGCCCGTACATCTCCAGCGAGCTGATCAGCGGTTCGCGCAGCTCAGCCTTGCCAATGGTATGTTCCATGGTGTGCGACGGGGTGCCGGATTTCATCCACATCCGGTGGTGCAGTTCGTAAATGTCGAACTGCGTGTGCTTGTAGTTGTCCTCGACCGTGCTGTCGGATTCCGGATGCACGGTGGGCAGGTGATAGGATTCGTTGAAATTGTCCTGAATCGCCTTCCAGTTCACCGGGATCGTCGCGGTAAGCGCCATGTAACGCTTCCAGTTCTGAAACTCATAGGCTTCCCACTGATCGACGACCGGGCCCAGATAGTCGCGGAGCGGGATGCAATCCGGGTCCATGTTTATCCAGATAAACCCGGCGAAGGTGTCACACGGCACTTCGGTCAGCGTAAGCTTGCCGCAAGGGTCGCCCTCGGGAAAGTCTTCCGGATCCTGAACAGACTTCAACGATCCGTCCAGCTGCCAATCCCAGCCGTGATAGGGGCAGATGAAGGAATCGGTGAAACCGACCTCATTGAACACCAGCCGGGCACCGCGGTGATGGCAGACATTGTAGAAAGCCTTAATGGAACCATCGTGCTGACGCACCATGATGAACGCTTCGGGACCGACCTCTTCCATCTGATAGTCGCCGGCTTCGGGAATCTCGTCCTCGCGGCCCAGCACCAGCCAGACCTTCGTCCACATTTCATTCCATTCCTGGCTGAAGAACTCGGTCGACGTATACCGGTAGCCTTCCATCCGGTGGCCGCGCAGCGGCAGCTCCGGGGCTTTCTCCGGCGGCGATGCGCGCCACTCTTCAACGTCTTTCAGCTTGGTTGCCATGATGGTTCTCTCCGCTTCCCGTGGAAATTTGAACCGAGAGCATATCAGATAAGAGCCAAAGCCCGCACCTATCGATTTCGGGAGTAGCCCGGCCTCAGATGGTGATCTCGCTATCGATTTCGCAGGGGCCCTCATAAGGATAGGGTTGCCGCTCCTCGCCCGGCTTCGGCTTGCGGCGAATCACAATATCGCCGTTCGGCATCACTTCCGGCGCTTCGTATTGCGGGATCGAGTCCACAAAAAGCTCGATCGCTTTGCGAATGGTTTCCGCAGCCGCGCGGGCAGCCTGCTCGACCTCATCGACGGGTTCCGACTGAGCATGGACAGGCGCCGCTAACAGCATGAATGAAAGAGAAAGAGTAAGCGCACTACGCATAAAGGCCCCCTTGGCTGATCCGGTCTCCAGGATATCGGCAGCCGCCGGGCGCAAATCAATCCGAAGCTACTGAGCCGATTTGCTCATGGGCTTGTAAGCGCTGGTCATCCGCGTGTCTTCAGCGGAACTGAATTGCGGCGGGCGGCGGCCTTCGATCAGATCCTTATGCGGCAGAATGGCTTCCGCCATGAAATTCATGAACGCGCGCACCTTGGCCGTTTTGCGGAGATCTGCATGGGTGAGCAGCCACAAGTCCAGAAACCCCTCCGCATGATAGGGCGGAAGGCGCCGGATCCCGTCTGCGATGTCGCCGATATGGCAGGGCAACATACCAATTCCAACCCCTGCGCGGATCGCTTCGAGCATCGCGTCAGGGGTGTTGATGGTCAGCCGCGCCCTGGCGTGCGGATAGACATCACGAAACCAGGGGGCCTCTGCATAATTGTGTTCGCGCCAGGAATAGGTGACCAGATCGGGTGCCGCGGCCGAATTAGGTGCCCCGGGCTCCCCCGGTGCAACAAAATCCTCCGGCCCGTAGAGCATCGCCGTCAACCGGCCCATCCGTCTGCCCACCAGCGTGTCGGGTGGATTGTTGGTGGCACGGATGGCCACATCCACCTCGCGTGCGTGAAGATTGGCGACCTCTTGAGATATCACCAGCTCAATGCTGATGCCGGGATAGTCCGCCAGAAAGACGCGCATCTGGTCCATGATGAAGGGATTGACCAACGGTCCGGCCGCTGCCACCCGCAACACGCCATTCAACTCCGTATCGCGGCCATAGAGCTTGCGGTCGAGCGATAGTGCCTCTTCCTCCATGCGTTGCGCGGAAGCGACCATTTCCTGTCCGGCCTGGGTTAACACATAACCGGATGCGACGCGGTCAAACAGCCGCGCGCCCATGCCCTCTTCAAACGCCGCAATCCGCCGCGACACGGTGGAGTGGTTCACGCCAAGGTCCCGCGCTGCGGCCGTTATTGAGCCCTGCCGTGCAACGGCGAGGAAGTACCGAATGTCGTCCCAATTGATCATGAGTGCAATAATGCACGGAGAATTTGCATAAGTCGATAATTTTCACACGACATCGGTCGGCGTAGGGTTTTTTCACATCAACCGGGTGCCCCGCCCGAACCGAGGAGCCGAGAAATGCACACCAAGACATTCAGCGTGATCGAAACCTTCGCCATCTTCGCCGTTGCCCTTGTGGTTGCAGATGGCGTCATTCTGAGCCTGAACGGCTTGTTCTAAGAATTCCAAGGTCGCGCTTCCCAGACTCCCTCTTTACCAAGCGACCCTCTATGGCCGTCCCGGCAATTTGCCGGGACGGCCACCTTTTTAGCAAGACACGCTAACTGCCTAGAACATGCTCTCGGTGCTCTCGCCCTTGGCTTCGGACATCATGGTGCGATAGGTACTCTGCCAGGCATTCATCGCTTCGGAATGGCGCATGCGCACCTCCAGCATATGATCCTTGGGATCAGCCTGCAGGCAGGGCAACTGGGCACTCTCACATCCCCATTCCAGCATCCCGGCACTCTCCGTGCGTGGCTCGCCATACCGGCCAACCACCATCTCGCGACGCTCCGCCGCGGGCTTCTCTGCTCTTTGCCTGAACAGCAAATGCGTAATCCGCTTTTTTCCGTCTGCCTCGCCCTGGATGAAGACCTGGCCGTCGCGGATCTGGAAAGAGTATTCGCTGATCACGTCTGGCTCCGCGTCCTGTTCGCCTTCTTTGTAGAACCAAATCCGCTTGCTGGTTTCGACGCCGTCTTCCTTGTAATAGCCCTTGGCCTCGACCATGGCCTTCGACTTGTCGAAGGTGTCGAACAGCTTGTTGAAATCGTCACCAAGGGAAACACCGGCCAGCACCCAGCTTGACGGATCCGTGTCAGAACCGGCAGCCAGCGCCTCATCGCGCGCTTCCTTGCACGATTCATAGGCGGCCCTGATGCCCATCATAGACGGCGACGATTTCGAATATTGCGACTGCGCCAGCCGTTTGCTGGTCGCGCAGGCATTAACGCATGGCGTAACCGTCTCGTTATCCCGGCCGGAATTGGTGCATTCCGCGGACAGTGCCCCAATCGCCGTTATGGTCTGCGTCTGATTCTCAAAGTCCGGCGTGTCCGCATACGCCGGCACGGCCCACAATCCAGCACAGATAACTGCATAAAAGATCGGCCTCATGGCCCCCCTCCTTTCACTGTTACTGATCCCGGGCCCCTCAGCCCAGTACAGCCTAAGAGGGTATCACAACTCGCGTGGAGCCTGAAGTGATCGCGAGTGACGGCTATGCGACAGGCGGGAACGGATACTGGATGACTTCGATCTTGTAACCATCAGGATCTTCGATGAAGGCGATATCGATGCCGGAATCGCCCATCGGACCGGGCTTGCGTGGCACGGACACGCCCTCGCCTTCAAGCCGGCTGCAAAGACTGTGAATATCCTGCGCACCAATTGCGATATGGCCATACCCTGACCCATGGGTGTAGGCCTCGTCCTGATCCCAGTTCCAGGTCAATTCCAGTACCGTGCCCGTCGCCTCATCCTCATAGCCGAGATAGACGAGGCTGAATCGTCCGTCCTCGTAATCGGCGCGGCGGCGGACCACCATTCCCAACTTATTGCAGTAGAAATCGAGCGATGTATCCAGGTCTTTCACCCGGATCATGGTGTGCAATAGCCGAAGCTGGTCGTTTTCGCTGGTCAGGCCCATGGTTCTCTCCTTAGGTTCAGGGCCCAAGCTACCGACTGCTTGGGCGAGGTTCAACAAGACGCGCGCCATGACAGACCTGAAACTCAGCATCGTCGACCAGTCACCGATCCGCGAAGGCGGCACACCTGCCGACGCCATCAATGAAACCATCGAATTGGCCAAGGCCGCCGAGCGCCTGGGCTACACGCGGTTCTGGGTCGCAGAACACCACAGCACCCATGGCTTTGCCGGGTCCTCGCCGGAAATTCTGGTGACACGGCTGGCGGCCGAAACGTCGCGCATCCGCGTCGGCTCGGGCGGCGTGATGCTCAGCCATTACAGCCCGCTCAAAGTAGCAGAGAACTTCCGCATTCTTGAGACCATGCATCCAAACCGCATCGACCTTGGAATCGGCCGCGCCCCGGGCAGCGACCAGCTGACAGCCGCCGCCCTGGCCTATGGCTCGCAAATCGGTACGGAATATTTCGGCACCCGTGTCGCCGATACGCTGGCGTTCCTGAGCGATACACCACCGGCCACACGGTCCCTCGACAGGGTGATCGCCACCCCCAAACCCGACACGGTGCCTGAAGTCTGGATGCTGGCGTCGAGTAATGGCAGCGCCTCGCTCGCGGCCCAGTTCGGGCTGGCGCTGTCCTTCGCACACTTTATCAATCCGGTGGATGGCCAGGAGATCGTGAAGCAATATCGCGATGCGTTCCGGCCATCCCGCTTCTATGGCGTACCCAAGGTCAGCGTCGGTGTTTTCGTCCTCTGTGCCGACACCGAAGAAGAGGCGCAACGGATCGCCTCCAGCCGTGATCTCTGGCGCCTGCGGTTTGAAAAGGGCGAATTGGGCCCCTACCCCTCACCCGAAGAAGCCGCCAACTATCAGTATACTGATTTGGACCGGGCGCTGATTGCCCGGCGCACGGTGCATTCGATTATCGGTGCGCCGGAGCAGGTCAAACAACAGCTCACCGAATTTGCCGCCAGCTACCAGACCAACGAGCTGGTTGTCCTGACCATTTGCTACGACTTCAAAGACCGCCTGCGCTCCTACGAGCTGTTGGCCGAGGCCTTCGATCTGACCCCCGCTCAGGAGCCGGTAACCGCATGAATCATCAGCACGCCAAAATTCTTCTCTGGTTGATCGCGTCAGGGGTTGTCATTGGCGCCGCCCTTGGCTGGTACGCGCCCGAGACCGCCATGTCCCTGGGCATCATTGGCAAGCTGTTCCTCAACGCCCTGAAAATGTTGATCATCCCGCTGATTTTCGCGGCGGTGATCAGCGGCATTACCGCGCTGGGCGATATTCGAAAACTGGGCCGGATCGGCGGTATCACCGTGTCCTATTACCTGATCACGACGGGCATCGCGGTGTTTATTGGACTCATCGTCGTGAACTTTTTCCAACCGGGCGCCGGCATCGACATCGGGGGCGGATTCCTCGCGGAGCGGGTCGAGGCCAATCAGGACAAGGCGGCGACCGACATTCTGTTCGAGCTGTTTCATCCGAATCTCGTCCAAGCGGCCAGCGAGACCAAACTGTTGCCGGTGATCTTCTTTGCGATCCTGCTAGGGGCCGCCTTGACCACGGTGGGCAAGTCAGGCAACGGCGCAATCGGCTTCTTCAACGGCCTCAACGACGCCATGATGAAGCTTGTGATCTGGCTGATGTACACCGCCCCGGTGGGCATCTTGGGCCTGGTCGCAGGCAGGCTCGGCACCGCCCGGATAGAAGGCGACTTCGTGGCTGAAGTCACCGCTGTCGGCATGCATGTGGTAACGGTTCTGTCCGGCCTGGGCATTCACTTCCTGATTCTGCTGCTGATCCTGTTCTTCATCGCCCGGCGCGGCTGGCCTTATCTGGTCAGCCTGATGCGAGCGCTGCTGACCGCCTTCGGCACGGCAAGTTCGTCCGCCACGCTGCCGCTCACCATGGAGTGCGCCCGCGAAGCCGGGATCGACCAGCGCTCCGTACGGTTTGTCATCCCGCTGGGCAGTACGCTCAACATGAACGGCACCGCGCTCTATGAGGCCTGCGCGGCGATGTTTATCGCTCAGGCCTATGGCATCCCGCTCGGGGTGGAAGCCCAGATCATCATTTTTGTCACGGCGACACTGGCCGCGGTCGGTGCAGCGGGTATTCCCGAAGCCGGTCTTGTCACGCTGGTGATCGTGTTGAACGCTGTTGGGCTGCCGCTCGAAGGCATTGGCTTGTTGCTGGCGGTCGACTGGTTCCTCGACCGGTTCAGGACCTCAATCAATGTCTGGGGCGATGCGGTCGGCGCGGCTGTGGTGCACCGCTTCCTGCCCGACATCGTCGAAGAACGCGACCCGATGCGCGACTTCGCATCATGACAAGAATGTGGGTGGGCTTGGGCGCACTGAGCGCGCTGGCCGCTGTGATAGCGGGTGCCTTGGGCGGACACCAGGGCGCGCTGCCCGATGCCGATGCGCGGCGGATCTTTGAAACCGCCAATGACTATCATATCGCCCATGCACTCGGCCTGATCCTGATCGGCGCACTGACGGAAAAGCTCCCCGGCCGGCTGATCGGTATCGCTGCGGCGTGCCTGCTGGCAGGCAGTATCCTGTTCTGTGGATCGCTTTATGCAACCGCGTTCCTTGGACAGCATCCCCTTGCGGTCACTGCACCGATCGGCGGCTTGCTCTTGATGCTGGGGTGGCTGACACTGGCGCTTGCGGCATTTCTAAGAGGCAAGACCTGATGTCCCGCAAACGCGGCACCTATGACTCCGTTGTCAGCGCTTCAAGCGCGGAAGAAGCAATTCAGATTGCCGCCGAGGGCGTCCCCAAAGGCGCTCACCTAACATTCAGCGACGCGCTCGACGCATCCAAGACACATGGCCCGGACAGCTGGCACGTAACCATTAAGTTCAAGCGCCCGGAACCGGAGGGAGACTATTGACGACGATTCCGGCACTGCGCGGCGCGCCCATTGTCCAGAACGCCTATGTGGTCAATGACCTGGAATCAGCATGTCGGCGGCTGCATGCGATCTATGGCATGGGCCCCTTCCTGGGGGGCGGTGATTCGGCTTTGGGCAACCACGTGTATCGGGGCCGGGCTTCGGACCCCATCGAAATCAGGGGCGTCTTTGTCCAGTCAGGCGACTTGAATGTCGAGCTGGTCGAGGTTCGTTCAAATGGCCCATGCGCGTTCACCGATCTCTATAAGGAGGGCCGCGAAGGTCTGCATCACGTGGCGGTATTCTGCGTTGATTATGAGGCCGCCCGCAACGAGATGGTGGCGGCCGGATATCCGGTGGCCAGCGAGTTCGAGGTCGGGTTCGGGGCCAAGATCTGTTACGTCGATACGTCAGCGGCCCTTGGGCACATGATCGAGCTCTACCCCGAACATGAGTTTATCCGCGCCATGTATGCACAAACACGCGAGGCTGCGGCAAACTGGGATGGAAAACAGCTGATCAGGCCCTGGGACCTCTAGAAAATGGAATGAGGCGCAGCCGGGGGGATATCAGCTGCGCCTCACCATCATCCGCTGCAGGCCGGGAAACGCGACGAGGAGGTGGCCCGCTGCAGAACTCATACGCTGTTAGATAATCTCCCAGCTGCCATCAGGCTGGCGGCAGGCAGTGCCATAGCCACGCTGTTCCTGGCCATCGACAATGATGCTCTGCTGGAACTCACGGCAATAGCGCCCATCGCGCGCATAGTAGCCGGGCTGCGGCGTCACGGAGCCGCGTGTGTTGTTGCGCGGGTCGTACCATCCGGACGTATCGTAGGACCGGTTGTTCTCCAGCGCGTAATAGGTCGCCTGCTGGTGCTTCCGGCGGTTGGCGTCGTCAAGCGAGTTGCCGATCCGGTTACCGATCAGCCCACCGGCCATCGCGCCGAACGCGATTGCAGCACCCTCGCCGCTGCCTTTGGCATGCGCGCCAAGCCCGGCGCCAATCGCTGCCCCGATCAGGGTGCCCGCGACTTCGTTACTGTTGGTGCTGTTACAGGCAGCCAAAAGGCTAACCGACATCAACGCGACTGCAATTTTACTCATCATTTTAATTCCCCCGGTGGTTAAACCGAATGCCGCGAGAAGCGGCGTGTGAGGGAGAATTTAGATGAACAAAGCTGAATGCTTCCTGAACGCCTGAAAGTCCCTAAAAACCGCCAGCATCCGCAGCGGCAGGCAACAGCAGTTCAGCCCGCAGCCCGCCGGCAGCGGCCCGCCCCAGCATAATGCCACCGCCATAGAGCGCGGCAATGTCCCTGACGATGTTCAACCCCAGGCCACTGCCCGGCGTCGCTTCGTCAAGCCGTTCACCGCGGCTGAAAACGGTTTCCAGCTGAGCATCATCGATCCCGGGCCCATCATCTTCGACGGTGAATACCAGCATACCGTCCTGCTTTTCTACCGAGACCCAGACGGCTGAGTTTGCCCATTTGCAGGCATTGTCCATGAGGTTGCCGAGCAATTCATCGAGATCCTGCCGTTCGCCTCTGAAGTTCAGGCGCTCGCCGCAGTTCTCCGTGATCGTCACACCTTTGTCCGCATAGATTTTTTCCAGCGTGGTTTTCAGGCTATGGACCGCAGGCGCGACCAGCGTCCGACTACCGATCACCTTGCCCGCGGCTGCGGTACGGGCTCGAACAAGATAATGATCAACATAACGCCGCATCACATCGACCTGCCTTTTGACGGAGCCTGCCAGTGGTGATTCTTGCGCCCGCGATTCATTCATCAGAACCGAAATCGGGGTCTTCAGCGCGTGGGCCAGATTGCCGACATGCGTGCGTGCGCGCGCAACGACTTCGGCATTATGATCAATCAGTTCGTTGAGCTCGCCGACGACGGGGGCAATCTCGGACGGGTATTCACCTTCCAACCTGTCGGCATGGCCGGAGCGAACCCTGCCCAGGGCCTCTTGCAGGCTGCGCAACGGGCGCAGGCCATAGCGCACCTGCACGATGACGGCGACGATCAGGCCGGCCCCCAGAAAGCCCAGCGCACTGACCAATGCCCGTACGAAGGCCGAAATCTCCCGTTCATTCTCGGTGGTGACCGCCGCGACAGCAAATCGGATACTTGTCTCGGCACCCGGAAACAGAATGTCCCGCTCCACGATCCGGATCTGCTGATCGTCTGGACCGGCATCGTAGCTATAGCGCGGTTGCGGCAACGGCTCTGCAAGGTCGAGCGCAAGCTCTCGGTCCCAAAGCGACCGTGACGGGATCGAACGGCCGCCCGGCACCACGATCTGCCAATACCAGCCCGAGTAAGGCTGTTCAAACCGCGGTTCGGCAAGCGGGCCGGTCAGGAAAACGCCGCGTTCTTCATTGTAATCTGCGGCAACCACAAGGCTCTCGAGCAGCACATCCAGCCGCGCATCGAAGCTCCGTTCAATCGAGTCTCGAAACAGCAGCACCAGAACCAGGCCGCCCGCAATCAGCGCAAAAAGAGTCCAGAGTCCCGCCGCCATGATGAGGCGGAAGGTCAGCGAGCTGGTGCGGCGTCTCATGTCACCCAAAAGGTTCCCGCTCCCCTGACCCGTGCCCGACTTAGGCAGCTTCGCCTTCTGACTCCATCCGATATCCCAGACCCCGGACCGTCTTGATGATATCAACGCCAAGCTTTTTCCTCAGACGCCCGATGAACACCTCGATCGTATTGGAATCACGGTCGAAATCCTGATCGTAAATGTGTTCAGTCAGTTCTGTCCGGGAGACGATCTTGTCCGGGTGATGGACCAGATAAGCGAGCAATTTGTATTCATGACCGGTCAGCTTGATCTGCTCACCGTTAACGGACGCAGTCGCAGCTCTTGTATCCACTTCGATAGGCCCACAGCGGAGGACCGGCGAAGCGTGACCGGCGGCTCGGCGGATCAACGCCCTTAGACGCGCGAGCAGTTCTTCGATCTGAAACGGTTTGGTCAGGTAGTCATCGGCGCCTGCATCAAACCCGGCTACCTTTTCACTCCATTGTCCTCGCGCCGTCAGGATCAGAACAGGCATGCTACGCCCATCGGCGCGCCAGGCCTTCAACACGCTGACGCCATCGACAACCGGCAGGCCCAGGTCGAGGACCACTGCGTCATAGGGCTCAACCTCGCCGAGATATTGCGCTTCTTCACCATCTTCTGCGGTATCGACCGCATAGCCTTCGTCGCGCAGCGTCTCGGACAGTTGCCGCAGCAGATCGGGGTCGTCCTCTACCACCAGAATACGCATCTAACGCCGCCCCCTGATTCTGATCACCTGGGCATCGGTCGCGCGAACGGTGATCTCTGTAATACCCCCATCGCCAGACATGATTTCAAACTCGTAGATATAGGTGCCACCATTATTCGGCCCCTGGAACCGCGTACTGATGATCTGGCCGTTGAAGCGCTGCAACACATTTCGCCGGATAACGGAGAGTGAGAGAATTTCCCCGCGCTGATAGGCTTCACGCGCACTGTTCTGCTCGCTATTCGCCCCCGCCTGGGGTGCGAAAGCCAGTGAAAACAGGACAAGAATGACGGATATCCAACGCATGGCGCTATCTTACTTCGCGCCACATAAACGGCAAATGAACAATAGCGATAGACCCGGACACAGTTGTATAAGTGCCACAGTTGTTAAACTACGCCTTCCCACGGGCAACGAAGCCGGGAAACCAGATATGATCCAGAGTCCGTGCATCGGTGTCTGCAAGCTCGATGGCCCTTATTGTAAGGGCTGCATGCGCAGCATCCGCGAAATCGGCGGCTGGGCGACCTACACAGATGAGGAGCGCAAGGCGGTGCTGGAACGGATTACGGAGCGCGAGACCTCTGATGCTTGAACTCGCCGCGCTGAAAACCCTGATCGGGTTTTTCTATATGCTGAATGGCGATATTGTCAGCTACACCGTTTCAGACTATGGCGCGTTCCAAGAGGATGCAGGCATTCTGCCCGAATGGACCTGCGAGATGTTGATTCGCGAAGAAGGATTCGCCGCCGACGTCAAGACCGGCCTGGAAAAAGGCGAATCCATGCGCGCGGAATGCTATGTCAGCGAGGATATTCGCAATCTTGGCGAGCCATCGATCAGCATTACCATCGCACCCGAATAGGCAGCGACTGGGGATCCCAGCCGTCTCACTCCCGGCGGCGGTGCTGCTGGCCGTCGTTTTGACAGCGGCTGACCCGGTCAGCGCGCGCGGCCTTCTAGGCCTGTTTGCCGACCAGCAGCCCTCCCCCGTCACAGCCCCAGCGACACATGTGGAGATACCTTCGTCACCTGTTGTTTCCGACGTGCCAGTCGCCTTTGTCAGCGACATAAAGGGGGTCGGAAACCCGGAAATACGGCGCTTTGATTTCGCTCACAAGGGACAGCGCATCGACCTTGGGCGAAATGGTGAAATTCTCCTGACGTTCTTCTCTCCCTGCCGTGTGGAACGGATCACCGGCGGCCTGATCACGCTGACAGATTCGGAGGCGACGGTAAGCATGGACGCGAGTCGCCAAACACAGGGTGCTTCCTGCCGCCCCATGGAGGACTTGCCGCCGTTCAAAAACGCTCAATCCAGACTCCCTGACGAAGGCCCATTCGATCAGACGGCCTGGGCCGAAGCGGTCGTCAATAGCCGACCGGTATTCAAGTGGCCGCCCTTGCCGCCCGGTACGGTCGGCAATGTTACGGTCTGGGCACTGGACCACATCGAACCGGAAATCGTCTGGCAAACAGCAACACCCCTTGCCTACGCGGAATACCCTGCTGCCTCACGCCCCCTGACACCCGGCCTGCCCTATCTGGTGGAAGTCTCGATTGCAGGTGAGGCCGTTGTTAAAGCCCGGTTCTCCCTCGACCTGGACCTCAGCTTCTCCAAGACAGCGCTCAATCGGGTCATCTGGCTCGACGTCGAGAAAGCCCCCTCTACATGACGGCCGCGACACCAGGGGTGGGGCGCAGAACCGTGATCGCCGGTGCCGGGGCGGCCTTTGTTCTGTGGGCAATCGGCAAGAATGCGTATGGCCAGTCTGACATCCGCGAAGTTCTCCACGATCGATTCCTGAAAAACGTGTCGCTGAACGATCTGGGCCAGACCCAGCTTGGCCGCGGACTTGAGACGTCATTTATCGCAAGCAGTGGCGGACGATACTTGAATCCGGAGCTACAGGCTGCAGTCACCGACTTTGCGCAGCCGCTGTTTCTGAACGCCAATCGCCACAGCTTTCCCTGGCACGTTACCGTTGTCGACAATGATATCCCTGCTGCGTGGTCGCTGCCGGGCGGGCACGTGGTGATCTATAAGGGCCTGCTGCGTTATCTTGATTCTCCTGATGAACTGGCGATGGCCATCGCACATGTTATGGCACACGCTGAAAATGCCGACCTTACGCGCAGCATCGCCGATCAGGAATTTGCGGCCAGTCTGGACGATATGACCGCGCAAAAACTGCTACGCGTTGTGGAAGCCGACAACAACGCGACCATCCTGTCCGGCAACATCCTGACTGCTCTAAGATCAGCGCTCAACGAACGCGTCCGAACAGGATATCGGCTGGAGTATGAGCTCGCGGCGGATCAAACAGCCGCCGAGATCATGGCCCGCAGTGGCTATGCGGCCAGCGCCGGGGCGCGGATGTTCGAGGTGATTGCCAACCTTGTGCCTGAAGGCGCCAACGGCACTACCTGTCTCTACGGCGGCAAGAAAACCAATCTAGAACGTGTAGCAATGCTCGCCAGGCTTCCGGGCAAGGTCGCCGAGAGCGCGCCGTCGGAAGCGCCCTTTGCGCGGATAAAATCCATGTTCCCGACGCGCCGCCACACCTCACATACAAACCGCATCGGAGCCGGCTCATGAAGCGGCGGCGCGGCGCTGGTGTTACCATAATCGCCCATGTCGTGATGCTGGCCCTGTGTGCCAGTTTGGCAGTGCTCGCGTGGCGAACGGGCTACCCGAATCTGGGCAGTCTCGCCGCGATCATTGCTGTTGGCGCCATCATCTTGTTTGAAGTCTCCACGCGGCTGCATCAGGCCAGAACGGGCATTCGGTTCTGGCGGGTCTGCCGTGCATACGGAGCCGTGATCGGCATGGTTTGCTTCTACCTGTTGACTGACGCGCATGTCCTGGAACAGGCAAAAATCGCCTACCCGGCGACCGCGATGTGGTTGATCGGGTTCATCGGCAGCGTCGCTCTGCTGGCCCTTGCAATGTCTCTCCGGCAGCCGGATCGGACTGACATGTTTGTGCTGGAACCGCGTTTCACCGGCAACGGGATCGGGATCTTTGTCGTTGCCGTCTGCATGCAGCTGTTTGTCATGACCGCGATCACACCGCTGGAATTCAACATCATCGCGTTCCGGCTGACCTGTTTTGCAGCCTCAATCTGGTTCGTAAAATTCGGGACCATTCTGCGCAGCCGTTCGGTCCTGACCGGCGCGACAGTGTTTACGCTGTTGAATGTGCTGACGGCCTATCTCGACCTCTTGTGGCCCTTCCGAGACACAATTCCATTTATGATCGGCGCAGGCATATTAGCGCTGGTGACACTAGCCGTTCTTCGTTGGTGGATAGGCTCGATCGACGGTCGACCGGTCAGGCCGGCGGCGTAAGCGGCGCCGTCGCGGCGTCCAGCCAGTTGCACGTTTGGGCGTCAACGCGTTCCGATAGCGCGGTACGGACGCGGGCGTGATATGCGTTCAGCCAGTCTATGTCGTCATCTGACAGAAGCGTCACATCGATCAACCGAGTGTCGATGGGAGCCAGGGTCAGTGTCTCGAATCCAAAGAAGCGCGCGTCATCCTCACCCTTTTCGAGTTCAATCACGGCAATCAGATTCTCCACCCTGATGCCGTATTCGCCTTCCTTGTAATAGCCCGGTTCGTTGGAGACGATCATGCCCGCCTCAAGCGCAACGGTTGACGGACGCGGCGAGATACTATGCGGACCTTCATGAACCCCGAGATAACTGCCGACCCCGTGGCCGGTACCATGTTTGAAATCCAGACCGGCCTGCCACAGGGTGCCACGGGCCAGGACATCCAGCTGACTGCCGGTCGTGCCTTCAGGGAACCGAGCCCGGGCGAGCGCAATATGGCCCTTGAGGACACGGGTGAACCGATCGCGCATTTCAGCGGTCGGCTCGCCAATCGCGACCGTGCGCGTTACGTCGGTGGTGCCATCCAGATATTGCGCGCCTGAGTCGACGAGGTAGAGCTGACCGGGCTCCAGTTTCAGATTGGTGGCCTCGTTGACCCGGTAGTGCACGATGGCACCATTCGGGCCAGCGCCGGAAATCGTATCGAAACTGAGATCGCGGATATTCTCGTTTTCCAGCCGGAAGGCTTGAAGCTGTGTGGCCGCAGACAGTTCGTCGACCGTCCCCTTCGGTGCTTCGGCGTCAAGCCAGGCGAGGAATTTAGTCAACGCCACGCCGTCACGCCGATGGGCGGCGCGGGTACCGTCCAATTCCGTCTTGTTTTTGATGGCTTTGGCGAGTTGGCAGGGGTCCGCCGCGCGCTTCACCTCAGCGCCCGCAGCCTCCAACCGGTCAGTGATCGCCACAGGTGTTAAAGGCCCGGCGATTACGGTCTTGGCGTCGGCCCCGAGCAGATCGAGCGTCGGATCCAACCCGTCCTCGGGCAGGATCTTGACCTGATTACCGAGATGCGCGCGCAGATCGGCATCAACCTTGCGGTCATCGACAAACAGATCAACGGATGCGTCGTCGTGCAGCACCGCATAGGCCAGTGCGAGCGGCGTCCGCGACACATCCGCACCACGAATGTTCAACAGCCAGGCAATCGAATCCGTCGCAGAAAGAACCAGCGCCTGCGCGTTCGCCTCTTTCACCTTCTCTGTTATGCGCACGCGCTTGTCGGCGGCGCTTTCACCCGAAAATTCGATCGGATGCGGAACGATACGCGCTAATGGTTTGGGCGGCTGGTTTGGCCAAACGGCATCAATGGGATTGTTGTCGACGGCGACCAATGTCGCGCCGACCGTCTTGCAGGCCTTTTCCAGCGTCTCCTTGCCTCCCGCCGTATGCAGCCAGGGGTCATAACCAATCCGCTGACCCTCGGCGACGGCCTCCTCCAGCCAGGCATCAATATCCAGGTGGCCCCTGGTTTCAAAAATCTCTGCGTCCACCTGATCGCGCGCCTGAATCGTATAACGGCCATCCGTAAACAGGGCAGCGCGGTCCTGAAGAACAATGATCGTGCCCGCCGAGCCCAGGAACCCGCTCAGCCACGCGATGCGCTTTGCATAGTGCGGCACGTACTCATTCTGGTACTCGTCGGCCATCGGCACAACAAACCCATCGATCCCGAGCTGCACCATCTCTTCACGCAACGCAGCAACCCGATCCGCACCGCATTCGGTCTCGACATCAGCTTCAAAGGCCTGCGCAAGTGCGCCAGCCTTTTTCGCCGCTTCATCGTCACCAATCAGCGCCGCATCGACACCGTCGACAAGACTGATGGGCGCAGCGGCGACCGCGCGCAGACGGTCAGCCACATCGGCGCCCCAGGTTCCGCTACTGGTTTCATCCACTTTGCTCATGATCCCTATATTGGCCCTCTTACCGCACCGGCAAAGCGGTTTCCTTGCCGGGTTCCAGACGGCTCAGCACATCGACCACGGCCCCGGTCAGGCTATCCAGGTCTTCGTCTGCGATAATGAAGGGCGGTGTCATATAAACGACGTTGCCGATAGGCCGCAGGAAGACGCCGTGATCAACGAAGGCACGTTTCAGGGCATCTGCGTCACCGATGTCTTCCAACTCTATCGCGGCAATCGCCCCTTGTACCCGAACTGACCTAATGCCGTGCTCGAACGCCTGGGGCATAAAGGCTTGTCTAAGCTTGGCTTCGATATGCTGCACACGACTTTTCCACGTGCCATCCTCGAACAGATCAAGCGAGGCATTGGCGGCCGCGCAGGACAGCGGGTTGGCCATGAAAGTGGGCCCGTGCATCAGGGCTGCGCCCGGCTCGTCGCTCAAAAACGCTTCAAACACATGGTCACGGGCAATGGCCGCCGACAAAGGCATGGTTCCACCGGTGAGCGCTTTTCCGATGCACATGATGTCCGGCACCACCCCCGCCTCTTCGCAGGCAAAAAGGCTGCCCGTCCGCCCAAAGCCGGTGAAGATTTCATCGAAGATCAACAAGGTTCCGGTCGAGTCACAGGCCTCGCGAAGTCCCTGCAACACGTCCGCGCCGTGCATCCGCATCCCCGCCGCCCCCTGAACAAGGGGTTCAATGATCACAGCGGCGATGCCATCACATTCTTCTTCCAGAAAAGTTCTGAACGCCGCCATCTCCACCGCTGTTTCCGGCAACGGTCGAATATGGTTCTTCGGCATGGTGTCGGCGAACAGACTGTGCATGCCGTCTTCAGGATCACAGACGGACATCGCGCCAAAGGTGTCGCCATGATATCCGCCCAGGAAACTGACGAACCGGGTACGCCCCGCATGACCTTTGTTGATGAAGTATTGCAGCGCCATTTTCATGGCGACTTCGACCGCGACAGAGCCACCGTCAGCATAGAACACACGGTTCAGATCGCCTGGTGTTAGCGCCGCCAGGCGGCTGGCCAGCGCGAAGGCCGGCTCATGCGACAAGCCACCGAACATGACGTGCGGCATTTCGGCCGCCTGTTTCGATATCGCAGCGGTGATGTGCGGGTGATTGTAGCCATGGCAGGCCGTCCACCAGGAGGCCGTGCCGTCGATCAACTCACGCCCGTCCTCCAGAATGATGCGAACGCCGTCGGTGCGCGCCACGGGCAACGGCGGCGCGGTAGTCTGCATCTGGGTATAGGGCATCCAGACATGATCTTGCCCGTCGCGCTGCCATGCCGGGGCGCTGTTGGGCAGACGCGGCAGGTCGGCGGTCATTCTGCCGCGTTTAGTGTGGCCAAGTCCTCTGCCGCCAGCGGCTCGATACCCAGGCGTTCGAACATCGCCATGTCCCGGTTGTTTTCGGGATTGGGCGTTGTCAGCAGCTTCTCGCCATAGAAGATTGAATTGGCACCAGCCAGAAAACAGAGCGCCTGAATGCCTTCCGGCATTTCCTCACGCCCGGCGGACAGGCGCACAAAACTTGCCGGCATCATGATGCGGGCTACGGCAATGGTGCGTACGAATTCGAACGCATCGAGCTTATCCAGATCAAAGAACGGCGTGCCTTCGACCTGCACCAGCATATTGATAGGCACGCTTTCCGGATGCTGCGGCAAATTGGCCAGCGTCATCAGCATCCCGGCCCGATCGGCGCGGGTTTCGCCCATCCCCACAATGCCGCCAGAGCACACATTGATGCCGGCGTCGCGCACATTTTCAAGGGTGTCGAGCCGATCGTCATAGGTGCGTGATGTGATTACCTCACCGTAGTAGTCCCGCGACGTATCGACATTGTGGTTGTAGTAGTCGAGCCCGGCGGCCTTGAGCTTCTGCGCCTGCGGGCCGGACAGCATGCCCAGCGTGACGCAGGTTTCCATGCCAAGGCCGCGCACACCCTGAATCATGTCGATGACCTTGTCGAGGTCCTTGTCCTTGGGGTTACGCCATGCCGCGCCCATGCAGTAGCGCGAAGCCCCGTTGGCTCTGGCACGTTTGGCGTCCTCGATCACCGTTTCCAGCGGCAAGAGCTTTTCTGCCTCCACGCCGGTCGTGTACTGGGCCGCCTGGGGGCAGTACTTACAGTCTTCGGGGCAGCCGCCGGTCTTGATCGACAGCAGCGTGCTGAGCTGTACCTTGTTGGGATCAAAGTGCGCCCGGTGCGCGCTTTGAGCCTCAAACATCAGATCGTTGAACGGCAATGCGAACAGCGCCTCGATCTGGTCGAGCGTCCAGTCGTGCCGGATAGGGGTATCAGTCATGGGCAAGTCTCCGAAATCGGGGCTACCCTTCACGGGCGCAGATGTGATGTCAAGCCGAAGCGAGTATGCTAGAGCAACGCGCATGAGTTCCTTGGACGAATATGCATCGGCGAAGCTCGGCGAACTGGAAGACCGGGGCTTGCGCCGTCACCTTTATGCAACCGACCGGTTCAGCGACATCCATGTACGCCGCGCTGGTCGGGAGATGATCTCGTTCTGCTGCAACGACTATCTGAACCTGTCGCACCACCCCGACGTCATCGCCGCCGCTAATGCCGCGACGGAGCGCTATGGTACCGGCTCCGGTGGCTCGCGCCTGATCAGCGGCAATACGCCGCCGTTGGAGGAGCTGGAAGCGAAACTCGCGGCTTTCAAGGGCACCGAATCGGCGATGGTGTTCGGTAGCGGCTATCTGGCCAATATCGGCATCATCCCGTGTGTCGCCGGGCCGGGCGATCTGATCCTGATGGATGAACTGAACCACGCCTGCCTGCATGGCGGCGCCCAACTTAGCCGGGCTGACGTAAAGCCCTATCGCCATGTGGATATGGATCATCTAGACGCGTTGCTGAAAGAACATCGCAGTGCATTCAATCATTGCCTGATTGTCAGCGACGGGGTGTTCAGCATGGACGGCAATATCGCCCCCATCGTGCGCCTCGCCGCGCTGGCAAACGAGCATGACGCCTGGTTGATGACCGACGATGCGCATGGCCTGGGCGTGCTCGCCGACGGCCGTGGCTCCGGGATTGTCAGCGGCACCCATGCCGATATCCCGCTGCAGATGGGGACGCTCTCAAAATCCATCGGCGCCTATGGCGGCTATCTCTGCGCCAGCCGGCCGGTGATCGACCTGGTCCGCAACCGCGCGCGCAGCTTTGTCTATTCGACCGGTCTGCCTCCGGCAATGGCTGCTGCGTCCATTGCAGCGCTCGAACTGATCGAACAGGACCCCGCGCTCTGTGCCCGCCCGGTGGAGAACGCCGGCCATTTCTGCAGCGCGCTCAATCTGCGCGCGCCGGAAACCCCCATCGTGCCTTTAATTCTGGGAGAGGCGGAGCGGGTGATGCGCGCGTCGTCAGCATTGGAAGACAGGGGCTATCTGGTCACCGGGATTCGCCCGCCCACCGTGCCCGAAGGCACCGCCCGGCTGCGCTTTACCTTCACCGCCCAGCACACCACGCGGGAAATCGACGGGTTGGTCAGCACCATCCGCGATCTGGACCTGGCCGCATGAGCAAATTCTTCATTACCTCTTCCGGAACGGGTATCGGCAAGACCCTGGTCACCTGCGCGTTGACCTGGCAACTGCGGCAGCAAGGCAAAAGCGTGCTCGCGCTCAAACCTGTGATCAGCGACTTTGCCGAAAACCGGATGGAAGCCACGGATACCTATGAAATCATTCGCGCCATGGGCCACAGGGTTGACGCGGACTGGGTGACCAGGGTTTCGCCCTGGCGGTTCATTGCGCCGCTGTCGCCCGACATGGCCGCCAGGCGCGAAGGCAAAGAAATCAACTTTGACGACCTGATCGATTATTGCCGTGCCGGGCATCCCGAAGATATGTTGCTGATCGAAGGCGTCGGCGGTGCCTTCGTACCGGTGGACCACTCCCATATGGTCGTCGACTGGATCGACGCACTCGATATGCCGACCATCCTCGTCGTCGGCAGCTATCTGGGCACGCTCAGCCACACGATTGCGACCTATGAATCGCTGATCGGCCGGGATATCCCGGTCGCCGGTATCGTGATTTCAGAATCCCTCGAAAGCCCTGTCCCCTTGGAAGAGACCCGCGATACGCTGCAGCGTTTTCTGCCTGGCACGCGCTTCGTTCTGCTGCCCCGCGTCAAGGACTGGAAATCCGCCCCGGATTTGACGTCGCTTGTGACAGGGGCGTAATGCGCATAGAATATGCGCATAATTGATGCGCATGGAGAATACGCATGAATCGGCCCGAGCGAGTCTCTCGCGGGAAACGAAGACCGGTCAACCTGACCGCAGACAAGTCGTTGATCGAAGAGGCCAAGGCACTGGGCCTTAACCTTTCTCAGACCTTCGAAGAAAGCCTGCGGCTTGCCGTTAACCGCGAGAAAGAAAAGCAGTGGCTGGAGGAAAACCGCGAGGCGATTGAATCCTACAATCACTACGTCGCCGAACATGGAACTATTGGTAGCCACCTATGGCGTCGCAATTCGACCTGATCAGGAACACGACAGGGTATCGGGAAAATGCAGTTCCGTACTTCGTGATCGTACAGAGCGATCTTGTTTACGACATTCAGACCAAGGTCGTCATTCCGCTGCACCGACCGTCAACCTACAAACCCGCCAACCGGCTGAACCCAATCTTCGATATAGACGGCGAGAGTTTGACACTGATGACCCAAGAGATCGTTGGCCTGGAACCCGGCATGGTCGGCCCCATAATCGGAACGGTTGAGGCCCATCATGATGCAATCATTGCTGCCATAGACTTTCTGATCAGCGGGTTTTGAAAATGCAGAGACCAAAACCCCTGCACGCCATCGAACGCGGGACCAAGGCCCTGGGCTTCGACATGGCGATTGACCTGGAAACGGGATCGCTGCTGCGCACCCTGGCGGCCAGTAAGCCGGCCGCCCGCATTCTGGAGCTGGGGACGGGCACCGGGGCGTCCACGGCCTGGTTGGCAGATGGCATGGATGCGGGAAGCGAGTTGTTGTCGATCGACGTCGACCGCGACGCCTCAGCAGTCGCGCAGGAGGCATTATCCGATGACCATCGTCTGGCGTTCCGGATCATCGATGGAGCAGCATTCCTGAAAGCCTATGACGGCCCGCCCTTCGACCTGATCTTCGCCGATGCCATGCCGGGCAAATTCGAGACACTGGACGAGGCGCTGGCACTGGTTGCGCCTGGCGGCCTCTATATCGTAGACGATCTGCTGCCACAGGCTAACTGGCCGGAGAACCACCAGCCCAGGGTCGATGCATTTATCGCGCGCATGAAAAGTGAGCCGGGCTTTCGAACAACCTATTTGAACTGGTCGACCGGTATCCTGTTCGCTGCGCGGATCAAATAGCAATCGTATTTCTAACGCGCAGGCACCCCCCTCACCCTACGCTGGCTCGGCTCGCTCTGCTCACCAAGCCTTTGTATCCCTCTCCCCGCCGGGGAGAGGGAGGCGAGGTCAGGCAACGCGAAAGCCGAGCAGGGTGAGGGGCAACTCCGAACCCGGCAGATTCCCTAATCGCCCTGATACCATTCCGGCAGCAGCTCTTTGACGACCGGGCTGTCATAGGCCCAGGAGTGGCAGCCGCCCAGCGCGTGCGGTTTGCGCTTTGGCTTGTTGGGGTCTTCCGGCTGGCCCTCATTCATCTGGCGCATATGCGTCGGGATCGCCTGAAAAGCGACCGTCGCCATGGGGCCAAACAATTCCACCACATGCGTGCAACCATGCTTGCCGCCGACCTGTTCGCGGACCCGCTTCATCCAGCCCGGGCCGATCTTCAGCCCCTTGATCGCATCGAAATTGGGCTCAACCTCATTGCAGATGGAAAACGGAAACGCGTCCATCTTCACCTCAATGTCCACCACGGTGAAAGTCCGGTCCACAGTCATACGAATGTTCATGTCGTGGACCGGCTCGCCGGCAACTACCTTGCCGCGCGCCGCGCTTTCATAGGAATAGGCCTTCACGTCCCGTACCCGGCCTTCAATGTCCCACAGCCCATCTTCTTCGCGGTAGAACGCGTTCATCACGATATCGCGGGTATGCAGCGGCGTGCGGCCGTCCTGTGGTACCGATAGCGGCATGGGGCATCTCCATTGTCTGATCGGGCGCCACTATGCGCAGCGGCTGCGCGCGCCGCAAGATCGGGGGCGAAACCCTGCTTGCGCTCGGGCGGCCTTTCTGAAATCAATGGCGCCTGTTTCAACCAATAGCGGGCGCGCCGTGACTGATTCTTCCGATCTCGACCCCCTCAGCCTGCGCAAGGCCTTGGGCTGTTTTGCAACCGGCGTCACCATTGTGACGACACAAACGGAGGACGGCACCCCCATCGGTGTGACAATGAACTCGTTCTCGTCGGTGTCATTGGAACCGCCGCTGATACTGTTCAGCCTGTCAAAAACATCTGATCAATATGAGCATTTCATGGCCGCCAACAATTTCGCGGTCAACGTGCTGTGCCAGGACCAGGAAGAGATTTCGAACCGCCAAGCGATGTCTGACGACAAGACGCTCGACTCGAACGGGTTCCGAACCTGGTCAACCGGGGCACCAATCCTGAAAGACAGCATTGCCGCATTCGACTGCACGCTGGAAGAGCGCCTGGAGGGTGGGGATCACATTATCTTCTTGTGCCGCGTCCTGCGTGCGGAACGGCAGAATGACGCCGAGCCGCTGATCTTTCACCAGAGCAAATACGCTAGGCTGACGCAGCCCGCCGGCTGACCGCAAAAAGGACCGCAAAAATCGCCAGCCCGGTGAGATTGATGGTCAGCGGCTCCGGCCACAGCAACATCACGCCCGCCAGCGCAGACAGGGCCCGCAGCAGCGGGATCAACGGGCGTTCCAGATAGCCGTCAAGCGCCCCGGCCAGCGCATAGACCCCAACCAGTGCAAAGCCGAACACCTGTAACGCCGCCAGCCAGTCGCCGGACAGGATGGGCGTATAGGCGAACAGGAACGGAATGATGTAGAGGCCCTTGGCGATCTTCCAGGCCATGAAGCCCGTCGCGACCGGCGGGGTTTTTGCAATCGCCGCCGCGGCAAAGGCCACAAGGCAGACTGGCGGGGTTACATTGCTGTCCTGGCTGAGCCAGAAGATGATCATATGCGCTGACAGAAGCGCCGTCGTCAGCAGAGCCGCGTCGAGGCCCCGATCCACCACCAACGGCATCAGGTCGGGTGCGATGCTCGCCGCCAGTTGTTCGGCAGCGAACTTGGTCATCGGCGCGCCCAGCACCTCAGCAAGCTCCGGGCGCGCGGCTGCGAGCACCTGAATCGCGCCCTCAGCCAGCGTACCGTTCATCAGGGCCTCAACCAGGTGGGTGCCCGCAATCATGTGATACAGCGCCGGCGCTGAAAGCGTCGCCAACACAATATAGCTGGCGGTCACCGGAAGGCCCGCGCCCAGCACAAGCGAAGCCGCCGCCACCAGCAGAATCGCAATGAAAAGATTGCCGTCCGCCCAGCTGCTGATCATGATCGAGAACGTCGCGCCGATCCCGGTAGTGGCAACCGCATTGACCACAAGGCCGATTGTAACAAGCAAAACCGCAGTAAACGCCATGTTACGCGCCCCAAGCGCCAGCGCCTCCACAATGGCTCTCGGCCCCATCCGGTCCGGCGTGAGCCAGGATGAGACGATGACGGTGAGGATGGCGATGCCCGCGGCGTAAGTGGGCGTAAAGCCGTCCACCAGCAGCCAGATCAACACCGCGATCGGGATCAGGAAGGATGGCCCGCGCGTTACAAGTACCTTGCCCAGGGCAGGCCCGTCTTCATCTGTCGCGGCGATGCCCCGCTTCTTCGCTTCGATGCGCACGAAGAAACAGATCGACGCGAAATAGAGCAGTGCAGGCAGCAGCGAGACAGCGACAATCTGCAGATAGGGAATCTGCGTATAGCTGGCCATCACAAAGGCCCCTGCCCCCATGATCGGTGGCATCAACTGGCCGCCGGTGGAGGCCGCAGCCTCGACCCCGGCGGCGAATTTCGGTGGGAAGCCTGCGCGCTTCATCAACGGAATGGTGATGACGCCGGTTGTCACCGTGTTGGCGACAGCCGACCCGGTCACTGTCCCGGTCAGCCCCGAGCTCATGACGGCGACAAACCCCGGCCCGCCGGTGATTTTCCCAGCGACGGCCTTGGCCATTTCGATCACGAACTCACCCGCGCCCGAGCGAATCAAGAATGCGCCGAACAGAATGAACATGAAGACAAAGGTCGAAGATATCCGGGCGATGGGTCCGAACATGCCGTCGCCGCTGAAATAGCTGCGAAACGCAATCGTCTCGAGTGACAGGCCGGGAAAGTGCAGCACCCCGGGCACATAACGCCCCCACCACACCACGTAGAACACCGCCAGAATGATCACGACCGGAATGAAAAGGCCCGTCGTCCGGCGCACCAGTTCCAACGCCAGCAGGATTGTTCCCAGCGCAAAGATCCAATCGAGCGGTGAAAACATCAGGCCGCGTTCAAAGAGGGGCTGTTCGCCGATGATGACATAGACCCCGCCTGCCAATGCCAGAAGGCTGATGGAAAGCGCCGCCCGCAGGCTCAGGGTCGGCAGAATCAGCGCCGTCAATGCAGCGAACAGCGCGAAGTGCAGCGCCGACATCCACAGTTCAGGCAAGGTGCCGAGCAGGTTGGCGTAGAGATGCGCCAGCGAAATCGCCACGCCGAGCCAGAACACCAGCCGGTCACGCAGGCGGTGCGGCGCAATCAGCGACTTATCAAGGGTCACAGCGGAACCCCGCACCAGAGAAGGTCCCGTCATCCCCGCACAGGCGGCGATCTAGGCCATCGGTGGAGCAGCTCAAACGTTGATCTGGATTCCCGCTTTCGCTGGAATGACAAGAAGAATCAGGAATCAAAGTTACAATCAGGCTAAGGAGCATCAGTCGCCCCGATCATCTCCAGCGGCACAAGGGCCTGTGGAATCTGGAGCCCCTGTTCGGCAAAGTAGCGCACCGAGCCCGGATGCAGCGGCACGGGCAACCCGATCATCGCTGTGTCCAGCGTGATCGATCGCGTCGCCCGATGGACCGAATAGAGAAATGGCAGATTTTCAAATATGACTTTGGTGATCTGGTAGACCACCTCGTCATCCACATCGGCATTCACCGCAAGGAAATTGGGCTGCGCTGCCGTCAACAGCGCCTCGTCCTGCCCCGGATAGGTCCCCGCCGGCACCTCGAACGCCGTCCACAGCCCGATCCCTTCATTCAACTCCGCCAATTCCTCAGGCGTGATGGTCAGGATCGCCATGTCCTCACCGATCGCCGCCATGGCGCGTGACACCGCGCTAACCGGCGCACCGGCTGGCGCGCTGAAGCCATCGATGGTGCCGTTCTGCAGCGCATCGGCGGACGCGTTATAGCTGAGATAGGCAAACCGAAGGTCCCGGTCCTGCTCGATGCCCAGCGATTGCAGGATACGCTTGGTGGATTCCATCGCCCCGGAATTGCGGTTGCCGACGCCGAACAGGCCATCATCAAGACCGCGCAAATCCGCCAGCGTGCCTGTCTCGACCGCATCCGACCGGATGGCGAAATGCTCCACATTGGGCCAGAGCATGGTGATCGACCGCAGGCCGAGCTGCGGGCCTGCCTGCCCCCAGACGCCCTCGCCGGTTTTCGCCCAGAAACCGAACAACCCCTGGATCAGCGCAAAATCGGCTTCGCCGGAGCGCATGAGTTTGATGTTCTCGCCGGAGCCTGCCGAGTTGATTGCCGACAGCGATATACCCTCGCTTTCCTGCAGATTCAGTTTCACCAGCGTGCTGATGGCAACGCCGACCGGATAGTACGTGCCCCCGGTAGACGCCGTGGTCAGAATGAAGGATTTCTGCGACCGGTCCTCAACACCGTCACAGCCTGTCAAAAAAAGCGCAACCGGCATCCAAAACGCCAACAACGCCCGTGCGGACTTGTAGTTGATCAACCAGTTGTGGATCATGCACCCTCCTTGGCTCACGATCATCTCTACAGCACGGAATCTGCAATTGAAACAGGCGACCAGAACCCTCGACGCCACCGGGCTTTTATGCCCTCTGCCGGTTCTGCGGGCCCAGAAGGTTCTGCGGGAGATGGCGCCGGGCACGGTGCTGGAAGTGCACACAACCGATCCGGCGTCCTGGACCGATATGCCGGCGTTTTGTGGAGACGCGGGCCACACCTTACTGGCGCGGCACCGCACGGAAAACCAGATGACGTTCGTGATCGAACGGACCTGAACCTTTACTGTCCTCTCGAGGGTCCGGGCCGGTCAGCGCGCACCGGCCTCGATGAGCCGCGGCTTAAGCCGCCCGGTCAGCCAGAGCAGATACATGTGATAATCCCCCCGGAGCGACCACAGCGGATAGGTGAAGGTCGCCGGGCGGTTCTTCTCAAAAAAGAAATGGGCGACCCAGGCGGGTCCGTAGCCGGCAACCAGCGCCACAGCGATCAGCCACCAGGTTTGAGTGACGATGGCTGTCACAACAGATCCCAGCGCCAGCGTTGAGCCAACATAGTGCAGACCGCGCGTCACCGGCTTGCTGTGTTCGCGCAGATAGAACGGAAAGAACTCTTGATACGTGGTAATCCGGTTGCTGGGCATGGCTGCAATTCTATCAGAAGGGGTAATGGCAGACCAACAGCCCCAATGTCATCCCCGCACCGGCGGGGATCCAGACCGCACGTAAAGCAGCTCAAATGTTTATCTGGATTCTCGCTTTCGCGGGAATGACGGGTTTGGCTCCGGTCACAAATTCAATACTTGACGTTTACGTTAACGTAAACTACATAATGGGTGTCAGGGAGAACTGAGTCGGGAGCCGCCCGCCGTGAGCGAGTGCTACAGCATATCTGAATTGTCGAAAGAGTTCGGGGTCACCCCGCGGACCATTCGCTTCTATGAAGATCAGGACCTGCTGCACCCGCGCCGCGACGGCCAGAACCGCATTTTCAGTGCGCCGGACCGGACCCGTCTCGCGTGGATTTTGCGCGCCAAGCGCGTCGGCTTCTCGCTCGCCGAGATCCGCGAAATGCTGGACCTTTACGATCTCGGTGACAACCGGGCGACGCAACGGCGCGTTACGCTGGAGAAATGCCAGGACCGGCTTAAGTCACTGGAAGCCCAGCGTGCTGACCTTGACGCCACCATCGATGAGCTGAACGCGTTTTGCGAATTGCTCGACAAGCTGAATGCAGGCCTGCCCCTGGGTCAGGCCCGTCTGGAACATGAAGACCTCTTCAGGAGAGCCGCCCCATGACCACCTATACCGCACCGATCGATGACATGAAGTTTGTGCTCTACGACTTCCTGGGCATCGACAAATATTCCAACCTGCCGGGTTTCGAAGACGCCTCCCCCGATATCGTCAGCGCGATTCTCGATGAAGCCGGCAAGATGGCATCAGAAGTGCTGCACCCGATCAATCACAGCGGCGATCAGGAAGGCTGCACCTGGAATGACGGTGTCGTCACCACGCCATCTGGCTTCAAGGAAGCCTATGACCTCTACCGGGAAAGCGGCTGGCAGGCGCTGACATCGACGCCTGACTACGGCGGCCAAGGGCTGCCGCAGGTGCTGGGGCTGGCGGTGTCGGAAATGATGATCGCCGCCAATTGGGGCTTCGGCATGTATCCCGGCCTGACGAAAGGCGCTGCTGAAGCGCTGGAAGCGCATGGCTCGGAAGAACTGAAAAACAAATATTTGCCCAACATGATCGAGGGCAAATGGTCGGGCACCATGAACCTGACAGAGCCGCATTGCGGCACCGATCTCGGCATGATCCGCACCAAGGCCGAACCCCAGGACGACGGTACGTTCCGGATCACCGGCACCAAGATCTTCATCTCCGCCGGCGAACATGACCTGACCGAGAACATCCTGCATCTGGTGCTGGCGAAAATTCCCGGTGGGCCCGAAGGAACCAAGGGCATCAGCCTGTTCCTCGTACCGAAAGTACTGGTGAATGACGATGGATCTTTGGGCGAGCGCAACGGCGTTTCCTGCGGCTCCATTGAACACAAGATGGGCATCCATTCGAACGCCACCTGCGTCATGAACTATGACAACGCCGTCGGCTATCTGGTCGGGGAAGAGCACAAGGGCATGCCCGCCATGTTCACCATGATGAACGAGGCCCGGCTGGGCGTCGGCATGCAGGGCCTGGGCATTGCCGAAGTGTCCTACCAGAACGCTGTAACCTATGCGCGTGAGCGCATTCAGGGCCGTTCAATCTCCGGCGCCAAGAGCCCGGACACGGCCGCCGACCCGATCATCGTGCACCCGGATGTCCGCAAAATGCTGATGACCGGCCGGGCATTTACCGAAGGCGCCCGCGCGCTGGCCGGAATGACGGGCCTGAACATCGACCTGTCACACCGGCATCCGGATGAGGACGTCCGCCAGAAAGCCGATGATTTCGTCGCGCTGATGACCCCCGTGGTGAAAGCCTATTTCACCGATATGGGCGTCGAGGTGGCCAGCCAGTCGCTGCAGATCTATGGCGGCCATGGCTATATCGCCGAGCACGGCATGGAGCAGTTCCTGCGCGATGCCCGCATCGCCCCGATCTACGAAGGCACCAACGGCATTCAGGCGCTTGATCTGGTTGGCCGCAAGCTGGCCCAGAATGGCGGCCGCGCGGTTCAGGCCTTCTTTGCCGAGGTGCAGCAATTCGCCAACGAGAACAAGGACGATGCGGCGATCGGCAAGCATGCCGCCGAGCTGGGCCGGGTTGCCGGGCAGCTTCAACAGGCGACCATGTGGCTGATGCAGCACGGTATGGCCAACCCGGACAATGCAGGCGCCGCTTCCACAGATTATCTGAAGCTTATGGCGCTGACCGCCTTTGCCTATGTATGGGCGATGGCCGCGAAGACCGCCAATGCCAAGCTGTCCAACGGCGCCGATAATAAGCCGTTCTATGAAAACAAGCTGACCACGGCGCAGTTCTTCTTCGACCGGATCCTGCCGGAAACCGACAGCCTTCTGCGCAAAATCGAAGCCGGCGGCGATTCCATGATGGCTATGCCCGCCGAAGCTTTCTGACGCCTATCTCGCATTAGCCCCGTATCCGAGGACTTACTCTTCTTCCGAAAGGACCCTACGAATGGCAGACGCATTCATCTACGACACCGTCCGCACCCCACGCGGCCGCGGCAAGAAAGACGGCAGCCTGCACGAGGTCACGCCGATTTCGCTGACCACCGCTGTGCTCAAGGAAGTGCGTGAGCGCAACGACCTCGACACCAGTCTTGTTGACGACATTGTCTGGGGCATTGTTGAACCGGTCGGCGAACAGGGCGCCGTGCTGCCCCGTGTCGCGGCGCTCAATGCGGATTATTCCGAGGATGTCGCCGGCGTGCAGGTTAACCGGTTTTGCGCCTCCGGCCTTGTGGCGACCAACTATGCCGCGACCAAGATCATGGCCGGCCAGGCTGATCTCGCCATTGGCGGCGGCACCGAATGCATGTCGCGCGTGCCCATGGGTTCGTCCGGTGGGGCCTGGGCGACCGACCCCGCAGTCGCCATCAAGACTCACTTTGTGCCGCAAGGCATCAGTGCCGATTTGATCGCGACCAAATATGGATTCAGCCGTGACGATGTGGACTCCTACGCCATCGAAAGCCAGCGCCGGGCCAAGGAATCCTGGGATGAAGGGCGTTTCGACAAATCCGTGATGACGGTCAAAGACGATCTTGGGATTACCATCCTCGACCGCGACGAACACATGCGGCCGGAAACGACCATGCAGTCGCTGGCCTCGCTGAAGCCGTCCTTTGCCGAAACCGGCGACCAGTTCGGCTTCAACAGCGTCGCGCTGCAGAAATATCCTGAGATTGAAAAGCTCGACCATGTGCATCATGCGGGCAACAGTTCGGGCATCGTCGATGGCTCGGCCGCCGTTCTGGTCGGCAGCGCTGAAATGGAAGCGGTCACCGGCATGAAGCCGCGCGCCCGGATCAAGGCCTTTGCCGACGTAGGGTCCGAACCCACCATCATGCTGACCGGTCCATCCTTCGCGGCTGAAAAAGCGCTGAAGCGTGCCGGCATGACGCCCGATGATATCGACTTGTGGGAGCTGAACGAGGCCTTTGCCTCCGTCGTCCTGCGCTTCATGCAGGCACTCGACATCGACCACAAGGATATCAACGTCAATGGCGGCGCCATCGCCATGGGCCATCCGCTGGGCGCGACCGGCGCGATGATCATGGGCACCGTGCTCGACGAGCTGGAACGCCGTGACCTCAATACCGCTCTAGTCACCTTGTGCATCGGCGCCGGTATGGGCACCGCCACCATCATCGAACGCGTCTGAGCGCCTGATCAGGAGACAATCCATGACGGAAACCATCAACTTCGAGGTCGATTCCGACGGCATCGCCCTCATGACCATCGACCTGCCCGGTCGCTCCATGAACGTGATCGACGGGCAATTCATGCAGGACCTGACCGAGCTGATCGACAAGGTCGTTTCTGATGATGCGATCAAGGGCGCGGTCATCACCTCAGGCAAGCCGGCCTTCATGGCCGGTGCCGACCTCAGCATGATGGGTGAAAATGCTGGCGCGGCGTCTACCGGCGAAGCGACCCCTGAAGACGTGTTCAACGGCGTCTACGCCATGAACAAGCAGCTGCGGGCGATGGAGACCTGCGGCAAGCCGTTCGCCGCGGCGATCAATGGCCTGGCGCTGGGTGGCGGGCTGGAAATCACCCTCGCCTGCCATTACCGGGTTTGCGCGGACGATCCCAAGCTGACGCTGGGCCTGCCCGAAGTGAATGTTGGCCTGCTGCCCGGCGGTGGCGGCACCCAGCGCTTGCCGCGTCTGATGGGTGTACAGGCTGCGGCGCCCTATCTGCTGCAGGGCAAGAATATGAGCCCGCAAGAGGCGCAGGGCCTGGGCGTGGTGCACGAAGTCGCCCCGCGCGACGAGAAACCAAGCTGATCAATGGCGGCGAAGCGTCAGCTGGAGAAGGGCTTCAAAGTGCCCGGCGGCCAGGGCCCGATGGACCCGCGCGTTGTTCAGGTCTTCACGGTCGGCAACGCCATGCTGCAGAAGGAAACGCTGCATAATTACCCCGCACCGGCGGCCATCCTCTCAGCGGTCTATGAAGGCCACCATATCCCGATGGATGCGGCGCTGCGGGTGGAAAGCCGCTACTTCACCAAGCTGCTGCTGGATCCGGTTTCAAAAGCCATGATCCGGTCCCTGTTCATCAACAAACAGGCGGCCGACAAGCTGGCCAGCCGGCCCGAAGGCGTTGACAAATTCCAGGTCAAAAAGCTTGGTGTTTTGGGCGCGGGCATGATGGGCGCTGGGATCGCCTATGTGTCGGCGCGCGCTGGCATGGACGTGGTCTTGCTGGACCGCGATCAAGAGTCCGCGGACAAGGGCAAAGCCTACTCCGAAGGGTTGGTCGCCAAAGGCATCAAGCGCCGCAAGGTGACCGAGGAAAAGGGCCAGGCCCTGCTGGACCGGATTCATCCGACCGCCAGCTATGACGACCTTAAAGGCTGCGATCTGGTGATTGAAGCGGTGTTCGAAAGCCGCGACATCAAGGACGATGTGACCAAGCAGACCGAGGCCGCTGAGCCCAACCTGCCGGTCTTCGCGTCCAATACGTCCACCCTGCCAATCACCGGGCTGGCCGAGAGTTTCTCGCGCCCGCACGACTTCATCGGGCTGCACTTCTTCTCCCCCGTCGACCGCATGCCGCTGGTCGAGATCATCATGGGCGAGAAAACCTCCGATGAGACCCTGGCGCGGGCCATGGACTATGTGCAGCAGATCAGAAAGACGCCGATTGTCGTCAATGACAGCCGCGGCTTCTATACCTCGCGCTGCTTCGGCACCTATGTCGCCGAAGGTCTGGCGATGCTGGCAGACGGGGTCGAACCAGCCCTGATCGAAAACGCCGGCAAGTTCTCCGGTATGCCTGTCGGTCCACTCGATGTCGGCGACGCGGTCTCTATCGAGCTGGGCTATAAGGTGCGCGAACAGACCAAGAAGGACCTCGGCGACGCCTATAAGCCTGCCCCGGGCGATCACATCATCGACGAGCTGATGGCGCAGGGCCGCTTGGGCAAGAAGGCCGGCAAGGGCTATTACGAATATCCCGAAGGCGGTAAGAAATATCTGTGGCCGGGCCTGAAGGAAAACTGGCCGCCCGCCGCCGACCAGCCCGAACCGGAAGAGGTCAAGAAGCGGTTCCTCTATCGCCAGGCGGTCGAAGCCGCCCGCTGCATGGAAGAAAACGTGCTGCGCGACCCTGCGGACGGGGACATCGGCGCCATTCTGGGCTGGGGCTTTGCACCCTATACTGGCGGGCCGCTCAGCCTGATCGATACGGTCGGCGTTGACGCCTTCGTGCGTGAATGCGACCGGCTGGCCCAGCAATATGGCGAGCGGTTCAGCCCGCCGCAATTATTGCGCGACATGGCGGCCAAGGGCGAAAGCTTTTACGGCAGCCCGGTCAAGCAAGCGGCTGAGTAGCGCGACGGCGCCACCCAACGTCATTGCGAGCGTCCCGCTGCGCCAGCGCCTGCGCGGCGAGAGCGAAGCAATCCAACGAAATCAGGGGACGGTATATTTTATTCAGAGGTCTGAAATTAAGTATACCGTCCCCGGAATTCCCGTCCCCGGAATTCCGTCCCCGGAATTCTTGTGCCCGTAATTCCATATCGGGGTCGGCAAAAGGGAAGACCTAATCCTCAGCCTTACACCCGGTCAACTCAGTGCCGTCGGCGAGTTCAAGAGTCGCTTCGCCCTGGTGTTCGCGGAACTCGTTGTCATCGTCCCTGTAACGGGTACCGGAGCCTGACCGCGCCTGTGGCAGCGCCAATATGCGGGGCGTGCGCTCTTCCCCGAAACGCAGGGTCACGAGACCGGGGTCTTGCGAAAACACGGCATGAAAGCGCGTACCATCATCACAGGTGAAAGCTGTTCCGGGCTCACTGTCCTTATCCGATGTGCTGGTCAGCTGATTGAAGCCAAAAGCCAAAAGGACCAGAGCCAGAATCGCTGCCGCAGCCGCAATCATGTTTGAACGCATCGCACCCTCCTTCTTGTGACGCCCCCGCGCCATGAGTACAGTTTCTACTAGCCTATCCTCAGGAGAATTCCATGCCCAATCAAGCCGTCAAACTCGAAGTTGCCAATCAGATCGCGCATGTGATCCTGAACCGGCCGGATGAATTCAACAGTCTGAACCCGCAATTCTGGGATGAATTCCCCAAAGTGTTCGATGAGATCGATGCACGGGACGATGTGCGCGTGGTGGTCCTGTCATCGACCGGCAAGCACTTTTGCGCCGGGCTGGACCTGAACTCGTTCAAGAGCATCAACGCAGACACGCCAGACGAGGATGAAGGGCGCAAACGTGAGGCGTTCCGCCGCCATCTGCTCGACCTGCATGCGAGACTGGGCAAGGTGGAGAAGTGCCGCTATCCGGTGCTGGCCGCCATTCAGGGCGCCTGCGTCGGCGGCGGGCTCGACATGACCGTCTGCGCCGACAGCCGCTATTGCACCAGGGACGCGTTTTTCGTCGTCCAGGAAACCAACATCGGCATGGCACCGGATCTGGGCACACTGCAGCGGCTGCCAAAACTGATCCCTAGCGGCATTGCCCGCGAACTGGCCTATACGGGCCGTCGCATGTATGGCGAGGAGGCGCGTGAGATGGGCTACATCAACCGGGTGTTCGACAACCACGATGAGATGCTGGAGGCGGTGATGGAGATCGCTGCCGAAATCGCCAGCAAATCACCCCTTGCGGTGCATGGCTGCAAGGAGATGCTGAACTATGCCCGCGACCACTCGGTCGAAGACAGCCTGAACTACATCGCCATCTGGACCGCCGCCACCTTGGTCGGCGGCACGGATCTGCGCGAGGGCGTCGCCGCCTTCCGGGAGAAGCGCCCGGCCAACTACGAAAACCTTCAGCCGGTCGAGCGCGAGAAAGTGCCGCACGCCGACTAACCCCCTCACCCGCTCGCTACGCTCACCTCCCTCTCCCCCCGGGGAAGAGGGTCGGGGTGAGGGGCCCGGCATAACCGGCCAAGACGCGCGCCAACAATGAAACAAGCACGCACCACCATACGCTTTCAGTCCGTCGGCCCCGGGTTGGTCGATGTCACGCGCGAGGTGGCTCGTTGGGTCGGCGACCAAAACATCACCGACGGGCTTCTTACCCTTTTCATCCGGCACACCTCGGCCTCGCTGGTGATTCAGGAGAACGCGGACCCAGATGTTTTGCTGGACCTTCAGAACTTCTTCGCAGCAATCGCACCGCGTGCGGGCGCATACCGACACAGCACCGAAGGCCCCGACGACATGCCGGCACATATCAAATCGGCTCTCACACAAACCAGCCTGTCGATCCCGGTCACCGGCAGACGCTTGGCGCTCGGGACCTGGCAAGGGGTTTATCTGTTCGAACACCGCGACCGGCCGCACCGCCGGGACGTTGTTCTGCACCTGATCGGCGACTAACGAAACGCGTTGACAGGTCACCATGTGGTGACTATACACTAAGTCACCATTAAGTGACTTAAGCGAGTCCCATGCCAGTAACCATTCAGAGAGACAAGACTGCCACCCGGGCCGCGCTGATTGGTGCCGTGGGCATCATCATTGGCCGAGACGGCTTTGGCGCGCTGGGCATCAATGCGGTTGCCCGCGAAGCTGGAGTCGATAAGGTCCTGATTTACCGGTACTTTGAGAACATAGAAGGGCTTCTCGCCGCCTATGGCGAACAGGGCGACTTCTGGTGGAGCGTCGAAGATGTGCTCACCGACGCGGATAAGTCTCCGACCGGTGACTTCGCCGGGTGGCTGACGCAGGTGTTCAGGCATCATATCGAGTTCTTACGTCACCATCCGGTGACTTTGGAAATCCTGGCCTGGGAAATGAGCGACCGTAACCCGCTGACCATCGCGCTTGAAGAGGTGCGCGAGGCCCGGGGCCTCGAGCTGATGAAACATCTGGCTGATCGCTTCGACTTCGATCAGGCCGTGGCGCTGCGTCATATCGGCCCGATGATGGCGCTGTTTGGTGCCGCGAGTAACTATCTGGTCACCCGCGCCCGGGGCATCCGCACCTTCAACGGCATCGACGTCCAGTCCGATCTGGGCTGGGCACAGATTTATGAGACCGTGGAGGCGATGCTGCGCGCTTTCATTCAATCCATCGAAAAGGAATCACGCGCATGAACAAGGCATCCTTGATTCTGATCGCGGTAAAGAACCTCGCGGGCGGCGCGGCGGTCTGGGCGGTCCATCACATCCCCTGGACGCATATAGGCTGGGATGTGGCGATCGACGGTGTCCAGATCGCACTGGCCACCTGGTTCTGCATATCCCTGTAGAGATCGTGCCATGACGGACAACCCCAGCAGACGGCAGCTTCTCAAGAAAGGCGCAGCGGGCATCAGCGTCCTGGTCGTCGGCGGACTGGTCTGGCGGGCCTGGGACAATGGTGTCTTCAGCGCCGGTACGGGACCAGCGTACGAACCCTGGCTGGATTGGCAGACCGAGCAGGCGGATGCGCCGCTCAGCCTGATCCGTGCAGCCATTCTGGCGTCAAACGCCCACAACACCCAGCCCTGGCTGTTCAGGGCGACGGAAGGCCGGATCGATATTTATGCCGACCTGAACCGTAACCTGGGAGCCTTCGACCCCTATCGCAGGGAACTGTTCATCAGTCTGGGCTGCGCGCTGGAAAACCTTGTGATCGCAGCGAGCCATGCGGGCCTGAGCGCCGATGTAACCCTGATACCGGGCACCCTGCCCCCCGCCCCTGACAGCAAATCGGTTCTTGTGGCCACCGTCGATCTGAAACCAGGAGCGGCAACCCGGCATGCGCTCTACGATCAAATTCCCCACCGCCATACCAATCGGGGAGCTTATGACCCGGCCGGTCAAATCAAGCCAAGCGTCATCACCGCGCTCGAGCAAGAGGTCTCCCACCCAGCCCTTCAGATGGCACTGTTTCCGCGGGGGCAACAATGGGCGAAGTTGGGCGGCGTAATCGTCAATGCGACACAACAGATCGTCAACGACCACGTCATGGCCGCCGACAGCGCCAAATGGTTTCGCTTCGATTGGGACGACCTCCAAAAGCACCGCGACGGCGTCACATTGGATGCCGCTGGTCTGCCCCCGCTGCTCAATATCGGTGCCAAAATGATCCCGTCGCCGTCGTCAGAGACAAGTGATCAGCAATGGCTGGGCGCGACACGGGATGTTCATGTCGCGACCTCCGCCATGCTGGGCATGATCTTGGTGAACGACCTCTATGGTCGGGAGGCTTCCCTTATCGCAGGCCGTGCCTGGCAACGGCTGCACCTGAAAGCAACAGCGCTCGGCCTTGCGGTACAGCCGCTCAATCAGCCGGTGGAGATCGTCGACCGGGAATATGACCTGGGAAAACCGCCGCTGATGGCTGCCTCACTGGCGCAGATATCGGGCAGCATTGACTGGCGGCCAACCTTCGTCTTCCGGCTGGGCTATGCCGAAAGGCCCGCCAGACCCAGCCCACGGCGGGCCGTTGAGGACGTAGTTCTGACCTAAGCCGCTTTCGCGTCGACGGTCTTCGCGTGACCGGTGATCAGCTCAACAAGTTTTGGCCAGAGCTGGGGCGGCAGGTTGTGGCCCATCCCCTCAATAATTTCGAGCCGTGAACCGGGAATCAGCGCCGCGGTGTCTTCACCCCCATCCTGTGGGATAAGTGGATCGTCTGCACCGTGGATCACCAACGTGGGTGCGGTTATGTCTTTCAGATTATCGTGACGCGGGGGTGTTGCCAGAATGGCCGCATATTGCCGCGGTGCTCCTTGAGGGTAGAAAGACCGGTCATAAAGCACGCCGGCGGCAACCCGCAGCCGGTCCTCATCAATCGGAAAAGCAGGACTGCCAATCGCCTTCGATGTCATGACTGCATGTTCAACCACGTCTTCCTTCTCCATCGATTTGGGCCGCGCGAACAGCGCCGCGCCGGCTTGCGGCGTCGCCTGGCCGACACCCGGGCGTCCACTGGATGACATCACCGAAATCAGGCTCGCCGTCTTGGCCGGGTGGCGCAGCGCCACGAGCTGGGAGATCATACCACCCATACTGACGCCAACGATGTGTGCCCGCTCAATACCCAGTGCATCCAGCACGCCCGCCGCATCATCGGCCATATGCTCCAGCGTATAGGGCGCATCGGGCACGGTGCCCTTGGCCAGTTCCATGACCATTTTCTGCATGTCGGGCACGCCGAAATCTTCAAACTTCTGGGTGAAACCGGTATCGCGATTGTCGAAGCGGATTACACGACAGCCCTGTTCGGCGAGCATGTCGCAGAACGGATCCGGCCAAGCAAGCATCTGCTGCCCGAAGCCCATGACCAACAAAAGGGTCGGATCGCCAGGGTTGCCCCGTTCGTCATATTCGATGGTGATGCCATTGGCGGTCACAGCAGGCATAGGTTTCTCCTGTTTCTATTGCGTCGCAGCATGCCATTTCAGTCCGGAAATGCAACGGACAAAGAAAAAGGGGCGCCCGGTTAAACCGAGGCGCCCAAGTTTGGGGAGGGAGGGGTAAATCGTCTAGATAACGGCGTTAGCGGGGACCATGCCCGCCCCAGCCGCCTTTGCTGTGGCCACGCTTGATCTCGTCGGGCGCGATGGAACCGTCACCGTTCCTGTCCATCCGGGCGAAGCGCTGGTTACCCATCGCCTCGAACTCAGACGCGCTGATCTCGCCACTGCCGTCGGTGTCGGCCCGGTCGAACCGGCGTTCGGCCCGGTCACCCCACTTGTCGGCATACCGTTCACGGCGCTCGGCCCAGCGCTCTTCGATCATCGCCATCGCTTCAGCCCGAGTCAGCGTGCCGCTGCCATCCGTATCGGTTTCGGTAAAGTGGGCATCCCGCTGGGCATCGAATTCAGCCCGGTCGATCTTGCCATCACCGTTTGCATCAGCGGCATCGAACCGTTCATGTCCGCCTTGACCGCCACCGTGATGACCACCTTTGCGGTGCTTGCGGCCTTCGCCCTTTTCGATGACACCGTCACCATTGGCATCCATACGGCTGAACCGGCGGTCCGAGGCCGCAGCGAATTCTTCGGCGCTGATTTCGCCGTTGCCGTCGAGATCACCGCGTGAGAAGCGTTGTTCACGCCGTTCGGCGGCATGCGCCTCGCGCATGGCGGTCATTTCTTCAAGGCTCAGCCCGCCGCTGCCATCGGTATCGGCTTCAGAAAAGCGGCTTTCATGGCGTGTCTCGAACTCGTTCTTGCTGATCAGACCGTTGCCATCCGTATCCGTCTGCTGAAACATCTCATAGGCGCCAACACCTGGCCTTGCGTCGGCCTGCACTGAAACAGCCCCGGCCACCATCGCCAGGCCCAGTGCTGTCGTTACTGCTGCTGTCTTGAAATTCATCGCTGTCGTCTCCGCTCAAAGGATCGCGTTTCCTGCCCTGTTAAACGTAGGTGCGGGAAATATCCTTCGCCAAAAGACGGATCAGCCGGATCAGCTGGTCGGGTCGTCGGAGATGCGGACCAGCTGCTTGCCCATATTGGCGCCGTCGAAGATGCCCCGTGCGGCGCCTGGCACGGCCTCAAAACCCTCCGCAATATCAATCACATCCTTCAAGTCGCCGGATGTGTGCCAGCGGCCGATACGCTCCAGCGCTTCGGGGATAATATCGGCGTTGTCGAACAACCAGAAGCCCTGCATCAGGCCATTACGCTGCGCCAATAACATGTGGGATTTCACCCCGACATCCGGGTTCTGATAGGAGGACGCGCCGCCGCAGATGGCAATCCGGCCCCAATTCGCCAGATTGACCAGCACGGCATCAAGGATAGGACCGCCCGCATTGTCGAAGAACACATTCACGCCGCCCGGCGCCAGTTCAGCAAGGCGGGCCGTCACATCTTCGCCGCGATAATCGATGGCTGCGTCATAGCCGACCTCGTCGACCAGACGGCGGGCCTTTTCCGCACTGCTGGTGATGCCGATCACTGTCGCCCCGGCAAGACGCGCCAATTGGCCTGCAATCGATCCGATGCCGCCGGCCGCCGCCGATACAACAACGACATCACCGGGCTTGGGCTTACCGATCCGGAACATGCCGATATAGGCGCACACGCCGCTCATCCCCAAGGTGGTCATCGCCGTCGGCATCGGATAGCCGGCGGGCAGCTTGCTCACCGGGTTGCCGCGCGGATCCGTGCCGCCCATGACAGTGTAATCGGCCCATTCGAAGCTGCCATTCACCAGCTCGCCAGCCTGGTAGGCCGGATGGTTGGACTCGACCACCACACCCGCCGCGCTGCCGCGCAGCACGCTGCCAACCGGCAAAGGGTCGAGCCGCCCGGGGACGCCGCGGACCATGGCGTGCACCGCCGGCTCACAGGCGAAATAGACGTTGCGGACCAGGATTTCGCCCTTACCGGGTTCGGGGATGCTGACTTCGTTGTAGCCGAAGCAATCCTCGGGCAGGCACATCCCCTCGCCATAGGCCTCCCTGGCCAACACCCATTGGCGATTCAGATCGTTCATGCGTCCCTCCCCGACCTTCGAGCTCAACTACCCGTCGAAATCCTTCAACATATTGCGGGCGATGACCAGCTGCTGGATCTGCGAGGTGCCTTCATAAATCCGGAAAATCCGGACATCCCGGTAGAGCCGCTCGACCGCATATTCGCTCATATAGCCGGCGCCGCCATGGATCTGCACAGCCCGGTCAGCGGCACGGCCCACCATTTCAGACGCGTAATACTTGCAGCACGCCACATCGCCGGGATTGCGTTCGCCCCGGTCATAGGCCCGGGCGGATTCCAGCAGCATGCAGCGCGCGGCGTAGGATTCTGCGCGGCTGTCCGCCAGCATCGCCTGGACAAGCTGGAAGTCCGCGATCGGCTGACCGAACTGTTTGCGCTCTGTCGCATAGCGCAGGCTTTCTTCGATCAACCGCTCGGAGACACCAATGCACACGGCGGCCACATGCAGGCGCCCGCGGTCCAGCGTCTTCATCGCCGTATAGAAGCCCTTGCCTTCGACGCCACCGATCAGGTTTTCGGGCGGCACGCGGACATCGTCGAAATTTATGTCGTACACATTGGCGCCCGGCTGCCCCATCTTCTTGTTCGGCTTGCCGATACTGACCCCCGGCGAATCCTTTTCGACGATAAAGGCCGAAATGCCGCTGGCGCCCTTGTTGTCCGGGTCGGTACGCGCCATGACAGTCAGAATGGACGCGTCGGCCGCATTGGTGATGTAGCGCTTTGACCCGTTCAGAACGTACTGGTTGCCGTCCTTGATCGCCTGGGTGCGCAGGCTGGCCGCGTCCGACCCGGCATCCGGCTCGGTCAGCGCGAATGAGGTGACATATTCGCCTGACGCCACCTTCGGCAGATACTTCGCCTTCTGCTCATCGGTGCCGTCGATCACGATACCCTGCGAGCCAATACCGTTGTTCGTGCCGACTTTCGACCGGAACACCGGCGCCGCATGGCAGAGGTCCATCACCACCAGCACTTCTTCTTCCGCTGTCATGCCCAGGCCGCCATATTCTTCAGGCACCGTCATGCCATAGAGGCCGAGTTCGCGCATATCGGCGAGGATATCCTCGGGAACGGCCTCGTTTTCGGAGACGGTTTCCTCGGCGGGTATCAACCGCTCGCGGACAAACCGGCGGACGGTATCGCAGAACTGGTTAAGGATTTCCTCATCACGGATCATAGGGCTCTCTTGTCTTTTTTATTCGGCAGGCTTGGTTTCAGCGGTGATGGTTATAGTCTCTCCCGCTTTAACATCAAACCGCGCGCTTCCGGCCCGGCCACCGCCACTGACCCTCAGCTCGTAGGCACCTTCAAACAACAGAACTCTTGCCTTGGAACTGTAGCCATAGCCCACATCCTGGCTGGCCACGACACCGTCTTCGATGGGGTAGACCTTCCAGCCGGGGCCACCGGCCACCCTGGTTCCCGTCTCGTCAACAACAGTGAAGTCCAGATAACCAGCGTTCAGCACCAGGCTTTCGGTCATATTCTGGCCTGCAACAATTTCCAACCTGTCGCTGACGACAACCGATCCCTGCTTGAATTGAAGTTCAACGGGACCGGATGGAAGCGCGAATTGCCCGGCTGCACTATAGCTATACGCGATCTGCTCACCGGGGCGGCCATCATCATTAATCGCGAGAGCGCGCCAGCGCGTGCTGCCGCCCACTCTCGCACCACCTTCCGTCAGGACTGCGGCATAGTTGAGCGTTCCGCCATCGAGATTGACGGCAACAGGCAGATCCTCGCCCGGCAAAACGTCGATATCGACCGACCGAACGATACTGCCGGCCTTGGCGCGAAGCTGATACTTGCCAGCCAACAACGTGAATTTGCCAGACCTGCTGTATGAGTAGGCTGTGTTCTCTTCAGCAACGTTGCCATCTTCATCAATGGCGCGCGCCACCCAGCTCATGTTGCCGCGATAGGGATCGGCGCCTTCGGTGAGCACGGCATTGTAGGAGACCGTGCCAGCGCGCAGGTCGATTACGATCTCATGGCTCCCGCCAGCCTCAATCGTCTGACTGCCGGAGGCCCGCGCCGCACCAAGTTTGACGTCGACAATATAGTCGCCCGCCGGTAGCACAAAGCCAGGGTCATCGTTGTAGGCATAAGCAACCTTATTGGTTGTTGCCTTGCCATCCGGGCCCCGCTCGTAAATGTTCCAGGCCAGATTCCCTTCTGCCTGTCCTGCCGATTCATCCAACCGGGCTGTTGCCCGCAATCGCCCCGCGTTCAGATTGGCCGTAAATTCCTGACGCTCGTCAGCTTCAACGGTAAACGGCATATCGACAATCGCAGACCCAAGCTTCACCCGGGCAAAATACTCACCCGGATCCAGCGACGGTTTTCCTTTGGGACCATAGCCAAACCCGACATAGGTCTGCTCGGTTTTCCCGGCCTCCGAGATGGGGAAATACTGGAAGCTGACGCTGTCTTTCTCGAGAGGCGCCTGTCCCTCCGCCAGGACGACATGAATTGTATCGGATACAACACTTGCCTGGACGGTTTGGACCACCGTGCCCAGCGCGTCACGCAGCTCGCCGGCATTACCGGCGCTGAAATACTGACCGCCTGTGTTCTCAGCAACACACTGAACCTGTTTGCTTTCTTCATCAGACAGATCGAACCCGACGACATGGGCTGTGAAGTCGATGCCGCTCTCCTCCAAGCTCCTGGCCACCGCACAGGGGTCAGAATCACAGGTCTCCAAGCCGTCGGTCACCAGAATGACAGTCGCGGATTCCTCGGTGTATTTCAGTGTCTCCGCCGCTTGTTGAACGGCCGCCGACAGGGGTGTCTTGCCTTTTGGATTTATGTCGTTAACGACTGTCGTAAGGGCGGCTGCATCCACCGGACCGACAGGAACCAACGCTTCAATATCCGCACAATCGCCTTTGCGGCGGTGACCATAGGCCGTCAGCCCCAGATGAATAGCTGGGTCCCAGTCCGCGATCAGATCGCCAACAACCTCGCGCGCGATCACAATCTTGTTCTGCCCTTCAATCTGTCCCCACATACTGCCCGATGCATCGAGAACCAGAATGGTGCGCCCCTTCGGTGCTTCTTGTGCCGCAGCTGGCACAACCACCAACAGCATCAACAATGCCAAAAATGTCCGCCTCATGGACTTTCTCCCCTCAGAACACATGTTGGATCAGTTCGACCGGCAGGAGGTCGATAGCGCCGCAACCGGCAGGCCCAAAACCCCTACCGCCAATAGGGGTCGGCAACACAAAACGCCCGCCAGGTCTCGCGCATGGCAGACTCCGCGACAGCGCCATGCGCCTCATGCCAGCTGAGCAATGCCGCAACCCCGCTCTCAACCCGCTCCCTGTTTTGCCCGCCCCGCTCCAGAAGCACCGCACAAAGATGCTCGGCGACGGTCAGATCGTTCATATGCCCCAGTTTTTCGAGCATATCCGTCATGGGGCCGCGGAACGGTTTCACCTTGTCCTTCGGATACAGGCTTCGAAAGAAGTCTCCCGCATATCGCAAGCGCTTCAGAACAATACGCAACTCGTGCCGGTCTTCGCGGCTCATCCGGTCAAATTTTCGTCCAAGTTTCAGGACCTTGGCATAACGCCTGTCGAGCAGTTGACCCGCAAGGTCGGACATCGGTGCGGCCATCCGCTTCACCTGCGCCTTATCAAGGCCGCTGCGCCACCCGGCCCGTTCGATCCAGCTGCTGATCCGCAGGGCGAAGGCCGTATAGCGCGGAGACATCATCGCAACGCGGGCTGTCTCATACCCGGTTTCGCGTATTTGCCACGCGGATTCTTCCAGCGCGCGAAGACCATCATGCCCGACCCAGCCATCCGTGACAGGCGGTAAGGTTTCGGCCAGAAATACGTCCCAGTCGCGGGCGGGGCCAAGACTGCCCGCTGCCCATTTGGCATCTTCCTTGAACCCGCCCAAAGGCGGCTCGCCGATGAAGTCGCCGAAGAAAACCAATGCCGACCGCAAGCGCCGCAGCGCGACCCGCATCTGGTGGACCCCTTCAATATCGCGGCCGTCGAAGGCACCGGACTGATTGTCAAACCACTGGCGGATGCACGCCCGCAAACTTTCCCGCATCCCGTCTTCCAGCGACACTTCGGGAATAAAGTTCAACGCCTCGGCCCTGACGCCCTTCGGGATCTCGTTATCCGCGAGTCTGTATCCGCGGGCCGACTTGCTGTCTGTCTCCAACTGCAGCGGCAACTGCTCAGCCAGTCGAAGTGCAAGGTCAAGCACGTCCGAGGCCTTGCCGTCCAGCAGCTCCAATTCGACTTCTGACACAGATTGTTCTTGCCCGTTTGAGCGGATCACGCCGCTGTCAAAGGCAATCTCGATGCGCGTGGCATTCGGGCGATAACGCGGATAGGTCGCAATGAACTTTTGTCGCTCGATATCGGTCGTAAACAGCAGCCCGAGGTTCGCCAGCACTTCAGGCGACAGCACCTGCATCTGATCATCGAGGCACGGGCTGAAGGTCTCCACCGGGGATTCCCATTCCCCGCGCGCAAAAAGCGTGCTGCCGGCATCCGCCGCCGTCTTCAACGTCTGAATATAGCCTTCATCCGTCTTGCGGACTCGAAGCGCCACCTTCTGGCCTGCCAGATGCCGGTCAGGCGTGTCGAAGTACCGACTCTCCAGATGTTTGATTTTTGGTGGAAATTCCAACGCGGCCGCAGCGGAAAGGGCGTCCATGACGGCAGGAAGGTCGTTCGGATGCGCCTTCAGTTTGATTTCGGTTTCCATGGGCCTGCCTCGCCATATCGGTCAGGGTGCAATGGCACCGCTGTCGACATAGGCCGGATCGTAAGAAAATACCAGCGCCGGGTTCGCCTGCGCCAGACCATGGTCCTTGTCCTGATAATCCAGCTGCGACAACAGATCCGCGATCACATTTATCCGTGTCAGCCTTTTGTTGTCGGCCCGCGCGATCCGCCATGGAGACATGGGATTGTGGGTGCGCGCAAACATCTCATTGCGGGCTGCGCTGTACTCATCCCATTTTTTGTTGGCGACTTCATCAACGGGGCTGATTTTCCACTGTTTCAGCGGATCATCCCGGCGGGCCTGCATACGCTCACGTTGCTCTTCGCACGAGATATCGAGATAGTATTTGAACAGCTTGATGCCGGACCGGATCAGCATCTGCTCGAAGAAAACAACGGTTTCAAAAAATTCCTGCAGTTCCGCGTCAGTGCAGAACCCCATCACCCGCTCGACGCCGGCACGGTTGTACCAGGACCGGTTAAACAGCACGAGTTCACCCGCTGCCGGCAGATGCGCCGCCCAGCGCTGGAAATACCAGGACGTCTTGTCCCGGTCCGACGGCTTGCCCAGCGCCACAACACGCGTTTCCCGCGGGCTGAGATGCTCGGTGATACGCTTGATGGCGCCATCCTTGCCACCGGCGTCGCGTCCTTCGACGATGATCAGGACCTTTTCATCTTCGGCGATGATGTGCCGCTGCAGTTTCACCAGTTCGACCTGCAGGTCATGCAGCCGCGCCTTGTAGTCCTTGCGGCTGATCTTCAGGTCGGCGATGTCGATGATTTCATCCATGGGCGTTCATTCGGTGGTGTAACCACTCGTTACCTTACCGGAACGCCATCAGTTTTCTAGCTTTCCGGCAGTTCGTCGGACCAATAGGTTTCGCGGATCGAGGCGCCCTTGTCGAATTTGTCCTGGATTTCCTGCATTTTTTGGAGCGCTGGCGGGTTGCCGGAAAACTCCTGGAAAATCCGCTGATCGTTCATCACCGCATCGGTCAAGTGCTGTTCCCAGGCCTCGGACAGCATGCGCTTCATGCCGGCCAGCGCTTCGGGCGGATGAGCGGCGAGCTTCTTTGCCCATGAGACCGCGTTTTCCTTCGCTGAGCCTGTCGGCACGATTCTGTTGATCCCCCCCAGGTCGTAGATGCGCTGCGCGGTCACCGGGCCGCCATCCAACACCATTTCCGCGGTCACGGTCCGGCCGATCAGCCGCACCAACCGGCTGGTACCGCCAATCCCGGTGCCGACCCCGATGCGCACTTCAGGCTGGCTGAACAGGACCTGTTCTTCCGCCACGCGCAGATCGCACGCCCAACCGATTTCACACCCTCCACCAGAGGTATCGCCGGAGATCGCCGCAATAGAGACCATGTGGGTTTTCGACAATTCATCAAGGCAGCCGAACCAACCATCGGAGGGGCCAGACACCTCTCGCTTCTGGAACATGTTGATCATGTCGCGTAGCCAGGCATGTTCGAACCAATGGCCATCGACGCCGGAGGCCAGCACGGCAACCCTGGCGCCACTTTCGCGCGCTTCGACCAGCCCCTGCCAAAGCTCATAAATACCGATCCACGATCCGTGATTATTGATCTTTGGATTGCTCATGGTGACCAGCGCTACGCCTTCGGCGGGCCACTCGACCGTTACGAAGTCAGCCATCCGTCTCTCCCCCGTTTCGGATGTCGATGGACCGCCTGACACGCTGTCAGCGGTCGCCGTTTACATATTCCTCCAGCACCATGTGAAACTGCCGCACCCTCAATTCCTGATCGCACAGCACCATCCCCCGGAAGCCGTCAGAACTCAGGCCGCGCTGCACCGCGCCCAGATTGGAGCCGTCCTGCTCCAGCACTTTCGAAATGATCGGGTGCATGTCCATATCCAGCACATCGAGATAGGACTGTGGCAGTTGGTCAACCGGGATCACCCGGTGGGTGTATTCAGGCTTCGGCTCACCGGGCGCGCAGTGGCGCATGATGATCAGGTCATAGTAACAGAGGTTCGGGTCAGTCGGGTGCGGCCGGTAGCGGAACCCGTTGATGCTCTCCGAGGTCACGTTCCATGAGACGTTCGGAAAAATGGTGTAATGGTAGGTGTCCGACAGCTGGTCATCGCGCAGATGCTTGTACGGCAAGTGGGTCTTGTCCTCGACCGAGCGTTTCATCCGCTGAAGCTCTAGCCGGACGTCCTTGGGCTTGCCTTCATAGGTAGCGGGATCGATCCCCAGCATGGTCATCATGGTCGCCAATTCGGGCCCCGGATTGTCCTGATCGGGATAGCGCGGATCGACGGTCGAGTATTGGTTCACCATCCGGCTGTGGATGCCCATCAGGTCGATATCGGCGATGCCGTTAGACCATTGCATCATCTGCGGATGCAACGCCTGAAAATGATAGCTTTCATTGAAGGCGTCGCACGCGGCCTTCCAGTTGCACGGCCACTCAAAAGTCTTGTAATCGACGATGTCCCACTTCTCGATCTCATAGACCGCCAGATGATCGGGTACCGGGTCCAGAAATTCATCAAGGCCGGGACCACCGGAATCCATCTTGAACCAGACCCAGCCGCCCCAGGTGTCAACCTCAACCGGCGACATGCCCAGGTCGCTTGCAGGCACACCATCGGCAAATTGCGGATAGGTCTCCACATCGGGAATGTGGTCGAGCGTGCCGTCCAGATTCCAGCGCCAGCCGTGATAGGCGCATTGGAACGCCTGTTGGTGACCACACCCCTCACCGCCCAGCGCCAGCTGGTTCCCCCGATGCTGACAGACGTTGTAGAAGCCGCGCAGCTCGCCATCGTTGCCGCGCACAAAAACAAAGCTTTCCTTGCCCAGCTCATAAACGAAAAGATCGCCAGGCTCCGGCAGGTCGCTTTCGCGGCAGGCCATATTCCAGACCCGGCGCCACATATGGGTCCATTCCTTTTCCATCCACTCGCGCGAATGGAAACGATCTCCGGAAATCCGCTCATGCCCCAGATTGGGTAGCGGTGCCTCCGTATCGATCGGCGGTGTTTCTCGAATAACGTCGTCGGCTCTGGTCGCCATCCCCTGACCTCTCCGGTATTGTTGGCAGCAGCATAGGTAACGGGGATGGGGATTCCAAGATGATCAAGCTGACCTTCTGTCTGCGGCGGCTGCCGCATCTGAGCTATGAAGAGTTTCACGACTACTGGCTGAACAACCACGGGCCACTGGTCCGCAGCGTTCAGGACAAACTCAAGATCAAGCATTATGTCCAGGTTCATGCGCGCAAGGACTCACCCATGAGCGATGCGTTGCGCGCCAGCCGCAAGGCACCGGAGCCCTATGACGGCGTTGCCGAGTTGTGGTTCGACTCCGAGGACGCGATTCTGCAGAACCAGTCGGACCCCGAAGCCCAGGCCGCCGGCAAACTACTGCTGGAAGACGAGAGAAAATTCATCGACCTGGAAAATTCGCCACTCTGGTTCAATGAGGCACACGAGATCATCCCGCTAGAGACGACGTGATATGCGCACCGATGGCGCCTATGGCGAGGACCCATTCGGGGCGGACGTTCAGGCGGCCGAGAATGCAGATTTCATCTCCTCGGCCGAAGACCGGGAACGTATCGCGCCTTATGCAGAGGCCCTGAAACGCGATGGTTTCGTCGTGGTTAGGAATGCCATTGATGCCGATACGCTCGACGCCATGCGAGCCGGCCTGGACCGGGTCAACGATCAGACGCAGTTTGCGAGGTCGGCATTTCTGGGCGAAAAAACACAGCGCCCCTATGGTCTGCTGGCAAAGGCGCCCGAAATCTATCCACTGGCGGCCCATCCCGATGTTGTGGCGATTTGCGAAGCGCATATGCAAGACCAGATCCAGCTCTCAAGCCTGACCGGGGCCACCCTTCACCCCGGGCAGGCGGCGCAGGCGCTACACCGCGATGATGCCTTCTACAATCTGCCCGATCCACACGCGCCGATCTCTGTATCAACGATCTGGGCACTGGACGATTTCACAGCCGAGAATGGCGGCACACTGGTGCTGCCTGGCTCGCATGATCCCCAGACGCGAAAGCGCCCTGAGGGTGACCCCGTCAACGTGGAGATGCCCGCCGGGTCAGTACTGCTATGGACCGGGTCCCTGTGGCATGGTGGCGGCGGCAACGAAACCGCCGACCAGATTAGGCGCGGCGCCATCATCCTGTATTGCCGGGCCTGGCTGCGGCAGCAGGAAAACCAGTATCTTGCGGTGCCGGCGGCGACGATCAAGACCATGCCGCGTATCGTCCAGCGCCTCGCCGGATGGTGGGTGGTTGGCGCGTCCATGGGTTTTGTCGAAGGCCGCAGCCCACTGAGACTGCTTGATGAGCGCGAGCCCGATCCGCTTGCAAAATAGCGCCCCATCCGCGACCATTAACGCAGACCATCAGCCGCGAGGAACGGCATATTTTGAAACGCTTAGCTGGTTGTAAACCGATTTTCGCATTGGCAGTCGCGCTGGCCCTTGCCGCCTGCGGCGGCGGCGGCAATGTCGTCGTCAATCCGCCGCCACAACCTGCACCGGCGCCTCAACCTGCCCCGCAGCCTGCTCCGGCTCCTCAGCCTAATCCCGCACCGCAACCTGCTCCTCAACCGCAGCCTAATCCCAACCCACCACCGCCACCGGCACAGGCGCCACCGCTAGCGCAGCCAATTTCCGGCGGCACTTTTGATACGCCTGAGTTCCAGCGTAATTACGGTCTGGAGCGCATCAACAGTCTGGCGGCCTATAATGCGGGGATCACCGGGCAGGGCGTAACGGTCGCCATTATCGATTCAGGTATTGACCCGAACAACACTGAGTTTGACGCTAACCTGTCGCCTGCAAGCACGGACATTGTTGGCACCCGCAACACCCTGTTCCCCACGTCATCCCACGGAACAGGTGTCGCCAGCGTGGTCGCCGCCGAGAAGGACGGTGTCGGCGTCCATGGCGTTGCCTTTGAGGCGACGTTGCTTGCAATCCGTGCGGATGAAGAGGGCCCGTGCACCGGCAATTGCGGCTATTTCAACAGCGACATCGCCGCGGCTGTCGACTACGCCGTCGCAAATGGCGCCGATATCATCAACATTTCCCTGGGCGACGACTCGCCTGTCGGTGTCACACTGACCAGTGCTTACCAGCGCGCTGTTAACGCAGGCGTTATCATTGTCTTTGCAGCCGGTAATGGCGGTGACCCTGCACCCAACGAATCCGTTAGTTTTGCCAGATCAGTCGAGGCCAAGGGCTTTGCGATTATCGTCGGTGCCAGCGACCAATCGGGCGGGATTGCATCCTTCTCCAACCGCGCCGGGTTCGCGTCGCGGAACAATTTTGTTCTGGCACCCGGCGTCGGCATCGAGGTCGTGGATATTGATGGCAGTATCCGAATCGCCAGCGGGACCTCTTTCGCCGCGCCCCATGTTGCGGGCGCGGCGGCCCTTCTGTTGCAGAACTTCCCGAATCTGAGCGGCGCCGATGTACTTCAGATCCTGATCGACACCGCATCCGATGTTGGGCTGCTGGGCGTGGATTCCACAACTGGCATGGGTCTGATCAATCTGGCGGCAGCGCTGCTGCCCCAGGGTACGCAGTCGGTTCAGACACTGGCTGGCTCCAACCTCGACATGTCAGGTAGCGGGCTTCAGACGGGCGCGGCGTTCGGTGACGCCCTGACAGGGAACCAGTCTGCCCTTGCGGCATTGTCAGGGACCGTTTTTCTGGACAGGTATGACCGAACCTATGTCGCGGACTTAACGCCACGGATCGGTGGACTGCCCGACGATCGTTTTGATCTCGCCTCATTTGCACGCAACAGCGTTTACCGCCGCGCCGCACAGGGCGACATCCCCGGCATTGGCTCGTTTCAGGTTTCATTCACCGACGGATGGGGCGCGCTTGATGAACGGGATATTTTTCCCAATCTGGCCAAAGACCGGGGCATCGGAAATGTCTCCTTCCGGCTGTCCCATAGTTTGACGCCGGATACGGCCATCACCGTGGCCCATGGCAGCGCCTTCGCCGGAACGCTGGACCACAGCGGCGTTCATGGGCTGCGCTCAATCGATTCCGGCGCGTTCATGAAATTGGCAAGCGATGGCAGCGGCGTCGGTGTGCATCATCGGCTGGATCGTCGAACCGTGATCGAGGCCGCAAGCGCGCATGCCACGTTCAGCGGCCTCAATCCTGGCGAATCGATGCGCAGACAGGTTGCCGCGGTGCAGGTCCGTCGCGCGGTGACCGAGACGCTTGAGGTCGGCATCAGGCTGGGCGTCCTTCAGGAACGCGGCAGCCTGCTCGACACCATCGCGACCGGCGCATTTGACGGGATCGACCGCGCCACCACGCGCTTCTTGACCATGACGGCCGCCTATCGTCTGGGCGACTGGACATTTGCCGCGCAGGCCAGCCGCGGCTGGACAGGCGTGCGCGAGAACGACGCCCTGCTGAACGGCTTTTCGGACATTGAAACCTCGGCATACGCCGTTGCCGCACTTTGGCGGACCCCTTGGGCCGGGCACACCCTTGGTTTTGCTGTTGCGCAACCCCTTCGCGTGGAACGCGGCAGCGCCAGGCTTGACGTGCCGACAGGGCGCGATCTAGCCACGGGTCTTATTGGCTTCGATAGCCACCATCTGAATTTGAGCCCGACGGGGCGGGAAATCGACTTCGAACTAAGCCATGGTTTCTGGACCGGTGGCCCGGTCATGCTGCAGACCAATCTGATCTACCGTCTCAATCCAGGCCATGTCGCTGGCCGGCGCGGCGCCATCGCCGCCTTCACCCGGGCGAATATCCGCTTCTGAGCGGGCTGGATCATCCTCTGATGGCTTGCGGAGCAGGTTGAACAGATCAATTGCAACGCATCGTTTCCAACCAGGCTGGTTCTGCTCAGGGCGCCCTCGGCGGTTCACCGATCGACGGCTTTCAGGGCGCGTCTTTACAAATCTTAAATATTGAAGACAGGCGAAAATAGCATTCGGAAACTATTAATGTTAGGCTAATCAATTACTTGTTGGGATCGGGCAACATGGGCATTGATAGTTGATCGGCGATGCGAGCGCACCGAACATAATCGAACGAGTCGATGACGCCGTTTTAAAGGCGAACCATGCACAGGCGCAGGCCGTAGCAATCGCAGCGAGCGGTCTATTCTTGGTGCTACTCGGCATCCTCGTGATGCTCGGCTGGATCGTGCGCTCACCGGCGATTGTTCAACTGCTGCCAACCTTTGCCCCCATGCAGTTTAACACCGCGCTGGGATTTGCGCTGAGCGGGACAGGTCTTGTTGTGCTTGCGCTCGAACAGCATCGCCTGGCAGCGGCTCTGGGAGCGCTTGCAGCGTTGCTGGGGTTCGCAACGCTGATCCAGTACCTTACCGGCATAGACCTTGGCATCGATGAACTGGCCGTCGACGCGTTCGTCGATGTCAAGACATCCCATCCCGGACGCATGGCGCCGAATACGGCCGTGTGCTTCATGCTGACCGGCTTTGGCCTGAGTCTACGTTTCCTGCAGAATCGATGGATAGGCCGAAAGGTAGCCGTCGTCGGCAATGAGCTTACCGGCTTGATCGTCGCCGGGCTGGCGCTTATCGCATTGATCGGCTATGCGAGCGGCACGGAATCGGCCTATGGCTGGGGCGAGTTCACCCGCATGGCGCTGCACACCACCATCGGCTTCCTGATTGCCGGCATCGCCCTCGCCACGCGCGTCTGGTGGACTGAAGGGACACTTGCCGGACCTGTATGGATTGTCACTGCACTCTACGCGGCGATCATAGGGCTCGAGCTCTATCTACCGCTTGGCGTGGCGATTGGCATTGCCTACCTGCTTCCGGTCCTGACCAGCTATTGGTTTCCCAGACCCTCAACCCCTTACATTCTTGCCGCCTTGTCAACGGTGCTAGTTCTTGTGGGCACCATCTCCTCCCAGGTTTCTGATGCCCCGGCAAGCACAGTGCTTATCAATCGCGGCCTGTCTTTGTTGGGGATTTGGGTTACGGCCGGGATCATCGTGCAACAGCGGCGTGCGCAGAAGGCGCGGGACGCCGCGTTCGACCAGATCAAGCGGGCAAATGAAGAGCTTGAGCAATTCGCTTACGTCGCCTCGCACGATCTTAAGGCGCCATTGCGCGGAATCGACAATCTCGCGCATTGGATCGAGGATGACCTTGAAGGCATCATCGAAGGTGAACCGAAAGAAAACCTTACCCTGCTGCGCGGCCGGGTGCACCGCATGGAAATGCTGCTGGCGTCGCTGCTGGAATACTCCCGGGCAGGACGGATCGTCGGCAGCATCGAGCCGGTCAACACCGATGACCTGATCCGCGAGACGTTTGACTTCGTAAATCCGCCAGAAACGTTCAAGCTGGTTACGAATGGCCCCCCGGTGAACTTCTCGACAGCCCGTCACGCTCTGGAACAGGTGCTTCAGAACCTGTTTTCGAATGCCATCAAGCACCATGACCGGCCTGAAGGATCCATCACGGTGACAGTGCAGGCCTTAGGAGACTGGCTCGAATTCAGTGTTGCTGACGACGGGCCAGGCATTCCGGCATAGTTTCACGAACGTATCTTCGAAATGTTCCAGGCCCTCAAACCGCGTGACGAGGTCGAAGCCAGCGGCATGGGCCTCGCCGTCGTGAAAAAATTCGTAGAGAGCGCCGGCGGCACAATATCCGTGGAGCGTACCAAGAAAAACCGGGGCGCAACCTTCAAGTTCCTGTGGCCACGGGAATGGCAGACCCCTGATCAAGCCCTAACCGACGGAGCACTCTCATGAGTCAACCCATCAACATCCTGCTTGTCGAGGATGATGACGTCGATGTGCAGGGCATCACCAGAGCCTTCAAAAAACTCAAGGTCGCCAACCCGATTACGCGCGCACGGGACGGTTTGGAGGCCCTTGATATCCTGCGCAGTGACAAGGGTAGGCGGCTACGGCCCTATCTGATCATTCTGGACCTGAACATGCCGCGGATGAATGGGATCGAATTCCTCACCGCCCTCAGGGCCGACGAAGCGCTTAAGGATTCCATTGTTTTCGTACTGACGACCTCAAAAGCCGATGAGGACAAGATCGAAGCCTATCGCCTGAATGTTGCGGGGTACATCGTCAAGGCGGACCCGGCGAAAAGCTTTCTCGATGCTGTCCAGATGCTGGACCACTACTGGCGTGTTGTAGAGTTTCCCTAGGAGATTTGCGATGTCTCAGACCATTCTGATTGTCGACGATGACGAGGTAGACCGTCAGGCGGTACGCAGGGCGCTCAACTCGGGCGACGCCGACTATGGCATCCGGGAAGCAGCTAGCGCTGAAGCGGCCTTCGACGTGCTGGAGCGCGAAATCGTCGATTGTACGTTGCTGGATTACCGTTTGCCGGACACGGACGGCATCGACCTGTTACAGCGGCTACGGAACCACCCGATCCTGAACGAAATGCCTGTCGTCATGCTGACTGGCATGGGGGACGAACGCCTTGCCGTCCGTACCATTCAAGCCGGCGCACAGGACTACATGGTGAAGGAAGACATCAGCCCGGGGGCGCTGCGCCGCGCCGTGCAAGCGGCGGTGGACCGGGCGCGCCTGGAAGCCGAGTACCGGCATACAGTCGCTGAATTGGAAGTCACCAACACGCAGCTTCTGGAATCGAACCGGGCACTGCTGGAGAGTGAAGTACGTTTCCGCGTCGCCTTTGATACCGCACCCCACGGCATGGCGATCATTGATCTGGAAGGGCGCTGGGTCCAGGTCAATGAAGCCTATTGCAAGATGCTGGGCTACACAGAGCCGGAACTTCTGCACAAAGATTTTGAATCCGTCCGCCATCCTGACGACGCCGCGGAGGCGTTTGACTATCTGAAAAAAATGATCTCGGGCGAGATTACAAGCTTCCAGAAAGAGCGCCGGTTTGTCCGCAAGGACGGCACCGATGTCTTCGCGATTGTCAGCGCATCCTTGGTGAAGAACGAAACGGGACAACCCCTTCATTTCATTTCTCAGGCGGCGGATCTGACAGAGGCCCACGAGGTGCAAGAACAGCTGGATCGTGCACAGCGGCTTGACGCCATCGGCCAGTTGACCGGCGGGGTCGCCCACGATTTCAACAACTTGCTTATGGCACTCCGTATCAACCTCGAAATGTTGAGTGACCGGGAAAAAAGCGACCCGCTGTCCGCAGAGCTTGTCGAAGCCTCTATCGGCAGTGTTGACCGGGGTGCCCAGCTAACGGGGCAGCTGCTGTCATTCGCGCGGCGGCAGGTCCTGGTACCGGAAAAAGTCGACCTGCAGGAGATGCTGGAAGATTTTCTGTCGCTTCTGAGGCGGACCTTGGGAGAGCAAATTAGCATTGAGCCCCATGTGGACGATGACCTTTGGCCTACCGAGGTGGACATCGGACAGTTGGAGAATGCCATTTTGAATCTGGCGCTCAATGCGCGCGATGCCATGGAGGATGGCGGCTCCCTGATCATCGAGGCATCCAACACAAGTCTCGATGACGAATACACGCGGCATTACGAGGACGTTAAGCCGGGCGACTATATTTGTCTGTCACTGAGCGATACCGGCCGTGGGATGCCGGAGTCCGTTGTCGATCGGGCCTTCGAGCCCTTTTTCACAACGAAGGAAATGGAGCGCGGCACGGGCCTGGGCCTCAGCATGGTCTACGGCTTTGTGAAACAATCCCAAGGCCACATCAGCATCTACAGCGAAGAGGGAGAGGGCACAACCGTCAAGCTGTTCCTACCGCGAGCCTCTGGCGACGTACCGGAATCCAGAACGACAACCACGCGCTCAACCATCGTCAAGGGTCACGAATCCATCCTGGTCGTCGAGGATGATCCCGATGTCCGGGTGACTGTGAGAAGCCTGCTGATGTCGCTGGGCTATGATGTGCGGGCGGTGACCGACGGGCCTGAAGCCTTGGGCCTGCTGGATTCAGGCCAATTCGTGCCGCAACTCGCCCTTCTTGACGTGATCCTGCCGCGCGGGATGAACGGGCGCGAGGTCAGGGAAGCTATCCAGCAACGGCTTCCAGACTGCAGAATGCTGTTCATGTCCGGATATACCAAGGATGTCGTGACCCATCAGGGCCGGCTGGATGACGATATTGTCCTGCTGTCGAAACCTTTCCCAAAAGCCGAATTATCTGCAAGATTACGCGAGCTGCTGGACGGGGATGGCTAAGCGGAAGTCCTGGCTCTTCCCCGCCCGAGCAAACAGCGCAAACGTGTTTTAGCGGCGGCCATCCGGCGCGGCCGCGTTGGGGAGACCAAGAGTGACTATCGCCTATAGCCCATTTTCCGAATCCTCCATGGCCGATCCGTCCAATGCCTATGCAGAACTACATGCGCAGGCGCCGGTCCACCATTACGAAGATTACGACCCGCCCTTCTATACCCTGTCGAAATATGACGATGTGGCCAACGCCCTGCGCGATACCAAACGGTTTTCCAGCCATTGGGGCCAGGGGCCGCGCTTTACACCGCCCATGGGCATGCTGTCGAACCCGCCGCAGCACACCTTCTTCCGGTCGCTGGTGCAGCAGAAATTCACCCCGGCCTCGATCAAGGCCATGGGCCCGTGGATCGAGGCGCTGGCTGATGAATTGCTGGACAAGGTTGCCGATGTGTCGGCCTTCGACGTGCATGACGATTTCGCCTTCCCGCTGCCGGTGATCATCATCTGCCGCATTCTGGGCATCCCCGAAAAAGACATAGAAAAATTCAAGGTCTGGTCAGACGCGTCGGTGGAAGCGATGGGCTCGGAAGACCCGGCGCCCTGGGCCGAAAAGATGGAAGCCATGGCCTCCTTCCAGCTTGCTCAGGTGGAAGAGCGCCGGAATATGGAGAACCCGCCTGACGACCTGGTGACCCTGCTGGTCCAGACCGAGCATGAGGGCGAGCCCCTGCCCGACCCGCAAATTTTGAGCGTGTTCAATCAGCTCTTCGTCGGCGGCAATGAAACCACCACGTCGCTGATCACCAATTGCGTTTGGCGGCTACTGGAGCGGCCGGCGCTATGGCAACGGCTGGTCGACGACCCGGACCTTGTCGAAACCGCCTTGGAGGAAAGCCTGCGCTTCGACCCGCCCGTGCTGGGCCTCTACCGCACCACCACCGAAGACGTCGAGTTACGCGGCGTCACCATCCCCCAGGACGCCAAGGTGATGCTGCACTATGCGGCGGCCAACCGTGACCCAGAGATTTTCGAGAACCCCTATGAGTTCTCCCTCGACCGCAAGAAGAACAAACGCCATCTGGCGTTCGGGCTTGGTGTGCACTTCTGCCTGGGCTCGGAACTGGCGCGCATGGAGGCACGCACCGCGCTGAAAGCGCTGGTCAAACGCTTCCCCGACCTGACACTGGAAAATGCCGGCGAACGCATCAAACCCTTCTTCCTGTGGGGCCGAAAGCGCCTGCCCGTGCAGGTGGGGTAGCGGCGGACCCGAAACGGTCATTTGCATCTCGGGCTCCAGAAGCATACCTTCTTATTTGACGAGGCACTTGTTCCAGGGAGCCCTCCGGCTGTGTATCCGCCGGAGAATGGAGAATAGCCATGCGCCGTACCGTCCTCGTCACCTTTTGCCTTTCACCCCTCATGTTCAGTGCAACCGCCGCCATGGCAGCGGAGGAGCGGGATAAATCCTTCCTGCGCAAGGCGCCGGCAACGGTCCAGGAGACTGAACCGGTGCGGCAGTCGACAACGCCGCAACGGATTTCCCCGCAGCAGACGCCGCAGCGGGCGTCGCCCCAGACGCTCCAGCGCCTGTCACCATCGGCGATCCGGCGGGTCTCCGGCCAGCCCAGCCTGTCCACCGAGGCGATCAAGGACGTCCCCTATGTGATGCCCCAGCGGGCCGTGGGTACGCTGCAAATGCAGCCGTCCGGGCCGCAAGCCATGCAGCGGATGGCGACGCCTACCTATGACCTCTTCTATCTGGCCGACGATCTGAAACCGGGCGAGCGCTATTATGTCGGCAAGACGATTCACTCGACTTCAGGGTCGCAGCAATGGGGCTATGACGTCGGGGTGCTGAAATCGCAAGGGTCCGGAAAGGCCTGGCGCGAGACCAAGACGAACATGGACTGGAACGACCCGAAGAACAGCGACTATCACGTCTATGGCAAGCCGGTTTACGCGGTGGGACCGGGCACGATTATCCGCTGCTGGCGCAACGCACCGGAAAACCCCCGGCCGTTCAGTTCGGCCTTGGGCGATGACTTCGACGAAGATTTCGAAGACCGGGACTGGCTGCACCCCATGTGGCGGGCCAAGCGCATGTCCGGTGGCGGCAATCATCTGCTGGTCGAGGAAGATGACGGCGATCTGATCCTCTATGCCCATGCCCAGCCGGGCAGCATTCCCCAGGCGCTGTGCCCGCACAACGCCCAGCTTTTCACCATGGCGGACGCGACCTCGCAGGCGGATGTGCCCGAGGCCCAGCAGGTGCGGATCGAAGCCGGGCAGTTCCTGTACCGGACCGGCAACAGCGGCAATTCCAGTGCGCCGCATCTGCATATTCACCTGCAGGACGCGGACGGCAACCCGAAGCAGTTCAAGTTCCGCCGCGGGCTGTCGTCACCCGCCATCGACAAGAAGGTCGATATCAACAAATGGACCCGTTTTGCCGGCAAACGCATCCCCGACGGCCCGGTCGCCATATGGCCGCCCCGTCGCCTGACCGGCGAATATGCAAGGCACGGCTTTCCGGCCAGCTCGTTCCAGCGTATGTTCGACCATCTGGCGGATTCCGGTTTCTGGCCGGTCTGGATCGATGGCTACAGCGTCGGCGGCAAGGGCTATCTGAACTATGTCTGGCGCCCGTCCAAAGGTAATTGGCGGGCGTTCTTCCTGGTGACCCCAAGCAAATATCAGAGCGAGTTCACCAAGGCGACGAATGACGGCTATGCACCCGTCTTCGTCGACGGCTCAACGGTTGGCGGCAAGCCGCGCTACACGGTCATTTTCGTCAAGAACAAGCCGGGCGGCTGGCTGGCGCGGCACGGGCTGAACTATCAACAGCATATGGCCGTGATGGACGAGGCCAAGAGCAAGAACCTCTACCCGGCCAACATTTCGGTCATGTCGGTCGACGGGAACCGCAGCTATACGGTGCTGTGGCGGTCGGAGAACCTGGGCGCGTGGACGGTCAAGTCCCGGGTCGCCGTGCCCGACTATCAGGCGCTCTACAATGCCCAGGGCCAGGCCGGGAAAAAGCCGTCATACGCCAATGCCTATATGCACAAGGGCAAGGGCTATTACACCGTGGTGTTTTCAACCCAGCCAAACGGCCCACGCAAGGACCGGCATGGTCTGACGCCGCAGCAATACCAGACGGAATTCAACAGCGCGTTGCAGGCCAATCTGCTGACGCGGATTGTCTCCGGCTATGACGGCGCCCAGAAAAACCACCGCTACATCGCGACCTGGCGGAAGTAGAGGAGCGCACTACCCTGGCGTCTTTGCCGGATCACGGACCGTCAGCAGCAGCACCGCGCCGATGATAAAAAACAGGACAATGGTGGCCATCCCGGCGCGCTGACTGTCGAAGGCTTCCGTCAGGCGTGCAAACAGAAAAGGACCCAGGAACACGGTGGCTTTACCCGACAGCGCATAGAGCCCGAACATTTCCGTGTGCATATGCGGTGGTGACAGCCGGGCCATGAAGGACCGGCTGGCGGCCTGGGCCGGGCCCACAAACAGCCCCAGCCCCAGCGCCAGCCCGATGAACCAGAATTTATCCGGCGCCAGCAGCACCGGCATGGCCAACCCGATCAGGCCTGCCAGCGACAGCAGGACCGTGCGTTTCGATCCCACGCGGTCATCCAGAAACCCGAAGGCAAACGCGCCCAGCGCCGCCGTGATGTTGAGACCGATGGCGAACACCAGAATATCCGTCTCGGTCATCGCAAACGTGCCCGCAGCATAGAGCCCGCCAACAATGAACAGCGTCGCCAGCCCGTCGCGGTAGACCATGCTGGCAATCAAAAACCGCAGCAGATTGCCATAGCGGCGAACCTGCTTGAGCGTCGACCACAGCACGGCCAGCCCGTCGCCCACCGCGTCACCCAACCGAACGCCGGTTGCAGGAGCATCCTTGGAAAAAAGGAACAGCGGCAGCGCCAGCAGCGCATACCAGACCGCGACCAGCAGAACCGTCGCGCGGACATTCTCGCTGCTGTCACGGCTCAGGCCGAACCATGGTTCTTCCGGCTGCACGAAACCCACCAACGCCAGGGCAAGGCATCCCAGACCGCCGACATAGCCCGCCGCCCAGCCCCAGCCGGACACCCGGCCCAGCATGCCTTTGGGCGCCACCTTGGGCAGCATGGCGTTGTAGAATACGTTGGCGAACTCGAAACTGACATTGGCGACCACAACCAGCCCCAGTGCCAGCGGCACAAAAGCCGCATCGGGCTCGACGAACCACATCAGCGCGGTTGCTGTTATGGTGATGAGCGTGAACACCGCCAGCCAGGGTTTCAGCCGCCCGATCCTGTCGGCAATAGAGCCGAGCACCGGGCTTAGCAGCGCCGTAATCAGCCCGGCCAGCGCCAGACGGTCCGCCCAGACGATGCTGCCTTCCGTCGCATCGCCATAGACGCCGCGCGCAAAATAAACGCTGAAGATAAAGGTGATGACCAGCGTGTTGAATGCAGACATGGCGGTATCGTAGAGACACCAACCGGCAATGCTGCGTCGGACTCCCGGATGCTCTGTCACCAGGCTGATCCGCTGCCGATCAAATAATCCCGTTGTCCCGCAGACCCGCGATCTGCTCTTCGGTCAGACCCAGCTCGTTCAGCACTTCGTCGGTGTGCTCGCCGGACAGGGGGGCGCGGTGCCGAATTTCACCCGGTGTTTGCGACAGCTTCACCTGGGATTCCATGATCGGCGCCAGCCCGTCCAGGCCCGGAAACTCGGTCGGGTGCAGCATGCCGGTGGCAATGACGTGCTCGTCCTCCAACACCTGCTGGGGCTTCAGCACCGGCCCGGCGGGAATGCGCGCGCCTTCAAGCGCTGTGATCGCTTCCTCAACCGTCCGCTCGCCGACCCAGCGCTGCATGCGCTCGCTGAGAATGGGGCCGTGGTCGCCGCGGCTGACATCATCCTTGAAGCGCGGATCGGTGGTCCATTGCTCTTCTTCGCCCATCAGCCGCGCCCAACGGCGAAACAGCGGGTTGGAAATGACATTGACCAGTATTGTCCCGTCCTTGGCCTTATAGACATCAGCCGGCCCGGCGGTCTGCGCCAGGTTGCCGGTGGGAATCCGGTCGGGCTTGGTCAGCGCCTGTTCGATCACCATGGCGTTGGAAAAGGTCAGCCCGGTCCGCAGCAGCGTGCCCTCGACCACCTGCCCCTCGCCCGTCTTGTCCCGGTGGCGCAGCGCAAGCATGATCCCATAGGCCGAAACCAGCGCCGTGCCGAAATCGCAATAGGGCGAAGCCGCACGCACCGGTTTGTCTTCCCAGCCAGTCATATACATCGACCCGGACATGGCCTGGGCGATGCCGTCGAACCCGACCCGGCGTGCATAAGGCCCTTCGTGACCGAAGGTCGACATGGTTGCCAGAATGATATCCGGCTTGATGGATTTCAGCGTCTCGTAATCCAAGCCGAGCTTGGGGAGGATTTCCCACGGTAGATTGGCGACCACCACATCCGTGGTTTTGATCAGCTTTTCCAGCACCTTGCGGCCTTCCGGCTGCCCGGAATCCAGCGTCATGGACTTCTTGTTGCGGTTAATCTGGAAGAACAGCGGCCCCTCGCCGGTCTCCGCGACCGGCAGCAGAAACCGGTCCTCGCTGCCGCCGACCTTGTCCATGCGGATCACGTCGGCGCCAAAATCGGCCAGTAATTGCCCGCAATAGGGACCGGCAATAAACCGCCCGAAATCCAACACCCGAATGCCGTCTAACACGCCCTGCACGCCCGTCTCCCTCACTGTCATGAGGCGCCATTATGCAGGAATTGGCGGACCGGGAAAGGAATGGCTAACGCCGCGCCCAGTCGTTCAATTGATCATGCTCCATGACCTCCACGCCCGGTTCACCGTCCAGCGTGGCATTGACCAGGGCGTCTGCGACCACGGACGGAAAGATGCTGCGGTACTTGCGCGCAGCGCCGAGCATGAAGCCGTCGAGCACGGGGGAAACGACTTTGGCAAGGCTTTCGCCAATCCGCCGGCCATTATCACGCGGGCCGCGCAGCAGGCCAGGCCGGGCGATGCTGAGCCGTTCGAACCCCATGGCGCCGACCGCATCTTCGGTTTCGCCCTTGATCCGGATGTAGAAGTTGCCGGACGCCGCATTGGCGCCCACGGACGACACGAGCGCGGCCCGCTGCGCCCCGGCGTCGCGCGCTGCCCGGGCCACGGCCACGTTGTAATCATAATCGACGCGTCGGAAGGCCGGCTTGCTGCCCGCTGTTTTCTGCGTTGTCCCGATGGCAAGGTAGACGTGATCAACAGCAGGCAAAGCGCCGCTTTCACACAACGCGTCGAAATCGACCACCAATGGCTCGATCCCCGAAGCCGTCGCCACCTCGCGGCGCGTCAGGAGGATGACGCGGTCATAATCCGGCGAAGCTGCCAGACGCGCGACGATTTCGCGCCCGACAATGCCAGTGCCGCCTGCCACAAGAGCTGAATAGATTTTTTCACTCATGAGACGAGGCTAAGCCGGGAAAACCAATATAGCTAGGCTATGATCGTTTCATGACACCGGACTTCATCAGAACTGCCCTGGACGACATTGCCGCCCGCGATAGCGATCTGGCCGAAGGGCTTGCTGCCGTCGGTTATCCCGCGCCGCGCAACCGCGCGCCTGGTTTCGGCACGCTGATGGGGATTATCGCCGGGCAGCAGGTCTCCACCCACGCAGCTACCGCCATTCGCGGGCGGCTGGAAGCAGCCGTCCAGCCGATGACGCCGGATGCTTTTCTCGCCCTGGATGACGAAACGCTGCGCTCGGTCGGGCTGTCCCGCCGCAAGATCGAATATGGGCGCGGCTTGGCTGAGCATATGGGCGATGGCCATCTAAGCGCCGATCACTTGCACGAACTGGAAGACGACGCCGTCATTGAAGCGATCACCGCTGTGCGGGGCCTGGGCCGCTGGTCGGCGGACATTTACATGCTGTTTGCGCTGGGCCGCCCCGACAGCTGGCCCGCCGAAGACCTGGCCATTCAGGAGGCCCTGAAACGGCTGAAGGGACTGCAGGAGCGACCCGACCGCGCGGCATCTGAAGCACTGGTTGAGCACTGGCGTCCGCACCGCGGCGTCGGCGCCCTGTTCCTGTGGCACTATTACGCCGGCGCACCGTGAAGCTGGTCAGTCATCGGGAATCAAACGCAGCCCCATGGACACCACCGGGTCATGTTCGAAGCCGAGCGCTTCATAGAACGCGACAGCCCCGTCATTGCCCGACCGTGGTTGCAAATTGATTTTAGGACAACCCAGCGCCTGTAGCCGAGACCGGGCCGCATCGACCAGCGCCCGGCCAATGCCGCAACGCTGCGTTGCCGGATCGACGGCAAGGTAATATAGCCAGCCCCTGTGGCCGTCATATCCGGCCATCACGCTTCCCAGGATTTGACCGCCGTCTGCAGCCACCAAAAACAGCTCCGGCTGCACCTTGAGCTTGCGCGCAATGTCCTTTGTCGGATCGTTCCATGGACGCAGGAGGCCCGCCACCTGCCAGAGGCTGATAACCGCGTCCTCGTCCGTCGTCTCATAGACGCGGATTGTCACCTGGGTTGATTTTTCTGGCATCGCTCCGCCCTTTCTCGAGAGAAGCGATTAAGCCTAACGCGCCGCTTACCTCTTGTCATGGGCGGCCTGATCGCGCCTATTCGACACCATGATCCAATCCTGGGTACTTCTCACCTTCGCCGCCGCTTTCTTCCAGAATCTGCGGACGGCGCTACAGAAACGCGTCGCCGATAACATCGACGTGGTGGGGGCGACCTATGCCCGCTATCTGTTCGGTTTTCCGCTGTCGATCCTCTACGCCATCGTTATCTGGTCGTTGTGGGACCAGCCGGCACTCACATTCAACTGGGCGTTCCTGTTGGGCTGTCTGGTGGGCGGGGCGGCGCAGATTCTGGCCACTGTTCTGCTCGTCGCGAGCTTCAAGCTGCGCAACTTCGCCGTCGCCACCACCTATTCCAAGACCGAAGTGATTCAAACGGCGCTGTTCAGCCTGATCCTGTTGGGCGAAGGCGTCAGCCCGCTGGCGCTGATCGGCATCGTCATCAGCCTGATGGGGGTGATCGCCATGTCGATGCACGGCCAGAGTGTCTCGCTGCGTCTGCTGCTGACGGGATGGACCCAACGCGCCGCGCTCTATGGCATCCTGGCCGGCGGCCTGTTCGGCATCGCGGGCGTCGCCTTTCGCGGGGCGTCTCTCGACATTGGGGGCGACGCCAGCCCGGCGGTGCGCGCAGCGATGGTGCTGGCCGTGACCAATCTGGCACAGACCCTGATGATGACCGGCTGGTATGCCCTGCGCGACCGGGGCGGACCGATGCGGGTGATCCGCGCCTGGCGGACCACGGTACCCGTCGGCGTCACCGGCATGCTGGGGTCCGTTTTCTGGTTCACCGCCTTTGCCTATATGGCCGTGCCCTATGTGCGCGCCGTTGGCCAGGTGGAACTGATCCTGTCGCTGTTGACCTCGCGGCTGTTCTTCAAGGAGCGGATCAGCGGCGTTGAGGTGCTGGGCATGGCACTGACCGTCGCGGGCATTGTCGTGGTGCTGCTGGCTGCTTAACGGTGCTAGGCTGATCGTCTGAAACCGAAACGGGGAAAATCCATGTCACAGGAAGACCTTCTCGCGGAAATGGTCGACCACTACGCCATCAAAAAGCTGATGGTGCGCTATGCCGAGCGCATCGACGCCAATGACCCTGAAGGGGCTGCGGCCTGCTTTGCCGAAGACGGCATCGGTCATTATTGGGGCGAGTATCAGGGGCGCGACGCGATCGCCGAACGGCTGGTCGACATTCTCGATGCTTTTGCCGCCACCAGCCATCATCTGTCCAATGTAATGCTGGAGATTGACGGCGACACGGCCACGGGCCTCTCCTACGTCTACGCCTTCCATCGCTATGCCCACAACTTTGAGCCGATGCACTATTGGGGCCGCTGGGTCGACAAGCTTGTCAAGGTCGATGGCGTGTGGTTATTCGCCGAACGCGAGGTGGTCGGCGTCGGGCAACTCAGCGTCGGTGACCCGCCCTCGGAACGCCCTCTGCCCGGCCACCCGGGACGGCTGGCGCGTAAGGCCAAGGATTCATCTTTTTCGAATTGAGGGTGATGGTGCTGCCGGAGAGATTCGAACTCTCGGCCTCTCCCTTACCAAGGGAGTGCTCTACCCCTGAGCTACGGCAGCCTGATCAGAGGGCGCGGAAACTGCCACAGCCCCTGACGTTTGACAAGCAGGTTGCAACAGCAATCTCAGCTTATTCCTGCCGGTAGATCAATTGGTCCACAGGCAGGCGCTCATTGCGGGCGCAGGTGAGGATGGACTCCAGGCTTTCCGGCGCGACATCGCGGTCCCGCGCAACGACGAAAATGTAGTCGCGGTCGCTGCCGCTGATAACCGCCCAGTCGTAAACCTCATCGGCATTGACCGGTCCCAGACAATAGATCCAGTAGCCGGAGCCGCCGCCGGTGAACAGCCGCTGAAAGAACCGGGCAATCCATGGGCCAAACGCGACCTTTAGTTTGCGGCCCTGGGTGCCGTCCTGCAGGCGGGCAATGCCGTTGGCGACCTCTTCATAGGTGCCGCCGTCTTCACCGTCGCGCTGGCAGGTGTTGCGCACGCCGATCCGGCCAGGCTCCAGCAAGGTATACGCCGCCGTCGTGTTCTTGCAGGCACCCAGCCGCTCACCGTCGCGTTTGGGCGTGTTGTCCTGAAAGTCGTTCGGCGTGCGGGCAATTTCGTACCAGAGGCCGAGATAGCGGTCGATCTCGACTTCAAAGTCGTTCTGGAAATCCGACGCCTGCGCAGGCGACCCAATCCAGAAAACGGCCAGCAAACAGGCGGCCGTTACCGTGCTTCTGAAAGACACTTTTTAGTCGTCGTACTTGACCGAACACCCGTAAGGCGTGGTTTGCGCCATGGTGACCGGCTGGCCGGCCTTGGCTTCGCTATAGGCAGCCTGAAGGTAGTTGGTCGCCTTTGGAATATCCGACTGGCGCGCCGAACGGATGCTGTCGATCGCCCCCATATAGGCGAGCGTCTGGTCCGGCATAATCAGGAACATTTCCGGCGTCGTTTTGGCGTTATAGGCCCGGCCGATCTCGCCCGATTCATCGAGGATCACATGGGTGGGGGCCGCACCGCGCGACTCCGTCAGGGCGTCGGCTTCTTCCGGCGAAACATGCCCCTGTTTGCCCGGCGCAGAAGAAATGACCGTCAGCCAGACCACGTCTTCACCGGTCAACTGCTCCTGCAGGGTCTGCATATTATTGCTGCCATAGTGTTTCACAACAAACGGGCAATCATGATTGGTCCATTCCAGCACCACTTTCTGACCTTCGAAATCAGACAGGCTGACCGTTTCACCGGTTGTTGTCGTGCCACTGAAGGCGGGAGCTTCAGCGCCAACCTGCGGCAGAGCATGTGCAGCCGCTGAAAGAGCAAGGGTAGAAAGCGCAATCGCTGCGCCACGGAAGATCGGAGTCATGGAAGGGTCCTCCCTGCAGATGCGAACGAGCGGGCCGACTCATCGGCCGCTTTCAATTCGGTCAAAACGATTCCAGGCGTCAGCAATTGCGGTAATACCACCGCGCTGTCCGCGCCCGATGAGTAATAGAGATAGAGCGGCACGCCGCTACGGCCATATTTTGCCAGCGTTTCCGTAATGACGGGGTCCCGTCGCGTCCAGTCGCCCTTCATATAGATGACACCGTTTTCACCGAAGTAATCGGCGACGTCCTGAGTGGTCAGGGCGACCTGCTCGTTGGCCAGACACGTAATACACCAGGCCGCCGTGAAGTTAACGAAAACGGGGGTTCCGTCCCGCCGGTAATCCGCCAGGACATCAGGCGAGAACGGCTCATAGGGGATTACACTGGCCTGTTCGGCCGCTGGAACGGCCTGTTGTCCATCCGACCAGACAAGCAGACCCACCATCGCAGCAACAGAAATCGCCGCAAACCCCGTGGCCAACGCACGGCCCGCCCCTGCTGCGGTGCTTCGCCTGCGCCACAACCAGATCGTCAGCGGGATCAGCATCAGCGCGACCAGTAAACCGGCCACACCGTTCATCCCGGTCTGCATGCCAAGCACCCAGACCAGCCAGATCACCGTCGCATAAATAGGAAAAGCCAGAAACTGGCGGAAGGTCTCCATCCAGGGGCCAGGCTTTGGCAGCATCCGGCCGATCGCCGGGCTGACGCTGATCAAGACCATGGGGAGGGCGAGCCCCGCCCCCAGCGCCAGAAATACAGCAAGCGCCACGACAGGTGCCTGCATCATGGCAAAGCCCAATGCTGTCGCCATAAAAGGCGCCGTGCAGGGCGTGGCGACAATGGTCGCCAGCACACCGGTAAAGAATGCCCCTGTTGAGCCACCCCGGTCGACCAATCCCTGGCCAAGACCGGTGAAACTGCCCGCAAGCTCGAAGACACCTGATAGCGATAGACCCACCGCAAATAACAGCATCGCCAGAAGGGCAATGATTAGTGGCGACTGCAGCTGGAAGCCCCAACCGACAGCCTCACCGCCGGCGCGAAACGCCAGCAAGACGGCTGCGATAGCAAGGAAACTCAAAATCACCCCTGCCGCATAGGCCAGACCTTCCATGCGCTTCTGACGCAAGCTGAGCCCCGATGCGCTGACCACGGAGAGAGCCTTCAAGGACAGAACCGGGAAAACGCAGGGCATCAGGTTCAAAAGAATGCCGCCAAGAAGCGCCAATGCCATCGCTTCCCAAAGCGATATGTCCATCGCCAGCAGGGCGCTTTCTGCAGCAGCGGGAAATACGACCTCGCCGGGCTGGAGCATCACCTCATAAGCATTGCCGTCAGCGACCAGCACCCCAGCCACCGTATCGCCAGGACTGCCGCTGGCACGGGCAATCGCCAGGTAAAGCGCACCATCGGCAGTGGCCAGGCGTTGATCCACCTGATTGCGGATCAGGGATTCCTGATACGGAAAGAAACGCGCCTCGTCGGAGTCCAGTGGCTCGAAACGGATGACAATCTCTCCCTCTCCAGCACTGAACAGGGCATCACCCGCAAAAGGCACGGGAATGGCCGCACGCGCTCTTTCGAAGCCCCGCGTCAGCGCCGGATTCGGCGTGCCATTCACATCTACCGGTACAGAAAGCGACAAATCAGCACCTTCGGGAATGCAGATGTCGTCGCAAACCAACCAGTCGGCGCGCGCTTCCAGATCAATCCGCGACATATCGACATTCGCGTCAACACTGATGGGCACCAACAGCCAGTGTTCTTCACCGAAGCCGTAATTCATCAGCGGGCCGTAGGGCACCGCGTGCGGCGCCGGCCATGAAATTTCCCCGGCTGTCACGCCCTGCGGCAGGCGCCACTCGATGGTGGTTGGCATACCGGAATCACCAGGGTTCCGCCAATAGGTGTGCCATCCCGGGCGCGGTGTGACTTTCAGGGCGACCCAGAACTGCGACCCGGGGGCTGCAAATCCGGCCTCGCTGACCAGCTCTACAGTCGTATTCTCTGTCGAAACAGGCGACGCATTGACCGCCGCGGCCAGCACAAAAACCGCCAACAGGGCGCCGACTATCACAAAAAGCCTTGATTTCATGGGGCGGAAACTATCATGCAGGGACAAGGACTGTCGTAACATTTTGGTGACTGAAGACGCAGATCAAGGCATCTCCATGACAGACGATACGAAAAAGAAATCTGGGAAAAAGGAGCGGGAGGCACGCGCAGCCGAAGCCCTGCGCGCAAATCTCAGGCGTCGGAAAGCAGGCAGGAAGCCCGACAAGGAGGACCAGGCCGAACCCGGTCCAGATAATTCACAAAGTTCCTAGCGCGCCATCATGAAATTCAGCATCAGCATGCTGACAGACCCGATGGCGACAGCTGTCATCGCCTCAATCCCGAGGGATTCAGAAGATGTAAAGTTCATGAGACTACGGCCCAATGCACCACCAATCACGGCACCGATAGCACTTACAATCGCAGAGCTAAGTGCACCGTGGACCGGCTTGGTCGAAAAAATCATATGAACGAGCAACCCCAAGGCGGTGCCGATCATAATCCAATATAGCCAAAACATGCGGGCATCTCCTTACACGCAACAGTTTTTTGGCTCCCTCTTGCCAGAAGATAACCGTATTTCAACGCCATCTGCCTAGCTACGGACTTACGTAGGCCCAAATTAGGGCGATTTTATGACCATTCGGGGGCCTGCAACCTGCGGCGTTGAGGTCCGCCCGGCTGTCGTTTATGAAGATCGCCTACCACTCGTTTACTCTGACTTGATCACTTGGGGGCCCTTCATGGCAATTTTGTCCGACCGTTGGATTCGCGAACAGGCGCTTGCCACCGGCATGATCGAGCCGTTTGTTGAAAAACAGCAACGCGAGGGCGTGATCTCCTATGGTCTTTCCTCCTATGGCTATGACGCACGGGTTTCCGACGAATTCAAGGTCTTCACTAATGTTGATTCAGCCATTGTCGACCCGAAGGATTTTTCGAATCAGAGCTTTGTCGACCGGCCCGGCGACGTCTGCATCATACCGCCCAACTCTTTCGCGTTGGCGCGCACGGTTGAGTACTTCCGGATCCCCCGCGACGTGCTCGTGATCTGCCTGGGCAAGAGCACCTATGCCCGCTGTGGGATCATCGTTAATGTCACGCCGCTTGAACCGGAATGGGAAGGCCACGTGACGCTGGAATTCTCCAATACCACGCCGCTGCCCGCGAAAATCTACGCGAATGAAGGCGCCTGTCAGTTCCTGTTCCTGCAAGGCAATGAGCCATGTGAAGTGTCCTATGCAGACAAGTCCGGCAAGTATCAGGGACAGCGGGGCGTCACCCTGCCCAAGCTATAGATCGATGGAACAGATCCGGATAAGGGGCGGCAGACCGCTCAGGGGCACAATCCCGATTAGCGGGGCAAAGAACGCGGCCTTGCCACTGATGGTGGCCAGCCTGCTGACCAACCAGCCCTTGACGCTTCGCCGGGTACCGGGTCTTGACGACATCGACACCATGTCTGAACTGCTGGAAAACCATGGTGCGTCGATCGACCGGGATTCGACCGGTGGCCTTGGTCTGACCCTGACCCTGACAGCCAACGGGCCGATCAATACGGTTGCCCCCTATGAGATCGTTAATCAGATTCGCGCCTCCGCGCTGGTGTTGGGGCCGTTACTCGCGCGCACCGGCGAAGCGACCGTCGCCATGCCCGGTGGCGATGCGATCGGCATCCGCCCGATCGATCTGCACATCAAGGGCCTGGAACAGATGGGGGCGGATATCACGCTCGACGGCGGCAACGTCAGCGCCCGGGCGCCCGACGGCCTGACCGGCGCCACGATTCGGTTCCCCTTTGTCTCTGTTGGTGCAACCGAGAACCTGATGATGGCCGCCACCCTGGCCAAGGGCACCACCATTCTGGAAAACGCCGCGCGGGAACCGGAAGTGACAGATTTGGCCAACTGTCTGGCGGCGATGGGCGCCAATATCAATGGCATCGGCACGGAATGCCTCGTGATCCAGGGTGTTGCGGCTTTAGGCAGCGCAGACCACACCGTCGTGCCGGACCGGATTGAAGCCGGCACCTATGCCGTCGCCGCGGCGATTACCGGCGGGGAACTGGTGCTGGACGGGGCCGAACCCGGGCATCTTGAAGCGGTTTTTGAAGCCCTGGGCCATGCCGGGGTCAATGTATCCATCGGCCTGGGCAAATTGCGTGTTTCTCATCCCACCGGCCAATGCCGTGGGTTCGACGTCATGACCCGGGCGTTCCCTGGTTTCCCGACCGACATGCAGGCACAGTTCATGGCGCTGATGGCGGTCGCCGACGGGGCCTCGCTGATCACGGAGACAATCTTCGAAAACCGCTTCATGCATGTACCGGAACTGGCACGCATGGGAGCGGATATTATCGTACATGGCAATTCCGCCATGGTGCGCGGAAACCCGCAACTACGCGGTGCGCCGGTGATGGCGACGGACCTCCGCGCCTCAGTCTGTCTGGTGCTGGCCGGGTTGGCTGCAGAGGGCGAAACCCTCGTCAACGGCATTTTCCATCTCGACCGCGGCTATGAGCAGCTGGAGCAAAAGCTGCGCGCGGTGGGCGCCGATATCGAGCGCATCGGGACGGCATGATGCTGAAACTGCGGGCTGAAAATGCTGATGATCTGACTGTATTCGGCGGCTATCTACAGGATGCCACCATTCGCGTCGGCGATATCGCGTGGCTGCCCCAGCAGCACCGGCTGGCGCTGGTCTGCAACCGCTTCATGTGGGAGCGCGAAAACAAGCCGTGGCTGCGCACCCGCTGCGGCTTGCATTTCGAAACCGTCAGTAAGGCGCAGACGCGCGGCATACCCATGAACGAGAAAGACCATATTCTTGAGCTGCTGACCGTTCACGCCGTGGAACAGGACAGCCGCGCGCTGATCACGCTTGCCTTTGCCGGTGGCGCCGATATCCGCCTGGAAGCTGAGGTAGTCGATGCCGAACTGACCGATCTGGGCGCACCCTGGGAAACGCCTAATAGACCGATGCATGACGACGAAGAATGACGTCAGATGACCCGGTCATCGTATCGTTTCGCTGGCAGGCGGATATCTGCCAGCAAATGGATTCGCCGCTGACGGCGCTGTTGCTGAAATCGCTGGCGGACGATTTGAGCAAGGGCGGGATCACCCGTGACATTTTGCCCCATTGGGACGGCGACCCTAATGACGACGCCCTGCCCCTGCGCTTCGCCGGTGCGCTGCACTATGCGGTGCTGACCGGTAACGCGGCCCGGCTGGCCGGTTTCTATCCGAATGTCGGTGGCAGGTCCCGTGAGGACGGCTTCTGGGAGGCTGCCGAGGAAACGATCCGCACAAACCGGACTATCGTGGACGACTTCCTGAAAGGCCCGCCCCAAACCAACGAGGTGCGCCGCTCTGCTGTTTTGCTGGGCGGCTTTCTGACCGTCGCACAGGCAACCGGACTGCCGCTGCGTTGCCTGGAGATTGCCGCAAGCGCCGGACTCAATCTGAATTGGGACAGCTTCTACTATTCAATCGCGACTGACAGCGGCGAGCGGCACTGGGGCAACCCTGACAGCCCGGTTCAACTGCAATCGGACTGGCGCGGCCCGTCGACCGACCTTGCGACAGAGGTAACCGTAGTGGAGCGCGCCGGCTGCGATATCAGCCCTATTGATCTGTCCGATCCGGACACGGGCACCCGCATGTCGTCCTATATCTGGCCGGATCAACTCGCACGGTTTCATAACCTGACGGCAGCCATAGAGATTGCCCGGGAAAATGGCCTGACGCTTGAGCGCGCCGATGCCGCCGATTGGGCGCATCGGCAGTTGCGCCAACGCCGAACAGGCACTGCCACTGTGATTTATCATTCCATTGCGCAGCACTATTTCAGCACGGAAACGCGTGACGGCGTGAAACAGGCTATCGAACAGGCTGGAGCCAAAGCGACAGATGACGCGCCCATCGCGTGGCTGCGCATGGAACTGCCCGACGACTGGATCAGCATGAAGGCCAACATGCGCACGCAACTGCCGGAACTGCGGCTGCGCCTTTGGCCCGGTGGTGAAGACCGGCTGCTCGCCACGGTACACCCGCATGGCAACACCGCCCAGTGGATAGGCGACCCATGATCCTCGAACACGCCATCCTGAACGTGAAGCCAGGCCAGGAGGCGGCATTTGAAGCCGCCATGGCCGACGCGCGCCCGCTGATTGCCGCGTCAGAAGGCTTTGGGGGCATCGAGGTACGGCCCTGTCTGGAACAACCAGGACAATATCTGCTGCTCGTCTGGTGGGACACGGTCGATGATCATGAGATCGGGTTCCGCGGGTCCGACCGCTATCAGCGGTGGCGCGCGCTGTTACACGATTTCTATGACCCCTTCCCCGTCGTTCAGCACTATTCACCATCGATTATTGGCTAGAAGTGTCGGCTTGGCATCGCCGCCCCCGTCCACCAATGTGGGACCGGGAGAATTGCCATGAAATTTGCACTGCTGATCTATGAAGATGCCGGTCTGGAATCGCCGAAAGGCGCCGAGATGGATGCGCTTCTGGCGGGGCACCGACATATGCAAAACACCACCAAGGACGCAGGCGTCTTCGTCGCCGCCGACCAGTTGGAGCCACCACCCACGGCCCAATGCCTGAGGGTGCGCGGCGGCAAAACACTGGTCACAGACGGTCCGTTCGCAGAGACCAAGGAACATTTGATCGGGTTTTATCTGGTCGACTGTGAAACGGCAGACGATGCCGCCAACTACGCCAGGCTGATTCCCCATGCTGAGCGCGGCTGCATCGAAATAAGGCCAGTGGCGTATCACGAACATGTCTGATTAGCGCGTCTCCGTCCGTCTAGCTGATATCCGGGAAACACCCGGCGATTTTCAGATCAGGAGGACGAGATGAGCAATCCGTTTCAAACCCACTCGGCATTCAGCTGGGTGGAGCTGCGCAGCAGCGACCCGCAAAAATCCAAGGCGTTTTATGCGGACGTGATCGGCTGGGACACAGAAGAGATGCCCGGCCCCGCACCCTATACCATCTTGAAAACCGATGGCGAAGGTATCGGCGGTATCGTTGCACTGCCGGAAGCGGCTACGGGTGCACCCTCCCATTGGTGCGCCTATATCACCGTTGACGATGTGGACGCACGCACCAAAAGAGCCGAGGACGCGGGCGCAACGGTGATCGCCCCGCCCATGGATATGCCCGGCGTTGGCCGGATGTCGACCATCCAGGACCCGACCGGCGCCGTCATTGCGCTGATGACCTATTCCTAGATCACGATCGGTTCAGGTGAGTTCACCTAAGCCGATAAACATGATCTAGATTCAATAAGTTAGAGTGGGATCGGACGGAAAACCGGTATCCATTTTTCCTTATCCCACTCCAGGGGGAATAATCTCCCGTACCCGGGTCGGCCCGCCATGGATGTTCCCAAGCGCCTGTGGTGGGCCGGTCTGGCTTTTTTTGAAGTGTGACGTCCATCACGAAGGGTATACGTCTTTCGGACGTATAAGGTGTGTATCGATCCGCAACCGAGAAGGGGAATCGACATGAGACTCATTCGGACACTGCGTTTTTCGGCCCTGACAGCCATGTTGCTCAATGCTCTGATTCATGGGCGCGACACCGCCACCTGCAAAGGTGCTGATGGCGTTACACCGCACCGGGTATAGCCCGCGCTAGAGCGGTCGGATCTCAGTGCCTTCGCCACGCGTGATAAACAGCATGTGGCTTGGCTCATGAACTTTGGCGGTATGCCAGACACCTCGCGGCACAATGACCGCACCACTGCCCCGCAATTCAACGACCCGGACCCCCGCCGGTTCTTCAAGATGCATGTCGGCCGCGCCTGACAGCATGCAGACTACCTCTTCGCCAGCCGGGTGCATCTCCCAGGAGCCCCAATCCTCGGTGAATACATAAGCACTCACCAGCCGCCCACCCCCCAAATCGTCGCGGGTTGGCAATTCCTGCCAGAACGTATCAGTCACCGGCAACTCGATCACTTCGGGCCCATCCGTCAAATGCAGATAGGTCTCTTTGAGGTCCAGAACGCTGTTTTCGGCCACCATGTCATTCCCCTTTCCCCTGGAAACGCTACCATGGATCTAATTCCACTACCCACCGAAGGAAGTTGGTCCGGCCCTGCGTGTAAAGGTGCATACTCCGCACCTGAAGGGGGACCAAAGTGACGTCTTTGAAACCAGTTGCCGTGATGCTGTTGATCGCGGTGGCGCTAACTGCGTGTTCTTCATCTTCAGGGCCCGGGCCGCGTGCCGGGGGGCCGCCGTCGCGTGGCAATGAAGGGCCGGGTATCGACCGGCTCAATCAAGCTTACATCAAAGGCGTTGATCTCGCTGGCGCAGGCAACTGCCCCGCTGCAATCCGTCGTCTCACCCCGGTCGCGATGGCCGGCGCGGGATTTGAAGGTGCCCAGCACCATATGGGTGCTTGCCTGATCAGCACCGCCGCCGACGATCGCACGCAGTATCTCGAAGGGTTGCTATGGCTGCGCAGATCTGCCGAAGCTGGATGGCCGGAAGCGCAGGGGGCGCTCGCCGTTGAATATGTCGAAGGCCCGATGCCGGATCTGCGCGAAGCCGCGCTGTGGCTCGCGCTCTATGACCGCAACCCAAGGCGCATCCGGGTGGCGTTCACCCCGCTGCCTGCCGAGATACTGACCAGGCTGAGGTCAACCATTCCCGCAGTCTTGCTTGCAGCCGGGGAAGAGGCAGCGGATTCATTCAAGATATCGGTCTGGGAAGCGCCCAAGGGTATGCGGCCCAGCGGCCGGTCAAGTTCGGGCAGCCGTCCTGAGGGTGGTGAACGTAAAGGGCGTGGTTCGGGCGAACGGCGCGACCGTCCCGTGGACGAGAGCTTTAGTGCCGCATCCGTTCACTGACGGAAATTCGGTTTCCGCTTGTTGAGAAACGCATCAACGGCTTCTTTGTGTTCCGGTGACTCGCGCGCTTCCTGAAGCGCGGCAAATTCGCGTTCCTGGATAACCGTCGCGTCGGTTTCTGTCCCGTTTTCGCGAAGAAGCTTCTTGATCATTCTGAGCTGACGGTCCGGGTTGCCCGAAATCGTTGCGCCGACCTCCATTGCGCGTTCGAGCAACCGATGCGGTGGCGTCACCTCGTTGACGAGACCAATGGCGAGCGCGGCTTCCGCCCCAATCAATTCGCCTGTCAGGCACAGTTCGCTGGCCTTGGCAAAACCAATCCGGCGTTCCAGGTAGTGGCTGGACGCCAGTTCCGGCACCAGACCCATCTTGACGAAGAACATGCCGAACTTCGCCTCCTCCGAGGCAATAATCACGTCAAAGGGTAGAACCATGGTCGCCCCGACGCCAACTGCAGGGCCATTAACCGCAGCGATCAGCGGCTTGGTGCGTTCGACCAGCGCAACCCAGTCCATACCGCCGGGCAGCAATGTGTCCGCACCCTTGGCATCGCCTTCCAGGCGCGCGTTGAAGGCATCTCTTATGTCGGCACCGGCGCAGAACCCGCGCCCGGCGCCGGTCATCACAATGGCACCGACTGCTGGATCATTGTTCGCACGCTCAAACGCGTCGGCCTGTTCGAGGCTCATTTGGCCGGTCCAGGCGTTCAGCCGGTCGGGTCGGTTCAGCGTAACAAGCGCAACATTGCCCCGCGTCTCATAGAGCAGCGTCTCGTAGGGCACGCGCCTACTCCGCCGCGGCTTTGCGGAAATCCGCCGGGCGTTTGTTCAGAAACGCGTCGACCGCCTCGCGGTGTTCCGCCGACGGATAGCACTGTTCCAGCAAGGCCCCTTCCCTGGCTTGAATGGCTTTGTAGTCGTTGGGCACGCCATTCTCGCGCAGCAACCCCTTGATCATGCGCAGCTGCCGGTCCGGGTTCGCGGCAATCTCGGCTGCCAGTGCCTTGGCATCGTCGACCAGCGCATCGGGTGTCGATAGCTGATCGACCAGACCCAGCTTCTCGCATTCCTCAGCCCCGAACAGCCGCGCCGTCAGACACATCTTGTTGGCATTGCCGAAGCCGACCCGGCGTTCCAGAAAGTGCGAGCTGGCCAGTTCCGGCACCAGCCCCATCTTGACGAAGAACATGCCGAACTGCGCCGCGGTCGAGGCGACGATCACGTCAAAGGGCAGGATCATGGTCGCACCGATCCCTACCGAATGACCATTCACCGCCGCGATCAGTGGTTTCGATTCGCCGCAGAGTTTAATCCAGTCGACACCGGCGGGCATGCCGTCATTGCTGTCATGTGAGCCGTCATCAATGTCCGTGAGACGCGCCTTGAACGCGTGCTCGATATCAGCGCCCGCGCAGAAGCTTCTGCCCGCACCGGTGACGACAATGGCGCCCAGCGCCGGATCGTCATTGATGGTCTGGATCGCGTGTTGCAGTTCCTGCGACATATCCGGCGTCCAGGCATTGCGCCGGTCCGGCCGGTTCAGTGTGATGACCGCGACCGCGCCGTCGGTGTCTACAAGAATGGAATCATAAGCCATGGTGATCTCCCCTGATCTGTTGCCGGGAAGCTTAAGCTGAGTAGCGCCGGGTGTGAACCGTCGTCGGCTTAGGCTTTCCCGGTCTGCGGGTCGGTTTCCTGCAGCCGGCCATAGAAGATACCGAGCGCCGTTTGACGCAGCGAATCCTCGATGATGCCATCGACGTCGCAGTTCCGGGCAAGGTCCACCAGCCGCTCAAACGTGCGTCGGTAGTTTTCCGAGTGACGGCGGCGAATTTCCGTGCCGTAGAACATATGGGGCTGGCCGCCATAGGCTTCGGAATCCATCACCAGGAACTCACGGGCAAATAGTTCGGAATCGCCGGTCGAAAACGCTTCGAACATGCCGCGGATCTCGTCGCCGAATACGCCCCTGCCGTCATGGTCATCTACCGAGGAGGCATAGAGCAGTCCGGCAATCGCGCCCAATTGGTGTTTCACGCTGTCGGCAATCTTGAAAAACGTTTCCTGCCGGGCGTTCAGTTCAGTCGCCGCAATGGCCTGGGTCTGCCGCTCCGAGTGCAGCGCCGTCTGGCGCAACACGTCGGTATTATCGGACAGTTCCTTCTGCTGCACGAACAGCCCGATCACGAGCCACAGAAACGCCAGCGGTGCAAACGCGCCTTCGAGAAAGCTGCCCAGATTTTCCAGCGGGATGTCGAAGATGGTTCTGCCGGACACACCCGCGCCGATCAAATAGGTCAGGCCGAGCACAATCCAGATGAAGGTCAGGATAACGCCCATCAGGATACGCCAGTCGGCGCGTTGCCACATCGTGACGAGTTTGCTCAACGACGACCCTGTCTCATTGTAAGTTTCGCTGCTCACATCTGCGCGCCAGCCTAGAGGCCGCACGCTCGCCACGCAATGCCGCGAAAGCGCCTAAACGGCTATACCGCCTCAACAAGGCTGGTATGGCCAAAACCCTTTGAATAGTCGAGCAGGCTGATCACCTTCGGCGTCAGCTTGACGACCCTGAAGTCGTTCGGGTCGGGCGAGGGCAAATCCGCCACCTGTGGAAACTTTTCCATCATCAGGGTGCCCGCCCACCCCAGTTCCTCTTCATCGGTAACAAAGGCCGCGGTCGCCGCCATAGAGATGCTCTTGATGTCATCCCAAGTCTTATATGGTAGGTCGATGGCGACTGACACCTTGTCGCAGGATTCGATGTTCCGTGCCTTTTGACTGTCAGTGCCAACAGCAAAATAGATGGTCAAGCCGTCGCCAACATAGCTCACGGTTGTCGCCTGCGGCCAGCCGTCGGACCGGATCGTCGCCAAGGTCAGATCCTGCCCGGCGGAAATGACGTCGAGAATTGACTGTCTGGTTTCATGGTCCATCCTACTGCTCCTGCGCTTGCCAAACGATCTCGAGCAGAATATGCGGCAACGCTGGGGATGGTCTTGCGTGCGGTCAAGCCAGCGAGAAAAAACCCGGGCAGTTTCCCGCCCGGGCTCAATCCGTTCCCAAAGTTGGGGAAAACCTAGTTCTGCAGCACCGTGCAGGCCGACAGGCCGGGCGCCCCGTAAACATGGGTATAACCGGACTTTGGATTGTTCTGCACCTGGCGTTCGCCGGCTTCGCCACGAAGCTGCAGCACAACTTCATAGACCTGCCGCAGGCCGGACGCGCCGATCGGCTCACCATTGGCAATGCAACCACCATCGGTGTTCATCGGCATCGGACCATCGATATCGGTCATCCGCTCGCGCAGGAGTTTTTCCTGATCGCCATCCTTGCAGAAGCCGTTCTCGGCCATGTGCATGATCTCGGCACCGGCCTCTGTATCCTGAATCTGGATCACATCCATGTCTTCCGGACCCACGCCGGCCATCTCGAAAGCGGCCTGTGAGGCAAACTCGGTCGGGGCCGGCGCACGCTTGAGCGCCTGATAGGGGCTGAACACCTCGAACGACCCGTAGTGGCGGGTGCGAAGCGTAGCTGCCCGCAGGAACACGGGACGGTTGGTATAGCGCCGGGCGGTCTGTTCGCTGGCCAGGATCAACGCTGCACCGCCTTCAGAGGGCGAGCAGAACATGAACTTGGTCAACGGATGCGCCAGCATGTCAGAATTCATGATCGTATCGAGATCGATCTCGTCACGCCGCCAGGCGTTCGGGTTCTTGGCGCCGTTGCGGAACGCTTTCTGCGCCACCAGCCCCAGGGCTTCTTCGGAAATACCATGATCGTGCAGATACTTCTGGATCTTCATGCCAAAGAACTGCGTCGTCAGCATCAAGCCCGTATCGCCATACCAGGTCTCAAGGCCTGAAGCCTTGGGGTCCGGATTGAAGGCGCCGCGCGGGTGCTTGTCAAAGCCGACGGCCACACCGACATCGAATTCGCCGGATTTGATCGCCGTATAGGCCGAGAGCAGCGCCGAGCCGCCTGTCGCGCAGCCATTCGCCACATTGACGAACTGGATGCCGGTCAGGCCCAGTTCATTGACCAGCGCGTCAGCAGATCCCGCCGCCGCAGAACCGCCGAATGCGAACTGCATGTCTTTCCATTCCAGCCCGCAATCAGACAAAGCCTGGCGTACTGCAAAAGCCCCCTGCTGCATGCCGGTCCGTTCCGGGGTGCGGCCGAATTTGTGAATACCGATCCCGATAATGCACACTTCTGTCATATCTCGTCTCCTTCTCGGGGCCGCTTAAGCGGCCTCCTCAACGGGTTTGAAAGCAAAGGTCACGATCTCGTTGCCGTCTTCATCTTCGGCAAACGGAATGATGACCATTTCCATTTCCATACCGATCTTCAGCTTGTCGGGGTCGCCCTCGGTCAACCGCGTCTCGACGATGATCTCGCCGGGCAGTTCGACATAACCAACACCGTAAGGCTTGAAGGTTTCCAGCGTCTCCGGACCCTTGTAAGGCGGGTTCTTCGGCAGGAAGCCCTGGATCGTAAACGTCCAGAGTGTGCCGCGCTTGGACAGCAGAACCTCTTCGGAATCCTCATCGCTGACATAGTTGTGAATGGCCGGAAAATAGATCCTTCCGGTCGATTTTTCGAGCCGCCCGATCAGCCGCGGATCATCCGACGGCCATGTGAACAACCCTTCTTGTACGGGTACCTGTGTCTTAACCATGAGTGTCTAGCTTCTCCCCTGACGACACTTGAAAGTCAGGCGTGATCCTAAAGTGTGGGCACCCGCGCAGCAAGGGGAATGCCTCGCCCCGTTGATTTCCGGTGCCCTACCCTCTAAAGCTTGCCCCGCGCCGAGGATTACCTTCGAAAGATGACAAACGAGCCTGGTATGAGCGAGACATCACCCATCATTCTGGCCCTGCCGAAAGGCCGGATTCTCAAGGAAGTTCGGCCACTGCTAACACAGGCAGGTATTGAACCAGAACCCGATTTCGACGACAGCGCGTCGCGCAAGCTGCGCTTCAAAACCAATCATCGGGGTCTTGAGATCATCCGCGTGCGCAGTTTTGATGTGGCGACGTTCATTGCCTTTGGCGGCGCACAGCTGGGTGTTTGCGGCAACGATGTGCTGATGGAGTTCGACTATGACGACATCTATGCGCCGCTCGATCTGGATATCGGCCATTGCCGGCTGTCGGTTGCAGAACCCAGAGAACTGAGTGAGGGCGATGACCCCAGCCGGTGGAGCCACGTGCGCGTGGCCACCAAATACCCCAACATCACCAGCCGGCACTTTGCCGCACGCGGTGTGCAGGCGGAGTGCATCAAGCTGAATGGCGCGATGGAACTGGCACCAGCGCTGGGCCTGTGCCGCCGGATCGTTGATCTGGTCAGCACTGGCGCAACCATGAAGGCCAACGGTCTGGTGGAAATCGAACAGATCGCCGATGTGACATCACGGCTGATCGTCAACCGGGCGGCGTTCAAGACCCGGTCCACTGAACTGACCGGCTGGGTCGACCGGTTCCGGGAGAGTGTCGATGCCCTGGCGGCTTGATACAGCTGACGCGGATTTCGAGGCGAAACTCAATCAGGTTCTCAATCTGAAGCGCGAAACGGATGAAGACCTCGGCGCTGTGGTCGCCAGTATTCTCGCCGATGTGCGTCAGCGTGGCGATGCGGCCTTGTTCGACTACACAGCCAGGTTCGATCGGCTGGAACTGGGCCCGGAGACGATCCGCTTCGGGCCGGAAGAGTTTCTGCAGGCCCGCGAGGCCTGTTCGTCTGAAGCGCTCGCCGCGCTCAATCAGGCGGCGGGCCGTATACGGTCCTATCACGAGAAGCAGCTGCCCGAGGATCTCGACTATGAAGATCAAGAAGGCGTCAAGCTAGGGTACCGCTGGACGCCGATTGAAGCCGCAGGTCTTTATGTTCCAGGCGGTACCGCAGCCTATCCCAGCTCGGTGCTGATGAATGCGCTCCCCGCACGCGTGGCTGGCGTCTCGCGTGTCGCCATGGTCGTCCCCACGCCTGACGGAGTCATCAATCCCCTGGTGCTGGCCGCCGCCAGCACGGCCGGTGTGGGTGAGATTTACCGTGTCGGTGGCGCCCAGGCCGTCGGCGCGCTGGCCTATGGCACGGAGAGCATCGCCCCGGTCGACAAGATTGTCGGACCCGGCAACGCTTATGTGGCCGCCGCCAAGCGGCAGGTCTTCGGGACCGTCGGCATCGATATGATCGCGGGGCCGTCGGAAATTCTGGTGGTGGCCGACAATCAGAACGACCCTGCCTGGATCGCCGCTGACCTGCTCAGCCAGGCGGAGCACGACGCCGCATCTCAATCCATCCTGATCACCGATGATCCAGCGTTTGCCGATGCGGTTGAGCATGCAGTTGAAGTGCACCTGCAGCGCCTGAAGCGCACTGAAATCGCTCGTGCGTCCTGGAACGCCAACGGGACCGTCATCACCGTGGCCAGGCTGTCGGATGCAACAGCTATCGTGGATCGCTTCGCGCCGGAACATCTGGAACTGGCCGTTGAGAACCCGGACGCCATGGCCGCCGACATCCGCCATGCCGGCGCAATTTTCCTGGGCCGCTATACGCCCGAGGCGATTGGCGACTACATCGCGGGGCCGAACCACGTGTTGCCGACGGCCCGCAGCGCCCGGTTTTCTTCGGGCCTGTCTGTCCTCGATTTCATGAAACGCACGTCGATTGTCTCGTGCGACGAAGCCAGTTTCCGCAGGCTTGCCCCGGCAGCAGAGACGTTGGCGCATCTCGAAGGCCTCGACGCACATGCGCTGTCGATGGAAATTCGGCACCGAGAAGATTAGGTTACCCGCACTATGCCGGGTGACATCATCAACATATCGCTCGACGAGCAGTCGATCGTCCGCCGCAACGCGGATATCGAACATGAGCGCAAGGTCGCGATCTTCGATCTGCTTGAGGATAATCACTTCAAGATCACAGACGGCCATGAAGGGCCCTATGACCTTGTGCTGCGCCTTGAAGAAAACCGGCTTGTCCTGGACCTGCGTGATGGCGACGGCAAGGACCTCGAAGAGGTTAAACTTCAGCTCACCCCCTTCCGGAAAATTATCAAAGACTATTTTCTGATCTGCGAGAGCTATTTCAACGCCATCAAAACCGCAACACCCTCACAGATCGAGGCGATCGATATGGGGCGCCGCGGTCTGCACAATGAGGGATCGGAACTGTTGCGGGACCGTCTGGTTGACCGCATCGAAATGGACTTCGATACCGCCCGGCGCCTGTTTACGCTGGTCTGTGTCCTGCACATTCGGGGCTAAGGCGGGCATGGCGAACGGCCTTCACGACGAAGACCTGCCTGATAGCGTCCTGTTCGCGTGCAATCTAAATGCTGTGCGGTCACCAATGGCGGAAGCGATCGCGAAGTTTCTGTTTGGCCATAAAATCTTCTTCGATTCAGTCGGCGTCCGGTCAGGCGAGTTGGACCCTTTTGTCATCGCCGCCATGGATGAAATCGGTATCGACCTGACACAGCATCAACCAAAAAGCTTTGACGAGCTGGAAGACACGTCATTTGATCTGGTGATCAGTATGACGCCTGAGGCGCAGCATAATGCCATCGAACTGACCCGCACATTGGACTGTGACGTGGAGTACTGGCCCACCATGGACCCGACCATCGCCACCGGCAGCCGCGAACAGATGCTGGACGCCTATCGAGACCTCCGCGATACGCTAATGGAACGAATCAGAGACCGCTTCTCGACCGGTACCGCGCCCCAGCTCTAGCCACAAAAACACCTTGGTCCAACCAAGATGGGCGCGTACCGTAAAACACCAAAGAAGGCTTCCAGCCTGCATCTCATTCGGAGGAAAACATGCACCGCTATCTCAAAGCGCTCGCCGTAACGGCAATACCCGCCTTTCTGGCTGCCTGCGGCAGCAGCGACGAGGACTATCTGGTCGAAGCCTGTGTTGAAGATGGCCAGAGTCGCGCGGTCTGCGAATGCACGGCCGATGTTATGAGCGAAGCGTTGAGTTCGGACCAGCTGGCAATGATGGCTGCCATGTCCAGAATGCGCGCGGAAGACGGCCTTTCCGAACAAGAGGCACAAGCCAAGATGATGGAGGACTACACGATGGGCGAGCTCCTGACGCTGGGCATGGCATCGATTGAGCCGTCCATGAAGGCTGCAAATGAATGTGAGTAGGCTGCTATGCGGTTACGCAGCCTGCTATTCTTCATTGCCCTGACAGCATCATGTGGTCCCGCAGGGCGCGATGTTATTGAGCAGGCCTGCATTGAGGACGGGAATCCGCTGGGCTATTGCCAGTGCATCACAAAAGGCATGCGTGAGGCTTTGGGGCCCGAACGCTACCCGGTTTTCACCAGGTTCACCCAGCTGGGCGGCATGGGAAGCGCCAGCCCTGAAGATATCCTGAAATTAATGGAAGATCATGAGCTTAGCCCTACCGAACTGGCGGAGTTACGGGGCCATATCGGCACCCTGAGCGCCCAGATTCATCAGCAATGCGCCCCGTGACGCTTAGGCAGCCGCCTCGCGGGAGCGGCCAAAACCCTTGCATAATGAGCCCTGCTCGACCATGTATAGGCCCGAAATCAATCAAATGAGCAAATACAACACAGTATGGCGAAAGAAGAACTTCTAGAATTTCCGGGCACCGTGACCGAATTGCTGCCGAACGCGATGTTCCGCGTGAAGCTTGAGAATGATCATGAAGTGCTGGCCCATACCGCGGGCAAAATGCGCAAGCACCGCATTCGCGTGCTCGCTGGCGACAGCGTGCTGGTGGAAATGTCGCCCTACGACCTGACCAAGGGTCGGATCACCTACCGCTACAAATAGGCTTGGTGGGCCTTGGCAAGCCCTGCTTCACGACTGGTTCTAGCCAGCGCCTCGCCGCGCCGTCTGCAGCTGCTGCAGCAGGTCGGGCTGGAGCCTGCGGAAACCGCGCCCGCCGATATTGATGAATCGCCGCGCAAGGCCGAGCTGCCGCGCCAACTGGCTGCGCGGCTGGCGGATGAAAAAGCCAAAGCCGTCGCTTCGCGCTTCCCTGACGATTTAATCCTGGCCGCCGACACGGTTGTCGCCTGCGGACGCCGGTCCCTGCCGAAGGCCGGAACTGAAGCAGAGGCCCGGGCCTGCCTGGATCTGCTGTCCGGCCGCGCCCACCGGGTTTACACCGGCGTCACGCTCGTGCTGCCCAACGGCCATATGCGTCGCCGAACGGTCGAGTCCCGTGTCGCCTTCAAGGCGCTCAGCGCGGCAGAGCGCCGCACCTATCTGGACAGCGGGGAATGGCGGGACAAGGCTGGCGGCTATGCCATTCAGGGGCTGGCCGCTGCCTATATCCGCACGCTTCAGGGCTCCTACACCAATGTGGTTGGCCTGCCGGTCTTCGAGGTCGTCTCCATGCTGGCCAGCGCTGGATACGGCCCGGCGCAAGCATTGCGATGACACGCGACCTGTTGATCGACGCGGTCCCGGGCGAATTGCGCACGGCCCTCCTAATTGACGATGAGGTCATCGATATCAGCATCGACCGGGATGGGCTCCGCAGCGCGATCGGCAACATCTATCTGGGGCGCGTCTACGCCGTGGAACCGTCGCTTCAAGCGGCCTTTGTCCGGCTGCCGGACGGGCTGCCCGGATATCTGTCGGTCAAGCACACCGGCGGCCTGAAACAGGCTGGCAGCGGTGCGACACCGCGCCGCATTGAGCGCCTGGTGCATGAGGGTGAGGCCGTCCTGGTCCAGGTTACACGCGACGCGCGGGGCGATAAGGGCCCGGCACTGACGACCCATGTGTCCTTCCCGGGCCGGCGGCTGGTTTATCATCCGTTTCGTGACCAGCATGTGATGTCCTCAAGACTGCGCAGCAAGGACGAGACAGCCCGTTTGCAGGCCATCGCGGCTGATTTGCCGTCACCGGGCGGCTATACCATCCGGACCGCAGCAGAGGGCGCCAGTGCCGACGCGCTGTTACTGGAGGCGCAGCATCTGACGTCAGCGTGGGAAACGCTGCAGCACGACGCTCAAGCCGCAACCGCACCTGCCTGCCTCTGGCAGGAACCCCCACTGGCGCGCGTCTTGCGTAGCTGGGCTGATGACAGAATCGACACTATTATCCTGGAAAGCCCGGCCCTGCTGGCGGAGGCCAAGCACATTTTGGGTCACTACGCGCCCGATTTGGCGGACCGCATCAGTTTCCACACCGGCCACCCGCCGCTGTTTGAAGCGCGCGGCGTCGAAGATGCCATCAACGGCACGCTTGAACCACGGATCGACCTGCCGGGCGGCGGCTGGATTACCATCGAGGCAACCGAAGCGCTGACCGCCATTGACATCAACTCAGGCAGTGAAACGGGTGAAGCCGATCTTGAACAGACGGCTTTCGAAATCAACCGCCGCGCGGTTGCCACCATCGCGCGGCAGCTGCGTCTGCGCGACATTGGCGGCATGATCGTGATCGATTTTATCCATATGGAAAACAAACAGCACGTGGACGACCTGCTGGCGGCGCTGCGCAGCACCCTCGCCGACGATCCGGCACCCACGCCGGTCCTGGGCATGACCCGCATGGGCCTGTGCGAAATGACCCGCAAACGCGCCCGCACGAGCCTTCCTGACCTGTTGACTGGCCACGCCGCAGCACACGCCGGCATCCGGTCTGTCAGCAGCACGGGCTATGATGTCATGCGCGCCATACGCGCCGAAGCAATGGCGCGCCCCGGCCTGCACGTTGCCGTTGACGCACCGGGCGCAGTCATTGACTGGCTGTCAGCAGGCGCGCGGCCTGATCAGCTGGAACAGCTTGCGGGCTCGCCGGTCTTGTTGCAGTCTCGCGACGATCTCCATGATGATCGCTATGAGGTGTATGGCGTTGAACGACATGACTGAAAGCCTTCGGCCAGTCCCCGCGTGCCCGATCTGCGGCAAGCCACGCGTAAAAAACCTGGCGCCTTTTTGCTCAAAGCGCTGCGCGCATGTCGATCTGGGCCGCTGGCTTAACGAGAGCTATGTGATCGAGGGATCGGACAGCCCGTCGGCAGAGGATTTCGACGAGGAATAATCGTCGCGCCAACCCGCGACGCGGACGCTGGACAAGCACGCAAACGCATCCTATAAACCGCCCTCGCCCGAGGGGCCGCCCGGCCCCTGATGCGTTGGGCCCAGGTAGCTCAGTTGGTAGAGCACGCGACTGAAAATCGCGGTGTCGGTGGTTCGATTCCGCCCCTGGGCACCATTCCTGCCTCGATCCCAGCGGCATGCGGCGCGCCCACCAGCCTTATCGCGAGAATTGGTGAATTGCCTTGGCGTTAGGGCCATGCCCTGCGCTATGAAGACCTATGTCCAATGCTCCTGAATCATTGACCATCCGCCGGCCTGACGATTGGCATGTGCATCTGCGCGATGGCGCCATGCTGGCCGCGACCGCCGATTACACTGCCCGGCAGTTCGCCCGCGCGATCATCATGCCCAATCTGGCGCCACCGGTGACGACCATAGCCGCCGCCGACGCCTACCGGTCGCGCATCCTGGCGGCATTGCCGGAGGGCCGCGAGTTCATCCCGCTGATGACCGCCTATCTGACCGACGAGATCGACCCCGCAGAAGTAGCCGATGGCTTTGAACAGGGCGTTTTCACCGCCTGCAAACTCTACCCCGCGGGCGCGACGACCAATTCCGCCGCTGGGGTCACCGATGTTAAAAAAATCTGGCCGGTGCTGGAGCGGATGCAGGCCATCGGCATGCCGCTTTTGGTGCATGGCGAGGTGGTCTCGCCCGACATCGACATTTTCGACCGCGAGGCGGTATTCCTGGAGACTGTACTCGCGCCCACGCTGGACGCTTTCCCCGAACTCAAAGTGGTACTGGAACACATCACCACGCGCGACTCTGTCCAGTTCATCGAGGAGGCCGGCTCAAACCTGGCCGCGACTATTACGGCACACCATCTGCGGATCGACCGTAACGCCATGTTTGACGGTGGCATGCGGCCGCACGCCTATTGCCTGCCGGTGGCCAAGCGCCGCCTGCACCGCACGGCGTTGCGCCAGGCGGCCATATCGGGCAATCCAAAGTTCTTTCTGGGTACGGATTCCGCTCCGCATCAGAAGCATGAGAAGGAAAGCGCCTGTGGCTGCGCCGGCATCTTCAGCGCCCCTGTCGCGCTGGAGAGCTACGCACAGACCTTCGAAGAAGAAGACGCGCTCGACAAGCTGGAGGATTTCGCTTCGACCTTCGGCCCGGCCTTTTACGGCCTGCCGGTGAATGAGGGCACTGTCACGCTGGCCAAAACATTGATGCCGGTGCCTGAATTAATCAGCGACAGTGATATTGCCATCGTGCCGTTCCATGCGGGCGAGACGCTGAATTGGCGTCTGATGGTGGAACCCGAAGCCCAATCGGCCTAGATTTGGGTCCATAGTCAATTCATCGGGGAGACACATCCATGTACATCGCCATGAACCGGTTTCAGATCAAACCCGGCCACGAAGCCGACTTTGAAGAAGTCTGGCGCAGCCGCGACAGTCATTTGGACAAGGTGCCGGGCTTTCGGGAATTCCACCTGCTGAAAGGCCCGGTGAAGGACGACCATGTGCTCTACAGCTCCCATACACTTTGGGACTCAGAGCAGGCATTCCGCGACTGGACCAATTCAGAGGCGTTCCGTGCCGCGCACAAGGGCGCCGGCGACAACAAGCCGCTCTATCTCGGCCACCCGGAATTTGAAGGCTTTGAGGTCGTTCTGGAGCTGACGCCGGAAACGGTTTAGCGCCTAAAGCGGCACCATATCGCCATTGGGCAAACCGCCCTCACCCAATAGCGCCTTGGCATCGCGGCGGTAGGCCGGAAAATCACCGATGACGATGGTCCAGCTGAAGACGCGGTCCGTGCCCTCGACATCGCGCTCATAGGGCGAGAAGCCCAGCGGCAGAACGCTGTACGGGCCGTCATTGCCCGGCAGATGCGCTTCGACAAAGTCGAGGAAATCGCCATAGCGGTCGAGTTCGACAAGTTCGAAGTAGCCGCACGCATCACGCCCCTGCCGGTCGACCCGTTTCAGCGCCTGGCTGGGAAACAACCCGGCGGTCCAGCGGGGGTTGATTTCCGTGACCACGATCTCACCGTCCTGACCGACGAAATAGTCGATGCCCGTGTTCTCGCCAACCGGCGTCCCGATGCCGAACTGGCGGACATAGTCGCCGATTTTGAGGAGCGTGGCCTCTTGTTCAGGGGTCAGCGGGTTCTTGGCCGGCATCAGATTGCCGATCCAAAGGCCGTCTGCATCCAGAATCCGGCGTACATTGTCGAGTTCGATGGTCCTGTCGTCGATATAGAGATCAGCCGTCCACTCGACATAGTTCTCCAGCGGCAGGCGCTGCTGCACCAGTACAGGGTCGGCCTCGCGATACTGCTCCAGGAACGCTTCAGCTTCTTCAAGGCTGGAAACCGCTTTGACGTTCCGCCCGCCAGGCTGACCCGTCATTTTGAGGACAATCTTGTTGTTGTACTTGGCGAAGAAGGCTTCGACCTCGGCATTGCCCCGCAGTGGCTGGGTTGCAATCAGGGTTTCCGGCACCGGGATGCCAAAGCCGGGCGCGTTTTCCGCAAAGTGAAACTTGGAGTTCAATTTCAGCATCCGGTCGATCGCCGCCTGATCCTGATGGATGTTCTCATTCGACCGGCTCATCATCAGAAAACTGACAAGCTCCACCGGGGGCAGTTTTTCCGCCAGGTCCTCATAGAAGCTCTCGATATGCCCATGCACAACATGGTCCAGGGGCACCATGGGAAAGCCGGTGCGTGCCATCATATCGTGCTGACGACGCTGAAAACCGGCCCAGGGCTCCTTGAGAAACTGATCGAACTGGGCGACGTAATCTTCCGGCTTGCTGATCGACATCAGGGCCACCTGCAGCATGGCGACCAGCTGATTCTGTTCGAAGTGGTCCGCCTTCTGCTTTTCGGTCAGGTCCTCCATATCGAAATGCAGCGGCAGATCGTCGGACGCCATAGCGTAAAAGGTCGGTGCCGGCCGGTTCGGAAAAAACGAGTTGAACTTCATGAATGACCCCCTCCCCAAACGGTCGCGCAGACCGTAGCGAAGGTTTCAAGTCACTGCAATTGCCAAGGCAGCGGACACCCCTTAGAGGGCGTTCTTAGCAGGTAGCGCCCTGCTCCAGTCTCAGATAGTAGAACTGGCTGCCGTCGCCGCCGAGAGTTTCCGTCGCATAGCTGCACTGCTCCGCCATCCGCGAATGGACGTGGCGCAGCACATAGCTCGCTGGCCCTTCCATCGCCGACCAGGAGCACTGACTGTCCGCTTTTCCATAGACGACCACGCATTGGCGCTCGGCACAGGGGAAAGTGGCTGCTCCTTCTACCGGCAGGGACTGCTGATTGGCATAATCGAACTCGGTCAGCCCGACCCGGACGTTTACATCCCACTGGGTGCAGTTTTTGACCTGGTAGCTCGTGTCGGCTTGAGCCCCGCTCATCGACATCACTGCGCCGATGCCAATCAATGCAGCAAAAAACGCCGCAGGTCTCCTGTATATGCCTGGCATGCCCCCAACTCCCTGATGCCGCGCGTTAACCTAATCCTGGAACGCTAACATGATTCGGACAGGGCGCGAGTCCCGACGCGTTGAAGGGTTAGGATTTCGGCGGCAACCGCCACACCGCATAAAGCGCGGCGACCGTGGCGATGAGAAAACAGAGGCACTATGCCCTCAGGGGCCGACCACTCAAACAGCCCGCGACAATCAGAGCCAACTTGTCTACGTCATTGCGATAAGCCGGACGCTCATCGACCGGCGCCGAAGCAATCCAAAACCTCACAAATATCGCTGCTGCACGGGATGCATCGCCTCAAGAGGCTCGCAATGACAACTGTGTCAGGCCGTTTCCTTGGCGCGGCGTTTACGCAGATGCGGCTCCAGCGCGCGCTTGCGCAGGCGGATCGACTGGGGCGTCACCTCCACCAACTCATCATCGTTGATATAGGCGATGGCCTCTTCCAGGCTGAGCCGGCGCGGCGTGGTGAGGCGCACGGCCTCATCCTTGCCAGCGGCTCGGATATTGGTCAGCTGTTTGGCTTTCAGCGGGTTGACGTCCAGATCGTCGTCCTTGGCGTTCTCACCGATGATCATGCCCTGATAGACCTTTTCGCCCGGGCCGATGAACATGATGCCCCGGTCTTCAAGGTTAAAGAGCGCAAAGGGCACCGATTCGCCATTGCCCGTGGAGATCAGCACGCCGTTCCGGCGGCCTTCGATGGCACCCTTGTGCGGCGCATGCTCAAGATAGGCCCGGTTGAGAATACCGGTGCCGCGCGTGTCGGTCAGGAATTCACCGTGATAGCCGATCAGCGCCCGCGCCGGGGCGTGCATCAGCAGGCGCGTCTTGCCGCCGGTGGACGGCGTCATCTCGATCAGCTCGGCCTTACGGCGGGTCAGCTTCTCGATCACCGTGCCGGAATATTCATCATCCACATCGATGGTGATTTCCTCGATGGGTTCCAGCAGCGTGCCGTCTTCATCGGTGCGCGTCACGACCCGGGGACGCGATACCGCGACCTCGAACCCCTCGCGGCGCATATTCTCGATCAGCACGCCGAGCTGCAGTTCACCCCGACCTGCCACTTCCATGGCGTCACGGCCTTCGGTATCGCTGACGCTGATCGCCACGTCACCTTCGGCCTGCCGCAGCAGCCGCTCACGGATCACCCGCGACTGGACCTTGTCGCCTTCACGGCCCGCCAGCGGTGAATCATTGGCGGCAATGGTGATGGAGAGCGTCGGCGGATCGATCGGCTGCGCCGGCAGCGCCGCCGTCACCGACAGATCGCAGAGCGTATCCGCGACCGACGCCTTGGAATAGCCCGCCAGCGCAACGATGTCGCCGGGAAAGGCCTCCTCAACCGGCTGGCGCTTGAGGCCCCGAAAAGCCAGCACCTTGGAAAGCCGCACGCGTTCGATTTCGCTGCCATCGGCGCTGAGCGCCTTCATGGTGGTGCCGGGCCGGACAACGCCGGAGACGACCCGGCCGGTGAGAATGCGCCCCAGATAGGGGTCGGCTTCCAGCGTGGTCGCCAGCATGCAGAACGGCGCATCTGCCGCACCCACTTCCAGCGCCGGTGGCGGCACATGCGCCACCACGGTTTCGAATAAAGGCGTCAGATTATCGCGCGGCCCTTCCAGGCTGTCCGACGCCCAGCCGTCCCGGCCCGAAGCATAGATGGATGGAAAATCCAGCTGTTCATCATTGGCGCCCAGCGCGGCAAACAGATCAAAGGCGGCATCAAGCGCGGCATCCGGGTCCGCATTGGGGCGGTCGACCTTGTTGAGCACGACAATAGGCTTCAAGCCCAATGCCAGCGCCTTTGAGAGCACGAATTTGGTCTGCGGCATCGGGCCTTCGGCTGCATCGATCAGCAGCAGGCAGCCATCGACCATGGAGAGAATCCGCTCCACCTCACCGCCAAAATCCGCGTGGCCCGGCGTATCGACAATGTTGAGACGGACCGGGGTGTCGCCCTTCTCCCAAAGCACGGAGGTGCATTTGGCCAGGATCGTAATCCCGCGCTCCCGCTCGATATCGTTGGAATCCATTGCCCGTTCGGCCATTTCCGAATGGGCGGCCACGGCACCGGACTGGCGCAGCATCTCGTCCACCAGCGTGGTCTTGCCGTGGTCGACATGGGCGATGATCGCGATGTTACGAAGGTCTTCTTTTGTGCGCTGCGTCATGGCGCGGGTGTGTAAGCCATCTGGCGCACGATGCAAGCGGAATACCGCCTTGAGAGGCAGACCCGCAAAGGATGCAGGAGCCAACACATCGGGATTCGCTATAGTTAGCAACCGAAGGAGAGCCCTATGCGCCTGCACTTCATCGGGTCCGGCGATGCTTTTGGTAGCGGTGGACGGTTTAATACGTGCTTTCGGGTTGAACGCCCGGGCGGCGCCTTTCTGATCGACTGTGGCGCGTCTTCCATGGTGGCGATGCGGCAGCAGGGCATCGATCCCAACAGCATCGGGACGATCTTCATCTCCCACCTGCATGGCGATCATTTCGGCGGGTTGCCGTTCTTTATTCTGGATGCCCAGTTCTACAGCAAGCGCCGCGAACCCCTGACGTTGATCGGCCCGCCCGGCTTCGAGAAGCGGCTCATGGAGGCGATGGAAGTGTTCTTCACCGGGTCGTCCGCCGCCACCCGCAAGTTTGATACGATTGTCCATGAGGTTGCCCCTGACGAAACCCTCGACATAAACGGGGTGACGGTGATGGCGGTGGAAGTGAACCACGCCTGCGGCGCACCGCCGCTGGGCCTGCGCCTGACCTGCGACGGCAAGACCATCGCCTATTCCGGTGATTCAGAATGGACCGACGCGCTGATCCGGCTGGGCCGCGATGCGGATCTCTTTATCGTCGAGGCACTGACCTATGAGCGGAAGATCAGCCAGCATCTCGACTATGCTTCGGTACTGGAGAATGAGGAGCGCATCGGCGCCGAACGCATCATCCTCACCCATTTCGGCCCCGACATGCTGTCCCGACTTGGTGATGCCAAACATGAAGTGGCCGAGGATGGGAAGGTGGTCGAAGTTTAGGCCTTCTTAGTACCCCTTACTCTGCGGCGCACCGTCGTCGATGTCGTAATAGTCACCCTTGTCGTCAACAAAAATGTGTTTGGCGATGCGCATGCCCGTGGGCGTGTCGAATGCGCCCAACATCACTGCAGTATAGTCGTAACCATCTATCAACGGCTTCCAGAACAACGAGGCGCCGCAGGTTGAACAAAAACCGCGTTCCACCTGTTCCGAGGATCGATACCACCCGACATTCTCGGCCCCCTCGACGGTTAACTGATCGCGCTCAACATTCACCGCGACAAAGAAATGGCCCGACTGTTTTCGGCATTGGGAGCAGTGGCAGGCTTCCGGCTGATGCTGGATATCACCTTCAATCGTAAAACGGACAGCGCCGCAAAGGCATGACCCCTTATGCATTGGTCACCCCCATCTGACCGGGAGTTTCTTGCGGCCCCAGAACAGGAAGGGGCCAATGCGTTCGCCGTCATTGACCAGCTTCAAATCAGGCGCACGGCGGGCAAGTGCCGCGAGCGTGACCTTGGTTTCCAGCTTGGCCAGTTCTGCCCCCAGGCAGAAGTGGATGCCCAGCCCGAAGGACATCACCTTCTTGATCGGGCGGGTCACATCAAACGTATTGGGGTTTTCCCACATCGCCGGGTCGCGGTTGGCGGCGGCATAGTGGGTGAGTATCTTGGTCCCTTCGGGCACGCGGGTGCCGGCAAGCGTCACATCCTCCGCCGTGGTGCGGAACAGGCCCAGCAGCGGCGGGTCAAAGCGCAGGCTTTCGTTGATCGCCTTGTCGATATCGATCTTACCGGCGCAGAAATCCGGCCAAAGCCCATGCTCAAGGAACCGCCACATGAAATTGGTGATCAGCGATGTCGTTGTTTCATTGCCCGCGACAAAGAGTTGCAGCACCAGGCCCAGGGCCTCTTCATCGGTGATGTCGATATCGTCGCGCCGGGCGCGGGAGATGCGGGCGAGTAGACTATCATCGCCCAGATCCGCTTTCTTCTGGTGCAGCAGTTCGAGGATATAGGCGCGCATGCGCGCCAGTTCGGCGTCATAGGCCGTCGGGTCCTGCGCGGATAGCGCCGCGACCGAGGCATCCGACCAGTGCTTGAACTGCCAGATATCGTCAGTCGGAATGCCGAAAATCTCGCAGATGATGGTGACCGGCAGCGGAAATGACAGATGGTCGTGCAGGTCCCACACCTCTTGGTCGTCAACCGCATCGAGCAGCTCATCGGCGATCTCTTCCAGCCTGATCTTCAACTTGGCGATGGCAGCGGGTTTGAAGTCGTCCTGTACCAGGCGCCGGAAGAAGGTGTGATAGGGCGGGTCGGAGACCACGCCGATGGGCGGCACGAAATTGGGCCCCTGCCCCTGCCCGCTCACAAAGGTCGACGGGTCGAGCAACGCATCGGCGATGTCGTCATAGCGCGACAGGATGTAGAACGGCGGCTCGAACCCGTCATAGAAGCGGCAGCGATCCCCCGCCAGCAACCGAGACGCCGACAGACCAGGGTCGGCCATTTCGTCGGGGCCCATAAGATCAAGTGTATCTGTCATCTAGTCCCCCGTATGGCGCCAGCAAATCTCAGCCAGAGAGTATCCGTCACTGCAAGCAAAACGAAGCAATCCAGATGTAACGCCGGATGAATAGGGATTGTCTCTTTGCCCCAAAAAACGCCGGGCCACCTCACTATGACACGCCGCCATGACACGCCGCCATGACACCGGGCGGCTTTAGACACCTATATTGGCAATCTGCTCCCGCGCTGCAGGGATTTTGGTCTCCGCTTCAAACATCAGCTTGTCGGCGGCGACAATCTCCACATCCGTGATGCCCAGGAACGCCAGCACAAACTTCAGATATCCGGTCATATGGTCGATTGCGCTCTCCACTTCCGTCCCCCCGGACGTGACGACCAGATAGGCCTTTTTCCCCTCTAGCATGCCCACGGGACCAGCTTCGGAATAGCGAAACGTTTCGCGCGCGCGGGAGACCATGTCGATCCAAGCTTTCAACGCCGCCGGCACGCCGAAATTATAGATCGGCACGCCCATGACGATCACGTCGGCGGCCTTCAACTCCGCAACCAGCGCATCCGACGCTGCAAGCGCCGCCTTTTGGTCGGCAGACCGTTCCTCGGGATCGGTGAAATTGGCGTTGATCCAGTCCTCGTTCACGAAGTCGATGCCGTCGGCCAAATCGCGCGTCACAACCTCTGTGCCGCCCCCGCCGCTGAGCTTGGCCACCAGGGCATCCGTAAGGTCACGGCTGACGGAGCCGGTGCTGCGCATGCTGGCATCCACACGGAGTAGCGTTCTAGATTGAGACATCGTCCCGTTCTCCCAAATCCCGGTTTCTTGCAATGATCTAGTTCTTTTGAACCCGATAATGCTCTACTACCGCATGATGAGCAAACGGGTGGTCATCCTGATTTCGCACTGGACGGAGGGCGGCGCGCAGCAGGCGGCCCTGCGCCTTACCAGGGGGCTCATCAAGCGGGGGCATGACGCGGAGCTTTGGGCGCTATATCAGCGCCGCGCAACCGACACCAAAGATACCCCGGTCCATCTCGTCCATACAGCCGGGGAACCGGGACCCGGCGGCTATCTCTCCCTGCTCTCAAAGACGGCCGCCGCGCTGCGCCGGCATGGGCCCGACGCGGTGATCAGCTTTCTGCCGCTCGCCAGCATTGTGGGTCAGGCCGCCGCCCGATGGGCCGGAATCCAACGCCGGATTGCCTCTCACCGGGTCCGTGCGGACACCTATCACCCGCTGATGCGCTGGGGCGACTGGCTCTGCGGCAATCTGGGTTTTTACACCGACACCATTGCGGTCTCTGAAGCGGTCCGGCAGAGCGTGCCGGGTTTTCCCGCCGGGTACAGGCGCAGAATGCGGGTCGTTCACAACGGCCTGGACAGTCACCCCAGCGCGCGCTCCAAGGCAGATGCCCGCAGCCAATTCAAATTACCCGAACACGCCAAGCTGCTTCTCGCCGTAGGGCGCCTTGCCACACAGAAGAACTATTCGCTGTTGCTCGATGCCGTCGCGCCCTGCCCTGATCTGCATTTGGTGATCGCCGGTGATGGCCCGCTCCGCCCGGCCCTGGAAGGCCAGGCAAAAAGCCTGGGCCTGGACAAACGGTTGCACCTGCTGGGCCATGTTCATTCGGACCGCATGCCCGATCTCTATCGAGCATGCGATGCTTTTGCGCTGGCCTCCCTGTTCGAGGGACAAAGCAATGCCCTGCTGGAAGCGCTGCGGGAAGGCATGGTGATTTTTGCCAGTGACATCCCCGAGCAGACGGAGACACTCGTCGACGAACACGGCGTAGCCGCCGGCATTCTGTTGCCGGTCGATGACGCAAAGGCATGGACGGACGCCTTCAAGACCGTTCTAGGCGATGAGGTGAAAGAAGCCGCCTATCGCGCCAAAGCAAAGCAACGCGCAAAGGCCTTCAGCCTGGACGCGATGCTGAACGGGTTCGAAGCCGGGTTCGCCGACTAGTTAGCCTGGCAGTACCACCGTCGCCTTGCCGACCAGCGGCTGGTCATCGCCACGTTGCAGCCAGATGTCGCAGTCGGCCAATTTTTCGCCGTTCTCTTCGCGCACGCCGGTAACCTCGCCCATGGCTACGATCCTGTCTTCATCCAGAACAACCATCGGGAATGTCATATAGATGCGCCGGATGGACCCGGGCCCGGCCCAGTCATGCAACATATTGACCATGTAGCTGAGGCCGAGGGGCCCCTGATTGATGGTGCGCTCGCCCAGCCCCATACCCAATGCCGCAACCGCCTTGCGGTCCCAGTGAACCGGGTTGGGGTCACGCAGGATCGCCGCCATCGTCCGCATGCGCGCGGGACTGACGCTTTCCATCAGCCATTCCGGGATCTTGTCGCCTACCTGGACGTCCATGAACCGCTCCTGTTGTAGTGCCATGTCACAATCGTGCGGGCGGCTTTGGCGCCCTGGGGGTCGGCAAGATCGAACTGAAACTGAATGCGGTCGTAAACGCGACCGTCTTCATGCTGCCGCCTATCGGCCTCGGTTACCCGTGCCGTTACGGTGTATTCAGTCTCTTCTTCCAGCGCCTGATAAAATTCCCAGTCGTAGCTTTCGATGCCGATGGAATAATCCGAATCGGCTTTGCCCACCGCGAACATCTCACCGATGGTGGTATTGGCGCCCAGAATAGGCATGTGAAACAGCGCGACCGGATGCACCATCTTGCCCGGCAGCGGTTCTGACCCGGTACATTCCGTCAGCAGGAAATTTTCCCAATGCTCGACGGTATAGGTGCCGCCCGGAAATTCATGGCCGACAATGGCCTTGATCTCGGACTCTGGTGGTGGCGGTTTGCCCGGCATTGAGGTCTCCCCTTTCTTGAATCAGTTGGTCGCACGCTAACACGGTCGAACGTCATTGGGGAGATTGCACTTTGCCGGAAGGTCGTCTTAATCTCCCGGCAGGAGACCAAGGCTATGTTGAAACCAAAACAGGTCGAGATCGATCAGATTTATGTGCCGACCGCGCGGCGCAAGACACTGGATTCCAGCAAAGTCGACAGCTTGGCCGAAGACATTCTGGAGAACGGGATGAGGACCGCGATTCAAGTTCGACAGGGCAAGGGCCGTTTCGTACTCGTAGAAGGTCTGCATCGCCTGGAAGCCATGCGGGCGCTGGGTGAGACCGAGATCGAATCCCTGCTCGTCAGCGCCCGGAAAGCCTAACCAGATAGTGCCCGTTAGGGCTCCCCAGAAACGCACGTATTATCGTTGCAGCCGACCGCCGGAGCGATATACCGAAAACGACTTGCCGCTTTCAGCGCATGCAGGTGCAATGGTATGAAATGCCGATGATGTTTTCGGTTGATTTCAAAGCACGGACTTTGGCTGCGGGTATAGCCGCGGTGACCGTTTGCTGCGGCTTGGCGGGTGGCAGCGCACACGCCCGCGAGGTGAATGAAGCCTGCGATCAAGCGCGTCTGAATGGTGATGCCAGTGGCCTGGCCACCTGCCGCAAAGCCGCGGAATCGGGTGTCGCGGTTGCGCAATACTTCATGGGTCTGATGTATGCGAATGGCGACGGGGTGCCACGCGACAGAGATGCAGGCTTCAACTGGCTGCGAAAAGCAGTTGAAAACGGCTACCCATCCGCGCCCTTTGTCATCGAAGCCCTTTATCCAAAACGGACAAAAGCTCTGAAGGACAACCCGATGGTCGCCCAGGGGCTGGTCGCGGAAAACCTGCCCGAAAGCGGAACGGTCACACAAATGGTCCGCCGGGAGGACGGCAGCCTGGCCGTCGTCGTCGACGAGGAACAGGGCAAGATGATGGGCGCCAGCGGTATTGACGTCGTGACCCGGCCTAAGCCCGTCGAGTCGACGCTGCCTGAACCCCGCGCGGAGACGGAGCAGGCAGCCACGGCAGCCGAAACCAGTCAGGTAACCACCACCCTTGAGGCAACGCCGCAAGATCCGGCACCTGCTTCCCCGCCAGCCGCCGAGCCTGTGCCAGAGTCCGAACCTGAAGTTCATGAAGAAAAACCCGTCCGTGCCTTCAAGGACTTGCCCGAGCCTGTCGTGATCGCGTCACAGCCGGCGGCCGTCGACTCTTCATCAGCCGAGCATGCATCGGTTGAAATCGAGGTGCCTGCCTCTCTGCCCGAACCGAAATCAGCGGCGGCTGAACCTGATGTCCTGGGACCTGACTTGGAGCCTGAGCCCGACGAGAGAGAGGTCATTGACGCCGCTATCCCGAACAAGGTCGAAGCCGTCGATAACAGTCTCGTGGCGCAACCAGAACCCGAGCCGGAGCTTGCAACGATTGAACCTGCCATCGCGGAGCCGGAGCAGACGCCCGAACCGGACGAGAACGAGCGTACCGATGTCACCATCCCGGACAGCATCAAAGCTGCCGACAGCAATCTCGTGACGCAAACTAAACCCACGCAGGGACCCGCAGAGTCTGAACTCGCAATCGCCGACGAACCGACTGCCGATGATGCCCCCACCGCCGCCAAAGCCCCTGCGGACGCGCCGGAGGAGGCCCCGGCATCTGAGCTCGTAGCCGCACCGCCTGCAGAACCTGCCTTGGTCCTGGAGGATGAGGTGCCGGGTCCGGCAGAAGAGGCCCCCGCCGTTCTGGCTGAAGACCCTGCGCAACCACCTCTGGCGCTGAACGCTGCCGCAGAAAACGAACTTTTGCGGTCAGGGCCGGTGCCCCCTTCTGCGTCCACGCCTGCGCCAGGACCTGAAACCGCCATCGAGTCTGCGCCGGTCAACGGCGTGTCGCTTGCCCCTGAACGTATTGAGGAGTCAGGGGAGTGGGATATCGTTCTCGCCTCACAGGTTTCCTTGAAGCGGGAAAAGCCCGTCATCACCAACCCGGACGCCGCCCCTGAGGTGACATCAGTCGCAAAACCCGATGTCGCAGAACAATCGCTCGCCGAACCGCTGCCGGAACTTGAGCCAATTCAGGAAAATGTCCTGGTGGCCAGCCGCCAGATTCGTCCGATCACGGGCCCGCCCGTCGCGCGGCCTGTTCGCAAATCGGAACTACGCCGGCTGGAAGCGATGCCTGTGCCCGAAGGCCCAAGCGAATCCTGGTTGATCGATCTGGGCACCTACAGCTCGCCGCGCGCGGCAACCCGTGCCTGGGCCACGCTTACCGGGCGCCATGCCCAGGCGCTTGAAGGGATGGTCGAAGTCCTCGAACAATCAGGGTCGCAAAGTCGGCTTTCCGCCGGGCCTGTAGCGACGCGTGACCAGGCTGACGCCCTGTGTGCAACGCTGCGCTGGACTGCTCCGGACTGCTCACCGCGGCTGGCTTGGGCCAATACATCGCCACAGGATACCGGCGGACTGGAGATGCCCACCACAACAGGCGAAGAGTCCTGGATGCTCGATCTTGGTGAATTTGGCTCCCAAGGTGCGGCAACAGCCGCCTGGCGGCGGCTGCGTGCAGGTGATTCCCGGCTTGGCCGCATGGCGCACTATCTGGAACAAGCCGGCACGGGAAGCCGCTTGCTGGCCGGCCCGGCGGGGACCCGTGAATTCGCCATGGCGCTTTGCAATACGCTACGAGAGCTTACCCACGCCTGCACGCCGCGGCCACCGCGATAACGCGCTGTGCTACTCGGCCGCAGCGTCGAGCTTATTGGCCTCCACCGGGTAAGCGTCGACCTCCTCGACAAAAGGCCGCAGCACCTTGAACCACCATTTGCCGTCGACCTTCACATGGTCGTCGATGTAATAGCCGATGATGCGCTGGTATTGCAGCCCGCCGCCGGGCAGCATGGCCGTGTACATCATGGTGAACCGCCATTTGGCGACGGCCGTATCACCTGTCACTTCGATCTGCGGGTTTGTCACCATATGCGCAGAGTTGCGCATAAACCCCGCATTGCGGATGGCATTCATGTAATCGGTGATGGCTTGGCGCCCTTCGTTGGGTTCCTCGTCCTGCCTATGCCAGACACCGTCCTCGACAAAGAGCGCAGCAATGCGCGGTCCATTGTGATTATCATCACAAGACGCGCAATATTCCGCCTTAAGCTGCTTGATCTCTTCAATGTCTTCCAGCCGCTGAATACGTTGTTCAAGTGTCAAATCGGTCATGATCTATCTCCCCATCCTCCAAGGTACAAAAGACTACGACGGCCCCCGCGCCGATGCCAGACGCTACTTCTACATGCTAAGCCGATGGGGCGCCTGAACCTCGCGCAGCCTATCGATCCGTGCGGTTCCATCAACACCCTCGACGCGGTAGACGGAAATCGGCCTCCAGCCGGGGCGGCCATCATCCTTAGACATCCAAATCACTTTAAACCGCTCAGGCCGCGCCTCGACCAGCGCCTTCAGCAGGCGATTATGTTGCAACGCCTGGGACGGCGCGGACATGTCCACCACAACAAGCGAGATCGCCAACGCATCTATGGACTGCATGACCTGATCGGCGTCGGTCACAGTGGCTTGGTAGTCATGCGCCATCATCCCGCCCTTATCGAATAGACGGCCTCCTCTGATGACGAAGAAGGTAGAATGGTCCGGGTCGAGTGATACGAGGGCTGATGTAACGGCACCCTCACCGACATTATTTGATCCAATCAGAAGGGTGGGGTTGGTTTCCGGCAGCAAGCTGGCCACTTCCCTGGCCACGTCACCGGCGCCGATTCTGGGGGCCATCTGGGCCAAGTCCAGCGCCGGAACAATAGAAACAAGAACCAGCAGCGGGACGAAAACTCGCTGGGCCAAACCGGACCCAAACGCGGGGTATCGGGTTACGGCCAGCCTAAAAACGGCTTCAGCACCTGCCCAGATCAGCAACAGCGCCAACCCCAAAACCGGAACCATGTAACGGTCCAGCGCGGCCACCTGGGCGAAACTCTGGAACAACAGCACAGCCGCAAAGGCCGACAGAACGACGGCCCACGTATTGGCACCGGTATCGTGGGATTGCCCCAGAACGTAACGTGTCCGCTCCCCCAAGCCGATGCAAAGCAGGCACAGGCCAACCCACCCAAGGTTTTTAACAAGCACCCAGAAATAGCCGAAAAATTTTGTCCAAGGAGACACAAAATCCCGGGCCGCTTCCGCGATCAGCCCGCTCGTCAGAATGTACCAAGGGCCGGCAATGAGAAGGACAATGCCCGCAGAAATCCAGAAACTCGGCCGTTTCAGCAGATCGAAACGGCGCGTCAACATGATACTCAAAGCCGGGACCAGCGCCAGGAACAACGCTGTTCCTTTGACCAGAAGAGCGGCCGCGGCAAACAACCCAAACAAATAGGCGGCTCTATTCCGACCATGGTTCAAATAGGCGTACCAGCTGATCAACGCCCCGCAGGCAATCAGCGTCGTCGCCACATCAAGATAAAGGTCCTGATAGGAAAGCCTGACCGCCGGCAACGATACCAGCAACAGGCTAAGCAACGCTGCCCCGATGCCGAACCCCAAATGTTGTGCAGTTCTGCAGGCCACGGCGGCAAGACCGACGACCCAGGCAATCTGGAAGAGCAGGACGCTCGTACGTGAGTCGCCGAACGCCAGCATCCAGGGTCCTGAAAAGGCATAGAACCCGGGCGGATTAAGGCCTATGCGGTTCAGCGGATAGTGGATGTATTGTTCAATGGCGAACGCCAGCGGCGACGTCCACATTTCATTGGCAAGATAGTCTTTGACCAACAGACTGGTCATGAAATGACCCGCCGGATCGCCCAGGTAATCTGCCTCGAACGCGCCTGCCACGAACGCAAGACCTATGGCGTATGCCGCAGCCAAACATACGGTTATGGCGCACGTAGAGGCCGCCCGTTTGCTGCCCAGCATACGCCCCGGCTTGTGGCTGTTTTTCACATGGCTCCTTCCGGAACACCTCTGGCCGCCACCGATGCGACTAGAGACCTACTTTATCAGGTGTACAGGCTTCAAACGTGCGCACAACTTCTTCTTCGCTTGCCCCGCCCAGCGGTGCGACGATGTGTGTGTGAATGCCGGTCTGGGCGCACCAGCGCAACCGTTCCTGACATTCTTCCGGGCTACCAATGATCGCGATCTCGTCGACAAGATCGTCGGAAATCGCACCGGTGGTCTTGTCCCGGTCACGTTCGGCCCAGCCTTCGCGGATGACCGCCGCAGCGTCTTCATAGCCTGCCCAGGCCAAAAAGTTATTGTAGACCGGGGTGGCGTAATAGGGCGCGAAAGCTGCACGGAACTTGGCGCGCGCGGCTTCCTTGTCGTCGGTCACCAGCACCATATGCCGGTTGACGACCTCGACCTCTTCACCCTTTTTGCCCGCGCGTTCAGCGCCGATATGCACATGTTCAATCATCTTTGGCAGTGCGCCCATCGGCCACAAATTGAAGATCACCCCGTCGCTGAACTCTGCTGCGTTCTCAATCATCTTGCCGCGCAGCGCCGCCATATAGACCGGCACCGGATTTTCCAGCGGCATCTGCCGATAGCCATGACTGTGCAGCGTATCCAGATCGAAATTTGATTTTTCGCCAGCCAGCATGGACTTCACCATGATCGCAGTTTCCCTGACCCGGGTGACCGGTTTCTGCATCGGCACGCCATGCCAGCCATCCATCATGTTGTGGCTGGAGGAGCCAAGCCCCATGACAAAACGGCCGGGCAGCACTTGCCCAATCGCATTGGCGGTGGCGGCCAACACCGCAGGTGTCCGCGTGAAGACAGGCGTGACCGCAACGCCGATCCGCATGGTGTCTGTATAGGCGCCCAATATGGCTGCTGTCGTCAGCGCGTCCGGCGCACCGCCGTCGCCGAACCATGCATCCGTGTAGCCGTTGGCCTCTGCCCATTGGACCCGCTTGATGGTATCTGAGACCTTGGGTCCGCCTGGAAGCGTCACCGCCATGCGCTGCTGTGGCGCCATAATCATTCTCCCCCGAAAAAAGTCGTTTGTGAGGGCAAGCTAATCCCTCACCCGGCCTTGCGCCAGAGCAAGATGCTCGGTGGCAGTCCCAACTACCAGATTCAACCATAGCAGGCCCCCTTTTTCCTGCTAAGCTGCGGCTGGAATATGAGTAAACGGGAATGTTTGAACGAATGCGGAATATTGGGCTAGCGGCACTATTGGCGCTTGGACTGGCGGTCGCCGCGTGTGACCCGGTCGAAACGCCGATCCCCGAAGATCCGGTGCCGGTACCCGAGACGAAAATTGAGCCAGAGGCCGAGGAACGCGGCCCCGCAGACGTTGACGCTGAACGGCTTGTGGCGGCCGATGACGAGCCTGGCAACTGGATGTCGCACGGGCGCACCTATTCCGAACAACGATACAGCCCTTTGGACACGATCTCGACCGAGAACGCCACCCAACTCGGCCTGGCGTGGCATATGGATCTGGACGAGATTCGCGGTATCGAGGCGACTCCCATCGTCGTCGATGGGGTGATGTACACGACCAGCGCCTGGAGCGTCGTTCATGCCTTGGACGCCCGCACCGGCGAAAAGCTGTGGACCTACGACCCGGAGGTGCCGAAAGACTGGGGCGTATATGCATGCTGCGACGTGGTTAATCGCGGCGTCGCCGTCTGGAAAGGCCGTGTCTATGTCGGTTCGCTGGACGGGCGGTTGATCGCACTGGACGCCGAAAGCGGCGAGAAGGTTTGGGAAACCAATACCATCGACCGCAGGCAGCCCTACACGATCACGGGCGCGCCGCGCATCGTCAAAGGCCTGGTGCTGATCGGCAATGGCGGCGCCGAACTCGGTGTGCGCGGCTACATTTCCGCCTATGACGCCATGACCGGTAAACGCATCTGGCGGTTCCATACCGTTCCGGGAAACCCTGAAAAGGGCTTTGAAAACGACATCATGGAAGCCGCCGCAGACACCTGGACCGGCGAGTGGTGGACCTATGGCGGTGGCGGGACCGTCTGGGATTCCATGGCCTATGACCCGGAACTCGACCTGCTCTATATCGGTGTCGGCAATGGGTCGCCCTGGAACCAGCGGATCAGAAGCCCGCAAGGCGGCGACAATCTGTTCCTGTCATCCATCGTCGCGCTGCGCCCCGAGACCGGCGAGTATGTCTGTCATTACCAGACCACCCCGGGTGAAACCTGGGATTACACCGCCACCCAGCATATCATCCTGGCGGATCTTGAGATTGATGGGCAGCCGCGCAAAGTCCTCATGCAGGCGCCCAAGAACGGGTTCTTCTATGTGCTGGACCGGGAAAACTGCGACCTGATTTCCGCCGACAAATATGTCAACGTTACCTGGGCGCGCAACATCAACAAACTGACCGGCAGGCCGGTCGAGGTGCCGGAAGCGCGCTATGCCGACGGGCCCACAGTGGTTCATCCCGGCCCCTATGGCGGGCACAACTGGCACCCGATGGCGTTTAATCCAGACACCGGGCTGGTCTATATTCCCGCGCTCGAAATCCCGGCCACCTATGCCGACCCGGAAGAATTTGCGTTCCGGCCGGGACGCTGGAACCAGGGCACGGACCCGCTGATGGCGGCCCTGCCGGATGACGAGGCCCAACGCAAAGCCTTGAAACCGTTAATCAACGGGCATCTTTCGGCCTGGGACCCGGTGGCGCAGAAAGAAGCATGGCGCGTGGAGTACAACGCGCCCTGGAACGGCGGCGTGCTGACCACCGCGGGGAACCTGGTGTTCCAGGGGACCGCCGATGCGCGCTTTGTCGCCTATGATGCCACCACCGGCAGGGAAGTCTGGTCATCCCCCAGCCAGACCGGCATCGTCGCCGCCCCCATCACCTATGAGATCGACGGCGAACAATATGTCACTGTGATGGCCGGGTGGGGCGGTGCCTATGCGCTGGTCGCCGGCTATTTCGTCAAGGACGAGAGCCGTCCGCCCTTGTCGCGCGTGCTGACTTACAAGCTGGGTGCGACCGAAGAGTTGCCCGAGTTGACCTGGCAACCGCTTGAGCACCCGGAACCGCCCGAGCTGCTCCCCGACCCGGAAATCATGGCCGAAGGCCGGTCGGTCTATCACCATTTCTGCCAGTTCTGTCATGGGGACAGTGCGGCTGCCGGGGGTGTCGTAATGGATCTGCGTTATTCCGCCATGCTCCACGACAAGAAGCTGTGGAAGGAAGTCGTGATCGACGGTTCCATGTCACAAGGCGGCATGGCGGGCTTTGGCACCTATATCACCGAGGAGGACGCAGAAGCCGTTCGCGCCTATGTGATCCGGCGCGCCCACGACCTGGCTGCTGAGCGGGAGGCCGCCGCCGCTGAATAGGCCGTCCTATTCGACCATATAGCCGCCGTCGACGAACAGCACCGTACCGGTAATGAAATCGGCCGCATCCGACATCAGGAACGCGACAGCACCGGCAACATCCTTGCCCTTGCCGAAGCGGCCCAACGGGTGCTTCGCCAGCAGAAAGTCCTGAAATTCCTGCGGCGCCTCGCCGGCGCCCAACCGGCCATCGGCGATTACGCCCGGCGCGACCGCGTTGATCCGGATGCCGTCACCCGCATAGTCCAGCGCGCCGACCTTGGTGTAGCCCTCGATGGCATGTTTGGTGGCGGTGTAGTGCCCCGATCCAGCAATCGCCACATGCGCCTGGATCGAGCTGCAATTGACGATCGAGCCGCCGTCGCCCTGCTTCAGCATCTGGCGGATTTCATGCTTCATGGACAGCCAGACGCCGCGCACATTGACGCCGAACATGCTGTCGAAGGTCTCGGCCTCCATATCGGCCAGCGGTCCGGCGATTTCGCCGATCCCGGCGTTGTTGAAGGCGACATCGAGACGCCCGAACCGGGCGACCGTTTCAGCCACCGCCCGCTCGATATCTTCTTCGAATGACACGTCGCTTTTGACGAAAAGCGCCTCCCCACCAGCGGCTTCGATATCGGCGACTGCAGCGTCACCTTCCGGCTGATTGCGGCCGGTGATGGCAACCTTGGCGCCCTGACGTGCCAGCTCCAGCGCCGTCGCCCGGCCAATGCCCAACGACCCGCCTGTGATAAACGCAACCTTGTCCTTCATGAAAATCCCCTCCCCTTTTTGGTTTGCTGACTATACGCCAGCGCGCGCTGGATGCGTCAACCCGTTCGCATTTTCCCACAATTTATCCACAGCAACGGAGATTATCTGTGGACAAATCTGATGTCCGCGATGCCAACGTCCCCATGCCCTCTATAGTGGGATACTGATCAGGTGAGGGGATCATGCCGAACGAAAGACAGCCCATTCAGCAATCGGCGGTCCTGGCTTACCGCATCCGCAAGAAGAAGATGCAGTTTGCGCTGGTAACCTCGCTCGACACCGGCCGATGGGTGATCCCAAAAGGCCATATCGAAAGCGGTCTGTCGGCCCATGCCTCTGCAGAGAAAGAAGCCTTCGAAGAGGCGGGCCTCTTTGGCAGCGTCTCTAAAGACGAGATCGGGCAGTACAGCTACAAGAAAGCGGAGCTGAAAGGCGGCGGCGACTGCCTTGTCCAAGTCTACCCGATGCGGGTACGCCGTTCGGTTTCAAACTGGCCCGAAAAAGCACTGCGCCGCCGGAAATGGATGTCACCCAACAAAGCCGCAGCCGCCGTGATTGAGCCGGAACTCAGTAAGCTAATCCTTCGCTTCAGCGATCAGGCTCAGTTTTGAACCACAGCGCTCAAGCGCCATCCGCCGAAAATTTCCCCCTGGGAATTTACCATTAAAGACAAACAGTTATTGATATGTTGCCGCGCATGAAATGGCGATAGGGCCGCCCTGTTCTATACTCTTATAAAGGGGGTGTGAGAAACCGGGAGATCTCAGATATGCGTATTGTGACACTCATGGCGGCCCTGATAGTGGCCGCGCTGCCAATCACCGCACAGGCGGCTGTTGACTACTTCCTCAAGATCGAGGGCATTAAAGGTGAAGCGGCGGCGACCGGCGATTCCCACCACACCGACTGGATTCCGATCGAGTCCTACACGTTGAAGGACGACGGGTCAGTGCTGGTGCGCGAGCTCGACAAGTCCAGCACGAAGCTGCAGACAATGGGCACTAGCCAGTCAAGCGCCGCAGGCCGCACGCGCGGTGAAACGACGCTTGGCGACGTGGTCGTGGTGCGCGAACTCGACAAGTCCAGCACCAAGCTGCAGGAAGCGCTCACTGACGGAACCAATTTTGCGAAACTGACCATCGCCCAACAGGTCGAAGGCCGGATGGAAACCGTCTACGTGCTCGAACAGGTCCGAACCCAGTTCGTCAAAAGCAGGAGCACCTCCGGCGACGCCGACGACCGCCCGACGGAAGAGGTCGCCTTCTACTACAACAAGATCGCGTTTGCCGCGCCGGACACCGGGAGCAGTTCAGCCGCCAAAGGCGGCAACGTCGAGACCGAATGGAAGGTCGAAAAAGGCGAGAAGTAGCTTCGAGCCTAATTCAACCGGCCGATAATCGAGACCGACGAGACGTTGGAGTGCGGCGCACCGCCGAGATTATGGGTGAGGCCCAGCTTGGGATCAGCCAATTGCCGCTCGCCTGCCTTGCCCTGCAGCTGCTGATACATCTCGTAAACCATGCGCAGGCCCGACGCGCCGATCGGGTGGCCGAAGCACTTCAGCCCGCCGTCGATCTGGCACGGCACCTGGCCGTCCGCATCATAGAAGCCGTCCATCACGTCCTTGACCGCCTCGCCCTCTGCAGAGATGTAGAGGTCTTCCATGGTGACGAGTTCGGTGACCGAGAAACAGTCATGCACTTCGATCATGCTGATTTCGTCACGCGGATTTTCGACACCGGCTTCTTCATAGGCCTTCTTGGCCGCGACCCGGGTGGTGGCGAAATGGCTGCCGTCCCAATTGGAGAAGCCGCTTTCCGACCCGTCTGACAGGCAAAGCTGCAACGCCTTGATCGAGATGATGTCGTGCTTGCCCAGGCTGGCCGCGATCTCTGGTGTGGTCACAATGGCGCAGGCCGAGCCGTCAGACACGCCGCAGCAATCGAACAGGCCCAGCGGTTCGGCGATCATCGGCGCGTTCAGAATGGTTTCCATCGGCACCGGCTTGCGAAGGTGCGCCTTTTCGTTCTTGGCACCGTTCTGATGGCTCTTCCACGACACATGGCCGATGGCTTCCTTCAAATCTTCGGCGCTGACACCGTGCTTGGCTGAATAGGCGGTGGCCAGCTGGGCAAAGTTGCCCGGCGCAGAGCCATTGGGCACCCAAAGGTCGGTCAGAGGCCCGCGTGACCCCGCGGGCAGGCCGCCATAGCCAGTGTCTTTCAGCTTTTCTACACCCAGCGCCATGGCAATGTCGCAGGCGCCGGAGGCGACGGCATAGGTCGCGCCGCGCAAGGCTTCGGTGCCCGTCGCACACATATTCTCAACGCGGGTGATCGGAATGTTCGACAGCCGCAGCGTGGTGGCCAATGGCAGCGCCGACGCGCCCACATGCACCTTGTCGAAAGCGGTGCCGAACCAGGCCGCTTCGATCTGGCTTTTTTCAATACCGGCGTCTTCCAGCGCTTCGTTGAAGGATTCGACCATCAGATCTTCTGCGGTCGCATCCCAGCGCTCGCCAAATTTCGAGCAGCCCATGCCAACAATGGCAACTTTATCGCGAATGCCTCGAGCCATGATCAGGCCTCCTTTTCAGCATTGAGGTCGGGGGCCGCTTTCCAGAAATAGCGGCGATAGCCCCGGACGTCGTCATAATCCTTGATCCGGAACATCATCTTCAAGGATGTCCCGACTTGCAACTGTCCTGCGTCGGTGTCGGTGAAGCCCATCAAGGCCCGCCCGCCACCGTCGAAGTTCACCTGCCCGTAAAAGAAGGGCGGGCTGGGATTGTAGGACAGCCAATCCGCGGTAAATGACATAAGCGTGGCGGGCTTGTCGGCAAACGGTTCCGGTTCCTGGGTGTCGAAGGCCTGGCAGTTCGGGTTCACGCAATAACGCGACCGAGGATACTGCACGGTGCCACACTTCGAACATTTACCGCCGGTGAAGCCGGTGACCATGTCCTTCTTGCGGAATTCCATGGAGAGCGCGGTCTTGTTGTCGGTTTCCGCCCGCATGCCGAAGTCGAGCTTTACGTTGTTCTGGAACGACGCGAATTTCATATAGTCGGTTTCCGTCCGGCCCCGGGCGATGGACCCGGCTGCGCCTGCCCGTTTCGGCAGGTTGGCCAGCGCCTCTGTCGCCTCCAGCAGCAGCACATCGGCGCCCTGCCCAAAATTGACGACGAGGATCTTGTCGCCGGCCTTGGCGGTTTCCAGCGCGGATACCAGCATCAACAGCGCGTGTGCGGCGCCGGTATCGCCAACGGTCCCGGCCATGTTGTCGACGACGGCGTCATCGGCGATGCCGAACATCTTGGCGACCCGCCCAGGGATGCCGCGCATGGTGCAGGGCATGACGAAGTGGGCGATGTCATCGCCTGAACCACCAACCTTGTCCATCAGGCCTTTCACCGCCTGTGGGACGATTTTCAGATAACCTTCCTCGCGGACCCAGCGCTCTTCCCAGCCATAGTCGAAATCTTCGCCTTCACCGCGATAGTGATCGACGAAATCGACCGTAACCGTGTGGCTACCCAGGCATTTGGCGATGACATTGTCGCTGCCGACGCCAAACGCTGCCGCCCCATGGCCGAAATGCATCTCGTCCGTGCTGGCAGGCTTCGCCTTGCGCGCATCGGACGCCACGACCAGACTTTCGCCCTCGCCGGTGGCTTTCAGCGCCGTGATCAGTGCAGAAGTTCCCGCGCGCTGTGAACCGGCAATATCGAGCGACGAGAGACCAGCCTCCAGATTGATGGCCGCGCCGATGACCCCTGCATTCTGCCGGTCGAGGAACGGCAGGGTGGTCGAGGCGAAATAGAGCCCATCTACCGCCGACCCGTCCCGCCCGGTCAGGCAGTCGCGGGCGGCTTCCACCGCCATGGTGATGGAATCTTCGTCCCAATTGCACATGGACCGCTCACCCCTGGCGAGGCCCTTCAAATTGGGCAATGCCCAGGCATGCGCCTTGGCGATGTTTTCGCGGGCCAGCCGCAGACGCGGCACATAGGCGCCAAAAGATGTAATGCCGACGGGTGATGTCACCGTCTCACTCTCCCCCTGTTGAGTACTTCCGCAATTCGGAGCGTACTTTAAGGGGCCGGGGTGCCGGGTGGCAAAGGGTTAGTTGGGGTATTGGCGGCTAGGCCTGAGGAACCTGCCCAAACTTATTCTCTCCGTGGTTCCCGCGGCTTGCAAGTTGTACGATCAGATAGATCAACAAACCCGAAAAAAAGACGCCACTTACGGCCCACCCGATTAGAATTATTGTTTCCAGTTCAATAAGTTGGCGGGGGTCAAGGAAAGCGGTTCCCAAGCCGACAAGGAGGTAAGGCATCATTGCAACACCCCACCAGCCGGACTTCCCTCGGTCATGGAGACGCCGGGCAGTTGCTGCGGCAATCAAAAGAACAAACAGGACTGTAATTGCAGACATGCCAAGGGCAATTGCTGCCATGTCGGGCATCAATTCCAGCAGCCGTTCCTCGTTGTGCTCCAAGAACCCAGTCCCGGTCTGATTTACAACAGGCAAGTCCGGATTGTCGGCGACGAACTGCCGATATCTCTCACCAGCCTTGAGCAACTCCCGAAACAAAAGCGTCTGTCCCAGAACAAAGTAGATCGCGAAAATCAGACCCGTATATGGCTAGTACATTCCACGTGAATCACGGCCTGAGAATCGCATCAAATTTCGAAAACCGTACTTGATCGAATCCAATCTCATCCTTGCTCTCAATAAACCCAATCTTGCCCTCAAAACTACCAGCTAAGCTTGGGATGAAAACTAGACTTGGCTGGACAACCAAACATGCTGTGATGGCGGCTGCCTAATACCCCTCGCTCTGCTCAACACCATCGGCGATGTCGTAATAGTCGCCCTTGTCGCCGACAAAAGTGTGCTTCTTCAGATGCAGGCCGGTCGGCCCGTCGAACGCCCCCATAGCGACGGCGGTCCACTCATAGCCTTCGATGTCCGGTCTCCAGAACAGGGTCGAGCCGCAGACCGAACAGAAGCCACGATCAACCTTGTCCGACGAGCGATACCAGGCGACCTTGTCCTCACCCTGAACCCGCAGCGCCGTGCGCCGCACATTGACGGCCGACAGCAGATGGCCGGACTGCTTCCGGCATTGCGAACAATGACACGCTTCAGGTTGGTGCTCAAACGCACCAGCGACCTCAATCTCAACCGCCCCGCAAAGGCATGAACCAGAGTGCATCACTTTCCACCCACAGTTGGATTTCTGCCTGACGCCTCTTCACTTTTCAAGCTGCTTAAAGCGCCTCATTTGGGCGAATTTTGTTCACAATCCTGACAAATTTTGAGCCCAAGAAGTAGCGAAGCGGTTTTGACGGCACCATATTCTAGTCACTTTAGAACTATACAGCTATGCGTTGTATCATGCGGGCGCAATTTATCGGTCCGCAGCGCATTCACCACCCCAGGGCACAAGCCCGATCAACACCATGCGAGGGAAATATCCGTCATGAAGAAACTAGCTTTTACATTTTGCCTTATGGCAGCGCTTTCGCTGCCGTTCGCTGCAGCCGCCGAGTGCAACGAGAACCTCGACCGCGCCGCCAATGAGGTCGATGAATGCATTTCCACTAAAGGCAAGGGCAATGAGCAGGTGTGCCTGGCCGCCATGTGCGACACTCTGGTCGTTATATTGGAGGCGCCGAACTCAAACTGCGATGCGTATCAGGGTGAATACATGGCGTCGCGCATCGCGCTTTCGGAGGCCGAGTCACTCCTGATCGCGCTGATGAACGACAGTGACGCCATTGGCCTCCTGACCACATGGATCTTCCGCATCGGCGAGCAGTGCACCGGAATCTGACCAACGCGTCTCCTGCGCAATTAGATTAAGGGGACAGTATACTTAACTCACCCACGTCTAAATCACGCACTTCAGGTAAAAGAACTGAGTTAAGTATACTGTCCCCTTAATTCCGAAGAGTTTGCGCAACCGGGAAGATTGCCCCTTCAATCTTTGTAACACCAAGTGGTTATGCTTACGTGCCGTGTGGTGGTGTTCCAGTTGGTGCAGTCGTTAAACACATAGTAGTCGCTGCCGTTATTCCAAAAGGTTGAATAAGTGCAGGTCACACCTTTTGGGATGCTGTTGACAAGAATTGGGTCACCCTCACGCTCAGCCTGATCTGGCCAATTCACGTGGGTGCCGGAGATTTTGCAGCGCCGCCGAAACTCGTTGGTGGCCCAGCCACTCAGCCCCTGCGTCTCATCGCACCGGCACCATTTTTCTGTCCCGTTCACCAGCACCGTGTCGGTCGCGGGATCGCAGTAGCAGTCGATATTGACGGTCCCGGCGGAGGCCGGCCCCGCCGCGAACCCGATGCCGAGGAACGAAACGGCACCAATCCCCAGCATTGCAGTTCGTACTGAAGCAAACATACTGTCTCTCCTCAAGAGTTGCAGCGTTGCCATCCCCGCGCCCGAATCGATTAACGAAGCTCGTCAGCCTTACGACTCATCACATACACTTACTTTAAATTGTAGTATTTCGCTTGCCGAAATTCAATTTGGTGTGGTCGGATTTCAGTAATTGAGGGACGAATAGGGTGACAGTCGTTCCCCTTAAATTCTTAGCCCTACAACATATCCACGGACGTGATCCGCGCATCGAGAAGTCCGCGCACCCGGCTGGCCAAATCCTTGCGGCCGAAAAGCATGCGCAGCAGCGGGAACGGTTCATCAAGCTGGCGATTGCTTTCATGGCGCATCATCGTCTACTGGGCTCCCTTGGGCCGCGCGACCACCACCTGCGTTGCCTGGGAGAAGTTCGAGACGTGATGATCAAAAACGTCGAACTGATCACGCATGAAGGCACCAAATTCCTTAAACGTCCATTCTCTGATATGCGCACGGTTCGACGGCGGACCGAGGGCCTCCTGTTTATCCCAGAGCTGCGCTCTGTCCGGGGTGGAGATGACTAGGTAGCGGGGGTCAAGGCTGCGCGCATAGTCAAGCAGTTCAATCGGATCGTTCACATGCTCGATAACATCCGACATGATCACCAGATCCGCCGTAAAATCAGCGGCAGTACCGGCCTTGCGCCACTCCCGATCAGGATAGTTTTCAACCAGCCAGTCATAGGTCGGCGAGACGTCGACACCCCAGGTCTTCTCGGCTTTAAACCACTGCAGGAGTTTTGCCGCTGAACCACAGCCAATGTCAGCCACGGACCTGCACGCCTGGTCATCGAAAATCCGCCGGGCAAGCTGGTAGACTTCGACTTGCCAGCTTTCATCTTCCTCTATCGCATCGAAATACCGGCCCTCTTCTTGTGCGACATAGCGGTCATCGATGAAATAGTTCCTGGCAGGTCCGGTGTCTCCGCCCCCGAAGCGTCGGGAGTACTGGTGCGTGATCCAACGCATACGGTTCAAATGCTTGGCCTTGAGGTGCTGTTTCAAGCGGGCGCCGGGCACTGATAACCTCCGAATGACAAACGACTAGCCAAGCATATCAACCGAGGTGATCCGCGCATCGAGAAGTCCGCGCACCCGGCTGGCCAAATCCTTGCGGCCGAAAGGCTTGCGCAGCAGCGGGAACGGCTTGTCGAGCTGGCCGTTTCGTTCGAGCACATCCTCTGAATAGCCGGACACCAGCAGGATCGCGCAGCCGGGCAGATCTTTGCGCACGGAAAGCGCCAGTTCGATGCCGTCCATGCCACGCGGCTGCATCACATCGGTCACCACCATGTCCGGTTTAAGCCCTTCATGCAGCATCCAGCGGGCGTCGCTGGCCGAGGACGCGTCACGTACATCATAGCCCAGTCCCTTCAAAGAGCCGACAATCAGGCTGCGCACGTCCTCATCGTCTTCCACGACCAGCAGGGTTTCGCTGCCACCCGGGACTTCCGCCAGTTCCGGATCAAGATCGGGCGTCTGTTCGGCGCCCGCTTCCGCGCGCGGCAGATAGATGGACACGGATGTGCCTTTGCCGACCTCACTCTCCATTTCGATATGGCCGCCGGATTGCTTGACGAAGCCATAGACCATGGAGAGACCCAGCCCGCTGCCCTTCTTGACGTCCTTGGTCGTGAAAAACGGCTCGAACGCGCGGTCGACAATTTCCTGCGGCATGCCTGTGCCCGTATCGGTGACTTTCAGAATCACATAATCACCCGGTTCCAGCACCCGAAGCCTCGTCGCCAGCGCATCATTTACGTGGACGTTGGACGACGAGATCGTCAGCGTGCCGCCGTCGCGCATCGCATCACGCGCGTTGATCGCCAGGTTAATAAGCGCGTTTTCCAGCTGGCCGGGATCGACCAGCGGGTGACCGACATCGTCAGCCAAATCAGTGACAACCTTGATATGGGTGCCCAGAGTCCGGTTCAGCAGCTCATACATGTCGGCAACCAGGCGATTGAGCGCAGTGGGCGCCGGGCGCAGCAATTGTTTACGTGAGAAAGCCAGCAACCGCTGCGTCAATTCCGCGCCGCGGCCGACGGCTTTGAGCGCGGAATCCGCATAGCGTTCCGCGTCGGACCCGCTGGCCACTTCCTCACGCAGAAACTCGATATTGCCCTGCACGGCCATCAGCAGATTGTTGAAATCATGCGCCAGGCCGCCGGTCAGCTCACCCACGGCCTGCATCTTGTGGGCCTGCAGCAATTGCCGCTCGATCTCTCGGCGGTCTGTCAAATCCTCGCCAGAGCCCAGCACGCTGACAACACGGCCGTTATCATCGCGGATGCGGGTCAGATGCCAGCCAATCACGCGCTTGCCGCCGGATTTGTCGCGGATCTGGTTTTCCAGATAAGGCGAGTCCTCACCCGTGCCGTCGACGATGGCGGCAAAAGCGCTCTTGGCTTCCGCCTGTTCTGCGGGATCGACCAACAGTTCGAACCAGTTTCGGCCCGCCAGTTCCGCTTCGGTGAACCCGATCACCTCAGTCCCCTTGCGGTTAAACCGTGAGACGTTGCCCTGTCGGTCCAGCGAGAGAATGATTGAGGCCGCAACGTCGAGATATTGCTCCGCGCGTTCTTTTTCGCGGTCCATGTTGCGGTTGGCGACCACGCGCTCGGTAATGTCGAGGACGACGCCCTCAAGCGCCAACACCTCTCCGCTTTCGGCATATTGGGGCGTGCCCTGCTGCATCACCCATTTGACATCGCCGCCGCGGCTGACCACCCGGTAACTGACCTGAAAGGGCCGCGCGCGATTGACGGCTTCGAGAATCTCGCCCCGAACCCGCTTTTCATCCTCGGGGTGCACAAGATCGGCGAAAGCCGCGACCTTGTTATCTACCAGCGCCTCTGGCGCATAGCCCAGCACGTCAAAACAGCCCTTGGACACCAGTTCCATGGACCAGAACAGATCATTGCGGCACCGGAAAACGAAGCCGCCGGGCAGACTGTCCATCAGGCTTGCGAGCCGCCGTTCGGTTTCACTCAGGGCCGCTTCGGTATGGCGTTGTGCGGTGATATCCACACAAGACGCCATGACGCCAATGGGATCACCCTGCGAGGAATGAACAAGGTTGGCCGAGACCTGCACCACACGGCGGGCACCCTCATGCCCACGCGCGTCGACAGTCCCGATCCAGCGGCCCGTATCCATCAGAGTCTGCCAGACCAGAGCCGCCTCATCCGCACTGCTCCAATAGGTGTCGAGGCTGCGGCCGACCAGATCGTCAGCCATCTCATAGCCAAGCATACCGGCAAAGGCGTGATTGGCGTAGGTGGTCTGGGCGCTCATATCGAACATCGCCATCGGGCTGATCGCTGACGCCATCGCCGCGTCGCGGATGCGGGCTTCCTGCTCCACCTTGCGGCGTTCCGTGACGATTTCCGTCACCATGACAAGGCCACCGATGTCACCTTTTTCGCCATGCCAGGGCTGCAGCTCCCACCGCATGCGCTCGCGCCGGCCATCGGCCCGCAGGAAGACATCTTCCGACGACATGCTTTCCCCTGCCAGGCACCGTTCATGCAGGCTGCGCCACATCGTATCCGCATCCGGCATCAGGTCGTAAAGACTGAGGCCAATGACGTCCTGATCTATCAGGCCATAGTCGCTTCGCCAACGATCGCTGACCGCCAGATACCGCATCTCGCTATCAAACATCGCCATGGCGATAGGCGTATGACGGATGAACAATTGAATCAGCGCGCGCGCCGACATCAACTCGTCGGCTATACGCCGGCTGCGTCCCAGGGGGGACAGAACCGATCCAATGCCCTTATCCGATGTCACGGGAAGTGTCGCCCAAGCTTGAAAACGGCAGGCATCTCAGCGTCGCGCCTGCCCGACATGGCGCTAGCCATAGAGGTCCATCGCCGGGACCGCCTTCATAGGTTCCATAACATCCCGCAGCAGACCTGGCCGGCTGAAATAGAAGCCCTGGGCATAATCACAACCGAGATTGGTAAGTGTGCGGGCAGCCGACGCGGTCTCCACACCCTCTGCGCAAACCTTCATGCCCAGATTGTGCCCCAGATTGACGATCGACTGGACGATGGTAAACGCTTCGTCACTGTCATCCATTTCACTGACGAAAGATCTGTCGATCTTCAACTCGGTAAAGGGCATGCGATAGATCTGGATCAGCGACGAAAAGCCCGTACCGAAATCGTCAAGCGAGAGGCCAAAGCCTTTAAGCCGGAAGCGGCTCAATACATCCATGAAGTGCGGGTCTTCGGTGACCGCTGAGTTTTCCGTGATCTCCAGCACCAGCTGTTCGGCATCGACACCGTGGGCCAGCGCTTCATCCGCCAAATAGTCGGGCAAATCCAAATCCGCCAGCAAGGCCGGCGAGATATTCACAGCCACATTAAGCCGCGTGCCACGGCTCTTGGCCTGCGCGAGTTCTTGAATCACCTGCCTGAAAACCGACTGTGTCAACGCATCGATAATCTGCATGTCTTCCGCTGCTGAAATAAATTTCGGCGGCGGGATCAGTGCGCCATGTTGGTTCTGCCAGCGCGCAAGCGCTTCAAAACCGACGATCTCGAACCGGTCGCCTTCAATGGAAAGGCTCAAGACCCGTTCAGGGTCTACTTGTTTTTCCATGCCGGCCAGACGGACCTTGGGCTGGAAGTGAACGAAAAGCTGGTCGTCGGCAATTGCCCGCTGCAGATCCTCCGGCGTGAAGTCCCCAGCCTGCCGCAGTTGTTTACGCAGTTCATCTTTGAGCGTTGTCACCGATACGGGCTTTGTCAACGCACCCAGGATCGTAAGGCCCAGGGACAGACCCAGACGTTCTGCGGTCTGCACAACTTTAGGGTCAAAGCCGCTGAGCAGCCATATCTTCGATTTGCATTCACGGTCAGCCAAATAGCGCAGCATCTGGATGCCATCGACATTGGGAAGCACCAGGTCCAACAGCAGGAGTTCGGGGTCCCCCCCTTCAATCGCGTCCTTCAGGCCCTCAAAGTCCTGAACTGCGCGTGATTTAAAACCAACCTGCTGCGCCGCCTCGACAACGAGTTGGCCCACCAAATCATCGTCATCGATGACAATCAGAGACTTGTCTGTCACTTAGAATTCCCCCTGCCCCATTTGCGCCACGATATCGTGACACGCTGCAGCAAGATTACCGGCCTGGATCCATTGTAGCGGTTGCGTTTCATTTTTCAAACCGTCCAGATGGCGGTGCCCTTGGCGCCAATACTGACGGCGCCCGACTGTACAAGACAAAAATCAATATTCAAGTTTTTCATAGAATTAATAGTAGCTGAGACTGTTACTATTTCTAAAATTTGGATCAAATAAATTGATTTGTACTGACGTTTAGAATGCATAATCTCTAGCTCAGTTTACGGAACTGTCGTGTTTCAGCAGACGGATAGACGGCACTTGCACAACCTTAACAAACATACGGGGCGATCGGTTCCATTTTAAATTGAAGCGTGTTCTTGAGATGACAGAAAGCCAGACAGATTCTCTCACCTCTTCGGGCCGATTTGCGCCCCGGAGATATATGAACGCACTGCAGCACGTCATTGTTTCAACAGCCTCACATAACCATTTACCGATCAGAGAGAAAACTGTTGATTGATCTGGACCAGGACAAGCTAACTGATCTGGTAGGTATGGCCGAAGACGTCGGCCAGGTGGGATATTGGCGTTTATCAGCCGACACCGACAGATTTCAGTGGTCGCCCCGAATCTACCGCATATACGGATACCGGCTGTACCCGAATGAAATCGACAGGGTCGAAGCGCTTTCCGCATTTCACGCCGACGAACGCGACTTGTTGAACGAGTGTCTCAGATCGGCCATCGACCGGCGCGAGGATTTCCACCTTGACGCCCGTATCATCAGGCCGGACGGCAGCATTCGTTACGTAAAAGTTGCCGGCAAACCGTTTCCCGGTAACAACGGCCCGGTCACTGAAGTGCTGGGGATTCTGGTCGACATCACAGATTATAAGCGTACGGAAAACAAACTCCGGCGCTTGGCAGAGACCGACGCGCTGACCGGCGCAGTCAATGTGAGGCGGTTCGAATCCGTCGCTCAGGCAGAACTCCGCCGCGCAGCACGCTTCGGCGGTGAGGCAGCGCTGGCAATTCTCGACATCGATGGCTTCAAAGGCATCAACGACACATTCGGCCACCTGGTCGGTGACGAAGTCCTGCGGGTTTTTGTGAAGATGATCATGCAAAACCTGCGTGAAGTGGACATTGTCGCGCGTATCGGCGGCGACGAGTTCGCTATTTTGATGCCGGAAACCAAGGTATCCGACGCTGTAGTTCCCATAGAGCGCATCGCTTCGTCGGTGAGAAGCCTGTCTATCGACCGCGAAAACGTGACGATTTGCCTGACATTCAGCAGCGGTGTGACGCAGATGACGCCGGATTCAGAACTGCGGGACGTTTTGCGGGCCGCAGACACCCTGCTCTACCGTGCGAAAAAAGCCGGCCCCAACCGTGTCGAGATATTCAACGCGGAGGAGCGCCGCAAACGCGCCTCTTCCTAGACACCGCTCCCAGACACCGCCAGTTTAGAGGAAACAGCACGGTGGGCTTGCGTTGGCGGCGTAAACCTGCAATCTGTCATCTAAGCAACAATAAAGCGGCGCAACGAAGGGAGCGGCTGCGTGAGCGAAGCCTATGCCGACCTGATTGGTCTTATCGAACGTCTTCACCGCCGGTGTCTTGATGTCATCAAGGCAGAGATAGACCGGCTGGAAATCCGTGACCTCAACGCCGCGCAGGCGATGATCCTTTTCAATATTGGGGAGCGCGAGCTTCCCATGGGTGAACTGATTGAGCGGGGCTACTATCTTGGCTCCAACGTCTCTTACAATATCAAGAAGATGGTCGAGAACGAATATGTCGTTCAGACGCGCTCTCCCTATGACCGACGGTCTTTTCACGTCCGTAGCTCGGAAAAGGGACAGGAAATATGTTCCCGGCTCGAAGCCCTGTTCGGATGGCACGCCAAGCAGCTTGAAGACGGGTTGTTATCCGGCGACGACATGGCATTGAGCCGCGAAGCCCTGACAAAACTTGAAGGCTTCTGGTCCTCCGCGCGCCATACCGCACCGCCTGAATAAGATCACCACACTCATCTCTGCAAAGTAGCATTGCCGGCCAAACGGGCGCGGTGGCGGCGTTCCGCTGTCCAGAGCACGGGACTGCGCCTTCCTGGCGAGTCATATTCGTTTTCTGAAGCACCAAAAAAGAGCTCTGTGTGGCCGCGGCAACAGGCAGTGCAAAGAAACGAGCGGCGCGGCAACGCGCAGGACTGACCGCCTGACTCCGTTCAAAGATGCCCGAAAACCCTCGAAGCCCCTTATTGACAGCCCACAACACGCGGCAAATGGCCCAGAAAACCGGGCCCTGCCGCCCAATAGGTGAATATTTCACATTTTATAGTTAATTTATTACTTCAACATTTGAAATAAAAAATTTGTTTCAATTTTTATTTATCTTTTTCTTAATAAAAAGGTTTTGATTAATACTTTCCCATATGGTTTTTTACTTAGCGTTGATCGCAGACGAAGACATTCGTTACCGGGGTCGACGCAAGCAAACCAAGGATTGGAGAAACCAAATGAAAAAGATGATGAACAAGTTCATGGCCAACACCGACGGCGCGACGCTGATCGAGTATGGCCTGATCGCAGCGCTGATTGCTGTTGTTCTGGTTGCTGGCCTGCAGGGCCTTCAGGGCGGCCTGACCAACACCTTCCAAGACGTGACCAACCAGCTCTAACGCCAGAGGTCACAACTTTCCTGACATTCCAGTTCCCGGAGCTCAGGACCGGACGACAGGGAGGGAAACGAGAATTACTCAACTGCTTCGGCTCCCTTCAGCACTGAGTGGTTTTCATTCCCACCCTGCCGTTCCGTGACCTTCTCGACTTCAAAGAACCACGACCAACGCCCGAAACCAGGACAAGGACATGACAGACATCGCTTTCCTCGAAGCTGCCTTGCTTGTCCTCTTCATCGGCACTCTTATTTGGTGCACCGTTGAGGATGTCCGCCGCCGGGTTATCCCACATTCCGCCACGGCAGCCGTGGTCGGCCTTTACATTGTTTATGCAGCAGCCGGATACAGCGACCCGTTAAGCGGCATCGCCGCCGGCGCACTTTATCTGCTTATTGGTTTTGTCCTTTTTCAATTGAACCTGCTGGGTGGTGGCGACGCAAAACTGATCGCTGCCGTAGCCCTCTGGGCTGGCCTTGATGGGGCTCTTCCCCTGGCTTTCTACGTCACAATGGCTGGTGGGGTCGTCGCACTTGGTGTGCTGATCACTCACCGTATTCGCGTTCACGCAGACGGCTCAGCCAAGAACACCGTCGCAACCGTGCCGTACGGCATGGCGATTGCGGTCGGTGGATCATTTGTCGCCCTTGGGGGCGTTTAACGGAGGCATTCGACCATGCGCGCACGCTTTATACTGCTTCTAGGCGTTAACATCATGTTGGTCATCGGCGTGATCTTCTTCACCCGGACCTGGCTGGCTGGACAAGAGGTAGGGACCGAACCGGTCGTCGTCGCGACAGTGGCACAGGACAAAGACATAGTTCACGTTCTCACCGCTTCAGCAGACCTCAGCCCTGGCGTTCTGATCAAGGAATCCCACCTGCAGTGGCAGCAATGGCCGAAGAAAAATCTGGCGGAAACCTATTTCCAAAAGGATGTTGACGCGCCTGATGAGGTCGCAGACGCAGCCGAAGAAAACGTCCTCGGTGGCGTCGTGCGCTATGGCCTGGCAGAGGGCCAACCCATCATTCCCGGCGCTGTCGTAAAACCGGGTGACCGGGGCTTCCTTGCGGCCATTTTGGACCCGGATAAGCGAGCCGTGTCCATTCCCGTTTCAGCTGCTGCCGGTGGCGCAGGCCTGATTTTGCCGGGTGACCGTGTTGACGTCATTTTGACGCAGCAGGTTGAGCTTGAGACCATCGAAGGCGATCCGGTGCGCCGGCATGCGAGCGAGACCATTCTTTCCGACATCCGTGTGATTGCGTTCGATCAGTCGGTTAGCGGCGACCCGGAAGATCCCTCCGTCGCGCGGACAGCCACTCTTGAGGTGACGCCGCGGCAGGGCGAGATCCTGGCTCTGTCCGGTGAGCTTGGCCGGCTTTCAATGAGCCTTCGGAGCATCCAGGGGAGCAACAAGACCGTACGGCGAGGGGCGACGTGGGACCACCACGCCTCGGTCGCCCTGACAGCACCCAGTGACACCAAACAGTCTCTCGTTCCCGAAGTCGTTCGGGGCGGTGGCGCAGAAAAATAATAAATCCAAGGGCTTGGGGCCTAACGGAGGACTACACCATGATTTTTGCTCCTCGAGCACATAACACGTCTCGACCAGGCCTGCTTCGCGGGATGATAGAGGTCTTCCTCGCCGCCATCCTGCTCTTGATGCTGGTTCTGGGCCTGACGCCGCGCGCGGAAGCCGCTGATGTTCTTGCCTCGAGCGAGGTCCTGGAGATTGAGCTCCAGAAGGGCAAAATCCTTCGAGTCGACAGGCCTGCCGCAACCGTTTTCGTCGCCGATGCCGCTATTGCCGACGTTGAAACGCGGTCTCAGCGCACGATCTTTATTTTCGGCCGCAAGTCGGGAGAGACCACCCTTTACGTTCTTGATTCCGACGACAAGCCGCTTCTGAATGTCACGGTCCGTGTCACTCACAATCTATCCCGCCTGCAGCCTATGATCCGGTCAATCGCACCTGATTCCGATGTGCGGGTGCGGTCGATTGAAGGCGGCATCGTGATCGAAGGCGAAGTTGAAAACCCCCAGACCGCTGCCCAACTTGCGGCGGTTGTGCAAAGTTTTGCCGGCGAAAACGAGACCGTATTGAACCGTTTGTCCGTCACAGCGCCAACACAGGTCAATCTGCGTGTTCGTTTCGCCGAAGTCTCCCGCGAGGTGCTGCGCCTGCTGGGTGTTACGTGGAGTGCTCAGGATCTGACCGACATTGATCCCCTCACCGGCCTCGCCATTCCTGAGAAGACCAAATTCAACATCTTCAGTACCCGGCCCGACATCACCCTTGAGGCCGAAGCGAATACCGCGATCATCAGCCAACGAATTGGCCCGGCAACGCTGCAAGCGACGGTCGATGCGCTTGAGCGCGAAGGCCTGATTTCCATCCTCGCCGAGCCTAACCTGACCGCTGTGTCCGGCGAGACCGCCAGTTTCCTGGCCGGTGGTGAATTTCCCATCCCTGTCGGTCTGGACGACAACGAAGTGGCGATCGCGTTTAAGGAGTTCGGCGTAAGCCTGTCCTTCACGCCCACAGTTCTGTCGAGCAACCGGATCAGCCTGCGGCTGCGGCCCGAGGTGAGCCAACTGAGCCAGGCCGGCGCCATCGTCCTGCAGGACATTCAGATTCCCGGCCTGTCAACCCGCCGGGCAGACACAACGATTGAGCTCGCAAGCGGGCAAAGCTTTGCAATTGCCGGCCTGATCCAGAACCGCGAAACGCACGACATCAACAAGGTGCCCGGTCTTGGTGACGTGCCGGTGCTGGGGCAGCTGTTCCAGTCGAAGAACTTTCAGCGCGAGGAAACCGAGCTCGTCATCATTGCCACCCCCTATCTGGTACGGCCGATCGGTGCCGGAGAAAAACCCTCTGGTCCCACCGATTATCCGGCTGGCGATCAGCAGTTCGAACGATTGCTTGTCTCCCAGCTGAAGAAATCAGCACCGAACAGCGACGAGTCAGCCGAACTTGCGAACCGCAAGCTCAGCGGCCCCGTCGGCTTCATGGTCGACTAGAGCATCAAGGCAAGGAGAAAGACCGTGACAACAATGCATTCATATTTCGGTTTTCGCACGAAGATCGCGTCCTGCCTGTTGCTGGGAGCCCTGCTGGCCGGTTGCGCCGGCAATGACGATGGCTACTTCCCGCCCCGCGATGGATATTATGATCCGCCCGAACGCACCTCTGTTGACGTTACCCAGAAAGACCTGCGGATCGACCTGGCGCCGGGACAGGCTGATATCTCGGGCACCCAGATCAACGAGTTGAACCGCTTTCTGGCCGCCAGCGGCAAAGAATATGGGGATCACATTGAAATCCGTACATCGCTGACACGGGGCTTGGGCGAAAATACGTCGCGCACCGCACGGATCGCCGGCAACCTCAGAAGTGCCTTCATCAGGGGCGGCTATCTTTCCAGCCGCGTTCACCTGGTCGATACACCGACCAGTTCCGATGGCCTCACCGTATCCATTCAGCGGTATCAGGTTGTCCTGCCCGATTGCGGCATCGAAGCAGCAAAAACCCGAGAAGACTGGTTCAACGAACCGGTCGGCGCCCGCCCGCTCGGGTGCTCTAACGAGCGCAATCTCGGCCTCATGATCGCCGATCCTCGCGATCTTGTCGGCAATCCGGTGACCGGTCCTGCAACAGGCATTCGCGAGGCAGAAGCCGTTGGCCGCTACTATCGCGGCGAAGTGAAAGAGCCTGTCAGCTCGGGCGAGTCCATTAGCCTTCAGGGAGATTAAGAGCCGTGGAAGTCACACCTCTGTCAACCGAAGATGCCGCTGCCCAGCGCGATCCGTTTCTGGCGTTCGTTACCGACGACCAGTCCGAGCGTGTGATCCGCGAAATTGCGGAATCATTGCTGCTGCCGGACGATACGGTCCGCCGCGGGTCCATCGAAGAGGCACGTAGCTTCCTGCAACAGGTCAGGTCACCCAGCCTGCTGGTGGTCGACGTCGATCAATCGAAAGATCCGCTTGACGATATCGTCAAGCTGGCGGACGTCTGTGAATTGGGCACCAAGCTGATCGCGATGGGTACAGAGAACGACGTGACCCTGTTTCGAGATCTCTTGAGCATGGGCGCGACCGACTATCTGGTTAAACCGATCGACAAGGAAAACCTGCTTCGGTCCGTCAGTTCCATGGATGACAAGGGCGCGAGCCTGTCCTCAATGGGCCGCTTGGGTAAATCCGTATCGTTCATCAGCAGCCGCGGTGGCGCGGGCGCGACGACACTGGCAGCAAATTGTGGCTGGCAGATTTCCCAGGCCGCAAAACGCCGGGTCAGCATGATCGATATGGATCTGCATTTCGGTAATCTCGCTTTGATCCTGGGTGCAGAGGCCACCGAAGGGCTGGCTGACGGCCTGCGCCAACCGGACCGGATTGATCAGCTCTTCCTGGAACGGGTCATGACGCCCTGCGGCGACAGACTGTTCGTGATCGGCGGCGAAGAAGCGCTGACGGATAGCTTTCAAGGCGGCGAGCGGCACGCGGTGGATACGCTGATAGGCGAGCTGCGGTCGAAGTTTCACTATGTCCTGTTGGACCTGCCGCGCAACGCATCCGACATGGTCGCGCGCTCCATCCAGACGTCGGGCACCACGGTCATCGTCAGCGACCTGTCCCTGGCCGGCATGCGCGATACTGTCCGGTTGCTTAAATTCATCGAGAGCAGCAATGCGGGCAGCCAGATTATCCTGGTTGCCAACAAGGTGGGTGAAAATCCCAAAGCGGAGATTCCGCTGTCGGACTTTGAAGAAGGCGTCGCCCGCAAAGTGGACTACAGCATCGCGTTCGAGCCGAATACAATCATGCGCGCCGCCAATCTGGGGCAGCCTTTGTCAGAGACCCGCAGCGATGCTTCCAAGGTTGTCGAGAAGCTGGCAGAGCGGATCGCGGGCCCTGGCCCTTCAAGTCAGAACAAGCGCAAGTCGTTCCTTAAGTCCATCCTTAAAGGTTAGTCGATGTTCGGCCGCCGCAGTCCTAATTCTGAACCGGACAGTCCGGGTCCGCGCAAAGGACCCGCGCCGGGGGCCATTGTATCCACCGGACCCGCCGACACCTCCGTGATGGAGCGTGAGAGCGACGACATGGCGACCATGCCAACGACCGCGCGGACAGACGCGACCAGAGGGTCGCAGATCTCCAACCGCGATGACATGCTGGCGGACGTGCTTGACCGCATCGACGCCTCTGCCGCCGTGCGGATGTCGCGGGAAGAACTGCAGACAGAACTCGGCGACCTTGTAAGCGAAATTCTTATCGAGCGGCGAATTGTCCTGGGCCAGCGCGAACACCAGGAGCTTACCAAGCTTTTGGTCGATGAGATGGTGGGCTTTGGCCCACTTGAGCCGCTTCTGGAAGACGAAGCCGTCACCGACATTATGGTCAACGGCCCGGACCAGATCTTTGTCGAGCGCAAGGGCAAGCTGGAGCTGACCGACGTTCAGTTCCGAAACAATGCGCACGTCATGAACGTGGCGCAGCGGATCGTTAGCCGGGTTGGCCGGCGCATCGATGAATCAGTTCCCCTGGTCGACGCCCGGTTGCCCGATGGCAGTCGCGTCAACATTATCGCCCCGCCATTGGCGCTTGACGGGACATCGATCTCCATTCGTAAGTTCGCGAAAAAGAAGATCACCCTGGATGTGATGATCCGCACCCAGAACATCTCGGAGAGCATGGCAACGGTTCTCAAGATTGCTGCGGCATCGCGCTTGAACATCCTGATTTCAGGCGGTACCGGCTCCGGTAAGACCACCTTGCTGAACGCAATGTCGCGCATGATCGATATAGGCGAACGTATTGTCACCATTGAGGACGCGGCAGAGCTGCAATTGCAGCAGCCGCATGTCGTACGCCTTGAGACCAGGCCATCGAATATCGAGGGTACGGGCGAGATCACCATGCGCGATCTCGTGAAGAACGCGCTGCGTATGCGCCCTGACCGGATCATCCTTGGTGAGATCCGGAGTGCTGAAGCCATCGATATGCTTCAGGCGATGAACACCGGCCATGATGGCTCTTTGAGCACCATTCACGCCAACTCTGCCCGCGAGGCCCTGATCCGACTTGAAAACATGGTCTCAATGGGCGGGTTCTCACTGACCGAACGCGCTTTGAGCACTCAGGTCGCCAACGCGATCGACATGATCGTTCAGATCGAACGTATGCGCGACGGTGTCCGCCGTGTTGTTCAGGTGGCCGAAATCGTCGGCATTGAAGGCGACGTCATCCTGATGCAGGACCTCTATAATTTCGAGCATTCCGGTGAGCTGCGCGATGGCAAGCTTGTCGGTAACTTTGCTTATACCGGCTTGCGGCCGCATTTCCTGAAAACGGCAGCCCATTTTGGCCTCGACCGGTCCCTGCTTGCGGCATTGGAGGAAGGCCATTGATGGAGGTCCTCCTCAATAACCCGGAGATCGTGTTCGGACTATGCGCGTTTGCGCTGGTCCCGACGGCATTCCTGATGGCCTACGGGTCATCGGACGATCGGAAGATCCGCAAACGGATCGAGAAGGTCGCACTGCTCGAAGCCCCTGACGCGATGCTTACCCGTCAGAAGAACAAGTCCACCCCGGCCAATATCCGCGCAAAGAAAAAGGGGGCAGCGAAGTTCCTACCGCAGGAAAGCCGCTTCAGCATTCTCGCACCCGATCTGAACATTGTTCGGTTGCGGCTGGAACGCGCCGGCTTCGACTGGGGTCCAGGCACGTTGGCCGGCATCATTGCAGGTATCGCGATCATCGTGGCCGTAGGGGTCTTGATGTTCTCGTCACTGCCCCTGACGGCAGCAGCAGCCGTCGGCCTGCTGGTCGGCGTCGCTTTGCCCACCATTGTTATCCGCTCACGTGGGGCGCGGCGCGCGAAAGCATTCCTGACCGACTTGCCCGACGCGATCGAGCTGATCGTACGCAGCGTGAAGTCCGGTCTGCCGGTCAGCGAATCCATCCACGCCATTGCCCGCGATCTTAAGGGCCCTGCTGCTGTCGAGTTCAAGAAAATCAGCGATGAGATGATGATTGGTATCGACATGGAGGAGGGGTTGAACCGCTCGGTTCAGCGGCTTGGTCTGACGGACTATGCCTTTCTTGCCGTTTCGCTTTCCATCACCCGTGAAACGGGCGGTAATTTGAGCGAGTCTCTGGGCAATCTGGCCAGGCTGCTGCGCTCGCGGCAACAGATGCACCTGAAAATCCGCGCTTATTCGTCTGAAGCACGCGCGTCGGCCATGATCATCGGTGCCCTTCCCTTCGTCGTTATGGGCATCCTGCTTGTCCTCAACCCGGATTACATGGGCGTTCTGTTTTCGGATCCGTCAGGTCAGGAAGTGCTCGCATTTGCCGGTACATCGATGGCCATCGGTTTCGGAGTTATGATCAAGATGGTGAGGTTCGACTTTTGACCCCGGTTGCTTTCATCAGTTCACTGTCCCTGGTTCAGGTGGTGCCGATTGGCGCGGCCCTCCTGACCCTGGCACTTGTGATCTTTATCTGGATATCCCTTATCGAAAAGGATCCGATGCGGGCCCGGATGAAGGCGATGGCAGCGCATCGCGATCATGTTCGCGCCCGCCATGCCAAGAAGACCGAAGAAAAAGCCAAGGTTACATTCCAGCAGCGCAAAACCATCTTCAACTCGCTATCCATAGAGATGCGTCGAGCCAGCGCCGAAACGTCCGAGGCCGCGAGGCTACGCCTCGCTCAGGCTGGCTGGCGGAATCAAGAAGCACTGGGTTACTTTTTTGCCGCCAAGCTTATCGGGCCTTTTCTGATGTTTGGTATCGCGATGGTCAGCTACTACACGGTGGACAGTGTCCGTGAAATGAACGAGATCGCCTGGGGTGGTACGCTGGCCTTATCGGTCATTCTGGGCTTCGCCCTGCCAGATCTGCTGCTTTCTCATCGCGCGAAGAAACGCGGGGTTCAGCTGGAACGGGGCTTGCCCGATGCCCTCGATCTCCTGGTTGTGTGTACAGAAGCGGGCCTGGGCCTGGACGCGTCCTTCGACCGTGTCGCAGGCGAGGTCGGCCGCTCTCACCCTGAAGTCGCAGATGAACTTAGTCTGACTTCCGTGGAGCTCAATATCCTGCCCGATAGAATGGAAGCGCTAACCAATCTGGTGAAGCGCACCGGCATTTCAACCATTGAGTCTGTTGTCAGCACGCTGGCACAGACCGAACGCTATGGGACACCGATCTCGCAGTCGTTCCGCGTACTGGCCAACGATTTTCGTGAAGCCCGCCTCCTGCGCGCAGAAGAAAAAGCTGCGCGGTTGCCGGCCACACTGACGATCCCGATGGTTCTGTTTATCCTGCCCTGCCTGTTCGCGGTTCTGCTCGGCCCGGCGATCATCAACTCCCTGAATACCTTCAAGTAAGACCCCCGGAGCCCCGTGGCAAACGTCACCGCGGGGACCCATGCCCTATTTGGTCAATAGGGTCTGACAGCACAACCTGGTGCACCGCCTTCAATCATCGCGCAAAGCTGACGCGCGTCATTGAAGACCGGGATTGGACCAACCCGAAGTCGAAAACCCGAAGCTGAAGACTGGACAGTATGTTCTGCATCTCTTGCCGCCGGCACCTGGCGTGACTGAATCTCACGCCAGAGAAGTTCAGCTTCAGACCGCTTTTCAAACGGCCCTGCCTCAATGGACCAGTCTCCGGCTTCGGGCGGTACGCGTTCCGAAATCGCTGAAGCAGAGGCAACATTGTTGACGGCATCGGAAGAGCCGCCCGCAGGAGACGGGGAGCCGACCGGGCGCACAATCGTTCCCGGCGGTAGATCGGACTCGTCTGCTGCTGCACCGCTGGCGCCGTCGATGGGAATTTCTATGGCGCCTTGTTCGTCGATGACCTCGATCGAAATCTCCCGGACAGGCTCATTACCTTCAGGCGACGACCGTAGCGTGCCGACGCCATCAACCGGAATTTCCACGCCCTCGATACTGGCATCAGCCGGTCCAGGGGGCTGCGCGGGTACAACTTCAACCGCGATCATCTGTGCATCAGCCTCAGACGGATCGGCGGGTACGACTTCAACCGCAATTGTCTGTGCTCCACCATCAGACGGCGGGGCGGGCTCGACCAATACCGGTATGATCTCGGCATCTTCAGCACTGGCTTTGGGCTGAGCAGGTTCAGGGGCGACCGATGGCCCCTCGGGCACCGCCGCGGCGTCCGCCTCCGCGTTCGATTCATCGACGGCAAGGGGCGGTTCCGTCACCACCGGTTCCCGAACGTAGGTTACCGCTGGTGGGGCATCAGACGGCACCCCGCCCGCCGCTGGCTGGCTTGGCGCCGCCACGACGGATGCTGCTTTCGGCGTACCATCACCCTGTCCGGAAAAGAGATGCCGCATGTTGGAATAAAGCTCGAGATTCTTGCTTGCCTGATCAGCTTCGAGGTCCCGCCGGGCAAGCCTTTCCGCTGCGTCCTGATCGCCCGAAAGCCCGTACAGGAGCGCCAGATTCTGCCGGTGCTGCGCGTTCGAAACACCCGACTGCACAATGGACTCCAGGATGGCGATTCCTTCCGGAAGATTGCCCGACAAAGCATAGGAAAGTGCCAGATTGTTCCGAACCGATAGATTGCTTGGCGCAAGCGCCGTGGCTTCCCGATACCGTTGTTGCGCATCGGCATGCCGCCCCAGCATATCGAGGACAACACCATAACCGTTAAGCGTTTGAACGTCTTCGGGAGTCCGCTCCAGCGCAATCTCGTACTCTTTGCGCGCCGCCTCTCCCTGGCCGAGCCAGGCGAGCGCCCGGCCCAAACCGCGGTGAATTTGGGTGTGATCGTGCCCTGCCGCCAAGGCGTCGTCAAAAACGGCTGCCGCTGCTTCGGGCTGACCCATCTCAAGCATAATCTCACCGCGCCTGACGTAAGGGCGCGCGCCGCCTTTACCTTCTGCGATGGCCTGGGCGTAGTAGGTCGCCGCAGAAACGAGATCCCCCGAGCGTTCGGATGCTTCGGCCAGGGTGAGAGATACCGACATGTTTTGCGCTGGCGGTAATTGCTGCGGTGCCTGACTTGCCGGTGGCGCTGGGTTGCCGGACGCACACGCCGTCAAGAGAACCATGAGTGGCAGGATTACTGCCACCGCCCCCGGCCAGCCGGTTCCGGCCGCCCCGTCTCGCTCGTCACTCCATTGAACCTTTTTCACTGAAGCCACGTCCTTTCAGCTCCACCAACACCTAGAAGACGCCGTTTCAGCCGGGCTTTGGGCCCTGACCAGTCACGCGTCCCGTCTGTCCACAAGGGTATTGCAGGCACTCTAACCCCTCAACAACAGTTTACCCATACCCTAAAGAAATAATAATTATTGAATTTGAAACAAATATTCAGCCTTTTATTTCATTGAGTTCCCCCAACAAATGTGGTTTATTAGGGTGGATAGAATGAATTCGCGAAAGACTATGAGGAATAACGTGAGTCAGATTCTGGGAATGTTTGCAGAGCGTGATGAAGGCGCCACGATGATCGAGTATGCGTTGATCTGCGCATTGATCGCTGTGGTCGTTGCATCATCCGTCGGCTCACTGGGTGTCGCGGTCAAAGGAATGTACGACACGGTAAACACGATCCCCTTCTAATATCCCCATCGGACGCAACCGCGTCGCGAATAGTTAGCGTCCAAAATCAGTTTTCAATCAATACGACCCAAAGCCGTGGCCCTACACTAAGCCTCGGTTACGTGTTTTAATTGAGGTGTCGGGCTGTGGCCTAAACCTGGTGCCGCTCGACCCTGGAACAAACCCCGCTAGACCCGCCTACTTTGTGTCCATCTCACTCAAGGTGAACGGGTAACAATGTCCTAGATGCAGCTTGGGTCAGCAAGGTCCAGGTCGTCACATAAGAGGACCGTCCGGGAGCGTCTCGGTTTCGAATAATATTCTGCTTCCAGGTTGAAGCCGTTGACAAACATGTCCGTGATTGGCCCTGCATACTGGTAGGTGACGCTGGCCAGAATAACACTTTCATTCACCGCCAGGACGCCGGAGGGAATGGTCTTGGGATAGGCAACGCCCGATGCATAGGGTGCCGTTCCCGAACTTGATGCCGACCAGTGAACCGTCGTCGCGTTGTCTGTCCCTCGAACAATGCTGACAATCTGGATCGTGGCGTCATCACCAGAAAACGGATCCATAATAGCTTCAGATGCCGAGAACACATCGGTCAGACCGTCCGGGTCAATTTCACGGACACGGCTGACCAGATCAGCGACAGCATTTGTCATGGTGGTGACCTTACGGTCAACGAGCAGAACATCAATCGCCTCAATCAGACCCAACAGCATAATGATCATGAGAGGCGCAATAAAAGCCATCTCGACAGCGGCAATGCCGCGCCTGTCTTTCGCCATCGAGCGGCGGCGGCGGATCAGGATCGCAAGAGCGTCTGACTTTTTGATCTTCTTCTTCATGTTTGTCACTCACCATCCACCGGCAGTAACGCCTCTGGACTATTCAATCGAAGGAAACGGCTCGTTGCGGAAAGCAACCGTAGATTCCAGAACCAGCCGTCCTGTCGCGTCCACATGGTTCGACATCAAATACTTCATACCCGGCGTCACAACGTCCCAACGGTAGTAGGTCCGCACCAGGATAACCTCGTTCTCCGACCCGGGATTGAATGTGGTCAAAATGGCGCCACTCTCTGCCTCTGTCTCTGGCGGCGACATGTTGACGTCGCCGAAACCGGGGTAATTCCGCACGTCAAAGTAAAAATTATCGTTTGCCGAATCACACGCCAGCAGTCCGTCCATAGCGTCACAGACGGCATCTCTGAAAAGTTCTTCGGCTGTTGCCTCTTCGCCTTCAGCGGCGGCGGCCTGCTGCAGTTCGCCGGTGCGAATCTGGCGCGCCGTTTCCTGCGTGGCGGTGTCCAGAAGCGTTGTCGCCCAGTAGGCGAGGCCCAACTCAATAATGCCGATGGTCAAGGCGACAAACGGGCCAGCGACAAACGCGAATTCAATCATCACGTTGCCACGGCGGTTCTTTATCCAGCGCTGAACTGCGTTTGGAGATGTGCGCCGACTGTGGGGCTCCGCTTGTTCCATACCTGTCCCTTTCTCCTGCCCCCAGCATCAGTAAATAGCAAAATAGCCCCGCCCAAACAACAAAAACCATATAAATCTATTTATTAAAATTTGTTATAAATTATTTTTTATTTAAGATTTCATTCAAAAAAAATCATTAATACTATTATATGTACAATTTTTTCTACCTTTGTTAACAATAGTTGAGAATTATTCGTCTGGGTACGCCAAAGATCGGAAACCCGATCCAAGCCCGTTCTTGGGGGAGCGGGCCCAAGACTGACGCAGGCCACACCGAATTGATGCGTAGGTCGGAGAACAGACTGATGGTCAGGCAACTGCTGCAAAGCTGCTTAAAAAAGAAATCGTTAAACGCCGTTCGACGCTGGGCGCGCGATGCCGTGGGCGCCACAGTCATCATCTATGGCGTGATCGCCGTACCCATTTTGGGGTTCGTCGGCGCCGCCGTCGATTACTCGCGGCTCCATTCAGGCCGCGTTGAACTGCAGAATGCGCTGGATGCCGCTGCCCTGGCTGCGGGCCGGGCCTATGAAAACACAATCGGCACCGCCGAGGTCAGAACCGCAGCCGCCATCAACGCCGGCAATAACTTCTTTGCTGCAAATTTCCCGGACGGCTTTCAGGAAATCTCCGCGCCCGTGCTCGCGATCACCGTGACGGAATCCGACGTGAATGTAACGGCAGACGCAGACATGCCGACGCAATTCATGCAGGTCCTGGGCGTGTCAAAGATGGACGTTCAGGCGGAAACCACCGTCGTGCGCAACGGTCGCGGCGTCGAACTCGTCCTGGTGATGGATAACACCGGCTCCATGCGCGGCAAATTGTCCGGCGCATCTGTCAACAAAATGGACACGATGATCGCCGCCGCGCATACGCTGGTCGACACCCTTTATAATGACCGCGAGACAATCGAGAACTTCTACGTTTCCCTGGTGCCCTATGCCGCGATGGTTAACATCGGATCTGGCCGGACCGGATGGGTCAACAGCTTCAGCGAATCGACGCTCTTCGCGGGGACGACGTGGAAAGGCTGCGTTATGGGACGGGCGGACCCCTATGACGAAACAGATGATCCGCCGGGCATTGCCAAATGGGACGTGATGGCCTGGCCATCGACCAAAGATCAGATATTCCTCGACAAAAATGGTGATGAACTAGAGGTCACCGAAGAAGAAGAGCTGATCTATATGAAGGGCGACAATGAATGGCCGCCAATCGATGAGTCCAACAGCGCTCAGAACGATGGCACAGGCCCGAACCTGGGCTGTCCGCCGGCGATTACGCCCCTCATTCAGTCCAAAACCGACGTGAAAGCGGCCATTAATGAGATGCAGCCCTGGCACCGGGGCGGCACCATGTCGAATTTGGGGCTGGTCTGGGGCTGGCGGGTGATTTCGCCGCGCTGGCGGGGCCTGTGGGGTGGCAATACCCCTGCCGAGTTCCCGCTGGATTACGCCGAACCCAATTGGGAAAAAGTCGTCATCATGCTCACCGACGGGACAAACCAGTGGTATGACTGGCCCGGCACCGGCAAGGCCGATGACGGCAGAACCAAGCTGACCGGCCTACCCGGCAAAGCGTGCTGTTCAAGCCATAGCAGTGCTGAGGTCAAAAAGAACGACATCCCCGACGGCGCTGACTACACAGCCTATGGCCGGATCGAGGAAGAACGGCTCGGCAGCGGCAGTTTCAGTGCCGTTCAGGGAATTCTCGACGACAAGATGGAAGACGTCTGCCAGGACATGCGTGACGCCGGGGTCATCATCTTCACAATCACCTTTGGCGTGAACGACAACGCAACGAAGACGACGTTCGAGAACTGCGCCGGCCGGCCGGACCAGTATTTCAACTCGCCCACCAATAACGATCTGCAGGCTGCGTTCGTCGCTATCGCAACGGAAATCAACAATCTGCGTATCTCTGAATAAACCTGCTTGATCGGGCGCAAAGGGCTGTTCTTAAAGAGCAGCCCTTTTTCTTTGGACCCAAAAAAAAACAAACGAAACCCAAAGACCTCTTGTTACGAATTTAGCACAAAAACCAAGTCAAGTATTTGATGATTTTTCAAAACCGAAATAAATACATGACCAGAATGTTACATTTTAGGTTGCATATGCAGAATTACTGCAGTAAATGACAGGTAAGGGAGCCGTTTTGCTGGGTTTTAGGGGCTGCAGGATGGCAAAAAGCACAAAACACTGCAGGCGACAGCGGTTCGCCGAAGACATCTCGGGCGGCGTAATGACAATCGTCGCAGTGTTGTTACCCGTTCTCTTGGGCTTTGGCGCAATCGCTATCGATATGGGCTACTGGTTCTACGATCGGCGCGCAATGCAGACGGCGGCCGATTCTGCTGCGATTACAGCTGCATTCGCCCTCGCCGACGGCGCCGGATCAGCGGCCGCCATTACGGCGGCGAAGGCCACCGCGGCATCAAATGGTTACGGCACATCGAATTCAAGCTTGGTAAACGTGGCGATAGATGCGACTTCGGGCACGGCGACCGCGACGATTACGCGCGATGCCGACCTGTTTTTATCACGGGTCCTCTTAAACGCAGGAGACGCGGATATCAGCGTCAATGCTGTAGCCGGGCCACGTAACAGCGCACCCGTCTGCCTGCTGGCGCTGCAAGGATTTGATTCCGGCATTACCGAGAATGGCGGCAGTTCTGACGTGGACATATGGGGTACAAATTGTTCCGTGCAGGCCAACTCCAGCGCCGCAACGGCGCTCGACACCAATGGCGTTAACGCCTGGATCGTTGCAGAAAGTGTCTGCGCCAACTATTCGGAACCGCCAACGGGCAACAATGTTCCAAATGCAACCCCACCTGCCTATTCGTGTCCGCCCATCCTGGATCCGTTCCCCACCCAGCTCGCCCCTGAATGGGATGGTACCGAAGACAACTGTCCAACATCGATGGCACCTGCACCGTCAACCAGTGGCAGCACAACAACCGTCTTCGGAGGCTGTTACATCGACGACAAGGTGCAAGTTAACAAAGACCTCGTTTTCGAGACCGACGGCGTCTTCTTTTTTTACAACACAGAAGTCAACATGGCGGGAGGTCAAAACGATACGGACGGCGAGGACGTTACATTCTTTTTTTACGGAGATTCCACAATTGACCTGACGGGTTCCAGAAACATGAACATATCAGCCAAACCGTCAACCGACCCTGACTACCCCAATATTCTGATCGCAGGTGACGCCTCGAACGTCACAGACATGACCGGCGGCCAAAGCGGTGACAGCAAGATCGGCGGCAGCACAACAGCAAACATCGAGGGCATCATTTACCTGCCCAAGCAGGACCTCAGGGTTGGCGGCACAGGCGATATGGTCGCCACGGAATCCATGATCGTCGCCAACACCGTCACCGTTGTCGGCAACGGAAGTTTGACAATAACCAGCCCGACCTTTGACAGTGTCAGCCGCTCGGTTGTCATGCTGTTACAGTAAAGGAAGCGCCCATGATCCTACGAACTCTCAGGAGGTTCAAATCTGCTAGAAGCGGCTCTGTTGCTGTCGAATTTGCAGTGCTGTCCCCCATTTTGGTTGCACTCATTGTCGGCGCTTGGGACGTCGGCCGGCTGATAAACACGACAACGGATTTAACGAATCTGGCACGAACCGGTCTGCATTATGCGTCGAGCAAGTATTGGGACGAGGATGCGGTCAAAACAGCCATTCTGGCCGAAGCATCGCGTCAGGGGCTGACAGATGTCTCTGTTTCGGTCTCATCGACCTGCCAATGTTCCGATGGGACAATTCCCGACGATTGTTCGGAAACCAATGCCTGCTCAGGCGACTGGGTCCAGATCTATACGCAGGTTTCAACAACCAAGGGCTTCGGCGGCACAATCCCCTATCCAGGCCTCACACAATCCACATCCTTTACGCGATCAGGTCAAATACGTGTCAGGTAAAACCACACATCGCGGGATAATACGAACCTTTCGTGGCGCACTACTGGATCGAAAAGGGTCTGCGATTACGGAGTTCGCCCTTCTGGTCCCTGGCCTTATCGCCGCGGTTCTCGCTCTGCTGGAGGTTGGATATTATCTTTGGACGTTCAACGGGATCGAACATGCTGCCCGTGAGACGGCACGCTATGCCATTACGCGCGGCCCGTGGGGTTCCAACTGGGCAGGCACGGCCGCGGCGTTGAAGACCGACATGGAAAGCTATGCTTCATCACAGATTGACAATGCCGGCCTGACGGTCTCAGACGCGACCCCCACCGCGGTGGTCGACTTGAACAACCGGGTCCTAACGATTTCCGTTAGCTATGCATATTCACCGCTTGTGGTACCGTCGAAACTGATTTCGGATTTAACCCTCGGCACCACTGTTGCGATGGATATTCAGCGGCCCTGATCAGCCGTCGATACGCCGCCAGGGTAGCGTGTAACGCTGTCCCTCGTGGGTGCCATGGGCTGCCGCCACCCGGTAGGCCGCCTGCAAATTGGAATCTGTCAGCACCACATCGGGGGCATCATCCGCCAGCAGCGCACCGCCGCGCATCAGCAGCAACCGGTGACAGAACCGCTCTGCCAGCACCAGATCATGCAGAACCGCGATCACCAGCGCCCCCGCTTCGGCATAGGCGCGCAGCACTTCCATGATCTCAAGCTGATGGTACGGGTCGAGAGCGGCCACCGGCTCATCAACCAGCAGGACTGGCGCTTCGACGGCCAGCGCCCGAGCCAGAAGAGACCGGGCCCGTTCCCCGCCAGACAGCGCATCGACCTTCCGGTCAGCCAACTCCGTCACCGCCGCCAGCGACATCGCGCGTTCAATGCTGGCATCGTCGCCAAATCCGCGTCGCTGAAACGGCGCGCGGTATGGCAATCGCCCCAATGCGGTCAACTGGCGCACGGTGAGCGGCCAGTGAACCGGCTGAGCCTGCGCAAGATAGGCAATGGTTCTGGCCAGCTCCCGTCTCGACAGATCGCCAAGCTGCTGCCCGTCCAGTTCGACACGTCCTTCATAGGGAACCAGGTTCGCCAGCGCCCGCACCAAGCTGGTCTTGCCCGCCCCGTTGGGGCCGATCAGCCCGATCAAGGCGCCTGGAGCAGCCTCGAAGCTGACCTTATCGACGGCCGCCAGCGTGTCGAAGTGCACGGAGATATCAATGGCCTTCAGGGCGGTCATACGACAGTCCGCCTTGCGCGCAGAATCAGCATCAGGAAGAACGGCGCGCCCACCAGCGCGGTCACGACACCCAGTTTCAGTTCCGGTCCCGCCATGGGCAACCGCACCAATATATCCGCAGCCAGCATGACCGCGGCCCCCGCCAGCGCGCTGGGCAGCAACAACCGGCTTGGGTGGTAGCCGACGATCGGCCGCATGAGATGCGGTACGACGAGACCGATGAACCCGATCATGCCGGCCACGGAGACCAGGGCCCCGACGGCAAACCCGGTGCCCACGATCACCTGAAGCGTCGTACGGGCGGGGCTGAACCCCAGGCTTTTCGCCGTGTCCTGCCCCAGGCTAAGCGCGTCCAGCGCACGGCCCGCTGTCAGAACCAGTAACAGCCCCATCGCGGCAAACGGGGCTGCAAAATAAACATGCTCCATGCTGCGGTCCGCCAGCGACCCCAGCATCCAGAAGACAATTTCCAACGCGGCGAACGGGCTGGGCGCCAGATTGAGCGCCAGTGACGTCAGTGCGCCCGCAAACGCATTGATGGCCACCCCTGCCAGGATCAGCGTCATCACATCAGGACGGCGGCCCGCCAGACCGTACAGCAGCCCCAGCGCGACAAGCGCGCCGACGAGCCCGCCGACCGGCACGGCCAGGGCCCCGCCGAACAGACCGAAATAGAACACGATGACGGCGCCGAGCGCGGCGCCGCTGGAGGCGCCCACCAGCCCAGGTTCGCCAGCGGGTTTCGCAGCAGACCCTGCAACGCCGCCCCGCATGCGCCCAGCACCGCGCCACCAATAAGGCCCAGCAGAGCCCGCGGCAGACGAACTTCAAAGAGAATGATATCGGCGACCTCGCCGCTGACGCCTTCAGCCGCCGGCAACCAGGCACCGCCCCGGCCGACCAACAGGGAGAGGGCAAACAGGGCGGCAACTACCAGACCCAGGCCTCCATACAGCACAGCGGGATGAAGACGCGGCTGCTCAGTCACCGGACCGCAGATCTGCCGCGCGCGGCGACAGGCTATCCGCCAACCGCCGTGCGGCTTCGGCCAAAAGCGGTGTGCCGCAATTCCACAAGGTGGTGGGAATACGAACGACGGGTGCGCCCTGCCGCACGCGTGTCAGCGCAGGGTGTTGCAACACCGTGTTGGCCTGAGACGGGGCATCGAGCCGATACTCCCCCAGGACCAGCAGATCCGGATCGGCTTCGACCACGTCTTCGACCGACATCTTCACCCACCCTTGCAACCCGAAATCCGTCGCCACATTCGCCAGCCCCAGATGCCGCATTACATCGTTGAACAGGCTGGCGGCGCCTGCCGAATAGCCATTTGCACCATAGACCAGCGCTCGGTAGTTGCCGCCACTCAACATCCCCTCGGTGACCGCTAGATCACGATCAAAATCCGCAATGATCGCCTCGCCACGAGCCGATAGCCCGAGAACCGATGCGACCTGCCGGATGTTCCGCCGCACCTGTTCAAAGGAAACGGCTGCGGGCACCTCCACCACGGCAATGCCCTGGCGTTCCAGCATGGCTTTTGCGAAAGGTGAATTGAACGACCCCATGAAGACCAAGTCGGGCTCAAGGACAATCACCTCTTCGGCCAGGCCATGATTGGCATGATAGGCCGAGGCGCGCTCTGCCATCGCCGAATCCGCAGGGTCCTGCGTCACCCAATGGACAGAAACAATCTGATCGGGGTCTGCCAGCAGCATCACAATCTGGTCGGTACATAGCCCCATGGTTGCGACCCGCTGGGGCGGGTCCGATAGTGCAGGTGCGGCCGTGCTCATGAACGCGATCGTACATAGGGAAGCCAAGATTTGCCGCCAGCCCCCCTCACCATCCCGCTGACGCGGGTCCCTCCCGCTCCCCACAGGGGAGAGGGTTGGGGTGAGGGGGATGTTATCAGCGTGCCTCACCTACTCCCCCAAACGCACGCGCAGGCCGCCATAGGCGCCGATACCCGGTGAGCGGAAAGAGAAGACCTCTTCATAGTCTTGATCCAACGCGTTTTCGATACGCCCGAACAGCGCGATATTGTCAGTCAGCTGGTATTCCGCTGCCAAAGTCACCAGCACGTAACTGTCCAGTGTCACTCTGGCTTCCGGCGTTGCTGCAATGAACTCATTGTCGAGCTGTTTACCGTTGTAGGACACGTCCAGGTTCAGATTTCCGCGCCCGTCGCCGAAGGCATAATTCGCGTTGAAATTGGCGATATGTTTGGGGCGGCGAACCTCCCGCATGCCGTCCGGCTGGCGTGACTTGGTGTAGGTATAGCTGCCAGACAGAGAGAGCTGATCGCTGAGCTGTGCGGCCAGGATGACCTCGACGCCTTCCCGCTTGCTCTTGCCGTCCAGATTTTCGACCGTCGACAGGAAAGTCGCAAAATCGAACACAGTGACGATTTCATCAGTCAGGTCGGCGTTGAAATAGGTCACATCCAGCTTCAGCCGGTCATCGAAGAAGCGCTGCTCGACCCCGATGTCGAAGCTTTCCGACTTCTCCGGCTGCAGGTTGGGGTTACCCAGGAAAAAGTCCGGGAAGAACCCGAAAAGTTCAAAGAACCCGGGATTGGTGACCGCCGTCCCCCAGCTGCCGTGCAACCGGGTCCCGCTGGATGGAATCAGCCACGCCCCGGCCACCCGGTAGGTGGTCGCATTGTCGAACAGCGCATTGTCGTCGTGGCGGATGCCCGCAGAGAGATAGACCTGATCGGCAACCCCAAGACGGTACTCCCCAATAAAGCTATCCTGATTGTCCGAGCGGCGCTGGTTTTCCAGCGCATCGGGCACTGCGCCAAAGTTCTCGAAATCCATTTCTTCGCGCTCATAGGCAGCGGTCAGCGTATGCTTGCCGCCCCAGGCATCGAAATTGGTGGTGAACTGCTGGGTCAGCTTCAGGCGCTCGCCTTCATTGCCTGTCAGATCATTGCTGTCATTGACGAACTCGCGCTCGCTGCGGCTGAACCCCACCGAGGTTTTGAATTCAAGACCGCCCTCAAAGAACGATCCATCGAGATTGAAGCCGGTATAGAGCTGTTCGATGAACTGCCGATTCATGTTGTCGATGGCGAGGCCGTTGGTCGGTGTCGGCGGGAAATCAAAGTCCTGACCGTCATTGTCGGCGCGGGTATCGGCATAGCGCAGCATGGCCTGCGCCGTCACATTTTCGAACAGGGTGGCGCGCGCCTTGCCATTGACCGTCACGATGCGCGATCCGTCCTTTTCATCGCCAAACCGCGACAGATTGATCCCGTCGGTCTCCAGATAACCTGCGGAAACAGCCCCGGTGAAACGCTCGACACCGCCGGAGATCAGCGCTGTCGCCTGGAACGTGCCGAACGAGCCGCCTTCAGCAGAGGCCGCCGCCTCAAAGCCCGGCTCACCACCTTTGGTGATCACATTGATCACCCCGCCGATCGCATCCGATCCATAAAGCGCGCTCTGCGCCCCGCGCAGGATTTCGACGCGCTCGATCCCGATGGCCAGAAGGCCGGAGAAATCGAACTCACCGTTGAAGTTGAGTTCATTGGCTTCGATCCCGTCGATCAGCACCAGCGTGTGATTACCTTCAGCACCGCGAATACGAACCTGAGTCAACTGGCCTGCAGCACCGGCGCGGTTGACCGCCAGACCGGGGATTGCGCGCAGCAGATCCGACATCACCGGAATTTGCCGCCGCTCGATCTCTTCGCCTTCCAAAAGCGAAATGCTGGTCCCCAGCGTGTCCGCCGCAGTGGGGGTTCGGGCACCGGTGGTGACGATGGTGTCCCCCGGAAAAAGCCCGTCATCAGCAGCAGCCGGCGCGGAAAGCATGGCAACCAGAATACCGCTCAAGAGCGCGGCTAAGCAGGCCGTTCTTAGAATCATTTGTGTCCTCCTTGACAACATCAGCTGCAAGAGCAGACACACAAAAGCCGCGGTCGCGTTGCCGCACCGCCTGTCGGTCTATGAAGGACAATTCTCGTCCCATCGTCGGCCTCCGCCCGTGTATCACCCCTGCACAAGGTGTCGCCACGACGGTTTCAGCCGCTCCACCCACTCAGCCCGGTGCGTGGCAGGACGACGTGATGGCAGGTCTCCTGGCTCGCGGGTCAGTGTCGCAATGCGCCTTCCCAGGCACGAATGCCCAGTGGCGTGATGGCATTACGACTCGCCGCTTACAGTTGCGGGGACAGCCACGGCTTAAACCGGAATGTGTCCGGTTCTTCCGTGTTCCCTTTAAAGCCCTTTTTGAGGGCACCATCGGCAACGAACCATAAGGATGTGGCCCTGCCGACGCAATTCCCTTTCTTTTTGCCAAAAGAGGACGACTTCGCGTTGACGCCGGCGCGCCAAAAAAAGATAGTCCGCCGCCCTGGCGAATTTCCGTCAGGACATTGGAAAGAAGAACCGATGGTTTCGGCAAACCTAAACACCAAACACATGGCTGCGCTGGTCTCCCCGACGGCGCGTTATGGCGATGTGTGTCCTTGGGAGGGGATTGCCGGAACCCATTAGCTTTTCTCGCTAAAACTGGTTCTTCCGACCCTCCCTCGGCACTGGCCCCGGGAGGGTTTTTCTTTTCCAGGGCCGTATTTCGGCAAAGAATGGAAAAGAGACGACCGATGAAAACATTTGAAAAATTGGAAACCTATGGCGCGCCAATCAAGGCGTGGACTCAGGGTGTGCCGGTTGACGAGGGTGCCCTGAAGCAACTTCAGAACGTTGCTCAGCTGCCCTTTGTGCACAGCCATGTCGCGGTAATGCCTGACGTTCACTGGGGCAAGGGCGCCACCGTCGGCAGCGTGATCCCCTGCAAGGGCGCGATCGTGCCGGCCGCCGTTGGCGTCGACATCGGCTGCGGCATGATGGCGGTACGGACCAGCCTGAGCGCGATCCACCTGCCGGACAATCTGGGCCAGCTGCGGACAGCGATTGAGCGCGCCGTGCCGCATGGCAGGACGGCAAATGGCGGGCCCAATGACCGGGGTTCCTGGTCGACGGTTCCGGCACGGGCCGCCAATCGCTGGCAGACCGAATTTGCCGCCCGCTATGACGCTTTGGCCGACAAGCACAAGGCGTTGCGCAAGGCGAACACGGTTCACCATCTGGGCACGCTGGGCACCGGCAACCACTTCATCGAGCTGTGTCTCGATGAGGAGGGTATGGTCTGGGTCATGCTGCATTCGGGCAGCCGCGGCATTGGCAACAAGATCGGCACCTACTTCATCGAGCAGGCCAAGCGCGAGATGGAGCGGTACCATGTCGGACAGTATCTGCCGGACAAGGACCTGTCCTACCTGGTCGAGCATACGGAAATCTTCGATGACTATATCGAAGCCGTCGGCTGGGCACAGGAGTTCGCCATGGCCAACCGGGAGGTGATGATGAGCCGCGTGCTGGACGCGATGCGCAAGCATCTGCCCCGGTTCAAGCTCTCGAAAGAAGCGGTGAACTGCCACCACAACTATGTGGCGCGGGAGAACCACTTCGGCGCCAATGTGTGGCTGACCCGGAAGGGGGCCGTGCGGGCCCGCAAGGGTGACCTGGGCATCATTCCGGGCTCGATGGGCGCGCGGTCATTCATCGTGCGGGGCAAGGGCAACGACCAGTCCTTCCACTCCTGCTCCCACGGGGCCGGGCGGGTCATGTCCCGGGGCGAGGCCAAGCGGACCTTTACCTTGGCCGACCACCGGGCCGCGACCGAAGGCGTCGAGTGCCGCAAGGACAAGGACGTCATCGATGAAACGCCGATGGCCTATAAGGACATCGACGCGGTCATGGCCGCCCAGGCCGAACTTGTCGATGTGGAGCACACCCTGAAACAGGTGCTCTGCGTGAAAGGCTGACCCGCCACGCATGGGGCCCCGACGCGACCGGCGACCACGACAGCCTCCAGAATGCGGACCTGAATCTGAACGACAAGAACGTCGATAAATCAGGGGGCCTCGATTGGGAACGAAGCAAAAAACAACGGCGCGGATGAAACCACGCCTCAAAAATCTGGTTTTTATCCTATCAACAATCATCCTGGTGGCCTGCGGACCTGAGCTGCCGCTGGACAGCCCGCTGGCCGAGCGCGAGAAACTTGTTGTCCTAACCCGCAACAGCCCGATGACCTATTACATCGACCGGGACGAAAAACCCGCCGGCTACGAATACGATCTGACGCAGGCGCTGGGCGAAAGCCTTGGCCTCCAAATCGAATACAAGGTGATCGACAGCCTGCGGGAATTGCTCGAAGCGCTGGAAAATGGTGAAGGGGATCTGGCTGCCGCTAATTTGACTGACACGGCCGCACGGCGGAAGGCGTTCCTGACCTCTCCCGGCTATCACGCGGTCGATGAAGAAATCGTCTGCCGGCGGCAGGGCCCCGTCCCGGATTCTGTCGACGAATTGAAGGAGGTTTCCCTGATCGTGCCAGAAGGCTCGAGCTATATCGACACGCTGAACCGGCTGAAGGAGACGGAACCAGAACTGAGCTGGGAGACCCTTGACGATGGCGGGACAGAAGCCGCGCTGGAAGGGCTGCTGGCGGGTGACGCCGATTGCACCGTCGCGGATTCAAACATTGTTGCGGTTAATCGACGGTACTACCCCGAACTGGACGTCGCCTTTGCCCTGCCGGACGAATTGCAACTGGTCTGGTTGATGCCAAAGGAACAGGAACCGCTGGCCAACTATCTGCAAGAGTGGATTCCCAAGGCCAAAAAAGATGGCCTGCTGGACCGGCTGGACGAGCGCTACTACGCCTATATTCCGGTCTTTGATTTCGTTGACACAAGGGCCCTCAAGAGACGCCTGTCGAGCCGGCTCGACGACTATTGGGACGAGTTCATGGAGGCGGGTGAACAGCACGTGCTGCCACCCACCCTGCTGGCTGCGGTCGCCTATCAGGAAAGCCATTGGGACCCGAAAGCCAAGAGCCCGACCGGCGTGCGCGGCATGATGATGCTGACCCGCGCCACCGCCAAGCACCTGGGCGTCAAGGACCGGCTGGACCCGACCGAAAGCATTTTCGGCGGCGCCAAATATCTGCGGGAGCTCTATGACCGGCTGCCGGAAGATATCGCGTTGGAGGACCGCTACTGGTTTGCGCTGGCAGCCTATAATCTGGGGATGGGGCATCTGTATGATGCGCGCAAGCTGGCCGCGCAGCGCGGTCTCGACAAGAACCGGTGGCGCGACCTCCGCGAAGTCCTGCCACTGCTGGGCCACCGCGATGTCTACAAGGATCTGCGCCACGGCTATGCCCGCGGGCACGAGGCCGTGCGCTACGTCCGGCGGGTTCGCAACTATTGGGATATTATCCGCCTGAACAAGGAACGAATTTAGAGCGTTACGAGACCAGACGACAAAGGAACGACGTGAGCATGACAACGCCTGAACCGTTTACCATCGACATTCCCGATGCCGCGCTGGACGACTTGCATCAGCGGCTGGCGGCTACCCGCTGGGCCGATGATTTCGCCAATGACGACTGGAGATACGGCACCAATGGCGCCTATCTGCGCGAGCTGGTTGCCTATTGGCAGGACGGTTATGACTGGCGCGCCCAAGAAGCCGAGATCAACCGGTTTCACCACTACCGTCTCACCATCGACGAGGTGCCCGTCCACTTTATCCACGAACCAGGCCAGGGCCCTAATCCGGTGCCGATCATTTTGAGCCATGGCTGGCCGCTGGTGTTCTGGGACTATAAGGATGTTATCGGCCCGCTGACCAACCCGGCAGCCTATGGAGGCGACCCGCTGGATGCGTTCGACGTGATTGTGCCGTCCCTGCCCGGCTATGGCTTTTCGACACCGCTGACCAAGCCCGGCGTTAATTTCAGCGTGACGGCTGATTTGTGGCGCAAATTGATGGTAGAGGTGCTGGGCTTCGACCGGTTCGCGGCCTCCGGCATCGACTGGGGGGCGCTGGTCACCGGCCAGCTGGGTCACAAATATGCCGAGGACATGGTCGGCATCCACACCTGTGGCTACATCCCGCTGACCTTGCTGAGCCACGAAAAGGCGTGGGATTTCGCCGACCCGGAATTCCACTCGATGACCGCCGAAGATCAGGCAAACCAGCTGAAATTTCTGCGCAAGATTTCCAGCCATCTGGCGGTACACATCCTCGACCCGCAAACCCTGGCATTCGGACTCAATGATTCACCGGTGGGGCTGTTATCCTGGCTGCTGGAGCGCCGGCGGCTATGGGGCGATACGGGCGGCGACGTCGAGACGGCGTTCACCAAAGACCATCTGCTGACCACCACCATGCTCTATTGGCTGACGGAAAGCCTGGGCTCTTCAATCCGCTACTACGCCGAGGCCGCCAACGACCCCTGGACGCCGTCGCATAATGGCATCCCCGTCATTCAGGCACCGCACGGAATCTCGTTCTTCGGCGGCGATATCGGCGGCGGTCGGCGTATGCCTGTCGAGGCGCTGGAAGCCGCCACCAATCTGCGATTCATCAACGAGCACGACCATGGCGGCCACTTCGCCCCCGTCGAGGTCCCCGACCTGGTGGTCGAGGACATTCGCGCGACGTTTCGGGGTTTGCGCTAACCCCTGACCTTTCGTGCTGAGCTCGTCGAAGTACGAACGGTCCAATCCTGTTCGAGCAACCCTTCGACAAGCTCAGGGCGAACGGGATTAGGTTAATCGGATTTATTAACGAACGCCCGCAATCCGCAAATTGTCCGGCGCGCGCGGCGGGATCACCACCGGTTCGCCGACCCAGGCACCGATGTTCTCGCCTGAGCGGCCATCGGCCATCAGGTCGAGCATCTGCCGGGCGATCTGTTCCGGCTGCATCACGACATCTTTCAGCTCTGGCGGTATTTCACCGTCATCCCAAAGCCCACGCAGCATCGGCGTATCGGTCGCGCCCATGCACATGCCGTTGACACGGATATTGTCCTTCGCAAGATATTTCGACCAGGCATCGGTGAGCCCGTTCAGCGCCCATTTCGAGGCATTGTAGAGATCGGTATTGGGCTGATTGGTGCCGTCGGACTTCGCGGGCAGCACATAATAGGTGCTGATATTGACGATATCGCCGTCGCCTGTCGCCTGCAGGTGCGGCGTACAGGCCCGTGACAGCATCAGGAGGCCCTTGAAGTTGGTATCCATGATGAAGTCCCAGTCTTCCAGCGCCTGCTCCCAGGATGAATCGACCGGTGTTTCCTTCCAGGTGCCTGCATTGTTGACGAGAATGTTGAGTTTGCCGAACGTATCGACTGTTTCAGCAACCACTCGTTCGACGTCCTTGCGCTGGGACACGTCGGCGACCAGACCGAGCACTTTGTTACCGGTCTCACCTTCGATCCTGGCGGCGACATCAGTGATTTTATCCTGAACGTCGAAGGCCACGACCGTGGCCCCCTGCTGACTGAGGGCACGGGCAAACGCCTCGCCCAACCCTTGTGCGGCGCCACTGACAATCGCAACTTTACCGTTAAGCGACATTGAGGCTCTCCTCGGTGATGTAGATGTTGGGCAGCGGCGGCTCGAGCACTGTGGGACGCCCGACACACAGATTGATGTTCTGCGCGGTGCGGCCCTCCGGGCCTTCCTTCAGCAAATCCATCACCACCTGGGCGGTATCTTCCTTGGCCATCCAGGTATCGACTTCGGCTTTCTGTTCTTCGTCTTCTTCGTCGCGCGTTTGCGGGAAACCGAAGAAATCGCGGATCATCCAGGAATCCGTTGCACCCATGCACATGCCGTTGACGCGGATGCCATGCGGCCGCAGCGCCTTGGCCCAAGCGTAAAGAATGCCGTGCAGGCCGGATTTGGACGCATCATAAATATCCATCACCTCGCCGCCGCCGGATGGGCGCGGTTTGGGATGCGGACAGTCGTAGTCGGTGCACAGCTCAAACGGTGAGCCGCAGGTGAAGTGATGATCGGTCGAGACGTTGATGATCTCGCCGCCCCGGCCCTGCTTCAGCAATTGCTCGATCACGGCACGGCCCATCAAATATTCACCCTTCAAATTGGTGCCGACCATGCCTTCGTAATCGTCGAGCGTCTTGTCGAGATCATCATCCGCCAGGCTGACCCAGCACTTGCCTGCATTATTGATCAGAATGTCGATGCCGCCGAATGCCTCAATCGTGCCATCGACGACCTTGCGGACATCTTCCGGCACTGAGACATCCGCCACCCAACCAACAGCCTTGACGCCCTGCGCCTCAAGTTTGGCCGGCAGGTCCATGATCTCTTCGCGGATATCACAGACCGCGACGTTGCAGCCTTCCGCCGCCAGCGCTTCAGCATAAGCGGGTCCGATGCCAACAGCGGCGCCGGTAATAATGGCATTCTTTCCTTTGAGTGAAACCGTCATCACTGCCCCCCTGCGACATTGATGTATTGACCCGTGGTGAATTCGGCGGCGGGCGACGCGAAGAACACGGCTGCTGCGCCACAGTCTTCAATGCGGCCGGTCCGCCCGACCGGAATGTTTGACGCAAACATCTCCTCAGCCTGCTCCTTGCTGACCTTCATGGTCTCCGTCAGGCTTTCGGTGACGAAGACGCCCGGGCAGATCACGTTGACGGTGATGCCTTTGGGGCCTAGCTCCACCGCCATCGTGCGCGACATGGCGATGACACCCAGATTGGCCGTTGAATAAGTACCAAAACCCGGCGACGGCTGGTGCGCGGCGATGGACGAGATATTGATGATCCGTCCGCCATTCGTCATCCGCTTGGCGGCCTGCTGACTGCCCCAGAACTTTGTCTTGCTGTTCAGGTTCATCTGCTCGTCCCACTTCGCCTCGGTAATATCGGGAAGCGGGTGCATCTGTCGGTCAAGATTGCCGCCGGCATTGTTGACCATGATGTCGAGGCTGCCGAACTCATCGACGACGCGGTCGAGCAGCTTGGGCAGTTGGGTGAAGTCCAGCACATCAACCGACGCGCCAAAACTGCGGCGGCCCAGCGCCTTAATCTTTTCAGCAACCTCTTGAACCGGGCCTTCGCGGCGTGCACAGACCACGACGTCGGCGCCACACTCCGCCAACGCAAGCGCAATCCCCTCACCAATGCCCATACTGCCACCAGTGACAACCGCGACTTTGCCGTCGAGGCGGAACCTCTCATACATTCCCATGCGTATACTCCTGTTAGATGATTATTGTGCCGCGACGCTTTGATCGACGCGTTTGATATTGACCGGGATCGCACTCATGCGGGGCATGCCGGTGCGGTGATCATAGTCTTTCTCCACGTTGGTCAACCGGCCGGTATTCGACCCGATGTAAAAGACCTGCTTGTCGTGTTCAGGCGCATCGCCAAAAGCATGCGCCATGGAGATCACGCCCGGGCGAACGTCACTGGCCTCTTCGACGACGCCCAGAATTGAGGCGTGGTCAGAAGAAATCTCGACCACATCGCCGGCGTGCAGCCCCAACGCAGCGATATCACCTGGATTCATAAAAGCCGGATTGTATTGGTGGTTCTTCACCAGCACCGGAATGTCACGGCCCGATGAGTTGTAAACGTCATTCATCCGGCGGCTGACCAACCGGTGGCTATAGGTCGTGTCCATCGTATAGCCGGCATGCTTGGTGACCGGTTCTTCCAGCACCTCACGCAAATCGGCCATCATGAATTCGTTGCCGATATCCAGCTTTTCTTCGCACTCTTCATCCTTGGGCAGCACCAGGATCGATGGATCATCGAAGATGTGCCCATGCGGGTATTTCTTGACCTCGTCCAAGGGGATGCGCGAGCCAGCACACAGCATCTCGAACAACTTATCAGTGGTCGGCTTGTTGACCATATCAAGCTCGTGTCCGGCGAAGTTCAGCTGTAGGCCCATGCGTTGCGCCAGGCCGTAAAAAAACTCCCACTCTTCCAGCAGGTCTGACCCCGCGGGCGGTTCAACGATTGCCGGCTGATACATGGCATAGGGCTCCGGATAGCCGGTCGAGAAACCGTAAAACCAGATACCCTCATTGGGCTGGCTGATTGCCGGCGCCTCCAGCCCCAGTTTTGGCGGGATCACATAATCCGCCAGCTTGGCCGTCGCCGACATTTTGATATCCAGCGTGACATTGAGGTCGAGCGCCTGCATCGCCTCATAGGTTTTCAATTGATCGGGCCAGGCCGCCATAGGGTTGCCGCCGACACTGATCAGCGCTTTCACCTGCCCCTCGCCTTCCAGCAGGATTTCATCGGCCAGTGCAGCCGCCGACAGGCCGCCGGCATTGTCAGTCAGGTCACGCACCCGCAATTGCTCGCCATATCCCCAGGCTTTCGGTTTCGGTTCGGTCTGCGCCTTGCCATGGCGTTCGGGCAACAGCACAAACGGATTGGGCATTTTGTCGCCCTCACGCAGCCAGCGGCCGCACAGGGTGTTGATCACCAGCACCAGATATTCCGTCAGCGTACCGCGCGGCGCCATGTTCGGGCCGGTGCCGGCCGTTGTCATCCCGCGTTCGGCCTGGGCGAAGGTGCGGGCTGCCTCAATCAGCAGGTCTTTATCGACGTCGGCACGCTCTGCGACGTATTCAGGCGTGAAATGCGAAACGACCTCTTTGAGCGCCTCAAAGCCATCAGCATCGCTCTCCAGAAACGCCTGATCGTAGAGTTTTTCTTCGATAATGATGTTGGCGATCCCGGCCAGAATCGTCGGATCCTCGCCCGGCTTGCATTGCAAATGGATATACGCTTTTTCCGCACATTCGGTCCGGCGCGGATCGATGACGATCAGCTTCATGCCCCGCTTGAGGCCGTCATAAAGCCGCTTGGCAGGGTTGTATTGCGGAATACCGCCCCATTTTGAAACCACCGGATTGGCGCCAACCAGCATCCAGGTATCAGAATCAGAAAACGCATGCGGCCCTGCATTCCAGCGGCAGTGCAAGGCAATGGCCACTGGCTTGCCGGGCTGATCAATGGATCCTGACGAGAACTGCATGGGCGACCCAATCGCCTTCATAAACGCCGCCGCCATCGCGCCGCCTGCCGGATAGGGAAATGAATAGGTCGCGGCATAGACTGCGACAGAGCGGGGACCGTGCTTTTCGATCAAATCCGTCAACGTGGCTGCGATCTCATCGAGCGCCTGCTCGGAGACAATTGTCTGATGCTCACCCTTGACGCGCTTCCGTGGCTGAAGCACCCGATCAGGATTGTAATGCTGCTGAGGCAGTTGGCGGCCTTTGACGCAGGTGTACCCGAAATACATCGGGTTATCCTTGTCACCGATTACCTTGACAGCCTTGCCATCCTCAACTGTAACCTTTACGCCACAGAACGAATGACAAAAGCGGCATATAGCCGTGTGGATTTCAGCCACGGTCGTCTCCCCGAATGACCCTGACGCACAAACATGCATGCGTGACGGTTAAAAGGTACGACGCGGCGGGAACCTTGACAAGAGCGCTGAGAAAATCGACCAACGAAACATTACATTCTTGTTCTGAATGGTTTAAGGTCTTCTCGGGAACCAAATTCACAAATGACCGTTTTAGGGTCTGTGACAATTAAACTTTCGCCTGAAGCAGCACTGGTGTAATAAATGTCGCAGAAGCTGGACCAAGGCAGCAACTTAAGGAGGGACGTGCGCAATGAATCGCATCCTTAAACCAATTGTTATCGGGCTAGGCGTTTTGGCGCTGGGCGCGTGTGAGACTACATCAGATAATCTTGACCTGTATAATCAGGCAACAGGTGCCAGCCCCGGTGGGACGGCATTCGATACCGCGCTGTACAACGGCTATGTCCAGCTCGCCAATGAAGAGCAGAACCCCTACGCCGATTATGACATTGATGGCGCTTCGCGCGACTTCTATTCAAATCGCGCCCTTGCTTCTGCAGCTGGCCAGACCGTGCTGCCGACAGATGTCGCTGCCCGGGCCCTGCCGCCTGAATCAGTTGCTGAGGTCACCGATGGCCGTGCCCGCCTGATGGCTGCACTTGACGGCACGGCACGCGATAAGGCCCCGGCCGCCGCGGGTCGCGCCCAGACCCAGTTCGATTGCTGGCTGGAACAGCTTGAAGAGAACTACCAGCCGCAGGATATCGCGCGCTGCCGTCAGGGCTTCTTCGACGCACTGGCTCAGGCTGAAGCCGCGCTTCGCCCGGCCGCTGTTGCACCGGCTCCTGCCCCGGCAGCACCGGGACGCCCGGAACCGTTCCTGGTGTTCTTCGACTTCGATGAATCCGTTATTACGCCGGAATCGGCACGGGTTATTGCCGAAGCAGCCCGCCGCGCTCAAGAGTCCGGCGCAGCGGCGATCCAGGTTGTCGGTCACACCGATACCTCCGGTTCGAATGCCTATAACGACCGGCTTTCAATGCGCCGCGCCAATGCGGTCCGTGATGAGTTGGCCCGGAACGGCATCGAAGCCTCAACTGTTACCGTGGAAGGCCGCGGCGAATCAGATCCTCTGGTTCCGACCGCTGACGGTGTCCGCGAGCCGCAGAACCGGCGTGCCGAAGGCATCTGGATCTACCGGTAAAACGGTTTTCGGTTCCTAGCCGAACCGAGATCAAAACGATTAAGGGCGCGTGCTGCGGCACGCGCCCTTTTTCTTTGCGGTTTGATTCAGGGGGCCAGAAGCCCCCTTACCCAAAACTGTCGTTATGTGTTCAGGAAATTGAGCGGCAGACCCGGCCGCGGCCAATCACAGGCGATCAGCCGTCCCGTGGTCGACAAGGTGATGTAGGCTGTTTGCAGCCCCTCACCGCCAAAACAGATATTGGTGACCAGCAAATCGTCGAACGGAAAGTGCTCAAAGCCCGACCCATCCGGTGCCGCGCTGGTAATGCCGCCATTGATCAGCGTAGCGACGCAGACATTGCCTTCAGCATCGACAGCCATGCTGTCGAACAGTTGATAGCCCTCCGGTCCACAGACCAGCCGTCCCGGCATGCCGGGCGGGCGTGACACCACGCCCGGCGCTTCGATATCGGCCGCCCAGAGCCGGCAGGTTGTGGTCTCCGCGTAATAGAGCGTCTTTTCATCCGGTGAAAGCGCGCAGCCATTGGGCGTAATGACCCCGTCGATGATCCGGGTGATAGCGCTGCCATCCGGCTGCGCGTAATAGAGCGCGCCCATATCCATGTCATAGGGCCGCCGTTTTCCGAGATCTGTGAAGTAAAACCCGCCCTGCTTATCGAAAACGATGTCATTGGGGCCGCGCAGATTGCGCCCGTCGCACGCGGTATAGAGTACCTGCCACTCACCGGTGTCGGGATTGACCCGGTCGATCCGCCCGGTTTCATAGTCATGGGGCTGGTGGCCCGGCCGCAGAAGGCCATTGGCCTCATGCCACTCAAAACCGCCATTGTTGCAGATATAGATCCAGCCATCCGGCCCCATGGCAGCGCCATTGGGACCGCCACCAAGATCAGCAATGACTTCAATGGTGCCGTTGGTCAGCACCCGGGACAGAGTCCCTCGCTCGATTTCCACCAGGATCACCGACCCGTCGGGCATGGCAATCGGTCCCTCCGGGAACCGCAGCCCCGAGGTGATTTCTCTTACATTCATCACGGATGCTCCAGGTTGCGGGTTATTTCGGCCCGAAGCCGAGTTCCTCCAGGTACCAACCGGCACCAACAATCCCCATGGAATCGTTGTTCGGCTCGCGCTTGTCCCAGCCATTGGGGTCCGCCTGATAGGCGCCCAGCACGGCTTCGGCGGCTTCGGCATCCTCGCCTTCGAACTCGTAGATCGTCAGATATTCCGATGGGGCATCGCCCATGAACCCCTTGGTCGCCTTGAAGCAAGTGACCGATTTAATGTTGGGGCAATTATAGGTGTCCTCGACATGGTTGCCGATGTACCAGTCCTGGAATGCCTTGACGTGATCGCCATCTTTGGGCTGCACCAGCCCGACAAGTACCAATTTCTTCGTCATAATCCGTCTCCCGTTTCGATTAAAGTCAGTAGTGAAGGGAAAACGACCCTAAAACAAAATCCACCGGCGCCCTACGTCAAATCAATCAGAGTCGCCTGACGCTCGGCCTCGGCCAGGTCCTCCATCGTATTGATGTTGAAGAACGGATCGACGGGGTCGATAGGGAACGACAGTGCGGGGGCTGCAATCCGGTCAATCCAGAGCCCGCTCTTGCGGTCGCCGGAATCCAGAAAGTCCTTCAGATCTTCCGCAAGGCTCGTCGGGAACAGCCCGATCACCGGGTGACGGTGCCTGCCGGACCGCGCGACGATAGCCTCGGCATCCGGATAGAGTTCAAAGCCGGCTGATAACCGATCGACAAGGTCCGCCGGCAGGAAGGGCGTGTCACTCGGCACCGCGGCAATCCAGGCGTAAGCCGGGATTTGCGTCCGCGCCCATTCCATCACCGACAACAGTCCGGCAAGCGGCCCCTGATGCCCCGGGAGACGGTCGGAAACAATGTCGATCCTGTATTCGGCCCAACGCACCGGGTCTGGATGTGTATTCAGCACGATCCGTTCGACCTGCGGCGACAGCCGATCGACGATGTGACGAAGCAGAGGCTTGCCGGCCAGCGGCTGCGCCATCTTCGTCGTCACGCCCATCCGCTTCGAGCGGCCCCCGGCGATAATCGCACCGAGCACACCTGTTGGCATTTTACTTTGCATCATGTGTTCCTAAGATGCCGGCCACTATAAACGGGATTAAACGCCATGCACGTAATGGGCATTGTCGGATGGAAAAACAGTGGCAAGACCACATTGGTGGTCGAGCTGGTTCGGATTCTAACCGCAAAGGGGTTCAGGGTCGCAACCGTCAAACACGCCCACCACGACTTCGACATCGATCAACCCGGGAAAGACAGCTATCGCCACCGGGCGGCTGGCGCAACGGACGTTATCGTCGCGTCCGCCGCGCGCTGGGCGCAGGTGCACGAGCTGCGCGGCGAGACCGAGCCGGAACTGGACGACCTGTTGCCACGCGTCTCACCAGACATCGATATCGTTATTGTCGAAGGCTTCAAGCGCGACCCTCACGCCAAGATCGAGGTGGTGCCCCCTGACTTCGAGGGCGACCTGCTGACACGCAGCGACCCGCATGTCGTGGCGCTCGCCAGCGACGCGGACACCCTGCCCCGCGTGTCCGTCCCGGTGTTGAAACGATCAGACCCGTCTCAGGTCGCCGCCTTCATTCTGGAGCATCTGGGCCTCACCATCGATTGACCGCCGCCTATCTGCGGCGTAGGTATCGCGGCATGCTGAACGACCTTTACAGCAAGGATGTACTGCGCCTTGCGGCCACCATCACCCGGACCGACCGGTTGGGCGCGCCGGACATCACGGTCAGCCGCCGTGCACCCACCTGCGGCAGCAGCATCACAATCGACCTGGATATCGATACTGACGGGCGGGTGACGGATTACGGGCAAGACATTCATGCCTGCGCCCTGGGACAGGCGGCGGCTTCCATTGTCGCCAAGCAGGTGGTCGGCAAGACATTGGGCGAACTGCTGCCGGTCGCCGAACAGGTCCGCGCCATGCTGGTTGACGGCGCCACATCACCCGAAGGCGACTGGACAGCCTTCGAAGCACTGGCGCCTGTACACGGTTACGCACCGCGCCACGGCGCCGTCATGCTCGCATTGGAAGCGGTGATTGACGGGCTGGGCCAGCTGGCGGGAAAGCCAGCTATGGGCCAGACCGATCAGCTGACCCGGCGGTCGTGACCTTCCCAATAGGGCTCCCGCATCACATGTTTAAGAAGCTTGCCTGACGCGTTGCGTTCCAGCGCCTCGACGAACTCAACCTGTTTGGGCACCTTGTAGCCGGCGATCTGCGACCGGGCAAAGTCGACCAGTTCTTCAGCCGTCAATTCTTGGTCGGGTTCCAGCGCGACGATCGCGAGCACTTCCTCGCCCCATTTTTCCGACGGTACGCCGATCACAGCGGCCTCGCGCACGGCAGGGTGTTCGAACAGGGCGGCTTCCACTTCGGCGCAGTAGATATTCTCGCCGCCGGAGACGATCATGTCCTTCAGCCGGTCCTGGATATAGACATAGTCTTCCTCATCCATCTTTCCGACATCGCCGGAATAATACCAACCGTCTTCATCCAGCACTTCGGCGGTCGCCTCGGGCTTCTTGTAATAGCCGGTCATCGGGTGCTCGATGCGGATCGCGATTTCACCGGATTGACCGCGCGGCACTTCTTTACGGGTTGTCGGATCGACGATCTTCATTTCATGAAATTCGCCCGGCTTGCCGGCGCTTTTCATCCGCTCAGTCGGCTCAAGCGTATGGTCATCCGGCTCCAGGAAGGTCGCGCTGCCGCCAATTTCGGTCATGCCGTACATCTGCAGGAAGCCACAGCCGATATATTCGACGGCTTCGCGCATCAACTCAGGCGGAATCGGCGACGCGCCATAGGAAATCAGGTTGATCGCACTGAGGTCGGCGCCCTGCTTCGCCTTGTCGATCAATATTTTAAGAACCGCCGGGACCATGAAGATCTTGGAAATCTTGTAGTCCAGAATGGCCTGGGTAGACTTCTGGATATCGAAGTCCGGGTGAATCACCACCGTGGTGCCCATGCGGATATTGGTCATGATCGACCCGTTGCCACTGAGGTGGAAGTTGGGCGCGATACAGAGAGACACCTCATCAGGGTCATACTCCTTCCAGGTGCCGACAATTTCCGGGTCGTCGGGGGCCTTGGGCACGCCTTCCCACCCCAGATAGACCGTGGCGTTGGACAGCATCACACCCTTGGGGCGTCCGGTTGTGCCACTGGTATAGAGCTGCACGTCGACATCCTTGGGTCCGACCTCGATCCCCGGATCACTATTGTCCTGGGCGTCACGCCATTCGGCGAAATCACCCCAATCACCTTTGGGTCCATCCAGCACGATGACGGTTTCAAGTTTGGGCAGCTGGTCCTTGATCGTCTCCACAAGGCCGGCAAATTCATCGGTGACGAACAGCACCTTAATGTCCGCATCGTCCATTACGTATTGAACTTCAGGCGGCGCCAGGCGCCAGTTTACCGGCACCAGAACCGCGTTCACCTTGTTGGTGCCGCCCTTGATCTGAACGTGGTAGTCGGAGTTCTTTCCGTAATAGCCAACACGTTCTTGCGGTTTGATCCCGAGCGCCAGCAGGCCGTTTGCCACTTGGTTACTGTATGAATCGAGCTGGCTGTAGCTGACGGTCCGGTCTTCGAAAACCGTGGCCGGCTTGTCGGGCACGCGTTCCGCATGAAAGCGGATGCTGTCGCCGAAATTATAGGCTTCCTGCAATTTGTAGTCGGACATTGTGACGCATGCTCCCCGTTTTGATTTTCTGCCGCGTTGGGCGGCGATTTTAGCGCTCTTGCCAGCGCCCGCAACATGCAACCTCGCATGTCTTTGCCTGCCTTGCTATGTAGGTCGCCAATCTGGAGGACCAAGTCATGCGATTTCTTGTTTATAAGCCGGCCTATGAACGGGTTGCCCATCGCCTACCGTCAGAGGTGGAACCCGTCCTGATTCATCAGGACTCAACCCTCACTTTCCGGGATCAGCCGGTCGCAATCGAAGACGCGCAGTTCGATATCGCATGGGCCAGCAGCGATCTCTACATGCTGGGACCGGCACGGGTGATGTTCCAGCTGCTGACCGGCGCCAAAGACCTGAAGTGGTTTCAGTCTGGTGCAGCCGGCTTTGATCATCCGATTTTCGGGCAGGTGGCCGCCACCGGCACCATCATGACCCGCAGCGATGCCCAGGGCATCTCGATCGCCGAATTCGTGCTGGCGCGTGTGCTTGAGGCATTTCAACCCACCACGGAGCGCCGCGCAGCGCAGGCTGCCAAAGCCTGGCAACGACACTGGCTACGCGATCTGTTCGGCACCACCTGGCTGATTATTGGCTTTGGCGCCATCGGGCGCGAAACCGCCAAGCGCGCAAAAGCCTTCGGGACCCATATTATCGGCGTTAGGCGCACGCCCTCCGCCGACGATCCGGCCGACGAAATGATTACCCCCGATCAGATTCTTGAGACACTGCCCCGCGCGGATGTGGTTGTGATTTCGGCCCCACACACCGACGAAACCGACAAGATGGTCAACGCCGCCTTCCTGGACGCCATGAAAGACGAGTCGGTATTGGTCAATGTCGGCCGCGGCCGTCTCGTGGACGAAGACGCGCTGCTGGCCGCCCTGGACAACGGCAAGCCATCGACAGCCGTGCTTGATGTTTTTGAAACGGAACCGCTGCCCGAGAACAGCCCGTTCTGGCACCACCCAAGGGTTCTAATGTCCGCCCATTGTGCCGCAGAAAGCCAGATGAACCTGCTGCGCGGTGACGAGGTCTTCGTCACCAATATGGAGCGCTACGTGAAGGGCGAGCCGCTGCGGCTGGTCGTCGAAGGGCTGGCTCCCTAGGACATCACGAGCGGTAAACGCTGTGCGTCAGGATTGCGGGTGCACTCCTTAAACTTATTATTATTACAATGACTTAAGGTCCTATTGTCGGCCCCCTTTTTTGGCTCATCACAATCCCGTGTCAATTGTTTAGCTTCCGCAATGAGGACCCGTCCCTATATCCTGATCAGGATGCGGTAAGAGTGAGGAGCCCCGATGGACCCGATTCAGTATATTGCCCTGGCGATGGGCGCCGCTTGGGCAAGCGGCGTAAACCTCTATGCCACCATAGCCGTTCTGGGCCTGATGGGGGTGACCGGCAATGCCGACCTGCCGCCGGAACTGGACGTGGTCCAGAACCCGCTGGTGATCGGGGTCGCCATGATCATGTATGTGGTCGAGTTCTTTGCCGACAAGGTCCCCGGCGTCGATTCAGCCTGGGACACGATCCACACCTTTATTCGCATCCCCGCAGGCGCAGCGCTTGCGGCCGGCGCCGTCGGCGACGTGAATGCCGGCGTTGAGTTCGCCGCCATGCTGGCGGGCGGCACCATGGCTGCTACGACCCATGCCACCAAGGCCGGGTCGCGGTTGATGATCAACACATCGCCGGAACCGGTGACAAACTGGACCGCGTCTATCGCAGAAGATATTGCCGCCATCGCTGCAATCTGGGCCGCGATCAATTATCCGTGGGCCATGGCGGCTTTCCTGATCCTGTTCATCGCCGCAATGATCTTCCTGCTGCCGCGGCTGTTGCGCGCTGTCCGAGCTCTGTTCCGGCGCATCGGCCAGCTGTTCAGCGGCAAGAAGCCGGAGCCTGAGCCAACGTTCGAGCAAGCGAGCGACCCTGGACCAGACGCCATTACAATCAAGCCACGAGAGTAGAAACGGGCGGGCTCCGGCTGGTCATGGTTGCAGGCGCAGAGCGGGACCGGCACAATACGGGCAATCGATTCGAATGCTCAGGAGCCCAAGATGGCCAATCAACCTTCCGTCGCCATGCGATCCGATAAAACCGATCTGCCGCCCTTTAGCCGTGAGACCTGTTCCGACGAGGAATGGAAAATCCGCGTCGAACTGGCAGCGACCTATCGCCTGATCGCCCATTATGGCTGGGACGATCTGGTCTTCACCCACATCTCGGCACGGGTGCCGGGGCCTGATCATCACTTTTTGATCAACCCCTATGGTGTTGGCTTCGACGAGATGACAGCGTCAGAGCTGGTCAAAATCGACCTTGATGGCAACCCGCTGCACAGCTCGCCCTATCCGGTCAACGCCGCCGGTTTTACCATTCACGGCGCGATGCATGAGCATGCTGATGAGGCCAATTGCGTCATCCACACGCATTCCAATGACGGCGTCGCCGTCTCAGCCCAGAAAGACGGCCTGCTGCCGCTTTCACAGACGGCGATGGTGCTGTGGGACGACATCGCCTATCACGACTTCGAAGGCATTGCGCTCGACCATGAAGAGCGCGAGAGACTGGTGGAAGACATTGCCGACAAGCACTGCCTGATCCTGCGTAATCACGGCATTCTGACCCATGGCCGCAGCTGCCCCGAAGCGTTTGTGCGTCATTATTTCTTCGAGCGGGCGTGCACCTATCAGATCAAAGCACTCTCGGCAGGCATGGAAAACATGAACATGCCCAATCAGGGTGTGCCGGAGCATACTCACAGTCAGGGCCGAAGCGCGGCAGGCGCCGACCGGATTGCATGGCCCGCGCTTCTCCGTAAACTTGACAAACACAACCCGGGCTACAATGCGTAACCCGGGTTGCTGTTAGCACCGATTTTTCAATGAATGCGTCGACGGCGCGTTAGTTCATTGCCTCTTCACCGGCTTCGCCAACGCTTTCAATGTCCTGGCCGGCGCCCTGCACCGTGTTGCACGCAGCAACAGCCGTCAGAACGAGAACGAGCGACAGGTTACGCATCTTCCGTAGAGTGGACATTTATCAGGTACCTCCTATGAGTGCTCTGCCCGGCGCACCGCCGGGTAACTCATCCATAAACACCGCAGAGGTGCTTAGAGTTCCCTGAAAAACACGGTGGTCTTGCGGTTCTGCTCGTCAGGCCCGCCGGCACCGGCTTGTTGTTCCTTAGTCGATGGCGCGTTCGCCGGCCTTACCAAGGCTTTCAATGTCCTGGCCGGCGCCCTGCACCGTGTTGCAGGCGGCAACAGCCGCAACCAAAAGGATCAGAGATGCTCTGCGGATCGTTCGTACGATGGTCATAATTTTTGTTCCTCTTGCCGTTGGGCCAACCGGCCAAAATCACCTGTTTGATACAGTATCATTACCCTTGGGGCGTAGGGGAAAACTTAGTTTAGAGTAAACAACAGTCAATTTAAGGGGGACGTAACCAATGGACGTTTTTGAAGCGATGGAAACCTGCCGTGCTATCAGGTTCTTCAAGAAGGACCCGGTACCGCAGGAAATGATCGACAAGATTATGTATGCCGCGACGCGTGCACCCAGTCCTGGCAACACCCAGGGATGGGACTTCATTGTCGTCACCGATCAGGAAACCCGCTCGAAACTGGCGGACGGCATTGCCGCTGTCATGCGGCCTGCCGTGGCGGCCGCGACCGAGCAATTCGGCGGCGCAGATGCAATTGATCCGGTGCAGAAACGCATGCTGGACGGTGCGCTCAATCTGGCGGTCCATCTGGCGGATGTGCCGGTTCATATACTGGTGTGCGGCAAAGCAATCTATCCGCCCAATGCGCCATCAGAGACGTTCGTGTGGTCGGCACTTTATCCAGCAGCGCAAAACATTCTGGTGGCCGCGCGGGCGCTGGGACTGGGCACCTGCATGACGACGTATCAGCAGACCTGTGAGCCGTTGATCCGCGAGGTGCTGAACATCCCTGAAGACGTGCACATCGCGTGCTACCTGCCGCTGGGGTGGCCGGATATCAATTTCGGACCGTTGGCGCGCCAGCCGGTTGAGAATTTTGTCCACAATGATGGCTGGCAAGGCGACCTGCGCGGCTAGAGCGGGTCGTCGTCACGGCTGTAGGGAATATGCCGGGCGGTATCCTGCCGCTCGACTTCCTTTTCGATCATCCGTTCCTTGACCTTACCGCCCGAGGCAAACAGGAACACGGTCAGACCGTGAAAGAAAATCCCGATTCCCCAGCCGACCAGCGGCCAGACAAACCAGAGATTGTCGGGCGTCATCGCCAGATTAACGCCGATCAAAAGCGCGTTGACGCAGATGAAAACACCAAGGTGAATGTAAAACCCTATTTTAGCCTCCACCCGCTTGCGGGCATGGTCATAGACCTCATCACTCGACATAGCGGACCGCTCCTCTCGACAAGTGCTTTACCTCATATGGGGAATGCACGTCAGAGTTCGAGCGAATAGTGCCACGGTGATCAGGGATATGTCCGGTCAAGCCAGTCGATCATGATGCGGCTCAACTCCTCCGGCTTTTCGTGGCCTGTCCAGTGGCCGCAATCCTTGATGACGGTACTCTCCAGGTTTTTGATGTAGGGGCGCATCTGTTCGGTGCAGCCCGGCGGCCCTGAGGGGTCGTCGGTGACCTCGATCATCAAGCAGGGCACATGGATATGCTTGTCCAGATCCTTGGTATCGCGCCAGTTCTGGGAAATGTTGCGGTACCAGTTCAGCCCGGGGGTAAACCCGGTGCGCGTGAACGCCTCGACGAAATAGGCCAGTTCATCGTCATCGAGCACGAACTCCCCGGGCGGGTCCGGGTTGAAGACGATGTTGTCCATGGTCAGCACCCGCTGCTCTTTCGGCAGGCTGAGGAAATCGTCCATCTTGAACAGCGCCTTGCGGTAGAGACCGCGAAACACCTTTTCCACATTGGCGTTGTATTTCACATCCGACGACTCTGGATCATCCGGACCCTTGTTGTGGAAATTGACCATGTAGTGCGCGTCGCCCCATTCCTCGCGCAGCAGTTTCAGCGGATCGTCGGGGATTTCAGGCGTATAGGGGTTATTGACGCCGATCACGCCCGCCACATGGTCGCGTTGCAAAATCGCCGAGTTCCAGACCACCGGGGCACCCCAGTCATGGCCGACATAGACCGCCTTTTCGATGTCCAGTGCGTCCAGCAGCCCGGCGATATCGCCCGCCAGATGCTTGACGGAATAGTCTTCTGTTTTGGGTGGGGCTTCGGTCCGGCCATAGCCACGCTGATCGACGGCAATCGCGCGATAGCCCGCTTCAGCCAGCATGGGCATCACCTTGTGCCAGGAAAAAGCGAGTTCAGGGAAGCCGTGGCACAGCACCACCGGCATGCCCTCCCCCATTTCGTAATAGGCGATGCGGATGCCGTTGCTGTCGGCAAATTTCGGTTCCGGAAAATCAACAGCCATGCTCTCCCCCTGCATTGGTGAACCCCCAAAAGGCCAGCATGACGCAGGCAAAGGGCTGCATCAATGACCTTTGCGACCACACAGGAAAGTGACATATGACGCTGGCGAATTGCGGTACCGTGCCGGCAGCATATCCCTGAGAGATGCATGGCCAACGTGCTCGATACCGAAACACAGCCCTTGCAACCTGATTTCGCCCGGCAGGCATTCAACTGGATCAGCGTCATACTGCTGATCTATCTGTTGATCAGCGCCGTCAGCATGGTAGGGGCCGGGTTCAAGAGCGCCGCAGGTGGTGAAGCCCGTGCACTGTTCGAGTTTGCCAGCAACCCGATCCTTGGCCTGATGGTCGGCATTCTGGCAACGGCACTCATTCAATCGTCGTCAACGGTGACCTCGATTATTGTCGGTCTGGTTGCGGGCGGTATGCCGGTCATGATCGCGATCCCCATGGTGATGGGGGCCAATATCGGCACGACGATCACCAATACGATTGTCGGCCTGGGCCATGCCCGCAACAGCGAGGAATTCCGCCGGGCTTTCGCGGCGGCCACAGTACACGACTATTTCAACGTTCTTTGCGTATTGATCTTTCTGCCGCTGGAATTGGCGACTGGTTTTCTGGACAAGATCGCCGCCTTCATGGCCCAGGGCCTGCTGGGCGGCGACCCCATGAGCCTGCTGGGGATCAATTTCATGAAGACCGCGACGGTCCCGGTCCTCGAGTTGGGCCGGATGATCGCGTCGCCCCTCCCCGCGCCCTTCGACGGGATTGCGCTGATCGCTATCGGAATCGGACTGATTTTCGGGTCTATCCTGCTGTTGGGACGGCTACTGAAAACCGTGATGATCGGACGCGCCAAGCGGATTCTACACAGCGCGATCGGCAAGGGGCCCATATCAGGCATTGTTTCCGGCGCGGGCGTAACGGTCCTGGTTCAGTCATCCTCCACCACCACCAGTCTGATGGTGCCGCTGGCAGGGACAGGTCTGTTCTCGCTGCGGCAAATCTATCCATTTACGCTTGGCGCCAATATCGGCACCTGTATCACCGCCTTGCTGGCGGCCGTAGCGGTAACAGGCGATTATGCAATTTTCGCATTGGAAATCGCGCTGGTCCATTTGCTGTACAATACGTTTGCGGTGGTTCTGATCTATGGCGTGCCGTTTCTGCGCGACCTTCCCATCAAAGGGGCCGAATGGCTCGCGGACGTCGCAGCGACACAAAAACTCTATGCACTGGCCTATGTTCTGGGCGTATTCTTCCTCGTGCCCGGCGCGATCTTAATGCTCTCAAGATGACCCCGCTGGAAGGTGGACCCATGGCAGCTGATCTGGAGAATATCTCGCTTCAAGACCTGCACAAGATGATTAAAGATAGCGAAGCGCTTTTAATCGATCTGCGGCAGGAGCTGGCGCGCCGAATTGAAGCAGCCGAGCATCAGGAAATCGACCGGCTGGAAGTGCATATGCAGGATACCGGCCATCGGCTGCATCATTTGCGCGACTTCCTGACCGCTTTGCTGGCGGATTTGCGCGGGACCAGGTGATCTCTATCCGGCGGCCCAGGCATCGGCCTCCGCGGTACCATGTCGGAAATGCTTGAGCGTAAGCGCCAGCACAATGATCGAGATCGGGGTGGCGACGGCGATCGTCGCAGCCAGCGAATAGCCCAGCATCATCTCATCGGCAAAGACCCGGTCGGTAAACAGGCCGACGACAACCGGGCCGATGCCCAGCCCGATCAGATTGGCGCAGAATATCCATAACGCGGACATCTGTGCGCGCATCTGGTTGGGTGTCACCAGCTGCAGGGCGGCTGGCGCGACGCCCTGAGTCATCGCCTGAAAGAAAAAGGTAACGCCCAGCAACACCAGCGCCAGCCAGGGATTGCCGCATAGAAACGCACCGATGGCAAAGGGCAGCAAACCGATGGAGCCGATCAACCCGGCGCGGATCGCACCATCGCCGCGGCCGCTGGCCTGATAACGGTCCGCCAGCCAGCCACCGGTCACGATGCCGGGCACCCCGGCCACCAGGACGACGAGGCCAAACCACAATCCGGCATCGAACCGGCTCCATCCCCAGATACGGATCAGGTATTCCGGGACCCAGCCGAGCAGCGCATAGCCGACCAGCGACATCAGACCAAAGCCGATGTTATGGCCAAGATAGGTGCGCCAGCGGGTCCGGCCAAAGCGCCAGACCTCTTTGAGCGGGACGTGTTTCGCCACCCCGTCCCCGACGGCAATAGCCCCACGCCGGGCGGGCTCGCGCACGGTGATCATCAACAGAGCGACCAGAATGCCAGGCAATCCGACGATGAAGAAGGTCGCCTGCCAGGAGAAGACTTCGCCGACCACCGGCAGTGTCATCGTCGGCTGATGCATCACGGCTTCAACCACAGCGCCGCCGACAATCAAGGCCAGGCTGGCGCCAAAGAAAATGCCGGTTGCATAGAGGCTGATCGCGGTGCCCAGCCGTTCCTTGGGAAAGTAATCGGCGATCATCGAGTAGGCAGCAGGCGACAAGGCCGCCTCACCCACCCCGACGCCCATGCGCGCGAGAAACAGCGTGGCGTAGCTTTTCGCCAGCCCGCAGGCGGCGGTCATCAGGCTCCAGACAAAAATACCCCAGGCAATAATGCCGCGGCGGCTGCGGCGGTCGGCCATGCGGCCGATCGGGAACCCGAGCGCCGTATAGAAAATCGCAAACGCCAGACCCTGCAGCAGACCGATCTGCGTATCGCTGATCCCCAGATCGGCCTTGATCGGCCCCACCATCAGGCTGAGAATCTGCCGGTCGATGAACGAGAACGTATAGGCCACCATCAAGACGCCGACGACATACCAGGCATAGGTCTGGCTGGACTCGCGCGCGGCCGAATTCACGTTGCTCATAAAGCACCCTCCCCAGTGTGCCGCTCAATTCTTCGGACAATACACGAAGTGAGGAGAAATCCAGTAAGTGCTCAACGCTGGTTTGTTGCCAGCCCGGTCTTAATCAATACGTATCAAGCCGGGGAATAGAGACTTCACGAATGCTGAAATGGCAACGTTCATGCTCGGCGCCATCACGAGGTTTATCCCGGTGCTGGACCACCGCGTTCTTGCCGAACCCGTCGACCACCGGCCGTTCAGTGTCACGGCTGAGCCACAAACGAAGCAGATGCCGTCTGCGTTGCGGCTCAGGAAAGTCTTCAAAACCGGTCCTGGAATGCAATGCCGCGTAGTTCGACAACCACTGGATATCCCCCGGACGGAAATCCATCTCGATCGCCATGCCTTCCTCATAGGTGATTTCATCGAACAGCTCGATTACCTCAATCTGTTCTTTTGTCAGCGGCGGCACACCGGGATAGTCCTGCGCGGTGAAAATATAGGTTGAACCGGCATACATGCTCAGGACGCCGTCCTTGATGCTGATGATCGGCGAGGTATAGGTGTTGGCGGGCGCTTCATGATCCTGCCGTTTCCAGTCCCAGTGGAAAGGCTCCAGCAGCAGCGGCGCCAGATCGGGGCGGCGCTTCAGAATTTCGTTGTAAATCTGTGCTCCGGATACGAGGCATGAGGCACCACCAGACTTTGACGGGCGCAGGCACATCAATGCAACGACATCGGAACTATCAGAATGGAAAACCAGTTCATCTCTGATCTTGGACGGCCTCGCGGTCGGGTCGGCCATGGTCTTGTCCGACGTTGCGTAGATGTGGTCGACCAAATCACCCATTTCATTCTGGCGAATGGGGTCGCCCATATGAAGGCCCAGGATGTAGTAGATCGCCGCAGACATCGCGTCAGAGTAGATCTCGCTACGCAAACCGCGAACCAGCAGGAAACCACGCCCGAAGTCGACTTCATCACCCCATTCTTTGACAGCGTCAGCACACTCGACCAAGGGGTAGTCCTCTGCTTGGACAAAGCGTAAGTCCGGATCGTCCTTAACAAACCGCGCGCCCAGCGCCTCAAGTTCAGCAACCTGCGCTTCAGACAGCCTGTAAATCCAGTCGTCGCCCTTGCTCAACGTATCGCCACGCCAGGCAGCCGCCGTACGTACAGGTTGCAGTCGCTCAATGGTCTCTGACACTCTCATCTCCATGGACGGTGTTGTCGCGCAGTTTGGCTTACGGTATAGCCCGAGGTTCCAAGCCGTTCTTGTCGCGGGCCGTCCAAAAACTATCCCGTTCGGGTCCACTGAGTTAACCAGCGAAAAGTACCACCGATCAGCGCACCTAGATCCAGCGGCGGGTGCGGCTAAGGTAGGATCGGTAGACGTCCCCAAATTTGCCAGCGAGATAGGCCTCTTCCGGGCGGATCACGCCCCGGTCGATCACCGCCAGAACCGGTACGAGAAGCAGGATAGCCCACAGGCTGCTGGCAACCACGGCGATCCCCAGATAGATCAGCGAGAGCGCGATATAGATCGGGTTGCGCGTATGCTTATAGGGGCCATCCGTCACCAAAACCTTTGTGGGTTCATTGGTCGGTACAGACGTGCCCGCTACGCGAAACCGGCCCATGGCGGATGCCATCAGCGCGATGCCCAGCACCAGTGGGCCCGGGCCAACTCCAAACCGCAGCCATCCCGGCATGTCCCACAACGGCCAGAGCAGGCTCAATCCGCCGCCGAGCGCCAGCGCGCCGAGATAGAGTAATGGGGGCCGAATGACGACCACCGCCCGGTCGGGCGCGTCAGCCATGGTCCAGTCTGTGCGAATTACCCAGGCTCATAATGACAACTTAGTTGTCAATTTATCCTTCGTCAAGCGGCGGCAGATCGTCTTCGTTGATGGTTTCAAGCAACCCGGCGCCCAAAGCGCGCAGGGTCTCCAGCGTGACCTTGAGGTCAGCCGCATCGACCTCTTTCGACCAGTCTACCGCCATAGTCGAAATAAGCTGCAGCCGTTCTTCGTACCAGACCTGCCCGGCCGGGGTCAGTTCCACAAGCCTGGAGCGCTTATGCGCCGGATTGTCTATGAAGGCGACCAGCCCTTCCTTGGCCGCATCATCAGCAAGCCGCTGGATGCGCTGGCGGGCAACGGGCCGGGTCCGCGCAATTTGCGGCACGGTCATAGGCCCACCGAGCTTAAGCGTTCGGAGCATCGCGAACAAACCGCCGCCCCATTCGGTTACCGCACCGCGTGGCCGCCCGACGGTTCGCATCCGGTGAAAGGTCAGGCCGACTTCAGCCAGAACCTGAACGACGGCATCCGCCTTTTTGGACGCCTCGGTCACTATGCCGCTAGCCCCGGCACCACGAGCGATTCCAGATGCGTGCGCCGCTCGCCGGAAAGCGGCACGACTTTGCGTGCCTCTAAATCCAGCGTAATGGCCACGGCCTCGGAGGTGGAAATCAACTGACCTGTTTCGCCGTTGAACGTCCAGTGGACGATCGTGTTGGCCTTGTCGCCGACATGTTTCAGGCCGGAGCGGATGACGACCAGATCGTTCTCGCGCAATGGCTGATGAAATCGCAGCCTGTATTCCAGCACCGCGCCGCCATATTTGCTCAGCGACCGCTCCTTGCCGGTATCGACCGGGCGAAACTTGCGCGACAGGTTCACGATGCCATCGGAAATCCGGCCGATATAGTATTCAACATTGAGCCGGCCCTGCGCATCGCATTCCGACCGTTGGATCAATCCACGGGTGATTTCAAAGAGGCTCATCTCGTCGGTATCGGCGAGCAGTGGCGCGCCATTGTCGACAATGCTGGCGCCATCCAGCGGAATACTCCGCGGCGCGCCATAATCCGGTAGCGCGACCATCATTGCCCGGGCGGCCTCGCGAACGTCGTCGGGCAGGGTTTTCGGGTCGCCGGTTTCGGTCCCCTGATATTTGACCAGCATGTTGAAGGTCGCGGCCACCGCATCGCTGTGGGTGTTGGCCAGTTCCGCATAGACCCGCAGATAGTTCTCACCAACGTCCAGGATGCCGGCCCGGCCATAAAGGCCCTGCCCGGGGCGCACTTCGCGCAGGAACCGCAGATGCTTGTCGACAACCACCATTTCGGCCATATCCGCGTGGCGGACCGCGCGCGTCAGGCCAATTTCATGCCATAGGCTGGAGAGCCCCTCGCGCACCTTGGCGACGTAGAAACGGACATTCAGGTGACCGTTCTCATCACACTCCCACGTGTTGGCCATGCCCTTGTAGATATCGATCATGTAGCTTTTCTCCCTCGTGGTTTAAGGGTCTATCGCGGCGGCTTGCGCAAGTAAACTAGGCGGCTGTTTCACCCCATGATAGCGTTAGGCACAGCTAGGGTTCAGGAGAACATTAATCATGACCGCACCGTTTCAGGGAGGCTGCCGCTGCGGCCAGTTGCGTTATGAAGCCACAGCCGAACCGATCTTCTTCGGCCACTGCCATTGCCGGGACTGCCAATATGCCTCGGGCGCCGGGTTCTCATCGATCCTGGCGGTGCCCAAAGATGCTTTCAACGTACTGCAGGGAGACTATGCCGAATTCGACCTGGAGGCGGAGTCCGGCAACATGGTCAGCCGCAAATTCTGCGCCCATTGTGGCACGCCCTTGTTCAGCGAGCTTAAAGCTGCGCCCGATATCTGGATCATCAAGGCCGGTACATTGGATGACCCGAGCTGGCTACAAGCCGGCATGCAGATCTGGTGCGACAGCGCCCAGCCCTGGGCGACCCTGACAGAGGGTATCCCCACCTTTGGCAAAAACCCGGAAATGTAGAAGCGTTCCGTTCGGCTTGCCGGGTGGGCGTTGACGGCCTAGGTTGGCGCCCTACCTGCAGGGGTAACTTTTTTAACCAAGAGGGTCAGGGAATGAACCAGTCCAACTACGCCAAAGATTATGAAGATGTCACGCAGTACCCGCTGGACGAAGACCGCCAGCAGGAGCTGCGCAAGAAGCAACGCGAATGCGTCTTTATGTGGACCAACAAGGCCGGTGAGCCGGTCGGCGTCATTATGAGCTATCTGGAAACCGACGATGGCCGCATCTGGCTGACCGGCGCAGAGCAGCGCGCCCGTTTTCCCGCCATCAAGCGCGACCCGCGCACTTGCATCTGCATTACCAGCACCGGGACCGATATGGGCCCGGGCAAGACCGTGACCTATAAGGGCATTTCGGTGGTGCACGACAAGGCCAACCGCGAGATCAAAGACTGGTTCTATCCGGCGTTCGCCCGCAAACTCTACGGTGAAGTGGGTGAAGCCAAGGTTGAGCAGTTCGTCCAGTTCCTGGATTCGCCTGCTCGTGTGGTCGTCGAGTTCATTCCGACCAAGAAGATCGTCTATGACGGCGAGAAGATGGCTGCGGCCACGCCGGAAATCTAAACGCAGAGACCAGGAGAAAAAATAATGAGCGATTTTGAAGATCGTATGGAAATCCAGCACCTGGCACAGACCTACGCCGACGGCGTGATGCAGCGGGATGCCGAAATATGGGGCAATACCTGGGCCGAAGACGGCACCTGGAATCTGTCACCAGGGATGGACCCGGTCAGCGGCCGTGAGACGCTGAAGGCGTTCTGGACCCAGGTGATGAGCGGCTATCCGCAGGTGCTGCATTGGGTGCAGCCAGGGCTGGTTGACGTGAACGGCGATACCGCCACCGCGCGCTTTTATGTACAGGAGAACATCAAGGACGCCGAAGGCAACCAGTTCCGCGTCGCCGGCGTCTATAATGACGAGCTGGTGAAGGAAAACGGCGCCTGGAAGTTCAAGGTGCGTAACTTCGCCACCCTGTATCGCGGGCCGGTCGACATGTCAGGCGACTGGGCAGGCTATCCGAAAGCCTAGTCATACAAACAGGGCCGTTCGTGCTGAGGAGCCCCGCAGAGCGGGCGTCTCGAAGTATGAGCGGCCCGTTCCCCTTCACGACGAGGCGTTTGGCCTGTCCTCAGGGCGAACGGATTTGAGAGCCGAAAACTAGCGCTTCAACATTCGGGCAAAATCGAGGACCGCGCGGGCCAGGCTCGTGCGGTCTTCTAGTGTCCGCATCACTGTATTTGTCACATGGGTCGCGACGGGCAGGCTAGCGGCGATTTCCGCATCCTGTTCATCGACCACGAAGCCGTCCAGCAGATTGCCGTAATGCGCGACAATCCCGGCGGCGGAAACATCATGGCCCAGCTCTGCCATCATTTTGGCGGTTGGTCCCTTGATTGCCTTGCCGCCAACGATAGGCGAAACGGCGATTACCGGCACCCGGTGCCCCTCCAGCATTTTCCGCAAACCGGGCAAGGCAAGGATCGGATCAACACTGAGCAGCGGATTTGACGGACAGACGATAATCGCCGTCAGTTCGGGGGCCTGCAACGCGGCCTGAAACGCCTGGCAGGGTTTCGCGTCACCTGCGCCCGCAAATCGCACCTTCTTGACCACCGGCTCACACCGATCGCGTACGAAATAGTGCTGGAAAGCCAGTTCGCCCTTTTCCGTATCGACGATGGTCGCGACCTGATCGTTGGTCATCGGGATAATCGTCGGGCCGATGCCCAGCCGCTTGGCAAAATCAGCCGTGATGTCGCTGAGCTTTTCACCCTTGGAGAGACGGCCGGTGCGCTCAACATGGATCGCCAGATCCCGGTCGCCCAGGTTGAACCAGTCTTCACCGCCCAACGCCTTGAGCGCGTCCATGAAATCCCAGCTCTCGTCCTCGCGGCCCCAGCCCAGCTCCTTGTTGGCCAGACCGCTGAGCGTATAGGTCACCGTGTCAATATCCGGGCAGATTCGCAGCCCCAGATGCGTAAAGTCGTCGCCTGTGTTCACAACAACGGTGAGATCTTCCGGCGCCACCTCGTGGGCCAGGCCCAGCGCAAGCTTGGCGCCCCCCACCCCGCCACACAGAGCCAGAACCTTGGCACTCATCGAAACAGATCCTCATTCTTGGCGCGCACCGCCACCGATGCCGGCCGGTCGTTCCTGGGGACATCAAGCCCGCGGACGATTGCCAGCGGCGTCCCCTCACCTGCCTCGCCCATCACGAGATTGGCCGCCGAGGCAACCTGATCGGCGATGGCGACTTCGGTAACTTCAAGCACACGCCCGAACATGTCCGTATCACCGCGCTGGTCCCAAAGCGGCTCAATACCAGCGCAGCCGATCGAAAGACCCACTGTGCCATAACGCCAGGCACGGCCGACGCTGTCTGCGATCACCACGCCGACATCCTTGCCCGTGGCCTGTTTCAGCGCATCGCGCAGGGCACGCGCGCTGGCGTCGGAATCTTCCGGCAGCAAAAGCGCAATTTCGCCGTCAGCCCCTTCAGAAATGTTGGAGCGGTCAATACCTGCATTGGCCATCACAATCCCCGATTTGTGAGCCGTGATCACAACTCCCCGGATGGTGCGCAACACATCGGTGGATTCCTGCAAGACCAGTTCCATAAGGCGCGGGTCTTTATCGGCTTTAGCGGCCAGCTTGACCGCCTCATCCGAAGGCGTGACATCGTCGAGCGGAACCAACCGGCCTTCCGATTTGGAGACGATTTTCTGCGCGACAACGACAATGTCACCGTCGCGCAAAGCCTCATCAATCCGGCCCAGGCCATCTGTGATCAGAGACCCCAGGTCGTCACCGGGCTGCACAAGCGGTACGCCTGGCAGCGCGAATATAGTCAGCCCGGTGGACGACATGGGTTTGGATTATCCCGCTTCGCCCGGGGTGCCGGTGATGCGGATGCCCGATCCGATGATTTTATAACGCCGGTTGATGGTGATCAGCACGGAAGTCAGAGCCTCGGCCGCTGCCGAATTCGCCAGCGGTCCGGCGTGCCAGGCCTTCAGGCCGGCGTCTTCTACCAGCCCGACGACGAGTTCACGGGCGTCCTTGTCGTCGCCGGAGACCAACACATCACAGGCGATTTCATGATCACTGTTCAGATGCTCAGCACCGATATTCTGGAAAGCGGCAACGACCTTAACGCCTTCACCCAGAAAATTCTGCGCCTTCACAGCGGCCGAATCTTCATCGGGCAGCTGCACCCGGCCCACCTTAGGCGGCATCAGCGGCACGGTAGCGTCGATCAGAATCTTACCATCGAGCCCGCCTTTGATGGCTTCAAGCATCGGCTGCTGGTTCGAGAACGGTACCGTCAGCGCGACGATTTCGCCGGCAGCAGCCGCTTCGCTGTTTTCCATGCCGGACAGCGAGCCGCCGATTTCGGCCTGCAGCGCTTCAGCAGCTTCCTGGGCACGGCCTCCGTCGCGGGAGCCGATGATGACATTGTGGCCAGCTTTGGCCCACCGGCGGGCAAGGCCGCCGCCCAGCGCACCTGTGGCGCCGATGACGGCAATGGTCTTCGGGGAATCGGTCATTGTTGGGGGTCCCTCATTTTAGGATTTTGGGGTTGTGTAACATGGTTGCGGGCACTGGCAGCACCAAAAAAACTATGCCAAGCTACGCATCAATTCAGGGGGAGGCCGGCAACCTACCGGCAGATCATCTATCAGGAGAGACTTCATGAAGGTTGGCTTCAACATGCCTCAGCTGACGGCCCATTCGAGTCAGCGTGCTGTGCGTGAGTTTGCGCTCCGGTGCGAGCAACTTGGATACGATTCGCTGTGGGTGCAGGATCACTTCCTTTATCCGGAGAACCCGAAACAGAGCCATCCGGTACATCAGTTTGCACTGGGTCCGGACAAGATCGTCCAATGGCCGGGCGCCTATGAGGATATGCTGGCGCCGCTGGAGGCACTGGCCTATGTGGCCGGGTGTACCGAAAACATCCGCCTGGGCACGTCGATCCTGGTATTCGGCTACCACCGTCCGGTGACCCTGGCCAAACAGGTGGCGACGATTGATCAGCTGTCCGGCGGACGGTTTGATCTCGGGCTCGGCCTGGGCTGGGCGACCGAAGAATTCGCGCATATGGACACGCCATTCGAAAAGCGCGGTGCGCGGTGCACCGATTTCATCCGCGCGCTGCGGGCCGCCTGGCAGGACAACCCGACCGAATATGAAGGCCCCTACTACAATTTCCCGAAGGGCTCGACCTCGCCCAAACCGGCCCAGCAGGACTGGAACGGCAAACCGGGCGTGCCGGTGCTGGGCGCATTCTTGAACGATGCCGGTTTCGACCGGGTTGCCGAGCTTTGCGACAAATGGCACCCGGCAGGCCATCCACCTGATCTCGCGATGATGCGGCTGGGCCAGATTAATCAGATCGCTCAGGAAAAATATGGCCGCGACCCGCTGGAATGCGTGCTGCGTATCTTCGCCGCCCCCAAGCTGCCCGGTATTGCTGAAATCGGCGACCAGCTGATGCAGCCGAACTGGACCGGCACGGTCGATGACATGATGCCGCATCTGAAAGAGGCCAAGGCCGCCGGCTGCAGTGAGATTGTCATCGATTGCAGCTTCATGCCGGAGATCACCAGCGACGATCACTGGATATCTCAGCCAGACTTCTTCCTGCCCTTGCTGGAAGAAGCCAAGAGCTGATCTTAAGGCCTTATAGACCAACGTCGTCATGGCGAGGAGCCTTGCGCTTGTCGACACGCGACAAGCGAATCCAGTATCTCTGCGTGAGTGAACATATTGGATTGCTTCGCCCATACGGTCTCGCAATGACGGATCAGAGGATGGCTAAAGTCGGACGATGGGGAAGACCGATGATATGCCCTTAAGCTCCAACATCTGGGCGCTGGTACCTGTCAAGAAACTGGCCGGCGCCAAAAAACGCCTATCAGATGTGCTCTCGGAAGAAGAGCGCTCGGCGCTGTCGCACGCTATGCTGGAAGACGTGCTGGGTGCATTGACCCGCGCCAATGGCCTGGCCGGAACGGCGGTCGTGACCGCCGATGAAGAAGCGGTGGCGGTGGCGCGGCGATATGGCGCGGCCACCATCGCCGACCGGGCGAGCAGCCTCAATGAGGCGCTGACGGAGGCATCAAAGGTCCTCGCGACATACGCCGCACAAGGTGTTCTGATTGTCCATGCCGATCTCCCCCTGGCGTCATCGCGGGAAGTGGAGGCTATCATCCGCCATGCCGGGCCTGCGCCGTCCGCCACATTGGTGCCTGCCCGCGCCGATGGGGGGTCGAACGCCATGCTGCTGATGCCGCCAAACGCTATAGAGCTCGCTTATGGCGAAGGCAGCTTCGCCAAACACCGTACGGCGGCCCATGCTGCCGGGCTGGACGTCCGGGCATTGGATTCAGCCGGTTTGGGCCTAGATGTCGATAGGCCGGACGATCTTGAGGCCCTGTTGGCGGACCCGACACCCTGCAGAACGCGGGATTATTTGCTGGCGAGCGGGATCGCGGAGCGGCTAGAACGGTCTGGGTGACGGGAAAAGGACATCAAAACGTGGATGCTTTCTTAGAAAAAGTGGAAGCCGGACACCGGCCCTCCCACGACGAGGCACTCGTTCTTGCGGGCGCGGACGATACAGCACGGCTGATGCAGACGGCTGCAGTGCTGCGCGATCAGGGCTTCCGCAATGTCATTACCTTTTCCAAGAAAGTCTTTATCCCGCTGACGCATCTGTGCCGGGACGTATGCCACTATTGCACCTTTGCCAAGCCGCCCAAGAAGGGCGAGCAGGCCTATATGACACCTGAACAGGTGCTCGAAATCGCGCGCCAGGGTGCCGCCGCCGGCTGCAAGGAAGCCCTGTTCACCCTGGGCGATAAGCCCGAGCTGCGGTACAAGGCCGCGCGCGAAGGGCTGGCTGCACTGGGCTATGAAACCACCCTCGATTATCTGGCCGCGATGGCCAAGCTTGTCTACGAGGAAACCGGGCTGTTTCCGCATCTCAATCCCGGTCTGATGACGCCGGAAGATTTCGCGATGCTGCGGCCGCTGGCGCCGTCCATGGGGATTATGCTGGAAAGCGCCGCGCCCCGGCTGTCGGAAAAAGGCATGCCGCACTATGGCAGCCCGGACAAGCACCCAGAGGTTCGGTTGGAATGCCTGCGCCTGGCGGGCGAAGCCCAGGTGCCGTTTACTTCGGGCATTCTGATTGGCATTGGCGAGACCCGCGAAGAGCGGATCGAAAGCATGCTCGCCCTGCGCGACATCCAGGACCACTACGGTCATATCCAGGAAATCATCATCCAGAATTTCCGCGCCAAGCCGGACACCAAGATGAAGGACGCGCCGGAACCGGATATGAACGAGCTGCAATGGACCTTGGCCGTTGCGCGCATTGTCTTCGGTCCGGAAATGAGCATTCAGGTGCCGCCCAATCTGAGCCCGGGTGACCTGACACCGCTGGTCGATGCCGGCATCAATGATTGGGGCGGCGTCTCGCCGATCACCCCTGATTTCGTCAACCCGGAAGCACCCTGGCCGCATCTTGACAAGCTAGCGGCTGAAACAGCCGCTGCCGGTAAAGTGCTTCAGGAACGTCTGACGGTCTATCCTGCCTATGCCAAGGACCCGGAACGCTGGCTGGACGAAGGCATGCGCACACCGATTATTCAGGCCATCGATGCAGAGGGCTTTGCCCGCACGGAAGACTGGTCACCGGGCGCGGAAATTGATCCGCCGCAGCATACGCTGGACCTGGTCAACGCGCCGACCCCTGAGACCATCGACCCCGCGTTACAGGCGATCATCGACAAAGGCATCGCCGGAGAGCGCCTGAACGAATCCGAAATCGTCCGGCTGTTTCAGGCGCGTGGACCGGAATTCACCGCTGTCTGCCACGCCGCCAACCAACTACGCCATGACACGGTGGGCGACACGGTTTCCTATGTGGTCAACCGCAACATCAACTACACCAATGTCTGCTACTTCAAATGCCAGTTCTGCGCCTTTTCCAAAGGCAAGCTGACCGAGAATTTGCGCGGCAAGCCCTATGTGCTGGGCATGGACGAGATCCAGCGCCGGGTGCAGGAAGCCTGGTCACGCGGGGCCACTGAAGTCTGCATGCAGGGCGGCATCCACCCGTCCTATACCGGCCAGACCTATATCGACATCACCAAGGCGGTGAAAGAAGTCGCGCCCGACATTCATGTGCACGCCTTTACCCCGCTGGAAGTCTGGCAGGGCGCCGAAACACTGGGGATTTCGATCCGCGAGTTCCTGATCCAGTTGAAAGATGCGGGCATGGGCACGCTTCCCGGTACCGCAGCGGAAATCCTGGACGATGAAATCCGCCAGATCATCTGCCACGACAAAATCAACACCGCCGAATGGCTCGAGGTCATGGAAACCGCCCACGAACTGGGCATCCGCACCACGTCGACCATCATGTATGGCCATGTGGAAAGCCCGATCAACTGGGCGCGGCACCTGCTCAATCTGCGCGACCTGCAGGCCAAGACGGGCGGCTTTACAGAGTTCGTGCCCCTGCCCTTCGTTCACATGGAAGCGCCGATCTATCTGAAGGGTCTGGCGCGCAAGGGGCCGACCTTCCGCGAGGCGGTGCTGATGCACGCGGTCGCGCGGCTGACACTCAACCCGCTGATCACCAACATTCAGGCCAGCTGGGTGAAGATGGGACCGGATGGCGTGACCGCCTGCCTCAATGCCGGCTGTAACGATTTGGGCGGCACCTTGATGAACGAGACCATCACCCGATCCGCAGGCGCCAGCCATGGGCAGGAGATGGAACCCTATCGGATGGAAGAGATCATCCGCTCGAACGGGCGTGACCCGCGCCAGCGCAGCACGCCATACGGCGAGGTGTCGGAAGAGCGCACGCGTCAGTCGTTCCAGGCAGCGCCGCTGGAAGACATCAGGTTCACGCCCGCCAAGGAATATGAGCGGGCTTAGGCCAAGTCTAACCGTCATTCCCGCGAAAGCGGGAATCCAGTCAACAGCGCAGCTACTTCCATGATTGCCTGGTTTCCGGATAGCGCCATTCGCCATCCAAATCAAAGATTTGGGGCCAACGGGCTTCCAGAATGACGAGTTGAGAAACTAAGCCACCTCAAAAAGCCCCGCCGCGCCCATGCCGCCGCCGATGCACATGGTGATGACGACGTTCTTGGCGCCCCGGCGTTTGCCCTCGATCAGCGCGTGGCCAATCATTCGTGAGCCGCTCATGCCATAGGGGTGACCGATGGAAATCGCGCCGCCATTGACGTTAAGGTTCTCGTTGGGGATGCCCAGCTTGTCCCGGCAATAGAGCACCTGGACGGCGAACGCCTCGTTCAACTCCCAAAGATCAATGTCGTCCATGGAAAGCCCGGTCTTTTCCAGCAGTTTGGGCACCGCGAACACCGGGCCAATGCCCATTTCATCAGGTTCGCAGCCGGCGACCGCCATGCCGCGGTAAATGCCCAGCGGTTCAAGGCCACGGCGTTCGGCTTCGCTGGCCTCCATCAACACATTGGCCGACGCCCCATCTGACAACTGGCTGGCATTGCCCGCCGTGATCGTCTTGTCGGGCCCCATCACCGGCGGGAGACCGCCGAGTGCCTCCGCCGTTGTACCAGCGCGCATACCTTCATCGGCAGTGAGCGTCACTTCCTGATGACTGACTTCTTTGGTCTCTTTGTCGATGACCTCCTTCACCGTCGTCATCGGCGCCAGCTCGTCATCAAACTTGCCTGCCTGATGCGCGGCCGCTGTCCGCTGCTGGCTCTGCGCGCCATATTCGTCCATGGCCTGACGGGCAACGCCATAGCGTTCGGCCACGATCTCGGCGGTATCCAGCATCGACATATAAATTTCCGGCTTGATCTCCATCAGCTTGGGATCACGCGCGCGGTAGAGATTCATGTGGTTGTTCTGCACCAGGCTGATCGAATCCAGCCCGCCGCCGACGGCAATCGTCATACCGTCATCGACGATCTGTTTGGCGGCGGTCGCCACCGACATCAGGCCCGATGAACACTGGCGGTCAATGGTCATGCCCGAGACCGTGACCGGCAGGCCGGCGGCTATCGCACATTGCCGTGCCACATTGGTGCCCTGGGTGCCCTGCTGCAGAGCCGCGCCCATGATCACGTCTTCAACCTCGGCTGGGTCCACGCCGGACCGCTTCACGGCTTCGGCGATCACATGACCGCCCAAGGTAGGCGATTCCGTGTTGTTATAGGCGCCGCGATAGGCTTTGCCGATCGGCGTGCGGGCGGTGGAAACGATAACGGCTTCGCGCATGATAATGCTCCTGACAGCAGCGGTTTCCCGCACTATCGGCTGTCAGAACGCCGATGTCGACCCGGCTTAGCCGTCCGCCGGTTTGCGCTCGATCCGTTCGAAATGGCCCAGGCCGCAGGGCGCAAAACGGGTGCGGATTGTATCGACGCTGCAAAGCAACGTGGTCCCGCCGGTACTATAGGCAAAACTGTTCTCGATCCGCAGACCGCCGCAGCGCTGGGGCAGTTTGTTCAGATACCAGGTGTTCCCGACGGTGCGGAACAGGATGGTCTCGTTGTCGAGAATCTTGGTTTCCTTGATACGGTTGCTTCTGATGCAGTTTTCGATTTCACCGGTCCGTTCGAACTTGTCCAGATAGGTGATGTCGATGCGGGCGGATGCTGGCGATGCGATGCCGATCAATCCGGCAACCGCGCCGGCAATCATCACTGTAAAGATGGCTTTCATAGGCCGCTCCTTCGTTGGTCCCTGTCTTGAATGTTGTACGATGTCCCCCTTGCCGCAAGGCCGGGGGAGAACCGACGAGGTGACGGAGGCAGAATTCATAGAGGTGATCCTCGCCAACCCGGCTAATCGAGCGCTGCTGGACAGGTTGCCGGATTTGGGGTTGTCAGACGCCTGGCTGGTCTCCGGCGCGCTGTTCCAGACGGCCTGGAACCATCTGACAGGCCGCCCGCCCGGCCATGGCATCAAGGATTACGACATCTTCTATTTCGACGATACCGACCTGTCCTGGGAGGCCGAAGACGCGGTCATCAAGCGCGCTGCAGACCTGTTTGCCGATTTGGACGTCGAGATCGAAATGCGCAATCAGGCGCGGGTGCATCTTTGGTATGAAAGCCATTTCGGCGTGCCCTACCCGCTGCTTGCTTCATCCCGCGAAGGGATCGACCGGTTCCTTGCCAAGGCCTGTATGGTCGGTGTTCAGCCTGGTGCGGCAGGGCCTGACCTCTATGCACCAGCGGGCCTTGAAGACATCGTCGCGCTGATCATCCGGCCAAATCTCACGGCGAATTTCGACGCCGGCCATTACCGGGCCAAGGCAGCGCGGTGGACATCCTGCTGGCCCGAGTTGCGGGTGATAGAGGCGACGTAACAACCACTTTGTTATCCCCGAAGAGCCGCGCAGCGGCGAGAGCGGGGATGACGAATATGGATAGAGCGGATCAATGAAAGAACCGGCCCTTGTCCACAAAGGCTTCCGGTGCGTCGCCGGCGCGGGCGGTCAGGCTGGCCAGCCAGCCATTCAGCTCGAACACCTTGTCGACGATGATGTGAATCACCCCATCCACCTTTTCCACCTTGCCCTTGCAGGCCATGAAGCGGGCGGTGAGGGTGGCGCGGCGGTAGGTCTCGAACACCCCGGGAAAGATCACCAGATTGGCGACGCCGGTTTCGTCTTCCAGGGTGATGAACATCACCTTCTTGGCGGTGCCGGGACGCTGGCGCGCCAGCACCAGCCCGGCCAGCGTGATACGGCTGCCATTGGCGATGGTCAGCAGATCAACCGCTGGTCGGGTGCCGCGCTCATCAAGCTGATCACGCAGCAACGCCACCGGATGTTGTTTGAGGGATAGGCCGGCAGTCTGATAATCGGCGACCACATGTTCCCCCAGATGCATGGCGGGCAGGTGCGGCTCCGTCTCTATCCGCTGGCCCATATCGAGCTGTTCGAACAGCGGCAGGGGCTTGGTTTCTGTCAATTTCTTCACCGCCCACGCGGCCTGGCGCCGGTCAAGGCCCAGCGACTGAAAAGCATCGGCTTCGGCCAGCCGCACCAGAGTTGACGGCATCAGGCCCGCCCGCTGCCACAGATCGAGCGGCGACCGATAACCGGTATGACGATGCTTCAGCAATTTTTCAGCCTCGTCTTCCTTCAACCCCTTGATCTGGCGCAGGCCGAGCCGCAGCGCGCATGTGTCTCTTCCCGTCGGCTCCAGCGTGCAGTCCCAGTTGGAGCGGTTGACATCGACGGGGCGGATTTCACCTCCATGGTCCTCCAGATCGCGCACCAGTTGGGCTGGTGCATAAAACCCCATCGGCTGGCTGTTCAAAAGACCGGCGGTGAACGCCTCCGGGTAATAGCACTTCAGCCAGGAGGAGACATAGGCCAGCAGCGCAAAGCTCGCCGCATGGCTTTCCGGAAAACCGTAATCGCCGAAACCTTCGATCTGGCGGAAGCAGCGTTCAGCAAACTCGCGCTCATAGCCCCTGGCCAGCATGCCGCCCACCATCTTGTCGCGGAACTTGTGGATGGTGCCCATATTGCGGAAGCTGGCCATGGCCCGACGCAGCGAATCCGCCTCGGCGGGGGTAAAGCCGGCGGCCACAATGGCGATCTTCATTGCCTGTTCCTGAAACAGCGGTACGCCGAAGGTTTTTTCCAAAACCTGACGCAGTTCTTCCGACGGATAGTCGATCTTTTCGATGCCCTGCCGCCGCCGGAGATAAGGATGCACCATATCGCCCTGGATCGGTCCGGGGCGCACAATCGCCACTTCGATCACCAGATCGTAGAAGGTGGCCGGCTTCAGCCGCGGCAGCATCGCCATCTGCGCACGGCTTTCGATCTGGAAGACGCCGACCGTGTCGCCCGCCTGGATCATCTCGTAAACCTTCGGGTCTTCCTGCGGGATCGTTGCCAACGTCAAAACCCGTCCATAATGGCGCGCGATGAAAGCAAAGCTCTTGCGGATTGCCGTCAGCATGCCCAGCGCCAGCACATCCACCTTAACGAGCCCCAGCACATCCAGATCGTCCTTGTTCCATTCAATGACCGTGCGGTCTTCCATCGCCGCGTTCTCAATCGGCACCACGTCGCAGAGCGGCCCGCGCGAGATGACAAACCCGCCGGTATGCTGCGACAGGTGGCGCGGAAAGCCGCGCAGCTGCCCGGCGATTTCCAGCGCCAGCCTTAGCGTGCGGTCGCTGGCATCGAACCCCTCCTCCTGCGCCAGGAATTCATCGATGGGGCCGGACCACCAGGTCACCGTGCGGGTCAGTTTGTCGATCACATCGGTGCTGAGCCCCATCGCCTTACCCACATCGCGCAACGCGCCCTTGGTGCGGTAGGTGATGGTGGTCGCCGTCAGCCCGGCCCGGTCCCGGCCATATTTTTCATAGATGTACTGGATGACCTCTTCGCGGCGCTCATGCTCGAAATCGACATCGATATCAGGTGGCTCATTGCGCTCGGCGGACAAAAACCGCTCGAACAAAAGATCGATTTCGACCGGGTTTACCGAGGTGATACCAATGCAGAAACATACCGCTGAATTGGCCGCCGAGCCGCGCCCCTGGCACAGAATGTGCCGGTCGCGGGCAAAGCGCACCACATCATAGACGGTAAGAAAATAGGGCGCATAATCGAGCTGATCAATCAGCGCGAGCTCATGCTCCAGGGTCTTGCGCACCTTATCCGGGATGCCATCCGGATAACGTTTCGCCGCGCCGATCCAGGTGACGTGTTCGAGCTCTTGTTGCGGGGTGCGCCCCTCATGGGTGATCTCGTTGGGATATTCATAGCGCAACTCATCCAGCGAAAATGGACACTGGTCGAGAATTTCTGCCGTGCGCGCCACCGCTTCCGGATAGTCGCGGAAAAGCCGCATCATTTCGTCCGGCGCCTTCAGATGCCGTTCAGCATTGGCCGCCAGCCGCCAGCCCGCATTCTGAATGGTGCAACGTTCACGGATACAGGTCAGCACATCCTGCATCACCCGCCGTTCCGGCGCGTGGTAATGCACATCCCCCGTGGCCACCATCGGCACGCCCGACATCTGCGCCAGATCGGCCAGCTGCTTGAGCCGTTTGGCATCGTCGCCCCGGTAATAATGGGTCGCCGCCAGATAAAGCGGCGCCTCCAGCCCCTTTCGATAGGCCGCCAGCTTGGCGGCGAAATCTTCCGTTAACACCACCGGCGGGATCGCGACGAACAAATTGTGGTCGGCGGCCCCGTAAACGTCACCGCGATAGAGAATACAATCACCTTTCTCCGCCCGGCGGCGGCCTGTGGTGATCAGCCGCGACAGCCGTGCATAACCGGCACGATTCCTGGGAAAACACAACAGACTGGGCCCGTCTTTGAAGTCCAGCCGGGCCCCGACCAGCAGGCGAATGCCCGCTTCTTTGGCCGCACCATGCGCCCGCACGATACCCGCCAGCGTATTGCGGTCGGTGACCGCAACCGCTGCATGGCCCAGTTCAGCCGCCTGCACCGCCATCTCCTGCGGGTGCGAGCCCCCGCGCAGAAAGCTGAAATTGGTGGTGACCTGAAGCTCGGCATAGGCAGTCATGGAGACATCCTCCAAGCCGGTTCGTCCTGACATCCCCTCTCCCCTTGGGAGAGGGAGAGACCCGCGCTGAAGGCGTGGGAGGGTGAGAGACGGCGTCGGAAATTCAGCCTGAGGCTGTCATGCAGAACTACGCTTGTTCTTTGATGACGCCCCTCACCCCAACCCTCTCCCAGAGGGAGAGGGAGTTCGCAACTTCCGGCCATACCGGTCACGCAAACACCCCGTGCAGGTACCAGCTGGGCGGGCGTTCGGGGTCATAAAGACCTTCACGGTAGAGCCAGTAGCGGCAACCCTCTTCATCCTCGACCAGATAATAGTCCCGCGGTTGCTGGTCTTTCAGCCACCATTCGCCTTCCAGCCGCTCCGGCCCGTCGGCAGCTTTGACCCGGAATACCCGACGGTGCCAGCGGAACAGCACCGGCGGATCATCAGGCACCGGCGCGGTGACCTCGACCGGTTCGGGATGGCTCAACAGGCGCAGGGGCCGGTCCCGCCCACCGGGCCAGCGGCTGGTTTCGGGCTCAGCTTCAAAGGGCCCGGCCTGCGCAACCGCGCGCTCTGGCAACCAGCTTTGCCGCGGCTCCGGCCGGGCGATATGACCAAACCCGAACCGGTTGCCCAGCCGGTCCATCAGCTGGGCTAGCCCGTCTTCGTTGCCGATGCCCTTTTGCTGCCAGTTGGCCTGAACCGCCTTCAACGGCTCGGCCCGGGTGGCGGCCAGCACCATCACCTCAATGCCGAAACCCGGATCGATCTCGTCGAGCCGCTCGGCAAACAGACGGTAAAGCGGCTGCGGCCAGCGCGACGGGCGGCTGGTGCCCAGGCTGATCCGTCCGACCGTCCCATCCAGCCTGTGGCAGGCCAAGGTCAAGTGGCGCGCGCCATCCTCTGCCCTGGCTAGGCTGGCGCACAAATTCTCCAATAACGCTTCCAGCGCGGCTTCAACATCACCCTGCGCACCGATCGGATCAGCAAAAGCCAGCCGCGCGTGATAGGGGGGCACCGGCTGCAGTGGGGAAATCGGCTCGTCGGCCACGCCCAGCGCCTGATCCAGCCGCTCCACGGGCGACGCGTCGAACCGTTCAGTAAGCGCCCGGCGTTCCAGCGGGTAAAGCGCGCCCACCGTACGCAACCCGAAAGAATAAAGCGCATCAACGGTATTTTCCCCCAACCGCAGGGCGGCCACGGGCAAATCCTTCAGCGCATCCATAGCATCCGCGACCGTTTCACTGGAGGGCTGAATATAAACTGACTGGTCTATATAATGCGCGAAAGCCCAGGCCGCACCCGGTGTGTCGGCGACCCCGATGCGGGCGGTGAGTCCAAAAGCAGACAGCCGGTCCAGCATATCCTGCGCCAGCGCCGCTTCGCCGCCGAACAGATGCCCGCAGCCGGAAATATCGAGAACAAGCGTGTGCCCTTCCCCCACCGAAGCCCAGGGCGTGTAGCGCGTGGCCCACCCGGCCAGCTTGCGAAGCGCGAGCTGGTCGGCCTGCGATTGGGCGAACCGGGTTTCCAGATCGGGCGCCACTGCACGCGCATCAGCTAGTGCCATGCCGGCCCAAAGGCCCGCCCGCCCGGCACGCCGGCTGACCGCCTTCAGCACCAACCGGCCACGCTGTTCCTCAATAATCACCAGCTTTTGCCGGGCGAGCGTCTTGTCATGGCGGCTCAACCGCTCGGCTGGAAACCACGGCAACCAGACAGCGGCAATGCGGCGTTTTTTCATCACCCTACCCCACCAATGAGAGTGCCGCCTGGCGCGGCATGGGTTCGAGCGCCGACCAACCGCCTTCGTCCCAGATCACGCTCCAGGATCCGGGGCGCCCGGCCCGGCAACGCAGCAGATCAACCTGCCAGACAGGCATACCAACGCCGGGTAATCCGGTCGGCAGGCTGGGCGCGGCCCGCACCTGCCAGCGGGTGAGCGCAGTGCTCGCGCCCGCACCCGTCCCTTCGCTGAGCAGAAACCCGGTCACGCCGGCGGTTTCCGCGGCCAATTGCACCCGGCGGCTGGCGGTAAAATCAGCGTCGCGGATTTCCGCCACGACGGCGCAAAGCGCGGTGCAGCGCAGCGCCTCTTCCATCGCCCACAGCATATCGGCCTGCTTGGCAATGCGCGAGACAGTGAGCAACGGCCCGGGCCGCAGGCCAAAGCGCATCAGGCCGGGCAGATAAAGATCTTCCCCGCGTGACAGCCACAGCACCGGGCGGCCATCCTGCGCCGCCAGCCGCGCCAAAAGCGCCGCACAAAAACCGGTCGCCGCGCCACTGCCGGACACCGCACCGGGGCCACGCACCTCATGTACCCCGCCCAACGGCAGGCCGCCCTCGGGCAAGGCTTCATCGATGGCGGGAATGCCAAGCGGCAGCACCGGATGGCCGGCGGCTTCGCCGACCCCTTCAATCTGACGGATCTGATCACGCAGACCCGCCAGCGCTCGCTGGTTACGGATCCTGTTCACGGCAACACCTGTTCTTGAGAACACTGACTCTATTTGTTCTTGTTTTGTTCTATTTTGAGTCGCAAACAGAGTCAAGCGAGGGCAAGGAAACCCTACTGCACTTCGTCGAGTGCCAGGGCCCCCAGCCCACCCGCCAACGCAAACGCGGAGAGCACGCCAATCACCATCAGTTCGCCGGCTGCCTGGGCCAGCAGGCCGAAGACGCCGCCTGCGAGCAGAAGAATGCCGATCACCGTGTTCGACAGCGCGACATAAGTGGCCCGGTTATCCTGGGTCGCCATATCGACCAGATGGGTCTTTCGGCCCAGCCGGATACCCTGATGCGCGATGGCCAGCATGAAGATCACGGCGGGAAAGAAAAAGCTCCCTGCGGCTTCGACAAGGCCCCACGACACCGCTGCAATCACGATAACTCCCAATATGCCGGCCAACCCACCAGCCACGGCCAGCAGCTTGCGTGTCGACCGGTCGGCAAAACCACCCCAGATCGGCGCGCTTAGAAAACTCGCCAGCCCCGAGGCGATCACCAGCAAGCCCAGATCGCCCAGGCTGCCCGCGCCGCTTTTCTGCGCAAGCGCGACATAGAATGGCGCCACCAGCGCAGAGGCCATCAGCGCTGCACGCACCAGAATAAAGTCCCGCAACGCCTTATCCGTCCGCAAAAGACGCAGCTGACGCAAGGCCTCTTCGATGGCATTGCCACCGCCTTCTGTTGCGCCTGCAGCCTCTCCGATCCGCGTGTAGACACCCGCCGCGAGCAGCCAGAGGCCGGCGGCAACCGCCAGCAGGCCAACGAAGAACCCGATCGATTGGTCCGCAAGATCGGTCATCGCCAGCCATAGCCCCAGCGCCAGAGCGAGCGCGCCCGAAACCGAGGACGCATAACCGGACACCCGCCCCCGCCGCGTTTTGGAGACCGTCTTTCCCATCACGTCCTTGCTGGCGACGGAACAGACCCCGCGGGACAGCGCGAAAACCGTCAGCAACCCGATGATCGACCACCCCGCTGCGGCACCGCTCAAACTCGCCGCGACCAGCGCCATCCCGGCCACGGCCGCCGCCTGCCCAATGGCCCCACCGACCCAGAACCATTTGCGGATCGGTGCCAACCGGATAAATCCGGCGACCACCATTTGAGGCACCAACGCAAGGGATTCACGCAGCGGCACGAGCAAGCCGGTAAACGCCGCAGGCGCACCCAGGGCCGACAACAGCCAGGGCAAGACCAGTTTGGGATTGATGAAGGCGTCCGCCGTCTTGGTCAGCGCCAGGGCAACAAGGTGCAGCAGGAAATTCTGCGGCTGATCGTTACAGGATTCATCGGGGATATCCTTGCAGACCCGGGCGTCCTCATCGCCGGTCAGCATGCCATAGATATCGCGGGTCACCCCTTCAGCGGAGGTTGTCGTTGTCGCGCTCATGTCTTTCGTTACGGTTCAGAAACCGAACGGATGACTAAAGGCCCGAACAAAAATCTTCAACCATGCGGTCAAGCGCCGCCCAGTCGGTGAATTCCAGGTCGCCGGAGGGACCGACCTCATAGCCCTTTTTGCGCAGGATCCGACGGATCATGAAACGTTTGACCGGGTTGATCTTTTTCAGGTGCACGCCGCCTGCGATCAATTCTGTACGGGTGGGTGTCCAGCCAGTTTCGGCGATGAAGTCATCGACGCATTTCTGTGCATTGGCGTGGTCGTCAACGCCGCCTTGCGCCGACAGGCTGACCGACAGGAATAGCGACGGCACACCAGCGAGCAACTCACGGTGCACCGATGCGAAATCAACCAATTCACGCTGATGTTTACCCAGATGCAGCGAGCCAGCGAGAATGGCGGCATCGAAGGCGTCAGGCGGCGTACCCTCCCCTGCCCTGATCCCGGCAACATGATGTCCAGCCGCCCCGAGACGATCACGGATGTAGTGCGCAATCTTCTCGGTCTGTCCCTCGGTGGAGGCGTATACGAGAAGAAGGCGGGCCATATCAGGTCACTCTAATCGCTCGCGACAACAGTCTGCTGCTGTTCGCCCAGCCCCTCGACGCCCAGGCGAACGACGTCGCCCGGATTGAGGAAGGTTTCGGGCGTCATCCCCATGCCGACGCCGGCAGGCGTACCCGTCGTGATGATGTCGCCCGGCATCAGCCGCATGAACTGACTCAAGTAGCTGACCAGAAATTGCACACCGAAGATCATGTCGGCAGTGGTACCGTCCTGCCGGCTTTCGCCATTCACCTCGAGCCAGACACGCAAGCCTTGCGGGTCCGGTACCTCGTCCCTGGTGACCAGCCACGGGCCGATGGGGCCGAAGGTATCAGCGGACTTGCCTTTGACAAACTGACCCTCCCGGTCCTTCTGGAACACCCGTTCGGACACATCATGGACGACACAATAGCCGGCAACATGGTCCATCGCTTCAGCTTCGGAAACATATTTGGCTTCTGTGCCGATGACAAAACCAAGCTCGGCTTCCCAGTCAAGCTGGGTCGAGCCGCGCGGCTGAACCACATCATCATTGGGCCCACAGATACAGGTGCGCGCCTTGGTGAACAGCATCGGTTCGGCCGGCAGCGGCATGCCGGTTTCCGCGGCATGGTCCCGGTAATTGAGGCCGATGGCGTGGAACTGGCCGACGCCAGTCAGGCAGGGGCCAATCCGTGGACTGCCATCAACGGGTGGCAGGGTTTCAGGGTCGATCGTCGCCAGCCGGGCGAGCGTCTCTGGTGAGACCGCCTCTGCATCGACGTCGCGGATGTGGCTGGAAAGGTCGCGGATCTCGCCATGCTTATCGAGCAGGCCGGGGCGTTCCTGCCCCGCTTCGCCATAGCGTAAGAGTTTCATCGGTATTTCCTGGCGTTATGCCCCCTCACCCAGCTCCGGCTTTGCGCGCAAAGCCCGCGCGGCCTTCGCATTCCTCTCCCCGGCGGGGAGAGGGAAAGCCGAGCAAAGCGAGGCGAGGGTGAGGGGGAAACATTGTTGCTAACCGTTTAGCTCACACCGGCCATTGTTGATTACCATCACATCGCGCTCTTTCAGGCGCAACGGTAGGAGACGACATCGCCATCGACCCAGATATCGGTGATGACGGTTTCGCCGGGAAACACCGGCGACGAGAACCGCGCGTCGAACGTCTTGATGCGTGTATGATCGTAATCGCAGACCGACTGCAGCACCGCCCGGCATGCTACCCCATAGGTGCACAACCCGTGCAAAATCGGCTTGGGAAAGCCTGCCGCATCGGCAAAATCCGGATCGGAATGCAGCGGATTGCGGTCACCGGACAGCCGGTAGATCAGTGCCTGATCGTCCCGCGTGCCAAGCTCGCAGGAAATATCCGGATCGCGGTCGGGGATCTGGTGCGTTTCCACCGGCGCAGGGCCGGCAGGGCCACCGAAGCCACCGTCGCCACGGGCAAAAATTGTCGATACCGCGGTCGAAACCGGCTCGCCACTGTCCTTCAACTTGGTCGTGGTCTGCGTGTAGATAACCGCGCCTTTATCGGCGCCTTTGTCGAGTGCCTCGATCACTTTCGAACTCACCAGCAGGTCGGCTTTGTAGGGCAGCGGTTGATGCAGCGTGATCCGCTGCTCCCCATGTACGACCAGCGTAAAGTTGATCCCGGCGTCCGCCATCGCATTAGACCTTGTGCCGAACAGGGCGGCCATGGTCGGGATGGTCTTCAGGTCTTTTTCGTAGGTGTAGCGCAGCTCGTTCAGGTCGAGCTGATCGCGCGACATACCAAGCCCCAGCGCGTAGAGCATGGTTTCACGATCACCGTAAGAATAGGGCGCGTTCTCGACCCCCTGGCCGACGAGCTTATCATAGACGATTGGCATATTCCTGATCTCCCCTGATGCAAATTTTGCGGCATGTTAACCCGGAATTCTCGTCACGGGCATTTGATTTTCCGCGCATCTCTTGATGTCCCTATAATCGGCACAATGATGGGAGAAAACGGGTGAACAAACTGAAGTCCATCTTCGTGATGCTGATGATGGCCGGCATGACAGTCATCGCCGTGCTCAGCATCACCGGTATCTTCCGGGAAGACTTTCCATTGGGTCATGTTGGCGCCCTCCTCACTACGGCGCCTTTTTTGGGCCTGTTGGTCTCATTGTTGGTCTTCAAGACATCGGCGCGCACATCGCACAGGCTGCCGGTTATCACGGCGCTGGCTGTTCTGGGCCTGGTCCTGGCAGTCGTTGATTATGTGATGCGGGGACCTGTTGAACCATTGGTGCTGGCGCTTTCAGGTACGGTTTTTTTCTTCGCCTATAACTTCTGGTATTCGGAACTGGGCCGCCGGCCCAGCGCGCAGCTTCAACCCGGCAAAAAGCTGCCAGATTTCACCCTCGAAGACGCAGACGGCAACTCTGTCAGGTCGGCATCATTTACGGGCACACCGTGGATACTGCTGTTCTACCGCGGTAATTGGTGCCCGCTCTGCATGGCGCAGATCAAGGAGCTGGCAGGCGACTATCAGCGGCTTTCCGATTTGGGCGCAAGGGTGGCGTTGATCAGCCCGCAACCGCATGGCCATACAAGGAAACTCGCGGAAACATTCGATGTGGATTTCACCTTCCTGGTCGACCCTGGCAACAAAGCCGCTGATCAACTGGAAATTGCCGCCAAAGACGGGGTTCCCCTGGGCATGGGCATGCAGGGATATGATGCAGATACCGTCCTTCCCACCGTTGTCATCACCGACGCGGACGGCACCATTATCTTCCTTGATGAAACCGACAATTACCGGGTGCGGCCAGAGCCGGAGACCTTCATCCAGGCGCTTAAGCAGGCGGGGGTGGCCGCGAAGGCCGTTTAGAAGCCCCTATCCCGGGGGCAATACCCCGACAGGGCGGATTTCAATCGTGCCCGTGCGGGCGCTGGGAATTTTGCCTGCCCAGGCCTTGGCATCCTCAATATCGGCACAATCCAGAATGTAGTAACCCCCCAGATGCTCGCGTGTTTCAGCGAACGGACCATCGACGCTGACCACAGCACCGCCGCGGCATTGAACCGCCACCGGTGCGGGCTCATCAGGCAACGGATTGGCATCGATCAGTTTGCCAGCCGCCGTCACATCACGCGAATAGGCCTGGAACTCCCGGGTCAGTGCCTGCCAATCCTGGTCGGTTCTGGCGTCCCGGACATCCGGGTCCTCGAAGATGAGAAACATGAACTTCATCGGCTATCCTTCCCGTGATTGGCAACAGGCCGCACTTCAATCGTACCGGTCTGCGCTGCGGGGATTTGCGCGGCCCAGTCCAGCGCCTGATCCAGATTGTCGCAGTCGAGCATGTAGAATCCGGCCAGCTGTTCCTTTGTTTCAGCAAAGGGGCCGTCGGTCGTGACCGACTGGCCAGCGCGCACCCGCACACTGGTGGCAACGTCGATCATCTCCAAAGGCCGCGCGGCGACCACCCGGCCGGTCGCCACAACCTTATTGGTGAATTCATCGAATGCTTCATATCGGGCTGCCAGCGCATCAGGTGACATGCTCTTGCGGACCGCTTCGTCTTCATAGATCAGCAACAGATACTCCATATCCCCTACCCCTTAAAAAAGCTGAAGATCAGCCAGCCACCGCAGCCGACAAGGACAAGGAGCGTCAGCACCGTGCCGATGAAGCGACCGGGAGTCGCTGCTTTTTCAGCATCCATGCCTTGCGCATGCGCCAGACGGCCGATGACCAGCGCCCCGCCAGCCAGATGAACAGCCCAGGCTGCTACACCCGTGTTTTCCAGCAACAGAATAGCGATCAAGGCGATCGGTACATATTCGGTAAAATTGCCGAATACGCGCATGGCGCGGCGCAGTTCGAGATCGTCGCCATCGAGCATCGATATTTCGGTTCGCGCCCGATGACGCAGAACCCCCGCCGCGAGTAGGACGGTCAACAGCGCAAAGATGCCCCCGTATAGAGTCGTGATGTGAAATGCCATATTTGGTCTCCCCTTTCCTTATCAGGCCACATGTTCGGACAGCCACGCCTGAACCGGCCGTAGCTTTTTGAATTCATGGACACAGTGCGCAACGAAATCGCCGCCATAGAGCGCGTCAGGCAACGGCGCCTCGCCCCCCACCACCAGACTGTTTTGCCGCAGCAGATCGCCACGCGGGTGGTCCGCATCGAAGCCCCTGGGCACTTTTTTGTAGTGTGGATCGCGCAGGTCATAAGGCGGTTTGGCGGCGGATTTGATCGCCTTCTCCAACGCCTTGCCGGATACATCATCAAGGATGGCCTTACGGAAACGATCCAGCCGGGCCGGATCGAACCCCATCATCCCGACCGCCATGCCGACTTCTTTGTCGTCGAACTTGAGATAAAGGCCCGGGCTGTCCTTGGCTTTGCCCGCACCTTCCCAGAAGATGAAGTGGATGGCGGTTTTATAGGGCGTCTTGTCCTTGGAAAACCGTGTGTCGCGGTTCATCCGCATGATCGACCCATTGACCCGGGGTTCAGCGCGAATCCCCGGCGCAATTTTTTGCAGGGGCGGTCCCATGGCCTCGACAAAGTCCTTGGCCGGCTCCATCAGCAAATTGTCGTAGTCCGCCCGGTGCGCGTCCAGCCAGTCCTTGCTGTTGTTCTTTTTCAACGCCTTGAAAAAGCCCTGCAGCTCCCTGGGAAAGTGTTGAAACGCCATGGTGACCCCCCGTTCCTGTTGGTCGGTTCACAGTCTAGACGAACCAGATCGCGGGATTCCGACTGGTGTCCTAAAATTTACTGCAAAGACGGAAGCGGGCGTTACGATGCCACTGAAATGGCCAGACTATTGATTGTCTATCACTCCCTGACCGGCGGCACGCGGCGGATGGCCGAAGCCGCCGCTGCTGCCGCACGCGAGGAAACCGAAACGTCGCTGATACCCGCGCGGGACGCCGGGCCGGACGACCTGTTGGCTGCCGACGGATATATCTTCGCTGCCCCGGAAAACCTCGCCGCGCTGGCCGGGGTGATGAAGGATTTCTTCGACCGGTGCTACTATCCGGTACTGGGCCGCATCGAAGGTCGGCCCTATGCCCAGATGGTGTGCGCCGGATCGGATGGGGAGAATGCCGTGCGACAGACGGCGCGCATTGTGACCGGGTGGCGGCTGAAAGAAGTGCAGTCGCCAATCATCATCTGCACCCACGCGCAGACGCCAGAAGCCATTTTGGCGGAGAAGACCATCCCCGACGACGACCTCGACAAATGCCGCGAGCTTGGCGCGGCCATGGCCGCAGGGCTCGCGATGGGGGTCTTTTAGCTCACTTCCAGGTCTGCGATCTTGCGGTCGATATGCCGCTTCTCCGCCGGGTTCTGGGCCAGCGCGGCCGCCGCGCGATAGGCATTAATGGCTTCCAGCGGTCGGTCTGCTTTTTCCAGCAGCGCGCCCTGGGTGGAAAAGAACAGATGGTAGGACCGCATCTCCGGCGCCTCGGCGATGGCCTCCAAGAGGGCGAGCCCGGCTTCCGGTCCGTCGGCCATGCCACGGGCCACCGCCTTGTTGAGCGCCACCACCGGCGTCGGCAAAAATTGTTCCAGCACATCGTAGAGCGCGGCAATCTGCGGCCAATCCGTGTCGTCAGGCGTCCCGGCCTCGCAGTGCAGCGCCGCAATGGCTGCCTGCACCTGATAGGGACCGGCGCGTTTGAGCTTCAGCGCGGCTTCGACCAGTGCTTCTCCCCGCGCAATGGCGTCATTGTCCCACAGCGTCCGGTCCTGATCATCCAGCGGGATCAGAGTACCGTCCGCGCTCACCCGCGCCTCGGCGCGCGCATTCTGCAGCATCAGCAGAGCGAGCAGCCCCATCACTTCCGGCTCATCGCCGAACAGGTCCCGCAAAACCCTCGCAAGCCGGATCGCCTGGGCGCACAGTTCGCGGCGGATCAGATCGTCGCCGGCGGTGGCGGCATAGCCCTCATTGAAGATCAGATAGACAACCAGCAGCACCGCATTGAGCCGCTCGGGCAACGCCTTGCCCTCTGGAATTTCGTAGGGGATGCCCGCGGTGCTGATCTTCTTTTTCGCGCGGGTCAGGCGCTGTTCCATGGTCTTGGGCGCCACCAGAAACGCACGCGCGACTTCGTCGAGCGAGAACCCGGCAACGGTCTTGAGGGTCAGCGCCAGTTGCGCCTCCAGTGCCAGTGCGGGGTGGCAGCAGGTGAAAATCAGCCGCAGCATATCGTCGCGAAACGTGGCCGCCTCCATGAAGTCGTTTTCATCCGGCATGGTTTCATCGCCCGGCAGGCCGTCGAGAATCTCGGCCTCTTTCTTCTTGCGGCGGAACATGTCGATGGCGCGGTTGCGCCCGGCGGTCACCAGCCAGGCCGCCGGGTTATCGGGCACACCGCGTTCGGCCCAGACGACGACGGCGCGCGCCAACGCGTCCTGCAGCACGTCTTCGGCGAGATCGAAGTCGCGCAGCAGACGGATCAGGGTCGCCCGCGCCCTGGGCCCCTCGTCTCTGACTATCGCCGCCATATCGAATGCTGGCATCACGGTCATATTACCACGCGGCGCCGCCGCGTCTCCTACTGTGCCATCCCGCTCCCTCGGCCCAACCGCCCCAAGGGTATCCTTATCGGGTGGCTGGGCCGGGGGAGCGGGATGGGTCAAGCGCCCTTCCGGGCAGAGAAACTCCTTCAAATCCTCGTTTGCTGGACGAACGGGCTGCTATAATGCCGACAGCGTTGATCAAAAACGGGATTGCACCATGAGCCTTCGAACCCCTCTTTGCGACATTCTGGGCGTTGACTACCCGGTGATGCTGGCCGGCATGGGCGGCGTCAGCTTCGCCAATGTCTGTGCGGCCGTCTCCGAGGCAGGCGGCTTCGGCTCGCTGGGTATGGCATCGAAAAGCCCCGAGGGCATCCGCGAGGAAATGAAGAAGGTCAAGGATTTGACCGACAAGCCGTTCGGCGTCGACCTGCTGGCCGCCATTCCCGAAAGTCTCACCCGCTCGGTCGAGATCATCATCGAGGAAGGCGCCAGAGCGTTCATCGCCGGGCTGGGCGTGCCGGGGCCGATCCTGAAAGAGCTGAAAGATGCAGGCGTCGTCGTCATCTCCATGTGCGGCGCCGTCCGCCACGCGGTGAAGGCCGAACAGGCGGGCGTCGATATCGTCGTCGCGCAGGGCACCGAGGCCGGGGGCCATACCGGCCCCATCGGCGGCATGGCGCTGATCCCGCAGATTGTGGAAGCCGTGAACATCCCCGTGGTGGCCGCCGGCGCGATCAATGACGGGCGGGGGCTCGCTGCGGCCCTGGCCTTCGGCGCACAGGGTGTGTGGGTCGGCACCCGGTTTATCGCCTCGACCGAGGCCAATGCGCATGCGGCCTATAAGGACCGGATCATCGGCGCCAGCGACCGCGACACGACCGTCACCCGCTCTTATTCCGGCAAGACCATGCGCGTGATTGCCAATGAATGGACCCGCGATTGGGAAGACCGGCAGGACGAGATCGGCAATTTCGGCAGCCAGGGGCAGGTCTCGGTACAGGCCGGGGTGATGCGCTCGCTGATGGGCGACACGTCAGGCTTTGACCCGGCACGCGAAGCCGCCGCCGCCGGCCAGGGCTCAGGCGGCATTCACGACGTCAAACCTGCCGGCGACATCGTCCGCGAAATGGTCGCCGAGGCGCAAGAAACCATCGGCCGGTTGGGTTGCATTGCAGGCGGGAATTACGCGGACACACCGCGGAAGGGCAAGGCGGCTGAGGTGCTCGGCTAGTACCATTGCGCCGCCCCTGAAAAACGTTACGTTTGATGGGTAGAGACCTGTTTCTGGGGAGGAACCTTTGACCATCACCAACCGATTTGCCGCGATGGCGGCGCTCGCTCTCATCCTGCCTCTGGCCGTCGGCAGCGCCGTTGCCGAAGGCGACTGGGACGACGACAAAGACTATGACGTCCAGGACCTGCCCGCACAGTCAGACGACGACGGCAATGGCGATTGGACCACTGGCGACTGGAACGACGACGGCGAGTCCGACGACGGTGAATGGAACGATGATGGCGGCGACCCCGAAGGCGGGTCGCAATCCTATGGTGACAATCCGGCACCATCCGCGGGCCAGGGTCTGCGCGAATAACCCGTGGACGCCCCTCGCACGCCCGATCAATCTGATACCGACAGCTCACCACAGGACGCCGAAAAGCCACCCTGGTCGGTAGGCGGGCGGAATTATGTGCTCGTCCTGCTTACGCTGGTCGCGGCGATCAATTTCCTCGACCGGCAGATCCTTGGTGTGCTGCTGGAGCCCATCAAGGACGAGTTCGGCCTGCCGGACTGGGCGCTGGGTGTGCTGACCGGCATTGGTTTTGCCGCGTTCTATGCCACGCTGGGCATTCCCATCGCGGCGCTGGCCGACCGGTTCAGCCGCCGCAACATCATCGTCGTCTGCACCGGCCTGTTCAGCGTGATGACCGCGCTGTGCGGGCTGGCGCAGAATTTCTGGCATCTGTTTCTGGCGCGCATCGGCGTCGGCGTGGGCGAAGCCGGGACCATGCCCGCTTCTCAATCCATCATCTCCAACCTGTTTCCCATCGAAAACCGCTCGGCAGCCATGGGCCTGCTGGCGACCGGCGGCAATATCGGCCTGATGCTGGGGCTGCTGATCGGCGGTTGGGTGAATGAATGGTGGGGCTGGCGCTGGGCGTTCGCCGTGGCCGCCATGCCGGGCCTGCTGCTGGCGCTGTCCATCTGGTACACGGTCAAAGAACCCGTCCGCCCGGCCAACCCGGCGGCAGAGGCGGGCCCCAAGCCGCACATCGTACGCGGCATTCTCGACAGCCTGGCCTTCATGATCAAGGTGCCGTCGATCCGCTGGTTCACCATTGGCGGATCGCTTTATGGCCTGACGGGCTATGGCCTCTATACGTTCATGCCGTCCTATTTCATCCGTTATCACGACTTTTCCACCGGTGAGGCGGGCACGGTGATCTCCATCATGACAGGCGTGATTGGCGCCATCGGCACATTTTCAGGCGGCGTGTTCTGCGCCCGGCTGGTGGCGCGGTACGGGCTGCACTGGAACGGCTGGGTGCCCGCAATGGCCATTTTGCTGAGCGCGCCCTTCATGATCACCATGCTGCTGTCCGACAACACCTGGCTGGTCATCGGCCTGTTTGTGGTGCCGGGCTTCCTGTCCAGCGTTTACGCGGGGCCGACCTGGGCGATCATTCAGGAGCTCGTCACCCCCGCGCGGCGCGCCATGGCGGCCTCCGTCTACATGCTGATCTTCAATCTGGTCGCGCTGGGGCTGGGGCCGGTCTATACCGGCGCGGTCAGCAGTGCCATTGAACCGGCGGTCGGCGACCAGTCATTGCGCTATGCGATGGCTTCGGTCGTGGTGATCAGCCTGTTCGGCGCCTTCGCCTATTTCATGGCGGCTCGGCGGGTAGCCGGGGATGTCGCCAGGGTCAAGGAACTTTAGGAACCGCCTACTGTGCGGCGGCGGCTGCTGCGGTCTCGTTGTAAAGCGTCTGAATGTCCCGAGCCTGGAGGAACTTCATATCCTCGAATCCGGCACGCGCGACTTTCTTCTTGCCCATGCCTTCGCCCGCAAGCGAATAGCCGCCTTCATATTTGGTGAAGGTGAAGTAGGACGGATAGGCCGGATTGTCCCGGCGCGCCTCAATCAGCAGGCTGGCGCCATCCATGCAGCCATAGACCAGCCAGTCGCTGCGGCCGAACCCTTTCTCAACCGGGCCGAGCGGACAATCCAGCGCTGTGCGCGACGGCTCCGGCTCTTCGGCGAGCGCCGATATGTTGGCCGTGCCCAGAACAGAAAGCCCCGCAATGGCGATTATTCCAACGCTGATACCTCTCAAAACCATTCCCCATATCCCAGATTTGGCGTCCCTAACGATGTACCCATAAAACTGGATTGAGAAAAGTCCCGCGCAACGCCTGACTGCGAATAGAGATTATTTCGCTCGCAATCCGGGGGGATAGCTGCCATATAGCGGCCTACACGCACCGTGCGTAGAGAATTTCAGGGTTAAACCCGATCTTCAGCGGTGCGCGATGAACGCGCAATTGTCCAACTGATCGTTGCCTTTCACCTCGCCGATGCGAGGGACAAAACCCCCGGCAGCTCATCTGCGCAAGCTTCCACAATGAAAGACTCTGGCACCGCCCGGACCCCATGGTCCGGCGCGCGGCCATTTATGAAAGAAATTACTTTTGACTCAGTTCAAAGATCTCGGCCTGGCCGAGCCTCTGCTTAAGGCGCTGGACGCCGAAGGCTATACCACCCCAACCCCCATTCAGGCGAAGGCTATCCCGGCGCTGATGGAGGGCGGTGACCTTCTGGGCATGGCCCAGACCGGCACCGGCAAGACGGCGGCCTTCGTGCTGCCGTTGCTGCAACAAATTGCCACCGCTCGGCGCAAGCCGCAGCCCAAGCGCTGCGGTGCCTTGATCCTGGCGCCAACCCGTGAACTTGCGGCGCAGATCGCCGACAGCATTGCGACCTATGGCCAGAATGTGCGCCATTCGGCCACGGTGGTCGTCGGCGGTGTGAAACCCGGCCCACAGATCCGCAAGCTGGCGCAGGGTGTCGACATCCTCGTCGCCACGCCCGGCCGTCTGCTCGACCATATGGGCACCGGCGCCATTCGCCTTGACGAGACGACCACCATCGTTCTCGACGAGGCCGACCAGATGCTCGACATGGGCTTCATCCCGGCGATCCGGAAGGTTATGGAAAAACTGCCACGCGACCGGCAAACCCTGCTGTTCTCGGCCACTATGCCCAAGGAGATCAAAGGCCTGGCCAATGATTTCCTGACCGACCCGGTAGAAGTTTCCATCGGCCCGGCCTCGCGACCCATCGACAAGATCGACCAACGAGTCATCCGCGTGGACCGTGCGGACAAGGGCCGCAGCCTTATCGATCTGCTGAAGACCGCTGATCTGGAACGCGCCATCGTCTTCACCCGTACCAAGCACGGCGCGGACAAGGTAAAGCGCCAGCTTGAAAAAGCCGGTCTGCCGGCCGGTGCGATCCACGGCAACAAGAGCCAGAATCAACGAACAAAGGCGCTGGACGCCTTCAAGAAGGGCACAGCACCCGTGCTGGTCGCCACCGATATCGCCGCGCGCGGCATTGATGTGAGCGGCGTCTCCCACGTGGTCAACTTCGACCTGCCCGACGTGTCCGAAGCCTATGTCCACCGCATCGGCCGGACGGCCCGCGCCGGCAAGAGCGGCGAGGCAATCTCGCTGGTCGACAGCGGCGAGCGCGGCCTGCTGCGGGACATCGAAAAACTGATCGGCCGTGAATTGCCCATCGAAGGCGAATGGTCGCACATTTCCGAAGAAGAACGCCCCAAGCGTGGCGGCGGACGGCCCCGTCAGGGCAAACCCCAAGGCGCCAAATCGCACAGTGCCAAACCCGCTGGTGGGCGTCCGAAGCGTCGGCGTAATCGCCGCCGTGGCGGACAGGGCGCCTCTGCTAGCGCCTCGGCTTAAGCAACCTCATACTCGTCGGGTTTGAATTCTTTGGTCAGACGCCAGTAGTCGACCAGCCGCCACGGGCTGACGGCGAAAACCCGGCCTGCCTCGTTGCGGTACCAGTTGGTCATGCCCGGATGGGTCCATACCATCCGCGCATGGCGGTCATCGACAATGTCGTTGTAACGGTCATGCACCTCTTGCCGGCAGTCGACCGTTCGATGACCGCCTTCGATCAACTCGCGGATCGCCTGCATGGTGTACCAGACCATGCATTCGGCCATGAATATCTGGTTGCCCCCATGGGCAAGCGCCGTGTTGGGGCCGTTCATCATGAAGAAGTTCGGGAATCCCGGCGATGTGATGCCCAGATAGGCGCGAGCATCGTTCGGGCCCCAGACGTCATGAATCTCCTGACCGTCACGGCCATAGACCTTCATGGGTGACAGCATCTTGCTGGCCTCGAACCCGGTCGCGAGCACCAGCGCATCAGCCTCCCAGACTGTGCCATCGGCCATCTCGACACCTTCGGGGACAATGCGGGCGATATCGTCGGTGATGAGGTCGACATTGTCGCGCGTCAGGGTCTTGAACCAGTGATTGTCGATCAGGATACGCTTGCCATAGGGCGGATAGTCCGGGATCACCTTGGCCAGCAGCTCCGGATCATCGCCGATCTGGCTCCTGATATGCCGTTCCATGAAATGCCGGTGACGCGAATTGACCTCGTTAAGCGAATGCTCCGGGTCCGACCAATCAGGGTCGATTTCCAGCGCCGCATGCAGCCCGTCTGCAAAGCCCCAAAACAACTGAAACCGATACCACCGCAGATAATAAGGCAGATGCTGCAGCACCCACTTTTTCCCCTCCTTCACCTGCGCATGATAATTCGGGTTGGGGACGACCCAATGCGGCGACCGCTGGAAGATCATCAGCCGGTCAACATCATCCGCGATGGCCGGGCCAACTTGTTGGCCGGACGCGCCGGTGCCGATCATCGCGATCCGCTTGCCATGCCAGTCGAAACTCTCATCCCAGCGCGCCGTATGGAACGACGGACCTGCAAAACTCTCGAGCCCCTCGATCTGCGGCATTTTCGGGCGATTGAGGATACCCACCGCTGAGACCAGCACATTGCCTTCGACAATTTCGCCTGTCGTCGTGGTCAGCCGCCACTGCGCGGCGTCCTCGTCGAACCGGGCCTCATCAACCTCGACCCCAAAGCGGATATACTGCTTCAGATCGAAACGCTCGGCCATCTTCTCCAGATAGCGCCACAACTCCTCCCGCTTGGCGAAGTATTCCGACCATTCATGGTTTGGCGCAAAGGCAAATGAGTAGAAGTGATTGGGCGTATCAACGCCGCAGCCGGGATAACGGTTTTCCAGCCAGGTCCCGCCGACGGTGTCGTTTTTTTCCAGAATGGTGAACTTGATCCCGGCTTCCAAAAGCCGGATCGCCATGTAAATGCCGGAAACGCCGGCGCCGACGATAACCACATGGAACCCGTCAACCCGGTCGCGTGGCGGCTCGACCCGCCATTCGAACCGGCCTGGATCGCGGATATCCGCGTTGAGGTCTTCGCGCATCATCGCGGCATAGTCGTCGCTGAGGTCGGCGGCGGCGGCAAACGACATCATGTCGCGCAACAATTGGCCGTCAGGGATCGGCGGCATCGCCCGGCCGGTGGCCGCATAGTCGTTCACAACATCGAACAGCGTCTCACGGATGCGCGCGCGCAGATCGTCGGGCATTTTCTCCTGATAGTCGAACGGCCCACGCACGAAGGGCCGCGCTTCTTGCAGCCATGACTCATCACCGGTCAACTGGACCAGCACCAGCAACAAGGTGGCCGGGTCCGCCGCCTCGAGCCCGGCGCGCAGCTGATCAGGATCGGCGGTCAGCGCCTGAAAGTCGAACTCCATTGATCAGCCTGCCACGGGATGGACCTGAGACGCCGCATCGCGTGCGGCCTCTCTGGCGGCGCCAACGTCCGCGCCCCGTGCCAGCGCGACACCCATGCGCCGTGTCTCAAAACTCACTGGCTTTCCGAACAGGCGTATTTCTGTGTCGGGGATCGCCAGCGCTCGTTCAACACCTTCAAAAGCAATGGCTTTTGCTTCCATCCCGCCATAGATCACGGCGCTGGCGCCCACAGAGGTGCGCGCGACCGAAACCGGTAAACCCAACACCGCGCGCGCATGCAGGGCAAACTCGCTTTGGGCCTGGGTAACCAGCGTCACCAGACCGGTATCATGCGGCCGGGGGCTGACCTCGGAAAACCAGACGTCGTCGCCCTTGATGAAAAGCTCGACGCCGAAGAGGCCGCGCCCCCCCAGGCTGTCAGTCACCGCAGCGGCGATCGCTCTTGATTTTTGCAACGCCGCGTCACTCATCGCCTGCGGCTGCCAACTTTCCACATAATCACCCTCCGATTGCCGGTGGCCGATGGGGTCGCAGAAATGGGTCTCGATCTCGCCGAACGCGCCCTTCGCACGGACCGTCAGCAGGGTGATCTCATAGTCGAAATCGACAAAGCCTTCGACGATGACGCGGGGCTGTTCAACCCGCCCACCGCGCATCGCGTAGTCCCAGGCCGGCTCTACATCATCAGGGCCACGCAGCAAGCTCTGCCCTTTGCCGGATGACGACATTACCGGCTTGATCAGGCAGGGAAAGCCGATGCTACTGTCGATTGCCGCGCGCACCTGGTCGATGTCGGACGCGAACGCATAAGGCGACGTCGGCAAGGCAAGGTCCTCGGCTGCCAGCTTCCGGATGCCCTCCCGGTTCATGGTCAGCTGGACGGCCCGCGCCGTCGGGATCACTTCGGCCAGACCTTCGGCTTCAATTTCGGCCAGTGTATCGGTGGCAATCGCCTCAATCTCCGGCACGATCAGATCCGGCTTTTCCTGTTCGACCAGGGCGCGAACCGCATCGCCATCGGTCATATCAACCGCGTGCCAGCGATGCGCGACCTGATGGCCCGGTGCGTTCTCATACCGGTCAACAGCGATGACCTCGACGCCGAGGCGCTGCAGTTCAATCACCACTTCCTTGCCGAGTTCGCCTGCGCCCAGAAACATTATCCTTGTCGCCGAAGACGACAGCGGTGTTCCAATTCTGAGAGGGTCCGAAAGGCCAGTCATGGCTTTACGACATCACATCGTCTGCTGACTCAGGCGGATTGGAAACGAAGTCCTGATAGTAGACGATTTTGCCGCCGCGCACCCGGTAGATAGTGACGCCATCGGCGGTCCGATCGGGCATGATCCAGTTCCATTTGACCCAGGCAGCTTCGCCGTCGGCGCACAGGTCCAAACGCTCGAACCGGCCGCCGCTTTCGCCAGCCAGTTCAACCATCTTTTTCATATAGTCGCCAATCGCGGCTTTGCCGTTGATGGTGCCGAAGAACGGATCGACCAATACCGCATCTTCCGCATAGAGGTCGATCAGTTTGGTGTAGTCACCCCCATCATCCTGGATATCCCAGAAGCGGGTGATGACGGCTTTTGCGTCGTCCGCCATGTTTACCACTCGCCGGTGTTTTCCATGCTCGCCCAGGGCTCTGTGGGCGGTTGCGGCTTGCCTTTCTGCAACAGTTCGACGGAGATGTTATCGGGCGACCGCACAAAAGCCATGTGACCGTCACGCGGTGGACGATTGATCGTCACGCCTTCATCCATCAGCTTCTGGCAAAGGGCGTAGATGTCATCGACCTCATAGGCCAGGTGCCCGAAGTTCCGACCCCCGTCATAATCTTCTGGATCCCAGTTGTAAGTCAGCTCGACCTGGGCATCGGGCTGGCCCGGCGGCGCAAGGAAAATAAGCGTGAAGCGGCCTTGCGGCACCTCATGGCGGCGTTGTTCTTCCAATCCCAGCTTGTTGCAAAAAAAATCGAGCGACGCGTCCAGGTCTTTAACCCGGAGCATGGTATGCAGGTAACGCATAATGCGGTGCCTCTCCCCTGATTGAGTTTGAACGCACTATAGCGGACAATGCTTCGGCTCGGCCAGCCAAGGAGGACACGCCTGTGGAGATTTTGCTGATCGCCGTCGCCGTCGTGGCGGCTGTCTTCTACTTTTTGTATGTCACGCTGATAAAGCGTCGCAACACCGCCCGCGAAGCGCTGTCATCGATCGACGTGCAGCTGCGCAAACGCCACGATCTGGTTCCGAACGTGGTCAAGCTGGCGCAGAAGTTCATGACCCACGAACGCGAACTGCTGGAAGGCATCACCAAGGCACGCAACCTTGCCCAGGCTGGCTATTCCCCGGATGACCCCGATGCCGTCGCCAGACACCTGGGCGCGGAGCAGCAATTGCAGGCGGGCTTGATGAAGTTTTTCGCGGTCGCGGAGGCCTATCCCGAACTCCGCTCTGCCGAAACCATCCAGAATGCACAGCAAACCGTCAATGAAGTGGAAGGGCATATCGCCGCAGCGCGCCGCTTCTATAACTCGGCCGTAACCGACCTCAATAATGCGGTCGAAATCTGGCCGTCCAGCATGATCGCGGGCATGGTCGGCGTGAAACAGATGCCGTTCTTCGAAATCGAAGACGAGGCGGCACGCGCGCCCGTCGACGTCACAGACTACATGAACTAGGGGTCCGACGACCATGCAGACCGAGGCCCCTGCGCCCTGGCTGGAGGGGTTCGACGCTTATCGCTCCCGCGAGCTTGATCCACTGCTTGAGGAGATGGACCAGTCCCGCCAGCGGGCACTGAGTAAAGCCAAGGGCCGAATGATATGGGTCATCCCACTCGTCCTGCTGGCGGCGGGGCTGCTCTGGGTCTTCACGCAAAACCCCATGTTTGCGGTATTCGCCGGCTTCGCCGGTGGCGGCCTGGGCTATGCGTTCATCAAGGCGCCGTTTTCCGAACATAATGATTTGGTCAAGCGCGAGCTGGTGACCCGGCTGGCGCGCTTTTTCGATCTCGATTTCGAACTCAAGCCAGTGGTGACACCAGTAGGTGCGTTGGAGCGGTTGGGACTGGTGGCCAGCCACCACCGTAAGTCTGCCGAGGACCGGATATTCGGCGCCTATAACGGGGTGGAAATCGACGTCGTCGAACTGCATCTGGAACAACGGCGGCGTTCAAAGAACCGCACCCACTACGTGACGGTGTTCCGGGGACCGGTTTTCGTGTTCTCATTTCCAAAACGTTTCGTTGGCCGCACCGTAATCAAGTCAGACGCGACAGCCATCGGCAACTGGTTCGGCGGCATCTTCTCGTCAGCCGGTCGAGTGAAACTGGCAGACCCGGAATTCGAACGCCACTTTGAGGTCTATGGCACCGACCAGGTCGAAGCGCGCTATCTGCTGACGCCAGGCTTCATGGAAGCCCTGCTGCGGTTGCGCGAAACCCTGAAATCCGGCGTTCAGGCAGCCTTTGACGGCGGCCAGCTCTATATCACCGCCAACAACAACCAGGACCGCTTTGAGTCAGGCGGCTGGTCACAGGACGAAACCATGGCCCAGCAGGTGGATCGGTTCGCCCAGGAAATCGGCGTGGTTTTCCAGATCATCGACGATCTGAACCTGCGATCCAAGACCCGGCTTTAGGACAAAAAAAGGGCGCACCGAAGCGCGCCCTTTTCCAAAACGAGATTCGGCCGGCTAGCCGTCTGCCGGGCTTGTTACCGTCAGGCTGGTGACCCGAAAGAAACCGGATTTGCTCTTGTACTTGACCTTGACCTTGGCGCCTGCTGCCAGGCCTTCCTCGGAGATCTTGTCATCGCTGTAATAGAACGTCACGCCGTTGCGCAGTGTGAACTCGTTTGCCTCCGTATCGACGGAAGCCACGCGGCCGCGCATATCCTTTGCGATGGCCGGTGTGCCCATGGCCAGAACCAGGGCAGCAGGAAGGATCAGGGAGAGAAGCTTTTTCATTGTCTTGCCCTTTACGGGTTGGGGAGAACAGGGGCAGTTAACGTCGAGGGATCGACGGTTAGGGTTCTACGCGACAGTCAGGCGTGCGCAAACCCGCAACAAAGGCAAAGCCGTATTGCAAAAATGCACGTCTGGAATGACAGGATGTATCCGTCTAAGGCCTAGAGCCGGCTACAAGGCAAGGCCACCGTCAATCCGGTACTCACCTCCGGTCGCAAAGGACGAGTCATCGGACGCCAGAAAAAGAATGGTGTTGGCGATATCCTGCGGCTCCCCCAGCCGCTGAAGCGCATGATTGACCCGCATATCTTCGACCGCAGCGTCCGGGTCGGGCGCCAGATTAACAAAAGCCTTCACCATCGGGGTCATCACCGTGCCCGGATGCACCGAATTGCAGCGGATGCCGAACTGGCCGGCATGCAACGCGACTGATTTGGTCAGCATCGCAACCGCCGCCTTGGAGGTGTTGTAGGCCGCCAACCCTGCTGACGCTCTCAAGCCGGCAGCCGATGAAATATTGATGATCGACCCGCCGCCGGTCTTTTTCATTTCGCCAACCGCGTATTTGCAGCCGAGAAACGTCCCGTCGACATTGACGGTCATGATCTTCTTCCAGTCATCATAGGACACGTCTTCGACGGAGCCGGGCAGCACGACCCCCGCATTGTTGACCAAGACATCAAGCCGCCCAAACGCCTCAATGGTCTTGGCCATCACCGCCTGCCAGTCGGCTTCTTCCGTCACGTTCTGCGCAATGAACAGCGCGTTCTCGCCGAGCTTATCCGCCAGCGCCTGACCATCGGTTTCGTTGAGGTCGGTGATGACGACATTTGCGCCCTCGCGCACCAGCGTGCGCGCATGCTCCGCGCCCAGTCCCACGGCGCCGCCGGTAATCACCGCGACCTTGCCTTCAACCCGTCCCATACCATCTCTCCCCGGCTTGTGAAGCGTGATCCCTGTGCTACCTTATGGTCCGCAGCACGGCAAGGGAGACCGGCGATGGATGTTCAGGAGAAAGACGTCAAGCACGTCGAGGCGCCGTCAGGCGTACCGATGGGTCGCGAGGCGACCGCGGACGACTTGGCGGCGCGGCAAAATGGCGGCGATGTTATGCCGTCAGTAGAACCGCCAGCCCGGCTGGAAACATCGATCCGCGGCACGCCAGCCGACAAGGCCCCCGACCCGGGCCTGACCTATGACACGATCCCGAAAGCCCGCTATACAGACGAAAGATATGTCGGCCTGGAATGGGAACGGCTTTGGACCAAGGTCTGGAATCTGGCGGGCCGGGTCGACGATCTGGCCGAGCCGGGCGACTACTTCACCTATGATCTGGGCAAGGAGAGCTTCATCATTACCCGCGACCGGACGATGAACATCCGGGCCTACTACAATGTATGCCTGCACCGGGGAAATCGGCTGAAGCCCGAACGCGGTGTTGGTTTTTCCGACAGCTTCCAATGCATGTATCACCACTGGGAATGGAACCTTGACGGGACGATCAAGCGCATTCCCGATGAAGAGACCTTCCCGCAAGGCCTGGACCATGACTGCCTGAAACTGAAGGAAGTCAAGGTCGACATCTGGGGCGGCTTCGTGTTCATCAACATGAACCCGGATGCTGAGCCCCTGACGGAGTTCCTGGGCGTGATCCCCGAACACCTCGATCCCTATCACTTCCAGGATATGGTGCTGGTCAGCGACCAGACGGTCGAGTGGGACTGCAACTGGAAAACGTCGCTCGACGCGTTCAACGAATCCTACCACGTGCAGGGCATCCACCCGCAGTTGATGTCCTGGCTCGACGACTACTACATTCAGTGGGACGTCTACGGCAAACACACCCGCATGCTGGTGCCGATGGGGGTGCCGAGCCCGCGTTACAAGAACCAGGACAGCCCGGCCAGCGATCTGGAAGAGTTTATCGAACAGGCAGGTCTGAATCCCGACGACTTCAAGGGCAAGGTTCGCGAGGCGCGGCTGGAAATCCAGAAACACCGCCGGTCGCTCGAGAACGAAACCTATCTGCCCTACAAGCACCTGAATGACGACCAACTGTCGGATGATTATCACTACACCGTGTTCCCGAACTGGACCATGAACATCTATGCCGATGCGATGATGCTGTTCCTCAGCCGGCCGCATCCGACCGACCCGAACAAAATGTTCTGGGACCTGCAATTCTATATGCATGTCGACCCGGCCCAGCCGAAACCGGACCGGCCCGAGCGCACCCAGCACAAATATGACGAGGTCGATCTGGGTGAGGTGCTGAACCAGGACGCCTATAATCTGCCGCATGTGCAGGCAGGGATGAATTCAGATGCCTATGAAGGCCTGATCCTGAGCGAGCAGGAGGTTCGCATTCTGGCGTTCCACAAGACCTGGGAAGACTATGTAGAGCCGGATCAAACGGCCCAAAAAAACAAGCAAGCGGCGGAGTAACGTAATGAACAAGATGGAATTTCCTGACGCAAAGGGCAGCACCGAGCTGGTCCCGGACGCAGCGCCTAATTCACCCGAGGCGCTGGCGCCCTATGTCGACAATGGCACAGACCTGTTCTCGACCGACCGTTATGTATCGGAAGAGTGGGCGAAGGCCGAGTGGGAGCGCATGTGGACCCGCGTCTGGACGCTGGCCGGCCTGGCCGCCGATGTCCCGGAGGTGGGCGACTACTTCAAATATGAATTGGGGCCCGAAAGCTTCATCGTCACCCGCTGCGGCACGGGCGCAGGCGACATCAAGGCCTATTACAATGTCTGTCAGCACCGGGGAAACCGGCTGGTGATGAGTGAGTTCGGCTCGACCAGCAGCTTCAAATGCATGTTCCATTCCTGGGAGTGGAATCTGGATGGCAGCCTGAAAAATATTCAGGACCGCGAAACCTTCCGCGAGGAAGTGGTGGCCGACAACCCGCCACTGACCGAGGTTCGCTGCGAAATCTGGGCCGGCTTTGTGTTCATCAACATGGACCCCGATGCCGGCCCGCTCGAGGATTTCCTGGGCCCGCTGCCGGACCACTTAAAGGCCTATCGGTTCGAGGACATGAAGATCGTCAAAGACCTGGAAACGCCCTGGCCGTGCAACTGGAAGATCGGCCACGATGCCTTCATTGAGGTCTATCACGTCCACGCCGTGCATCCGGAAATCCTGCCCTTCTTCCACGACACCGAAGCGCAGTGGGACTGCTATGAAAACGGCATGACACGCCAGCTGCTGAAATTTGGCGAGATCAGCCCGAAATTCGCCGATCAGGAGTCGCTGAATGACGGGCTAAAAATGATGCTGGGTGAGGTCGATGTCGATCCGGCGGATTTCGATGGCAAGCCCAACGAAATCCGCACTTTCGTGCAACAGGCCAAACGCAAATGGGCTGAAGAGCGGGGCATCGACTATTCCGCCTATACCGACAACCAGCTGACCGATGACTGGAATTACGGGATTTTTCCGAATGTCACCTTCAATGCCCACCCGGAAGGATTGCTCATCCAGCGGTTCCGGCCGCATCCGCGTGACGTGCAGAAAATGACCTATGATCTGATGGTGCTGATCCACCCGGTGCCCGACGACCCCAATTACAGCGTCCCCGCCTATATGGGCGTTGAAGAAGGCACCGACCTTTCGGGCGAAGTCCGGCCAGAACGGCGTTATGTCGAATATGGCGAAGAGGGCCTGGGACCGGTTATCAGCCAGGACGCCTATATGATGGCCTATGTCCAGCAGGGCGTTCAGTCACGCGGCTACAAAGGCGCTCGCTATGCCGAGACCGAACAGCAATTGCGCCACTGGCACACCGAGCTGGAACGTTATCTGAGCGGCGAGAAGTAACGGGGCCAGCCGGTAGCTCATGGATTCGAGACAGTCTCCCGCCTCTCAAAAGAACCGGACCACCAATTGGCCTTGGCAAGCTGCCGCGCGGCCACCACGACCTTGGCGCCATTTTCGCTAAGCAGCCGGGCGCTCGCGACGCCGAAATTGTTCGCACCGGACGCACCCACAACGATTGCGACCTTTCCGGTCAGCTCAGCCATCTCGGTCTGTAGATTTTCTAAAGGGTCAGGCTACCGCCGCGCTTCGATAGCCACATAGACTGTCCGGCGCATCCCGGCGCGGATGATATCAACCGCGATGGTCTGACCCGCAACCAGCCTTTGAGCATAGGTTTGGAGTTCTTGCGCCGATCCAATCGGCGTTCCCTCCACAGCTGTAATCAAATCGCCTTCCCGCAGACCCGCCCGCTGGGCGGGGCTTCGGTTCAGGGTTCCTTCGACGAATGCGCCCGGCACCCCATCCAGCCGGAGACGGGCAGCTTCGATGGGCTCCAGATCGTCAATCTCGACGCCGAGCCAGCCGGGGACCGGCGGCCGTTCCGGGATACCGCCCAGCGCGGATTGCCTTAACTGGCGGTCAAGCGCGACAATCTGCCGCATCACTGCAACCCGCGCCTGGCCCAGCCGCGCTTCTTCTTCAAGACAGGCACGATATTCGGCACGTTTGGCGTCATACTCGGCAAAGTGACTGACGGAACAGGCACGCCACCTTGAATTCAGCAGGTTTCGCCCACTGGCGTCTGCCAACGAGGCGCAGGCTTCATCGCGAGGCTGCATGGGCGCATCAACCGGCCCGACAAAAGCCAGAACCGTGTCTTCAAGGGCCACGCATCTTTCATGAACTGAATCGTACTGTGCAGCCAGGTCGAAAAACTGTGTTCGTAACGCCGGTATTTGTGCCGTATCGGTGGATACAGGCTGCGCATGGAGCGGACCCGACACAAAAATCGCAGTCAAAACCGCACCAATCCAACGCACTTTCATCCCCCGCAGGCCCAATTAATGTTTGCCGAACACGACTCGGCGATATAATTCCGCAGCTTAGTCACAATTGCCAGTGTTGGAGCATCATGCTCGCTATCATATCGCCAGCCAAGACCTTGGACTTCGGCCCCTTGCCCTATCCCGTTGAGGCAACGGTGCCAACTTTTGCCGAAGATGCGGCCAAGCTGGCCAAGTCGGCCAAACGGCTGAGCCGCCGAAAGCTTGGCGAGATGATGGATATCAGCCCCAAACTGGCGGACCTGACCTATCAGCGCTTTCAGCAGTTTGACCCCGACCCTGACCCGCGCGGCGCCAAACCGGCGATTCACGCCTTCAAGGGCGATACCTATATCGGGCTGGATGCAGGATCGATTTCGCCAGAGGATCTGACCTATGCGCAGGAGCATGTGCGCATCCTGTCTGGCCTTTATGGCCTGTTGCGCCCGCTTGACCGCATTCAACCCTATCGGCTGGAGATGCATGTCGGCCTGAAAACCCGGCGCGGCAAGGACCTTTATGCAGCCTGGGGCGAGCGGTTGGCCGAGAAACTGAACGAGACCGAGACAGACGTCATCGTCAACCTCGCTTCCGCGGAATACTGGAAGGCGGCCCGCGCCGATCTGCTGAAGGCGGATGTGATTACGCCCAACTTCCTTGAGGTCAAGGACGGCGTCGCCAAGGCCCAGAGTTTCGCGCTGAAACGCGCCCGTGGCATGTTGACGCGTTTTATCGTGGAAAACCGGATCAGCAACCCTGATGATCTGAAAAATTTCAGTGAGACCGGCTACACATTCATGCCGGATCTGTCGACGCCCGAGCGTCCGGTTTTTCACCGCGAGCAGCAATAGCAGCACTCTCGATCAGCGTTCTGTAGGACGCCTCGAATCCTGCGGTAACTCGGGCAGCATCAGCGCCTTCAGGAAGGGTCATCCGGCCCACCCAGGATATGCGGGCGCGGTCCCCGCCCAAATCCTCGACCAGAACGCTGGCAAAATAGTCTTCGATACCACCGGGCGCGGGGCCGACGATTGAAAAGCTCAGCTCGCGGGTGATCGGGTCCGCCAGTTCGAGCTGTTCAGCCACGTTGCGGCCCCGTCCCGTGATCAGATGGCGCACATCGCCCTCCAGCCGGCAGGACTGGATCAGCGCCTTGGGGGCCCACGCGCAAATCCCGTCCCAATCCGCCAGCAGCCGGTAGATCTCATCGGCTGACGCATCCACCTCCATCACCACTTCTGCTCTGGTTGTCATGCTCATGTGCTGCCCATAAAGTCTATCTCCGTTGGGGAGACAGACTATGAACAAGCACCGCATCGAAGCAACCACGCTGGGCGACCTGTTGCTCAAGGCTGCCGACCGCCACCCGAACCGGGACGCGATGGTGTTTCCCGATAGCCGCCGGACCTATGCCGAGTTGAGCGAACGCGCCTATGCCCGAGCCCGGTCACTGATCGCCATGGGTGTCAGGCCCGGTGACCACGTCGGCATGCTGATGCCCAACTGCATGGTCTATGTGGAGTTGCTGCTGGGCTGCGTCCTGACGGGCGCCGTCGCGGTGCCGATCAATGCCCGGTTCAAAGCGCATGAAATGGGCTATGTCATCGAAAATGCCGACCTTGTGGCGCTGTTCACCACCGACATGATCTCCGAATATGCCGATTTCGCCGAGGTACTGAACACTGCCTTTCCCGACCTGAAGGACCAGACGGACCCGGCGCAGCTCCATCTGGATAGTGCTCCCAAGCTCAAATCCGTCGTCATGTATGGGGACAGCCAGCCGCCTGGGTTTATGGCGTTTGATGCGTTCGAGACGCTGTCAGCCCAGGCTTTGAATGAAGACGTTGATGCCAACCGCGTGATGATCATGCTGAGCGATCCCTGCATCATGATGTACACCTCGGGCACCACGGCCAACCCGAAGGGCTGTCCGCTGACGCATGAGAACCTGGTGCGCAGCGGCATCAACATGAACCGTGAGCGCTATTTCATGACGCCTGAAGACCGGTTTTGGGACCCGCTGCCGATCTTCCACATGTCATTCATCCTGCCGATGATGGCGTGCTTCGACGCGGGCGCGGCCTTGCTGTCCATGACGCACTTCGAAGCCGGCGCCGCGATCAGGATGATGGTCGACGAAAAAGCGACGATTGCCTTTCCCGCCTTCCCGACCATCATGACCGCGATCATCGATCATCCGGATTTCAAAACCGCCGATCTGTCGCGCGTGCGCAGGCTCAACAATGTCGCGCCGCCCGATACGATGCGGCTGTTCCAGAACGCCTTTCCGCAAGCGGTGCAGACGGCTGCCTTCGGCCTGACCGAAGTCAGCGGCGTGGTTTCGTTCGGACACCCGGACGATCCCGAAAAAGCGCGGCTTGAGGGGTGTGGCCGCCCCTTCGCGGGCACTGAAGTTTCCGTGGTCGATTTCGAGACCCGCGAACCGCTGCCGGCAGGCGAGCGGGGCGAAATCCGCATCCGCGGCTACTGCGTCTTTCCCGGCTACTACAAGGACCCGGAAAAAACCGCTGAATGCTTCGAGGATGGCTGGTTCTGCACCGGCGATCTGTGCTCCGTCGATGAAGACGGCTTCATCTATTTCCACGGCCGGCTGAAAGACATGCTGAAGGTCGGCGGTGAAAATGTCGCCGCCGTCGAGATCGAGAGCTATCTGTCCAACCACCCGGCGGTGAAACTGGCGCAGGTGGTCGGCGTGCCCGACCCGCGCCTGCAGGAAGTCGCCGCCGCTTTCATCGAGTTGAAAGACGGTGCGGCCGCCACCGAACAGGAGATTATCGACTTCTGCAAAAGCAAGATCGCCAGCTTCAAGGTGCCGCGCCATGTACGCTTTGTGACCGAATGGCCGATGTCGTCCACCAAAGTGCAGAAATTCAAGCTGCGCGAGGATTTCCTCGCGGAGGCTGAGGCAGCGGCATAGTTTGGAGGCTAATCAAACAGTCCCGGTTGTCGAGGATCTGGTGCTTGTGGTCTCTTCTCACGTGTCGGTCGCTCATATCCGGATGCGACCAAGGCATCAAACACTTCGACAAAAGATTGCAATACGGCAATGAGCCTCGGCTCAGAAATAGTCAAATCAGACATACTATATGATATAAGGCGCCGCTCATTGCTTTCGGAGGGTGCGCTAAAATCTAGTATTTCTATTTCTGCTTCTGAGAAATCATCGTTTAAAAAAGCATGAGATATGGCGCTTGCGATAATATTTATTTGATCTTTACTTGGATTGAAGCGTAAACGAGGCTGTATCCAAACAATTCGAGCGACGCCACTTTCCACATAATAGAAATCTGGGCGGACCTGAACCGCTAAGCCCGGGCGCAACTTGAGTGGACTTGGCGCAATACGGAAGGCCATACAATCCTTGTGTTCTGCCCACTTCCAAATAAGCCGCACGACATCAGCGTTTTGGTGCCATCCAGCTGGACTGCCGGTCTTGTAGCACCCCGCTACAGCAACGGAATAGGGTACCGTCCCGGCGACGAGCTTTCTCCCTGCGGCGCGCGAAGGATTGTAGTTGAATTTTCCCGGTCCAAGCTCGTAGTACTTAACGAGGTCGTCCAAACGGGTGGAACCATCGGCACGAACAATTCGCGCTATATCATGTATCGGCGGAACCTTAAGCATCGACATGTAGACAATTCTAACCGATTCGCCGATCCACTGCCAAGGGCAGCGTTTCCTATTTGTTCTGGAAAAGTGATTAATTTCTGGCTTCACGCCGCGCAACGCTCTCAAAATAGGACTTTATGTCTGCATCAGAAATCCGAAGACCCAAGTTGATGGTTCCATCGTCCCGATTCCACACCTGATCCCACGGCGAACCAGGTTCATGCGTCATGTTTGAAAGCACCGGCCCGCTGAACTCACTATAGGCATCAAGAATTGTCGTTAGGAACGTCTCGGTCTCACTATCGAAGTTGTATTCATAGGTCGAAACCTCACCTGTCAAAATGTCGACGCGCTTTGCCCGTGCAGCTATCGGGTTCTTTTTGTATTTGGAGAATTGTTCGTAAACTACACGTACAACTGGGCCGTACTCCCAAGCCTCGAAGTTGTTCGAGATTAACGGTCTACCTTTGCCCGCAAGCATCCATCCATGGGCAAAGAACAGTAATTTGAGCAGTTGCATGTTAGTAAGTGGACGGTCGGTCTGATCCGCCATGTCAAGAAAATAATTTGCGATCTGCCTTGCGTCGTATATCGGACCGCTCCCCCTCCAAGCCCCAACCACCAAAGGCCATGCGGCCCTTTTTAGCCTGTGCCGATTTGATTCGGCAATACAGGTAAGCGCCAGAATCTAAACGCTCCTGCCCGCCAGATTGCCCTGCGCGAAGGCTGCGGGCAGGTATTCCGGCCCGCCGGCGTCGCCGACCACGTGAATCGGCACACCGGCTGCGGCCAAATGCCCGGCGAGATCATTGTTCGGCGTGTTTTCGGTAACCAGCACCACCGTTTCGGCAGGCACCGACTGAGAGGGCCAGCCATCCAGCGAGCCGATAACGACCTCATCTTCGGTCACCTTTTCCACATAGGCCCGGGTGACCAGCTTGAACCGGCCATCCCTGTTAAGGCGCTCCAGCGCCGGCGTCGCCATATTCGGCAGCACCTTCGGCGCGAAGGCCGGCTGGGTGGTCACGAAGGTCACATGCGCCCCCTGGTCCACCAGAAATTCGGCGGCCCCGATGGCCTCATAGACGCCGGCATCATCCAGCACCAGCGCGGTGTCGCCGATCTGGTTGTGCCTGCCGGTCAGCAATTGCTGGGTGGAGACGACATGGTCCTGATCGACCCCCTCTACCTTTAGGTCGGGCCGCGCAGCGATCCTGCCGTCGACGCGCGGGCTGGCCCCGGTGGCCAGAATGACCACATCGGGTTCAACCTCGCGGATCATCTCGGGCGTGGCACGGGTTTCCAGCAGGACCGTGATCCCGCGCCGGTCCATTTCGGCTTCCAGCCAATCGGCAACATCGCCAATCGACTCATGCTTGGGGGCCAGCCGCGCGACCCTGAGGGTGCCGCCCAGGGAAGCGGACGCCTCCACCAAGGTGACCCTGTGGCCGCGCAGCGCGGCGACACGGGCGGCCTCCATACCGGCCGGCCCACCGCCGACGACCAGCACTTTCCTGGGCGCTGCCGCCGGTTCCAGCCGGTCATCCCCCAGACGCAACTCGTGGCCCACGGCAACATTGACCGTGCACCCCATCTGCCCTTCAAACAGCCCGCCCAGGCAGCCCTGATTGCACCCGATGCAGGGACGCACCTCGTCGGCACGGCCCGCGACGGTCTTTTTCACGAGGTCCGGGTCGGCGATGTGGGCACGGGTCATACCCACCATATCGGCCATACCCGACGCGATCACCCGCTCGGCATCTTCCAGGGTACGGAAACGGCCTGTGACGATGGTGGGAATATCCGTCAGCTTGGTGAGTGGTACGCTGAACGGCAGCTCATAGCCGGTATCTTCGTGCATGCCGCCAATGATCTTGTGACCATTGTTGGAGCTGCCATGGGATACGTTCAGATAGTCGATAATGCCTTCCTTCAGCACGCGGTTCACAATGTCGATATGCTCGTCGACGTTCAGGCCGCCTGGGAAGTTATGGGGTCCAACTCTGGCGCCGACGATGAAGTCCGGCCCGACCATGCCACGCACCGCATGCAGGACTTCGAGGAAGAACCGCATGCGGTTTTCGAAGCTGCCGCCATAGTCGTCGTCGCGGTGATTGGTGGTCTCGCAGATGAATTGCTGGATCAGGAAATTATGGGCCGCATGAATCTCGACACCGTGCAGGCCGCCTTCCTGCGCCCTGCGCGCCGCCTGCGCGAAAGCGTCGACGGCCTCGTCGATCTCGCCCTTGGTCATCGCACGCGAAACCATGCCGAGTTGCGGCAGCGGGATTTCCGATGCCGACCAGGGCCGCATCCAGGGCGCGGCCTGATACATCCCCATATGGTTGATCTGCGAGAACATGCGCATGCCGTGCGGCACAACCGCTTTCATCAGCAGTTCGTAACGGGGAATAATCGCATCGTCCCAGGCATGCAAAGTCATCGGACCGGTCGGGTGCACGCTGGACGCCTCGGTCATTGACAAACCGACGCCGCCCCTGGCGCGGGCCTCGTGATAAGCGATCAAATCGTCGGACAAGGCCCCGTCGCCCATATTGGTGCCGTGGGCAGTGCGCGTGACCCGGTTCTTGATTTCCAGCCGGTTGATTGTGATCGGGCTCAAAACATGATCGAGCGCCATGGTCTTCCCCTCTTTGTCGTCCCCCAGCGCATGATGCGGCTGCGCCGGCAGCAGGTCAAACCATAGGGCGGCATCACAGAGTTTTGAGCCATGCTGACCTGCCCCTGAGCCCTCTTCCGCCTATATCAAGTGTGATCTTGAGGAACAGCCAATGAAGCGGTTTGTCGTCATTATTACGCTCTGTCTCGCCACGGCCCCTGCGGCAGCGGGCAGCCTGCCAACGCCACCCGACCTTGAGCGCGCGGGCTGGTCGACTTTTAGTTTCGACAATAGTGCTCCAGCCCGCTTCATAGGCCATGAAGATGGCCGGTTGGAGGTCTATACCTACAGCTCCACCTCGTTGCTCTACCGGGACCTGATCAGCGATGAACCGGGAGAGAGATTATCCTGGCGCTGGCGCGTGGATCGGGCCACCGCAAGAACCGATTTGAGCCAGAAAGGCGGCGACGACCGTTCTCTTGCGGTGCATTTGTGGTTTCCGGAAACCGCCGGTCACCGGCCAGGCCTGTTCACACAGATTGGCCGGGGTGTCGCCCGCGCGCTGGGCGCCCCGGTGCCCGGCAACAGCATCACCTATGTCTGGGGCGGCAAACACCCGCCAGCCACCATGCTGCCCAACCCCTATTTCAACGATGGTGTGATCATTGTGCTGGAGAGCAATCAGGCGCCATTGAAGACATGGCGCGATGTATCTGTGGACTGGCGAGCCGATTTCAAAAACGCGTTCGGATACGAGGCGCCCGCGCCCAGCCATATCGCAGTCTCCGCTGACAGTGATGATACCGGCAGCCAGAGCCGGGGATTCATTGCAGATATTCACCTGGGAACCGACTAGACGCCGGCGACCGAAAACGCCGACAAAGAGGCTCAAAGACCCGGATGCCTGTTCCCAGAAGCGAATTACATCGGACCATCTGTGCAATTTTTGGGGCCATAGGTTGCAGGGCGCCACACTTGACTTGAATGCATAAAATCTTCATGAAGTTTCGACTGAACCTTAGATCACTTGGCTTTCGGCTTTGGGAAAGCCTGATGTGATCTGCAGGCAGGGCCAATTACCTTATGTACACGACGACACGTTCGGCGATCAAAGACGGTTTGCGGTATCTGCGCCGGCAATTGCTCGTCAGCACGCCGCTGAACGTGTTGAACGCCTCTGTGCCGACGCAGGACCTCGCGGTCACGAGGAACATCGTCTATGGCCAGCACATTCGAAAACGGCTGGATGTCTACCGCCCGACGGATATTGCAGGACGGCTGCCGGTCATCATCTTTTTCTATGGCGGCAAGTGGATGCGCGGCCATCGGGACGACTATCTGTTCGCCGCCCAGTGCCTTGCCTCACTTGGTTATGTGGTCGTCGTGCCGGATTATCGTCTACACCCTGAAGTCACCTTTCCGGGCTTTGTACACGATGGCGCCGCGGCGGTGGCCTGGGCTGAAGCGCATGTGAAAGACTATCGCGGTGACCCGAACCGCCTTTTCCTGATGGGACATTCCGCGGGAGCCTATATAGCCTCCAAACTTGCCTATGACCGGTCCTATCTGGATGAGCGCAATGTCGATCATAGCCGGATTAAAGGTCTGGTGGGCATGTCGGGGCCCTATAATTTCCTCTCTGTCCTTCAGGATGATCCCGATCTGGTCGCCGTCTTTGGACGCTATGCGGACTCCGAACTCAGTCAGCCGGTGACATTCGTCTCCGAAGAAGCCCCTCCGAGCCTTTTCATTACCGGCGAGGACGATCCGATTGTTTCGCCTGACAATGCCTATTCAACTGCTGCGCGGCTCGAAGCCCTTGGCGTCGAAGCCGCCGTGCAGGCCTATCCCGGCATTGGCCACGCCGGCACTGTGCTGGCGCTGGCGCACCGGTTCCGCTGGCGCGCCGGCGTGACCGAGGATATCGGCATTTTTCTGGAGCAGCACGCTGGCCAATAGGGCCTATCCGCCCCTACAGTTGCTTTCATGATTGACCTGCAGGGCGTCGCGAAGTCTTTCGACGGCACAGTGGCTGTCGCGCCGCTGGACCTGCGTATCGGGCCTCATCAAACCACCGTTCTGATCGGCCCCAGCGGGTGCGGCAAGTCAACCCTGCTGCGCCTGATGATCGGCTTGGCTCCGCCCAGCGCCGGCGCGCTTCTGTTCGACGGTGAGCCCCTGCTGGCTGCAAATCTTACCGCTATCAGACGCCGGATCGGCTATGTCATTCAGGATGGCGGCCTGTTTCCCCATCTCACCGCCCGTGAAAATGCCTGCCTGATGCCCCAACATCTCGACTGGAGCACCGAGCGCCAGAATGGCCGGATAACAGAGCTTGCCAAATTGACACACTTTCCTGAGGACGGTCTGGACCGTTATCCGGGCCAACTTTCAGGCGGACAACGCCAACGGGTCGCATTGATCCGGGCGCTGATGCTCGACCCCGAGGTTCTGCTGATGGACGAGCCGCTGGGCGCGCTGGACCCGATGATCCGGCGCGGCTTGCAGGACGATCTGCGCGCGATCTTTCAACGGCTGGACAAGACTGTTGTGCTGGTGACCCACGACATGCATGAGGCAGCCTTCTTTGCCGACACCATCGTGCTGTTGCGGAACGGCACCATTGTGCAACAGGGGACGGTCAATGATTTGCTGCGGCGCCCCGCGGACCCGTTCGTCAGCGCCTTCATCAATGCTCAGCGGCAGGAATTTGACGCGATATGATTCGGTTGCTGGTGACCATTGCGCTTCTACTCCCGGCCATACCCGCCTTGGCCCAGACCGTAACCGTTGGCTCCAAGACGTTCACCGAGTCGATCATCCTGGGCTATGTCATCGCTGATGTTGCAAAGGATGCTGGGTTCGACGCCGTCCACCGGCCGGATATCGGCGGCACGCGGGTGGTTTTCGATGCGCTAAAAGGCGGCGATATCGACCTCTATGTCGACTATACCGGCACCATCACGCGCGAATTGCTGCCGGAGCAAAACCTTACCACATCGGCGGAAATCAGGGCCGCGCTAGAGGCTCTGGGGTTGGGACTGGGCCCCCGGCTAGGCTTCAACAACACCTATGCGCTGGCAATGCCGAAGAACACGGCCCCCGCGATCCAGACAATCTCCGACTTGAGGGAACACCCGGACCTGAGATTCGGCTTCGCCAACGAGTTCATGGACCGGGCTGATGGGTGGCCCGCGCTGCGCCAGACATACGGCCTGCCACACACGGATGTGACGGGCATGGAACACGAGCTGTCTTACCGCGCGCTGGCGGCCGGCAGTGCCGATGTGATCGTTGCGTATTCTACCGACGCCAATATCGAAAAATATGATCTTCGACTGCTGGCCGACGACAGGACCCTGTTTCCCCGATACGACGCCGTGATCCTCTACCGCCTGGATCTGGCAAAGCGGGCACCTGGACTGATCGAGCGCCTCAACGTGCTTGAAGGGGCCATTTCCGACCAGACAATGCGGTCGCTCAATAGCGCCGTTGCCATCGATGGCGAGACCGAACAGCGGGCCGCGTCGCAATTCCTGGGTGATGTTCTGAGACTCGACACCAGCGCTATCGCCCCCGAGCGAGGGTTCTGGGGCCGCCTGGTCAAGAACACGCTCGATCATCTGACGCTGGTGGGCATATCGCTTGGCGCGGCGATCCTGCTGGCGATCCCATTGGGCATCTGGGCGTTCCGGGACCCGTCACTGGGGCAGGGTATTCTGGCCATTACGGGGATTCTGCAGACCATCCCGTCACTGGCGCTGTTCGTCTTCATGATCCCGTTGGTCGGTATTGGCGGACCGCCTGCAATCATCGCGCTTTTCCTTTACAGCCTGTTGCCGATCGTGCGGAACACGCATGCCGGACTGTCCGATATTCCGCCAGCCATGCGGGAATCCGCGCAAGCAATGGGCCTGCCCCGTGGGGTCATCCTGCGCCGGGTCGAGATTCCGCTGGCTGCCCGGTCCATCCTTGCAGGTGTGAAAACAGCCGCCGTCATCAATATTGGCACCGCGACTCTTGGCGCGCTGATCGGCGCGGGCGGCTACGGCCAACCGATCCTGACGGGCATCCGGCTGGCGGACACAGCGCTGATCCTGGAAGGTGCCGTCCCCGCTGCCCTTTTGGCGCTGGTGGCACAGGGCATGTTCGAATTGCTGGAACGGACCGTCGTCCCGAAGGGATTGCGCTTGCCGCACGATGCGCGGTGCATCACCCGCCATGAGTGAGCCTGAGAACACCAATAAATTCCTGAAAGCACAGATGCGGATGACACACATCCCGCATATGAATGCGCTGGGCACCGAAGTGATCGATTTCGGCAAAGGCCATGTGACGGTCCGTCTTCCTTACAACACCGACCTGGTCGGCAATCCGGAAACCGGTGTTTTGGCGGGCGGCGCGATCTCAGCACTATTGGACAATGTCTGCGGCTCCTCCGTCGTGGCCTACAACATGACGCCCGCACCCTTCGCGACACTGGATCTGCGCATCGACTACATGAAGCCAGCCACACCGGGGCTTGATGTTCTTGCCTTCGCCGAATGCTACAAGATGACGAAACGCATCGCCTTTGTGCGCGGCATCGCCTATCACGAGTCCAAAAACGAGCCCATCGCCAACGCGGCGGCCACCTTCATGTTCACCGGCCGCGGCACGATCAATATGATCGAGGATGGGGGCACATGACGTTCTACGACACCTTTCAGGACATGACGGCGTCGGGCGACTTCTCCCAACTGCACGAGGCGCTGCCCTATTCGAAGTTCATGGGGATCACGCTCAGCGAAGAAGCCGGGCGGATTGTTACCACCATGGCCTATGACGATAAACTGATCGGCAATACCAGCCTGCCCGCCTTGCACGGCGGCACGCTTGCAGCCCTGCTGGAACTCGCTGCGCTGTTTCAAATCGCCCATGAGATCGAGACCGAAAAGATGCCCAAGGTCATCACGCTCACCGTCGATTACATGCGCTCAGGTGGCCCCAAGGATACCTTTGCCAGCGCCAGGGCCACCCGGGTCGGGCGACGGGTTGCCAATGTGGTCGCCACGGCCTGGCAGGATAATCCGGAAAAACCGGTCGCCAGCGCAAACGTCAATTTTCTGCTGGCTTAATCGCGCCATTTAACGGCATCCATGAGGTCTTGCCGGTCCCGGCGGAGGGCGACGAAACTACACGGCATCCGGGATTGAGCCGCAGCATGTTATGACGCTTTCAGGATCTCATAGGCTGCACAGACACTCTTGAACCGTTCGGCAGCTTCTTCATCACCGGGGTTGGCGTCAGGGTGGTGTTCCTTTGCAAGCGCGCGAAACGCGGCCTTGATGTCGTCCGGCGTCGCCGTGCCATCGACCCCAAGGACTTCAAGCGCCAGGTTTTTCTCCCGGTCTTCCATGGTCTCACCAGCAAAGGTGTCACGCCAGGTGCCCGCATCGCTGTAGCCGTTTGCCCGCTCTTCATCGGCGCGCTTCATGCGTTCGGCTTCTTCGGCGGTTAGCCCTTTGAAGTAATCCCAATTGCGATTGTAAATGCCGGCATGTTCCTGACAGAAATGAAACCGCTCTTTGGAATCCCGGTATTTTGGCGCAGGGTGCTCGCCCCGTTCCTCGCAAAGCGGCCAATCGCACATCTGGACCGCAACCGTGTCGCGGTTCGTATTGCCGTACCCGCCCCAGCGCGGGAAAGCCCAACTTTTCGTGCGTTGCATCAGAGCCTCAATCCCCTGTCAGCCGCCCAGAATAGCATCATCGGACAACGATACCACAGCCGTTGCGCTAAACCGGCCGCGCCAGACCGTGATACATGTAAGATAGAGGCCGTTGGCCCGGGCGGTACCCCGCATCAAGCTCCTCAATGCGGAAATCGGCACTTTGAATGATCTCGTCGATCTTGCGGTTAAGATTGCACCCCCCGCACATCTTCGGCCAGAAGGTGTTTAGCCGGTTCTGCCACTTGACCACATAGGCATCCGGCGCACGCCCATGCTCGACAAACAACAGCTCACCCTCCGGCTTCAAGACCCGCCGCACTTCCAACAAGGCAGCGTGGGGATCGGGGATAGAACACAATGTCCAGGTAATCACGGCACAGTCAAAACTGGCGTTGTCCAGTGGCAGCGTTTCAGCGGTGATCTGCTTGAAATGGACCGGAAAATCGACCTCACCCGCCCGGCGCCGCGCCTTCTTGCCCAGTGCCTCGGATGGATCAACGCCCGTTACGCTCTCCACGTCGCCGTAATAGGACAGGTTCAGACCCGACCCGATGCCGATTTCCAGCACCTTGCCGTGAGCGCGCGGAATAAGGTTTTCTCGTTCGCGCGGGATCGGCGTCTGCTGCATGCCCCAATCGAGCACGGGCGCCAGAATTTTTGACTCATAGAATCCCATCAGGAAGCGCTCGCGGCAGACGGCTCAGCATCGACCGGCTCGTCCCCTTCGACAGGCGCTTCCTCTTCTGGGGCCTCTTCGATTTCCAGCTCTGGCGGCGTCCACTCTTCCTGCGGCAGCAGATCAGCCCGCCTGTTTTCCGATATAGCGATGCCCCGGGATTCCAGCTCGCTGCGAGTCCGGTCAGAGGCCGTCCCGGCGATCAACACCTCGCGTCCGCTCAGCCCGTCCGATTCAAAACCACCCAGAGCGTCAATGAGCGCCAGTGTATCCTTGGTCCAAAGCAGTCTGTCAGCTGGTTCGGCAACTACCAACCGGCCATCCTGTGTCACCATCGCCAGGTGCCCGTCCGCATCCGAGAGCCGTGCCCCCGCCGCCTCTTGCGCATGATAGGTCCGCAGCATTTCAACACGCCGCTGCATCAGCTGAGCTTCAACAAGGCTCTCCGCGTCACGCGCAACCCGGATGGCCTGAAGCCGGTCTTCAACATCCCCCATGGTTTCCAAGGCCAGGGTGATAATCGTCTCGTGACGCGGTGAATAAACGTCATTGTCCATGAATTTGTTCACCTGTTTCTCCGTCGCCCCCATCATCATCAACGCTTCGCGGTTGCGCAGGCGCAGATCTTCAGGCGCACTGTCCCGGATGATCTGAGAGGCGGTGCGAGTCACTTCCACGGCATCGATGGCGGTATTGAGCGCGGACGGCATCGCCACGGCGCCGATGGCCAAATTCATGGTGAACCCGCCGGCAAACCCGGCAAAGGCGACCTCATTCATCTCCTGCTGCAGACGGCGGTTCGATGAATAGACATCCACACCCAGCTTGAACGCCAGCTTGCGCTTGATGGTCGAAAACCCGACCAGCTCGGCTGCGGCATGGTCTTCGCGGTCACCGCGGTCACCCGTGACCATTTCACCCACCCGCTTGGCCAGCTTCCAGAAGCCTTCAGGCACCCCCATCAGGGTGTTTACCGGGTCATTCACCAGCGCCTTGAGCGCCTTATAGGGGCTCTTGGCGGCATTTGCCGCCCCGGAGGTGAAGGCGTCCGTGTCCTTGACCTTGAGAATCTCCGCGATCGCAGCGGCCTCATGGATTCGCTTGATCAGCAGGTCCTGAGTATTGATTTCCTCAAGTTCGAAGTCGGTGCGCAGAGTATAGCGGTTGAAATATCCTTGCGCGATGACCTGGCCGACCACCTTGTAGAGATCGCCAGCGACCATATCCGGGGGCAATACGTCGCCCGGCAGGAAAAACTGGACGGTCTCAAATGGGGTACTCTGCGCCAGCGCCCATCTGGGCACCGAGGCGGCCAGCGGCGCGGCCGCCATGCCCAGCACAATCGATCTACGGTTCAACATACTCATGGCCGCCAGTTTAAGGCAGCAATGCAGGTTCTGTCAGCCCTGAAGAAAGCTCTTACATCGGGCCTGAAATCAGGCCGCAGTCGGCGCCGCCGCGAGCACGTTCTCGTCCACATACTCCTCAAACTTGGAGAAGTTGTCGATGAACAGGCCGACCAGGTGCTGCGCCTTGGCGTCATAAGCCGCTTGATCGGGCCAGGTATCACGGGGATTGAGAATTTCCCCAGGGACGCCCGGGCAGGCTGTCGGCACTTCAAAGCCGAAATTCGGATCGACGACCATCGCTGCTGTCGCCAACGATCCATCGAGTGCTGCATTCAGCAACGCCCGTGTGGCCTTGATCGGCATCCGTTCACCGACACCAAATTCGCCACCTGTCCAGCCGGTATTGACCAGCCAGCAGTCCACATTGTGGTCAGCAATCTTCTGCTTCAGCAAATTACCGTAGACTGACGGATGCCGCGGCATGAAGGGCGCACCAAAACAGGTCGAGAACGTCGCCTGCGGTTCGTTACCCAGACCTTTTTCCGTGCCCGCCACTTTCGCCGTATAGCCGGACAGGAAGTGGTACATCGCTTGTTCCGGTGTCAATTTCGCGATCGGCGGCATGACGCCGAATGCATCGCAGGTCAGCATGATGATGTTGTTCGGGTGCCCGGTCATCCCCGTCTCGGACGCGTTGGGAATGAACGAGATCGGATAGGCGCCGCGCGTATTCTCCGTCAACGACGCATCGTCCAGATCAAGCGCCCGGGTCTCCGGGTCCATGACCACGTTTTCCAGCACGGTGCCGAACCGGCGGGTCGTCGCATAGATTTCCGGCTCTGCCTCCTCGGACAGGCGGATCATCTTGGCATAGCAGCCGCCCTCAATATTGAACAGCGAGGTCTCGCTCCAACCATGCTCGTCATCGCCAATCAGCGTGCGGTTTGGATCAGCCGACAGGGTTGTCTTTCCCGTTCCGGAAAGCCCGAAGAAAATCGCTGAATCGCCGTCCTTGCCGACATTGGCCGAGCAGTGCATGGACATCACATTCTCGCCCGGGAGAAGATAGTTCAGCAGGCTGAACACGGACTTTTTCATTTCGCCGGCATAGGACGTACCGCAGATCAATACCGTGCGTTTGGCAAAATTAAGCGCGATGACAGTTTCAGATTTCGTGCCATAGGTCGCCGGGTCGGCCATAAAGTCCGGAGCATGCAGGATCGTGAAGCCCGGCTCGAACGAGGCCAGATCCGCGACTGGCGGCTCGATCAGCAGATGGCGAAGGAACATGTTGTGCCAAGCGTGCTGGTTCACAACACGAACCGGCAACCTGTATTCCGGATCGGCGCCGCCATAAAGGTCGGCAACGAACAATTCCTGCTGACCAAGATAATCCGTAATCGCAGCCTGAAGCGCATCGAAATGCGCCGGCGACATTTCCTGGTTGGCGGACCACCAGATATCGTTTTCGGATTCGTTCTCACGCACGATGTACTTGTCGTTCGCGGATCGTCCTGTGTGCTGGCCGGTCTCAACGACCAGCGCACCACCTTCCGAAACACGGCCTTCGCCACGTCGAACGGCTTCTTCAAACAGAACGGCTGAATCCAGGTTCCAGTTAACGGGGCCGGTCGGCGTGATGCCGTGCCGGTCTAATCCGAAAGTGCCTACGCGAGGACCACTCGTCGCCAAGGGACCGCCTCCTATTGTCGCGATTGTCATGGTTTGAAAAGACGGGCTTCCCCGCCGCTTCCCACACACCGGTTTCGAAGACGGTATAGCCACATCCCGCAGCACGAGGCAAATAGAGATTTACGGAATCATGGCAGGCCTATGTCAGACCGCGCAGGGCAAGCGATTACGGCCGTTGGGCGCGCGCCGGTTTAACGAGAGAAACAAGCGTTGCGCGCGCCTCTGACGCGCTGGTCAGGGGTGATTCGAAACTGACTCTGCTGTCGCGTGTCCCCGCTGTCAGGTCAATCCCATCCGGATCGATGCCGGTCATGGACCAAGTGTCAGCCGGCTCACCATTCAACACAGCGGCGTAAAGCGCGATTGCATCAGCATGATCTTCGTTCATATGCCCCACGATGCCGGCCTCCGATTCAGCGAGCTCTTCAACCACAGCGCCACCTATCAGAACCTGATCAGCGTCGATCCAGGCGATCCGTCCAAAACCGGCAACCAGATGAGCGCGGACCAGTTCGAACCGGTAAAAGTGGAAGTCCCCCATGGCGGCATAGTCTGCGGCGTGCGGGTGCCGCGCCAGATAGCGCCCCTGGGCAAGTGCATCGCCGCAAGAACGAATGTGGCCCTGCAGGCTGACGCGGGCGCCCGCAAGAGCGGTTCCCTCACCGGGAGAGCCCTCCACCAGCAGACTGGCCCACGGACGCTGCTTCAGGTTCTGCGAATGCTGCGCCAGGTCGGACAGCAGCAGCAGCGGCCGCCCCGCCATATCTGCTGCGATTTCCACCAGCGACACATAGGGACTGCCATCGGGCATCAGCGTTCCCAGCGCCGCTTTGCGTGCCTGACGGAGCAGCCCGCGTACCAGAACCGCGTCGTCTTGATCGGATGGATTGGGTTTTGTCGTCATATTCACTGTCATTGCGCCCTGTTTAAGTCTTATTCTAGTCATCATTGATTGGGAATGTGGCACTTGCCCCCCAACAATGACGAAAAGGACATAGAGGACTGATGATGGCACCCACCGTCGCGCTCGTCGACGACGACCGCAACATCCTGACCTCCGTCGGCATGGCCCTGGAATCCGAAGGATTGGCTGTGCGCACCTATACCGACGGGACCGCCGCGCTGGCGGCGCTTTCCACCCAACCGGCCGATCTTGCCGTTCTCGACATTAAAATGCCGCGCATGGACGGTATGGAGCTGCTTCAGAAGCTGCGCCGCATCACCGACATGCCCGTCATCTTCCTGACATCGAAGGACGATGAGGTCGATGAAGTCCTGGGCCTGAAGCTCGGCGCCGATGATTACATTCGCAAGCCGTTTTCCCAGCGGCTTCTGATCGAACGCATCCGCGCTGTTTTGCGCCGCGCCGATGCAGGCCTGGAGACGGAAGCTGGCGACAAGGTTCTGTCGCGGGGCAAACTGGTGATGGACACCTCGCGACACAGCTGCACCTGGGATTCCAAACCCGTGACCCTCACCGTGACGGAGTTTTTGATCCTGCAGGCGCTCGCAATCCGACCTGGCCATGTAAAGACCCGCGACCAATTGATGGATGCGGCCTATGATGATCAGGTTTATGTCGACGATCGCACCATCGATAGCCACATCAAGCGCCTGCGGAAGAAGTTCCGCGAGGTCGATTCCGCGTTCTCCGGTATCGAAACGCTTTATGGAATTGGCTACCGGTACGCCGACAAGTCGGGCTAGCGCCCTGGCTGTGATGGCCTGACGAGGCCGGATAGTGTCAAAACACGAAGGCTCCGCGCCAACAGCGCCCGCAGACGACCCCTACCGCCGGCTTCCATTTTCCGGCTTGAGTGGTCGGATTCTGTTGTTCAACGTGATCGGCCTGGCCTTGCTGGTCGGCGGCATTCTTTACGTCAATCAATTCCGCAGCGGGCTGATTGAAACACGCCTCTCCGCGCTGGAAGCCGAGGCTATATTGTTGGCCGGCGCGCTGGGTGAGACAGCAACCGGGGGCCCGGAAACAACCAGCGTCGATATAGAGATGGCCGCGCCGTTGCTGCGGCGTCTGACCGTCGGTCAGGAAAGCCGGGTGCGGATGTTCAGGCCAGACGGCAGCCTGGCCCTGGACAGCCGTGAACTTCTGCCCGCCGCCAGCGTGGTCACCGAGGCCCTGCCCGCACCGGGAGAAGAAGAGAACGGCATGGGGCTGCGCAACATCTGGGACGCGGTGCGCACATGGCTTATCCGGACCATCTCGTCGGAGCCGGAATACCCGCCTTATCTGGAGAGCTACAACCAGACGGCGGCCGACTATCCCGAAACCCTGCTCGCGCTCGACGGTGATCCGGGCAGGGCCGTGCGTGAGCAGGCTGACGGATCGCTGGTGCTTACGGTTGCAGTACCGGTCCAGCGCCTGCGACGGGTGCTGGGGGCAATCCTGGTTTCCATTGAGACGACCGAGATCGAAGAAGTCGCGCGGCAGGAACGTACTGCGATTCTGGAGATTTTTCTCGTTGCACTGGCCGTCACGGCGCTGCTGTCTGTCTTTCTGGCAAGCAATATTGCGCGTCCGGTGAGCCGGCTGGCCGCGTTCGCCCACACCGTGCGTCAAGGCCGCGGCAGGGAAACCCAGCCGCCGGACTTCTCAAATCGCCGGGATGAGGTGGGCGATCTGTCCAGGGCGCTGGGCGATATGACCCAAGCGCTTTACCGGCGGATCGATTCCATTGAGGCGTTCGCCGCCGATGTCAGCCACGAGTTCAAGAATCCCATTACCTCATTGCGCAGCGCTGTCGAAACCATGGAGCGGACCGACAATCCTGAGCACAAGCAGCGCCTGATGGAAATTGTAAAGGAAGATCTGGGTCGGCTGGACCGCCTGATCAGCGACATCTCCAATGCATCACGGCTGGATGCGGAGTTGTTGCGCGCGGAAATGCGCCCCATCGACGTGCCACGCATGATGCAGGCGATTGTCAGCATCTACCGCGGACCGGAACCCGACTCAGGGCCCGAACTGCGCCTCGACGTTGAAGGCGACGGGCTTATTGTACCGGGCATCGAGAGCCACTTGGGTCAGGTGTTCCGCAACCTGATCGACAACGCGATATCGTTCAGCCCGAAAGACGGCGTCATCGAAATCGGCGTCCGGGGAACCCGCGACCACGTTGTTGTTGAGATCCGTGACCAGGGCCCGGGAATTGACGAAGACAAGCTGACGAAGATTTTTGACCGGTTCTATTCCGAGAGGCCCAAAGACGAACCCTTTGGAACCCATTCCGGCCTTGGGTTGAACATTTGCGGCCAGATCATCGCTGCCCACAATGGCGAAATTCATGCCGAGAATCGCTACGGCCCGGCTGGCCTGAACGGACCGCGCCAAGGGGCGATCTTTGTGGTCGAGTTGCCCACCGCCACCCGGCCAAGATCGTCTGGAGGGAACCGGTGATTACCCTTCACGCGACCTGCGTGGATATTGATGGCCGCGGCGTGCTGCTGCGCGGTGCGTCTGGCGCGGGAAAGTCCGACCTGGCGCTGCGGCTCATCGATGCCGGCGCCAAACTGGTCAGCGATGATTATGTACGGCTCTCCCTTGAGGACGGCGGGATTCGGGCGCGGCCGCCCAAAGCCATTGCGGGGATGATCGAAGCCCGCGGTATCGGGGTTGTGACTGTCCCTCACCTTGCCGGCACCACACTCGCGCTCGTTGCCGACCTTGTCGACTCTTCGGATATTCCCCGATTGCCCGATGCGCTGACACTAGAGCTCGAAGGTCTTGAGGGAATAGAGCTGCGCCACATTCTGATCGCGCCATTTGAAGCCTCTGCACCGGCCAAAATCCGCCTGGCGCTGTCCTCTGAACCGGTCCGGTCCCGTGACTGATCCCGCCGAAAGAACCCGCATCGTTCTGGTGTCTGGCCTGTCGGGTGCAGGAAAGAGTTCAACGCTTAAGTGCCTGGAAGATCTCGGCTACGAGGCGATCGACAACGTCCCGCTGTCGCTGCTGCCCAATCTGCTGCAAGCGTCGCCGGAACACCCCCGGGAAGGGTCGTTCAGCGGTATCGCCATCGGTGTCGACAGCCGGACAAGAGCCTTCAACACCGACCAGCTTATCGACTTGTTCGATGCCCTGGAAGCGCGGGACGACCTCTCGGCCCGACTCGTGTTTCTGACCGCCAGCGACAGTGTACTGATCCGCCGCTTTACCGAGACGCGGCGCCGCCACCCGCTTGCTGTTGACCGGCCGGTTCAGGATGGCATCGCCAGCGAACGGACGCTCATGACACCCTTGCGTCTGCGTGCAGAAAATCTGATCGACACGACAGACCTGACCGGCCATGAACTGCGCCGCGTCCTGACCAAGCAATTCGCCCTTGAGAAAAACCCGAATCTGGCCATTACCGTGATGTCCTTTTCCTACGCCAGGGGGCTGCCGCGGGACGCGGACCTGGTGCTCGACGTCCGATTTCTGCGGAACCCGCATTATCTGGAGGAACTGCGGCCCCAGACCGGACAGGATGCGGCTGTCGCAGCCTATGTTGAAGCGGACACCGAGTTTGAAGCGTTCTGGCAAAGTACGAACGCGCTTATCCTGCCGCTGCTGCCGGCCTACCAACGCGAAGGCAAATCCTATCTGACCGTTGCATTCGGCTGCACAGGCGGCAAACACCGCTCCGTTGTGCTGGCGGAGAAGTTCAGCAGCCTCTTGCGCGCAAGCGGGTTCGGGGTTACGACCGTTCACCGCGATATCGAAACCCGAACACAAGGGTAACGCGGTCGGTGCAGGAGGTAGGGTCAGCATGATCGGATTGGTACTTGTGACACATGGCAGGCTCGCCGACGAATTCGTCGCGGCCATGGAACATGTGGTCGGTCCGCAGCAACAGGTTCGCGCCATCTCGATCGGACCCGATGACGACATGGAACGGCGCCGCAAGGACATTCTTGACGGAGTCGCAAGCGCCGATTCCGGCGACGGCGTGGTGGTTCTGACCGATATGTTCGGCGGCACGCCTTCAAATCTGGCGATTTCCATCATGGACAAGGCCAAGGTGGAGGTCATTGCCGGCGTCAATCTGCCGATGCTGATCAAACTTGCCAGCGTACGCGCTACAGCCTCCTTGGAAGACGCGGTCGCCGAAGCACAGGAATCAGGTCGGAAATACATCAATGTCGCGTCCAAACTGCTGACCGGTAAGGACTAAATTGACGGGGTCCATCGGCAAGACGGTGACGGTCGGCAACCGCCGTGGACTGCACGCGCGGGCGTCCGCCAAGTTCGTTAATCTGGCGGAAGAGTTTGATGCCCAGGTGAAAGTAACCGGACCGGGCACCGGCACCCAGCCGGAAACCGTCAGCGGCACATCGATTATGGGATTAATGATGCTGGCCGCCGGGACAGGCCAAGACATCCACATCGAGGCCAGCGGCAACCAAGCCGAAGAGGCGCTCAACGCTCTGGTTTCATTGGTAGAAAACAAGTTTGAGGAAGACTGAAAATCTTATATAGAAATATATAAAGATATCCTTATACTTCCTTCAATCCGCTGCTGAGCGGAACTTTTCATTGATAGACAGGACACTGCCGTGAACGCGTTCACTGACTTTAAGGTCGCCGATATGGCGTTGGCTGAATGGGGCCGGCGCGAGATCACCATCGCTGAAACCGAGATGCCCGGCCTGATGGCGCTGCGCGAGGAATATGCGGGCAAAAAGCCGCTTGCCGGCGCGCGGATCGCAGGCTGTCTTCACATGACGATCCAGACTGCTGTTCTGATCGAAACGCTGATCGACCTCGGCGCCGAAATCCGCTGGAGCTCCTGCAACATCTTCTCGACACAGGATCAGGCCGCGGCCGCGATTGCCGCGGCAGGAATTCCGGTCTTTGCCTGGAAGGACGAATCCGAACAAGAATTCGATTGGTGCATCGAACAGACCATCGTCGGCCCTGATGGCTGGCGCCCGAACCTCATCCTTGATGATGGTGGCGACCTGACCGCGATGATGATCGAGCGGTTCCCGGAGTTGATGGACGATGTACGCGGCATCAGCGAGGAAACCACCACGGGCGTGCTGCGGCTTTATCAGCTGGAAAAGCAGGGAACCCTGCCAGTGCCCTGTATCAACGTGAATGATTCGGTCACCAAATCCAAGTTCGACAATCTCTATGGCTGCCGCGAGAGCCTGATTGATGGGATCAAGCGCGCCACCGATGTAATGCTGTCCGGCAAAGTAGCGGTCGTGGCTGGCTATGGCGATGTTGGCAAGGGTTGCGCGGCCAGTCTCCGCGGCCAGGGCGCACGCGTATTGATTATCGAAATCGATCCGATTTGCGCACTACAGGCTGCCATGGAGGGCTATGAGGTCGTGACCATGGACGATGCCGCATCCATAGGGGACATCTTTGTCACCGCCACGGGCAACATCGACATCATCACGCTGGACCACATGCGTGACATGAAGGACCGTGCGATCGTCTGCAACATCGGCCACTTTGACTCGGAAATTCAGGTCGCGGCCCTGCAGAACTACAAGTGGGAAGAGGTCAAGCCACAGGTTGATGAAGTCGAATTCCCTGATGGCAAGCGCATTATTCTGTTGGCCCAGGGCCGGCTGGTGAATCTGGGTTGTGCAACAGGTCACCCCAGCTTCGTGATGAGTATGTCTTTCACCAATCAGGTCATCGCGCAGATCGAGCTGTGGCAGAATCACGGGCAATATGAAAACCGGGTATTTGTACTGCCCAAGCACCTTGATGAAAAAGTGGCGCGGCTGCACCTCGACCGGCTGGGCGTCAAACTGACCGAGCTGTCAGTAGAACAGGCCTCTTACATCGGAATCACGCCTGAGGGACCCTATAAGCCTGAACATTACCGCTATTGAGCAGAGCACCTGCTCCCCATAAAAGAAGCGGATGGCAACCGATACGCTGAATCTGCCGGACTTGCCAGCGACACAAGCCCTGGCGGCACGCTTGGCACCTCAGCTGGAGCCCGGCGACCTTATCTTGCTTTATGGCGACCTCGGCGCGGGCAAGACGGCCTTTGCCCGTTGCCTGATCCACGCGCTGGGCATTGAAGATGAGGTTCCCAGCCCGACATTCACGCTGGTTCAAACCTATCCAGTCGAAGGCCGGACTTTCGAGTCCGTCTGGCATATGGACCTCTACCGTCTTGAGGCCCCCGAAGAAGCGTGGGAGCTGGGGTTGGAAGAAGCCCTGGAAACCGGCGTAACGCTGATTGAATGGCCGGAACGCCTGGGCGAGGACATCCTGCCGGATCACCTGGCCCTGCATTTCGACTTCATTGAGGACGGGCGGCAGGTTAGAATCCAGGGCCATGGCGCATGGCAAGACCGGGCCCAAAAAATGAAAAACAGGAACGCTTAAGCGTGACCCGCGCCGAACAGATCGATCACTTTCTCGACCGTTATGCAAGCGGCGCTGACTGGCACCCCTTCGTGGCGGACGCCTCGTTCCGCCGCTATTTTCGTGTCGATACAGATCCGCCAACGGTTCTGATGGACGCACCGCCGGACAAGGAAGACGTGATCCCGTTCATGGCCGTGAACGCGTTGCTGGCCCGGCACGGATTTTCCGCACCGCGAATCCGTGCCTCTGATGTCGCGCAAGGCCTGCTGCTGCTGGAAGATCTGGGTGACAACACATTCACCCGGTTGCTGGCAGATGCCGAAGCTGCCGAAGAGCGGCTGTATGAAGCCGCCGTTGATGTCCTTGTCGCGCTGCACGACGTGCCCGCCGATCCGCACATTCGAGCCCGCGGCGGAATTGACTATCACGTTCCGCGCTACGATGAACGGGCCATGCTTAAGACAGCGTCGGTCCTAACAGAATGGTACATCCCGGCGCGAACCGGTCTGCCTGCGCCCACGGACATGCAGACCAGCTTCAAGAACGTGTGGGGCACCGTCCTGCCGCTCGTCACGAAAGATCTTGTGTTTGCGCTCTATGATTTTCATGCGGACAATCTGATGTGGCTGCCGCAGCGGGAGGGTCTGAAACAGGTCGGCCTGCTGGACTTTCAGGATGCCAAAGTCGCCTCCCCCGCCCTCGACCTCGTTTCCTTGCTGCAGGATTGTCGACGCCATGTGCCTGTAGAGCTTGAAGCCGCGATGCTGGAACGGTATCTGACCGCCCGGCCTGGCCTGGACCGGGAAGCGTTTCTAGCCGCCTATGCGGTGATGGGCGCACAACGCAACACCCGCATCGTCGGGGTCTTTACACGGTTGTGGAAACGTGACGGCAAGCCGTTCTACCCCACGCTGATCCCGACCGTGTGGGGTTTCATTGAGCGTAATCTCGAACATCCAGCGCTGGCGCAACTGAAAGCCTGGTTCGACGAACATTGCCCGCCGACAACCCGCGCACAACCATTACCCGGTGAACCATCCTAATGACACCCGACCGCGCCATGGTCATGGCCGCCGGCAAGGGTGTGCGGATGCAGCCCCTGACCCACGACCGGCCCAAACCGCTTGTCGACGTCGGCGGAAAGCCGTTGATCGACTGGGCGCTGGACATGCTGGCTGCCGGCCATATCGAAAAGTCGGTAGTCAATCTTCATCACTTTGGCGAGATGCTGAAAGCCCATCTGAAACGGCGAGAGGGCGGTCCCGACATCCTTTTTTCGGACGAATCCGATCAATTGCTGGAGACCGGCGGCGGCGTCACCAAGGCCCTGCCGCTGCTTGGCGACAATCCCTTCTTTGTCGTCAATGCAGATGGGATCTGGCTTGACGGCAACCGGTCTCTCGACGCGCTTGCAAAGGCGTGGCGCCGAGACGACATGGACGCGTTGCTCCTGCTTGTCGAGCACAAGGACGCGCTGTTTTTTGAAGGCGCAGGTGATTTCCTGAAAGACGACAATGGCCGCCTTGCACGGCCCCCGGCGGGTGAAGGCGCGCCTTTTATCTATTGCGGCATTCAACTGGTCTCGCCGGCCCTGTTCACGGACACGCCCGACGGCCCGTTCTCCACAAACATCCTGTGGGATCGGGCGATCGAGAACGGCCGTTTGTTCGGACTGGTTCACCCCCACCCCTGGCTGCATGTCGGTACGCCTCAGGCACGGGATGACGCCGAAGCGTTTTTACGCCATCGTTAGAGTATGACGCGCGAGCCAACGGTCTATTCCATCCCAGCAGGCGCATCCTTTGTCGATGCGCTCGCCGCAACTCTTCTGGTGGAACATGCCGAAGACCCGCTTGCGCTGAGCCAATTGCGCATCCTGCTGCCCACCCGCCGTGCAGCCCGTACCCTGCGTGAAGCGTTTCTGCGCGCAAGCAGCGGCCGCCCCCTGCTGCTGCCGCGTATGCAACCCATCGGCGACGTCGAAGAGGACGAAATTCTGCTGGGCGGTTTTGTCGGCGAGACGGCAACCGACCTTGCGGTGCCCGCAGCCATCCCTGCCCTGGAGCGCACCCTGCTGCTGACGCAACTTGTTCTGCAGTGGCATCAGGCGGCAGGCCGGCAAGAAGAACCGGCGCAGGCCTTTCAACTGGCTGCTGAACTGGCCCGCTTCCTCGATCAAATGCAGACCGAGGGCAAAGCCTTCGCCAACCTTATCGACCTCGTGCCCGAGGAGTTCGCGCACCATTGGCAGATCACGCTCGAGTTCCTGAAGATTGTCGGCGAGGCCTGGCCGAACATCCTGGCCGAGCGTGGATATCTGGACCCGGCGACGCGGCGCGACAGGCTGCTGCGTACACTGGCCGATCGCTGGACCAGCGCCCCGCCGGATTTTCCGGTTATTGCGGCGGGGTCGACCGGGTCTATTCCCGCCACCGCAGAACTCATCAAGGCAATCGCTTACCTGCCCAACGGGCGCGTCATTCTCCCGGGTCTCGACAGTCTGCTCCACCCTGAAAGCTGGGAAGCGCTCGAACCGACCCACCCTCAATTCGGCATGAAGCAGCTGCTGGCGCATATGGCGGTAGAGCGCAGCGAAGTTCTGCCCTGGCCCGCAACACCCACCAACCCCGCGCGAAACATGTTGCTCAGCGAGGCGCTGCGGCCTGCCGCCACCACCGACCAATGGCAGGACCTGAAAGTTGACAAGACTGCCGCCCTGGATGGTCTGATGCGGATAGACGCACCGACGCAGCAGGATGAAGCGGGGGCCATTGCCCTTATTCTGCGCCAGACTCTGGAAGCACCCGGACAAACAGCCTCGCTGATCACCCCGGACCGCCGGCTTGCCCGTCAGGTCGCTGCCGCCATGAAACGCTGGGACATTTCCCTCGACGATTCCGCCGGCACGCCGCTGCGCCAGACGTCCGTCGCCGCCTTCCTGATGCTCGTGGCCGGCCTGATTCAGGATGACTTCGCGCCGATACCGCTGTTGAGCGCGTTGAAGCATCCCCTTGCATCAGGTGGACAAACGACCCCGGCTTTCAGGCAACACGTCCGCGCGCTTGAGCGTGCTATCTTGCGCGGCCCGCGGCCCGCGCCGGGGCCGGAGGGCATCACCCACACCCTGGAGGACGCCAAGGAATCCGACCTCTCAGCCTGGTGGTCTGCGCTCCTGGTTCGCATGCAGCCCAGCCTGCTCCTTTTTGGTGAACCACGCGCGCCATTCTGCGATCTGATAGACGCGCATCTTCAGCTGGCCGAAGCGCTGGCAGCGACTGACGATGAGACCGGGGCCGAACGCCTGTGGCATGGCGATGATGGCGAGGCGGCTGCCGCCTTCCTGTCGGAGTTCAAGCAAAGCGCACAGCACTTTCCCGCGACTGATCCACGACATTTTTCGGCCCTGCTGGAAACCGCCATGACCGGCATCGTGGTCCGGCCAAGCTATGGTCAGCACCCCAGGCTTTCGATTCTAGGCCCGCTGGAGGCCCGGCTGCATCACGCGGATGTGGTGATTCTGGGCGGGCTTAACGAAGGCACCTGGCCGCCCGACGCCGGCAACGACCCCTGGATGAGTCGGCCGATGAAAGCCACATTCGGGTTGCCCCTGCCAGAGCGGCGGGTCGGCCTCTCAGCGCATGATTTCGTCCAGGCGACTGCCGCGCCGCGGGTCTATCTGACCCGCGCTGAAAAGGTCGATGGCGCACCCACCATACCATCGCGCTGGCTGCTCCGCCTCGACGCGCTAGTCGAAGACGAGAGATGGCTGCAAACGCCACACCTGATATGGCAACAGGGGTTGGACAGTGTCGAAACATCGACGCCCTGCCCGCCACCGGAACCGCGCCCGCCTGTTGCCGCGCGCCCGCGGACACTGTCGGTCACGCGGATCGAAGCCTGGATGCGTGACCCCTATGCGCTCTATGCGGAAAAGATCCTCGGCCTCAGGCCGCTTGAGCCCATTGATGCGGACCCCGGCGCTGCGGACCGAGGAACCTTTATTCACCACGCACTACATCTGTTTTTCAAACGCCATCCGGACGGACTGCCCACCGACCCCGTCGCCGCGCTGATCGACTGCGGCCGCGATGCCTTTGGCGGCATGATGGACCGGCCACAGGTGCGCGCCTTCTGGTGGCCGCGTTTCGAGCAGATTGCCGCGTGGTATGTCGAGCAGCAGGCCGATCGTAGGGGTACGGCAAGGATTGTCGCTGCTGAACAGAGGGGCCGGCTGGTACTTGAAGCGCTTCCCGGTGGGCCGTTTGTGGTGACCGCACAGGCCGACCGCATCGACCGGTTGGCGGACGGCTCGTTCGAGATCATCGATTACAAGACCGGCAGTGCGCCGACCAATCTGCAGCTGGCGGCTGGCTACGGCGCGCAGATGCCGCTGGAAGCCGCCATTCTGGAGTCCGGCGGGTTCGAAGGCGTTCCGCCGGGGACCGTAACCGAGCTGGCCTGGTGGCTGCTGAAAGGCGACGGCTCAAAGAACAAGATTGACGCGCTAACAGGCCGGTCAAAACTGGATCTAACCCTTCCTGAGCTGGTCGCCGAGGCGCGAGATGGGCTGGCACGGGTGGTGGCCGCCTTTGACGACAAAAACACACCCTATGTTTCGCTGCCGAACCCGACAGAGCGCGGCTATGGCGACTATGACCATCTGGCTCGGGTAAAGGAGTGGGGCCTGTGACGGCCGAACAGGACCGCGCCGCCGACCCCGGCACCTCCGCCTGGGTGGCTGCCTCGGCGGGCACCGGCAAGACCCATGTGCTGGCCAACCGGGTGCTGCGCCTGCTGCTGTCCGGTGCGCGGCCCGGTGGGATCCTCTGCCTCACCTTCACCAAGGCCGCAGCTGCTGAAATGGCCAACCGCATCAACCAGGAACTCGCCAGATGGGCGAGACTGCCCGATCACGGGCTGGCGGTTTCGCTGCAAGACCTCAATGATTCCGCGCCAACTGACCAAGACATGGTCACCGCGCGACGCCTGTTTGCCGAAGTTCTGGATGTGCCCGGCGGGCTGAAGATCCAGACGATACACGCCTTTTGCCAGTCTCTTACCGGGCGCTTTCCGCTGGAAGCCGGCGTCGCGCCGCATGCCTCGATCATGGACGAGCGATCGACCCGGGAGCTGCTGAATGAAGCCACCAACCGTGTGTTGGCCAACGCTGCTGAAGATCAGGACGGCCGCCTGGGACGGGCTCTGGAACTGATCTCCGCCAGCACCACGGATATGAAGCTTCCCGATCTGGTCACCGCGCTGATGAGCCAGCGGCGCAGGCTTGCGCAGGTTGAAGCCGACCGCATCTATCCCCTGATGGGTGTAGAACCGGGTCTCAATGAAACGTGGGTCCTTGAGGACGCCTGCACGTCGCAAGTCGCTGATACAGCGGCGCTGCAGCATGCCGTGTCGGCACTGTCCAAGGGCAGCAAGACCGACCGCGAGCGTGCGGACACGATTGCGGGATGGCTGAACGCTCCCGACTCGGACCGACGGAAAACTTTCGACACCTATCGTGGCGCTTTTCTGACCAAGTCGTCTGGCTATCTGGCACCCCGTAAAGCGCAGGCGACGAAGCCGATCCAGGACAAGCACCCGGACGCCGTCGCGGTGCTGGAGGCCGAAGCGATCCGCCTCGTCCGGGTGGAAGAACAGATCAGATCGAGCCGGGTCGCTCGTGCCACCGAAGCGCTGGTGGTCTTCGGGCACGCGCTCAACGACACCTATGAAACGCTGAAGCGCCAGCGCGCGGCGCTCGACTATGACGATCTCATTCTGGTCGCCCGCCGTCTTGTGGCTGAACCGGACAGCGCCGCCTGGGTGCTCTACAAGCTCGATGAAGGGCTCGATCATATCCTGGTTGATGAGGCCCAGGACACCAACCCAGACCAATGGGCGGTGGTCGAAGCGCTGGCGGCCGAATTCTTTGCCGGCCAGGGCGCGCATGAGCACGAGGCCCCGCGTACGGTTTTCGCCGTCGGCGATGCCAAGCAGTCGATCTACAGTTTTCAGCGCGCCGACCCGGCGGAGTTCGAGCGCACCCGGCAGGCGTTCCAGCGGAAGGCCCAGGCGGCCGATCAGCCGTTTCATAACGGTTTACTGGACTTGTCCTTCCGGTCGACCGAAGCCGTGCTTGCCCTGGTCGATGCGGTATTTGAAGGCGACGTCGCGCGCAACGGGATGCTGTTCAGCGATCAGGAGCGGGACATTCGCCATCAGGCTCACCGGCAGGACGTGGCGGGCCGGATTGAACTCTGGGACCCGGAAGTCCCTGAAAAGGTCGAGCAGACGGCGGGCTGGCAGCCTCCGGTCAAGCGGCTTGATGTTACCAATCCCGATGTCCGGCTGGCGCGCCGTATCGCAGGCCGCATCAAACACTGGCTGAACACGAGAGCCATGCTTGAGGCCCGGGCACGGCCCATCCGCGCGGATGACGTTCTGATCCTGGTGCGCCGCCGCAACCCGTTCTTCAACGCGATGGTGCGGGAGTTGAAACGGCAGGGCGTACCGGTCGCCGGCATCGACCGGATGATCCTGACGGAACAACTGGCGGTAATGGACCTGCTGGCGCTGGCGCGGTTCGTCTTGATGCCGGAAGACGATCTGACCCTGGCAACCGTGCTGAAATCGCCACTACTCGGCCTTGATGACGACCAGCTCTACAAGGCCGCCTATGACCGTGATAACACCTTGTGGCACGCTCTGGCGAAGCGGGCGGCAGATGACCCCGCTCTGGCCGCTGCCCATGGTTTCCTGAAGGATTGTCTGGCAATGGCCGACCAGACGCCACCCTTCGAGTTCTTTTCCAGCCTGCTGGAGCATGGTGGCAGACGGGCGATTCTGGCACGGCTGGGACCGGACGCCCTTGACCCCATGAACGAGCTGTTGGCGCTGTCACTCGATTATGAGCGCACCCATGTGCCCTCGCTGCAGGGATTTGTGCACTGGGTGGAAGCGGCGGAAACCGAAGTCAAACGCGAGATGGAACAGGCGAGCGGCGAAGTGCGGGTGATGACCGTCCATGGCGCCAAGGGATTGCAGGCACCGATTGTTTTTCTGCCCGATACCTGTGGGGCGCCCACCCAGGCGCCGGATCTCTACTGGACAGCGCTGCCTGACAGCGCACCGGCCCTGATCTGGCCCGCCTCGGCAGAGAACCGGGTGGGTGCGGCTGCGGAAGCGCATGAGAAAGCTGTCGCGTTGCGTGACCAGGAATATAACCGCCAACTCTATGTCGCGCTGACCCGCGCCGCCGACGAGCTCTATATCTGCGGCTATGAGACCCAACGGGGCCGGCCCAAACACTGCTGGTACAATTTGATCGAAGAGGGCTTTGACCGTCTCGAGGCGCATGAAGGCGTTGATTCAGAAGGGTTGCCAGTGCGTTGGATGCAATCTGGCACCCTGTCTGACAACGCAGAGAAAGAAGGGGCCGTCGTTACGCCCACCAGCGAAGCACCGGACTGGGCCAACCGCGCTCCGCCGGAGGAACCCAGCCCGTCGCGCCCGCTGGCGCCATCCCGGCCCGCCTTTGCGGACAGCGCGGTGCGCAGCCCGTTGAGCGAAACAGGCCAGGACCCGTTTATGCGTGGCAATTTGATGCACCGCCTGCTGCAGCGCCTTCCTGACCTGCCGGAGGCTGACCGCAGAGCTGCTGCGCTGCGGTTTCTGAAACAGCCCGCCCATGGCCTGGAGCCGGGCACTGCAGAAGGCTGGGCCGAGGAGGTCCTCGCAGTCCTGAATGATCCGTCGTTGGGGGCGCTGTTCGCGCCCGGCAGCGCTGCCGAAGTCCCCGTCACCGGTCTGGTCGGTCGTAACGCCGTCAGCGGACAAATCGACCGGCTGGCGGTCACAGCTGATTCGGTGCTGATCGTCGATTACAAGACCAACCGGCCGCCCCCCGAAACACTGAACGGCGTGCCGCAACTCTACTGCCGGCAGATGGCCGCCTATCGTGCGCTGATCGAACAGGTCTATCCGGGCCGCACGGTACGCTGCGCCCTGCTTTGGACCGACGGACCGACCCTGATGGAGTTGCCACCGGAAATGCTGGACGGCGCTAGCGGCGAGGTCACAGCGTCGTGAGGCAACCTTGACCTTGGCCAAACCCGTCCCTACCTTCGGTGCCACAGAGTGAGACCCTCACAACAAGGAACCCCACAAATGGCCACCAAGAAAGTCACCGACGACAGCTTCCAGGATGATGTGTTGAAAGCCGACGGCGTCGTCCTCGTCGATTATTGGGCAGAGTGGTGCGGCCCGTGTAAGCAGATCGCGCCGGCGCTCGATGAAATCGCTGAGGATATGGACGGCACTGTCACCGTCGCCAAACTGAACATTGATGAGAATCCGACCACGCCGACGAGCTATGGCGTGCGTGGCATCCCGACATTGATGCTGTTCAAGGACGGTGAAATTCGCGCCACCAAGGTGGGCGCACTGCCAAAGAACAAGATTGTCGAGTGGATCAACGAATCGATCTGATCCATTTCAGAAGTTAGAAAAAGGGCGTCCGTTCGGGACGCCTTTTTTTATGTCGGTTGCAGTCCCGAGGCGTCCAGCACCTGTCCGGCGAGATAGAGCGAACCGCAGATCAGCACATCACCGTCCCCTAGACTCTTCAAGGCCTCCCTGACATCAGGCCGGGCTGAAGCCTGAAGCCCGATGGCCGACACCTGTTGCACCAAATGTTCCGGGTCATGCGCGCTTTCGCCCGGAATCGGGACCGCCGTCAGTGAAGCCGCGATCGGGGCCAAGGCCGACAGGAAGGCGTCAATATCCTTGTTGGCCATCAAGCCCACAACGAGGTGGACGCGCCTGCCCTTGAACGTGTCGGCAATCGCCAACGCCGCTTCGCCATTGTGACCGCCATCGAGCCAGAGCGATGCCCCTTCAGGCAACAGGTCGTAAAGCGGGCCACGATCTATCGGCTGCAATCGAGCCGGCCATTCCACGCTGACGAGGCCGCGCGCCAATGCTTCAGCCTCCAGCGTGATCCCAAGGCCTGTCAGCGTCGCAACGGCAACCGAGGCATTGTCTCGCTGGTGCGGACCAGCCAGTCCGAGAGGCGGCAGGTCTTCACGTTGGGCGCAATGATGAAGCGGTGCGCCGACATCCACGCCGACCCGTTCTATTTCCCGCTTCGCCTCCGGCATCTGAGGCGCGATAAAGCCAGGAATTCCGGCTTTGAGTATGCCTGCTTTCTCATGCGCGATTTCAGTAAGGGTGTCGCCCAGAAAACTCTGGTGATCGTATCCCACCGGCGTGATGACCGTAGCGACGGGTGCCTCAATGACATTGGTGGCATCAAACCGGCCACCCAGCCCCACCTCAACAAGGCAGAAATCGGCTTCGTCTTCAGCGCAGGCGAGAAAGGCCGCCGCCGTGGTCATCTCGAAATAGGTGATCGCCTCGCCACCATTGGCCGCCTCACACCGAGACAGAACATCAACCAGCCGGTCTTCGCTGATCAGACCGGACGACAGGCGAATGCGTTCATGAAACCGCACCAGATGCGGGGATGTCAGCGCCTGCACCCGTTTGCCCTTCGCTTCCAGTAGTGCCCGCAGGAAAGCCACCGTGGACCCTTTGCCGTTGGTACCCGCAACATGAATGACTGGCGGCAGTTTGCGTTCGGGGTGATCCAGCGCTTTCAGCAGCCGCTGCATGCGGCCGAGCGACAGATCGATCAGCTTTGGGTGAAGAGTCCGGAAATGGTCCAGCAGATCATCGCTGATCACAGCGGCGCAGTTTCCTCTGGATCGGGCGACGGTGTGTCTTCAGCCTCAACGGCTGGTTCGTCATCAACAATTTCAGCTTCGGGTTCAGGCGACCGATGCGCCATCAACAGGCCCAGCACCATGGCCAGCCGGTCCCGGAGTTCCTGCCGGTGGACCACCATGTCGATCATGCCATGCTCCAGCAGGAACTCGGCCCGCTGGAACCCTTCGGGCAGCTGTTCGCGGATCGTATTCTCAATCACGCGGGGACCCGCAAAGCCGATCAGCGCGCCCGGTTCTGAGATCTGGATATCTCCCAGCATCGCATAGGACGCCGTCACACCACCCGTTGTCGGGTCGGTCAGGATCACGATATAGGGCAAGCGCGCCTCGCGCAGCATCTCCACCATCACAGTCGTGCGCGGCATCTGCATCAGGGACAGAATACCTTCCTGCATGCGCGCACCGCCTGCGGCCGCCACCATCACGAATGCCGCCTCTTCATCCAGTGCACGTTTGGCCGCCGTGACGAATGCATCACCGGCGCCAACACCAAGAGAGCCGCCCATGAAAGCGAAATTCTGTACGGCGACCACCGCGGGCTGGCTGCCGATCTTGCCGAGCGCTGCGGTAATCGCGTCATGCTGGCCGGTCTTCCCCCGGCTCGCCTTCAGGCGATCGGGGTATTTTGTCTTGTCGCGAAACTTCAGCGGATCATCCTGCCCCGGCTTCACGCTGATCGGCTGATGGGCGCCATCATCAAACAATTGTTCAAACCGGTCTTTGGGACCGATCCGGTGATGATGGTCGCAATGCGAGCAGACCTTCAGGTCGGCGACGAAATCTTTCATGTAGACCATCTGGCCGCAATTCTCGCAGGCGTGCCACTTGACGTCTGAATCAGCGGACGACTCGCGCCGGAAAACACTTGTCAGCTTGGGCCTGACATTCTTGAACCAGTTCATGCAGCCCCCTTCTGGCGCGCAGCACGCACGCCGTTTGCCAATGTGCCCACAAAGCTCAGCACATCCTGCAGCCCTGAATCGCTCAGCTGACCACTACTATCGCACCCGGCAGCAATGCGGTCGACGATGGCCGACCCGACGACAACCGCGTCGGCGACCTTGGCAACCTGAGCCGCCTGATCCGGCGTCTTGATGCCGAAACCAACCGCGACCGGCAAGGCGCTGCGTTGCCCAATATCATGCCGTGCAGCGGCAATCGCATCCTGTGCACCCGCCGCGGCACCGGTAATGCCCGTCACCGAGACATAGTAGAGAAAGCCGCTGGTGTTGCGCAGCACGGCGCCGAGGCGCTTTTCGTCCGTCGTCGGCGTCAGCAGGCGAATGAACCGAACCCCCGCGGCGATCGCGGGCTCACAGAGTTCACTATCCTCTTCCGGCGGCAGATCGACGACGATCAGCCCATCGACGCCTGCGTCGACAGCATCCGTCAAAAACCTGTCCACACCATAGTGATAGATCGGGTTGTAATAGCCCATCAACACGATGGGGGTATCGGCATCCTGTTCACGGAACGTCCGGACCATAGCCAGCGTTCGCTTCAAGGTCTGACCGGCCTTCAGCGCGCGCTGGCTTGATGCCTGAATCGAAGGCCCGTCGGCCATCGGGTCGCTGAACGGCATACCAAGTTCAATAATATCAGCGCCCGCCCCGGGGAGGCCCTTGAGAACGTCAAGAGATTGACCGGGATTGGGGTCACCCGCGGTAACAAAGGCCACCAGGCCTGCGCGATCGTCTGCGGCCAATGCCTCGAAGCGGCGCTCGATACGGCCTGAAGCGGCGGTCAAATCTCGACTCCCAGCGCGTCAGCGACGGTAAAGATGTCCTTGTCACCCCGGCCACAAAGATTGACGACCAGAATGTGATCCCCGGGCAAATCAGGCGCAATCTTGGCGACATGGGCCAGGGCATGCGATGGCTCCAGTGCCGGGATGATGCCTTCATGGCGGCAGCATTCCTGAAAGGCCGCCAGCGCCTCCTCATCCGTGACGGAGGCATAGTCGACGCGGCCAGACTCCGCCAACCAGCTGTGCTCCGGCCCGATGCCTGGATAATCGAGGCCGGCTGAAATCGAATGCGCGTCCTGAATCTGGCCGTCGTCATCCTGCAGCAGATAGGTCCGATTGCCGTGCAGGACGCCCGGGCTTCCACCACTGATCGAGGCCGCGTGGGCGCCGCTTTCAAGACCATGGCCACCGGCTTCAACACCCACCATCGCGACATCAGGGTCGTCGAGAAACGGGTGAAAAAGGCCAATCGCGTTTGAGCCACCACCGATACAGGCGACCAGTGTATCAGGCAAGCGGCCTTCGGCAGCCAGCATCTGTTCGCGGGCTTCCTGGCCTATCACCGCCTGGAAGTCGCGCACCATGGCCGGATAAGGATGCGGCCCGGCAGCGGTTCCGATCAGATAGTAGGTGTCTTCAACATTGGTGACCCAGTCGCGCAACGCTTCGTTCATCGCGTCCTTCAGCGTACTCGAGCCAGACGTCACGGGAATCACCTCGGCCCCCAGCAGGTTCATGCGGAAGACATTCGGCTGCTGACGCGCAATATCGGTCGCCCCCATGAACACCTTGCACTGCAGGCCAAAACGGGCGGCAACGGTGGCTGTCGCCACGCCGTGCTGGCCCGCGCCGGTCTCAGCAATAATCCGGTGCTTGCCCATCCGCTGTGCCAGCAGGATTTGGCCAATGCAGTTGTTGATCTTATGCGCGCCCGTATGGTTGAGCTCGTCACGCTTGAAGTAGATTTTCGCGCCACCGTAATGCGCGGTCAGGCGTTCAGCGAAATAAAGTGGGCTGGGCCGGCCCACATAGTTCTTCATCAGATCATCCATCTGCGCCCGAAAGGCGGGATCGACCTTGGCTGCCTCATAGGCCTGCTCCAGATCGAGAATTAACGGCATCAATGTTTCGGCAACGTAACGTCCCCCGAAGATGCCAAAATGCCCATCCTGGTCGGGAAGCGCGCTAAAACTGTTGAGCCGGTCCGGCTTGTTCATTCTTGTGCGCCCTGCGCTGCTTCAACAAACGCCCTGATCTTATCAGGGTTCTTTTTCCCGGGTTCATCTTCCACGCCCGACGAGACATCGACGAAGCGGGCACCGGTCTTCATAATCGCCACCGAAACATTCTCAGCGGTAAGTCCACCGGCCAGAAACCACGGCACCGGCCAGACCTCGTCTGACAGCAAACGCCAGTCGAACGATAACCCCGTCCCACCCGGCAACGAATTGGGCCTAGATTTAGGCGGTTTCGCATCGAACAGCAAGAAATCCGCCACACCCTCAAAGGTGTGGGCGATCTGCACATCTGTCGAATTCGCGACAGGAACCGCCTTGATAATCGGCTTGCCTGTGCGGCGCTTAATCTCCGCGACACGCTCTCGCGACTCGGACCCGTGCAGTTGCACATAATCCAGTGGTACAGCTTCCAGGGTTGTGTCGAGCAGGGCGTCTTCAGGATCGACAAAAACGCCGACCCGCATGATTCCCGCCGGTACCCGCGCCGCCAGATCGCGCGCGAGTGCCAAATCCACCGCGCGTGGCGACGGCGCATAGAACATCAAACCGATATGACTGGCGCCGGCGGCTTCCGCCGCAAGCAACGCCTCCTTGTCGGTAATGCCGCAGATTTTGACGTTAACGGTCATCGCTGATCCCATAAAACCAGCGGGACTATAGGGATTCCAGGGGGAAGGGCAACCGATGCGCCCGGGGTGCAAATTTTGCTAGAGCGCTGCCAGAGACGCAGCGATTGCCGTCGCAGCGGCTACCGGGTCATCAGCGCCGGTAATCGCGCGGCCGATAACAAGGTGATTTGCCCCTGCGGCCATCGCTTCTTCTGGCGTCATCACACGCTTCTGGTCGCTTTTTCCGACGCCTGCCGGCCGGATGCCGGGCACCATCAGGACAAGGTCCGGACCCAGCGCGGCACGCACTGCGGCGATTTCCAGTGGTGAGCAGACAATGCCATCAAGGCCGCTTTGCGCCGCCAGCGCTGCCAGGCGAAGCACCTGATCCACAACGGCCCCACTGATACCGGTCGCCGCCAGATCCTGCGCATCGAGACTGGTCAGCACCGTCACACCCAAGAGCCTGGGGCGGGACACGCCGGCGGTTTGCGCTGCTTTTGTGGCCGCTTCGGCGGCAGCTTCCATCATCGCGGGGCCACCCTGTGTGTGGATGGTTACAAAGGACGGCGCCAAAGGCGCGACCGACGAAATAGCGCCCGCGACCGTCTGCGGGATATCGTGGAGTTTCAAGTCCAGAAAGATCGGCATGCCCGTATCGGCCACAGCGGCAATGCCAGCAGGCCCCTCGGCGCCGAAGTACTCCAAGCCGAGCTTCAGGCCGCCGACAACGCCGGCCAGCCGCGTCGCCCAATCCAGGGCAATGGCGCGTTCCGGCGTGTCCAGAGCGCAGAAAACAGGGCTCCCCACCACTATCCCGACCCCAATTGGCGCGACGGTGGAACGGACGGGCTGGCAGCGCTGCTTTCGGCTTTTTCGCGTTTCCGTGCTGCACGCCCCGCGGATCGGCGGTTGCGGCGAACCCGGGCCGTCCAGGCCGCCCAGCCACCTGCAATCGCACCCAGCCAGAACATCAGGAATGCCAACAGGTAGATCGGAATGTCTATCGACCAGGGCAACGGCGTCAGATTGACGCTTACGTCCTGGCGATTGCCGACCGACAACGCGATCACAATGATCGAAACAGGAATAATCCAAATGAGCTTTACGCGACGCACGCGGGCACCCTATCGCGAGACAGAATAGTCCGCAATAGAGTGCTGAATTACGCAGCCGCCAAATCAGGCGCGGCCGAACAGAGCCCCCATCTGGCGTTCTGTTTCGCCTGCGGTTTCCCAGAGAGCTTCGATGCTGCGCTTGATTTCCGAGGAAGGCTCACACCCGGCAATATCGTGAAGCTGCTGCAGGCGCCGTTCGATCTGCAACCGTGCACCATGGAGGTCGCGTACGTTCCGATCATGCATATCCAGTTTCTCCAGAAGTTGCTTTCTGGAGCGAAAAACGCCGTTATGGTCAAATTGTTCCCAAAATGATCGTCTCGCCCGACCAAGAGCGCCCAAACCAAGGGCTAACGCGGCGTGCAGACGCGCACCGCATGCGGCCCATAGATTCTTAAAAGCCCTAAAACCGGGCCTGCAGCCTCACTCGTCGTTCAGACGTTCCCGCAGTTCCTTACCGGTCTTGAAGAACGGTACCGCCTTGGCAGGCACGTGAACGGCATCCCCCGTGCGCGGGTTTCTGCCAACGCGGGCCGGACGCTGTTTTACCGAAAATGCTCCGAAACCACGCAGTTCAACCCGGTCGCCGCGCGCCAGCGCATCGCCAATCTCGTCAAAGATGGTAGAGACGATACGCTCCACGGCACGGTGGTACAAATGCGGGTTCTCGTCCGCAAGCTGCTGTATTAATTCAGACTTAATCACTCGACGCACCCCCTGGGTCGAGGAATCGCGATCCCCCCTCAGGATCAGCCAATACCTTCACCGAGCGTGCCAGAGGGTCAGCAACCCGTCAAGGGAAAGCCGGTCAACAAACAACCTATCGCCGGTAATACGTGCCAAAACCCGATTCATGAACGGCAAATCCTCGGGAGGCTCCATATCGATCAGTGGAAGTCCCCCATCGATTCCATGGGCGTCTTCAAGCCAGACCAACGCTTCGTCGTCCCCGCCCAATTCATCGATCAGACCGTTGGCTACCGCCTGCCGGCCGGAAAAAACGCGGCCATCGCTGACCGCAAGCACCTGCTCTTCGGTAAAATTCCGGCGGTCGCGAACGAGGTCTTTGAACCATTCGAACGCGTCATCGACCATGTCTTCGAGCTCAGCACGGGTTTCTTCACTCATCGGCTTATAGGGCGAAGGCCCCCCTTTCAGGGCACCGCTTTTTACTTCGTTGACCGTAACCCCGATATCATCGAGCAAACCGGAAAACTCCGGCACCTGGAAGATAACCCCTATCGATCCGGTTATTGAATTCTCACTGGCGATGATTCGGTCGGCTGAAAGCGCGGCAATGTATCCACCCGATGCCGCAATCGAACGAACGCTCGCCACCATGGGCTTGCGCTCGGCAATGTACCGTAGCCGCTTGTAGAGCAATTCAGAGCCCACAGCTGTTCCGCCGGGACTGTCGATGGAAAGCACTACCGCCTGAATATCATCGTCCTCGGCAATCTCTTTCAACATCTGTTCGCGGGCGCTATCACCAACAATGATGCCATCCACATGGATGCGCGCAATATGCGGCCCCTGAGGGCCCCTGTCGCCACCGACCAGCGCAACAACCATGACGATAAGCAACAAAATTGCCGCCAGCCGCCAGAACAGCAGGCGGCGTTTCAATTTGCGACGGTCGATAAGCGCGTCAACATCGACGGCCATTCAGGCCTCCTTTTTCGGCATGATCCGGAGCCTATCATAAAGAAGGCCCCCTGACCTGAGAACCGGTCAGAGGGCCTGTCTTGTACTCTAATGAGTCGGGTTGACGTTACTTCGAATCGTCACCCTCATCGTCAGTGTCGGTCCGCGCACGGTCCATCGCCGCGCCCAGAATATCACCGAGGCTGGCGCCCGAATCGGTCGATCCGTACTGCTCGACGGCTTTCTTCTCTTCCTCGATCTCCAGCGCCTTGATCGACAGGGTCACACGGCGTGAGGACCGGTCCATATTGGTCACCATCGCATCGACCTTGTCGCCCTTGGCAAACCGGTCAGGGCGCTGGTCGGCACGATCGCGGGCCAGGTCGCCCCGGCGGATATAGCCAGGGTACTCCGTGTCGCCAAAGATCACCTCAAGGCCCGGCTCCTGAACCGCGGTGACGGTGCAGGTCACAATCTCGCCGCGTTTGAGGCCCGCCACAGAGGCAAACGGATCGTCGCCCAGCTGTTTGATGCCCAGACCAATCCGTTCCTTCTCCACATCAATGTCGAGCACAATGGCGCGCACGGTATCGCCCTTCTTGTATTCCTGAAGGGCTTCGTCGCCACTGCGGTTCCAGTCCAGGTCCGACAGGTGGATCATGCCGTCGAGATCGTCTTCCAGGCCGATAAACAACCCGAACTCGGTGATGTTCTTGACCTGACCCTCGACCTCGGTTCCGGCAGGGAAGTTCGCGGCAAAGCTGTCCCACGGATTGTCCTGAACCTGCTTCAGGCCCAGGCTGATCCGGCGCTTGGACGGATCGACGTCCAGGATCATCACATCGACTTCCTGGCTCTGCGATACGATCTTGCCCGGATGCACGTTCTTCTTGGTCCAGCTCATCTCTGAAACGTGGACCAGACCTTCAACGCCAGGCTCAAGCTCAACAAATGCACCATAATCGGTGATATTGGTGACACGGCCGGTGAAGGTGGTGCGCACCGGATATTTCGCTTCGATGCTATCCCAGGGATCGGCTTCCAGCTGCTTCATGCCAAGGCTGATGCGCTGCGTCTCCGGATTGACCTTGATGACCTGCACCTTCAGCGTCTCGCCGATGGTGACCACCTCAGACGGGTGATTGATACGGCGCCACGACATGTCCGTGACGTGCAGCAGACCGTCGATACCGCCCAGATCGACGAACGCACCATAGTCGGTGATGTTCTTGACGACGCCGTCCAGAACCTGGCCTTCGTGCAGATTGGCCAACAGTTCGGTGCGCTGTTCCGCCCGCGTCTCTTCCAGAACAGCCCGGCGCGAGACCACGATATTGCCCCGGCGGCGATCCATTTTCAGAATCTGGAAGGGTTGTGGGATGCCCATCAAGGGCGTGATGTCGCGAACCGGGCGAATATCCACCTGACTGCCCGGCAGAAAGGCAACCGCCCCGTCAAGATCAACGGTGAAGCCACCCTTCACGCGGCCAAAGATCACGCCATCGACCCGGGCGCTGCCTTCCGAGGCGCTCTCCAGACGGTCCCAGGCCTCTTCGCGGCGGGCGCGTTCGCGGCTGATAACCGCCTCGCCCATCGCATTTTCCATGCGCTCAAGATAGACCTCGACGTCATCACCGACGCCGATCTCGGCCTCCTGGCCCTGCGGTGCGAATTCGTGCAGGGGCACCCGCCCCTCGGCCTTCAGGCCTACATCAATGATCGCAAGGTCGTTTTCGATTGCAATCACCTTGCCGGTGATAACCGAGCCTTCAACCGCATTTCTTTCACTGAAAGATTCATCAAGGAGAGCTGCAAACTCATCCCTCAGGGCGCTACCCGCGCCCTCTGCTGTCGCTTCGGACATTAAAGCTCCTAACTCAAATTTGTCCGGCCGTCCGGTTTTGTCCGGCGGTCCTCCTGCCTCTAGGCCGTGCGGCAGGCGTGCACGATGGCGATCGCCGCCAAAAGCGCGGCTTCTATATCCAAATTCGTCGTATCGAGCAAGTGCGCGTCTTCTGCCGGCTTCAGCGGCGCATGTGCCCGATCGGCATCACGTTGGTCGCGTTTGCCGATTTCCTTCTCGATCTGCGCCTCATCAGCCCGCTGGCCGCGGGATCGCATCTCCAGCGCGCGGCGATGTGCGCGGGCCTTGGCAGAGGCCGTCACGAACAGCTTAACATCAGCCTCCGGGCAGATGACCGTGCCAATGTCCCGCCCATCGAGCACGGCGCCCCCGGGTCGCCCGGCAAATGCCCGCTGATAATCGACCAGCGCCGCACGCACGCCCGGAAACGCGGAGACCAGTGAGGCCGCAGCGCCCGTCTGTTCGTCACGCAGGCGCGGGTCCTTCAGATCATCATCCTTAAGAGATTCCGCGGCCCGCACGGCAGCAGCTTCATCGGCTGGGTCCGCGCCCGCATCCATGGCACGCAGCGCCACCGCTCGATAGAGGGCGCCTGTATCAAGATGCTGCAGTCCATAATGTGCGGCCAACCCCTTTGCCAGCGTGCCCTTACCAGCCGCCGAAGGCCCATCTACCGCAATAATCATACGGCTTCGAACCGGGCACCGGCGTCGGACATCAGGGCTGCAAAATTGGGGAAAGACGTGGCGATCATCGCATCTTCATCGACAGTGACGGGTTCACGCGCGGCACAGCCGAGCACCAGGAACGCCATGGCGATCCGATGGTCCATGAAGGTTTGAACCACCCCGCCGCCCGGGACAGGCCCGGCGGCGCCTTCAACGGTCAATGATGCCTCACCCTCCTTGACCGTCACGCCATTAGCGCTGAGGCCGGTCGCCACGGCCGCCAGCCTGTCGGATTCCTTGACGCGCAGTTCGGCAAGCCCCTCCATCGCCGTTGTGCCTTCCGCGCAGGCGGCGGCCATCGCCAGCACCGGGAACTCATCAATCATGCTCGGCACACGGTCGGCAGGAACCTTCACGCCGCGCAAACGGCTCGACCGCGCCCGTATATCGGCGACCGGCTCTCCACCCTCAACACGCTCGTTGGTCAGGGTGAGATCGGCGCCCATTTCGCGCAGTGTCTCGAACAAACCGGTCCGCAGCGGATTGACCAGCACGCCTGTCATGGTCAGGTCCGACCCTTCGGTGATCAGCGCCGCCACCAGCGGAAATGCTGCTGATGAAGGGTCACCCGGAACGACGATCGGCGCAGGCATCAGTTCCACCGGACCTGTAACGGCAATATACCGACCGTCCGGCCTGTCTTCCGTTACGACGTTAACGCCGAAGTGCCGCAGCATGTTTTCCGTATGATCGCGGGTCGCATGAGGCTCAAGCACCGAGGTGGTGCCTGGCGTATTCAGACCGGCCAGCAGCACAGCCGATTTCACCTGGGCGGACGCGACCGGCAATTCGTAATGAATCGGCACCGGGTTAACCGCCCCCTCCACCGTTACGGGCAGGCAACCACCTTCCGCGGCGGTAAACTGGGCTGTCATCTGACGAAGGGGTGCCATCACCCGCTCCATCGGCCGACCGGACAGTGACTCGTCGCCGACAAAGATCGTCCGGATCGGATGGCTGGCAACCAGCCCCATCATCAGGCGTACAGCCGTACCGGAATTACCCATGTCCAGCGGCGCGGCAGGTTCGCGCAAGCCCCCCACGCCAACGCCCTGAACAGTCCACGCCCCGGGGCCAGTCTGGTCGACGGAAGCACCCATCGCGCGCATTGCGGCCGCCGTGGCCAGCACGTCGTCACCCTCCAGCAAACTGGAAATGGTGGTTTCACCAACAGCCAGCCCACCCAGCAACAAGGACCGGTGCGAGATCGACTTATCCCCGGGCGCGGCAAAATCGCCCTTAAGACCTGTTACTGAAAATGCACGACAAGAAGACATGGAACCGCCAATCTGATTTCGGCGTCTCTCTAGCATAGGCGCCACGCCACCGCCACAATGCGGCCTCTGCAAAAAATGGGCCTTTGACAGAGGGGGGCGCTTCATGGCAATGGAGTGCGCCGATTTTCCAAGCCCAATAAATGGAGACTGTTAGAGTGACCAAGCCTGAATTGGGCAGCAAACGCCAATGCCCCAAATGCGCGACGCGTTTTTATGACCTGGGAAACGACAAGCCCATCACCTGCATCTCCTGCGGCAATCAGTTTCAGCCGGAAGTCATTCTGAAGCCGCGTCGCCCGGTTGCTGCCGAAGCCGCGCCGTCGCCTAAGGCCAAAGTTGCAGAAAAGACCAAGCCGGAAGACGACAGCGAGGATGAAGACGAGCTGGAAGCTCTTGTCGACGACGATGACGTTGAAGACGATGATGATGAGGATATCGATTCGCTGCTTGAAGTTGATGACGACGATGACGACGCCGAGGTCGACCTCGACGTACCCGTCACCAAGGATGACGACGACAAATAGCGTCTTGATTTGAAAGGGTGGCGGCGTATAGTCCCGCCCCGCGGCGCATAGATCGCCGCACTGTGGGGCCGTAGCTCAGTTGGGAGAGCGCTACAATGGCATTGTAGAGGTCAGGGGTTCGATTCCCCTCGGCTCCACCATTTCTCCCGGAAACTACTCGGCAGCTTCTGCTGTCCCTCTTCTGTTTCTCTCCACCAGCCGTCCTGGCAGCGCCCCTGTGGGCGTGCCGTCACGCATGATGATCTCACCACTGACAATCGTCGCGACGTAACCGTCGGCGTCCTGCGTCACGCGGCGCCCGTTGGACGGCAGGTCGCGCTCGACATGCGGCCGGTGAAGCGTGAGCCGGCCGTAGTCGATCACGTTGAGGTCGGCTTTCAGGCCCACGGCAATCTGGCCACGGTCGGACATGCCCATCATCGACGCCGGGCGCCTGGTCATCAGGTGGACAAGCTGTGGTAAGGGAATCCTGTCCCGCTTCCGGTCGCGGCCCCAATGGGTCAGCATAAACGTCGTGTAAGTGGAGTCGCAGATCATGCCATAATGCGCGCCGCCATCGCCCAAGGCAGGAATCGTATTGGGGTGCGTGATCATGGTGCGGACGGGATCCAGCGACTGGTCTTCATAGTTTGCCACCGCTGAAAGCAGAATCGCATTGCCATCGTCTTCCAGCAGCAAATCATAGGCAATTTCTTCTGGTGTAACGCCCCTGGCCGCAGCCAGCGCCTGCAGGCTCTGATCGGGCGCCGGTTCATAATTCGCGTCTTTTCCCAGGGGATAGATCGCCTGGAACTTGCGGGTCATGACCGGGAACAGGTCGCCCAGAATGACAAGGTCAACCGGGTCTTCACTGAGAATGCGGGCGCGTGTTTCGGGCTTGCGCATTTCGGCCACCCGTTCCGCCAGCGGCAGATTGGCGATCGCCTGATAGGACGGATGTCCCGAGAATGGATGCATGGTAAGCTCCAGACCGAGCAGCACGCCCACGGGCCGCGGAAAAATCTGCGCCGTGACCTGTTCGCCGTTTCTGTTGGCGGCTTCCGTCAGCGCCAGCAGGTCGCTCCAGGATTCTTCGCCAAACCCTGCCTGGACCAGCGTGAAAGAAAACGGGATTCCCGTGTTCAGGCTCACCCGCCTGAACATCTCGAGATCGGGTTTAGACTCCTGAATCTTGAAAATCGCCTGGATCACACCGCCACCGGCGTCGCGGATGCCTTCGGCGATCGCCTGAATTTCATCCTCGCCCGAATGCGCCGTAGGGATCACAACCCCGTCGGCATTGGTGTGGTTGATGTGGCGGGAGGTACCGAAGCCCACGGCGCCAGCTTCAATCGCTTCACGTGTCAGCGCGCGCATCTGCGCCAGGTCCTCGTCTGTGGCCATCTCGAAATCGACGGCCCGGTCTCCCATGACATAAAGGCGCAAGGCCGAATGCGGCAGTTGAACGGCAAAGTCGATGTCGTTCCTGCCGCGGCGGAGCACGTCCAGATATTCCGGAAATGTCTCCCAGTTCCAGGCCAACCCTTCTTTCAGCACAACTTCGGGCATGTCCTCAACGCCCTCAAGCAGATTGATCAGCGCGTCATGGTCCTGTGGCTTGCAGGGGGCAAATCCAACTCCGCAGTTTCCCGTAACCACTGTCGTGACCCCGTGAGACGATGACGGCGCGCAATGGTCGGACCAGGTCAATTGCCCGTCATAGTGCGTATGCACGTCAACGAACCCCGGGGTGACAATAAGGCCCGCCGCGTCGATTTCTTCTCTGCCCTTTTGCTTATATTCGCCTACGGCAACGATGATGCCGTCCTTGACAGCGATATCAGCCTCAAAGGGCTCGCCGCCGTTGCCGTCAACGACCGTTCCAGCCCGAATCACAAGATCAGCATCTGCGTCCAATGCCATGTGTTTCCCCGTCGGCTATGTGGTCAGGCCTGGCCGCTCTCCGCCAGCTTTTGCATTTCTTCCCAACCTGTATAGCCAAGAAAATTGTCGTCATCGAAGAAGATGATCGGACCGTTGCAGATAAACAAGTATTCGGTGTCTTCCAGCGCCTTGGTTTCGCCATGCAGCATGCCGTTGGCTTCGTAGACATAGTCTCCCGCATTCAGAACCCCGTCGCGCACCTGCAGCTTGCCGCTGAGGATGAAGGTGTGTGACCCGCTGAGGTGTTTGTGGGGCGCAGCAACATAACCCTTTAACCAGCGGAAAAGCACCGCCCAGGACCCGCTTTCAGAACCGGTATAAAGCACCTTGGTGTAGGCTTTTTCAGCGGTCTGGATCCATTCGGTCTTCGACGCCTCGACCAGCGTATCCATTACCTCGCTGTTAATCGGGCTTATTTCCTGCGGCAGTGGCATTTGTTATCTTCCCTGTTCTGAACAAACGATCATATCCCCGCCGGTACGGTAGCAGACAGAATTGCAATGAGACATGCCTAACCAGCTGTCGCCATACGTCCAAGTGACCGGATAAGGTCTTGCATGTTTTGACAGGGTGTCGAAAACTCGGCGTCCTGAGAACATCACGGGAGCGTTTCATGCTGAAAGAGTTCAAAGAATTTGCCATGAAGGGCAATGTTGTCGACATGGCCGTGGGCATCATTATCGGTGGGGCCTTCGGGACGATTGTCAAATCGCTGGTCAGCGATGTGATCATGCCGCCCATTGGCATGCTGATCGGCGGCGTCGACTTCGAAGCCCTGAAAATCACGCTGCAGGCCGCCACGGAGACGACGGAAGCCGTCACCATCAACTATGGCGCTTTCATTAACGCGGTTATCGCCTTCCTGATCGTTGCCTGGGCGCTGTTCCTCGTCATCAAGGGCATGAACTCGATGCGCAAGAAAGAAGAGGAAGCCCCTGCCGAGCCCCCCGCACCGCCGAAGCAGGAAGTGCTGCTCGAAGAAATCAGGGATCTGCTGAAGGCGAAGGCCTAGCAACAACACTTGTCTGTGGCAGAACGGCGCGCTTGCCGGGCGCCTGTCTTTGCCCTAGCTGTCACGCATGGACCTTGATCATGCATGACACCAAAGACCCGCTACCGTCGCCGGAGTCCTTCGGCGCGATCGCCGAGGGCGCACTGGCGCGGCTGCCTGACCGATTCCGTCAGGCCTGCCGGAATGTCGCCATTTTGGTCGAGGATTTCCCTGAAGAAGCTGTCTGCCGGGAGATGCAGCTGGACAGCCCCTATGATCTTCTGGGCCTCTATGACGGCGTGGATATCGTTACCCGTAGTTTGGATGGCTGGCAGGGCCCACCAGATGTGATCCTGCTGTACCGCATGCCGATCCTCCAATTTGCCGCCGCAGAGCAGCACCTGCCCGGTGATGTTATTGCCCATGTCCTGATCCATGAAATCGGCCATCACATGGGGTTTTCAGATGAGGACATGGCTCTGATCGAAGAGGAAGCCGATCTGCCGGATTTTGGTGCAATCATCCATGATAACCTCTCCAATTGAAGCATTGGGCACAGACCACGACGCGGTTATGGTAGCGCCCAGATGGCGATGGAGACGCAGAGCGCATGAACGAAGGTCAGATCGTCGAGGCAGCCTGCAGGGCCTATTGGGGGGATGACTGGGGCAAATTCTCCCGGAACCAGCAGGTCAGCCACAGGGCGCGGTTTTCGCGCGCCATGGAAACGCTGAAGCGAAGCGGCTGGTCGTCGCCGCTACAGGTGCTCGGCGTGCAAATCCGAAGTGCTGCAAACGAAGCCTATATAGCGGAGATCGGTCACCTGATTGACCATGTGTATGACAGCGCGACGGAACCCTTACCCGATATAGATTAGCGCGCCGGACTGCCGGTGACAAAACACTCCGCACCGGCAGCAGTCAGGGCGTTACAGAGACCCGCCGCCTCACCACGTTGCGAAAAATAGCCCAACTGCGCCCTGTAGAAGATGCCTCTGGCGCCCAGATCGGCGCGGTAAACGATCGGCGTTGCCGTCGCCAACAGGCCGGCATGCCGGGCGGTCACCTTGTCCAGCGCCGCCTGCGCATCATCCTTGCTGCGACGCGCTGCGATCTGAACCCGCCAGCGGTCGCCTTCGATGTCCTGTGGCGATGTCACGACAGCGGGTGGCGGTGACGGTTCTGAACTTTGGGGCGCAGGTTGCGGTACAGCAACAGGCTGAGGAGATGGGACAACCTCCACCGGAATTGACACTACTGCAGGCTCCGGCTCGGCAGCTGGCTCAGGGTCAACCACCGGTTCCGGGCGGGGCGGGGACGGTGTTGGCGGAGGCGGCGTTTTTGGTGCTGGCGCGGTTGAGACTTTAGAAACCGTTTGAGGGGCCGCAGCGACTGCCACGGGCCTTGGCGCGGTGGTGCTTGCTGCCGGTTCTGGCGGAACGGTCTGGCTCGCCTGGGCCGCCTGTGATGGCGCCAAAGGAACCGTACGTATGATCCTGCCAGCCTGCGCTGCGCCAATGTCTTTTTGAAGCTCAAGCGCCAATTCGGCACCCTGCTGAAGCTGTTCGGTCGACAGGAAACCCCGCATCTGGTCGAGTGCCCGCTTGCCGTCAGCCAAGCCGCTATCGGCGGCCAGGACCATCCACGCATAGCCTTCGACCTGATCGCGGACCACGATCTCGCCATTAAAGTACTGAACACCGATCTGGTATTGCGACACCGCATCGCCTTGTCGGGCTGCCTGCCGCCAGAAATACATGGCTTCTTTGGGTTGCCGTGGATCCTTGGTGAAATAGAGCGATCCCAAATTGGCCTGGGCAGACACATGACCCAGCAAAGCCGCCTGGCGGTAATAGCGTTCCGCGGCCGCCTGATCCGCCGGAACGCCAAGACCGCGCCGGTGCATCTGGCCCAGATTGAATAACGCACTGGCGTTACCCTGCGCCGCCAGGGGGGCCCAGGCGTTCACAGCCGCATCATAGTCGCCACGCTGAAAAGCGGCGATACCATCCTCGAATGTTGGCGCGGCCAGTACCGGCATGGAGGGGCTGGCAAACGCAACAAGCAGTGCGAGTGCACACACCACAATTTGAGGAGCTCCTTGCATGGAGCACATCATATGGCGTTTTGCAAACATAGTCACCTCAACCGCATGGCGGAATCGAGAATAAGTCCGCTGTCTTAAAGGACATAGGGGCAAGCCTCTTGAATGCCCCTCGGGCAAAGCCCACATAGCATCTGGCAGTGCCGTAGACCGGGCTGCTTAACGACGAACGGCGCCCGAATTCGGGGCCCTGCATTGCCCGCTTCTTGGAAGGAGGCACGAAACATGACACGATCCGTTGGACTATCAAGCCCGTTCCTACTGGGGTTTGACCGGCTGGAAAAGATGCTGGACCGCGCGGCCAAAGCCGCCGATGACGGCTATCCCCCCTACAATATCGAGCTTGTCGACGAAACGACCTGGCGCATTGTGCTCGCGGTTGCAGGATTCGGGCCCGATGACCTATCGGTCACGGTGGAGGACAACCAGCTCGTTATTGTCGGCAAGCGCCCCGCAGAGGCCGAGAGAAGCTATGTTCACCGTGGCATCGCCGCGCGGCAGTTTCAGCGCCGCTTCGTCCTTGCCGACGGGATAGAGGTGACCAGCGCAGGCACAGAGAACGGCCTGCTTTCCATCGACCTGGTGCGCCCAAAAGCCGAGCCGGCGATCCGTAAGATCGACATCAACGCTTAAACCAAGGGACTGCTCTTACCAAGGAGACAACGGATGCACAATCGACCCACTGACAAGCCATTGTCGCACGAAGAGTTTGCCGCTCTGGGTGCGGACCGAATCGTCTATATCAAGCCGGTTATCGAAAACGGCGTGACCGCCTTTGCCGTCCACAACGCGACAGGTGCGCCCATCGGTCTGATGGAGAGTCCAGCCCACGCCCGTATCGCCGCGCGCGAGCACGAGCTGGAAGTGGTTCACGTTCACTAAAGCAATAACTAGGCTGCGTCCGCCTGGCTGTCCGTCAAAAGGGCGTAGAGCGCGTCCGCGCCGTCGCTGCCCCTCAGCTTGTCACAGATCGACTTGTCCCGCAGCAGACGCGACACCTTGGCCAGCGCTTTCAGGTGGTCAGCCCCGGCACTTTCGGGGGCGAGCAGCATGAAAATGAGGTCGACCGGCTGGTCGTCAATGGAGTCGAAATCGATCGGTTCGGGAAGGCGGGCGAAAAGGCCATGCAGCCTGTCCAGCTTGTCGATACGGCCATGTGGGATAGCAACACCGTGACCAACACCCGTGGTTCCCAGCCGCTCGCGCCCCAGAATGGTCTCAAGCAATTCACGGCCGCTTATGCCCGTCAACACAGCTGCGCGCTCGGAAAGCTCCTGCAGCGCCTGGCGCTTGCTGGACGCGCGCAGAGGGTCGACGACTCCTTCTGACGATAGAATCTGTTCGATTTCCATGTCGCGTCCGTTCAACGCCGGGCCGGTCGTCGGTGGGCCCGGCTAGTCCTGTTCAGGGTCAAGCCAGCCGATGTTGCCATCGGCCCGGCGGTAGACCACGTTCAAACCCCCGTGGGATGAATTGCGGAACATGAAGACCGGCGAATCCGCCAAGTCCAATCGCATGACCGCACCGCCCACTGTCGTGGTCGGAATATCTGTGCGCGTTTCTGCAACGATGACCGGCTGAAGATCTTCCGGCTCCTCTTCCTTGTCATCGTCCCCGGCTATCACATAGCTGGCTGCCGACAGGGATTCAAGATCACCCTTGCCGCTGTGGTGATGGTCTATCAAGCGTCGTTTATAGCGCCGCAGGCGTTTCTCGATCCGGTCGAGTGCCTGATCAAAGGCAACGTATGGGTCTGCGGCCGAGCCTCGGCTCTGCAGATCAATGCCATGACCGGCGTGAACGGAACAATCGACCCGAATCATGTGTGCTTCCGGCGAAAACGTCACATTGCCGTCAACTGCGCGATCGAAATACTTGCTGACGCGCTCTTCCATGCGGTCCACCACATGGCCCCGGAGAGCTTCACCGATGTCGATCTGTTTTCCGTTAACCTGTACGTCCATTGACTCTTTCTGCGCTGCGGCGAATGCCTGCGTTTCCAAGTTGCATTTCAGAGAACTCTATCGGATTTATCGATCCATTCCGTAGAGCGGCGCGGACCATAGTAGCCCGGCTTCGCGGTGTCAAACTGCTGCATATGCATCTGCAAAACCTTCGCTCAAGATGCTCTCGCCGCTTTAAGCCGCCGGCGCTGAACAGATGACGGAATGTGCAGTGCCTCTCTGTACTTAGCGACGGTGCGACGCGCGATATCTATATCTTCTTCTTTTAGCATATTGACGATTTTGTCGTCAGATAGAATCGAAGCCGGGTCTTCGCTATCGACCAGTTTCTTGATCCGCTGACGTACGGCCTCCGCAGAGTGCGCATCGCCACCCTCCGTGGCATTGATCGCTGAATTGAAAAAGTACTTCAGTTCGAAGGTGCCACGAGGGCAGGTCAGATACTTTGACGCGGTCACCCGGCTGACGGTGCTCTCATGCATGCCGATTTCATCGGCGACCTGCCGCAGGGTCAAAGGCTTCAACTGACGGACCCCGTTCAGAAAGAACCCTTCCTGCTGCTGAACAAGCTCGCTGGCGACTTTAAGAATCGTCTGCGCCCGCTGATCCAGTGCCTTGATCAGCCAGCTCGCATTGCCGAAACATTCAGAGAGATAGGCCTTGTCCGTCTTCGACCGGCTTGCCCCTTTAACCTCCGCATAATAACGGCGGTTCAGCAAAACCTTTGGTAAAACGTCCGAGTTCAGTTCGATCGCCCAGCTGCCATCATCACGCTGCCAGACAAACACATCGGGCACAACAGGTTCGGCCGCGCCGCCATCGAATGCCAGGCCCGGTTTCGGGTCAAGCGCGCGGAGCTCTTGAAGCATGTCAGCAAAGTCTTCATCACCCACCCCGCAGCGCCGCTGCAGCGTTGCCAGCTGACCGTCGGCCAGGATGTCCAGGTTTTCGACCAGAGCCCGCATGGCCGGATCGAACCGGTCGATCTGCTGCAACTGAAGGGCCAGACACTCCGACAACGACCGGGCGAACACCCCGGGCGGGTCGAAATCCTGCAACAGCGGCAACAATGACTCGATTTCCGCGACGGTGCAGCCAAGCCGTTCCGCGACCTCAGCCAGATCATCGGTCAGATAGCCCGAATCATCGAGGGTATCGATCAGATAACGCCCGATCATCTGCTGTTCCGTATCGGCAACGGACAGCGCCAGCTGCTCATGCAGCGTGTCCCTCAGCGAGGGCAATTCCTCGACCGCCCGGTCCGCAACATCAAGGAAGGTGCCGCCTTCGCCACCTGCAGAGGACGAGCCCCACTGCCCGCCTGACTCCAGCCAGCGGTCGTCATTCACAGCCGGCCTTTGATCAGGAGCATCGTCATGGGTGAAGACATTGTCGCGTTCCGCACCTGATGCGCCCTCCGAATCGATCGGCACCGATCCTTCAAACACCCGGTCCGTACTCGACAAGTCCCGACGATTCGTTTCGGTTTCTGGAAGTGGCTGACCATCGGTATCGCCATATTGGTCATCGATTTCGAGCAGCGGATTATTCTGCACCTCACGCTCGATGTAAGCCGCGAGATCCAGCGTAGAGAGCTGCAGCAATTTGATCGCCTGCTGCAGTTGCTGCGTCATGACCAGTTGCTGGCCCTGCCGCAAGCTCTGTCGCATCCCAGACGTCATATCGTTTCAGCTGCCAGCTAAGATCGCCCCCTGTGCACACGCAGTGCTAAATCATATCCTGCGAGGCTGCCTGAGGCTTACCGGCTGAAGCGCTCTCCCAAATAGACCCTACGGACGTTTTCGTCAGCGACGATTTCATCAGGTGTTCCGCTCATCAGAACGTGTCCGTCATAAATAATATACGCCCTGTCTATGATGTCTAAGGTCTCTCGCACATTGTGATCGGTGATCAGAACGCCGATCCCCCGGTCCTTCAGATGCGCCACCAGGTCACGGATATCGCCGATGGCAATCGGATCAATACCCGCGAACGGCTCATCCAGCAGAATAATATTGGGTTTGGCGGCCAGGCAGCGCGCAATTTCGACCCGCCGCCGCTCACCGCCTGACAGCGACAGCGCCGACGCATGGCGCAGCCGGGTGATCCCGAATTCATCGAGCAGGCTATCAAGCATTTCTTCACGGGCCGCCCGGTCAGGCTCCACCAGTTCAAGCACTGCCAGAATATTGTTTTCAACCGACATACCCCGGAAAATCGATGCTTCCTGAGGCAGGTAGCCGATTCCCGCGCGGGCACGCCGATACATCGGCTGTTCGGTCACGTCCTTACCGTCGAGAACGATTTGCCCTGCATCCGCGCGAACCAGCCCGACGATTGTATAGAAACACGTCGTCTTGCCGGCGCCATTGGGGCCCAGCAAGCCGATCACCTCACCACGGTGAACATCGAGGCTGATGTCCTGAAGCACGGGCCGCCCCTTGTAGGACTTCCCGATCCCGGAAATGCCCAGCCCCTCATGCGGCGCGCCATGAGCAGCCTGCTGAACGGAGTCCGCATGCACTTCATCTTGCGAAGGCGCTGTGGGCTGCGGGTTTTCCATATCAAGGGGCCCTATTGGGCCGGTTCGTCCGTTTTGCGCTTCGGGGTGAATTCTCCCCGGACACGGCTGTCACCGCCGACGCCCTCGACACCAACCACACGGCTTTGTCCTGTATCCAGGTCAAGCTCGACCCGGTCGCCCCGCAATTGGGTCTCGCCCTGCGTCAGCACGACATTGCCCCCCAGCGTGACCAATTGCCGTTCAATATCGTAGACCGCCCAAACCGCGTTTGCCGTGTCGCCACGCGAGCTTAGTTTCACATTACCGCGTGTGTCGATCCGCGATACGGCGCCACCAAGGCCCGCTTCATCTTCCGAGCCGCCGGTGTAATAGACCCGGACCTCGTTGGCGATGAGGTTCAGATCGCCCTGATTGGCTTCGACATTGCCGGAAAACGTCGCGACGCGGCCTTCTTTGCGAACATCCAGCCGGTCGGCGGCAAACTGGATCGGGTCCTTGCCATTGTGCCCGCCGAATCCGGTTTGCGCGGCAGCAACGGTGCCGCCCGTCACCAACAACAGCAGGATCCCCAAAAACCATGTCGCGTGACGTTGTTTCACGCCGTCTCCTTACTCAATCGCCCGGGGGTATACCGTCATCGCGACCCCGTCGGACAGCTTCAGATACTCGCCCTTGACGTCTACCTCGGCACCACCGGCCTCGAACACGCCAAAAGCCCCCTGCCCGTAAACAGGTTGTTCGCTACGACCGGTCCCGGAAGACAGGTTCAACTGCAACTGACGCGTATGCACTTCGAAACCACTGCCGGAGAATACATTCACCTGACCTGACAAATCCAGAATCTCATCCTTCGGGCGGAATATGCCGGTTGGGGCGTCGAGCGCCAACCACTCTCCTGACAACATGCGCACATCGGCAGAGATCGTGTCCAGCATGACCATCTCATCGTCTCCGGCATCGTGATAGGCGGTTTCTGCCGTAATCGAGAAAGACCTGTCCTGCATGTCTGTTCCCACAAAGCGCGGCTTGACCATGCGTGCGGTATCGTCGAACTGCTTCAACTCCTCAAACGCCAGCGTAAAGCCAGACTGGGAGTTCTTGGTTAACGGCCAGATCACAACGGACAGTACGATCAGCGCCGCCAGCGCCGGCAGCACCCGCTTGGCCAACCTGACGGCACGGGTGTACCGATCCGGCTTGGCGATTACCATCTCAGTGGCCGATTGCGTCTGTTCCATAGGCCGTGACATTACGGATCGATACCTGAATACCCAGTTAATGGGCCACTATTGCCTTGATCGTAAAGTTTGTCACATGGACAAGCTGTTCCGTTACGAGCTGCTTGTACTTTTCCCGGTGGTCCACAGCGCGCAGGACCGCCCGCCAATACATCCAGAATTTGGCCAGCCTCCACCTCTATGTCCCCGAAAAAGTGCGGAGAACTTTGCTAAAAGTCCAGCTGAGCAGTGCGCCCACAATGGCCAAGGTCAGCTGCTTTCGCGATCTCAAGGCGGCATCGGCAGACGTCCGCCGATCCGTGCAGCGCCTCCAGCACGGCGATATCAGCCAAGACGAACTTTGAGGCGCTGATCCAAGATTCACCTTTTGACCAATGTACTTTCAACACGATGGCCATCCGGCGCGATCGAAACGCCGGTTAGACGATTCGCGGGACCTGAAATCTGGTAGAGATTCCGCCACCCGTTAGGCCAATCGATGATCAATTGGCTCCCAGCTTTAGACCAAGTGCCGCTCGGCTGCATGCGCCCGCCTGCAAGGAAGGTGTGGGTGTCCGTGAACCCGCTGGCAGTCCGGTAGGTCCAGACTCCGATAAACCATGGGCCGGTGGTTCGGCCTTGGCTCCCTGCGCCGTCATTAGCGAGCGCAGCCGTGCCGGCGCCTTGCCGCCTCATGGTGGTCTCACGTTGCTGTCCCTTAGGACCAAGTGAAATGCCAGTCATTTGCTGGCACTCGGCGTCAAGTTCATAAATGTTCCGCCACCCATTGGGCCATTCAACCGTCACCGTGTTGCCGCTTATCGTCCAGAAGCCGGCAGGTTTCATTCGCCCATCATCGAGGAAGGTGTGGGTATCGGTGAACCCGTTCGAAGTCCGATAAGTCCAGGAGCCGCTGAGGCAGCTGCTAGCGCGTTTTTCGCCACTGCATCCGCCAGGCAGGAACGCCTGTTGAGCCGTGGCCCGCAAAAGCCCTTCGTTTTGTGTGAAAACCGCGTGTGTCGACCAGCGATCCATCGCCTCGATTATCGCCCATGATTCGGCCGGGCCAAAAGCGCAGCACTGCTTTCGGGGGGATGGCTCGACGTGCGGACCATCGAAGGCGATGCTGAGACCGGCCCGAATAGCCTGCCGCATCTGGCCGATGTCGAAGGTGACAGCGTTCTGATCCCCCGCTGCTGCAGCGACGGTGGCACGACCATAGCTGAAACAAGCCAGCATCATGTTCGAGGCGCAGCTCGGCTGGTAGCGGAGGCTGTCTGGTCGGCTTGAATCGTATGTAACCGACAATGTCTGCCTATATCTCATCGCCAGGTTCCGTATGTACTGCGCCGCATTCTCCCCGCTGGCACGCCCCGGTTCGTATTTCAGGATCGCCTGCCGGAGCGAGCTCGTGCCCTGGCGGCGGATCGCGTTGTCGTAGACGGAGGGCAAAAGGCTCTCCGCGGCAGCGATCTCTTGAGCTGCGTTCGACAGGTTGGTTCTAGCGAGAGCAACCTGATTGGGGTCGCCGAAAATGTCCGCAAAGGCAACCCGGCCCGAGGCATGTCCGAGACTGAGACCAGCGTTGCAGACCCGGCTGTTGAAGACATCCTGCGCCGACGCGGCCATCGGCAATCCAGCCAGCACCCCGGCAAAACAAACGAAAGACAAAACAAGGCGTTGGATATTAACTTTTTCGAAGATTCTCATAGCAGCTGACCGACGTTTACCAGAGTTCATCTTAATCTTCCGTTCAGCACATCTCAATGACTCCGCAAACAGCAAAGGAACCGATCAGCAGCAAATGCCGCAATCAGCCGCCATGTCGCGCCGCGCGTTTGGCCACATCCGGGTGATCAGATAAAAGACTGCAGTGTCAGCAAAGGCGGGCATGCAAAGCCAGCTTGATTGAGGTTCGGAGCGTCTAAAACAGACTGCATGGGGTCCTAATGGGCGAATATATCATCATCCGGCCAACCGCCCAGATCCAGCAGAGCGCGCGTCGGCAGATAGTCGAACGATGCCTGCGCAAGCTCTGTCCGGCCTTCGCGCGCCAGCATTTCATCCAGCCGGGTCCGGATATCGTGCAGGTAGAGCACATCGGATGCCGCATAGGCCTGCTGCGCATCGGTCAGTGTCTCGGCGCCCCAGTCCGAACTCTGCTGTTGTTTGGACAGGTCGACGCTGAGGATTTCGCGGCACAGTTCGCGCAGGCTGTGACGGTCGGTATAGGTGCGTGTCAGCTTCGACGCGATCTTGGTGCAGTATACCGGAGACGCCATCACCCCAAGCGCGTTGTAGAGCATGGCCACATCGAACCGCGCAAAGTGAAACAGCTTCAAGACCTTGGGATCTGCCAGCATTTTGGCCAGATTGGGCGCCTCGATCTTTCCCTGCGGCATTTGCACCAGATGTGCATTCCCATCACCTGACGAAAGCTGCACCAGGCAAAGCCGGTCGCGGACCGCACGCAGCCCCATGGTTTCTGTATCGATTGCCACGATGGGCCCGAGGTCGAGGTCCTCGGGCAGATCATTCTTGTGAAGGGTAATTGTCATATCTGACAGGCCGTTGTTAATGGTGCCCAGGAGAAGACTCGAACTTCCACGACCATAAGGCCACTAGCACCTGAAGCTAGCGCGTCTACCAATTCCGCCACCTGGGCACAGCTCTGCTTTCGCAGAGTGGACGCAGTGGCTACTGCCCTGCGCGATCATTGTCAACATGGCAAAGCCCGCCTGACGATTCAAGCCGCGCGGTAAGCCCACACCGGCCCTGACCATTTTGCGCTGGCAATCATCCGGGTCAGCGGTATTTTACGGCGGCTTTCCCAAAAGGACCGCGTATATGAAACCTGAACAGGCAACCGTGATCGGCGGGTCCGGCTTTATTGGCCGCTATATCGTCCGCGAACTGGCGAAACGCGGCACACGCGTCCGTGTGGCGGTGCGCAATCCCAACGAAGCGCTGTTTCTGAAGCCCATGGGCGATGTTGGACAGATTTTGCCGGTCCAGGCCAACATCCGGGTGCCTGAGTCAATCGACCGTGCGGTCGAAGGCTCGGAGATCGTCATCAATCTGGTGGGTATCCTGCACCAGTCCGGCGCCCAGACTTTCAATGCGATTCAATCTGAAGGCCCACGGATTGCCGCTGAAGCCGCAGCCAGGGCGGGCGCCACGCGTATGATCCAGATTTCCGCCATCGGTGCCGATTCGAAATCGGACGCCGCCTATGCGCGCACCAAAGCCGAGGGTGAAGCAGCCGTCCTTGAAGCGTTCCCGAACGCGACCATCCTACGCCCTAGCATCGTTTTCGGGCCGGAAGACGGATTCTTTAACCGGTTTGCCGCGATGGCGCGGCTGTCACCGGCGCTGCCACTGATCGGCGGTGGAGAGACGAAGTTCCAGCCCGTTTACGTCTGCGATGTCGCCGAAGCCGTCATGGCGGCAGTCGATTCCGCAACGGCGCAAGGCGCGACCTATGAGCTGGGCGGCCCACGTGTCTACAGCTTCAAGGAGCTGCTGGAGTACATCCTTGCTGAAACACAGCGGTCGCGCCTGCTGGTGCCACTATCGTTCGGCCTGGCCAAATTCATCGGATTCTTCGCCCAGATGGCGCCGGGCACGCCCCTGACACCGGATCAGGTAGAGCTCCTCAAGGCTGACAATATTGTCGCAGACGACGCCCGATCGTTAGAAGATCTGGGCATCGCCCCGACGAGCGTCGAAGCCATCGTGCCAACCTATCTGCACCGCTTCCGCCGCCACGGCCAGTTTGACGAACACCCGGTAGACGCAGGCGCTTGACGCAGCGCGGATTTTAAGTCGCTTCTCGATACATCTTCCTCGCTTCGCTTAGAAGCCACTCGAAGCGAACGGTATCAAAGCATCCTATAGCTAACCGTTCGGGTCGAGTGATCCCGAGCGAAGCGAAGCGAAGCGATCGTATCGAGACCCGCGCGTTACAGATCGATGTTCAGCGAGAACCGGACGTCGCGGCCCGGCAACGGCGCATCTTCCTTGATGAAAGAGCTGTGATTGCGCGCGATCTTATTGAGCAGATTACGCCCGCGTACACTGAAGCTGACACCCTCAACATTCGAGAACGGCCGCCAGGTCAGATAGGCGTTCAACAAGGTGTAATCGTCGGTCGGCTCCTCGAGCGCGGCGACCCGGTTCTGCGAATCGACAAACTGCACTTCGGCGCCCACATCAAACTGGTTCGCACTGTAGTCCAGCCCGGCCGTCACCCGAAGCGGCGGGATACGGGGCAAAGGCTCATCAGTCGGATCGATCTTGGCGCGCACCCAGTCGAGTTGCCCGCGCGCGATCAGCCCCGTCATGAGCTCCACCTGCGCGGCGAGTTCCATCCCATAGAAAGTGGCGTTGTGCTGACCGTAAGCGCGCACCGGCAACCCGTCTTCCTCTGCGCCCGTATTGCTGAGAAAGATGAAGTCGTTATAGGCGGTGTAATAGACCGAGGCTTCGAGATCGAAAGGGCCCGAATGCACATGGACGCCCAGTTCGGCGGAATTGGCGGTTTCCTTGCCAAGGGTGGGATCACCGACCTCGAACCCGTTGGTTGCCAGGTGCGGGCCGTTGGAAAACAGTTCTTCTGCGGTGGGCGCGCGTTCGGTGCGGGACAGATGTACGGTCAGACGCAGCGGATCCGCGGCTTGCCAGATGGCCCCAACAGAGGCGCTGATCTGATCAAAGCTCCGCGTCGGATCAGCCGTCTCAGGATTGACCTTCGTATGATCGTAGCGCAGGCCGCCCTGCAGCACGATGTCCCCTAAATCGACCTCCTGGGCTGTGAACAGGCCCCATTTCGTGGTCTCGGAAGGCGGCGTGAACGCTTCCGCCCCGACCGCGGAGAAATTCCGCTTCAGGACATTCAGCCCCATGCCGCCGGACCAGGCCCCGCTGTCGTCCTGAACCAGATCGAGCCGGCCTTCCCAGCCCTTGTTGGTGAAGAGTGTCCCAACTTCGCCGCCTTCGAGTTCGACATGTTCATAGTCAGCCCAGCCGAAGCGGAATTTGGTCTCCTTGAAAATCAGAAAGTCCGTGTCAAGCCCGCCCATGACATCGACGCGCACCTGCTCCAGGTCGATCCGGACAGTTTCTTCTTCCTCGTCACCCTTACCATGACCATGCTCGTCATCGTCCTCATGGCCATCATCATGGTCATCGCCATGGTCGTCATCATGCTCTCCTTCATGACCGTGGCCATGCCCGCCGGGGATACCGTAATTGCTGTCCAGCACGGTGACGGAGACACCCAGAAAGCCGGAATCACCGATATAGGAAAGACCCGCAGTCCCTGACTTCGTCTCGAAATCGCTGTTTTCGACGCGCCTAGGATTCTCTTCATCCTCATGATCATGATCGTCATCGTGCGCATCATGGTCTTCGTCGTAATCGTCGTCGTGGCCATGGTCGTCGTCGTGATCATCATCTTCCAGGATCGCGCCCAGCGGCACGCGGTAATCATCTCCCTCGCGGTAGAACCCATCCAAATGGATCGCCAGCCGGTCGCCCAGACCTGCAGTCACGCTGGCCGCCGCGCCGAACTCATTGGCATTGGTCCCAAAAAAGGTCCGTACAGCACCCTCGACTCCATCTTCGGGCATTTCTGTCGGAATACGCCCATCCAGGATATTCACGACACCGCCAATAGCGTTAGGGCCGTAAAGCAGCGTGCTGGGCCCCCTGATGACCTCAACCTTCTCAATCGCAAGCCCCTCACCTGCGACCGCATGATCGGGGCTGACGCTGGAAGCATCGATGCTGCCGATACCTCCAATCAGGACCCGGACGCGGGGACCGGACTGTCCGCGGATGATCGGCCTGGACGACGCAGGACCAAAAAACGTCGACGAAACGCCCGGAAGTCCAAACAGGGTTTCACCGATGGACCCCTCAAGCCGTCGCTCCAATTCATTACCCTGAAGGATGGAGACCCCCTGGGTCAGGCTTTCGCTGTCGGCCCCATAGGGCACAGCAAGGATTTCAATAACCTCAGTTTCCGCGACAGGTCGCGGGTCGTTTTGCGCCACGGCAGCCGCAGGCAACAGGGCGATGGCAGACACAAGTGTTGCGTATTTCACGCGCATTCTCCGAAAAGACTCAAAGGCCACGCCCTCAAGGGACGCGGCAAAACCAAAAAATGAAGGGCAGAGGTTTGGTCTTAAGCGGGCGGCGCGCGGGGCGCGTTGAGCCGGACGTCACTATCCGTCAGATCAATCTGATCGGCAGGCGCAGCCCGATCTGGGACCGCATAGAATACAGGGACTTGCGCGGCATCATCGACGCCTAGAGCAGCACCGATCTGTTTGACGAGATCATGCACTTCGCAGGGGTTGCCGCCATGCTCGTGGGCATCAGGCCCGTATTCGGCGGCATGGGCCACCGGCCCGACGAGGGCAAACAGATAGAGAAAGACGCCTGTCAGGGCGCCCTGCTTCATCCAGTTGCTGTTTCGTCGATTAAACATCAATGAGTCCGTGGCCAATCACGATCAGAATAACGCCGAGCACAATCCGATAAATCACGAAGGGCGTCAATGTCGCCTTCTGCAGCCAACGCATGAAAAAGGCAATCGCCAGATAGGCCGCGGCGAAAGCGAGTAAAGCCGCAAACAGCGCATCCAGACCGAGCGCGATATTACCCTGCGACACCAGATCAGCCGTCGTCAGCACACCGGCAGCGGCGATGGTGGGGATGGCCAGCAACATGGAAAACCGCGCGGCATCTTCGCGGTTAAACCCGAGTGCGCGGGCGGCAGTGATGGTAATCCCGGCCCGGCTGGTGCCGGGAATCAGGGCCAGAATCTGCGCCAGCCCAATCAGCAGGCCGTCTTTCAGGCCAATGCTGTCCATTGAACGCACCAGCGGGGCAAACCGGTCGGCGATCCACAGCACAACGCCAAAACCCAATGTCGCCCAGCCAATGACGACGATGCTGCGCATCGCCTGATCGCCGCCGGTGAGTTTGAGAATACCCCCGGCAATCACCACCGGGATCGTGCCCAACACCAGTGCCCAGAACAGTCGTTTACCCTTGGCGTCACCACCAGCGAGGCCCCCCTTGGCCGCTGACAGGACATCCGCGCGGAAATAGATCAACACCGCCATCAACGTACCGACATGGACTGCGACATCGATCACCGGCCCCTGATCCGGCATGCCAGTTAGCTTCGGCAACAGGATCAGATGCCCGGACGAGCTGATCGGCAGAAACTCGGTAATGCCCTGTACCAGGGCAACAAGAATGAGGTGAAAAAGGCTCAAGCGGCATCCGTTTGAAAGTTGGTGGTGTTATATCAGGCAACGGCTGCCTGGGCCAACGCGACTGGTAGAGAGTTGCCTGACAATTGTGATACCGTCGCGACCAGATTAAGGAATTCACCACCACACTCATGCGCCGCCTTTATCATCTTTGGTTATCGCCGTTTTCGCGCAAGGTCCGCCTCGCGCTTGCGGAAAAGCATCTTGAAGCCGAACTGGTCTCGGAGCCCGTCTGGGAACGGCGCCCTGAATTTCTCGCATTGAACCCGGCAGGCACTGTCCCTGTTTTCATTGATGAAGACGGCACGCGGGTCGCCGACAGCCAGCCGATCTGCGAATATCTTGAAGATTGCTGGCCGGATCGTCCCCTGATCGGGCGTGAACCGTCGGTGCGAGCAGAGGTTCGCCGCGTGACACTGTGGTTCGATCTGAAGTTTCATCAGGAAGTCACCCGTTATCTGGTCGACGAAAAGGTCATGAAACGGTTCATGAAAATGGGCGAACCGAATTCCAGCGCGCTGCGCGCGGGGCGGGCCAATATCGGCTATCACCTCGATTACATCGCCTACCTGATCGAGAACCGGAACTGGCTGGCGGGCGACCTGTTCTCGCTGGCCGATATTGCAGCAGCCAGCCAGCTGTCCTGTCTGGATTATTTGGGAGACGTCCCGTGGGCCGATCACGAGGGGGCCAAGGACTGGTATGCGCGAGTCAAATCGCGCCCCAGCTTCAGGCCACTGCTGAAAGACCGCATTCCCGGTCTGCCACCGCCAAAGCACTATGACGACCTCGACTTCTGAACCGGCCCTGGTGGATAGGATCCGCCAGCGGCTCGCTGATGAAGGCTTTGACGAGGTCGCGATCACCACGCCGGACACCATTCCGCTGGTGCCGGCGCGGCTTGCGCACTTTCTGGACCAGAACCGGCAGGGCGATATGGCCTGGCTGTCGGCGAAGGCCGACCGGCGCGGTGATCCGCGCACCTTGTGGCCGGATGTCCGCAGCATCATCCTGGTCGGCCTGAACTATGGGCCAGACATCGATCCGATGGCGCGGCTCGCGCAGAAAGACCGGGCCGTCATCAGCGTTTACGCGCAGCACCGCGACTATCACGACGTCATCAAGAAGCGGATCAAGCGGGTCGGCCGATGGCTGGGCGAAAGCGAGAGTGCCGGCATCAAAGTCTTCGTCGACACCGCCCCGGTGGCGGAAAAACCGCTGGCGGAAGCCGCCGGGATCGGCTGGCAGGGCAAACACACCAACCTGGTCTCCCGGCGCTTTGGATCATGGCTGTTTCTGGGCGCGATCTTCACCACCCTCGACCTGCCGCCGGGCTCGCCCGAGACCGATCATTGCGGTACTTGCCGGAACTGCCTGGACGTCTGTCCGACCAATGCCTTCCCCGCGCCCTATCAGCTGGACGCCAGCCGCTGCATTTCCTACCTGACCATTGAGCACAAGGGCCACATCGCAGAAGAGTTCCGAAACCCCATGGGCAACCGCATCTATGGGTGCGACGATTGCCTGGCTGTGTGCCCCTGGAACAAATATGCGCAGGCCTCGCAGGAGGTGGCGTTCAAGCCCCGCAAGGACTTGACCGCGCCGCGTCTTGTGGACCTGGCGGCTTTGGATGACACGGCCTTCCGCGCCTTGTTCTCCGGCTCGCCCATCAAGCGCATTGGCCGCGACCGTTTTGTCCGTAATGTGCTGATCGCGCTAGGCAACTCTGGCAGCCCGGATACTCTGCCCATCGTTGAAGCCCGTCTGGCGGACGAGTCGCCGCTTGTCCGTGCGATGGCCGTGTGGGCGCTTAAGGCGCTGGCGCCGCCGGATCGGGTTGATCGACTTCGGAATGCGCATCTGCCGGCAGAGCCGGATTCGGCGGTGCAGCGGGAGTGGGCGGCATAGCACCCTCTTGACCGGACGCCGCGCGCGCCTCGCGGACACTCTTGATATTGGCTTCAGCGGCCAGCGCGGCCGGTGTGTCCGGCGCAATATAGGTAACCTGCAGCCAGTCTACGATGGCCGCATCATCGTTGCCAACCTGATGGTTCAAATGGCCGCGCTCGAACAGCGCTTCGTAGTAGTCCGGATTGAGCGCCAGCGCGGCGTCGACATCCTCGCGCGCCTTGACGACAGCGCCCAGCGCCCGCTGCGCCGCCGCGCGGTAGGTTAGGACATCGGGGCGCGGCCCGCCCAGTTCGAGTGCATCGGTCAGATCATCCACCGCAGAGTCCTGATCGTTCAGATCGGCGGCCGCGCGGGCGCGGTCGGTCAGCGTTTCCACCCGCCAGTCCAGCGGCAAACCCTGCTCTGCCAGCGCATCTGTGAAGCGCATATAAGCTTTATCCGGCGCCTCTGCGAGCAACCAGGCATTACCAGCCTGGGTCAGCAGATCGGCGCGCTGCAGACGGATTTGCTCCGGCGTGCGGCCTTCGGAGGCCGGATCGTCTTTTATGGTGCGGGCCATCTCGTCCAGCAACTCGGCCGCCCGTTCGGCCTTTCCCTGACCGATCAAGGCAAGCGCCATACAGTGTTCGGCAGGCGCGCCGCCGCCATAGTCGCGCCATTCGGCAGCGATCTCAAAGGCGCGGTCCGGACTCCGGTCCACGATGACGATGCATTGTTCGTAGTTGTTGGCAAAAGCTGTTGACGCCGCGAACAAAAACGGGATGCAAAACAGAACGGACTTGGACAGGCTGGGCATATCAGAAATTTGGGTTAGGTTACCCCCGGCAGGGAACGAGTTGAAGATATAGAGGGTTAGGGCGCCGCATGCGACTTTTCGTCTTTGGGCTGGGGTATACGGCACAGGTGATCAGCCTGCGCCTGCTGAGCGAGGGCTGGCAGATTGCCGGCACCTGCCGCTCGCAGGAGAAGAAGGCCGCGCTGGAAGCCGCAGGGATCAGGGCATTCCTGTTCGATGCGGATAGGCCGCTTGAGAATACCGCGTCCGCGCTAGATGGGGCCACGCATGTTCTCCACTCCGTACCGCCCGGCGAAGCAGGTGACGCGGTCCTGATGCACCACGGCCAAGACATCGCCGCCTTGGAAGGCCTGCAATGGTTCGGCTATCTGTCCACGACCGGCGTCTATGGCGATCATCAGGGCGGCTGGGTCGATGAATCGACCCCGCGCACACCCGCCGGGCCGCGCGGCCAGCGCCGCGCCGATGCAGAACTGGGCTGGATGGCGCATTACGAACAATCGGGACTGCCAGTTCATCTGTTCCGCCTGCCGGGCATTTACGGGCCAGGCCGCAGCGCGCTGGATAGCGTGCGCGCCGGGCGAACCCGCCGCCTCTTCAAGGACGGTCAGGTATTTTCGCGTATTCATGTGGAGGACCTGGCAAGCGGTGTCATCGCCTCAATGAAAAGGCCCAATCCGGGCAGCGCCTATAACCTCTGTGACGACGAACCGGCTCCGCCGCAGGATGTGACCGCATTCGCCTGTGACTTGCTGGGACTTCCTGTGGAGCCGCTCACCCCCATCGAAGAGGCCGACCTGTCACCGATGGCGCGCAGCTTCTACGGGGAGAGCAAGCGGGTGCGGAACGACAAGATGAAAACGGAGCTGGGCGTGACCCTCGCCTATCCCACCTATCGCGACGGGCTACGCGCCCTTCTGGCGAAGAATGGCCATTAAGGCGCGTGTTTCCCCCCTCACTCTGCTCGACGCCCGCATTGCGCGGCCTCGCTTCCCTCTCCCCGAGGGGAGAGGGTTACCGGAGCTTCGTGATCGCCGAACGCGAGCACCTCGCGTAGGTGGGTGAGGGGCAAATTGAATAACACCTAAGTGTTCAGTAGCCGGTCCAGCGCTATCTCCAACCGCGCCAGATCAGCCGGTTCGGACAGGCTGTGATTGCCATTCTTGACGAGCGTCACCTCAACATCATCTGCGGTGAGGTGCTCGGCCAACCGCAGCGCGGTTTGCCAAGGTACATCCGGATCCTGCATACCCTGGATCAGCCGCACAGGGCAGTTGAGCAGCAGCGAGCTACGCAGCACCAAATTGTTTCGCCCCTCTTCGATCAGCCGCATGGTGATGGGGTACGGGTCATCATAGTCGGACGGCTGGTAGTAAAGCCCCTCGGTCCGCAGCGTCTCACGGATCGTTTCATCGAAATCCGCCCACATCATGTCCTCGGTGAAATCCGGTGCGGCGGCGATCCCGACAAATCCGGCGACCCGGTCGGGCCGGGCACGCGCGAGAAGCAGCGCAATCCAGCCGCCCATGCTGGAGCCCACCAGCAGTTGAGGTCCCTGGGTTACTTGATCGAGCACGGCCACGGCGTCAGCGGCCCATTGCCCAATGGTGCCATCCTTGAAGTCGCCGCCGGATACACCGTGGCCTGAATAGTCGAAACGCACATAGGCTTGGCCCCGCTTGCGACAATAGTCGTCCAGCATGGTCGCCTTGGTGCCGCTCATATCCGACATGAAGCCGCCGAGAAACACCACACCCGGCTGCCGCCCATCGCGGACCCGGCACTCAATATTGTTGCCCGCAACCTCGATGGTTTCAGTACGGTCACTCATGATGGGTCCCCCTCCGCCTCTTCATCTGCATCCGGATCGCCGCAGATCCAGCGCAGCGACTGCCATTGTTCTTCACTGATCGGCATCGCGCCTTCATGATCGCCACCCAGTGCACGAACCTCTGCCGACCGGTCGAGCAGCGCCGGGTGTGTCGAGAGGAAGTTACTGTAGATCGCCAAGTCCCCTTCCTTCGCCGCCATGCGGTCGAAAAAACTGGCCAGACCATCGGACGGCATGCCGGCCGCTTTCAGCATCTCGACAGCTGTGCGATCCGCCTCGCGTTCGTCTTCACGGCCATAACGAAGCACCATGACAAGCCCCCCAACGGCACCAATATCGCCGCCAATACTCGACAGAATGATATCAACACCGACCACGTCGATCAGACGGTTGAGGGCGTGTTTGTGTTTCACATGGCCCAGTTCATGCGCGAGAACGCCAACGACTTCCTCTGGCCCTTCGGCATCGTGAATCATGCCGCTCAACAGGACCACATGCCCGCCCGGCGCGGCAAAGGCATTGACCTGTTTGGAGCCATCGACCCGCACGCGGGGCTCATAGGGAAGCGGCGTGCTGGCAACCAATGCCGCCGTCAATTGATCGAGCACGGCCTGCCCTGCAGGGTCATCGCATGTCTCGCCGGACCCCGGCATCGCGTCGACTACGGTCTCGCCCCAGGCGATGGCCCAATTGTCCGGAAAAACGGCAACCAGGCCGCTTTTCAAGACTGGGTAGGCAAAATAGAACGCCGCCAACGTGCCAACGATTGCCAGCGACACAAGGACTGCGCGCCCATGATTGCGGCCCGGTGTTTGTGCATGTTGAGGCGCATGCGCTGCCAGAGCCGAGGCAACGCTGTCACCCTCAATGGTCAGACGTTCGGCGGATTTGCCGGTGCGTGAAACTGCGATCCGGTTGCCGTCGCGGTGCGACGACATCAGGGTTATCGACGCATAGGGCCAGATATCGATCCCGCCGCGGACTCTTTGAACCATGATGCCGTTGGGACCCAGTTCGACCGTGACAGGAATACCAGCCGCCGACTGTCCGTCATAGAGCGTGCCTGAAAACCGTTCCGTCATGGGCCTTAGAGAAAGGCCTCGGCGAGGCCTTCGCCAAACTTCGGCATGTCTGCCGTACTTTGGGAAATCCTGGCAAAGTCGGGCTCCCCGCGAATCTCAACGACCTCAGCCATCAAGTTCAGCCATCGCACCTGCACCCAGGGATAGGCGAGCCCGAAACTGAAAATCAGAATGAACCAGTTGAACAGGTTGAACTTGAAAAACCTTCCGCCGGTCAGCTGGCCTGAAAACGCCACGCCCTCGAATGTACAGCCCGCCAGAACTGCCCTGTAGACCGCCGCCTGATACCAGAACAGAGCAATCGTGCCGGCGAGAAAGAGAACAAGACCCACGCCGATCAGCACGAGCGACCGCTGTAGCTGATCAAGTGCCGTGGTGTAGCCCGCGTTATCCCCCGCATCCAGCGCTTCGGCCATGTCAATCTCGGCCAGGGTCATGTCAACATAGCCGCCAACAAACACCAGCATGCCGACGCCGAAGACCAGCCCCGGTACAAGGTAAATTTTGAACAGCGGTTTCCAGTCCGTGGAGAAGTGAAGCTGCCCGCTGCCCAGCCAGACATTGTTCAGCATGTAGTGGTAGAGCCGGATCGTGACGAAGGGCGTCGCCAGCCACAGGGTCACTACCTGCAGAAGCGTATAGAGGATGAACCGGATCGAATATCCAATGCTGGACCCGGACAGGCCGAACCGGATACCGCGCCACATCGTCCGCGACAGCCGATATTTGTAGGCCCTGTAGATCGCGGCGCCGAAAAGAACGATGAACGAGAGATAGAGAACCGCCAGAAGAATGCCGCCCAGGATCTCCCGACCGTTCTGCAGCAGCCAGAATCCGCCCGCATAGATGGCACCAATCGGGACTAAAACAGCAATGAAAACAATTATAAAGCCAACAAACAACTCGAGGCCCGTGCCGGTATATTCAAACGCATCGTCCTTGTAGCGGACATGCGACAGCATGTAACGGCGGACCCGGGTCTTCCACCAGAACCGGTAGATACCCAGCGTGATCAGCGTCAAAAAGAAGCTGACGACATGAATGCCGAACAATTCGCCGCCATCTGCATCAGTCTCTAGTTTGTCCACCACCGGCTCGGCGGGCACTTGAGGCAGGGCGCCTATACCGCCCTTGTCACTGTCCACTAAATCCATTGTTCTTCTATAAAGCGAAAATCCGGGAGCGACTATAGCAGCGGTCCCGGCGACTACAAATCAGCAGAACCTGTCTTGCCAGCCCGCTTGACAGTTGGACGATTCGGGATAGGGTCGGCGCGAAAATTCAAGTGACGGAAAACCATGAACCAGGCTCAACCCCAATCGGTGACGATCACCCTGCCCGACGGCTCCCAGAAGCAGTATGACGGGCCGGTAACCGGTGCCCAGATCGCAGCCGATATCGGGCCGGGGCTGGCCAAGGCCGCGCTCGCCATGCGCGTCGATGGCGCCGAGTGGGATCTGCAACGCGCCATAGACCAGGATGCGTCCATCGAGATTATCACGCGGCGGGATGACGATGCGCTGGAGCTGCTGCGGCACGATGCCGCCCATATCATGGCCGAAGCCGTGCAGGAGCTGTTTCCCGACACCCAGGTCACCATTGGCCCGGCCATTGAGGACGGCTTCTATTACGACTTTGCCCGTGAAGAGAAATTCACGCCGGAAGACCTGGAACTCATCGAAGCGCGGATGAAAGAGATCGTCGCGCGCGACGAATCCATCGTTCGTGAGGTATGGGACCGCGATGACGCGGTAAAGTTCTTCAAGGATATGGGCGAGGACTACAAAGCCGAGATCATCTCCGCGATCCCGGAAGGCGAAGACATCTCGCTCTATCGCCAGGGCGAGTTCATCGATCTGTGCACGGGCCCTCACCTGCCCTCCACCGGCAAGCTGGGCACGGCCTTCAAGCTGACCAAGCTGGCGGGCGCCTACTGGCGCGGTGATTCCAACAACGAGATGCTGCAGCGTATCTACGGTACAGCCTGGCGCGACGACAAAGAGCTGAAAGCCTATCTGCGCCGGATCGAAGAAGCCGAAAAGCGCGACCATCGGCGTCTCGCCAAGGAAATGGACCTGTTCCATTTGCAGGAGGAAGCACAAGGGTCCGTCTTCTGGCACCCCAAGGGCTATGTCATCTGGCAGGCGCTGGAACAATATATCCGCCGGCGGCTGACCAAGGCCGGCTATGACGAAGTCAAAACGCCCCAGATCATGGATGTCTCCATGTGGGAGCGGTCAGGCCATTGGGCGAAGTTCCGCGACGGCATGTTTGTCGTGCCCGACGAAACGCCCAGCATGGAAGATGAAGGCCCGGTGATCTCCGCCGAGGGCGATTTGCTGGCGCTGAAACCAATGAACTGCCCGGCGCATATTCAAGTTTTCCGGCAAGGCATCAAAAGCTACCGCGACCTGCCGATCCGCATGGCCGAATTCGGCTGCTGCCACCGCAATGAACCGCATGGCGCGCTGCACGGGCTGATGCGGGTGCGCCAGTTCACGCAAGACGACGCGCATATTTTCTGCCGCGACGATCAGATTAACGACGAAACCAAGGCGTTCTGCGACCTGCTCTATTCGGTCTACAAGGACCTCGGGTTCGAGGACATCGCCGTCAAGGTCGCCACCCGGCCCGAGGTGCGTGCCGGTGACGACGCGACGTGGGACCGCGCCGAGGCCACGCTGGAAGAGGCGGTCAAGGCAACCGGGCTGGACTATGAATTGCTGCCCGGCGAAGGCGCGTTCTATGGCCCCAAGATCGAGTTCCATCTGCGCGACGCGATCGGCCGCGCCTGGCAGTGCGGCACGTTGCAGCTGGACTATGTGCTGCCCGAACTGCTGGATGCCAGCTATGTCGGCGAAGATGGCGCGCGGCATCGCCCGGCCATGCTGCACCGGGCCATTCTGGGCTCCGTCGAACGCTTTATCGGGATCCTGATCGAGCACCATGCAGGCCGCTTCCCGCTTTGGCTGGCGCCGGTTCAGGCCGTCGTAACCACCATTACGTCAGATGCGGATGCCTATGCGAACGAGGTTCTCGACGCCCTGAAAGACGCCGGACTGCGCGCCGAGGCCGACCTGCGCAACGAAAAGATCAATTACAAGGTCCGCGAACACAGCGTCGCCAAGGTCCCGGCGATTCTGGTTGTCGGGGCTAAGGAAGCCGACCAGCGCACGGTCTCGATCCGGCGCCTGGGTTCGAAGGACCAGACGGTTATTGGTCTCGACGAAGCTGTGACCGCGCTCGTTGAGGAAGCTCAGCCGCCTGCGTGATCCGCTAGACTCAATGCCGCAGCAGGCGTATCCTGTCAGCTGACGAGCGCGGCCCCGGGAGTTGCCGCGCTTTTGCACGTTCACAACAGTAGGAGAGACTTTCATCGCTAGACCACCAATGACCACGCCCCCAAGCAAAAAGGGACCGCGGGCGAACAGAGATATTCAGGTGTCCAAGGTTCGGCTGATTGATGCCGAGGGTGAAAACCATGGCGTTGTCGATATAGAACGAGCACTGGAGGTCGCCCGCGCTGCCGGGCTGGACCTCGTGGAAATCGTACCGAATTCGGATCCGCCCGTTGCCAAGGTGCTGGATTACGGCAAGTTCAAATACGAAGCGCAGAAAAAAGCCAATCTTGCCCGCAAGAAGCAGAAAACCGTCGACGTCAAAGAAATCAAGATGCGTCCGAATATCGACGAGCATGATTATCAGGTGAAGATGCGGTCGATGCACCGGTTCTTCGACGAAGGCGACAAGGTCAAAGTGACCCTGCGCTTCCGCGGCCGCGAAATGGCGCATCAGGATCTGGGCGCCAAGGTGCTGGAGCGGGTGCGCGAGGATTTGGGCGAAATCGCCAAGGTCGAGAGCTTTCCCAAAATGGAAGGCCGCCAGATGACCATGGTGATGGCGCCGAAATAGGTCGCCACGGGCACTGATAGGGCTGGCGATATGTCCTCCAGAACCAAGGCGCTCATCGCGATCACGGTTCTGGCCATTGCCAGCATCGGTCCGCTGCGCGGACATGCCAGCGATTGCTATCCTGAGATTGAGGCTCAGGAATATCGTGCAACGTTAGAGGTAGTGGGACGACTAATACCGGGAAATACCCTGGCGGATGGCAGGTGCGCACGCCAAATCCGCCTCTTCATCATAATCCCCTTCCAGCGAGCAGAATACCCTTCCTCGGTGTCCGCTGATCGCATAAAGCCTCCTATCCTATTTGTGCGACGCAGTGATCCGCGTATGCAAGTCGATGACAGCCCGGTTATCGGCATGAACTTCTGGGCCGACGAAGTCCCGGAAGGTGCCAACATCCGCCTGAAAGATCCGTTGACATGCTTTTATGATAACGGGACAGGAACAAACACAGGTGAAGCCTCCAGACACTATCAAGGGAAAAGCTTTAGATGTTCTTTCCCCGTACGTATGTTGGAGGGAGCCGTCGCGCCGCGAACCCGAATATTTGTGCGTCACGATCCAACTGGCGAAATCGTCTTCGACGGAGACGTGATGTCGGGGATGCCGACCGGCTTTATCGACAATATCGCCTCGAAACAGCAGGAACTCGTCAAATCCGTCGAGGATGGAACATGCGGATACTACCTTCTTGAGTGCCAGCAAATTCCGTAAGCATGGTTAGTATCGCTCTGCAACCAGCCCCTTTTCCGCCAGCATGGCGATCACGCTGTCATCGCCCACAAGATGGGCGGCACCGACGATGATGAAGTAGGTGCCGCCTTCAGCCATAAAGTCATCCATACGCGCGACCCATGCCCGGTTCCGGTCGGTGATCAGCGCGGTATAGGCCTGTTCGTAACCGCCAATATCCTCGACAAGCAACGTCTCCAGCGCATCTGTATTGCCTGTGCGCCAACTCTCGACGATCTCGTCCAGAACATCGCTGTCATCGTCCAGGTATCGCATCGTATCCAGCAGCACCGCATCGGGATCGGCGGTTGAAAGCGTATCCAGCGCGGCAAGCTGCTGTTCCAGCGTTTCAAAGGCCAGCAATCGTTTACCTGACGCCTTGCTTTGCCCTTGAAGTACGCTTTCGACGCCCAGCTCTGGAGAGAAGCCGCTCTTGACCATATACCCCGCTGTCAGCATCAACCCGGCATACCAGGGCTTGAACCGATCAAGCAGCGCCATCGGCAAATCAACCTGCGGCGCCAATGCCTCGACCCGGGCATAGGTCGCCGGGGCGATCAGGTCGGCGAGCTGCTGACCCGCAGGCAGAAGGGCTTGACGCTGCATCAGCATGACCGCGTCCGGCCGCTGCATTTCCGCCTCGTCAATCTCGAAAACGACGGTGTCAGCCGCGCTCATCGCCTCTTCGATCCGTTCGTCGCGCCAGTCTGTGTCTGGCGGCAGAATATGGAACGACCCGAGGAAATATATGGTGGTGCTTAGAGTATCCAGTCGCCACATCGCCGGCCCTTCGGCGCGCGGCGCGGAGGGCAGGAAAGCAACAATAACAACCAGGGAAAGAAATAAGGCCCAATTTTTACGTGTCATAGTCGTCATCTTACCCAACGTTTTGCCATCTTGCATCCGTCGCATGCGGGCGCTATAACCCGCCGCCTGAGTGGCCCGGCCGGAAAAGGGCATGCCGTGGCTGCTCGCCAAATGCTTCAAGACAACATTTAAGACAAAGGAAAGCAAAATGCCCAAGATGAAGTCCAAGTCGGGCGCGAAGAAGCGATTCAGCTTAACCGCCAGCGGCAAGGTCCGGGCGGGCCAGGCCGGCAAACGCCACGGCATGATCAAGCGCAGCAACAAACAGATCCGTAACAAGCGCGGCACGACGATTCTGTCAGATGCCGATGCCCGGATCGTCAAAAAATTCCTTCCCTACGGTTAAGGAGCGCATAGCATGTCACGCGTCAAACGCGGGGTTACCACCCACGCTCGCCACAAGAAGGTCATCAAAGCCGCCAAAGGCTATTATGGCCGCCGCAAAAACACATTCCGCGCCGCCAATCAGGCGGTGGAGAAGGCCGGTCAGTACGCCTACCGCGACCGCCGCGCCAAGAAGCGCAATTTCCGTGCGCTCTGGATCCAGCGGATCAATGCCGCCGCGCGCGAGCACGGCCTGACCTATTCGCGATTTATGAACGGGCTCAAGATCAGTGGTATCGAGCTCGACCGTAAAGTTCTCGCCGATATCGCCGTTCGCGAGCCCGAGGTCTTCAAGACCCTCGCCGGTCAGGCGCAGGACGCGCTCGGGAAGGCCGGCTAAGCAGAGCTTCCGGTTTGAATCGATGTATTCGGGATAAGGGGGCTTCTGGCCCCCTTTTTCTTAAGGAACGGTAGATGCAGGACATAGACGCACTTCGAGACGATTTGCTGCAACAGATTGCAGGCGCCGCTGACGAAGCGGCCCTCGAATCCATCCGGGTGGCGGCGCTGGGCAAGAAGGGTTCAGTCAGCATGCTGATGCGCGGCCTGGGGCAGATGAGCCCGGAAGAACGCAAGACAGCGGGTCCCGCCCTTAACGGTCTAAAGAACGACATCGATACAGCCATTCGTGCAGCCAAGGTCCAACTCGAAGATGCTGCGCTTGATGCGCGCCTGGCTGAAGAGACCCTGGATGTGACGTTGCCCGTCGCGCCAGAGGCGCGGGGCAGCATCCACCCGGTCAGCCAGGTGATCGACGAGATCACCGAAATCTTCGCCGCGATGGGATTTCAGGTCGCCGAAGGCCCGGATATCGAAGAAGATTTCTATAATTTCACCGCGCTCAACATCCCGCCGGAACACCCTGCCCGCCAGATGCACGATACGTTCTATCTGCCGGAGCGGCCTGACGGCACAAGGAAGGTGCTGCGCACCCATACCAGCCCGGTGCAGATCAGGACCATGCTCAAATCCGAACCGCCGTTGAGGATTATTGCGCCGGGGCGGACCTATCGCTGCGATTCCGACCAGACCCACACGCCGATGTTCCATCAGGTCGAAGCGCTGGTCGTCGATGAATCCACCCATATGGGCCATCTGAAAGGCTGCATTGAGGCGTTCTGCCGGGCGTTCTTCGAGGTCGATGAAGTCAAGATGCGCTTCCGGCCCAGCTATTTCCCGTTCACCGAACCATCAGCGGAGGTCGACATCGGCTGTTCCCGTGAAGGCGGCGAAGTGCGCATCGGTGAAGGCGACGACTGGCTGGAGATCATGGGCTGCGGCATGGTGCACCCCAAGGTGCTGGAACATGGCGGCATCGACCCCACCAAGTATCAGGGTTTTGCGCTGGGCATGGGCCTCGACCGGATTGCCATGCTGAAATATGGCGCGCCTGATCTGCGTGCCTTCTTCGACAGCGACCTACGTTGGCTGCGGCACTATGGGTTCGCCGCGCTGGATCTGCCGACACTGGGACAGGGGATCAGCCGATGAAGTTCACCCTGTCATGGCTGAAGGACCACCTTGAGACCGAGGCGGACCTCGAAACCATCACCGACACGCTCACCGCGCTGGGCCTGGAAGTTGAAGAGGTCGTCGATCAGGGCGCGAGCCTGGCACCGTTCACCGTCGCTTCGGTCGTGAAGGCTGAAAAGCATCCTGATGCGGACAAGCTTCAGGTTTGCCAGGTCGATACCGGAAACGGCATCGAACAGGTTGTCTGCGGCGCGCCCAATGCGCGCACCGGCATGAAGGGCGTCTTCGCGCGCAGCGGGCTGACCGTGCCCGGCAATGGCATGCTGCTGAAGCCGACCAAAATTCGTGGCGTCGAGTCCAACGGCATGCTGGTCTCCGAGCGCGAAATGGGTCTGTCCGACGCGCATGAAGGCATTATCGAGATGCCGGATGATGCCGAACTGGGCGTGCCCTTCGCGCGGATCTTGGGTCTGGATGACCCGATGATCGAAATTGCGATCACGCCCAACCGGCAGGACTGCCTGGGTGTTCGGGGCATCGCGCGGGATTTGGCAGCGGCCGGTCTTGGTACGCTGAAACCCGATCCGTACGGGACAGTGCCTGGCACCTTCGCCAGTCCGGTCAGCATTCAGTTGAAGCTGGACGACGTTGAGGCCCCCGCCTGCCCGGTTTTTACCGGACGCTACATCAGGGGCGTCAGGAACGGTCCCAGCCCGGACTGGATGCAGCGGCGGCTGACCGCCATCGGCCTGCGGCCGATTTCAGCACTGGTCGATGTCACCAACTATCTGTCCTATGATCGGGCACGACCGCTGCATGTCTATGATGCCGACAAACTGGCCGGCGACATTCACGTCCGCATCGCGAAAACCGGCGAAACCATGCTGGCGCTGGATGAAAAAGACTACACCCTGGCCGGCGAAGAATGTGTCATCGCCGATGACAGCGGGCCGATCGCGCTGGGCGGCGTGATGGGCGGCATGAGCACCGGCTGCACAGAAGAAACCACCAATGTGGTGCTGGAATCGGCGCTGTTCGATCCGCTGCGCACGGCCTATACCGGCCGGACGCTCAATATCGACAGCGACGCGCGCTATCGGTTCGAGCGCGGCGTGGATTCCGCCTATGTGGTCGGCGGCGCAGAAGCAGCGACGCAGCTTATTCTCGATATCTGCGGCGGCGAGGTCAGCGAAATCGTCGTCGCCGGGGCCGTGCCCGACTGGGGGCACACCATCGATCTGCGCCCCACGCGCGTATCGGCGCTGGCGGGGATCGACGTGTCGGCGGCTGAGTCGATCCGAATTCTGGAAAGCCTGGGCTTTGCCGCAGAGGAAGTCGGCGGCGTGATCCAGGTGCAGGTGCCAAGCTGGCGCGTCGATATTGAGGGCGAGGCCGATCTGGTTGAGGAAGTCACCCGGGTCTATGGCTATAACGCCATTCCATCGGTGCCGCTGCCCGACCTGACGGATGTCCCCGTCCCGGCACTCGACCTGTCGCAGCGCCGGGTGCGCACGGTTCGCAGGCTACTGGCCAGCCGCGGGCTGAACGAGGCGATTACCTGGTCATTCGTATCGTCAGCCTACGCAGCCCTGTTCGGCGGCGGTGACGCGGCCACGGTGCTGGACAACCCGATCAGCAGCGAGCTGGATGCCATGCGCCCCAGCATGCTGCCCGGCCTGCTGGAAGCCGCCGGACGAAATATGGACAGGGGATTCGACGCGGCTGAACTGTTCGAGGTCGGCCCGCAATTCGCTGGCGATATGCCGGAAGACCAATCGACTGTTGCCGCGGGAGTCCGTGCGTTGTTGCACCACCGGCGCCATTGGCAGGATGCGCCCGTTCCGCAACTCGCGCTGGACGCCAAGGCTGATGCGCTGACAGCGCTGGAAGCTGTTGGAGCACCTGTCGCCAATCTGCGCGTGTCCACCGAGGCGCCGGGCTGGTATCACCCCGGCCGCAGCGGCGCACTGATGCTGGGGCCAAAAACCGTCCTTGCGCATTTTGGTGAGGTACACCCGCGCATCATGCGGGAGATGGATGTGCGTGGTCACGCCGGGGCCTTCGAAATCTACCTCGACAATGTTCCGGCCCGCGCGCGCAAGCGCACGTCGCGGCCGGCGCTCAACGCGTCCGATCTGCCCGCCGTCGAGCGCGATTTTGCCTTTGTCGTGGACCAGGAGATTGCAGCGCAAGATTTGCTGGCAGCCGCCCGCAGCGCTGACAAGGCGTTGATCGAGGATGTTTCGCTGTTCGATCTCTATGAAGGTGAAGGCCTGGGCGACGGCAAGAAGTCATTGGCGATCTGCGTACGCCTGCAGCCGGCCGAAAAGACCCTGACCGACGAAGAAATCGACGCGGTTGCTAACAAGGTTGTCACGGCTGTATCGAAGGCCACCGGTGGTACGCTGAGGGGATAAGTTCGCCCCAACTATCGACTCATTCTGTTGATTTCAATCTATAGTTATTCATTGATTGCTCTATAGTTGTCGCCCAATCGATGGAGGATACATGCAGGTAACGATCAAAGATTTTGGCGTGGACATGGAAGTGCGAAACAAGGGAATCGAGTTTGAAATTCGCGACCCTGATGGCACTTTTCGTGGAGACTGCTATTTGACCAAGACTGGATTAATTTGGTGCCAAGGAAAAACTAAAAAGCAAAATGGAATACCGGTTTCCTGGGACCGATTCATCGAGTGGGCTGAGAGCGAGTAATATCTTCGCGCCAATGCTTGGCACCGCTCGCACGGCAGGGTAAAACCCGCCGCAATGACATCCCAATCCAACATTCGCAATTTCGCGGTGATCGCGCATATCGATCATGGAAAATCCACACTCTCTGATCGTCTGATTCAGGAGTGCGAGGGCCTGACTCACCGCGAGATGAAAGAACAGGTGCTCGATACTATGGATATCGAGCGCGAGCGGGGTATCACCATCAAGGCCCAGACAGTGCGCCTGATGTACACGGCGGAGGACGGCCAAACCTACAAGCTCAACCTGATGGATACGCCGGGCCACGTCGATTTCGCCTATGAGGTCAGCCGCTCGCTGGCCGCCTGTGAAGGCTCCATTCTGGTGGTCGATTCCAGCCAGGGCGTTGAGGCCCAGACGCTGGCAAATGTCTATCAGGCGATCGATAACGACCACGAGATTATCCCGGTTCTGAACAAGATCGATCTGCCCGCCGCAGAACCCGAACGGGTCCGCGAGCAGATCGAGGATGTGATTGGCCTGGATGCGTCGGGTGCGATCCCCGTTTCGGCAAAGACCGGTGAAGGTGTCCGCGAGCTTCTTGAGGCGATTACACTGCTGCTGCCGCCGCCAGAGGGCGACCGAGACGCGCCGCTGAAGGCCATGCTGGTGGACAGCTGGTACGACCCCTATCTGGGCGTAATGATCCTGGTGCGCGTGATCGACGGGGTGCTGAAAAAAGGCCAGCAGGTCCGCATGATGGCCGCGAAGACCACCCACACCATTGAGCGGGTGGGCATCTTTACGCCGAAGCAGGAAATCGTCGGCGAGCTTGGCCCGGGCGAGATGGGCTTCATCACCGCTGCGATCAAGGAAGTCGCTGAAACCAATGTCGGCGACACCATCACCGAGGAAAAGCGTCAGGCTTCGCAGGCGCTGCCTGGCTTCAAGCCGAACCAGCCGGTGGTGTTCTGTGGCCTGTTTCCCACCGATGCCGCCGAATTTGACGATCTGCGCGAGAGCCTCGCCAAGCTGAGGCTGAACGACGCCAGCTTCGAGTTCGAGATGGAAACCTCCGCCGCGCTGGGCTTTGGCTTCCGTTGCGGCTTTCTGGGACTGCTGCATCTGGAGATCATCCAGGAACGGCTGGAGCGCGAATTCAATCTCGATCTCATCACCACCGCGCCCAGCGTGGTCTATAAGATTTCGATGACCGACGGCAGCACCATCGAGCTGCACAACCCGGCCGATATGCCCGACGTGGTCAAGATCGACCATATCGACGAGCCCTGGATCAAGGCGACCATTCTGGTACCCGACGAATATGTCGGCGCGGTGCTGAAGCTGTGTGAGGACCGCCGCGGCGTCCAGCAGGAACTGACCTATGCCGGCACGCGCGCCATGCTGGTCTACCGCCTTCCCCTCAACGAGGTGGTGTTCGACTTCTATGACCGGCTGAAATCCGTGAGCCGGGGCTATGCCAGCTTTGACTACGCGCTTGATGGCTATGAAACCGAAGATCTGGTCAAAATGTCGCTGCTGGTGAATGAAGAGCCGGTCGATGCGCTTTCCATGATCGTTCACCGGGGCCGGGCCGAAATGCGTGGCAGGGCGATGTGCGAAAAGCTGATGAGCTGATCCCGCGCCAGCTGTTCAAGATTCCCATTCAGGCGGCCATCGGCGGCAAGGTGATCGCCCGCGAAACCATCAGCGCCATGCGCAAGGACGTCACCGCCAAATGCTATGGCGGCGACGTGACCCGCAAACGCAAGCTGCTGGAAAAGCAGAAGGCCGGCAAGAAGCGCATGCGCAGCTTCGGCAAGGTGGAGATCCCGCAGGAGGCGTTCATCGCCGCCCTCAAGATGGACGATTAGGCACTCATCCGCCCAAGGGTGACAACATGCCCCTAGCCGTCCATACTTTAGGTCGCGACGCCAACACAGTTTGACCCTCTAATATGAGGAGTATCTCTGTGCGATATTTTGCGATCTGTACTCTGCTGATCATTTTCAACCTCGGCTTGCCGCCCGGGTTTTCTGCCGCCGCGCAAGATCGGCTGCTCACCTACGAAGAAATCTCAGAAAAATTCCGCACCATGCCAAAGGACGAGGCCAATGCATGGTTCGACAGCCTGTCACAAGAGCAGCAGGACGTTTTCGAAGCGGAGATGAGGCGCCGCGCTGCTCAGATGGAAAAGGATCTTGAGGTCGCGAGAAGCAACCAGGCGGGCTTGGAGGGCGCGCTGGCCGTCAAGGAAGGCCGATACCAGGACGCTATCCCGATGTTGACCGAAGCGATTGAGCGCGGCACCAAAAAGGGGCTGGACCGCGCCCTTCTCCTTCACGCGCGCGGGAAGGCTTATGAGAAAACCGGCAGACCCGAGCAGGCGCTTGCCGATCTCGACGAGGCACTGCGCCTCGGGCCGAAATATGCCGGAGTCATCTATGCCGCCAGAGCGCCCGCCTATGCCGATCTGCAACGATATGACGATGCGCTTGCCGACTTTAACCGAGCCATCGCCCGAAGACCCGACATAGTCGAAACTTACTTCGACCGAGGGGTGCTTCTGTTCGACCTCGGCAGGCATGAGGAAGCGCTTCAAGACCTTAACCATGCAACCGCCCAACAGCCTCGCAACGCCTTTGCATGGTGGGTGAAGGGCAAAGCACTGACAGCACTCGGGCGCTACGATCAGGCTGTGAACGCTTATTCAAAGTCAATAGATGCGCAGGGTGACGTCTCTTTCGTTTGGACAGACCGGGGGCGCGCCTATGTAGGGCTCAGGCAGCTGGAGGCGGCCCGTAGTGACTTTTCCACCGCAATCTCACTTGACGGAGAGTCGTGGCTGGCCTTCGAGCAACGGGCAAGGGTCAATTTTGATCTGGGCGATTCTGATGCCGCATTTACGGACGTTGAGCGGTCCATGGAACTGGCCCCGCAAGAGGCTGGTCCGGTCTTGGCCCGCGGCCTTTTTTTCAGACTCACTGGTGACCATGAGCGCGCTGTGATCGACTTCGACCGTGTGATCGAATTGGCCGCAGATATCCCTGCCGCCTACTATGAACGCGGTAATTCCTACTCACAGCTTGGACAGTTAGACGCAGCCATTGACGACTATGCCAAGGCGATCGAACTATACCCGCAATACGCTGATGCCTATTTCGAACGTGGCAAGGCCTACGCGGCACAGGGACAAGTTGATTTCGCCTTTGGAGACTATTCCAAGGTCATCGAACTGAACCCAGGGTTCGCAGCCGCCTATGTCGAGCGCGCCTTCATCCATGTGGATGATGCCGCCTACGATCTCGCAAACGCTGATCTCAATGAGGCCATCAAACACGATCCGGGAAACGGGGACAACTACGTCTACCGGGCCTTTACCCTTAATGAGCTTGGCATGCCCGACGAGGCGCTTGCCGACCTCGACCGCGCGGAGGGATCATTCGCCCGGGGCCCCTTCGCCGAGACAGAACGTGCGCTGGCACTGTTCCTGAAGGGCGAAAATGACCGTGCGCTCTCCATCCTCAACAACGTTCTCGAATCCGCGCCGGAAAGAGTGCGCGCCCTTCGCGTTCGCGGTGACGTTTATCAGCACGGGTTCAAGGACAATGAGAACGCCCTCAACGATTATCACCGCGCCCTGGCGATCAGTCCCAGTAATGCGCAGACGCTCTTTAGTCTTTCCGTTCTGGAATTGAACAAGGGGGCGTGGTCGGCCGCAGCCGACACGCTGAAACAGCTTGTCGCCGTCGCGCCCTGGCACGACGCGGCCTTCAACAATCTGGCCTATATCCAGTGCTGTGCGCCCGATCCCACGGTGCGCGATGGGGAAAGCGCGCTGGCGAACGCACAGCAGGCGGTCGCGATTCAGAACTATGCTGCCTATTTCGATACGCTGGGCGCGGCCTATGCCGAACTCGGCGATTTCGACAAGGCGATTGAAAACACCGAAATCGCAAGAGACGCCTTTCTTGCAGCGGGCGAGGGCGACCTGCTGAAAGAGGTCGAGGCCCACCTGGAATTGTATCGGGCCAGGCGGCCTTATCGCGCGGCCGAAGGCGGCACCTGAACCTTCGCAATAGCGGACGAATTCCGCACGGCTATGCTCCCACGATGTTAAACTCTATGGTCTTGATCCTGTCTTAGAGACCTTGGGATTGTTGATCAGTGAACCTCGCCACGCCAGACCTGAAACAGGCCAAGGTAAAGGATCCAGCTGCAGAGGCAGCGGCTGAAGCTGTGTCGATTCTGGCCGCGGGGGTCGCAAAAGACGGCTTTGCTGGCCCAGTCAGGCTTCTGTCCAAACGACAGGCACACTGGCTCGGCGATCATTTACACAAAGTGCGTCATATCCACCCGCCCGAGTGGCACAAGGCCCGCGCCGTGATCGACCCCGCCATCGCCCGGATCGCGCGCGATTCGGCCATTGTCGACCGGCTTAAACCGATGCTGGGCGACGATATTATTCTCTGGGGTGCACACGGGGTGACCCTGCCCCCCAACAAAGGCCACCCTTGGCATGTCGATATTGAAAGTGCCACGGCCAATGGCCCGACGATCTCTGTGTGGATCGGGCTGAAAAATGCCGGCCCGGATACCGGCCTGACGGTCATTCCGGGCTCTCACCGCTATGAAAGGCTGCTGCAGCAATGCGCGGCGGATGCCGGGATTGCCTATGACGACGTGAGTGATGTCAACATTCGCAGGTTCGCCCAGGACCTGGATCAAAACCCTGAGATGCTGACACCCGAAATCGCCGACGGTGAGGCGTTGTTCTTTGACGGGCGCCTTTGGCACCGGTCCCGCAATAGCCTGCGGACCCGCTGGCGCCACGCGCTGCTGTTGCAATATGCGCCGGCAGAGGTTGCGATACGTATTCCTGATCTGGATCACCTTGAATGGCCATTCCAGATGCGCCAGGCGCCGTTGCCGCCATCAATTCTTGTGAGTGGAAGGAGCACCGGCGTGAACAACCGGATCGTCCCGGCCCCGGACCCGGTAGACCGCGAGCTTGATGCGCTCTCCACCGTGATCCACCCGTATGATCTGCCCCTGGCCGAAGACCCTGGGCAGGGTTGGAAACCCTATCACGCGTTTCATGGCGAAACCGCCAGCCTGGATTTGCTGGGCTGTCATGTGTCGGTGCTCAGCCCCGGCCAGTGTCCCCACCCGCCGCACGCGCATGCGGACGAGGAAATCCTGATTGTCCTCGAAGGCGAAGCAGACATCGTGATCGCCACCTCGCCCGAAGACCCCTCGCCCCGCGTGGAACGACTGAAAAAACACCAGTTCTCCTACTACCCGGCTGGACAGCATCACACGATCCGCAACCCGGGCGACCGGCCCGTGACCTATATGATGCTGCGCTGGGCCGGCAGTGCCTCTGGCGCAAGATGGCCGCTGGAAACCCAGACTATCGACGCAGAGGCAAATCCACCGCGCGCGCTGTCAGATGGGCTGGCGGTGCGCACCCTGCTGGACGAGCCCACAGGCATTCTCAGCAAGCTGCATGTTCACCTCAGCGAAATGGCGCCGCGCGGCGGGTATGAGCCGCATATAGACGCCTATGATATGGCGATTGTCGTGCTGGAGGGCGAGATCGAGATGATGGGCAACACCGTGGCGCCCTATGGCCTGATTTTATTGTCCGGTGGCCAGCCGCACGCCATCCGCAATCCTGGCGCGGCACCCGCGCGCTATCTGGTGTTCGAGCTGCACCGCAACACCGCCTTCATGCAGGACAAACCGCCCTTGATCCGCAAGGCGCTGCGGCAAAAAGCCCGTGCCCGCCGCTTTGCCGGACGGGTTTTGCGCAAGCTGAAAATGCGGTAGCAACCCAGCGCACCAAAACGCGCACAGCGACTTGTCAGCGGGGACCTTTTAACTATAGTGCGCTCCCGGAGGGGTGGCCGAGCGGTTTAAGGCGCACGCCTGGAAAGCGTGTTGGGGCGCAAGCCCCTCGAGGGTTCGAATCCCTTCCCCTCCGCCACCCACACATCATGGATTTGGTTACTGCAATGCGGATCTTACACTGTCTGTAATTCGCGCCATTTTCCTAAGGGTTAGCGGATGGCCCTATCCTCACGCCGCGCCCCGCCCCGGAGACGCCAATTCGGCCACCAATCCACGGCTCGAGGAGGCAAAGTCTCCTATTTCAATTCCATGAGTGGCACAAACTGTGTCTCCTGCGCTCGTGGTCCTGTCACGGTCGATCTAGAATGCGCCGTGCGGAATGAAGAAGGCCGCCCACTCGGACGGCCTTGCTCAATCAAAATTGGAACGCAGGTAGGAACTACTGGATGTCGAGATAGCGTCTGTGGGGCTTTGTCAGAAGAAACCCAGCATGCACAGAGAAGGCTGAATTCAAGTCGTCCTAAGCCGCCAGTTGACCCCACTCAACGAGTGCTTCATCCCTGCGGGCTTTGAAAATTTCCCGCCCTTCCAGATGACGGTCCTTATTGAAGTGGTTGTGGATTAAGGCGTGAATTGAAACGAACTTCTGAAGCGACTTTGCGCTTCGGAATCTGGCCATTGCTCGCTCTCGTCGCCGGAATGGTAAATGTGAATTCTCAGCCCTGTTGTTTAACCAACCACCTGTCTCCTGACAGTTGCCATTGCCGATCACGTTCATTGCCGCTCTGTAAGAACGCAGATGGTCCGTGACGACGGCTTCCGGCAAACCGTGCCGCCTCATCGCTTTCTTCAGGAACTTCAGCGCAGCCGCCCGATTCCGCCTCTTGGTGACAAATGATTCCAGAACTTCGCCCTCGTGATCTACAGCGCGCCACAAGTAATGCGTCTCGCCGTTGATCCTCGCAAACACGTCGTCCAGATGCCAACACCATTGCGACCGGCCGCGGCGTGACGCCACCCGGCGGCTTCGAATCTCCGATGCGAATAAAGGCCCAAAGCGGTTCCACCAGAACCGCACGGTCTCATGGCTGATATCGATGCCTCGCTCATGCAGGAGATCTTCGACCTGACGTTGTGATAACGGAAAACGCGCGTACATCATCGCCGCCAGACGGATGATTTCAGGCGATGTCTTGAAATTGCGGAGAGGACTTAGCATCAGCAGACGCTACGAACCATGCCCCGTCACCTCAAGCAGTTTGCCCTGACAGTGCCATAATATGGATTACGTGAACGCGTGTTGCCGAGCTTGCTCGATAGCAGTCGCCACGACATCACCATGCAGGTCAGAATTTGTCCCCTCAAAGCCCGTTGAAATGCCAACATTTGGCGCAAAACTGGCCATGGCCTGAACAAGTTTGTCCACATCAGCGTAATTGTGTTGCACCGTGGACGGAGCGTCTGCCATTGACTTTATAGCTTCGACTCTATCGCGAACCCCAAGGGCTTTGTCATAAATGTGGCTCAATCTATCCTGTACCAATCCCGACTGGTCATCCAACTGATCGAATATCGATGTGACATCGGGTCTGTCGATAGAAGGGATATCGGCCAGTGCGTCTTGAACGCGCTCAATAATTGCAGACAGGTCTGGAATGTTGATTGCCCCAAACAGGCCATTGAGGCCGGTAAGAGACGCGATCTGGAACCCGTGAAACGGGCTCGGCACTTCCAGCGTCGTCTGGTCCGGCCCTGCCGTTGATGCGGGCCCCGGGCTGCCTTCGTCGAAGAACTTGAAAGCAACGTCGCCAACTTGGCCGCTCGTTCCGTCCGCCCGGGCGAAACTTGACGTGCTGAGTAGTACGTTGTCGTCCCCAAAGGGCGACATTTCATCGCCTGTCGGCTGACGGTCCAGGTCAATGCTGACAATCCCGGCATCTGCCAATGTCATCAGTTCACCTGGATCGGTAACCCCGTCTTGGTCAATATCTTGCCAAATCTGAAACTCTGCGAACCGCTCATCCACTGCGTCGAACACCAGATCGCCATTGCTGTCAAACGCCAGCAGCGCTTCCAGGTCTGTTTGCGCGCCAGGCGCATCTTCCAGGAACGAAATCTCATGGATATCGTTGATGACCCCGTCCTGATTCCGGTCGAGCACCAAAATACCGTCATCCGCCCCAAACCATCCGGTGGGCTGGGCGATCCCATCACCATCCATATCAAAGACGATGCTGCTGGTGTTGGGTGCAATGAGTTCGAGCCCGTCGCCGTCCAGATCGAAGACCAGCGGGTCGCCGAAAAGGGCAGATTGAACTTCGAGAACGCCAGAGACAACACGATAGCCTGTTGCGGTGAAGGTATTCGGATAGGACTCATAGACAGTTTGATCGTTAGAACTCTTCTTGATCCTATAGCCAATTGTAATAGGTCCTAATGGCCCTGTGACCGTTACGTTCTGCCGGTAATAGTCGCTGGATGCAGAGCCAAGAACGTAGCCAGAAGAGTTTGTAATCGCTGTATAGGCAGGTGGCGCAGGATCGTCGTTGATAATGGAGCCATAGGCCAAGCTGTCAGCAAAGGTCGCGCCATTGGTGGCGTTGCTGAGATTGACCTTTAGCGATTCCGTACTTTCGTATGTCGAATCCTCGATTGTTGAGACCGTAATCGTCTTGCTGATCTGACCTGCGGTAAAGGTCAGCGAACCGGATTTGGCGGTAAAGTCGACGCCCGATATCGCCGTATTTGACGCTGTGGCGTAGTTCAGCGCATTTGTGCCGTCCGTATCACCTGCCCGTGTGACGGTGAACGACAGAGTGCCGCCCTCGCTGACTGACGCGTTTGCAATAGCGAAGGTCGTGGCAACATTGTTGACCTGAACGTTGAACGCCTCGTCATAGGTCAGACCGCCCTGATCGGTGCTCCGCACGGTGATCTGATGCGACGTCGCCGTCTCGTAATCCAGTAACGACCCGTTGGCGACAGTCACCTCACCGGTCGTCGCGTTGATTGCAAACCGGCCGCCGGCATCATTGGTCAATGAATAGGTGTGCGTATCGCCAGCATCCGGATCGGTTGTCGAGACAGTGCCAACAACTGAACCATTCGCTGCACCCTCTGTGGCTGAATTACCGGACAAAGTCATGTCTGTGGGTGCGAGATTTGTGGGTTCAGCTATATCGTTGACCGCGACGGTCGCCACCTCATCATAGGTTAGCCCTCCGGAATCCGTGGTCCGGATGGTGACCTGATGCGACGTCGCCGTCTCGTAATCGAGCAGGGACCCGTCGGCAACTGTGATCGCGCCCGTGGTCGTGTTGATCGCAAAACGACCACCGGCATCATTCATCAATGAGTAGGTATGACTATCACCCACATCAGGGTCAGTAACCGACTGAACGCTGCCGACACTCGTGCCGTTTGAGGCATTCTCGTCGACCGCAAGGGCCGTTGTCGTAATATCCGTCGGCGCTTCGTTTATGTCGTTGATGTTGATATTGAAAATCTTGTCGTAGCTCAGCCCCCCAGCATCGGTTGTGCGAACGGTCACATTGAACGAGACTTCCTGCTCGTAATCCAGGCCCGCACCGGGAGCAACCACGAGCTGATCCTGACCGTTGATCTCAAATCGCGCCAAATTGTCGAGCAAGGTAAAGCTATGCGTATCGCTCTGATCGGGATCAAGTGCCGCCAAGTCGCCAACAATGCTTCCTGCTGAGGCGTTCTCGTTAACAGTGTTGCCCGAAATGGTAATATTCGTGGGTGCTTCATTGCCGCTGCCACCGATAGCTACCCATGCCGCGTCCTGAATTAACGTTAGGTTGTTACTTCCAACCTCATCGGCAGTGGTGTTGCCAGAGCCTTCAGGAAAGTCATAATGCGTCACCAAACCGACGGTCGAATCGCCAGAAGAGACCTCAGCAGGCGTCAGAACCCTATCCCAGATTTTGACGTCGTAGATCTCTCCTTCAAAATAACTCACACCCTGATATGAACCGGTTTCGCCGAGTCGGTGCGCGCCGATGTAGAGGTCACCCAAGGCATCAAAAGAAATACCTGCCTTAGTCGAAGCTGTATCTGTGCCAACCGAAACGCCATCCACAAAGTACTCTACAGCCCCAGTAGAAACCTCATAGGTGATCGTCAACCGGTGGCGAGTTCCATCAAATGGTGCATTACCAATACCTTCCTGAGCATTGTGGACCTTAACGCCAAGACTACCGTTCGTGTCCCGGCTGAACACCTGAAACTGTGGTTCCGAGCCGGAAACATAGCTGAGGAGAGTGTTGAACTCGACATCAGCCCCCGTTGCCGTTGACTTGAAGTCAACCTCAATTGTTAGTGTATCAGTGGGAAAACCGCTAAAACTGGTGTCTTGCAGACGGTCGCCGCTGCCATCGAACGAAATACCGTATTCAGTCGCCCCGCCTTCGGCAACGTCATTGATGGCGACGGTCGCCACCTCACTATAAGTGAGACCACCGGCGTCCGTGGTCTGTATGGTGATCTGGTGCGACGTCGCCGTCTCGTAATCGAGCAGGGACCCGTCGGCAACTGTGATCGCGCCCGTGGTCGCGTTGATTGCAAAACGACCACCGGCATCATCGGTCAATGAGTAGGTATGACTATCACCCACATCAGGGTCAGTAACCGACTGAACGCTGCCAACACTCGTGCCGTTTGAGGCATTCTCGTCGACCGCAAGGGCCGTTGTCGAAATATCCGTCGGCGCTTCGGCAACATCGGTCAGTGTAATGTTGAACGCCTCGTCATAGGTCAGACCGCCCTGATCGGTGCTCCGCACGGTGATCTGATGCGACGTCGCCGTCTCGTAATCCAGTAACGACCCGTTGGCGACAGTAACCTGGCCAGTCGTCGCGTTGATTGCAAACCGGCCGCCGGCATCATTCGTCAATGAATAGGTGTGCGTATCGCCAGCATCCGGATCGGTTGTCGAGACAGTGCCAACAACTGAACCATTCGCTGCACCCTCTGTGGCTGAATTACCGGACAAAGTCATGTCTGTGGGTGCGAGATTTGTGGGTTCAGCTATATCGTTGACCGCGACGGTCGCCACCTCATCATAGGTTAGCCCTCCGGAATCCGTGGTCCGGATGGTGACCTGATGCGACGTCGCCGTCTCGTAATCGAGCAGGGACCCGTCGGCAACTGTGATCGCGCCCGTGGTCGTGTTGATCGCAAAACGACCACCGGCATCATTCATCAATGAGTAGGTATGACTATCACCCACATCAGGGTCAGTAACCGACTGAACGCTGCCGACACTCGTGCCGTTTGAGGCATTCTCGTCGACCGCAAGGGCCGTTGTCGTAATATCCGTCGGCGCTTCGGCAACATCGGTCAGTGTAATGTTGAACGCCTCGTCATAGGTCAGACCGCCCTGATCGGTGCTCCGCACGGTGATCTGATGCGACGTCGCCGTCTCGTAATCCAGCAACGACCCGTTGGCGACAGTCACCTCACCGGTCGTCGCGTTGATTGCAAACCGGCCGCCGGCATCATCGGTCAATGAGTAGGTATGACTATCACCCACATCAGGGTCAGTAACCGACTGAACGCTGCCAACACTCGTGCCGTTTGAGGCATTCTCGTCGACCGCAAGGGCCGTTGTCGAAATATCCGTCGGCGCTTCGGCAACATCGGTCAGTGTAATGTTGAACGCCTCGTCATAGGTCAGACCGCCCTGATCGGTGCTCCGCACGGTAATCTGATGCGACGTCGCCGTCTCGTAATCGAGCAGAGACCCGTCAGCAACCGTGACCTCACCGGACGTCGCGTTGATGGCAAACCGGCCGCCCGCATCATTCGTCAATGAATATGTATGGCTGTCGCCGGTATTCGGGTCGGTCGTCGACGCTGTGCCGACAACAGTATCATTGGCACTATTTTCCGCCACCGTAGCACCGGAAAGAGCAAGATCTGTAGGAGCAAGGTCTGTATCCACGACATCGCCGATGGAGACTGCAAAAACCTCGTCATATGAAAGGCCGCCAGAGTCGGTTGCGCGCACCGTGATCTGGTGCGACGTTGCCGTCTCATAATCAAGCAGGGACCCGTCGGCAACAGTGATTGCACCGGTCGTCGCGTTGATCGCGAAACGCCCGCCAGCATCATCAGCAAGACTAAAGGTGTGGGTGTCACCCGCATTAGAATCGACGACCGACTGAACGCTTCCTACGGAGGTGCCGTTGGCTGCGTTTTCATCGACGGCCAGAATTGTCGTCGTTATATCGGTCGGCGCAAAGTTGGCTTCAGGCACCCAATTGGCGGCGACCGCGTCAGCGACGACCTGCGGCAAAGGATCATCGACACTGCCGGGGATGGTTTGCCCGGCCATCGCATCAACCATGGCCTGGACCTGCGCCCGGTTCAGCACATAGCCATCCGACGTCGTGATCCACTCAACCTGATCATAGTTGTCCGGCTGACCCGAAGGCGGAGACGAGAACCAATCGTCGATAGCGAGTGCTGTGCTGCCACCCACCACTCGGACGACAAGATTACCGCTGCTGTTTTGGAACCAAAGCTGCTCATGAGTAACGTCGTCACCGAACGTAAGCGTATCCTGAGCACCGTCGGTATTCAGCGTATAGATTGTGTTAGCGCCCCCATTGTTACGACCGAACACATAAGTGTCGGCGCCATCCTGTCCATAGAAACGCTGGGTTTCGGTTTCTGATTTGCCGCTGATCAGCGTATCCGCCCCGGTGCCCCCGTATAGATACTGGTCGCGCCCGGTTCCACTTGTGAGAACATCATCGCCGGCGTCGCCATATAGGCGATGATTCGAATCAGAGCCGCCGGTCAGGGTGTCATTCCCCTCGCCGCCATAAAGTTTATGTTCCCGGCCAGAGCCACCAGTGAGAACGTCATTGCCATCTCCACCGTAAAGGTCATGCTCCCGGCCTGAGCCGGCAATCAATATGTCGTTGCCAAGCCCGCCTTCCAAGCGATGGCCCCAACCCCCGCCACCCACAAGAGTATCGTCTCCGGCGTCTCCATAAAGGATGTCGTCCCAGCCATATCCGCTTGTCAGGTTGTCGTTTCCGTCCCCGCCGTAAACGTAGCCCCTACCGCTATTTCCGACGTTCAAAGTATCGTTACCGTCTTCGCCGTACAGGTAGCTATATGAGCCAGACGCCGTTATCGTATCGTCACCAGTTCCACCGTAAAGTTCCTGTCGACTGCCGTTTCCACCAACAAGTATATCGTCGCCCGCCTCGCCATAGACTTCGGTGTAGGAACCGCTGCCGGCCCGCAATTCGTCATTGCCATCGCCACCGTACAAATAGTCCCGGCCCTGGACTCCATCGACGATATCGTCGCCGATGCCACCAGTGATCGTCTCACCGCTATTCGAACCGATCAGGTATTGCCGCAAAGGCAGCGCATCATCAATGTCTTCAACGGATAGGGTATAGGTGTGCTCAACACTCAACCCGCCGCCATCTGTCGCAATAACCGTAAGGTTGATCGTGGGCTCCGTCTCGAAATCGAGGGAAACACCTTCCTTGAGCTTGAGTTCTGCGTCATGAACTTCGAAGCGCGAGTCACTGAGTGTGAATGTGTGCCGTCCCTCCGGAAATGAGGTGCTGTCCGGGTCAACAACGGTAAGGTCGCCGACAGGACCGCCTTCAAAATTTTCGGCCACGCTGACATCCGATAGCCCAATCGCCACCGGCGCCTCATTCACGACCTCAACATCAATCCTCAGGGTTGCATGGTCAATGCTCCAATAGATGCCGTCGCTTACTGAGAAGTCAAAGTTAGTATAGTTAGATGGGTCTGCTTCATCTGGGGCAGGTGTAAAAACCAGGTCACCAGTTGCAATGTCAGCGGGCGAAATCTCTTGACCAACCACGACATCGATACCGTTCAGCGTAAAGGTCCCCTTGTAAGGAAGCCTGTCAATGCGGATCAGCTGTACTGTGTCAGCAGCATCGGGGTCGGAGAACCCGAAGTCAGATAACCCTAAGACATAAGAGCTGTTTTCGACAGCAAGGACCGTCGAATCTAACGCCTTGGGTGAAGCATTTGGAACAGCATCCTGTCGCCAGTTTGCCACGATAGCATCGGCAACTGTTTGCGGTAGCGGATCGGCGGTGCTGGATGGCATGGTCTGTCCATCCATCGCCTCAACCATCGCCTGTACCTGAGTCCGGTTCAAAACGTAACCGTCCGACGTCTGAAACCACTCAACTTGATTATAGTTTTCTGGTTGACCGGAAGGGACAGAATCAAACCAATCGTCAATCGTTATTCTCGTGCTACCGCCGATCACGTAGACAAAAAGCTGGTCCGAGCTCTGCTGGAACCAAAGCTGGTCGTGCGTCACGTCCTCACCAAAGGAGACGGTATCCAAACCGCCATCGCTATTGTCGGGATGGATTGTGTTGCCGGTACCGTTGTTGCGACCGAACACGTAGGTATCGTTGCCATCCTGCCCACGGAGAGCCAACCCAGTGGTGACCGTTGAACCGCGAATTAATGTGTCGTCACCCGCACCACCATCAAGACTTCCGCCAACCCCCGACCCACTGGTCAGAACATCATCGCCCTGGTCTCCGTCGAGGTGGTGTTGATCGCCAGATCCACCAGTGAGAATGTCGTCACCGTCGCCACCGTAAAGAAAATGGTAGACGCCTGTACCCCCGTTCAGAGTGTCAGACCCCTCTTCGCCTCGAATGTAGTGGTACGTGCCCGCACCGCCGGTCAGTGTATCCGCCCCCTCGCCACCATAGAGGTAAGACCTGTCATCGCTGCTGCCGAGCAGCGTATCGTTACCTTGCTCACCATAGAGCCGGTCATAGGTGCCGCTGCCGGCCCGCAGCTCATCGTCGCCATAACCGCCATACAGATAGTCCTGGCCATCGCCGCCAATCAGCAGATCAACACCACCGAAGCCGCGGATCGTGTCATCGCCACCAAGGCCATCAATCGTATCGTTGCCGTTGCCGCCCTCTAACACATCATTACCGCTCGTACCGGTAATGTTCATATCCGGTTCGGCAACGAGTACGATGACGCTTGCGGTTTCCGTAGCGCCGCTTCCATCGGCGACCGTGTAGGTGAAGGTCGCATCGCCGTCGAAACCGGCATTGGGGGAGAAGAGAACGGTCCCGTCCGGTTGAAGTGTGGCGGTGCCGCCCGTACCCGACGTAACCGACTGAATTGTCAACGGGAACGGTCCATCTACGTCCGTATCATTGGTGAGAAGATCGGCCGGCAGAATCGTCAGATCCGTATCCAGATCCGTCGTCAGCATGTCATCTGCCGGGACCGGATTGTCATTTACCGCGGTCACATCAATGGACAATGTCGCCGCACTATCGCTGAAGCTGGAGCCGTCGCTGACCTGGAAATCAAACGCGGTATAGGCCGTGCCATTTCCATCCTGCGCTGGGGTAAATTTCAGCAGGCCACTCAACAGATCCTGCCTTGTAATCTCCTGGCCCGTAACGACAGAAGCGCCGCCCAAGGTGAGCGCGCCGGCACCCGGCAACGATGAAATTCTCACCGCCTGCAGCACCTCTCCTTCTGCGTCGGCAAACGCGAAATCAGTGACCGCAAACGTGTAGGCCGTGTCTTCGGTCGCAGTAACACTCGTATTGGTGACAGTAGGCGCATCGTTCACGGCCGCGACGTCGATAGTCAAGGTCGCGGCATTGGCGCTGAAGTTGAAGCCGTCGCTGACACGGAACTCAAAGCCAGCATAAGCCGGGCCATTCTCATCCGCTGCCGGCGTGAATGTCAGATTGCCCGCCGCAAGGTCAGCAGCGGAAACCACTTGATCGACCGTAACAGCTATGCCGTTGAGGCTGAGCGTGCCTGCTGCAGGCAACGACATAATTCTCACCGACTGAAGGGTGTCGCCCGCATTGGCATCCACGAACCCGAAATCGTTCGCCGACAGCACCAATGGCGTATCTTCGATCGCTGAAGCCAAACGATCGGATGCAGTGGGCGCCACATTACCAGAATCGCTCACATCGGTAACATCGATCGTCAGCGCTTCTACACGTTCAAGACCACCTGAATCCGTTGCTGTTACATTGACCGTAATGCTTGGCTCGGACTCGAAGTCCAGGCTTTCACCGGCTTTGAGCTTCAGGTCACTGCCGACAATTTCGAAGCGTGCATCGTCGACAGCAAATGTGTGGGTGTCGCCCACATCCATGTCGGCGACGGCAAGCGTTCCAATGGTTGCCCCATCCGCATTTTCGGCAACGGTCGCCGTGGTTCCGCCGCCGGCTACAAAGGTGACTGCCGTGGGCGCCTCGTTTGTCGCCGTCACATCAATCGAGAAGGACTGTTGGGTAGACAACCCGCCTGAGTCCGTCGCGGTGACACTAAGAGTAACGCTGGGCTCGGTCTCAAAATCTATGCTTTGACCGGCTTTGAGCTTGAGCACTTTGTCCACAACCTCAAAGCGGACGTCATCTACTGCGAATGTATGCGTATCGGCGGCATCGATGTCATCGACCACAAGCATGCCGACTTGCACGCCCGCGTTTTCATCAATCATTGCAGACGTCCCACCACCGGAGAATGAAAGCGCTGTCGGCGCCTCGTTAACGTCCGTGACATTGATGGTCAGGGCCTGTGTCGTCGTCAGCCCGCCCTCATCGGTGGCCGTGACATTAACCGTGATGTTGGGGTCAGTCTCAAAATCAAGGCTCTCGCCAGATTTGAGCTTCAGTTCTTCACCGACAATTTCGAAACGTGTATCATCGGCCGTAAAGGTGTGTGTGTCATCAGCATTAGGATCGACGGCATCCAGCGTGCCCAAAACGGCACCCGCATCGTTCTCGTCAACAACGGCGACCGTACTACCGCCGTCGAATGTGACCGCCGTTGGGGCACTGTTGGGGCCAGGGTCAAAATCGATGGTTACAGTGCCGGATGTCACGCCACCATTGCCGTCGTCCAACGCGTAGGTGAACGAGTCCCCCGTCGCATCAAAATTTTCGTCCGGCGTGTAGGTGATCGTGCCGTCTGGGTTTTGCGTAAGAGAGCCGCGACTGGGGTCCTGCGTAACTGTCAGGGTCAGTTGGTCGCCATCTGCATCCCCATCATTCTCCAGTACGGCGATGGTGACGGGCGTGCCAGCTTCGGTAGAAACGGCGTCGTCACCCACAACCGGCGCCGAATTCTCAATCGTCCACCACTGTTCAGCGATGGCATCCTGTGTGGCCTGATCAATAGACGGGGGTGCAGAACCCGTCATCACCAACATCAGAGCGTCAATCCGGTCTGGCTCAATCTGCAGATCGGCTGTCTGAATGCGTTCAACCTGGTTGGCGGGACCAGCAAACCAGCCCGTCACCGTAACAAATGTGCCACCGCCTACTAGGGATATCTTTAGGTTGTCGGTCCCTGAGGGGCGCTCAAACCAAAGCTCCTGTGCCGTAATACCATCGGCAAAGAGGATAGTATCCAGATCCGCGCCATCAGCCGTCGAATTATCAATGGTGTCGTTGCCGGACGAGCGATCATAGAGATAGACGTCGTCACCGGTGCCACCTTCATTGGTGTCGTTGCCAGCGCCGCCGAACAGTGTGTCAGCGCCGTCACCGCCGACGAGATCGTCACCGCCCGCGCCCCCATCGATGAAGTCGTCACCCGCGCCTCCGTCAAGAAGCGTGTCACTCCCGTCACCGCCGAAAAGGACGTCATCCTCGGTGCCGCCTCGTAGAATATCGCCCCCCGCACCGCCATCGAGGGTATCGGCACCGCCATCGCCGTCGAGGATATCGGCGTCGTCACCACCCAGCAGCGTATCGTCCCCGGTCCCGCCTGAAAGCGTGTCGTCCCCGATCCCCCCTTCGAGAACATCGGCGCCGGCCAAACCGGAAAGCGTATCGTTGCCTTCACCGCCCTGCAGGGCGTTATCCGATGCATTACCGGTAATGATATCACCGGACGTGGAGCCGATGACATTTTCGACGTCGTCTTGAACCTCGTCACCGGACGCATGCCCGCCGGTGGACGTACTTCCATCCAATGTGACAATCACGCCCCCGGTCGAGCCGTAATAGGTAACGGTATCGACGCCGTCACCCCCATGGATGATATCGCCGCCCGAACCACCGGAAATCAGATCGTCGCCTGCGCCGCCGAAGATGATGTCGTCGCCGGCCTTACCGGCGATAATGTCATCGCCGGCGAAGCCTTCTAGTGACGTGTTGGCGCTGCTCGTGCCCTGTACCCAATCATTGCCGGACGTGCCGTCAGATCCGATGCTACGGATATTGATGGCGGCGCCAGCATCGTTTTCCATGGAAAGCGCCGTGCCGTCACCCAAGCCGATCAGTTCGATGCTCTTGCTGTCCGTGGACCAATTGTCGATGGTGACCTGATCGCCCGCCTGGCCAGCCACCACGATCTTTAGATCGCCGGACGTTAACGTCGCCGTCAGATCATCAAGGGCAATCCCGCTGCCAAACAACAGGCTGTCATCACCACCGGCCAGCGTGTTGCCATAGAACGTCTCGCCGCCCTCAAGCCGCATCGTGCTGTCGATGGATGCCCAGTAAAGGTCCGTGGTCTCATTCAGTAGCGTATAGTCAGGGTGGACATATGTAGAACCACCTCCGGTGCTATGCCCTGTGCGCTGATAGACAAGTAAACCGTCCGAATCCCTGAATATTTCATGATAGAATGTGATGCTAATATTCGGCGGCGATCCGTTGGTAAACGATCGAGTTCTGCTAGTGAAACCTGAGAAAGCAAGGCCGGAATCGAACGCAATTTGAAGATCAGAGAACTCACCGCCCTCGCCGAGAATGTCCGCACCGTCGCCGCGGTCAAAAAGGTAGGTGTCATCACCTTGCCCGCCATCAAGTCTGTCATTTCCGTCATCACCTGACAGTTCATTTGATTTTGAATTGCCGATAATTACATCTGCCGAGCTGGTGCCGATCACTCCTTCAATAGAGATCAATTGATCGGGATCGACAGACGCTTGAGCAAGCGCCTTCGACGTCCCGTCGCTCAATCGAACCAAAAGGCCGACATCAAGATCGGAAAAGTCAGCAGTATCAAAGCCCACACCGCCAAGAAGGGTATCGGCCCCATCTCCCCCCTGCAGAATATCGTTCCCTACATTTCCGTTCAGGATATCGTCACCATCGCCTCCAACTAGGAAATCATCGCCTAGTCCGCCGGTGAGCCAGTCCTGGCCAGGCGTACCGCTTACGGTTTCACTTGCGTCCGTGCCGCCTTTCAGCGTGTGCCCGGCGGCGTCGAAATTGCCCGTGTTGGCAAACCTGAACGTCTCGATGCTTCTGGCCGCCGAGCCATACCACTCGCTGATGGTGATACGATCGTCCAATTGCCAGAAACCTTCATTAGGGTTGGTGCTGTCCTCTATACCGATGACAAGGTTGTCACCTGATTGCTGGAAACGAATGTCGTTGATCGCAATGCCCAACGAGAATTCCAGCGTATCTTCGCCGGCGTCAGAGGTCATATTGGGAGCACTGGGGTCCTCAATATAAACTCTGAGATTCCCTTCGGAAATCTCTTGGACGACAACATTGCCGGTCCATCCGTCGGTCTGGTTGTAGACGTCTTCGCCTGTAGATTGACGTACAATCCGCGAAAACTCGGTTCCGATCGAATAGTAGCCGTCCACTGGGACGTCATATTGATTGTAGAATGTAAATTTGTCGGCATTGAGAAAGTTTAGGACCGCACTGCCCGTATCGACAGCAGTCCACAACTGATCATCGGCCGTCAGATTGTTGAACTCATCGTAGACAAGGTCCCGGCCGTCACCACGACCGTATCGGATAGTGTCTGACCCTATACCTGTAATAATAGTATCGTTTCCGCGGCCACCGGACACAATGTCGTTGCCCGAGCCGCCGCGAACAACATCATTGCCCTCTCCACCCGAGACATTGTCGGTACCAGCATCACCAGATACGTAATCATCGTCTCGCGCGCCCAACACCCAATCATCATCATCGCCGCCACTAACATAATCGTCGCCAGTGCCGCCGATCAGCACATCGTTGCCGGCCAAACCATAGATCTTGTCGTCGCCACCGGCTCCATGGATGAAATCGTTGCCGAATGTGCCGGTCAGAATATCCGCACCGTTCGTACCGAACTGGAAGGTTGTCATCAGGCCGATATCGATTTCCTCGCCGTCGGCGAAGCGCAGCACCTCGATGCGGTTGAGCGGATTGGTCCAGTCTTTCAGCGTGATCTTGTCATTGGTGGGATTGTCGCCCGCGTCGAGCAGGGTGATGACAAGATCATTGACATCCCGCTCGATGCTGATTTTGTCCACGGTGACGCCGGGGCGCAGCTCAAGCACGTCGCGGCCGCCTTCGGCATAGCCGTTTTCGATAAACGACGTGCCCGACCAGTCAATGTGGCTCAAGTTATTGGTGATGCCATAGAGGGCGGGCTGTGACGTGCTGGATTCATTGTCCTGCACCATTTCGGAGCCGGAGCTGGCATTATCGCCCGCGCCGAACAGGAAGGTGTCGTCGCCCGCGCCGCCCCTGAGCGTATCGTTGGCGCCGTCGCCCGCGCCGCCGTCGAGGATATCGTCGCCCGCCCCGCCATAGAGCTGGTCGATCCCGTCGCCGCCATCGAGCCAGTCTGAGCCCTCTGCGCCGTTGAGGGTGTCGTTGTTTGCCCCGCCGGAGAGGTAGTTGCCATCGGCACCCCCGGCATTGAGCGTGTCGTTGCCCGCTTCGCCGAACAGCCAGTCCGCATTGGCCCCGCCCGTCAGCGTATCGTCGCCCGCGCCGCCCAGAATGTCGTTGCCCAGATCGCCGCCATTGATAACGTCGTTGCCGGACGTGCCGGTGATAACGGCCGCGACATCAACATCCGCCAGCGCCGTATCGAGCGCGGATTGGTTGGTGAAGGCGATCGCATCCTTGCTGCCGCGCGCGATGACGTCATCGATAAAGTGGGTCACGCCATCGGTGTCGGTGAGGGTGATCAGCCGTTCGCCCTGTGCATCCAGGCCGAACACCGCCGAGCCCGCCAGCGCGTCATATTGATCGAGCTGATAGTCGAACCCGCCATAATTGTCGGACTCGTGGCGACGATGGAGACCCAGTTCCCGGGCCCGCTGGAGGGTTATTAGCCAAGTCGCCGCGAACGCTGAATCTGCTGCTCCAGCGATCAATTCATCAACGATCTCCTTATTTTCGGTATAAAAGCTATAATCCTGAGCAATAATTACATCGCCCATCAGAGTTTCTACATCGTCAGCTACGGAAGAATAGACGGATCTCTTTACGTAGACGTCACCGCCAGCAATCTTGGGCTGCTTTAGAGTGGTTAGAACACCGAAATTAATAACATCTTCTATGTCTCCGAATTTGACGCGATCCTGACCAGGTAACTGGTAGAACCACTTAGACTTCCGCAGCCCGTACTCGATAGTTGTGATTTCACTTGGGTTGATAACATCACCGCCGATCGCACTAAGAACTGCGTTCAGCGATTCAGAGATGCCACCAGCAACACCTTGCGCCGCGTCCTTGTTGCCACCGTTTTTACTGTATAGTCCCTCGACCTGATACAGACCGCTATCAGGATCAAAAGCGACATCTGCACCCGCTCTCGGTGAGCCAAACAGTTTCCCAATTGCCGTAAAAAGCAAAGTACCGACAAACGCGTAGACTGATGTGATTGCCAAGGCATTGACAAAGCCAGAAGTGGCAATTGTTAGGCCATTTTCGATGGCCTTGGCAGCAAGAATACCACCGATAGCGCCACCCCCGGCACCCAAGATCGCCTGAAGTTCATTGTCTGGACCAACGAGTTCATTTGCGAGGGTAGAACCTACATAGCTACCTAGGGCCTGGGAGAAGTTCGCCTCAAGGCCCTCAAATAGGCCTGTTGCCGTCTCGTCAAGAGAATTTAGAATAACGGTTGTGACAACAGTATTCGCACCTACTGTAAATATCTCTTCTGCCACACCGCCGATGTTAAATATGTCTGCAAGTTCGGAGACCAGAAATGCACTGAACGCACCAACAGCCGCCTCACTTAGGCCATCACTCAATTCCTGACTAAGATCGTTGGTCGCAATTTCGACAGCCTCGAAGAAGTTAACTTCATCTATTAAAAAGGCTATGTCGATTGCTTCACCAATATTGGAGGTCAGCGTTTCTAAAACAGAGCCAGCCACGACCTCTGCAAGTATGTTCCCATCAAATAACGTCTTGCCAAGATGTGACCCGAAGACACCACCTATGTCTTGTCCGAGCAAACGCCCAGTATCGAACTCAACCGAAACTATTTCGTTCACCAGCGCACCGTTTTCTTCAAACTGTCGGCGCGTTACTAGAGCATCAACATCGTCGGAGGTTTTACGTCTTACCGTTCGGTAGAGCACGAGACCAATATCCTCTACCACACTATTAGCTGAGAAAATGAGTGCCCCGTCTGTCGAGTCTATAACCACGTATCCGGTGATATTTCCATTTTGATCAATGATGTCTTCGCGAACAAAACCCTGACTATCGAGAAAACTATCGAGATCATCAAGTAACGGGTCTACGTTAGCGGAATTCTCTCCGAAAAAAAGCTTGTTCCAGTTACGATCCCACCATTCTGCTCGTTCCAGGGGCTGAACCAATTCTTTAAAAAGCTCAGATTCAATTGGATTCGGATCTTCCCTCGGGGTCAATCTTGCGACATCATCCAAGTTGGTGGGATTGGGAAAAGCACCATGTGAAATTCTCTGATAGCTTTCTTCGTAGTACGCATCGATAAAGGTATTAGTAAAAGCTATCGCCTCGCCTTCCGCCGCATCAGCATTTATGGTTATTCCACTAATAGGGTCGGTAATGATGTTTGAACCGATACTTCTCGTAGGATCAGCGGCGTGAAAAAGTTCATGCAACAAAGTCCTCTCTAAAGATAGAGGCCTATGAATACCAGTCGCGTCGGTGAATCCTTTACTCAGTATATAGCTACGTGAAAAAGTAATATAGGTATTACCCCTTGGTCCAAAGGTATTTGGCCCCCACCAAGCTGGCTCTATGCCGTCCTCGATAGCTAGTCGAATTTCGCCGTGGGACTCAATTATCCTATTGAGAAAAAATTGCCCTTCTATAGTAGATGCAAAAAAATCAAGAAACTCTGTTGCTGCAATAACTAGATCAGGACTACCATTAGTATAGTCAACGATTGTAATCGCATCTTCCCATTCCCAGGTCATAACGCCTCCTGCATTCTCTTTCCAATATTTGTAGTACAGTTACTACCTATTTCTTGTAGTTGATTTACATGAAGTTCTCTAATAAGCTTCCAGTCGTAAATGGTAGGCTCTCGGTGTAATTCGAAATCGGCCTCTATTCTTTTTCTTACCGCCCAAGCTCTATCATTAGCGATACCCTCAATAAGGCCTAGCATGCGAAAGAAGCACTCATCGGTAATATTCAATTTCTCAGCATCAGATAAATCGGCAAAAATAAAGCATATCGCTGATTCAATCTGGTCAAATTGGTTTGTTTCAATAAAGCCTTGGACGCCTGCTTTACCATCAGGGGTGAAAGAATATACGTTGTCTAGGAATTCTTGCTTTTTTAGTTTGGTATATTCGTTAGGCGCTGATGCAAAAATTCTCAGTTGCCAGTCAAATTTATACTTATAGTCTTCGGTATAATTGTCGGTACCTGACGGACCAAACGCATCGTTTTCTTTATCCGTCGTTGCGTAATAAACCCTCAATCTCACGTCCCATTTATCAGTTACCTGAAAAATACTAATTGATTCTACATATTTTCCCATTTCTTCTATAAGTAATAAAATCCTTGAATCTATCAATTCGTAGCCAGTTTTTTGAATACGAATATCTTTTTCCCAACGAAATGGCCCATATACATTATTTTTACTTGAATTTGCGAAATGGTAATCATATAGTTCTTTGTAATATTTTTGATTAGATTTGTTACGTGATGAAAAGAAGTACCTTAGTCTTTCTCCCTCCTTTATTCCACTTGTACTTTCTCTAAAATCAGCACAAATATTATCCTCAGAGGCATCAAATAGGCCCACTCTATTAAGAAGGAATAGGCCAGCGCTTATAGCGAAGGCGATAAGAGTGATGTTTCTAAGATGCATTATTTCTTCCAAATTTCCGAACAAAGCGGATATCAACATCCTTATGTAAGGTGTTCGACAAATCCTTCAGCATCTCCTCTTGTCCCCCGAACGGGGCGATGAGGTCGACGAGCCAGAGGCGGGTGCCGTCCTTCGAGACGCCCGCTTCTGCGCGCTCCTCAGGACGAACGCTTTGTTGGGTTTCACCCTGGCCCTCTCCCCCTGGGGCGGGGGAAGTTTGCGCGGCTTTCTCTTTCCGGTCGGCCGCTAGCCCGGCTTCGCTTGTCAGCGGGTCGTCGGCCTGGCCGCTCATGATCTTTTGCAGCTTGCCGGTGGCGTTCCATTCATCGGGGCGCAGGCGGGTGGAGCCGGCCTCCAGCTTTTCTTCGCTTTCTTTCGACAGGTAGGCCCACAGCGCCAGGCCGATGGGCTGGCCACTTTCGCTGCGGAAGATCTTGAACTGCCGCAGCAGCACGGGCGGCATGATCATCCATTCAAGGTCTGAAATCGCGAAGTGTTTGTGGGTCGGGCTCTGGCTCATCAGCCAGACAATTTCGCCCAGGGTCGACGCCACCGTCATGGCGGGCAGCTCAGCGTCTTGCGCCTCTGCTTCGGCTTGCGCCTGTTTCGCAGCCGCCTTGGCCTTTTCAAGCTGGTCGCGCAGCGCGCTCAATTTCTGGCCGCCGCCGGTTTGGCTTTTCGGATGCAGATGCTCTGGAATGTTCTTGGGGTCGATCGGCGGGGGGCTGCCGTTGCCGGGTTTATCATCTGTGTTTGAGGTCATGTCGGTTCTCCTGCCCGTAAGGGGTGAAGGAGAAAGCCTAGCATGCGGATTATTGCCACGCGGATTTGCCGCACCAATATCGGTCACTTAATATGCTCCAGCGCCTGCTAAATGCAGCAGACTTCCCCCGGGGTGCCCATATGTGAAAACAACTGTTGGATGTCCGACTGGACGAGAAGGAGCTTGTCTGATTCGCGGATATGTTGTCACGCGAAAAATTCCGGATTTACCTCAAATTGCGAAAATACCTTTTTTTCGCCACATGTGTGGCAGGCGTCCGGCGCCTCACCGCTCTCTGAGCGCCTCGTCCTGATACCGGAGGAGCGGCGAGAGAACGAACTCGATGAGGCGGCGCTTGCCGGTCTTGATCTCGGCGGTCACCGACATGCCGGGGCCCAGGTTAACCACCCGGCCATTGGCCATGATGGTGGTCGCGTCCATGGAAACCTTGGCCGGATAAACCAGGCCCAGATGCTCGTCCTGCACCGCGTCGGTCGCAATGCGTTCGACGGTGCCGTGGATGACCCCATACTTGGTGAAGGGGAAGGCTTCCAGCTTCACTTCGACCGGCTGCCCCTCATGCACAAAGCCAATATCCTTATTGAGAACAAGCGCTTCCACCTGCAGCTCCACGCCGCCCTCTGCCGTGCCGGGGACGATCACCATCACCGGCTCGCCCGGCTGCACGACCCCACCAATGGTGTGGATGGCGCGCTGTTGCACGACACCATCGACCGGCGCGGTCAGGTTCTGCAGGCCGTGCCTTGTGCGCGCCTTGATCAGCTCCTGCTCCAGCGCTGCGGCCTGTTCGGTAAACTCGGCATATTCGGTCAGGGTGGTGCGGCGGAACTCCTGCCGGACCTGCTCCATCTGCCGCTCGACCGTCTGGATAGCCGCCCGCGCTTTCATCAAACGGTCGCGCTCGATCAGCACATCCTGCTTATGGGCGACAAATCGCTCCTGCAACTCCAGGAAGAGCAGACGCGAGGTCAGCCCCTTCTCCAATAACGTGCGGCGGGCGTCGACCTGCTGCTCCAGCAATGGCAGGGTTTCCTCCAGCTTGACGAGCTGTTTGACCACCAGCTCATAGTCCACCCTGCGCTCATCCATCTGTTTGTCCAGCGCCGCCAGCTGCGCCTGATATTCGGAGATCTGCGACGCGATCAGCCGCTCCTGCATGCGGATCATTGCAGGCGTCGCGCCTTCGGGCGGGTAATAAGTGGCATCCGCCTCGTCCAGGAACCTCAAAATGGCCTCGTCGCGCGCCGCGTTGACGGCGGCCACCAGCCGCTCACGCCCGGTGCGCTCTTCATCTGCGGAGGTCATGGAGGGGTCGAGTTCGACAAGCACGTCACCGGCCTTCACTGTGTCGCCATTGGAGGCGTGGATCGCGCGCACCACGCCCAGCTCCGCCGGCTGGATGGTTTTGACGTTGCCCTGCGGGACCAGTTTGCCCTGAGCGGACGCCACCACGTCGATCTTGCCGACCAGACTCCAGACAATCGCGATCAAAAAGAAGGCGATGATGGTGTAAACAATTGTGCGCCCCAGCGGCGATGCCGGTTTTTCGAGAACTTCCAGCGCGGCGGGCAGGAAGTCTGGTTCTATCACCGGCTTGCGGTGTTTGGCCGCCTCCTTGTCCTGCTTCCAGGATTCGCGAAAGATCGACACGTGGCGCTTGATCCCCTCAAACACGCTCCACCTCCTCACCGAAATAATCGCGCATCTGGCGCTTGTATAGATCGGCATAGCGGCCATTGGCGGCCAGCAGCTGTTCATGGGTGCCATCTTCAACGATCAATCCCCGCTCGACGGTTATGATCCGCTGGGCCTGGCGCAGTGCGGACAGCCGGTGGGCAATAATGATCACCGTGCGGCCCTTGGCCATGTCCTTCAGATTGCGCTGGATGATCTCTTCAGATTCCGCATCCAGTGCGCTCGTTGCCTCATCCAGGATCAGGATGCGCGGATTGGTGATCAGTGCCCGGGCGATCGCGATACGCTGTCTTTGACCGCCGGATAAATTGGCGCCGCGCTCGTCGATCAGCGTGTCATAGCCCTCCGGCAACTCCAGGATAAAGTCATGCGCCCCGGCCATCTCGGCCACGCGCACCACATTGTCCATATCAAGGCTGGGGTCCGACAGCGCGATGTTTTCCCGGACCGTGCGATTGAAAAGGATGTTCTCCTGCAGCACGACCCCGACTTGCCGGCGAAGCCACGCCGGGTCAACCAGCGCCAGGTCGACCCCGTCGACCAGCACCCGCCCGCTCTCAGGCACGTAAAGCCGCTGCACCAGTTTGGTGAGCGTGCTCTTGCCCGATCCACTGGGCCCCACGATGCCGATAATCTGCCCGGCGGGGATGGTCAGGTCGATCCGCCGGAGCACCTCTGGCCCGTCGGGCCGGTAGCGAAACGTGACCCCCTCGAAGTCGACCTTCCCGGCCAGGGTTGGCAAGGTCGTCCGGTTGGGGTTATAGGTGTTCTCCGTCGGCGAGTTCAGAATGTCTCCCAACCGCGCCAGCGAGATACGCACCTGCTGAAAGTCCTGCCACAGCTGCGCCAGGCGTAGCACAGGCTGGCTGACCCGGCTCGACAACATGTTGAAGGCGACCAGCATACCAACCGTAAGATCGCCCTGGATCACCAGCTTGGCCCCGAAATACAGCGTCAGGGCCAGGGTAATCTTGTTGACCAGCTGAACCCCGTGGCTGCCGATGTTACCCAGCATGTTCGCCCGGAAACTGGACGTGACATAACCCGCCAGCTGGTCTTCCCAGCGCCGCTGCATCTGCGGCTCCACCGCCATGGCCTTCAGCGTTTGAACGCCGGTGACTGACTCCGTCAAGAACGCTTGATTGACGGCCCCACGCTGAAACTTTTCCTCCAGCCGTTCACGCAAGAGCGGTGTGATGAAAACCGAGATCGCGATGTAAAAGGGGAGCGAAGCCAACACGATATAGGTGAGGGTCGGTGAGTAAAAGTACATCACCGCCAGGAAGACTACGGTAAAGAACAAGTCAATCAGCAGCGTGACCGACGAACTGGTCAGGAAGTCCCTGATGTTCTCTAGTTCACGCACGCGCGCCACCGTCTCACCCACCCGCCGGCTTTCGAAATAGGATAGCGGTAGTGCTGTCATATGACTGAAAAGCTTAGAGCCCAGCTCGACATCAACCCGGTTGGTCGTATGTGAAAACACATACATGCGAAGCGCGCCGACCACGACTTCGAAGATGGTCACAACAATCAGCGCAAAGACCATCACATCGAGAGTGGTAAGGCCCTTGTGGACGAGGACTTTATCGATCACCACCTGGAAAAACAGCGGCGTCATCAGCGCAAACAGCTGCAGGAAGAATGAGGCGAGGATCACCTCGCCCAGCAACTTGCGATACTTGACGATGGCAGGAATGAACCAGGTGACGTCGAACTTGCGCGCATCGCCCGCAATCTGCTCGCGCGTCACCAGCAGGACAAGGCGGCCTGTCCACAACGGCTCAAGGTCATCTTGGGAAAGCGTCCGAGGGCCCTGCTCCAGCGGCGACTGAATCAGCGCCTTGCCGTCGGCAATCCGGGCGAGGATGAAAAAAGTGCCATCCTTAGCTTCAGCAATAGCAGGCAGCGGCAGCTTTGCCGCCTTATCCCAAACGGTACTAACGATCCGGCCCTTGATCTCAACTGTCTTTGCCGCAAGCAGGAGATCCTCTGCGGTCAAACGCTCGGTACCCTTGCCCAGCTGATGGCGGATCTGTTCCGGGTCCGCCGGTTTCTTGAGGAACTTGAGAATCGTCACAAGGCAGGAAAGACCCGTATCAGGCCCGATCGGAGGCCCAGGCGGTTCTTCGGCTAATTTGTCCAAAATAAGAGACCTAATGAAACGGAAGTGAAATAGGTGCAGAAATCGCTACGCGATTCGTCTTCGAGTTGAAAGACCTATCTGTCAAATTTGTCAAAAATTTGGCCTAAACCAAATCAACATGGGCCGTGGAAAGCATTGTCTTTTTCGGTCGACGCTGGCGCGATACAAAGTGGTTCTTTGATGCCGAGATGGAATTCTCTGTTCTGTCGAACTAGCTCCCTGTTCTCCCCAGCAGGAAACTCGTCAAAAAAGGGGCGTGCTTTCAACTGGTTGCAAGGCTTTGTCAGAAGAAACCCAGCATGCACAGAGAAGGCTGAATTCAAGTCGTCCTAAGCCGCCAGTTGACCCCACTCAACGAGTGCTTCATCCCTGCGGGCTTTGAAAACTTCCCGCCCTTCCAGATGACGGTCCTTATTGAAGTGGTTGTGGATTAAGGCGTGAATTGAAACGAATTTCTGAAGCGACTTTGCGCTTCGGAATCTGGCCATTGCTCGCTCTCGTCGCCGGAATGGTAAATGTGAATTCTCGGCCCGATTGTTGAGCCAACGACCCGTCTCCTGGCATTCAGCGTTTCCAATCTCACGCATGGCGGCGCTGTAAAACCGAAAGCGGTCGGTAACGATCACTTTTGGACGGCCATACCGCTTCATCACTGTGCGCAAGAACTTCAATGCAGCCCGACGGTTCCTATGTTTGGTGACATAGGATTCCAGCACTTCACCTTCGTGGTCCACAGCACGCCAAAGATAATGAGTTTCCCCATTGATCCACACAAAGACCTCGTCCAAATGCCCCCGCCATTGCGGCCAGCACCGATATGAAGCAATACGCTTCCTCCTGATTTCTGCAGCGAATAGTGGTCCGAAACGGTTCCACCAGAACCGCACCGTTTCATAACTGATATCGATGCCGCGCTCGCGCAGGAGATATTCGACCTGACGTAGTGACAACGAAAAACGGACGTACATCATCACAGCAAGCCGGATGATTTCAGGTAATGTCTTGAAATAGCGGTAAGGACTTAGCATCAGCAGACGCTTCGAACCGTGCCCCGTCACCTCAAGCAGTTTGCTCTGACAGTGCCTCTCCGACTCCTGTCCCTGAAGATGGACCTGGAAACCGACGCATAGAAACTGATGACGCGATTGCCGCCCGGAAGACGCACACGGGCCACGATCTTACATTGGCGCGCCCGGTCAAGAAGTCGTCCGCCCAAAACATACCTCGATCCGGTCAAAGGCGAGGTTGATGGTGTCTTCATCAACGCAATAGGCCATCCGCAGATGATGTTCGCCAGCCGGCCCGAACGCGCTGCCGGGGGTGACCGCGACGCCGGCCTCATCCAGGAGCCTTATGGCGAAGTCGACAGACGTGCTGTGGGTGGCGAGGATCTTTGGGAAAACGTAATACGCACCTTCCGGCCTGACATACTGAAAAACATGAGAGACCGCGTCGAGCCGCTCACAGATCAGGCGTCGCCGCCCGGCCAGCGCTTCTTCGAAGCCGCGCAGCTGGTGCACCTCTTCTTTGAGCGCAGCGATGCCGGCAACCTGGGAGATACGTGGCGCGCAGATAATGGTGGAATCATGCACCTTGAGCAGCTGCTGCTTTAGCCATGCAGGCGCCACCATGTAAGCGAGCCGCCAACCACTCATGGCGAAGGCCTTGGAAAAGGTAAACATGTAAACGAGATTGTCTTTCAGCGCCTCGACGCTGGCCAGATTGAAGAAACGGTCTCGATTGTCATAGGTGAAGTGCGAGTACGGGTCGTCGACAAGAATGATCAGATTGCGCGCAAGCGCGATATCGCCGATACGCCGCAATTCGTTTTCGGAGAAAATCTTGCCTGTCGGATTGGACGGCGACACCAGAACGATGGCCTTGGTGCGTGCCGTAACAAGCTCACCGAGTGCGTCGACGTCGAGCGCCCAGCCCCTGGCTTCATCCATCGCCCAGTAAACGGGAGTTCCGCCGCACAGCCGCGTTTGTTGAATGTGAGACGCGAAGCCGGGATCGGTCACGATGACTTCGTCTCCGGGGTCGATCAGGACGTGAAGCAGAGCATTGATCCCCTGCGTATTGCCCGCGGTGATCATGAGGTTCTCGTCGGGATCGGCATCGATCCCGGTTGCCCTGCGGTGCCTTGCCGCAGCAAGCTCACGCAGTTCTGTAAGGCCGTCGGGCAGAGAATATTTGCCGATGTCAGGGTCGCTTTCGAGTTCTCGCTCAACGGCCGCACGGATATGCAGCGGCGTCTCAAAGGACGGGACACCCCAAGCCAAAGAGACCGCACCTTCGGTTCCGGCGCTTCGCATCGCCATCTTCTTGATCGCCGACATCTGGATGCCAGAGACGATTCTTGAGATGTGGAGATTGCCGTCTTGCATGGAAACTCACCTGGCTGTCGAACATGGATGTTTGCGTCCTTGATGGAGCGTCTCCTTGACTATGGTCAAGTTACGGCCCTTCCAGGCAGATCATTATGAAATGAGTTTCAGAACTGACGCTGAAGGCAAGGCGATTCCATGGATCAGGACAGCACCGTTTTTAGTTGGTCGGCAGTCCGCGGGGAATTGGGTGGCGCCAGCGCCGACGGGTTCAACATCGCGTATGCCGCGGTCGACCGGCATGTCGAACAGGGCCGCGGCGGCAAAGTCGCCCTGCGGTGGCTGGGCCGGACGGGCGAAACCAAAGACATCACCTATGCAGAGCTGAAGGAACAGTCAGACCGCTTTGCGAACGTGCTGATGTCATTGGGAGTTCTAAAGGGCGATGCGGTGTTTGCATTGACCGAGAGGATTCCAGAGCTCTACGTGGCGGCGCTCGGCACTTTCAAGGCCGGAGGCGTTTTCAGCCCGATGTTTTCCGCCTTCGGGCCAGAGCCCATTAGAACACGGATGACGCTGGGTGACGCGAAGGTGCTGGTGACCACCGGCAGGCTCTACCGCCGCAAGGTAGCGCCTATCCACGATAAGATTGAAAGCCTCAAACATGTGCTGCTGGTTCCAGACGAAGAGGCGCCGGATCAGGGTGATGACACGGACAACCTGCACACGCTTATGGCCCAAGCCGACACAAGCTTTCAAGGCGTCCCGACCCGGGCGGAAGATATCGCTATCCTCCATTTCACCAGCGGCACGACCGGCACACCCAAAGGGGCGGTTCACGTTCACGAGGCAGCGCTTGTTCACTATGCGACGGCCCGCTACGCGCTTGACCTAGGACCGAAGGACGTTTTCTGGTGCACCGCCGACCCCGGCTGGGTGACCGGAACCTCCTACGGCATTATTGCACCGCTTGTTATTGGCGCCACAATGGTCATCGATCAGGCCGACTTCGATGCACTGCGCTGGTACCAGATCCTGCAGGATCAGAAGGTTACTGTTTGGTATACGGCCCCGACGGCCATCCGCATGCTGATGAAGGCCGGCGACGACGTGCCAAAGCAATACGACCTGTCGACGCTACGCTTTGTTGCAAGCGTTGGCGAGCCACTGAACCCGGAAGCGGTCCATTGGGGCGACCGTGTGCTTGGCAAAATCATCCACGACAATTGGTGGCAGACCGAGACGGGTGGCATCATGATCGCCAATGACGCAGCAAGCGCCATCAAGCCGGGCTCGATGGGCCGTCCCGTTCCCGGTATCGAGGCTGCGATCGTGGAGCATGACGGCGGCACCCTCAAGGTGATCAATGAACCCGACCGCGAGGGCGAACTGGTCCTGAAGCCGGGCTGGCCCTCCATGTTCCGCACCTATCTGAACCAGCAGGAGCGCTACGACAAATGCTTTCAGGACGGTTGGTACCTGACAGGCGATGTCGCGCGGCGTGACGCCGACGGCTACTACTGGTTCGTCGGCCGCGCCGACGACGTCATCAAGTCGGCCGGGCATTTGATCGGACCGTTTGAAGTCGAAAGCACGCTGATGGAACTGCCGGCGGTTGCCGAAGCCGCAGTCGTCGGCCTGCCGGACGACGTCGCAGGTGAAGTGGTGAAGGCGTATGTCACGCTCAACGCCGGCTATGAGGCGAGCGAAAGCCTGAAGCGTGAGATTATCGGTCATGCCCGAAAGAAACTGGGCCCCGCCATCGCGCCCAGAGACCTTGCTTTCCGTGACAATTTGCCGGTGACCCGGAGCGGCAAGATCATGCGCCGGCTTCTCAAGGCGCGTGAGCTAGGGCTGCCCGAAGGTGACCTTTCGACCCTTGAGCGGTCCAAATGAACCTCACCGATCCAGCACTGAATGACGTCAGCCGCGAACACGCGCTCGAGCTCTACCGCCAGATGCTGCTGATCCGCCGTTTCGAAGAAAAGTGCGCGGAGCTCTATAGCGCCGGCAAGATCCGCGGCTTTATGCATCTCTATATTGGCGAGGAGGCCAACGCCGTCGGTGTCATGCAAGCACTTATGCCGGATGACGCCGTGGTCGCGACCTACCGGGAGCATGGCCACGCCCTTGTCCGCGGCGTCCCTGCCAGCGAGGTAATGGCTGAAATGTATGGCAAACAGGAAGGCAGCAGCCGCGGCCGTGGCGGATCGATGCACCTTTTCCATGCACCGACACGGTTCTATGGCGGTTATGCCATCGTCGGCGGAGGGCTGCCCATTGGCGTCGGTCTCGCACTCGCCGATAAAATGCGCGGGCTGGACCGCATCACCTGCTGTTTCTTCGGCGAGGGCGCGGTAGCCGAGGGTGAATTCCACGAATCCCTCAACCTTGCCGCTCTATGGCAGCTGCCAATATTGTTTGTCTGCGAAAACAATCTCTATGCCATGGGCACGGCGTTGGAGCGCTCTGAGTCGGAACCAAACATCGTCCGCCATGCTGAGAGCTATGGCATTCCCGGCGAAGCTGTCGATGGCATGGACGTCCTCGCCATCGAGGCAGCCGCGCGCCGGGGAGCCACAGAAGTCCGCGCCGGGGGCGGACCCTATTTCATCGAGTCACGCACCTATCGGTTTCGCGCCCACTCGATGTTCGACGCCGAGCTCTATCGGCCCAAGGACGAGGTCGCGGCATGGAAGAAAAAGGGGCCTCTGCTCACATTCGCCAAACGGCTCGAAGAGGCGGGCCTGATCGACCAGGCGACCATCGACAGTTTGGAAGAGGGAGTCATGGCTGAAGTCGACGCCTCGGTGGCTTTCGCCGAGGACGGCACCTGGGAACCGGTCGAGGACCTCTTGAAGGATGTCTATACCCCGGCGGAGGATATCTGATGCCGACGATTACGTTTCGCGAAGCGATCCGGGAGGCGATGCGCGACGCGTTACAGCAGGACGAGCGGGTCTTCCTGATGGGCGAGGATGTCGGCCGTTACGGCGGGGCGTTTGCCTGCTCGAAAGGCCTGCTCGAAGAGTTCGGTGAGGAACGCATCCGCGACACACCCCTGTCCGAGTCCGGCTTCACAGGGGCTGGCGTGGGCGCGGCGCTTGGCGGGATGCGCCCGATCGTCGAGATCATGACCGTCAACTTCAGCCTGCTGGCGCTTGATCAGATCGTCAACAACGCGGCAACGATCCGCCACATGTCAGGCGGCCAGTTCTCCGTACCTCTGGTCGTCCGAATGGCAACGGGGGCGAGCCACCAACTCGCCGCGCAACATTCGCACAGTCTAGAGGGCTACTACGCCCACGTTCCGGGCCTTAAAGTGTTGAGCGTCGGGACGATCGAAGATGCACGTGGCATGCTGACCCTGGCGCTGGCAGACCCTGACCCCGTGATCATCTTTGAGCCCACTGCCCTTTATGGCGTTGAGAGCGAATTGCCCGACGCCTTCCCGGTCGAGATCGAGAAGGCCAGGATCCGAAAGGCCGGAACAGATGTCAGTATCATTACCTTCGGCGGCTGCCTGTCACGGGCGCTCGAGGCCGCAGACGTGCTTGAAGCAGAGGGCATATCCTGTGAACTGGTCGACCTGCGTGTGCTGCGGCCATTGGACGATGCCACGATCATCGAGTCTGTGACGAAAACCCGCCGGGCGCTGGTGATCTCCGAAGAATGGCGCAGCGGCAGTTTTGCCGCTGAAATCAGCGCACGGATTATGGAACAGGCGTTCTATGAACTTGATGCCCCGGTTGAGCGGCTATGTACCGCCGAGGTGCCTATTCCCTATCCACGCCATCTGGAAGAAGCTGCAATCCCGTTATCGAATGACATTGTGGTGGCGGTAAAGGCCATGTTGGGCAGCCATGGCTGAGTTTCGCATGCCGACACTGGGCGCCGATATGACCGGTGGCGTTTTGGTCGAATGGCTTAAGCAGCCAGGTGACGCGGTAGACCGCGGCGACCTTATTGCTGTTGTTGAAACCGACAAGGGTGCAATTGAAATCGAGGTCTTCCAGAGCGGCGTCATCGACCAGCTGTGCGGCGAACTGGGTGCTCGCTACGAGGTGGGCGATGTGCTCGCCTTTATCCGGGGCGACAGCGAACCAAAAAAACCGACGGTACCGTCTGCGCCTCCTGCCCCCGCTCCAGCAGCCGCCCGGCGCGCGCCTGCAGCTGTATCGTCCAGGCCGGACCGGCCGCATATCGGCCGCGTGCGAATTTCACCGGCGGCGCGCCGGCACGCCGAGGAAGCCGGCATTGACATTACAACCGTAGAAGGAACCGGACGCGACGGCGCGATCACGCTCGAAGATGTGGAGCGTCAGGTCGCGGACACGCCGGTACCGCGGAAAAAACGCACAGAGGCCGAAGCATTGCGCGGTGCGATCGCCGCGGCCATGGCACGGTCAAACCGGGACATTCCGCACTATTATGTCTCCAACACTATCGACGCCACACCCCTCCTGAACTGGATTTCAGCTTACAACGCAGACCGGCCGCCCGGTGAACGGCTGTTGCCTGTCATACCGATCATGAAAGCAGCAGTAGCCGCACTGAAATACGTCCCTGCGTTGAACGGCCACTGGATGGAAGATTCGTTCCGGCCCAGTCAGGACATACACCTGGGTACAGCGATCGCGCTGCGCGGTGGCGGACTGGTGGCACCGGCAATCGAGAACGCGCAGGACAAGAGCGCCAGCGAACTGATGGCAGCCCTTCGAGACCTGACAACACGCACCCGGGCGGGACGCATTCGCCGTGTGGAGCTGACCGGCGGCACTTTTACCGTTACCAGCCTGGGCGAAGGCGGGATCGAGAGCATGACGCCGCTGATATCGCCCCCGCAGGTCAGCATCCTGGCACTGGGCTCATTCGTCAAGCGGCCCTGGTCGGTCAACGGCGAGATCGAAACAAGGCCAGTAATCACAATGACCCTGGGCGGCGATCATCGCGCCAGCGACGGCCGCGACGGTGGCCGCTTCCTTGAGTTCGTGGCCCGGCAACTGAGCAAGCCGGAGGAGCTATGACACGCGATGACATCAGAGCACTGGTCGAAAGCAAGCTGAAGGACGTCGCCCCGGAGATTGGGGGCGAGCCGATCGCGCCGGATGAATCTTTTCGCGACCAATTCGAACTCGATTCCATGGATTTTCTCAATTTTATCACGGCGCTTCATGAGGCGACCGGGCTTGAATTTCCCGAAGCCGACTATCCGCGACTGATGACAGTAGGCGGCTGTGTGGATTACATCGCAGGCCACAGTCGCTGAGACCGGTTGGTAAAACAGTCTGAAACATTCGTTTGAATGCCCGTAACATACGGGTTCAGTCGCGTCGGCTTCACCGGCTGTTTCGGAAACTACGTACAGTCGGTGATGCCAAAAACGCCGTAACATTGGCGCATTCATTGTCAAATGAGCCACGGTCAGCATGAGGGTCAGAAACGCAACCCACCCCCTTCCCGCCCTTGACCGGCCTTACACACTCACTGCGTCGGAAGTTGTCGAAGGACTGGCCGTCGATCCGCTTTCCGGGCTGTCGTCAGAAGACGCGCTGCATCGAAGATTGCGCTTTGGGGAAAATCGGCTGCGTTACCGAAAGCCGAAATCCGCGTGGTCAATTGCGTTTGACCAGCTGAAGAGCCTGATCATCTGGCTGCTCATCGCAGCAGCAGTGTTGTCATTTGCGCTAACCGAATGGGCAGAAGGCTGGGCCATTGCAATCGTCATCCTGATCAACGGCGCAATCGGTTTTACGACGGAGATCAGAGCTGTTAGGTCGATGGAATCCCTTCGGCGGCTCGCAACGGTCACAACCCGCGTGATGCGTGACGGACGCACGCAGGAGATTCCCGCCGAAGCCTTGGTTCCCGGCGATGTCGTCCTGCTGGACGCAGGGGACGTGATCACAGCAGATTTGCGCCTCGCCGAGGCCGCTAACCTGCAGTGCGACGAGTCCACCCTTTCGGGTGAATCGCTGCCGGTCTCCAAATCCGTTGACCCGTTGCCCGCAAATGCGCCTCTCGTCGAGCGCGCCAACATGGCCTTCAAGGGCACGGCCGCAACCCGAGGCACGGGCTGTGGAATCGTTGTGGCCACCGGGACCCATTCCGAACTCGGTCAAATCGCGAGTCTGGCGGAAGAAGCCGAGGCCGCTGTCTCACCGCTTGAAAAGAGACTTGATCGCCTGAGTCGCCAATTGCTGTGGGTGACGCTTGCCATGGTTCTGCTCATAGCCTTCATGGGCATAGCCTCTGGCAAAGACCCGCTGCTTATGCTCGAGACGAGTATTGCGCTTGCTGTCGCAGCGGTCCCCGAAGGCCTTCCGATCGTCGCAACGCTGGCCCTGGCGCGCGGCATGTTGCGCATGGCGAAACGTAACGTGCTGATCGAGCGGCTATCCGCAGTGGAAACCCTGGGTGCAACGACGGTGATTTTTACCGACAAAACAGGCACTTTGACCGAAAACCGAATGACCGTAACAGAGCTCTTTCTTGCAGAAGGGCCGATTTCCGTTGAAACAGGAAGGCGCGGCACACCAGATCCGCCGTCGCATCCCGCACGCGATCCCGCATTGGTCGAAGCCCTTCGAATTGCCGCCCTGTGCAGCAATGCAGAACTGGATCAGGCGCCGTCTAAGGGTGCCTCAGGCCTCGGTGATCCGATGGAGCTTGCCCTGCTTGCAGCGGCGTCAGAAAACGGTATCGACCGGAATCTTCTGCTGGCCGACTATCCGGAGGTCCGCGAGGAGGCGTTCGACCCGGAAACCAAGTCGATGGCCACTTACCACGCGGATGGCACGTGTTTTCGTGTCGCTGTCAAAGGCGCGCCCGAGGCGATCATCAAGGCGTCGACCAAAGTCTGGTCAGAAGACGGCCCGACGTTCTTGGACGACGCGCTGACGCAATACTGGCACGACGCGAACAACATGCTCGCCGCAAAGGGTATGCGTGTCCTGGCCGTCGCCGAAAAGCTGGTTACCAACGTCGAGATGCCGCCTTACCAGGATCTGATCTTGATTGGCCTGATCGGCATGGAAGATCCGGCACGGAGCGATGTTCGCCAGGCAATACAAGATTGCCAAGGGGCCGGCGTGAAAGTCGTCATGGTCACCGGTGATCAAGCAGCGACCGCCACCCATATTGCGCAATCTCTAGGGCTCGAAGCGAACGGCAGCACTCAGGCAATCACCGGCAGCGACCTGCACGTCCTGATGGCAGACAAAGCCGGCCGCGAGCAGATTTTGTCCGCGTCAGTCTTCGCCCGGGTTAGCCCAAAACAGAAACTTGACCTGATTGACCAGTTTCAGGCGCAAGGGCACGTCGTCGCCATGACCGGCGACGGTGTAAACGATGCCCCGGCTTTAAAGAAGGCGGACATCGGCGTCGCCATGGGCCAGCGAGGCACCCAGGTCGCGCGGGAGGCCGCCGATATGGTGCTGCGTGATGACGCCTTCACGTCCATCGTCGCGGCAATCGGACAGGGCCGGGTCATATTCGGCAATATTCGCAAATTCGTCGTGTACTTGTTGTCCTGCAACCTCAGCGAAATCCTGGTTGTCTCGGTCGCGGCGGTCAGTGGCCTGCCGCTGCCGCTCCAACCCCTTCAAATCTTGTTTCTCAATCTGGTGACTGATGTATTCCCGGCTTTTGCGCTCGGCGCCGGCGAAGGCGAGCCCGGGGTCATGAAAAGGCCGCCGCGCGACCCGGCGGACGGCATCCTGACGCGGCGTCAATGGACGGCAATAGCAGTCTACGGCGCGCTGATCACCTTCAGCGTCATGACCGCGTTCAGTTTGGCCATATTCTGGCTACAGTCTACCGAACGCGAGGCCGTGACAATTTCCTTTCTCACGCTGGCCCTGGCCCAGCTCTGGCATGTTTTCAATATGCGGGGGCGCAACTCAACAGCTCTGAGAAACGAGATCACCGCGAACCCCTGGATCTGGAGGGCACTTTTCATTTGTATCGTGCTGATAACAGTCGCCGTCTACATTCCGGTTGTCGCCGAGGTTCTGCAAATTTCGCCCCCGGACCTTAATGGTTGGGCGTTGATTGGCTCGATGAGTGTTGTTCCGACGATCGTCGGACAAATCGCGCTCTTCTTGTCGTTATCAAACAGCAGCCGCTCACAAGACCCTCATCATCTAATCAGGTCATAGCGATCACGGTATTCTGGAACAATACAGTCCCAGCCAAGCTGCTCCTCGATGCAGTGGCGAAGCGTATCGGAAGCCGCTGGTTCACCATGGGTGACGTAGGTGGTTCCCGGCGGCCGGTCGAAGTGGCCCAGCCACGTCAGGAGTTCCGTCTGATCCGCATGGGCCGACAACATCTGCAGATTCTGGACCTCCGCCCTGACCGGAATGTATCGACCGTGAATCTTTACCGACTCTGCACCATTTACCATTGCTTCGCCGCGCGTGCCGCCGGCCTGAAAGCCGACAAATAGGACGGTGTTGCGCGCGTCTGCCGCGAAGGCCTTGAGATGATGGAGCACACGCCCACCGGTGGCCATGCCGCTCGCCGAGATGATGACTTTGGGCATCGGGTCAGTATCCAGCGCCTTCGAGCCATCGACATCCTTCACATAGTCCGCAACCTTACACGCAGCACGCGCCTGAGCGTCGGTCAGGCGAAGGTCTTTGTGATGTTTTACAAAAATGTCGCTCGCTTTCACCGCCATGGGGCTGTCGAGAAAAACCGGCAAGTCGGGAATGCGGCCGGCAAGTTTCAGCCGGTATAAGTGAAACATCAGCGTTTGCGCACGCCCTACGGCAAATGACGGGATCAGGACGGTACCGCCACGACCGGCGGTGCGCACTATCACATCGGCAAGCGCGTCCTCGGGATCAAGAACTTCATGCACCCTGTCTCCATACGTTGACTCCATGATGAGATAGTCCGCCGACCTTATCGGCTGGGGGTCGACCATGGTCGCACTCGAAGGACGGCCCAGATCGCCGGAAAAGACGACCTTTTGTCCCTTGTATTCAAATTCGACGATCGCAGCGCCGGGAATATGGCCAGCGTGCTGAAACCGCAGCCTGGCCCCGCCAGGCAAATGCTGATCTTCCTGAAACGAACAGGGATGAAAGCTTTCCAGGCACTTTTCAGCGTCGACCTGAGTGTAAAGCGGTTTTGCCGGGGTGTGTTTGCTGAAGCCGTGGCGATTGGCGTATTCGGCGTCTTTCTCCTGCAGAAACCCGCTGTCTGGAAGAAGGACTGCACACAGATCACGTGTCGCGTCTGTGCAGAGTACCGGTCCGCTAAAACCGTTTCTCACCAGCAACGGGATATAGCCGGAATGGTCAATATGGGCGTGGGTCAGAATGACAGCATCTATCGTCGCCGGATCGACCGGAAGAGGTGCCCAATTACGCAGACGAAGCTGTTTGAATCCCTGGAAAAGGCCACAGTCGACAAGAAATTTTCGCCGCCCGGCCTCAACAAGATACTTTGAGCCGGTGACCGTTCCGACCGCCCCAAGAAACGTTAGACTTAAGCTCACGCATACTCCTTTTCTCAGAAAGACGCCCGACCGCCCCGCTACACCTCGTCGGCAACAGTCGGCGCACGAGTCTCATAGAAGTCCCGGATAATGGCCCAGGCTTCGTCAGCGGTTTCGACAAACCGAAAAATTTTCAGGTCTTCCGACGAAATCATACCTTGATCAACCAAGAGATCGAAGTTGATCAACTGTTTCCACCAGGCGGCGCGGTACAGCAGTACGGGCATCGGCGCGACCTTTTCAGTCTGAATCAGGGTCAGCGTCTCGAACAGTTCGTCCAGCGTTCCAAAACCGCCCGGAAAGCAGACCAGCGCCCTGGCCCGCATCAGCAGGTGCATCTTGCGCAAACCGAAATAGTGAAACTGAAAACACAGATCAGGTGTAATGAAGCGGTTTGGTGCCTGTTCCGTCTTCAGAACGATGTTGAACCCGATCGTCGGTTTGCCAGCGTCGCTGGCGCCCCGGTTGGCCGCTTCCATAATGCCCTCGCCGCCGCCTGTCGCGATGACGAAGCGCTGTCCGGCCACAGGCGGTGATTCCGCGACAAGCCGGGCAAACCGACGAGCGGCTCTATAGTCTTCGTGCTTTTCACCCGGTTGTCCGCCGCCTTCCTCGTCCGGAGCGGGCCCCCGGGCGCTTCCGAAAACGACAATCGTCGAGTCGATGCCGGCGTCGTCGAGCGCCAGATCCGCCTTCAGCAACTCGACCTCCAGGCGGACCCCGCGCAGTTCATCGCGCAGCATGAAATCAGTGTCAGCAAAGGCCAGACGGTAACTGGGAGACCGGGTCTGCGGGATGTCCTGCTTGCTTTCCGCAGCCTCAAGATCCTGCTGAGCGGAAGGAAATGGGCTGTCCTTTTCAGTCATGCATGCTCCATCTTGAACTTTGTTCTGCGTTTTGGATCGCGCCTCAGGTCCCTAATGCATAGGTATCTGACGGCCCCTTTATCTGATCTGCCACCAGTGAGGTTAGTGTACTGGTCAAATTGTTGCTGCGAGACGGCTGAGCAAAGCCCGGGTTGTTCCCGCGGATAGCGGAGTTGGGAAACACTAACCTGCTCACCTGAAAACCAACTGATGAATAGCCAATAGCATCATTTCTGCGCGTTGGTGCCTCGCAACGGCAATACTTCATGGAACTTGCCGCTCGCGGTGAATTGAGGCGGCGCCTGGCTTCCTCGCACTGCGACGTCCTTCAGGCCGTTGTCGCGAAACACTCGCTGCACCGACTGAACGATTTCATGAAGGACACCCTCTGCCGCGGTCCCATCGACCGATTCCATTCGCACCTCGAACTCTCGTTCGCTGGTTTGGACCAGCTGGACGCGCCGTGCCTGCCCATGCTCGAGATCGAACACAAGCGGCGACAATGTTACTCCGCCCACGCGAACGAGCGTCGCGTCGCGCCCTTCCACCTGAAAGCTGCGGAACGGCGATCCACAGGGACAGGGGTCGGTATGGAAACGAACGCAGTCCCCGAGGTCATATCGGATAAAGGGCTGAACGTCGTTCGCCAGCACCGTTAGCAGCACTGTCGCCGACAGCGTGCCGTCGGGAACGGGCCGCATCGCTTCGTCGACTGCTTCAAGGATAACCCAATCTTCGTGCACATGCTTCCGCCCGTGGCTGCACACGAACGACATTACCAAGCACTCTGTGCAGCCATAGGTGTCGAGAATACCGTATTTCAGCGCGGGGAAAGCCCGGCGAACCCGCTCGCGAAGATCCTCAGTGAGGGTTTCGCCCCCTGTATTGAAGATGATCGGCTCGATTTTCAGTCGACCGGCCTCCTTTTCTTTGGCAAGGATCGTCAGCAGGCTGGGATAGGTCACGACGCAAGAGACTTTCGGAATCGCGTTGAGTTTCTCAACGAGCCGGTCGATCGGCTGCGCGGCCTCGATGAAGGCCAGTCCCCTCGCCAACCTCGGCTGCAGACGCCTCACTAATCTGTTGAAACCGACGCCGGCAAAATGACCGTTGCCACCGGTGACCGTCACCCTTGTGCCGCATTTACGCATCTGGCGGATGAACTTCCGGTGATACCGTTCGAAGCGCGCCATGGAAATTCCAAACGAATACTCAAGGAAGGATGAGGGCAAGACGACGACAGCCGGTTCCCCCGATGTCCCGGAGGTCCGGAAGACGGCAACATCGCCGATGGGCACGCCGATCTTCCCGAGGTCCGCAAGATGATCGCGGGCCTTGTTGAGGGGAAGTGAACGGATCGTCAGCCAGTCGTCAAACTCTCTCATAAGATCGGGTTTGCGGGTCACCGGTAATTCGCACAGTTTGACCTCGTTTGATGGTCCCAAGTCTGCGTAGAGCCTGCGGAACAAGGGGGAGTTGCAGCGCGCCTTTTCCACGAGACGCCGCAGATTGCGGAGCTGCCTGGCTTCGATCCGCTTGCGTCCGCCCCACGCTGTCCAGAGGCCGCCAGCGAAGTATCCTAATGTTCTTAGAAAACTGAAACGCATAGCTGCTGGCGGGGCCAGGTCTTCACCCCCTGCTTGGAAGTAGTTGGTCCAGGGATTTCCATGCCTTTCCTTCAAAACGTGCGGATCGCTCTCCAAAGTTTGCCTCCGCACCTCCCTTGTCATCTTGCGCGAAGTCAAATTCGCAAACCCGTGCCGCGATATCATCACTCTGTCAGTCCGCTGGTTCGCTAGATCAGAATTCACGAGAACGCCTTTGTCCGGAAACTCACCGCATAAAACCAGGGTTGGAATCTGGCTTCTGGCGTCCGTGATCCTCACGGCTGCCGTTGCCGCCGTCTGGTGGCTCGCATTTCGCGGGGAGCCCGATGACGGAGTTTTTGCGACCAATGGCCGCATTGAAGCCGTTGAGGTCAACGTTGCGACAAAGCTGGGCGGACGTGTCGAGGAAGTCGTTGTGCGCGAGGGCGATATCGTCGCCAAGGGCGGTCTGGTTGCCCGGCTCGACACAGCGACGCTGGAGGCCCGGCGCCAGGAGGCGCAGGCTCAACTGGCGCGCGCCAAGGCTGCGGTGGTACATGCCGTATCGGTGGTCGATCAGCGCGACAGCCAGTGCGCGCTTGCCGAGAAGGAGCTGGATCGGGCTCAGAAACTTTCCGAGCGCGGCCATGTGTCCGATGAACTGGTTGACCAACGGCGCACGGGCGTGCAGACCGCCCAAGCTGCATGCCGAGCCGCCGAGGCAGATGTCACCCAGGGAAAAGCGGCGATAGCTGCAGCAGAAGCCGTTATGGCGCAAATCCAAACAGACATCGAGGACAGTACCCTGCGCTCGCCTGTCGACGGTCAGGTCCTCTACCGCCTGGCAGAACCGGGCGAAGTTCTGGCCGTCGGGGGACGGGTGGTGACGATTATCGATTTCAGCGATTTCTACATGACCGTCTATTTGCCCGCTGAGATCGCCGGGCGCGTTGCGCATGGCGATCCCGCGCGTGTCTTGCTGGACGCATTCCCCGAGAGACCGCTGGCAGCCACGATTTCCTTCATTTCGCCGGAAGCGCAATTCACGCCTAAGGAAGTTGAAACCGCCGAAGAACGCCAGAAGATGACGTTTCGGGCAAAGCTGTCGATTGCGCCGGAGGCGCGTGAACCGTGGCTCAAACCGGGGATGACCGGGCTCGGCTACATCCTTCTGGAGCAGGATCAGCCTTGGCCCGACAACCTTCATTGACGACTGGCGATCCGTCCACCGTCCAACTGGTTGACGTCGCGCATCGCTATGGCGAGCGGATCGCGCTTGAGTCCGTTAGTCTGCAGGTCGAGGCTGGCGAGTTGGTTGGTGTTATCGGTCCCGATGGCGTGGGCAAGTCGACTTTGCTGGCCCTGATCGCAGGCGTCAGACGCTGCCAGCAGGGCCAGATCGTCGTACTGGGTGGCGATCTGACCCAGGCGCGCATGCGCCGCTCGATCTGCGCGCGCATCGCCTACATGCCGCAGGGGTTGGGTCAAAATCTCTACCCCAGTCTCTCGGTACGGGAGAATCTGGATTTCTTTGCGCGGCTCTTCGGCACGCCGGCCGGTGAACGAGAAACACGGATCAACAGATTGCTGGAGGCGACGGGCCTCGCCCCGTTTCGGGATCGGGAGATGGCAAAGCTGTCCGGCGGCATGAAGCAGAAGCTTGGACTTTGTGCTGCCCTTATCCATGACCCGGACATCCTGATCTTGGATGAGCCGACAACCGGGGTCGACCCCCTGTCGCGGCAACAGTTCTGGGCGTTGATCGCGCGCATCAGGAAGCGCCGGCCTCACATGAGCGTCATGGTCGCAACCGCATATATGGAGGAAGCAGACGACTTCGAGCGACTCATAGCCATGGATGCGGGCCGCATCCTGGCCATCGATACGCCTGATGCCCTGAGAGAACGGACGGGCACCCAGACCCTAGACGCAGCGTTCACCGCCTTGTTGCCCTCGGCGCAACAGGGAACCGGGGGCCAATTGACCGTGCCGCCGCAACCGACAGCCGAGCACACCCCCACGATTGAGGCCGTCAATCTGACCCGTCGGTTTGGCGATTTTACGGCCGTTAACAAGGTGAACTTCACCATTGCCCGCGGTGAAATCTTTGGTTTTGTCGGCTCCAACGGCTGCGGCAAAACCACAACCATGAAGATGTTAACCGGGTTGCTCGCGCCCACAGACGGGGAAGCACGGCTGTTTGACAGCCCGGTAGATACGTCTGACCTGAGAACTCGCCGAAGGGTCGGCTACATGTCTCAAGCCTTCTCGCTTTATGGTGAGTTGTCGGTGCGTCAGAATCTGGATTTGCATGCGCGCCTGTTCCGGGTTCCTGCATTAGAACGGAGGCGCCGGATCGAAGAGGTCGCCTCCCGCTTCGACCTGATCGCGGTAAGCGAAGATCTTCCCGGGGACCTGCCGCTTGGCATTCGGCAAAGGTTATCGCTTGCAATCGCCGTCATCCACCAGCCCGAACTGCTTATACTTGATGAACCGACCTCCGGCGTCGACCCCGTCGCGCGCGACAGATTCTGGCGCTTCCTGATAGAGCTGTCGCGCGACGAAGGTGTCACGATTTTCATCTCCACCCATTTCATGAACGAAGCAGCGCGTTGTGACCGCGTTTCACTGATGCATGAAGGCAAGGTGCTGGCGGTCGGACCGCCAGCGGAGCTGGCCCAGGCGCGCGGTGTCGCCTCACTTGAGGACGCGTTCATTGCGTATCTTCAAGATCTGACAGGTAATCCGCTGACCGGGCAGGATCAGGAAGCGTCGTCAGAAACCGCCCCCGTCGCTACGCAAGCACATCGCCCGGCGCGCATGTTCGATATCAACCGCCTTTGGGCCTATGGGCGCCGGGAAATGATCGAGGTCCTGCGCGACCGCATTCGGCTGGCGTTTGCGCTGCTCGGCCCGGTCATTCTGATGATCGCGTTCAGCTACGGGATCTCGTTCGACGTCGACGACTTGAAATTTGCCGCGCTGGACGGCGACCGCACGCCGGCAAGCCGCGAGTTAATCGCCAGTTTCGAAAGCTCACGCTATTTCAAGGCACGTGCAGACCTGGTCGACCCGGATGATATTGGGCGGCGGCTCAGCACCGGCGAGCTTCTGCTGGCGATCGAAGTACCCGCCGGTTTCGGCAGGGATCTCACGCGGGGCCGTACGCCTGAGATCGGCATCTGGCTGGACGGGGCTTTGCCGTTCCGCGCCGAGACTGCCTGCGGCTATGCCATGGGCGTGATTGACACCTATTTATCCGGTCTCGCGGCTTATCAGACCGCGCCTGATCAGAACCGCCAGCCGTTCCGGATCGAACCCCGGTTTCGCTACAATCAGGCCTTTACAAGCGTCCACGCCATGGTGCCGGGGACGATCATGCTGCTGATGATCATGATTCCCGCCATGATGACGGCGGTCGGCGTGGTGAGAGAAAAGGAACTCGGTTCTATCACCAATCTCTATGCGACGCCGGTCACCAGGCTGGAATTCCTGTTGGGGAAACAGGCGCCCTATGTCGCGATCTCCCTGTTTAGCTTTGTTACCTTGGTCCTTCTGGCGACAACGCTGTTTCAGGTACCGGTCAAAGGCAGTGGTGCGGCCCTTGCCGCCGGAGCCCTTGCCTATCTGGCTGCAACAACCGGTTTCGGCCTTCTGATTTCATCTTTCGTACGCACACAGATTGCTGCGATCTTTGCAACATCAATTCTGTCGATCGTTTCCTCAATCAATTTCTCCGGACTGTTTCAGCCCGTATCGACGCTGGAGGGCGTGCCATATGCGATGGCTGTCTTCTTTCCGGCCAACTACTTTCAGCAAATCAGCGTCGGCACCTTCACCAAAGGTCTCGGCCTGATGGAACTGTGGCCAAATCACCTGATCCTGGCAGGGTTCGCTGCCTTGTTCCTTGGGCTCGCGCTTCTTTTCCTGCGCAAACAGGAAGCCTGACAATGACCAGGATGTTTGCAAATACGTTCCGGCTCGGGCTCAAGGAACTGCAAAGTCTGCGTGCCGACCCGGTTATGCTGGTGCTTATTGCCTATGCTTTTATTGCGGCGGTTTACCTCGTTGCGAAGGGCGCGAACTTCGAGGTAAACAACGCCTCCATCGCGTTCGTCGATGAAGACCGCTCGCTGCTGTCGCGGCAGATCATATCAGCAATTCACGCCCCATATTTTCAAACGCCTGTCCTGATCCCTGCCGGGGATACTGACTCTGCGATGTATGCAGGCCGATTTACGTTCGTTGTCGACATTCCCCCTCGCTTTGAAGCCGATGTCTTGTCCGGCAACAGTCCGGTAATTCAGGTCAATATCGATGCAACAGCCATGACACAGGCGGGCAATGGCGCACGCTACGTTGCCAGCATCATGACGCGGGAAATCCTAGACTTTACGAGCGCGGGCGCGGGCCGGCAGTACGACGTAAACACCGTCGTTCGGGTCTTGTTCAATCCGAACCTCAATGCAAGCTGGTTCACCGCTGTCATGCAGATTATCAACAGCATTACCATTCTTGGCATTGTACTCACCGGCGCTGCGTTGATCCGTGAGCGCGAGCACGGCACCATCGAACATCTGCTTGCGATGCCGGTCGCCCCGATTGAGATCATGTTCGCAAAGATCTGGGCCACGGGCATTGTGATCCTGACAGCTGCGGCCCTATCGCTGGTTTTTGTCGTTCAAGGCCTGCTGGACGTACGCATCCTGGGTTCCGTACCCCTGTTTCTGGGCGGCGCGGCGCTCTATCTTTTTTCGGTAACATCGCTCGGAATTTTCCTTGGCACGTTGGCACGGACCATGCCGCAATTCGGGCTGCTGGCGATTCCCGTCTTCATCATCATGATCCTGCTTTCGGGAAGCACAACGCCGCTCGACAGCATGCCGGAGGCCTTGCAGACAGTCATGAGCTTCTCGCCTTCGACCCATTTCATTTCATTTTCGCAGTCGGTCCTTTATCGCGGCGCAGGGCTCGACATTGTCTGGCCGTCGCTGCTGATCGTTGTGATCCTGGGCGCCTTGTTCTTTTTCGGCGCGCTTTTCCGTTTCAGGCGAATGCTGGCCGCCATCGGCTGAAAAAGGCGTTCGTTTGTCAACCAGCTGACCCGGTGATGCGACTGGAGCCGGCCCCGTCTGGGCAAGTCGCTCATTGAACTTGACCCGTTCGCCGGGATGGATCGACCGTTCAGCATCAAGCTGCCCGCAGTCGATCTGGTTGAAGACGATGGTCACTATGTCATGACTGCCGAGATGCCGGGCATTAGCGACGAGGACATTGAGGTGGCTCTGAGCGAGGGTGTCCTGACGGTCAAAGGCGAAAAGAGAGATGAGCGCGAGGAGAAGAAGGACAGTTACCGCATATCCGAACGGCAATATGGCTCCTTCCAGCGGTCATTCCGGCTGCCCGCCGATGTAGATGCGGACAAAATCAAGGCGGCTTGCAAGGATGGCGTCCTGACCGTGACAATCCCGCGCAAGCCCGAAGCCAAGGTAAAAAAATCAAGGTCGCGAAGAACTGAGAGCCGTCACAGATTGCTGCCGCCGCTCACCAGAACGTCATGGTGGCCGCTCCAGGGACTGCATTGAGGCATTAAGGGAAAGATTGTGGGTACAGTCAAAGAGGCCGTCGGGGCAGCAGAAGCCGGTCTGGGCCTGCGTTGCAGTCGGCTGCTGCTCCACCGCCTTGGCCCGTGTTCCAGGGTCGCGGGCACATCCCGAAGAGTTGATCGACCAGCGACAGGATGACGGGAACCGCGTCTTCACTAACGTCGAGTTCATCAGTGAGATGACGGACGCGCTGATCACTCTTGCCGCCAGTCTTGGCAATTGTTACGCCACGTCCTTTCAAGCGCAAAGTTCTGCCGGTGCGGTACCCTTTGGTCACGCCTCGGGCATCGCCTGTTCACAGCCGCCGATAGGGGATCACCACCCATAGGGTCACCCGTCGGCATTACCCTGAAGGACCACCAATCCGCGATCGACATTCAGACCATTCGCCAGATTGGGATCATCGTCAAGGGCGGCGCGGACGCCTCTGTTGGCAAGGGCCAGAACAAACGGGCGTGTTGCATTGTTCAGTGCAAAGGTCGATGTGCGCGCGACCCCGCCCGGCATATTGGTGACACAATAGTGGCTCACGCCCTCGGCGACATAGATGGGCTCGTCGTGGGTCGTGGGCCGGCTGGTTTCTATACACCCGCCCTGATCAATCGCGATATCGACAATCACACTACCCGGCCGCATCGCGCCAACCAGCTCACGGTCGACCAGTTTGGGCGCTTGAGCCCCCGGCGCAGCCAGAACAGCTCCGACCAGCAGGTCCGCCATCGGCACGAGCCTTTCAATCGCAGCCTGCGTTGAATGAACGATGCGCACGCGCCCGCCGAACATCTCATCCAGCTCCTGAATGCGTGCCATCGACCGCTGGATGATGGTCACATCGGCACCCACACCCAGAGAAATACGCGCGGCGCTAGCGCCTGCGGACCCGCCGCCAAGGATCACGACTTTACCGGGCTCGACGCCCGGAACGCCGCCCAGCAGCACACCTGATCCCCCCGCCTCCTTCTCCAGGAAATGGGCGCCAACCTGAATTGACATGCGGCCCGCTACCTGGCTCATCGGCAGCAGCAGTGGGAGCTTGCCGTAACGATCGGTAACGGTCTCATAGGCTATGGCCGTCGCTCCCGTTGCCGCCAGTTGCTTGGTCAGTTCGGGATCTGCGGCCAGGTGTAAATAGGTGAACAGGGTCTGGTCCGGCCGAAGCCTCTCACATTCGACAGGCTGTGGTTCCTTGACCTTGACTACAAGGTCGGCGCGCCCGAACACTTCGGCGACCGCATCCGCGATCTCGGCACCCGCGGCCTGGTAGTCATCGTTGGTAATACCTATGCCGTCCCCGGCACCGCTTTCGATCAAAACGGTGTGGCCCGCGGCGGTCAGCTCTCTTACCGTTTCCGGCACAAGCCCCACGCGGTATTCATGGTTTTTGATTTCTTTCGGTGCGCCAACGATCATCGTACCCCCTCGGCAAAGTCACTTACTCCGCCTTCAGACACCAGACTTCCACAACCGGCATTGTCATGTGTTGACGGCCCCTTGTCTGCAAGGGATTTGTGAGTTCATGGCCTAACAATGCCTTTAACACCAACGCACCGATGTGACACCATGGGGCGGGAACAAGAACCCGCCCATGGACCAGCGAGAACGGCAATGGCCAAGCCTCTATCCATCATCGACGCTGCAGAAGGGTTCCCCGTCCTCCTGAACCGGCTTCGGGCGGATGGGTACCGGGTGGTTGGCCCGACGCTGGGCGAGGCCGCAATAGTCTATGACGAAATAGCGCGGGTGGACCAGTTGCCCGCGGGCTGGACGGACTCGCAGGATGGCGGCACCTACCGGCTGCACAGGCGGCACGATGACGCCTTGTTCGGCTATGCTGTCGGGCCTCACTCATTCAAGCAGTTCCTTCACGTGCCGCGCCAGGAACTGTGGCGGGCGACGCGCGACGGAGACGAGCTGAACGTCACCGCCGCACCCGCCGAACAGGTCCGCTATGCCTTCCTCGGCGTGCGGGCCTGCGAGCTGGCGGCCATCGCGATCCAGGATCGGGTGCTGATGGGCGACGTCTACGCGGACACCCATTATGCCGCCCGGCGAAAGGATAATTTTATCGTTGCTCTCAATTGCAGCGAAGCCGGCGGGACATGCTTCTGCGTCTCGATGGACTCAGGACCGGACGTTCGTGAGGGGTTCGACCTGTCACTGACGGAGCTGATCGATCACGGGCGGCATCTTTTCCTTGTCGAGAGCGGGAGCAGCCGGGGTGCGACTATTCTGGAACAGCTGCCTGCACGCGCCGCGACGACCGAGGAAATCGAGTGGGCACAGAACGTCGTAGACGGCACGGCGCGCCAGATGCAGCGATCGATGGATGCCGCTGACACGCCGGCCCTGCTGATGCGCAATCTGGAGCATCCCCGTTGGGATGAGGTGGCGGAACGCTGCCTGTCATGCGGTAACTGCACCCTCGTCTGCCCGACCTGCTTCTGCACCGACACGAAGGACGAAACAGACCTTACCGGCGACGCCGCCATCCGCACCCGGCATTGGGATTCATGCTTTACAGTCGATTTCTCCTATCTGCACGGCGGCAGCGTGCGCAAGAGTACCGGATCACGTTATCGTCAGTGGATGACCCACAAGCTGGCAACCTGGGTCGACCAGTTCGGCAGCTCTGGCTGCGTCGGCTGCGGGCGGTGCATCACCTGGTGCCCGGTAGGCATCGATATTACCGAGGAAGTGCGCGCGATTAAAGATAGTGAGAGGCAGGCTGATGACTGATTTCAAGGAACAGCACGCTGATGGCCTGAAGCGTATTGTCCGCGAGCATCCCTTCTTTGCGGATCTTGATAAGGGTTTCTGCGATCTGGTCTGCGGATGCGCCAAAAACGTCCGTTTCGATGCGGGCCAGTTTCTGCTGCGCGAGGGCGAGACGGCCGAGGATATTTACATGTTGCGCGCAGGTAAGGTGGCGCTTGAGATCCATGCCCCCGGCGGACCTGAAATTACCTTCCTGACCCTCGGCCCCGGCGAAATCGTCGGCGTCTCATGGCTGGTCCCGCCATACCGCTGGACCCATGACGCCCGCGCCATCGAGCCGGTCCGCGCCATCGCGCTCGACGCGGCCTGTCTGCGCGGGAAATGCGACGAGGATCACGATCTGGGCTACGAGATGATGATGCGCTTCATGCCTGTCGTCGTCGAACGGCTGCAGGCCACGCGGCTGCAGCTTTTGGATGTCTATGGACAACATGACTGACCCGGCGGTGCGGTCCACAGCCCGGACGGGCCCCGAGATTCCCATACCGGCCCGCGTCCTGCGCCGCTATGGCGAAACGGCGGGGGTCTGGACAATGGAACTGGAGGCGCCGACGGGTTTTGCGACATGCCAGCCGGGGCAGTTCAACATGCTTTATGCGATGGGTGTCGGCGAAGTGCCGATCAGCGTCAGCGGTGCTGATGCATCTGGTGCGCTCATGCATACAATCCGCGACGTGGGGGCCGTAACCGGCGCGCTGGCCCGGCTCGAAGCGGGAGAAATGCTGGGTCTGCGGGGGCCTTTCGGCACCGCCTGGCCGCTGGACGAGGCGCGCGGCAAGGACGTCGTAATCATCGCTGGTGGGATCGGGCTGGCGCCGATCAGGCCGGTTCTCTACCGCCTGCTGGCTGACCCGGATTCCTATGGCCGCGTCACGCTTCTCTATGGGGCACGGAGCTCGGAGGAGATCCTCTATAGCGAGCAGCTTGCGCGGTGGGGAGAAACGACAGCCGCTCATGTCGAGATCACCGTCGATCACAAGATCGGCGACTGGGCCGGGCCGGTGGGCGTGGTTACCACGCTGCTGCGCCCCGGCCTGTTCGACCCGGCCCGGACGCTCGCCATGGTTTGCGGGCCAGAGGTGATGATGCGCTTTGCCGTCAACGCGCTGCTGGATCACGGGCTGTCGGAAGCAGGGGTCTATCTGTCGATGGAACGTAACATGAAGTGCGCGGTCGGCCATTGCGGCCACTGCCAGTTCGGTCCAACCTTCATATGCAAGGATGGGCCGGTGTTTCGTTATGACCGGCTGCGCCGGTTGTTGAGCGTGCGGGAGCTCTGAATGCCTGAAAAACCCAAGCTGGCGGTTTGGAAATTCGCCTCCTGCGACGGCTGTCAGCTGTCGCTGCTCGATCTCGAAGATGAATTACTGGCGGTAACCGACCGGGTACAGATCGCGTATTTTCTTGAAGCCAGCCGCGCCACTGTCGCGGGCCCTTACGATCTTTCGCTCGTGGAGGGATCGATTACGACGCCTGCAGACAGGAGACGGATCGAGGACGTACGCCGCCAGTCGCGCTTTCTCGTCACCATAGGTGCGTGCGCCACAGCCGGCGGCATTCAGGCGCTCAGGAACTTCTCAGACGTCGAGGAATTCGCCACGGCGGTCTATGCCAGTCCCGATTTCATCGACACGCTGTCGACCTCGACCCCTATCTCGCGCCATGTCGATGTCGATTTCGAGCTGCATGGCTGTCCGATCAACAAATACCAGTTGCTGGAAGTGATCTCTGCCTTCCTTTCGGCCCGCAAGCCCGGCATTTCAGCGGAAAGCGTCTGCATGGAATGCAAGCGGGCGGGCAATGTGTGCGTCATGGTGGCCAATGGCACACCCTGCCTCGGGCCGGTAACACATGCGGGCTGCGGCGCGATCTGTCCGGCCTACAATCGCGGCTGCTATGGTTGCTATGGTCCCAAGGAAACGCCGAACACCGGTTCCCTGAGCGAGTGGCTCGGCAGGCTGGGGATGAACGCGCGCGACCTCGCCCGTGTCTACCGGACCTTCAACAGCGATGCGGACGCGTTCCGCGTCGAGGGAAACCGTCATGGTGACTAAGACGGTCAAGGTGAATTACCTGGCCCGCGTCGAGGGCGAAGGCGCGCTTCAGGTCAGGGTCCGTGACGGCACGGTCGAGGCGGTGGAACTGAGCATTTTTGAGCCGCCACGCTTCTTCGAGGCCTTCCTGCGCGGCCGCGACTTTAGCGAGGCACCCGACATCACCGCCCGCATCTGCGGCATCTGCCCGGTCGCGTATCAGATGAGTGCCGTTTACGCGATGGAGAACGCCCTTAGCATCACCGTGCCGGAGCCTATCCGCCTGCTGCGGCGCCTGCTCTATTGCGGCGAGTGGATCGAGAGCCACAGCCTGCATATCTACATGCTGCATGCGCCTGATTTCCTGGGCTATGAGAGCGCAATCGATATGGCCAAGGAGCATGGCGACGAAGTCCGCCGCGGGCTTTCGCTGAAAAAAGCGGGCAATGCGATCGTTGCGCTGCTGGGCGGACGTGAGGTTCATCCGATCAATGTGCGCGTCGGCGGTTTTTACCGTGCGCCGCGCCGCGCCGAACTTCAAGGCTTGAAAAACCAGCTTCAAAGGGCACGAGACGATGCCCTGGAAACCACCGCCTGGGTGGCGGGCTTCGACTTCCCCGACTGCGAGCGCGATTATGAATTCGTCGGTCTGCAGCATGAGTGTGATTATCCGTTCAGCGAGGGGCGGATCGTCTCGAACCGCGGGCTCGATATCGGCGCCCACGAATATGAGGAGCATTTCGAGGAAACCCATATCGAGCGCTCGACGGCGTTGCGTTCGCATATCAGGGGGCGGGGGGCCTATCTGACCGGACCGATGGCGCGCTACAGCCTGAATGCCGGGCGGCTGTCGCCCATCGCGCAGGAAGCAGCAAAGGCCGCCGGGCTTGGACCCGAGTGCCGAAATCCCTATCAGAGCATCGTGGTCCGCGCCGTCGAGGTGCTTTACGCTTGCGACGAGGCGCTGAGGATTATCGATCTCTACGAAGAACCGGAGCGGCCTGCCGTCGAGGTGGCTCCACGCGCCGGGGTTGGCTATGGGGTAACCGAGGCGCCGCGCGGTCTGCTCTATCACCGTTATGCGCTCGACGCCGACGGCACGATCACCGAAGCCAATATCGTCCCGCCGACGTCGCAGAACCAGGCCAGCATCGAGGATGACCTCAAACAGTTTATTCCGGACTGGTTGACCATGTCCGACGAAGCGTTGCAGTGGCGCTGCGAGCAGAGCGTGCGGAACTACGATCCGTGCATTTCCTGTGCGGCCCATTTCCTGCGCCTCGATCTGGATCGTGGCTGATGGGTGAAAAGTGGCTCATCGTCGGCGTCGGCAACCCGGACCGGGGCGATGACGGGGTGGGTCCGGCGGTGGCGGCCTCTCTGCGCGGCCGGCTGTCCGACACCGTGCAAATCCGCGCGCATGGCGGCGAGATGACCACCCTGCTGGACGATCTGGAGCGTGCCGAGGCGGTCATTCTCGTCGATGCCGCCGCGTCAGGGTCCGCACCGGGCGGCATTCATCGCTTTACCGCTCATGACGCGCCTCTGCCGGAGACGGTTTTTGCAGTTTCCACCCACGGGTTTGGTGTATCCCAGGCGATTGAGATGGCGCGCGCGCTGGGCACGCTGCCGGCAGTATGCGTGGTCTATGCGGTGGAAGGGCAGCAGTTCGAAACCGGCTGCGGCCTCAGTGCGCCGGTCGCCGCCGCCGTCCCCGAGGTAAGCGAACGGATCGTCACCGAACTGGAGGCGCGGGCGCCGGAGGTTGGCCATGCATGAAGCGTCGCTGATGAACGGGTTGATGCGGCAGCTGGAGAAGATCGGCCGCGCCGAGGGGGCCACACGCATTACCGGAATTCACGTCTGGATGGGGGCGCTGAGCCACATGTCGCATGAGCACTTCTGCGAGCATTTCGAGATCGCCGCCAAGGACACCCTCGCCGAAGGCGCCCGCGTTCACACCACCCTGTCCGACGACATCGGGGACAAAAACGCGCAGACCATCATCCTGGAAGACGTAGAGATTGAGACACCTGACCCATGACCGGTCATGCCCACAAGCTCGCTGGTGAAGCCGCTGCCGCCACGCACAGGCTGCGGCTGGAAATCAGCGGTACGGTCCAGGGCGTCGGATTCAGACCGTTTCTCTATCGCCTGGCGAGGGCGCACGGGCTAGCCGGTTTCGCCATGAACGCCGATACAGGTGTGACCGCAGAGATCGAGGGGCCGCCGGGCGCGGTTGAAGATTTCATTACAGATGTCCGGCGTGCGCCGCCGCCACATGCGATCATCCGCGGCATCGCAACCCGCGCAGTGCCGCTGACCGGGAGTAACGACTTTCAGCTGCGCGAAAGCATCCGCGTCGTGACGGGCGAAACATCGGTGCTGCCCGACCTTGCCACCTGCGATGCCTGCCTGACGGAAATCTTCGATCCGACCGACCGCAGATACCTCTATCCCTTCACCAATTGCACGGACTGTGGCCCGCGCTTCAGCCTGATCGAAGCCTTGCCCTATGATCGTGACCGCACTTCAATGCGCCATTTCGTTATGTGCCCGACATGCGGGGCGGAATATCTGGACCCGGCGAGCCGCCGTTTTCACGCCGAACCCAACGCCTGTCCCGACTGTGGCCCCCGGCTTGAACTGCGGGACGGCGAGCGGGCGCTGTTGGCGGACCGTCACGCCGCGCTGCAGGCCGCCGCTGCCGCCATCCGCTCGGGGCAGATCGTGGCCGTCAAGGGATTGGGCGGCTTTCACCTGATGGTCGATGCGGGCGACGAAGCGGCCGTCCAGCGCTTGCGCGACCGCAAGATGCGCCAGCAGAAGCCGTTCGCGCTGATGTTTCCGAATATCGACAGCATCCGAGGCTGCTGTGCCGTGTCAGAAGCTGAGGCGAATCTGTTATCGGGCCGCGAGCGGCCCATCACCCTGCTGCGGCGCAATGGTACGGGCGGCATTGCGGAGGGCGTAGCGCCGGGCAACCCCCGGCTCGGGGCGATGCTGCCCTATACGCCGCTGCATCACATCTTGATGGCGGAGCTGGATAGTCCCGTGGTCGCGACCAGTGGCAACCTTAGTGACGAGCCGATCGTCACCGGCAACGATGAAGCGCTGCAGCGGCTGTCTGGCATCGCCGATCTGTTCCTGCTGCACAACCGGCCCATCGTCAGGCCGGTGGACGACTCCATCGCCCGCCTGGTGCGCGGCAAGCCGATGTTGATCCGGCGCGCCCGCGGCTATGCGCCGCAGCCCGTAGCGGTGGATGCCGCGCTTGAATCCGGCATTCTGGGGACCGGCGGGAACCTGAAAGCGGCGATTGGCATCAGCCACCGGGACGGCGTCATCATCAGCCAGCATCTCGGCGATCTGGATACGCCCGAGGCGCGGCACGCCTATGACGGCATGATCGAGAGCCTCACATCCCTGCACGGGACCCGCCTGCGGCAGGTCGCCTGTGACATGCATCCGGACTACTACGCGACCCGTGCGGCCGAAGCGACGGGACTGCCGCTGACCCGCGTGCAGCATCACCTGGCGCATGTGGCCTCTGTGATGGCCGAGCATGCACTTGAGCCGCCAATCCTTGGCGTCGCCTGGGACGGTACAGGGTACGGTACGGATGGGACGATCTGGGGTGGCGAATTCCTGCAGGTCAACACCAATGGATGGAACCGAGTTGCGCATCTGCGGCCCTTCAGGCTGCCCGGCGGCACGGCGGCGATCCGTGAGCCGCGCCGGGCGCTCGTCGGTTTGCTGTATGAATTCCTCGGCGAGGGGATGGAGGATTATGCCGCCCTGCCCGGCCTCGCCTCTTTCTCTGCAACGGAGAGGCGCGTGCTGCGAACCATGATCGCCACGGGTGTTAACGCGCCGCTAACGACCAGCGCCGGGCGGCTGTTCGACGGCATTGCCGCCCTGGCCGGACTGAGCCCGGTTGCCGCCTATGAGGCACAAGCGGCCTGTCAGCTGGAGTGGGCCGCCGACATCAATCCGGCAACATGCGTTTACGAGTTTCCTGTTCTTTGCGAAGGTCCCGGCCCATGGATCGTCGACTGGGGCCCGGCACTGGGCGCGATGCTGCAGGATGTGGTGGCAGGTGTTGCGGTCGGCGCGATATCGGCCGGCTTTCACAATGGGCTTGCCGTGGCAATTGCGATGGTGGCGCGGCAGGCGGGCGCCCGGCGGGTCGCACTCTCAGGAGGGTGTTTCCAGAACGCTTTGCTGCTGGAGCACACGATCGACGCGCTCGAAAAGGGCGGACGCGACGTATTCCGGAATGCGCAGGTTCCAGCCAATGATGGCGGTCTGGCGCTCGGGCAGCTGTGGTGGGCTGCGCGGCAGGGAGAGACGTCATGTGCCTAGCGGTCCCCGGCAAGGTGCTGAGCATATCGGGCCACGACGAATTGACACGCACGGGCCGCGTCGATTTCGGCGGCATCGTCAAACAGATCCATCTGGCCTATGCGCCTGAGGCGCGGGTAGGCGACTATGTTCTGGTGCATGTCGGTTTCGCCATCGGGGTAATTGATGAGGCCGAAGCCGGGCGCGTCTTCGAGGCGCTCGAAGAGATCGGCGGCGCGCTTTGAAGTTCCAGCAGGAATATCGCGACCCCGCAGCGGCCCACCGGCTGGCAGAGGCCATCGGCAAGCTGGTCACCCGCTCATGGACGCTCATGGAGGTTTGCGGCGGGCAGACTCATGCGATCGTCCGTTATGGCCTCGAGCAATTGTTGCCCGACGGAGTCAGCCTGGTGCATGGCCCCGGCTGCCCCGTCTGCGTAACGCCCCCTGACTATATCGACAAGGCGATTGAGATCGCCCACCGGCCGGAGGTCATCTTCTGCTCGTTCGGCGATATGCTGCGGGTTCCGGCGGATGCTGGTGACCTGCTGGCCGCCCGGGCCAGGGGCGCGGACGTTCGGGTGGTCTATTCGCCCATGGATGCGCTGCGACTGGCGCGCGATAACCCGGACCGCGAGGTGGTGTTCTTTGCCGTGGGGTTCGAGACCACCGCCCCGGCCAACGCAATGGCGGTGCATCAGGCGGCGCGCGAGGGGGTGACGAATTTTACCGTGCTTGCCTCGCATGTGCTGGTGCCGCCCGCCATCGAGGCGGTGCTGTCCTCGCCCGCCAATCGGGTGCAGGGATTTCTGGCTGCGGGGCATGTCTGCACGGTAATGGGATGGGAGGAGTATGTGCCGCTGGCGGAAAAATACCGCGTGCCCATCGTGGTCACCGGGTTCGAGCCGGTCGACATCCTCGAGGGAGTCTATATGTGCCTGCGCCAGCTCGAAGAAGGCCGCGCCGAGGTGGAAAACCAGTATGGCCGGGTTGTCCGGCGGGCCGGCAACCGCCCGGCGCAGAAAATTATGGCGGATGTCTTCAAGGTGATCCCCCGCCGCTGGCGCGGCATGGGCGATATCGCACGCAGCGGTCTGGGACTGGCGGATGCCTATGCCGCCTTCGATGCGGAGATGCGCTTTGGCCCGGTCGTTACCGAAAGAAACGAGAGCGGCCCTTGCATCAGCGGCGCCATCTTGCGGGGCGAGAAGAAGCCGCCCGAATGTCCGGCCTTCGGGGCCACCTGCACACCTGAGCAACCGCTCGGCGTGACCATGGTGTCCTCCGAAGGGGCTTGCGCGGCCTATTACCGTTACCGCCCGCGTGAGCTCGCCCAAGAGGAGACGGGATCATGAAAGACCGGCCCATGGGGCCTTCCTGCCCGGTCCCCGGGACCGGCGCCGATACCATCCAGATGGCGCATGGCGGCGGCGGACTTGCCATGAACCGCCTGATCGAGACGGTTTTCAGGCCGGCTTTCGCCAACGCCTATCTGGATCAGGCGCATGACGGCGCGGTCCTCGACCTCGCCCCGCGAGCGGCGATGACAACGGATTCCTATGTGGTGCGACCGCTGTTCTTCCCCGGTGGCGACATCGGCCGTCTCGCGGTCAACGGCACAGTCAACGACCTCGCCATGTGCGGCGCGCGGCCGCGCTATATCAGCGCCGCCTTCATCATCGAGGAGGGCCTGCCGCTCGCAACCCTGGAGCAGGTCGTGGCTGCCATGGCCGACGCAGCGCGCGACGCGGGCGTCATGGTCGTGACCGGAGACACGAAGGTGGTCGAGCGGGGCTATGCCGACGGCCTCTACATCAACACCGCCGGTGTGGGCGACCCGGTAAATACCACAGAGGTTCTACCGGCGTCTATCCGGGCGGGCGACGCGGTGATCCTGAGCGGCGACATCGGCCGGCACGGCATGGCAGTGATGGCCGCGCGCGAAGATTTGGGACTGGAGAGTACGATCGAAAGCGACTGCGCCCCGGTTGCCGCGCCGGTGCTGGCCCTGCTAGAGGCTGGCATCGGCATTCACTGCCTGCGCGACCTGACGCGCGGCGGGCTCGCCAGCGCCCTCATCGAGGTGGCACAGACCGCCGGGATTTCAATCGAGGGCGACGAGGCGGCCATTCCCGTCCGCGAGGATGTGCACGCCCTATGCGAGCTGTTGGGTCTCGATCCGCTCTATGTCGCCAACGAGGGCCGGTTCATCGCCTTCATTCCGGCCCCTGAAGCCGACATGGCGCTTGCAATCCTGAAGCAACACGACGTGTCCTCCGGGTCACGGATCATTGGCGCTGTAGGCGCCGGGCCTCCCGGTCAGGTAACGATGCGGCCGGCGCTGGGCGCCGCGCGCGTGATTGACATGCTGAGCGGCGAGCAGCTGCCGAGGATCTGCTGAGCCTCACGACTCCGGGACTAGACGTATAGGTTTTAGCGCCGATATCGCATCGCCGTGCGAACACGTTGTTCGGCAAGTGCCACGCCGGCAGCATTGGGGGGCATGGCTTGCAACCGGGATACAGACGGGAAAGTCATGCCGGGGCCCCGAGAAATCGCTGCTGCGTTCGTCTCCACCCCAATATCGCAGGATCTCCACCATGGTGACGCCCCGCCACAACTGCGCCCCCTGTTCGCGAAATGACGGCAGCAACACGTCAGGCGTTGGCACTAGGACGAAGTCTTCGTGCGGATCAATGGCGAAACACATTACCTATGGCGCACCGTCGATCACGAAGGGGAAGTGCTAGAAAGTTTCGTCACAAAGAGGCGCAATCGCAGGGCTGCCTTGACGTTCTTGCGCAGAGCGATGAAGCGATATGGCCGCCCGAAAGTGTTTGTTACAGACCGTCTTCGCTCTTACGGCGCCGCACTGCGTGAGATTGGGAACGCCGCTCATCAGGAGATGGGTAGATGGCTCAACAACCGAGCAGAAAACTCACATTTACCATTTCGACGACGAGAGCGGGCGATGGCGAAATTCAGGAGCCCGGCCACGTTGCAGAAATTCGTCTCCGTCCACGCCTCAGTTCACAACCACTTCAACAACGACCGCCATCTTGAAATCCGAACCAACTACAAGGCATATCGCTCCGCTGCTCTGGCAGAGTGGCGTCACCTTGCAGCATAGGATTGGCTACTCTCAGGTCATTTGAGCCTGTGAGTTTTACTCTGACAGTGCCGTCATCGGCAGACGCTACGGACCATGCACCGTCACCTCAAGCAGTTTGCTCTGACAGAGCCAACGCTGGAATTTGAAACCTTGGCCTGGGAACACAAGAGCAGAAACTAGGCGGCTCTTATCGGCTGGTTTTCCCGAACAAATCGATCAACTCGTTGAACTTGTCGCGCTGCTTAGCGGGGTCACCACTATCAATTGCGTCTTCGACGCAGGCGTCGGCGTGAGCTTTGAGCAACTCGTCCTCGACCTTCTTGAACGCGGCTTTGACCGCCTGCATCTGAGTCAGAATATCGATGCAATACCGGTCTTCCTCAATCATGCGTTGGATGCCGCGGACCTGGCCTTCGACCCGGCGGAGGCGCGTGATACAGGATTTGTGTCGTTCGCTTTTCATTTGACGATAAATACCCCCTGAGGGTACCCTGTTCAAGTTCAATAAAGGTTTTGGAAAATTGGCGCTTGGACTTCGGTCACCATTTGTAACAGCTTTTCTGGCCTTGTTTGTGGCTGGAATCGTGTTGCCATGCTGTTGCGTCAATGGCGCTTCCGCAGCCGATGTTCATCACGTCTCTATGATGCCCTCTGATGGCGCCGTAACACCGTGTGACCATGATTCATCGAGTGATCTTCCCGATTGCCCAGGATGTCCGAATTGCGATTCTGCAACGTCGCTCGAAAATGCCAGCCAGATCGCAACAAAGACGATAACGCCAGAGTTCAAGGCGCTCAGTCTGGCGATTGTCGCAAATCCTCAACCCGCCCCACGATACGCCAGACACAGGTCCAGTCCGGACCATGCCCCGCCATTGCTGGCCGCGCAAACGCCCCTGTCACTGCACACCCAACTCCGACTTTGAGACCTTCCGGCGCCGCCTGAGGCGGCTGCTTGGCGTGCCCTGCATGGTGCAGCGTACGTGACTGTCGCGTTGACGCAAACCAAACCGGAAGACCCCATGACCTACCTGACAACTGGCCCGTTTCGTCCCGCTGCGGTCGCGGTAGCGCTTGCTGCCATACTTACTTCACCTTCTTACGCAGACAGTGATCAGCCGCTTGATCTCCATGAAGCCGTCTCAATCGCGATGGACGCCAACGATCCCACGGTTCAACGATTTACCGAACGCGCGGCTGCGCTCGAAGATCGAGCGGTAGCGGATTCTCAATTGCCCGATCCACAACTGCGGTTCGGCTTGGCGAATTGGCCGGTCGACAGCTTTGACTTTGAGCAGGAGCCGATGACCCAGATCCAGGTCGGCCTGCGTCAGCAATTTCCCAGCGGTAGCACACGGTCATTGACCGGTGACCGCCGTCGCGCCGAGGCGCGTGAACAAATATTCGGTAAGCGGTTGCAGGAACTGCAGATTGCGCTCGATGTGCGCAATACTTGGCTCGAACTCTATTACTGGCTCGGTGCCCGTGACTCGGTTGAGGAAAGCCGTGAAGCCGTCGCAGAACTCGTAGAGGTGATCGAGGCCCAATTTGCAACGGGGCTTCAGTCAAACCAGGACCTGCTGCGGGCTGAACTGGAATTGAGCCTGGTTGATGACAGGGCCGTCGACGTGGACCGCCAGATAGAGACTTTGAGAGCCGACCTCTTCCGGCTTGTCGGTGCACCGGCCAGTCGTCCGTTGCCCGACATCTTGCCGGTCCTTCCCGTACCGCCCGTCCAGGACACTCTGGTGGAGGGACTGGTGGGGCATCCCGCGGTCAAAATCGAAGATGCGCGGATTACCGCCCAAAACCGGGATATCGACCTGGCCAACGAACAGTACAAACCCGCCTGGTCACTTGATGCAGGCTATGGCGTGCGGGGCGGCGGACGCGCGGATTTTGCATCTTTGATGGTTGTCGTCGATCTGCCTTTCTTTACAGCCAATCGCCAGGACAAGCGCGTGGCGGCAGCGACGCGCAACCGTGAGGCCGCACGGTTTGACCGGTCCGCAAAGCTGCTTGAGATGAAGCGGGTTGCTGATCGCACCCGGGCTGAGTGGCACCGGCTTTCAGACCGTATCGATCTCTACGAAGACGTCGTCATCAACCGGGCGGGCGCGAACGCCGAGGCCGCGCTCGATGGATATCAGAATCGGGTTGCGGATTTTGCCGAGCTTGTGCGCTCACGGCTTGCAGAAATCGAAGCGGCGCTCAAGCTCCGGCGGCTGAAGGTGGATCACGCAAAGGCACAAGCCCGTCTGCTGTTTTTGGCAGGAGACGCGTCATGAACCGCCGTATCGTCACAGTCATCCTTGTCCTTATCGTCGGCGTGGCCGTTGGATTCGGAGTCGCCCGGTTCAGCGGACCGGATAGAGGGGCTGGCCGGGGTATCGACAACACGGCTGGCGAGAAAGAGATCCTCTATTGGGTCGCACCCATGGACCCGAACTACCGCCGCGACGCGCCGGGCAAGTCACCCATGGGGATGGATCTTATCCCGGTCTATGAGGGCGAAGACACCGGCGCAGAAAGCACCGTGCGCATCGATCCATCGATCGTCAACAACATAGGCGTCCAGACGGCGCAGGCCGAAACGACCTCCTTGAATGCGACCATCAATACGGTCGGGCGCATCACTGTCGACGAAGAGTTGGCCGCCCAGATTCACGTGCGCAGCAACGGCTGGATCGAGCGGCTTGCGGTGCGTGCCGAAGGCGAACCGGTGACCAGGGGCGACTTGCTGTTCGAGGTCTACTCTCCCGATCTGGTCAACGCGCAGGCTGAGTTTCTCCAGGCGCTCAGGAGCGGCCGCGCCTCCATCATCAAGGCGAGCCGCGAGCGGCTTCGCGCGCTTGGGATTGCCGAAAGTCAGATTGCCGATCTGGAACAGGCCAGGACGGTCTCACATTACGTCCAGGTCTACGCGCCGATCAGCGGGGTTGTGACGTCTCTCAAGGCCGCGGACGGCATGTATGTGATGCCCCAGACGCAGATTATGGCCCTCGCGGACCTGTCCCGTGTCTGGTTAATCAGTGATATCTTTGAAGCCGATACGGACCGGGTAAAACCCGGCGCAGAGGTCAAGGCCTGGTCCGCGTTCGAAGCGGGAACGAGTTTTTCCGCCACCATCGACTACGTCTATCCCGATCTCAATCCGGTTACGCGAACGGTGCCCGCACGCGCCGTGCTCGCGAACCCGAAGGGTGACCTGAAGCCCGGCATGTTCATGACGGTCCGGATTGAGACCGACACCGGCGGCCCAGTCGTCACCATCCCGCGGGAAGCCCTGATCAGGACCGGCCGCGAGGAACGGGTGATCCTCGCGCTAGGCGACGGGCGGTTTCAGCCGGCACAAGTGGTCAGCGGCCGCGAGAGTGGCGGCAAGGTCGAAATTCTCTCTGGTTTGTCTGCCGGCGAAACTGTCGTCGTTTCCGGACAATTCCTGATCGATTCAGAAAGCAGCTTCTCCGGTGCGACGTTGCGCATGGCCCCTGAAACCGGTGATCGGGCTTTGAGAGAAGACCCTGCGGCATCAACTCAGTTGGGCTCAAACGCCGAAGACGACTCGCATGCAGGGCACGACATGCCGATGGCATCGGAAGCGTCGATTCGCCATGAAGGAATGGGCACGGTCAACGCGATCATCCCGGGAGAGCGAAAGGTCACTCTCAGCCACGGGCCAATCGACTCGCTGGGATGGCCGGCGATGACCATGGACCTGTCCGTTGCCGAGACCGTTGACCTGGGCACGATGGCGGAAGGCGACCATGTCCGCTTTACCTTGGAACGGCTTGACGCTGGTGGATTCATAATCCGCAGTATGGAGGCGCACTGATGATTGCCTCGATCATTCGTTGGTCGGTCGAGAACCGGTTTCTGGTGATTCTGTTTTCCCTGCTGCTGCTCGCAGTGGGCCTCTATTCGCTGCGCCAGACGCCGCTGGACGCCATTCCTGACCTGTCCGACGTTCAGGTGATCATCAAGACCAGCTATCCCGGGCAGGCGCCGCAGGTGGTAGAGGACCAGGTGACCTATCCACTGACCACGGCCATGCTCGCTGTCCCCAGGGCAACGACCGTTCGGGGGTATTCGTTCTTCGGTGACTCCTATGTCTATGTGCTGTTCGAGGATGGCACGGACCTTTATTGGGCGCGGTCACGCGTGCTCGAGTATCTCAGTCAAGTGTCGGGGGAATTGCCTGATGGGGCCAAACCGGAACTGGGCCCCGATGCCACCGGCGTTGGCTGGGTTTACCAATATGCGCTGGTCGACCGCAGCGGTCAGAACAACATTGCCGACCTTACAAGCATTCAGAACTGGTTCCTGAAGTTCGAGCTGCAGAGCGTCGAGGGCGTGGCCGAAGTCGCCACCATCGGGGGCATGGTGCGCCAGTATCAGGTGACCGTCGATCCGGACAAGCTGAGGATTTTCAATTTGACCCTCATGGATGTGCGCCAGGCCATCCAGCAGGGCAATCAGGAGGTCGGCGGCTCGGTCATTGAGCTGGGCGAAGCAGAATACATGATCCGCGCCCGCGGCTATGTCTCGTCGATTGATGATCTGGCGCGCATCCCGATCGGCCGTCAGTCGAACGGCACCCCGCTTCTGGTCCGCGACATCGCCGATATTGAGATCGGCCCGCAAATGCGCCGCGGCGTTGGGGAACTCAACGGAGAGGGCGAAACGGTTGGCGGCGTTATCGTCATCCGCTGGGGCGAAAACGCGCTCACCACCATCGAGGCGGTGAAAGCAAAGCTGGAAGAACTTCGGCCCGGCCTGCCCGACGGTGTCGAGATCGTCGAGACCTATGACCGATCATCCCTCATCGAACGGGCCGTCGACAATCTGCAGGAAAAGCTGATCGAGGAATTTATCGTCGTGGCGCTGATCTGCGCCGCGTTCCTGCTCCACCTGCGGTCATCGCTGGTGATCATTCTGACTCTGCCCTTGGGAATCCTCGTGGCGCTTATCATCATGAACCTGCAAGGGATCAACGCCAACATCATGTCGCTGGGCGGCATCGCGATCGCCATCGGGGCGATGGTGGACGGTGCCATCGTTATGGTCGAAGCGCTGCACCGGCGCAATGAGACGACCCCGCTTGACCAGAACAACCGATGGCGGATTGTGACCGAAACGGCCACTGAAGTCGGGCCGCCGATCTTCTTTTCTCTGGTGATCATCACGATCAGCTTCATGCCGGTCTTTGCGCTGGAGGCGCAGGAAGGGCGGCTGTTCAAACCGCTTGCCTTTACCAAGACCTATGCGATGGCGGGCGCCGCGATCCTGGCGATCACGCTGGTCCCCGTGCTGATGGGATATTTCGTGCGGGGCCGCATTTTGGCCGAGCAGCGCAATCCGCTTAATCGGGGACTGACGGCGCTCTACCGCCCGTTTATCGGCTTCACGATCAAGGCCCCGTGGCTGGTGATTGCGGTCTCCGTTGTGCTCTGCCTCAGCGCGCTTTACCCGCTTTCACGTCTTGGAAGCGAATTCATGCCCGACCTCAACGAGGGTGACTTCCTCTACATGCCGAGCACCTTTCCGGGGATCTCCGTGGGCAAGGCGCGCCAGCTGACGCAACAGACCAACAAGATGATCATGACGGTGCCCGAAGTGGCTTCCGTCCATGGCAAGGCGGGACGTGCGGAGAGCGCGACCGACCCGGCACCGCTGACCATGATCGAGACGGTAATCCGTCTGAGACCGCAGGACGAATGGCGGCCCGGCATGACCATGGACAAGATCCGCGCCGAACTGGACCGGGCGGTCCAGGTGCCGGGTATCTCCAATGTCTGGATCATGCCGATCAAGAACCGGATCGATATGCTGGCCACAGGCATCAAGACGCCGGTCGGCATCAAGGTGGCGGGTCCCGACCTGGACGTGATCGCGCGGGTCGGCGAGCGCATCGAAGAGGTGCTGAAACCGGTGGATGGCACGGCCTCGGTCTATGCGGAACGGGTTGTCGGCGGGCGCTATATTGAGGTGGACGTCAAGCGAGAGGCCGCTGCGCGGTTCGACATGAACGTGGCCGACGTGCAGGACATCGTGCGCTCGGCCATCGGCGGCAGCAATGTGTCGGAGTCTGTTGAAGGGCTCGAACGCTACCCGATCAATCTGCGCTTCCCACGCGATTTCCGGGACTCGCCCGACACTCTGCGCCAGCTTCCGGTCGTCACCCGGTCAGGCGCGCATGTGCCGCTCGCTGCGCTGGCGGACATCCGGATCGTTGACGGTCCCGGCATGATCCGCAGCGAGAATGCGCGGCTCAATGGCTGGATCTATGTCGATATCGAGGGGCGTGACCTCGGGTCCTATGTGGCCGATGCCCAGCAGGTCGTTGCCGAGCAGGTCGACCTGCCCGCCGGCTATTCCATCGGCTGGTCGGGCCAGTTTGAATATATGGAACGCGCCGAAGAACGCCTGACGTTGATTGTGCCGGTGACCCTGGCGCTGATCATCGTCATCCTGTTCATCGCCTTCAGACGTTTGGGTGAGGTGTTGATCATACTGGGCACGGTGCCGCTGGCGCTGGCAGGCGGCCTCTGGTTGCTCTTCCTGCTCGACTTCAACATGTCGATTGCCGTCGCGGTGGGGTTCATTGCGCTCGCTGGCGTGGCCGTTGAAACGGCGGTTGTCATGCTGACCTTCCTGAACCTGGCGCTGGGCGAACGCGAGCGGGCAGCCGCCCGCGAACGCCGGGCTCTGACAGTCGAGGATATCCGGAGTGCGGTCGTGGACGGCGCGTTGCTGCGTCTGCGCCCGATCCTGATGACGGTCGCCACGATCATTGCGGGCCTGACACCGATCATGCTGGGCAGCGGCACCGGGTCCGAAGTCATGCAGCGTATCGCCGCGCCGATGATCGGAGGCCTTGTCAGCGCCACGCTCCTGACGCTTGTGATCATCCCGGCCATTTTCCTGATCTGGAAACGCGCGGTTGTCGCACGCAGCGGCGCTGTTGAAATCGCCGGTGATGAACCGATCGGCGAAGGGGCGCGTGGCTGATGGAAGAACGATCCCCACGGCGTAAGCACGCGCAGCTTCCAGGTGGGCTTCACTCGCAAGAGAAAGAGACGTGAAAATGAACAATGAACCGAAGCGTGGCGATCATCACAAGTGCCATACCCACAGTGGTTCTGCGCCACCGCCGGACAGTGGCAAATACGACACGGTTCCAGAAGGCTACACCGGTGCGGTCTATACGTGTCCGATGCATCCGGAAGTGCGTCAGGACCATCCGGGCAGTTGCCCGCTTTGTGGCATGGGCCTTGAGGCCGAGACAGTTTCTGCAGGCGAAGAAGACCAGGGCGAACTGAAAGACATGACCCGGCGCTTCTGGGTCAGCGCCGTCCTCACATTACCGCTCTTTATCTATGCCATGGGCGACATGATCCCGGGCCAGCCCCTGCAGGGACTATTGGATGCCCGGCTGGCGCAGTGGGTTCAGCTGGCGTTGGCCACGCCTGTTGTTCTTTGGGGTGGGTGGCCGTTCTTTGTGCGCGGTGTCAATTCGGTGCGCACCATGAACCTCAACATGTTCACGCTGATCGGGCTGGGTGTTGCGGTGGCATTTGTATTCAGTCTGGTCGCGACATTGCTGCCGGACATCTTTCCTGCCTCCTTCCGGGATGCCGAAGGCCGTGTCGCGGTCTATTACGAAGCCGCCGCTGTGATCACCACACTGGTGCTTTTGGGACAGGTGCTTGAACTCAAAGCACGCAGTCAAACCTCAAGCGCGATCCGACAGCTACTCGAACTTGCGCCGCCAGTCGCCCGGCGTCTCAATGACAACGGGACTGAAGAGGATGTACCACTCGAACAGGTAACAGCAGGTGATCGCCTTCGGGTTCGCCCGGGTGAAAAAGTCCCCGTCGACGGCGTGATCGCTGACGGGCACAGCACCATCGATGAATCGATGATCACCGGCGAACCAATGCCCGTCTCCAAGGCGGGTGGCGACAGTGTTACCGGCGGCACCGTCAACCAGACCGGTGGTTTCGTCATGACGGCTGAGCGCGTCGGGGCTGACACCCTGCTCGCCCAGATCGTCCATATGGTCAGCGAAGCCCAACGCAGCCGTGCACCGATCCAGAAACTCGCCGATACCGTCGCGGGTTACTTTGTCCCCGCCGTTGTGGTGATCGCATTTATCACATTCTTCATCTGGGCGGCGTTCGGCCCGGCGCCTGCCATGGCCTATGCCATCATCAATGCGGTCGCGGTACTGATCATTGCCTGCCCCTGTGCGCTCGGTCTGGCCACGCCCATGTCGATCATGGTGGGTACCGGCAAGGGTGCCCAAAGTGGCGTTCTCATCAAGAACGCCGAGGCGCTGGAGACCCTGGAGAAGATCGATGTGCTTGTGGTCGACAAGACCGGCACACTGACCGAAGGGCGGCCTAAACTTGTGATGATCGAATCCGCCGAGGGGTTCAGCGACGACGAATTCCTGTCGCTCGCCGGCAGCCTGGAGCGGTCAAGCGAGCACCCACTTGCAGCAGCAATCGCAAATGGCGCCGAGGAACGCGGCGCGTCCTTCCATGACGTTGAGGACTTTGAATCCATCACCGGAAAGGGCGTGCGTGGCACCATAAACGGGCAGCGTATTGCCTTGGGTAACAAGCCGCTGATGGAGCAGGAAGCACCCGTTCCCACGGCTCTTCAGGAAAGTGCTGAACGGCATCGTGCCGAGGCGCAGACCGTTATGTTCATGAGTGTTGACGGCGTGCCTGCCGGCATCATCGGGGTGGCTGATCCGATCAAGGAAACGAGCCCTGAGGCCTTATCACTCCTGCACGAGGCGGGAATCAAGGTGGTGATGCTGACGGGCGACAGCCGCGCCACCGCAGAAGCCATCGCGCGTCAGCTTGGCATTGACGAGGTCGAGGCCGAGGTTCTGCCCGAAGACAAAAACCGAATCGTCCGGGAATTGCAGGAAAAGGGACACAAAGTCGCGATGGCCGGCGACGGCATCAATGATGCCCCTGCGCTTGCCCAGGCCGATGTCGGCATCGCCATGGGCACCGGCACGGATGTCGCCATGGAGAGTGCCAGCGTTACATTAGTGAAAGGCGATCTGCGCGGGGTCGCACGGGCGCGGCGTTTAAGCCAAGCCACGATGCGCAACATCCGCCAGAACCTCTTCTTTGCCTTTATCTACAACTCGCTGGGCGTGCCCGTTGCTGCGGGCGTCCTCTATCCGTTCTTCGGCATTCTCTTGAGCCCGATCATCGCAGCGGCGGCCATGAGCCTCAGCTCGGTGTCGGTGATCGGCAACGCGCTGCGTCTGCGGCGCGCCAGCCTCTGATGAAAACGGAGAAATTCTTTGAGTGACCAACGGTATCATGGCTGACGTCGATGCCGCGCTCGTGCAGGAGATCTTCGACCTGACGTAGTGACAACGAAAAACGGACGTACGTCATCACAGAAAGCCGGATGATTTCAGGTAATGTCTTGAAATAGCGGTAAGGACTTAGCTTCAGCAGACGCTACGAACCATGCACCATCACCTCAAGCAGTTTGCTCTGACAGTGCCCAAAATTGGGCTTCTCCGTGTATGCTGGATTTCTTCTGACAAAGCCCTCTTAGCGTCCTTATCCATGCGCTTACGGACTTTCCTCTAACAACGCCGTCTGCCCGTTGAGGAGAGAATGCATATTTTGACTTTCTTGTAAAAAAGTGCTCAACCAGTTTTCAGGCGGCGAAAGCGCCGACGGGAACGGGAAACAAGCATGAGCAGAACGGGCGTCACTGCCGGCGCACTGACAGATGATTGGCCAAGTGCGCGGCTTGGATGGTTCGCCGTCTCTATTCTGTCGCTCGCTTATATCCTCTCTTACGTCGACCGGATCATCATCAACCTGCTGGTCGGTCCGATCAAAGAAACCTTCGCGATCAGCGATACCCAGTTCGGCATGCTGCAGGGGCTGGCCTTCGGACTTTTCTACACTTTGGCGGCACTGCCCCTGGGCCGGCTGGTGGACAGCCGGAGCAGACGGGCCATCGCGGCCGGCGGTATTGTCGTCTTCAGCCTGTTTTCCATCCTGTCGGGACTGGCGAAAAGCTATTGGCAGCTGTTTGCTGCCCGCGTTGGCGTCGGCGCGGGTGAGGCAAGCCTGACGCCTGCGGCCTACTCAATCATCTCGGACTACTTCCCACCGGAAAAACTCGGGCGCGCGATCAGCGTCTTTACCATGAGCGCGTTTGTCGGCATCGGCGTGGCCTACATCGCGGGCGGGACCGTCGTGGCCTGGCTTTCATCCTTGGACAATCTGGCGCTGCCGCTCATTGGCGAGATCCAGCCATGGCAAATGGCCTTTATTGTCGTCGGCTTGCCGGGCTTTCTTGTTGCCGCATTGCTGTTTGCCATTCGAGAACCGGTGCGCCGTGGCTTGCGCGGGGGCGAATCAGCAGCAGTCCCTGTGCGTGTTGTCGCCGGCGAAATCATGCAGCGGCGCAAGGCCCTGCTGCCGCTTTTTGCCGGATTCAGCATGATCACGCTCTCCGGCTATGCGTCGGCCGTGTGGACTCCGGCCTTTCTGATCCGCACTTATGAATGGACGCCGCTTGATGTCGGGCTTTGGTATGGACTGACCTATCTGGCGGTGGGCCCTGCAGGCGCAATCTTTGGCGGCTGGTGGTGCGATCGCCTGACAAAGCAGGGGCATCTTGACGCACCGCTTCGGGTGGCAGCCTTCGGCTATGTTGGCTCGGGCCTGTTCGGTGGCTTGGCGCCGCTGATGCCGAGTGCGGAGCTCGCCTTGCTCGTATTTGCACCGGCCATCTTCATGTCGACAATCCCGTATCCCATGGCGGGCACGGCCTTGCAACTGATCGCCCCGAACCAGATTCGCGGCCAACTCTCGGCCCTCTATATGACCGTGATCAACGTCGTCGGTCTGGGCCTCGGCCCCATGATCGTCGGGCTATTCACCGACTTCGTCTTCATGGATGAGGGGGATGTCCGCTATTCACTGGCAATCGTGAATGCCTTCTGTGCGCCCGCCGCCTGCCTGTTTCTGGTGCTGGGCTTCAAGCACTATGCAGCGCTCAGACAAGCAACGCCCGCCGAAGCGTGACCTGCAGGGCGCGAGAAAACATCACTTCTGCCTAAAAGAAGATTTCTCGGTTTGCGACAAGCTGCTGCTGTTTAGTCAGCATCTTCATAATTCTCAATATTTTTCAATATTTTATGATGCATATGCTGAATTCTCGTCGGCTGATCGACAATGGAGCTCATTCTTGTTTGCCTTGACATTTATACTAGCCTGTTAAAAAGTTAGAGAAACGGGTCCAGCCAATGGACGAACGGGGAGGTATGAATCATGCTCAAGCGACTAGTGGCTCTATCTGCACTTGCTGCCGTTACAGCAGCACCGGTCGCCGCACAAGAAGACGGCGGCAAACTGTCAATTGATACGGTCATCACCACAGCAGAAAAACGCGAGGAAAGCGCACAGACAGTTGGCGTTTCGGTGACGGCTCTGGACGAGAAGGCGATTGAAAACCTTAACGCCCGGACCATCACGGATCTGGTGGGGCTGGTGCCCAATATGGTGATCGCTGAGGGCGGCCTCGGTCCAAGCCTGGCCAATATCTCGCTTCGCGGCGTAAGCTTTCAGGATCCGGAAAAGAGTTTTGATCCGGCGATCGGCGTCTTTGTCGACGGAATCTATCTGGGAAGCTCCGCTTTCAATTTGCTCGACACATTTGACCTTCAAAGCATCGAAGTGCTGCGCGGCCCACAAGGCACCCTGTTCGGCCGCAACACGACGGGCGGCGCGATCCTTGCCTATCGTACAAGACCGACCATGGAGTGGGGCGGCAAGCTTCAGGTCACGGCCGGCGGCCATGGCCGACACGACTTCAAGGGCGTGTTGAACCTTCCTGTCGTTGAGGACAAGGTCGGCGTCAAGGTTGCGGCATACAGCGAGAACGACAGCGGGCTATGGGATAACAGCTACAGTGACGACGGCCCCACGGGCGCCAAAGACCGCTGGGGTATCTCGGGCAGTGTCCTACTTGCGCCGTCGGATAGTTTCGAGTTGTTGATCACGTATGACCATGCGGAGGACGACAGTGAGCTGGTGCCGTATGCGCCGCGCGGGATCACCGGTTCGTTGCCCTTGCCGGTCATGGTCACGCAAACAGAGTTCTTTATGGGGCATGACCCCGGCGTGATCACGCCGACGTTCGGCCCTGATCTTCTCTGCCTGCGGGCAGGCTATTGCGAAGGACCCTACACGGGCGACACCATGCAGGGCGGCCCGCACTTCCAGAATTCCAAACTGGATGCGCTGACCGTCAACGCAGACTGGGACGTCTCCGACACCTATACCGTCACAGCGATCTTCGGCTGGCGGAAATCAAGCGAGGCGGTCTTCATCGATTTTGACGCCGTGCCGGAGACCTTCTTCCACGTGGTGCGCGAGCAACAATATGAGCAGTTCACAGGCGAGCTGCGTATTGCGTCCAACTATCAGGGCCCGTTCAACTTCGTGGCCGGCGCCTTTTATTACCAGGCGGACTATTCCCTGCAGCAGGCGATCCAACTGGATCTGGCGCTTGCGGGCGCGCCGTTTCCCCCTCAGTTCCTTTTCGTCAATGGCGCGGGGGACGAGGATGAGCACAGCGCTGAGACCGTTGCCTTGTTCGCGCAGGCAGATTGGGACGTGACAGACACCATCACGCTGACCGCAGGGCTTCGTGCAAGCTGGGACGAGAAAGAGGTGTTCACCGACTTCAAGGATGGCCTCAATGGGGGCGTCGGGCCGGAGTTCCTGTACTCCATTCTCGACGGCGTGCCTGAGGGGCGGCCCACGGCCCTTGATGATTTTGGCATTCCTGAGACAGGGGGCGCCAAAGAGGACTGGTTCGAGCTAACGCCAAAAGTGGCCATCAGCTGGCAAGCCAACGACAACCTTCTGGCATTCTTCTCATGGACTCGCGGCTACAACGCCGGCGGGTTCTCGGCCCGCGCGGGCGATGTCCCCTCCGTGACGACCCCGTTCGATCCGGAGACAATCGACGCCTTCGAATTAGGCATCAAGTCGGACTGGTTGGATGGACGTCTGCGCTTCAACGCGAACCTGTTCTGGAACGACTATCAGGACAAACAGGAAGAGGTGATCCAGCCGGCCCCACCGCCGACCTTCACCTCCACCACGGTAAGGAACGTGTCCAGCGCAACACTGCGCGGCTTTGAAATGGAGCTGACCTATCTGTTCAACGAGAATTTCCGGTTGGATGCCAGTTTCGGGTATCTGGATGCAGAGTATGATGAGTTTATTGGAACCTTGGCGGCAAACCAATATGCGGTGACCAATCCGTTCCCGCCCGGCACACCGGCCAGCGAGCTTCTTCTGGAAGCGGATTTCTCAGGCCTGAGATTGCGGCAAGCCCCGGAGATCACCTTCTCCATCACACCCACCTTTTCTGCTCAAATCGGCAATCATGGTTACCTGACGATTTCAGCGACAGCGCGTTATGTGGATGATGTCCAAACCCAGGTGTTGAACGACCCACGCGGCGCACGAGACTCCCGATTCCTGTTGGATGCCTACATTTCCTATGAGTTTGGCGGTGCCGATCAGGATCAGTTTCAGCTGAAAGTCTTTGGCAAGAACCTGACCAAAGACGTGGACTACACCGTTCATGTTAACTCAATCGTCGACTTCGGGGCCTTGACGCAGCCGCGTACCTGGGGCGTGGAAGTCACCGGGCGCTTCTAGTGTCGGCCTAGTCCAGTCTAAAGAAAGTCACTTCCCAGCTTGGGCCGGTTCCGTTCCGCGGGACCGGCCTTTTTTTTGCTGTCAGCTTTCCTTCCGGGCGATCTCCAGGGCTTTCTTCAGCAGTTCAGCACCCGCCTTATCGCTGGACAGTGCCTTCAAAAACCCGACCAGATTTGCCTTGCGCCGTTCGGCGTTGAAGGACAAGCCGCCCTGCTGCATCAACCCCTCGGACAGAAAGCGGGTGATGTCACGACGCAAATCGAACCAGGGCGCGTCAAGCGCTGCCTCGGGGAACAGCGCAATGGCGGTTTCCCGGCGTGCACGGTCATATTCTGCCAGGGCCGGGGCGAAGGAAGCAGATAGTTCCTCGTCAGTACGCGCTGCCATGGAAAGTTCGCTGAACGCTTGAAACTCCTTGGTGTCCAATTGCGCCCAAGCTTCGTCAATGGCGGTAAGAAAAAAATTTTCATCCTGAGGGATTTCCGCCATGACCACCTTGTACATATCGATGCGGCGGCGCGTGACGTAGTGGATCACCGCCTCGATCAGCGCCATGCGCGACGGGAAGTGATAGAGCATCGCGGCACGGGTCAGCCCTGCCCGTTCGGCAACCGTCGACGTGGTGGTGCTGGCGTAGCCGTCTTCTGCCAGGCACGTCACGCCGGCTTCCATGATCCGGGTGCGGGTTACGCTGCTTTTGGACAATTCGCCTTTGGAGACCGCCGTCGGATCCGGCAGCCGGGAATCGGCACGCGCGGTCTGTTTGCGTTTTTGTGAGCGGGTCGCGGCCAACTCGAACTCCAACCTGTTGATCGTTCGCGCTGTTCTAGCCCAAATGATCGAAATGGCGAAGGCCTATGGCGTTACCTGACTGTAATCGGCAGCGACTTCAGGCCCCGCAGATGAAAATGCGTGTGGTAGTGCAATTCCTCTTCCGGCACGGCGAGCGTTATGGATTCGAACGCGCCGACCAATTGTTCGAAGGCGATGCGCAGTTCGAGCCGCGACAACATCGCACCGACGCAGAAATGCATCCCGGCGCCGAAAGCGACGTGCGGCTTGGGCTGCCGCGCACCCAATGTCATGGCTTCTGCATTGTCGCCATAGATTTTCTCGTCCCGATTGGCTGACGCGAACCGTACATGCAAAAGCGAGTCTTTAGGAATTGCAACGTACGCCAAGACCGTATCTTCTGTCGCCTTGCGGAACTGGCCCTGCACTGGCGATTCCAGTCGCAGGGTTTCTTCAACAAAATCAGCCAGCTTCTTAGGCTCTGCCTTAAGCTCGGCAACCAGGGTGCTGTCCGTAGCCAGTCGGCGCATGCCTCCCGCCAAAGTGTTTGTTGTCGTCTCGTTCCCAGCAACCAACAACTGGGTCAGGATCGACAGCAGCTCGGACTCGTTGAGAAGGCGGTCATCCTCTATGCGGGCTGTCGCCAGATGGCTGATGATGTCATCGCGTGGGTCTTCGCGCCGTGCATTACAGGTCTCGATCATCGACTGATGGCATTCGAAACAGAGCTCGGCAACCTCAATGGCGCGCGCATCGCTGGTCATAAACCCGATTTCATCGGCGAATGCGTCGGACCAGTTTTTCAGCGTCTCGACACCATAGTCCTCAAGGCCCAGATAGCGAGCAATCACCGCAATCGGCAACGGCACGGCAAAGTCACTGAGGAAATCCACCGTGACTTTGGCGCGCATCGTCTCGATCAATTCAGCCGTGTGGTTCACAATGAATGGCTCAATCGCTTTCAGCTTTCGGGGGGTAAAAAACGGGCTGACCAGCCCCCGGTACATCGGATGCGACGCGGTGTCATTATGTGACATGGTGAGCGCCGGGTCCCAGCCCTGGGCTTTGATTTCCAGCACTTTCTCAGGCAAACCGCCCTGGCGCATGCCGGCCCGGTCGACCGCGCTGGTAAACAGCTTTGGTTGTTTCATCACCTCGTCGACCAGCGCATAAGCGGCGACGAAGAAAATTCCTGATTTCGGGTCCTGATAGACCGGCGCTTCGCGCCGCATCGCGCGGTAGAACGGCCACGGATCGTCCATGAAGCGATCCGACTTGGGATCGAACGCCTTGGGCGCGTCCGCCGCCGACTGAGCTGTCTCAGTCATTGTCAGTGTCCAGATAGCTGTCCAGCGTGCCGTGGAAGAAGCGCAGCCGCATTTCCTGATAGGAGGCGAACCGGACGCCCTTGCCTTTCATGGCCTTCAGCCCTTTTTGAACCGCCGCCATATTGGAGACATCTTCATCGAACACGTCACCCAGGCCTTTCAGCTGCGTTGCCTCAATGTATCGTTGCTCCGCCGTCAGGCACGTCGGCTCGCGCACGCTTTCAGGCTCGCCCTCGGCATTTTGCGGCACCAGGATCATCACATCCATGATTGAGGAACTGACGTCCGTGCCGTTCGGGCGGAACCGGTAGCACAGGAATGAATTCCAGCCGGCCCAGATCACCAGATTGGGAAACACGTGATACTGGATCGTGTCAAGGACCTCGCTATCCGTCAGATGGTCCGCATCAATGCCCATGGTGCGTTTCAAATAGTCCCGCCGCACGTCGCCCATCGCCTGCCGCGGCGTGAGTCCTTCCGGAATTTCGCCGGACTCCGCCAGGTCGGGCGCATAAGCGGCGACGCCCGCACGAAACACTTCGGTATCCGAGAGCGGCTCGATCAACGGGCTGTGCAGCCCGCGCGGCACGATCATCCGCGAATAGTGCCGTTTACCCTCCCACACATCATATTGGGTGTTGGCATCGGCGATATAGGGTGTGGCGCCTGGGTGGGTCTCGATCACATGGAAAGACTCGGTGAAGGCCTCCAGCGCAACCTTCCAGTTGCAGTTGTTGATCTTGGAGACGAAGACTGCTTTGACCCGGTCCTCAAGACCCCACCCCCGGGTTTGATAGATCTCAGGGATGTCTTCCAGGTAGCTGTCCAGCGATTCCGGATCGTCGGCGAGATTGATAAAGACAAACCCGCCCCAGGTGCCTGTATGGGCTTCCGGCAGGGCCAAATCCGCCTTGTCGAGATAGTCGAAGTCCCAGTCGCTGGTGATCTTCTTGCAACTTCCGTCGATGGTCCAGGTAAAGCCATGGAACGGGCACTTGAAGTCGTCCGCATGACCAGATTCTTCGCGCAGCAGCCGTCCACGGTGCAGGCAGACATTGTAATAGGCGCGGATGTCTCCATCGGAGGCGCGGGTCACCAGCAGAGATGTGTCGCCAATCTCGTAGATTTCGTAATCGCCCGGGGTCGGAATGTCCTCCTCGCGGCATGCGACCTGCCAGATCCGCGACCACATATTCTCCATTTCGCGGTCGAAGAACGCCTGATCCGTATAGCGCTCCTTGGCGATGGGTTTGGTGCCCAGAAACATCGCGCTGGTGTCGCGCAGAACCGGCGGGACCTCCGTCCGCTCCTGGTCCAGCAGCTCCTGCACCGTCGGCCCCGGCGCTTTCATCGCGGGCCTCGGCCCCTTTTTGGATTTTGCCACCGGCTTCCCCGTCGATTGGTTTGACAGCGCCCTTGAGAGGCGTTGCATTAATTTATACAAGCTTGTAAGAATTCTGACAATGCCACAAGACGAAAAACGGGGAAGGTGACGCGTGGCGCAAAAGACAAACAGATTTGACGGGCAGATTGTGCTGGTCACCGGCGGCGCCGATGGCGTGGGCGCAGCCTGCGCGAAACTATTCGCCGAAGAAGGCGCCCGCGTCCTGATTGGCGACATTCAGGCCGACAAAGGAAACGCCCTTGCCGAGGAACTGGGACCCTCTGCCAGCTTTGTCCCCCTCGATGTTTCGGACGACGGCTCATGGGCTGCCGCGATTGAGGGCGTATTAGCCGATCCAGGGGCACTCCATATCCTGATCAACAACGCTGGGGTCAGCCTGCCGGCAACCGTCGAAGACGCTGACTTTGCCCATTGGCGCAAGGTTAATTCGGTCAATGCCGATGGTGTATTCTTAGGCTGTCACCATGCCATTCCGCTGATTCAGCGGTCCGGCGGCGGCTCAATCGTCAATATCTCTTCAGCGCTGGGCTTGAAGACCAACGCCGTCATGCCCGCCTACAGTGCGTCCAAAGCAGCGGTCCGCATGCTGACGAAGTCTGTGGCCCTCCATTGTGCCGAGCAGGGCTACGGCATTCGCTGCAATACCGTCTATCCGGGGTCAGTAAGAACGCCGATGATCGAAAAGCTGTCGCACGACAGCGGTGACTATGAGGGGGCTATGGCACGGCGGATCGCCGCCCACCCTATCGGCTTCATCGCCGAACCCTCGGACATTGCCAATGCGGTCGCGTTCCTGGCGTCTGACGACGCGCGGTTCATCACCGGTGCGGACCTGGCTGTCGATGGAGGCCTATCCCTATGAGTGAACATCCAACACGCTTGAACGGCCATCTGGTAATCGGCGGCGCCTCGCACGACTTTGACTTTGTCCGGCTGGAATTACTGAAATTGTTGGCGGCCTATCCGCATGTCCGCGTGACTGTCGCACCCAACTTCGAGGATCTCGAAGGGCTCGCAGCGGCTGATTTCCTGATCGCATACACCTGCAATGTCGAACCGGGCGAAGCGGCGCAAAAGGCGCTTTATGACTTCGTTGCTTCGGGCAAGCGGTGGTTTGCCCTGCACGGGACAAATTCTGTGCTGGAGTGGTCCGAGGACGGCGTCGCCGCCCCGCCGCGGGCCCGCCGGTTCATGGAAACCCTGGGCAGCCAGTTCGTCGCCCATCCGGCGATGGGACCGTTTGACGTGGAGGTCACCGCGCCCGACCATCCCCTCGTCGCTGGCCTGAGCGCATTCGAGACGGTCGACGAGCTTTATCTCTCGGACTTCTTTGGCGAGCCTGAGGTTCTTCTGGCGACGCATTATTCAGGCGAAGCCCCGGGCTTTGTCCGCGACCAGTGGCCGGATAACGTGCCCCGCCCCGTACTCTACCTGAAAAAGGTTGGTGACGGCGAGGTGCTCTATTTTACGCTCGGCCACCGCCGCGGCCACTGGGATGCGCCGCACCGGACCCCCTATTACCCGGAAGTCGAAGAGGGCTCTTGGGCGACGCCTGAATTCCACGAAGTCCTGCGCCGCGGTATCCGCTGGGCGGCCCGGCTCGATGAAGGAGAACAGCCATGACCGATGGGCCCCGACTGCCGCTGGTGAGCGACGAAGACGCGCCAGAAGAAATCCGCCAGATCCTGAAGGACTGGCCCTATGCACTGCACCGCTCACTGGCCAATAGCCCGGAGACCATGGTGCGCTGGATGGGCTTTGCCGAACATATTCTGCTGGGTAATGCCTTGCCGGAGCGCGACCGGGAAATCGCCATCATGCGCGTCGCGTGGAACGCCCAGTCCCCCTATGAGTGGGGATTGCATGGCGGGTTGTGCCGGTCGATCGGCTTCACGGATGAGGACTTCGCCGCCATCGTCGAGGGCCCGGCAACCACGAAACTGCCGGAGAACGAGCGGGCACTTATGCAGGCCGTTGATGAAATCCAGTCCGACTGGCGAGTCAGCAAGGAGACCTGGGACCGGCTGGCGGAAACCTATGACCCCAAACAGCTGATCGACTTCCTGCTGGTAACCGCACAATTCATGCTTGTTGCCATTACCCTCAATTCGCTCGCCCTGCCCGTCGAAGACGGTGTCGAGCCGTTCCCCGAGACATAGGCCAAAAGGAAAGCCCCATGGACCTTCAGATCAAAGGCAAGAAAGCCATCGTTACCGGCGGCACTCGCGGCATTGGGCGTCGCATTGTGTCGCTCCTGGTTGAAGAAGGCGTCAGTGTAGCCACCTGTGCGCGCGACGCCGCAGCCGTTGAGGAGACGGTTGCAGCCTATCTGGACTCCGGCGCTCAAGTCGTCGGATCAGCCGTCGATGTGTCGGATGGCGATGCCTACCGCGCCTGGCTCAATAAGGCAGTCGAACAACTTGGCGGGTGCGATATGTTCGTGCCCAACGTGTCTGGCGGCGGTGGCGGCGGCAGTGAGGCACATTGGCGCGCCAATCTGGAGGTCGACCTGCTCGGTGCGGTCCGTGGCATTGAAGAACTGACGCCCTCTCTGGAAGCCTCCGAAGGGTCAGTCGTCTTTATATCCAGCACGGCGGCGGTCGAAACCTTTCTGATGCCACAATCCTATAACGCCATGAAGACGGCGCTCATCACCTATGGCGAACAGCTCGCCCAGGCGATGGGCCCCAAAGGCGTACGGGTCAACATAGTCTCGCCGGGGTCTATCTATTTCGAAGGCGGCTCCTGGCATCGGATCGAAAACGATCGGCCAGAAGTCTTCGACATGATCAAATCGGGTATAGCCATGGGCCGATATGGCACACCGGAAGAGGTCGCCGATGTTGTGGTCTTCCTGCTCAGCCCGCGCTCAAGCTGGGTGACCGGGAAGAACATCATCATTGACGGCGGCCAGGTCAAAGGCATGCGGTTTTGAAGACGACGTCTATGGCAGGACATCTCCGAAGGTAGACGTCGGCTGAACACAAATCTGCCGACACCTTCGCTGTTTCTCGTAAGCGACTACCTGCTCAGCTAGTAAATTTCCCTGATCTGTCGAATAGGGAAACATTGGCAGCAACGCTGAGTTTTCAGCGTATTGGGCCACCCTGCAGCCCCAATACTGGCCTGAAGCCGTGGGACTTCCCTGTGTATTCCCAGTTTATCAGAGGATTCGGGCGGAGACGGGTTCGCTCGGGACTGCGTCCCCCGCCACCCAGTCTTCGGCGACCTGCCGGACGAAGTCAGGCTGCGAGAACTCACCCACATTTCAAAGGGCTTTATCAGATGAAACCCAGCGTGCGCAGAGAAAGCTGAATCCAAGTCGTCCTAAGCCACCTGTTGAGGCCATTCAGCCGACGCGGTCGATCGGTAAGCTTTGACAATTTACCGCCTTTTCAGATGTCGGCCTTCGTTGAAGGGGTTGTAGACTGAGGCGTGGATTGAAACGAATTTCTGAAGTGATCTCGTGCTTCTGACTTTGGCCATTACCCCCTCTTGCCGCCTGAATGTCTGATGCGAAGTCTCCACCCGATTGTTGAGCCACCTTCCTGTCTCCTGACGCTTGGCGTTTCCAATAAAGCTCATTGCGGCCCGATACGATTTGAGATGGTCCGTCACAATGGCCACTGGCTGGCCATATCGCGTCATCGCTTTGCGCAAGAACTTCAATGCAGCCCTGCGGTTCCACCGTTTTGTGACACAGGGTTCCAGCACTTCGCCTTCGTGGTCCACAGCGCGCCAAAGGTAACGAATTTCCCCGTTAATCCGCACGAAGACCCCGTCCACGTGCCAACACCATTGGGTTCAAACCCGATGATCAGCTGAACGCTGCTTCCTGGTGTCAGCCGCGAATATTTGACCAAATCTGTTCCACCAGAACCGAGCAGTCTCGTGGCTGAAGTCGATGCCGCGTTCGTGCAGTCGGTCTTCGACCTGCCGCAAAGACAGCGGAAAACGAACACACAGCATTACAGCCAGGCGGATGATCTCGGGTGATGTCTTGAAATAGCGGAAATGACTTTTCACTGGCCGACACCAAGAACCATGCACCACCGCCTCGAGAAGTTGGGCTCTGACACTGACAACTATTCTGCCTGCGGACCCAACAAACCCTATGTGGCGAACTTTAGATTCAGGTGACTAGAGCATGCCCGACATCAATGTCGCGATGCCGAGAAATGCCATAAAACCGGCAATGTCGGTGACCGTCGTGAGAATGATCGAGGATGCGACCGCCGGGTCCTGACCGACACGGGTCAGAACAATGGGGACGAGTGCCCCGGCAAGGCCCGCGGCGATCATGGCCAGCACCATGGCCGCACAGATCACGATCACGAGCCCGACAGAGCCGCTCCACAGGTAGACACCGAGACCGCAAATCGCTGCGATGGCAATGCCATTGACCAGGCCGGCTGACGTCTCTTTGATCGAGACACGCAGCCAGTTACCGATGGAAATCTCCCGCAGCGCCAGCCCGCGCATGGTGACTGCCAGTGCCTGCGAGCCCGAATTTCCCGACTGCCCGGCCACCACCGGCAACAGGACCGCAAGTGCGGTAAAGGCGGCAATCGTATCCTCGAACAAGCCCACAACAGAGGCAGCCAGGAACGCGGTTCCCAAATTGATCACCAGCCAGGGCAGCCGCTTGCGGACAGCAAAGCTGGGCGGCGACAGCGCGCGCTCATTCTTGCTGGCGCCCACCATCGTCTGCATGCTGGCCATGTTTGATTCCTGCAAGGTCTCGACCAGCGCCGCGTGATAGACGATGCCCATCAGCCGGCCATCAATGTCGGTTACCGGCAGATCGAACAGCTTTAGCCGCTCCAGCGTATCGGCAACTTCGTCATGACTGGCAAAGGCGTCGACGACAGCGATCAATGGTTGTCTCAGGTCCTTGAGACGGTTGTCCGGGTCACTGACCGCGAGGTCCTGAATCGCAACGCGGCCCGTGAGAACCCCTTCGTCATCTACAAGGAAAAGGCTGCTGGCGGTCTTCGAGCGCTGGGTCCGCAGTTGGTCGATGGCCTGTTTGACGGTCGTCAATTCCCGGAAATAGGGAATGCGTGAATCCATAATCCGGCCGGCACTGTCCTCAGGATAGGTCATCAGGCGCCGAAGTTCTTTCGCCGTGCCGCTGGCAACCCTGGTCAGGCACTGCTCACGCTCGGCAGGCTCCATGGCCAGGACCATCGCGACCGATCGATTGGGTGCCATCAGTTCGAGAAGACCACTTGCCGTCTCCTCCGGCAACCTTGCGAACAGGGCCGCGGCCAGCGGCGGGACCAACCGCTCCCAAACCGGCACCAGCGACTGTGCGTCCATGCCAGACAGCACAGGGGCTGCAACGTCCGGATCAGATGCCTCGACCATACGGGCGGTTTCGGCAGGCAGATCTGTAAAATACTTGCGTTCGATTGCGGCCAGCGCATTAGTAGCCTGTTCGGTCATGGCCGGTTCTCCGGGTTGGGCGACGCCGTCGCAAGGTTGAGCAGATGCGATGCAACCGCCAGATAGGCGCCGCCCAACTCACCGATAATCGAGCTTGTACCTGGTGCCGACACGGGCGCGCGCAACTCAGCCAAACCCAGGCGCATGGCACGCCAGGTGATGACCCCGACCAAAACGCCTTCTGCGTCGACAACGGGCAGACCTGTTAGGGAATCCCAGGCCGTTTCCTCGGCAACCTCTGACAGACTGTCCCGCTCTCCGACCGCCGCGTCTTTTTTGACAGCGATTTCGCCGAGAGACCGCCCCTCCGGCGCCCGCAGCAACGTTGCCGCTGTAACAATTCCACAAAACTGTTGGTCAGGCCCGACGACATAGACCTGTGCGGTCGCCGTATCCCGCCCTGCCTTGATCAGGTCCAGCGCCTCTTTCATCCCGGCGGTTTCAGCCAGGGTCGGGATCTGGCGGGTCACCCAGGCGCCCACCTGATGAGACTTGTAACTGAGCGAACTGATAAACGCGTCGCGCTGCGAAGCCGGCAAGGCAGCAACAATTTCGTGCCGGGGCGCATCAGGCATCGACCGCAATACGGATACACGAACGCGCTCTCTGATACCCTGCATCAGGCTCGCTGCAGCATCCGCAGGCATCAGCGCTACCGCCGATGCCGCCGGCCCCAGTGGCATGGCTTCGATCAGCCGGGCGCCGAGATCGGGTTCCAGGGTCTTTAGGAACGCTGCGGCGTCCTGAGTCGTGACGGTCGCCAGCACGCCGCCGGCCACATCAGGCCGGTTGCTCACCATCTCCAGCATCAATGGGGGAAGCTCACTCATCACCCGCCTCCAGCTCGCGCACCATAGTCGGTTCTTCGAGGTAGAACCGTGCCGGCACGGAAACCCGTCCGTCCGACGTGTCCAGAACGACGCTGGTCGGTGTATGCGAGACGATCTCGCCATCCACCCCATGAATCACGATCCGCTGTCCGACCCGGTATTGCTGGCGCAGCGACCGTGCTGCGATCAAATTGCCGACATAGGATCTGGCGCCACCGGCAAATGCAAATGCCATTCCGCCAAGACCCGTTGCAAGCAAGATGCCGACCACAACGATCAGGAACGTGACGTCGATCCCGATCTGATTAATGCCGATGACAGAGGCAGCAGCCAGCGTGGTGACCTGCGCCACACTGCCAAGCGCCTTGGCATTGCCGACCTGAGCTGAAGACAACGCCGTTTCCGTGATATCGCGTACCAGCAAGCTTAACAGGTACCCGCCGGCAATGATCAACCCACCGGCAAGCAGCGTCGGCAGATAAGCAACGGTCTGATCGAGCCAGGCAAAGAACGCCTCAAGGCCCAGCAGGCGGCTGGCAACCGTAACCGCGATGAGAATAACAATCCAAAACGCGATGCTGCGGCAGACACGAATGGCGGTCAAACCAACACGGAGCCTTTCGCCGCGCGTCGCACCGAACATCTTCTCGGTGCCTACATTGATGGCCGCCAGAAGCCTGATAGTCCCCCGGGCGACAAGCTTGGCCAGCACCCAGCCAACAATAAGGACCAGCACGGCACCCACCAGCGTCGGCAGGTAGGCGACAAGCTGGTCAAGGACATCGTTCGCCGCTTGATGCCAACGGCTGAATTCAGCAGATAGGTCGTTCACACCCGCCTCCTTAAAGATCTCAGGCCACTACAGGAACGCACAGCATACGCAGCTTTTGCCGCGATGAGAGACTAAGATTTGTGGCCGCCCGACAAAGAATGGTGTAGCAGCGAGGCACCTGAAAAAATCAAGCGAATGGTGATCGATATGGACCCTGCCCTGATCTGGTTGGCAATCGCTTTCTGCGTCACTCAATCGGCGCTCTTCTCGGGGCTCAACCTTGCCTTCTTCACGATCAGCCGGCTTCGCCTTGCCGTCGAAGTAGAGATGGGCAACGAAGATGCTCGCCGGGTTCAGAAATTCCGCCTCAACTCCAACTTCCTGCTGGCGACGGTGCTCTGGGGCAATGTCGGCATCAATGTGCTGCTGGCGCTGCTGTCGGAGTCCGTGCTGGCCGGCGCCGCAGCGTTCTTCTTTTCGACCTTTGTCATCACGATCTTCGGCGAAATTTTGCCGCAGGCGTATTTTTCCCGAAACGCGCTGCGTATTGCGGCGCTGTTATCGCCAATTCTACGCTTCTACCAGGTCGTGCTCTATCCCGTGACCAAACCGACGGCGATGGCGCTGGATCGCTGGCTGGGGCCGGAGGGCATTCCATATTTCCGAGAAAAGGAAATGCGGACCCTGATCGAAAAACACATTGAAGCGGAAGAAACTGATCTGGGCAGGTTGGAAGGCCTGGGCGCGCTCAACTTTCTTGAAATTGACGACCTGGCCGTCACCCAGGAAGGCGAACCGGTGGACCCGGCAAGTGTCCTTACCCTGCCGGAGAAGGACGGAATACCGGTATTCCCGAACATCGAATCGTCACCCCAGGATGCCTTTCTCCGAGCAATCGAAGCCTCCGGCAAACCCTGGGTCGTTCTGATAAATCTTCAGGACGACCCCTATCTGGCGATTGATGCCGACGCATTTTTGCGTGCCGCGCTCTTTGACCCTGATACCTTTGACCCGCTGGAGCACTGTCATCGGCCGATCATTGTCCAGGACAGTCACCGCAGGCTTGGTGACGCGATTGCCCAACTTCAACTGCGATCTCAACCCACCGGCGACAAAGTTATCGATATGGACTTAATCCTGCTGTGGACGCCCGACATCCGACACATCATCACGGGTGGCGATATTCTCGGTCGATTGCTGGCCGGCACGTCCCGTCCCGCCATTGGTTGACGGCTGATCGGCATGCTGATTTTTCGGCAGCACCTGCCCGCGAAGGGCGATTAGCCGCTCTGAAAGGCGACACACCCGCCGCGCCAGTCTACGAACGGGTATGATGTGGTCGAGCATTGCATTCATTTCAGCAGCGGTAACTCGCGATTCCAGCCCCGCTTCGAGCAGGCTGCTTCGAAGTGCCTTGTAGGTATCCTCCACTGCCTGGCGCGCGTCCTTAAGCTCCTTACGGGATAGTTCAGAAAGCGGCAGCCCGCAGAGATCAACCAGCTGGCGCGACGCGGTGAGAAAATCGTCGGCAAAAGCTTTCAGGGTCGGGTCCGCAAGTCGGTCAAGGGCGGCAGCAGACTGCCCGCCAACAATGGATGAGTTGACCGTGTCTTCCACCGTCTGGGCCGTTCGCAGCACCAGCGGAAGCAGCTGCATGACATCTTCGGGCAGGCGCGAGCGACCTAGGTCAGAAGCGAATGAGACAATGGCCTCACGCAAGTGTTTGATCGGCTCCACGCGGTTGCGAAGGGCGCCCGATGCAGTTGCCGGAGACGCCAGGGCATCACCTGCACACTCCCTCGCCAGGGATGCAGCTCTTTCAAGTTCCTGACAGAGCGCATCGATGGCCAGAACCGGTGTCTGCAGAACATTTTTGTCAAGAAAACGGAGTTTGGCCACATCCTCGGCTTCGCTGCGAAATCGGGTTTCAAGAAAGGCTGAAAGCCGACCACTAAAAGGGGCAAGGACAAGAACACCCAAGACATTGAAAACCGTGTGAAACAAGGCAAGAGAAAGGGCTGCACTGCCACCCCCGGTGATTGCACCTTCCGCAAGATCAACAATCCAGAGCATCAACGGCAGCAGCGCCAGCGCGAGAACGCCTGTTATGCCGTTAAACAGGACATGGGCCATGGCAACACGTTTTGCAGCAGGGGTGGCCCCAATACTTGCGAACAGTGCGGTCGATGTTGTGCCAACATTGGCGCCGATGACCACGGCTGCCGCGCTCGGGACACTGATGACCCCGCCTACGGCCGCCGTCAGCGTGATCGCGATAGCGGCGCTGGAAGACTGGGTCAGTACGGTCATCAACATGCCAACACCGACCAGCAAAACCACCCCAAGCGCGCCATAGTCGGCGACGACCTGAAGATTAAGCGACGGCGCCAGACCATCGAAGGCAGCTTTCAGAATCTCCAGTCCCAGGAAGAACAGGCCAAAACCGAGAATCGCCTCCCCCACACCGCCGAGCCGGCGTTCCTGGTACATCAACCATAGGCCCGTCCCAATACCGATTAGCGGCAAGGCGAACGCCTCGACTTTAAGGTTGAAGCCAACGAGTGAGACCAACCAGCCGGTCGCCGTCGTGCCGACATTGGCGCCAAACACGATGCCGAGCGCCTGGTGAAGCGAGAGCATGCTGGCGTTAACAAATCCAATCGTGGCGATGGTGACGGCACTCGAAGACTGAACCAGGACAGTAATCGCAGCCCCCGTCGCGATGCCCTTAAGCGGTGTCGATGTCCACCGGCCAAGAACATCCCGCAGCCCTTCGGCGACCGCAATCTTCAGTCCTTCGGTCATCAGCTTCATCGCCAGGATAAAGAGACCAAGGCCGCCTATGAGCTGCCCGACCAGGCTAAAGTAGTCAGGTTGGGCGCTAGTCACTGGTATTTCTTACCAGCACGGTTTCGCCGGTTTGCTCGTTGAGGCGAGCCGCTTCCTCATCCATCGCCCCGGCCTCGCTGGAGGGCGTGTCGCCGCCGACCCAACGATCCATCAACACGCAGGCGACAATGTCCCCGGCAACATTGATCGCAGTCCGGCTCATATCGAGGATCCGGTCGACGCCCATAATCAGCGCGATGCCCGCTGGCGGAATGCCCACCGTCGACAGAACCATGGAGAGAATGACAATCCCGACCCCTGGGGTCGCCGGAGAGCCAATCGAGGCGCCGACCGCCGTGATCACCACAAGCAAGAGCCCGCCAAACCCGATATCAATGCCAAACACCTGGGCAATAAAGATCGTCGCCACGCCCTGATAAAGCGCGGTGCCATTCATGTTGAGCGTCGCCCCTACAGGAATAACAAACTGGGATACGGACGGCCTGACACCGAGCTTTTCTTCGGCTGTCTTGATCGATAACGGCATCACTGCGGCCGAACTCGACGTTGAAAAAGCAAGCAGCAGCACCTCGCGTGTTTCGCGCAGGAATTTGAGCGGCGAGATCCTTGCTGCAATGAAGACCAGCAACAGATAGAGCAGAAGCAGCATGAGCAAGCCGAGGACGACAACACCAACATAGACCCCCATACCCAATAGAGCGTCGAGCCCGATTTTCGCGGTAAGCTGGGCGAGCAGACCGAACACCGCCAAAGGCGCCAGCATCATCGCCCACCGGACCACGGTCATGCAGACTTCCTGAATAGAGCCCAGCAGCTCGAGTAGCGGCTTGGACTGGGTCGGCGACATGATCACCAGGGCAGCGCCGACAACAGCCGAAAACATCACCACCTGCAGCATGTTACTTTCCACCATCGACGTCAGCGGATTGGACGGCAGCAGGGTGATCAACTGCTCCGGCAAGGCCCGAAGGGACGGCCTGGCGGGGTCACCGGCCGCGGCATTGTCGATCTCGAACGAAGCCTGAAGCTCCGCCCCCAGCACATAGGATCCCGGTTCAATCATCAACGCCAACCACAAGCCAATGACGATCGCAACCGCCGTCGTCAAAACAAAATAAAGCACCACGACGCTGCCCATCTGGCGTAGCTGGTCGATGTTCTCACTGGCCGACAGGCCACGGACAATCGACGCGACCACCAGCGGAATCACGATCATCTGGATCAGCGCGAGAAAGAGTTGCCCCGGGAAGGCAAGCCAGTTGGTCACAAGAGACGATGTCTCAGGGTCAACCCACCCAACCGAGGGTCCAAGCGCGACACCGGTGGCGAGCCCGAAGACCATCCCGACCATGACCTGCAGCCATAGTCGTCCCTTGACGAGCGCAGAGAGCGACCCGCTTAAGTTTTTGAGCGAATATGGATAGATCGAGCGGAACGCCTGATCCCGTGAACTCGTTGAGCTGGATGGCATGGTCGCCCGGTTCCTTCATTGCAAGAATAGCCCCTCAACGCCGCAGGCGCTTATCGCCCGCAGATCCCGAGGGACACGTTTTTCAGTTTACCGACAGCGCCGTGACACGTCCTTGATTGGCCGCAATTCTCTCGCCAAAACATGCGGAGTCTGCACAGGGTAAGCTGCCAGAAATCCGCCTACATCACCGTGGGCCTGGCTATGCAGAACCCGGCGTAACCTGGGTCAAATATGTCTCGAGTATTTGTTCGCGCAGTTTACGCCACTGATCGGATGGGACAAAACAGTGAAGAACCAGCGTCATCTTGTCCCGCTCTTCAGCTCTGATCGTCACCGCCGGGCTGCGGCCGCTGGGTTCGGCATCCACCAGGATGCTGAGTTCTTTCCAGAACGCCTTTGATTTCTGCTCCAGCGGAGCCAGTGTTTGCTCGGCAATCTCAAGCAGGCGTTGCTGGGCAACCCCGACGTCCACGCCTTCAGGGACCATGACATTCACGTGCCGCAAACCGAAGGCGGTGATGTCTGATCCCATGCTGATGGAGATGACAGCAGCACGCTGTTGGGAATCACCATCCGCCGCCCAGTAAACGTACCGGGGTTGTCTTCCGGCCCGAGCTCCTGGAGCGTCATGGCAAGCAGCGTCTGATCGACAATCTGGCCTCGCATGGCGCCGACATGAACCGTGTCGCCGATCTTGGAAGCCCCTGTCGTCAGCCGATAGATTCCGCCCATGAAGCACAGGATAAGCTCCTTGGTCGCAATGACGATAGCGACCGCAAAGGCCACGATGGACAAAGCGAAAGTCCGTAGTTCAGGCGCCCAGACATAGAGCAGGCCAACTATCAGCGACAGGGCCACAACAGCCCGGACCGCGGAGCGAACCCGGCGGCGTTCTGTTGCGGACACGCCCGACCGGCGAAAAACGACGAATGAAAAGAAAAACCAGACGATCGCGATCGACAGCAGCAGGAGCACGGAGCTGTTGATCTGCGAGTAGAAATCGCGTGTGCCCGCCTCGACCACTTCAACGGCTATTTCGTTAAGGGTTTCGGTGTCCATCTACTGCGTTACTGACTTTGGAATGATGTCGGTAAACGTTCGTATGGTCGATCAGGGGGCCGTGTCAAACCCTAGATGATCTCATCTTCATCGAGCAGGGGATCGGCTTGCAATTCCTGCTCATTGCGTTCGATCCGGGTCTCCGAGCCCTTGCTTTGGTCGACTTCGGCAATGTGCAACAGGGCATCGCCCTGATTGACGACCGGCAGAACCGCCCGCCCGATGACCAGCCCGCCGAATCTAGCTAGCACCTCTTCTTCAAACGCGCCAAACGGATCGGAAATCACCCCGATGGCTTCGCCTGCCTCAACCATGTCACCGGTGGTGCGCAAAGCCCGAAATACGCCACTGGCTGGCGCCCGGGTCCAGGATGACCTTTGAGACAGATGCGGTTTGACCCGAGAATCCTTGACCCGGCTGGTGCTGATCATGTCCAGCGCCTTCATCACGCGAAGAATGCCGCTGACCCCGGCGCGCACCGCGATTTCGTCGAAGCGCAGCCCTTCGCCTGCCTCGTACAACAGCATCTCGACCCCGGCTTCGAGCGCGGTCGCCCGCAACGATCCTTCACGCAGGCCCGCCTTGACGATGACCGGCGGGGAAAACGCCAGCGCAAGCTCTTCGGCTTTGTTGCAGTCAGGCGAGACGCGAATCTGCGGCAGATTCGATCGGTGTATTGCTGCTGAGTGAAGGTCGATGCCGAAATCCGAGCGTTGGACAATCTGAGTCATGAACAGATGGGCAAGTTGCGCTGCGAGGGATCCGTTCGGCGAGCCGGGGAAGGACCGGTTCAGATCACGGCGATCCGGCAGATAGCGGCTGTGATTGATAAACCCGAACGCATTCACGATTGGTACCGTGATCAACGTCCCGCGCACGCCGCGGAGGACCGGCGACTTCAAGAGCCGCCGAATAATCTCAACACCGATAATCTCGTCACCGTGAACGGCAGCGCTGATGAACAGAACCGGCCCGTCCCGCCGGCCATGGAAAATCCGCACCGGCAGTGTAACCGGGGTATGGTTGGCCAGCTGGCCGAAGGGAAGATTGACCGTCTCGTGTTTGCCGGGCTCGATGGCGATGCCATCGATCTCAAAAGCCTTGCGACCAGCTGTCATCCCTTACCCCGGGTCTTGGTCTTACCCGCCTTGGCGTTCTTTTCCAGAAACCCGATGATACTGCCCGCAACATCAATATCTGTTGCTTTTTCAACACCCTCCAATCCAGGTGATGAATTGACTTCCATCACCAATGGGCCGCGGTTGGATCGCAGCATGTCTACACCGCAGACATTCAGCCCCATGGCCTTTGAGGCCTTGACGGCTGTAGCGCGTTCCTGCGGAGTTATCTTGATTGACCGGGCTGATCCACCTCGGTGCAGGTTCGACCGGAAGTCATCACTGGACCCGGTCCGCATCATGGCGGCCACAACCTTGTTGCCGATCACCAGCGCGCGGATGTCGGAGCTGCCGGCCTCTTTGATGAATTCCTGCGCCAGGATGTTCACATTGGCGCCCCGGAACGCCTCAATAACCGACTTGGCGCTTCTTTCCGTCTCGCCCAGCACAACACCAACGCCTTGAGTACCCTCAAGCAGCTTGATAACGACGGGCGCGCCGCCGACAATTTCCACAACTTCCTGCGCTTTTTTGGGATCGTGAGCGAATGCGGTGACCGGCAAGTCAACGCCACTGCGTGCCAGCAACTGCATAGACCGTAGCTTATCGCGGGAGCGGCCAATGCCGACGGATTCATTCAGCGGATAGACACCCATCATTTCGAACTGCCGCAACACAGCAAGTCCATAAAATGTGACCGAGGCGCCGATCCTGGGAATCACAGCGTCATAGCCGGTCAACGTTTCGCCGTTGTAGATCAGCGACGGCCGGTTAGACGTGATGTTCATATAGACCTGGAGCGTGTTGATGATGTCGATGGTGTGGCCCCGGGACTCCGCAGCCTCAACAAGCCTTTTGTGGGAATACAGGTTTGGGTTTCGGGCCAGCATAGCGATCTTCATCGGACGGTCTCCTTTGGCAAAGCGGGTTCGCCCAACAGGTAGGAATGTGTTGTATCGATCATCAATCCAAACTGCCGCATGGTGCGGCGGCCGATCAGCATCCGGAACGTCATGTCAGTCCGGTCAGTCAGCGTGACTTCAACCTTAGTCATGAAACGGCCCAGACCGATAGCTGTTTCAATGACGACGCGATGTTCCTCGTGTCCTGACGAACTCTTGACGGTGCGTTCATCCAACACCAGCGCCTTACAGTCGATGGCTCCCTTGGTGCTGCGCTGCCGGGGCGCCAGCCTGAAGCTGACCCAGGTTTCGCCGTCGCACACAAAGTCACGAATATGGGTCGCGTGCAGCGAAGAGGTCTTTGCACCGGTATCCATTTTCGCATTGATATGCGTCAGGCCAAAATCAGGTAGCGCGGCCCATTCCCGCCATCCGGCGATCTGCGGGCCGATGGTTTTACGGCTGCTCAATCAAACTCTCCCTGTCCTGCGATCTGCCCTGCAGATCTTTCGCGCGGCTCAATAGATCAGAGTATGGGTAAACAGAAGCAGTGTCAGAGGAAAATCGATTGAGCGCGTCTGGCTAGGCTCATAGCCTTGCCTGACGAAAAACCCGTTTCGCTGTACCGAGACGTCACCCGGGATTATCCGCCTGGCTCTAGGAATGTATGTCCGTTTCCCGCTATCGCTGCGGGAGGTTGAAGACATGCTTCGTGAGCAGGGTATTGATAGCAGTCACCAAACGGTTCGGCTTTGGCGGAACCGTTCTGGGCCGTTCTTCGCGCTGGTGATCAGGAAGTAGAGGGTTTCTTCGCGTCGTGGCTGGCCGCAAGGGCGTTGGCACCTGGACGAGGTCTTTGTTCGAGTTAACGGGGAACTTCGCGTCGTGCGGCGGGCCCGTAGATCACGAAGGTGAAGTGCTGGAATCCTATGTCACCAAACAGCGAAATCGAAAGGCAGCGCTAGTATTTTTGACTAAGAGCCTTCGCTGGGGCGGTCAGCCTGACGAGCTGATTTGACTGGCGTCAAAACGCTCCGTTTCGCTTCGACCATGATTAACAAACTGCCAGACGGGTCCGCTCGGCAGCCTTGGCGGCTTGAACAACAGGGAGCGGTGACTAGTGCTACACCATTTCATTCACACGCAGGATTTCACCAAAGCCGAACTGCTGCGGATCATGGATCTTACGCGGCTGCTGAAGTCAGCAGACAAAGAGGGTGCCTGCCCGCCGCTTCTAAAGGGCGCCTCACTTGGCATGATCTTTGAAGAACCGTCCACCCGCACCCGCATTTCGTTCGAAGTGGCTATGACCAAGCTGGGCGGTCATGCGCTCTACCTGAAACCCGGCGAGATCCATCTGGGCGCGCGTGAATCCATTGCCGATACGGCCCGCGTCATTTCACGGATGGTCGATGTCATCGAAGCGCGGACGCTGTCGCATGAAACGGTTCTTGAACTCGCGAAATACGCAACCGTTCCGGTGATTAACGGGTTGACCGACTACAATCATCCGACCCAGGCCGTCTGCGACGTCTTCACGATGATAGAACATCTGCCGCCCGGCAAGGCGCTGGAAGACCTCAACGTCACATTTGTCGGTGACGCGACCAATGTCTGCTCCTCTCTGATGTTCATCTGCACAAAAATGGGGATGACATTCACCCACGCCGCGCCAGCACGGTATCAGGCACCCGAAAACTGGCAGGCCATTGCGCGCGAAAACTGCGCGCAGTCCGGTGGCACCCTCACCGTGACCGAGGATGTCGATCAGGCAGTCTCCCAAGCAGACTTTATCTACACCGATCTGTGGTGGTGGATCGGCCAGGAGGACGAGGTGCCGGATCGCCGCGCCGCATTCATGCCGGACTATCAGGTCAATGCCGGTTTGGTGAACAAGGCGCCCGAACACTGCAAGGTCATGCACTGCCTGCCGGCGTCACGCGGCGTCGAAGCGACCGACGAGGTCCTTGATTCCGGCCAATCCATCATCTTCGACCAGGCGGAAAACAGACTGCACGTCGAAAAAGCGCTGCTTGCGCACTTCACCTATCCGAGGCTGACGCGCGCTTCAGACGAGCTCCACGCCTATCACAAAGGTCGTATCGAGGCGTTTCTAGCGGGAGCGTCATCTGATGACATCACAGCAACCAAAGAAACCAAGTTATGAGCACCTCTGACATGACTGGCACGTCAACATCCGGTCGCGGCTTCCGCAAAGTTATGCGTGGCCTTGATATGACACTTTTCACCGTCTGTGCGATCCTGGTGATCGATCAGCTGGCGGCGTCAGCCGCCATCGGGCCGCAGGCGATTTTCTGGTGGATTTTCACCATGATCCTGTTCTTTATCCCCTATGGGCTGATCACGGCAGAGCTGGGCACCACCTATCCGGAGCAAGGCGGCATCTATGCCTGGATCACACGTGCCTATGGCCGCCGTTGGGGCGGCCGGACGGCCTGGCTCTGGTGGATCAACGTCGCGCTGTGGATGCCGTCCGTCTACATCCTGTTTGCAGGCATATTCGCACAACTTTTCTGGCCTGACTTGGGTCTTTGGGGCCAGGTCCTGATATGCCTCTTGCTGACCTGGATCACAGTGGGCGTGAACATCATCGCGTTGGACGTGGGTAAATGGGTTCCCAATGCAGGCGCCATCTTCAAAGCCGTGATCATGGTGGTTATCGGCGTCGGCGGGTTCTACTACGCCTTCAACCATGGCGTCGCGAACGAGATTACCCTCAGCACCATTATGCCTACCTGGGACGTGTCGCTCGCCTTCCTGCCGGTGGTTGTCTACAACTTCATGGGCTTCGAGTTGATGTCGGGCGCCAGCGAAGAAATGAAGGATCCGAAGCGCGATGTCCCGCGCGCGATTATTCTCTCGGGCGTCCTGATCGCAGCGTTCTATCTTCTTGGCACGGTCGGCATCCTCATTGCCCTGCCGCTTGATGATATCGGGCTGGTCGAGGGCCTGATCGATACGCTGCAAAAACTGTTTGGTGACAGCGGTGCAGGCGGCGCCTTCGTGGTCGCGCTGGGGGTCATGGCGCTCTACACCTTCTTTGCCAACATGGTGACCTGGACCATGGGGGCCAACCGATCCGCCGCAGAGGCCTCCGAACGGGGCGACCTGCCCAGCCTCTTCGCGAAACTTCACAAGACCTATAAGACGCCGGTTAGTTCGGCCATCGTAACGGGGTTGGTCAGCAGCGGTGTGCTGATCCTTTATGCTTTCATGGCGGCTGATGCGGAGGACTTGTTCTGGACCCTGTTTGCGTTTTCGGCACTGATCTTCCTGTTGCCCTATCCGCTGATGTTCATGGCATTCTTGAAGCTGCGGCGGATGGATCCGGACATCGAACGGCCGTACCGGGTACCGGGCGGGCATGGCCGGGCGGTCTTGGTAACCGTTCTGTGCATGCTGTTCATGGTCCAGGCGATCGTCCTTTTCATATTCCCGCCAGGTGAGATGGACTGGGGCTATACCGGTTTCATTCTCGTCGGTCTGGCCGTGACTCTCGCTGTCGGCGAATGGCTCGTTGCCGGCGCACAACGCCGCCACGGCCGATCGGGAGCCTGAAATGGCGGCGATCTGTGCCGGCTCCCCGCGCGACGACGGCTTCCGTATGCCGGGCGAGTTCGAACCCCATGCGGGCTGTTGGATGCTCTGGCCCGAACGACCGGACAATTGGCGCCAGGGCGGCAAACCGGCGCAGCGGGCATTTGTCAGCGTTGCAGAAGCCATAGCTCAGGGTGAGCCGGTCACCATGGGCGTTTCTCCCGGCCAGTTCGACAATGCCCGCCATATGTTGCCGCCTCATATCCGGGTGGTCGAAATGACCAGCAACGATTCCTGGATGCGGGACTGCGGCCCGACTTTCGTCATCAACGACTCCGGGGAAGTGCGCGCCGTAGACTGGGTTTTCAATGCCTGGGGAGGCCTTAATTCAGGTCTCTATTTTCCCTGGGACCAAGATCAGCAGATCCCCGCCAAAGTCTGCGAAATCGAGCGGCTTGATCGATATCGGTCGCCCCTGGTGCTTGAAGGCGGATCGATCCACACCGACGGCGAAGGCACGCTGCTTACCACGGAAGAGTGCCTGTTGAATCCGAACAGAAATCCGTCGCTGACAAAGGACGAGATCGAGGAGCAACTGAAACTCTACCTCGGCATTGACAGGATTATCTGGCTGGGCAATGGCGTCTACAATGATGAAACCAGCGGCCATGTCGACAACCTGTGCTGCTTCATCCGGCCGGGTGTCGTGGCGCTGACATGGACGGATGACAAGGACGATCCGCAATTCGCCATCTCGCAGGACGCCTATCAACGTCTGGCATCGGCCACCGACGCTCGCGGTCGGTCGCTGGAAATTCACAAGATCCACCAGCCGGATCCTGTACGGATCACCGCAGAGGAAAGCCAGGGTGTCGATGCCGTGGAAGGCACCCTGCCGCGTGAGGCAGGCGACCGGCTCGCTGCGTCCTACATCAATTTCTATATCGCCAACGGCGTGATCGTGATGCCGGCCTTCGACGACGTACGGGACGAAGCTGCACACAAGACGCTGTTGAACCTGTTCCCGGACCGGACGGTCGTTGCCGTGGCCGCGAGAGAAATCCTGCTGGGCGGCGGCAACATCCATTGCATCACCCAGCAACAGCCCTTCAGCGCACCATGAGGCTGGTGGTCGCGGTCGGCGGCAACGCGCTGCTTCAACGGGGCGAAGCGCTGACAGCGGAAAATCAGCGGCGAAACCTCGACGCTGCTGCCCGAAGCATCGCCGAACTGGCCGCGCATCACGAGGTCGTCGTGGTTCATGGAAACGGGCCCCAGGTCGGTCTGCTTGCGCTCGAAGCCGAGGCGTTCAAGGAGGTGCCAGCCTATCCGCTGGACATATTGGGGGCCGAATCCCAGGGCATGATCGGCTATATGTTCGCCCAGGCGCTAGGCCGTTATCTGCCGGAACGCGAGATCATTTGCGTCATGACCCGCACTCTGGTTGACCCCGGCGACCCTGCCTTTACCGAACCCAGCAAACCCATAGGCCCGGTCTATCCCAAGGCAGCGGCGGAGAAGCTCGCGGCGGAACGGGGCTGGACGGTCGCACCCGATGGCACATACTGGCGGCGGGTCGTGCCCTCGCCGGAACCGAAAGCAGTTCTCGAACAAGCCGGCATCGCCACCCTGGCCGAACAAGGAGCAATCGTCATCTGCGCGGGCGGTGGCGGCGTTCCAGTCCGTAAAGATACCGGTGAGTTGCTGCGGGGCGTCGAAGGGGTCGTCGACAAGGATAAGGTCGCAGCGCTTTTGGCCTGCGAACTAGCCGCGGATGGCTTGATCATTCTGACAGACGTCGATGGAGTCTACGCTCAGTGGGGTACGCCAGACGCTGTGCTGATTCCGGAAATCAATGTCGACAGTCTGCAAGCGACAAGATTTGCTGCAGGAAGCATGCAACCGAAGATCGACGCATGCTGCTCTTTTGTGCGTGAGACGGGGCGAGAGGCGCGCATCGGCCCGATATCCAGGGCGGCGGCGGTCTTCGAGGGACGAACCGGCACCGTGGTGCGGGCCTAGCGTGCACGCAGATTTGGGCCCGCTTCTGCTGGAGCAAAGCCGGCAGATGACGGTCTAATCCTCTGCGGCCTCCAACGCGGCTTCAGAAACCAGCGGCGACAGGGACATCTCATGCTCAACCTGATGCAGATGGTGGGAAATCCGCCACAGGTGATAGGCGACCCGGTGCAGCCAGCGCGCGCCGTCCATCCGATCAAGGGCGGTTTCGGTATCGATGTGCTGTATGGACGCCGCCGACAACATCCGCGCGCGAAAACTGTGACGCTGGGCGCGAAACAAGGTCCGCAACCGGTTAAACCGGTCCTCGGCCAATGGCGGGCCCATGTCGGGCGCCATCATGATAGTTGAGCGCAGAATGCCAGAGAGCCGGCGCAAGCGCGGCTCCGTTGCCAGAACTTTGACCGCCTCAATCTGAGTTGATCGCCGCTGCAGCCGGTCGAGATGGTCGAGCGCATGCATCGCAGCAATGTGGCGGCTGTGCGCGGCACCCTGATCGGGCGCCGTCTTGATTCGTTCCAGAAACACACGGGTGGCATCAATCGCGTTGTCGATCGCATCAAGATGTTGCTGATCGATATCGTGCCGCCGGGCGGGATCCAGCAATCCTGCAATCGCAGCAGAAAGAGACTGGTTTATATCCTGCAGGGTGCCGATCGCTGCATCGGTAGCAGCCGACGGATCTCGCAATGTACGCTCGTCGAGCCGCCGGGTCAGACGGGGGCCGCGCTCGGGTACCAGCCAGACAATCAAACGCGCGAACGCCCCCGCAAACGGCAATACGAGCAGGACCCCAATCCCGTTGAATATGGTGTGAAAGGCGACCAGCGAAATTTGCGGATCACCGGCTGATGAGCCGGAGATCAGCGGCTCGACATAAACGGTATAGGGGCCCAGCAGGAAGAATGCCATCAGCCCCGTCAACAGGTTATAGATGACATGCGCAAAACCGGTGCGCCGGGTGGCGGTCGACCCTCCCAGAGTAGCCAGCGCCGCGGTCGCCGTCGTGCCGACATCCATCCCGATGACGAGGGCCGCAGCCTGTGGAAACGAAATGGTGCCCGCGCCAAGGGCAACCAGGGCCGTAGCAACACCGGCGCTGGATGATTGGGTGATCAGCGTAATAGCAATACCGATCAGAAGCAGCTGAAAGCGCCCGAAAAGCGTGTCATCCGGAAAATCCTCCGGGGTAACCTGGCCTTCCAGCGGCTGCATACCGGACTGCATGACATCGAGGCCGATAAATAGGAGGCTGAACCCGGTTGCCGCCCAGCCGATATGGCGCCACCGTCCGCCCCCGAACAGTCTGAGCAGGACGCCGAGAAACACCAACGGCAAGACCAGTTCACCCAATGGCAGCTTGAAGCCAAATATCGCGACCAGCCACCCCGTTATGGTCGTGCCGATATTGGCACCGAAGATGATGCCCAGCGCCTGGGGAAAGGAAAGGAGCCCGGCGCCCACGAAACCGACAGCGGTAATCGTTGTAGCGCTCGAAGACTGGATGACCGCTGTCGTTGCCGCCCCGGCTGCCGCACCGGTGACAGGACTTCTAGTGAATCGCGCCAACAGGCGGCGTAGTGATTGGCCCGCAAGGGCTTGCAGCCCCTCGGTCAGAACAACCATGCCGAGAAGAAAAAGGCCGATGCCACCAAGAACCATCAGGATGTATGGGGTCATAGGACAAACATGCGCTGCAGGGATGGTTGTAGAAGCCTATGAGGATGAAACCACAATCTGGGCCAATCATCACCTACGCACAGAAGGCGCCGCAGTCGCCGAGTCGGCTTGTGACAATCTAGGATGCCAGCAACCAGGCTGTTTTCCGGCTGGACGGGATAAGTGCGAATTCTTGGACGAATTCCTCAAACAGTCGCCTACGCCGAAATCATTATGCGGCTGCAAGACCTTGGGTATCATCCTCCTGGCCTCCCGACACCCCATGTAAACGATCCACCTCGGCAAGCAAAGTACGAAGCCGGATTGCCTCGTCAGACCGTCCTTCTCCACGGCGCTCCATCCTCTCCAGTTTTTCACGAAAAATGGGTACGTACATCGAAATCATCTGACTCGATGATTCCTTGCCCTTAACATCATGCATGAGCTGGCTCCACAGTCGATCCGGTCCCGTGTTGCGCCAGGCAGAGTTTCGGAACCGGATTACACTCTTTCTCTGACTTCAACCGCAGCTGCTCGCAGAGCATGTGCCACGGCTTTCAGCGCGCGTGTCATGAGAGGCTGGTGAGACGACCTTTGCCTGAACACAAGCGACAGCTTGTTAATGGCATGCTGTCCATGCCCCCGCCTTGACTCCCGTCAAGGCGCAGCGCGAGACCACCGATTTTTTTCAGAGGCGACGGGCGTGCGCCCGGGCCCACACCCACCCGAGTATGGCTCCAGCCCCGAAGGTGAGAAAGAGCAGTATCGAGCGTGGCAGGCGCACAGCCCAAAACATGAAATTCACCTCAACCATGGCAACATTTTGAATCGCGAACAGAACAAGCAGGCCCAAAAGGAGCATGCCCGCCCAAAATCTCATGTCTTTGGCCATACTGTCCCTCCAATTACAGGCCCACGATCCCTGCAAACCTTCAACACCTCTTATACCGCCTAGGCGGTGCCGGGTTGATTGCGGTCAAAATCTGCCTGGCGTCGTCTTGTAGGGTCGGGGAATGGGCGACCCTCGAACCCATGACCCGAGAATGGTGCTCAGGGGAGCGCCGAACGTTTGTCAGATAGGGTGGCGCGATGGATACGGATCTGGAAGATCTTCGGAAGCGCCTGGCGGCGTTGGAGGATGAATTCGAACACAAGCTCCAAATGCGCCGAGCAGAATTCCAGTATCAGATCAAACGGAAACGGGTCGTGTTCGAGCAGGCGGTGCTTGACGAGCAACGCAGACTTAAAGTGCGTTTGCTGACATTTCTGAGTGCGACAAGGTGGTCGGTTTTGATCGTGGCACCAATGACCTATCTGCTCTTTATTCCCGTCCTGCTGCTGGATCTCTCCGTCAGTCTTTACCAATCGATGTGCTTTCCCTTGCTGGGCATTCGTCGCGTCAAACGGTCAGACTATGTGAGAATGGACAGGCGCCATTTGGCCTATCTGAATGGCTTGCAGAAGCTGAACTGCGAATATTGTGGCTATGCGAATGGCGTGATTGCTTATGCACGCGAGGTCGCGGGCCGATCCGAACAATATTGGTGCCCGATCAAGCACGCCTTTCGGATCAAGACTCCGCACCTTCAGTACCGGAATTTTCTGGACTACGGTGACGCCCAGGGTTTTCGAGATCGGCTGGGCGACCTGCGGCATCAGCTGGGCGACAAGGAAAACCGGTAAATTCTTTATAAATACCAATAGATTAGTTCATCATCTTATGAGGCAGAACGTTACGCGCTTCTACCTCAACAGATGATGATCCAGCTGCTGCGGAATTTTGACTCGCGTCAATAGGTGGCCAGGCAGATCGCCTATCGTTGGCGGTGTGTCCGGAGAGCACGCCGGACGTTTCGCGTTTAGATCAATGAGGTACTGAAATGGGCAAGGACGTTAAGGTTAAGAAAGAACAGGAAGCATCACCACAGGCCGCAGCGCCGTGGCACCCATTGACGGGTCTTCGAGACCAAATCGACCGGCTGTTCGAGGATTTCGACTGGAGCCGACCGCGGTTTGGCAAATCGCTGATCGACTTCGAGCCATTCACCGGCACAGAAAGCCGGATCGGCATCAAGCTGCCCGCGGTGGATCTTATAGAAGATGACGGCCACTACGTTATGACTGCCGAAATGCCAGGCATTACCGAGAAGGACATTGAAGTCGCGCTTAGCGAAGGCGTCCTGACCGTCAAAGGTGAAAAAAAGCACGAACGGGAAGAGAAGAAGGACGATTACCGCATGTCCGAACGGCAGTATGGCTCCTTCCAGCGGTCGTTCCGTCTGCCCGCCGATGTCGACGCCGATAAGATCACGGCGACCTGTAAGGACGGCGTGCTGACCGTAACAATCCCGCGCAAGCCGGAGGCAAAACCAAAGGTCACAAAAATCAAGGTCGCCAGCGGCAGCTGACCGTTAGCAAGAACGTGAACCGAGTCGGCGTCTGCTCTCATCCACAGGTGCCGGCTCGGCGCGCGTAAGGAAACGGCATAACAGGCTTCAAAGCGCATTCACCGGGATTTTTAGATAGGAAACACCGTTGTCTTCGGGTGGCGGCAGCCGTCCGGCCCGAATATTCACTTGAACGGATGGTAGCAACAGGACTGGCGCCTCGAGGGTCTTGTCACGGTCCGTCCGCATGGCGACGAACTCTGATTCGCTGACGCCGTCGCGCAGATGCACATTCTCCGCGCACTCTTCGGCAACCGTTGTCTCCCAGGCATAAAAATCACGGCCCGGCGCCTTGTAGTCATGGCACATGAAGAGGCGGGTCTCAGCAGGAAGCGACAGAATTTTCCGGATCGAACGATAAAGCGTTCTCGCATCGCCGCCCGGGAAATCCGCCCGCGCTGTTCCATAGTCCGGCATGAACACGGTATCGCCGACAAACGCTGCATCGCCGATCACATAGGTCAGACAGGCCGGTGTATGCCCGGGGGTATGCATCACATGGCCCGGCATCCCCCCGATCTCGAGCGCGTCGCCATCGCTGAACAGATGATCGAACTGGGAGCCGTCCGTCTTAAAGGTTACTTCGGTATTGAAGACCCTGCTGAAAATCTCCTGGACCTTGGTGATCTGCGCGCCAATGGCGACAGTGCCGCCGACGCGGCTCTTCAAGTACGGGGCCGCTGTTAGGTGATCGGCATGTGCATGGGTTTCCAGAATCCACTCGACGCTCAGGCTGTTGTTCTCGACAAATTCGATGATCCGGTCTGCTGAATCCGTCTCGGTTCGGCCTGCCTTGGGGTCGTAGTCCAGCACCGGATCGATGACCGCACAGCCGTTTTGACCAGCTGAATAAACCACATAGGCCACCGTGAAGGTCGCCTCGTCGAAGAACGGTTCTACAATGGGTTTCAGGGTTGTCACAGATCACCTCTTGTCTTGCTGGAACTGTCCTCCATTCAGAGAGGCAACTCTTTGACTAAGGTCAAGACCAACCACCCGATTGCTCGCCAGCAGACTGCCCGGCGCTTATCTTGGTAATGGCGGTGGGTTTGCAGTATCCTCGTGCCAGTTTCTCGGAGCGGCATGGGGATCAGCCGATGACGACCGCCCGAACCGCCAGAACACCGGCACGTTTGGATCTGTTCAGGAATGCGCATGTGGCGGCGCAGATTTTGGACGCGCTGAGCGGGCTGATTGTTGTGCTGGATACGGCGGGGCGGATTGTTTACTTCAACAAGGGTTGCCAGAAACTGACCGGTTTTCAGGCCACAGAAGTGCTGGGGCACCTGGTCTGGAACGTGCTGGTGCCCCCAGAAAACCGCGAGACCGTCGCGTCTATCTTCGCCGACGTAGCAAAGGGTCAGACCGACGCCCATCCCCGGCATCACTGGTTGACCAAGTCTGGTGGCCTCGTCCTTATTGAGTGGTCCAACTTCACGGTCAGCGGCAAGAACGCAGAGGTGCGTTACATTGTCGGCACCGGCATTGATGTCACACAAGAGGAGTGGCTTCATGAAACCCTTCACGAAGCCGAAGGACGGTTTCAGGCATTGCTGGATACCGTGCCGGGAGCCGTGGTTGTCATCAATGATCTCGGCATCATCCTTTTCTTCAGCCGGGGCGCGGAAGAACTCTTCGGTTATCGATCAGAAGATATGATCGGCACAAATGTCACCATGCTTATGCCGGAGCTGGATCGCTCTGAACACAATGGGCACTTGGAGCGGTACAGCGCGACCGGCAAACCGCACATCATTGGCCTCAAGCGGGAACTAAATGGTCGGCGCAAAGATGGCTCACTGTTTCCTATAGAGCTTACAGTCGCCGAATATGAGGACGGGCGGCGCAATTTCGTCGGCCATATACAGGACATTTCCGAACGCCGCGAAGCGGAAAAGCAGATCCAGGGAATCCAAGTCCGGCTAAGGCAAGGCACCAGGCTGTCGGCGCTCGATCAGATGGGATCGGTTCTTGCCCACGAGCTGAACCAACCGCTGACGGCGCTATCAAACTATGTTGAAGCGCTGCGTCGGATGGTGCACCGGGAGCCCGGCGGACCGTCGCAACAGCTGGAAAAGGTTGCGGACTTGGCACTTGAACAGGCGCGCCGCGCGAGCGATACGATTGCAAATCTTCGAGCGCTCTTCAGCGGCAATATGCCTTCGCTGTCCCCGGAAAAAATCGGGGCCGTCGTCGAGGAAGCTCTGGCACTGCTGCTGGCAAGCCACAAGGATGGTACAGGCAGTAATCTGAAGGTCACGCGACATATCGACGACTCCCTGCCACCAGTTCCCATGATCAGAACACAGATTTTGGAGGTGCTCGTCAACGTGCTGCAAAACAGCTACGAAGCCCTTGCAGATGAGAAGGAGGGCCATATCGAAATCCGTTGTGAACGGCGTGGCGACCTTGCCGTTGAAGTCTCTGTCAGCGATACGGGACGGGGCCTCGACCCGGCGATTGCCGACAGGATTTTCGAACCGTTCACCACCACCAAACCGTCCGGTACCGGTCTGGGCCTCGCCGTGAGCCGATCAATTATCGAAGCGCATGGGGGACGTCTTTGGGCGACCTCGGACGAAACGGGCACAACACTTCGCTTTACTCTCCCAGTGATTCGCTAGCGTGGGCAAATCAATGGATGGCCAACAAGACATTTATGTCGTGGATGACGATGAAGCCACGCGCCAGTCGCTCGGTACACTGCTCGACCTGGAAGGATACAACGTTCAGAGCTTTGATACCGGAACCGCGCTCTTGGCGGCGTTGTCGCCATCGAGTCAGGGTTGTGTTCTGCTCGATGTGCGTATGCCGGGCCCAGATGGCCTGGAAGTTCAAGAAACACTGCTGGAGCGTGGGGTCGGCTTACCGATCATTATCGTCACCGGACACGGTAATGTGCCGATGGCCGTGCGGGCAATGAAGATGGGCGCATTCGATTTTATCGAAAAACCCTATGAAGCGGCCTCTCTTCTCGAAACTGTTAAACGTGCACTGACGCATGACAAAAACCGTCGCCACGGCCTGCTCTCGACGCTCCCGAAGGAAGAAATAGAGCGGCGCATCACAACACTGACACCACGCGAATACGATGTCATGGGCGGCGTCGTCCGCGGCCTGATGAATAAGCAAATCGCCGGGGAACTGGGGATCAGCGACCGTACGGTGGAAATCCACAGGGCCCGCGTGATGGAGAAGATGCAAGCCCACTCACTGGCCGATCTGATCCGCCTGTCGGTTATCGCTGAAGAGGTTTAGCCTCCGTAGGGGTTTGCCCTTAGGTAGAGTCCCGAATTGTGCAATGCGCTCCTGTTGTGCCCAATTATCGCCGGGCAACGAACAAGCGGGAGCAGGCGATGATTCAAAGCGACGTTGGTTCAAACTCACACGACCATGGACACAAACGACAGACCTTTGATACCGGGTTCCATGGCGTAGAGTCTGAAATTCTCAGCCCCAGCAGCGACTACGGACCACCTGGCCAAGTCGTTCACCTAAGGGCCCGCGAGCCGGTCTTCTTCGAAGGAGATTCTGCAGACTACTATTACCGCACGGAGAAGGGCTCCGTGTTTGCGCAACACATCTTTGTCGACGGTTCCCGTCAGATTTCCGGCATTTTTCCAGCAGGTGCGTATTTCGGACTCGCCAATATGGGGGCTTATAGCTACGGGGCGGAAACGCTTTGCGACACGACTCTGGTCCGATATCGCCGCAGCGGCCTCAAATCATGGATGGCGGACAACCGTAGTGGGTGGCTCATCGACGTTCTTAACCGTGAGGCAAGGGCGATGAACATCCGAAGCCTGATCTTGGGGTGCCGCCCGCCGATGCAACGGTTCGCAACCTTCCTGCTGATGCTTCCACACCAGGGTGATCCGGCGGAGGTTCCTGCTGAACTGGAGCTACACCTGACCAGGGAGGAGATCGGCGACTATCTTGGCCTCTGCATGGAAACCGTCAGCAGGTGCGTGTCCCGGCTGCGGGCCCAACAGATTATCGAGGCGCCGTCCCCGCACCGACTGTTTATAGAAGACCCCAGCGCGCTGGAGGCGTTGGCCAACCAGGATATTTTGGATATGGCGTGGGCGGTCCCTGCTAGTCCTCATCCCATTGCGGGTCGTCGGCTGTAAGGATCTCAATCAGCCGATTGACAATGTCACCGGGCGGCCTTCTTGTCTCGACACCCACACTGTTCTGGCTTACGCGCTCATAGGCTTCGATAAGCTGTTCTTCCGTCGCGCCCGTCTCAATCATCTCTGTGATTTGATGGGCGCTGGCGGTCTGCTGCCCGATGACTCTGATGATTTGTTCGTGGTTTAGTGCGGTCATGATGACTCTCCGCAGAATGGTTCGACGGAGTGATGTTATGCCAGCATCGGAAATGTTTTTTTGACGCCAGTCACGTTACAGAACGGTTGCGCCAATCATGCGGATGTCCAAGACAGCTGAAGCTGCGGCATGGAAGTCCTGACTGGCGTTGCGGTCCCGCACCACGAGCTGGAGCAGTTCGATGACTGATCAGGACAGGCAGGATATTGTCATGGTCGTCGACGATGCCCCGGAGCCGCTCAACCTTCTCGTCGATATCCTCGACCAGAGCAGCATGACGGCGCTGGTCGCGCGCAGCGCATCCGGACTTCAAGTTACACCGGCATCAAGCCCAAAAGTCCCGACAACAATCATAGCGTATGCGAGGCGTTGCGAGATAAAGCGCTTTCCAATCGCGGGGAACGCGGTAGCTTGCCTGCAGGAAGGAGATATGGTGCTGCTCGAGGTCGAAAATTTGGCCAAATCCTATTCCGGGCCTGAAGGCCCGCTCGACGTTCTGCGCGATGTCAGCCTTTCGCTCGCAGCCGGCGAAACGCTTGCGCTGACCGGCGAGTCCGGCTCCGGCAAGAGCACACTGCTGCACCTTATCGCCGGGCTCGACGCGGCCGACAGCGGGACAATAAAGCTCGCCGGACAGAACGTGACGGCGCTTGACGACGCCGGCAGGGCAGCGCTCAGGCGGAATAGCGTGGGCATCGTCTTCCAGCAGTTCAACCTGATCCCGTCGCTCACGGTCGCCGCCAATATTGCGTTCCAGGCACGGCTTTCCGGTAAGGCCGATGCGGCGAGGATGGGCGATCTCGCCGCCTCTCTCGGCCTGACTACAGAGTTGGAGAAGTATCCCGAGCAGCTCTCTGGCGGGCAGCAGCAGCGCGTCGCGATTGCGCGCGCCCTCGCCGCGCGGCCGCAGCTCATTCTTGCCGACGAGCCCACAGGCAACCTCGACGAAACCACGTCGAACCTTGTACTTGATCAAATGCTCGCGCTTGTCGCCGATGCAGGCACCGCGCTGGTCATGGTCACGCACTCGCCGACACTCGCCGCCCAGCTTGAACACCGCTTGAATCTGAGTCAGGGGCGCCTGGCGTGACCCGCGCCGCACTGGCCGCGCTCCTGTCTCACTGGCAGCGGCATCCGTTGCAGCTTTTTGCTCTGGTAACCGGACTGGCGCTCGCGACAGCGCTGTGGTCCGGCGTGCAGGCTATCAACGCTGAAGCACGCGCGAGCTATGACGCGGCAGCAGCCGTCGTAGGAGAAGGCCGGTTCGATCAGCTGGTGCCGCGGGCGGGCGAAACGATTGCGCAGCAGACCTATATCGCGCTGCGCCGGGCCGGCTGGCAGGTCGGACCCATGCTCGAGGGCCGCTTCGACGCCGATGGCGAGCGGGTCCGGATCGTTGGCATCGATCCGCTTACCTTTCCCGGCGGCCTGGCCTCGGTGCGGTCTGGCGACGAAGAACCGCTGCCCGCATTCCTGTCGGAGCGGGTGCTTTATGCCCACCCGGATGTCGCCGATCCGTTGGCCGCCGTCGTGCCGCATCGGGTTGTGTCCGATCCGGGCATGGCGCCGGGAACGGCGTTGACGGACATCGGTGTAGCGCAGACCTTGCTGAACCAGCCAGGGAAAATCAGCCGCCTGATCGTTGCCGACTCCCAGCCCCTGGGCCGTCAGCCGCTGGATGCCGTCGCCCCCGGCCTCGTCCGCCAGCCCTCGCAACGCGGGTCGGAAGTGGGCCGGCTCACCGACAGCTTCCACCTCAACCTGACGGCCCTCGGCCTGCTCAGCTTCGCTGTCGGCATCTTCATCGTGCATAGCGCCATTGGACTGGCCTTCGAACAACGGCGCGGCATGATGCGGACCTTACGCGCGCTTGGCATGCCGCTTCGCCGGTTGGTCCTGTTGATGGTCATGGAACTGACAGTGCTGGCCCTCATCGCAGGCGGGCTCGGCATCCTGTTGGGTTATCTGCTCGCGGCCAGCCTGCTGCCCGACGTCGCAGCCACTCTTGAAGGCCTTTACGGCGCACAGGTCTCTGGCGCCCTGCACATTCGGCCCGCCTGGTGGCTATCGGGCCTGGCGATCGCTCTGGCGGGTACCGCGCTTGCTGCTGCCGCGTCGCTGTGGCGCATTGCCCGCATGCCGGTTTTGGCCAGCGCCACATCGCGCGCCTGGTCGGTTATGGCGGGCCGCGAACGCGCGCTGCAGGCTGGTGCTGCGGCACTTCTGCTGCTTACCGCCGCGGGACTGGCGTTTTCGGGACAGGGGCTGATCGCGGCTTTTGCCGGTCTTGCCTGCCTGTTGATCGGGGCGGCGCTCGCCCTGCCGCTTTTGCTGGACCGGTGGCTCGCCTTTGGCCAGCGGTGCGCGAGGCGGATTGAGTGGGAGTGGTTCTGGGCCGATACGAGACAGCAATTACCGGCCCTCAGCCTGGCGCTGATGGCGCTGCTGCTGGCCATGGCGGCCAATGTAGGCGTCTCTACAATGGTCTCCAGTTTCCGGCTCACCTTTACCGGCTTCCTGGACCAGCGGCTGGCGTCCGATCTCTATGTCTCGACGGAGAGCGCGGAACAAGGCGTCGCGCTACAAGACTTTCTAAGGCCCCTCCCCGCGGCTGTTTCGCCCTTTCTCTATACGGACACGAAGCTGGCCGACCTCCCCGCCGAACTCTATGGCGCGCGGGTGGGGCCGACCTATTCGCTGAACTGGGCGTTCCTCGCATCCCAGGATGGCGTATGGACGGATGTGGCTGCGGGCAAAGCCGTCATCGTCAATGAACAGCTGGCGCGCCGCGCCGGACTGTGGGTGGGCGACACGCTTGCCGTTACACCGGAACAAGTGCTGCCTATCAGCGGGGTTGTCGGTGACTACGGCAATCCAATCGGCATGGCGCTGATCGGCGAGGCGCTCTTTCGTGAGCTGTTCCCGTCCATTCAGGCCACCCAGTTCGGGATACGCAGCGACGATCCGGACTCGCTGCGCACAATGTTGACCGAAAGTTTTGGCCTGCCTGAAGGCAGCATCATCGATCAGACCGCGCTGAAGGATTTTTCACTGCAGGTCTTCGACCGCACCTTCGCGGTAACGGCGGCACTGAACGTGCTGACGCTCGCGGTCGCCGGGTTCGCGATGCTGATGAGTCTGTTGACGCTCGCGGCCATGCGCATCCCGCAATTGGCGCCGGCCTGGGCCCTGGGGCTGACGCGGCGACACCTTGGGCGGCTTGAGCTGCTCCGCGCGTTGGCCCTGGCCTCGATGACCTTGGCCCTCGCCCTGCCGCTTGGCCTCGCCCTCTCCTGGATGCTGCTGTCAGTGGTCAATGTCGAGGCTTTCGGCTGGCGGCTGCCGCTCTATCTCTTCCCCGTCGACTACGCGATACTCGGCGCTGTCGCATTGCTGACGGCGCTGCTTGCCGCGCTGTGGCCAGCCCGGCAGCTGGGCCAGATGCCGCCCGCCAGCCTGCTCAAGGTTTTCGCCAATGAACGTTAGGGTCTTGCTAATGCTGTTGTTGCCGGTCCCGGCAATGGCCCAGGGCTTTGCCGGCCTGGGGACCGATGCGGACGGCTTCGCGATGCCGCGCCCCGACCCCGTATTCAACTTTCCAGCGGATCACGCCGCCCATCCCGATTACCGAATCGAATGGTGGTATCTGACCGCCAATCTGGAAGGCCCGGACGGCACACCCTATGGGCTGCAATGGACGCTGTTCCGTTCTGCCCTGGCACCGGGGGATAAGGCCGGGTGGCAAAGCCCGCAAGTCTGGTTCGCACATGCCGCGGTCACGTCGAAGACGGCACACCACGTCGCAGAACGATTTGCCCGGGGCGGCATTGGGCAGGCAGGCGTTGAGGCAGCGCCCTTCGACGCCTGGATCGACGACTGGCAGATGGCAGGCGATACGGTCGATCACATGACACTTTCTGCTGCCGGCGAAAGCTTCACCTATGAGATGAGCTTGCAGGCGAAGGGACCGCTGGTCTTCCACGGGCGGGATGGATACTCGGTAAAATCGGCGCAGGGCCAGGCCAGCTATTACTACTCGCAGCCCTTCTTCGAGATCGAGGGCATGCTGACCCTGCCCGGCGGGCAAGTCCCGGTCACCGGCGAGGCCTGGCTCGACCGGGAATGGTCTTCGCAACCGCTAGCAGAGGATCAGACCGGCTGGGACTGGTTCTCGCTCTCCTTTACCACGGGCGAAAAGCTGATGGGCTTCCGGCTGCGGCAAAAGGACGGCATCTATTTCACCTCGGGCACCTGGATTATGCCCGACGGCAAGACCGAGGCGCTTGAGTACGGAGCATTCCAGGCAGAGCCATTGGCAACCACGTCTGTGGCCGGGCGCAGTGTTCCGACGCGCTGGCGCGTCACGGTACCAGGCCGGGGTGTCAATGTGACGGTCAGTGCGCTTAACCCTTTGGCCTGGATGGATGTCTCGGTACCCTATTGGGAAGGGCCCGTGTCCCTGTCAGGAAGTCATGACGGTCGGGGCTATCTTGAAATGACGGGATATGAGTAAGTGCGGCAGGCGGCACACAATACGCCAGTCGAGCGCTGCGAGACCGTCATCAGCCTGAACCTGGGTACCGTCCTGACACCCGTCTGCCAAACACGGAATAACTCCAGGCGCCTTTCCTTCCGGCCTTCCTAGCTGGCGCCGGCAAAAGTGGCGAGGAACGAAGCAAGACGCGCGATGATCGGAAACAGTCCGCACAGCACGCCTTTGAAGTGGGGCTCCAGTCCCTTAACCCGGGAGGTCATCCGGTAGGACCGGTAAATCTCCTTCGTCCCTCGCCAGTTGCTTGGTCAAAGCAAGCCATATCTATACTGCGCAATAGGCAGTACTCCATTATCTGATCGGAATATTAGAGGCTGCGGCAGCACAGGCTTGGCCACCATCCATTCACGGGAGTCTGATGCCTGTGCCTAGCCCTCGACAACGCGGTCAATCCAGACGGGAACGGCCTTGAAGCTGGGCGTTTTACTCCTGGGGTCCACCGCGGTGCCGGTAAGCACATTCGCTTCGGGGAAATAGACCATCACATTGCCGGGCGGAAGGTCGTAGGGATAAACACGAACACGGTCCATCCGCCCATGCGCCGACCTGATCTCAACGAAGTCCCCGGCAACAGCCTCAAGCGAGGCAATATCGTGCGCATTCATCAACACGGACCAACGGTCCGTCGTCCCGCGGTAGCTGTCTTTCTGTTCATAGATGATGGTGTTGAACTGGCCCTCACTGCGCACCGTGGTCAATGTGAAAGGCGCGGCCTCGTCAGCACTGGCCTTCTCCGACCGAAGCGGAAGAACCCGAAAGTGGGCTAGGCCATCCTGCGTCTTGAATTCCGGATCGTGCAACAAACGCCCGCTGACATGAAACTCCCGTTTGGCGACGTCAATACTGGCAAGCTTCTCCAGACCAGGGACAGTTGCAGCAATCGCATCACGGATGCGCGCATGTTCCCTGAACGCCGAAAAATCAACCGGGCTGTCGGGCAAAAGCCGCTCGGCCAAATCACACAGGATCGCCACTTCCGGCCGCACGGTATCGAGCCGGGTGATGCCCCCGTCGCTCAGGCGGACATAGTTGAACATCGATTCCTGCGTGGTCGGCTGCCATTCTTCATCCCGCGCGGTGACCGGCAGCACGAGGCTTTCACCGGAGTCGACGCCACAGACATGGCCGCGATTAAGGGTTGTCGTCAGGAAAAGTTTGAAGTCAACGCGGTCCAGCGCCTGTGCCGCCCAGGCCTGATCCGGGCTCGCCCCGTAGAGATTTCCACCCATCACAAGCGCTGCGTCGACATTGCCGTCAAAGGCCGCCCGCATCGCCGCCATGGTGTCAAAGCCGGGGTCTTTCGGCGGCGTCAGCCCGAGCGTCTCTTCCATCCGGGCCAGGACTTCATCCTTCAGCACGGGCTTGACTCCTATGGTGCCGATGCCCTGCACATTGCTGTGGCCGCGCAGCGGCAGTAACCCGGCATAGCGCCTGCCGACCATGCCGCGCAGCAACGCAAGGTTTGCGATGGCTTCAACGTTCTCAACGCCATGCAGATGATGCGTCACGCCCATTCCCCAGGCAAACACAACGCGTTCGGCCTTGCCGTAGAGTTCCGCGACACGCTCAATGTCCGCGCGCGGCACCCCGCAAATATCGACAATGCTGTCCCAGTCCATCCGCGCGATGCTGTCTTTGAAGTAACCGGCGCCAGCGCTGTGAGCATCCAGAAATGCCTGGTCTTCCCTGCCATTTTCCAAAACCGCCTTGGCCACACCGCTAAGCAGCGCGATGTCTGTCCCGATCCGTGGTTGCAGATAGTCAGAGGCAATCTCGTCGCCACCCGTCAGCAGTGATTTCGGGCTCTTGGGCAGAGCAAAGCGCACCAATCCGGGCTCTTTGGCCGGATTGATGATAACCACATCGCCGCCCCGGTCGCGGCACTCCTTTAGCTTGTGAATAAAGCGCGGGTGGTTGGAGGACGGGTTCGCGCCAATAACAAAGATCAGGTCACATCCCGCCAGATCGGCGATCTCGATCGTCGCTGTCCCTGTACCAATGGTGCTCTTGAGCCCCACGCTTGTCGCCTGATGGCAATAGAACGAGCAATTGTTGATGTTGTTCGTGCCGTAAGCGCGGGCCAGCAGCTGGAGCAGGAAGCCCGCCTCGTTCGATGATCGGCCTGAGGAATAGAAGAACGTCCTGTCCGGCGTCGTGGCCGCAAACTGTTCCGCGGCACGCTCGATCGCCCAGTCCCACGCGACAGGCCGATACCGGTCGTCCCCCGGCGCCTTGTGGATCGGCACGCCCAACCGGCCCAAATGCTCAAGTTCGTAGCCGTTCAGCTCTCGCAGCTCGGCAAGCGGATGGTCAAAGACCTCGTGAGGGATCGCCGGCTGAATGTCAGTGGACTGGGCCTGAACACTCTTGTTGCAGACCGAAGGAAACTCGCCCAGTTCGTTGGTCATGCCACCACGCTGGCCGCCCATGCCAAGGCCACATGCTTTGCAAGCATTCTTGGACGTCAGCGCTTTCGTCGCGCGCGCCGGGCCGATGTGGCCCACCGTGCGCAGGGTATAGAGCACCTTTTTCATGCCCCCGCCCACCTTGGCCGGGGACCCCAAGCTTGGCTCATGCTCGCTCGATGTCATCCCAATCCTCTGAATTTGCGTGCCCCACCCCAAACATCTCTCAATTGGAGCGGCTTTGGGAGACGCGCCACCCGGTGTTTTACAGGAAACAGCGAGGATAGTCTTGCGGTCGGGGCTTGCAGGCGTCCGCATGGCCCTGGCGCACCGCGAGATGCAGGTTGCCAACGTCGGCTCCCATCCCAGAAACACAACGGCGGTCAAACGGGATCTGCTTGGCGTCAGGCGCGGCGACCTCCAATCGGCCTCGACCATTGGCGCTTGCGAGCCTGCAACACGTTTCATCGAATGGGCGCGCAAACCGGGCACCAACGCGGTCTTCGTGAACGTGTCTTTTGTCGGCACCAAGGCGCTTGCCGCCGCGCTGTCGGGTGCGGCGTCTAGCGGCCGACTAACGCCTTTCCAGCCAACCACCTATCAAACGGGAATGACGCGCATGACGGTCCGGTCAGGCGCGTACAGCGCCGGCCTCGCATTGCTTCTCACATAACTTGTCATAGAATGCGCCGGTTCGGGCTTGGGAGGTCGCGTGAACAGTTTTTTGCTTTTGTGCCAAAGTCTTTCTGTTCTTCGTAAAGAAACAGCACATCCTGAGATCGAGGCCGCGTTGTCGTCAGCGGCATCACTGCAGGCTGTTATCGACCTGGCCGACCAAGAGATGCTGGCGCCTGCCTTATGGTTGGCGCTGCAGCATAAGGGCCTTGCCGATCGCCTGTCAGACGAGACCCGGCAGGCATTGCGGCGGCGCTATCAGATGAACGCGCTGCTCAATGAGCGCATCCGCGAGGAGGCCGACCACGTCGCGGAACTCTGCCGGAGTATAGGCGTCACCCCGGCAGCATTGAAAGGCGGCGCGTTTCTCTATGAAGCGGATCCTGCATCAATCGGTGCCAGGGCGATGCGGGATCTCGATTTTCTGGTCCCGCCGGACGCCCTGGAGGCCGTCGCCCGCGCCATGATGGAACGCGGCTACCGGATCAAACCGGGCGAAGACGAGGACTGGAACTACACCTACCCCGGTCTGGAACGCCCTGGTGGCCTCGTTGCCATCGAACTGCACCAATATGTCGGTCAGCAACGCTGCCTGCTGGTGCCACAGATGGTCTGGCCCGACGTTCGAATGCTCGAAGGGTCAAACGGCCGTGTCGCCTGCCTGTCACCGGCCCACCGGGTCTGGCACAATATCTTCCACTCACAGGTTCAGGACCGGGGCCATTTGTTTGGACTGGTATGGCTGCGGCAGCTTCACGATCTGGTGGAGATTGTCGGCAGGCATGGGCACGAAATCGACTGGCAGCAATTGCTGGAATTGTTTGACACGCAAGGCCTGGCCCATGTTTTCAAAGCACGGCTCTATCAGGCGCATGTTCTTCTCGGCCTGGAATGGCCTCTCGCGCAGCCCCCCGGATTCCGGGAAAAATTTCACCACAGGCACTGTCTCACGCTTATCCGACTGTCCCCCGCCATGTGGCTGACGCGCTTTTGGGCCGCCGTTACCGCACCGCTGAAGAAGTATCACATTGATTTGCTTTACGAATGTGGTACGGACAGGGTCTTCCCCCTGCTTGCCTGCCGGTTGCGTCACACGTTAAAGGTCATGGGAAAATACAGGGGCTCGCTGATGAGCCGGCTCTGGGAGCGGCGTGAATTTGATGTGTAGCAACAATGCCAATGACTGATCCGGCGATAGGCTATCAGCGGGCCTCTGATATCTTCGAAATGGCATCATCCCGCGCCAATCAAACGATGACAGAGCGGAGCTATTCCCTGGGCGGCCGACTGATACGACTGCGCGTGCTGGGCGACGCTCTTGCCGCTGAACTGCATTTGCCAATCCAGCAATTGGAGGTTTCAGCCGCGCCTACCAGCACACCCGCGCTGGAAATCGATGTCTGGGACGGCGCCATCAAAGGCATGGACGCCTATGTCGGTGAGCTTGACCAGGAGGCCGGCACCTATGGTCAGGTCACTCTTTCAGAAGACGGGCGATTTTGCGGCGAACAGCGGGGTCACTCGGCGCTCTGGTTCGACAGGACGCAGGAGCGCATTGTCGGCTGCTTTTCAAACCTCAAGACACGTGACCTGGACGAACGGGCACGGCCGTTTCATCGCTATTTTGCCGTATGGCTTGCCGTGCATGATATTCAGGGCATCCATGCGGGACTGGTTTCGATTGACGGGAAAGGGCTTCTATTTGTCGGCTCCGGCGGCACTGGCAAGACCACCTCGTCGATTTCCAGCTTTCTCGGCGGCATCGGCTATCTGGGGGATGACTTTGTCGGCATCGAAGAGCTTGGCGATGGTCAGTTCACCGGGCATTGCCTGTACAGTTCGTGCCTCGTGAACAATGATCACATCAAGAGGTTCCCGGCCCTCGAGGCTGTCTGCAAGCCACCGCACCACGCGCATGAGGAAAAATCCATCGTCTATCTTGCCCCACTTGGCCCGGATCAGATCAAAACGCAGACACCGGTGAGCGGCATCGTCATGCCCCGGATCATGGGCAAAGGTGAGACGACATTTCGACCGGCACGCAAGGCAGAAGCCCTGTTGCGCATGGCCCCGAGTTCGATCATGTCGCTCCCCATCGTGGTCGACGGCGCGCTCGACCGTCTTGCATCATTGGTCGACGCCGTGCCGTGTTACTGGCTCGAACTCGGCACGGACATAGACAATATTCCCACCGTGGTGCGGGAGGTCTTCGACTCATTGGCCGCGCCGTCTGAAACGGCTGCTCAATGACAGCTCGACCGCTGCGAATCTCCTACTGGACCGAACTATACTGGCCCAGCCTTGGCGGCGTGGAAGTCTTCAGCCGGGCTTTTTTGCCAAGACTGATGAGCCGGGGGTACGACGTCGATGTCATTTCATCCTCGGGCGCTGGCTGGCCTGACTTCGACGTCATGGACGGCGTACCCATTCACCGGCTTCCGATGCGCGATGCGCTGGAGCGCCGGGATCTAGAATTACTGGCTGATACGGCCAGCCGCCTGAAGGAGATGACTCAGGCGTTCCAGCCCGATCTGATCCATCTCAACTTCAGCGGCCCGATGGCGTTTTTCGCCATGCGGATTGCAACCGCAATGAAGATACCCTTGCTGTCGACGATCCATATCTCTGTTTCAGAGCTTCCAAGCGGTGCCGGCACACTGCTGGGCAGGGTGCTGGAACAGTCGGACCGGGTGATCGCCAACTCCGAGGCGTCGCTGGAGGATGTGCTCGCCGCGGCACCTGGTTGCGCGGAGCGCGCGTCGGTTCTCTATCACGGCGTAGAAGTCTCACAGCTTGAACAGACACCTGATCCAGAAAACCCGCCAACCATTTTGTGCATTGGCAGGCTGGTGCGGGTAAAGGGGTTCGACCTGGCGATCACCGCCCTGGCGCGGATCGCAGAGGCTGTGCCCGACGTCAGAATGGTCATCGCGGGCGACGGCGACATTCGCAACGAACTGGAGGCGCAGGTCTCGGACATGGGCCTGAACGACCGGGTGTCCTTCTTGGGTACAATCGATCCCGCACATGTACCGGCGCTGATGCGTTCGGCCACATTGGTGGTTATGCCGTCACGCTGGCGTGAGTCCTTTGGCCTTGTCGCGATTGAAGCTGCTTTCCAGGAACGCGTTGTTGTCGGATCACGGGTCGGCGGCATTCAAGAGACAATCGACGACGGTACAACAGGGCTCTTGGTTGAGAACGAAAACCCGGACGCGATCGCTGAGGCGGTGATCGGTTTGCTGAACGACCGGAACCGGCTCACCCGGATGGGAGCCGATGCCCGTGAACGGGCGATCCGCCTGTTCAGCATGGACGAAACCCTGAACCGTTACGATGCGCTCTACCGGGAGATGGTGGAAAGCGCAGATTAGATGGCGTGAACTCGGCATACACTCGAGACCTTCGCGAGAAACACGGGCTATGCTATTGGTAGCTTAGACTAATCCGCAAAACCGGGCAGCCAACGTCAAATGAACAACAAAATCTTCCGGGTCAACACACCCGACGTAACCTCCAAAGTGATGGATGGTGAGGCCATCATCATCGACCTGTCCACCGGCATCTATTACAGCATCGATGACGTCGGCGCGCTGATCTGGAAAGGCATAGAGGATGGCCGGTCACAGAACGATATTCTCCAGCTGATGGTCAACGCCTTCGATGTCGCAGAGGAGACCGCTTCGGCGGATCTTGCCCGACTTCTTGGGGAGCTTGAGGCCGCAGGCCTTACCGTACCGGCGGACAGCGCAACCGAACCCGCTGCGGCCGCGGAAACCCGGACAGGTGGCGCCAAGGCCGACTATCAATCCCCACAGATCAACAGATATGAAGATATGGCAGAACTGTTCGCACTGGACCCACCGCTGCCGGATGTGCGCAAGGATGCCTAACCCGGGTCTATATTGGTCATTCCATGGCTGATAGCCCGCTCGTCACGTGTGCCATACCGGTCTTCAACGGCGCACGCTTCCTCAAACAGGCCGTTGAGAGCGTGACCCGCCAGACCTATTCGAACATCGAAATCATCGTCGTGAATGACGGGTCGACGGACGAAACACCGAAGATCATCGAGTCCCTGGGCCCGGTCGTGAGAAGTTTCCGGCAGGAAAACAAAGGGCCCGCAGCGGCGCGTAATGTGGCAATCAGGGAAGCCAGGGGCGAGTTTGTGGCCTTTCTGGACGCAGATGACCTATGGGTCCCCGACAAGATTGAAAAGCAAATTGCCTGTTTCGAACGCGATCCGGACCTGGCCATCTGCACAGCGCAGGCCGAGCATTTCTGGGAGGGCGAAGTTGCCGACGAGGAGCAGCAGCTTCGTGACTCCCTGAACGCTCCGCATGATGCCGGTTGGTTTTTCTCATCCGTTATCCGCCGCGATCTGTTTGACCGCATCGGCGTATTCGATGAATCGCTTTGGCACCTTGACGCTGCTGAAATAGCAATGCGCATACGCGCGGAAGGTGCGAAACTTCAGGTCATACCGGATGCCTTGATGCGAAGGCGGCTCCACGCGGATAATCTCAGCCGGAATCGTACGACAGAAGCCGACGAGCGCTTGTACATCATCAAGGCGCGCCTGCAACGCGCACGCCAAGCCCCACCAACCTAGGCGACCATCACTGTGGCTGCCCCGCCAAACGATCGAAACCTAACGGCCACGTTGGAGCTGTTGCTGCCTGACGAGACGGACAGCAGATTGCTGCAGGCATGCCTGGTTGAGCCGCCAGCTTCCGCCGTGGCCTGGACATCCTGGACCCAAATGGTTGGCGACCCCAAGCAGACGCTTGAACAGGATCGGCGTGGCCTGAAGGGTTTGCTGCCCTTGATCTACCTGGCGGTAGACAAACACGGATTCAGCGTCCCGGACGGTTTTCGAACCTATCTGCGGGCGGGGTCCTTCCGCGAGGAACTCCGTTGGAACGCCATCGAGAACATTCTTGGGCAAATTGTTCAGATCTTTGAGAAACGCGGCATCGCCTTCACGATTGTCGGGGGTGTTGCTGCAGCGCTCACGGTTTACGACAGACCGGAACACCGCCACTGTCACCAGCTGAGCCTGCTGGTAGGAGATGCGATTTCCGATGCGTCAGACGCGCTGGCAGAAGCGGGCTTCAAGCGAGACAGACAGCGGGTCAGGCGGCGGACCAGACCCTGCTTTTCAGTGTTGCATCACCATCATGATGGCCTGCCCGTGCTGCTGATGAGCGACCTGTCGGGCCACCCGTGTCACGCCGCTGCAGGCACGATCGAAAAACCGGTTTCAGTTGAATCAATCGGACGGACCGTTCCGGTTACCACGCCCACCGATCAGTTGGTGACGATCATGGCGCAGGCCGCCACATCGCGGACCCGTCTGAACCTGCGATGGGTCTGCGATATCTGGAAGACATTGGATTCCTCCGGAGAAGTCGATTGGGAACGGTTTCAAAGTGAGGTCGGGGAAAGACGCCTGGCGCTGCCTGGCGCCGTTATGTTTCGTTATCTGGCCGATAAACTGGACGCGCCCATTCCAGCCCCAGCCTTGTCAGCGCTTGAGGCCAGGGCGCAGCAGGCCACCAGCATTGAGCGCGAGGCCGCCCTGGCGGGAGCGCTTCTGGGGCTGACATCGACGTGTAGATTTCTGGCTGCGGCAGACTGGTTCACACGGATGGAAGCCGCGCGCTATCTGCTGGCCCCATCCCAGGCACGTCTGGACTGGGAATATGGGCACGACCCGAAGTGGCGGCGGCTTCTTAGATATATTGAACGGCCGACCCGATATGGTCTTTCCAGACTTCTTCGGATGGCCAAACCGGAGAGCCGTGGGGCCTGAACATTAATTGGCTTGGATGGACCCGGTGAAGCCAATCGGCGTTCAAGCCGGGCGGTTGATTACCGCCCCAATAGGGGATGTCTCACCACTCTCGAAATCGACCCCAAGCAGACTGGCAATAGTGGCCGCGATACATCGCAGATCAATCGCTTCAGTCGAGCTTTCGCGCCCGATATGCGGCCCGGTCGACATCAGAATCCCGCCGTCTCGGTGCGCGCCGGTACGAAGACTCCGTCTGGTTGACCTGATCGTACCGAGCCTAGGCGATGTCGCTGAAACGACCGGCTGGGTCATGTTCCAATAGACCAGAAGGTCGGGCAGCAGCTGAAGATAGGGGCCTGAATAATGGTCCCTGGTTCGTAGAATGCGGTCGACCAGCGCGATGCCGGAAACCGGGTCTCGGAGCGCTTCAAAGTCTGCGATCAGCTGATCCTCGCATCGATCACGATCGGCGAGCCTGATCCGCCCTTTTGGTTCCCGCCCCTTGAGATTGATCCGAAGGCCGCTGACATGCTCGGACAGGTCGATACTCAGCCAGTCTCGCCGTGCTTCGAATACATCTTTGATTTTGCTCCGAAGAGTTGATCCGTCGCGCGGCATGCCGCTCTGGGTTGCGGCCTTTTTGGGCGGCCCCGCCAAGGCGCCAAGAGCGCGCCTGCCGGCACGCACAAGGCCGCCCCCTCCATATCCAAGCCCGGCCAGAATGTCCGGCAGCAGGCGGAATGCCCCGTAATGCGGCCCCATGCCAAGCGGAGAATAAACCAATACCGTCGCCTCGGGCCCGGCCCTCTCCAGAATCTCGGCCAGCGCCACGTCTATGGCTTTGTATACGCGCAACAGCGGATCACCCAGCGCAGCGGCAATATCCGGGACGAACTCAGGTCTGCCTCGGTCGTGCAGATGCCAACCATGGTGGCCGATGCAGTGGGCCTCCTTAAAGCCAGCAGCGACAAGATCCCAATTCTCCTGGTCGAGAACGGACAGCACCAGGTCGCGCTTCATGCTGACGGACTGAAAAAGCCGCTCAAGCATGCGCCGGTAACCGATTTCGTCCAGAGCTGGTTGGTCGAGCCCGCACATGCTGGGTGGCGGTGCGCCGATCTGTTGAATGATGTCGCGGGCGAAATTTTCAGGATAGCTGACAGGCCCGGCATGCTCGCGGCCATGAACCAGCCAATCGCCCAGGAAAATGCCGTTCAGGTCATTCGGAACAGGAGACTTCGGCATGTCCAGAATGGCAACCCGCTTTCCGGCGCGGCTGAGGTGCATCCAATAGGGCTCAGCCTTGAGATCGGCATCAACGGTCAACGCCTTCTGATAACTTCCCTTGCGCAATTGACGGTAGGAGTAGCGACCGTGATGTGCGGGTGAGACCCCGGTATGAGCTGTCGCCCAGGTCGGCGCGTCGCCAAACCCTACGGGGCCCTGAAGAGGGCTGGAGAAGCCGCTTTCGAGCATGCGCTGAAGCGTCGGAAGATGACCCGCCTGCGCCCACTGGGATAGAAGCGATGGGTCAGCACCATCAATCGCCAGAACAAGGACCCGTTCACTCAACGAGGTTTTCTCCATGCACGAGAGACCCGATCGGCTCGCCGAGAATGCCGCGGGAACGAGCCAATGCAAGGGGATAGTTGACACCGCCAAGGCTTGTCGGCGACGCTTTGCCTTTCGGGCATCCAGCGTGATCATGCATGACTCTACCGAACTTCCTGATTATCGGCGCCGAGCGCTGCGGCACCACATCGACGTACAACTATCTGTCCCAACACCCGCAAGTTTTTGTGACTCCCCAAAAAGAAACGCGTTTCTTCCAGGCCGTGGGAGATGTCACCCAATACAAGGGGCCTGGCGACCAAAGGGTACAACGTCAAAGCATCACACGGTTCGCGGACTATACCGCACAATTTGATCGCGTTGCGGAGGAAACGGCTCTTGGCGAGGTTTGCCCCAGCTATCTCATCGCGCCCGCAGCGATCCCTAAAATAAAGCGCCATGTGCCCGGGGTTCGTCTCTTTGCAATCTTCCGGCACCCTGTCGCGCGTGCCTATTCGAGCTTTATGTTGTTCAGGCGGATGGGACGGGAAACCGAAACCGATTTTTCAACGGCACTGCGGCTTGGCACGGGCCGCGTGTCGCAAGGGTGGAACGACTACTGGGACTACAGACGCTGCAGTCTCTATACAGACCGGCTGGCCCCTTATCTGAAGGCGTTTGGCCGCGACCGAATAACCATCCTGTTCTATGACGACTTGGCACGTGACCCGACGGCGTTCATGCGCCGGCTGTTCCGGCTTCTCGATGTCGATGACAGCTTTGAGCCTGACGTTTCACGCGTGTTCAATCCAGCGGGGATTCCCAAAAACAACCGCCTGCATCAGCTCATAAAGCACCCTAGCGGGATCAAGAAGATTTACCGGGCCCTGGTGCCGGGCTCCTTACACAATCGCATCGCGCCTCGCGTCGAGATGCAGAACCTGCGGCGAGAAGACTTGCCCATAGAGATAAAGCAAAGCCTGACCGGCGAATTCCGGGAGAGCATCTTAAGGCTTCAGGACCTGACAGCACGCGACCTGTCCGGCTGGCTTGAGCCCCCTTTCGTCGCCGCCCGCGCGCATTAAGGTAACCAAGGCTCCATGGTCGACGTAAAGCAACTCTCCAAACGCACCAGGACCTATCTCCTCAGACGGCTGCCCTACAGGCCGCCGGAACGCGGTGACCCGATAGAGGTCCCGGATAGGCCAGAAGACGCCGTGCCTCTGCTGGAACGGCTGCTCTATAAAAACATCATACCCTATTGGCACACCCATGCACTGGACCATGAATTCGGCGGATATGTTTTGGCGCGCGACGGGGAGGATCGGCCCACCGCCCAGAAAACAGAGCGATGGCTCATCGTCCAGGCACGCATGTTCTGGTATTTCTCGCGGCTCTTCAGTGGCGGATTCGCCGGTGAAGAGGCGCTGGAAGCCGCCCGCCACGGGTTCGAGTATTTGCGCGATGTCATGCGCGACAAGGAGCATGGCGGCTACTTCTGGAAAATAGACGCGGTAACCGGAAAACCGCAAATGGACCGCAAACATATCTGCGGCCACGCCTATGTTCTTTTTGGATTGTGCGAATACGCCAAGGCGGCCAAGTCGGACGAGGCTGCGGAGATGGCGCACGACCTTTTCAACCTGTTCGAAGAAAAAGCCTACGACTCCGAACACGGCGGATACCGGGAATTCTTCGAACCGGATTGGCAGCCGAGTAACGCGCCGGAGATCGGCTATCTGACCAATGCCGGCCCGGGCACCAAGCGCCACGCGACGCATATCCATATTTTCGAGGCCTATCTCGACTATTACGAGCTCTCGGGAAACCCTCTTGTCCTGAAACGCATCGAAGAACTGATCGAAATCCAGACGGTCAAGGTGGTTCGGCCCGAGGGCCCCGCCTGTACCGATAACCATACGGCGGACTGGACGCCGGTTGTGCGCGACCATAAGCGCGCGATCGCCTATGGCCACGATATCGAGACCGCCTGGATGGTGCCCATCGGGTGTGAACGCCTTGGCTTGCCGCGCACGGCGCTGGTCGACGCGTCAGCCGCGCTGTTTGAAACCGCCTATAACCATGCCTTTGATACGAAAAAGGGCGGGTTCTTTACCGCCGGTCCACTGACCGGCCCCGCCTATCGCCGCGACAAACAATGGTGGGTGCAGGCAGAAGCGCTGATCTGTGCACTCTATTTCTACCAGCGCACGGGCGAGCCGCGCTACGCGGACTGTTTCCTGAAGACCCTGGACTGGATCGTGAACATGCAGGCCGACTGGCAGGGCGGCGAGTGGCATAGTCTGATCGCGCCCAACGGGCGCATTATGGGCGTTAAAGCGGACCGGTGGAAAGCCGCCTACCACACAGGCCGGTCGATGATGACCTGCCTGGAACTGCTGAAATCAGCCTCTGCCGAAAGGACCGGCTAGACCGGTTCGCAGAGCGCCATATAGCTGGCGGCCGGCTCATGGCCAAGGAAGGTTGCGCCCAGCTGTTCATAGTGCCGGTAGGAAATCAGCGCATGGTTCGCCGCCTGCTGCGCGTCCCGCAATTGGCGTTCTAGCGGGCTGTCCATCCGGCACCCTGTCGTCGCCGCCGTGTTGTTGATCATGCTGACGACCTCCCGGCATGTCTGCGCCGCATGGGCGCAGGCCAGCAGCGCGGGCCAGAAATACTCCCATTCCGGAACCAGCCGCCCGCCATCCTTCGGCAAGGGGCCGAGATGGTCCTCAAGTTTATCCTGCGTTTCCATAACGAAGCTGCGCACGGCCATTAATTTTGCCTGCGCCTCACCGAGCCGATACTGAACCTGTGGCTGGTCTTTAAGCGTTGAGCTCATTCCCCAAGGCACTTTGCCCATGGCCAGATCGATAAAATTGTCGATGGCACCGCGGCAGACGCCCAGCGCAACCGCCGCCTTGTTATAGATCGCATGCGTCGGGTTTCTGTAGGTCGGGTTGTCCCAAAGCTCGCTGGGAGCGAGCGACCGCCCGGGCAGCAGATGTTCCGGCGGTACGTAGCAGTCCTGCATCCGCACGTCATGGCTGCCCGATCCCCGCATGCCAGAGGTATCCCAGGTGTCGATAATCTCGAACTCGCCTCTGGGGATCATGAAGGACGCGTCCGCCGGTTCATCGGTTGCCTCGTCGACGACCATCGGACCCATCAGGTAGTTCCACGTCGCATTCTGACAGCCGCTGGCAAAACTGCCCTGATAGTTCAGCCGCCAGCCATCGCCATCCCTGCGGGCTTTGCGGCCCGGGTTGGGGCCGTTGGCAGGGCCATGCCCGGAGGCCACAAGGGCATCCCAGTCGTTGAAAATTTTCTTGGCCAGGTCTGGCTGCATTTGGCGAATGATCAATGCGTTGATCTCTGAAGATATCTGGACGCACCAGCCAACCGAGCCATCGATGGCGGACGCCGCCTCAATGATCTCGATCTGCTCACGGGCCTTCAGGTCCTCGCCCCCCAGTTCGGGCGGCAGCGCGTAACGGTAGAGCCCGATATCGGCCATCTCTTTAGAGGCCCAAGCCGGCAAATGGCGCAACTGCTGCGCTTCATCGCCTGCCGCCACGAGCGAGTCCGTGATAGACTCGATTCGCTCAAGCATCGGTATTTTTGAAATCTCTTTCTGGCGTTTAATGATTTCGTCTTTGACCATGGTGACGGTCTCTCCTGCTGGCACGGTGTTTGGCGTGCGGAATGTTGGACGCTTTGGACCATCAGTGGACAAAAGCGCTGAATTCGCCGCTCGAAAGCGGCCTAGCTCCAGACGTCGATGCCCTTGGTCTCAACCTCGAACAGGCGATGAAGGTCATGGCTGAGGACTTTATCGACATGCAGCTGCATCATGTGCCGGTCCGGCGCATTGAACTTTTCCAGTTCGGTCGCGAGCTGCGCAGCCTCTGGCGGCTCTCCCGCATTGCGTTTTGTCAGAAATGCTTCGGTAAACTGGCGCAGCAGGTCGTCATCCTTGATGATCTCCACATGACCACGCAGCGTCACCTGACGGCCGATACTGTCCGGGTCCCAGATGCAGAAACAGGCTGCGGGATTGCGCCGCCATGCATGATATTTGGCCCGGTTGGTGGTGGACGTGACCGTGATACGCCCGTCAATCATCACATAGGTCATGACCGCGGAGACAGGCTTTTGATCCTTTGTTACCCAGGAGACAACGGTATGCATGGCCTTGCCAAGCACCTCCTGCACGGCTGCATCGTCGAGGGTAAACGGGCTGATCTCTCGCCTGGCAAACCAGGCGGGACGCTCGGTGTTGTCGCTCAAATCTTCCTCCCCTGAAGACGGCTCGAAGGAACCGGCCCCTACTCTATCCAAAGTTCCCTCACCGGGCGAACCAGAAAGCACACTCTTTCGGCGTTTGTTCCGGCGCAAGAATGTTAAGGTCGTCATTCAAACGGGAGACAAACTCATGAAACTGATGCGGGTTTACAACGATGCCGACGGTGAATCGCACATCGACGATATCGAAATTGATATGGAGCCGGACGGCTCGGGCCGGGTATCGCCCCTATGGGCTGTGCAAGGCGTGATTTTCAGGGAAATCCGGCCAGGCGGCAGCGCGGACTGGCACCCGGCGCCTCTACGGCAATTGGCCGTCAACCTGTCCGGCGAAGCGGAAATCCAGGTCAGCGACGGCACCAAGCGGCGGGTGGGCCCCGGCCAGCTCTTTCTGGTCGAGGACCTCATCGGTAAAGGGCACCTCAACACCTGGCTCGACGATGAGGTGCACGAATTCATCTTCATGCCGCTGCAAGATCAAAGCGAGAGTACGTCACATTGAAGAACGACATCTCCCATAATACCCGCGTCGTGCTCGCCAAGCGGCCCGACGCCGAGGCCACACCGGATTGTTTTTCGGTCCAGATCGAAGACCTTGCCCCGCTGGAGGCAGGTCAGGTACGTGTTGCCGTCGAGCATATCTCCGTTGATGCCGGCACACGGACCATGCTCAGAGGCGAAGGCTTCCATCATCAGGTAGGGCTCGGGGAAACCGTCCTTGCAGGCGGTGTCGGCCGTATCATTGAGACGGCAGCCGACGGGTGGGAATTGGGCCAGGCCGTGCGCGGGGCGCTGGGCGCCCAAACGATCGCCACCGTGACCCCGGAGCTGTTGGAAAAGATCGACGATTCCGTCGCGCCCCTAAGCGCCTATCTGGGCGTGTTGGGGGGTTCCACCGGCGTCACCGCGTGGATCGGTATCCGCCGGGTCGCAAAACCGGGACCGGGCGACGTTTTTGTTGTTTCCGCTGCCGCCGGGGCCGTGGGCTCGATCGCTGGACAGATCGCCAAGCGCGATGGCGCCCTGGTAATCGGCATTGCGGGCGGGCCGAAAAAGGCAGCCTATCTGGTTGATCGCCTGAAATTCGACGCCGCCATCGACTACAAGAATGAGCACGTAACGGACCGTCTGCGGCAGCTCGCCCCGGATGGAGTGAATGTCTTTTTCGACAATGTCGGCGGGCCCATTCTCGATGCGGTTCTCGACCACCTTGCCATGCGCGCGCGCGTGGTTATCTGCGGCGCGGTCTCACAATACGATCATATGGACAACGTCACAGGACCATCGATGTATCTGCGTTTGGCCGAACGCCAATCGACCATGGAGGGGTACGCCTTCTTTCATTTCCCTGAAAGCTTCGGACCCGCCATGGCAGAGCTGACAGAGTGGCTGACCGATGGCTCGCTGGTCGCTGATGAGGAGATCCTGGAAGGTATCGAGCGGTACCCAGAAGCGCTGCAGTTCATGTTCAACGGTGGCAATATCGGCAAGCTGCTGGTGCGCGCCGGCTGAAACCAGTAATCCCTTGCCCGCCTGTTTCGCCGGCCCCACAATCGCACCGGCCAACAAAAACGGGAAAGTTCGAACAAGGTGTTCGACAAACTCATATGCGCGATGGTCAATGTTCTCATCTATCTGCGCCACCCGCGGAACATCGTGAGATTTCGACGCGTGGTCGGTTACTTTCCCAACGTCGCCATGCCCCGCCGATACAATGAAAAAATGCTTTGGCGGAAGGTCTTTGACCACAACCCGCGCTTTGTTGTGTTCTCGGACAAATTGGCGACCAAGGACCTCCAGGCGCAGCTTTGTCCCGACCTGAAGCGTGCGGACATATTGTGGGTTGGGAAACGTGCTGGCGACATTCCCGACGGCATCCTAGCCAACCCTGTCGCCATCAAAGCCAATCACGGCTGCGGCTTCAATTTGTTGCTGCCAGACGGATGCACCGCAGATGAGTTGCCCGCAGACCGTGTCGACGACTGGCTCAAAACGGCCTTTGGACGCCGCGACCTTGAATGGGCGTATCAACCTGTGATCAGAGAACTCTTTGTTGAAGAGCTGCTGATGGCTCGCCCAGGCCATCCCCTGGTGGAACTCTCTGTTCATGCTGTCGACGGTGATGCGTTGTTCATTGAGGTCGTTGTCGATAATACAGGCGCGGCACGACAGAAAGGGTATTTCAGGCCGGACGGCACCCGCTGGAAAGCTATTGAGAAGCAGCCCATAGCGGGAAAGCCCGGCGCCTCGCTTGCCGACGACTTCAAAATACCGCAAACCTTCCGGGAAGCACTGGCGCATGCGCGGGTTCTGGGCACGGGTGTGGATTACGCCCGGTTCGACTTCTTCTCCCTGGGCGACTGCCTGTATGGTGGTGAAATCACGGTCTACCCTGGTGCAGGACTGACAAGACATGACCATTTTCTCACCTATAACGCCTATCTTTCCGGGCATTGGGACTTGCTGAAGTCCTGGTTTCTCAGTGCCCGGCAGGGCTGGCCGACACAGATCTATGCCAACGCCCTGCGCCGGCGGCTGACGCACAATGGCACAAAGACTGAAACAGGCTGCCCTGCGTGACAGACCAGAGAACAACATCAGGCGACAGGACGGTGATCGGCCAGATTTGCCACGGCAATCTGGGCGGCAGTTCGCGCGTCGCCGGACGGCTGGCGAACGCGCTTGCACAGCGCGGCCAATGCGTCGAAATGTTCTCGCTTGAGCCCCTTCCCTGGGCTTTGTCTCCTGACATAGAGGTGCACACGCTTAGGCAAGATCGCCGCGCACCAGTTCTACCACTCTACTCAGACTGGTCGCGTGACGACCGAGACGCCTTTGCCCAGATGCTGATCGACCAGCTGGCCGAGACGCCATTCGATATTCTCCACTATCACTATGCGCAGCCATTTGCCGCCATCCTTCGCCAGGTCACAGCAGCTTTGGGTGACCGCATGCCGGTGACGATCGGCACACTTCATGGAACAGATTTGAGCCGCTGCCGCAGTGATCAGGGCCAACTCGCCTCCCTGAAGGATGATCTGGCGGCGACAGACGAGGTGACAACCACTTCAAACCATATGTGCAGGCTTTTCCGTTCTCTCATGCCGGACCAGACCGCGCCCCGCATTCTGCCGATCTTTGTCGAAGATGACTGGCCAGACACCGCCAGCCACGAAGAAACGCCACTTGAAACCCCGGCAAGACCCGTGATCCTTCATGTCTCTAACTTTAGAACCGTCAAAGACGTGATGCGCCTCGCGCAGCTGTTTGGTCGGATTCTCGAGCAAGTGGACGTCGAACTCTGGCTTGTCGGTGAGGGGCCGGACCTGCCGGATTTGAAAAACATGCTGAACAACTCACCCGCCAGGCATGTCGTTCGCTACCTGGGCGTTCAGGACAACCCCACAACCTGTTTCAAGCAGGCATCCGTGCTGCTCTCGACCAGTTCGGAAGAAGGTTTCGGTCTCGCAGTGCTTGAGGCGATGGCCAGCGGCGCCATTGTTGCCGCGACCAAGGTGGGTGGCATACCCGAACTCGTGACAGATGATGTGACGGGACTTCTGTTTACACCGCACGATATCGAATCCACTGCCGCGCGGGTGGCGTCACTGCTCAAGGCGCCCGCTAAAGTTGCCGCCATGCGTGCTGCCGCGCTCTGCCAAGCTGAGCACTTTAGAGAATCCCAAGTGGTTGGCCTGTATCAGGATTTGTACAGCGAGCGGCTAACCACCCGGCCTGTCCATATGGTCAACTGACCGTATGCGCGACCTCGTAACGCTGCAATCAAGCCCCGCCGGCAGGCGCCTGCTCGACAAAGATCAGATCTACTGCGACCCGGAATTGTTTCTCAATCACCTTCAGTCGGCTCGATCACATCCAAATGATGAACAGCGGCCGGTCTATACCCACCAGCAGATCTACCTTGACTACAAGTCGTCCGTGGTCGCGAAAGTGCTGGCGCTTCGAAACCTGCAGCGCCGCACCGCGGCTATAAAGGCTGACTTCATCTGGATCGATACGGACCGTGCTGCATCCGACAAACTCGCGATGCGGCTTTATCTGCCGGGTGAGCATGGCATGGTGCCGGTCAGGCTGGCGCCCAGCGGCTGCGACGGGGCGGAAACGCGGTTCATTCAAATGGACCCCGCCCGCCTCAACGAGGCCATCCGGCGGATGGAAGTGATCATCCGGCAGATGCCCGGCGACATGGAAGCAAAGCGCACACGCTTTGACCGCTTTAAGGACGGCCTCAGAATGGATGGCACATTGGCCGACCTTGGCCGGAGCATTGCCGATCTTCTCTTTACTGAGGCGTTGGCATTCCAACCGCGGCCGGTCGCGGTCTCTACTTTAATCGTCTCGGGCGACCTGATCCCGGTCCTGGAGCGCATTTTAAATCGGCAACGGGAATTCGTGGAGACGGTCAACACACGAATCAAGGACCTGCAGGCGCTTGATGTCGCGCCGCAGCTCAAGCCCCTTGCTGACGACTATCTGCCGCTTTTCATAACATGTCCGGACGATGGCAGCCGGTTGCGGCTGCACCTGCAGCGCGACGGCAAAGATCACCATGCCGTCGCCTATCACAGGTCCGGCCGGCGGTCGTGCTATGAATTGGGACGATCCACCCTGACGATAGCGACTCTGGAGCGGGATGCCCGTTGGAGCCCGGACGTGACACTGCCTCTGCTGATCAATGACAATTATAGCGGTATGGTGGCCGGCAAAAGCTCGGCTCTCTACATGCTGATTTTCAACGAGGTGATGCGAACCGTGTTGGATATGGTGCCTATCCCCATTCTTGTACCGTCAACCTGGCATGTCTTTTCGACAAATCCTGATAGCCTGTTCTGTGCCTATCTGAACGAACAGCGACTATGACCGAACCTGAGCAAATCGACGTCCTCGCTTTTTCGCCTCATCCGGACGACGCGGAAATCGGCTGTGGCGGCCTGTTGCTACTGGCGGCAAAAGAGGGATTGACCACCGCCATTGTGGATATGAGCGAGGGCGAAAAAGCCACAGCGGGTACGCCCGCCATTCGACAGAAAGAGAAGCACAGCGCCGCCGAACGGCTGGGCTTGACCGTACGGCCGGCATTGGGCCTTCCCGATACGCAGATCGGCCAGGACCCGACCCACGAGGGGGCGATCATCACCTGCCTTCGTGAATACCGCCCGCGCATCGTGTTGGCGCCCTATTTCGAGGACCGGCACCCGGACCACGAAGAAGCGGCACGCGTGATCAAGAGGGCGGTGTTTTTCGCGGGTGTCGCAAGAGTCGGTTCAGGGCCGCCGCACCAGATCGAACGGCTGCTGCACTTCCGCATCCATCAGCCTTTCCAACCCAGCCTGGTGTTTGATGTGACGCGTGTGTGGCCCGACTATCAGAACGTCTTGGCGGCTTATCAAAGCCAGTTTTTTCAACCCGGTGCCCACAAGGCGCAGGATACAAGCCTCAACAGCGGGCAGTTTCTCCAATCCCTGGAAGTACGGGCGCGGCACTATGGCGCGATGATCAACGCCGAATTCGGTGAACCCTACTACGCCGCCTCGCCACTGTCTTTCCAATCCCCCTCGGGCTTGCTGCGGCCGCGCAGTGCAGCACCCACCTACGGTTCGTTTTCAGCCTAGACAACCTCACCCGCTGCAACGCCGCTGGCCCAGGCCCACTGGAAGTTGTAGCCGCCGAGCCAGCCGGTCACATCCACCGCTTCGCCGATGGCATAGAGCCCGGGCACCCGGCGAGCCTCCATGGTTTTTTGCGACAGATCGCCCGTGCTGATGCCACCCGCAGTCACCTCGGCCTTGGCAAACCCTTCTGTTCCATTGGGGACAAATGGCCAGGCCGCCAGACGTTGCGCGACAATGTCCAAAGTACGATCTGTCAGGTCAGCGAGGTTGCGATGGTTATCGAAACACCCTGCAAGGGTTTCCGCCAGCCGGCTCGACAGCACACCGGACAGGACCGTCTTGATGGTGGCCTTTGGCCGGCTGCGCTTTTCGTCTCGCAACCAGCCGGCTTCCCGGTCCGGCAGAAAATTGAGCTCGATGCTATCCCCATGCCGCCAATAGCTTGATATCTGCAGGATGGCGGGCCCTGACAGCCCTTTGTGAGTCAGCAGCGCGGCCTCTCGAAACTGCACGTCACCGCAACGCGCGACAACGTCGGCTGATACGCCGGACAGGGTGCGAAAGAGCACGTCCTCTCCGCCCAGTGTCAGCGGCACCAGAGCAGGACGCGGTTCCACGACTTTCAAGCCGAATTGTCGGGCCAGATCATAGGCAAAGCCGGTTGCGCCCATTTTAGGAATCGACGGCCCACCGGTTGCGATCACCAGCGACGTTGCGTTGGCCTGCCGCGCCCCGAACCGCACGCTGAAATACCCGCCCGCATGGCCGATATCGCCCAGCGGCGCATTCAACACCAGCTCAACCGCACCTTTCGCGCATTCATTCAACAGCATGTCGACGATCTGCCGCGCTGATCCGTCGCAGAACAACTGGCCAAGTGTCTTTTCGTGGTAAGCGATTCCCCATCTTTCGACGAGATCGATGAAATCCTGCGCCGTGTAGCGGCTCAACGCGGATTTGGCAAAATGCGGATTAGCGGAGATATACCGGTCCGCCGCCGTGTCGATATTGGTGAAGTTGCAGCGCCCACCCCCCGAGATCAGGATCTTTTTGCCCGGCGCGTCGGCGTGATCGACCAACAGAACGCGTCGGCCGCGTTGCCCGGCAATGCCCGCGCACATCAAGCCCGCCCCGCCGGCGCCGAGGACGATCACATCATAGTTTTCGGTTTTCATGATTCCTTTGAAAAGACCATTGCAACCCACCTCGGATCACAACATGATCGCCGCGCTCCTGAGGGGAGGCGCAAAAAATGTTCCGCGTCGAGCATAGGAGCATCGTATTGACGTGTGAACAAAGCGAAAGCAACGAACCGAGATGAAGAAACATGAGCCGGATTTTAACGATCGGTTGGGCACGGCTGCAAAGGCAAAACAGGCCCAGCTAAAAAAAGCGCGCGCAAAGGACCCGACCAAGGATCCGGAATTTGCAGCCCGTCAGGAAGCACGCCGCGTGGCCGCCGAGGAGCGCAAGAAACGCGTAGCCGAGCGCAAGGCCGCTAAACAGGCCGAAAAAGAACTGCTGGCCAAAAAGAAGGAAGAAGCAGAATTGGCCCGCGCCGCCGCCTTGCAAGCTGAAGAAGAAGCCCGGATCGCCAAGGAAGCAGAGCGCAAAGCAGAACGAGACCGCAAATATGCCGCGCGCCAGGCCCGCCAGAAAAGGCGCTAGGCGCACTCAATAGGGCTGGTTCAGCCGCGCTCCTCCCCCAGCGTTCGGCCTGCCATGCCATATTCATTTAGTCCAAGGTCTTGACGGATATCCGTGGTGGCGTCGGTCGCCGTTTCATCGAGCGGGATGCCGGTCGCATCGGCGACGCGCACCATACGCTCGAAATTCCCAACCACGGCAGCAGCATCGACAAAGCCGTCGCCACCGACCACCTCAATCACGGCATGGCGGGCATGGGCAATGGCGTTATCGCTGCCTGAAATCACGGCCTCGGCGAAGCGTGCAAGCACCTTGCCATGCGGCACCCGGTCGTCGACCGCCTCAGCGCCTTCTACAATGCCGGATAAATCGACCGCCTCGCCCTTTGTCTGCATGCTCAAACTGAGCATCATCGCGTGCGACGCCGTTCAATAGAAACAGTCATTGATCGCAGATACACGTCCCGCCAGCAGCTCGAGCTGTTCGCGGCTGAGGCTCCGCCCATGGGTAAAATCTGATGCCTTGTCGAGCGGAATGTACTGCGCCGCGCTGAGAATGCGCAGATCACGCACCGCATCGGGCACCAGGCTCATCGCCCGCAGCCCGTAATAGATGCTGTTCTCGTCCCACAGATCGTCATTGGGCGGCGCGGGCTGGCGCGGCGGCATCATCGCCACAAAAGCGTCGCCTGCAGGCTCCACCTCGGGGCGGATGCGACGAGGCTCTCCCGGCACAGGGTGGGGCATCTGATGCAACGGTACCCCCAATCCCCGGCACGCCTGATCGATACTGCGCAGCGCCACCCCGATGCCCAGCGCCTCCACATAATGGGCGTCGCTCAAGCCCGCGTCGGACAGGCGCGCAATGGCGGACGCCGTCATCCGCGTTGGATCGGTCATCGCAAGATGGAGAATATCGATGATCTCAACCGGCAGAACACCGTCATAGATCGGATCGGTCTTGTGGGTGCCATCGACCGCATAGGGGCTCAACGCTGCCTTGCGCTCCGAACAGAAATTGCAGCTGTAGACCGTCCGCGACTGGGCCGCGATGGCAATCCGCTCCGCGCCGCTCCACCATTCGCCCGGCATGGCCAGGCGGGTAAGGACAAGGGCGTGCGCCTCCGCGAGATCGGCACGGACCGGCACCGGACAATGCGCCATATCATCAACAACGGAGGCCAGAATTTCGCTGTCCGGTGTCTGGTCGACAAGCGCTGAAGCGCTCACCATGGGTGGATCCCTCCGTCCCACTTCAGGAACTTGCCCGAGTCGGCATGGGTCATCTCAGCGATAACCTTGTGCACGCCCACAGCGCTCTCGGCCGGCTCAATATCGGCCACATCACCCGCCATGTCCGTCTTGACCCAACCCGGATGCATCAGCGCCAGGGTAACCCCGGTGTCTTTCTTCTCTTCCGCAAGCGCCGTCACCAGCCGGTTCACTGCTGCTTTGGCGCTGGCATAGGAATAGCCGACGATATGGTCATAGGCGTGCGCGGAAACCTGGCTGGTCATGGTGACGATTTTCTTCTGATCGCTGGCGAGCACGTTATCCCAGAATGTCTGCATCACCCGCCACGGACCCATGGCCATGACATTGAATTCGAAGGCCCAGTTGTCATAGTCCATATTGTCGAAAATCTGGGTCTCCAGCCCGCCCCAGACGCCCGCATTGTTGATCACGATATCGAGCGGCGTGTCGCCGATTTCCGCGGCGAAGGCCTGCACCGATGCCATATCGCCAACATCCATTTTGTGGACCGTCACCAACCCGTTCGATCCTGCGGCGAATGCGTTGAGGGCGTCGGCTTTTTCCGGGCTCCTCGTCGTCGCATAGACCCGGTCACCGTCGGCGGCATATTGCTTGACCAGTTCATAACCGATGCCGCGCGCCGAGCCGGTAATCATCACATTTGCCATCTGTCTTCCCCCCCTTCTGCCTGCTTTACAGGTTCAGATACTTTTCGAGCGTACGGTGCATGTGCCGGATGCGGACTTCCTGATAGTTCGCGAGCGTGGCACCCGGCCGCCCAGCGGTCAGCGCGCCCTGATGCGCCGCCGCCATATTGCCCGTGTCCTGGTCGTAGATGTTGGCGATATAGGGGTCGAGCCCCGGCACCAGAGAAAATGACTGTTCGTGAGTTATGCGCACCGGCTCTGCCGTTTCCCAGGGCGTGCCGTCACTCGGTTTGGTCTTCAGCAGAATCAGATCGAACAGCGTGCGGTCATGCGCCAGTCCGATAGGCCGGAACCGGTAAACGATCGGGAACGAGACCCCGGCGAAAAACTGCTGGTTCGGGAAAATGAAATAGGCGATCGAGTCGACGATCTCGCTGTCGCAGAAATCCGATAGATCGGTGCCGGTCGTCGCGGCCAGGTCGCGGAACGACTGGGCCACCATCTGTCGCGCGGTCCCGCCTTCGGGCACCGTCGGCTTTTCACTGACGTCGCCACTGTCGCCGACCAGAAAACTGTCGAGAATTTCCTGTTCGGACAGCGGTTTTTCCACATAGCTGCCCGAAATACCCGCGACGTTGATCAGCCTGTTCACATGGTCGCCATAGAAATCATATTGCGTGTTGGCATCGCCGCTGGCGCCGGTCAGCTGGCTGTGGGTTTCCATCACGTGATAGGCCTCCAAAAAAGCCTCCGACGCGATCTTCCAATTGCAGTTGAGTTCTTTCTCCACATGCATCGCAATGTAGCGGTCTTCGAACACGCGGCTGTCAATATGCTCCGGCAACGGCTCGAGATACTCTTTCAAGGCCGGCGCATCGGGATCGAGATTGACGAAGACAAAACCGCCCCAGGTGCCGACCGAAACGGCATCGAGGCCGTAGTCCTCCGGGTCGACATGCGGGAAGTCCCACTCGCACATGTAGTCCGTCAGATTGCCGTCCAGGTCGAAGGTCCAGCCATGATAAGGACAGCGAAAATGCGTCGTGCTGCCGCTGGTATTGGCGTCACGAAGCTTGGTGCCCCGGTGGGTGCAGGCATTGCGGAAGGCCTTGATCTCGCCCGCCCCGGTGCGCGCCACGATGACGGAATAGGGTCCAAAATCGTAGACGATATAGTCCCCGGCTTCGGGAATGTGTTCTTCACGGCAGGCCCATTGCCATACGCGCGGCCAAAGTTGGCCCAACTCCTGTTCGAAGAAATCACGAGACGTGTAGCGCTGATAAGGGATCCCTTCATCGCCGAGAAATTTATAGGATTGTTCGCGCAGATAGTCGGGCACGGCGCGGCTGTCCCGGTCCAGAAGATCCTGAACACTCACCCCCGGACACCGTGCTTCGCCTGGCTTCGGGCGCGCAACGCTACTCATACCAACGATCCTCCCCTCAGGATTGTCATGGGTCGACAGTCGAGGTGTCCGACAGATATTTGTCAAGCGTCTGGTGCAGCAGGCGCACCCGGACCTCCTGAAAATTCAGCAATGTTTCGCCCGGCTTGCGGGCTGCCTTGATGCCTTCCTGCTGCGCCCGCAGATTGCCCGTATCCTGATCGTAGACATGTCCGAGGATCGGGTCGAAACCGGGCACTGATGTGAAACTTTCTTCTTCGGTCAACCGAACCGGTTCGGCTGGTGCCGGGCGCGGTCCTTTGTCCGGCGCAGGCCGCAGAATCAGCAGTTCGAACAGGGTCCGGTCCGGTGAATTGTCAATCGGCCGGAACCGGTAGACCATCGGCAGCGACAGCTGCGGAAACAGGATCATGTTGGGAAAGAGACCGTACTGGGAGGTGTCGATCATCTCCGTATCGGTATAGCGGCTCAAATCCACACCATAGGTCTCACCAAGCGTTTTGCGCAGCACCCGTGCCATGACGATCCGCGCGCTCTCGCCCTCGCCGACAATGACGTCATCGCCCAGAATGCGCCGGTCGCCCACCAACATCTGATCGACCATTTCCTGTTCCGTCGGCTGCGGCTGGATCAGATCGCTGGCGACCCCGAAGGCACAGAAGAAGCGGGAGACATTGTCCGTGAAGACGTCATACTGGGTGCCTTCATCATGGCTGCCCAGCAGCAGTTGAGGATGTGTTTCCTGGGTGTGGTAGTTCTCGATAAAGGCCTCTTTCGCCGCTTTCCAGTTACAGAACAGTTCCTTTTCGATGTGCAGTTCGACGAAGCGGTCGTGCATATCGAAATTGGCGAAGTGCTCCGGGAGCGGCGCGATATAGTCTTCCAGCGGCGGGGCATCCTCGTCGAAATTGACAAAGACGAACCCGCCCCAGAGCCCAACCTGGACGCGCGGTAGCGTAAAATCCCGTTCCGCGACATGGGGCGCGTCCCAGTCATAGGGGACATTCTTCAGCGCACCGTCCAGCGACCAGCTCCAGCCATGAAAGGGGCAACGGATTTCATCAAAACCGCCCGAGGTGCCGCCCGGCCGAAATTTCGTGCCGCGGTGCAGGCAGGAATTCACATAGGCCTTCACAGAGAGATCGGCATCGCGGACGATCAGCGCTGAATAGTCGCCGATCTCATAGACGTAGTAGTCGCCCGCTTCGGGGATGTGTTCCTCGCGGCAGGCCCATTGCCAGGTCCGCGGCCACATCTGCGCCATTTCGCGCTCAAAAAAAGTCGGACTTGTGTAACGCGAAAAGGCGATATCCTCGTCACCCAGAAAGCGCGGGCTTTCCAGCTTAAACACCGGCGGCACGTCGCGGCCATCCCGGTGGACGAGATGCTGCGTCGACGGCCCGCTACGGCCTTTGGTCAGAGAGTTGGGCTGGTCGCCCATGTGAGTTCCCCATTTCGGTTTGGCCCGGCTTGTCGCCGGATTAAACGGCCGGGTCCCCTTCCCCGGTCATCGCCGCCATTATCCATCATTGTATTTTTTTGACGAAAGACCGCACTATAAAAACCAACAGGCGGATGGGGGTCCGCCACATCGAAGACGTCAGGGGAGGAACACATGGGACAATTGGACGGCAAAGCGGCGGTGATTATCGGCGCGTCGGACCCGGGCAATATCGGGCAGGCGATCGCCAGGCGTTATCGCGACGAGGGCGCACAGGTGACGGTGGCGAGCAGACGTGCCGAAGCCTCCGAAGCATTCGCGCAAGAGATCGGCGGGTTCTCGACGGCCTGCGACCTGACCAGGCGTCAGGACGTTTTTGACCTGGGCGCCTTTGCGATGGAAAAGATGGGCAAGGTGGATATCGCGGTGAACTCGACAGGCGTCGCTCTGGGCGGCCCGTTCCTTGAGTTTGGCGAGGACGATCTGGACAAGATGATCGCGCTGCAGTTCAAGGGCTCATTCTTTTTTCTGCAGGCCATGGTCGATGCCATGCTGAAGTCGGATACCAAGGGGTCGATCATCCAGCTCAGCTCAGCGGTTGCGGCCCCCTCCACCACCGTGGACGGCGGGTTCGATGCCTATATGGGCACCAAAGCCGGGATCGATCATGTGGTGAGAGCCGTGGCCAACCAGTTCGGCCGCCAGGGCATCCGCGTCAACAGCATCTCTGCCGGGCACACCGACACGCCGATGCATCACGGCAATTATGACGGCGGCGACATTCCAGACTGGATGAAGGCGGCCTTTGCCGATGCGACCCCCATGGGCCGTTATGGCACGCCCGATGATATCGCCTCGGCGGCTGTCTGGGTCGCCACCGATGAGTGCTTCATGACCGGCCAGAACCTGCAGATCAATGGCGGGCTCACCCTGCGCCGCAATCCGCTGCAGGACGATCTGGACCGCTATGAACGGGAGTGGCAGTCGCGGGATTGACCCCTCTATCCCGTTCTCAACCGCTCAACAACAAAGGAATCAGGATGGCGCAAAGCTGGACCATCGGTGACGTCACCATCACCCAAATCGTGGAGCTCACCTTTCAGGGGCTGGATGATTTTCTGCCCGATGCAACGCCTGACGCCGTGTTGCCTATCGACTGGCTACGGCCCGATTTCATCACCCCTGAAGGGGTGCTGCGGTTCAGCATCCACGCGCTGGTCATCGATACAGGCGAAAGGCGCATCATCGTCGATACTTGCGTGGGCAATGACAAACCGCGCGAGTTTTTCCCCGACTGGCACATGCTGCAAACCGGCTTTCTGGCTGATCTGGAGGCGGTCGGCTATCCGGTGGACTCCATCGACACCATCCTGTGCACCCATTTGCATCTCGATCACGTCGGCTGGAACACCATGCTTGTCGACGGTCAGTGGGTGCCGACCTTCCCGAAGGCCAAATGCCTGATCGAGCGGCGCGAATTCGATTACCTGAACGACGAAGCAGAAAGCGACGACGTCGAACCCTGGCTGCGGGACATGAACCGCACGGTCATGGCGGATTCAATCACGCCGCTGGCCGATGCCGGTTTGCTGGAACTGGTCGGCAACGACCACCGGATTTGCGACGAGGTCCGCCTGATCCCGACACCGGGACACACCATCGGCCATGTCAGCGTCGAGATAAGGTCAAAAGGCGAGGCAGGGCTGATCACCGGGGATTTTATCCACCACCCTTGCCAGTTGGCGCATCCGGAATGGTCGGTCTCGACGGATTACGACCAGGAACAGTCGCGTGAAACCCGCCACGGCGTATTCGAACGAATCGCTGACACACCGACCCTCGTCATCGGCACACATTGGCCAACGCCGACCGCGGGCCGCATTATCCGCGACGGCAACGTCTACCGGCTGGTGCTGTAAGACGCCCCAACTTTCCGCCGATGGCGTTCCTGTGGTATCTAAGGGCCAGTATTGGGGAGTACGTCGGCGCGTTGGGACCGCCGGAAAGATTTTATCCAGGGGAGTATGATGCACGACCTATTGATCAAAGGCGGCACGGTCATTGACGGTACCGCCGCCGACCGTTTCACCGCGGACATCGCGATCGACAATGGTCAGATCGCCGATATTGGCAAGCTGAACGGGCCGGCCGCAAAACGGACCATTGATGCTGACGGCCTTCTGGTCACACCCGGCTGGGTCGACATTCACACCCATTTTGACGGCCAGGTCACCTGGGACGAGGTGTTGCGGCCCTCCTTTGACAATGGCGTCACCTCCGTGGTCATGGGCAATTGCGGCGTCGGGTTCGCGCCCCGCGAAACCGGCAAGGAACGCTGGCTGATCGGCCTGATGGAAGGCGTAGAGGAGATCCCCGGCACCGCGCTGCATGACGGCATCCGGTGGAGTTGGACCCACTATTCGGAATATCTCGATTACCTGGACAACATGCCGCATGCGCTGGATGTGGGCGGGCTGGTCGCGCATGGCGCGCTCCGTGCCTATGTGATGAAGGATCGCGCTGAACTCGAAGAACCGGCCAGCGAAGACGAGGCCCGGCAGATGGCCGCGCTGGTGCGCGATGCGATGGCGGCGGGCGCTTTCGGTTTTTCCACGTCCCGCACGGGATTCCACCGCTCCGTCGACGGGTTTCTGGTACCGGGCACCTTTGCTGACGTCAACGAGCTGTCGATCATGGCCAACGAAGTCACCAAAGCAGGGCACGGGCTGATGCAGGTGGTACCGTTCGGCGTCGCCGGCGAAGAAGAAGCCGGCCCGATGCGTGAGCTGGACATGCTGGCGCAGGTGGCACGAGGGACCGGTTGCCCGATTCAATTTACCATGGGGCAGGTGACGGATTATCCCGGCGTCTGGCGCGACCAGATCGCGGCACTCGAACGCTATCACGCGGAAGGGCTGGACATTCGCCCGCAGGTGTTCGGGCGCGGCACCGGTGTTCTGTTCAGCTTCCAGGCGACCAACCCGTTCCACCGCCACCCGACCTATCTGGCCGAACTGGCGCATCTGCCGCACGAAGACCGGGTGAGAAAGCTGCATGACCCGGACATCAAGGCAAAGCTGCTGGCCGAGCAGGACTCTGTTGACGATGCCTGGAAAGTGCTGGCCGACAACCCGTGGCCCTGGACCTACCGCATGGGCTATCCGATGAACTTCGAACCGGACCCGTCGGAATCGGTTGAGGCGATTGCCAAACGGCAAGGGCGCGACCCCAAGGAAGTCGGCTACGACCTCCTGCTGGAGGATGACGGGCGCGCGTTCCTGACCTTCCCGCTGCTCGGCTATGCCGGCTATGACCTTGAGGATATCCGCGAGATGCTGCTGCACCCGCTGGGCGTTATGGCCGGGTCGGATGCGGGCGCGCATTGCAACACAATTCTGGATGCGGCCACGCCCACCTTCATGCTGACCCACTGGACAAGGGATAGAACACGCGGCCCCAAACTGCCGCTGGAATGGGTGGTACAGAAACAGACGCAAGGGACGGCGCAAGCCTTCGGAATGACGGACCGCGGCGTGCTGCGGCCGGGTTTCAAGGCTGACATCAACGTGATCGACTATGACCGGCTGCAATTGCTGCTGCCCGAATATGTCCACGACCTGCCCTCCGGCGCCGGCCGGCTGATCCAACAGGCTGAAGGCTATGTCGCGACGATCAATGCCGGGCAGGTGATCAACCAAAACGGCGAAGATACCGGCGCCCGGCCTGGAAAGGTCATCCGGTCACGTCCGATGCCCGCGGCGATGGCGGCGGAATAGGCCCTAGCCCAGGAACTCGCGGACGTCTTCGCGGCGGCGTGTCACCTTCTGCTTGTCGAGATACTCCAGCAATGGCTGCAGGAACTTGCGCGTGACTCCAAGATGTTCGCGTGCTTCACCCATGCGGAACTGGGCCGGTGGCGGCCATGCATGCCGCAGTGACGCCACGGCATCTTCAACGTCCTGTGCGTGAAACAAAAACAGGTTTTTGCGTTTGAAATCATGCAGCGGCACCAGCCGGCCGATCTCGATCAGCAGGTCGATCCGTGCGGCATCGCGCCGGTCGTTGGCGACGATTTCACCCTTGGTGGGCGGCATCAACGGGGTTTCACGAATGCGCGCTTCAAGCTGATCGATCAGTGCCCGTTCATTCTGATCCAGCGCGCCCAGCGGATCAAAACCACGGATGCTGACCCTGTCGCCAAGGACCCCGAGATCGGCTGACCCCACCAGCGCAGCAATCAAAAGATCTGCGGAGGATTTCGCGACTCCAAGCTTCTCCAAAAGCTCTAATCGCGTGATCCCCGTGCGGGAGGGAAACTCGGCATGATAGGCGCTGATAAGCTTGATCATGTTCTGGGACAACGCCGTCGCCGCAATGGGCGCGACCACATGCCCGTCGGAATCGACCAGCGCCCCGGTCCCGGCCAGCGCCGCCTGTACATCCGCCACTGGAATTTGAAAATGGCCTGCGATTGCCCCCAGGGATGTCCCATCCGGCCCGGCCTGTTCCGCAACGGCGAGAACAGCGCTTTGCCGGTCACTGCCCGTGACCGCGGCAAGCTGCGCAATCGCCGCCTGATCATAGCGTTTGACCCTGGTCGCGCGCGTATTCAGAAAATTTCCGCCGCCGACTGTCTCAACCGGTGTGATGGTTCGCACGATGAAATGGTCTTGATCCCACGCCGCTTCGGGCGGGTTCACCTTGAACTGAACGATAGCGCTTTCGCCGGGCGCGATGCTGTCACGGTCCAGCAGCCGCAGGGTGGCAATGACCTCCCGAGTGCCATGCAAGAGCCGAACGGGCTTGCCATTCTGTAAATGGGCCTCAACGTCGCCTGCCATCCGAAGGTTTGCCGTCCACCATTCGGCGCGCGCCAGCCAGCCGGGGCTCGCCAAAGCCTGGCCGCGTTCCAGCTTTGCGCCGCCATCGACCCGCAGATTGACCGCCACCCGTTGCCCCGGCATCGCGCGGCCCGCTTCCGCGCCATGCACTTCGAGACGGCGCACCTTTGCCGGGACGCCTAGGTCGGGAATCTCCACCTCATCGCCTTCGGCCAGACTGCCGGCACGCAGGGTTCCCGTCACGACGGTGCCGAACCCGGGCTTGGTAAACACCCGATCGAAGGGCAGATAGAACTTCCCGGCGTCCGATTGGGCGGCCGCCCCGCCGAACAGTGTTTCGACTGCAGCGACGAGACCCTCGAGCCCCTCTCCGGCCGGGGCGCAGACGGGGACGATGACGACATCGCTGAACCCCATATCTGTCAGATATGCCGTGACTGTTTTCTGCTGGGACGAGAGCGCATCGGCGTCGACCAGATCTTTCTTGGTCAGCGCGACGACCGCCCTGTCGATCCCCAGCAGCGAGATAATGCGCAGATGCTCGCGGGTCTGCGGCATCACGCCTTCATTGGCCGCGATAACGATCAGCGCCGCATCGATGCCCGTGGCGCCGGAAATCATCGTGCGGACAAAGTCGGCATGCCCCGGCGCGTCGATCAAATCCACCTGCCCCCGAGCCGTGTCGAAATGGGCAAAGCCCAGTACGATGGTCAGGCCACGCTCGCGTTCCTCTGCCAATCGGTCGGTTTCAATACCCGTCAAGGCTTTGACCAGGGTGGTCTTGCCATGATCCACATGGCCGACGACACCGATGCTGAGGTGGCCCGCCACCCCCCTTACGAACTCTTGGCGATCGCCGCGACCGCAGCCGTGATCTCCGGCAGATCGCTGTCCATCAGGGTCCGGACGTCGAGGATGGCGCGGTCGTCGTTGATGCGCCCAATGATGGCGGGTTCCTGCGCGCGCAATTGCGCGATGATCTCTCTGGCAGGCATATCGCCCACGCGGATCGCCACGCAGACCGAGTCCAGCTTCACACCGGGCAGCGACCCGCCCCCCGCTTCCGACGCCACATCACGGACCTCGGCCGTTGCGCCATCAATGCTGTTGATCTGGTCTGCCAGCTTTTCTGCTTGAGGCGCCAGGTCCTCACGCTTTGCGGTCAACATGCGCAGCACGGGCACGTCTTGCAGCGGATCGTGCGGGGAACGATAGAGCCGCAAGGTGGCTTCAAGCGCCGCCAGCGACAGCTTGTCGACGCGCATGGCGCGCAGCAGCGGGTTCTTGCGGATCTGCGCGATCAGCGCTTTCTTGCCCACCATCAGACCGCATTGCGGCCCGCCGAGCAGCTTGTCGCCGGAGAAGGTCACCAGATCGACGCCGGATTTGATGCTGTGGGATACCGTTGGCTCATCGCCAATGCCGTGGGCGGCGAGGTCGATAATCGTGCCAGAGCCCAGATCTTCCACAAACAACAACCCGCGTTCATGCGCCAGCGCGGCAAGGTCAGCAAGCGGCGGCTTGGCGGTAAAGCCGACGAGCCGGTAATTACTGGTGTGGGTTCGCAGCAGGACGGCGGTGTGATCGCCGATGGCGCGTTCATAATCGGCCAGATGCGTCTTGTTGGTGGTGCCCACCTCGCGCAGCCGCGCGCCGTTCTGCGAAATCACATCGGGCACCCGGAACGATCCGCCGATCTCGACCAGTTCCCCGCGGGAGACGATCACCTCCCGGTCGCGGGCGAAAGTCGCCATGGCGATGGTGACCGCCGCCGCGCAATTGTTGACGACGACCGCATCTTCAGCCCCGGTCAACGCGCACAGAATCTCGCGGATATGGTCATAGCGGGAGCCGCGCTTTCCCGCTTCAAGATCGTATTCAATGTTGGCATAGCCCTGCGCAACATCCTGCATCGCCTCAATGGCCGACGGCGCCAGCGGCGCCCGCCCCAGATTGGTGTGGATAATGATCCCGGTGCCATTGATCACCCGCCGCAGGTTGAGGCGCTTCTGCGCCTCCAGCTCTTCTGCCACGCGCCCGATGAAGCCATCCGACTCAAAATCCGGCAACGGGTGGCCGTCCTTCAGGTCCGCGCGCAGCTGATCGAACAGGCCCCGCAACACCAAAACCAGTTCCCCCTGCGCCCAGTTCTCGCGCAGGCCCGCAAAGGCGGGCGACGCCACCAGTTCACCGACCTGCGGAATTTGCCTGAAAAGTTTCTGGTCCATAAGACCGACTGTAGCCTGCAATCCGCCCAGGATGCCAGATCAGGCGGAAGAGACTAATCCGTAACGATCGTCCCAGCAGGGCCGTCGGTCACCTCGCCGATATGCCAGACCGGTTCGCCGGCATCGCGGAAGGCGTCAAGGATATGGTCCAGCGCCTCGGGCGCGACGGCGATCAGCAGCCCGCCCGCGGTTTGCGGGTCATAGATCAGCCGGTGGCGGGCGGTTTCCGCGTTGGCGGTGTGGCTGACCCACTGGCTGTAATAGTCGCGGTTGCGGTCCATGCCGCCGGAGCCGATCCCCTGCTCCAGCAGCTCTTCGGTACCGTCAAGCACCGGCAGATCGGCCAGCCGGATGGACAGCGCCACGCCGGAGAGGTCAGCCATTTCATGGCCGTGCCCGGCCAGCGAGAAGCCGGTGATGTCGGTGACCGCATGCACGTCGTTGCCGCCGGCCGCTTTCAAGACAGCGCCAGCCCCGCCGCTCAACCGGGTCATGCTGTCGATGGCGGCCCGCACGGACGCCTCACTGGCCTTGCCGCGTTTCAGCGCGGTAGCGATCACCCCGGTGCCCAGCGGTTTGGTCAGCAAAAGTTGGTCGCCAGGCTGCGCGCCCTCATTGCGGTAGATCTTGTCGAGATCGACCAGGCCGATCACCGCCAGGCCATATTTCGGCTCTTCATCGATGGTGGTGTGGCCACCGGCGATGACCGCCCCCGCTTCCAGCACCTTTGACGCGCCGCCGCGCAGAATCTCGCTCAAAATGGCCGGGTCCATATCCTTGGGGAAGGCCGCCAGATTGATCGCGAGAATGGGCCGTGCGCCCATGGCATAGATGTCGGACAGCGCGTTGGTGGCGGCAATCGCACCGAACTCAAAAGGATCGTCGACAATCGGGGCAAAGAAATCGGCGGTCAGGACCAGGGCTTGCTTGTCGTCCAGCTTCAGCACAGCGGCATCGTCGGGTGCGCTCAAGCCTCGCAGCACATCCGGGAAGTCCGCTTGCGGAAACATCGATTTCAGTGGCCGCAAAACTTGCGACAGGTCCTCTGGCCCTAGCTTGCCGGCTCAACCAGCCGATTTGGCAAACTGGGTCAGGCGGACATCCACCCGATCCGTCATGCGCGATGACTCCTTTAAGGTTAATAACCTTCAAACTTGTAGTGGGTTGGCAAAATTCCGTCCAGACGCCTTGACTTACCGGCATGCAGCGGCGAACGATCAGCAACAGAAGGGCGACTTGCGGAGACGAATGGAGTCTGGTGGCTTCCACGGCCTTCAAAGCCGGTGACACATAGCAATATGTGTGGTGGGTTCGATTCCCATCCGTCTCCGCCATCCGCCTTCGCTTATGCAAATGAGGGACCTGAATTGGCTGATATGCGAACCCTGCCCGCTTTTACGCTCGTCGCTCCGGCCGGCGAGGAACACAGTTTTCCAACCGGGCGCCCGGCGCTGATCGCGTTCGTCAAGGAGGACTGCCCGACCTGTAATGTCGCCATGCCGGTGATCGATGCGCTGTTCAAGGCCCATGGCGACAATGTGGATTTCTTCGTCGCTGGTCAGACCATAGAGGGCAACGCCACGCTGATCGAGACGCATGGGCTGACGGTGCCGATCCTGGATGATTCCGCCCTTAAGGTTTCCTTCGAATACGACATCGATACGGTACCCACCCTCTACTGGGCCAATTCCAGGGGCGAAATGATCAACGAGGTAATCGGCTTCGTGCGTGACGAGTGGCAGTGGCTGAATGGTGAGATCAGCAAAGTGACGGGGGGCGCACCCGCTGCCATCGACTGGGACAGCCTGCCGGAATGGCGGCCGGGCTGCGGCTCGCTCTCCGTCGACCCGGTCATTGCCGACCGGCTGCGCGCGGAAGCCTCGAACAGCCCGCTGCGCGCACGGTCCATCGATATCGCCCCCGCCGACGACGAATTCGAATTCATGTTCGACCAGGGTTTTACCGACGGCCTGCCGGTGATCCCACCGACGCCCGAACGGGTGATTCGTATGCTCAGCGGCACCAGGCGCGACGCGCAGGATATTGTCGCCCAGATGCCGCCCAATATGGGGGACGTCACGGTCGAGAAGATCGCCATCAACGCGGTGATGGCCGGCTGCAAACCGGAATACATGCCGGTGCTGATCGCCGGGATCGAGGCGATCTGTACCGATGAATTCAACATCCATGGCGTGATGGCGACCACCATGGGCGCTGCGCCCGTCATGGTGATCAACGGCCCGATCCGCCACAAGCTGGATATGAATATGAAGCTGGGCGCGCTGGGCCAGGGCAACCGCGCCAACGCGACCATGGGCCGCGCGCTGCGGCTGATCGTCCGCAATGTGGGCGGCGCAATCCCCGGCGGCACCGAGCGCTCAACGCTGAGCAACCCGATGAAGTTTACCATGTGCTTCGCCGAATGGGAGGAACGCAGCAATTGGGCCCCGCTGCATGTGGAACGGGGCTTCGCGCCCGATGAGTCGGTCATCACCGTCTTCGCCATGACCAGCGGACCGGTACAGATCGTGGATCAAGACTCGCGAGACGCAAGTCAGATCGCCGGCTCCATGGGCATGTCGCTGGAAAGCGTCTTTCACCCCAAAATGCACCGGGCCGGGATCGATACGCTGCTGGTCGTGTGCCCTGAACATGTCGATACGTTGAGCCGCGGCAACTATTCCAAGGCCGATCTGCGCGCGCAGATCCAGAAGGTCACCGAGCGCCCCTTGCGCGATCTGGTCGCCGACGAAAACTCTGGCATCGGGCTGCCAAAGGCCAAGGCCGAGACCATGCCCGATGAGAAGCTGGACCGGATGGTCCCGAAATTCGCCAGTGAGGATTTCGTCCATATTGTTGTCGCCGGATCGGACGCCGGAAAGTTCTCCGGTGCCTTTCACGGCTGGGCCAGCGGAGAAATCGGCTCACAACCGGTATCCAGAAAGATCGAAGACGGCTAAGATGGCCACCGAACAACGAACCTAACCTCAGGGAGGTTTTGATGACCACCATCCTGGACCCGACCGATGAACGCGTGCCTGTCGAGCGGCAGCTATCGCCCCGCAGCGGCGCGGTGACCGGCATTGTCGGCCTGCTGGACATCCGCAAGCCACGCGGCGATGTCTTCCTCGACCGGCTGAACGAACGGCTCGAAACCGATCTGCCGGGTGTCGAGATCAGACGCTACACCAAGCCGACCTTCACCAAGCCCTGCCCGGACGATCTGCGGCTGCAGATCAAGGACGAATGCGATTTCGTCGTCGAGGCGCTCGCCGATTGAGGATCATGCACGACGTGCAGTTTGCACGACACCGTATGGTTCGAAATCCAGGGTATCCCCTCCGTTTCCGTCGCGTCGGAAGAGTTTGTCGACGCCGCCGACGTGCAGGCGACAGCGCTTGGCATGAAAGATGCCAAGGCGGTCTTTGTGGCGCACCCAATCCAGGATGCGACAGATGATGAGATGCGCCAGAAGGCAGACGATGCCGTCGACGCCATCGTCAGCGCACTGAAGACGTGACCAGTACGGCGATCTAGATGGCGCGTCTGGAGGACATGGACGAGTCGCTGCGCGGGCATCTGGAACATCTTGACTGCCCGGATTTCGGCGAGACGCCAGCGCTTGCCGGGCCGCCCCTGTCTGAACGCCGGGTTGCTATTATCACGACGGCCGGTCTGCAACGGCCGGGCGACCGGCCCTTCGGGTTCGGCGCAGCGGACTACCGGGTGATTCCCCGCGAGGCCGCCAGCGCCGTCCAGATCGGTCACCTGTCGACCAATTTCGACCGATCGGGCTTCCAGCAGGATATGAATGTCGTCTTCCCGCTAGACCGGCTGAACGAGCTGGCAGCGGATGGCGTCATCGGCTCTGTCGCCGATTATCACTATTCGTTCATGGGCGCCTCTGACCCTGTCACCATGAAGGACGCGGCGGACCAGATTGCGGGGCTCTTGAAGCAGGACCTTGTCGATGCGGTTCTGCTGACGCCGGTCTGACCCTTCTGCACGCGCGCCGTTGGCGGGCTCGGACATTTCTTCGAACAGGCGGGCATCCCCACAACGCAGATCAGTCTGGTGCGGCTGCATACTGAAAAGATTCGCCCGCCGCGCGCGCTTTGGGTGCCGTTCGAGCTGGGGCGTCCCCTGGGCATACCCAATGAACCGGCATTCCAGACCCGTGTTCTTCGGGCCGCATTGGACCTGCTGGAACGCACCGATGGCCCGGTGCTGGAAGATTTCCCGGAGGATGCGCCCGAATCCGTAAGTGATGACGGCGAAGGCTGGGTCTGCCCGATCAACCTACCAGCACCCGACGTCGACCAAAACGAGGATGCGGCCCTGCTCAACGAAATTGAGGCAATGCGATCCTGGTATGATCTGGCGGTTGAGCGCCGGGGCCGGACCACCGTTGGGTTAAGCGGTCTCCAGATCGAAACCGTTGCCCGCTATCTGTCGGCCTGGTCGCGCGGTGAAACGCCGGACCGACCCGCAGACAGCATCGAAGACGCCGACATGCCAAACCTGATACGGCTGGCCTGCGAAGATCTGAAGGCATTTTATGCCGAGGCGGCCACCGCGCAACCCGGCCGGGGCGGCAGCACTCCATCGAGTGGTGACATCGCAGAATGGTTCTGGTCACAGACCGAAGCCGGCAACATGCTGCTGATCCTGAAGCAGGCCCTGTCGCAGAACGAAAACAAAATGCTGGCGGTCGTCGGCCAGATGCTGGTCGTCCCCTATACGCAGGCGGAGCGGCAGCCTCGATAGGGCAGAAATCTAGGGACGAGACTCCAGCCGAGAAATGAGCAACTCACCGTTCAATCCCTTGGCAAGGCAGCGCGCGCACCGCCACTGTCTGACCGGGCGGCCGGCATTTCGAGAGGCCTTGCAGACCGGACATGAATGACGCCAAGCAGCTTTTCTGCGACGGGGAAGAGTGATTCCGGCGTCATCGACCCGCATTGTTGCTCTTGCCTTGTATCCAGCGGCACGCATCAGCGCTCGCCATTCGGCGCCGTGGGGCTTTACCCGCCGTGGATGAAGGTGTGCCACGGCTGCATGCGCGGCTTCATGACATAAAATCTCTTCCAGCAAGGCCGGAGGGCCCTCCAGCAGGAACGCTGCGATCGAGATTCGCCGATCCCGATGCTCGTATCGCCCCAGCGTTGTCTGAAACCGGTTATTGACAGCGATCGTGACTCGCTGGTCCAGACCCGCGCAACCCCACAGATCGAACCACCGACCCAGCAACCGGCGCCACCTTTCATTCTCAATAATTTGCGGGTGGCTCATATCAGTCGTTGCGCCGCCAGGTGAAGGGGAAAAGGACCGTCATAACTATTGCCCTTCACTATTATCCTTCGCGCGTCCGCTGTCATGTGTGGTCGGCACCCGCCTGTAGCAGCGCGCCCAAAAGGGGGTTCGGAAACTTCCGTTCCGTTGTCACAGCAAAAAATCTTTCACTAATTCCGGGCAGTTGATCAGCCTCCGCCAGCAAGCCGCTTTCAAGTTCATCCTTAACAACGATGGGCGGCAGCACGGCAAGCCCCACGCCATCGCGGGCCAGAAGACGCATCATGGCCATATCGTCGACCTCGGCTGCGATCTTGGGCCGAACGCCCAGACGATCGATCAGCGCATCGAAGCCGATCCGTACGCCGGTCTCCGGCGTCGGCAAAATCACGGGCTGCGCGGCGAGCAATTCGGTGAGCGACTCCCCCTCGGACAGTAAGGCAGGCGTTCCCACCAGGCTGACCGGCTGCTCTGCCAGCCGGTGTGACAAAAAAGGCGTTACCCCATCGCGGGCAGGGGGCTGATTGGTCAGCACAACGTCCAGATTGAGGGTTTCAAGCGCGCGTAACAAGTCTGCCGGACTGCCCGACCGCAAAACAACTTCAACATCGGTACGGCCCAGAATCGGACGCAGGAACCCGATTTGGAAATTCCGCGACAGTGTGGCAAGCGCCCCCACGCGAACCGCCTGCCGCGCGCGTCCCGCCTCGCGCAGGGTTCCCATCAGTTCACCACCTGCTGCAAAGATTGTATCGGCGTGATCCAGCGCGATCCGTCCTGCTTCGGTCAAGTGAAGCTGGCGGCCACGGCGTTCGAACAGGGCATGGCCGAGCTGATCTTCGAGTTTGCGGATCTGTACCGAAAGCGCCGACTGGGACAGATTGAGCCGCTCTGCCGTGCGGGTGAGATTCCCGTCATGGGCGACCGCCCAGAAATAGCGCAGATGCCGATAGTTCAGGTCCGCCATATCGTTCGTTTTAATAGAACTATAATATGCAAACAATGAATTTTTTTATGGCATCCCGAATTGCTATTTCCTGCTGCGATCTCAACGACGTCTTCGACAGGAGCGCCCCTTGCTTTCACATCTATTGCCGCTGCTCGCCCCGATCGCCCTTGTTGGCGCTTCGATTCTGGCATTTCGTACGCCCGGCATCCGCCCCGAGAAAGCCCCATTGCTGGCCGAAGGCGCCGCCCTGGTCGCGTTTGCCGTATCCGTCGCATCAGCCGTGCTGTTGATCACGCAAGGCGCTGGCAACAGCCCGCTGATCGGCCTGGCCGGTATGGGTCTGCTGGTGCGCCTGGATGCACTCAGTGTGATCATGCTCCTGCTGGTCTCGTTCGTCGGTTGGGTCGTGGTGCGCTATGCCCGCACTTACATGGACGGGGATGACCGGCAGGGCGCGTTCACCGGCTGGCTATGCGCGACGCTTGCCTCCGTCCTGCTCCTGGTGATGGCCGGCAGTCTTCTGCAATTGATTGTGGCCTGGATCGCCACCAGCCTGTCACTGCATGGCCTTCTTCTCTTTTACCCGGGCCGGATCGCCGCGCAGCGGGCCGCACGGAAAAAATTCATCACCGCACGGATCGGTGACGCTGCCCTGATCGGCGCGGCCATCCTGCTGTTGATCGGCTATGGCACCGGCAACATCGCCGACATTCTGGTACAGGCACGCCTTGGCGAAGGCGCGGCCATTGCCCCCTGGATCGCGGCCCTGCTGGCCCTCGCCGCACTGCTGAAATCTGCACAATTTCCCGCCCATGGCTGGCTTACCGAAGTCATGGAAACACCCACACCTGTGTCAGCGCTGCTGCATGCGGGCGTCATCAACGCCGGCGGCTTTCTGCTGATCCGGTTCGCCGATGTGATGCTGTTGTCACCGGGCGTGCTTGCCCTGCTGGTGATGATTGGTGGTTTTACCGCGCTGTTTGGCGGCCTGGTCATGCTGACCCAACCGGCGGTGAAGACGTCGCTGGCGTGGTCGACGGTGGCGCAGATGGGCTTCATGATCCTGCAATGCGGTTTGGCGCTGTTTCCACTGGCGCTGCTGCACATTGTCGCGCACTCGCTTTACAAGGCCCACGCCTTCCTGTCATCCGGCAACGCCGTCGACAGCGTCGCGCTGATCCGCCGGCCCGGTCCTGTGGCCATCCCGAACCGGGTCGCAGTGGGCCGCGCCTTTCTGATTGCGCTGGCCATCTATGCCATCGTGGGGTTTGCGTTCGGGTTTTCCGGAAAGTCGCCTCAAGCCATCGCGTTGGGCGCCATCCTGATCTTCGGTGTCGCCTATCTTCTGGCGCAGGGGCTGGCCGACGCCGCCCCCAGGGTGCTAACCCGGCGCACCGCGATCTATTCAGTCGCCGCCGCGGCCGGTTACTTCGCGCTCCAGACCGGCGCCGAATGGTTGATGGCCGGCACCTTGCCCCTCACCCCCTCGCCCGGACCGCTTGAATGGGCCTTGATCGTTTTGGCGGTGTTGAGCTTTGCGCTGGTGGCCGTGGCGCAGGCCATGTTCCCGCTCTGGGCCTATCACCCGGCGGCGGCCGGGCTGCGTGTCCATCTGTCGAACGGGCTGTACGCCAACGCCATGTTCGACCGGCTGATCGGCGGTTGGTCCAACCGTCGCTCATCCTGACGGCTTCTCAAGGAGACATCCCATGACGTCATCAAATACTTCAAACACGCTCCCGCTCGAGAATCTGTCGAAAGCCGCTGACAACGCCGCGCGAGCAATTCCTCCGGTCTGGCCATTGGCATCTTCCGTCGCGGTCAATCCGTTCCTGGGGCAGACAGGCGAAACGCTGGCTGCGGCCGGCGCGCGCCTGGCGCGCGTCGCTGGCACTGCTGTGACCATGCCGCGCAGCTGGTACCGCGACCGCCTCGGCGACGGTTCGATCAATGATGATGATCTGGCTGCTGCGCTGGCCAGCGCCCCTGAAACCGGGCGCCCGCAGGATCTGGAAGCGCTGAAAGCCGTGCTCGACCTTGTCGAACAGACACCCGACGCGTTACCCACCGTCGCGGACCTCGCAGCAGAAGCATCCGGTATCGACTGGCCAAGCCTGATTGCCGAACGGTTCGGCTCCTGGGCGGCCGGCTATTTCGACGAGGGTCAGGCACTTTGGGCCGCCCCCCGTGCAAAAGGCGCCTATGTCGCCTGGTGCAACGTCGCCACCCATGACCTGACGCCAGAGATTGCGGGTCTTGTTGGCTTCGCAGCCCGTATCGCCGATGCGCCCGAACACGCAGAAGATGCGCTGGCGCGTGCAGTCAACAGGCTGGGTCTCAGCGAAGCGGCGCTGGAAACCTATCTTCACCAGCTGCTGCTCAGCCTGGGCGGCTGGGCGCAATATGCGCGCTATCGGCTCTGGCAGGCTGAATTGGCGGAAGGTACAGACACCACAATCACGGATTTCCTGGCCATCCGACTGCTGTGGGAAGAAGCGCTGTTCGCGCAATATGAAGACGAGATCGCCGCACAATGGGCAGAGACTCGCGACGGCCACGCCGAACCTCTGGCCATCCCTGCCGACCTGATGATCGATGTTATCCTGCAAGACGCGGCGGAGCGCGGCGCGCAACGGCAGCTGGCCAAGACCTTTGCCGCGCCGTCACCCGTCGCATCGAGTGATCGCCCAGACCTCCAGGCGGCCTTTTGTATTGATGTCCGGTCGGAGGTTTTCCGCCGGGCGCTTGAAGCGGTCAATCCCGGCATTCAGACGCTCGGGTTCGCGGGCTTTTTCGGGCTGACCGCAGCGCATCGGGGTTTCGCCTCGGATGTCGAGGAACTGCGTCTGCCGGTCTTGCTGAACCCTGGCGTAACCACGGTGTCCGGCGGGCCCGACGATGCCGACGCCGACCAGCTGGCGCGCTTCAGGGCCCGGGCCAGACGGGCCTGGGGGCGATTCAAACTCGCCGCCGTCTCGTCTTTCGCCTTTGTAGAAGCCACCGGACCGGTCTATGTCGGCAAGCTGCTGCGCGATGCGCTGGGACTGACGTCAAAGTCTGCTCCGAATGAGCCAGCACCCCGCCTCGATCCAGCCCTTGATCTGGAGGCGCGAACCGGAGCGGCTGAAACCGTGCTGCGGGCGATGTCGCTGACCGGCAACTTCGCACGGCTGATCCTGCTGGCGGGACATGGCGCCAATGTCGTCAACAACCCGCATGCCAGCGGCCTTCACTGCGGCGCCTGCGGCGGGTATTCCGGCGAGGTCAATGCGAGGCTTCTGGCCGCACTGCTGAACGACAGCGAGGTTCGTGCTGGCCTGGTGGAGAAAGGGATCGAGATTCCCGACGACACGCTGTTCCTTGGCGCGCTGCATGACACAACGACCGATCGTGTCACGCTCTATAAGGACGACCACCCCACACCCACCCATGCAGAGGATTTGAGACAGGCCGACGCATGGCTGAAGGCTGCGGGCAAGGTGACCAGGGGCGAACGCGCATTGCGGTTACCCAGGGCCGCCGGCGGCGCCAACATCGCCGCGCGCAGCCGGGACTGGGCCGAGGTTCGTCCGGAATGGGCGCTGGCAGGCTGCAAAGCCTTCATCGCAGCCCCGCGCCACCGCACGGCCGGCAAGAGCCTGGAAGGCCGTGCCTTCCTGCATGATTATGACTGGCAGCAGGATGACGGGTTCCCGGTTCTGGAACTTATCATGACCGCACCTGTGGTCGTCGCCAGCTGGATCAGCCTGCAATATTACGGCTCAACCGTCGCACCGCAGCTGTTCGGCTCCGGCAACAAGCTGCTGCACAACGTGACCGGCGGCGTCGGCGTTGTTGAGGGCAATGGCGGCGTGATGCGCGCGGGGCTGCCGTGGCAGTCGGTGCATGATGGCGAGCGTTACATCCATGAACCGCTTCGGCTGTCGGTCTGTATCGAAGCGCCGCGCGAGGCGATGACCGACATCCTGAAACGTCACGACGGTGTGCGCGAGCTGTTCGACAATGGCTGGCTGCATCTATTTGCGCTTGATGAAAACGGCAATATGGCGTGGCGCTATGCAGGCAAGCTTGAATGGGAGGCCATCGACATCCAACAAGACCAGGCCGCTGCAGCGTAACCCTGTCTGGGATCACACGAGACAGACAATGAGGTGTAAATCTAGCTTTACGTTCCGCCGGGCCTTCGACGATGATGTAAAGACATCGCATCAAGATTTAACCGGTCGGGGACGGAAAGAGACATGGGCACCACCTGCGGGGTCGAACATCAGCCAACGGTAGCGGGCAACCGGGCATCCCGATGAGAGCGCCTTTCCCGTTTTCCGCCCTCGTCGGCCAGGACGAAATGAAGCTGGCACTGACTGTCGCTGCGGTCGATCAGACCTTGGGCGGTGTGCTGGTGTTCGGCGACCGGGGTACCGGCAAGTCGACGGCCGTGCGCGCGCTGGCCGCGTTGCTGCCGCCCATACGCGCTGTTGTTGCCGGCGGCTATCATTGCGACCCGGAACGCGATCTGGCGTTCTGCCTCGCTGAATGCGACCCGCCGTTGAAAGACGGCGTCCCAAAGTCAAAACAAATCCCCGTGCCTGTGGTCGACCTGCCACTGGGGGCGACCGAAGACCGTGTGGTCGGCGCCCTTGATCTCGAACGCGCACTGGCCAGCGGTGAGAAAGCCTTCGAGCCCGGGCTGCTCGCGCGCGCGCATCTCGGTTTTCTCTATATCGACGAGGTCAATTTGCTGGAAGACCATCTGGTCGATCTGCTGCTCGACGTCGCCGCATCCGGGGAAAACGTTGTCGAGCGCGAGGGGCTGAGCGTGCGCCATCCGGCGCGCTTCGTGCTGATCGGCAGCGGCAATCCAGAAGAAGGCGAATTGCGGCCACAATTGCTGGACCGGTTCGGCCTGTCGGTTGAAGTGACAACACCCAAGGATCTTGAAACCCGCGTCGAAGTCGTTCGCCGCCGCGATTCCTATGAACGCGATCCCGCGGGCTTTACGGATCAGTGGAAGCGCAAGGACGGGCGTTTGCGGGGCCGGATCAAGAAGGCCCGGGAGCGCCTCGACAGCGTCGACGTGCCGACGGCGGCGCTGGAACGCGCCGCACAGCTTTGCATGCGGCTGGGCACAGACGGTTTGCGCGGCGAGCTGACACTGGTGAAAACCGGTCGCGCGCTGGCAAGTTTCAAAGGCGATGACGCTGTTGCCGACAAACATCTGCGTGAGGTCGCGCCGCTGGCGCTCCGGCACCGGCTGCGCCGCGACCCGCTGGATGAGGCCGGGTCGACCACCCGCGTCGAACGCGCGCTTGAGGAAGTCTTCGACTGATGGAAGCGCCTGCCATCAGCGGCGCTGAACGGTGGGCAGACGCGATTTCTGCGGCACAGCTCTTTACCATCGACCCGCACGGCCTGGGCGGTATCAGCCTGCGCGCCATGCCCGGCCCGGTAAGGGACATCTGGCTTCAGACGTTTCGGACCTTACTCAGCCCCGATGCCCCTGTACGCCGGCTGCCGCTGCATGCCGGTGATGATCGCTTGCTGGGCGGCCTCGATCTGACAGCCACGCTGAACAGCGGCCGGCCCATCGCCCAGACCGGCCTGATGAGCGAAGCCGATGGCGGTGTTGTGATGGCGGCCATGGCCGAACGATTGTCCCCATCGACGGCAGCCCATTTGAGTGCCGCGCTCGATTCAGGCGAAGTCGCTCTCGAACGCGACGGCTTCGGCCTGCGCACCCCAGCGCGCATCGGCGTCATTGCCTTGGACGAGGGGCTCGCCGAAGATGAACGCCCCCCCGCGCCACTGGTCGAACGTCTGGCCTTTCACCTCGACCTCAATCCCATCGCCCTTGGCGACACGGTGAGCGAGGCCGCGGATGCTGACACTATCGAAGACGCGCGCACCCGGTTAAGCAGCGTCGAAGCCGACGATCATGTTCTTGAAATGCTGTGCGGTACGGCGCTGGCCCTCGGCATCGCGACCTTGCGCGCACCGTTACTGGCGCTGAAAGCGGCCCGGGCATCAGCGGCGCTGGCAGACCGCAAACAGGTTTCCGACGACGATGTGACACTGGCCGCGCGGCTGGTGCTGGCACCGCGCGCCACCATGCTGCCGATCCAGGAAGCGCCGCCTGAAGACCAGCCCCCACCGGAAGAACCGCCAACCGACAGCCCTGATGAGTCGAAAGAAGACAGTTCGACCGACCAGGGGCCCATGGAAGACAGGGTGCTGGAAGCCGTGCTGGCCGCCATCCCTCCCGGGCTTTTGGCGCAGCTTCGCTCAGAAGACAGGCGCCGGGGCGCCGAGCGCGATGCTGGACGCGCCGGCGCGATTGAAACCTCACTGAAACGGGGCCGGCCTATCGGTACGCGGCCCGGAGACCCGCGCAATGGGGCACGGCTTAATGTCGTGGACACCCTGCGTGCCGCGGCGCCGTGGCAACCGTTGCGCAAGCGGACGGAGCAGCAAAACAGCGGGCGGATCGCGATCCGCAGCGACGATTTCAGAATTACCCGTTTCAAACGCCGCAGCCAGACCACGACCATTTTCGTGGTGGATGCCTCCGGCTCTGCCGCGCTGAACCGGCTGGCCGAGGCCAAAGGCGCCATCGAATTGCTGCTCGCGGAAAGCTACGTCCGCCGTGACCAAGTGGCGTTGATCGCGTTTCGCGGCGAGTGTGCCGAATTATTGTTACCACCCACGCGCTCGCTGGTCCGCGCCAAACGAAGCCTGGCGGCCCTGCCGGGCGGTGGCGGCACGCCATTGGCCGCGGGCCTGGACGCGGCACGCCTGCTTGGCGATGCTGCTGCACGCAGCGGCGATACGCCGGTCATTGTCGTGCTCACGGATGGACGCGCGAATATTGCGCGTGACGGTCAGCCGGGACGCAAGCAGGCTGGTGAAGATGCAGCGACCGCCGCGCGCGCCTTGCGCACCTGCGGATGGTCCTCCCTGCTGGTCGACGTCTCACCGCGCCCCCGTGTCGATGCAAAGGAACTGGCGAAAGAAATGGGTGCGCATTACCAGCCCCTGCCACGGGCGGACGCGCGCGCGCTGTCACAAGCCGTCCGCACCGCTCAATCCGCGCCATTGGCTGCGAGCGCGGCATGAGCCAGCGCCTGAACTGGGAACATGACCGGCATATCTGGCCACATGCGCAGGCCAGCGAATTCATCGCAGCCGCCGGATTGCGCTGGCATGTCCAGAAAATGGGTCATGGCCCGGTCTTTCTGCTGCTGCACGGCACCGGGGCCTCGACCCATTCATGGCGCGGTCTCATACCCTCCCTGGCCGAGCACTTCCTGGTCGTTGCTATCGACCTGCCAGGACACGCCTTCACCAGCCGCCCACCGCCACGCCAATTGTCATTGCCCGGGATGGCGGCTGCCATAGCAGACCTGATGCAGGTGCTGGGCCTCCACCCCGATTTCATTGCCGGTCACTCCGCCGGAACCGCTGTGGCCGTGCAGATGACCACGCTGGACAGGATTGATCCACAGGCCATCGCCAGCATCAACGGGGCGCTGATGCCCTGGCGAGGCATTGCCGGACAACTCTTTTCGCCGCTGGCTAAAGTGTTGGCCTCGACGTCCATTGCAGCGCGGGTTTTCGCCAAGCGCGCCAGCCAGCCCGACGTCATCCACCGCATGCTGCGCGAGACCGGGTCGCGGCTGGACGCGCAAGGTGCGGAATATTACCGGCGGCTGGCGGCAGACCCGGATCATGTCGCCGCAACGCTGGGCATGATGGCCAATTGGGACCTGCGCCCGTTGCAGGCCGTTTTGCACACGCTGAAACCGCATGCCCTGTTTATCACCGGGTCGAATGACAAGACGATCCCGCCCGGCGACTCGCACCGGGTACGCCGCATGGTGCCGGACGCCAAAGAAGAGACCCTGCTGAGGCTGGGGCATCTGGCGCATGAGGAAGCGCCTGACGCTGTTTCTGATCTGCTGATCGGCTTTGCAAAAGATGTCGGCATTATCGAGACGCATATCGCCAACGCGTCCACCTCATGATCTGCAGCAGTTGCGCTGCCGTATTAGAAACCTAAGCATCAATGCCGAGTACCAGCGCCCCCTTATGAAACTGCCTCAGGTTCACCCACAGCGCCTTCAACTGAATAATGAAGTGCATGCCCGCCCGCCCATGGCGCTGCACCCGAACCAGCGGCTATCCTATCTGGCGCTGATGTCGGATCCGGCGTTCAGCGAACAGGAATGGCGCCGCGTTCGGGACCTTGCTGAGCACTTTGGCAAATCTATTCCGCACGGCCCCAGCAATCACTGCCGAATCGATATGGGACCGTTTCAGCTCACCTTTGAGCGGCATGCGGAGTTCGCCCGCTATACCATCGTCGCTGATGGTGTCGGGGACAATCCCTTCGACAACCCGGCGCTGGCGCTGCTGCCCGAGGACTGGGTTGCACAACTGCCCGGGCAGCTGATGGTGGCGACCCATGCGGCCGTTGTTCCCGCACCGTCCCGGTCGCGGGATTATGACCGGATTTCCAAGACGCTGTTCGACGGCAACACGCTGATCGGTGCGATGATCGGCGGCGGTGCCGGGACCGCGCTGACAGATATGCGTGTGCGCGGCGACGGCTTCAGCCGGCTGTTGATCGAAGACCGAAGCATGACTGCCCGTCAGGCGGGCCGGTATGTGCAACGCCTGCTTGAGATCGACACATACCGCATCATGGCGCTGCTGGCCCTGCCGGTTGCCCAGCACCAGCGGCCTTTCCTGCAGACGTTCGAGCAGGAACTGGAGCAAGTCACCACCGCCATGGCGAGCGCGCAGGAAAAGGATGAACCCGTCCTTCTCGACCGGCTGACGCGCCTGGCCGCTGAAATCGAACATCGCTACTCGGCCAGCCATTTCCGGTTCAGCGCCGCATCGGCCTATTACGCGTTGGTGGAAAACCGCATCGACGAACTGCGGGAGGAACGCCTGCCGGGCCTGCAGACTTTCGGCGAGTTCACCGCCCGCAGGCTTGAACCGGCAATGAACACCTGCCAGGCCATCGCGGCGCGTCACGAGGCGCTGTCAGAACGAATGGCACGGGCCACACAATTGCTCTCGACCCGCGTCGAGATCACCAGTGAACGCCAGAGCCAGGCGCTGCTTGAGTCCATGGACCGACGGGCGAAACTGCAGTTGAGGCTGCAGCAGACCGTCGAGGGGCTCTCCATTGCGGCCATCACATATTACGTGGTCGGGCTGGTAGGCTATGCCGCGAAGGGCCTGAACGCCATGGGTCTTGGCATCAACTCGGACCTGGTTATGGGGTTGAGCATCCCTGCTGTCGCGATTCTGGCTTGGTTTGGGATCGGCCGCTTGCGCCGATGGTTCAAGGATTCCAAGCCCTAAGCCCAGGTGAAAGCGAAAGTGTAAACAAGAATTCTTGCCGCTAGTGTCTCGTCGCTGTTACAGTTTCAGGCATGTACGCAAGCACCCCGCCCGAACCGCCAGAGAAGGCAACAGGGACGCCCCCGCCCCACGCGGTCGTGATCGGCAGCGGATTCGGTGGACTTGCCGCAGCGGTTCGTTTGGGTGCGCGCGGCTATCGTGTCACGGTTCTTGAAAAGCTGGATGCGCCCGGTGGACGCGCCTATGTGCACCGCCAGGATGGCTTTACCTTCGACGCCGGACCCACGATCATCACCGCGCCTTTCCTGTTCGAGGAACTCTGGAAGCTCTGCGGCCGCCGGATGGCAGACGATGTCGAACTGCGCGCGATGAACCCCTTCTACCGCATCCGATTCGACGATGGCTCCCACTTCGATTGCTGTGACGACCCGGAGGCGATGCGCGCCGAAGTCGCGCGGATTTCGCCGGGCGACGTCAAGGGCTATGAGCGGTTCATGCAGGCCAGCAAGGCGATCTATGAAGTCGGCTTTGAGAAACTGGGCCACGTACCGTTCTCCAGCCTGACCGACATGGCCCAGGTGGTGCCCGACCTGTTCCGCCTGAAGAGCTACCGCACGGTCTATGGTCTGGTGTCCAGCTACATCCGCGATCCCAAGCTCCGTATCGCGTTCAGCTTTCACCCGCTGCTGATCGGCGGCAATCCGTTCACCACGACATCGGTCTATGCGCTGATTTCCTATCTTGAACGCCGTTGGGGCGTACACTTTGCCATGGGGGGAACAGGCAAGCTCGTCTCCGGCCTGGTTAATCTTATCGAGAGCCAGGGCAGCACGGTCCGCTGCGATGCCGAGGTGCGCCAGATTATGGTGACCGGCGGCAAAGCACATGGGGTCGAACTGGCGTCGGGTGAGCGGATCGCGGCGGATATCGTTATCTCCAATGCCGATTCAGCCTGGACCTACAAGCATCTGCTGCCAGCCGATACACGCCGGCGCTGGACCGACAAACGGATTGCGAAAGCCGATTACTCGATGAGCCTCTTCGTCTGGTATTTCGGCACCAAGCGCCGCTATGAGGAGGTGCCTCATCATATGATTGTGCTGGGGCCACGCTATCGCGGGCTGCTGGACGATATCTTCAAATACAAGAAGCTGGCCGACGATTTCAGCCTCTATCTGCACCGGCCGACGGCTACCGATCCGTCGCTGGCGCCAGAGGGCTGCGACGCGTTCTACGCATTATCGCCGGTGCCGCATCTGGAAAGCGATACCGACTGGTCGGAGATAGCCGAAACCTATCGGCAAAAGGTTTCGAAACGACTCAGCGAAACCGTAATGCCCGGCCTTGAGGACGAAATCGTCACCTCCCGGCTCTTGATCCCCAATGATTTTGAAGACCGGCTCTTGTCCTACCGCGGCGCGGCGTTCGGACTGGAGCCGATTTTCACCCAAAGCGCCTGGTTCAGGCCACATAACAAGAGCGAAGACATCGACAATCTGTACCTCGTCGGCGCCGGCACCCATCCAGGTGCGGGTCTGCCCGGCGTCCTTTCCTCCGCGCGCGTTCTAGATACAGTGGTGCCTAATGCCGTCGACTTCATCCAGTAAAAGCTTCGCCGACCCCGCCGACCTCGCTGCTTGCCGCGACCTGCTGCGGGATGGGTCGCGAACATTTCTTGCTGCCTCCCGGCTGATGCCGCGCCGCGTTCACGAACCAGCCACGGCGCTTTACGCGTTCTGCCGCATCGCCGATGACGCCGTCGATATGGCCGGCAGCCATGCCGGCGCCGTCGCCAAACTTCATGAACGGCTGGACCGCGCCTATGAAGGACGCCCCATTAACAACCCCGTCGACCGGGCATTTGCCGATGTGGTTGCCTATTTCGATATGCCGCGCGAGGTGCCCGAAGCGCTGCTGGAAGGACTGGCCTGGGACGTTGAAGGCCGCCGTTATGAAACCCTGTCGGATCTCTATGCCTATGGGGCGCGGGTTGCCGGCGCTGTTGGCGTGTTGATGGCGATCCTGATGCAAGAACGGTCGCCCGAGGCGCTCGCCCGCGCGTCTGATCTGGGCGTTGCCATGCAGCTGACCAACATCTCCCGCGACGTGGGGGAGGACGCCCGTGTGGGACGCCTTTACCTGCCGCGCACCTGGCTGGAAGAGGCCGGTATCGATCCCGACGCCTGGCTGCGAGAACCCGTGTTCTCGGACGCTTTGGCGTCTGTCGTGCAGCGGCTGCTTGATGCCGCCGATGTCCTTTATAAGCGGTCGGAACCCGGCATCGCACTGCTTCCTGCGGACTGCCGGCCCGGCATTTTTGCGGCCCGGCACCTCTATGCTGAAATTGGCCGCGAGGTCGAACGGCAAGGCTATGATTCAGTATCCAGTCGAGCCGTCGTCTCCGGATCGCGTAAACTGGCCTTGCTGCCAAAGGCCGGTCTAGCGGCATTTTTAACTGGCGCGAGCCGTCAGGACACCGCGCCCTTGCACGAGACAAGCTATCTGGTCGAAGCTGCGAAACAGCTGCGTCCGGCAACCCTCGGCTTCCTGCCCTGTTGGAACCTGAGCGGGCAAGTGCTGCGCATGGCGGATTTGTTTGCAGCACTGGAAAAACGCGAGCAGCAGCAGCATTATGGCGAATGGACTCCGGCTACCGTCCGAATTCAACGCGGAGACCGCTGATGCATTATTGGTTGGGCATTCCCATGCTTGTCGCTGCAGCATGGTTTGTGCGCGATGCCCTGATCCACCGCGCGAAAGCCCGGGCCGCGGGTCAACGACCCGAAGAGATGCCCGCACCGGTAAACGAGTCCCTTGCTGCTGCCCGCGATATTTTTCCACCGATCATGATCGGTGCCTTGGTTTATGCCGGGCTGAAGGCCTGCCTGGCCTTTGCCATGTTCAATGCCAGCGAAATTCTCTCCATTGTCGATCTCGGCGGGTTTCTGGCCTTGCTGGCCAGCTATGGCACATGGCTGGTTCTAAGAACCCGATACCGGGACGCGACAGTTGTGCCGGTACCCGTCGAAGCCGAGCCCGTGACCCCGTCAACAGAACACAAAGAACGACCGGCGATCGCCGCGTAAGCCGCAATGGATTTCAGCTTTCTCTATAAGTTTGAGTGGCTGATCATTGAGCTGATGATCCTTGCAATCCTGTTCAACGAGTTATGGTCGTTGAAAAAGTACGAGAGGCGCAAGAAGCAGAAAGAGGCCGAAGACGCCGCACAAGCCAGGGACAAGGAAGCCCACTAGCGGCGACGTGGCATCCGGAAGGGCAGCATCATCTGCACCACAGGTGACTTGAACCGGTCCAGCGACAGGCTTTCATGAACCCCGGACAGGGAGTTCCCCAGCAACTGCCCCGACACCACCGACCGCGCGTAAAACGGGGTGTCTTCAAGCGTTTGCATAATATGTGCGGCGCTTTCAGACTGAACGTCCCGGACAATACGCCAACCCGTTTTGGCCAGTTTCGCGCGCGGTGGTGGCTCGAACGGCTCCACGTTACCTTGGGAATCATACCGTAGCGCCAGAGAATGCCGGCCCCCAACGCGCCGCTTCACATCGTAAAGCACCAGCGTGTCACCGCCGGACGGCCAGCGTGACCAGTCCCAGCGGACAAAGTCATCTTCAAGAGGGTGCGCACCCGCATTGCTGTCCAAATAGCCGCTACCGGCCCAGTTCAAGGACGGCGACTCGAAATCCGCTTCAACACGAGCGCGCGGCGCAATAGGACCCCACTGATGCGCACCAGCCGCATCGAGCGCGAACCGTCCCTGCGACAAAGCGGTCGGGTGTACCCGCACAACACCCTTAAGGCGGTTGGGAAAAGGCGCCGTCACTTCGTTGATATTGAAGGTCAGCGTTGCGCCGTTCCAGGAGAGATTGCTGGGCCCGATAACCAAATCTGCGCGGCGCGCGTCAAGGGATCCCTTGCCCCGTTCGGTCATCGCCCAGCGACTGGCGCGCGGGCCATAAAGGGCAACATTAAGGGCAACATGATTACGCGGATCGCCACGGCCACGCCGCCGCGCCAGCGCATAATAGGGTGAGAAAACACTGCCGATAAAAGCGATCAATGTCAGGCCAAATTGACCATCGTCGCTGAGCGCATCAATGTACCACCAGACATACCCGCCCTGCGGGACATCTACATCGAAGCGAGGTCCTTCAGGATGCTCGCCGCCGCCAGCCGGCCCGACAGGGCCGCCATCGGCACCCGCCCCGGATGGGCCCCGCCCCCCGCCAGATAGAGGCCCGGAATTTTGGTTCTGGCCCCCGGCCGCTGAAACGCCGAGCGCCAACCGTGGGTCGCCCGGCCGTAAAGCGCCCCGCCCGTCGCGGGAAACAGCCGGTTGAAATCGGCCGGTGCCGTCATCACGGTCTTCTCCGGCGCCCGGTGGATGATGAGACCGCACCGTTCCAGCGCGTCGAATGTCCGTTCCTCGCATCGCTCAATGTCCTCTGGGGCAGGGTCGTTCCGGTCAGCGCGAGCAGGGGCATTGACCAGACAAAAAAGCCGCTCTTCGCCCGGGACCGCCAGGTTACCCTGATCGTCGCGGTCCTGGGCGCAGATGTAAACCGTTGGGGCCTGCGGCAAACGCCCCTTGCCGAAAATATCTCTAAATTCAGCGGGATAATCGTTTGAGAAGAACACGGAGTGATGCACCAGTGGAAAGCCTTCTGTTCTCCCAACAATCTTCCATGTGACAGCGGACAAAGACCGCTCGCTTGGAAGCAGCCGCGGCGCGGCGCGAGCCGCGTCAGCCCCAAACAGTCCGGCTGACAGCGCACCAGCATCCGCGTTTACGATCACGACATCAGCGTCAATGCGCTCTCCCGTGTGCAGCACGACGCCGCAAACGCGCCCCTGCTCCACCAGTGTTTCGCAAACTTCAGCACCATAACGACAGGCGGCCCCGTTTTTTTCCGCCAGCGCGGCCAGCGCCCGGGCAAGCCCATGCATACCGCCCTCGGGCAACCAGACCCCCGCCTGCTCCACATGCGCGACCAGCATCAAGGTCGCCGGTGCATCGAATGGCGATGAGCCGCAATAGGTTGCATAACGGCCAAACAATTGTTGAAGCCGGGGGTCCTTGAAATAGGTCCCGAGAACACTCCAAAGACGGCTAAAGGGCTTGATGCCCATAAGACCGCCTAGACCACCAACGCCCGCGCCGCGCACCAGCGACATTGGACTCGGGTCTGTAGCCCGTAAATAAGAATTCTCGAGGGTTTGGTAGACATCGCGCGCCGCCGCCGCGAACGCCAGAAAACCTTGGGCGTCGTCCCCAGTGCTAAATGCCGCAATAGCCTCAGCAGAATGGTCGAGATCAGCGAAAAGGTCGAGGCGCTCGTCCGCGTTCCAGGCGTGGCGGGCCAGCAGGTCTGCCGGATGCAGCCTGATGGCACTGTCCAGGGAGCCGCCTGCATCGTCAAAAATCTCGTCAAAGACCCAGCGCATGGTCAGAACGGTGGGACCGGCGTCCACCTGCGCGTCACCGATGGCCACCTGCCGCATCTTGCCGCCGGGCGCCGCAGCCCGCTCGCAGATGGTAACGTCCAGGCCCCGGGCTGCCAGCAGCGCCGCAGCTGCAAGGCCGCCTACACCGGCTCCGACAATCACCACCCGCCGTGATCCCAATATGTTCTATCCTTGCCTGATGAAGGTTGCTGAGGCCTAGAGAATGTGTCTATATTATATGACACATTTAGGTGACAATATTACTTTACACATTTAACAGGGGGAGAGGTGTCATGGACGCCTTCAAGATCGTAGATCGCGCGCTAAGCGACGTTTTGGCGCATGGTGAAACGCGCGACGGCCCGCCGACTTTGGTCACGGCGATGCGTTATGCGTGTTTTCCCGGCGGCGCACGGCTTCGACCCCGACTGGTTTTAGCCGTCGCGCAAGCCTGCGGCAACGACGATCCCGAGCTGGCGGCTGCGGCGGCCTGTGCGATTGAATTATTGCACTGTGCCTCGTTGGTGCATGACGACCTTCCCTGCTTTGACGATGCAGATATCCGGCGCGGCAAACCCTCCATTCATAAAGCCTTTGGCGAACCGCTTGCCGTCTTGACGGGCGACGCCCTGATCGTCCTTGCCTTCGAGGCCTTGGCGCGCGGCGCGGCGCGGTCCCCCGAACGTTTGGCGCAACTGGTGATGACCTTTACCCGCGGTGCAGGCGCACCTTTTGGTATTACCGCCGGCCAAGCCTGGGAATGTGAGGCCTCTATCAATCTGTCGAAATACCAGCAGGCAAAAACCGGTTCTCTCTTTGCTGCCGCCACGGTCGCGGGTGCGGAAGCCGCTGGCGCAAATGGCACACCATGGCGGGCGATCGGCGAATATCTGGGCGAGGCCTATCAGGTCGCCGATGATATTCGTGACGTGGTCTCGACGCCGGAAGAACTCGGCAAACCCATTGGACAAGACGAACTGTGCGACCGGCCAAGCGCCGTACGCGAATTCGGCCTGGACGGCGCCATCGCCCACCTGAAACACCTGGTTACGCAGGCCAGCGAATCGATACCGGACTGTCGCGGTCGCAATCACCTTCAAACCCTGATTGAAGTTGAAACCAAGCGCTTCCTGCCCGAGGCCCTTGTCCAGCGCGCTGCCTGACCCAGCGACGCCCCCGGCCCCTGGACCCAAAAGCCACGGGCCGGAGAACCATGTGACCGGCGCTCTTCGTTACAAAGGCTGGCGCGCCATAAGAAACCGGCTACTCGCCAGCCAGAAGTTTCAGCGCTGGGCCTCGCGCTTTCCCTTAACCCGACCCATTGCCAATCGGCGCGCCCGCGCGCTGTTCGATATCTGCGCCGGGTTCGTTTACTCACAGGTCCTGTTGACCTGCGTCCGGCTCGGCCTTTTTGATCTCCTGGCGGAACACCCCAAAAGCACGCAAGCCGTCAGCGAGGCGGTGCAGCTGCCCCCCGAGTCGACGCTCCTGCTGCTCAAAGCGGCCACATCCCTCGGTCTGGTTGAGAAAATTGGAGACGGCGTCTGGGGCCTTGGCCCACTGGGCCTGGCCATGCGCGGCAACCCGTCGATCGCCGGATTCGTCGAACATCACGCCATGCTCTATGGGGATCTTGAAGACCCTGTGGCCCTGCTGAGAGGCGAAAAGCAGGACACCGCCCTCGGCAATTACTGGAAATATGCCGGCAGCCCAGAAGCAAGGGCGACCGATGAGCAGGTGGCCCGCTACAGCACGCTGATGGCCAACTCGCAGGAGATGATCGCCGACGACATCTTGGACGCGTTCGACCTGGGCCATCACAAATGCCTGCTGGATATAGGCGGGGGCGAGGGCGTGTTTCTGGTGCGCGCCCTGAACCGGTTTGACCAACTGCGTGCCATCCTGTTCGATCTGCCACCGGTCGCCGACCGGGCGCTGTCTAGATTTGTCGATGCCGGACTGGACAATAGGGCGGCAGCCATCGGCGGCAGTTTCATGACTGATTCGCTGCCGGACGGCGCCGATGTGATCTCATTGATCCGGGTTCTGCATGACCATCATGACGAGACGGTGATGACCGTTCTGCGGGCAGCGCGTGAAGCCCTCCCGCCCGGCGGCACCTTGCTGGTCGGTGAGCCCATGGCCGGTGTGCGGGGTGCCAGGCCGATCGGCGATGCCTATTTCGGTTTCTACCTGCTCGCCATGGGCAGCGGCAGGCCCCGGTCACCACAGGAATATGACGCCATGCTGCGGGATGCCGGCTTTGTCGATGTCAGGCAGGCCCGCACCGCCAGACCGCTGTTGACCGGGCTGCTGGTCGCCAAATCTCCGGGCAGCAAATAGTGTTAGGGTGACTTGACAACCATGACCGTCAATATAAACTGACACATGAAGTTTCAACGGTTCTTTTTCCGCCGTCGATCGAAGCTTCGGGGGAGTCGATAATGGAAACCATTGCTGTGGTGCTAAAGGAACCGGAAAGCCTTGTGCTTGACCGGCTTCCGCTTTGTGCACCAGGTGATGAAGATGTTGTTGTCGATATTGATTGGACAGGCATCAGCACCGGGACCGAAAAGCTTTTGTGGTCCGGGCAGATGCCCTCGTTCCCTGGCATGGGCTACCCCCTTGTTCCAGGCTACGAGTCTGTCGGGCGCGTCGTCGAGGCCGGCACCCAATCCGGCCGAAAGACAGGCGAGCGGGTTTTTGTCCCAGGCGCCAATTGCTTTGGCGAAGTCCGCGGCCTTTTTGGCGGCGCAGCCTCTACCCTTGTCGTCCCCGGTCAACGGGTTGTCACGGTCAGCGATCATTTCGCCGAACAAAGCGTGCTGATCGCGCTTGCCGCAACAGCCTACCACGCGGTCGCCGGCGGCACCCCGCCGGACTTGATTGTCGGCCACGGGGTTCTGGGGCGGTTACTGGCTCGAATTGCGATTGCCATCGAAGCGCCCGCCCCTGTTGTTTGGGAAAACAACCCCATTCGCCAGTCCGGCGCCGAGGGGTACGACGTGATTGCCGCCGAAGACGACACGCGAATGGATTACGATGTAATCCTTGACGTCAGCGGCGACAGCAGCCTGCTCGACACCCTTATCGGACGGCTTGCCCCTGCTGGTGAAGTCGTCCTGGCTGGCTTCTACCCGGAGCCTTTGTCGTTTTCCTTCCCCCCGGCATTCATGCGCGAAGCGCGAATCCGCGTCGCGGCGGAATGGAAGCAACCTGACCTTGAAGCGGTGAACGGACTGATCGAATCAGGCCGTCTGTCGCTGGATGGCCTTGTCACGCATTGCTGGGACGCATCCCAGGCCAAAGCTGCCTATGAGACGGCTTTTAGCGACCCGGCCTGCCTCAAGATGGTCCTTGATTGGAGAACATGTTCATGACGCTCGATATTACAGACCCCCAGTCCATTCAGGACAGTCTGCTGGAAAACCTTCGTTCCGAGGCCGCTGTCGAGCCCGATCCGGTGCCGACAGAAGCCACCAAGGAGACCGAGATCATCGCGATCTACGGCAAGGGCGGCATCGGCAAGAGCTTCACGCTGGCCAACCTGTCTTACATGATGGCGCAGCAAGGCAAGCGGGTGCTGCTGATCGGCTGCGACCCCAAGAGCGACACGACATCGCTTTTGTTCGGTGGGCGCGCCTGCCCGACAATCATTGAAACCTCCGCCCGCAAGAAAGAAGCCGGCGAAGAGGTCGAAATCGGCGATGTGTGCTTCAAGCGTGACGGTGTCTTCGCGATGGAGCTGGGCGGCCCCGAGGTCGGGCGCGGCTGCGGTGGACGGGGCATCATTCACGGCTTCGAACTGCTCGAGAAGCTGGGCTTTCACGATTGGGGCTTCGACTATGTGCTGCTGGATTTTCTGGGCGACGTAGTCTGCGGCGGCTTCGGCCTGCCGATTGCCCGCGACATGTGCCAGAAAGTCATCGTCGTCGGCTCCAACGATCTGCAATCGCTCTACGTCGCAAATAATGTGTGCTCGGCGGTGGAATACTTCCGCAAATTGGGCGGCAATGTGGGTGTCGCCGGCATGGTTATCAACAAGGACGACGGCACTGGCGAAGCGCAGGCTTTCGCCAAGACCGTCGGCATCCCGGTACTGTCCGCAATCCCGGCAGACGAAGATATCCGGCGCAAGAGCGCAAATTATCAGATCGTCGGCAAGCCCGGCGGTGAATGGGCGCCCCTGTTTGAAGAGCTTGCGCAAAACGTCGCTGACTCGCCGCCGATGCACCCTGAACCGCTGAGCCAGGACGGTTTGCTGGCCCTTTTTGAAGCCAACGAAACAGGTGCTGACTTCAAGCTTCAACCCGCGTCGCAGGCCGACATGCGCGGCGGCGAAGTGGTCGAGAAAGCCTCGCTCGAAGTGATTTACGACACCGTGTGATTTGATGGACCTTGATCATAACAAGCTGACCGACACCGAAGACGGCGCCAGCACGTCGACCGAGATTGTCTATGACGATGCGGCTTCGGCGCCGATGGCAAATGACGGCCAGATTGCCGAAAGCGCATCCGAGGCGATTCCGGACGATGCGGCTTTCGACAGGGCAGCCACCGGGGATGACGGCATGGGCTGTCACGGCGGCCAGGAAGAAATGCGCCGGGCCGCTGAAGCCGCCGGCAAAAGCGAGATCCTGGACCGCTATGCCGAAGATTATCCAACCGGGCCGCACGATCAGCCACAAAGCATGTGTCCGGCCTTCGGGTCCCTGCGTGTGGGCCTGCGGATGCGGCGCACGGCAACCATTCTTTCCGGCTCGGCGTGTTGCGTCTACGGACTGACCTTTACCTCGCACTTCTATGGCGCGCGCCGCACCGTCGGCTATGTGCCATTCAATTCCGAAACCCTGGTCACCGGCAAGCTGTTCGAAGACATCCGCGATGCGGTCTACAAGCTGGCAGACCCGGAACAATATGACGCGGTCGTCATCACCAATCTGTGTGTGCCGACTGCATCGGGCGTGCCGCTTCGGCTGCTGCCGAAAGAAATCAACGGCGTCCGGATCATCGGCATTGATGTGCCGGGCTTTGGCGTACCGACCCATGCCGAAGCCAAGGACGTTTTGGCCGGCGCGATGCTGAACTATGCCCGTACGGAAGCCGAACTGGGCCCGGTTGCCGCCCCGGCCCAGGGCCCGTCAGATCGTCCCACCGTCACTTTTGTCGGCGAGATGTTCCCGGCAGATCCGGTTGGCATTGGCCAGATGCTGGAGCCCATGGGGCTGGCAGCCGGTCCCGTGGTGCCAACGCGCGAATGGCGCGAACTTTATGGAGCGCTGGACTGCGCCGCCGTTGCGGCGATTCATCCGTTCTACACCGCCAGCTTCCGTGAATTCGAAGCCGCGGGCCGTCCCATCGTCGGGTCAGCGCCCGTTGGCTATGACGGCACGGCCGACTGGCTCGATACCATCGGCGAAACCTGCGCGGTTTCACGGTCAAAAATCGAGGCGGCCAAGAACGCTGTCCTGCCCGCCATCAAAGGCGCGCTGGGCGGCATGCCCATTGATGGTCGCATTACCCTGTCCGGCTATGAAGGGTCGGAACTGCTGGTGGCGCGGCTGTTGGTGGAGAGTGGCGCGGATGTCCGCTATGTCGGCACCGCGTGCCCGCGCACCAAATGGTCTGATCCCGACCGCGAGTGGCTGGAAGCCAAGGGTATCCATGTCCGCTACCGCGCGTCGCTGGAACAAGATCTCGCTGCGTTCGAGGAATTCAAACCGGATTTGGCCATCGGCACCACGCCTGTCGTGCAAAAGGCCAAGGAAAGCGGCACGCCCGGTCTCTACTTCACCAATCTGATTTCCGCCAGGCCGTTGATGGGCCCCGCGGGTGCAGGGTCGCTGGCCCAGGTGGTCAACGGGGCACTGGCGAACAAGGGCCGTTTTGATGAGATGAAAGCCTTCTTTGAAGGCGTTGGCAGCGGACACACAGCGGGAATCTGGGAAGATACGCCCAAGGCCCCGCCCGCACCCAAGAAGCGCCGCAAAACACCGGGGCAGGTCGTTGACGGATCAACCGCGGAGGCCGGCGTCTGATGCTTGTTCTCGACCATGATCGCGCCGGCGGCTATTGGGGATCGGTCTACGTCTTTACCGCGGTAAAAGGTCTGCAGGTCATTATCGATGGCCCGGTCGGCTGTGAAAACCTGCCGGTCACCTCGGTCCTGCACTACACGGATGCGCTACCCCCGCACGAACTGCCCATCGTCGTGACCGGCCTGGCCGAAGAAGAGCTGGGCCAGCACGGCACCGAGCAGGCCATGAAGCGGGCGCATAAAAGCCTTGATCCCGATCTGCCCAGCGTGGTGGTTACAGGCTCCATCGCCGAGATGATCGGCGGCGGCGTCACACCCGAAGGCACCGGCATCGAACGGTTCCTGCCCCGCACCATCGACGAGGATCAATGGCAGAGCGCAGACCGCGCGCTCTATTGGCTGTGGACACAATATGGCGCCAAAAAAGGCCGCATGCCGAAGCCGAAGAAGCGGGCCGATGACGCCAAACCGCGGGTCAATATCATCGGCCCAACCTATGGCTACTTCAATACCGCGTCTGACCTCGCGGAAATCCGCCGGCTGGTCGAAGGCATCGGCGCAGAAATCAATCTGGTCTTCCCGCTGGGCAGCCACATCAACGACACCAAGCGGCTGGTCGATGCAGACGTCAATATCTGCATGTACCGGGAATATGGCCGGATGCTCTGCGAGGGGCTGGACAAACCCTATCTGCAGGCGCCCATCGGCCTGCACAGCACAACCAAGTTCCTGGAGAAACTGGGCGACCTGCTGGACCTCGACCCGCAACCCTTTATCGAGCGCGAAAAGCACACGACCATCAAGCCGTTGTGGGATCTGTGGCGGTCTGTAACGCAGGATTTCTACGGCACTGCAAGCTTTGCGATCGTCGCCAACGAGACCTATGCCCGCGGCGTCCGCCATTTCCTTGAAGACGAACTCGGCCTGCCCTGCACCTTCGCGTTTTCCCGCAGCGCCGGCGTGAAACCCGACAATGAAGCGGTACGGCGGGCGGTTCATGAACAGACGCCGCTGGTCCTGTTCGGCAGCTACAACGAAAGGATGTATCTGTCGGAGATCGGCGGGCGGGCGATGTACATTCCGGCGTCCTTCCCCGGCGCGATCATCCGCCGGCATACCGGCACGCCTTTCATGGGTTATTCGGGCGCAACCTATCTGGTGCAGGAAGTCTGCAACGCGCTTTTCGACGCCCTGTTCAGCATTCTGCCCCTGGGCACCGACCTGGACGCCGCCGACCCGACACCATCGCGGCTGCATCAGGAACTGCCCTGGGATCCGGACGCAAAGTCAGCGTTCGACAAACTGGTCGAGGCTTATCCGGTCCTGACCCGCATCTCCGCAGCCAAACGGCTGCGCGATGTCGCAGAACAAGCCGCCCGTGAGGCCGGCGAAACACGCATTACAGCCGATCGTATCTCGCAATCGGCAGCCGCGCGGGAGGTGGCCGCATGACTGTGATGAGACAGTCACCAGCGGGCCCGCGCATGAAGAGGGGAAGAGCATGACAGACATGGTGATGAGCACTGAGTCAGCCGAAGACCTGCACCAGGGCGATACCTGGGCGTTCCGGCTGATTTTCGTTGCCAGCTACGGCTTGTTCCTGGCCGCGGCCATTCTGGGCCGCGTCTTTGGACGGCGCCGCAGTGTTTACAGGCCGGCCGATGGCCGGCCGCGTTCGATTTTCGGGGAAGCAAAGGTGATGGCGCTGTCGGTCATCCCCTTTGTGTTCATGTCCTAGGGGGACAGCCCCACCCAGATTTCGTCCTTACGTAGGGACGAAAGCCGTGCCCTGTCGACCGACAACACGGCAATCCCAGCCGCAGGGCGTTGTGCGGCGGCGGCCAAATGGCCCACTAACTGGAGGTTCTATATGAGCAATCCAAATCCTCCCGGCGGGACGCTGTCGGGACTAACCGATGATGAGGCGAGGGAGTTCCACCGGATCTTCATCACCAGCTTCATCCTCTTCACGGTGATCGCCATCGTCGCCCATTTCCTGGTGTGGCAGTGGCGCCCGTGGCTTCCGGGTGAAGGTGGTTACGCTTCACTGATCGACAATGGACGGCTGGCGATCGATCTCGCCAAGTCGCACTTGGTCTAGGAGGGGATCGATATGTGGAGAATCTGGACACTATTCGACCCCCGCAGGACTTTGGTGGCGCTGTTCACCTTCCTGTTCATCCTGGCGATCTTCATCCACTTCATCCTGTTGGGCACTGATCGCTTCAACTGGATTGAAGGACCGGGCGCCGGAGGCTCAGCATCGATTGAGTCGATCTCTGAGCCGATCAGGTCAAACGCCTGACGGCACGGTATCCGGCATGGCCGGGCAAGGTTCGGGCGCTTACACCGTCCGCATCTTGCCCGCCGCCGGCCAATTTGAATTGCGCTTGATTGGAAGTGGATCAGGCAGAGGAGGACTGAGCGATGGCTTTGCTCAGCTTTGAACAAAAATACAGAGTCCGCGGTGGCACCCTGATTGGCGGAAACCTTTTCGACTTCTGGGTCGGCCCGTTTTACGTGGGCTTTTTCGGAGTCACGACGATCTTCTGCGCGGTTCTGGGAACCGCCCTGATCATTTATGGCGCCGCCCTGGGAGACACCTGGAACATCTGGAAGATCAGCATTGATCCGCCCGACATCAGCTACGGGCTTGCGCTCGCGCCGCTGAAGGAAGGCGGGTTGTGGCAGATCATCACGATACTGGCGACGGGGGCCTTTGTCTCCTGGGCGCTTCGTGAGGTTGAAATCTGCCGCAAACTGGGCATCGGCTACCACGTACCGTTCGCCTTCGGCGTGGCGATCTTTGCCTATGTTTCGCTGGTCATCATCCGCCCGCTGATTCTGGGCGCATGGGGATACGGGTTTCCGTACGGTATTTTCACGCATCTCGATTGGGTCTCCAATACGGGATACGAATATGTGAACTTCCACTACAACCCCGCGCATATGATCGCGATCGCGTTCTTCTTCGCTACAGCCCTGGCGCTGTCGCTACACGGTGGGCTGGTGCTGTCGGCCATCAACCCCAAGAAGGGCGAACCGGTCAAGACGCCTGAACATGAAAACACCTTCTTCAGGGATACGATCGGCTACTCCATCGGGACGCTCGGGATTCACCGGCTTGGCCTGTTTATGGCGCTGATGGCGGTTTTCTGGAGCGCCGTCTGCATCATCATCAGCGGCCCCTGGATTGCCGATGGCTGGCCGCTCTGGTGGGAATGGTGGCGTGAAATGCCGGTGTGGGATTAGGAGACGATCATGGCTGATTATCAAAACATCTTCACACGCGTACAGGTTCGCGCCCCCGCCTATCCCGGCACACCCGAGGGTCCGGGAACAGGCGCCCGATACGGGACACCGTTTTTCAGCCGCCTGTTCGGCTGGATCGGTGATGCCCAGGTCGGGCCGATCTATCTGGGTTGGACCGGTGTCGTCTCCATCGCGTGCTTTCTGATCGCGTTCGAGATCATCGGGCTGAACATGCTGGCATCCGTCGGCTGGGACCCAATCGAATTCGTCCGCCAGATTTTCTGGCTGTCGCTGGAACCCCCCACCGAAGAATGGGGCATGGGCATTCCGCCGATGAATGAAGGCGGCTGGTGGGTTATGGCGGGCATGTTCCTGACCATCTCCGTGCTGCTCTGGTGGGTGCGTATGTATACGCGGGCCCGCGCACTGGGCATGGGCACGCATGTGGCCTGGGCCTTTGCGTCTGCCATCTGGCTGTTCCTGGTGCTGGGCTTCTTCCGGCCCCTGGCGATGGGCAATTGGTCGGAAGCGGTGCCGTTCGGCATCTTCTCGCATCTTGACTGGACCAACGCGTTTTCGCTGACCTATGGCAATCTGTTCTACAACCCGTTCCACGCGCTTTCGATTGCGTTCCTTTATGGCTCGGCGCTGCTGTTCGCGATGCACGGCGCGACCATTCTGGCCGTCAGCAAGTTCGGCGGCGAGCGGGAGATCGAACAGGCGCTGGACCGCGGCACCGCCGCAGAACGCGCGGCCCTGTTCTGGCGCTGGACCATGGGCTTCAACGCCTCCATGGAATCCATCCACCGCTGGGCCTGGTGGTTCGCAGTCCTGTGCACGCTGACGGGCGGCATCGGCATCCTGCTGACCGGCACGGTGGTCGACAACTGGTTCGACTGGGCCATCGAGCACGACTTCGCGCCCGGCTTCTAACGCCTTAACCCAAAGGGCAGAAACGACAAGGGGCGGACTTCGGTCCGCCCTTTTTTTTGTGGGCTGCAAGACCGACGCCTACGCTGAGAAAAATTACGGGGACGCAATTACGGGGACAGTATACTTAATTCATTGCGTAGCTGAGGCTATCATCTATCAAAGCACTCTAAGCGAATTAAGTATACTGTCCCCGTAATTTTCAAGTGCGTTAATGCAGGCCTGTTCTAGCGGTTACCAGTTTTCGCGCGCCTTTTTTGAACAATACCGGGGACGGTATAGTTAATTTGACGCACCAGCGGACCGCCTAGCCTTTCGAAGCCCATTAGCCCATTACCCGCTGGTAACGTACCAGCCGCCGCCCCTAAGCCGCTCTTTTCTCCAGCGACAGTTCCGACCAGACGGCGGCGACGGAATTCACCAGATGATCGATATCCGCATCCGTGTGCAGCGGTGAGGGCGTGATGCGCAGCCGCTCCGTGCCGCGCGGCACGGTGGGGTAGTTGATCGGCTGGGCGTAGACGCCGTAACGCTCCAGCAGGATGTCGCTGATCAGCTTGCAGCGGACGGGGTCGCCCACGATCACCGGCACGATATGGCTTGGGTTTTCCAGATGCGGCACCCCGGCCTCATCAAGCCTGGCGCGAACCTTCGCCACCCGGTCCTGCTGGCGTTCGCGCTCCGCCGAGCTTTCCTTCAAATGGCGAACGCTTGCCAGCGCGCCCGCAGCCACGGTGGGCGGCAGCGCGGTGGTGAAGATAAAGCCAGACGCAAAGCTGCGAATATAGTCGCACAGCGCCGCCGATGCCGCGACATAGCCGCCCAGCACGCCGAAGGCTTTCGCCAGCGTGCCTTCAATCACCGTCAGGCGGTCGCTCAATCCTTCGCGTTCGGCGATGCCGCCACCGCGCGGGCCATAGAGGCCGACCGCATGCACTTCGTCCAGATAGGTCATGGCGTTGTGCGCCTCGGCAACATCACAGAACTCTTTAATCGGCGCGATATCGCCGTCCATGGAATAGACCGATTCAAAGGTGATCAGCTTGGCGCGGGCGGGATCGAGCTCTGCCAGCTTACGGTTCAGATCTTCAGGATCGTTGTGCCTGAAAATCCGCTTTTCGGCGCGGCTGTGGCGGATGCCCTCGATCATCGAGGCGTGATTGAGTTCGTCGGAAAAGACCACGCAATCGGGCACGCGCGAGGCCAGGGTGCACAAGGCCGCCCAGTTGGACACATAGCCAGAGGTGAACAGCAGCGCGTCTTCTTTCTCGTGCAGGTCGGCCAGCTCCTGTTCCAGCAGGACGTGATAGTGATTGGTGCCGGAGATGTTGCGGGTGCCGCCGGCGCCTGCCCCGCAGCGGTCCAGCGCTTCATGCATCGCGGTTAGAACCTGTGGGTTCTGCCCCATGCCCAGATAGTCATTGGAGCACCAGACCGTCACCTCGGAGCGGTCGCGCTCCCGGTAATGGGTCGCGCGCGGAAAGCTGCCGGCCTGGCGTTCCAGATCAGCAAAAACACGGTAGCGCCCTTCCTGACGCAGGCCGTTCAGTTCCGAGCGGAAAAACCCCTCATAGTCCATAGTTCATCTCCCGTTGGTCAAAGTTGCAAGCTCCGCCTCTGCCGGCCGCAATGCTGTTGCCGGCCGCAAACGAGCCCCCTTGCTCGCTGCAGCCACCGACGCATGACGGTGCTCACGTTGGGCCGGCTTCCCGGCCCGGTTATCTGCGTTGTTGTTGGCGGACGGTATCTGCCCATCCGGTGTTTTTTCGGTGCCGTCCCGGTCGCCCAGCATCCATTGCCAAAGCGCTGCGTCCGGCAGCGGCAGCACCATGAACCAGTGCTCCAGGATCGCCAGCGCCAGCAGCGTGGCCAGCAAGGTCCCGGCCACAATTTCAACACCGGTGCCGCCGGCCATGCCGTCAATCAGCAGCCAGACGATCACGGTGGATATTGTCACCGAAACCGGAAACAGCGGGTTCATGCGCCGTTTGGCGATGAATGTCTTGAGAAACCGCAAATGCTCCGGCAGGAACTCCTCATTCAGGTTCGGCACGCCGAGGAACAGGTTCAGCTTCGCGCTCCAGCGCATCGTCCAGAGAATAACGAAGGTCCACATGCCCACCTGGTTGGGCGCGTTCCATGTCAGGGCAATAATCCCCAGGCCGAAGCCGATGATCGCCAGCTCATGATAGAGGCTGGCCTGAATGCCAAGGCCGAACCGCCGCCAGGCCGAACAATCGGGCGGGCAGGGTTCTTTCCGCGGACCGGTGATCAGGCCCATGAAATAGGTCATCTCGACCCAGCCCCAGACCGCCAAAGCACAGGCGAACGCCAGGTACGCCCCGGCCACGGTCGTATCGCCGGCTGTGGCTGCCACGCCATAAAGGCCTGCGATCAGCACCGCTGTCGCGCCCACCAGGCTCCACCGATAGGTGCGGTCCGCCAGGCTCACGAGATAGAGGATCGCCCCGGTGCTGAACCACCAGACGAACATCGTGAACAGAATGGGCAGACCGTAGTCCATCAGGCCGTCATCCCTACCAGGCCGGGGCCATGCAGGTTTTCACCGGCAAAGCGGCCTTTTCCGCGGGCAGCAGATACATCCGGCCAAAGGTGGCCGCAGCGGCCGCTGCCAGGCCGGCACGCTTGATGCCGCCGATGATGCCGCCCTGCTGCTTGGCCTTGTCCATCCGCTCTGAAATGCGGCACAGGCGCTGCATGCCCGCCAGGAAACGCGGATCGTCGACATTGAGTGTCACCGGGAAGACCTGCTTGGAAATCTCGGTCGTGATCCGGAACACCTGCATGTCGTAATCGGTGATGTCCAATCCCAGCGCCTTGTGAAACGCGGGGCGCGAATGGTCGCGGACGAACATGGTCGCAAACACCGCCAGCTGGAAGAAGCGGATCCACAGCTTGTTGTGGCCCTTCAGCAGCTTCGGATCAGCACGCATGATCAGCGCCAGCGCTTCGCCGTGGCGGTACTCGTCATTGCACCATTCCTCGAACCACTGAAAGATCGGGTGGAAGCGGTTTTCCGGGTTCCGTTCCAGCGCGCGGAAGATCGTAATGTAGCGGGCATAGCCAATCTTCTCCGACAGATAGGTCGCATAGAAGATGAATTTCGGCCGGAAATAGGTGTAGTTCTTCGCCTTGGTCAAGAAGCCCAGATCGACCCCCAGTCCAATGTCCTTCAGCGCGGCGTTGATGAACCCGGCATGGCGCGCCTCGTCCCGGCTCAAATAGCCGAACAGCGCCTTCACATCCGGGTTCTTGGCGCGCTTCTTGATCTCGGCATAAAGCACACAACCGGAAAACTCCGAGGTAACCGAGCTGGACAGGAAGTCGAGGAACTCCACGCGGAGATCAGCCGGGATATCGTTCAGGTCGAAGTCAAAATCGAAATGGCGATCAAAATGATCGCGGTTATTGTCCTGCTCGAACTCCGCCATCAACGCATCCCACTCACCGCGTACCGGCTTGACGTCGAGCTTGTCCATGGCGTCGAAGTCCGTCGTGTAGAACCGCGGGCTGAGAACCGTATCGGTCTTCGCGCGCTGTGTGGTTTCGTTGATCTGGAAATCATCGGTATGGGCGTTCATAGCCTCCTCCTTGGTGAAAAACTCACCTCATAAAGTTCGGACATTCGGAATATTTCAGTAAACTTCGTCCAGGACCGCAGCAGCCAACCGGCGCGGACAATTGTTGCGCGCCGTTGCTCGACCGTGTGGTCGCCAAAGCCGATCGGCATGTCTTCGCCGTGCAGCATGACGGTATCGCCAGGATGGATCTTCAGGTCGCCCTCGAACTCAACATGCGCATGAAGCGTATGCGGCAACTGGGCGGCATCCACCGTGCAGGCCAGAGTCAGTTCTCGCGCTGAGGTGCCAACCATCAAGAGGCACCCCCGTCGTCTTCAAGAAGCCGCGCGAAGGCGGCGATATTGGTCTTGCCGAAAGCGTTGAGCATCACCTGCCGCCCGGTTGCCGGGTCCAACAGCATCAGGCGGCCATCCTCCCAACGGCTGAGCGAAAACGGTGTTTCCCGCCCAATACCGTTGCGTTTGCGCTCCCGCACGAAACCGCGCATCACCACCCGGATGAAGTTGTCGGAGCCGGGCTCGAGAACCTCAATCAGTGTGTCGTCGGGGATTTGGTAGACTTCGACCGAACCATCCGGCTTGTCGACAAAGTTGATATCGCGGCTTGCAACCGGCACGCCCTCGGGCGTCCGCATCGCACCGATGTCGTATTGACGCCCGACCACCGCCGCGGTGAACGCGACCAGTACCAGCACCGCAACCCCGTACAGGATGCGCTTGGGAAAATGTTCGACTTCGGTTGTCTCAGTCACCGCGCAATCCCCTTATCAGCCGCCTGCCGTGGCCAGGCCACCAGCACGCGCACCAGAGGGTTGAGCAGGCTGGCGTGCACCCACTGGCGCGGGCGCGGCCACCTGACCGCCGACTTCGCTCGCCAGGGCATCTGCAAGCAGCCGCGCAACTTTCTCCGGCTCAGGCAGCGACCGCAGCATCGGCTCGGGGTGCCTGACGTGCCAGGGCCGCGCATGTGGCCACAACACCGCATAGGCAACACGGTTCCCCTCGCGCACAGCAATCGGAATATCCCCCAGACCGTTTTTCTGCGTCTTCATCGAAGCTGAGTCGATCAGCTTGAACGGCAGGTTGATCGTGACCGGAAAAGCCATGCCGATCCGCATCACCACGCGATGGTTGGTGATGGTATAGATCGACGTGCGGGCAGAGATTCGCGCCAGATAGACCAGAACAGCAGAGGCCGCCGCGCCCATGGCCACCAGGCCGACGGCAGAGATCAGGGCATCGGACATGGCGCCGCCGCCGGTGGCAGCATCGACAAGTTCCCAGACGATCAGAATACCAAAATAGATCGCGACCTTACGGGCGTGAAAGGCGCGTAACGCCAACCCTTTCCAGTCCGGGGACCCCTGCCAGAGGATCTTCTCCCCTTCCGGCGGGACCTCTGGCAAGCCGGGAATCGGCTCCCTCTCGAAATCATCGTGATGATGGCTCATATCAGCGGCTCCGCTCGCTCTGGCCAGGCATAGAGATAGCCGCCACCGAAGTAGCCGGTGATCTTGTCTTCCTCCAAAAGCGTGACCTGATCGGGACTGGCCGTTGTGGGCACCGACTTGAACTGTTCTGCGGTGATCGCCTTGACGTTGATCTCGGCATTCATCGCATCGACCGTCGCGAACGGCATCGGCAGCAGCACCTTATGCGCCGCACCTTCTTCACCGACCTCGACTTCCAGATACCGAACAATAATCTCTGCCCGGTCGACCCAGACATCTGTCACATGGCCAGCCACGACACCGTCGGCAGCGACCACCTCCATGCCGATTGGGTTCGGGCCCAGAGGCTCAACGAAGTGGTCTGTCGCAACCCGGAGCGGTACGATCGAAATCTCACCGCTTAGCGTCTTTTCGGGCACATCGGCGCGTTCGGCATAAGACGCCGGGCCAACACCGTCCAGCATTGGATCACCCGTCGGATCAAACGGGGCACCCGACCAGGGCTCACTTGGCGACAGGTTGATATCACGCTGGTCGACACGGCCGCTCACCACCTCGCCATGGGTGGTTGAAAACGTCTTGACCTGCCGGGGCGGGGGCGCAAACACCGTTCCTTTTATGCTTCGCGGGTTGTCCGTCACGAGCGGATAGCCCTCGCGCTTGTCTTCGCGGCGCAGATAGACGATCAGGCCGAAGAAGAAAATCCAGAAGGCGTATAGCGAGATCAATGCGAGATCGACCGTACCTATAAAATTCCCAGTTGGCATCCGTGCCTCCTTTGGGTTTGTGACTAGCCGGGAAACTCAGCCAGCCCGAACTTTGACGACGGCCGCGCGGACCGGTTGCTGCCAACAAGCGGTCCGATCGCAACCAAGGTTGCAAAAAGAAGAAGAATTTCAAGATTGTAGACAGCGCCATATCCGACGACTGGTCCCGTCAGCGCCGCCCCCAGCGCTCCATCGGCAGCCAGGAAAGCGACCCCGTCACGAATTCCGCCGCCCAGCGCGATCGCGATACCGGCAGCGGTCGCCTGTACAGCGCCCCAGGCGCCCAGCGCCAAGCCACTCTGCCCGCGGTCGGCAAGCGCCATGGCAGCTGTCAACGTGCCGATGCCAAACAACCCGGTGCCAAAGCCGATCAGGCCCGTGCCCATCCGGAACATCAACGGGGACTCCATCGGCGCGGCAAAGATGACAGCGGCAAAGGCAAAGAGCCCGACCAGAACACCCATTGCCGACAAGCGGTGCGGATCAACCCCGTGCACCAGGCCGCGCGCGGCAAGCGTAAACCCGGCCAACGTCCCCGCTGCCAGCATCGCCGTCAGCGACGTGGTCGCACCCACGGATAGGCCAAGCACCTCGCCGCCATAGGGCTCCAGCAGGATGTCCTGCATGCTGAAGGCCGCGGTTCCAAGGCCTACGACAACAAGAAGACGACCGGTCTGTCCGCCTTGAATGAAGTCTTTCCAGGCCTCTTTAAGGTTGGGACGTTCGCGGTCCGGCGCAGTCATGGACGGATTACGTCCCTCCTGCTTCCAGAGCGCGATCATATTCAAAACGATCGTTACGACGGCCGCGCCCTGGACGATCTCGATCAGCTTGATCTGCGTGAAGTCCGTCAGATAAGCGCCAAAAAACAGCGAGGTCACCACCATGCCAACCAGCAGCATGACGTAAAGCAGCGCGACGACGCGGGGACGTGCCTCTTCCGGCGCAAGATCCGTGGCCAGTGCCAGCCCCGCCGTCTGTGTCGTGTGCAGCCCTGCACCAATCATCAGAAAGGCAAGTCCTGCCCCGATCTGCCCGATAACCACCGGCCCATGGGTATCGCCAGACATGATCAGCAGCGCAAAAGGCAGGATCGCCAGACCGCCAAACTGCAGCAGCGACCCGAACCAGATATAGGGCACGCGGCGCCAGCCCAGGATAGACCGGTGATGGTCCGATTTATGGCCGATCAGCACGCGAACCGGAGCAAACAGGATCGGCAGGGCGACCATCAGCGCCACGAGCGACGCCGGAATCCCCAACTCCACGATCATGACCCGGTTCAGGGTGCCGTTCAGGAGAACGAAGGCGAGGCCGACCGAAACCTGGAACAGCGACAGGCGGAGCAACTGCCCCAGCGGCAATTCCTTGGTGGCGGCATCGGCGAACGGCAAAAAGCGGGGCGCCAGACTCGCCCACCCCTGTGCCAGACCGATTTTGGACCGCGGTTGACTCATGGACGGATCAACTCCATCGCCTGAGACATGTAGAAGCCGCTGTTCACACGGTGTGTGGTGCCAATGCGCCAGTCTTTCAGACCCGGCGCCTTGCCGATAAGGTCGCGCAACCGCGCTTCGCTGACAGGTTCTATGGCCGGTGCACGGTCGCCACGCGGAAAGAAACGGCCAATAGAGTGCATCACCGTTAACGCCGGTGTGCGCGGCGCAAAGGTCGCGACAATCGTGTGGGATGTGTGTGAGGCCAAACCGGCCAGTACGCGGGTGATGTCATCGGCGTTGTAATGAATCAGTGAATCCATCGCGACCACGTGGCTGAAGTCGCCGAGTGTTGCATCGAGCATGTCGCCGACCTGAAAATCGATGGACCCTGCCCCCAGGTCACGTGGTGTACGCTCCTGAGCGAGCCCGACCAGCGTTGGCGACAAGTCAATCGCGGTAACATGCGCGCCGCGCCGTGCACATTCGACGGCGAGAGCACCTGTGCCACACCCGGCATCAAGAACCCGGTGGCCGGTCAGGTTGGCAGGCAGTCGCGCCAGGATCGCCGCGCGCATTTCGTCGCGCCCTGCCCGCACGGTCGCGCGGATGCGGCCCACCGGCGCGTCCGAAGTCAGCTTCGACCAGGCATCGACCGCCGTGCGGTCGAAATAGGTCAAGAGCTGGTCACGCCGCTGCTGGTAGGAGGCTGTCTGCATCATTCAAAACCCAGCAGGTCGAAGATATCGCGGTCTTTGAGCGGCGTGGCCTCGAGAGGCTCCGTCCCGGCCCACAAGGACGCGGCGAGCCGGAGATATTCATCCTGAACCGCATCCAGCTCAGGCGACGATTCCAGTTCGAACAGGGTCGACTTCATCAACCGGCTTTTGCGAATGATGTCCAGGTTCGGGAAATGGGCCAGTGTCTGCAGCCCGGTTTTCTCATTGAATTTTTCGATCTGGTCGACACCGTCACTGCGATTGGCAATCGCACCACCCAGCCGGACATCGTAGTTCTTCGACTTCGCCTTGATGGCCGCGACGATGCGGTTCATGGCAAAGATCGAGTCAAAATCATTCGCGGTCACCACCAGCGCCCGGTCCGCATGCTGCAAAGGGGCCGCAAAGCCACCGCAGACCACGTCGCCCAGCACGTCGAAGATAACAACATCGGTATCTTCCAGCAGATGATGCTCTTTCAGCAGCTTCACGGTCTGACCGACCACATAGCCGCCGCAACCCGTGCCGGCGGGCGGGCCGCCGGCCTCAACGCACATCACGCCGTTGTAGCCTTCATAAACGAAGTCCTCGACACGCAGCTCTTCAGCGTGAAAGTCCACCGTTTCCAGCACATCGATCACGGTCGGCATGAGTGTTTTGGTCAGCGTGAAGGTCGAATCATGCTTGGGGTCGCAGCCGATCTGCAGCACCCGTTTGCCCAGCTTGGAAAACGCTACGGAGAGGTTCGACGACGTCGTGCTTTTGCCGATGCCACCCTTGCCATAAACGGCAAATACCTTGGCCGTATCGATCTGCATCGACGGATCCATCTGGACCTGCACGCTGCCTTCGCCATCTTCGTTGGGATTGATCGGGTCTCTAATATCCAGCATCACTTTCTCCTCAAAAATCTCTATGCCGCCACACCGACGCCAACACCTTCAAGCCGGTCCTCAAGCTCGTCGCCCGCGGACCTCAAGGCTTCCAGCGTCTCTTCGGAGGGAGCCCAATAGTCACGTTCATGCGCTTCCAGCAGCCGGTTTGCCAATTTGACCGAGGCCGCGGGGTTCAGTTTCGCCAGCCGCTCGCGCATCTCGTCGTCGAGCACATAGGTTTCGCTCAGCCGCTGATAGACCCACGGGTCTACAGCGCCTGTCGTCGCCGACCAGCCCATTGTATTGGTGATGTGCGCCTCGATCTGACGGACGGCCTCATGGCCGTGTTTGAGCATGCCCTCGTACCATTTGGGGTTCAGCATGCGGGTGCGGGTTTCCAGCGCCACCTGCTCACCCAGCGTCCGGACCAGCCCGTCTCCATGCGTCTGATCGCCGATATAGACCGGGACAGCGTCGCCCTTGGCGGTCTTTACCGCGCGGCTGATGCCGCCCAGCGTATCGAAATAATGATCAAGAGACGTGACGCCGACTTCGACAGATTCCAGATTCTGATAGGCCAGATCCACATCGCCCAGCATGGTCTGCAAAAGATCCTGCTGCTTTTCCACCTGGCCGGACCGGCCATAAGCGAAGCATTTGCGCTGGGAATAGGTCTCGGCAAGTTCGTCTTCGTCGTCCCAGGCGCCGCTGTCGACGAGTTGGTTGACGTTGGCGCCATAGGCCCCGTCCGCATTGCTAAAGACACGCAGCGCCGCTGTTTCCAAGTCGCAATCATGGACCTGCTGATAAGCCAGGGCATGCTTACGCACATAATTCTGCTCGACCGGCTCATCGGCAGAGGCCGCCAGGAACGTCGCCTCGGCCAGCATCTTGGTCTGCAGCGGCAGCAGATCGCGGAAGATGCCGGACAGCGTGACCACCACGTCGATCCGCGGACGGCCCAGCTCTTCCAGCGGGATCAGTGTTGCGCCCGACACCCGGCCATAGCTGTCGATATGCGGCCGTGCACCGATCAATGCGAGGACCTGCCCAATGGGACCACCCTCGCTCTTCAGATTGTCGGTTCCCCAAAGGACGAAAGCGACCGATTCCGGCAGCGTGCCGTCTTCGGCCATATGGCGTTCCAGTAACCGTTCGGTCTGCTGCTTGCCATCCAGCACTGCAAAGGTGCTGGGGATCCGGAACGGATCAAATCCGTGAATATTGCGGCCGGTCGGCATGATGGCCGGCGTCCGCAGCAGATCACCACCTGATACGGGCCGGACATAGCCGCCTTTGAGCGCCTGCAACATGCCGGGTATTTCGTGGTCTTCAGACATCAGCCGGTTGGCGTCCGCCAGACGGGCAAGCGCTTCCACATCGGCATGCTTGCCTGCCAGAGCGACAGCCTGCTCCGGCGTCTGGCCGTCAACAATGGCTTCCACCGCGGCGCGCGGCGGCCGTGCACCCGAATCCGCTTCCGCCATGGCCAGCAGCGTGTCGGTGCGCTCTTCGGCCTCCGGTGGCTTGCCGACAATATGCATGCCGTGCGGGATCAGTGTCTTTTCCAGCTCATGGATCGCCGCGCTCAGGCCATCGATCCGCACCGACGCATCGCCATTCCAGACCGGTTCTGCCGGCGCCAGGTCGACCTCAGCCGCCTGCGCCTGAATAAGCTCTGCTAGCGAGGCCCGCTCGTGCTCGGCTTCCGGCGCCAAGGTGCGCCAGCGGTCGAGCGAACCTTTCAGGTCCGACAGGCCGCGATAGAGCCCGGCCTGGGTGACCGACGGCGTCAAATAGCTGATCAGCGTTGCATTCGATCGGCGCTTGGCGATGGTGGCTTCCGACGGATTGTTGGCGGCATAGAGATAGAAATTTGGCAGATCGCCGATCAGCCGCTCCGGCCAGCACTCACTCGCCAGGCCGGCCTGCTTGCCGGGCATGAATTCCAGCGCGCCATGGGTGCCGAAATGCAGCACGGCATTGGCTGCGAAATCTTCCCGCAAGTAACGGTAGAACGCCGCGAAGGCATGGGTTGGCGCGAAGCTGCCGGAGAACAGCAGCCGCATGGGGTCGCCCTCATAGCCAAACCCGGGCTGCACGCCGACAAAGACGTTTCCGAACTGTGCACCCAGCACGAAAATGCTTGAGCCATCGGTCTGCTGGCGGCCAGGCGCCGGGCCCCATTGTTCTTCAATCTGTTCCAGCCAGGGTTCACGGCGCACATGATCATCGGTGGCGATGCGGGCGTGCACATTGGCATCGGTCCCCATACGCTGGGCATTGCCGCGCAGCACCCTGTCGCGCAGATCATCAACCGTCTCCGGCACATCGACCTGATAACCGTCTGCGGCGAGGCCCTGAAGCGTCCGGTGCAGCGATTCAAATACGGAGAGATGCGCGGCTGTTCCCGTCGCGCCGGCATTGGGCGGGAAGTTGAACAACACCACAGCCAGCCGGCGTTCACTGGCGGGCGCGCGGCGCAAGGTCACGATTTTCTCAACGCGGGCGGCCAGCGATTCAGTCCGTTCGGGATCGGGCAGCATCTTGCGTGCTTCCCCGGGAACGCCGGTGCGGCCGCCAAAGACCGTCGGGCCGACCGCGCCGTCGAGCTCGGGGATCGCTACCATCATGGTCGCTTCAATCGGCATCAAGCCACGCTCTGAGCCGTGCCATTGATCGAGCGTCTGAAATTCAACGGCGTGGGCCGCGATGCAGGGCACATCCAGCGCGGCGAGCATATCTTCTGCAGCTTTGGAATCATTATAGGCGGGGCCGCCGACCAGCGAAAAACCCGTCAGTGACACCATCGCATCGATGATGGGCTCACCGTCCTTGACGAAAAATTCTTCAACGGCGGGCCGGGCATCCAGGCCACTGGCAAAAGCCGGGATGACGTTCAGGCCCTTGGCTTCCAGGTCCTCGATCACCTTGTCGTAGTGTGCCGTGTCGCCGCCCAGCACATAAGACCGCATCACCAGCACGCCGACCGTACCGACCGGTTTTTTCGAAGCCTTGGGCAGCTTGTCGCTGGTCTCGGCCATCCGCGTTTTCAGCCGCGGATGGTACACGCCGACTTCGGGATAATGGATCGGCGGCTTGGACTTGAGCGCGCCGCGCAACGTGCTGCGGGGCCCGGTGGCGTAGCGGTCGATCAGGAACCGGACCAGATTGACGATATTGTCGTCTGACCCGGCCAACCAATATTGCATCGTCAGGAAATAGGCGCGCACATCCTGCGCCGTGCCGGGGATGAAGCGGAGAATCTGCGGCAGTCGGCGCAGCGCGGCCATCTGCTGGGCGCCGGCGCTGGCATTGGTGTTTGTTTTCTTGCCGCGCAACCGTTTCAGCAGCGTCATCGCGCCGCTTTGTTCACCGTCCATGGCGAAGCGGCCCATTTGGGTCAGCCGGATGATCTCGCCGGACGCCACACAACCGACCATGGCGTCGCAGTGATCGCGCCGGGCCTCAAGCTGCGGCAACACGGCCTCGATATGGTCTTCCATGAACAGCATGTTGGCGAAAACGATGTCGCCGGTTTCGATGTCGTCATGGCAGCGTTCAAGCGCCTGTTGATCATGGGCCCAGTCAGACGCTGCATGCAGGCACAGCTCAAGACCGGGAAGGTCTTTGACCAATTCAGCACGGGCCCGGTCTGCGGCTCCGGACAGATGACTGTCCAGAGTGATGACCACCACCTTTACCGGTGTGGCGTCAGCGGCCGAAATGCGCTTTGGCATCGTACAACGTCTCAACAGTTATGGTGGCGACGCCCTGGTCCTGGGCGAAGCGTTCGGTGTTCCGGCGGGCCTTGCCGCGCACAAAGAACGGAATTTTGTGAAGCTCGGTCTCCGCATCGGCGGTCCAGGCCAAGGCGCCGTTTTCTTGCGCGGGCTCCGGCAGCACAATCGGTGCATTGTCCGGCACCCCGGCATGCCCCCCCAGATGGGACGGGCCAGCGGCATCATGAAATTCAAAATCCTCGCGGAACATGCCCAGCAGATGTTCCTCCAGCCCCATGACGAGCGGGTGGACGAACGTGTCGAAGATGACATTGGCGCCTTCAAAGCCCATCTGCGGTGAGTAACGCGCCGGGAAGTCCTGCACGTGGACCGGTGCGGAGATCACCGCGCAGGGGATGCCGTGACGCTTGGCGATGTGTCGTTCCATCTGCGTACCAAGCACCAGTTCCGGCTGCAGCTCTTCGACCTTGGCTTCGACCTCAAGATAATCGTCGGTGATCAAGGCCTCGATCCCGTAGATTTCGGCGGCGGCGCGCACGTCACGGGCGAATTCCCGGCTGTAGGTGCCAAGGCCGACCACTTCGAAACCGAATTCCTCTGCCGCGATGCGGGCGCTGGCGACCGCGTGGGTCGCATCGGCAAAGATGAAAACCCGCTTGCCGGTCAGATAGGTCGAGTCGACCGAGCGGGAGTACCATGGAAGCCGCGATTTCTCGCGGTCCAGCATGTCCGTCGCATCGATCCCGGCAACGTCCGCGACCTCTTTGATGAAATCGAGCGTGGCGCCAACACCGATGGGCACTGTGCGCACGGCCGGTTGTTTGAACATCCGCTCCAGCCAGCGGGCCGCCTGGTCGGCGATCTCCGGATAGAGGACGACGTTGAAATCGGCTTCACCCAACCGTGCCAGATCGCGAGGGCGTGCCCCTAACGGTGCAACAACATCGACATCGATGCCCATCTGATTGAGCAGACCGGTGATCTCCTGCACGTCGTCACGGTGCCGGAAGCCCAGCGCCGTCGGGCCCAGCAGATTGCAGGATGGCCGCTTCGACGGGTCACGGACCGGGCGCTCGGTACCCGGCGCCGGTGCGTTGGGACCGGCAAAGGCACGGACCAACTGGTAAAGTGTTTCGGCTGCGCCCCAGTTTTCCTTCCGCTGATAAGACGGCAGCTCAACCGGGACGACCGGAATGGGCAAATTCAGCGCGCGGGCGAGTCCGCCGGGATCGTCCTGAATGAGTTCAGCCGTACAGGAGGCGCCGACCAAAAGTGCGTCGGGCTGGAACCGCTCGAAAGCTTCACGGGCGCTGGTCTTGAACAGTTCTGCCGTATCGCTGCCCAGATCGCGCGCCTGGAACGTCGTGTAGGTGACCGGCGGGCGCTTCTGATTGCGCTCAATCATGGTGAACAGCAGGTCGGCATAGGTGTCGCCCTGCGGCGCATGCAACACGTAATGCAGGCCTTCCATGCCGGTGGCAATGCGCATGGCCCCCACATGGGGCGGCCCTTCATATGTCCAGAGCGTGAGTTCCATCACACCTCCAGACGCGTCCGGCGCACCAAGGGCCGGGCGAAAAGTTCCGCAAGATCAGGCGCTTGCTCGTAGCCATGGATGGGCGAGAACACCAGCTCAATGGCCCATTTGGTTGTCAACCCTTCGGCTTCCAGCGGATTGGCAAGCCCGAGACCGCAAACGACGAGGTCCGGTTTCGCCTCGTGGCAGCGATCCAGCTGATTCTCGACATGCTGGCCTTCACTGAGCGTCGTGTCTGCGGGCAACAGCGCCAGTTCGCTGGCCAGATGCTCGCGGTGCAGATAGGGCGTGCCGACTTCAATCAACTCCATGCCGAGTTCTCGCGACAGGTACCGCGCCAGGGGTACCTCCAGCTGCGAATCGGGGAAGAAAAAGATGCGCTTGCCTTCGAGCTCGGCGCGGTAGCGGGCCAATGCCTCGGTTGCCCGTTGGCGCGGGCGCGCTGTGACCGAATCGAAATGCGACTCCTGGACACCAAAGGCATCCGCGGCCGCCTTGAGCCATGCTGTCGTCCCCTCTGCCCCGAGCGGGAACGGCGCGGGCAGGCGAGTTGCGCCGCGCTCTTCCAGTGCCCGCGCGGTATCGGCGAGGAACGGCTGCGCCAGCAAATAGGAGGTGCCGGGACCGATGGGTGGCAGCGACTCGGCGCTGCGCGGCGGCAGGAAATGAACCGGCCCGACCCCCATCTCGCTGAACATGCGCTTGAACTGGTCTTCGACCACATCGGCCAGCGCACCAACAACCATCAGCGACCGGTCATTGGCCGGGGCCGTTGGCAGTTCTGGCACCAACGAGGCCAGGCAGGCATCTTCACCCTGGGTGAAGGTCGTTTCGATGCCGCTGCCGGAATAGTTGAGCACACGCACTTTGGGTGAGTGAACTTTTGACAACCGCATGGCCGCCCGCGACAGATCAAGCTTGATGACTTCCGACGGGCACGACCCCACCAGGAACAACATCTTGATGTCAGGCCTGCGTGACAACAGCTTGTTGACGACCTTGTCGAGTTCTTCATTCGCATCGGCGAGGCCGGCGAGATCGCGCTCGCCGATAATGGCTGTCGCAAACCGTGGCTCCGCAAAAATCATCACCCCCGCCGCCGACTGAATCAGATGGGCGCAGGTGCGGGACCCGACGACGAGGAAGAACGCATCCTGGATCTTTCGGTGCAGCCAGATAATACCGGTCAGGCCGCAAAAGACCTCCCGCTGCCCGCGCTCGCGCAAGACTGGCGCGTCGCCGCAGCCCAGCTTGGTTTCCGACGGTGAGAGGGGCGTGATCTCGTTCACGATGCCACCCCTACAGGCCCGGATTCGCGGCGCGCGGCGCGCAATTTGATGAGGAACTGCGCGGCGTTCACGACGTAGGCGGCATAAGCTGCAAGCGCCAGATACATCTGGACGGCCGGGCCAGCGGCCCCTGTAAACAAGACCGCCAGATAGGCCGTGTGCAACGCCAGCACCAGCATGCTGAACACGTCTTCCCAAAAGAACGCCGGTGCAAACAAGTAGCGACCGAAAACTTGTTTTTCCCAGATCGATCCGGTGATCATGATCGCGTAGAGAACAAGTGTTTTCACAACGATGGAAATCGTTGCAGCCATCAACCCTTCGCCAGTCGCGAGAAACCTCAGCACCAAAGCAAGACTGACAAGAAAAACAAGGAATTGCAGCGGCGCAAGGATACCCTGAACCAAGGTCCAGGGTGACGCATCACGACGGCGCCGTTGTTCCGGCGAATACAGTTGAATAGGCCCTGCATGCCGTCTCAGGCTATCAGTCACAGGCCGCTGCTCCCCGCTTTTCTCGAAACCATGAAAAAAGTCTAGGCGGGGAAATCGGATGTGTCAACTAAACCAGACGTAAAGAATAGTTGACGTTTATCGGTTGCTGGGGTCTAATATAATCAGAGTGCGTCACATGCCTTGATGGGCAACTCCGGCGCAGTTGGTTAAGGAAAAGCCCCCGAGAGCCTCAGGGTCTACAGATGAACGGCACAATCTTCGGTAGTCAGAGTCGCCAACCCCCATCCTCCTGTGTAGTCTATTTCACATCAGGACAGAGGGGAGCTGTTAGATGGAGGACTCCACGGACAGGGGGTTGGGGCGCGAGGACTGGGGAGACCGTCGCGCCCAGGTCAATCAGGGCAAGGACCCGGACGACAAACCGAATCAGGAAAGCCCAAGCCTGGGGCAACGCATGATCGGGCTTGCCGCGACGATAGAATCCGAAATCGTACCCAGGCTGATGCTTGCACTTCAGCTGCAGCGCGAAAAACCCAAACAACCACAAGCGGCCCAACACCGGTCGATCGGCGCTGACGATGTCGAAGAGTTCGCCAGGTTGGTCTTGACGCATGACGAAGAGATATCGAGTGCATTTGTGCACTCTTTGAAAGAACAGGGCGTTCCCATTCGCAGCCTGTTCTCCGACCTGCTGGCCCCTGCAGCACGACAGTTCGGCACGATGTGGGAATCCGATGAAATCGATTTCGTCAGGGTGACCATATGTCTTGGCCGGCTGCAGCACTTGCTGCATGAACTGGGGCGTCTGGTTGACGTCGACAGCGCACAGTTCAATCCGTTCAGGCGCATCCTTCTTGCGGCAGCGCCTGGCGAGCAGCATACGTTCGGGCTTTTGATGACCAGCGAATTTCTGCGTCACGAAGGCTGGGATGTAAACGTATGGCCGGCATCGGATGTCGATGCATTGATCAAGGAAGTGCATGACACCTGGTATGGTGTTGTGGGACTATCCCTGAGTTCGGATGTCGTTGTGGAACCGGTGCGTGACGTGGTCGCGCGGATCCGCGAGGAATCACAAAATGAAAGAGTGGGCATTATCTTGGGCGGGCGCTCTGTTGTGCAGAATCCGGCCCTGGTAGAAGAAGTAGGCGCCGATATGCTGGCGGAATCTGGCGCAGACGCATCTGCCAAAGCAGAAATCTTACTTGACGCACCAACAAAAGACTGCTGATTACGCACCCGAACAGAACGTAGACAGCTAACCTTGGTGGAGTTTGTGCAAACCGTGGACGTTGCGAACCCGGAACAGAGCCTACAGCTTCGGCTCAGCAACATTAGTGCTGAGGCCGCCGCGGATCTTGTTGCTGCAGGGTCAGACCTCGCCTTGATGATTGATAAGAGCGGCATCGTTCTTGATATCGCCGTCTCCGACGACAGCCTCCTGCAGGAGGTCAGCGAAGAATGGCGCGGCAGGCCATGGACAGATACAGTCACCGTTGAAAGCCGGGCAAAGATTGCCGAGCTTCTGGATGATGCTGAAATAGAGGATGGACCACACCGGCGGCAGGTGAACCACCCCTCCCCGCTGGGCCGCGACCTGCCGGTTTTGTATTCCACGCTGAGTGTCGGTGACGACGGTGACATTCTTGCGCTGGGCCGGGATCTACGGGCGATCTCCGACCTTCAGCAAAGCCTGTTGTCAGCGCAACAATCCCTGCAAAAGGATTACGGACGGCTTCGGCAAGCTGAAACGCGCTATCGCATGCTGTTCCATGTGTCCTCCGAGGCAGTCATGATCGTCGACGAGCGGTCGCAACGGATTGTTGAGGCGAATCCCTCTGCCGCAGCATTGCTGGAAAAGGAGCCCGAGCAAGTTTCGGGTCAGCGGTTCCCGGATGGATTCTCCCGGAAGGCGGACCGTGTGATCAATAAGCTGCTTGATTCGGTACGGGTAACCGGCCGGGCAAAATCCGCGACCGTACAGCTCGGGAAGGACAGCGGTGAATTCCAGATTTCTGCGTCTCTTTTCCGGCAGGATAACGACGTCTTTTTCCTCGTACGCCTTGTGTCGTACGCCCTCGCCGCCAGGGACGCGAACGATCCGGAAAGACGGTCAACCGTCTTGGAGGTGGTCGAGAAATCACCCGAAGGCTTCGTCGTCACAACATCGGACGCCCAAATTATAACGGCAAATGATGCTTTTTTGGAAATGGCCCAGCTGGTCAAGGAAGAACAGGCTAGGGGCGAGCGACTCGACCGCTGGCTAGGCCGCGGCAGCGTCGACCTGAACGTGCTGATCGCCAATTTGCGCCAGAGCGGTTCGGTCAAGCTGTTCGCCACAACAATTGCCGGCGACTATGGCCTGTCGGCTGACGTCGAGGTGTCCGCTGTATCCGTACCGGACAGCGACCCGCCATGCCTGGGCTTTATGATCCGCAACGTTGAGCGCCGCCTGACCGGCCCGCGCAAGGCGGAAAGCGGACTGCCCGGCACCGTGGAACAATTGACCGAGCAGGTGGGGCGCGTCTCGCTCAAAGAAATCGTCCGCGATGCCACGGACGCGATTGAGCGTTTGTGTATCGAGACGGCGCTTGAACTGACCGGTGACAATCGCGCCTCTGCTGCAGAGATTCTTGGCCTGAGTCGTCAGAGTCTCTATGTCAAGTTGCGGCGACACGGCCTCGGCGACCTCGAACCAGAGGGCGACGCGTAGAAAAACGCGCCGTTCAACCGAAAAAAGTAGCACTTTTTTCCAGCCTTCCTTTCCGCCGGTTCTGACTAGCCACAACCGCCCAAAAAGCGTCAACTTTGATTGACGGTCATATGTGTCAAGTATACTATTTTTTGCATGGCACAAGAGGCGACAGCACACGTCCCGATAACCCGGCCCGGCCCGTCAGCTGTGTTGGAGTTACTCAAACCAATTACGTGGTTTGCTGCGATGTGGGCGCTTGGCTGCGGCGTTGTCTCATCGGGCGTGCCGCTGGGAGATCGGCTTTGGGTGCTGTTCGGGGGCATCCTGCTGGCTGGTCCCATGGTGTGCGGCACCAGCCAGGCCGTCAACGACTGGTACGACCGCTATGTCGACGCAATCAACGAGCCTGACCGGCCGATCCCGTCCGGACGCATTCCCGGATCCTGGGGTCTTTACATCGCCATCGGCTGGACAATTCTGTCCCTGGGCGTGGGCGCCGCGTTGGGACCGGTTGGGTTTGGCGCCGCTATATTTGGGCTGATTCTCGCCTGGGCCTATAGCGCGCCACCGTTACGCCTGAAGCAGAATGGCTGGTGGGGCGCAGGCGCCTGTGCCATCTGCTACGAAGGGCTTGCTTGGTTTACCGGTGCCGCCGTGATGCTGGGCGGCGTGCCGGACTGGCGAATTATTCTGTTCGCCCTGCTCTACAGCGCTGGCGCCCACGGCATTATGACCCTTAATGATTTCAAGGCGGTCGAGGGTGACCGCCAGATGGGAATAAAATCCCTGCCGGTGCAATTCGGCGTCGACAGGGCCGCGCAAATCGCCTGTATCGTCATGACCATCCCGCAGCTTGCGGTGGTTGGTCTCTTGTTTTACTGGGCGCTTCCACTTTATGGCGCCATCGTCGCCGCCCTTGTTGTCGCTCAGCTTGGCCTCATGGCACGGCTGCTCCAGGCCCCTAAAGATCGCACACCCTGGTACAATGCCACGGGCACCACACTTTATGTTCTCGGCATGCTCGCCAGCGCGTTCGCCTTGCGGTCAATGGAACTTGGCACGCTATGAGCACGCCACCACTCAGTTGGGGAAGCATCGTCAGGCTCGGCCTGGTGCAGACTGCAATGGGCGCCATCGTTGTGCTGACCACCTCGACCATGAACCGCGTAATGGTCGTCGAACTCATGTTGCCGGCCGCCCTGCCGGGCGCTTTGGTCGCGCTGCATTACGGCGTTCAAATGCTGCGCCCCCGCTTCGGCCACGGATCGGACGTCGGGAAGCGTCGCTCCCCCTGGATTCTGGGCGGCATGGCGGTGCTGGCCGCAGGCGGTGTCGGGGCAGCAGCCGCGACCGCCTGGATGGAGACCAATCCCCCAGCCGGTATTGCAGCTGCAGTCGCTGCCTTCGTGCTCATCGGCCTGGGGGTTGGCGCGTCCGGCACGTCACTGCTGGCCCTGCTGGCAACGCGGGTCGCCCCGGTTCGCCGGCCGGCCGCTGCGATGATCGTCTGGGTGATGATGATCGCGGGCTTCGCCGTCACCGCGACGATTGCCGGGCACTATCTTGATCCTTTCTCGACAGGCCGCCTGATCACGGTGACCGCGGTGGTGGGGACCATTGCGATGGCCGTCACGGCCTTGGCGATCTGGGGGGTGGAGGGACGATCGCCCGCGCCGCCGGATGCGGTGACAGCCAACGCCAAGACATCCAGGACCGATTTCAGAGAAGCCCTGCGACAGATTTGGTCGGAACCGGCCACCCGGCGGTTCACGCTGTTCGTGTTCGTCGCCATGCTGGCCTATAGCGCGCAGGACCTGATCCTTGAACCTTTCGCCGGCGTCGTCTTTGGGCTGACACCCGGCGAATCCACCCAGTTGGCGGGCCTCCAAAATGGGGGCGTCCTTGCGGGCATGCTGCTGGTTGCGCTGATCGGCGGCCTTCTGGGCAAACGCCGTCAGGGCGTCCTGCGCGCCTGTACGATCGGGGGCTGTTCGGCATCCGCCGTCGCACTGTTCGGGCTGGCTGCGGCCGGTTTTGTCGGGCCGGATTGGCCGCTGCAAGGGTCTGTGTTCTTCCTGGGCTTTGCCAATGGCGCCTTTGCCGTCGCGGCCATCGCATCGATGATGGAACTTGCAGGCGCCGGACGTGCATCGCGCGAAGGAATCCGCATGGGCCTGTGGGGCGCCGCGCAGGCACTGGCATTCGGCTTGGGGGGGTTGGCTGCCACCGGACTGGTGGACCTGGTCAGGAGCCTGACCGGATCACCGCTTTCAGCCTATGCACTGGTCTTCACGATAGAAGGCTTTCTCTTCATTGCCGCGGCCATCATCGCAGCACGGCTTGGCCGACCGCAGGACACGCCGTCCCGCGCGCCAGAGCCCGATACCAGAATACTTGCAACCAATTTCAGTCAGGGGTGAGACATGCATAATCTTGAAACCTACGATACCGTTGTCGTTGGCGGCGGCCCGTCCGGGGCCACGGCCGCCAACGAACTCGCCACGAAAGGACGTTCGGTTCTCCTGCTGGACAAGGCGGGGCGCATCAAGCCCTGTGGTGGCGCGATTCCCCCGCGGCTGATCCGCGATTTCCAGATCCCCGATTCACTCCTGGTAGCAAAGATCAGCGCGGCAAGGATGGTGTCGCCAGCCGACGCCAAGGTCGATATGCCCATTGACGGCGGCTTTGTCGGCATGGTTGACCGCGACGTCTTCGACGAATGGCTGCGCGAGCGAGCGGAGAAGAACGGCGCCAAGCGTATCAACGGCACCTTTCGCAACATCACACAATTGGACGACGGAACCGCCATGATCGAATTCGTGCCCAAGGAATCCGGGCGCGATGGCGAAGTTGTGCGTATCCGGGCGCGGGCGGTGATTGGCGCGGATGGCGCGAACTCCGCCGTCGCCAGCCAGACCATGCCGCACAAGGAAAAGGTGCCCTACGTCTTCGCCTATCACGAAGTGATCCGGTCCCCTCACAATGATGACGCCGATTTCGATGGCCGACGCTGCGACGTCTATTACCGGGGCTCCCTGTCGCCCGATTTCTACAGCTGGGTGTTCCCGCATGGCGACACGACCAGCGTGGGAACCGGCACGGCGCACAAGGGGTACTCTCTGAAGGACGCCGTTGCCGACTTGCGCAAGACGTCTGGGCTTGAAGGTGCCGAGACGATCCGGCGCGAAGGGGCACCGATTCCGCTGAAACCGCGGAAGAACTGGGATAACGGCAAGAATGTCGTGTTGGCCGGCGATGCCGCCGGCGTCGTCGCGCCAGCATCGGGTGAAGGCATCTACTACGCCATGTTGGGCGGACAGGTCGCCGCGGAGGCGGTTGACGAGTTCCTCGAAACGTCAAATGCCAAGGCCCTGTCAAAAGCACGCAAACGCTTCATGAAAGAACATGGCAGGGTGTTCTTGATTCTGGGCATCATGCAGCGATTCTGGTACTCAAGTGACAAGCGCCGCGAGCGCTTCGTGAGTATCTGCAAGGACCCCGACGTGCAGCAGCTGACCTGGCAGGCCTATATGAACAAGAAGCTGGTGCGGAGAAAGCCCATGGCCCATGTCCGCATCTTCTTCAAGGACCTGGCGCATCTGTTCCGGCTGGTGTCGCCGACTTCGTGACGGCTGACCGCAACCCGATATGGAAGCCGGCGCTGGCCGGCTTCGGCGTGGCGTTGTTTGTCGCCATGGTCGGCGGCCTGATCACCGATCTGGACCCGTGGTACTACAGCCTTCAACAACCTGCCTGGAAACCGCCTGACTGGCTGTTCGGCCCGGCCTGGACGGTGATATTCGCACTCGCTGCGCTATCCGGCATTATCGCCTGGCGCCGGGCGCCAAACCGCATCACTCAGCTAAGCATGGTCTGGCTGTTCGCGTTAAACGGCGTTTTGAACATTCTCTGGAGCGCGCTCTTCTTCAGGGCACACAGGCCTGATTGGGCGCTTGCCGAAGTCATCCTGCTTTGGCTGTCTGTTCTTGTCCTGATCGTCGTGATGTGGCGGTATTCCCGTCCGTCGAGCTGGCTGCTGGTCCCTTATCTCATCTGGGTGACCTATGCCGGCGCTCTCAACGCCGCCGTTATCAGGCTGAACGGTCCCTTCGCCTGACCCCGAAGAGCCGGCGGGGTTTACCCCTATGATACGCAGAATGCCCCGCTGTCTAGTACGAGGCTACCGAATCAGCTCGCGTCGGCGGCTGCCCCGTCTTCATCGGCAGGCTTGGTATTCTCGCGAAGGAAGCAGATCACGTCACGACGCTCCTGATCCTTGGCAACCCGGAACGGCATCTTGCTGCGCGGGACATATTTGCGCGGGTTCTCAAGATACTCATAAAGGGTGTCCTGCGACCATACGATCGCTGCTTCCTGCATCGCCTTGGAATAACGGAAATCGCCGACGGTACCAGACGTCCGACCAAACAACCCATGGAGGGTCGGCCCCTGCATCCTGCGCTTTGAGGATTCTTCGAGGGTGTGACACGTCGTGCACCGCTTGAATATCTTTTCGCCGTTTGCGACATCGCAGACGAACTCTTCTTCGGCAGCAGCATCCTCGGCATAGGCACCGCCGCTCACCAGCAGAAACGCACCCAATACGCCCGGTAAAATCTTACTCAAACCCTTCATATCTCTCCGTCTCCTCATTTGCCTAGCGGCTAGGCATTAACATAATGCACCCGTTGCATGCAAAAAGCGCCTCGCAGGCTAATCGCTGCAATCCGTGCTTATCCCCGAACCTTTGTACTCAGGCCCGACCCGCATGGACCAATACCATCGTGACTAAATATAGGGGGTTGCAAGCGTCACACCAATCTTTGCACTCGCACACATTAACTGGCGATGAACACGGTTCTCAAGCAAGCCGAAGGAAACTACCCTCATCATTGTCCCCACCGACCAGAAAGGCAGAACAATATGCAGCTCAGACCCTTGGGAAGAACCGGCGTTCAGGTTAGCCCATTCTGCCTCGGCACCATGATGTTCGGGGGCAAAACCGATGAGGCTGACTCGATCAGAATCATCGACTACGCGCTCGGCGAAGGTGTGAATTTCATCGATACCGCAAACGTCTATACCGGCAATGAAAGCGAGCGCATCGTCGGCAAGGCACTGGCCCGGGACAACAGGCGCGAGGCCATCGTACTCGCAACCAAGGCCTTCATGCCGCAAAGCGACAATGCCAATGATCGCGGCCCGTCGCGGCGGCACATCGTCAAGGCCTGCGAGGATTCACTCAAACGCCTACAGACCGACCACATAGATCTCTACCAGATGCACCGGTCGAGCGCCGACGTGCCGGTCGACGAAACGCTGCGCGCACTGGATGATCTGATCCGGGCCGGCAAGGTGCTCTATATCGGCAGCAGCATGTTCCCGGCCTGGCAGATGGTCGAGTCCCTCTGGGTCGCCAAGGAACTGGGGCTCAACCGCTTCGTCTGCGAACAGTCGGCCTACCACATGCTGGACCGGACCGCCGAGCGCGAGGTAATCCCTGCTGCCCAGAGCTTTGGGTTGGCCGTCATTCCCTGGGGCCCGCTCTGCGGCGGCCTGCTGACGGGCAAGTATCGCCGGGACGAGGGCCCAGCGGATGCACGGTGGCAGAATGGAAAAGACAATTTCGGCCGCACCGCAACCCCGCTGGCGTGGGACATGGTCGAACTGGTCGTCAGGATTGCCGAGGAAAAGGGATGTTCGCCTTCCCAGGTCGCGCTGGCATGGTGCGCGAACCAGCCTGGTGTCACCGCGCCCATCGTCGGCCCCCGCACCCTAGAGCAGATCAAAGATAATCTGGGAGCAGTGGATGTGTCGCTGACGCAGGACGACTTTGACCGGATTGACGCACTCAACCCGCCGCAGGGTGTTGCCGTCCGGTATTACGATGCGGCCAATCGGCTCGATCTACGCCCGCATATGCACCGCAGCATGGTCTAGACGCCCTGCGCATCACCTCAAATTGAGGTAAACTCCACATGACGGTTTTGGAGGGCCGGAAATGACCGCACCGCTCGCTGGAACGAAGATTGTCGAACTCGGCCATATGATTGCCGTGCCCACGGCGACTCATCTGATGGCGGGCTATGGCGCGGATGTGATCAAGGTCGAGGATCTGCATGGCGGTGACGGGGTGCGGGTCTATGCCGACCAGAAGAACGGCATGGGGGCCTGGTTCATCAACGCCAACAGCGGCAAACGCTCCATCGCGCTCGACCTGAAAACCGATGCCGCCAAAGACGTTTTGTGGCGTTTGATCGATTGGGCCGACATCTTCATTGAAGGGTTTCGTCCTGGCGTAACGGCACGGCTGGGCTTTGGGCACGAGGCGGTCCAGAAACGCCGACCCGACATCATCTATTGCACGTCATCGGGCTTTGGATCAGATGGTCCTTATGGCGGCCGCCCCGCCTTCGACCCCCTGATTCAGGCGCTGACAGGCTGGGCCGGCATGCAACAGGAGGGCGGTGAACCCCGTCTGGTCAAAGGGATCGTAGCGGACAAGGTCTCCGCCTATGTCAACGCCCAGGCGATGATGGCCGCGCTTTTCAAGAAAGCCTCGACCGGCGAGGGGTCGCATATAGAAACGACCATGCTGGAAGCCAATATTGGCTTCAACTGGCCTGATATGATGATGGACTGCACCCTGCTCGATGACGACGTTGTCCGAAGCGACAACGTCATGAAGCACTACCAGCTCTATCAGTGCGCCGATGGCTGGATCAGCGTGGCCGCCAGCACCGATGCGCAAGTCAAAGCCACATGCGAGGTGCTGGAAAGGCCTGAACTGGCCAAAGACGAGCGCTTTGCCAAACTGGCTAACCGCTCGCTGAACATCAGCGACTGGTTCAAGACATTGGGAATGCTTGTCGCACCCTTCACCGTTGAGGCTGTCGTCGACAGGCTGGTCAATGCCAGGGTGCCGGCAGCACCGGTTCTGATGCCCCGGGAAGTGCACACTGACGCTCATGTCGCGGCGACGGGCCTTTTGCTAGAGACCGATCACCCGACCGCCGGGACACTAAGGCAACCCCGCGCGCCTGCGGCCTTCTTTGGCGAGGATCTGGCCCTGTCGCCTGCCCCGGTGCTGGGCGAACACACACGGCAGATTCTCGAAGAGCTGGGTACTGAAGCCGGGGAAATCGATGCTCTCATCAAGGGCGCTGCTGCGCTTCAGGGCTAACTGATATTGTTCAGCATCACCTCGCCGGGGGTTGCGCCGGTGCACTCCTGCCCCTCGAAGGTGATCTGGCCGTTGACCATGGTGTAGTGCAGCCCTTCGGCCTTCTGCGACCGACGCCAGCCGCCCGCTGGTTGATCGTAGAGCTTCTCCATTTTGTCCCATGACGGGGTCCGGCGAATGGTCTCGGGATCGTAGATCACAACATCCGCAGGCGCGTTTTCACGCAAAATACCGCGATCGCCCAGCCCGCACATATGAGCGGGCAGGCGGCTCAAACCATAATGCGCCTGTTCGGCGGAGATCAGCCCTTCTTCGCGCACCATCCATTCCAGCAGGTCGGTCGGATAGGCGCCTTGAACGACGAAATGACAATGCGCCCCGCCGTCTGAGATGCCCGGCACCACATAGGGATTGGACAGCACCTTGGCAGTTGTCTCTGCCGAGGTGGGATAGGCGTTGCCGACGAACTCCGCCTTGAACTCCGATTCCAGCGAGATGTCGAGAAGCACATCGGCCACATGCTTGCCTTCGGTTTCGGCAATCTCTGCAACGGGGCGATTTTCATATTTTTCCAGCTGCGCAAAGCCGTCCGCGCCATGCATGGTCATCTCCTGCGCCGGCCCGCTGGTGCCCAGCCCGCCGACCAGCCGCGCGTCAATCTCCGCGCGCAGCTTTTCGCGCACCGCCTCATCCTTCATCATCGCCACACGCTGTTCATAGGGCCCGTTCATCACCTCGTGCCATGCCGCAGCATTGTCCCACAGGCTCCAGTCCTCGAAGGTCAGGATTGTTGGAGAGCGGACGGTAAAGCCCATCCCGAACACCTGCAGACCCCTTTCGTGGGATTCGTCAAGCCAGTCGAGGAACCTTTCGTGATCTTCAGGGCGATCATCATTGGCCAGGAGAATATTGCGCACGATCGGACGACCTGATGCTTCAGCCAATGAGGTCATGAAGTCTTCCACCGTGTCATGATCCGACGGCGAGGAATCGAACATCTCGATAAAGCCCTCGCCACGTTTTGCGAGTTCTGCGCCGAATTCGATCAGCTCATGGTCGGGGATCACGTCGGTCGGCATCGGCGTGCCGTCCCAATCCGGCTGCACTGAGGGCACGCCGCAGCGCTGGTAGGAGAACCCGCAAGCGCCATAGTCCATCGCCTCGTGCATGATCTTGAACATCTGCTCCTTCTCATCGGCGGTCGGACGGCGGCTCTTCGCCTCTTCCACGCTGCCCATCACATAGGCATAGACCGGGTTGAGCGGTACCAGGGTCTGGCAGTTCACACCTTTGGGGATGCGCTTCAGATGGTCGATCCAGTCCGGCAGGGTCTCCCAACCGTGTTTGTCCCACTCCATGCCCTCTTTCATGGTGTCGAAAGAGATCGCTTCGTTGCGGGTCATCATCATCTGGGCGCGCTCGCGCATATGGGGTGGGATCGGCGCGAAGCCGAAGCCGCAATTGCCCAGCAGCACCGAGGTCACGCCGTGCCAGCCGGAAATGGTGCAATAGGGATCCCACAGGATCTGGGCATCGTAATGGGTATGGATGTCGATATAACCGGGCGCGACGATATTGCCTTCGGCGTTTATTTCTTTTTCGGCACTGGCGGTGCGGGCGATGCCGCCGATTTTGGCGACCCGACCGTCCTTGATACCAACATCGGCTTTGAACCGGGGAATTGTTGTCCCGTCGATGACCGTCCCGTTGCGGATCAGAATGTCGTAGTCAGACATGGTTATTCCCTCGTTTCAGGTCAGGCGGCGGCTAAACCGCCTGCGGTGTGCTAACAATGTATTTATCCAGCAGCAGTTCGACGCGCAGCGCGTCAGGCACCTTTTCCGGACCGATCATCCGCTCGATGGATTCTTCCAGGTAGTAGATGCGTTTTTCGTGCACGCCAATCTTGGGCCCCTTGAAATGCGGCGCCTGATAGGAGTGCTGGATGTGCTCCATATTCCAGGTGTCTTCATCCATGATCGTGTCGAAGAAATCCTGACGGACCTTGCGCGGTTCGTCCTCGATATCGTCCGGTTCGACGCAGGAGGTCACGAGCCGTGTGTGGGTTGCATCGACCGGCCAGAACTCCATCAGCGTAAAACCTGTCTGCCCTGCAGGCACCAACACATTGGGGAACAGATTGTAGGAGACGCTGGCCTCACCCCTGAACCCATAAGCCGGGTCATGGCCATTATTGTCTGGTCGCACCTTGTCCGGGTCATGCCAGTCCGGGTTGGGCACGATCATGCGCGAATGGCCGTGCGGGTAAAAGTTCGACACGGTGCCATGGTGGTTCAGCCCCTGGCCCACCGTCTCGGGATGAACCGTCGCGATGTGATAGACCTCGATAAATGCCTCTATCGCCACCCGCCAGTTGCAGGCCAGCAGCCGTTCGCGCCGATGGGAGGGGCGCAGGCCATCAACCCAGGCGAAGTCTTCGGCGACCGGCCCCAACCAGCTCAGCAGGTCAGGCGCATCGTCTGACAGGTTGATGAAGACAAAGCCGCACCATTCCTCGCAACGGATCGGGTGCAGGCCAGTGTTCTCCAGCGACGGGTCGTTGGCAAAATCTCGCTTGTCGGGAATGCCGACAAGCCGGCCTTCCAAATCATAGGTCCAGGCATGGAACTGACAGCTGAAGCGCCCACCCTTGGCCGTACCACATTCGTCGCGGATTACCGTTGCGCCGCGGTGGCAGCAGGTGTTGTAGAACGCGCGGATTCGGTTGTCCTTGCCGCGTACCATCAGCACCTGGGCCCGGCCCATATTATCAAAAACCTTGAAGCTGCCCGTTTCGGGGAAATCCCATTTTGTGCCGACATAAAGCCACGATCGGTCGAACACGCGGGCGCGTTCCAGTTCGAAAAAGGCCGGATCCATATAGCGCTCGGCGGGGATACGCGGCAGGTTGGGAAAACCCTCCGGTGGGGCGTTTCGGCCAAATTCAGCCTCGATGGCGACCCTGAGCTTTTCGACGGTTTCATGATCCATGATCGGCCTCCCCGAACCCGGCGGCGATGAACGCCACCAGATCGTCGACTGTAATCTCATCATGCGACCAGACGAATTCGGCGTCTTCCTGGTGCACGGTGTTCATGATCGTCCCCATAGCCAGTTGGAAGCGGCGTCGAACGTCCTGCACGGCCATCTCAGGACAGGCCTGCCGCAGCGCGCCGCGCATCCGCGCATAGATCTCACCCATCTGTGAAACGTTGAGCGATTCCACGGTCTGTGGGTTTAAAAACAACAAGGACCGAAGCGCGCGCAGCACATCGTCCTGCACCCAGACCGTCAACGCTGTCTCAACGAGCGGGCGAAAAATGTCCGCCACCCGCGGCCGTTCCGGCCTGACCTCCAGTGCATCCAGATGATCTAGAATCGCGCGGTTCGCGGGCTGCATCCGCCGTCCACAGATCACCTGGAACAAATCGTCCCGCGACCCGAAATGGTAGTTTACGGCTGCCGTGTTGACGCCCGCCAGGCCGGTAATAGCGCGAACCGTCGCGGCATCAACGCCACTTGTCCCCAGAATATGTTCCGCGGCGCGCAGGATATCTTCCTTCGGATCCGCCTTGGGTTCGACTTTACTGCGACTCACCTTTTTCATGAAAACAAACATCAAACATGTTTGAAACATAGTCAATAGATGACATCAGGCATTGTTTTCAGAGGCGTACTGTGCCTGCATAGGCGCGTAATTCTGAGACAGGACTCTGAAGGGATGCTGCCATGAAAACGCGTGCTGCCATTGCTGTTGCACCCAACCAGCCGCTGGTGATCGACGAGGTCGATCTGGATGGCCCGAAGGCAGGCGAAGTGCTGGTCGAAGTGATGGCGACAGGCATTTGCCACACCGACGCCTATACGCTGGAAGGAAAAGACTCGGAGGGGATATTCCCATCCATCCTGGGCCACGAGGGCGCGGGCATCGTGCGCGAGGTTGGTGCGGGTGTGACCTCGGTCAAACCCGGCGATCATGTGATCCCGCTTTACACACCGGAATGCCGGGAGTGCAAAACCTGCCGCAGCCAGAAGTCCAATCTGTGCACCTCGATCCGCGGCACCCAGGGTCAGGGCGTCATGCCGGACGGCACGTCACGGTTTTCGCAGGGTGGGGAGACGCTCTATCACTATATGGGTTGCTCCACCTTTTCGAACTTCACGGTGATGCCGGAGATCGCGCTTGCCAAGGTGCGCGAGGATGCACCGTTCGACAAGATCTGCTACATCGGCTGCGGCGTGACCACAGGCATTGGCGCGGTGATTTACACCTCAAAAGTCGAGCCCGGCTCGAATGTGGCGGTGTTCGGCCTGGGCGGCATTGGCCTCAATGTGATTCAGGGGGCGCGCATGGTCGGCGCAGACAGGATCATCGGCATCGACATCAACCCGGCCAAGCGGGCGATGGCCGAGGCCTTTGGCATGACCGACTTCATCAACCCGCTGGACGTCGGCAACGACAAGGTGGTCGACGCCATTGTCGATCTGACCGATGGCGGCGCAGATTATTCCTTCGACTGCACCGGCAATACCGAGGTGATGCGGCAGGCGCTGGAATGCTGTCACCGGGGCTGGGGCGAATCCGTTATCATTGGTGTCGCTGAAGCCGGCCGGGAAATCGCCACCCGCCCTTTCCAGTTGGTCACCGGCCGCGTGTGGAAAGGTACCGCGTTCGGTGGCGCCAGGGGCCGCACCGATGTACCCAAGATCGTCGACTGGTATATGGACGGCAAGATCAACATCGACGATCTGATCACACACACCATGCCTTTAGATGAGATCAACACCGCCTTCGACCTGATGCATGAAGGCAAGTCGATCCGGTCTGTTGTGGTTTATTAGTTCCCGGCCAAGCCGAGCGCTTTGACAACAGTAAGTCCCACCCAGGCGGACATCGCCGTGAGAAAAGTGCCCCAGGCCACATCGACCGCGACCATCGACCAGGACCAGCCCCGCAGCGTCGCCATATTGGTGGCTTCATAGGTGCCATACGCCAGAAAGCCCAGGATCGCGCCGTTGATCAGAACAAGCTGCATGCTGCCGCTGCGCAAGCCCGGCAGCTGAGCAAAGTAAATGATCCCCGCGATATAGAAGAGATAGAACAGCCCCGCGACCCAAAGCCTTAGTTCCGGGGCCATCAGGTCGCCGATATGCGCCTGAAACAGCGGGTTCATGACATATTTCAGCCACAACGCATCGACGCCGAGAAACACGATCATCGTAACGACATAAAGCGCGACATAGGTCATCTTTTGGCGGGCTCCTCAAGTGTGGACGATCTTTCATGACTTAAACGAAGCTGCGGCAAAAGGCGATCACACTGGCACGCAACTTGTGCACAGGCGCACCCTCTGCAGATTCGACGGGCGCTGCCAAACAGGCTAAAACACGCGTCCAATAAAGAAACCAGTTCCGAAGGAAAATCCATGACCGAAGCATTGATCATCGACGCCGTCCGGACCCCGCGCGGCATCGGCAAGGTCGGCAAAGGCGCCCTCGCCGACATCCACCCGCAGCAGCTGTCCTCCACGGTTCTAAAAGCCGTGGCCGAACGCAACAGCCTGAAGACCGAAGAAATCGATGACATCATCTGGGGCACTTCGACCCAGGTGGGCATGCAGGGCGCCGATCTGGGCCGCATGGCCGCACTTGACGCGGGCTATGACACCAAAGCCAGCGGCGTAACGCTGGACCGGTTCTGTGGCTCCGGCATCACCACCGTCAACATGGCGGCGGCCTCAATCATGTCGGGCATGGAAGATCTGGTGATCGCCGGCGGCACCGAGATGATGTCCTACACCGGCTCGCTGCGCAGCGACGGCCCCGCGCTGATGGACCGGGGCAATATGCGCCTGCGCGCCATGCACCCGCAATCGCATCAGGGTGTCTGCGCCGATGCCATTGCGACTCTGGAAGGCATCGACCGCGAGGCCGTCGATTCGCTGGCGCTGGAAAGCCAGCAAAAAGCTGCTGCTGCCATTGAGGCCAACCGGTTCGAGAAGAGCCTGGTGCCGGTCTACAACGAAGACGGCTCGCTGGCGCTGGACCGGGAAGAATTTCCGCGCCCGCAGACCACAGCAGACGCACTGGCTGGCTTGAAGCCCTCCTTCCACGCCATGGCCGATTTCGAGCTGGACGAACAGGGCACCACGTTCCGCAAGCTGATCCAGCAGAAATATACCGGGCTGGACTTCAACCATGTGCACCACGCGGGCAACAGCTCCGGCGTCGTCGATGGGTCTGCAGCGCTGCTACTGGCCTCCCCCGACTACGCCGCAAAGAACGGCATGAAGGCGCGCGCCAAGATCACCGCTTATGCCAATGTCGGCGACTGCCCCACCCTGATGCTGAATGCGCCGGTGCCCGCCGCCCGGAAGGTTCTGGAAAAAGCCGGTCTCACCAAGGACGACATCGACCTTTGGGAAATCAACGAAGCCTTTGCCGTCGTCGCTGAAAAGTTCATCCGCGATCTGGACCTTGACCGCGACAAGGTAAACGTCAATGGCGGCTCGATTGCCCTGGGTCATCCCATCGGCGCAACCGGGTCAGTGCTGATCGGCACGCTGGTTGATGAGCTGGAACGCCGCGACCTCAAGCGCGGCCTTGTGACCATGTGTGCGGCGGGCGGCATGGCCCCGGCGATCATCGTCGAGCGCGTCTGACGACGATGCAATACACCACTTTCGGCAACACCGGCCTGCAGGTCTCCCGCCTGTGTCTGGGATGCATGACCTATGGTGTCTCCGGCCAGGGCACCCATGACTGGACCCTGGATGAAGAGGCCAGCCGGCCGCTGATCCGTCAGGCGGTGGAGGCCGGGATCAATTTCTTTGATACGGCCAATGCCTATTCCGGCGGCACGTCGGAAGAAATTACCGGCCGGGCGTTGGCCGATTTCTGCAACCGGGATGAAATTGTCGTGGCCACCAAGGCGTTCGCGCCCTGGCGGCAGGCACCCAATACGGTGGGCCTGTCGCGCAAGGCGTTGTTCCAGGCGGTCGATGACAGCCTGACCCGTCTGGGCATGGACTATATCGACCTCTATCAGATCCATCGCTGGGACTACAACACGCCCATCGAAGAAACGATGGAAGCGCTGAACGACATCGTGAAATCGGGCAAGGTCCGCTATATCGGTGCGTCTTCCATGTTTGCCTGGCAGTTCATGAAGACCATCCATGTGTCGAAGATGAACGGCTGGTCGCAATTCATCTCCATGCAGAACCACTACAATCTGCTCTACCGCGAGGAGGAGCGGGAGATGATTCCGCTGTGCGAAGATCAAGGGATCGCGGTGATGCCATGGAGCCCGCTGGCGCGTGGGCGTCTGACCCGCGATTGGGACGAACAGACCGAGCGGTCGCAGGCGGACGAGTTCGGCGATCAACTTTACGGCGGCACCGCCGACGCCGACAGAAAGGTTGTCGAGGCGGTTGCCCAGGTTGCTGAAGGCCGGGGCGTGCCCCGTGCCCAAATTGCCATGGCATGGCTCTTGAGCCGACCCGGCATGACGTCACCGATTATCGGCGCGACGAAAGAGCACCATTTGCCCGATGCGGTGGCCGCACTCGACCTTGAACTGACCGACGAAGAGGTCGCGGCGCTGGAAGCGCCCTATATCCCGCACCCGGTGCTCGGCATGGTCGGCAGACTGCCGATGCTGGGCCAGACCACATTGAAGGGTTGATCAAGATCATGAGCGACGGAACCGAATACGAACCGCCAAAAGTCTGGACCTGGGACAAGGAAAGCGGCGGGCGATTTGCCAATATCAACCGCCCCATCGCCGGCCCAACCCATGACAAGGAGCTGCCGGTCGGCAAGCATCCGCATCAGCTCTATTCGCTGGCCACGCCCAATGGCGTCAAGGTCACGATCATGTTCGAAGAGCTGCTGGCGCTCGGCATCGAGGAAGCGGAATACGACGCCTATTTCATCAATATCGGTGACGGCGACCAGTTCGGCAGCGGGTTCGTCGACGTGAACCCGAACTCCAAGATCCCGGCCCTGCTGGATGTCAGCACGCCACAGCCGACCCGCGTCTTCGAGTCCGGTGCGATCCTGATGTACCTGTCGGAAAAATTCGGCAAGTTCATGCCCACCGATATCACGAAGCGCGGCGAGGCCCTGTCCTGGCTGTTCTGGCAGATGGGCAGCGCGCCCTATCTGGGTGGCGGCTTCGGCCACTTCTATGCCTATGCACCGAAGAAGTGGGAGTACCCGATCAACCGCTTCAGCATGGAAGTGAAACGCCAGCTTGACGTGCTGGACCGGCGGCTTGCTGATGTTCAATATCTGGCGGGCGACGAATACAGCATCGCCGACATGGCCGTGTACCCCTGGTATGGGCGCCTGTTGAAGGGCGATTTGTACGACGATTCCGCAACGTTCCTCGATGCGCCGTCCTACAAGCACGTCAATCGGTGGACCGACGAAATCGGTGAGCGCGAAGGGGTGAAGCGGGGCCGGATGGTTAACCGGGTCTGGGGCGAGGACAAGTCAAAGCAGCTTCGCGAGCGGCACGACGCATCGGACTTCGAGTTGCGGACGGAAGATAAGCTGGAAGACGCCGCGGAGTAACCTATCTCGCGGATGTACCGTATCGGACGAGCACACTTGAATGCCGGACCGGGAAGACATTGATCTAAGAAAGCAGGGGATAAGACATGGATTTGGGACTTAAGGGTAAGAACGCAATCGTCACCGGTTCGACCAAAGGGATCGGCCGTCGGATCGTTAATTTGCTCGCATCTGAGGGCGTCAATCTGGGCATCTGCGCCCGCAATCAAGCAGAAGTCGATCAGGCTGTAAAAGACCTGTCGGCAGAAGGCGTCAAGGTGATTGGCGGGGTCGTCGACGTTATGGACCATGATGCCTACACAGCCTGGCTGAAGGAAACAGCTGAAGCGCTGGGCGGGCTCGATATGTTTGTGCCAAATGTCACCGGCGGTGGCGGCTTCGATCCGGAAAACTGGACCTCCGGCTGGCAGGAAGGCTTCAACGGCGACATTATGGGCACTGTGCTGGGCGCTGAGGCAGTGACCCCGTTTCTGGTCGAGTCAAAGGGATCGATGGTGTTCATCGCGACCACTGCAGCAGGAGAGTATTTCAACGCCCCGATGGCCTATAGCTCTGTGAAGGCTGCCGTCGTCAACTACGCCTCCAACCTGGCGCAGTTCCTGGCCCCGCAAGGCGTCAATGTGAATGTCGTTTCACCCGGCTCGATCTATTTCGAAGGCGGCGCCTGGGACCAAATCCAACAGAACGCGCCGGATATGTACGAAGCCGTGTTGGCGAGCATCGCAATGGGCCGCTACGGCACGCCGGAAGAGGTCGCCAATGTGGTCGTCTTCCTTCTCAGCAGTGCGGCAAGCTGGGTGACCGGCGTCAACGTCACCGTCGACGGCGCCCAGACCAAACGCACTAAGTTCTAAAACCGGTTTGGGTCTAGGCCGAGCTTAATTGGACTTCCCGACCCGCCCGAAATCAGGCGGGCGTTTTTCACGGAACGACGCGACCCCTTCTTTGACGTCGGGGCCGGCGCTGGCGTCAGCCATGGCCTGCCAGCTTTCTTCCAGTGCGGTGCCATAGTCGGTGGTGAGGTGCCGGTAGAGTTGGCCCTTCATCACCTGCAGCGAATAAGGCGCGACAGTCTCGGCCATCGACTGGATAAAGGCGGCACATTCGTCCAACAGCTTGTCTGCCTCGACGACCCGGTCGGCCAGGCCGATACGTTCGGCTTCGTCGGCTTTGACACGCCGTGAAGTCCAGAGGATTTCCAGCGCCCTGGACAGCCCGATCAGGCGCGGCAGCAGCCAGCTCAATCCGTGCTCGGCGACCAGCCCCCGCTGCGAAAACGCGGTCATATAGAACGCATTGTCGGCGATGAACCGCATGTCGCACATCATGGCAATCACAAAGCCCAGTCCCGCGCAGGGGCCATTGACGGCCGCGATCACCGGTTTGCGCACCGTGGCCAGATAGGTGAAGGATTTCTGGTAGTCTTGTCCTACCCAGGGGTCGCCCGGCTCAGCGGGCAAGCTGCCATCGCCTTCCGGGCGGCTGCGGCCCCGCCCGCCACCCATCCCCGACACATCGCGCCCGGAACAGAAGCCGCGGCCGGCGCCCGTAATGATGATCCCGACGACGCGTTTGTCATCTTCCGCCGCAGCAACTGCGTGGCGCAGCTCGGCCAGCATCCTGTCGCTGGCGGCATTCAGGGATTCAGGCCGGTTGAAGGTGATGACCGCGACCGGATCCTTTACCTCATAGAGGATGTCCTCATACACGGAATCAGTTCTGAAGCACGGTGCAGGCGGAAATCCCCGGCGCGCCATAGACATGTGTGTAGCCGGTCTTGGGGTCGTTGCCGACCTGCCGCTCCCCGGCCTCGCCACGCAGCTGCAACACCACCTCATAGATTTGCCGCAGGCCCGATGCGCCGATCGGCTCTCCATTGGCAATGCAGCCACCATCGGTGTTCATCGGCATGGCGCCGTTGATTTCGGTAACGCCGTCACGCAGCAGCTTTTCCTGCTCGCCATCCTTGCAGAAACCGTTTTCGGCCATGTGCATGATCTCGGCGCCCGATTCCGTATCCTGAATCTGGATCACGTCTATATCTTCGGGGCCCACGCCCGCCATCTCATAGGCCGACTGGGAGGCAAAGACCGTCGGGCTCTGTGCCCGGGTGAGCGCCAGATAGGGGCTGTAGACCTCGAACGAACCATAGTGCCGGGTCTTCAGCACCGCGGCGCGCAGGAAAATCGGCCGATTGGTATAGCGCCGCGCGGTCTTCTCGCTGGCCAGAATGAGTGACACGCCACCTTCGGACGGCGAGCAGAACATATATTTGGTCAGCGGATGCGCCAGCATGTCCGAATTCATGATGGTGTCGAGATCGACCTCATCCCGCCGCCAGGCATTGGGGTTTTTCGACCCGTTGCGGAAAGCCTTTTGCGCCACCAGCCCCAGCACCTCATTCGGCAGGCCATGATCGTCCATATATTTCTGGATCTTCATGCCGAAGAACTGGGTCGTGAGCATCAGGCCTGTATCGCCATACCAGGTTTCAAGCCCCCGGCTGCGCGGATCGGAATTGAACGCCCCGCGCGGGTGCTTGTCGAAACCGACCGCGACGCCCAGATCGAACTCGCCCGACTTGATCGCCGTATAGGCCGACAACAGAGCCGACCCGCCGGTGGCGCAGCCATTGGCGACATTCATGAACTGAATGCCCGTCAGGCCCAGTTCATTGACCAGGGCGTCGGCGGACCCGGCGGCCGCCGAACCGCCGAACGCAAACTGCATGTCCGGCCATTCCAGCCCGGCATCCTTCAGCGCCTCGCGTACGGCGAACGCGCCCTGCTGCAGGCCGCTGCGTTCCGGCGTGCGCCCGAACTTGTGGATGCCGATTCCGATAATACAAACGTCGGTCATAACGCCCTCCCCTGTCTCTCCTGCAAGTTTACCCCATCGGGTAGAGAATATCCTTGGTCACAGCGTCAATCGCGTCCATCACCTCCTGATCAAGGGTGATGTCGGCCGCGGCGAGAATATCCGGCAGCTGGTCTTCATGGGTAACCCCGACAATGGTCGAGGCGACAAAGTCATGTTGCTTGCTCCAGGCGGTGGCCAGCGTGACCGGCGCCATACCGGCTTCCGCGGCAATCGCCATGAACTTTTCGGTCGACGAGGTGGTCTTGTCATTGACGAACCGCTTGGCCATCGCCGCCTGACGCCCGCCCAGCTCGAGGTAGTTGGAGAAGCGCGCACCATCCGGCCGGGCGCCGCCATTGTATTTGCCGGACAGGACGCCACCGGCAAGCGGCGAATAGGGAATCAGGCTGACGCCTTCATGGCGACAGGCTGCGGCCAACTCATCCTCAAACCGGCGATTGGCCATGCTGAAATTGTTCTGGATCGTCTCATGCCGTGCAATGCCCAGACGCGACGACGTCTCCAGGCTCTTCATCAGGCCATAGGTGGTTTCATTGGAGCAGCCAATAATGCGGATCTTGCCCGCCTGGATCAGATCATCCAGCGCCAGCATATGATCATCATAAGCGGTGCCATGATCGGGCCAGTGGGTCTGATAGAGATCGATATAGTCGGTGTCGAGGCGCCGGAGGCTATCCTCCACGGCCTTGATCACATTGTGACGATCCAGCGCGGTCATACCGGCGCGTGCCGCACTCTTGATCCAACCATGGCTGGGACCGCTGACCTTGGTCGCCAGGATGATGGAATCCCGGTCCTTGGTCTTCAGCCAGCGCCCGAATATTTCTTCCGTCAGCCCGGCATATTTGGGATCCGGCGGCACAGGATAATTCTCTGCGGTATCGTAAAAATTGATCCCAGCTTCAAAAGACTGATCAAGGACTTTGATGGCCATGTCTTCGTCAGCGTGGGTGCCAAAGGTCATGGTGCCCATGCAGATGTCGGACACAAAGATGGGGCTTCTGCCGAGACGGCGGTTTTTCATGGGGGGTATCTCCGGAATTTAGACAGGCGAGAAGTGCAGGCTTTGAACGATGAAGATCAGGGGCTGGAAGTCAAGCCCTGGCGCTTGGCCTTGATCGAATAGCCTGATACCAGCGCTGCAGATTTTCTAGGTTTTCAGGCGGCTTTTTGCCGACGACCTTCGCGAAGTCGGCCGCAACGAAGCCCGTAATGTCAGCCAGCGTCAGCCTGTCCGCGGCAAGCCATTCCCTGCCGTCCAGGAACCCATCCAGCCGCTGATAGAACTGATCGATGCGCACAAGGCCCCGTTCGGCGAGTTCCGGAATTTGCGGCAAGGGCTCCCCGCCCGAGACCGCGTGCCCCTCATAGAAGGGATTGCCGTTGCGGAAGGCGTCGGCGACGGGCATTAGCCCGTGCTGTTCCATCCGCCGTTCCCACATCATGATGGTCGCCACTTCCAGGGGTGTCTTGCCGAGCAGGTTGGGCTCCGGATGCAGCCCTTCGAAATAGTGACAGATGGCGACCGACTCCGTCAGCACCATGCCGTCATCCAGCTCCAGCGCGGGGATCTGGCGCATGGGGTTGATCCGGGTGAAGTCCTCGCCGAACTGTTCCCTCTTACGGGTATCGATCTCGATCTTGGGAACCTCGATCCCCTTTTCGGCCAGGAACATGTTCAAACGGCGAGGGTTGGGCGCAAGACCCATCTGATAGAGCTTCATTTTTTCGTCAGTCCTTCATATAGGCGGCAAAGGCGGCTTCGAAGTCCGGATGCCAGCGGGACAGCGCCGGGCGGTTCTTGATCAGGTCATCCGCGTTCCACTGGATGCGTTTTTGGTCCATCTCGCGGGTCACGTCATTGTCGGGACAGAGAATATAGAAATCATCGCGCGCCAGGCTTTCGAACATGAAATCGACGGTCTGTTGGCAGGTCCAAGCCGCAGGCGGTTTTTCCGGCACATGCCGCGCGATCATGCCGGAATAGGTGAACCCCGGGACCAGCAGATGGGCGCTGACCGTGCAATCATCAATCTGCCGCAGCGCATGCGCCACACTCTCCGTATAGGCGACGACGCCGGTCTTGGAGAGGTTGTAGGCATAGTTGCCCGGCGGTTTGGTAATCCCCTGCTTTGACCCGGTATTGACCACAATGGCTGGCGCCCCTGCCTCCAGCATCGTGGGGATGAAGGCCTGACAGCCCTGGATCACGCCCCACATATTGATGTCCAGCAGGCGCTTCCAGTCGTCCAGCTGCTCCCACGGGTTACCGGTGGGAAAGCCGGTCCCTGCATTGTTCATCAGGCAATTGACCCCGCCGAAGGTACCCATTGCCCTGTCACGCAGCCCTTCGATATCGGCCATGGACGACACGTCGCATTGCTGCGCTTCGACGCGGACGCCGGACCCGGCCATTGCACGGAGTTCGGCCAATGTCTGTGTCAGCATCTCTTCGTCACGGTCTGCGAGCAACACATTCATGCCACGCTCAACGAGCCGTTTGGCGGCAGCGCGGCCAATGCCGTTGGCACCCCCGGTGATCACAGCCGTTCCGCCCTGATTGTCCCAACCTGCTCGCGGCATCTTCGTCCTCCCCTGCTCCCAGCCCGTTGAGATCGACTTTGAAACGCGTCATAAGCGTTGCCAACAGCAACCGCAAAACCAGACTCAAGAGGCATTCATGACATTAGCAGGTAAAGCCGCCGTCGTAACCGGCGGAGCATCGGGAATCGGTCTGGGTATCGCCCGGGCCCTGGTCGAAAAAGACTGCCGGGTCATGCTGGCCGACATCGATGGCAGCAGGCTGGACGCTGCGGCGCAAACTCTCCGCGACGCCGGCGGCACCGCTGAAACGGCGATCTGCGATGTTTCGGACCACGCCGCCGTCGAGGCCCTGGCAGATGCGGCCTGGGCCACCTTCGGCAGCGTGCAGCTTGTCTTCAACAACGCCGGTGTGATGAGCACGTCGCCCATCATCGATGCCGACCCGGCGGAGGTCGACTGGATGATCGACATCAACGTCAAAGGCGTCTGGAACGGCTGTTCGGTGTTCGGCAAACGCTTCCGCGACAGCGGCGAGGACTGCGTCATCGGCATCACCGCGTCCGAACACGCGCTGGGCGTGCCGCATCTGGGCGGCGGGATCTATACCGGCACCAAGCACGCGCTACTGGGCATGGCCGATGTCCTGCGGCAAGAGGTGCCCGATAACATCAAAGTGTCACTGGTCTTTCCTGGGATTGTCCAGACCGAGCTCTACGATGCCCAGCGCAGCAGCCCTGCGGGCCGGGCACCTGAAAAAGTCCGGGCCTTCGGCCAAAGGGCCATGAGTTTCGGCATGGACCCGCTCTACATCGGCCGCCGCGTGGTTGCCGGCGCCGAAGACGGCGAATTCCTGGTGATGACGCACCCGCATGTGGTGGCGTTTGCCGAGACACGCTGGAAAGAGGTAGAGGCTGCGTTCGCGCGGGCGCCCGAGGTCGAGGACCCGGCGCAATATTCCGTCGAACGGGTGATGCAGAAATTGCGTGACGGCTCGGACTAACCCGCGCGCGGGTGTATAAACACCCCTATGTCCGCCAACGCCGAAGCCCGATATGACTCAGAGGTCCAGGCCAATCTAAAACGAAACTATCTGTCGCTGCTGGCGCATGGCGTGTTCGGGATGACCGGCTTTCGCCTGCTGAACGCGCCGACCTTCCTGCCGGCCTATATTTTCCTGCTATCGGAATCGAACCTGGTGGTCGGGCTGATCGTCGCCGCCCAGCATGTGGGGTCGGCGCTGGCGGCGCTGCCCGGCGGCAATCTGATCGCCCACCGCAAACGGGTACTGCCGCTGTTTCTGATCGTCGGCGGCATGATGCGAATTCAGATTCTGGGGATCGCATTGGCCGGGCTGCTGCTGCCGGAGGCATGGGCATTGAAAGCAACGGCGCTGTTCCTGCTGCTGTTCGGCATGTTCAGCGGCATGCAGGGCGTGTCGTTCAACTTCACGGTGTCCAAGCTGGTGCCGGTGCGGGTGCGCGGCCGGTTGATGGGCTTCCGCAACTTCATGGCAGGTTTCGTCTCCGCCGCCATCGCCTATCTGGGCGGCACCTATTTCATCGACAACAACATCTGGGGCAACGGCTACGCCACCACCTTCCTGATGGCGTTCGTGCTGACCGCCATCGGGCTATTGTGCCTGTTGTGGATGCGCGAACCCGAACCGCCCTCGGTACAGGCCCCGGCAAAACTGGCATCGCGCCTCAAAGGCGTGCCCGATTTGATCCGAAAGAGCCCCGGTTTTGCGCGCTATGTCGGTGCGGTCAGTCTGGCGACGCTTTCCATGGCGGCTGTCCCCTTCTACATCCTCTATGCGGGCGAGAAGACCGAGTTGACCGGGCGTGAAATCGGTCTTTTGACCGTGGCCTTCATGCTGGTGCAGACGCTGAGCACCCCATTGTGGGGCTATCTGGCGGACCATGCCGGCAACAAGCTGGTCTTTGTCAGTGCGATTGCCGTCTGGGCCGCCTCGCTGATCCTGATGCTGTCGGTAGACGCTGACTGGGTGCTCTATGCGGTATTCAGCGGGGTGGGCGTTGGGTTGGGCGGCTTCATGATCGGCTCGCAGAATATCCTGCTGGAATTCGGTGACCGGCACGCGCTGCCGATGCTGATCGCAGCGGCATCCACAGCGACGTCCCTGACAGCTGCAACCGGCCCGATCCTGGCCGGGCTGTTTGTCAGCGCCTTCCCTTACGAGACTCTATTTGTGATCGCCATTGGTATGAAGATCACCGCCGTGATCATCACACTGTTTTTCGTGCGCGAGCCAAGGCGGCGATCCGGCTGAAACAGACGGACCGCCCCTGTCAGCTACTCCGCGGCGATCTTGCTGGCCTGATCCTTCAGGGGCCGTTTGCCCTCGATATATTCGTCGATCAGCTCGTGATAGCGCCTGATCCGATGCTCCTGCTTGGCCAGATAGACGCCCTTGTACCCGCGTGAGCGGAAGCCAAGCTGCTGCCCGGTGGTAACGCCCATGTCCTGATCGATCAGCAGGCCCATGCTCTTTTCGCCATAATTGAACACGTCATGTTCGCACTCTTCATCAGCCTCCATCGGGCCGTTGATCGTTCGAACGGGCTCGCAATTGTCTTTCGGTACCGGTGCATACCACCAATTGTCGAATACGGACTGGGTCGGGTCTGTCGGGTGCGGCCGGGCGCGCAGGAAGTGGAAACCATCCGCCCAGACCGACACCGCAAAGTTGGGAAAGATGAAATAGTGATAGGTATCGGTGAGCTGGTGATCGCGCAGATTGCCGAAGTGATTATAGCCACGCTCCGGCCCCAGCTTGCGCATCTGGTCCTGGATCGCCTCGCGGGTTTCAAACTCACGGCCCTCGAAATCTGCAGGGTCAAGCTCCCAGCGCTGCAGCTGATCTTCCAGGCTGGGGTTCATCAGCGGTTCGTCGGTCCCGATCAACGCGCGTGAGGGCGCACCGCCGCGCATCCACATGCGGGCATGGCCTTCCGGCGCCATATCAAACTGTGTCCATTTGTAGTTTTCTTCGATCCGGCTGGACGTCTGCGGGTGCACGGTCGGCAGGTGATAGGATTCATTGAAATTGTCCAGAATCACTTTCCAGTTTACCGGCGAATTGGCGGTCATCGCCACATAGCGCTTCCAGTCGTCAATCTCATAGGCAGCCCATTCATCCCAGATCGGGCCGAGATAATCTTTCAAAGGCTCGGGGTCCGGGTCCATGTTCACCCAGATGAAGCCGGCGAACACCTCACAGGCAACCTCTTCAAGCTTCAGATTGTCGCACGGGTCGCCTTCGGGGAAATCTTCCGGATCAAGTACATGGGTGAGCGAGCCATCCAGCTCCCAGCGCCAGCCATGATAGGGGCATGTCAGTGCGTCTGTTGTCCCCTCTTCGTTGAACACCAGCCGCGCGCCGCGATGCTGGCAGACATTGTAATAGGCTTTGATCGACCCATCGTGCTGGCGCACCATGACGATCGAGTCGGGCCCCACCTCTTCCATCTGATAGTCACCGGGCTCCGGCATATCTGGTGCGCGGCCCAGCAACAGCCAGACCTTGGTCCACATATGCTCCCACTCCTGGTGGAAGAACTCCGGGCTGTGATAGCGATAGCCTGGAATGCGGTGCCCCTTGAACTCGGGCTCCGGCCATTGTGGCGCGTCTTCGCGGCGCCATTCGTCAAAATTGCTCACTGTGTTAGCCATGCTGCACTCCCCATTCCGGTGCGATATCAATAGCGATCCGAGCGCTGACTTTAAAAAAAATCACGCGTGCATGCAAATGACTCGAGTCAATTACGGCTAAAGGCCGCCGACGTCGCACCCCCGGGCTTCCAGCACAGGACGCATTTCCCAGTAGGCACGCGGGGTCCGGTAAAGCGGGATGCGTGGGTGCAAGTGATGAATGATGTGATACTGCATCCCCATCGACCCGATATTGCCCCAGAAGGAGTTGAAACTGCGGGTGTCCCTATAGCGCCCCTTCTCCTTGGCAGGATGGTGCGGCGCCCAGGACAGGAAGAAATAGATATAGCTGAGGGCCAGATGCCGCGGCAGCCACCACAACAAAGCCGCCTCGATCGCATAGCCCGACCAGGCCAGCACCGTCAGAATGCTGTAGAAAGCAATCCGGTAAATCAACGCCAGGAACAGTGCTTGTTTGGCCTCTGGCGTGCCCATATTGGTCAGCAGTCGGCCATACGCATTAAAGCCTCCTTTAGCACCCGGCTGCCGGTTCACGATGCCTTGCCACAGGGCGCTCCAGGGCCCAGGGGCACTCGTGGAATAGTCCGGATCAAGTTCAGGATCGTTGGCGTGCCGGTGATGTTCCATATGGGTCAGCTTGGCAACGCTGTAAGGCAGCACCAATGGAATGGTGGACGTGTGCCCAACCAGTTGATTGAGCCAGCGAAGCTTGTCGCCCCGCCGGGCGATAATGTCATGCTGTGCCTCATGCGACGGCAGATAACACAGCGAGACACAGACTGTCGCAATCAGGAACCCGGCCCATAGCGGCAGGATGCCGGCGAATACCAGCGGCCAGAGCGCGAGCCAGAGCGCCAGATTGCCAAACGCCCAAAGCACCGCAAGCCAGGGGAAGTGCCCGATGTGTTTGCGCGCAATATCGAACTCCAGCTTGCGTAACTCGCTGGGCGACAGCTCTTCAAGGTGCGACCCGATGCTCATAACCAGCGCCCCCGCCATTGCGCCAGCCCACCCCAAACCGCAGCCAAAATCAGCCCGAACAGAAGCGGCGACAGGTCCCAAGGGGCAGTCCAGCCAGCCCGCTCAATGATCTGGGCAATCAGCGGGGTCAGAAACCCCAGTGCGAACAGAATGGGACCAATAGCGTAGAGCCGTCGAATAAATGCGACCATGGCAAGCCTCCGTTTACCGGACGGTAACTTATAGTAATTGGCAACAGAACTCTACTGGTCGTCGAGCCGCGGCACCCCATAGGGTTTATTGAGCCGGTCGACCAGCCAGCCGGGCAGATTGATCGCAATCATCGCCAGCCAGCGCACCTGCCAGGGAAAAGTGATGCGTGCCTTGTTTCGTGCCAGGGCGCGCCGCATGATCCGCGCGGCCTTGTCCGCATCAATCAGGAACGGCACCGAGGCCATGCTCTCGTTCAACATCGCGCTCCGCACATAGCCCGGGCACAGCACCGTCACGCCGATGCCCATATGCCGTACTGCACCGCGCAGCGACTGCCCATAGGCCTTAACCGCGGCCTTAGAGGACACATAAGCGGGCGACCGGGCCGACCCCAGATGGCCCCACATGGAAGACATGATGGCAATCTGTGCATCGCTGACCGGCCAGGGCCGCTTGGCCATCCGCTCCAGCGCGGGATGAATCGTGTTGAAGATGCCCGTCACGTTGGCCTCGAACACCGTGAGAGCGACCTCCTGCAACCCGCTGACGTGCGGTGTGCCGCCCGCGATCCCGGCATTGGCAATCACCAGATTGAGCGGCTGATGGTCATCACTGGCTTCGATCCAGGCCCGCATGCCTGCCTCGTCCACCACGTCACAGACCTGCGTCAAGACGGCCGCGCCTTTCGTCCTGCAGCGTTGGGCAATCGCATCGAGCCGGTCCGGGTCCCGGCCACCCAGGAACAGAGTGACACCTGCTTCGGCATATTGCTCGGCCAGTGCGGCGCCAATGCCGCTCGATGCGCCGGTGATCAAAATCGACTTGGGGTTTTCAAAGGACATGGTGCCTCTCCTAGCGCCCCAGCCACTCAGCAATGATCGCATCGCGGTCCGCATCCAGTTCACTGAGATCGCTGGCATGCAATGGCGGAATATTCCCCAGGCGGATCGGGCTCGACGTCAGGGCAATGGTCCCCAGCTGTGGGTGCTCAATATCGAAGATTGCGCCGCGCGCATGCATATGCGCGTCGGCAACAACTTCGTCGAGACCCCGCACCGGTGCGGCTGGAAAACGAAATTCACGGGCGATTTCCATGACCTCATGCCGAGACAGTTTGCCGGTCCATTCTGCAACAATCGCGTCGGTCTGATCGATGTGGGCAACCCGAGACTTGTTATCCTTGAACCGCTCGTCACGCATCAGCTCTTCGCGCCCCATGGCCACAGTCAGATGATCCCAGTGCCGGTCCGTGACGCAGATGATCGCGACGTAGCCGTCATTGGTTTCAAACACGGTATAGGGCGCAATCGCATTGCCGCCATGATGATTGCCGTTGCGCGGCTGCGTCTTGCTGCGGTCGCCATAATAGACACCCAGATTGGAGGCGAGCGCGGGAAAGGCGGCTTCAATCATCGCCACTTCGACCTTGGTGCCCTTGCCGGTCCGTTCACGGTCGTAGAGTGCGGTCATGATCCCGCCATAGACATGGGTGCCGGAGAGAAAATCGGTGATCGCCGGGCCGGCTTTCAACGGCATCCGGTCGGCTTCACCGGTCGACCCCATCATGCCTGAAGTTGCCTGAATGGTCAGGTCCATGGCCAGCGCGTCCCGGTCTGGACCCGACAGGCCATAGCCCGTTCCAGATGCATAAATCAGCCGGGGATTGATTTCGAGGAGCGTGTCCGCGCCAAGACCGAGTTTAGCCATAACACCGGGGCTGAAATTCTCCAGCAGCACATCGGCTTGCGCGACCAGCTCAAGGAAGAGCGCCCGCCCCTCTGCCCTCTTGAGGTCGATGGCAATGGAGCGCTTGCTGGCATTCAGCATGATCATGGGGTAACTGGCACCGCCACTGACCAGAATGCGCGCCCGCAGGGGCTCGCCGTCTGGCGGTTCAACCTTCACCACATCAGCGCCGGCCATCGCCAGCAGAAAACCCGCATAGGGAACTTGATAAACATGCCCGAGATCAAGCACGCGAAGGCCTTCCAGCGGTCGCCGTATTTCGGCTTCACTCACGTTTCAAGGTCCCCCTCTCGTCTGTCGTGTTGACAGTGGTGCCAACATACCGTGTTGTGAGGTCATCACACCAACATTGAAAAGCCACCCGCGTCACCGGAGCGACCAGGGGACCCATGACCGAGTTTCAAGTTGACGTAGCCACGCCTGATGGCGTGATGGACTGCTTTGCCGCTCACCCCGATGGTGAAGGGCCCTTCCCGCCGGTGATCCTCTATATGGACGTGCCAGGCATCCGTGAAGAACTGCGCGACTTTGCCCGCCGGATTGCCGGCCAGGGCTATTTCTGCCTCTTACCCGATCTCTACTACCGGGACGGCCGGGTCCGCTTTGACCTATCCAAGGGCGAGGAGGAACTGAAAAAGATGTTCGCCATCGGGCGGCAACTGACCGTCGACCGGGTGATGCGCGACACCAGGGGCATGCTGGACTATTTCAAGGGCAATGACACCGTAACCGACAAGGTGGGCTGCATCGGCTATTGCATGAGCGGGCAGTTTGTCGTGGCCGCCGCCGGTGAGTATCCGGATGATTTTGCCGCCATTGCCTCGCTCTATGGCACCTTGATCGTCACTGACAAGCCGGACTCGCCGCACCTGAGAGCAGCCAACGCCAAGGGCGAGCTCTATCTGGGTTTTGCCGAAAAGGACCATTTCGTCGAAGACAATGTGATCCCGGACATCACGGCGGTCCTGGATGCCAACAACGTGGCCTATACCGTCGAAGTTCACCCCGGCACCGACCACGGGTTCTGCTTTCCGCAACGGCCGCAATATGTCGAGGCGGCCGCTGAAAGAGTATGGGATACTGTTTTCGATCTGTTCGAACGGAAGCTGAAATAGGGAGCCCCCCAGATGCCTTTATCGCTTACCAAAGACTCGATTGACCTCGGCATCATCACAACCGACGCCGACGCCATGCTCGCCTTTTACCAGGGCGTTCTGGGCTTCGAGCTGCACAGCAAGGCTGAGCGACCCGGCTCGACCATGTACCGGCTCGCCTGCGGCACCAGCCTGATCAAGATCGTCCAGCTGGACGATGCACCGCCGGCCAGGGCGCCCAAGGGGGGCCTGCAAGGTGCCACCGGCTATCGCTACTGGACCATTTCCTGCGACAATGTCGACGAGATGGCGGGCGCCTGCGAAGCCGCCGGCTACAAGGTACCGATGCCGCCCTTTGACATTGAGCCGGGCCTGCGCATCACCATGGTCGAAGACCCGGACGGCAACTGGGTCGAGTTTATTCAACGGGACACCTGATCCGGAGGGCCGGGCGATGGACTACGGCGATTATCAGCATATCCGTTTCGAGCGCGACGGGCGCATCCTCAAAGTCATTCTGAACCGCCCGGACTTACTCAATGCGGTCGATGAACGGCTGCATTTCGAATTGGCGCATGTGTTCCAGGATGTCGCATTCGACCCCAACGCCGATGTCGTCATTCTGACCGGGGAAGGCCGCGCCTTTTGCGCCGGTGGCGACTTCTCATTGATGGAACGCACATCGTCGCGGACATCGACCTATGGCCCCGGCAATGTCGAAGGCAAGCGGATCGTTTACAGTCTGCTGGAGCTGGAGAAACCGATCATCTGCCGCATGAACGGCGACGCCATCGGGCTGGGGGCCACCATCGCGTTGCTCTGCGATATCATCATTGCCGACGAAAGCGCCCGTATCGCCGACCCGCATGTGCGTGCCGGGTTGGTGGCAGGTGATGGCGGCGCACTGATCTGGCCGCAGTTGATCGGCCACGCCCGGGCAAAAGAATTCCTGATGCTCGGCACCTTTCTTGAGGCGCCGCGTGCGGCCGAGATGGGCCTGATCAACTACGCGGTGCCCGCTGCCGACCTCGACAAGACCGTCGATGACATCGCGGCCAAGCTGGCCAATGGAGCGACGGAGGCCATTGCCTGGACCAAGGCGGTCGCTAATCAGAGCCTGAAACAGCAGATGCACGCGATCATGGATTCAGGCATGGCCTATGAAGCACTTTCCATGCATGAGGACGCGCACAAAGATGCCGTCGCGAAGTTTCTGAAGAAGAACTGAATAACGATTTGTATCGTATGAACTCCAATAGTATTCGCACGGCCCGTGGCATCCGCCTGACGTGCCGCTCTCCTGAAACGAAGGAAAAACCATGAAACTTGGATTGGGAATCGGTCCCACCGGCAAGCCGGGTGGCGAGAGCATCATCGAACTCGCCAAGCAAGCCGAAAATCTCGGCTATGACACGGTCTGGGCACCGGAAATTTATGGCATGGATTGTTTTACGCCGCTGGCATGGATTGGCGCGCACACGTCAAAGATCAATCTTGGCACGTCGATCATGCAGATTTCTGCCCGCACACCCGCCAGTGCGGCGATGCATGCGGTCACCATGGACTATCTGTCGAATGGCCGGCTGATCCTGGGTATCGGCGTCTCGGGCCCTCAGGTGGTGGAAGGCTGGTACGGCCAGCCCTATCCCAAACCGCTGGCGCGCACCCGTGAGTGGGTCGAGATTTTCCGCAAGATCGTCGCACGGCAGGAACCAGTGGCGTTCGAGGGCGAGCACTATCAATTGCCGCTGGATGGCGGGACCGGCCTGGGCAAACCACTGAAGCTGATGCAGCATCCGCTGCGCGACCACATCCCGGTTTATCTGGGTGCCGAAGGGCCAAAAAATGTCGCGCTGAGCGCGGAAATCTGCGATGGCTGGATTCCGCTCTTCCTGTCGCCGCACCGCCTCGACCTGCTGTACTCGGACATGATGGCGATCAAGAAACCGGACTATGAAATCGCCGCCATGGTGAGCGTCGTGATCGATGACGATGTCGACAAGGCCCGCGCGCAGGTGAAGCAGATGGTCGGCTTCTATATCGGCGGCATGGGCGCCAAGACGTTCAATGTGCACAAGGACCATGTCAGCCGCATGGGCTATGCCGATGCGGCACAGGAAATCCAGGACCTGTTCATGGGCGGCCAGCGCGCCGAGGCGATCGCCGCCGTGCCGGACGACCTGATCGACGAGATCGCGCTGTGCGGCCCGAAAGAGCGTATCCGCGAGTTGCTCGCCGGCTGGAAGGACAGCCCGGTCACGCAGCTCAATATCGGCGCCGCCGACCCGGACACCATGCAGTTCTTTGCCGAAGAGTTACTCTAAACCAGGATTTTCGGTGACGCGTCACGCACATCGGTAAGGCCCGTCTGCGCGGTTGAGACGTCGAGCTCGTAGCGAATGAGCTCAAGCGCCTTCTCGACGCCCTTCTGCCCATAGGCGCCCAGGCCGTAGAGGTGCGCGCGGCCCAGCAGTACGCCATCCGCGCCCAGCGCCAGCGCCTTTAGGATATCCTGGCCGGAACGGACCCCGCTATCGAGGAGCACCGTGCCACGGCCATCGACGCCTTCGGCCACATGCGGCAGCACGGAAATGGTGGAAGCCGCATGGTCGAGCTGATTGCCGCCATGGTTGGAGACGCTGACGCCATCGACACCATGTTCCATCGCCAGATTGGCGTCTTCGCTGCTGTTGATGCCCTTGATGACGATCTTGCCGGGCCAGACCTCGCGCAACCACTCCAGGTCCTTCCAGGTCATACTGTTATCCAACTGGCCGACGATGGCAGGCAGGTCGCAGGGGTCGTCGACAAGGCCTTCAAAATTATTGAACCCGACCCGCTTGCCGGTCAGGAAGCGCGCAACCCATAACGGCTTAAGGGCGAAATCCCAGAACGTCTGAAGATTGATCCGCGGCGGCAGGTTGAGTCCGCTGCGGACCATACGGCTTTGCAAACCGGACGCCGACCAGGTCACTGTCATCATTAAAACGGGGCACCCCGCCTCAATCGCCTTGTCAAGTAGCGCCTTGGTCAGCCCCCTGTCCTTCAGCATGCAGAACTGGAACCAGAACGGATTTTGAACCTGGGCGCGCACCTCTTCGATGGTGGCAATCGACAGCATGCCCAGCGTGAAAGGAATGCCAGCTTTTTCCGCCGCCCGGGCGACAAGCTTTTCGCCGTCATTGCCATACATCACCCCACCCAGCCCGATCGGGGCGGTCGCGGCCGGCATCGAAGCCTGCTGCCCCAACAGCGTGGTCGACAAGTTGCGCGTCGAGACGTCCCGCATAGGACGCAGCCGAAAGCGGATCGCCTCGAAGTCGTCTGTGTTGGCGCGCAGGGTCACCTCATGGAAGGCAGCGCCATCCATGAAGTCAAAGATCGGGCGCGGAAGGCGCCGCCGGGCGGCCTCCCGCATGTCCCCGATCGTCGCAATATGGTCCATAGAACCGCGACTAGGCGTCTTCCTTGATGCCCCGCTTGGCTTGTTCCACCGCACGGCGCTCCGTATCGGCGCTGGCAGGTGCGCTCAGCTCACTCTCATCCAGCGTCCCGGCGCGGTGCGCGGCTGACTTGGCGCTGTTGAAGGTAATCCACTTCACCGGCGTGACGGAAATCACCGTGCGTAGCGGCGAATCCAGCAGGCTGTAGAAGTCATCCTCGCCTTCCTTGTTGTCCGGCGACACCTTCTTCGACAGCAGCCGATACATCCAGGTCAACGTCTCGCGGTCGTCATGGAACTCGGCGGTGCCTTTGCAGCAGGCCTGTCCATGCGGACCGTCGGGATCGTTATGGGCCCGGCTGGTCACTACAACAGAAACCTGCGGGTTGCGCTTGATCGCTGCTGCCCGGTGGCGGTGCGATGCAAAGGTGATCCAGATTTTGCCCTTGGCCCAGACAAAAGAGTGGACAACGCCGACAGGCCATTGATCCTTGGTGCACCAGTTCAAGACACACTCGCCAGCCTTGGTCATCAGCTGATCGATTTCGTCTTCGGTAAATTGATAGATTGAGACCACTTCGTGGTCGGTTGCTCGTGACATGGAAAAACTCCCCTGATATCGCGGCCCCCATGCCGCACTCACAAGAAACTCATCCGGATTCGGGCTGCTGGTCAAGAGGCAGAAGACACTTTGACGTTTCATGCCGAGACAATTCCGCGCTACGATCCCGTCACAAATCGCACTTGGGAGGGCGATATGACCCGCGAACATCTGTTTGAAATGGCACGGCATACCATCGGCCACGGCAAAGCCGGCACGATGGAGCAGGCCGACGGCGTCATGAAATTGCCGGCGTCATACTACTATGATCAGGACCGGTTCACGCTGGAGCTGGAACGGATCCACCATCGTGTGCCCTTGTTGCTGGCCGCCGGATGCGAGCTGCCCCAGGGTGGCGACTTCAAGACGATTGATGTGACGGGGTCATCGGTTCTGTTGAGCCGGGGCAAGGACGGCACCGTTCGCGGATTCATGAACGCCTGCACGCACCGGGGCGCCACCCTGGTGCGCGATGAGTGCGGCAACCGGTCGCGGTTCACCTGCCCCTATCATGGCTGGACATTTGCGCAGGACGGCCGCTTGGTCGGCGTCGCCGCGCAACAGGATTTCGGTGAGATCGACAAGGCGGAGTATGGTCTAAAGGAAATCCCGGTGCTGGAAAGCGCCGGGCTGATCTGGGCGGTGCTGAACCCGGACTCACAAGTCAACATCAAGGGATTTCTGGCAGGCTATGACGATGTCCTGGCCGCGTTCGGTTTTGCGGATTGGGACTATGTCTCAAAGCGCACCTTTGAAGGGCCGAACTGGAAGATCGCCTATGACGGCTATCTGGAATATTACCATATTCCGACCCTGCACAGCGAAACCTTCGGCACCGATTCCACCAATCGCGGCCTGTATTATGCGTGGGGACCACACCAGCACATCAAGACGCCCGCGATGGACAAAGGCCATGCCGCGACCGAGGTGCTGGGTTATCTGGCGGAGCTTGCCGAGCTGCCGGAAAAAGACTGGTCGATGGAGGTCCTGACCTATGGCATATGGACCGTCTTCCCCTGTGCCTCGATCGCTCCCTTTGCCGGTGGCGGGCGGGGCGTAATGTTCTCCCAGATCCTGCCCGGCGAAACCGTCGGCGAGAGCATCACCACCCAATACTACCTGATGGAAAAGGCGCCTGAAGGCGAAGCGCTTGAGGCCGCCGAGGCGCAGTTCGACTTTTTCCAGGAAGTCGTCATGACCGAAGATTATGCCATGGGCTTTTCAATCCAGAAATCCCTGCCCGGCAGCGGCATCGACCACGTGCCACTCGGCCGCAATGAGCTTGGCAATCAACGGTTTCACCAATGGGTCGATGACATTCTGGCGTGCGAAACGGATGACGACCTGAACCAGTTGTTCGCTGCAAGCGAACGCGGCGCGGGCCTGCCCCGTATGGCTGCGGAGTAGTCCTACATGAAAAAGAAACTGCCGTTCCGATTCTCGTGGCAAGCCTATGATGCCAACTCCGCTGCAGAGTGGCGCTGGAAAGCGCGCGCGGCAGAAAATGAAGGCTTCTCGGCGCTGATGCTGGCGGACCATTATATCGGCCCGGGGCCAGCCGCTGACGCCAGCCACCCGCCGCAGGACCTCGCTGCCGTGCCTGCCATGGCAATGGCCGCAGAAGCGACCTCAACATTGAAGGTCGGCTGCCGGGTCTTTTGCTGCAGCTACCGGCCCGCCGCCGTGCTGATCAAGGAAGCCATGACCATCGATTTCCTGTCCGACGGACGGCTGGAACTGGGCCTGGGCGCCGGCTGGATCAAAGGCGAATATGATGCCATCGGCGTACCCTATGACGATATCGGGCGGCGCATCGACCTGCTGGAAGAAGCCATTGAGATCGCCAAGGCGCACAAAAGGGGCGGCATCATGAATGTGGCGGGCGAACAGGCCCGCTCCGTCGGGTTCGAAGGCATGCCCCGCCCGGTTGGTAAAGTCCCGATCATGGTGGGCGGCGGCTCGCCGCGCGTATTGCGATTGGCCGGGCGCGAAGCCGATATCGCCAGTATCAACTTCAACAACAAGATGGGCCAGAATGACCGCGGCAAGGTAACCGCCTTCAACGACGTCGAAGGCACCCAGAACAAGATCAAATGGATCAAGGAAGGCGCTGGAGACAGGTTCGACGATATCGAGATCGACATCGGGGTCTATTTCGGTGCTGTCACCGACGACCAGAAGGGCATGGCCGAAACCATGGCCAAGGCGATGGATCTGACGGTCGATGAAATCCTGAACTTCCCGCACTGTCTGATCGGCTCTGTCGACTATATCTGTGAGGAGCTGGAACGCCGCCGGGAACTCTATGGCTTCAACTACATCAGCATTCTCGACAGCTGCAAGGCGGGCTTTGAACCGGTAGTCAACCGGCTCAGCGGCACCTGATAGGGAGGGAAAACCAATGGCTGACGTCGCCACCACCAAGCTGTTGGAAAACGACAAGATCATCATCTGGGATCTGGTGCTGGAGCCGGGCGAGAGCACGGGCATGCATACCCACGAGCTGGATTACGCCATTCACATCATCGAAGGCTCGACGCTGCACGCCATCGACGGAGATGGCAGCAACCCCCGCGATGTGCCGCTCAAATCCGGCGAAACACACTATTTTTCAGTCAGCGACGGCGTCGCCATGGCAGGCGACTTGCGCACCAACGCGACGCATGATGCAAAGAACATCGGCCCCGGCCGTTACCGGGAGATCATGGTCGAGATCAAATAGCAGGTTTTTTTGCTCTAGTCCCACTCCGGAATCGGATCGTCGATCAGGTCGCGAAGGCGGTCAACGCCCTCTGCTAGCACTGGTGCAAGATCTTGCCGAAACTTGTCCAGATCTGAAGCATCCTTATCGATAACGTCACTGTACAGAAGTCGCCGGCCAAGCCGCACAGCTGCCGCTGGCGCCAGATTGCGGGCAGCTTTCCAAGCTTTCGTCCTGCGCCACCGGTTTAACGATTTGATATCGACCTTGCGTAATGCGCCGATAGTGTCCGGTGTCACATTGTTATCCTGCGGCGATCCAAGGTCCGGATCAGTAAAGCGATGCAGACCCAGCCAGTCTTGTACGTCAGCGAACACAGCCACGGGATCGGAACGGAAGCGTTCTGAAATAACCGGTTTGAGCTTTTTTTTTGAAAAATGCGAGCAGTAAGTCTCGATCACTGACACATAGTCACTGCCGCTCATCAGCCAGGGGGATTGCTTGACAGCCTCGCGAATGGGAGCCGTCACCTGCCCGTGATTATACAACATGTGATAGTGACTGATGATGCGCTCGACCGGGTCCCGCATTACATAAATGAACCGGGCATCGGGATTGTATGCCTGGATCCGGTGCGCGACGGCCTCTGCAAAAACCGGCATACCGTACCAACCAGTCCCCTCCGCATAATATTTTGCATCTGCGTCCGGTGTAAAAAGCGCATGATAGGCATCGGGGTCAAACCAGTGTTTTTGACTGGCTTGAGGCACCGCAGTCAGCGCCTCCTGGTCAATGAAATGAGTGGGTTCCTTCACCGATGACGCCGATATCTGGGGGTGTTGTGCCAATAGCCGGAAAAGCGCTGTCGTCCCACACTTTTGCGCGCCAATCAGGAAGAGATTGACCTTTATCTTCTGGTCAACGTCAAGCCCGGTCAAATTCGGCAGATCCTTTTCATGCAGTACGCACCCTAGAATATGGCCAGCGGGTTAACGGGTGACCCTGTGCCACCAGGGACCCGCAGCGGCGCGGCAACAAACAGAAACTCCCAGCGCTCACGCGCCTTCGCCGCTTCGGCAACGGCATCCAGTTCCAGATTATCGAAAATCATCATGCCGATACCGACCAGCACCAGCTCGTGCAAAGCGTTCGGCTTGGTGGCGACGCGCGACGGAATCGCATCGCTGATGCCGTCACAGCCGATCACCGCCACATCACGGTCGCGCAGCCAGGTCGCAACGGACGCATGGAACCCGGCGGCGCCTTCGAGGAAGTTATCCGTGGGGTTCTGGCGCATCCGCTCCCATCGCCCGGTGCGCAGCAACAATACATCGCCGCTGCCAATGGTGACGCCGGTTCTGGTTTCCCACTCTTCGAGATCGTCAGCCGTGATGACGGCATCGGCCGGCAGGTAATCGACGCCCTTCAGCCAGGCCATATCAACCAATACGCCGCGGGTGAAGATACCCTCATAGGCATTCTCGATACCCAGGCGCTCCGACCCGGTTTCCTTCAACGCCGCGACCGGCACGCCGTTGTACATTTCGCCGCGATAGGAAAAGTGCGGCAAGCCATCCAGATGCGAATGAGCATAGCCGTGATACTCAATCGCATAACGGTCGCCCGCGGCGTAGTGTCCTTCGAATTCTATCGTCTGAAGCGTGTGCTCAAACGGATTGGCGTTGAGGTCGCTCTGGGTCTTATTGAGATCGAGCGCCATGGAAACCGCCATGCCGTCTTCGACCAGCGCTGCGGCGGCGACCCGCTTTTCCGGCGTGATCAGGTTGAGCGTCCCCTTTTGATCGTCATCGCCCCAACGGCCCCAGTTCGACACCTCTTCCATCCAGGCATCGAATTGTTCGACACTTGCCATTTCCGGCACGTCGTCGGCCTTTGCCATACCCGCCACCAGACAAGCCGCCAGAATAACTCCCCATTTCCCATAGCTCATTCTTACTCTCCCCTTTCAGCCCGAGCGCCGCGAACAATCGCGTCCGCAATCATCTGCTTGGCCTGATCCGCATCCAACCAATCGCCGATCTGGACCCATTTGCCCGGCTCCAGATCCTTGTAATGATCGAAGAAGTGTTGAATCTGCTGCAACGTGATTTCCGGCAGGTCCGTGAAGTTGTGGACCATCTCATACTTCTTCGACAGATGGGGCGATGGCACGGCGATGATCTTTTCGTCCTTGCCGGAATCGTCCTCCATCATCAGCGCGCCGATCGGTCGGACGTTGATGATGCAGCTCGGCAGCAACTGCCGGGTGTTGCAGACCAGCACGTCAATCGGATCACCATCCTCTGACAGCGTGTGCGGCACGAATCCATAATTGCCCGGATAGGCCATCGGCGTGTGCAAAAACCGATCGACAACCAGCGTGCCGGCGTCTTTGTCCAACTCATATTTGATCGGCTGTCCGCCCAGCGAAACTTCGATGATGACATTGACATCATCTGGCGGGTTGTCACCGATGGCAATCGCTTCAAGGCGCATTAATAGGGTCCCCTTTCGCGGGCGTCTTCAAGCTGCAGCGACGTCGACCGGTATGCCCGACATATGCGCCTGATTGGAAATCGGGTCGAAGCTGCCCGGGCCGTGCGGCAGCAGACTATTGGCATTAACCCCAGGCGTTTTCTCGGCAAATTTCATTCCCCTGGCCTGCCCATGCCCCCAGCCATGTTCCATACCGACAACGCCTGGCATCATTTCGTCACTGATCTTCAGTTCGATCGAGACATCACCGAACTGGTTCTGAACGCTGACCTTCTGCCCGTCACGCAGCTGGCGCAGCTGAGCGTCTTGGGGATGCATATAGAGATAGTTTCGGTCAAAGTGCTTGGTCTTCATGCGCGGTACATTGGCGTACCAGGTGTTCATCATACGCTTGCCACGGATGGTGATCAGCTTGAGCTGGTCCACGGCCTCTTCCTGAAGCTCATCGAAGATGCTGTCCATGCGCGCCCGTGACTGTTCCAGCGCACCCGGGAAACAGGCAATCCGGCCATCCTCCGTTTGAATGCCGATCTCATAGATGTCTTCAGGCGCCGACCGAGGCAGGACGATAATCTCGTCGCGTTTGAGCTCTTCGAAGTCATGCCCGCGTGACTTCAGCATGGCGTTGATCCGGCCCCATAGATCAGGCTCATCGCCGTGATCGAAGATCGAACCGAACCCCATGGCCTGTGACAGCTTGCCGTAAATCCACCATTCCGGCTTGCGTTCGAAGGCCGGCGGCACTACGGCCTCGGTGTACTGCACATAGGGCTGGTACTGCATGCCGATGCCGATGATGTTGACGTCCTCCCGCTCGAACGCCCCGGCAGCGGGCAGCACGTAATCAGCCAGCTCTGCCGTCGCGTTGCGGTAGATGTCGATGGATACAAGCAACTCAAGGCTTTCCAGCGCCTCGCGCGTACGTGCTTCGCCGCCCACGGACAGCACCGGGTTGCCCGAATTGATGATCATCGCTTTGATCGGGTCTTCAGGGTCGAGGATGATGTCGGCCATAAGCGCCCCCGGCAACGACGTACCCACATTGCCCGGCGCACGCATCAGCCCGTGCTTGGTTTCCAGCATATGGGCGGTATCAGGGTCACCCCGCCCGGCACCGGTGCTGCGGGCGTAGAAACCCAGCGAATAGAAATTGCCACCTTCCTTGCCCAGATGCCCGGTCAAGAACACCAGCATGTTGTAAAGCCAGTATGCGACGGTTCCCTGCCGGCCCATATTGACGCCCGTTGCCATATGCGCCGCCGCTTTGGGCGTGGTGGCAAACTCATGCGCCAACTGCCGGATCGTCTCAGCATCGATGCCGGTGATATCAGCCACTTGCTCCGCCGGGTACTGCGCGACATACGCGCGCAGGTCATCGACATCCCGGCCATGGCGCGCGACCGCGTCTTCATCGAAGCCGACCGTATGGTCGATCTCGTGCAGCATCGCCGCCATCAGATAGACGTCCGTGTCCGGCTTGATCTGTAGGACCTCACCGGCAAAACGTGCGCTCTCGATCTTGCGCGGGTTGATATAGATAATCCGCGCGCCGCGCGCCTCGGCACCCTTCAGCTTGCCGATGGGATCGGGGATCGAAAAGAAAGTCATATGGCTGACCGCCGGATTCTCGCCGAACAGCAGGATCAGATCCGCATGGTCCAGATCGGGCAGCGTGTGCATGGTGCGGGTGCCGAACACGGCCTCGCCGCCGGCAAATTTGTTGGCGGCATCCTGGGTGCCCGAACTGAACATGCGCGCGCCGCGAAGCTGCGAGAAGAACCCGCCATAGGCCGGGCCGAACAACGAATTGAAGGCGGACGGGTTTCCGCTATAGCCGCTGACCGCGCTGTGGCCGTGCCGGGCGATAATGCCTTTCAGCTTGGCGGCGATCTCACTGAGTGCGGTCTCCCAGGAAATCTCGTCAAACCCGCCGGATGTATTGCGCCGGAGAGGCACCTTCAGCCGGTCCGGGTCGTTCTGGATATCGGCGCCATAAATCCCCTTGTGACAAACAAATCCTTTCGTGACCGGGTGCTCCCGGTCCGGCTTCAGCGCCACCAGCGTGTCATCCTCGACCGTCGCGATCATCCCGCAGGACGGCTCGCAAACGCGGCAAAAGGTTCGTTTTTCCATGGGGTTCAATTCTTCCTATATCGCCCTTGCGGCATTAGCAGCTGTGTGGATGGCGGTCATCATATCACGGGTGCCGCCGGCATCGCCGATCATGTGGGTCTTGATACCACGCTCTTCGAGTTCCTCCGCCAGATCGCGGTTCGGTTGATTGAAGCCGACGAGAACAACGGTTTTGGCCGGGACGCGCTTCGAGCGGTCAGTGAACAGCACACCGACATCGACGTCATCTTCTGTAATGCCGCGGATGTAGTGGCCGCCGATGAAGTCGAAGTCGCCGCCCATCACCCGCTCGCGCGCGGCTTCGACGGTGACCGGCGGGTAGGGCATGCTGGCGCCCATGGTCTCGTACCGGGACACCATTGTGACGTGGACGCCCTGCTTGAGCAGCATATCAGCCGCCGAGATCGCCTCGAACATGCCGGTATCATCGAACACCAGGGCCGGGCCTTCGATTTTGGGCGGCTGGCCGACGCCGAACAGCGCCCATGAGTCATAAACATGCGGCAGATCGTGGCCGGGGATGGCGTCTGCTGGTGTGGAGACCTGGAAGCCATCGTCCCGCGGCGTTGCGCCGGTTGCAATGATCACCTCATCGGCACCATCCTCATCGACAAGGTCCGGATCAACCATGGAGTTGTAGCGGATCTCCACCTGCAGGGATTCCAGCTCCTGTTCGAGATAATCGGATATCGTCCCGATATCACCCCGATGCGGAGCGCTGGCCGCCAATCTGGTCTGCCCGCCCAGCCGGTTCGTCGCCTCATGCAGCACGACCCGGTGGCCCCGCAGCGCGGCCGTGCGCGCGGCTTCCATGCCGGCGATACCGCCGCCCACCACCATCACCCGCTTGGCGACGGGCGCTGCCTCTTCCGGCTCGAAATCGACCTGGGCTTCCCGGCCCGCGGCAATATTGACCACACAGCTCAAACGTCCAACGGTCATCAGCTGGCCAACGCAGCCCTGGTTGGAGCCGATGCAGGGCCGGATCTTGTGTTCTTCAAGCCGGCGGCCCTTGTTGACCAGTTCCGGATCGGCAATCAGCGCGCGGACCATGGAGACCAGATCGGCCTCGCCGCTGGACACCAGCGCGCTGGCGTGATCGAGCGTCATGATCCGGCCGGTGACCATGCGCGGCTTGGTCAGATTGGGCGTGATCTGATTGTTGGCCTTCATCTCGGTGCCGAGCGGGTCATCGGTTGGCGAGATCAGGGTATGGAAGCGCCAATAGGTGCCCATGTGCAGCGAGATATAGTCAACCTCGGGCTCCAGCGCCTCGGCGATCTGGCGGTTGAGGTCGGCGGTCAGCCCACCGGGCACGTAATCTTCGTTGGGCAGGCGCACACCGACGACAAAGCCTTCGGGCACTTCGGCCCGGATGGCGGCGATCACCTGATGCATGATCCGCAGCCGGTTCTCGAACGACCCGCCATAGTCATCCTCGCGCTGGTTCAGCGCGGGCGACAGGAACTCGTGCAGCAGATAGCCGCTCGACGCGTGGATATCGACACCGTCCAGCCCACCAGCCGCCACACGCCGCGCCGCCGAGGCAAAACACGCAATGACCTCATCGATCTGGGCCTTGGTCATGGCATAAGGGACCTTGCCATTGAGCGGGTTGGGGATCGGGCTGGGCGACCAGATCCCGCCGGTCGCACCCACATGATAGATCTGCTGGAACAGCTTCATGCCGTGCGGGCGAATGCGGTCCGTCAGCTCCTTGTAAAAGTCGATGCAGGCATCGTCCCAGAGCGGAATGCCGCTGGCTGAATTGGGATGCACCCCCGTCGCCTGCAGGGTCGACATGCCGACGCCGCCGCGCGCCCGCGCTTCGTGATAGGCGATCAGATCCTCGCCCAGCAACCCCGTCCCATGCGCCGAGCGCACAATCCGGTTCGGGATTGTGCACCCGCCAACCTGAAGCGGTTCAAACAGATTATCGTACAAAGCCATAAATCCCTCCCCCGTGGCAGAGGTTCAGTTTTCGATATTTTTCCGCCAATTGATAGCCCCGGTACGCCGTTCCGCCGCGAAAAAGCCCGGAAATCCCGGTCAAACCAAGCGAACCCGGCGATGTAAAATCAAATATGACTTTTTGTGATCCGGTTTCCTTGCATTTGCGAACAAGAGCAGAGGAAGGTGTCAACCTATGGAAACGATCACTTGCGTAAACTTTTATTGTCAGCCATCTGCGGGTTGCTGACTGGGGCGTGTAGCACGATGAACATCGAGCAATTTCAGAACGCGACGAACGATCTGAAAATTGAAGAATACTTTCAGGGGGAAACCCGGGCCTGGGGCATGTTTCAGGACCGGTTCGGCAATATACGCCGGGAGTTCGTTGTCGACATTACCGGTACCTGGGACGGCCGGACGCTGATCCTGGACGAAGACTTTAAATATGACGATGGCGAGGTCGAAACACGCCGCTGGGAAATCGAAAAGACCGGACCCAACAGCTATGAAGGCCGCGAAGCCAATGCAATTGGCGTCGCCCGTGGTGAATCCAAGGGTAACGCTTTCCACTGGGTCTATGACTACAAGTTGAAAGTCGGCGACAGTATTTGGAAAGTCAAATTCGACGACTGGATGCTGCTGCAGTCGGACGGCGTGCTGCTGAACAAGGCCGAAATCTCACGCTGGGGCATCAACATCGGCACCGTCTTCCTGTCCTTCAAGAAATTGCCTGTTGCCGGTGCGGCGGAAATCGAACGCCCAATTCCCTCCCAGGCCGCCGAATAGAGGCCAGCAGCGCATCTGCCAGATGCGCGCCCCCGGTGCGCCCCATAGCTGACCGCACCGAGCTGATCGAGAGCCCGCTGGATACCCGCGTGTTACCTCCGGCCATTCAGCCAGTCGTTCAGCACCTCGTGGAAGAACCGCACGCGGGTTTCCTGCGCTGCAAGATAGGAATCCTCATAGCCGCGTGAGCGCAGGCCCCGCTGCTGCCCTTCGGCCAGCATCATGTCCTGCAAGACGATGGAACCGTGCAGTTCCGGCACGCCTTTGCCACCATCGAACACGCGGTGCTGCAACTCCGCCTCCTCGAACGGGACCGTGCCGATCATCCCGGCCTCAACCTCGGTCGCGCCATCGATCGGGAACACCATCGACCACAAATCAAACGTGCATTTGTTGGGATCGTCCGGATGCGGCTCGGTCCGGAAGAAAATCACCTCATCCGGCAGGAACGAGAGCGTCACGTTGGGGAAGATCACCGTATGCGGGCTGTCGGTGATTTCCTCATCATTCAGCTGGGCATAGTGCGCATGACCTCTGCCGGGGCCCAGCTTCCGGCGCTGCGCCTTCAGATCAAGCCATCCCTGGCTTACCTTGGTTTTGAAGTCAGGATACTGATCCGGATCGATATCCCAGGCGCGCAGCGTCTCGTCAAAGGGCTCCGCTTCGCCTTCAGGCACCCGGTCGCGCAACGACGGCCGCAACGGCTGGACAGTCCGGCCGTGTCCGCGCGGGAACATTTCCAGCCGCGATGTCCAATAATCCTGATCGATCCAGGGCGGCACCTGCGGATGCGCGGTGCGGGTATGATAGGATTCGACAAAATTGTCGGTGGCGAACTTCCAGTTGGTGTTGAGTTCGATTTTGTACCAGCCGACCCGGACCGCCGATTCCATCGGATAGTTCTTGTAGATCTCGGGCATCGGCTCCAGATAGTCGAGCAGCGGCTCGGCGTCTGCGTCCATGCTGTACCAGACGAAGCCGCCCCAGCAATCGACCTGTACTTCTTTCAGACTAAGCGTGCCGCACGGATCGCCCTGCGGGAAATCCTCCTGGTCCGGCAGCGCTTCCAGCACGCCGTCCCGGCCCCAGACCCAGCCATGGTAAGGGCAGGCAAAGCTGCCTGCATGCGCGGTTTCCCAGACCAGCCGTTGACCCCTGTGCTGGCACGTATTGTAGAAACCTTTGAGCGAGCCGTCGTTCTGCAGCACGATAAAAACGGACTCATGCATGAAATCGTGAACGATGTAATCGCCCGGCTCTTTCATCTCCGCACGAACCCCGGCAACGTGCCAGATGCGGGTCCACATATGGTCCCATTCACGCTGCGCGAATTCCGGCGAATAGTACCGGTCGCCGGTGATCGGGTCGCCGCGCAGATTGCGCGGGTCGTGTCCGTCCATGGTCAATGGATGTGTCTCTGTCTGTCCCATCAGCGCTCTCCCCACCCCCTTGTTGCTGCGCGTGGCATTATCCGTGACGTACGCCCTGTGGCGCAAGTGCACGGCTAAGCAGCGCTCCAGCCACCGTCAATCGGCAGCTCGGTGGCCGTGATGTAGCGGGCCTCGTCCGACGCCAGGAAAAGCGAGCCATAGGCGATGTCCTCGGGCCGGGCCATATGGCCGATGGGAATGGCCTCGGCGATGGCAACCTTATGGTCATCGGTCAGATCCCCCAGGATCGGCGTATCGACCTGTCCCGGATGGACCGAGTTGACCCGAACACCCTGCTTTACATATTCCAGCGCCGCTGATTTCGACATCAACCGCACGGCGCCCTTGGTCGCATGATACGAGATCGAACCCGGGCTGCCGATCAGGCCGTAGAGCGAGGAAATATTGACGATCGATGCGTTGCCCGTCTTCAGTAACTCTGGCATCGCGGCCTTCATCCCCAGCCAGACAGACGTCTGATTAACCGCGACCATCTTCGCCCAGCCTTCCGCGGTCTCCCCTTCAACCCCACCGGGGTGATAGATGCCGGCATTGTTGACCAGCGTGGTCAACGATCCGAACGCGTCCACCGTATCCGAGATCGCAGACGCCCAACTGGCTTCATCCGTGACATCCAGATGGATGTAACGCGCCTCGGCGCCGGACGCGGAGATTTCGTCAACGACCGCGAGACCAAGCTCGTCCTGAATGTCGCAGGCGACGACCCTGGCGCCGGCGTCGGCAAACACCTTTACGTGTGCAGCGCCAATCCCGCTCGCCGCGCCGGTAATCAGCGCAACTTTTCCGTCAAGCCGAAATGCCATCTTCATCCTCCCCTGCTTCCCGGCACTGACACTACAGCGATCTTGCCCACACCGCCAATGCTGCTGATAGCTTGCGCCGACAAGTCAAGCTGCCCTACCCTCGCCCCGGAAACACAGGAGACCAGACATGAAGATCGATCCGAGCAAGACATGGCAGGCGGTTGAAAAGGCTTATGAGGCGGAGACGCGCCCACGCCCGAAGCAGCTGCTTAAGGAAGTGCGCAACCATATGAAAACAGAGGTTTGCGGCGACCTGGACGGGTTGATGGCTACGCTGACCGCCGAGCCCCAATATCACATGTGGGGCACCGGGCCCGAGAACGGGCCAAAGGGGCGCGAGGCGGTTTATGCCTTCTATTCACAAATGATCGACGGCGGCGGCAATCTGTTCGAGTTCAACGTCGAGCGCATCTTTGCCGACGACAACGGCGTGATCACCGAAGGCACGCTGCGCAACGCCTATCCGGGCGAGGCGATCCTGGCCGCCGGTATTACCGAAGTGAACGGCGAGCCGGTGGATGCCGCCGCCAAGTATTGCGGTACCGCCCATCTGTTGACCGTGTGGCCCGCTGACCCGGACGGCAAGCTGGTCGGTGAAGACATCTTCTTCGGCTCAAGTCCCTTCGCGCAGTTGGACAAGCTGGCGCCGGAAGACGAGCCGCAGCCCGTGTCGCTGGAAACAGTCTGAGACCATGAACGCCCCCTCCTTTTGGCAGAGGGCCCTTTTTGGAACCCTACTCCAAGACCGCTACCCGTAGCACGATCACGCGTTCAGATATTCATCCAGCGTCATGTGCATGCGGCGGATGCGGACTTCCTGGTAGTTGCCCAGGGTCTGGCCGGTCTTGGCGCCTCCGGCGATGGCGGCCTTGTAGCCGCGCTGCTGCATTTCCAGATTGCCGGTGTCCTGGTCGTAGATTGCCCCCAATACCGGATCGATACCCGGCGCATCGCGATAGGATTGTTCAATCCCGACCTTGAAGGGTTCCGGCGCCTCCGGCGCTTCCATCCCATCGGCCAGCGGCCGCAGGAACAGCAGGTCGAAGATCGCGCTGTCCGGGTCCATGCCATTGGGCCGGAACCGGTAGACCATCGGCAGCCCGACTCCCGGAAACAGGAACATGTTAGGGAACAGCGTGTATTCGATGGAATCGAGCATCTCGCTATCGCTATAGATCGACAGATCGACACCATATTGGTCGCCCATGGTTTCGCGCAGATGGTTCGCCACCACATGCCGCGCTGACTTGCCCTCCGGGATCGGCGTGCCGGCCAGATGCGGCGCGATTTTTTCCAGCAGTTCTTCTTCGGTCTGCTGGGCGCGGTATTCCGGCGTGGGGTAACCCCGCGTGTGGACAAAGCGGTTCACCTTGTCGGTAAAGACATCATATTGCGCGAACAGCGACCCGGAGGTCTCCTTGCTCTGGTAGTGGGTTTCCAGTGAGTGATAGGCCTCGATAAAGGCCTCCAGGCAGGCTTTCCAGTTGGCGGGCAACGTCTTCTGGACATGCAGCGCCACATAGCGCCTGGAAACGTCCCAGCGGCCCGCGAAATGCTCCACCATCGGCCCCAGATAATCCTCAAGCGGTTCGCAGGCGGGGTCCATATTGATGAACACGAAACCGCCCCAAAGCCCGACTTTGACCTCTGGCAGTGCAAAGTCTTCATCGGTCACTTTTGGGAAATCCCAGCGGCAGGGAATCTCATTCACCGTCCCATCCAGGTTCCATTCCCAGCCGTGAAACGGGCAGCGCAATTTGGGTGAGTTGCCCGTGCTGTGTGATGGTTTCAGCTGGGTGCCGCGGTGCAGGCAGGAATTGTGGTAGGCCTTGATGGCGTCCGGTGCCTCGCCATGACGCACGACAAGAATGGAATACGGCCCGACGTCATAGACATAGTTGTCGCCGACTTCGGGGATGTGTTCCAGCCGGCAGGCCCATTGCCAGACCTTCGGCCACATCTTCTCGACTTCCTGCTGGAAGAAGTCGGGGCTGGTATAGCGATAGTAGGGAATCTCCTCATCGCCCAGAAACTCATAACACTCCTCCACCAGGGCGGCGGGAATATCATCGCCTTCGGACAGAATGACCTCTCTGGTGCTCGGCCCCGGAAAGCGGGCCTCGCCCGGCTTCAATTCGTCAAGTGCTGCACTGCTCATCAAATCCTCCGTTCTCAATGCCCTTTAACGGGTTAAATTCTCAGTCCCAGTCGACCCCGCGTGCCGGGTCGCTGCCGTCCCATCCGATTGCGGCTTCGGCGGCCTTGTCGAATAGATCGAGATAGCGCTGATGGGTCGGCATCAGCTGGATCATCACGCCCGGGCTGGCGGTCAAATCGATATAGGCATGGGTGCCGTAATGGCGCTGCGCCAGTACATAATCGACCCCCGCCGCGGTGATGCGGGCCAAATCACCCTCCACGTCGTCGCTCCACGCAGCCAGATGCTGCATGCCGCCCTCCGGGTGCTCGGCGAGGTAGTCGCTATAGATATTGGGGCCGGTGTCATCATGGGGCTGGATCAGTTCAATCTGCTGATCGCCGGACATGGCAAAGGCCGCTGTGATGTGGGTCATGGTGCCCCGGCCATAATGCGCGCCCGCGATCCGAACGCTGGGAATGACCAGAAACGGCCCGATGCCACGCGCCGCCCAATGGGCGATCCCGGCGTCCAGGTCCGGCACAATATAGCCCTGTTGGACAAAGGGTCCGAAAAGCATGCTCATTTCGATGTTCCCAATGTAATCAGGTCCTGAAACCCGGCCTGCAGCGCTTCTGGCGACGTGCCGGAGTAGTTCACATTGACGAACAGGGTCTGGTCCACCGCGCCCTCATAAGCGTCGATCTGCGCCCGCGCCTGCTCGATGGTGCCATTGATCGTGACGGTGTCGACGATGTCATCCGTGAACGCCTCCATCGCCTTTTCCATCTGCCCTTCCGGCACGTATTTAGCCGCGGCATCAGCGGCTTTGGAGAATCCCTGTTCGCGCAACACATAGTCGTAATAGGGATGCGGCAGTGGCGCGTAGAGATGACAGATAGCCTCGCGCGCGGCCTGACGCGCCGCCTCACCATCCTGACCGACCGACACAAAGGGCGCCATGGTGACGCCCAGACTATCCGGGTCACGGCCCGACTCGGCCGCCGCCTGACGGAACCGCGGCAGGATGACTTCCTTCACATAAGGTGCCGAGAGCAAGGCCCCCAGCGCAATCCCGTCCGCCACCCGGCCGGCAACCGCCGTCATTTTCGGATAGAGCGCTGCCAGATAGACCGGAATGCTGGGCCGATGCAGCGGCACAGCAGGCGGCCAGTTCATCCGGTGCATCTCTCCTTCATACGCTACCATCTCACCGACAGGGGTACTGACCGCCTGCTTCAACACCTCGATGTATTCCGACATTTTACGAAGCGGTCGCTCCTGCGCGATACCCTGCCAGTCTTCATTGATGTGCTTGTTTCCCGTGCCGATGCCGAGTACCAGCCGACCGCCGCTCAGTTCATCGAGATCGATTGCACTCATTGCCGTCAGCCAGGGCGACCGGCCATAAGCGTTCAGGATATAGGGGCCGATCTCCACCCGTTCGGTTGCCATGGCGATTGCCGCCAGACCGACAAAACCGCTGCGCCATGCTTCGCACAGATAGATCGAGTCGATACCTGCATCTTCGGCCTGTTTGGCGAGTGCGACCATCTCCTGCATGGTCGTGCCACCACCTGAAAACACCAATCCGTGCCGCAATGACCTCTCCCCTGCGCTACCCTCTTGCCCGGTCATTACTTTGCAGGGCCTGGGGCAGCCTGTCCAGCACGCGTGACTTTAACAGCTTTTCCAACCCGGTCCCGCTGTGGCATGCTGGCGCAATCTCGGGGTTCAGGGGAGGCAATCATGGCAACCATCATGCGCACACCGCCGGTCGATGCCGGCGATCCGAACTTTCTGCGCGGCGATCCGATCACCGGTGACCGCTACTATTCAAAGGAGTTCGCCCAGAAAGAGTGGGACCATATGTGGACCCGTGTCTGGCATGTGGGCGGACGCGAGAGCCAGATGCCGGAACCCGGTGACTATGTCGTCCACAACTTTCTGCGCGAGTCGGTCATCATGGTCCGCCAGGCCAATGGCGGCATCCGTGCCTTCTATAACAGCTGCCAGCACCGCGGAAACCGGTTGGTCTGGTCGAACGAGGGCAGCGGGGATTTCGTCTGCTCTTACCACGGCTGGGTTTATGGTGCTGACGGCGTGCTGAAACACGCCCAGGACCCGGACGATTTCGAAGGCGGTGACCCCTGCGGGCGGGTGTCCATGGTGGAGGTACCGTGCGACACCTGGGGCGGCTTCGTCTGGTATTCGATGGACCCGAACGCGCCGGCGCTGCTGGACTTCCTGGACCCAATCCCGGACCTGTTTGCCAACCGGCCCATCAAGGACTGGGTCCGGGTGATCTGGCGGCAATTCGACGTCGATGCGAACTGGAAATTCACGTCGGACAATTTCAACGAGTCCTATCACCTGCCAACGGTGCACCCGCAGCTGCGCGCCAATACGGACGAGGACTACAAGGCCACGGTATTCGAAGCCTATCCCAACGGCCACAACCGGATGATCGAGCTGGGGCAGCCGTCCATGCGCGCTGACGTGCCCAACGCGGTCGAAGACGTTTGGGCCGGGATGCTGCAGGCCTGGGACTTGGACCCGGCGGATTTTGAAGGCCGGGCACGCGAAGGCCGCGAAGCCCTGCAACAGCAGATGCGCAAGCTGGGTCCGGCACGCGGCTTCAAGCATTATGAAGCCTATGACGACAACGAGCTGACCGACTATTTTCACCACACCCTGTTTCCCAATGTGACGCTGACGGCGACATTTGAGGGCATGCATTTCTTCCGCACCGAGCCGCACCCGACCGATCCGGAGAAATGCACCTTCGACTATTGGGCGATTGTGCCCCGGATCGAAGGCGAGGATAGCGTGATGACCATCTGCGGCGAACGGCCGATGGAAGAGGCTGAATTCGAATTCATCCCCTATGGCAGCGGCCAGCCGATCCCGGACATGATGGACTCGTTCCTGATCCAAGACCTCAGCGTCGCCATCGGCCAGCAGGCGGGCTTCCACTCGCGCGGCTATTCCGACGCAATTCTCAGCGGCCAGGAAAGCCGGGTGCGCCGCTTTCACGAGGTGCTGAACGATTATATCGAAGGGCGGCGATGACCGCGTCCAAGCCTGACGCCGGGCTTGAAGCCGCCCTGCAGGACATCGTCGACCGCGCCGACATTGCCAAAACGATCCAGGCGCATAGCCGCGGCATCGACCGGGGAGACGGCGCGCTGATCAACAGCGTCTATAAACCCGGGGCCGAGGTCGCCTACGGCTTCTTCAACGGCCCCGCAACCGGGCTGGCGAACATTCTGGCCGCACGGGATATAGATGCGCCTGTGAGCCTGCATCGGCCCAGCAATGTCTGGATCGAGGTGGACGGCAACCGCGCCAAGTCAGAGAGCTATATCTGGGCCTATACCCCAACGCCGACCGACAATGGTCACAAGCACAGCATCTTCGGGGGGCGTTATCTCGACCGGCACGAAAAGCAGAACGGCACCTGGTGCATCGCGCACCGGACGTATGTGCTGGACTGGAACGTCCAATGGCCGGAAACCGGCAGCGGTGATCCGCATTATGACGACTCGATCCACAATCGCGGCGGCAACCGCGGGGCTGACCCGGGCACGCAATTGCTCGATCAATGGCAATCTGAAATGAACGCGCAGCCAACCAAGGAAACCAGTATGAATGACGACCTGATCCGTAAAGCCGAAGAGGCGCTGGCGAAACAGGACATCCACACAATCATCCTCGGTCAGGCCCGGGCGATCGATCGTGGTGACCGTGCGCTTATGGACTCGCTTTGGTGGCCGGGCGCGAGCGTGAATGTCGGTGTCTTCGAGGGACCCGCCACGGAATTCGCCGACATGATCCTGGGCTTCACCGCAGACCGCCCGGCCATGTCGCACCACGTCACCAACGAATGGATCGAGGTGCGCGGCGACCACGCTGTCGCCGAAACCTATGTCATCGCCTTCAGCAAGGTTCCCGAAGAGGATGGCTTCATCGATAACTTTGTTGGGGGGCGCTATCTCGACAAATTCGAAAAACGCGGCGGAACGTGGAAATGCACGCACCGGACCTTCGTCATGGATTGGGAAAGCAACCAGCCGACCACCGATCAGGGCGAGGACGGCATGCTGGCCGACCTGAAAACCCGGGGCGGCAAGGTGCCCAACGACCCGGTCTATGATTTCTGGGCAGCGTAGTCGCTTACGCGCAACGCTGCCCGGAGAACTGACCGAAATCAATGCGGCGTCGCCACCGGCTCTTAAAGTCACCCATGATTGGGAGACTTGAGGGAGAATCAGGGTGTCCAAAGAACAACTGATCAAGATGGCGCGCGAAAACATTGAGCACGCCAAGCACGGCACGGTGACGCTGGCGGATGACGTCTATGAAGTCCCCGCTGCCAACTATTTCGACCAGACCCGCTTCGAGCAGGAAATCGATGACGTCTTCAAACGCGTCCCTCTGATGCTGGCGCCGACGGCGGAACTGCCCAAGAACGGCGATTACAAATCGATGGAAGCCGTCGGCGTTCCCGTGCTGTTGACGCGCGGCGCCGATGGCGTGGTTCGCAGTTTTATCAACAGCTGCACACACCGGGGCACCAATGTGGTGATCAGCGAGTGCGGCAACGCCAAGCGTTTCACCTGCCCCTATCATGGCTGGACCTTTGACCGGGAAGGCAAGCTGGTCGCCGTCGCCTCGCGCGAGGAATTCGGCAATATCGACACCGACGATTACGGCCTGAAAGAACTGCCGACGCTGGAACGCGCCGGGCTGATCTGGGCCATTCTCGATCCGGACTCGACACTGGAGATCGAACCCTTCCTGTCCGGCTATGATGAATTGCTGGCGGAATTCGGCTTCGACGACTGGCACCTGTTCCAGAAACGGACCGTGCGGGGCCCAAACTGGAAAATCGCCTATGACGGCTATCTGGATCTGTACCATCTGCCGGTGCTGCACCGGGATACGTTCGGCGCGGACATGTCGAACCAGGCGCTCTATCACGCCTGGGGCCCGCACCAGCGCGTCACCTCACCGTCGCGGCACATGATCAGCCTTGAGGATGTGCCGGAAGACCAATGGGACATGACAACCCTGATGATGGGAGTCTGGACCATCTTCCCGCACATCTCGATCGCGTCTTTCATGGGTGGCGGGCGCAGTGTGATGATCTCGCAGCTGTTCCCGGGCGACACACCGGGCGAATCCTTCACCACCCAGTATTATCTGATGGAGTCCGAACCTACCGAAGCCGAGATCATTGAGGCCGAACGGCAGTTCAAGCTGCTGGAATATGTCGTGGAGACCGAGGATTACGGCACCGGCCTGCGGCAGCAGCGGGCGCTGGAAGCTGGCGGGCTCGACAAGGTGCTGTTCGGGCGCAACGAAGGCGGCGGCCAGACGTTCCATGGCTGGGTGCAACGGATCCTGGACACCGATGACGACGACATCAATGATCTGTTCCGGGGCGCCAATCAGCGCGCTGCGGCAGAGTAAGGCGTTAAGCGCCCGGTCATGACCTACGTTGTGACCGAGGCCTGCATCGGTGTTAAAGACCAGGCCTGTATGGAGGTCTGCCCGGAGTTCTGCATCTTTGCGGAAGACGCCGATGTGATGTCTTTCATCGATCCAAATCGCTGCTCTGATTGCGGTGCCTGCGCTGAAGCCTGCAGCATGGGGGCAATTTTTTCGGACAAGGCCCTCCCCCGCGCCTCAGAGGAATTCCTCGCCATCAACGCCTATTGGTTCAAGCACAAGACCGGCGTGCGGCAACGGATTACCGAGATAGCTGAAGAAACCGGCGCGCCGGGTGTCTCATAATTTGGGGTAATTAAGGGGACAGTATACTTAATTCCCTCAATTGAATTAAGTATACTGTCCCCTTAATTATTCGTCCTCATCCTCATCAAGGATACGTACAGCCGCGCCATCAAGGTCATCGAACTGGTTGTGGCGTAGCGCCCAGATGAAGGCGACCAGTCCCAGCCCGCCCAGAAACAACGCGACCGGTATCAGAATGATCAAATTGGTCACGCCGCTGCCCGCTTAACCGTGGCCGGTGTCTCGGAGCTTCTTTTGCTGCGGTGCAGGGCATGAGCCTCGGGCAGCTTGATCCAGCGTAGCCGCAGCGCGTTGCCGGTCACGACAATCGATGACGCCGACATGGCCACCGCTGCCACCAGCGGCGTGACAAACCCGAGCACGGCAATGGGAATGGCAATGAAATTGTAGATCAACGCCAGGCTGAAATTCTGCTGGACCAGCCGGTTGCTGGCGCGCGCCACGTCGAGGCTTTGCACCACCGGCATCAGGCTGTCGCCGGTGAAGACGAAGTCCGCGGCGGTGCGCCCGATATCGGACGCGCTGGCAGGCGCCATGGACACATGCCCGGCCGCCAGTGCGGGTGCATCGTTGATGCCATCACCGACCATCAGCACCCGACGCCCTTCTGCCGCCAGACGATCGATATAAGCGAGCTTGTCCTGAGGCGTCTGGGCCGCGCGATACCGTGTCACGCCCAGCGTGTCAGCAACGGCTTCGACCGCGCCTTCGGCATCACCGGATAGAATTTCCGGACGGATGCCCCGGTCCCGCAGTGCCTTCAACGCAGCCTCCGTGTCAGGCCGTAGCCTATCGGTGAAGTGGAACACAGCCCGTGCCCGGTCCCCTGCCTGAAGACAGAGCGCCATGCCGTCATGATCTTCTGGGTCCTCGCCACACCAGTCGGGCCGGCCCAGGCGAATGCGAATATCACCCGACCGCCCTTCAAGGCCATGGCCCGGAATTTCCGAAATGTCTGTGACGCGCGCAGGCACAATTCCCCGCTCCCGCGCCGCGCGAGCCAATGCCCGCGACAGCGGGTGGCTGCTGTTCTGTGCCAACCCCGCAGCGAGCGAAAGATCGTCCAGATCGACCGCGACCGGAGCCGTCAGGCCAGGTTCCCCCAGGGTCAGCGTACCGGTCTTGTCGAAAATTACCGTGTCGATCTGTCCCAGTTTTTCCAGCCCCGCGCCATCCTTGACAAGCACGCCCCTGCGGAACAGGGCCCCGCTGGCCACCACCTGTACGGCAGGGACCGCCAGTCCCAGCGCGCAGGGGCAGGTGATAATGAGCGTGCTGATCGCAATCAGCAGCGCCATATGCCAGTCACCGCCGGTCCACAGCAGCCAGCCGACAAAGGTGATGGCTGCCAGCGCATGAACCGAAGGCGCATAGAAGCGCGCGGCCCGGTCCGCCAGCCGCACATAGCGGCCTTTGCTGCGCTCGGCGCCCTCCATCAGCCGCACGATCTCAGCCAGGAAGGTGTCTTCGCCCGCGGCAGTCACCTTCAACGTCAGCGGCCCGGTCAGGTTCATTGTGCCCGCATGGACGTTATCGCCCGGGGAAACCGGTTCAGGCGTTGCCTCGCCGGTCACCATGGAACGGTCGAGGTCGCTTGTGCCGTCGACAATCTCGCCATCGACCGGGACGCGTTCACCAGCCGTCACCGCCACCAGCATATCGGGCTCGATCCGGTCGACGCGCAGCACGGCGCGCGATCCATCATTCCGTACAACCGTCGCACCCGTCGCGGTGAGCGCCAGAAGCTGGGTGACCGCGGACTGCGCCCGCGCCCGCATCATATGATCGAGAAAGCGCCCGACCAGCAGGAAGAACAGCAACATGACCGCGGCATCGAAATAGGCGTGCTGCGCCCCGCGCATGGTTTCCGCCAAACTCATCCCAGCGGCAAGCAGAACCGCCAGCGAAATCGGCACATCCATGTTGAGCGCCCGCGCCTTGATCGCGCTCCAGGCCGAGGAAAAGAACGGGCGGCCCGCATAGGCAATCGCCGGTAGCGCGATAAGGGCCGAAACCCAGTGAAACATGTCCCGCGTCGCGCCTTCCGCTCCGGACCACACGGAGACCGACAGCAGCATGATATTGGCCATGGCAAAGCCGGCGACAGCCATCGCCTTCAACAGCTGGCGTCCGGTCGCCTCTCGTGCTGAGCTGCCGGACCGTGCCGCATCGAACGGCTTGGCCTCGAAGCCCAGCGCACCAACGGCGTCGATCAATTGATCGGGATCGCTTTCTCCCTGCCGCCAGTCGATCCCGATCCGTTTGGTGGAAAGGTTCACGCGAGCGTTGGTGATCGCCGGATAATCGGCCAGGCCCTTCTCGATCCGGCTGACGCACCCGGCGCAGTGGATGCCCGGTGCAATAAGATCCATATGCAGGATGCCCGGCGCGACCTCGCGCGCCCAATCCCCCGCTGGCGAGGAGCTAGGCATCCGGATCCGCCCACAATCTATATATCTGACGATAGGTCTGGCCGGTGCTGGAGACCGCGTCGATTTCGAGATTCCACGCGCCCGGCGCCAATTCAACCACGCCCTGATAGCCACCATCACCCATGGCAGCCAGCGTTAAGCCGTGATCGTCATTTTCATGGGTGGGACGGGTCAGACTGGCCTTTACCTGCCAGCCTGTCACCGCGTTGCCAGTCTTGTCCTGCAAACGAAATGAGACAACACCGTCCGCATAGTCCGCTTGGCTGCTCCAGCCCATGGCGTCCTGCGCCTTGGCTGCTTCCAGCACATCATTATATTCCTGGCTGGCGACATAGCTGTTCTTGACGATCAGCCCCGTCCAGCTGCCGGTAGCAAAGAAGGCCAGTGTCAGGTTGACGGCAACAATGACCCCGAAAAACGCCAGGATTGACAGCAGCATATGCTTGCCGGTGAATTCCTTTGGTTTGCGGGTTGCCTGTGTCATTAGCGGTTGTCCCTTGAGAAGATTGCATCATAGGCTGCGCGTTCGTCGCCGCCCAGATCCTCCACGACGAAGCCGAAATCGGTCTCCTGGCCTTCCAGTGCGGAACGCGGCGCCGTGACATAGACCTTGATTGTGTGCACCTCGTCCGGCCCGACCGGGATCTCAAGCTCCCGGGACCGCTTACCATCGCCGGCCGCCAGCGCCATGAAGCCGCCGGGCAGCCCCTCCAGCGCAAGCGAGAAGGTACGCGGCTGCGCCTCCATGTTGAGGATCTTCACCGTGTAGCCGTTGCGCACCGTGCCATCCGACAGGGTGACTGCCAGCGGGTTCCGATCATGCAGCACATTGATGTCCAGCCGGTCGCGGGTCAGCAGCGCGTAAAGCATCACCAGTCCAATCATCGCCCAGAAAGCGGTATAGACGAAGGTGCGTGGGCGGATGAAAGAGCGCACGCTTGTATGTTTCGGAGCCTCCCGCGTACTGGCATTGTAGTCTTGAAGCGTCGAATAGGAGATCAGCCCGCGCGGCGACCCGACCTTGTCCATCACACTGTCGCAGGCGTCGATACACAGCGCACAGGTGATGCACTCCAGTTGCTGGCCGTCGCGGATATCGATCCCCATCGGGCAGGCCGCAACACATTGGTTGCAGTCCACGCAATCGCCCACGAGTTGATCATCCACGGATTTCCGATGCCGTGAGCGCGGCTCGCCGCGCCAGTCATTATAGGTGACGGTCAGCGAATCCTCGTCGAGCATGGCTCCCTGAATCCGCGGCCACGGGCACATATAGGTGCAGACCTGTTCCCGCAGATGGCCGCCAAAAATGTAGGTGGTTGCCGTTAGAATTCCGACCGTTATGTAGGCGACCGCGGGTGCGTCAAACGCAATGAAATCCCGCGCCAGTGTCGGCGCGTCGGCAAAGTAGAAAATCCAGGCCCCGCCCGTGGCCAAAGCAATGATCAGCCAGATGGTGTGCTTCGAGAGGCGTTTGGCGATCTTGTCGCCAGTCCACGGGCCCTTATCGAGTTTGATACGGGCGTTACGGTCGCCCTCAATGGCGCGTTCGACCACCAGGAAAAGATCGACCCAGACGGTCTGCGGGCAGGTATAGCCGCACCAGGCGCGCCCCACCGTCGAGGTGACCAGAAACAGGCCGACGCCCGCCATAATTAAGAGGCCCGCGATGTAATAGAACTCCTGCGGCCAGATCTCGATGAAGAAAAAGTAAAACCGCCGCCCCGGAATATCGACCAGTACGGCCTGATCCGGCGCATAGGGCCCACGGTCCCAGCGGATCCAGGGCGTGAGATAATAGATACCCAGCGTGATCGCCATCACGTACCACTTCAAGCGCCGGAAGGTGCCGCTGACCCGCTTGGGAAACACCTTGATACGCGCCTGATAGAGGCTGCGGTTTTCCTTTTTGTTGACCGGATCAACGTCAATCCGGTCGACAGGTTTGTCCGCGTTCTCCACGGATTTAAGCATGGGGTCCTCTATTCGCCGCCTGCGAGCGGCTCAGCCGGTGCCGTCTGCTCCCCCCCGCCCAGAGCATGCACATAAATGGTCAGTTTCTTGATCGTCGCATCGTCAAGCCGGTGGCCCCAGGCCGGCATCACACCACGCCTTGAATTGGTGACCACGTCGACGATCGTCTCTTTGTCCCCCCCGTGAAGCCAGATGGCGTCATTCAGCGCCGGCGCCCCTTGTGTCCGATCACCGCCGCCGCTTTCGCCGTGACAGATGACGCATTCTTGCTGGTAAACCGCCTGCCCGCGAGTCGCCGCAGCCGGATCGTGTTCCAGGCCCGAAAGCGACAGCACATAGTCAGACACATCGTTGATCTGCTCGTCATCAAGCAATTCATCGCGTCCGAAGGCCGGCATTTCGGAGAAGCGGGTATCGAAATCCTGCTCGAACCGGATGCCGTGCTTCAGCGTGAAATAGATATCGTCCAGCGTACCGCCCCAGAGCCAGGCATCATCATTCAGGTTCGGATAGCCGACATCGCCCGCCGCGCCAGAGCCGTGGCATTGCACACAGTTGACGGCATAGGCCGACCGGCCGCCGGCGACGGCGAACTGCAGCAAATCCTGATCGCTCCTGATTTCTTCGAGCGAACTTGCCTCGATGGCCTGGCGCAGTTCGCCCTGTTCTTCATAGGCGGTTGCGACTTCCTGTGTCAGCTCGGCGCGGCTGGACCAGCCCAGCACGCCCGGTGTGGCGCTCTCAATCAGCGGCCACGCCGGGTAGAGCACCATGTAACCAATTGCCCAGATCACCGTTGCGTAAAAGGTCCACAGCCACCAGCGCGGCAGCGGCGTGTTGAGTTCCTTGATGCCGTCCCACTCATGGCCTGTGGTATCGGTACCGGTGACTTCGTCGCGATCAACGTCCGACATAGCTCTAGTCCTCCCTCAACGGGATTTCGGCGTTGCGTTCATATTTCTTCTTCGACCCGGGCCGAAAGACGAAAGCGATCATGCCGACAAACAGCAGCACCAGATAAAGCAGGCCCCAACTGTCAGCAAAGTGTCTTAGCGCTTCATAGTCCATGACCGCCCCCCTTACCGGTAATTCTCTTCGGCCTGATAGACCGAAAAATCGACCAGGGTCCCCAGCATCTGCATGTAGGCGACCAACGCATCCATCTCCGTAATCTCGTCCGGGTTGCCGTCGAAATCGCGGATATTGACGTTGGGATACCGCTCTTCGAGGCCCGATGCGCCGTCCGCGTTCGGATCGGCCTGGGCGATCATGTCAGCGGTCGCGTTGGCGAGCATCTCCTCACTATAGGGCACGCCGACCGCCGCGTTGGCTTTCAGGTGCGCTTCGGCATCGTCTGTGCGCAGTTTCGTCTCGGCCAGAAACGGATAGCCCGGCATGATCGATTCCGGCACGATCGAACGTGGATCCTTCATATGCTGGACATGCCATTCGTCGGAATAACGGCCGCCGACCCGCGCCAGATCCGGCCCGGTTCGTTTCGAGCCCCATTGGAACGGATGGTCATAGACACTTTCAGCCGCCAGGCTGTAGTGGCCATAGCGTTCAACCTCGTCACGGAACGGCCGGATCATCTGGCTGTGACAGGCGTAGCAACCCTCACGGACATAGATGTTGCGGCCCTTGAGCTCCAGCGGCGTATAGGGGCGCATGCCTTCCACCTTTTCGATGGTGTTTTCCAGGTAGAACAGCGGCGCGATCTCGATAATGCCGCCAATGGTCACCACCAGGAAACTGAGCACCAATAACAGGGTGGCATTCTTTTCAACGGCTGCGTGGGAGAACTTCATGGCGGCCTCCCTATGCGCTGGCCGGGGCGGCAAAGCCCATCGGCACTTCATTGCGGGTGCGGCCCCTGATGGTCTGCCAAACATTGTAGACCATGATGATCGCGCCCAGCAGGTAGAGCAGGCCGCCACCGGCCCGGATCAGATACATCGGATGCATCGCCTCCACGGATTCGACAAAGCTGTATTCCAGGAAGCCCAGGCTGTCATAGGCGCGCCACATCAACCCCTGCATGATGCCGCTGACCCACATGGCCGAGGCATAAAGCACGATGCCCAGGGTCGACAGCCAGACATGCCAGTTGACCAGCCGCAGGCTGTAGAGCTCTTCGCGCTGCCAAAGCTTGGGCACCAGGAAATATATGGCGCCAAAGGTGATCATGCCGACCCAGCCCAGCGCACCGGAATGCACATGGCCGATGGTCCAGTCGGTATAGTGACTGAGGGAATTGACCGCCTTGATCGACATCATCGGGCCTTCAAAGGTGCTCATACCGTAGAAGGCGATGGCGATGACCATCATGCGGATCACCGGATCGGTGCGCAGCTTGTCCCACGCCCCCGACAGGGTCATCAGCCCGTTGATCATGCCGCCCCAGCTGGGCATCCAGAGCATGATCGAGAACACCATGCCCAGGGTCTGCGCCCAATCAGGCAGCGCGGTATAGTGCAGATGGTGCGGCCCCGCCCAGATATAGAGAAAGATCAGCGACCAGAAGTGCACGATGGAGAGCCGGTACGAATAAACCGGCCGCTCTGCCCGCTTCGGCACGAAATAGTACATCATGCCCAGGAAACCGGCCGTTAGGAAAAACCCGACCGCGTTATGGGCATACCACCACTGGGTCAGCGCATCCTGCACCCCGGCAAAAAGCGAGTAGCTTTTGGAGCCCAGGAACGACACCGGCACGGCCATATTATTGACGATGTGCAGCATCGCCACGGTGACGATGAAGGCCAGAAAAAACCAGTTGGCCACATAGATGTGCGGTTCCTTGCGCTTGATCAGCGTGCCCAGGAAGACCGCCAGATAGGCCACCCAGACGATGGTCAGCCAGATGTCGACATACCATTCGGGTTCAGCGTATTCGCGGCTCTGGGTGACGCCGAGCAGATAGCCGGTCGCCGCCAGCACGATAAAGACCTGGTATCCCCAGAAAACGAACCAGGCCAGGTTGCCGAAGGCCAGACGCGCCTGACAGGTGCGCTGTACGATATAAAAGCTCGTGGCAATCAACGCATTGCCGCCGAAGGCAAAGATCACCGCCGATGTATGCAGCGGCCGCAGACGCCCGAAATTGGTATATTGCAGGTCGAAGTTCAGCGCCGGAAACGCCAGCTGAAGCGCCAGGATCAGGCCGACCAGAAAACCGGCCATACCCCAGAAGATCGTAGCGATAACCCCTGCACGTACGACACCGTCCATGTATTTTCCGGTGTCCGGCTTCGGCCGGCCTTCGGGATCAAAGACCCTTAGTCCGATGACGGTGGCAATCACCGCCATCGCGCAAACGATCCAGGCATGAGCCGCGAACAGGCTGTCATGGGCCATCGACGCAAGCACAAGTGCTGCAAGGGCAATAAAACCCATCCATCCAAAATAGACTGCTGAACCCATGGTCCCCTCTAAACTTTCAGGTCAAGTATGGTGCTAGAATGTGACAACCGCGTCTACATAGACACGCCAGTTGGTGATGTCTTCACGATTGGTTACCGGGATCTCGAACGCCGTGCCGAGCATGAAGTTTTCGGTGATCGGGAACCGGGCCCCGGCCGCAATGGTCGCAACCGTGCCACTGTCGACCGAGCCAAAGTTGACCAGATCAAAGCCTTCAAAGTCGAGCGGTGTCCGCGTGCCTTCGTCGATGACAGAGAATACGTTGAATTCAAGCAGCGGATAGAAATTAGGTGTGACCTCGTAGTTCATGTGCAGCGCAAACACAAAGAGCGAGCTGTCATGGTTACTATCCAGCGCGATATTCGCATTGGCGCTGGCCTGAATCTGAAACTTCCCGACCTGTTTCAGCGCCGTGATAAACGGGTTCAGGAAACCGTCGCCACCGCCCTGCAGGTTGATCCCTGCCGTATCAAGGCTACCCAGCGGAATCTCGTAGCGCAGGCCAACGGTCAGGGCCATATCATCCGTCAGGATCAGGGCATATTTCAGCCCGGCTGCGATGTTGGCAAAACCGTCATCATTGGGCAGCACACCGGCGAATTCGATATCCGCATAGCCATCCTTGGTGGCGATGATGGCCAGCCGGTCCGTTAGGGCGATGCGGAACTGCAGCGCACCCACATCAACATTGCCGCCACCGGTCAGGAAGTCATTGGGAATATCGTGGTGAAAATAGATCGGCCGGGCTTCCGTCGTGATCAGCGGACTCTCATTGAAGAGCGGGTTGCTGACAGATGGGATATATCGCAACTCGGCGTGGGCAGACGTCGCCACGCCGATCGCTCCAATAGCCAGAAAAAACGCAAAAACCGCGCGCACGGGGCCGTTCATCAAAATGGTACTCCTCTGTTGCCTGCCGTCATGCAAAGTCGGCAGGGCCTCTTAAAGACACACAGAGAATTGACCCGCTACGGTTCGCGGACCTTGATCAGGATCAACGGCTTAACAGCCCTGTCTTTATTGCATGGGTCTTGGGCTACGATGCGCCGATGTCGAGCACCAGCTTGCCGCGCACATGGCCAGCCTGCGACAGGTCCATGGCCTCGGCAGCCTGCTTCAACGGAAAGACCTCAATCTCAGAGGGTTTGAGCGCGCCTTCATCAATGAGCGCCGTCAACCGGCGCAGATGCGCGCCATTGGGTTCAGAAAATAGCCGCAGGCCGCGAATACTCTTGGCCTCACAAATTTGGGAATCCGGTTCGTCGTTGAGCGCCGGCAGCGCGCCGCCGGGCTTCAATAGACCATAGCTGGCGGCAAGGACATCGCCGCCGACCGTATCGAACACGACGTCAAAGCCCGCCGGCACCTCGAACCGCTGTACAACGGACAGGTTCTCAATCTTGTAGTCGATCGCCCGCGACGCCCCCAATTCGAGCAGATAATCGGCGTTGGCGGCACTGGCCGTCGCGAAAACACGCGCACCGGCATGGGCAGCCAATTGCACGGCTAGGCTGCCAACCCCGCCCGCCCCCGCATGAACCAGCACCGATTGACCTGCCTTGAGACCAGCAAACTCAAACAGCGACTGCCAGACGGTCAATCCGACCAGCGGGATCGTCGCGGCTTCAACATCCGAGAGATTAGCGGGGCTGGGCGCCAGGACATCAGCATCAACCACGACATACTCCGCGTAGGTACCGGCCCGTACCACCGGCTTACGGCAATAGGCATAGACCCGGTCCCCAGGCGAAAATCCGGTGGCGCCCTCCCCAAGCGCAGCGACGCGCCCGGCCAGGTCCCAGCCGGGAATAACAGGAAATTCGTGCGGGAAAACGCCGTCGAAGAACCCCTCGCGCAGCTTCCAGTCAATCGGGTTCACGCTGGCGGCGGCAACATTGACCAGCACTTCGCCCGGACCGGGTTTGGGCATGGGCAGGTCCCCGAGTTGCAAGACCTCGGACTCGCCGAACCGTTCGTAGTAGACTGCCTTCATCTTCTTACCCCTTCTTCCCGGAGTGCCTGATGGATCCCCAGCTTATCAAGACCGACCCCGATCCGTTCGAGCCCTTTTGCATCGCCCAGGGCTACAGAATGGGTGATCTGATTTTTTTGTCCGGTCAGGCGGCGCTTGATCTGGACGGAAACATCATCGGCGCGTGAGATTTCGACGTCCAGGCCGCGCAGACAATGAAGAATATTGAGATGCTGTTGAAACACGCTGGCTCCGGGCTGGACCGGCTGATCAAGGTCACCATCTATCTGACCGATATGACCCACTTCACCAAGATCGTCGAGTTACGGCGCAGGTGGTTCACGCCACCCTACCCGGCCGATACGATTGTTGAGGTGAGGTCACTCGCACTCCCCGAACTGATGATTGAGGTGGATGCGATTGCTGTCGCAGGCGACTGACCTGAACAGGTCTCAATACGATTGCTGGCTCCGAACGGAAAGACACAAAACGGCCGCGGTGCCCCTTCACCCTGCTCGGCTTCGCGATGCTCACCCTCGCTCCTCCCCCGCGGGAGAGGGTGGTTCGAGCACAACGAGGACCGGGTGAGGGGGTCGGCATCAATCCGATCGCTAATAAGCTAGCGCCGTTCCAACTGCTGCGTGCCGAAGAATGCCTCACGCGTTTCGTCATCCGGATCGCCGATTTTCATCACGTCCGCCAGCAGCGAAGTACCCCGGTGTACCGCAGGGCGCCCGGCAATATCGTCGAGCCAGCGATTGACGTTGGGGAATTGGGCAACATCCACTTTGTGCAGGTCCCGGATTACGGGCATGCACCACGGATAGGTCGCCACATCGGCCAGCGAATAGACATCCCCAGCCAGATAGGCGCGCGCTCCCAACCGTTTGTCCATCACGCCATAGAGCCGCAGCGTTTCATTGTGATAGCGCTCAATGGCATAGGGAACAGGCTCCGGCGCATAGCCCTGAAAATGGCCACACTGGCCAAACATCGGCCCGACATTGGCATTCTGGAAGAACAGCCATTGCAGCACGTCGTAACGCTCAGTCGGCTCTTGTGGCCAAAGTATGCCGGTCTTTTCCGCCAGATAGATCAGGATCGCACCTGATTCGAAAAGCGCATAGGGCGCCCCGTCCGGCCCATCCTGATCGACAATGGCGGGGATCCGGTTGTTGGGGCTGATCTTCAGAAAATCCGGGTCGAACTGATCGCCCTTCAAGATGTTGACCGGGTGGACCTGATAGTCGAGGCCTACTTCTTCCAGCATGATCGATACTTTGTGCCCATTAGGCGTCGGCCAATAATAGAGATCGATCATCCTGTGCCATTCTGTCGCTGGAGGGCGAGGATTTCCCTCACCTGCGCCTGGCAGAATTCAGCGCTGGAATCACCCTCGAAATCCTTTTCATAGTGCGATTGAACGGACGGACGCTGTATCGCTTCATCGAACCATGCGGAGAGCGCGGGCCGGTTTTCGCGCCAGTTGAACGTGGGGTAGAGCGGGTCTTTCGCCTCATAAAACTCGGCGCGGAAACCCAGATAGCTGATGGCGTGCAGCATGGAGGCATGGCCTATATCGAAGGCGTCCCACCCCCTCTGCGCGTCGTTTTCCAACTTGTCGAGGCCGGCGATGAACTTCGGCCACAGCCATTCGAACAGGCCAAGGTTCCACTCATCCTCAGGTTTCCACTGCTCCATCACCATGGCCACTGTCTGCTCGAAGATCGTGTCGCACAACGCCAGCCGGGTCACCGCATCCCAGCGGGCAGGGCCCGCCGCGGGATACATTTTGCGGGCCTTTGCCGTACCGTCCAGATACTCGCACGCCGCCTGGCTGCCATAGACTACCTGGCCGGTATCGGTCACCAGGGTCGGCACCTTGTCGAGCGGGTTCAGCGCGGCAATGGAATAGGCGTCGCCCTGGTCCTCGCCCTCGCCGTTCTTGAACGGGAAGGTAGCGACAAAGGTGATGTCGTCCCAGTGGCCGCATTCATGGGCTGTCACCAGCACCTTGTGAACAAAGGTGTGGAACGGAGAATAGAAAATCCACATGGCGTCTCTCCTTCTATGCGCCCTGTGCCCTTTCCCCTTGGGAGAGGGTTGGGGTGAGGGGCGCTTTCTGAACGAAACCCAATCCGTCGATAAGGGTCAAAACTCTGTCGCGGAGACCGTCCCTCACCCACTCGCTTCGCTTGCAGCCCTCTCCCAAGGGGAGAGGGCTGATCACCATGCGGCCCTCAGGCTTACTAAATCCGCGCTGTCAGTTCGACACCCCACCGGCGCTCGGTGCCGGGATGGACGAAGGAACCACCGAATTCCGGCGCCGGGATCACCTCTTCCAGATAACGCTCATTGGTGACGTTATCGATGAAGAAGGTCAGACCCCAGTTTTCGGACTGCAGGCCGGCGCGAATATTGATCGTATGATAGGCATCGCGGCGGGCCATAGAGAAGTCGCCAAGCAAGCCACCCTGTATGGTCGGCACCGAATTGTTCTGGATCGTGTGGAACCAGGTCGGGCCCACCAGATTGAAGTCGAAACGGCCGACGAACTCAATATCACCATTGCCCAGGGGGGCGTTCACCTGGAACCCCGCGTTGATCGTGTAGTCCGGCGTATAGGGCGATTTGTTGCCGACCGTGTTCGGACGAGACGCGTTCGATTTGATCTCGCTTTCGATGACGCTGCCCGCAGCATAGATCGTCAGGAAATCGGTGACGTTTGCATTGATGGAGAGCTCACCGCCATAAATGTCCACGCTGTCGATATTGTTGACCACGCGCAGCAGGCCGAACGGACCGACGAAGAACTCGAAGAACTGCATGTTATCGACATCGGTGAAGAAGCCTGCGGCTTCGACTTGCACCCGGCCGTCCAGAAGCGTGCCTTTCAGCCCTGCCTCGAAAGCGCTGGATTTTTCCTTTTCAAACACATCCTCGATGATCACGTTGCCGCCGGACGCCCCGTTGATAAAGAGGTCAATTGTGGCGGCGCTACCGGCGTTGTTAAATCCACCGGACTTGAAGCCGATGCCCCAGCTGGCAAAGAGGGTGAACTCGTCATTAATATCATAGGTCAGGCTGACCTTGGGCTGAATCTGCTCGAACGCCCGTTTCTGATCCGGGATGCTGCCATCGGGGTTCAGATTGGGGTTCAAGGACGGATCAAGCCCCGGATTAAGTGGCGCGCCACCAATGAAGCCCTGGCTGAGGTCGAACACCAGGAACTGGGTCCGCGCGTCGACAGGCACCAGATTGGTGACTTTGCGCTCCTCACGGTCGTAGCGCAGCGCGACGGAGGCCTGAAAGTCCTCTGTCACATCATAGATCAATTGGCCGAACACCGCGTAGACCGTGCTGTCGAAATCGTCCCACAACAGCGCTTCCGTCGGGTTGCTTGATCCCGGAGGTGCATAAAGCTGCGGCAGCACACCCTGGTTAAGATCGACCCCAAGATTGACCCCGACCTGACGGTCGATGTCCAGGAAGTAGACGCCAAACTGCCACTGCAACGGACCTTCATTGTTCGATGTAAGGCGGGCTTCGAAGCTGAAGTCTTTCTGGTTGCGCTCCTGGTACTGGGTACCGTCACAGGTGCTGGGCGTGTAGGGGCCCAGGAAAGACGCCTCTGGTATGCCCGCGAAGAACTGGGGAGGCGGCAGCGGTGTCGAGGTCGTCAACTGGGCCACCGACGCTTCGCAGTTCGGCTCGTCGTTGAAGAAGCCGAATGCGCCGCTGGTGCCGTCAGCCGAAAGCGACTGATCGACTTCGCTGTACAGAAACCAGGTGGTCAGATTGGCGAAGTCCATGTCGTAGTCGACCTTGATCGACGCTTCGTAGGACTTCTGGTCATTCTGCGGGTCGATGTTCGGCTGGAAGACGAAATTATGATCGTTCACATCTTCGAATAGCTCAGGCACACCGAACAAATCAGCCAGGAACGGTAGTGCAAAAGCCGCATTGAACGAAATGGACGCCGCATCGACCTGGCCATAGCGGAACTTGGTATCGATGGTCAGATCATCGTTGGGCGTGAAGACAAAACGGGCGTCGATATTCTGGCTCTCGAAATCGTCGACGACTTTCTTGTCCAGGAATGTGTTCCGGTAGAACCCGTCAGACTCCCGGTAATCGCCGGAGATCGCAAAGAAGACCTTGTCTTCGACGATCGGTCCGCTGACCCCGGCATGACCGACGAAGGTGTTGTCGCCGCCGAAGCTCAGTTTCACGTCGGCTTCGAATTCGTCTCCGGGCATTTTCGTGGTCACGATAATGGCGCCGGCCGCCGCGTTGCGGCCATAGATGGCGCCTTGGGGACCCTTAAAAATTTCGATCTGGCTAAGACGGGAAAACTCGCGGTTGAAGGACGCCGGGTTGGTCAGCAGAATCCCGTCGAGCACGAAAGCAAAGCTATTCTCTGCATCGCGGGCGCCGTTGATGCCGCGAATGTTGACCTGACTGTCACCCACCTCGGCGGCATCCACGATCGTGATGCCGGGCACCAGATTGATGAAGTCCTCGGCACGTTCGACGCCGGCGGTGCGGAGCACATCACTGCTCAGCACGTTGACCGTGCCCGGCACGTCCTGCAGCGATTCCTCAACCTGACGGGCAGTAACCGTGATGGTTTCGCGGCCCGAGGCGGCGCCGGTTTCTTGTGCTGAAGCCGAACCGCTGAACGGTGTCGGCAGGATCAAGAGGGCCACACCGGCCATCCAAATCGGGTTTAAAGTCTTACTCATGCTCTCAGCCTCCCTGGCTTGCAAGGGGTCCCGACATTGCGGGTTTGTTTTGTCTCCAATAGCGGGTTCATATGCCCGCTTTGTTCTCTGCGAATTCAGGTCAGTACGTTGGCACCACTCATATAGACGTACACCTCCTGGAACTTGTCCTCGCGGACGCGCCAGAAATTGGTGTTTTCCAGCAGTGTGGTATTGCCGTCGGCATCGATCAGTTCGGCGACAAAACTGGCGGTAATGCGGCCGTTCTTTTCATCCACCGTGCACTCGAAGTCGCGGTGGATGATGGTTTCGTAGGCGCCCATGAAGTTTGTGAACATCTCACGCAGCGCATCTTTGCCATCATGGACCGTGAAAGCGGTCTGAACCGTAAAGATCGCTTCGTCGTGGAAGCAGTCGAGGACAGCGTCGAGGTTCTTGGCGTCGACATTGCCAAAATAGGTCTTGGTGGCGAATTCGATCAATTCGTCGCGGTTCAGGCTGGACTGATATTGCATCGCCTTCCCCCTAAACCAGCAGGTTATCGCCGCTCATATAAACGAAGACGCGCTCGAACTTGCCGTCCCGTAGATAAAAGCGGTTGCAGTTTTGATAGACGAATTCTTCCGATCCGACAGGTGGGCTGATCTCCACCGTAAACTGGGAGCAGATTGCCTGCTCCACGATATCGACCGTGTGGACGAAATTGCCGTGCCAGATCCGTCCATTATTGTTGAACAGGTCGGTGAACATGCGCTTGATGCCCGCGTCGCGGCCTTCATGCAGCGTATCCGACGTCATCTCCTTCAGCGTCGCATCCGGATGGAAACAGTCCAGCACCATATCCATGTGCTTGTTGTCGACCCCATGGAAGTACCGCTTGGTGACGATATCGATGTAATACTCATAAGGTGGCAGCGCACCCGGCCCGGCCGGATAGTTGGTGCGCAGCCATTCTACGTCGTGGCTCATGGTCAGGCCTGACTCCTTATTGCAAGTTGGTCGTCATTGGGCGCTTCAGGCGACGCAAAAGCGACTTTTGAATGCGTCAATCCGGTCTCCAGCAGCACTTCGCACAGCTTGTAGGAAATCAGACCTGGGTTGATTACCGGCACCGGCAGCTTTTGTGACAAATAGGCATGTGATTGATGCATTGTCGTCGACCCCAGGACGATCACGTCGGCGCCATCCTCTTCGATCGCTTTGCGGCTCTCGGCTTCCAGCTTGGCGAAAACGACTTCTTCCTTGCCGTCCAGCAGCTCGGACAGATCAGGCCGGGTCTTGATCGACCGCATCGACGCCAGGCGGTGCCAAAGCCCATATTCATTGAGCGTCTTTTTGTAGAGGTGGAACCACTCGTCCCACATGGTGATGATGCTGAACTTCTGTCCCAGCATGCAGGCTGTATGCATCGCCGCCTGACCTGGACCGACAACTGGAATGCTAAGCCGCGAGCGCAGTGCATACATCCCGGAGTCGCTAACCGTATCAATACAGACCGCATCGTAACCGTCGGCCTCGGCACTCAGGCCAGCCTCGAACACCGACATATCCATCAGCATCGCATCGTAATAACTATCGCCCAAGGCCGCGCCATAGGAAACAGCTTCAAAATCAACACTATAGCCCGGCCCAATCTGGGAAGACGGAAGCTGCGCCGCACGATTGGCGACCCCCGCGTCATCCATCGGAATCGGGACGATGATCTTAATGCGCTTGCTCATGCTGCGTCCGTCGCCGGCCTGTAATCTGGTTCAATAGCGGTCCTTCTGGCCTGCGCCAGAATGCCAATTGGGCGCACTATTGTATACAACCTATTGCTCGTCAAGGATTCAGTCGGCTAAATTGTATGAAATCATGGCTGAAGGTATTAGCCTGCAGCCCCGTTTTTCTGATGCGACGCCCCAGCGCGTGCGGAGCCCTCCATCGATGTCCAATGCGACCAACAAAGCCTACCTTGCGATCAGGGAACGCATCCTCACCGGGGAGTTCGAACCCGGCTCGCACCTGAAGGAAGAAGAACTGGCAGAAGTCTGCGGGGTTAGCCGCACGCCGATCCGCGATGCCCTGCGCAGTCTGGCCGCGGACCTGTATGTTACCGTCGTCCCCAACCACGGCACCTTCGTCAATGACTGGTCCATGGTCGACATCGAAGACATTTTCGATTTGCGCGCCATGTTGGAAGGCTATGCCGCCCGCCGCGCGGCAGAACGGGCAACGCCCGAACAGATCGAGATCATGCGGGATTGCTGCGACCGGATCGACCGGGCCGCGGCCCGGCAGCCCGAGCCCGATATTGAGGAGTTCCTCGCCGCCAACCGGGTCCTGCACCAGACCTTGACCGAGGCCTCAGGCAGCGAACGGTTGGGCCTGATGCTGAGCCGGCTCGTCGAGCAACCGGTTGTTCTGAGAACCGCTATCTCCTATGGCCGGGAGGATCTTTCGCGCAGCAATACCCATCACCGCGAGCTTGTGCAGGCACTTGATGCCAAGGACAGCAAATGGGCGGAATCCGTCATGGTCGCGCATATTCTTTCGGCGCTTCAGACCTATCGGGACAGCTATCAGCGGGAAGCCGCGCGCCAGGAAGAAGCCGCGGAGTAGAGGCTCAGCCGACCAGATAAGCCAACACCTCGTCAGACATCACCACATCGGCATATTTGGCCGCCAGGTCAAACAGGTTGGCGTCATGGACACGCGCATCCCTGTCCCCGCAAGCATCAGCAACGACGACCGGGACAAACCCGTTTTGCAATGCGTCCAGTGCGGTGGCGCGAATACAGCCGGATGTAGTCACGCCCGCGATAATTGCGGTATCGCAACCGTTGGCGCGCAGGGTTGACGCCAGTGACGTCCCGAAGAACGCGCTGGCATATTGCTTGGTCACCACCAGTTCGCCGTCTTGCGGCTGCAGCGTCGGCGGGAATGCGCCCAAAGGATTGCCCTTATCAAAGCATTTCAGGGCGCCGACCTTGCGGTAGAACAGCCCGCCATCCTTACCGCCGGCCTGATATTCGACATTGGTGAAAATCACCGGAATGCCGGCATTCCGGGCTACTGCCAGCAGATTCTCCGCGACCTTGAGTTCCCCCTCAACGCCCGCATAGAGAGGCGCTTCCGGGTCCAGATACGCCATCACAAAGTCTACGATAATCAGAGCCGGCTTTTCCCCGAAACCCAAGCGATTGCCGAAGCCGGCGGCCAGATAGTCCTGATCCAGGTCGTCTGGCGAGCGGCCGGCCATCAGATCGTCCCGGCGTCCGCCATGGCCTTCAGATCGTCCGCCGTCTTGCCCAGCAGCCCGCCATAGATTTCTTCATTATTGGCACCCAGCTCCGGCCCGGCCCAATTAATCTGCCCCGGCGTCTCGGACATCTTGGGAAACACATTCTGCATATAGAGCTTGTCATATTTCGGGTGATCGACATGCACGATCGCCTCGCGCGCCTGGAAGTGCGGGTCCTCCAGCATGTCAGGCGCTTTGTAGATCTTGCCTGCCGGCACCGCGTGCTCTTCCATCTTGGCCAACAGCGTCTTGGCGTCGAACTGCTTTGTCCAGTCGGCGATCAGACTATCCAGTTCTTCCTGATTTTCGCCGCGCGCGCCATGCGTCGCATAGCGTTCATCCACAGCCAGTTCCGGCTGGCCCATGGCTTCTGCCAGCCGCCCGAAAACTGTGTCCTGATTGGCTGCGATCAACACGTCCCCATCCGTGGTCGGATAGACGTTGGATGGGGCTACATTCGGCAGAATGGCACCTGTACGCTCGCGCAAATAGCCAGTCTGGGTATATTCGGCCACTGTCGATTCCATCATCGACAGCACCGCTTCATAGATCGCGCTGTCGACTACCTGGCCCTTACCGGTCACATGCCGGCGGTGCAGCGCCATCAGCGCGCCGACGCAGGCCATGGTGGCCGCCAGTTCATCACCGATGGAGAGGCCGATGCGTGACGGCGGTGTTCTCGGGTCACCCGCCAGATTGCGCATGCCGCCCATCGCTTCACCGATAGAGCCATAGCCCGCACGCGGCGCATAGGGCCCGGTCTGCCCGAAGCCGGAGACCCGGATCATGATCAGCCCCGGATTGATCGCTGAGAGCGTTTCATAGTCCAGACCCCACTTTTCCAGGGTGCCGGCGCGGAAATTCTCGAGCAGGAAATCCGCCTCACCGATCAATTCCTTCAGCACGGCCTGGCCCTCCGGCGTGCGCAGGTTGAGTGTTACGGACTTCTTGTTACGGCCCACAACAGGCCACCACAGATGCTCATTTCGGCCCCACGCGCGCATCGGATCACCGACGCCGGGCTGTTCGACCTTGATTACTTCGGCACCATGATCCGCCATCAGCTGGCCGCAGAACGGCCCGGCGATCAACTGACCCATTTCAATAACCCGGAGCCCCTGAAGCGCCCCGAAAGGTTCTGCCGTCTTTTCCGTCACGGTTGCCCCTTTTTGATTCGCCATCCTGCGGTTTGGCGTCATTTGTAACGTGCCACGAAGGCTGAAAACGCCACCGTGTATACAAATGATAAATGCTATTGTATACAAAATACACGATGAAACCCGGACCGCTTTGATGCTGCTCAATCCCGGCATCGCAGACGGTCAATTCTCACAATTTCCCGCGCCGAATGAAAATCCGTTCGGGGCAACAGCCCGAGATAAGCCCATGCGACCCGTCACTATTTTAGAGGTTGGACCGCGCGACGGTCTGCAAAACGAACAGGTCGAATTTTCGACCGACGCCAAACTGAACCTGATCAACCGGGCCATAGCCGCCGGAGCCACGCGCATGGAGGTCTGCAGCTTTGTTCATCCCAAGCGGGTACCGCAGATGGCTGACGCCGAAGCTGTGGTGTCGGCGCTGCCCGACGACAAGGCGGTGCAGTATATTGGACTGATCCTTAACAAACGCGGCTATCTGCGCGCGCTTGAGACCCGCGAAGGGGGCAAGCGCGGCGTGGATCAGGTTGGTGCTGTTGTAGTCGCCACCGACACCTTTGGTCAGAAGAATCAGGGCCAGACCATCGAAGAAGGCATCGCTGAAACGTCGGGCATTCTGCGGTTGGCCAAGCAGGATGGCATGAGCGCGCAGGTAACCCTCTCCGCAGCATTCGGCTGCCCGTTTGAGGGCGAAGTGCCGCAGGCCCGTGTCGTCGATATCGCCAAGCGTCTGGCTGACGCAGAGCCCGCCGAAATCTGTGTTGCCGATACCATCGGCGCCGGCATCCCGTCAGAGGTGACCGATCTGCTGGGCAAACTGAAGGACGCGATTCCCGGCATGCCCTTGCGGGTGCATTTCCACGACACCCGCCATACCGGCGTCGCCAATGCCTGGGCCGCGTATGAAATGGGTGTGGACACGATCGACGCAAGCATGGGCGGCTTGGGCGGTTGCCCGTTTGCCCCCAAAGCGACCGGCAATGTCGCCACCGAAGACGTAGTGTACATGCTCGAGCGCGCAGGCGTCGCCACAGGCATCAACCTTGATGTTCTGATCGACGGGGCAGACTGGCTGCAGACCATCCTTGGCCGTAAAACCGTGGCCGCGGTCTCTCAGGCGGGCGGCTTCCCCGCCGCCTCTGCTGCTGAATAATCAAACAAACAACAGGACAAATCAGCGATGACCTATCGGCTGGGCGTGGATGTCGGGGGTACCTTCACCGACCTTTTGATGATCAACAATGATGGGGGGCATACCTATCGCACCAAGGTGCCATCGACACCGCATGACCCGTCTGAAGCGGTTGTGGCAGGCGCCCAGGCTTTATGCGACGAACACGGCGTATCGCCCGGCGAAATCGACCTGTTCATGCATGGCACCACCGTGGCCACCAACGCGGTGCTGGAAGGTAAGGGCGCGCGGGTCGGCCTCGTCGTCACCGAAGGCTACCGCCAGGTGCTGCAGATCGCCCGGTCATTTGTTCCCGGCGGGCTGGCCGCCTGGATTGTCTGGCCCAAGCCGAAGCCGATGGCGGCGCTGGAATGCACGGTCGAAGCACCCGAGCGTATGGCAGCAGATGGGTCGGTTGTTCGCCGGCTCGACGAAGCCAGGCTGCGCGAAAACCTTCAGGCGTTAAAATCAGAAGGCATCGAGGCGCTGACCATCTGCCTGATTAACTCCTACCTGAATGATGCGCATGAGCGCCAGGTCGCGGCGATCTGTGCCGAGGAATTCCCGGACCTGCCGATTTCGGTCAGCGCGGACATCCTGCCCGAGATGCAGGAGTATGAACGCACCCTGACCACCGTCACCAATTCAGCCGTGCGGCCCATTGTCGCGCGCTATGTGGGCAATCTGCAAACCGAGTTGAACAATTGGGGTATGACCGGCAAGCTCAATCTGTTGCGGTCGGACGGCGGCTTGATGTCGGCTGAAAAATCAGCCGCCGCACCCGTTAATCTTCTGATGTCCGGTCCTGCCGGCGGTGTTGCTGGCGCCTTGTGGGTCGCGCAACAGGCCGGGATCGACAATCTGCTGACGCTCGATATGGGCGGCACATCGACCGACGTCGCGCTGATTGAAAAATCAGAGGCCCGGCTGCGCCGCGAAACGTCTGTGGGTGATCTGACGGTGCGCGCCTCATCGCTGGATATTCGCACCGTTGGTGCCGGTGGCGGCTCGATCGCACACGTCCCCGAGCTCACCCGCGCCTTGCGCGTTGGCCCTGAATCAGCCGGTGCGGTTCCCGGCCCTGTCGCTTACGGCCGGGGCGGCGAACTGCCGACGGTCACCGACGCCAATGTGGTGCTGGGGTATCTGCCCGAAGCGCTGCTGGGCGGCACGTTCAAACTGGACCGAGGGGGCGCAAAAACTGCCGTTCAAACCATCGCTGATGGATTGGGCATCGGTCTGATGGAGGCCGCTGCCGGAATTATCGACATCGTCAACGAAAACATGTTCGGCGCGTTGCGGCTGGTGTCGGTTCAGCAGGGTTATGATCCCCGAGATTTTGCACTGATGGGCTTTGGCGGCGCCGGGCCGCTGCACGCCAATGCGGTGGGCAAGCTAATGCAATCCTGGCCCGTGGTGATCCCGCCCAGCCCCGGCGTGCTCTGTGCCTATGGCGATGCGACCACACGGATGCGCGTGGAAACGGCGCGCAGTTTCAATAAGCGGTTCGATGCCACAACCAATGAAGAAATGGCCGCTGTGCTGGATGAAATGGGCGCACAGGTAAAGACCGACCTGGCCGCTGAAGGCGTGCCCGAGGACGAGGTCACCGTCACCTATGAAGTCGATATCCGCTATCAGGGACAAGCGTTTGAGGTGCCACTCGCCGCCGACAAGGCGATATTCGACGCCGGAACCGGCATTGAAGACATGCGCGCTGCCTTCGATACAGAGCACGAGCGCCTGTTCACATTCAATCTGAGTGCACCGCATGAGTTCGTGAACGTTCGGGCCACGGCGCTCGGTAAGCCTGCAAATGTGTCCGCTGAGGAAATTGAAGCTGGCGACGGCAATCCGGTGAGCGCCAAGATGCGCGATCACACGGTCTGGATGGATGGCCAAGAGAAAGCAGCAGTGATTTATGACCGCTCGAAACTGCGATCCGGTGACAAGATTGTCGGCCCGGCCATCGTCATCGAAATGGACTCCACCACCCTGGTGCTGGACGGCCACACCGCGGATGTCGACAGGTTCGGCAATATTCTGATCAACCCGGTAGCGGGGGAGTAACAGCCATGGGCGCCAATATCATCGAAACCAATCCGCAGCCCTTCCAGCCCCGCGACGTTGATCCGGTCACGCTGGATATTCTCGAGAACGCGTTGAAGAACGCGCGGATCGAGATGGACGCCACCCTGATCCGCACCGCCATGTCGCCCGGCATCCGCGAACAGGGTGACGCGTTCCCGTTGATCGCCGACCACAACGGCAAGATGGTTGTCGGCCAGTTCGGCAGTTTCATCGATGGGTTCCTGCGCCAATATGACGGCGACATTGAAGACGGCGATGTGATCTGGCTGTCAGATCCCTATTCCTGTGAAGGCGCCATCAGCCACAACAATGACTGGCTGATCCTGCTACCGATCTTCCGGGACGGGCGCTTGATCGCCTGGGCGGCGATGTTCGGTCACCAGACCGATGTCGGCGGCAAGGTCCCCGGCTCACTGCCCACCGACGCAGGCTCAATCTTTCAGGAAGGCGTCCGCATCCCGCCGGTCAAGATTTTCCGCAAGGGCGAATACCAATCCGATCTGGTCGAACTGGTGATCAACCAGGTACGCATGCCGGAATGGTGCCGGTCTGACCTGAACGCGCTGATCGCATCCTGCCGCATGGCCGAGCGCCGGGTACACGAGATGTGCGAGCGGTTTGGCGACGAAATCTATGTCGCGGCGACCGACGAACTGCTGGCGCGAAACCATCGCGCCATGAGCCAGCTGATCAACACCACCGTTGCCGAGGAAAAGCTTAGTTTCACCGATTATCTGTGTGACGACGGCCGTGGTTACGGCCCTTACAAAATCCACTGCACCATGTGGCGCGAGGGCAACAAGGTCATCCTGGATTTTGAGGGTACCGACCCGCAATCGGCCAGCTCGATCAACTTTTACCTCAACGAGAACATGTTCAAGATGTTCTTCGGCATTTACATGATCATGGTGTTCGACCCGCAGATCATGTTCAACGACGGTTTCTACGATCTGGTCGATGTGCGGATTCCCGAAGGCAGCCTGCTGAAACCCAAATTCCCCGCCGCCCTGTCCTGCCGGACCCACGGGCTCGGCCGGATTTTCGACATTCTGGGCGGTCTGCTGGGCCAGCGTCAGCCGGAATTCCTCAATGCGGCCGGGTTCTCATCCAGCCCGCATCTGATGTTCTCTGGCTTCGACCGGAATGACGAGTGGTTCCAGCTGTTCCAGATCGGCTTTGGCGGTGTACCAGGGCGGCCCTTCGGCGATGGCCCGGACGGCCATTCCATGTGGCCCGGCTTTACCAATGTGCCGAATGAGTTCCTGGAACGCTATTTCCCGATGCGGATCGAGCGCTACGAAACCGTGCCGGATTCCGGGGGTGCGGGCCTGAACCGCGGCGGCAATGGCATCAACATGGTCTATCACTTCACGGAGACTGGTACGATTTCGATCCATGACGACCGCTGGTTCACCTATCCGTGGGGCGTCAATGGTGGCGAACCGGGCATGCGCTCGCGCAAAGTCCTGAAACGCCGCGATGGGTCGGAAGAGATTCTGGGCGCCAAGATCGACGAGATCAGTGTCCAGGAAGGCGATGAGCTGCACTACATCACCTGGGGTGGCGGTGGCTGGGGCGACCCGCTGGAACGTGATCCTGAGCTGGTAGCGCTTGAAATCAAACAGGGACTGGTGACGGCCGAAGGCGCCCGGGCCTATGGCGTAGTTATTGACGGAACAGGTGGCGTTGACGTCTCTGCGACCGAAGCGCTGCGGACCGAGATGCGTGGTGCGAGGGGTGAACTGCCCCTCTTCAACTATGGGCGGCCGATCGAAGAGCTGCGGACCGCCTGTGAGGCCGAGACCGGCCTGACTGCACCTATTCAACCGCGCTGGTAGATCGCTCTAAGGTCTTTCAGTGCCAACAGCCAAACTGAAAAGTACTGCGGCACTGGAGTAAAACGCGAAACAACCCAACCTGGGTTCGCTTGGGGCCGCCAGATTGGGCTGCTTCGCTCCCTTCAGCCGCTTGGGGCATGCTGCAAGGGTCTTCGGAGGATTCTTGAAAGTCGATCAGGGCAGAGACAGTTGAGATTGATTACCCCTCCTTGTTGACAGCCAACATCTGCCAACCGGCTTCACTGAGTGAGTAAATCGGCACATCGGTGCGGTCATCGTCAGACGCGAGCAGGATGTCATTGGTCAGATTGTCCAGCACAACCGCACCCCCGGGTTGTGCAACAACCAGCACCATATGGGCGTGGGTTCCGGTCGCCATCACCATCAGCGTCATATCTTCAGCATCGAAGCCGACGGCACGCAGCAGCAGATATTTGAAGATCGCCATGTCTTCACAATCACCGGCGCCTTTGTCGAACATCTCCTGCGGGGTTGCCCAAAAGTCCTTGCGGCCCCAGGCGGCGCGGTCGCTGCGATAGGACCAGCGATTGATTTCGCTGTTAACGCGGGTCAGCTGCTCTGCGCCGCTCAGCGTCGAAAGTTCCGAGACCAACTCTGTCCAATAGGTCTTGAAACAGAATGCGGCATCTGCGTTGTAGCACTCCGCATCGTCATTGAGGGCTGCTTCATGCCGAGCCAACGCGCCGGTCCACTTTTCAAGACGGGAAGTATCAAGCGCCATCGCCTGGCGCACGCCAAAGTCAGCCGTGAGGTTGGGGGCGGCATTGGCGGTTTGCAGCGCGCTGGCGGGCGCTGGCGTCGAGAACAGGATGGTTGCGAAAAACGCCAGGGCGAAGGGCAGGAGGAACTTGATCGCCGTGATCGTGCCCTTGCTCTTGGGATCAGTAAGTGACGCAGGCTTGAAGCCGGTGGCTTCCATTTCTTTGTCCTTTCGGGAACCCCGCTACCCGTCCGGAAAATCCGGGGGAGGGCCGGTGGCTTTGCGTCCTGCCGTTGCCGACAGTTTGCCGTTTCGTGGAGAACTCAATATGCGCAGCGCCGGTCCGTAACACACGTTAAGAACGGTGAAATCCCGCCGTGCTACGTTAAGAATAGTTACAGTCTTAAAGTTGTGTTAACGGCCCGCGCCACAGGATCCGCATGGGTGGCGCCATGGCGACCAGCTACATGCCTAACCGGCGATGACGTCCCTGATTTTCCGCGCGAGCACTTCGCGTGTGTAGGGCTTATGAATCAATTCGATTCCAGGGTCACTGAAGCCCGGCTCCCCACCGGATTGCCGTTCCGTATAGCCCGACATCAAGAGGGCGCGGCACCCGTCGACACGGGCCATGACGGCTTCCACAACCTGCGGCCCCTTCAGACCCCCGGGAAGCACCACGTCGCTCAGGACAAGCTGCGGCCTAAATTCAGGATCATCAACAAGCCGAAGCGCTGCGGGTCCATCTGCTGCGGCATGAACGTCATAGCCCAGCAATTGCAGCATGCGGATCAAGGATTTTCTGACCGCTTCGTCATCCTCAACCAAAAGGATCGTCTCATCGCCGCCAGGCAGAGAACCGGCCCTACCCCGAACAGATTCGGTGGCCTTAACCGCCTCGACTACACGTGGGAGGTAGAGCCGGAATGTCGTACCCTTCCCTTCAGCGCTATCGACTTCGATATGACCTTCCGACTGCTTGATGAAGCCGTAAATCATGCTGAGACCCAGACCCGAGCCCTTGCCGACTTCCTTGGTCGTAAAGAACGGCTCAAACACGCGGTTCATAACCTCGGGCGACATACCCGTCCCTGTATCTGCGACAGACAGCCTGACAAAATCGCCAGAGTCGATTGTATCGTCGCCCCAGGTCGTCGGTTCGTGGATTTCTATATTCCGGGTCTCGATTTCCAGCGTGCCTCCATCAGGCATCGCGTGACGAGCGTTTATGGCCAGATTCAGGATCGCGCTCTCAAGCTGGCTCGGGTCAACAAGCGTCGGCCAAAGTGCGTCCGACAAATTCGTCTTGACCTCAATTGTTTCGCCAAGCGTTCGACGCAGCAGACTGGTCATACTATCGACGATCTCATTGAGGTCAGCGGTTTCCGGCTCCAGGATCTGGTCACGCGAAAAGGCCAGCAACCGATGCGTCAGCTTTGCGCCACGCTCAATGGACCTGAGAGACGATTGCAGATGCTCGCTGCTCTCCCTGTCTTCCCCGATCCGCGACTGCAAGAGCTCCAGATTCATCTGCAACGCCATCAGCAGATTATTGAAATCATGCGCAACCCCGCCGGTAAGCTGCCCCACCGCTTCCATTTTCTGGGCCTGACGAAGCTGTTCGCGAGCGGTTCTGAGGTCACTAACATCCAATGTGATCAAGACAAACCGCCAGTCACCCCCCGCTTTTTTGGTGTCAGAGACCACCAGATCAACAGGGAATTCCGTGCCGTCACTGCGAAGCCCCATCACCTCCTGCGGACCCTGCCCGATGTAGCGGGGTTCACTCCCGTCCAAGTAACCAGAAAACGCGTCGAGCAACTCGGCACGGTGTGATCCGGCGGCGAGATCAAACGCACTTTGCCCGACCAGCACGCCCGGTTCATAACCAAACATCCGGTTTGCCGCCGGATTGGCATCTTCAATCGTACCCTTCTGCGTCATGATGAGGATACCCACCGGCGCATCTTCGGTCATGCTGCGAATGCGTTCCTGATATTGGTACCGCTCGGTAATGTCCTGGATGATTCCGGCCAGATGGACAGGGTCACCGCTATCGTCAAATGTGAACTCGCCCTCCACATGGATGTAGCGGAGACGGCCATCGGGGCGCATGATCCGATGGTCGGACGCAAAGACTCCGGGTGGCTCCTCGGCCGCCAGACGAACAGCCTCCACAGCCATTTCCAGATCGTCAGGGTGTATGACGTCGATTAAAGCCGTCTGGGTCGGCTTTACTGCGCTCTTGTCGTAACCGAGAATTTTGAATGCGCCCTCGGACCAGGAAATCTCGTTACTGACCATGTCCCAGTCCCAGTAGCCAAGCTGGCCAATACGATTGACGCCTTTCAGACGCTCCTCACTCCGTTGCAGCTCCCGAGCAATCTGGTGTTTTTCGTGCTGCTGCCGGATAATCAGGAGCCGCCGTAAGACGACGAAGGCAGCGGTGATGCCGAGGAAGACAAGAGCTGTAATGATCTCATCGAGTTCCCACGCTTCATGTGCCCGGCTGAACTCATAAAAAGCTTCCGACGCATCAAAGTAGATCAGTACGGAAGCCCCGACGACCGAAAAGGCCAGAATACGCAGCAGATCGCTGAAAAGTTGGCTCCCGAGATCACTGGCCGGATTAAGACCTGTGTCGTCTAAGCCTTTTGGTTTTTCCCCCATATCCCCTCAATCAGAAAACTGCTCACCCCGTGGCTCAAAAAATAGTGGTGCCCCATTTGCCATATCCGTTAATGCGGTGGCTGAGGACACCCTGCACTTTCTATCAGGTAAGCTTAGTGCATCGGCCAAAGCTGTTCAACGGAGCGGCGGCAGAAACCAAACAACATCGAATATCAGGTTTTCTATGGCCCTTGACGGAGCCGATGATATCGGCATAGAAAACTAACTAACGTTCGTTAGTATGAAATAGAAATATGCCATCAATCGCCATCGCCACTGAAGGGTCGACTCGCGACCGGGTGGTCGCAGTGGCTGCGCCGCTGTTTGCGGAACGCGGCTTTGCCGGTGTCTCCATGCGCGACATCGCCGATGCAGCAGGCATCAAGGCGGCCAGCCTCTATAATCACTTCACCGACAAAGAAGAGCTCTACTTCTCGGTGCTTGAACAGGAGTTCGCCAAAACCGTCGCGGTGGTCGAACAGAGTATGGATGCGACCGGTAGACCTGAGAACCGCCTGAAAGCGACCATTATGGCGCTGGCCGGACGCAGTGCCGACGACAATGTATCGCGCAAGCTGATGCATCGAGAGCTGATGGACGGCGATCATGCACGGTTGGAACGCCTGACCGCGTCACTCTACAAGGCCCCCTATGACCGTATGACGCAGCTGTTCAGCGAAATAGCGCCCAAAGGCAACGCACGGACCCTGACAGCGTACATCAACGCCCTGATCACCGGCTATTTTCTGCTGGAGCCGGTCTTGCGGCAACTCGACGCAGACCTGCCCATGGACCCTGAAGTCGTGGGCACAGAGATCGCTGGTCTTCTGCTCTCAAACCTGAACCAGGGGTCCAAATGATGCGGCGCTTTACTTTGTCCCTACTGGTAATTTTGGTTCTGAGCGCCTGTTCCGGCGAAGAAGAAACGGCCCCTCAAGCCATGACCGTCGAGGCCATTCCGATTTTCACGACCCCCGTTCGCAATGAAGAGGTTGTCGACCGCATTCTGGCGACGGGTGAGGTCCATGCCGACAAAACGACGGAGATCAAACCGCGCGTCAACGGGGTGATCGATGCCATTTATGTAGATGTGGGCGATTCCGTCAGCGCCGGCGCACCGCTGTTCCGCACCCGACAATCGGATTTCCGCACCCGGGTGATGCAACTGGAACAGGGACAGATTTTAGCGCAAGCGGAACTGCAGCAAGCGCGACAGGAGCTTGAACGCGCGACACAACTCAAAGAAAAAGGCGTCGTTTCTCAAGGACGCATGGACGCGATCGTTGCGCAGCACGACATCGCCCGCGCCAGGCTTGGTATTTCCCAGGCCACTCTGGACCAGGCACGGCAGGATCTGGCCGATACCACCGTCCGCGCCCCCTATGACGGGATCGTCACCAGGCGGTTTGTCGACGAGGGTACAATGATACAGATCGCCGGCGGCGGGCTGCCGATTGTCGAAATCGTCAAGCTGGACGTGGTCGAAGTGGTTGCGCAGGTGCCAGCCTCTCACCTGGCCAGCATTCGCGCCGGGGGGCGGGTGTCCGTCAATTTCGACGGCCTGGCCGCACCGCTCGAAACAATTCTGCATGTGGTCAACGACAAGATCGACGCGCGGACCCGCAGCGTCGAAATCCGGCTGCGGCTGGAAAATCCCGATCTGGCCATCAAGCCCGGTCTGTTTGCAAAAGTAACGCTCTATCCGGAATCGCGGCAGGCCATCGTGGTCGCTCGGGGCGCGGTTAAAGGTATTGCCGGGGATAATTATGTCTACATCCCGGACGGCAGCACCGCCCGGCGGCGCCCTGTTCGCATCCACGATCTGGATGCCGAACGGGTGGAGGTGCTGGAAGGCCTTGAACAGGGCGACCTCGCACTGATCGGCCCCAACCTGCCCGACCTGAAAGACGGTGCTCCGATCGCTCTCCAGCAACCCCGTCAGGCCTCGGGGCTTGTCCCTGTCGTCATGGATGGTGCCGATGCCCCTCGCTGACTTCTGCATCAGGCGCCCCGTCTTCGCGGTCATGCTGATCGCGGGGCTGGTCGGGCTGGGCTGGGTCTCCATGAGCCGCATCGGCATCGACCTGTTCCCGCGCGTCGAATATCCATTTGCTGCGGTCACCACTGTGCTGGAAGGCGCGACCCCTGAAACCGTGGAGACCGAAGTTACCGATGTGCTGGAGGAAAAGCTCAATACGATCTCCGGCATCAAGACCCTACGGTCCACCAGTTCGGAGGGGCTGAGTCAGGTTTTCCTGGAGTTCGAACTGGGCCAGGACATCAACATCAAGGCGCAGGAGGTCCGCGACAAGATCTCGATTGCCCGCGCCGATATCCCGATCGAAGCGGAAAACCCGGTGGTCGAGAAAGTCGACCCTGATTCCGAACCCATCATGTCCATCCTCGTGGTGGGCGAATTCTCTGTTCGTGAATTGACGCTTTATGCGGATGATGTGGTGAAGGAGGCCCTCCAACGCGTCGAAGGCGTCGGCTCTGTTGAGTTGGTCGGCGACCGCGACCGGGAGGTGCGCATCTGGCTCGATATCGACCGGCTACGCGGCTACGGCCTCTCCGCCGAACAGGTCATTGGCGCCATCCAGTCGGAACATGCTGAAATCCCCGGCGGCCGACTGGAGGCGGGCGGCGGCACGCAGGAATTCACCGTCAAGACCAAGGGCGAGGTCGAATCCGTCGCCGAATTCGGCAATCTGGTGGTCGCATTCAGAGATGGCGCGCCCACCTGGCTGAAAGACGTCGCCCGCATCGAAGACGGCATGGAAGACGAGCGCACCTATGCCGAACTGTCCGGCAAGCGCGGCGTCTCGTTGGAAGTTCGACGACAGTCCGGCGAAAACACCGTCGCTGTTGCCCTGGAAGTCCGCCGGGTGCTGGATGAGCTACGCGCCGCCGCACCCCCCGGCGTTGAACTCGTTGTGGCGAAGGATGTCGCCAGCTTTGTCGAATCCGCCGTCAATGACGTCACCAGCGACATGATCCTGGGCGGCTTCCTTGCTGTCATGATCACCTTTGTCTTCCTGCTGAACCCCCGATCGACAATGATCGTCGCCGTCGCAATCCCCACGGCGATCATTGCCACCTTTTTTGCCTTCTATGTCGCCGGCTTCACACTGAACATGCTCACCATGATGGGCCTATCGGTCTCCATCGGCCTGCTGATTGATGATGCCATCGTCGTGGTCGAGAGCATCCATCGATACGTACAGGCTGGCGAGTCGCCCATGCGCGCGGCCTCGCTGGGCGTGAAACGCGTCGGAAGCGCCGTTCTGGCAGGAATGCTGTCCATCGTCGGCGTCTTCGTGCCGATCGCTTTTATGGAGGGCCTCGTCGGGGAATTCTTCTTCCAATACGGACTGACAGTCTCCTTCGCGGTAGCCGTCTCGTTCCTGGTGTCCATGACCCTGACGCCAATGCTGAGTTCGCGGCTGCTGCGCAAAGATCCTGAACGCCGGCCGATTGCCGGCCCGCTTTTAGCCTTCCATGAAAAAATGGAACGCGGCTATGCCAGCCTGCTGCGCGCGACCCTCAAGCGCCGCTGGATCGCGATGGTCCTGCTGGTCGTGGCCGTCTATGGCGGTGTTTCCATTGCCGCCCTTGTACCGATTGAATTCATGCCGCAGACCGACCGCAGTGAATTCATCGGCCATATGGAACTGCCTCTGGGTACGGGCATTGAGGAGACCAAACAGGTCACCCAGCGGATCGCCACCGAGGTACGGACCATCGATGAGGTCGAAGCGGTTTTCATGACCGTTGGCGCCGGTGTCCAGAACCGGGTCAACGAAGCGGACATCTACGTCGCTTTGACCCCCAAGCAGGTGCGCGACCGTGGCCAGTACGAAATTATGGATAGCGTTCGCGACGCGATCCGCCGGTCGGGGCCCGAAATCAAAGCCTTCTCGCTCTACGAAATCCCCTGGGTTTCCGGCGGCGCGGCGTCCGGCGGACAGATCGAATATCTGATCCAGGGGCCAGACCTGGCCGTGCTGTCGGGCGTTGCCACGGAGCTGGCAGAAAAAATGCGCGGCTCACCGACCTTTGTTGATATCGACACATCCTATGAGGTTGGAAAACCGGAATTGCAGATCAATATCGACCGGCAGCGCGCCGCCGATCTGGGCATTTCCGTCGACCGCCTGGCCGGGACCGTCCGCGCGCTGATCGGCGGCATGGATGTCGCCACCTATGAAGAAGGCGGTGAACGCTATGACGTGCGGGTCCGGCTGGAGGAAGACCAGCGCGACGACCTCTCCAAGGTCGGCCTGTTGCAGATCACCAGTGCCCAGGGCGACCTGATCGATCTGGACGGTGTCGCCCGGCTTCAGGTGGGTCTTGGCCCTGTCGAAATCCAGCGCATGGACCGTAGCCGCATGATCGGGGTCACCGCCGCCAACAGCCGCACCGTAACACTGGGCCAGGCGGACGCCGAACTGCAGGACATCGTCGCTGAGATGGACACCCCGGCCGGCTACAGCTGGCGGGCAGAAGGCGCGATCAAGATCATGGCGGAGAATGCTGCTGCCATCGGCGCGGCCTTCGGCATGGCGCTGCTGGTGATTTACATGATCCTGGCCAGCCAGTTTAACAGCTTTGTCCAACCGGCAATCATCATGCTGTGCGCGCCGCTGGCGTTCATCGGCGCCTTTGCCGCGGTTTATCTGGAGGGCGCAGGCCTCAGCCTCTTCGCGCAGATCGGCCTGATCGTGTTGATGGGCCTTGTGATGAAGAACGGCATCCTGATTGTTGAATATGCCAACCAGTTCCGGGACGAGGGCATGACCGCCTATGACGCCATGCTGAAAGCGGCACCCCTGCGGTTGCGGCCCATTCTGATGACCGCACTATCCACCGTATTCGGCATGTTGCCGGTCGCGCTTTCAGTCTCCGATGGCGCGGAATGGCGCCGGCCCATGGGCATCCTGGTCATAGGCGGCCTGATGTCCTCTACGGTCCTGACGTTACTGATCGTGCCCGTTGCCTATACCTTTGTGGCGGACGCCGGTAGCTTCTTCCGGGGGTTGCCGGCAAAAGTGGGCCTGCGGCGCCGGCGGGCACCGGCAGAGTAGCATTACGGTCCCGTTCGTCGGGTGACGCAGCTATTGCTGCTTGAAGAACTCCGCCAGAACGCCGTTCAAATATCGGCGTGTCGTATCAGCCACCAGCGCATCGACATCCGTATCCGGTGCAATGACGGCGAAGTTCTTGTCAATCAGCAGGCTGGCCGCCCCATGCACGATGGTCCAGAGCGGCACCGCGACAGACATCACCGGCTGCTTCAGCATCGGATGGACTTCCAGAAAGTTCTGTACGGCTTCCAACAGAACAGCAAAGCACTCTGAATCGACCTGGTCTCCTTCATGGCTGTGTGCGTGGCGCCCGAACATGATCCTGAACAGCGCCGACTCGTCGACCGCGAAGCTCACATAGGCTTGTCCCATGGCGATGATCGACTCAATAGAACCGGCCTTATGCCCGTCGCGCGCCACTCGGGTACGGTCGGCGAGAATATCAAAGCCCTTCTCGGCCAATGCATTGATCAAGTCCTCGCGGTCGGAGAAATGCCGGTAGGGCGCTGCCGTGCTGACACCAGCCGCCCGGCACGCGTCGGCCATGGTGAAGCCGTCTTCCCCCTTTTGCGACACGAGGTCGTGTGCGGCCTCAATCAGCGCATCGCGCAACGAGCCGTGATGATATCCCGCCTTTTTGACGGAGTCTGTTGCTGCATTGGCCATCAGATGATCCTAGCAGGTTTTTTGGGTATACAACCCTTGTCAAGTTAGTATCGTTAACATATGTTAGCGTTACTAACTTGACAAGGTGGTGATTCCGGGAGGTTTCAGAAAATGCCCGAGGACGACAAAGGCCAAATCGACGCTATCGAAACGCGCTCCGGCTTCAGGCGATATGGGATTCCCGGACTAATCGGTGCCTTGATCGTTGCCGCCATCTTCGCTGGCACCGCTACCTTGCATTTAAGGGCCGCGGTCGATCCCGGCGCGGCATCGCCTGCCCTGCCAGTCAGCGTGATGACGGCTACAAAAACCGATGGCTATGAAGTACGCACCCGCTATGCCGGCCGGCTGGAAGCCGACCGCGAAACGCGGGTCGCGTTCGAACGGGGCGGGTTGATAACGGGCGTTCTGGTCGACGAAGGCGACACGGTCCAGGAGGGGCAGGTCATCGCCCGGCTGGATACACAACCCTTGCTAGCCCAGCGGGACCGTCTTCGTGCCCAACGCGCGCAGGTCGCCGCCGACCTGGAATTGTCGCGGCTGACCGAAGACCGTCAGGCCTTTCTGGTCGAAAAGGGCCATGTCTCCCGACAGCGCTTCGATGAAGCCCGGTTGCAGACCAAAGCGCTCAACGCGCGTCTCGCCGAAGTCGATGCGAACCTCCGCGCCATCGCCATTGACATCGACAAATCGGTAGTCCGCGCACAATTCGCCGGTACCGTCTCACAAAGGCTGGTCGATGAAGGCGCCGTCGTTGCCGCGGGCACGCCGGTCGTCGACCTGCTGGAAACCGGTGCTCCCAAGGCCCGCATCGGCCTGTCCCCCGATATCGCCGCAACACTGACTCCAGGCACCCCTTATGACTTAAAGGTCGGCAATCGGTCGCTGAACGCCACGCTGGAGAGCCTGCGGCCCGACATTTCCAACGAGTCACGAACGGTCCATGCGGTGTTCGACCTGCCCGGCACCAATGGCCTCCCTCTTGGTGAGGTGGTTCATCTGGAAATCGGACGTATAGTGGAGGCCAAAGGCTTCTGGCTGCCTGTCACCGCGCTCAGTGAAGGCCGCAAAGGGCTGTGGTCGGTTTATGTCGCCGGCGGGCAACCGGGGGAGTCGACCGTTGAACGCGAAGCGGTCGAGGTCATCCACTTCGACGCCGATCGGGTCTTCGTGCGCGGCACCCTGCGCGACGGCGCGCGCGTGATCACCGCCGGGCTGGATCGGATCATCCCCGGGCAACGCATCACCACGACCGAGATCGGGGGGTAGCCCGATGGACACGCTTTTCTTTCGCGAATGGCGGGTTTTTGCCCTGGCCGTCGGCATCATCATCGCAACCGGTCTGGCCGCCCTGACGACCATCGGACGCCAGGAAGACCCCACCATCACCAACCTGTTCGCCACCATTCTCACGCCCTATCCCGGCGCCAGCCCCGCGCGCGTCGAGGCGCTGGTCACAGAAAAGATCGAGGAAGAGCTGCAGGAAATCGAGGCGATCAAGGAGATTAACTCAACCTCACGCACAGGCATTTCCGTAGTTTCCGTCGATCTGGGTGAACAGCTTTCGGATCAGGAGATCGAACAGACCTGGTCGGAAATCCGCGACGCGCTGACCGACGCCTCGCGCCGCTTCCCCGCCGGCGTGCCCGAACCGGAATTCGACAATGACCGGACCGGCGCCTTCTCCCTGATCAGCGCGATCCGCGCCGCGCCGGGTGTCGATCACTCGCCAACTGTGCTGCGGCGCTACGGCGAATTGCTGCAGGACCGTATCCGCCAGATCAACGGCGCGGAGTTCGTTGATAACTATGGCGCAGCGGAAGAGGAAATCCTGGTCCGAATTGATCCGGTAAGGCTTGCGTCGCTGGGCCTCTCGCCGGCCGATGTATCCGCAGCCATTGCCCGCGCCGACGCCAAAGTGCAGGCGGGGCAAGTGCGTGACGGGCGTGGCGACCTGCTGATTGAAATCGCCGGTGAGATCGAGACCGTCGGGCGCGTCGCCCAGATCCCGGTCAGCGCCGATGAGGCCGGCACGGTGGTCAGGGTCGGCGATGTTGCCGAGGTTCGCAGAACGGCCAAATCCCCAGCGTCCAGCCTGGCCTATGCCGATGGCGTGCCCGCCGTACTGATCGCCAGCCGCATGGCAGAAGGGCTGCGCGTCGACCTTTGGACCGACAATGTCAAACAGGTGCTGGCTGACTTCGAGGCAGAGATGCCCGCCGGGCTGGACCACGAACTGCTGTTCGACCAGAGCCGCTACACCAATGACCGGCTGTCCGGCCTTGTCATCAACCTGCTCATTGGTGTCAGCCTGGTGTTGCTGGTGCTGCTGTTCACCCTGGGGTGGCGCGGGGCGTTTATTGTTGCCGTGGTGCTGCCGCTCGCCAGCCTGCTGTCACTGAATGTCCTCAACTTTGCCGGCGTGCCAATACACCAGATGTCGGTCAGCGGCATGATTGTCGCACTGGGCCTGCTGGTCGACGCCGCCATCGTCATGACCGACGAGATCAGACGCCGGATTGTGGGCGGCATGCCCCGACTGCAAACCGTGCGTGCGGCGGTGCGCCGGTTGGCGATGCCGCTCTTTGCATCGGCACTGACGACTATCCTGGCCTTTATGCCGATGGCGTTGTTACCGGGCCCCGCGGGTGATTTCGTCGGCTCCATCGCCATCGCCGTGATCGTCATGCTGATCGCGTCCTTCCTGCTGGCGCTGACGGTCACCCCGGCATTGGCGGGATGGATCCTGAAAGCCGACCCACATGAAAGCAGCCCGTGGTGGGACCGGGGCATCCGCGCCGGCGCCGTGGGCCGGGTGTTTGCGCGCTCCATCGATCTGGCGCTGCGCCATCCAAGACTTGCCATCCTGGCCGCCATCGCGGTCCCGCTGATAGGCTTCGCCGCCTTCCCGACGCTGACCTCGCAGTTCTTTCCCGGCGTCGACCGCGACCAGTTCCACGTGCAAATTCAGCTGGATGGCGCCACCGCCATCAACCGTACGGAACAGATCGCCCTTCAGGCGGACGCAATCATCAAAGGCGATCGCGACATCGAAAGCGTCCACTGGGTGATCGGCGAAAGTGCGCCAGCCTTCTACTACAACATGATGATGGACCAGGACGGCGATGCGGGCTTTGCCGAGGCTCTCGTCACCACCGCTTCGCCAGAGGCGACCGCGCGGATCATCCCGGCGCTGCAGGCGGAACTGGACGCCCGGCTGCCGCAGGCGCAAATCATCGTGCAGGGGCTGACCCAGGGACCGCCCGTCGCGGCCCCGGTCGAAGTCCGTATCGTCGGCCCCGAGTTGGAGACGTTGCGCCGCGTCGGGGAGCAATTGCGTGCCCTGTTGGCCGAGGTGCCTTCCATCATCCACACCAAGGCCGATATGACCGGTGGTGCGCCAAAGATCGTCTTTGACCTGGATGAAGACGAGGTCCGGCTGGCGGGGCTGACACTGACCGGTGTCGCGCGGCAGTTGGAGAACTCACTGGAGGGAACGGTCGGCGGCTCACTGGTCGAAACCACCGAGCAACTGCCGGTACGGGTGCGCATGGGCAATGCAGAACGTGGCGCGTTCGAGACCATCCGGTCGCTGGACGTCTTGGGATCGGGCACACCGCAGCAAACATCGCCGGACGCCTATCCGGGTATTCCGCTCAGCGCACTGGGCACCCCGCGCCTGGTGCCGTCTGAAAGCCCGATCCAGCGCCGCAACGGCGACCGCATCAACAATGTGCAGGGCTATCTGGCCCATGGCGTGCTGCCGGAAGAAGCCCTGCAGGTCTTTCAGGAGAAACTGGCGGAAGCGTCCATTGCATTACCGCCGGGATACGAAATTCAATTCGGTGGCGATTCTGAAGAACGCTCAGACACCATTAACAACCTCATGTCATCAATGGGGCTGATCATCACGCTGACCATCGCGACCATTGTGCTGACCTTCAACTCCTTCCGATTGTCGCTGATCACCGGCATGGTGGCCGTGCTCTCCATGGGGCTGAGCCTGTTTGCCTTGGCCCTGTTCCAGTTCCCGTTCGGCATCCAGGCGCTGATCGGCGTGATCGGTTCTATCGGTGTGTCGATCAACGCGGCTATCATTATCCTGACCAGCCTGCAACAGGATGAGGCAGCGATGGCAGGCGACCAAAAGCGGATCGGCGAACTGGTCGTACGGGCCAGCCGCCATATCGTCTCGACCACCACCACGACCTTCGGCGGCTTTTTACCCTTGATCCTGGCTGGCGGCGGCTTCTGGCCGCCCTTTGCCATGGCGATCGCCGGCGGCGTGCTGCTGTCGACCATCGTATCGTTCTATTTCACCCCGCCCCTGTTCGCGCTCTGGATCGCCGGCAAGCAGAAGAGAACAGAAATCGCCGAAGCGCCTGCCATGATCGCGTCCCCGCTGGCGGCCTGATCCGCCGGTTGATAAGCTCCGCCCATGCATGAACCGGGGAGCCTTGGATGAGCGATTTCGAACTGCCGAATTTTTCAACCGATCTGAGTGGTCAGGTCGCGCTGGTGACCGGTACGACGTCGGGATTGGGAGAGCGCTTCGCCCGCCTGCTGGCCAATCAGGGCGCCAAGGTCGTGTTAACCGGGCGGCGTACGGAACGGCTGGTTACGCTGAAAGCTGAAATCGAGGCCGCGGGCGGCACCGCCCACGCCTGTACCCTCGACATGACCAATACGGACAGCATCATAGCCGCCGTGGATGAGACCGAGCGGGTCTTTGGCCCCGTGACGACCCTGGTCAACAATGCCGGCATACCCGATGCCCAGCGCGCCCATAAAATGTCCCATGAATTGATAGACGCCGTGTTCGACACCAATCTGCGCGGACCTTATGTGCTGTCCTGCGAGGTCGCCAAACGGCTGATCGAGAAGGATCTGCCCGGCCGGATCGTCAATATCTCCTCGGTCGGCGCGTTCCGCTATGATGGCAATGGCGCAGCACTCTATTCGATCACCAAGGCCGGCGTGGTTAGGATGACCGAAGCGCTGGCGGTTGAGTGGGCGCGCTACAACATTAACGTCAATTGCATCGCGCCGGGCGCATTCTCAACCGAGATGATGGATGGGATGGTTGAGCGCATTGGCGACTTCAGCAAAAACTTTCCACGCAAACGCTTCGGCGACCCCGCACAGCTGGACAGCACGCTGCTTTACCTGGTGTCACCGTCATCGGACTTCGTCACCGGCGCAGTGATCAAAGTGAATGACGGCCAGGGTGTCGGTTAGGTCCTGACCTGACCCTCTCCCAGAGGGAGAGGGATAATCGAGGCCTTAGTCCGCCAAGAACTCACCCACCACGTCCAGGAACCTGTCCAGCTGATCATGGTGCACCCAGTGCCCGGCATTTTCGAAATCGACCACGGTCGCGTTCTGGAAATGGTCGAGGCGGCCGTCCTCGGCCGGGTCCGTGGCCCAGCTTTCCAGCCCCCTGATCAGCAATGTCGGACAGGTGATGTTCGACCAGAGCTCGTGCACATCGTCCATGCCCATGCCGAACGGCGCCCAACCATGGACATAGTTGTCAAACTTCCAGCTATAGGTGCCGTCTTCGTTCTGGTTGGCGCCGTGGATGGTCAGGTGCCGGGCCTGATCGGGACGCAGATGCGGATTTTCCTCCTGCATCCGCTGATAGGCGTCATCAATACTGGCATATTTGCGCGGCGTGCGACCTGACGACCCGCGCAGATTTTCGACCCACTCGCGCATCCGGTCACCGACAGGTCGGCTGGTGAATTTTTCCATTCGCTTAGGATCGGGCCCCAGCCCTTCGATCACCACCAGCTTTTCGACGTTTTCCGGGTAAATCCCCGCATAGCGCAGGCTGACTGCGCCGCCCATGGAATGGGCGATGATCCGCGTCGGGGTGGTCTTCGTCTGATGCACCAGCTGGGCAATGTCATAGACGAACTCGGATGTGCCATAGGTGCCACCCAGCATCCACTGGGAATCGCCATGACCACGCAGATCCGGTGCGATTATGTGATACTGGTCACGAAGCGCCTGGGCGACCCAGTCCCAATTGCGGCAATGGTCGCGCCCGCCATGAACCATCAGCAGCGGCGGTGCTGCCTCATTCCCCCAATCCACATAATGCAGCCGCAGCCGCTGGGAGAAGTAACTGTGGGACATGGGCCCGTGCATTTCCGTCATGGTCAAAATTCCCCCTGCTAAACGAGGCGGCAGACTACGACAGCGACCTTCATGGTGCCAACCCCGGCCGTCGCAGCGCCCGGTTACGGGGCAAACATAGTAGACCCCGCGTCCAGGTGACAGAATAAACAGACCGGTCTATTTATTTTCTTCCTGATTCGCACACAGCGGATCTATTGGCCCTTAGGAAGGATCACCGCCCATGAACATCAAATTTCTCACGCCCACCCTGCACGGCCTGCTGGACTATGGCGCCGCAGCCGGTCTTGTCGTGCTCCCCTTTCTGTTGGGGCTGAACGCCGGCACGCCACCAGAACTATGGTTATCGATCGCGGCGGGCTTGGGACTGATCGGATACAGCCTCGTTACCGACTACGCTCTGAGCGTGACAGGGCTGATTTCCTATCGAACCCATCTGGCGCTCGACATTACCGCCGGGCTGGTTTTTGTTGCCGCCCCGTTCGTGCTGGGGTTTTCGGCCTTCGCCACGGGCTATTATGTGGTAATGGGCGTCACCGTCTGGCTGGTGGTTGCCATCAGTCAGTGGCCTGAGCAAGCCCAGGCCGGCTAGCGGCGCCGGCCCCCTTAGGGTTTAACCAGCATCTTGCCCATATGACCGCCGTTGAACATGGTGATCAGCGCATCGGGGAAGGAGTCGATGCCTTCCACAACATGTTCGGGCATCTTCAGTTTGCCCTCTGCCACCCACTGGCCCAGCTGGGCAAAGGCTTCAGGGAACTTGTCTGCGAAATGCATGACGGTGAAGCCTTCCATGCGCGCGTAGCGTTCGGCGAGACGGAGATAAAGGCTCGGCCCCCGCACATTCAGATGGTCATCATATTGCGAGATGGCACCACAAATGGCGATGCGGCCGCGCTCGCGGATATTGTCCAGCGCAACGTCCAGGATCTCGCCGCCGACATTGTCGAAGAATACATCAATGCCTTTGGGCGCCAGTTCCTTGACCCGTTCGGCCACATCTTCGTTCTTGTAATCGATGCCCGCGTCGAGTCCGAGCGTCTCTGTCAGAAATTTGACCTTTTCCGGCCCTCCGGCGATGCCGATCACCCGTGCCCCGTCGAGCTTGGCAATCTGTCCCGCAATGGAGCCGACCGCGCCAGCGGCACCGGACACCAGAACCGTCTCACCCTCTTTCACCTGGCCGACGTAACGCATGCCACAAAAAGCAGTCAGCCCGGTGGTCAGTCCCAAAGCGCCCAGATAGGTCGATAGCGGCAGCGAATCATCGACTTTTTGCAGCATCCCGGTCGGGACGGTAGCAAAGGTCTGCGAGCCCAACGGACCGGAGACCGCATCGCCCGGTTCCCAGCCCTTGGCGTTACTTTCGATGACCCGGCCAACGGCGAGCGCGCCGATCACGCCGCCAATCGGAACCTGCATGTGAAAGCCTTCCCAATCGTTGAGACTGGTGCGAATGAAGGCGTCGATCGAAATCGAATCCGTCTCGACCAGCACCTCGCCCTCGCCGGGTTCGCGGGCGGGCTCTTCTTCCAGCTGAAACATGTCGGGGGTCACGGGGCCGTCGGCGTATTTAAGCAGCGTGATCTTGCGGTTGACGGGGCGGTTGGTGGCTGTGGACATCAAGTGGCTCCTGCAGTCCTGAAGGGATTCGATTTCGGCCCGCACCATATGGGTTTGAGTTTACGCCGTAAACGATTTCTGTGCGCTGGTGTCGCCGATCAGCAGATTATATGAATGGGCCATGTTCACAGGTCTTGTTACAGATGTCGGTCGGGTACGGCGGATCGAGACGCGCGGCGATGCACGGCTGGAGATCGAAACCGGCTATGACACATCGACCATTGAGATCGGCGCGTCGATCGCGTGCTCCGGAACGACGTTGACCGTCGTCGACAAGGGCCGTGACTGGTTCGCGGTCGATGTCTCGGCTGAAACACTGGCCCGGACCAACATTGCCAACTGGCAGCAAAAGACGCCGGTTAATCTGGAGCGCCCGCTGCGGCTGGGCGACGAGATGGGCGGTCACATCGTGCTGGGGCATGTCGATGGTGTGGGAGAAATCGTCTCCATCACGCCAGACGGCGAATCTTTGCGGTTTGAATTTGAAGCCCCGGCTGAACTGAGCCCGCTGATTGCCAGCAAGGGCTATGTCTGCGTTGACGGGGTTTCCCTGACGGTTAACGAGATCAACGGCACCGTCTTCGGCATCAATATGATTCCGCACACTCGACAGATGACAACCTTTGGCGAGGCCAGGGAAGGTGACAGAGTGAACCTGGAAGTGGACGTGCTGGCCCGCTATGTCGCCCGGCTGCAGCAGGCCTGACCGGCGTTACCGGCCGATCAGCATTTTCGAGATGATCTCACGCTGAACTTCGTCTGAGCCACCATAGATCGAAGTCGCCCGGCGGTTAAGATACTGCCCCATCACCGGCGGCGCGTAGTCCGGGCCCGGGTAATACTCATTGGCGCCCGGAAAGGGTCGACCGGGGATGAACGGCAGCGCGTAATAGTCCATCGCCTCGACGGCGAGTTCGGTCATGCGCTGATTGTACTGCACCGCCTGAGCATTGAGGATCGACCCTTCGGGACCCGGCGGCGCGCCGGCAACTGCTCTTGAAAGGATTTGGCGTTCCGTCAACTCCAGCCCCGTGATGCCGATCTCGACCTTGGTGACTTCAGTGGCAAAAGCAGGGTCCTCGATCAGCGGCTGGTCTGCCCGATGCTGCGCCGACGCAATCATCTTGAGATGGGCCAAATCAGCCTTGAGCCGGGCACAGGATCCGCCGGCGCGTTCGAATTCGAGCAGGAACTTGCCATAGCCCCAGCCCGCGCCTTCCTCACCTACCCGATTCTTGACCGGCACGCGCACATTGTCGAAGAACACCTGGTTCACGTCGTGGTCGAGATCCATGGTGATGATCGGCTCGACCGTAATGCCCGGCGTGTTCATGTCGATGACGATGAAGGTGATGCCTTCCTGCTTTTTGCCTGAGCCGTCGGTACGGACCAGACAGAAGATCCAGTCGGCCACATGAGCGTTCGTCGTCCAGATTTTGGTGCCGTTGATGACGTACTCATCGCCGTCGCGTTCAGCCTTGCATTTGAGCGCGGCCAGATCAGATCCGGCCCCTGGCTCTGAATAGCCCTGGCACCAATAGTGCTCCCCCGACAGAATTTTCGGCAGGAAATACTCCTTCTGCCAGTCGTCACCGAAGTTGAAGATCACCGGCCCGACATAGCGCAGGCTCATCGGGATCAGAGGCGGTGCCCCGGCCAAGGCCGATTCCGTCAGGAAAATGTATTGCTGCGCCGGCGTCCAGCCGGTACCGCCATATTCCTTGGGCCAGAAATAGCCAATCCAGCCCTTCTCATAGAGCTTGCGATGCCATTCCATGACGATCGGCTTGTCGACCCAAACGGCGGTTGTGCGGCGGGCCGCCTCACGGATTTCCGCGGTCAGTTCCTTGTCGAGGAAATCGCGCACTTCGTCGCGAAACGACTGTTCCTCCGGGCTCAGTTCCAGGTCCATCGTCACCACCTTGTTCTGGTCTTCAATCGGGCTTCTATCGCGTCTACCGCCTATTTTCCAGCATGACACGCAGGCCAGGCCGCATTGAGACCCTTCAAACCAGCATGCACGCATGTTTATAATCCATCACAGGACAACGCCTGCGGGGAAGAGTGTGCGATGGATATGGATGCAACCGACATACCCGAGCTGGACCACGACATCGAAGCCAAGGACAAGGCGACGATTCCGATCAAGACCTACCGGGAGATTATCGACTCAGACAGCACCCCGGCCGCCGATGTCCTGGCGCTGAAGTCCAACCCGCCGCAGCCTACCGACGACATTCCGGTCGAGCACTTCATCAGCCAGGACTTTTTCAACCTGGAAATGGAAAAGATGTGGAGCCGCGTCTGGCAATTTGCCTGCCGTGACGAGCATATGCCGGAAGAAGGCGACTATTTCGTCTATGATATCGGCCGCTATTCGATCCTGATCGTCCGCGGCGCCGATGACCAGCTCAAGGCCTATCACAATTCCTGCCTGCACCGCGGCACCAAGATCAAACCGTCGGGTTCCAGCGGTTACGCAGCTAAATTGCAATGCCCGTTCCATGGCTGGACATGGGAACTGGACGGCACCTTGAACGAGGTACCGTGTTCCTGGGAATTCCCGCATCTGGACTACGAAGCCAACCGGCTGCCCGAGGTTCAGGTGGAGAGCTGGAACAGCTTCATCTTCATCAATATGGATCTGGAGGCGCCGCCGCTGCTCGACTATCTGGAGGTGGTGCCGGAGCATTTCGAGAACTGGCGTTTCGAGACCTGGTACACCTATCAGCATGTTCAAAAAGAGCTCAACTGCAACTGGAAGGTCGCCCTGGAAGGCTTCATGGAGGCCTACCACACACCGCTGGTGCATCCGGAGATGACCCATGTGGTGGGCGACTGGAACATGCAGCACGACGTATTCGGCGATCACACCAGTCGCGATCTTTGCCCGCTGGGCGTCTCCAGCCCGACATCGACACTGGGTCTGACCGAACAGGAGCTGGCCGACCGCATGCTGCTCGGTGACCCGGAATCACACGAAGACGGCGTCCCGGTGCCCGAGGGCAAGACGGCAAGGATCGTCATGGCCGAACAGATGCGGCAAAAATTCGCTCAGGACTATGACATGGATCTGTCAGGCCTGAGCGATGCCGAGTGCATCGACTCACTCAAATACAACATCTTCCCCAATATGATCCTCTATGGCGGCCCCGGCCTGCCGCAGATCCAGTTGTTCAAGCCGCATGGCATGGATCCGGACAAATGCATCATGGAGAATTTCAACTTCCGCCCGTGCCCGCCCGGTGAGGTCCGGCCAGACCCGGCTGAGCCCTACCGCATCAAAGAGGAAGAATCCTTCACCACGGTCCCGGGCACCAATGAGTTTTCAGGCAGCGTGCTGGATCAGGACACCAGCATCATGCGCTGGCAACAGGAAGGCATGCATGCCAGCAAGAAGGCAGCACAGACTCTGTCGCGCTATCAGGAAAGCCGCATCCGGCGCATCCACGAGACCCTGGTGAAATATATCGAGGGTTAAGTGGTTCTCTGTGTGCCCCAACGCTCGAACAGAATGGCCGTCAGCAGCACGGTGCCGGCACCCCAGAGAATCTGTGCGGCGCCCCGGGCCAAGTATGGCCCTTCACCACCATAAAGCGCCGGCACATAGGTGAGGGCGGCACCGTCGAAGAGGCAGGCTGCCGTGAGCATCAGGGCGCTGGGATAAAGCATCTGGTGAAGCGGCGTCTTGGTGACCCAAGCTGCCGTTGCAATGAAGACCGGACTCAAAAGCGTCGTCAGGATAAAAGCCCCGATAAGCGGCCAGCCATCGACAAACAACAGACTTCCGACTTGCCGAATGAGAATGGCTGCGGCAAACCAGAACACCAATCCAAGACCCAGAAATACGACCGTCTTACCGGAAGTCATGACCAATCTCCATTCATGTAGCGATCGCTACATTTGTAGGAGAATGTAGCGAGTGTTACAAGAACAAAATGACCAAGCGGCAAACACAGCGCGAACAAGCGATTGAGGCACTTTCAGCGCATCTTCTTTCTACGGGCCTGTCGCAAACCAGCGTCCGGCAATTGGCAGGCGCGGCCGGCATCAGCGACCGCATGCTGCTCTATTATTTCGACGACAAGACAGACATCATGACCGCGGTGCTACAGCACATCGCCGCCGATATGGCGGCCAAATTGGGGCTTGTTTTGCCCGGTACCGATCCGGTTTCGTCCGGAGAGCTGTTTACAAAAGCGGCGGCAGCCACCGGCAGCAAGGCCATGCGACCCTATATGCAGCTCTGGATCGAGATCGCAGCCCGCGCTGGGCAGGACGAAGAACCGTTCAATACCATCTCATCCATGATCGCTGATGGCTTTCTGGCCTGGATCGAGTCCCGCCTCGACCTGAAAGACGATGCCGAACGCAAAACACAGGCAGCAATGATTCTCACCATGGTGGACGGGCTGGCGCTGCTGCGGACTTTTGCAGATGAGACCGTGGTCGCGCGGGCAGCACAGGGCTTTCATGACGCCCTAGAAGGGTAAGACCCTAATACGATATTGTTGCACCAATCGCCTCCCCCCATTCCATGAGCAAGCCATCACGAACCTCCTCTTCCATGGTCGGTTCAAAGCGTCGTTCCAATTCCCATCGCGTCGAGACCTGCTCAACCGAGCTGTAGACGCCCGCGCCAAGCCCCGCTAGATAAGCGGCTCCCAGCACGGTGGTCTCCATCACCTGCGGTCGATCCACGGGCAGGTTCAGAATGTCGGCCAGGAACTGACACAGCCAACTATTGGCGACCATGCCGCCATCAACTTTGAGCGCGTTGGGTTGAACGCCGTCCTGCGCCATCGCCGTCATCAGGTCGCTCGTCTGATAGGCAGCCGCCTCCAACGCAGCGCGGGCAATCTCCGCCCGACCAGCATCACGGGTCAACCCGTAGATTGCGCCACGTGCCCTTGGGTCCCAATAAGGTGCACCCAATCCCGTAAACGCCGGCACTAGATAAACGCCACCGTTGCTATCTAGGCCTTTTGCCAGAGCCTCCGTCTCCGCTGCGCTCCCGATGATACCTAACCCATCGCGCAGCCACTGCACCGCGGCCCCGGCGATGAAAATCGACCCCTCCAGCGCATAGGTCGGCTGTCCGTCCAGCTGATAGGCAATGGTCGTCAGCAGCCGGTTGGACGAAGTTACGGCCTCGTTGCCGGTATTGAGCATGACGAAACAGCCGGTGCCGTAGGTGCTCTTGATATCCCCGGGCTGGAAGCAGGCCTGTCCGACAGTCGCCGCCTGCTGATCGCCGGCAACACCAGATATCGGAATCTCCGCCCCCAGAACCGACGCATCCGTGGTACCGAAGTCGCCCGCGCTGTCGCGCACCTCCGGCAACACCTGTGGCGGTACACGGAACAGCCGCAGCAGTTCGTCATCCCATTCGCCCTTGTGGATGTTATAGAGGCTGGTACGGCTGGCGTTGGTGGCATCTGTGGCATGAACGGTTCCGCCGGTCAGCCGCCAGATCAGAAAACTGTCGACGGTGCCGAAGGCAAGTTCACCTCTCTCGGCCCGGGCGCGGGCGCCTTTCACGTGATCGAGAATCCAGGCCACTTTGGTGGCCGAGAAATAGGCGTCCAACAGCAAGCCCGACCGCGCCTGCACCTCTGCTTCGGCATCGTCATAACGCAGAGCCTGGCAGACATCAGCCGTGCGGCGGTCCTGCCAGACGATGGCATTGTGAATTGGCTCTCCCGTTTCCCGGTCCCAGACAAGCGTGGTTTCCCGCTGGTTGGTAACCCCAACGGCCGCCACCGTCACGCCCTGATCAGCAGCGGCCCCAAGGGCTTCGCGGGTAACGTCCACTATGGAAGACCATATGGCCTCCGGGTCATGTTCCACCCAGCCATCGGCAGGATAGAGCTGCGGAAACTCCTGCTGCGCGACAGCAAGCGCGCGCCCATCCAATCCGAACAGCATCGCCCGGCTGGAGGTGGTTCCCTGATCGATTGCCAGAATCCCGGTTGCGTCTGCCATCCTGCCTCTTCCACGTTTTACCGGCGCTGATAGGGACTTGCGCGCACCTGAAAGCCGTATAGAAACGGCTTATGAGCCATACGGAAAGTTATTTCGAAGCGTGACAGCGGATACAGACATTTTGGTCATTGGCGGCGGTGTCAACGGTACGGCCATTGCGCGCGACGCAGCGGGGCGCGGGCTCAAAGTCGTGCTGTGCGAAATGAATGATCTGGCCTCGGGGACATCGTCCGCCAGCAGCAAACTAATTCACGGCGGTCTGCGCTATCTCGAGCATTATGAGTTCAGACTGGTGCGAAAATCTCTGGCAGAACGCGAGACGCTGCTGCGCACGGCGCCCCATCTCGTCAAACCCATGCGTTTCGTGCTGCCACACCAGAAGGGACTGAGGCCGCGCTGGCTGCTGCGGCTGGGGCTCTATCTCTATGACATGCTGAGCCCGCGCGGCACCGTGTTGCCGAAATCAGGCGGCATCAGCCTGGAGGGTACCGTCGAAGGTGGCCCTCTTAAAGACACGATTACTCAAGGCTTTGTCTATTCAGACTGCTGGGTCGATGATTCACGGCTTGTGGTTCTGAACGCCGTCGATGCCGCCCAACGCGGAGCCGAAATTCTGACGCGAACGCGCTGCACCGAACTCACTTGCGATGGGAACCACTGGCGCGCGACCGTAACGGATGCAAACGACAATTTCCGCCAGATCACCGCCCGCTGCGTCGTCAACGCCGCGGGCCCATGGGCCGGTGAGGTGCTGGGCTTGATACGCCCGGGCGGGAATGCCAGCGCACCCTTGCGGCTGGTCAAAGGTAGTCACATCGTCGTCCCCAAGCTCTATGAAGGCGAACACGCTTATTTGTTCCAGAATCCGGATGGGCGAATCGTCTTTGCGCTGCCGTTTGAGGGGCGTTTCACCATGATCGGAACCACAGAGGCCGAATTCTCGGGCGACCCATCGGATGCCAAGGCATCAGAAGAAGAAGTTACGTATCTTTGCCGGGCAGCCAGCGACTACTTCACCAAGCCGGTCATTCCTGATCTGGTTCACCATGCCTTTGCGGGTGTCCGGCCCCTTTACGACGACTCAGGCAATGCCAAGGCCAGCGCCGTTACGCGAGACTATGTCTTTGACCTGGATGCCGCCGACAGCCGTCCCCCGGTGCTGAACATCTATGGCGGCAAACTGACCACCAGCCGGACGCTCGCGGAACAAGCTCTCGAAAGCCTGAAACCGATCCTGGGGTTCACCGAGACGCCGTGGACGGCCGATTCACCGCTTCCCGGTGGCGACATCCCCGACGCCGATTTCGACGGATTCCTGGCCCGGATGCGGGTTCGGTATTCGTGGCTACCATTGGCAACGCTTCGCCGGCTGACTCGTGCTTATGGAAGGACAACGCCGGATATTCTGGGTGATGCAGGCTCCGTCGAAGATCTGGGCATGGCGTTTGGGCAGGGGTTTAGTGCTGCAGAAGTCGCCTATCTGCAGAATCATGAATGGGCCATGACGCCCGAGGATGTGCTGTGGCGCCGCAGCAAGTTAGGGCTGCACATGACACCTGAGGAACAGCAAGTCCTGAAAGACTGGTTTCATTACGGCGACCGGACGGAATCGGCTTAGACTGCGCCGGAATATCCACGAGGGGGAGGAAACCATGGGTCGAGATATCCGCTATGGAGTCATGCTGGATTTTCGCAATCCGGAGCCCTGGGCGGTTCCGTTCGAGCCGTTCTACCGCGCATCGCTTGATCAGATCGCCGATGCCGAAGCGCTCGGTTTCGGATCTGTCTGGCTGACTGAACATCATTTCTGCGATGACGGTTATACGCCCTCGCCGCTGGTGATCGCCGGCGCCATCGGCGAGCGCACAAAGACCATGCGGATCGGCACCAATCTGATCATCCTGCCACTACACAACCCGATCCGGGTGGCCGAGGACACAGCAACTCTTTCCTTACTGACCGGCGGGCGGTTCGATCTGGGCGTTGGCATCGGCTACAGGGAGATCGAATTCGATCAATTCGGGCGCAGCCTCAAGAACCGGCCGAGCCTGATGGAAGAAGCCGTCGAGGTAATCCGGCGCGCCTGGCGCGGCGAGGCGATCAATATGGACGGCAAGCGTTTCCAGTTCGGCGATATCCGCGTGACGCCACAGCCGGAGCACGCCCCGCGCATTCTGATGGGCGGCATGACGGAACCGGCCATCGACCGGGCAGCGCGGATCGGCGACGGTTTTCTTTCCACCGGCGGAATCGGCCACGACCTCTATCTCGATGCGCTGGCCAAACAAGGCAAGAAGCCCGAAGACGGCGCGATTTTCGCCGTTAACTGGGCGATTATTTCAGATGATCCGGAACGCGAGGCCGCGAAGGTCGGCGACCACATTCTGTTCCAGTCCAACCAGTATATTCAGTGGGGCGCCTTCGGGCCGCCGGAGACCACGCCACTGTTCGAAACCGCGCAAGCCGCCATCGAAGGCGGGCTCTACGAGCTCTGGGATGCGGATATGGCAGTCGAAAATCTCAATGCCATGCTCGCAGCCTATCCTCAGATCAAGGACATCCACTTCTGGGGGCGTTTTCCAGGCGAGCCCGTTGAGTCAGGTCACCGGCGGCTGGAATACATTGCGCGCGAAGTGCTGCCGCGCCTGAACGCTTAGAGTCAGACTTCCCGGGCAGCGACCCGCTCCGTTGCCAGCCGGTAGACATCGCGATTGCCGCGGTTCCACGTAACGTTCAGCGTGGTGGCGTGGATTTTCCATGCGTCGCCGTGCCGCTTCAATTTGTGAATGTAATAGCCGCCCAGCGTGTGGCTGTTGTCGCCTTCCGAATTGGCGATGAAGTGCTCAGCCTGCACATAGACATTGGCCGTGGCCTCATCCCCATCCACTTCGATGACGAAGTTGGTCAGGACATGCTGGGTTGCATCGAAGCCTGGCAGCATCCGCTGCACCATCTGACCCCACTCATCGCCGGTCATTCTGGAGGCGGGCTGGCCGCTGTAAGACGAAAAGTCGATATCAACCTCGTCCGCGAAGATCGAGCGATAGAGCGCAAAATCCCGGCTATCGAGGCCGGTGGCGTATTTCAGGATCGTTTCCTGGATTTCGGCTTTGTCTTTCAGCACCTGAAGCGTATCGGCCATATCATCCCCTCTCGAAAACTGGTCTTTCTACTATAGGGCAGAGACTTTCGCCTGCGAGCCCCAATCGGGTTGTTTCGCATGACTCAGCGCTTATACTTCGCAATCTAAGCAAAGCACATAATGGAAAAAGGGGAGCCCGATGGCCAGCCATAATGTTGACCGAGAGTTTATCGCACTTAACTCGCCCACCGGGGTTCGTGCCGGTGCCGGGGGCCATCCCTGCCAGGGGCTTTACTGGACGCCAAAAGGCGAGCGGCCCAAGACGGCATTCATTGCAACCCACTATAATGTCGATCTGTCGGAGCACTATATCGCGCCTTACATGGCCAGCCGTGGGTTTGGCTTTCTAGGCTGGAATACCAGGTTCCGCGGCGCGGAAGATCTGTTCCTGCTGGAGCACGCGCTGATCGATATTGGGGTCGGCATGAAATGGCTGCGCGAAGAAGCCGGTGTCGAGCAGATCGTCATTTTGGGCAATTCAGGCGGTGGCTCGCTGATGGGCGCCTACAATTCCCAAACTGTTTCCATCGATCTGACACCGGACCCTCAGGGCCAGGTGCGTGACGCGCTGGAAGCGATGCCGCCCGCGGACCTCTATATTTCGCTTAATGCACATCCGGGACGGCCCGAGGTGCTGACCAACTGGATGGACGCCTCCGTCGCCGATGAGAGCGACCCAACCAAAACAGACGAGTCGTTGAATCCGTTCAACCCGGATAACGGCCCGCCCTATTCCGAAGACTTCATCACCCGCTACCGCGCAGCCCAGCGGGCGCGCAACCAACGGATCACCGATTGGGCGAAGGCGGAGCTGGCCCGCCTCCAGGCGGCCGGCATTCCTGACCGAATCTTTCCGTTGTTCCGGATCTGGGGCGATCTCCGGTTTATGGATCCGGCGATCGATCCGTCTGACCGTCTCTGCCCCATGTGCTATCGCGGCGACCCGGCTGAAGCCAACGCACACCCCGCCGGCATCGGCCGCGCCAACACCATCTCCACCTGGCTGTCCATGTGGAGCCTGGAGACATCCCAGTGTCAGGGCGCGCCACATCTGGCCAAACTGACCCGGCCGTCCCTGGTGGTGCAAAGCACAGGTGATACGGGTGTCTTCCCGTCGGATGCGCGCCAGATTTTCGAGGCGATATCAGCGGAAGACAAGACGCTCGAATTTCTGCCCGGCGCACATTACTTCGAGGATGACCCCGCCCAACGCGACGCGGTCGCTGACCTGATGGCCGGCTGGGTGCGCGAACGGGTTTAGCCCCTCTCCGCCTCCTGCACCGCGGCATAAAGCCGATCGCGGATCGCAGGGTCGAAATATTCGTCGAGCCGGGTGATCCGCCCGTTCTCAACCCGGCAGACAATGCAGGCCGGCAGCACGAAGGGTTTGCCGTTGGGCATCGTGCCCGTCAGCACGTGCTGCTGAACGAAGCCGGTTTCCGTCGCTTCACGATGCCAGACCTCGTAGCGCGCCCCCGAAATGCGCTTCGGCAGGCCTTCCAGAACTTTCAAATTGTCCTCGCGGCTGTCACCGGTATCGCGCTCTTCAAGCGGATCGTAATTGTGCCAGACAACGACATCAGGATGATAAATCGCGCGCACCGCCTTGACATCACCGGCTTCAATGGCGGCGAAGAAACGGTCGGCCAGCGCCAAAACATCCTCGGTCATCCTGTCTCAATCCTCAGAACCGTGCGGTCGCCGTGAAGCCGTAGGTGCGCGGCACCTGAAACAGGGCCAGCTCCTGGGCGAACGGCGCAAAGGCCACGATATGCGTTTTGATCAGATTGTTGTCGAGATTCTTGCCCCAGACGGAAATCTCGTACCGGTCGTCAGCGCTTTGCCAGGCCAGCCGGGCATTCCAGATGTCATAGGCATCCTGCACCTCGAGCGGGGTGTTGGAGGCTTCAAAGAAAATCCGCGTTTGATAGCTCCAGTCCACCCGGGCGATCAGCCGCCCCGCATTGCCCAATTCTACCGTGTACTGGACGCCCAGATTCAGCTTGTGTTTTGGCGCGCGCGGCAGCGTGTTGCCCGAGTTGTCTGCTGTAGCACCTTCGGCGAAATCCTTGAACTCCGCATCCAGATAGCTGTAGCTGCCGTCAATATCCAGGCCTTCGAACGGCCGGGCCTGAAACTCGACCTCCAGGCCCCAGATTTCCGCGCTGGCCGCGTTGCCGATCACGATCCGGTCGCCGGCAATCAGTTCCGAGACCTGCAAATCCTTATGGTCGGTGTAGAAGCCTGCAACGTTGAACCGCAGGCGGTTATCGAACCAGAGGGTTTTCACGCCGATTTCATAGCTCCACGCAAATTCCGGGTCATAGGGAATTTCGGCGATCTCACCCGTTGGGGCTGTGCCCTGGAACCCGCCACTTTTGAAACCGCGCGAGACGCTGGCATAGAAAAAGGCCTGCTCGTTTGCTTCAAACTCAAGCGCAAAGCGCGGGGTAAAGGCGCTCCAGTCTTCCTTGGCCATCACATCATAGGGCACCGCCAGCGGTGGCGGGCTGCCGCCGCTGACCAGAATACCCTGGAGGTGCGCTTCTTTCTCCTCCCAGGTCTGGCGGGCGCCAATGGTCAGCGTCAGCCGGTCGACGATGTCGTAGCTGAATTGCCCGAAAATCGCGTAGCTCTCGGTGGTGACATCCTGGGGAAAAGAAGCGACGCCCTCCAGGAACGAGACCAGTGAACCGAAGCGCTGATCCAGCATCTCGTCGCGCTGGACATCTTCCTTCAGGTAGTAGAGCCCGATAACCCAGGCAAGACGGTCGCCAAAGGCGGTCGATGCGAGCCGCAGCTCCTGACTGAACTGATAGGAGTTTTCGACGTTCCGGTTGATTGACTCAATTGTTGTGGGTGTGACGGGGTTACTGAAGAACGCATCTTCGAAATCAAACTCCGCATCGCGGTAGGCCGTGATCGATGTCAACGTGCCGATGCCGGTATCCCAGTTGACCTCTGCAGTAATGCCATAGACGTCCCGGTCCAGCCGGCCATCCGTTTCCGCGTTGACGATCCTTAGATCGGGGTTGATGTCCATGCAGCGAATCCCGCCCTGTACCGAAGAATCACAGATATTGGTTCTGGGCCGGCCCGCCATGCGTTCGCGGGTTATGTCCGCGGTGATCAGGATTTCCAGATCGTCATTGGGCACGAACCGCAAGGCGAACCGGGCGCCGACGCTGTCCTCATCCTGCACGAAATTCCCGGTCGTCTCGTTGAAGATGAAGCCTTTGCGTTCCCGGCTCGACGCGGAAACCTTGAAAGAAAGCTTGTCGGTGATCGGTCCGCTCGCCATGCCCCGGAAGTTAAGCCGGTTCAGATTACCCACCGTCGCTTGCAGGCGTCCCGTCCATTCGTCCGACGGCTTTGAGCTCACCACATGCACCAGGCCGCCGACCGCGTTCTTGCCGAACAGCGTGCCCTGCGGACCACGAAGCACTTCGATGCGTTCGATGTCGAAGAGATCGAGGTTGGATCCACCACCGCGTCCGACGTAAACGCCGTCCACAAACATCACGACGGATGCATCGCCGCCCGCATTGGAATTAAGACCCTCGGTACCGATACCGCGAATGTAGAAGTTGGGCTCGGCGGGATTGACCTCCGTCATCACGAAACTGGGCGTTCGCGCCGCAATCTCTTCCAGACTGATAATTCCATTGAAGCGCAGCGACTCCCCGCTGAAGGCACTCACCGCCACGGCGGCCTTCTGCAAATCCTGTTCGGTCTTCTGCGCGGTGACAGTAACCGTCTCAAGACCTTGCGCATTGGCACCCGAATTGAGACCAATAGTAGCCGTCACAAGGCATGCGACGGCAGTATGCCGGAATACTAGACTCATTATGCTCTCCCCAGCCTATCCTCCCAAATGGATAGGACACTAAGGATCTAGAGTATTAGTATTCTAAGTATTTTGCAATTCGAACAGAAACTGATGCAGAAAGCGAACCATGACAGATCAAAAACTAGCGAAAATGACCCTGAACTCGGAGTTCCTGTGCCAGGCCGACATCGAGCTGCATGAGGGGGCGCCGATGCTGACGCCGTCGATCTGGCACACCAGGCGGGTCAGCAACATTGTCGGTGGGCAGATTACAGGTCCCCGCTTGTCCGGTCGCATCCTGCAAAGCGGCGCCGACTGGTCCCGGTCCGGGGTACTGGAAGATGGCACGGTCAGCACGATGCTGGACGTTCGATCCGTCTGGGAGACGGATGATGGCGCGCAGATCTATGTGACCTATGGGGGCCGGCTGGTGATCCCCGCTGCCATCATCAAGGACTTTGTCGACCCCGGTCAGGTCGAGGATATCGATCCCGCCGAGTATTACTTTCGCACGCTGCCAACCTTTGAAACGGGCGCACCGCAATATGACTGGTTGAACCATATTGTTGCCGTGGGCATTGGCCAACGCACACCGAAGGGTGTGCGATACAGGATCTTTCAGATTACCTAAACCACCCGGTGCAGAAGGACCTCACCGTCGCGGACCCGGCGGCAATTTTCGACACAAACGCCGATGCTGCGGGCTAGGGTCTCCGGCGTCAGCCAAGCCGTGTGCGGCGCCAGAACGACGTTGTTTAGGCTGAGCAATGGGTTATTCGGGTCGACCGGCTCTTCCGCGAAAACATCAAGCCCCGCGGCGCGCAACTGGCCAGAGCGCAGCGCGTCGACCAACGCCGCCTCGTCGACCAGCCCGCCGCGCGCGGTGTTGACCAACACCGCCCCGGGCTTCATCCGCGCAAGCGACACAGCATCAACCATCTTCTCGGTATCCGCGGTCAGCGGCACATGCAGCGAGACGATATCCGCGCGTTCCAGCAGATCAGAAAGCGGACGATAGGTGCCAACCGCATCGTCCTTCGGTCCGGTAGCTGTATAGATGATTTCAGCCCCCAGTGTCTTCAGTACCGGAGCAAGCACTTGAGGGATCGCGCCATAGCCGACAAGACCGACCGTCCGCCCGGCAATTTCCCCAGTCTGGTCAAAAACGTCAGGCGCCATCCGCCAGCCCTTGCCCGCGCGCGTCTGGCGGTCGAAATCGACCGTGCGGCGCAGGGCGGCAAGCATCAGCATCAGCGTCTGTTCCGCCACGGCCTGGCTGTTGGTGCCGGGCATGTTCGCGACGGCCACGCCTTGCGCTGCCGCGGCCTCAAGGTCGATGGTGTTGACGCCGACGCCGATCTTCTGAATCAGTTTGAGCGCGGGTGCTGCTTCAATCACCGCTTGTGTAATCGGTTCCAGCACATGCAGCAGTACATCGGCATCTGCCATCTCACGCGCAAAAAGCGCCTTGTCGGCCTCATCGACAATCGCAAGCTCGAGCCAATCGGGCCGCGCGTCTTCCAATTGCCGAACAAACCCGGTGCTGGCGCGGTATTGCAGGACCGCCTTCATCGTCCCTCCTGTACGCTACGGGGCAAGGCGCTCCACCCCGCATACCGCGCCTTATCCCCCATAGCCTCCTCAATCCTCAAGACTTCGTTCCACTTGGCCATGCGCTCAGAGCGGGCGAACGACCCGACCTTCAATTGGCCCGCATCCCAGCCGATGGAGAGATGCGCGATGGACAGATCTTCGGTATCGCCTGAACGGGCCGAGACCAGCGTACCCCATTCGGCATCCTGCGCCAGACGGCACGCCTCGCGCGCCTCGCTAACAGTACCGACCTGGTTCACCTTGATCAGCGCGGCGTTGCACCAATTATCTGCTACGGCAGGGGCGACACGGGCCGGATTGGTGACCAGCAAATCATCACCCACCACCTGAACCCGGTCGGCCACTGCGCGGGTAAAGGCTGCCGTTCCCTCAACATCGTCTTCCGCCAGCGGGTCTTCGATGGACAAGATCGGGTAGTGGTCGACCCAGCGCAGCAGAAGCTCGACCATTCCGTCCCGGTCCAACGCCTGATCATCAAGACCGAGCCGATAAATTCCGTCTTCATGGAATTCACTGGCCGCAATATCGAGCGAGATGAATACGTCATCGCCGGGAATCAACCCGGCTGCTTCAATGGCGCGGACAAGCATATCGAGCGCGGCTTCATTACCGTCAAAATTGGGCCACCAACCACCTTCATCTGCGGTGCCGGACAGCAGCCCAGCCTCGCCCATCAGCAGACCCGCATGGCGGTAGACTTCAGCGGTGCGCTCGATCGCCTCAGCGAAACTCGCCGCGCTGGGGCACATCACCATAAAGTCCTGCAGATCGACCCGACGCGCCGCATGCGCGCCGCCGCCGAAGATCTGAATTTCCGGTACCGGCAGGCGGACATGGGTGCCGCCCGCGAGATAAGCCCAGAGCGGCTGATCTGCTGCGGCAGCTGCCGCATGAAGGCAAGCCAGCGAAACCGCAACCGTTGCGTTTCCGCCCAAGCGCGCCTTATTGGGTGCTCCATCAAGCGCGATCAGTGCCTGATCGATGCCGGCCTGATCGTCCACCGCCATGCCGTTCAGGGCGCTGCAGATCTCGCCATTGACCCCCGTGACCGCCCGGCTGACATCCAAGCCGCCGAAGCGCTCTCCGCCATCGCGCAGATCGACAGCCTCATGGCTCCCCCGCGAGGCACCCGCCGGTGCAATGGCACGGCCTAGGGCACCGCCGTCAACATGCACTTCGGCCTCGACCGTGGGCCGCCCGCGCGAATCCCAGACCCGCCTGCCGATGATTTTCGTGATCGCCCGACCACTCACCGCGGCAGCCCCTCGCGCCAATGCGCAGCCAGGTCCGCGAGCGTCCGCGGCGGCGACAAGATCAGAGGTTTGGCAATCATCCGCACATTGTCCTTTTCTGCATCATTCGTGATGTATTCGACTGGTGATTTTCCGTCGATACGGGCCAGCAGCAGCACCGGCAACAGCGATGCGATGCGACCCTCAATAACCGCTGGGCGCTCCCAGTCGACGCGGCGCAGATAGGCGTCTTTCATCGCGCTGAAGCAGTTGAGATAACGGTCCGTCCAGTGCGGACGCCAGATACATTTTAACAGCAGATGGTTGAGGCAGAACGCCAGATCAAATGCCGGGTCGCCATAGTGCCCGGTTTCGGCATCGAGCAGCACCGGACCTTCGGGTCCGGCCAGTATATTTTTTGGGCTGAAGTCGCCATGGACCAGGGTAAGTCTGGTTGTTTCAGTCCTGTCAGCCAGCGCCTCAACGCGGTCCCGGCAATCTGGGTGTTCCAGCCCGGTCGCTAGGAAATAGGGCTCTATCCGCAACGCGTGAAACAGTGGGGCAGCGTCTGCAAAGCGTTCTGCAATGTCGCTCCTGCCTGCGGTTGCTGCATGGATTTGCCCCATGACGTCGCCAAGCTGACCTGCGATTTCCGGATCAATCCGGCCGTCGCGCAGCAGATGCTTCCAGACCGGATGGGTTTCGGGCGGCAAATAGGTCATGGCAAACAGACCTGCGTCCGGATCATGCCCAACCACTTCAGGGACGGCAGCGGGAACGATGGCCGACGCCGCCTCCATCCAGGCGACTTCGAAAGCGTTGCGCTCGACGGGTGCAAACCAGTCCTTTTCGACCTTTAATTTTGCCAAAGCGCGTTTCATGCAAACGGGGCCGGTGGGCAGGTCGACGCGGAACACGTCGCACGAGACGCCACCAGCCAGCGGTTCAATGACCGGCCGGTCCCCGTTGGCAATCAGGCCCATCGAAACCAGCGCGCCGTCGAGCGCCTGCCTGTCGTCTTCAGTCAAGGATGACCCCAGCAGCTAGTCGTCGGCCCAGGCGCGGCCCGCCCAATCCTGTACACCCTCACCATCGGGCATCGGCACTTCCCCGATCCGCTCAGGCACGTCGTCATACTCAAGCCGCAGCGCCTTGCACATCACCGCGTGAAGATTGTAACCGCAGATGTGGTAGGTCAGTTCCAGAATATCGCCATCCGACATCTGCTCATGCAGTGCATCGAACAACCCGTCGGGCACGCGTCCCCGGTCGAGGATAAGGCAATCGGTGTAGGCCAGCACGAGCCGCTCCAGCGGCGTCCAGACGTCGCTCGCCTGCCAATGGGGAATGGCGGCAATCTTCTCGTCGGGGATGCCGTGCCGCCGCGCCGCCTTGCAATGCTGTGAAAACACAAACTGGCTGCCGGTGGCATAGCCGGCGCGCATGATCCCGATCTCCCGGATGACCCCGTCCAGTTCGCTGACCGATTCCGAGGCGAACATGCCGAACATACCGAAATGGTCGGTCGCATGCTTGAAGATGTAGGGCCGGAGCGCGAACACCGTCCACCAATTGCCGGGCGTGCCTGTTGCCGTACCCGGCTCTGCCACCGGATCGCGGTCACCAAACAATGCATCATAGAATTTGAGCGCTTCAGGCCCCGCCTCTGCCCGAGGCACCTGACGTAGTCGCGGCATTTCTGTTCCCCTTCTGAATAAAGCCGTCCCGATAATTCAGGCCGATCATGACCGGCCTGACCATGCCGGGCCAGTTTAACATTCAACAGGGGAAAAGGTTAGAAACCTATCTAAAATTTACTAGTGCAGGCCGCTTACGCTGATCCAGACGGGTCCGAAGACCGACCCGCAAGGTCAGGAGAAAGATTTCGCGACATGGTCAAGAGGACCCGTTTAGCCGTTTCGAGATCCTTATTGCTAACGCCTGCATTGGCCAACGCGTTGACCTCTGCCACATAGGGCATGAGTTGATTGTGTAAGGCCCGCGCTTCATCAGTCAAAAAGACCCTGATCTTGCGGCGGTCCACATCATCGCGGTTGCGGATCACCAAACCTTTTTTCTCCAACCCTTTAAGCGCGACCACCGTTGTGGGCTCACGCATATCGACCCTACGGCTTAATTCCCGTTGGGAGATTCCATCTTCCTGCCACAACACTCTTAGAAAACGCCACTGGCCGCTGGAAATGCCCTGCTGCATGGTCCTTTGTTCCAGTGCGCGAGCAAATCGGCGAAAGGCGACTCGCGCCAGATAACCCATGCTGTCCGTTGGATCTGCATAAGGGAGCTGTGCATCGACGGTTGCCGGTGCTTTCTTAGCCGCAGTTGCGGTCATGGTTGGTCCACCCTTTGTTGGGGGTTAAAGGCCTGAAAGACCCGCTTCAGGACTTATAGGTTCCTAAGCATAGTCTAGATCAATAGGATCATGATTTGCATAGAAGACTAAGGAATAAACCTCATGCAGCGACAGACGCCTCTGCTTCTGATTGCCAGCCAGCTCTGCACCGCAAGGGTCTGGCAAGCACAAATCGACGCTCTGCGCCCTGGCGTGGAATGCCGGACCGCAGATCATACCCGCCACGATTCCATGACAAGCCTGGCAACCTCGATCCTGAACGATGCGCCAGCCAGTTTCGCCCTCGCGGCGCATGGCATGGGTGGTTTCATCGCTTTCGAGATCATGCGGCAGGCGCCGAACAGGGTCGACCGGCTCGCGCTGTTCGATACACTGGCCAGTGCGGATAGCGCGGCACAGACGAAACGCCGGCAGCGCTACGCGGATTTGGTCCATGCGGGACAATTCGACCAGGTCGTCGAAGACCGGATTCCTATCCTGCTGCACCCGAACCGTCAGAATGACACATTGCTGCTTTCAATCGCCCGGCAGATGGCCGCCGAAACCGGGCCTGACGCGTTTCTGCGCCAGCAGGCCGCCATCATGGCCCGACAAGACAGCCGGCCCGACCTTAAGAGCATAAACTGCCCGACGCTGGTGGCGCTGGGGCGGCAGGATCGCATCACCTCTGTCAATGATGCCCGGACCATCGCCGACGGCGTCCCGGGCGCACGCTTGGAAGTCATCGAGAATTGCGGCCATCTGGCTCCGCTGGAGCAACCGGAACAGGTAACCCAGTTATTGAAGGAGTGGCTTGAAGTGTGACCTACCCTTCAAGCTCTGCTCGCACGATGGTGGCACCATCGGCCATCGCTTTCAGTTTCCCGAACGCAACATCGCGCGGCAGATATTTCATGCCGCAGTCCGGTGCGATCACCAGCCGCTCCGCATCCGCATAGACGAGCGCGGCACGAATGCGATCCGCGACCGTTTCGGGTGCTTCCACTTGCAGATCATTAAGGTCCAATACGCCCAGCATAATGTCTTTTGATGGCAGGCTTTCCAGCACCTCCAGGCCAAGCTTGGGTTGCGCTGCCTCTATGGAGATCAGATCGACGTCGCTGTCCGACAATTCGGGTAGGAAGGAGTAGCCGTTAGGTTTCGACGCGCCCCCATGGACATGCGCATAGCCGAAACAAATATGCAGCGCGCTGATCCCATCCAGTCCCTGAAATGCCCGGTTTACCGCTTTGATGCCATATTGGCGGGCAATCTCAGGCCGGGCCTGCATATAGGGTTCGTCGAGCTGAACGATATCGGCCCCGGCGGCATAGAGATCCCGGATTTCTTCATTGACGGCGGCGGCGTAGTCCATCGCCAGCGACTCATCATCCGGGTAATAGTCGTTCTGCGCCTGTTGCGTCATGGTAAATGGGCCGGGCAGGGTGATCTTGATCATCCGACGGGTCTGCTGCCGCATGAACGCCACATCCCCGGCCTCTATTGGACGTGTGCGGCGGATTGCCGCCACAACGCGGGGAACAGGATTAGGTTTACCCGTTCGATCCATGGCGGAGCCGGGGTTGTCGATGTCAATCCCGTCAAGCGCGGTCGCCACCCGGTTGGAATAGCTCTCCCGGCGCATCTCGCCGTCACCGATGATATCGATACCGGCACGTTCCTGGTCGTGGATAGCAAGCACGGTCGCATCGTCCTGCGCCTCTTCCAAATCATCCTCGGGAATACGCCAGATCTCCCGCGCGCGGACCCGCGGCGGAAGTCGGCTTTTCAGATTTTCCCGGTCGATCAACCAGCCTGGCTGCGCATAGCTGCCAACAATCGTGGTGGGAAGAAGTTTGCCGTATCTCATGTCAATGCCTCTGCCTGTTGCTCTAACCGGACCTCTTCCTCCATGGCGCGTTTGAACGGCCTCAAGCCAAGCAGCAGCGCCACAAGGCCGATGGGGATTACCACGGTGGCCGTCACCACCAGCGAATAGTGAATCGCCATCTCGTCGGCGAATACATGATCGGTGATCAGTGCAACGCTGAGAGGTCCTAGGCCCAGCCCGACCAGATTGCCGATGAACAAATAGATGGCTGCGACCAGCGCCCGCCTGCGGTTTGGGGTGATGGTGATCAAGGCCGAGGTTGACACACCGAACGGCACGGCACCCAGGAATGTCGTCGGCACCAACAGTGCCAGCGCGAGTCCGGCATTATCGACCAGCGGAAATGCCAGTTGAAAAGGGACCAGTGCCAACACCGCCATGATAGCGGCGCGCAAATTCGCATCACGATAACCGCGCTGGGCCAGCCAATCGGTGAACCAGCCGCCCGCGAACGGGCCCGCGGTGCCGCAGATGAGAAACACGAGCCCATAGCCCAGCGCGATGTCGGCAGGCTGCCAACCATGAATTCTGCGGAAAAACTCCGGGACCCAACTGGCGGTGCCATAGCCCAGCACCGCAAGCACCGGAAAACCGATCAGGATCGCCAGATAGGCGCGACCACGGTCCGGCGTAAACAACCCCCTGAGACCTTCTTGCGCCGATGCTTCGACGCCCGTCGTCAAACCTCGCCGGGCTGGCTCGCGTACCAGAAACATCAATGCCCAGACCAACACACCTGGAACCGCGACACAGACGAACGCAAACTGCCAAGGCTGCAGCAGGCCGAAAACCGGCACATTGATCGGGCCCGACTGCTGTACAGCCTGGACGACATAGCCGCCGATCAGAATAGCGATTCCAAAGCCGGCATAGCCGGCTGCCGCAAACGCGCCGATGGGTTTGGCCATGCGGTCGCGCGGAAAATAATCGCCGATCAGCGACATGGTCGATGGACTCAGCGTCGCTTCACCGATACCCACGCTCATCCGCGCCAGAAACAGCTGTCCAAAGTTCTTCGCCAGGCCGCAACATGCGGTGGCGATGGTCCAGAAAATCACACCGATGCTGATAATTCGAGTGCGCTTCCAGCGGTCCGCGGCGACGCCGATAGGCACCGCCATCAGTGCATAGAACAGGGCAAAAGCGAACCCCATCAAAAGCCCCATATGCGTATCGGTGAGACCGAGGTCGGCTTTGATCGGGCCGACCATCAACGTGATGACCGACCGGTCAATGAAGGAGACCACGTTGGCAAAACACAGGATCGCCACCACCGCCCAGGCATAGGCCGTGGTCGGCCAGGGCAGCTGGCCAGGCTTTACCGTGGATGCGCGGCTACTCACCATCCGGCCCTATCGGGCCTGGAAGAGAAATAAAGTGGCCGGCGCAAAGACCCGCCGGCCACAAAGTCTCCCCATGATCTCTGTCTTTACCCACGCCAGCTAACAGTCACACCCCAAGTGCGCCGTTCACCCCAGAAACGCTGATTGAAGAAATTCGCCGTCGGCGTCAGTCCCCGCAGGTACAATTCGCCGGTCAGGTTTTTGCCCCAGACCTTCACGCTGACATTCTCGTCGATATTGTGCCAGGTCAGGCTGGCATCAAGCGTGGTGTAGCTGCTGACGAAACCCTTGGGATTGTTTGTACCCTCGCTGAAGAAGCCGCTGGAATGGGTCACCGCCGCCCGCGCGGCCAGCGTACCGAAATTGCCCAGAGGGTGGTCATAGTCGATGGCAAAATAGAGCTGCAGTTTCGGGGCACGCGGTAATCTCAGGAACGAATTGTCTTCGTCCACGAGATAGGTGCCAGCACCCGTTGATCCCGGATCAGACAGGTTCGCAACGCGCCCGCCACAAGGCGATGCCGGCGCCATGTCAAAGAAGGAAGGGCCATCGATATCCGCGCAGAAGCTCTTGTAGTCGGAATCGAGAATCCCAACACTGGCATGCAGGGTAACCCGCTCATGCGGCTTGGCCGTCAGTTCGATCTCAATGCCCTGAACCCGTGCCGACGCAATGTTATCGTTCAGCGTTTCCTGACCTGTCGGATTGGTCGGGTTGGGAATAAACAAACCGAATTCAAGGTCATTCAATTTGGTGTAGAAGGCTGTGATGTTAAGCCGCACCCGTTCGTCAAAAAGATCGGACTTGATACCAACTTCATAGGAATCAGAGGTCTCGTCATCGGTCGGACCCGCCGTCACAAGAGACGCAGCACGCGCCCCGAAGGACCCGGCCTTATAGCCCTGGCTGAACTGGAAATAGGCCATGACCTGGTCATTGAAGCGGTAGTCCGCCCCAGCCCGGAACATCACCCGGTCGCGTGAGATATCGCCAATCACCAACGGGATGCCGCCGGAGGGCATCTGTGTCGCCATGAAGTCGATCGACGGCCGGTTTTCCGGGAACAGCTCCCCTGTTGCGAAGTCAACAAGCATGAATTCAGCGGGAGAAAATTGGGTGCCGGGATTGCGGAAGAACTCTTTCTTCTCGTGGCTGTATCGCAGTCCGAAATTCAAATTCAGCCGGTCGGTCGCATGCCAGATGATCTGACCGAATCCGGCGATATGCTCATGCTTCTGGGTCGTGTAATCCGCCGAGTTGTTGAGTGTCGGGAAGCTCTGAACCAGCTCGTGCTTCTGTTCGAGATAGTAAAGGCCAAGAACCATATCCAGCTGGCTGATAAAGCCGTCCATATCGCTAAAGTCGGTCGCGATGCGGAACTCTTCAGAAAGCTGATAATGAGTCTGATCGCGAAACGTGGGAAAGAACAGAATTTCTGTCTGATCAAAGTCGCTGTTGATCAGCCCATCCGTATCCACATAGCCGAACAGCGATGTCAGAATCAGCGCACCGACATCCCAGTTGGCCTCTGCGACCACCATCCACTGGTCGGTATCATGATTTTCCGGTGCATCACGGCCAACCAGATAGGGGTCATCATCCGGCTCGCCACTATAGGGCAGCCCAGTGGTCGGGTTGACGAGGAAACACAATATCTGCGGGAACGCTGCATCGCCAGGTGAACAATCCGGCGCATTGTCCCCACCCGGCGCGTCGCTGCGTTCGCGCAGCCAGAAACCTATCAAGGTCAGGTCAAAATTGTCGCTGGGTGTCCAGACGGTCGTCGCGCGCAGGGATAAAATATTCTCCCCATTCAACCGTTCATTGTTGACGCGATTGCGAAAATGGCCGCCATAGTTCTGCGACATGCCCGAGATCCGCATTGCCAGTTTATCCTCGACAATCGGAAACTCCACCGCACCCCGGAAATCATAGCGCTCGAAGCGGCCGGCTGTGCCTTCGGCATGCCAGCCGAAATCGCCTGTCGGCCGTTTACTGCGGACGTTGAGTCCGCCCGCTAGACTGTTCTTGCCGAAAGAAATGCCCTGAGGTCCGCGCAGCACCTCGACACTTTCGACGTCGAATAGATCGATTAGCGTGGCAATCGGCCGGGCAATAAAGACGCCATCGACGGAGACGCCGACGCGCGGCTCTTCGGTCGACTCGATCCCCTGAATACCGATGCCGCGGATGCTGATCGCCGCCGAATTGGGGAAGGTGACGACGGGCACGAGATGCAGGTTAGGCGTCGCCGGCGCGACATCGCGGATATCCTGCGCCACCATGTCTTCCAACGCCAAGGCGTCGAAGGGTGACACAGCCATCGGCGTATCCTGCGACCGCTCTTCGCGGTAGCGAACATTGACAGTGATGGTTTCAAGTTTGCCGCGATCGACCACCTCCTGATTCTGCTCAGCAGGCGCTTCATCGCCTTGGGCTCCTACAGGACCGGCAACGAAAAATCCCGTCACGAGCATTATAGCCAACGCAATACGGTAGATAGAGCTCGTTCCAATGAACATGGAAATGCCTCCCCTTCGTAGTTTCTCTCCCGCGCGTATTCTGATTTTTTACGCGCCCACAGGTTCCCAACCCCTGCCTGACTGACGGTATCAAACATTAGGAAGCTAAGTAAGGAAAAATATAGACGATCGTACAAAAATGTCCCGGCCTGCTATGGATAGACCATTCACTCGGGGCCATGGCACCGGGGCATCGTTGCGCAACCCTGCTGGGGACCAGAATGACGAAACCGGACACCAAGACGCGCATCCTCGAGGCCGCGCAAACCGAGTTCTCCGCCAAGGGCTATGAGGGTGCCTCGATACGCGGCATCGCCGACCGCGCCGGGGTGCAGCTGGCCGCCGTGCGGTATCACCTCGGGTCGAAAGACGAGCTGTTCAAAGCTGTTTTTGAAAGACATGCAGAGGCCGTGGCGGACAGGCGCGCCAGGATTCTTGCTGATCTGGAAGCCGCCGGACGCGGCGACCAGATCGAGGATGTCATTGAAACCATCATCGGGCCGGTCCTGGCGTTTCGATTCGACTCAAAGGAAGGCCGGGCTTTTGCCAAGCTGATGGCCAATACGGTCAGCAATCCCGACGACCGGTCGCGCGCGCTGACGAAATCGATTTTCGATCCTGCCGCCGAGGCACTGGTCGACCGCATTCGGGCTGCGGTACCCGGCCTTAGCCGGAGGGACGCCTATTGGAGCTTCTTTCTTTCCGTCGGCGCCATGGCCATGGCCTGCAGCAACGGCGAGCGGCTGAGCAGAATTTCAGATGGCCTCTGCAACCCCGATGACCCCGATGAAACGCTGGAAGCACTGGTAACCTTTGCCGCAGGTGGCGCCATGGCATTGGCGCGGAAAGGTCAGCCGAAATAGAAACGACCGGCCCAAACACCGCACGTCATCCCCGCGAACGCGGGGACCTCATGCCGTAAAGGGCGCAAAGATTCCTGCTTGCGCAGGCATGACGAATAGTCGCCGTTACTCAGCCGCCTGCATCGCCTCTTTCTGCATTTCGAGATATCGGGCGCGATCATCGGCTGTCGCCGGTTCATGGCTGACGTCGTTCTCACCCAGTGCGCGGGTCCAGCCTGCGAACTCAAGCTGTATGCCGTCCGGGTCCATGAAGTAGATCGACCGCACAAATGTCGAAGGGGTAATTTCCGGATGTGCCTGTTGGGGCGAATCATCATGATTGACGACCGGCGTCACTTCCACGCCCGCATCTACCAGCCGCTGGCGGTAATCTTCGATCTTGTCCGCATCGATATTGAAAGCGATGTGGTTCATCGTCGCATTGGCGGTGGTAATCGACCCCTGCCCGACCAGATGCTCCGGGTGCGTTACGCCCGGTTCCGATTCGGGTGAGTCCGGGAACCAGAAGAATGCCAGCGAGTCGCCATTGCCGATGTCGAAGAAGAAGTGCTGACCCATGCCACGGGGCAGATCAATGGTCTTGATCAGCGGCATGCCCAGCACACCGGAATAGAAATCCACCGTCTTCTTCATGTCCTTACAGGTCAGCGCCAGATGGTTGACGCCCTTGATTTCGAATTTCTCATTCTTGTCGCTCATGTCACCGGTGCTCCTCGTTTCAATCACGGTCACGCAGACGTTCCTAGCCTTCTGTGCCAAACGCCGCCAAAATCGTCGACATAATTTATACGATCGTATAAAAAATGCGAGTCTATTTGTCTGCTGCACGGCACAGGGATAGCTTGCCTGACCGCAACAGCATGGAATACATAGTGTCCTAAGCAATTCGCCTTCAGCAAGGGAAATCGAAGAAGATGAGCGCAGACGCCAACGCGGGCGATCGCCGATGGCCTGAAGAAGGGCTGTCACGCGTCCCCTATTGGATCTATGCCGATCAGGACATCTATGACCGTGAACAAGCGCGGGTGTTCGGCGGCGCAGCATGGAACTATGTCGGGCTGAGCGCTGAGATTCCCGACCCCGGCGACTTCAAACGCGCTTTTGTCGGCGAACAACCGGTCGTACTCGTCCGCGACATGGATGGCGCTCTTAACGTGTTTGTCAATCGCTGCGCGCACCGCGGCGTCCAGTTCTGCCAACGCGACTGGGGCAATGCAGCCGAGTTCATGTGCCCCTATCACCAATGGGTCTATGACCTGAAAGGCAACCTGACCGGCGTACCGTTTGGCCGGGGCGTCAAGCGCAAGGGCGGCATGCCGAAAGATTTCAAACTGAAGGATCATGGTCTCGAAAAGCTCGCCGTTACCGAACGGCATGGCGCGGTCTTTGCCTCGTTCGATCATGGGGTCGAGCCGTTCAAGGACTATCTGGGCGCATCCATGCTGGCGCTCTATGACCGGGTGTTTGACGGGCGCAAGCTTCGGGTTCTAGGCGAGATGCGCCAGCGCATCCCCTCTAACTGGAAGCTGATGTTCGAGAACATCAAGGACCCCTATCACGCCAGCCTGCTGCATGTATTTCTGGTAACCTTCGGCCTGTTCCGTGCCGACCAGCCGTCGCAGGTCAAAATGGATTCGACCGGCCGCCACGGCGCGCTGATTTCGTCGAAAGGCGAGCAGAAGGCCAGCGGCGCGACCGCCCAGATGAAGTCTTTCAAGGGCGACATGAAGCTATATGACCCGACCCTTCTGACGCCGGTGAAAGAATTTCCCGGCAGCGCCACGGTGGTGATGCAGACGCTTTGGCCCAACCTGATCATTCAGCAGCAGTCCAACACGCTGGCAATGCGGCAGATCGTGCCGCGCGGACCGCACGCGCATGATCTGCTGTGGACCTTCTTCGGCTATGAAGATGACAGCGCAGAAATGACCCAGATCAGGCTGCGCCAGGCCAATCTGATGGGACCTTCGGGACTGGTATCCATTGATGACGGCGAAGTGCTGCAAGCCTCGCAGGAGGGCATCCGTGCCTATCCTGACCGAGATGGCCTGCTGGAAATGGGCGGGGTGGGTATTCAGGACGAAGATCATATGGTGACGGAGACCGCAATCCGTGGATTCTATCAGTACTACCGCCAGGTGATGGACCTGTGAGGCTGCGCATCGCGGACGAATTGTTGGGGGCCGATAGTCTCGACAGCCTGACCGCCGTGCAGCTACGGCTGCTGGTCGATGAATTGCTGAGTGACTACGCAGCCTGCCTCGATAACGGCGAGATCGACCGCTGGCCCGATTTCTTCACCGACGACTGCACCTATAAGGTGATCGCCCGTGACAATCATGAGCGCGGCCGGCCGCTGGCCACCATCCTGTGCGAGAGCAGGGGCTATCTGCTGGACCGGGTACGCGCGGTTCAAGAGACCAGCTATTACCTGCCGCGGCAACTTCGGCATGTTGTCAGCGGGTTGCGGATTACCGGGCATGACGGCGATGAAATCAGAGCCGAGGCGAACTACGCCGTCTTCCGCACCATGCCGGATGAAGAAACAAGAGTGTTCAATGTCGGGAACTATATGGACAGTATCGTCCTTGACGGAACGCGCCTCAAATTCAAGACGAAAATCTGTATCTACGACTCCATCCTGATCCCGAATTCGCTCGTCTATCCCATCTGATCCCGACGTGGGGACACAGTTGGTGGTCAGAGTTTTCAACTCGGACGATAAGGCTGTTTATCAGGGCCATTTTCAGTCCATCGGACGGTTCCGCGTCGCCGATAAAGATGAGCTGAGCGCTGGTTTTCTGGTGGTCGAAGGAAAGGCGTCGTCCTCAACCCACACAGTGGCGGACAAAAAGCCGGCTGACTATTCGGAATTCAGCATACCTGCCCGGTCGAGCACGCCGTCCAAGCGCGCTTCGAGCGCCGGTGTGGCAGGCATCATCGGCAGGCGGTGTTCGTTCCCATCCAGCAGGCCGAGGCGCTTGGCCATATATTTGATCGGGATCGGATTGGTATCGAAAAACACCGACTTGTTGAGTTCGAAAAGGTCATAGTGCAGCGCCCTGGCACCGTCTAAATCCCCTGCGGCGATGCGTTCATAGAGTTGCGCGACCTTGGCGGGGGCCAGATTGCCGACCGCATTCATCATCCCGCAGGCCCCGACCGCCAGCATCGGCAGGCTGAGTTCTTCCAGACCAACGAATATGCGGAACTCAGGGCCCAGTGCGGCGATCGACTCGGTGACGAACCCCAGATCATTAACCGCGTGCTTGATGCCGACAAAGTGCGGCACTTTGCCCGCGATTTCCTGCATGGTTTCGATGGTGAGTGACACAGCCGTGCGGCCGGGAATGTGATAGATCATCAGCGGCAAATCGCTGCGGGCCGCCAGGTCTTCATAATAGGCGACCAGGCCCCGCTGCGGCGGACGGATGTAATAAGGCGTGACGATCAACAACGCGTCGGCGCCCGCCTTGGCCGCATGCTCGGTCAGCGCGACCGTTTCCGCATGCGACTGCGATCCGGTGGCAGCCACTACCGGCACCCGATCAGCAGTTACATCAATCGCATTGTCCACCAGCCGATTACGTTCCTCAACGCTCAGCGTGCTGGGTTCCGCCGTCGTGCCATTGACCAGAATGCCGTGACTCCCCTGGGCAATCTGATACTCAACCAGCCGCGCATGCGCTTCATAGTCGACCGCGCCATCGCGAAACGGCGTGATAACCGGCGTGTAGGACCCTTTCAGGAAATCCGGCGCAAGATCGATCATGACAAGTCTCCAATCAGCTTGCCTTGTTCATGTCTCGATACACCGCCCCTTCGGGGCATCACTCGACACGACCGATTCTTGGGGAGCCCGTTCGCCTCGATTGGCGGGCGCGGGAGCACCGGGTAATTTGAGAGCCTATCGGGGTAGTTTTTCATGACACCACTTCTACCGGTTGGTCGCGAACCCGGCTTCAACGCCGAGAATGGCGGCGGGTTCTTTCAGGCTTTCCTGCCAGAGCAGGGATTCCATGAGGATATTGAGCGGCTGGTCCTGCACGGTGAGCTCATAGACCGGCTCGTCATAAGACGCATGGTTGTGCACGCCCCAGCCAGGTGCCGAGAGCATCAGATCGCCAGCCTTCCACTCATAGACCTTGCCATCGACGGTGCTGCGCCCGCTGCCGCTGAAGTAGTAATTGATCGCTGCTGACACGTGCCGGTGCGGCCGGTCGACAATCTTCGGGGGGCGCACCGTCATGGTCGCAAAGAAATTCGGCGTCGTACCGTTGGTGCGACCGGTCATCGGATTGTAGAGCAGGTAGAGCCGCCGCCCGACATAGTCCTTGCCCAGCGCCGTGAGCTTATCAAGCTCGGTCTTCACCTTCTCCCACGGCCAGTGCAGCGGCTTTGATTCCACCGAGGGCGGATTGATCAGGATTTCATCGCATCACCGGGCGCCATCTTCGGACAGCTGGAAGGTTCCGTAGGGGCTGCGCCGGCTTGGATCGTCGCCGGTCTCCTCCATCTGAGTCGGATGAATGGTTTCGTCGGGATTTTCTTCAACCAGATGCACCCGCATCATCTCCAGCAGCGGCGCGTTGGAATAGGTCAACCGGACCTGAACCTCGTCGCTGTCATTAACATGCGAATAGATCAGATAGGATGGGTGGTTCCAGACATGATACTGACCAAACGGAATGGTGCGCCCGGCAATCTGCGTGTGGCCGGAGCCGCGAATACAAAAATTCACCTGGGTCGAATTGTGCCGCACAGGCGCCGTTGCCTCACCCGGCAACAGCACGCTGAGCGTGACGCCGATGCCCGGTGCAAAGCCGTAGCCGGGCTCGGTGGCGCGGGGGTGGACCAACTGCACCTCCCGGCGGCCATTATGCGGCGCGGGCAGACCTGCCAGCCGGTCGACCTCAGCCATGATCTCCTCCCCCGTGACAGTAATCGGTGGCCAGACGTCCGAGGCGCGGTAGCCCTCTGGCGACACGCCGTGCGGCGGCTGCCCCGTTCGGTCGATGAATTTGGCTTGGGTCATGATTTCGTCCTTCGTCTAGGCCGTCAGGCGCACGGGTGCGCGTTCAGGCAACGGAATTGGCCGACCGCGCCCCTCGGTTTTCGCCTTCTTGTGCAGATCTATCCCCAGCGCCAGGTCGGAAATGCCCATCCCCATCGCCTTGAACAGGGTCAGTTTCGCATCAGCAGGGCGCTGCCATCCGTCGACCAGCCCGCTGATCGGGGTGACCGCTTGCCAGGCCGCGTTATCGTCGCCGAAATAGGTAGAAAATTCGCGTGATAGTCTGCGGGTCGCCGCCACATCATCAGCAGCGAGCACCGAACAGCGCGCAAAGACATCCTGATGGACTTCCTCACGCTCCGGCGTGATCGCCCCGATGGCATTGATATGCGCACCCGGCGAAATCATTCGAGCTTCGAGGAACGGTTCCTTCGCGCGCGTCGCAAGGGTGATGATTGAGGCACCGAAGGTTGCGGCGGCCAGGCTGTCGGCCACTTCAATCTCGAGCGGCAGATCAGCCTGCTGCAAGCGCTCGGCAAAAGCCTCCCGGTTCTTCCGGGTTGGGCTGAAAACCCGCACGGTCTTGAGCGGCCGGACGGCGGCCACCGCCGCGACCTGTGTGATCGCCTGCTTTCCCGTGCCGATGATCGCCATCGTATCGGCCTGTGGCGCCGCCATGATGTGGGTGGCGAGGCCTGACATGCTGCCGGTGCGCATCTGGCCAAGTGCAAATGCCTCGATAACCGCCGCCAACGCACCGGTTTCAGCGTCCCACAGAACGAGCAAGGGCGTCGCCCCACCTGCCGTGTGCGCCCAGGTTTTGGTGCCGACGATACCCGCGCCGGGTACCGCAGCCCCAAGGGCATGCAGCGTATGGCCGTCCCAGGCGACATGGGTCTTACTCATGGGCAGCGCGCCGCCCGACGCCTGCAAGCGAAGCCCGGCTTTAAGCGCATCAATGGCTTGCGGCAACGACATCAGGTCGACGACGTCGCGTTCAGTGAGCCAGACGGGATCGCTCATGGCCCCTCCCTGTCGAAGATGGACGGCACCGGCGGCTCAAGCGCCAGCGCGTTAACGATCATCGAATGCGTAACGTAACGGCCGATCAGAAACAGCACGGCCACTGCGCTCTCGGGCCCCAATCTCTCGGTGACATCTCCCAAGAGGTCAGACACATCATGACCCTGGCGTTCGACCGCCGCGAGAACAAGACGCTGAACCGCCTGCGCGTCGCCACCCAGCAATGGTTGATCATCGGGTGACAAGACGTTGACGGCTGCCACCCAGTCCCTGGTCAAACCAAGCTTCAGGCTCAGCCGCTCATGCTGGTGACGTTCGTAATCATTGCCGGTCACACCAGCGACCGTCAGCGCGACCAACTCGACGAGCGTGTCCGCCAGGCCGCCTTTCGACCTCTCGGTAAAGTCCATAAAGGCCGTCAGCGCCTCCGGCTGATGCCCCATGCATTTGAAGAACTCCCCCAGATAGCCCAGACGCTCAACACGGGGACGGAGCACACCCGCCAGACCCGGCTGCAGCCGGTCTATCTCCAGTCTTGGAATCTCATGCGCCACCAAACGACCTCCTCTTCACCGGGAGTAGTCTACCGATGATTGCTTAGAAGGCTATGCAAATATGCGCTGGTGACGCGCGGCGATTTTATCCGGGGAAACGGTCGAAGGTGGCAACTCCGTCCGGCACTTCGTGGAACGGCTGTGCGTCCACCATAAAGATCGCCATATCCGGCTTCTCGATTACGGCAGGGTCGTCCAGCGTACCAACCTTGACGATGACGGCGGGAAAGCCGGGTGGGCGTGTCGCCAGATGCGTGCCGCAATTGGGGCAGAATTCGCGGGTGACCGGGTTATCCAAGTCGCTCCGCGTGAATTGTGCCGGCTCACCCTCCACATATTCAAACCCGTCCTTGGGCATGGCGATGAAGACGTTGGGCGCACCGCCCGTCATATATTGGCATTCGCGGCAATGGCATTGGGCCTTCATCATGGCATCGCCCGTCGCCTTGTACTTCACCTGACCGCAATAGCAATGTCCCGTCAGTTCCATAGTCCTGCTCCTGATTGGTTTAGATTTGTCTTTCGCGGCCCTCCCAATAGGGCGCGCGCAGTTTGCGTTTGAAAATTTTACCGGAGTCTTCGCGTGGCAGGTCGTCAACCAGCTCGACCACCCGAGGCACCTTATAGGCGGCAAGATGCTCGCGCACATGTGCGCGGACCTCGTCTTCGCCGATACCAGCACCCGGGCGCGGCTGTATGTAGGCCGCAAGCGACTCCCCGAATTCCTCATCGGGGATCCCGAAGACAGCACAATCGGCAATTTCAGGGTGATTGATCAAGCAGCCTTCAATCTCTGCCGGATAGATATTCACACCCCCGGAAATCACCATGTCGTTGCGCCGGTCGCAGAGATAGAGGAACCCGTCCTTATCCACATAGCCGATATCGCCCGGGGCGATCAGCCCGTGCCGCTCTGCCTTCTTCCGTTTGGCATCGTCATTGTTATAGGTGAAGTCCGGCCCTCTGGTGATGCGCACATAGACATCGCCGGGCACACCGACCGGCTGGTCGTTGCCATCATCATCGAGAATCCGCAATTCAACGCCCGGCATCGGCCTGCCAACGGTGCCGCGGTGGCCCAGCCAGTCTTCAGCGGTGCAGAACACCACGGAACCGGTCTCAGTCGAGCCGTAATATTCATTGATAATCGGCCCCCACCACTCGATCATCGCCTCCTTCACCTCCGGTGAGATCGGAGCGGCGGCATGGACAACATGCTCAAGGCTCGAGACGTCATATCTGGAGCGGATTTCCGGATCCAACTTCAGCAACCGCACGAACATGGTCGGTACGGTCTGTAGATGCGTAATCTCGTGCTTTTCGATCAGCCGCAGCAGGTCTTCAGGATCAAAGCGCGGCATCAGGACAATTTCATCCAGCTCCTGACGGATCGACAAGCTTGAATAGGAGTTGGGCGCTGAATGATACATCGGCGCGGGGATGATGGTGCGCGCACCGGGCCGCAACCCGAACGCGGTATTGATGACCCGGAACAACTCGTCCATTTCATCAGGCGATTGGGGCTTGCGGCGCACGCCCTTGGGCCGGCCGGTGGTGCCCGACGTATAGATCATCGCGCCGGGTGAGGCGATATCCCTGGGCTCGAAGATATCGAACTGATGCGTCCATTCGCTCCAAAGTACCGCACCAGGAGACGGTTCCGTCTGGCTCGCGGTCAAGCCATAGGCGGCGGCAATCTCAGGCGGCGTCTCCACGACAAAAACCTCTATCCCCTCTGGAATTCCAGCGGCAATGTTCTTCAGAAGATCGGCATGAACAACGAGCGCTCTGGCCCCGCAATCTTCAAGAATGTAGCCGGTTTCCTCTGCGCTCAGATGCCAGTTGATCGGCACCGCGTAGACGCCCAGGAGGCCCGCCGCGATATTGACTTCAAAATTAGCGAAGTCATTGCGCAGATAGGTCGCCACGGCGTCGCCGGGCTGAAGGCCGAGCGCCTCGAACCCGGAGGCGGCTCTGGCCGCATTGATCAATGTCTGGTCGACGGCGATCTCGCGATCACCACTCAGGATTTTCCTGCTCATGCGTTGTTTGTGCTTCCCTGTCCCCAAGACGATGTGACGGGCACATTCGCCCGACCTGCCCGTACAGGGAAGAACGATCTAGCGCCGCGCGTCAACCATTAGCACAAACTAGTGACCTGCTAGAACGTGACCGTCCGCCGGTAAAGGTGCCAGCTGGCATGCCCCAGCACCGGCATCACGACGATCAACCCAACAAAGAGAGGCAGTGTGCCGGCCATCATCAAGACTGCCACGATCAGGCCCCACAGAATCATCGGCACCGGGTTCGCCGCAAAGACTTTCAGCGATGTCAGCACCGCGCGGACCGCCGTGCAGTTCCGGTCGACGATCATGGGAAAGGACACCGCGCTGATGGCGAGCACGGCGCCCGCAAAGACCGCGCCCACCGCGTGGCCGATGATAATCAGCGACCATCCGTTACCGGTGGTCAGCACTTCTTCGAAGAACCATGCCAGCGAGGGCGGTTCCATGTCGCCATAATGCGCCTGATAGACAGCAGCCGCAGCGGCCAACCAGAAAACGAAAATGGCCAGCAACCCCACGCCGAGGGTCAGGACGGCCCAGATGCGCGGCGATGCAAAAACGCTGAAAGACTGGCGCCAGGAGACAAATTCGCCCCGCTCGCGCAGCCGGCTGATCTCGTAAAGACCCGTCGCAACCAGTGGGCCGAGAAGCGCCAGGCCCGTTGCCATGGGAAAGACCAGCTCCAACAGGCCAGACCCGAAAGCCAACCGCGCGACTGCCAGCATGACCACCGGATAAATCAGCGCCAGGAACAGCACATCTGTCCGCATCGCCATAAAATCGCCGACACCGGCTTTAAGGACTTCTTTCAAGTCCGAGGCATTAATAGCCTCAATCGTCGGATAGGCGGCATCTGCCTCCTGTTCCATTGTTGCATCAATCATATCGAGTTCCCCGTTTCGCTAGAGCGTGATCAGGCAACGTCGATAGAGGCTCCATGTCCGAGCCCGCTCTAACCTTATGAATCAAAACCACGTTCATCGATTGGAAAAGAACTTCCATATCGACCGCGATCTGGCGCCACGTCATTCAGCGCAAGCATCAAGTCTTCGAAACCCTGTCATTATACACAAAATGCCGGTGTTCGTCTGCCCGGCCGCTTCTTGGCGAAGCTATGCGGCGGTGAAACCGGCGATCCGTTCGACCATCCAGAAAGCCGCCAGGGGCCCAACGACATAAGCCACGGGCCGGGCAATCCGCTCATCGCCGACAATGCGGCCGAGTAAAACCAGCAGCGGCATCAGCACCGCAATAAACATCAGCTGGCCGACTTCCACGCCAAGATTAAAAGACAGCAGCGCCACCGACACCTCACGCGACGGCAGCCCGATTTCGCTCAACACGGAAGCAAAGCCGAAACCGTGCAGCAGGCCAAAGGACGCCGAGACCGCAATGGGATACCGCCAGGTCAGCGTGTCGCGGCGGTCCCGCGCCAGCTCGGTCGCCAGAAAAACAATGCTGAGCGCGATGACCGCTTCCACGGGCGGGATCGGCAGGCGCACCACGTCCAGGCTGGCCAGGATCAGGGTGATCGAATGTGCGAGGGTAAAGCCGGTGACCGTGATGACGACACGCCGCAGGGTCCCGGCAATCAGCACCAGACAGGCGAGAAAGAGCAAATGGTCATAGCCCAGCAGAATATGTTCAACGCCCAGCACGCCATATTGCCAGGCGACACCGCCGGCGGTTTCCGCCTCGGGAATCTGCACAACACTTTCGTTGGGACTCCCCCGCAGGGTCCGCACCTCACCGGACAGGAAATTGACCCGCACCATGGTCGAAAGCGACGGGTTGTAGCGCGGGTAGTCAATTGCCAGCGCCTGCCCGGAAAGGCCCCCGGCACAATGATAGGCCACCTGCCCGGTCAACCCCCCACGCTCAAGACGCGGTGGCAGAGCGCGTTTGCAGCCGTCGCCCAGCGCGACAACAGGCAGATTGAAATCCGCGACCGTGGCCGGCGTCTTCCAGGACAGGTCAACCGCACCGCCATCGCGCTCCACAATCTCCACATAGAGCGGGCGGCTGTCATGCGCCCAGACGGGGCCGCCCCACAGCGCCAACCCACACACCAGCAGCGTCAGCAGAAGCCTCATTGCATAATCAGGTGCCCCGGCCACCGGCTTCCCGCAACAGGCCACTTTCACGCGCAATCAGCCGCGATGGTGCAGCGCCCGTCGTCATACCGGCATCGATGACGAGGGTATGACCCGTGACGTACCGCGCCGCATCGCTGGCCAGGTAAAGCAAGCCTTCGGCTATATCGATCGGCATGCCGGCAAAACCAAGGGGGGACCGGTCCCCGATGCCTTCGGCTGCCGCCTCCAGGTCGTTTGGATCGTTATGGCCAACATCGGCTGTCATCGGTGAGACGATGCTGCCCGGGGCAACGGCATTCACACGCACATTGTGCTGCGACATCTCTGACGCGACGGATTTCGTCAGGCCGATTACCGCATGTTTGGCGGCCGCATAGACATGGGGACCCAGACCACCGGTCACGCCGGCCACGCTGGACAGCGACAGAATGGACCCGCTGCGCCGCGGCACCATGACGCGCGCGGCATGTTTCATGCCGAAGAAAACACCTTTCAGCAGAATGTCCGCGGTGAAATCATATTCTTTTTCCGTGGTCTCCATAATCGAACCGACGGCCCCGACAATCCCGGCATTGTTGACCATCACATCGAGCGCACCGAATTCGGCGACCGCGAAATCCACGGCGGACGAAATGTGTACCTCATGCGTAACATCAACAGCCATAAACCGGGCATTCGCACCAAGGTCCTCGACCAGCGCCATGCCGGCCTGTTTTTGCAGGTCGCCTATGATGACATTGGCGCCTTCCGCTGCAAAACAGCGTGCAGTCTCGGCACCGATGCCACTTGCGCCGCCTGTGATCAAGACGGTCTTGCCGTCAAACCGGTTACTCATCGCGTTCCCCCTGAAATGTGAGCCGGGAGCTTAGCGCATGCGTTACGGCGTATACCAGATCGGTGACGTGTAAGCGCGGTCCTGGATCACCATGGGAATTTCGTCCGGCAGATCGAGATTGAAGAACTTCGCGTCATAGGCCGTCCAGCGCGGCGTGGGAATCTCGAGCACCCTGGCGTAGTAGAACGCCCGCTCAGCCGGGTCGAAATCCGGATCGGTCCAGACTGTCGTGAAGCCGGTTGCGCCGATCTCATTGGTATAGCTGGCATCGGCGACATCGACGGTGGAGCCCACGGCAGGCAGCTTGCCGGTTTCGGCGTCCGGCTGCCGGTCACCCGACCAGGCGACGTCGTACACTTTTTCCTGCAGCGCCCCATCGGCATCGAGCCAGCCCTTGATGATCTGTACCCGGTCCAGATTGGCGCCGTCCGGGTCCTTGGCCGCCGCGACGATAAAGGTCGCTGGCTTATCAGCGGGCGCTGCCGCCAAGTCGCCACCCATGGGCACACCCTTTCCATAGGCAGTATCGAGCCAGGCGGGCCGTTCCGCATCGCCGTCTTGATAGTCGAAACCGCCGAAGAACCGGACTGTAATTCGCGACCCTGTGGTGGCGTAGACTTCCCGGCGCTTCATCGCTTCAAACAACGCCTCACGGGTGTTTTCGCGCGCCCAGACGGCCGCGTAGCCGGACGCAACGATCTTCCAGTTGGCCCAGAGCCGGTCGCCTGCCATGGCGTTCTGCAAGCGCGCGGGGCTTGGCTCGGATTCCGGGAACTTGCCGAAGAAATTGTCTTCTTCGGGGGTCGAGATGGAGTTGTGACCGTCGGTGCTGCCGATCAAGCCGAACTTGAACGGGTTGACACCCAACTGGGCTTCATATTGAAGACCGAGCTTCAGCGCACCGCGCGCATATTCATGCTTCAGCATCCAGTCTTCTTTGGCCTGGTTGCGGCCGATATTATCCCAGTCCCAGTTTTCGAAATCGGCAAATTCATCGTCCGGCGACAAGGTCGGGTGCGCTTCACCATCGCCCTTGACCTGGGTGACTTCGTAGATTGGTTCCCAACGGGACCGCATCTCGGCATAGGCGCGGTCAAGCGGCCGGCCATCGACCGTCTTCGAGGGGAACATCATCCCGTTGGAGATGTTGCCATTGTGGGCGATGGCCAAAACTTCGCCACCAGTCTCTTCCTCATAGCGCGCCAGCGCTTTCCAGAGGTCCTGCGGGTCGAGACTGTCTTGCCCGGTAAAGGGCGGTATCTGAGCAACCTTATCGGCACCATCCTTATAAATGATAACGCGGTGCAGGTTGTTGCCATTGACGGCAACCGTCCACTCATAGCCGGTCAACGCCGTAAAACGGCCAGGATCATTGTAGTCGTCAGAGGTCTGCGCGACATCCAGCCAAATCGCTTTGCGGGTTTCTTCCGGAAACGGGTAGTTGTTTTCCGGGTCCTGCATGCTGGCGGTGAAGGCACCGATCAACGCGCCGGCATCGCCGGCCGCCAGATAGCCGCTCCACTGCTTGCCAGCCGCCGTATCAGTGACCAGCGGATCAGCAACATTAAATCGATAATAGCCACCCAGATATTCGCCGTGGTCCGACACAACGAGGAAATCCAGCGGACGCCGTAACTTCACCTTCATACCATTATGCGCAATCACCTCCTGGCCCTGTGCAAACCGATAAGCATCCGCAGGCGTCAGATTCATATTGCCAAGCGAATAAGCATCAGCGGAGTTACGGGTATGCAGATGCGTATCGCCCCAGTAGACGTTTAGGGGGTAATCCTGACCAACCGGGGAGGAGTACTGTTCCTCTGCCAATGTCGCGCCCGACGAAAAGCCCGCAAGAAGAAGCGTCCCGACAATTGCTCCTGTTCGTCCCACCATCAAAAACCCCATTTTCAATTCGACCTCACGCAAAAAGATACACCGCCGGTGCCTTGACTCCTATGGAGCATGACACCGGCGGCTCAGTTCGGGGAGGAGTTCCCAACTGACCAGCCAAGACCTAAAGGTCGAAGCCGACTTCAACACCCCATCGGCGAGGCGAATTCACCGCGCGCGTATCAAACAACGGCGGCACCAACGTCCGGCTGTTCGCATAGAGCTCGCCCGTCAGGTTCTTACCGAAGAAACTGAGGCGATAACGGCCATCGGAATCCTCATAGGTGATGCTGGCATCAACCAGTGTTACCGACGTCCGCTGGCTTCGCTCTGACTCATCGGTAAACAGCTTGCTGGAATAGGTGACGCGGCCGTTAACCAGGATATTGCCCGAATTGCCGACCGGGAATTCATAGGTCAGGCCGAACATCAGGTTGACCTTAGGCGCGCGGGCGACCGAGAAGTCCGACAGGTCTTCATCAACCAGATAGGACGCGGCACCGCCCGGATCATCCAGATTGTTCACTTGGAGAACCCTGCCGTCGCACTCTGATGCCGGCGCCATGTCGAAGAAGGCGGGACCGTTCACATCGGCACAGAACTCGTTGTACTGGGCGTCAAGATACCCCAAGGAGAAGTCAAGCTGCAGGCCTTCGACGAGTAGCGCGGTGACCTCCAACTCGATGCCGCGGATGGTCGACGATGCCGCGTTCTGGGTCACCGTCTCCTGCGGATTGGCAGCACCGAGTAGCGGCACAATGACTGTCCGCTGGATGTCCTTATACTCGTTCCAGAACAGCGCCAAATTGGTGCGGACCCGGCGGTCGAAGAACTCAGCCTTTAGACCCAGTTCAAAACCGTCGACGATTTCCGGATCGAACGGCGTGGTACAGGACGATGTCTGGCCGCAACGACCGTTGAACCCGCCGCTCTTGAAGCCGCGCTGATAGGTGAAGTAACTCAGCACATCGTCGGTGACCTGGTACTCAAGGCCAGCCTTGGGACCGAAATTGCTCCACTTGCGTTCGTCGTCGAACTGCGGACCGGTATTCGGGAATGGACCAAAGGCCTCCTGATGGAAATCCTTTTTCTCGGTGGTCCAGCGTCCACCGATGATCAAGGTCAGCCTGTCGGTGATGTGAATGTTACCCTCACCGAAAATCGAGAAGGAGTCATGGACCTGACTCGTTACGCTGAGCAGATGGGTCACCGGCTCCGGCGCGGGAATGGCAAGGAAGGTATTCCGTGTCAGTTCGTATTTCTGACGGAAGTAATAGATCCCCGCGACGAAATCGAAGCTATCCCAGGCGGTCGATGCAAACCGCAGTTCAGACGACACCTGTTCATGAGGCTGGTCGCGATCGACCCAGAACATCGGATAGACCGTGCCATCGGGATCATAGAGGAACAGATCATCCATTTCGCGATAGTTGGAGATCGAGGTGATGGTGCCCGGTCCTACATCCCAGTTGGCTTCGACGGTGATGCCCCAGGTCTCGACATCAATCAGACCGATCGCAGGCGCGCCCCGCGAGCCGCCGGGGAGAATGGCGCTGCTGGGCACCACATAGTCATCGCCTTCACCAATCTCGGTGCCGCAGAACCCATGAAGCGCACACAACAGCCGCGCCGGAGGCGACTGGTTGACCTGCGGAATCGGTTCACCCTTGTTGCGGTGATATTCACCAATGATCGTCAGGTCGAATCTGTCGCTCGGCGTGAACTGGATGATCGGGCGAATGGACAACACATCTTCCGCGCCCAGCTTGCTGTCGTCGATCGAGCTCCTGAAGTAGCCGTCCATGTTCTGCGACATGACCGCGATACGCGCGGCAACCTTGCCTTCAATAATCGGCACGTTGACTGCAGCCGCAATGTCGATGCGGCCGAATTTGCCGGCGCGGATTCGACCGGTGATGCCGAACTCGTCAGTCGGGCGCTTGGTCCTGACCTGGATCGCACCGGCTGACGTGTTGCGGCCAAACAGCGTACCCTGCGGCCCGCGGAGGATTTCGATCGATTCAACATCGAACAGATCAAGACTGGTCGCGACCGGGCGCGGCAGATAGACGCCATCGACAAACAGCGCCACCGGTGGATCAATGGTGGAGTCGATGTCGCTGGTGCTGACACCCCGGATGGAAACAGAAATAGCATTGGCAAACGAGCTGACGAACGCGATGTTCACATTCGGCGCCGGGAACGCAAGCGTCTTCAAATCATTGTGGTAGGTCATCTGGAGGTTCTGGCCAGACAGGACCGTGGAGGACACCGGCGTGCTCTGCAGCGGTTCCTCACGCTTACGCGCCGTGGAATAGAGTGTTTCGAGTCCGGTGCGCGCGGCGTTTTCCGCTGCGGCAGCAAGCACGCCCCCCGCGCCAACGACCAACGATCCATTGAGCGTCTGGCCATTCGCCACGAGCTGGTATTGAGCGCTTGTGCCCGCGGATAGAGGCGCATCGGTGCGGATGAACAATGCGCCGCCCTGGCAGCTTTCACCGCCCTGCTTCTGGGCCTCGCACTCTGCTTGCGTGATGACCGGCGCCTGGCGCCCGTCTGGCAGCGTAACGCTGCCGCTTTGCACCTGCCCCGGCGGCACGCCGGGGTCAATGGCTGTCATATGGGCATAAGCCGGCCCGGACAGACCTTTAGCCACAGTAATCGTGATGACGAACATACCGAACGCAGCAAAAACCTGCTTCGGTGTCCCCGTGAATTGACGCATTTTTCTCTCCCAGCCTGGCTGCATTTTTTGATCGCGCAGCCGTTAGGATTACCGTTACGCCTCCGAATGGACGCTGTAAACGGATTTGGTTAATCAATTATCGGTTTTAGTTTCCAAAGCCGGAAAAATGAGCGATAACCGAAAAGGAAACCAGTTTCGGATCTGCAATAAACGTCAGGAAGCCTGACCAAAGGCTAGAAATCATGCATTTATCACCAGAAAAGCTTCGCGCGGCACGCAAGCAAAAAGGCCTTACCCTGAAACAAATCGCAGGCGCGATGGAGGTCAGCATTCCTCAGGTTCAGCGTTTGGAGAATGGGCAGCGGCGCATGACCCTAGACGCTCTGGAGGCCTATTGCCAGGCCGTCGGCATCGACCTGATCGACCTCATCCGCGAACCGGTGATGGTACCCATCATCGGCATCATCAATGAAAATGCAGAGGTGCTGCCGCTCACGCCCAATACACCTTACGAGACCCGCGCACCCTATATCGTTCCTGACCCCGAACGCTTATCAGCCATACGCTGGGAGCCACGCAGCCGCATTGTCCGCATGAGCGGCCATCTGGCCTTTTTCTATTCCGACATCGAAGGGGTGCCTGAGCACGCCTGGGCGCAGCGCTGCATGATCAGGCGGGGGAATGGCACGGAACGGATGGGCTGGCCCGTGCGCGAGGGCGGCCAGACGCATATCGACGACTTCAATGGTCCGCCCGAATTCAATGTCGAAATTGCCTCGGCCAGCCCGATCCTGGCGGTGATCCCGCCCTTCCTGCTTGACCGATAAACGGTAATATTTACCTGAATTGATCATATTATCATTTATAGAACATTTTTAGAGAGACCGCAGGTTGCTCGACAGATCGCCTCCTGCCACATAGCTTAGGCCGCTGACTTTAAGGGGAACATCAGTGCCGCGCTGGTATTACGGCTGGAATGTGATCGCGGTGGCGCTGATCTTTCAGGGCATCACCTTCGGCATCGGCCTCTACTCTTTCACCTTCTTTATTGACTCATGGATGGTCGAATTTGATGCGGGTCGCGGTGACATCCTCATCGCCGTCACCGTCTCCACCCTTGCCATCGGCGTCTTTGGCCCCTTCGCCGGGCGCGCCATGGACCGGTTGCCGATCCGCGCGCTGGTCTGCACCGGCGGCGCATTGTTTGCGCTGGGGCTGGTGGCGCTTTCACTGACGACTGCCGTTTGGCAGGTCATCGTCATCTATGCGCTGCTGATGGGCGGCGGGCTGGTGCTGGCCGGCTCGATCTCCGGGCAAACGCTGGCCGCCAAATGGTTCAGAGGGCGGCGCGGCTTTGCCATCGGGCTGGTGACCACCGGCACATCTTTCGGCGGCTTTTTCATGCCGCCCCTGACAACATGGTTGATCGCCGAATTGGGATGGCGGGACGCGTGCCTGGCGCTCGCGGCCATCGCCGCCCTGGCGATCATTCCGCTGAGCTGGACGATCATCCGCAATTCGCCGGAAGACAAGGGCGTTGAGCCTGAACCTGATAGTGATCATTCCCGCGCTCTTTCCTCACATTTTGCGGGACAGCGCTGGACCACCCGGCGTGCCCTGACCGAGCGGGCGTTCTGGATCACGGTGATCGCGTTCCTGCCGGTCTCCATCGTGTTCAGTTCAATCCAGCAGAATTTGAGCCCCTTGTCCGGCGATCTGGGGATCACGGCACAACACGCATCGTTCCTGATGTCTGTCATCGCAGGTACGATGATCGTCGGAAAGGCTGCGTTTGGCGCCGCGGCCGACCGGTTCGACAACCGATACCTGTTCTGGGTGGAAGCCGCCCTGATGGCGCTCGCGACCGGGCTTTTGATGACCGAACCCGACTACACCATGATGCTGGTGATCTGCGGGCTGCTGGGCGTTGCGGGCGGCGGCTCCCTGCCCTTGTTGGGCTCTATTGTCGGCAACCGGTTTGGGCCCCAAGCCTTTGGCCAGATCATGGGGCTGCTGATGCCCTTCCTGACCATCAGCTCATTCGGTGCCATGGCAACCGGCTGGGTCCGCGACAGCGCCGGCAGCTATGATCCGGCGCTTGAAGTGTTCCTGATCATCCTGATCCCGGCTGCCATTGGCATGGCGATGATGCCGAAGCTGAAACGGCCTGCACCAAGCGCGGGCGAATGAGTTGACTCACGAAATTTCCGCTGCAACTTTTCAACCCCCAGTTTAAAATGACCAATTGCTTGGGGAGGGATAAATGTTAAACCGCAGAGACGCCTCGCGTATTGGAATCGGCCTTGGGCTCGTACTTGTTGGGATCGTATTGCGTGCAGTTTCAAATCTTACTCTGGCAAACGTCAGTTCATGTGGGCTGACAACCCTTTCGCCAAACTGCTTCTTCAACCTAATCATCGAAGCATGTGGCCCAGCCTCAACCGTTTTCTTCATCGTAGGTGGAGCGTTTATAGCTCTAATTAACCCGCTAATTCAAGCTTATTCATATATATTTAATAGACTTTTCCAAATATTTGTCAAGACTCCAGAGTATTATAGAGCGGCAATAACTGCAAAAAACTTCCAACAGGAGGATCATGTACAATTCATATCAAGACATTTTAAATGGTTCAACGGAATAGCTGACGAAAACGGTCGCGACTTTGGTAATTTTATCGCCGAATGGTACAGGGATTTTCACGATATTCATAAGGGCTTTTGGAGAAAAAATTATGATAGCAACATATCACTCAGGAGGCCAGAGGATGTAGGGGGGATATACGCGGCGCTTGATAGCTCCAAGTTCTTTGTATGGTCTGAGAGCTTATCTTATGAACTTACTGGATTCGGAAGTGACTCCACTTATCCATATTTGTCTGGTTCTACTGTGGATGTCCTTGACGAAGATCTGGATACGTTCATTTCATATTGGGGCTACAAAGTTATGCAGGGCGGAAATATTATATTCGACTTCCAGTCCCACAGAGAAAAGATCGACGTGGAAGAATTGAGAAAAAACGGATTTCTAGAGTTCGACGATTTCAGCGTCGCATACGAAAATGGGAATTTGGAGGTAGAATTCATCTCCAGCATTTGCGTAGAAGATGGCTCCAGCCGCATTGCTATAGATGAGACGAGCCCTATTTATAAGAAAGAGCAAGATTACAATTTAAGTTTTCTTCAGCCTACAAAGGGCGCCATTATGAGGATAGAGGTGCCGAACGGCATGAGCTTTATCTCCTGCAATGTTGGAATGCGTTGCTATTGCCCAAACGAAGAGGGTTGCGTTGATGTAGATACGAGTGCCCCAAACCGGAGAGTGGTTCGGACCGCCCGGTGGATTTTTCCAGGCCTTTTTGGAGCTTTTGCTTGGCGCGAGTAGTTATTGCCAAATGGAGGCAAGGCGGTTACAACGCCTTAGGAAAGCCTTGAAATCAGGCTTGAGCTAACCATCTCCGATTCATGGAGTTTGTTGCAATGCAAAAAGAAACCAAAGTTTAGCGTTTTTCTCGCCTGAGTTTTGGGCAGAACCTGCAGCCATATTTCGAATCCGAATTAATTCGGCGCAATGCTGCTGTGTGCGCATCGCCACTATGTCCGTTGCATCTGTACCCAGGCTTTTGCCTCCTCAGACGCGACCCACCGGATCGCGTTCTCAAGGAATTGCCGGAACGCCGGGTTGGCATAGGCTGCCGGGCCATCACCGGATTCGGTCGCAATGACCGGGCTGTTGCCCGTGCGCTTGGCCCAGGTGATCAGATTGCTACCCGTAGGATGGTTCCAATTGGCCTGTTCCTCAGCCGATGCCAGCGGTGGCGGGTTGAAGTTGGCGGATGAGAAGTCATAGTCGCTGCGGAACAGCGGCAGAATATCCGGATCATCCTCGAATCCGGCAGTCTTGATGTAGAGCTCGTCGGTGATCTCGAAACCGTCTTCCAGGCCCTTGGCGACCGGATGATCCGGGTCGACCGGCGTGAGCCGATGGGTCGCGTTGCGCTCCGGCTCCCCACCACCGCCGCGATAGCCCGACCCAGGCACGGTTTCGCCATTGAGCTCGCCTTCTTCGAGCATGAAAGACGTACCTGTGATCTCCCGCCAGCGCGGCCAAGATGGCCATTGAACAGTCGCGTGATTGAGCAACACCATTCCCATACCGCTTTCCAGCAGCGCCTCAATGGTTTCGACATAATGAGCAGGCGGCGGCGGGAAATCGGCTTTGCCGTCCGTTTCCGTGCCCCACATGTCATAGAAGACGACCGCGTCATAGTCCTTGACGAACTCCGGACGCAGCATGATCTGCGCCGCAGGTTGCTCTACCACCGTGGTGTTCAGTTCCGGGTTCTCATCGAAGATCGCATAAAAGCCATTGTAGTCGAATGGATGACCTTTGGTGACCAGCAGGACATTGAGCGGCATTGTCTTTCCTTCATTCAATTGACCGTATTCGTCTCTCGATACAACCGGCGCTCTCGCGCCGGCCACGAGAGACGAACGGATCTTTTAACCGTCCCCAATCCGTTCGTGTCGAGTGCTGTTTCGACGCGAAGCGGCGATGCAGTGTATCGAGACATGAGCGGTGATGACCAGATAGAAAGTCACGCGTGCTGGTAAACTTGCGAAAACCCGGTCCCGTCTGTAGGTTTGACCCTTGAGACGGTCGTTGAATCGAGACGGTCACCAAGTTGGGGGAGACGATTTTATGTCCACACAACCAGATTTCGCAGCAGCCCTATCCAACGCCATCGACCCGGCCCTGCTGGCAGGCGAAGGCGACCCCGGCGCGGTGAAGGAATTCCCGCTGATGCCACTCGGCGAAACCGTCGACATGGGCACGGCGGACGATGGCACGCCGCTGCTTGATCCGAGGATTTTCTTTTCCGCCGAGTTCCGCCGCAATCCCTGGCCCTATTACCGGATCATGCGCGACCACTACCCGGTCTATTTCAACAAGCTGAACAACACCTACTACGTTACCCGATATGACGACATGACCGAGTGCTATTACGACGACATCGGGTTCAACACGATCCCGAAGGGCTCGTCGAACGGGGTGCTGGGCAATGTGACGCACGAGCTGTCCGGCGTTGAGCACCGCCGGCGGCGCAATCTGTTCGGCCAGCATCTGGTCGGCAAGGCGCTGGCCAACCGGGTACCCGCCATCGAACGTCTCGCCACCGAGATGATCGATGATTTCGATGATCTCGATGACTCGATCAAACAGGACAAGGACGGAGTCAGGACCATCGAACTGGGCCGTGCCTTTGCCTATGAATTTCCCGTCCGTGTCGTCTGCGATGTGTTGGGCTTTCCCAAGGAAGCGCAGGGGAATTTCTTCTACTGGTACGATTCCATGATGGGGGGCCTTGGCGCCTCTGAAACCCACAAGCAGGGGATGGAGGCCCGCCAGCACCTGCAGGACTTTGTCGCCGACATTGTCGAGGACCGGCGCAAGAACCCGACCTACCTTTACGACAATGACGGCAACATCATGGGCAAGGACATCATCTCCAAGATGTGCGAGGCCAAGGTCGACGGGGATTATCTGAGCTCGGAGGAAATCACCGCCTTGATCGCCCTGGTCGTCGCCGGCGGCGGCGAAACTACCCGCGGCACGATCATCAATATGTGGTACTCGCTGCTGCAGCACCCGGACCAGTTCCAGGCCGTGCTGGACGATGAAAACATGTGGGACGCGGCTTTCCACGAGACGCTGCGGCATTCCAACCCGATTGGCGGCCAGCCCCGGCACAACAGCTTTGATGTCGAGATTCACGGCGTGGTGATCCCGGCCGGCTCGCTGATCGAAATGGTCAATTTCTCCGGTAGCCACGACGAGCGCGCGTTCAAGGATCCCGATACGTTCAACATCTTCCGCGACGATCTCTATACCGGCAAGCTGCTGCGCAGCGGCTATGACAGGGACGGCAAACGCAGCCACATGGCCTTCGGCGTCGGCCCGCATATGTGCCCCGGCGCGTGGATTTCGCATCAGGAGGGGGTCGTCGGCTCGAAGATTCTGGCCAAACGGCTGAAGAACGCCCGTATTAATGTCGAAAAAATGCCCAAGGATATTGATGGGGTCAGCCTGGCGCCCATCGGCATCAACAAACTGCGCGATCTCTGGATCGACTACGATCTGGATTAGACCGTTGAGCGCCAAACGCCCGCCCGTAAAAATCCTCGGCAATGCCAAACCGTCGAAATCCCGCACCGGTGTACGGGAATATATCCGCACCGGCACGCCTGAGGACTACCGCACCTATGAGGTCTATCAGCGCGAGCGGGTCCACGAGAACACCGAGAAGATCCGGCCGGTTCAACTGATTTCACCGGCGTTTGTGCAGGACCCCTATCCGGTGCTGGAGACCCTGCGCGAGAACTATCCGTGCTACCGCGACTGGCTGGGTAATGCCTACTGGATCACCCGGTATGACGACGTCACCTCGATCTTTACCGACGAGGGCAATTTCGAAACCCGCTCCAAACTCTGGTTCTACCGGATGGAAGAGTATGGACGCGACCTGCGCAACGAACTGCCGGTGCTGACCGCGTTTGAGCGCGCCTACGACACTCATGTCGCGCCGTTGACCGAAGCCATTGTTAGGGACCTCAAATCCAAGGGTTCGGCGGATCTTGCTCTCGATTTCGCCGCCCGCCTGCCCATGGAACTGCTGGCCCGCGCGCTCGACCTGCCGGTCGAACACTTCCCGCGCTTCGTCGAACTCTTCTGGCGCATGCAGCGCGGTTATGATTGGGAACCGCGCGACGAAGAAGCCGGCAAACAGGCCATGGCCGACCTTGCCAAAATGATCGCACCATTGCTGAAGGCACGCCGTACCGCACCGGGCGTGGACATGATCTCTGCTATTGCCGGCCTTGATCTGGAGGGCGGTCCGGCGACCGCCGAAGATGTGGTGGTCACGCTGCTGGAAATGGACCACGAAACCCTGCATGGCGCGCTGGCCAATATGTGGTTCCTGCTGCTGACCCATCCGGATGAAATGTCGAAGGTCAACGATGACCGACGACTGCTGAAATTCGCCTATCTGGAAACCCTTCGCCACTCCACGCCGGTGCTGTGGAAGAAGCGCTTCGCGCGGCACGAGGTCGAGCGATTCGGACGTCTGCTTCCCATTGGCGGGCTGATTTATTGTGCAGCAGCGGGCGCCAACCGGGACCCGCGCCAGTTTAAAAATCCGGACCAGTTCATCGTCGGGCGCAAGGATCTGTGCCAGCGGGAACCACGCGGGCATTACCGTGCCGATGGCCTGCCTGCAGGTGTCGCGCTGGGATTAGGCACCCCGTCGAAGCACCCGGCGCTGCCGGAAGACCGCCCCCGTTCGCTATACGCCATCACTCGGGACACGGCGGTCACCGCCTCCAACATTCTGCTGGATGCGCTGCCGGATTTGCAGCTCAAACCCGGTGCAGAACCGACACTGCGCTCACTGCGCCTGGGCGAAATGCATACCTGCTGGCAGTTGCCGGTGGTGTTTTAGAGGCTTAGGTCCGCCCACAAATCCGTTCGGTCTGAGCTTGTCGAAGGCTTCTTGGGAACGGATTTGAGACACCACGCCCGTTCGGAACAACCCTTCGACTGTTCGCTTCGCTCACGCTCAGGGCGAACGGGCTTCTTCCCTAAACCGCCAGCACCCGAACGTTCTCGCCATCCTGAACATGACGCCGGTCATCGACCGTGTCACACAGCTTGCGGACCGCGGCATACATGTCATGGATGCCCTGCGTATCGCGGTAGAGTTCGACCATATGGCCGAGCAGCGGGTTGGTATCCATATAGGCGGCGCTGCCGCCTTCAGGCAGGACGAAATATTCCGCACACGGATAGCCAGCATCCTCATAGGCTTTGATCGCCGCTTCATAGTCCGGCACAAACATCGCTGTGTGATGAAAGCCTTCTTCGCCCGGCGCATACACGTCGCGGTAGCAGGACGGGCCGTCGTTCAATTGCTGGATCAGCTCGATCTGAACATCGGCGGCCTGGGTAAAGGCGACGGTGATCTCAAGCTCGGCTTCCTTGCCCCGATAGAACACCTGCGGAAGCGTCAGGTTTCGGGTGATCATCCAGGGACCGAGCCCGGCATCGCGCGTCATGCGTTCGATGGCATGATCGATATCGTTGACCACATAAGCATTCTGGATGACCTCGAAGGTCGGCAGTACGGACATTGATTCTCCCCCCGTTTAACTGTTCGACCGCATCCTACATCAAATTGGCTTGCCCCCTAGCAGACTCAGGCGAGCTCTATTAACGTGCCATCAGCAAAACATCAAAACAGGGGACTCAATCATGGAACTTAATGGCCTGCGTTTACTGGCTGTCGGCGGCGCATCCGGCTTCGCTCTCGCCTCCATCAAGGAACTCATGAAGCATGGCGCCAAGGCAGCCATTCTTGACTTGCCGACATCGGCCGGCGCGGCGATTGCCGAGGAACTGGGCAACGGCACCACTTTCCATCCGATGAATGTGATGGACGACAAGGAAACCGAAGACGCCATTGCCGCCGGGGTCGAAGCGCTGGGCGGACTGGATGCAGCGATCAATACGGCGGGTGGCGGCCACGCGCGGCGGACGCTCAATAAGGAAGGTCCCTACCCGATTGACGAGTTCCGCCGGGTTATTGAATTGAACCTGATTGGCACGTTCAACTGCGCGCGGTTTCAGGCCTATCACATGAGCCAGAACGAGATCGACCAGCCGGGTGACGAACGCGGCGTGATCATCAACACCGCGTCCATCGCCGCCTTTGAAGGCCAGATCGGCCAGGTGTCCTATACCGCGGCCAAGGCGGGCATTGCCGGCATGACGCTGACCATGGCCCGCGACCTGGGCAGCATGGGCATCCGGGTGAACACTATCGCCCCCAGCCTGTTCGAGACCGGCCTGACGGCGCGGGTGACCGAAGAAGGCGCGCTCAACATGACCAAGGATGCCGCCTATCCCAAGCGCATGGGCGTCCCGCATGAATATGCGCTGCTGGCCCGCGCCATTGTCGAGAACCCGATGCTGAACGGCGACACCATCCGCCTGGATGGCGGCCAGAGATTCGCGCCACGGTAAGTCTGCCTACTCTAAACATGCGAGAACCCGTTCGTCCTGCCTCCCTCTCCCTCCGGGAGAGGGTCGGGGTGAGGGACTGAGTTGAAGGTGTGGCACGGCGTTTCATGACGGACTGAACTCGTTCTGAGATACCGCCCCTCACCCGCTCACCCCAAGCCAGAGAATTGGGGCTCGGCTGCCCTCTCCCAACGGGAGAGGGCTTTCCGCGCTTAACCCGTCACGTCCATACCCATGCGCCGGAACAGTCTGTGTTCCGGCGAGCGCGGATTGACGTATTCCAGTTCCGGATGTGGGCCACCCACCGGGCCTTCGACCACCTGGTCAATGTGCCAGTCGAGGACATATTGGCGGCTGCCGATCTTCCAGACGCCGTCGCGGCGATCCCACCGGTCAATGTAGCGGCCACCAAAAACGTTGGTCTTGCCGTTATTGCGACCGCCGGCGATGCCGTAAACCTCGACATAGGCGGTATCGCCATTCAGTTCGATCTGCGGTGCGGCGCAAAGGTGAAACGTCGTCTCGCCGTCGGCCTCAATCTCCATCAGGACGGGTTTGTAGTCTTTCCACACGCCCTTGAAGAAGCCGAAATCCACGTGGGCGTCCGGCCAGAACACTTCGTCCATCAATGACCCGTCGAGCCATTCCTGGCCGCGGCCGTAGCGCGTGATCTGCTGGCGGATTTCCTCTCGCGACTTCAATTGCTCGACTTCTTCGCGCAGCGCGCGGACTTCTGCTTCCAAATCGCTCATTTGTCGATCTCCCCATTTTTCCCGTGTGGCAATCCTAGAACCAACCGCAACGGTTTCCAATGCGCCGATCCTCGCCTAGCATGCTGATTGAATTTTCGAGGGGGAAAGAGCATGCGGGACTCAGCCACACAATGGATCGTCCGGTCCAGGCCCAACGATCAGGTCAGCCTGGCCAATTTCGAACAACGGACCGTACCGGTTGATGAGCCGGGCGACGGCGAATTCGGCATCGAAACCCTTTATCTGACGGTCAGTCCGCCGGCGCGGATGTGGTTAACGTCGGGCGGATTGACCGGTGTGCCGGTCCCTGTCGGGGGCGTGATGCGAGGCAGCGGGATCGGCCGTGTCGTCGGGTCGCGGCATCCGGGGTTTGCCGACGGTGATATTGTCAGCGGGGCCCTGGGCTGGACCGACTACACCCTGTCTGATGGTGCGGCCAAAATGCCGGTCCAGAAGATCGCCGCGCCGGACGGCCTACCATTAACCACGGCGATGCATGTCTTGGGCGGAACCGGCGCCACCGCCTATTTCGGCCTCTATGAATTCGGTCTGCCGCGGGTGGGCGACATGGTCTTGGTCTCTGCCGCTGCGGGTTCCGTCGGCGCGATCGTCTGCCAGCTGGCGAAAATGGCAGGGTGCAAGGTGGTCGGCATCGCGGGCTCGGACGCGAAATGCGCCTGGCTGACCGATACCCTCGGCATGGACGGGGCCATCAACTACAAACGCGAAGACGTGGCCATCCGAATCAAGGATCTGTGTCCCAACGGCATCGACATCTTCTTCGACAATGTCGGCGGCGAAACCCTCGACGCGGCGCTCGACAACATCGCGCATGGCGCGCGCGTGGTGCTGTGCGGCGGCACGTCGCAATATGACCAGGAAGCCGAATGGCTGGGACCGAAGAACTACTTCAACCTGGTCTACAAGGAAGCGACCATGCGCGGCTTCTATATTTTCAGCTTCGCTGCACGCTTTGGTGAATCCCGGGACAGGTTGGGTGCGCTTCTCCGCGCTGGGTCACTGACCTACAATGAAGACATTCTGGAGGGCATCGACAGCGCGCCTGAGGCGCTATTGCGGGTGCTGGCCGGCGAGAATTTCGGCACCCAGTTGATCAAGGTGGCCGACTAGGCATTCAAATATTGATCCAGCGTCTTGTGGATGCGGCGGATGCGGATTTCCTGATAGTTGCCCAGCGTCTCGCCCTTTTTGCCCATGCTGGCCATGATGCCACGCTGCTGCATACCGAGATTACGCGTGTCCTGGTCGTAGACGACGGCGAGACCGGGATCGAGGCCGTCGACCGTGGTGTAGGAGTCATCCTCCCCAAGAACCACGGGCTCCGGCGCTTCAGGTGCGACCTGCCCAGGCGCCAATGGGCGTAGCACGAGGATGTCGAATATCGCCGAATGCACATCCATGCCATTGGGCCGGAACCGGTAGATCAGCGGCAGGGTCACACCCGCATGCATATAGGTGTTGGGAAACAGGTGATACTGGATCGAATCCATCAGCTCTGACGGGCTCCAGCCGGACAGATCAATACCATGCGCTGCGCCCAAATTTTCGCGCAACTGATCGCTGACCACGCTCCGCGCGGTTTCGCCTTCGGGCACTTCAACACCTTCGCCACCGCCGCGCATCAGACCGACGATTTCCGCCTGGCTGGGCGGGTCCTTCAGATGCGGGCTGGGATATCCGACCGTGTGGATGAAGCGGCTGGTGCGTTCGCCGAACACATCATATTGCGCATTGGCGTCCCCAGCGGTTTTCAGCGCCTGGCTATGGGTTTCCAGCACATGATAAGCCTCGGCAAAGGCCTCCTGCACCATCTTCCAATTGGCCGGCAGCACCTTCTGGACATGAACGGCTATGGCCCGTTCTTCCAGCGGCCAGTTGGCAAAGTGCTCCGGGAAGACCTCGAGATAGTCTTCCAGCGGCATGGCGTCCGGATCCATATTGATGAAGACGAAGCCACCCCACAGGCCAACCTTGACCTCGGGCAGTGTGTACTCTTCGTCGGTGACCTTGGGAAAATCCCACCGGCAGGGAATTTCACTCACCGTGCCGTCCAGGTTCCACTCCCAGCCATGGAACGGGCACCGCAGCTTGGGGGAGTTTCCGGCGCTGGCAGACGGCTTCAGCTGGGTGCCACGATGCAGGCAGGAATTGTGATAGGCCTTGATGTCTTCCGGCCCTTCGCCATGACGAACGATCAGAATCGAATAGGGCCCGACATCATAGACATAGTTGTCGCCAACCTCAGGGACATGCTCGACCCGGCAGGCCCACTGCCAAACTTTGGGCCAGAGCTTTTCGACTTCCTGCTGGAAGACCTCTTCCCTGATATAGCGGTCGTAGGGGATGTCCTCATCGCCGAGGAATTCATAGCTTTCCGTGACCAGCACCTCGGGCACGTCGGCACCATCGGCAATGATGATGTCGCGGGTGCTGGGACCGGGGCACCGCGCCTCGCCGGGCTTCAGGCTTTTCGGATTCTCAACCTTCACGCTCCGCCCTCTCCGCCATTTTCCATCATACCCAATTGATAGCAACAAAACGGTTTCGGCGCGAGGGTGCCGGGCCACAGCGCGGCCGACGTGGAGTAATCGGTTTGTTCACCGACCAATTACCCCTCATCGCCGTAGAATCTGCGCAACTTTAGCCATTGTGTCCTTTTGTTTCTGAATGTCGCGAAGCGCCAACAAGCGGAAGGCCGATCATTCAATTTCGACATAAGCATTCGAACCCTACGCTAAGAGGCAGACAGTGCCATCGAACGCGCTCGGCCCGCTGCTCTTATCGCAGCAACGATTATGGCGTTGGCGACTTCATCTGCAACTTTCGCCCCCTTCATGGCACGCGCAACGTTGATGCCACCGATCAACACGCCAAGCATCGCCCAGGCTCTAGTCCGACGATCTTCATCCGAGCCGCCGGCGAGTCCACGTGACACGAGATCAGCGATCTGTGTCATCTTGTTCTCAAAAGCAGCGCGCACCTTCGGGTTGGAGCGAACCACTTCCGTGGTCAGCGTGGCCATTGCACACCCGCACTCCAAATCGCCCCGGTGGCGTTTCCCCAGGTAGTATTCAGCGAACGCCTTAACCCAATCGGCACCATGCTCCTTCTGGTATGCTGGTATCGATTCGATCACCTCATCAAGTCCCACAGCCAGCGCGACATCAAACGCGCCGTCCTTAGACCCGAGGTGCGAGTAGAACGCTCCCGACGTAACACCTGCTGCTTTAGCCAGGCCGTCTACACCAATCCCAGCATAGCCGTGACTTCGAAACCCACGTCCCGCGGCGGCTATCACCTTCTGGCGCGTTTCTTCCTTATCAATTCCCTTATGACGCATGATCACCTCCGCCTTGTAACGATCGCTATTTAGACCTTTACATATAACGATCGTTATTTAATACTCTATATAGTGATCGTTATATAACGAACGCTACGGCGAAACAATCAACAATGGAGATCACAATGTTTAAGAAAATTCTTTTCGGATTAATCATCTCGGCAACGCCTGTCGGCGTCAGCGCATCAATCGCTCACGCAGAAGAAGCGTCCTGTGTACCGATTGGCGGTGTCGCGATACCCAATTTCTTTGCCGAAGGAGAAGGAAAGCCCATCATCATATCTGCCACCTTGACCGGTAGCGTGAACAACGCTGCTGGGAAAATCACGGCGCAAAGGGAAACTCCAACGGGGCTCGAAATGGATATGGAGCACTATTTCGGAACAGATGATGGTGGCGCCATTCAGACCAAAGACCTCGGCATTCTTACCGCCGTACCAGGCAAACCGGGGCGTTTTATGATCGAAATCACCTACCACATCCAAGAGAATGTGACGCGCGGTACACTTAAAGGATTCAAAGGACAGTTCACCAGCTATGGACTGGTCGATCTGCGCGACCCTAACAACATGGTGGGTCTTGTCCGCTATACAGGCGAAATCTGCAAGTAACAGACATTCTTCAAAAGGATACTGGTGAGCGGCGCCTTTGCTGCCCACCGGTATTTTTCTGACACCAATCGGGGCATAGAACACTGAACCATCACACCAGCGCGGCCCGCACGCCATCTCGCATTCTGCATCCCATGATTCGCATCAGCAATCCCGACCGTTCTACACACGCACTGGTCATGCGGGCGTCGCCGCGAGCCCTTTTTTGAACACGTCCCCGCGACGATAGGATGTCTCAGATTGGTCTTGCACTGTGTGCGCTAGCGCCTCTACGCAAGTACGTTTCCATGAGGCTGGCGGGAACCAAAAACCGGCGTGACCGTCCAGCCCTTCGCCAAGCTACATTTCGGCGGCTTTGCGCTTTTCGAAAGCACCGACAAGGTCGCGCGCCTTACTTTGTGAAAGCACCGTTCTTGCTACCGGGAAGACGTCTTTTTCTTCCTCTTCCATATGATGCTCAACCTTGTCTTTCAAGGTCTTGAAGCGCGTCAGCCAGCCCGTACTGCTGAAGTCCATGTCATCGAGTTCTTCGACGATGTCATCGATGGTCTTGTGCTCGGCGATACTGTGGCGCGCCTGTTCCTGTGAATCGCTGTCTGCGATCAACTCAGCATAAAAGGTCTGCTCTTCAGCATTGGCGTGCGCAACAAGTTCCTTTTTGAGCAGGTCGAACAGCCGCCTGCGCTCCGCCTCATCGCCCTGGGTCTCACCGAGACCACCCATCAGGCCGCGATGCTTGTTGTGTTCTTCGATCAGTACTTCGTAGATATCTGCCATCTATCTTCGGCCTTTTGTTCAGTTAGCGCCTGACAGCCCCAGAATATGGGCCGTTGACAGGTAAACGCCGACTGACACGGTCAGTTCCCGTCACAGGCCGCGCTGACTCCAAAAAAAAGGTTTTGGCGTGACTCAAGCATGGCATTCGCGGAATGATGGCGACCGTAAGTCAGTGGGAAGATTTCAGCAGGGGAGACTGCCATGGCCACGCCGGCACGAGTCGTCATTTTACCAAAGGACACATCCACCCTTCGGGTCGAAGAAGTCACCATTCCGGATCCCGGTCCGCATCAGGTGCTGGTGCGCCAGCACGCGTCGGGCATTTGCCATTCGCAGCTGCATGAAATGCATGCGCCGAACCGGCCTGGCCCGGTCTCGCTGGGGCATGAATCCACTGGCATCGTGCTGAAGATCGGGCCTGAGGTCACCCATGTTGCCGAAGGCGATACGGTCTTCGTTACCTGGGTCCCCCGCAACCCGAAAGGCACTGAACGGCCTGCCTGGCGCGCATCGATCGAGTGCTCGGAAGGCGTCGCCCAATCGGGCTTCGTCTTTACCTGGGCCGATCACACACTCGCCGACGAGCAGTATGTCGTCAAAGTCGACCCGGGCGTACGCATGGACGTGACCGCCATTATCGGCTGCGCGGTGATGACCGGCGCGGGCGCGGTGATGAACACGGCCAATGTGCAGGCCGGGCAAAGCGTTGCCATTTTCGGTGTCGGCGGCGTGGGGCTTTCGGCTGTGGTCGCTGCCCGCATGGCCGGCGCCGATCCGATCATCGCGGTTGACCTCGATGACGAAAAGCTGGCCTTCGCCAAAAAATTCGGCGCCACAGAGACCGTCAATGCCAGCGACCAGGATCCGATCGCCGCGATCCGCGCACTGACCGGGGGCAAGCCGGGCTATACGCTTTATGGCACGCCGGTCGCCGGCGCCGACTTCACCTTCGACTGCATCGGCATCAAGAAGACCATGCAGCAGATTGTCCCCGCCTGCCGCGACGGTCATTTTGGCAGCCACGACGGCGGCACCGCGGTTCTGGTCGGCGTCCCGCTCGAGTTTCCTGAAATCGATGCGCGCGACCTGTTGCTGAACGAAAAACATTTCATCGGCAGCATCGGCGGTTCATGCTCCCCGGACCGGGACTTTGGCACGTTCATCGACTGGTTCGAGAAGGGTGAACTGGATCTCGATGCGCTGGTCACCGCGCGCTATTCGATCGACCAGATCAATGAAGCAACCGCTGCGCTCGACGCTGGTGAAATCACGGGCCGGGCGATCCTGGAGTTCGAGTACTAGGTCACACCGGGCGTGACTCGTTCCGGCTTCCATGATTTAAATCTTTCCAACAGCGCGGCCTCTAACGCCGCCTAAAACGGGATTATCAGGAGCAATCGAAATGGCTGAAGTTCAAGAGGCATGGATCATCGACCATGCGCGCACACCGCGCGGCATTGGCAAAGTTGGTAAGGGCTCACTGGCAGAGGTGCATCCGCAACGCATGCTGTCGCAGGTGCTGAGCGCGCTGAAAGACCGCAATGATATCAACACCGACGAGGTCGACGACGTGATCGCAGGCTGTGGCAGCCAGGTCGGCAAGCAGGGCGCTTGCATCGCCCGCATGGCCGCGCTCGACGCAGGCTGGAGCGATCTGGCGACCGGCTTTTCCCTCGACCGTTTCTGCGGCTCGGCGCTCACCTCGGTCAATCTGGCGGCCATGGGCATCATGTCGGGCATGCAGCACCTTGTTGTGGCCGGCGGCGTCGAAAGCATGTCCTATGGGTCCACCCTCGCGCAGTCCGGCGTCAGCATGCCGACCATGGACCGCAACAATCTGCATCTGCGGGCCATTCACCCGCAGCCGCATCAGGGAATCTGCGCCGATTTGATCGCAACGCTGGAAGGCATCACCCGCGACGAAACCGAAGAGCTGGCCGTCGAGAGTCAGAAGCGCGCCGACGAAGCCATCAAGGATGGACGCTTCGACCGGGCGCTGGTGCCGGTCTATCACGATGACGGCACGCTGGCGCTGGACCACGAAGAATTTCCGCGCCCCGGCACCACCCGTGAAGGCCTCGCCGGGCTGAAGCCGTCCTTCGCTGCGCTCTATGATTATCCGCTGGATGAGGAAGGTTTGACCTATAAGAAGCTGGTCGAGCAAGCCTATCCCGACGTGAAGATCGATCACATGCACCATGCGGGTAATTCGTCGGGCGTGGTGGATGGCGCCTCAGGCGTGATCCTGGCCTCACCGGAATATGCCAAAAGCCAGGGCTGGACGCCGAAAGCCCGCATCGTAACCGTGGCCACATCGGGCGATTCGCCGGAGCTGATGCTCAACGCCCCGGTGCCCGCTGCCCGCAAGGCGCTGAAGCAGGCCGGCATGACCACCGACGACATCGACCTTTGGGAAATTAACGAGGCGTTCGCTGTTGTGGCGCTGCGCTTCATGAAACACCTGGAGCTCGATGACGCCAAAGTCAACGTCAATGGCGGCGCGATGGCGCTCGGCCACCCGATTGGCGCGACGGGCGCGATGCTGCTCGGCACGCTGGTCGACGAAATGGAACGCCGCGACCTTAATACCGGCATGGTCACTATGTGCACCGGCGGCGGCATGGCCCCGGCGGTGATCGTCGAGCGGGTTTAAGCCGCTAAGCGAATGCCGCGCCCGCGCGACATTCCGGCCATTGATCTGATGATGTCGTTGCCGACGTCGGAGGGGCGCTCACCCCTCGGTGGCGCGGCATCATTGATCAAAGTCTCGCCCAAGGACAAAGAAGGCGGCAGCCCGATCGGCTATATGTTCAAGGGCGCAGCCGACCGCAAGGCAGAGGCCGCCGACCCGGCCCAGGTGATCGCCCAGATGGACAGGCACGGGGTCGCTATCGCGCAGATCCCGGTCCATCCGGACTCGCCGGAAGGGGCGCTGGCACTCTTCAACGCCTACCCCAACCGGTTCATTGGCGATGTCAGCGTCGACCCCAATCAGGGCATGGATGCGGTCAGGGCCCTGGAAGCCACGGTCAGGCTGCACCCCAACGTCAAATCCATGACGGCAGCGCCCAGCTTCGTCTTTCCGCAGGTGCCGCTGGACGACAAGAAATGGTACCCGCTCTATGCCAAATGCATTGAGCTGGGCATTCCGATGAATGTTTTTGTCGGCGTACCCGGCCCGCGCGTCCCATATAAAGGCCAGCATCCGGGCCTACTGGACGAGATCGCCTGGTTCTTCCCTGAGCTTCAGATCGTCATGCGCCATGGCGGCGAGCCCTGGACGGCCCTGTGTTGCAAGCTGCTGCTGAAGTGGCCGAACCTGTATTACTGCACATCGGCCTTTGCACCGAAATACTACCCGCGCGATGTGCTTGACTTCGCCAACAAGCGTGGCCGCGATAAGGTGATGTTCACCGGCTATTACCCGGTGCTGTCCTATGACCGGGTGATGGAAGAACTGGACGACCTGCCGCTGCGCGATGAGACCTGGGAACCGTTCCTCTCGGGTAACGCCGCGCGAATTTATGGCCTTGAAGAGATGCTGAAAGCATAAGGAACAAGGCAAGCGATTCGGGGAGATCGATGATGTCGGTAGTACTGGAAGCCAAAGGCTGGGATGATCCGGTGTCCCTGATCACGCCCGAAGTGATCAAGGCCTATCGCCGCGACGGCGTGGTCTTCCTGCCGCAGGCGATCCACCCGGAATGGCTGGCGCTCATTGAACAGGGCATCAACCGCATCCTGATGAGCGGCAGCCCCCTCATCCAAACCTTCTTCAAAGACCTGCCGGGTGAATTCAAAGACATGGTGCGCCACTTCGACGTGACGCCGGAGTTTCAGCGGCTGCTCTACTATTCTCCCATCGCCGATATGATCGCCAAGCTGATCGGGTCGGAGAATGTCTGGCTGCTGTTCGATCATGTCTTCGTCAAGGAAGGCGGCGCGTGCCGTAAGACGCCCTGGCATCAGGACATGCCCTATTGGCCGGTCGCGGGCGAACAGATCGCCTCGATGTGGATCACCATCGACCCGATCCCCAAGGAGGAATGCCTGGAGTTCATCCCGGGTTCGCATCGCCGCACCATGTATGACGGCTTCAGCCCGGCTGACGCAGATGACGACGTTACCACCGGCTTCTATGGCAAAGACCTGCCGCGCCTGCCCGACATTGAGGCTGAACGCGAAAAGTGGGACATCGTCTCGTTCAATATTGAACCCGGTGATGTGGTGCTGCTGCATCCCGGCGTGCTGCATGGCGGCGGGCATACGACGGAAGGCCGCAAACGGCGCACCCTTTCCGCGCGGATTTACGGTGAGGACATGGTCTATGCCAAACGGCCGGATACCCGCCCGACCGTGCCGCTGACGCCGGGTCTTCATCAAGCGCTCAAACCCGGCGACCCGCTGCGCAGCGCGTACTATCCGCGCTTGCGCCCGATCCCGGATGTTATTGATGCGGACTGGCGGTAATCGTCCGCCGGCTTCCCTCATTGTCACCCCGCCAAGCCACGCTGAAGTGGCGCGAGCGGGATCCAAGTGAACACACGCATGCTTCATAAAAATGGATCCCCGCTTTCGCCGCTTCGCGGCTCCTCGGGGATGACAAATTTGGATGGTCGCGTTCCATAGTTGTCTGAACAAAGCCGCTTCTCGTTTACGGACCCAAGACGAACAGGTAGACTGCCTACAAAAGTCATGCATGAAGGGGAAAGTTATGTCCGCCGCTGAAGACCAAATCAGGGAAATGCTGGCCACGGCCATCGACCCGCGCGAATTCGACCAGCCGGAATTCCAGAAAGACCCGTTCCCGCTCTATCAGCGGCTGCGGGACCATCACCCCTGTTATCACGACCGTTTTCACAACAGATGGGTGATCAGCCGTTATTGGGATGTCGATGCGGTGTTCCAGGCAACCGAAGCCTACACGCGCGGGATCTATGAAGAAGACGGCCCCTATGAATTCGGCAAGAAGCATGTGTTCGGCCCGAATATTCTGGAATATGGCCGCGGCGACCATCACCGCTGGCTGCGCAATGTGATCGCCGGCCAGTTCGTTGGCCAGAAGCTGAACGATTTCCTGCCCTATATCGACATGATCGCCCAGGAACTGATCGACAAGTTCAAGGAAAAGGGTGAGGTCGAGCTGGTCAGCGAGTTCTCCAACCAGTTCCCGATCCGCGTCATCTCCAACATGCTGGGCCTGCCGCGCGAAGACGAAGACATGTTCGTCGGCTGGTACCAGGCGCTGATCGCCGGTCTTGGATTCGGCGGCGAGCATCTGGCCCGTGGTGTCGCGGCGCGCAACGAAATGTGGGACTACCTTGATCCGCTGATGGAACAGCGCCGGGCGCAACCTGGTGAGGACCTGCTGTCGCGGATTATCCATGCCGAGCGTGACGGCAAGAAGATGAGCGATGAAGAGATCAAGGGCTTTGTCGCGCTGCTGCTGGCGGCCGGCGGGGACACCACCGACAAGGCCATTTCCAACATGTGGTACCACATGATGTATACCCGGCCGGACCAATACGATCAGGTGCGTGAGAACCCGGAACTCTGGGAAAACGTCTTCACCGAGATGATGCGCTATGACCCGGTTGTGCATATGCAATTCCGGCGCGCGACAGAAGAAATCCCGATGTATGGCGAGATCATTCCCAAGGGTGGCAACGTCATCATTTATCTGGGTGCCGGTAACCGCGATGAGCGCGTCTTCAAGGACCCGGACACCTTCGACGCCTTCCGCGATGATCTGCATATGGGCCGCGAAAACCGGTCGGGCCGCTACAAGGACGGCAAGCCGGGGCATCTGGGCTTTGGCATGGGCCAGCATTTCTGCATGGGCTATGCCATGGCACGGCAGGAAGCCGTACTGGCCAGCACGCATTTCGCCAAGCAGCTGAAAAATCTGCGGCCCAAGTTCAAGGATCATCCCGGGATTTACTCACCGAACATCGATTCCGGCGGCTTCCGGTCACCCGCGGAGCTGTGGCTCGAATTCGACGTCGACTAAGCGGGGGTCAGGATCATGAAAGTGCTTGTCGACTATAAGAAGTGCCTGAAAGCGGGTGAGTGCTATTACAACCACCCGACGATCTTCGAATATACGGATACCGGCCTGCCGAAAATCCTGATCGAGGAGATCACGACCGACGCCTTGCGGCAGGAGGCCGAAGAGGCGATTGAAGTCTGCCCGGCGCAAGCGATCTCGCTGGGGGATTAGACTTCTGTCAGGCAACGTCCTGACCGTGACACCGTGCCCGGCGCCGCTGGGCGCGGAGATCACCGGTCTGGATGTGCGAGGTGTGCTGGACAGGGACAATACATACCCGGTCTGGCAGAACATCCTTGCGGCCTTTGCCGAGCGCAAGGTGCTGTTCTTCCGCGATCAGGAGTTGACGGCGAGCGACCTGGTGTCGTTCGCCGCGCATTTCGGGCCCATCGGGCACTACCCGTTCGCTGAACCGCTCCCCGACAATCCCGACGTGATCGCCGTTATCAAGGAACCGGACCAGACCAGCAATTTCGGCGGCATGTGGCATACCGATACGCCCTATCTGGAGCGCCCGGCGGCCGCGACTGCGCTCTATGCGGTGGAAGTGCCGGACGAGGGCGGCGATACCATCTGGTCTGACATGGTGGCCGCGCTGGATGCGCTGCCCCGGGCCCTGGTCTCTGAACTGTCCGCGCTACGGGCGGTTCAGAGCGCGGCCAAAAACAAACAGGCGCTGCGTGCCGACCCGCTGCATGACGGCACCATGTCCGGCGTCCATGAAGAAGACATGGATACGCGCCAGGCCACCCATCCGGTAGTGCGCACCCATCCCGTGACCGGCGAAAAGACGCTGTTCGTCAGCCCGGCCCACACCACCAACTTCGCCGGCCTGACCGAAGAGGCCAGCAAGCCGTTGCTGGATGAACTGTTTGCCCATGCGATCCAGGATCAGTTCTGTCACCGGCATCACTGGACGCCGGGCACGCTCGCCATCTGGGACAACCGGGTCAGCCTGCACTATCCGCTCAATGACTATCATGGCCACCGCCGCGAAATGCTGCGCGTCACGATTGACGGCGAGGTGCCGGTTTAAAACGTCGTCCCCATCGTATCAGAGACACCCCACCCAAGGCCGTTCGTGCTGAGGAGCACGCGAAAGCGGGCGTCTCGAAGTACGGGCGGCCTGTTCAACCCTTCGAGACGCTTGGCATGCGCCAAGCTCCTCAGGGCGAACGGGGGTGAGCAAGCCGCTCAATTCTGTCAGACACCGTCTAGTCGTCAATCGCCTGGTAACTCAGGGTCCGTAGCTCTTCCTGCAGCGGATAGGCGGCAAACGGATAGAACTGGGGGAGCAGGATCGCGATCAGTTCCTCCTTGGGGTCGATCAGGAAGAAGGTGTTGGCGGCGCCGGACCAGAAATACTCGCCCTTGGAACCCAGTCTTTTGGTGACCGCCACGTCATCAAGCACACCGAACCCCAGCCCGATTCCATAGCCGGGCATGAACTGATGAAAAGAGGCGAGTTTTTCATAAGGGACCTGGCTGGTGGTCATCAGCTCGACGGTCTTACGCGACAGAATCCGGGTGCCATCCAGTGCACCGCCTTTCAGCATCATCTGGGAAAAGCGCAGATAGTCGTCAACTGTCGATACCAGCCCGCCACCGCCCAAAAACAGCTTGTTCTCCGGCAACCAGCGCAAAGCCGGGTTCCGGTCGGTTGCAGGGGCCAGCGCACCATCTTCATCATGCTTATAGGCCGCCGCAAAACGAGCAGCTTTTTCCGGCGGGACGAAGAAGGCCGTATCGGTCATGCCCAACGGATCGAAAATACGCTCTTTGAGAAAGACATCAAAAGTCTGGCCCGACGCGACCTCGATCACGCGGCCCAAAACATCGGTCGAGATACCGTAGTCATAAGTGGCTCCGGGTTGGGATGCGAGCGGCAACGCTGCAGCCTTCTTGGCAAACGCCGCCAGCGGGGCCGCGTAATCCCAGAGATTCGCCGCCTCATAGATCTGGGTAACGGGCGTCTCAAAGAACCCGGGCGCGGTCATGCCCGAGGTGTGTGTCAGGAGTTGATAGACCGTGATCGGCGTCTCAATTGGCGCCAGTTCCGGCGCCTCGGCCGTGCCACCGACAAAGACCTGGGTGTCAGCAAACTCGGGAATATAGTCGGCAACCTTGTCGGTCAGCTTTAGCCGACCTTCTTCCACCAGGATCATTGCGGCAACCGCCGCGATCGGCTTGGTCATGGAATGGATGCGGAAGATCGTGTTGCGCGCAATCCGCTTGCCCGCTTCGATGTCGGCCGAACCTTCCATATGCAGATAGACCAGCTTGCCATGCCGCATGATCGCGAAGGTCACACCTGCCAGCTCGCCTTCACGCACATAGGCTGCCATTGCGTCATCAATGCGGGTAAGCCGTTCGGCCGACAGGCCAACCTCAACTGGCGAGGCGGTGGGCAGGTCAGCGGCTAATGCAGGCGGCGCGGACAGCAGGCAGGCTGTTAGAACCAGTAGAGCTGATAGACGGCGCATCACAATCCCCTTCCAATATGAAGGGATTATAGCACCGCCTCACCACATATGTGATCTCGCGGCTAGAACGTCGTATTCCCGATGCCGCCATCCATCACCCAGCTCTGGCCGACGGTGTAATTGGCATACTCGCTGCACAGCATGGCGCAGACAGCACCGAAATCGTCGATCTGGCCGAACTTGCCCGCGGGGATATGCCAGTTGTCGATGAATTCCTGCACCACGTCATCATAGGTTATGCCGCGCTCTTCAGCCTGGGCGGTAAACGAATCATGGATTGTCGCGGTGTGATACATGCCGGGCAGCATGTTGTTCAAAATGACGCCGTGTTTGGCGACCTTTTTGGCGACGGCCACCACATAATTCACCAGCGCCGCGCGCGGGGCGCCCGAGAGAATGCGTGCCTCGACCGGGAATTTGGACGCGCCCGTTCCAATCATCACGATCCGGCCCCATTTGCGGTCGATCATACCGGGAATGATAGCGCGCATCATCTCGACCGGGCTGATCAGGGTGGTCGCCAACCCGGCCTCCCAGTGCTCTGGCTCGACGGTCTGGAAATCCCCGGTCCAGGTGGGCGGCGAACAGGTGGCAACCAGAATGTCGGGCGCGGGACACGCCTCCAAGATCCTGGCGCGACCGTCTGGCGTGCTGTGATCGGCGACCACCGGCGTCACGGTCGAGCCCGTCTCGGCCGCCAACGCATCACAGACCCGCTTCAACCGGTCCGCGCCGCGGGCGGCGATAAAGAGATCGACGCCTTCTTTCGCCAGCGCCCGCGCACTGCCGAGCCCCAGCCCTGCACTGCCGCCGTTGACGATGCCTTTTCTGCCCCGAATTCCCAGATCCATGCGCACCCCCTGCCTCTCAGAATCACCAGTTTTGCGGCACTTTAGCTCGAAATCAGCCGCATAAAGTGGAAATTGGCGGAAAAATGCCGCAGGTTATGGGCAGCAAAACGGGTTTGCGTCGGGAAGCGCCCCAAGATGTCGATGCCGGGATCAAAGATTCCGCGCGCTTTCCGCTGACGGCAAAGTGAGGAGACCGAAATGGCGAAAGCAGAACTGATCCAGATGGCCAAGGAAAGCATGGAGCATGCCGAAGCTGGCACGCTCGCCCTGGCCGACAGCATCCAGAAAATTCCGGCGTCCAACTATTTCGATCCGGACCGCTATCAGGCCGAGGTCGACATGGTCTTCAAACGCATGCCGCTGGTGCTGGCGCCGTCCGCCGAATTGCCTGAAAACGGCGACTATAAGGCGATGAATGTCGTCAACACCCCAGTCTTGCTGACCCGGGGCAAAGATGGTGTTGTGCGCGGCTTCCTGAACAGCTGCACCCACCGGGGCACCAATGTCGTCCTGGAAGGCACAGGGAACGCCAGCCGGTTCGTCTGCGGCTATCACGGCTGGACGTTCGATCGCGAAGGCCGGCTGATTGCCATCGCTTCAAATGACGAATTCGGCGAAGTCGACAAGTCCTGCCATGGGCTGACGCCGCTGCGTGTGTTCGAACGCGCCGGGATCATCTGGGGCATCCTCGACCCCGAATCAAACCTCGACTTCGACAACTTCATGTCAGGCTATGACGAATTCCTCGCCGAGTTCGGCATGGATGACTGGCACCTGTTCCAGACGCGGACCGTCCGCGGCCCGAACTGGAAGATTGCCTATGACGGCTATCTGGATCTCTATCATTTGCCGGTGTTGCACCGGGAGACCTTTGGGGAGCAGATGTCCAACCAGGCGCTCTACTATGCCTGGGGACCGCATCAGCGGGTCACCTCGCCGACCCGCATGGATCCACTGAAAGACATTCCAGTCGAAGACTGGCCCTCGGAAGTCCTGCTGCTGGGTGTGTGGACGATCTTCCCGCACATTTCCATCGCGTCATTCGACGGTGGCGGCCGCAGCATCATGCTGTCGCAATTGTTCCCGGGCGAGAACCCCGGCGAATCATACACGACGCAGTACTATTTGATGCAGAATGAGCCGAACGAAGAACAGGCCATGCAGGCCGACGAACAGTTCAAGCTGCTGAAATATGTCGTTGAGGTCGAAGATTACGGCACCGGCCTGCGCCAGCAGAAAGCGCTGGAAAGCGGCGCCCTGAAAGAAGTGATGTTCGGCCGCAACGAAGGCGGCGGCCAGAATTTCCATGGCTGGGTGGATCGCCTGCTGAAGACCAAGGACGAGGACCTGAATTCACTGTTTCAGCCCACCGCACAAGCCGCGGAGTAGCAGCAATCCCATAAACGAGAAAGGGCGGCCCGGAGGCCGCCCTTTTTTGTGCCTTACCCGGAAGTCTGAATTCGGAGGCTTAGCTCAACTGGCCGTCGACCTGTGTCGGGACCGTCATTTCAAGGAACGGACTGTCCCCAGGCTGCAGCAGTTCATGCGCCCGCCGCCACTGTGCGAAGGTGCCCAGAATATGCGGCGGATCGCCATGGATTTCGGTAAAGCAGCCGTTGTATTCGCGGGTGTCGAAATAGGCGGCATCGACCTCATCAGCATAGAGCCGGGTCGCACATTCGAAACCCATATCCAGCAGGCGCTGGAACTCGGCCTCAAAGTCGTGCACCAACACACCGACATGGTGGAAGCCTTCCTGACCAGCCTGGAACATGTCGCGATAGATTGACGGTGTCTCGTCATGCTGCTGGATGAACTGGACCATCATGTCGCCGTGATAGCCAAAGGCATAGGAAACATCGGCCTCATGATTGGTGCCGCGATAATCGAACTTGTCAGTCTTGTGATGCGGCACGCGGATGAACGGACCGGCACCGAAGAGCTCGTTCCATTTCTTGATCGATGAATCAATATCATTGACCAGATAGGCTTCCTGGAAAAGCGGATAGTTGCCAAGTGTACTCACGTTGAATTCCCCTGTTTTTTTGTGTCTAAACCCGCGCGAAGTGTTGCGCGATTTGATTGCCTGCGTAAACCGCTATTACTGCTCGTGCGGTAGCTTGATCTCCATGTAAGGGCTGTCGCCCGGTGACCACATTTCATGCGCGCGCTTCATGGCGTACCAGCGGCCCATAATCGGCAAATGCTCTCCATGGATTTCGGTAAAGCACCCGTTCACGGACCGGGTATCGAAATAGGCCGCATCGACCCCATCGGCAAATAGCCTTGTGCCGCACTCGAAACCCATATCCTCCAGCCGCTTGTGCTCGGCCTCAAAATCCTGAACCAGATAGGCAACGTGGTGGAAGCCTTCCTGGCCCTTCTCGAACATGTCGCGATAGATCGATGGCGTATCATCGTGCTGCTGGATGAACTGAATCATCACATTACCCAGATAGCCGAAGGCATAGGAAACATCGGCCTCCTGGTCGGTGCCGCGATAGTGAAATTTGTCCGTCTTGTGGTGCCAGGCCAGCCGGAACGGGCCTGCGCCGAACAGTTTGCTCCACTTTTGGCACCAGTCTTCCAGATCGTTGACAAAATAGGCCTGCTGAAACAGCGGATAGCTGTTGCGCGGGTTCATGGTCATCTCCCCCTTTTGAAGTCACGCGTGACGGTAGTGTTGCGCCAAATCAGTGAAGTTTCCAGTGGTCCTGTGCAGATTCTGCTTTTTGTGAGGCAGTGCGTGCTGCAACAATCGATTAGAAGACGAACCGAACGGCGCTTTGCCGGACGGCAGGGGAAAGATTATGAACACCAAACGCGACCCGGTCCGTGACCCGATTGAAGAGATCACTGAAGACGATGCCACCATCGCCCGGATGCTGGAAGATGCGCACATCCCGACGCTGATGACGGCGCTGTCGCATATCACCGGCAATACTGATCACCTGCGCGGACCGATCCGGCCCAAGCCCACCGTGATCAATTTCGATATGCAGATGAGCCTGACCGAGGACGAACAGGCTCAGGCGCGCACGCTGGCGCTGAAGATCCTTGGTGACTATCGCGACAATGGTTGCCAGATGCCGCCAGAGCCCAGCGAGGACATGATCTGCGAAATGATGGACTACATCATGGGCGAGGCGATCCCGCGCGACTATCTGCCGCTGCTGCAGGAGGAACTTGCCCTTTTGGGCAACGAAACACGGGTGAACCAATGGCGCCGGGACGCGGTCGACGTGCAAGATGGCGCGTTTAAGGTCCTCATCATCGGCGCGGGTATGTCCGGCATTCTGGCTGCCATCGCGCTGCAGCAAGGGGGCATTCCCTTCGAGATCATCGAGAAGAACGAGGGCGTCGGCGGCACCTGGTTCGAAAACACCTACCCCGGCTGCCGCGTCGATTCACCGAATCACCTCTATTCCTATTCCTTTGAGCCGAACCACGACTGGCCGCAGTATTTTTCTACCCATGACACCCTGTTCGGCTATTTCGACCGGCTGGTGGATGCTTATGGCCTGCGTGACTTCATCCGGTTCGAAACCGACGTGGAGGAAGCTGCTTTTGATGATGAGACCCATCGGTGGGCAGTGACCATCAAGGACAAAAGCGGGGCAATCGAAACCCTGGACGCCAACGCGGTGATCGCCGCTACCGGGCAGCTCAACCGTCCCAAATGGCCCGACATTCCGGGCCAGGAGAAATTTCAGGGTGACGCGTTTCATTCGGCGGAATGGCGACACGACATCGACCTGACCGGCAAGAAAGTCGCGGTGATCGGCACCGGCGCCAGCGCCTTCCAGTTCGTGCCCGAGATCACCAAAGTGACCGGCGACACGCTGATTTTCCAGCGGACGCCGCCTTGGATCCGCCCGGCAGAGCACTATCATCTCCCGGTGCCAGACGGCATGAAATGGCTGATGAAGCACATGCCGTTCTTCGCCAACTGGTACCGGTTCTGGCTGTTCTGGCTGTCTGCTGAAGGCCTGCTGCCACGGGTGAAGGTTGACCCCGCCTGGAACGATCTGCGCTTGTCCGTGGGCCCGGAAAACCAGGCGCTGCGCGAAGAGCTGATCACCTATATGCGCGACCAGATCAGCGATCCGGACCTTGCCGATCTGTCAGTGCCGAACTATCCGCCGGGCGGCAAACGCATGCTGGTCGATAATGGCAGCTGGTTCAAAGCGTTGCAGCGGGACAATGTCGAAATCATCACCGATCCCATCAAGGAGATCACTGAAACCGGGGTGCTGTGCGAAAGCGGCGACCGGCACGATGTCGACGTGCTGATCTATGGAACGGGCTTCAAAGCCGACAAGTTCCTGTTCCCCATGACTATTAAGGGCCGGAACGGCGTCGATCTGAACGACCATTGGGCCGGCGACCCCCGCGCCTATCTGGGGATTACGGTGCCCGGCTTCCCCAATCTGTTCTGCCTTTATGGCCCCAACACCAACATCGTGGTGAATGGCAGCATCATCTTCTTCTCCGAATGCGAAATGCGCTACGTGATCGGCTGCCTGAAAATGCTGATCGAGGAAGGCCATGACGCCATGGACTGCCGCGAAGACGTGCATGACGCCTATAACGAGAAGATCGATGCGGAAAACGCCCAATATGCCTGGGGCTCGCCGCATGTGAACAGCTGGTACAAGAACGACCAGGGCCGGGTGACACAGAACTGGCCGGGGCCGCTGCTCGAATATTGGACACTCACAAAAGCGCCCGACCCCGCCGATTACAGGTTCCTCTAGCGAAGAAAAACCTTCACAAGTGCTGGTTCTTATCAGGCCGGGCGTCCATAATGGACCTTTCCGCCAATCAGCGCATTGCCGCGTAGCATGAACCGTATCGATATCGACAACCCTCAGCAGACACAGGATTCACCCGCTGGCCAGAGCCCAAGCTCACGCGGCGGACTGGTGAAATGGTTTGCGATCATCATCGTTGCGCTGGTCCTGCTGTTCGGCGGCATTTTTGGTTGGAAGTATCAGCAGGCGCAGAAACAGGCTGCCCTTATGGCCAGCATGAGCGCGCCGGCCGTGACCGTCTCTGCCACCGCGGTCACCGAACAAACCCTGCAAAGCCGGGTCAGCGCCGTCGGCAGTCTGAGCGCGCATCAGGGCGTCGAGGTCGCCAACGAAGTGCCCGGGAAAGTCATCAGCATCAATTTCGAATCCGGGCAAAGCGTCCAGGCGGGAGCGCTGCTGGTGCAACTGGACGCCTCTGCGCAGCGCGCCGAATTGCGAGCGCTTGAGGCGGAACGGGATCTTGCCAGGCTTGATTTCGAACGGGCGCAAAACCTGGTGAAACGCGGCGCCGTATCGCAGGCGCAGCTGGACAGAAACCGCAGCGAGCTGGAAGACTTTCAGGCCCAGGTCGAAGAGCAACAGGCGCTGATCGCCAAAACAGCCGTGCGCGCGCCCTTCGCCGGGGAACTGGGGATCCGCCAGGTTAATATCGGCCAGTTTCTTTCGCCGGGCACGGAAATCGTCACACTGCAAAGTCTGGACCCGATTCATGCCAATTTCTCGTTACCGGAACGCTTCATCAGCCAATTGTCTGTCGGCCAGACACTCGAAGCCGATGTGGCGGCGTGGCCCGGGGAAACCTTCACCGGCACGCTGACGGCCATCAGCCCCAAGGTCGAGGAGGCGACGCGGAACGTGCCTTTGCAGGGCACCATCGCCAACCCCGACAAACGGCTGAGGCCGGGCATGTTTGCGCAGGTTAACGTCGTGTCCGGTGGCATGGAGCGGGTACTGACTGTACCGCGCACGGCAGTCGCCTTCTTCCCTTACGGCAATTCCGTCTTCTTGATCACCGGTGACGGGGAGAACCTGACAGCCGAACGCCGGCCCGTCACGACAGGCCGCATATCAGACGGCAATGTCGAGATTTTGTCGGGATTGGAAGCAGGCGACAGGATCGTCAATACCGGGCAGTTGAAGCTGCAGACGGGCCAGAAAATCAAAATCGATAACTCGGTTGCCGTGCGGGGCGGAGTGATCGGCCGGTGAGCTTTACCGACATTTTCGTCAAGCGGCCGGTTCTGGCGACTGTGGTCAGCCTGCTGATTCTGCTGGTCGGCTTCCGGTCGATGGCGATCCTGGAAGTGCGGCAATATCCGCACACCATGCGCGCGGTCGTCCATGTGACCACGGCCTACCCGGGGGCTGACAGCGAACTGGTTCAGAGCTTCATCACGGCCCCGCTGCAGCGGGTAATCTCCGAGGCCGAGGGCATCGACTACATGACCTCCACCTCGCGGCAGGGCGTGTCGGAAATCCAGGCTTATATGAAGCTGAACTACGACCCCAACGCCGCAATTGCCGAAATTCAGGCCAAGGTCGCCAGCCAGCGCAATATTCTGCCGGAAAGTTCCGAAGACCCGGTGATCGACATGCGCAACGATCAGGGGTTCGCGCTGATGTATCTCGCCTTCTACAGCGAGACCATGAGTCCCGAGCAGATCACCGACTATCTGATGCGCAGCGTCGTACCGCGGCTGCAGGCGATCCCAGGGGTCGCCAAGGCGCAGATCAATGGCGACCAGAGTTTCGCCATGCGCCTCTGGCTGGACCCCAAACGCATGGCCGCGCTGGGGGTCGCAGCCACCGATGTACGCGAAACGCTGATCAACAACAATTTCCAGGCCGGTGTCGGCCAGACCAAGGATGATCTGGTCACCATCAACCTGTCCGCCACGACGGATATCTATACCGTCGAGGCGTTTGAAAATCTGGTGATCAGATCCGACGGCAATACGCTGGTGCGCATGCGCGATGTCGCCGATGTGGAGCTGGGGTCGCGCAATTACGACATCACCGCCTGGTACAATGGCAAGATGGCCGTGATGATGGCCGTCGAGGCTGCGCCAGGCGCCAACCCGCTAGAGGTGGCCGACGAGGTCCAGAGCATCATGCCGGATGTGGAGCGCCAATTGCCCGAGGCGCTGAACCTGGCCATCCCACATGACGGCAGCGACTACATCGAAAAATCCATTGCGGAGGTCTTTCAGACCCTCGCCGAAGCCGTCTTCATCGTGCTGCTAGTGGTCTATTTGTCGCTGGGTTCCTGGCACGCGGCTATCGTGCCTGCTGTTTCGGTCCCTTTGTCGCTGATCGGCGCTGCCTTCATCATGCTGGTGCTGGGCTTTTCCATCAACATGCTGACCCTGCTGGCCATGCTGCTGGCCATCGGGCTGGTGGTGGACGACGCCATCGTTGTCGTTGAAAACGTGCATAGGCACATAGCCGAAGGGAAATCCCGCTTTGATGCGGCGCTGATTGCCGCGCGGGAACTTACCCTGCCGATTATCTCCATGACCACGACCCTGCTGGCGGTCTATGCACCGATTGGCTTCATGGGCGGCCTGGTCGGCATTATTTTCACCGAATTCGCCTTCGCGCTGGCCGGCGCGGTGCTGATCTCGGGCATTGTGGCGCTGACGCTATCGCCAATGCTGTCATCCAAAGTTCTGAGCAAAACCGGCAAGTCGGGCCGCTTTGAGGACATGGTCGAGCATTTCTTCAACGGCCTGTCCAACCGTTACCGCCGGGCACTGGGCGTCACCCTCAACTATCAGCCGGTCACCTATCTTTTTGCCGCCGTCATCGTCGGCAGCATCTATTTCATGTTCACCACAAGCACCAGCGAGTTGGCCCCGCTGGAGCAGCGCGGCGTTCTCAACATTCAGATGTCAGCGCCCGAGACGGCAACATTAGAGTACTCTGCCGCCTATGGCCGCCAGATGATCGATATCTTTGAATCGATCCCGGAATATACCCGCAGTTTCATCATGATCGGTGGCGGCGGCACGCCCGCCACCTCTTTCGGTGGCTTCCGGATGACGGCGGCCGATGGGGGCATGCGCGAGGGCGACCGGCCGCAGGAAGAGCTGCACAGATATCTGCAGAGCCGGGTCAATGAAATCGCCGGCGTTCAGATCGCCGTCTTCAACTTCCCGGTGCTGCCGGGCGCCGCCCGCGGCGCGCCGATCCAGTTTGTGATCACATCGGATCAGGACTATCAGCAGCTCGACGGGCTGGCCGACCAGATGATCGGCGAAGCCTATCAAAGTGGGCTGTTCGTTTTTCTAAACAAATCCATCGACTACTCGCTGCCGCGCACCAAGGTGGTTATCGACCGCGACCGTGCCGGTGATCTCGGCATTGAGATGCAGGACGTCGGCCTGACGCTCGCGACGTTGCTGGGTGGCAACAACATCAACCGGTTCAGCCTGTCAGGCCGCAGCTATGAGGTAATCCCGCAGGTCGCGCGGGAGTTTCGCGGCGACCCCAGCACACTCGACAACTATTATGTACGCTCGGCATCCGGTGAACTGGTCCCCCTGTCCAGCATTGTCAGCTTCGAACAGTCGATCGAGCCGACCAAACGCACCCAGTTCCAACAGCTGAACTCGGTGACCGTCAATGCCATCATGACGCCGGGCGTGCCGCTGGGACAGGCTATCGAATTTATAGAAACCAAGGCTGACGAGCTGTTTCCGCGCGAATTCTCTTATGATTATGTCGGCGAGGCGCGGCAGTTCAAGAATCAGGGCACGGCCCTCGTCCTGACCTTCTTCCTGTCAATTCTGGTGATTTATCTGGTTCTGGCCGCGCAGTTCGAAAGCTGGCGCGACCCGTTGATCATTCTGATCTCCGTGCCCATGTCGATTGCCGGCGCGATGATCTTCATCACCCTCGGCTTCGCGACCGTGAACATTTACACCCAGGTCGGGCTTATTACCCTGATCGGTCTGATCGCCAAGAATGGTATTCTGATCGTCGACTTCGCCAATCGGCAGCAAACCCAACACGGCAAAACCAAGCGCGAAGCGGTTGAAGAAGCCGCTGCCATTCGCCTGCGCCCGATCCTGATGACCACAATTGCCATGCTGATGGCGATGGTGCCGCTGCTGATGGCCACCGGGCCCGGCGCGCCCAGCCGCTTCCAGATCGGCCTCGTCATCGTCACCGGGCTGGGCATCGGCACGATTTTTACCCTGTTCGTGGTGCCGAGCTTCTACATGCTGCTGGCCAAGGACCGGCGACTGGTCAAACCCAGAGGCTCCGCGCAAACGCCGGCAGGCGAAACCCAACCGGCGGAATAAGCCGACTAGCCCTCTCCCTCTGGGAGAGGATGGCGAGCCTGCAAGGCGAGCGGGTGAAGGTCGGTCTACGCTGAGATCCGCAGGCTTTCATGACGGGCGTTGCATCGTCTGAAGCGCTGCCCCTCACCCCTCCTGAGCTTGTCGAAGGGCCTCTCACAAGAGGAAAGGGAGTCGGAACGTTACCCGCCCAACCCGTTCAGGATCACATCCGACGCGCGCCACCCCATCGCCATGGCGGGGCCATTCGTGTTGCCGGAGATAATACCCGGCATGACGGAGCAATCAGCGATCCGCAGCCCCTCCACACCCTTCACCTTCAGCTCACTGTCGACAACGGCCGCATTGTCGCGGCCCATGCGGCAGCTGCTTGTCGCATGCAAGCCGGAGGTCGAGAGATGCCGGACCGCGTCCAGTATTTTCTCATCAGTATCGTAGTCCGCACCGGGCAGTAGTTCTTCGCCCACATAGGGCTGCAAAGCGGGCTGGCGCACATAGCGGCGCATATATTTGACGATGGCGATGGCTGTCTGCTGGTCGTACTCGGTTGACAGCCAGTTGGGTGCAATCGCGGGGGTCTGGTCCGAGTCACCGGATTTTACGAGGATACTGCCTTCACTGGTGGCTTGCACGAGCTGGCCATAAATATTGAACCCCGGGAGCTTCTCTGGCGTCTGCAGCGGTACCGGAAAATTGTCCTTGGTTCGGTCAAACGTGAACGCACCGACAAAGATCTGCATATCGGGCCGGTCCATCTCCGGCGTGCTGCGGGAAAAGGCACCGATCTCGTAGATGCCCGTCGCCAGCGGGCCGGTGTGGGTCAGATAATATTGCAGCACGCTGCCGATCAGACCCAGCCCCTGATATCGGTGGTTATGGCCCTTGGCGTTCTTCAGCCTGTGCGGCAGACCGAAACCGACATGCTCACGCATACGCATGCCGCAATCCGGGCTGTCACTGATCACATCAATCCCGACCGATTGCAGGTGCGCTGCCGGCCCGATGCCCGACCGCTGCAGGATGACCGGCGACATGATCGTCCCAGCCGAAATGATGACCTCGCCATCGGTTCGGAACGCCGTGGGTTTCCCGTTGACGCGCACCGACACCCCGGTGGCGCGGCGGCCATCGAACAGCACCCAGTCGGCATGCGCGTTCGTAACGATGCGCAGGTTGGCGCGTTTCGCTGCCGGTTTCAGAAAGGCCCTGGCCGCGCTGACCCGCCGGCCGTTCTTGATGGTATGGCTGTAGTAACCGACGCCTTCCAGCTCCGGGTGGTTAAGCTCGTCGCGCTTCGGCAGGCCCATCTGGACGCCCGCTTCCAGCATGGCTTCCGATGCCGGATAGCGCAGCTTGCCGGTGCTGACATGCAGCGGCCCGCCTGCGCCGCGGTAATCGGTGGCGCCCAGCTCATGGTCTTCCATCGCCATGAAAGACGCCTTCATCTCGTCCCAGCCCCAGCCAGGCCCGGCCTCTTCCTTCCAGTCTTCATAGTCATTGGGGTGACCACGCGAATAGATCATCCCGTTGATCGAGCTGGACCCCCCAATGGTCTTGCCGCGGACCCAAACCTCCTTGGATGGCACGCCGTCGAACCGCTCCTGCTCGACGGGAAAATGCCAGGCGTGCTCCGGGTCCATCACCAGCTTGGCGATGCCCTTGGGTATGCCGATCAGCATGCTGTTGTCCGCCCCGCCCGCTTCGAGCAGTAGCACCTTGGTCTTCGGGTTCTCGGAAAGCCGGTTGGCCAGCACGCAACCCGCGGATCCCGCCCCGACGATGATGTAGTCGTATGTTTCCAAGACTTACTCGTTCAGCGAGAGAATATACCCCTGACTGGGCGGGACCTTGCCATCAAGCATCTTCAGATAGATATCGCGCACGGTCTCAACACCGCGGGCTTCTTCAGACTTGATCCAGCCCTGCGCGGGCCCGACGAAGCTGTCCCAGGCCGCCCCCATGCGTTCCTGCAGACCAACGGGGCCCCACTCCTGTGCGCGCTTGGTGAACTGGTCGGGGGCGAAGAACGGTGCAGGTTTCGGCCCCGGCAGGTCGGTCTGGCCCCAGCCGACATTTTCCCAATGGGTGCCGCCGACCAGACAGCTATAGGCCAACTTGTCGTCGAAATGGGTATGCAGGCGCTTCAGAACATCCGCATCGCCGCCCATGTCGCAGAAAACGACGGGCTGAGAATTATCGATGGATTCCAGCGCGTCATAGGTCACCACCTGGTCATAGCAGCCCAGGCTTTCACAGAAGCCGACATTGCCCGGCGAGGTCAGGCCGACGACTTTCACATCCCGGTTATGGTGCAGCAGAAAGGCGAGCCCCAGCCCGGTCTTCGATGAGGCGCTTCCGACAATCATGGTCCCCGCACCGAAGAAATTATTGTCGTCGAAGAAATCGTCGAGGATAAAGGAGGTGCTGAAAAGCGGGCTCATCACCATCCGGGCGCCCTCCTGATCGGCCTTGTAGGACGGGTCGGCTGCGGTATTGGTATACTGGTTGTAGACCCCGACCAATTCCCGGCGGTGCGGCGCGTTGTCGACAAAGCCACGCTCATTGACGTTGTCGGGCTCTGCCACCAGATGGGTCGACATCGGGTAGTAACCCCAGAACCGTTCCCCGACCGCCACGTCGGGATGTTCGGAGCGAATGACGTCGCCATAACCCCAGACCGGGACCCGGCCCCAGCCATCCTCGGCGGGAAAGAAACCCCAATAGTTCATGAGTTCGCCGGCCAGCGCGTAAGAGATGTTGTTGGCGGTGAGCGCGAATTTATCCACCTTGATCAGCACTTGCCCCGCGGCCAGCGTAATGTCCTCTGGCGCGTCGCCGCGTTCGATTTCGGTGCTTCGAAGGTCGTCACGCCGGACTTTGATGGCGGCGGTTCTGGTTCCTGCTTCAACTGTCGACATGGTGCTTCCCCTGACTGATTTCGCGACCACTATCCGACGGCTTACAGCGTAAGTCCAGCCACGCCCTTCCCCAAAACGACCAATTCGCTTACCCTTTGTGCGGGAAAATAGGGGAAGATCATGTCGACTGTCCGCGCCGTCACGATCCTGGAAGACGGGGCCGCTGCGCCTACCGGGACCGCCACCATTACCGCCGAGCGTTTTACGTCACCGGATTATATGCACCGGGAGTGGGAAAAGCTGTGGCCGCGCTGCTGGCTTTTTGCCGGTGTGACGCAGGATGTGTCCGAACCCGGCGATTATTTCGTCTTCGATCTGGGGCCTGAATCGATCATCGTCAGCTGTGCCGAGGACGGTACGGTCGCAGCCAACTACAACAGCTGCCAGCACAGGGGCGCGCGGATCGCGGTCAATGAACGCGGCGCGGTCGATGCGTTCGTTTGCCCCTATCATGGCTGGCAGTACGAGCTGGACGGCACATTGAAGCATGTGCCGGAAGCCGACCGGTTCGTGCAGGGCACGCCGTGTGACCGGCTGTCGCTTAAGCCTGTGCGCGTTGAGGTTTGGGCCGGAACCGTCTGGGTTTGCATGGATGACGATGTGCCGCCCCTGCGCGACTTCCTCGATCCGATGATCCCGATGATCGAGCCGTTCCGCATGGAAGACATGGTGCTGGCCGTCGACCAGACCGTCAGCCTGGACTGCAACTGGAAAGCGGTGATGGATAATTTCGGCGAGCTCTATCACGTCGAACACATCCACCCGCAGCATGAGACCATCTTCGATTGCCCCGCCGCCCGCACCGAGCTTTGGGCTGGGGGTCACAACCGGGTGCTGATCGAGGGCTTTACCGTCAACACCCGCCTGCCGATCCCCGAGGAGGTGCCTTTTTCACAGCATCTGCAGATGAAGGCCGTGGGCATGGACCCGGAGGATTACCGCGGCCGGGTGCTGGATGTGCGCCGGGATATTCAAGTCAGGAAGCGCGAAAAGGGCCCCGAGCTTGGGTTCAACTATGATGCGCTGACCGACGAGCAACTGTCCGACATCGTCCAGTACAATATCTTTCCCAATATCGTCATGGCGATCCAGCCGGAAGAGGTCTGGATCATGCGGTCGCGGCCACACGCCACCGACCCGAACAAATGCTATTGGGACAAGTTCACCCTGCGCATGCTGCCCAACCCGGATGCGGACTGGAACGCGAATATTTCCTTCAACCTCAGCGACAAGCCTATTGCAGCTGAAGGCATGGAGCGGCCCGAGCATGAAAACTTCACCCAGGAAGAAGTGATCGCCGGCAAATATTCCATGACCATCACCGTCGATCAGGACGTACACCTGATCCGCGATGTGCAGAAAGGCATGCACTCACGCGGTTTTTCAGAGGCCTGGCTGAACCAGGATGAGGGCCGCGTGCAGCACTATCATGACTGGATCGACACCTATATGGCGGGCTGATCAAACAACCGTCATTCCCGCGAAAGCGGGAATCTCAGGCCGCGTGACGAGATCCCTGCTTCCGCAGGGATGACGCTTCAGGGGAACCGCAACCGCGCCATCAGATGCGCGTCGTGGAAAGCACCATCCCTGAACGCATAGTCGCGCAAGGTACCTTCCACCTCGAAACCGAATTTGCAGTAAAGCGCGATCGCCGGTTCGTTATCGACATAGACCGTCAACTCCAGCCGCCGCATGTTGAGCCAGTTGTCCGCAACATCGATAGCCACCGCCATGAGCGCCGAGCCAACACCCTGCCCGTGAAAATCATCGTGGACCGCCATGCCAAGTTCCGCCGCGTGAGTGCGGCGCGGCGACTTACCATTCACATGGATGCCCAGATTGCCCACCACCCGTCCATCCAGTTCGGCAACAAAGGCGCGCACGCCCTCCGGCGGTTCGGCGAGCCGCTGGCGCCACATCTCGACCGAGGGATAGGGCATCTGCATGGTCCAGCCCTGCGCCCGCGGCTGAGCATAGAGCGCCTGCAGCGCGCGGTGATCTTCCGGCTCAACAGCTCTGATCGTGATCTTGTTTTGTGACATCGGTCTTCTCCCGGTTGGCGGCCACCGCCCCGGAAGAAATTCTTGATGTCTCAGGAAGGGGCAGCCGCTGGATAGCGGACTGCCCAAAGCGCACGGCCTAAGCAGCCCACAAATGGTGGACGCGAATTCGTGCGGTCATGGTTTTCAACGGTTTCATCGTGCGCGGGGGTATAGGATCAAGCGCGATTTGAAGCAAGATCAAGTTCAAGGCCTCAACTTTCGTTGGATCCTTTATCGCATACTTGATAGGATATGAATTGGCTGGTATCGTGACTAGAACATAAGGGGAACAAAAAATGGAACAAGCCACGATATTACGACTAAATCACGATCACCAAGCACACATGTCCTGCGAAGGTAACTTAAAGTTTATGCGCAAGTTGGAAGATGAATCAATGATGTTGGTCGTGACATCGCCGCCCTATAATATTGGAAAAGCCTATGAGCGCAGGACACCGCTTGAACGGTATATTGAAGATCAGGCTCGGGTAATATCTGAATGTGTAAGGGTACTTCACCCCAAAGGCTCACTGTGCTGGCAGGTCGGCAATCACGTTCAGAATGGTGAGATTTTCCCGTTGGACATAGCGCTATATCACGTCTTTCGCGATAATGGGCTGAAGCTTAGAAATCGGATAGTTTGGCACTTCGAACATGGCTTGCATTGTAAGAAACGCCTCTCCGGTCGATATGAAACAATTTCGTGGTTCACCAAGACGGACGACTACACCTTCAATCTCGACCCAATCCGCGTACCCTCCAAATACCCCAACAAAAAACACTACAAAGGCCCGAAGGCGGGACAACTATCTGGCAACCCCCTCGGCAAGAATCCTGGGGACGTCTGGGTGTTTCCAAACGTCAAGAATAATCACGTCGAGAAAACAATTCACCCATGCCAGTTTCCTGTCGAACTCGTTGAGAGGTTAGTGTTGTCGCTAACGGACGAAGGGGACAGTGTTCTCGATCCCTACATGGGAGTCGGCTCAGCAATCGTTGCGGCTTTAAAAAATAATCGTCATGGCTACGGGTGTGACGTTGTGGACGAATATGTTGACATTGCATGGGAGCGAATTCATCGACTACGGGAAGGAACGCTCCAGACCCGGCCTATGAACAAGCCTGTATATGATCCAAAACGGCCGAACGGCGGACATCGATGAGAATTGTCGAACACTATTCTCATTTAAATGGCCTCGAGTACCTATTGGTTCACAAACCAAAGATATGGGATGAAATACAGGATGTTATCTCTTCAGTGGATGCTACGAAGCTAAAGACAAAAATTTCGAAAGAAAAGACCATGAAGGGCAAGAAGCTCTATTCACCGATTGAGATGAATAAGGCAATGGAGGCTGGCTTCACAGAGCGAGATTGGGTCGAATCGCGTACTTCCTATTGGGTAACAAAAGATGCAGAACTCATTCGCCGCACAATGCAAATGCCTGCTATTGAGCAAAAGGCAGCAATTGTAGAAGCCGGACAAGAGCCCATTTTCTCTTTTAACCAAACCGACTTTGTCAAAGATCGGATCGCGGTAGAGGTCCAGTTTGGAAAGTACTCATTTGTCGCATTTGACCTGTTCGTCAAACATATGGCTTTTTTTGTTGGAGACGTAATCGATCTAGGAATCGAGATACTCCCAATGAAGGAACTGCAAGCCGAGATGTCTTCAGGTCCAGGCTATTATGAAGGCGAACTATACAATCTTATTCGCCAAGGACGAGGTGTTCCGGCCGTTCCGCTGGTAGTGGTGGGCGTTGCCCCCTAAACAGCAACCTCCTACACCGCATCTTTCGCCCTTTCTTAGCCCCCGAAATCCAAATTCATGGCACCGCCCTTTTCGATGGCGGCTTGATAGGCCGGGCGCGCTTCCAGCCGGGCGACATAGTCGATCAGATTCTGGCGGCCGGCCAACAGTCCGCCAACGTTGGCGCCCTGCAGGGTAAAGCCGATCTGGATATCGGCGCCGGAAAACGCATTGCCGACAAGGTATTCATTCTCGCCGACCAGCCCCTGCATGTAGTCCAGATGCAACTTGGTCTGCTCGTCGGCATAGTCTTTCAGCGGGCTCTCGCCCAACTGCATGGCGTTAACGATCAGGTTCAAAAAGAACGGCGTGTTGGCCGAGCCTTCCGGGTAGTGCAGCATTTCGATGTAGTGGCCCCAATCGTCGCTGTCCCGCGCGGGTGCAAACCGGCCATTACCGAACCGGTCGATCAGGAAGCCAACCACCGCGCCGGACTCAGCCATGACCCGGCCATCGATTTCCGTGATCGGGGATTTCCCCAGCGGGTGCACCTGTCGCATCTCAGGCGGAGCGGCCATGGTCGGCTGCCGCTGGTAGTATTTGATGTTGTAATCCAGCCCCAGCTCTTCCAGCACCCACAGGATGCGCTGCGACTTCGAATTGTTCAGATGGTGAACGGTGATATTGGGCATTTCAACTATCCCTTCTGGGTCTGGCCACGCTGGCGGATGGCTTCGCGGCGGGATTCGACATCATCGGCACTGACTGCAGAGTTCTTCTGTGAGGATGTGTCTTTTTCGAGCTGGAGCGCGTCCCCGAAACTCTGGTCAAAACCGTCATCAATGAGCTGTTTGTAGTCAACAAGCATCTGCGGCACGACGGAGAGCATGTCATCCGCGAGCGCTTTGGCGGCGGGCAACAGCGCGTCCGGGGCGACAACCCGGTTGACCAATCCCCAGTCGGACGCCTGCTGCGCGCTGAGGAAATTCCCGGTGAGCGAAAGTTCCTTGGCCCGGGAAATCCCGATGGCGCGGCTCAGCTTCTGGGAAAGGCCCCAGCCCGGCATGATGCCGACGCGGGCGTGGGTGTCGGCAAAGCGCGCCTCGCTCGACGCGATCAAGACGTCGCAGGCCAGCGCCAGTTCGAACCCGCCGGTGATCGCCACCCCGTTGATCGCCCCGATGATCGGACCGGAAAACTTCGACAGCGAGGTGACCGGATCTTTGGTGGTGACGGCGTTGTTGTTTCCCGAGAGCCCTTCCGCGCCAAGCTCTTTCAGGTCCAGTCCGGCGCAGAACGCACGGCCCGCCCCGGTCAGCACCATGACCCGGATATCGGGGTCGGCTTCCAATGCGTCGACGGTATCGGCAATCGCTGTGCGCAGTTCACGCGACAGGGCATTCATCTGGTTGGGGCGGTTAAGGGTCACAAGGGCGCATTCGCCCGATTTTTCTACAAGAATGACCGGCTCGGTCATGAGGCATCTCCCTGACGTTTCATCCTCCCGGTTAGCAGGCTGAAGCGAGGCTGGCAACGGCTGGTGTGGCACAGTAGGCTCTGAGACGAATTGCAGAGTAAACGGGAGAACCAGCATGCAAGCGATGGCAGCCGTGGTGCGCGAAGCCAAAGGCGACTTTCTTCTAGAAGAGGTCGATGTCGATGAACCGCGCGCAGACGAGGTGCTGGTTCGCGTCGTCGCCAGCGGCATCTGCCATACGGATGTCGCGGTGCAGCGCCAGGAGATCAATTTGCCCCTGCCGATGGTGGTTGGCCATGAGGGATCGGGTGTTGTGGAGGCCGTGGGCAGCGCGGTCACCCATGTGAAACCTGGCGACCATGTGGTGCTGAGCGGCGATTCCTGCGGCCAATGCCGGCACTGCCATGAAGGTGCGCCGTCCTATTGCGACGAATTCATCGAACGCAACCTGTCCGGCCAGCGCACCGATGGCTCCTCACCGCTGAAGCAGAAGGGCCATGAGCTTCTGGGCCGATTTGTCGGCCAGTCCTCCTTCGCCACCTATTCGCTGTCGCCCTGGCGCAGCGTCATCAAGGTCGATCAGAACCTGCCGATTGAGCTGATGGGGCCGCTGGGCTGCGGGCTGACTACCGGCTTTGGCACGGTGATCAATGCGATCAAGCCGCCGGCAGGGTCGTCCATCGTCGTGTTCGGGGTCGGCACGGTGGGCCTGGCCGCGATCATGGGGGCGCGCGAGACCGGCTGCGAAAAGATCATCGCCGTCGATATGAAACCGGCCCGGCTGGACATGGCCACTGAGATGGGCGCGACCCATTGTATCAACCCGGAAACCAGTAACGCTGTTTCTGAAATCCGCGCGTTGACCCATGGCGGTGCTGACTTCTCTGTCGAGTGCTCAGGCGCGCCCACGGCCGTGCGCGAAGCGGTGGATTGCCTGGGCCGGCCCGGTTGGGCCGCACAGGTCGGCGCGACGCCGGGTGGCATCGAAATACCCTTCAGCATGGACAATATCGGCCTGGGCCGGGGCATCAAAGGTGTGGTGATGGGCGACGCCGCCGCGCAGACCTTTGTGCCTTATCTGGCCTCGCTGTGGCGCGACGGGCGGTTGCCCTATGACAAGTTCGTCAAATATTACGACTTCGCCGATATCAACCAGGCCGTCCACGACTCCGCCATCACCGGGGAGGTAATCAAGCCGATCCTGAGGATGCCATAACAGATCAGGCGCGGTCCGCTTCGCCGATAATTTTGCCGAGCTGATTCCAGAGATCGGCGAGCGCCATACCCCGGATTGGCAGGCGCAATTCTGTGCCGCCATGGGCCAGCAGCCGGATTTCCGGCGGCCCCTGCCCGTCGATCAGGTCGACACCGATAACGCCTTCGATCACCGGCAGCAGAAAGGGCCCGGGACCGATCAGGTCGATTTCCTGGAAATTACCCTCCGACATAGTTACGCGCGGCTTGCCGCCTTCTTCGTCCGCCTCTTGGGTTTCGGCAGGGTTGCCGCCTTCAGCTCCTCGAAAGCCTCTTCCATGCACTGTCGGTAAAAGGCGGGGTCGGGCATGACCTCACGGTCAGACATGGCCGTGATGGTGAGCTTGCCATTGTAGCTGAGGATGCCATGGAATAGTGCCAGACCATCCTGGACGATACCCAGGCTCCACTGGTTGACCATCTCGGCACCGCAGAAATAGAGCGGAAACTGCGGGCCGGGCACATTCGTCAACACGGTGTTCACAATCGGCTGCACCTGTGTCGCCAGACCCAGTGAGCTGGCCATCCGCGACGCAAGCCCCATGGTGACACCAGGGATAAACTGGCTGAAATCGGTCAGCGTCTTGGCGCCGATGGCGCTGGTCAGCTCTTTCGAGTTGGCCGCTGAATCGTGAATATGCTTCAGCCGTTCCAGCGGATCTTCAATGTTCGTGCCCAGATCGACCAGCATGCCGCTGACGTCATTGCCGCCTGCTGCAGCCGTTCCAGCATGCGACGGATCACGGGCTTCCTTGGAACGAACGGATATCGGCGACAGGGTGATCAGTGACTGTTCCGGCAGTTCATCCTTGTCGATCAGATACTTCCGCAACGCACCGCCGCCGATGGCGAGCACAACGTCATTCAACGTTGCTCCCGGAACCGCGCTCTTTACCGCGCGCATTTCAGCGATACTGAACTCAGCTGCGTCGATTACCTTATGGCCGGAGACCTCGCCGTTCAGCCGGGTCCGCGGGACGGAGCCAATGGCTTCAGGGATCGAGAACTTCTGTTCCGTCAGCCCCTCCATCACCCGCTGGGTGGCGGGCACCGTCGCGCTGAGCGCCTGCATGAACTCAAGCGGTTGCGACAGACCTTTCATGTAGGCCCGGCTGAGCAGCTCGAAATCATTGGGCGCAGGCGACGGGTTCCAGGGCTGCGGTTCCGGTAGTTCGACCGTCGGCTCGGTATTGTGGATCGCCGTCATCATCGCCGTACCGGAGACGCCGTCGATCATGGCGTGGTGGGTTTTGGTGACGACGGCGAAAGCACTTTCGGGCATCCCGTCGACATTCCCCAGCCCCTCAATGATGTAATAGACCCAAAGAGGCCGCGTCATATCCAGCGGCCGATCATAAAGCCGCGACGCCAGAATACAAAGCTGGCGCCAGTCACCCGGCTTCGGCAACGCCATGTGGCGCACGTGGTACTCAATGTCGAATTTATCGTCATCGACCCAGTAGGGATGATCAAGATCGCCGGGTACCCGCTTCAGCTTTTGCCGATAGCGCGGCACCGCGGGCAGGCTCGCCTCAAGGTGCTTCAGAATCTGCTTGAAGGTGACCAGACCATCCGGTGCGGTCGATTGATCATAGATGTACATGCCGCCCACATGATTGGCGACCTGTTCATTTTCGACATAGAGAAACGACGCGTCCTGCGCGGTCAGCTGTTCCATAATGGATCTCCCGGAATCAGGCGTTGCGCGGTGCTTACTTGGACTTCTTGGCGTTGCCGCTGACAACTGCCATAATCTGAGCCTGCGCCTCGGTCGCGATTTTTGACAATTCGCTGAGATTCCGGGTTGCGGTATCGGCGCCCTCGCGGCTGACCTCCGTCGCCCGCTGCATCATGCTCGCAGGGTCACCCTGCATGACTTCCTGCACAGATTTCTGCCAGTTCGAAACAGCTTCTGCCGCCATTGTCTGCTGACGCGATGCCATCTGCTGCATGGCTTCGGAAGATATACGCGTAATTTCCTGCATTGCATTCATCGCATCGCCACCACCCTGGGTGAACGATGACGGATCAAAGGTTGGCCAATTCGTGCCGCCTAGATCGCGGAACGCTTTGAACATGTCGTCAAACGGATTGCTGGAGTCTGCCATGTCACTCTCCCCTGGCTACGCATAAGTGCGTTGTGCACTGCAACATAGTTGCTATTGCAATAATTGCAATAGCAAATTTAGAGGGCCGCTATGCAGATCTGCGGGGGCTTGACGACAGGCCGGCGGTTATTCCGCGGCGTCAGCCTCGCCAAACAGACCCTGGAACTCGCCGTATCCTTCGGCTTCCAGGTCGTTCACCGGTACAAATCGTAACGACGCCGAATTGATGCAGTAACGCTGGCCGGTTGGCTGCGGGCCATCGGGAAACAAATGGCCCAGATGCGAATCGCCATGCTTGGAGCGCACTTCGACTCGCACCATGCCGTGGCTGCGATCTTCTTTCTCAACGACGTTGTCCGCCACCAGCGGCTCCCAGAAGCTGGGCCACCCACTGTGAGAGTCGAACTTGCTGGTCGACACGAAAAGTGGTTCGCCACTGACAACATCGACATAAATGCCGGGTTCCTTGTTGTCCCAGAATTCATTGGCAAAAGGACGCTCAGTGGCATCGTTCTGGGTAACTTCACGCTGCGCTGGCGTTAAGGCCGCAACAGCCTCAGGCGTCTTCTGATAGGTTTTTTCAGACATGATGGATCCTCAAGCGGCTTTCATCTGATCAATAAGTTGGCCGACCCGGTCTTCGGGCAAGTCAGGAAAGCTGACAAACAGACGGTCGACAACACCCTCAAAGCGCTCCTTCAGCTTGCCGATTACCACGTCGGGTTCGCCGACAACGGCAAAGGCATCAAGAATATCGTCCTCGATCAGCGTCCCCATCTCGACCCATTTGCCTTCCTTGGACAGGCGGTTGAGCTCAGGCTGCACATCGCCCCAGCCATGCAGGTCGAGCACGCCCTTATAGGCAGGCGTCGAGCCATAGAAGGCGATCCGCTCGCGGGTGATTTTCTTCCACTTCTCAAACTGTTCTTCGGTTTCGCCGGTGACGATGAAGGCGGGATAGACCATCTGGAAATCGCCGCGCGCGCGTCCCGACTGGCTCAGCGTCTCTTCAACGACCGGCGCCGTGACCTCTTTCAGGTAGCGCGGCGTGGTGAACGCATGGATCAACAGGCCGTCCGCCACTTCAGCGGCGGTGCGCGTCATCAACGGTCCGACGGCGGCCAGCAGGATCTTGGCCCGGCCATGGTCGATGTCCTTGGGTGTGAACAACGGCGTCATCAGCGTATGCTGGTAATAGTCGCCCCGGAATTTGAGCGGCGTGCCGTCATACCAGCAGTCCCAGATCGCATGAATAGCCTGGATCATCTCTTTCATACGCGCGGCCGGGTCCGACCATTCCATGGAGAAGCGCTTCGTAATATGCGGTTTGATCTGTGAGCCGATACCCAGCGAAAAGCGGCCCTTGGAATACGCATTGAGGTCATGCGCGAGATTGGCCAGCACCATAGGGTTGCGGGCGAAGCCGACGGCAATTGACGTCATCAATTCGACGCGGCTGGTGTGTTCTGCAGCAAGCGCCAGCGGCATGAAGGGGTCATGTGCGGTTTCCGCACAGGCCAGCCCGTCATACCCCAGGCGTTCGAGTTTGGCGGCCTGCTCCGGCACGTCCGCCAGAATATCGGGGATCCCCGCATCGATCTTCAGCATTCACATCTCCTGTTCACAACCCGTTTTGTCACCGGGTTTCGTTTCGCACCCATAAGTATCGCGAAGCGCGACCATGGCAATGCCGGTTTCAGCACTTGTCGCCGAACGAGCAGCCGTTAATGTAGCGGACCTAAAAAACATCAGGAGAGAAAAATGAGAGTCATCGTTGCAGGCGTCTTGCAGTTCCCACCCGAAACAGCCCATGAGTCAATGGCTTCCGCGCGCAAGCACATTGAAGGGGCCTATACGGAGAAGGGCTGCGTCCATTATGCGTGGACCCTGGACCCGCTAAACCCGGGCCGGGTGTATGTGTTTGAAGAATGGGACACAATTGAAGACCTGGACGTGCACCTGAACGACCACTGGTACACGGATATGGGCGCACACTTGCAGGCGTCAGGACTGATCAGCGCCGATGTGCACAAATATCGGGTGGACCTGAAGCAGCCCGTCTATGATGAGACAGGCGTCGCACGGGCCCACTTCAAAGAGTAAGAGAATCAACGGCACGAATACCCGCTTGCTTCAAGAGCAAGCGGGTATTCGCGTTTTCTAATTAAGGGTAATTAAGGGGACGGGATACTTAATTCGGATCTTTAAGCGAATGACATTACGTCCCGAATAGAAGTTGAATTAAGTATACCGTCCCCTTAATTCCAATGACATGACGGCGAATAGAACGATTTCGAGAGCGCCCCTAACCCGGTCTTCGCCATGCTCAGATCACCCTCTCCCAAAGGGAGAGGGTGCAGCCCCTTAAACCGCATTTCTGACAACCCGGCCCGGGCGCTCGCCTGTGTCGGCGTCGTTGGCACGGGTGCGGACCCCGTTGCAGAAGGTGGCCACATAGCCTTCAACCGGCTGCATGATACGGCGGCCACCAGCCGGCAGGTCGTACTGCGCGACCGGCTTATCGACCCGCATGGACTCCAGATCCATGACGTTGATGTCGGCCCGTAAGCCCGTCTTCAGCCGGCCCCGGTCAGCAAACCCGTAGAGATCGGCATTGCGTCCGGTCTGTTTCTCAATGATGAATTCCAGCGGCAGCTTTTCGCCACGGGTCCGGTCGCGGCACCAATGGGTCAGCTGGTATGTCGGCATCGTGCCATCGACGATCAGGCTGACATGGGCGCCGGCATCGCTGAGGCCGGTGACCGTGTTCTTGTCCGTCAGCATCTCACGGATGACACTGAAATCTTTCGCCAGGTAATTCGCACCGAGCAGAATACCAAACGCCTTGCCATCATCTTCCAGCAGGAAGTCGTACATGACGTCTTCTTCGCTGCGGCCCTGCGCCTGCGCCATGGCAGCAAAAGACTCTTCGGGCTTCGGCTCGTAATTCACCGGATTGCCCATCGGGAACATGGTGCTCATCGCCATCTTGAACGCGCCATAGACGTTCTGCATGGAGCCGTCCTGCGGGTGCGGAATGTCGTCGGACGCCATGATCGCGGCGCGGACCTCGGGCTTGCGCATTTCCGCCACCATTTGATCGAGCGGCAGGTCGGCCATTTTCAGGAACGCTTCGCGGCGCATGAACAGGTGATAGCCGGTGAGGCCCGTAATCATGCCGATGGGGCGGGCACAGACCTGCGGGCGCAGCTGCGCGCCATTGGCATTGTACGCGTCGACCTTGGCCAGGATCGTCCGCCAGAGTTCGGGGTCTTCGAACACCTGGATCATGGTGAAGGTCACCGGACGGCCACAGGCCTTCGAGACCTTAGCCATCATGTCGAGCTCTTCCAGGCTAGAGCGATGCTCGCCACCCAGTTGAGGCAGATCGCCGATGGCGCTCGACGGGATGATCTCGAACACGCCCCGGCCCGCCTGGCCGATCGCGTTGGCAAACGACATCAATTCATCGTCGGCCGCAAAGGTGCCGGGCACCTGACGGCCATCGATCGACCGGTGGCCGATGGTGCGCGAGGTCGAGACACCGACAGCACCGGCCTCCAGCGCTTCTTGCACGATCCGCCCCATGGCCGCGATGTCATCCTGGGTGGCATCCTCATTGTTGCGGCCGCGTTCACCCATCACATAGTTCCGAATAGCCCCATGGGCGATCTGCGCACCGATATCGAGCGCGTATTTTCGGCCACCGAGGAAATCCAGATATTCGGGAAAGGATTCCCACTGTCCCCAGGGCATGCCCTCATAGAGCGCGGTGCCGGGAATATCCTCGACCCCTTCCATCAGCTCGATCAGTTCCTTTTCGCCGCCGGGCGGGACAGGGGCGAAGCCAACGCCGCAATTGCCCATCACAGCCGTTGTAACGCCGTTGCTGGCCGACGGATCAATCTCGTCATCCCAGGCCACCTGACCATCATAATGGGTATGCACATCGACCCAGCCGGGGGCCACAATGCTGCCCGAGACGTCGATGACTTCCTTGGCAGCCTCGTTGATGCTGCCGCCAACAGCGGCAATCTTGCCATCTGCAATTGCGATGTCGCCTGTGACAGGTGCGCTGCCACTGCCGTCGACGAGCGTCCCGCCCTTTAATACATAATCGTGCATGAGAGTTCCCTGACACTGATTCCCTGAATTGGAGGGAACCCTATACGCCGTAAACCTTCGGTTCAACTCGAACCAGCTTTCGCAATCCGTTATGGTGTGGCCGTGGCTTTCGAAACGCCACGCCCCGGAGTGGAGCCTCGGCCCATCCATTGCCAAAGAGGCGGTTTGTGAAATCGTTATTGCGTGACATTTTACCCTATGGCGTCATCACCAGACGGCGCCGGGCCAAGGCAGAGCGCACGCGGGAGGCGCTGCTGGCTACCCGGCCCGACTATCATGAGCGACGGCGCAAACTGCTTGCTGAGTATAACGACTATCGGGCCTCTCAATCGTCTGCGGGGGACATCAAACCCTTCGACTATGAAAATGCGGTCCGCTCGTTGGTGGCGTTGGGGTTAGACGAAGAAAAGGTCCGGCGCTCGACTATCCCCGAATCGGGACTGAAATTCGCTCTATCGACGCTCGAAAAGAACCTCGATATCGGACGCCCTGTCACGGCGCTTCACGTTGGCAATTTTCTCGGAATCTCGCTTTGTGCGCTGGCAGGCTTTCTGCGGGACGCCAATCCGGACTCGATGGTCGTCGCCATTGATCCGAACATCACGCATGTGGGCATCAATGCGCCGCATCGATATGTCAGCAAGCTGGCTGAGGACTATGGTCTTCTCTCAACCATCCTGCCAATCGCGTCTTTCTCATGGGAACGGAATGCCGGCGATTTCGAGACGACAAAGCCGGATCAGCTGGACATCGAAAACCCGTATGACGACCTGGCATTCGACAATGCCCTGCCGCTGCTGACACGATGCACCGCGCCCCATAGTTTCGGCGTCGCGCTGATAGACGGGTTTCACGAAGCCGATTATCTGGAAAACGAGCTGACAATGATTCGCCCCCTCCTCACGGATGGCGCTATTGTCATTCTGGATGATGTGAACGATGCCTGGGCTGACCTAAAAGCGCTCTACCAGGGCCTTGATCAGCAACAATGGACCGATCTGGGGACTGACGGCCGTCTTGGAGTCCTGAAAAAAGTGGGCGATTAGCAGAAACGGGAATTTGTATAATGGGATATGACTTAGAGAAGATTCCGGCGCAGACGTCGCCGCACAGCACCTATCAGGACTATCTGGACGCGGACCGCAACGAAGCGCCCCGCGCGTTCCGTGAAGTCGGCAATGAGGATATGGGCACCGCGCCGCTGGACCCGAAGCGCTATACCAGCCGGGACTTCTATGAACGCGAGCGCGCCATGTGGGACAAGGTCTGGCAAATGGCCTGCCGGGTCGAACACATCCCCCATGTCGGCGACTACCATGTCTACGAGATCGCCAGGCGATCCTTCCTGATTGTCCGGGTGACCGAAGACCAGATCAAGGCCTATCCCAATGTCTGCCTGCACCGGGGCCGCAAGTTGCGCGACGAGTCAGGCCATGCCGAAGACTTCCGCTGCCCGTTCCACGGCTTCACCTGGGCGCTCGACGGCTCGAACGCACACATTCCCTGCCAGTGGGATTTCCCCGACCTGAAGCAGGAAAATTTCGGTCTCCCTGAAATCCACTGCGAGACCTGGGCCGGTTGGGTATTCATCAACCCGGACCCGGACGCCATGCCTATCGATGAGTATCTCGATCCGATCAAGCGTCACTATGAACCCTATCTGTGGGACCAGAGCTATCTGGGCGTTCACGTCGGCAAGGTGCTGAAGGGCAATTGGAAGGTGATCCAAGAAGCCTTTATGGAGAGCTTTCATTCTCTCGACACGCATCCACAAATCGTCGGCAGTGTCGATGACTTCGGATGCCAGTACGACACCTGGCAGGACAAACCGCATGTGAACCGCATGATGGTGCCGTTTGCGGCGGCCAGTTCCTATGTGATCGACCAGGTCACCCAGCAGGACGTCTATGACGAATGGCGCGGCCGGCGGCCGACGGAAAGCGACCAGGACTACCGGACGCTGGAACCGGGTGAGACCGCGCGCACGGCCGTCGCCGATGAAAACCGGGCGATGGCAGAAGCGGCCACCGGCGCCGACCTGTCCACGGTCTCGGACGCCGAACTGGTCGATGGCTGGTACTACAACATCTTCCCCAACATGATGTTCTGGGGCGGCTATGGCCCGAATATGTGGTACCGGTTCCGCCCCTGGGACGACCGGGAAGACCAGACGCTGATGGAGGTGGGCTACATCATGCGTCACCCCAAGGACCAGCCCAAGCCGGCACCGGCCCCATTCAACTTCCTGACCCTGGAGCAGAAATGGGAAGACGCGGCAGAACTGGGCGGCCTGGGCTTCGTGCTCGATCAGGATACGTCCAACATGGCCGCGGTTCAGGAAGGGTTAAACGCAACCTTCCGCCCCGAAGTGCAGTTGGCGCATTATCAGGAAAACCGCATCCGGCGCACGCACCGGACGCTGGATATGTATCTGAACGATTAGGCCGCCGCGGAAGCCCGGCGGACCAGTTCGCGCCAGCTCTGCATGGAAATCAGATGGCTGTAGATCGTCGGCAGCGCGCCACCCTGACGCAGTTTCAGGAAAGCCTCATCATCCAGTGCATTGAACTTCTGCTCATCGATGATGTTGAAGTCCCGCAAAGCCAGCTTCTCGCCTGATTCAAGCGTGAACGTGCCGTTCTGAAGCTTGAAGAGCTCCAGCTCGCCAATCAGATCGCAGACCGCCTGAGTCCGAAGATGCTCGCGCTGATAGGCGGTGCAGAATTCAAGTGCTTTCGCGGTCATCTCGGTGCGCTCGCCATCCGCGAAAAATGGATTGTCGGTGCCCTCACCGATCTGGTCGGACGCCCGGTCGATGCACAGCGTAAAGCGGTTCTGATCCTCGTTGCGCAGGAAAACAAAGGGATAGCGCCGCACATAGGCGGGAATATAGCTGTCGGCTGCCCAGCTGCCCTCCTTGTCGACGAACACGTTCTGCCCTGCGCGCAGCCCGACAACGATCACCGGCGACGGTTTGTCAGACGCCGTAAACACAAGCGGGTTGTGACGCGCGGCATGCGGCATCTCCAGCACATTTACCGGCACCACATGAGTTTCTGACGCAAAAGCAAGAGAGCGGCCAGGCTTCAGGCCGAGATTGGCATGCGCCTGAGCATTCAATACCTCAGGCTTTTTGTAGAACATGGGGAACCCTTGCGCGGTCTGGGCGCCTGCAGCATCGCTCATTGCTTATAACTCCGTAATTGAAAAATCGCCGGGCGGGACCCCGTATATATCGCCATTCCCACCGGTCGGAAATGCCAAATACACAAGCGGCCCCCAGCATATGAAAAAGGGCCCCGAGGGGCCCTTTTCCGTCCTGCACAATGTGCGCGTTAGAATGTCAGTCCGAGCACCAGATTGGCATTCCAGCCATCGCTGTTATCCGTCACCACGAACGTATTCGGATCGCTATCCCCGAACACCCGGTTGCGGAACATGGTCAACTCATCGGTGCCGGAATAGCTGCCCGCCAACGCAATAGACAGGCTATCGGTCAGTTTGACGCCGATCATCGCCCGAATCTGCCAGTCGATCGAGAACTTGTCCTGCTTGAAGTCCTGCTCGATGACCTGATTATCCAAGTCCGGCACCAGATCGATATTGATCATCTGGGTCGAAAAGGCCCGGCTGTTCAGGTGATTGAAATTGATTTCACCGCCGATACCCGCGAAGAAGCCGCCCGGATTGGGATCGATATACATGAAGTCCAGACCGATGCCGCCGCCAATACGCTCATCATCAGTTTTTTGCACCGTCTCAAAACTGATCTGCTCGGCGGACAGAATTGTGCTGATCCGAGAATGATGCTCGACTTCGATCTCTTCATAGTGGATGCCGATATTGGGCCGCAGGAAGGTGTTCTCACCGACTTCGAAGACCGGACCAAGATTTGCCGCAAACTCCCAGGTCTCGACGTCCGTATCAAGCACGCCTTGAAGGCCGAACCCGCCGAGATTGATGCCGAAGGAATCCATGGTGCCATCGAAGATCGGCTCGAAGAATGACACAGCCGGCACCTGGTCCAATGATTGATCGACAGGGATTTCATTGTCGACGTCATTGTCACCCCCGGCATAGGTCCCGGAGAACCTTAACGTCCAGCCCCGGTTACGGGCATTGCCCGCATTGCCGAAATTGCCGAAATTGCCCAGCGCGAACTCACCCTTGATGCCGCCGCCATAGGTAGTCACCGTCTTGTCATTGCTGAGGAACGGCACCTCGGCGCCATTGCCGCCATCCAGCTTGATGGCGCCATAATGCACGTCGCCAACATCAATATTGCCGATGCCGCCCTTGATGGCGACATAGCTGGGAAAGGCGGGATCGACACGGCTCGACCACGTTGGATCGGGCGCACCATAGAGGTTGCCGTCACGGCCGACCGTCGCCGTACCCGTGCGGCGGCGATTATCCTGGTACCAGACGTAGTCGACTTTCTCGCCGACCCGCAGCGCGCCATCGGTCACGATGAACAGGCCGAACCGGTCATCGTCACAATCATCGCCCTGCAGCTTCTTCTGCTCGCACTCGTCGGCGGTCACGGCCATCGCCGTGTCGCCGCTCGGCAGCGTAAATGTCACATTCTGCATCTCACTGGGCGGCATTCCCGGGTCAAACCCGGTAACGTGCGCCATCGCGCTTCCAGCCCAGACCAAGGCGACCAAAGCCGCCGCGACTTGTCCAACGATTTTCATGCCCAATACTCCCTATCCGAGGTTGAGGAGAAACCGAGTCTCCCGGCGTTTGCCGTTTTCATGTTCTGTGATCAGCCGGATCACCCATTTAGGTGAGCTTCTGAGCACGTCAATTCCAAAGTCCCCAAGCACGCCGCCCTTAACAGGCTTTTTGATTTTGTCGACAACCTTTTGCCAACTTGTTGGATTTTCGCCCGCGCCAATTTCGATCCACGCCCGTTTGAAAGCATCTGCGTCCGTGGTTCCTTTGACACGCATAACATATTTTCCACCGGGTTGTTCAACCCCGGCGCCGGAAATCCGGCTTTCAATGAAAAAACTGGGATCGGCAGCCATCGCACTGGCTGCGTCGACCACGCCATAGCCGGTCAGGTAGTCCCACCCCGGTGTTCCCACATCAGACGCAGACTGCAGGACCATCCGCTTAACCTGGTCCGCCGTCAGCGACGGATTGCTGGCGATCACCAACGAACATACTCCGGCCACAAAGGGGGCGGCGAAGGATGTGCCTGTTGCCCGGTAATAGGCTTTATCAGCGCCAACCACGCCGTCCCCCGGTTTGTAGTCGGGCGGGCCTTCTACCATCATAAAATCCGTCCGCCGCGCGCGCAGGCTGAGAATATCGTCACCAGGTGCGGCAATTTCGACCGAGGTGCCATAATTCGCATAAAGCGGCCGCTTGTCATTCTGGTCGACCGAGGTCACCGTAATGACCCCATCCATGCCGCCAGGGCCAAATGTTGCCGCATCCACCGCAGAGTTTCCCGCGGCGACCACAACGACTACGCCCTTCTTGTTGGCGTAGTCGATGGCGCGCTTTTCAGCTTCGGAAATGCCTTCGGACCCCAGGCTCATATTGATTACCCGCGCGCCATTCTGGACCGCGTAATAGACAGCCGCGGCAACCTGAATACTGCGCCCACGGCCAAAGAAGTTCATCACCTTGAGCGGCATGATCTTCGCTGAAGGATTCACGCTGGCAATGCCTTTTCCATTGCCCGTCGCCGCGGCGATAATCCCGGCGGTATGCGTGCCGTGGCCGGAGTGATCCCAGGGCGTGTTGTCATTATCGACATAGTTCCAGCCGATCAGATCGTCCACATAGCCATTACCGTCATTGTCCTGGCCATCGGGAATCTCACCGCTGTTGCGCCAGATCGTCTCAGCGTTCAGATCAGGATGATAGAAGTCGATGCCGGAATCGATGACGGCCACCACAACCGGTGTGGTTGGTAACTGTGCCGGCAGGTTGATCCGCTTCAGGCCCCACTGGTCTGCGCCCCCCTGCCCCCAACTGTTCTGACTGGTCAGATAAGGATCATTTGCCTGTACGGGCCCCGCCAGGAAGGCCGCCGCCAGCCCGAAGGCCCCGGCCACTGCACCCCAGTTTCGTTGCATCTTCATGCCGATAACTCCTCTACCGCCATCATTTGCCACACTTCTCCTTGCACGCGTCGAGCCCGCGCTTGGCGCGGATCGTATTGACACGAGCCTTGTCATAATCCTCGGACGCCTTTGTTGCCGCTGCTTTGGCGGCGTTGGCAGCCGCATTGGCGGCCTCCAAATCTTTAAGGTAGGGCGCCAGCGCCTCTGGGTTCTTGCCGCCATTGTCCTGATAGGCATCAAAGGCGCTACTGGCATTCCTGGCGGTATCCTTTTGCGCCTGGTACTTTTTGCGAAGGTCCTGTTCTGCCGCGACCTCGGCTTTCTTCGCCGCGTCATAGGCAGCCTGTTCTTTGGCACAGTTGCAGGACTTGTCCTTCTCGCCCGTTGTCGTCGCGGGGCCTTGCGGTCCCGTGGGCACGCCCGTACCAGCTGCACCCGCCCCAGCCGTCGGGCATTTGGCCTTGCAGGCATCGAGCGCTTTCTTGGCATTGCCGCGCGTTATCCTGGCTTCTTCAAGCGCTTTTTCCGCGGCTTTCCTGGCGGCGTAGGCTGCATCAACATCTTTCACGGCCTTGTCATTAGCGGCCTTCAGCCCCGGCATCCTATCCCTTCGCTCCTTGATGTGTTCCTGGGTAAACGGCTTCCAACTTTCGTTGGCGACCATCGCCCTATCGGCTTTTTCGTAGGCGGTTTTGGCTTCAGCATGCCGCGCCTCGGCATCTTTCAGTGCCCTTTCAGCAGCCTTTACAGCTTTATCTGCAGCGTCGTACGCAGACTGCTCTTTCTTGCAGTCGCAGGGCTTGTCCTTATCACCTGTGGTCGTCGCGGGCCCCTGTGGACCGACCGGCGTCGCCGTGCCGCCCGTTGTCTTCCCAGCTGATGGACACTTGGCTTTACACTTATCAAGCGCTTCTTTCGCGCGGATCGTTACAATCCGCTTCTTTTCGTATTCTTCTGAAGCCTTGTCGGCGTCAGTCTTGGCTTTGTTGGCCCGCTTCCACGCAGCCGACGACGCGTCGCTCAGGTCCTTGATGAACTCAGGACTGGCCCCCCTATTTTCCGTGACCTTCCTGCCGGCGATAATGGCTTCTTCCTCGGCGGCCTTTTGAATCTGGTAGAGCCGGTTTACCTCTTTCAACGCGGCGTCTTCGTCCCTTTTGGCCGCATCATAGGCTGCTTGTTCTTTGGAGCAGTCGCAGGGTTTTTCGGGCTGCCGGGTCTGGGTCGAAGGGCCTTGAGGGCCCTCAACAATGGCAGGGCCTTGCGGACCGGTCGGGCCCTTAATGACGGTTTTCGACCCGTTGCACTTGTCATCGGCGTTTTCGATTTCGGGATCGACTTCGATCGCCGGGCCGCTCTGCCCGGCCGCTGAACCCTGCCCAAGCAGGATCGCCGCATCAGATGGTGCGAACCACAGATAGGCCTGATTGAGAAACGCGGTCAGCGCCTCACTGATGACCTTGGGCCCGGCATCCGCATCCAGCACCACCGGCAATGCACCGTCATAGCGTGCATTCCACAACTGGCGCGGACCGGTGGGGTCACGCACAAACTCTTCAGCGGATGGCGCGCTTGCACGGATATGGGTCTTGTTACGGGCCCTGGCGGTGCCCGCCAACTCCTGCCGGCAGGGCGAATTGGCAAAGAACCAGACCTTATCCTTCCAAATCGGCCCGCCCAGGCTGAAGCCATTGGTATAGGTGGACGGATCGCTACCCACCATGTTCTGGGTCTCGCCGGTCTGGGTGTCGACATAGCTGTAATTGCCGCTGAGCGAGAAGTCGTTATTCAGCTGATAGCGGGCCTTCACATCAAGGCCACCGATGATGTCAGTCGGCGTTCCTGGCACAAAGGTACCCAGCGAACCGCCGCCGGCGTCAGCGGGAATTTGAAATGTCTCGGTTGGAACAAAGTAGCCGCTCTTGTAGAGGTCCCAATCGTTGAATTTATAGTCCAGCCCGATCTCGAATTTGGGCCGCTGGATGGTCGGCGCCACATAGACGCCGGTATCGACATCTTCGGTCGCCCCCTGGCTGCGGCCATACCATCCATCGGTGTTGTATTCGAGGTCCAGGGTCAGACCCCTGGTGAATTTGTACCCTCCTTCAATCTGCCACAGTTCGGGGGTGCTGCCGTTCGGTGCGATACCGCCCGGCGTGCCTGTGAAGCTGTTGTTCGCCGCATTGTAAGACTGATTGGGATCGGGCTGGTAATCGCCGATGACGGCCTCTTCGATATATCCCACGCCTGCAGCGACCCGGATCGCGCCAAATTCCCCGGCATAGCGGAGCGCGACGTCATAGGCGTCATCCTGTTGCCAGGACTCTGACAGGCTGAAGCCGGCTATGGTCGGAGACGCGTATTTGATCTCTCCATAGTCACCGACATTGCCGTCGCGCCAGGTGGTCGCGTCCCCCTCTGCCACCGTTTCACCGGCAGAGTCGATATAGCGAATGTCGACTTTGAGGTCGTAGCCGATCTTGTAATCTGTTTGCAGATACCAGTCATAACCCTTCGGACAGTCCTCGCCCGAATCGATGCATTGCTGCTCGGTCATGGCCTTCTGGGGGGCTGCATCGGGAAGGGTGATCTGAACCCCGTCCGAGGTTTCAGGTTGCCCTGTCGGCGGGTTTGGCACGCCCATGACATAGGCTTGGGCCACCACGGGGAAAACAGACAGGAGGGTGGTCAGTCGGACAATCCGGTTCAAACGCTTCAAGGGCCCCTCCATTCCTCGCCGCAGAAGACTGTCGTTATGCTACCGCAACGAATGGCCTTGAGTCACGGCTGGAGAGTCCAGCTTATCGAAGTCGTTGCTTCCGGGCAAAGTCCACCAGATCGTCAAAAAGCGTAGCGTCATTGATGATCCGCGGCACCTTGTTCTGCCCGCCGAGCCTGCCGCGTGACTTCATCCAAGCGGCAAAAAAGCCGCTCGGAACCGGCAGGATTTCGGGGGCGTCCATACCAAAACCACCGGAGCGATGCGCCTTGTAGTCATCGTTCAGGGCGCTGAGCCGCCGGTCAACCTCGCCGGAAACCACCGGGATCGCCGATTTCTCGATCGCAGCGTCAAATTCGACGACAAACAGATGCCGGCCAAGCTCGCCGTCTGACTGCGGATATACAGCACCCACCGAGAAGTCACTGACCGCATTGCCCAGAGCCGAAGCCGCTTCGGTAACAGCCTCCTCGAGCTCTTCTTCAATCACATGTTCACCGAACGCAGATAGAAAATAGCTGGTTCGACCCGTGATCACCACGCGCGGCGGGTCGGTTGAAATAAACCGGACTGTATCGCCGATCACATAGGCCCAGCACCCGGCACAGGACGACAGAACCAGGGCATAGTTCACATCCGGCTCTACCGTCGCCAGCGTGTGGCGCGTCGGCGTCTCCAGTTCCAGTTCCTCAAGCGGCACGAATTCGAAAAACAGCCCGTTGTCGAGCAACAGGCGCAACCCGTCAGCGGGGGTCTCGTCCTGCAGGGCGATGAACCCTTCCGAGGCCGGGTACACCTCCCGCAGTTCCGCGTGATCGCCCAGAAACGCCTCGAAGCGTTCCCGGTAGGGTTTGAAGTTCACGCCGCCATGCACCAGCACGTCCAGCTTGGGATAGAGCGCCTCTGCGCCTGCATCAGCGTCTGCATCAGCGTCTGCCAGCGCCTGTTGTTTTTCGAACAGGATCAACAGCCAGGACGGCGTGCCAGTGATGATCGAGATATGCGTTTCGCGCGCTAGCCGGGCAATGCGACCGACTTTTTCTTCCCAGTCCGTCAGCAGCGCAATCTCAAGCGGCGGAAACATGAACTGCTTCGCCCACCAGGGTACGCGCTTGACAGCAATGCCCGACAGATCGCCCGAGAACACACCCGGCGCCTCTTTGACCAGATCGGTCGAGCCGCCCAGCATCAGCCCCTTGCCGCCCAGCGCCTTCGAGCCGGGCCAGTGGGCCGCGTGATGCGCCAGAATATCCAGCCCGGCGCGGGCATTGGCACGGTTCATGGCATGGCTGACAGGAATGTATTTTGATGTGCCCGAGGTCGTCCCCGACGTTACCGCGAAATAGGGGATGCGCCCGGGCCAGGAAACATCATCCAGGAGCGGAAACGCGTCCTTCCAATAGGCTTCCCAGAACCCATGATAGTCGCGCAGCGGCACCGCAGATTGAAAATCGGCGACCGAACGAATGGATGAAAAGCCGTGATCCTTTCCAAATTTCGTCTTCGCCGCCTGTCGCACCAGCGACAGCAACTGCTTCTCCTGGGTCGCGACCGCATCCTGCCCGGCAAGCACGCGCCGCCGGCGCCCGGCATAGGCGCGCAGCAGGGGCGTGAAATTGATCACGGGGTCAAGACCGATCTGAATGGAAACGCTGTCTTGACCGATTCAAGCCGCATGGGAACATGGATCATCTCGCCACGGCCAAACAGGTCCAGCTGGTCGGCAAAACTGCCAGAGTTGATCCACCCGTCATTGCCGCCCAGCAGGACGAACCAGTTGCTATCCAGATCCGACATATCGGAAACATGCCGTGACTGGGCGCCATAGGTCGTTCGGGTGGGGCCTGTTGCCAGCGGATGATCCGCCTTCCACAGCGTTTCGCCAGAGCCCGGCCAGGGTATCTCCGCGACCTGATAGCGGCCGCCTATCAGTGGAATAGCGCCAAAATTATGCTGCACCTTAAGGGTATGGAAATCGCCCCAGGTCGGGTGTTCTGCCATCACCTTGGCGGCTTCGGTCAGCGCGGTAACCAATGGTCCGGAAATCTGATCCGGCGGGGTCTGCGTTACCATCAGTGCATAGTCGGCATACTCTGCCCCACCGACCTCAAAGGCGATTTGTTCAGCGTCCGATAGCAGCGCCGGGATCAAAAGCGCCGCCGCGGCCTCGAACGCAACAGCGCCCCGGGAGTCGACCTCATATCGGCCGTCCCAATCCCTTAACGCGATGAGGGCCTTTTCGGCCTGCGGGTCCAGGTCGACTGTTGCCGGTAACGTCGCGACCATAGCGTCCCTGAGAATGACCGCCGACCGCATGAACGTATCGGTCTGCAATTCACGCATATCATCGACGGTCAGGTTTTCGGCTTCACCCAGGACCTGACGCATTCTCAGGATTCGGTCGTCGCCGGAAAAAAAGTATCCGATGGGCGTGGGGCCGTCGGCGGGTTTATTGTTGGCGGTCGCGACAAACCCGACATCCGGGTTGAACGCGGAAGGGAGTTCGCGGGACGTCAGGATGGTGTCCCAGGCCGCCGCTTCTTCGAGCGGCCGGACGATATCGTCCGGCGTTTCCGTCGTCCGTGCGGGTAAATGCGTCGCCGTGACCTGGCCGACATTGCCCGCGACATCGGCATAGATGAAGTTCTGGGGCGAAATCGAAAACCCCTCCAGCGCTTTTCTGAAGGCTGGCCAGTCAGACGCCTGATTGACCCGCAGCATCGAGGTCAACTCGTCGGTGGGGTAGTGCCCGATCCACTTCAGCGCCAGCACTTCACCGTCACGGGCGGGGAAAATCTCCGCATCGGAGAGAATGGGGCCATATTTCGTCTCCCGCGCGGTGACACTGCGATCGAACCACCAGCGCACATCTATCGGGATTTCGCGCTCGGTGATTTCGCTTTCCGGCACACTGGACACATCAAACAGGTCGCTGGAGGCCGAACGGAGATTGGTGCCGCCCCAGGCAATGTCCTGGTTACGGCCCACTGCCACAAACGGGATGCCGGGCACCATCAACCCGACCATGTGATATGAGGGCGATTTGACGCCAGCCAGAACCCAGAGATTGGGCAAACCGACACCCAGATGCGGGTCACTGGCAATGATGGCGCTGCCTGCGGACGTCTTGGACGCGTTTACTGCAAAGCTGTTGGAGCCCCATTTCGCGTTCTGCGTCAGCAATTGGGCCAGGCGGTTCAGGCTTTCGTCGTCTTCCCAGGCAAAGGATGTGGCCGATGCGGTGCCTTGCTCCAACGCCCTGGCCCAAAGCTGTGGCCAGTCGGGCCGATCGCGCAACGCCATCAGCCGGAACCAGATCATCCAGCTGACATCGACCGAAGCCAGGCGCCCGATAGTCAGGATTTCATGCGGTTCCCAGGGTTCGCGGTCCAAGCCGAGCACCGTATATTCATGCGGCAACGTCTTGGCGGTGCGTTGATAGTGATTCAGGCCGGCGACAAAACTGTCAAGCCATGCTTTCGTATCGGCAGGCATGGCCGCATACACTTCCTTGGACGTTCGCCCAAGATCGATGATCCGCAGTACCTCCTCGATGTCGGCGACAACACCGATCGGGCCGGCAATCTCTGACAGCCGGGCCTGACTGATGCGGCGCATCAGCTCCATCTGCCCAAGCCTGAGATGCGCGTGGGTCAGGCCGAGCGCAAACGCGGCATCGGTGTCTGTTTTCGCCTCGATGAAGGGAACTTTGTAGGCATTCCAGTAAATGGTAACGGGCTGCTGGATCGGCAGGCCCGCCGTCGGCATCATGTTGAGCCGGTCCTGCAACGTGCTGTGCCCGGGCGGCGATGAGAACAGCGCACAACTGGATAGCCCCAGGGCTGCGGCTAGCGCGAGCCCCCGCGATGCCCATCTGGAAAGTCTGTGTCCTTGCACCACTATCCCTCTGTTGCGCGCGCTTTAAACGCGCTAAGCACTAAAACCTAAGATGGATCAACCGTTAGGCGCGACAATAAACTTATCGGAACGTGTCGTATCACTGTCTGCCACGCCCTGCCTTATACGATAGAACGAGGAAAGACCATGCCCCGCCCTAAAACCATCCCTGTCGTAGATTTAATGTTTTCGCTGCCCACGGGCCAGGCCGGCATGGGGATGGACGCCGCGCGCAAGCTGACCAGGGACAAGGGAACCGACGATTTTTCCCACCACCCGGCGCAATACCTGTTCAAAGACGCAGGCGATCGGATGGGCGAACATACGAGCATTGATGACCTGGTCGCCATGATGGACGCATTCGGCGTGGCCATGGCGCAGATTTCGGTCGACTCTAGGGCCCCGGAGACGGCGGTAGAGATTTTCAACAGGCACCCGACCCGTTTCTTCGGCAGCGTTGGCGTCGACCCCAATGAGGGCATGGACGGCATTCGGGCGCTGGAATCAACCGTAAAACTGCACCCCAATATGAAGTCTGCGTCGTTTTATCCCTGCCTGCTCTACCCCCAGGTGCCGCTGGACGACAAGATGGCCTATCCGCTTTATGCCAAATGCTGCGAACTGGACATTCCGATCAATGTCCTTGTCGGCGTACCGGGCCCTCGCGTGCCCTACAAGTGTCAGCACCCGGGCCTGCTGGACGAGATCGCCTGGTTCTTTCCCGACCTCAAGATCGTGATGCGCCATGGCGGTGACCCCTGGACGGACCTCTGCGTCAAGCTGCTGCTGAAGTGGCCCAACCTGTACTACTCGACGTCGGCCTGGGCACCGAAGCACTACCCGCAGAACATTCTGGACTTCGCCAACAAACGCGGCGCCGAGAAGGTCATGTTTGCCGGCTACTACCCCGGGCTGAGTTATGAGCGGATCTTCGGTGAGATGGACGATCTGCCGTTGCGCGATACAACATGGGCACCGTTCCTGAGCGAAAACGCCATGCGGGTGTATAATCTGGAGAATTTGGGCACCTGACCCGGTCCCTAATACGCGTTCTTGTGAAACAGGAAGAAAAGCGCGGTGCGGATCAGGATCCTGATATCGAACCAGACCGACCAGCGGTCCACATATTCAAGGTCGAAGGCGATACGCCGCTCCATATCTTCAAGCGCCCTGGTTTCGCCGCGGGCGCCGTTAACCTGGGCCCAACCGGTTATACCTGGCCTGATCTTGTGGCGGACCAGATAGTCTCCGATCTGCGCGGCATATTCCTGGTTCATGGTTACTTCGTGCGGCCGGGGACCAACCAAGGACATTTCGCCGCGCAACACGTTGAGAAGCTGTGGCAGCTCATCCAGGCTGGTACGCCTTAAAAACTTGCCGATAGCCGTAACACGATCATCATCGGCAGTTGCCTGTTTGAACACCGCCTCGTGCTCCACCCGCATCGTACGGAACTTGAAGATCGAGAACTCACGCTTCTGGAATCCAACGCGTTTCTGCCGGTAAAAAACCGGCCCCTTTGACGTGAGCTTGATCAGCACACCGATCACCAGAAAGAGCGGGCTGAGCAATAGCATCATCGTACCCGCCAGCACATAATCCTCGACGCGTTTCGCGAGATGGGCCAGATCCGACAGAGGCCGGCGCATCAGATTGATCGCGGGTTTGCCGCCGATCCTTGTCATCGGGCGGTGGACCCACTGCTCCAGAACACCCGGCACGACAAGTTCCACATCAAGCGCCAGACTGCGCAAATCCTGCAGCACAGCCTCAATGATGTCCTGTTGCGAAGCATCCAGCAGCAAAACGATCTTATCGGGCCGCAGTTCTTCGGCCAGTTCCGGCAGCGTATCAAGGCCGACATGGACCGGGCGGCCCTGAGCCTGCAACGCCGTAAGCGGTTCGGTCGCCACAATCGCCTGTACAACAATCTGGCGCGGCGCGTATGCGTCTAGCCATTGCGTGAACTCATAGACCGTAGCCGGCGGGCCTATAACCAGCAGGCGGTCCCGTAGATGGCCATTAACCTGCGCAGTGCGCACAATCAGGGACCGCACCACGAACCAGACGGACAGACCGACTAGTGCGTAGACGGTCCAGATTCCAAACCAGAGGCGCGAGAATTCGGCCGATGTCTTGATGCCAAAACCAAGTCCCACCACCAGCAGCGCGGCCAGGGTGTAGCTGCCTACAATTTCTATCAGATTTTCAATGCGCCTGGAGTACCGGCTCAGGTCATACAGCTTGCGCCAGTGAAATGTATTGATCGTGAACAGCGCCAGCAGAAACGTTGCATAGAGGTAACTGGCAGGCAATTCGAAGGTACCGAGCCGCGTGTAGTGCGCAAGCAAGGACGCAGCAATGACAATGGCCGCGTCACCGACAGTGGCGATAAACTGAATCAGGGCCGCCGACAGCCTGAACCCCTGGGATTCAGCGCGCCGGCCTATGGCAGGCCCCGTCAGCGTGTTTTCATTCAGCTTTAGCAAAAGGGTTCTGCCCCTGCAGCTCCCACTTGGAAGGTTGCGAGTTTTGGCCATTTGTCACTGGAATCCAAGCAGAATTTCACGTCACTGATCCAAGTCGCATGATTTAGACAGGCCCCTCGCCCGGCCAGACATCAGCCTTCTATAACACTGCAAAGGCATCCAGTTGGTATATAGTCCTTTCAGACCTTGCCGCGAGGGCCGTAAGCGCATACTCGAGGTGCACAGGAGCCGAGACATCAATCCGCCCATCGCGAGTCCGCATCCGGAACATGCCAATCAACGATTCCAGGAACCATACAGTTGACGGGTGACGCGGAAAGAGATCGCCTGCTGGCTGTCAATGACGACGCTGCGACGTTGAAAAGACAATCCGGTCGTGGCGCGGCCTACACCATACTTGCGCAAGGCACCAACATCGTCATTCATTTCGGATGGACGATCATTATGGCCCGTCTTTTGACTCCGGCCGATTTTGGCATCGTTGCCATGGCAGCGCCAATCTTGGCTTTTGCCGGCTTGGTCGCGAGTATGGGCTTGGGTCAGGCTATCATGCAACGCCAGCACCTGACCCACGCCGAACTCAGCAACCTTTACTGGGCTTCTCTTTCGATTTATTGCGCGGTTGGCCTCATCATCATCGCAGCATCGCCGGCAATAGCCGATTTCTATAACGCGCCCGAAGTCGCCGCGGTCGTGATGACCTATGGCGGACTGACCATCATGAACGGGCTCGGGGCCGTGCATGGCAGCACACTTCTCAGGCAACTTAAATTTGGCTGGACCGCCGGCATTCGTCTGTCAGCCCGCATTGTCGGTGTCGGCGTCGGGCTCTTCGTTGCCTGGAAGTGGCAGACCTATTGGGCGCTTGTGGCACTGCCAATTGCGTCCTCGTTTTGCGGTCTGATCCTGACCTGGAGCGTAAGCGGATGGAGACCTAGCTGGTATCGCAGGAACGTTCCAATCGGCAGCCTTTTGGGCTTCGGCAGCAATGTCGCGACGGCCCGGATCATGAACTTTTTTGCGGAAAACACGGATACCGTCATGATCGGCCGGTTATGGGGTGATGTAGCGCTTGGCTTTTACAGCCGGGCATTCAAGCTGATGGTGACGCCCACCACACTGACAACCAAGCCGTTGGCGCCGGTAGCACTGACTATTCTAAGTCGTCTCGCGCCAACACCGCAACGCTATCGGCGTTCATACCTGTCGCTGCATCGGCTCGTCTTGCTGGGCTTGGCGCCTATCATTCTTGCGTTGGTTACGCTGGCTGATATTGCTGTCCCCCTGCTACTGGGTCCTGGCTGGGAAGAAGTTGTGCCGATCTTTCAGGCCCTTGGAATCCTGGCCATTATGCGCACGATTTTGGTCGTTCTGAATTGGCTGTTCCTGGCAGAAGGACGCGCGCGTGAGTTTCGCCAATGGGGTTTGATCCGGGCAGGTGTGATCACTGTCACCGTGGTGATCGCAGCGCCGTTTGGTCCCTTGGCTATTGCGTTAGCCTTTGCCGGCATGATGACGTTCATCCTGACGCCGATACATATCTATCGTGCGACCAAGGGCTCTACAGTGCGTCTTGGGGACATATTGACCACACTGGCAATCTTCGTGCCCGCAGCAATAGCGGCCTGCACAACATTGATCGTCATGAACCGTCATCTCGAACTCCCCGGCCCGCTTATCCTGGGCGCGGGTGTCCTTGTCGCTTACGCAATTGTATTGGGGTTTTTTGTGGCGACGACGGCAGGCAGGCAAGCGCTGCAGCAGGGAGCCGAACTGGCAAAGGCGGCTGCTACATCGAAAACTGACCCTAACAAATCATCAGAAGAGGCTTAGGGGGTTCCCCTACCAGTCATGCCGTTTCAGACTGCGGTTGCCTGTTTGCATTAAGGCGCAGGACAGGGCGGCTCAATGCGAGAATACCGATCATGAACATCATCCAGGTAATCTCGGAGTGCTCAAGAATAACCAGTTCAGGCAGGCTATAAATCAGGATAAAGACCAACAGCGCCGGAAAGAAGCCGACCACCGGATCGGGGCGCGCCATAAGCACACGATAAGACCGAACAGCCAATTGAACAAACAATGCCGCCACAAGAGCAACGCCGACGAAACCCAGCTCCAGCCAAAGATCGATGTATCCGCTGTGGCCGTTGCCAAGCCGGCTGTTCCGGCTGCCAAAGACATTGTACATGACATCATTCGCATAGGGCCAAATCCAGAATGAACGGAATCCGCTGCCCAGGAAGACGCTTTCCGGCCCCTTGTCGAGCGCGGCTTCCCAAACGAAAATTCGATGCGTCAGCGTGGCGTCGCGACCCATTGCATCAAGAATATCGCCAAAAAATGTCACCGCCACCGCAAGGCATGGCAGCGCCAGAAGCCCAAGAACCACCGACCGCTTAAGGATGACTTCCGGCTTGCTTCGGCTCCAGATCAGGACGAAAGACGCCAACGCCACGAACAGCGCCACCATCGGTGAGATTGCGTTCGTCTGATAGAGAAACAAGACGAGCAATCCCAGGATCACAAGGTCATACCGCTGCAGAAACCCCGGCACACGCCATAGCGCCACAAGTATCAGGATGCCCACTGCGGCTATTCGGCCGGAGAATGTGGGACTGGCGAAAATACCACGCATCCGGCCATCAGAATGCCGCTCCAGCAGAAAAAGGTCCGCCACAAAACCCACGGCGACAGCAACGGCGACGGCAAGCAACGCCATTTCCAATATCCGGTAAAGGGGGAATCTCAACACCGCGTAGGCGCAGAAAACGCCGGACAGGCTCAACGCTACGGACCGCCGCAGAGAAATGCCAGAGTCGACAGCCCAGAGGCTCGACATGACTGTATAGGCCAGCACCGCAATGAGAAGTTTGTTCCCGACGATCAGGTCCAAGACTTCCGCACGGCACGACCTGAACGCCAATAGGATAGCGACTGCATAAACCGCGAATCTCATAAATGTCTGTTCAGGCGCAGCATCACCGACCTGTTCGATGGCACTGCTGGATAGAATCGTCCGGAAAGCGCCGACAAAAACCAGGAAGGCTACAAACAGGAACACATGTTCCCAAAGGCCAGGGTCATCAGCGGCGCGCGCTGGTTGCGCTTCCGGTCCCAGCCGGTTCAGGCCACCGATACCCTCAAACATCTAAACGGGCACTCCTCATGCCGCCATATCAACCCTTACAACAATGAGATAGCACGCCAAGAATGAATATCCTATGTGCGTCGTGTTACAGTCCGCCCCCATGAATACCAGCACCTCACCACACGTCCCTTGGCCCAGCAGGCTGTTAAGGGCAACACGCAGCAAAGCCGGCGAGTATCGCAGAGCCGCGCGCATTGCCGCGGAGGTCGCCCGGCGCCACGATACCGCAGCCGAGCGAGCCCGACCGGACTTTGTGATTATTGGTGCGCAAAAGGCCGGCACGACCTCTCTTTTCAATTATCTCGCTCAGCACCCTTTGGTCCAAAGGGCCCTGCGCAAGGAAGTCCACTACTTCGACAACCATTATGCCAATGGAGAACACTGGTATCGGAGTCACTTTCCAATTGAGGCTGAGTTGCGCGCTGCCGGCGCGCTGACAGGGGAAGCAACCCCATACTACATGGCTCATCCGCACGCCCTGCAGCGCATTCGGTCTGACCTGCCGGATGCCAAACTGATTGCGGTACTGAGAGATCCAGTGGAGCGCGCCGTCTCACATTATTTTCACGAGATTCGCCATGGCAATGAGCACCTATCGCTTACCGCTGCGCTCGAGACAGAAGACGACCGCATCAGCCCCGAACTGCTGCGCATGACTGAAAACCCGGATTACAAGAGTGCCACGCACCAGCGCTTCACCTATCTGGCACGTAGCCGTTACATAGAGCAGCTGCGCCCCCTACTTAAGGAGGGCGCCACCCATGAACTCCTGATATTGCGGGCGGAGGATCTTTTTGCGGATCCGGTCGCGACAATGCAGAAGGCATTTGAATTTCTGGGACTTGGCAGCAATGGCGTTGATCTGAGGTTTCCAGTTTTGAACAAAGGGCGGCGAGCGCCCATTTCGGCAGACGAAAAGGCACTCCTCGACGAAAAACTACGGGACGCGACCGCGGAATTTACCAAAGCTACCGGCATTTCCTGGGACGATTAGAGGGTGGCCCCATCTAGTTTCGACGTCGCATCGCCGCGCGCAGTCGCGTCAGGATCTCCCAGCAATTTCCAAGAAGCGACCGCCTTGCGTTCCATAGCGGCTTTTCTCCTGAGCGGATCAGCGCTTTCGCCTTGGCCAGCGTCGCCTCGCTGGCGTCAAGACGCGCGGCGACGGCAATCTGCGTAAGGTGCTCTTCTACAGCCTCGTAAGGCACACGCACATATCGGTCCATGGAGGGCGCACAGTCGAGAACCCGCTGATTCATGAGATCGTAGAACCGTTCACCATCTGCCAGCCTCAGAACTTCACGCCGGCGCAACAGGCTTTCGGCGACTGCCACCGGCTCGCGTTCAATATGCACGAAACACGCATTCGGGAAGACCTCGAGCCAACTGGGCAAGAATAGAAGCGCCGTTGGACACTTCCAATGCCAGGGACTGGCATAAGGGGAGGCGAAGCCCTGCTCTACCGCATGGCGAGTTCGCTCGCGCATTTCATCAACAAAACGCTTGTCGTCTTGAAAGGATGCGACAAAGTCCATATCGAAGATCGCCTCGGTCCACCCCTGATCGTGAACCTGCCCCATCAGCCAATGATGGATCGCCAGAAACCCCTCCTCCTCACGCCATTGATTGTCCACCCGGCCAGGGTCACTGCCCATGACGTCCAGAATATCGACCAGCAGGCGGGTACCGGTATGGTTCACACCCAGAACCACCGTCGGGTCGAACAATGTGACCATGGTCAGTCAGTCCCGTTATCAAGGGCGTTGATCAGATCCTGGTATCGGTCAACCGCCCGGGCGGCTGTGAACTGCATGCCGCGCGCCTGCCCCCCCTCAGGTGGGGGGCTGGAGAGCGCCGTCTCTATTGCGGCCGCTAGCGCGTCGACATCGCCAACAGGCACCAGAGTACCGAAGCGACCGTCGCTCAGGATTTCGCGTGGCCCGCTTGGGCAATCCGTTGAAACAATCGGAATGCCGCATGCCAGGGCTTCAACCAATACGGTCGGAAACCCCTCCCAGGCTGACGACAGGACAAACAAATCTGCACGCGCCATAAAGCTGTACGGGTTGCCATTAAACCCTGGCATGTCAACATATTCTCTGATCTTCAGCTCGTCTGCCAAGCCTTCCAACCGGGGCCTTAACGTTCCCTCACCCAGTAAAATCAGTCTGCAGGGGCGCCGCTGTCGCAACTTGGCAAAGGCATGCAGCAGCGTCTCCAGGTCTTTGGCCTTTACCAGCCGGCCAACCGAAAGCAGGACAGGTTGGTCCTTGGACGCCAGCCACGGATGATCGCACGCCGCCTGCGACTGCTGGAGGAGTGCAGGGGTCACAATTGGATTATGAACAACGGTAAGGTTCGTTGGGGAGACACCTGAAAAGCGAACCAACGCATCAAGCACACCCTTTGACACGCAGATGACCTTGTCCGCCCGCGGATAGGTAAGGCCAATAAGACGATACGCGATGCGGGAGACGCCTGACCGGAGAACTTCGTAGTTCCGGTCTGTCTGATTGTGCTCAGTCAAAATAATTCTGGCGCTGGACCGCGCTAGCCATGCGGCGATAACTGCTGCCACGTTCAGCTCCACCATCGCGGAAATGACCGTCTTGGGCTGCAACCGACGAAGCAGCCTGGGCAACCGCAAAACGTTAAATCGATTTCGCCGCCCGCCCATTTCGTAAGTCGCAACAGCAGGGTCGATTGTTTCCAATAGCGGGCCATATCGTCTGGCGAACACGATGGCAACGGTGACGCCGCGGCTTGTCAATTCGTTCGCCAACAAAATACTGACCCGTTCCGCGCCCCCGCCGGTCGCACGCGGCAGAAGCAATAGAACGTCGGGTCGCCTCCTCTCGTCGGTACTGTTCAACCTAAGACAACCTACCTACCCTTATGGGTCCCTGCTGCCACGGGCAGCGCCCGCCGCGCTAGCTCGTGTAATAGCCCTTATAGGCATCGCGATAGTAGGTTGTGCCGTACTGATATGACGACAAGCGGGAATAGTCGGCCCGCGTCAGCACCGCGCCTGCAACCTTCGCAGCTGTATCCTCAAGCCTTTTCAGGCCGTCAATGACGGTCGACTTGGGCGTCTTGCCCCACCGAACCGCGAACAACGTGGCATCGCACCGGTCCACCAGCACCCGTGCATCGGTTACGGCGAGCATCGGCGGCGTATCGATCACGACAAGATCGTATTTGTCCCTCAACTCGTTCAGCACCTGACGGAACCGCTGCGATTCAATCAGGCCCAGCGCGTTCTGCACAGGTTGCCCGGCACAGATGAAATCGAAGCCAAGCCGGTCTTCATGTCTGATCACGTCGTCCAAGGGGTGCTGCTGCGCCAATACGTCGACGATCCCGGGGCTACGATCCTGCAGAAGTTCTTCATGAATACTGGGCCGCCTAAGATCGCAATCCATCAGCACAACCCGCTTATCCATGCTGGCTGCCGTCGCTGCAAGCGCCATGGCCGTCGTCGTCTTGCCTTCCGCGGGCTGTGTCGACGCCACCGCAATCGCCTTGGGTGGATTGTCTACATTCGACAGATTCATGCTAACCAGCAGATTACGGAGGCTTTCTGCATATCGTGACAACGGCTCACTCACGACAAGATCGGCCGATCCGCCCGGCGTGCCTGCACGGAACTTCGCGACGGGGACCACAGACAGAACCGGCAGCCCGCTGGCTGTCTCCAGTTCCCCGGGCGTACGGAAAGCGTTATCCAGACTTTCAAGCAGGAAAGCCAGGCCGAGCCCGGCACCCAGAGAACCCAACAAGACCATAATCATAATCCGGAAAGTCTTGGGATGGCTTGGCCCGATAGGCGTCATCGCCGCCGAAATCACACGTGAATCGGTGGTCTGGAGATCTTCCTGTTCAGCGAGTTGCTTAAACCGGCCCAGGAATGCTTCAAGAAGCGCCCGGTTGGCGTCCGCCTCACGTTCCAGTTCGCGCAGCTCAATCTCTCGTCCACCAATATTCGACATATTGCGCTCGAGATCGCGCTGGGCAGAGAGAAGGGACCGCTCACGCGACTTGGCAATCTCAACCTCATTGCGTAACGAAGCGATAATTTTCGCGACTTCAAGCTCGACCTCGCCCCTGAGGTCAGCAATCTCAGCCTGCAGCTGGATCATCTGCGGGTGCCGCGGTCCATAACGCTGACCCAGAACGGCGACACGGCGCTGCAGTTGCGATTCCTGCTCTTTCAACCGCTGAATAAGGTCGTTGTTCAGAACCTCGGCAACCGCAATGTCGGAAACCTCTCCTCCCTCATCAAGGACTTGACGCAGATTGGTCAGTCGCGCCTGAGATTCCGCACCCCGTGTTTGCGCCAGAACGATCTGGGAGCTGAGCGTGGACAGCTGCTGCTCGGCAGCGGACATCGAATTCCGCCCGGTTACCAGATTGGCTTCCTTGCGGTAGGCTTCGACAGCCAGTTCCGATTGCCGGACCTGCGACCGCAACTCTTCCAGGCGCCGGTTCAGCCAACCTACCGTGCGCTCGGTCTCATCAAATTTCGCCTCAAGCTGGGATACCAAATAGGCTTCGACAACCGCGTTTGCGAGCATCGCTGCCTTTCGCCGGTCATGCGACCGGGCGGTCACCGAAATAACCCGGCTTCGCCCTTGATGGCTGATTGATATTTTGCCCGAAAGAGCACCAACGGTCCCGCGAAGCACGTCTTCATCGCTGGGTGTGCCGGGTGGTCCGCGAAAATAGGCGAACATGCGGGCCTTGAACGATGGCGGCGCAAGCCGCCTGTTGAACTCAGGATCTTCTATCAGGTTCAATGTCTGCGCGACGCGTTCATGCAGACTGTAGGACGACAGAATTTCGATTTCTGTCTGGATCGTTTCGAAATCGGCGGGAAGCCCGGACAGGACCGAGGCTGTTTCTGCCAACCGGTTAACCCGCGGCTCCACCAGAATTTCACTGGTCGACGAAAACACCGGCTGAAGATTCTGCACCCATACAAATGCAAGGCCCGTAATGACGATCACGGTCAACAGGATTGGCAGCCGCCGGCGCCAGAGCACATTGAGCAGCTGGCGGATTGACGCGGTCGAGTCACCTTCGCCGCCGAAAACGCCGTAAAGCGATAGCAGGCTGGCGCGCCGGGCCTCAGATTGCTCGTTCATAAAACCAATGTCCTAACCGTACAGCCACTTCTTCAGTGGGCCCATTTTTCACTAGCCTAGAAAAACCGCTCGCGCACCCGAATAACGTCGCCAGGCAGTACATCCAGATCGACTGACATCAGTTTCTCGTCGTCAGGCGACTCGCCTTCACGCCTGAGATAGACCTCTTCGGTTCGCGCGCGATAGGTGAACCCGCCCGCCAGTGCAACCGCTTCCAGTATCGACATGCCACTCGCATATTGGTAGCTGCCAGGGTTGCGCACTTCGCCCATGATGAAGAAGGGCCGATAGCTCAGCACCTGAACGGTCACACTTGGATTAATCAGATAATCAGGCTTAAGGGCGGCAACGATCGCCTCTTCGACCTCGGTCGCCGTCAGGCCTTTGGCGGAGACGTCGCCGACCAGGCCCATAGAGACAGTGCCATTGTCATTGACTTTGAAATCGCCGGAAAGATCTGTCTCGCCAAAGACGGTAACTTTGACGATGTCACCCGTATCCAGTCTGTAATCGTCCTGGGCACCAACAGGGGTTGACAGCAGGCCAATAAACAAGAGACCTGCCAAGGCCTTAAAGGCCGATGATCCGCATCTACTAAACAGAACAGACATGAAAAATCCTCTAGAGCTGCACCCTCAGACGCAGGTGAGCTTTGTTCAGATCAAACGTTTCCAGCGCGAAATTTGAGTCGCGTTTCCGATACTCATATCCCACGTCCAGATTCAGGTTTCTGTTCAGGAGATAGGTTGCCCGCACCCCGGCGCGCCACCCTGTATCGTTTCTGCCATTGCCACGGAAATCACGATCGAAGACGCTGCCCTGTGCCGTGACGATCAACTGACGCAGCAGTTCATGATCCACCCGGAGACTGAACTCCGTTGCGAAGACACCGGACACGCCCGCCTGTGTGGTCTCATCAATGCGACGCTCCCCACCAAGGGTAACGGTGGTTAACTGGGTCGGCGTCCAAATCAGGTCGAGGCCGCCGGTCACACCCTTGATCGTCTCAAAAGCCAATTCGTCGAATGACTGGCGCCGATACCCCAGGAATGCCTCGGCGGTGAGCGTTCCCGTCAAGACAACATTAACTCCGGCACTAATCCCGAATCCGTCCGAATCTCGCATTCTGCCTGCATCATCAACCAGGTCGTCGTAGTCCCGGACATTGTAGGATCCCTCGACAAACGCCCTTAGTCCCTCCGAAACCCGCATCCCCAGTTTCACCCGGCCGGTCCAGACAACCCGGTCACGATCGTCTTCATTGATGATCACGCCACCCGCCGCGAGGGTATCCTTGAAGTCGACGACATCGACCTCTGTGGCAAGTTGGATAAACAGCCGATTGAGACCGATATGAAGGCGAACCTCCGGGTTGACCGTGTAGAATATCGTCGGCTTCAGGCCACCTGCGTCGTCCGGGGAGCCCCGGTCCTCGTGCCGCCGGTTCCCGGCCACTCGAAACTGCACCCAGCTGTTGCGCCCCACATCAAGGCGACCGCTCAGCCCCAAACGCGCGTCCTGATAGTCCTCAGTGGTAAGGTCTGTAAAGAACCCAAGCCTTCCCGATGCTTCCAAAGAGAGCGCGTGGCGGCTCCAGTCCGATTGCATTGCAACCCGTGGCGCAACGGTCAGGATTGCGTCACTCTGCTTATTGTTCGTCGTTGCGAAGACATTGTCTTCATACTCAACGCCCAGATCGATACTGGGATAGAGGAAGAAACTCCCGACCCGAATTCCGGCGGGGTCATAATCAGGCCGGGCACGGTCCCGGACCGCCGTACTTTCCGGGTCACCTGGCTGAGCGATGGCAGGCGGTATTGTGATTACCCCTGCAAAAAGAAGCACCAGGCCCAACCGGCTTGTGAATAACCAGCGCGACCTTGCGGGCTTTGTCTGCACATTAGCGTCGCTGTGCTTCATACGTCTCCTCGACCTCATCCCGTGATAAACCGTCTCGATAGCGAATAGCGCACCGGCCCGGCTGCGTGTGCTGTGACGACGGGCAAACAATAATAGATCGTGACCCCGGTGTCACGTCAGGCAGGGCAGATTTGTGCGTTGCAAAACAGCGCCCTGAAGGTTACCCAAAAGCAGTATCAGAGGAAGAACTTATGCCAATAATTCTGGTGACAGGCGGGGCCGGCTATATCGGCAGTCACACAGCACAATTGCTGCTCGATGAGGGCCACGAAGTCGTGGTTCTGGACAATCTGTCGAACGGCGACCGCGCTATCGTGCCCGGTGGTGCCGACTTCCAGAAAGGCGATGTCTCCGACCGGCCGATGCTGGATGACTTGCTGGCCGGCAGGGGCATTGAAGCGGTGTTGCATTTCGCGGGCTCGATCATCGTGCCGGAATCGGTGGAAAACCCTCTGCTGTACTACAGGAACAACACGGTCAATTCGCATGGGCTGATCGAAGCCTGCATCTCGGCAGGCGTGGACAAGTTCATCTTTTCCTCCACTGCAGCAGTCTACGGCGAACCAGCAGTGGTGCCTGTCACCGAGGACAGCGCCAAGGTGCCGATCTCTCCCTATGGCACTTCAAAGCTGATGACCGAATTCATGCTGCGCGATACCGCCGCCGCGCATGATTTCCGTTATGTCGCGCTGCGGTACTTCAATGTAGCGGGTGCCGATCCAGAGGGGCGCCGCGGCCAGTCGATGGCCAACGCGACCCATCTGATCAAACTCGCGGTACAGACGGCGCTGGGCCTGCGCGACCATCTGACCATCTTCGGCGACGATTACGACACCCCCGACGGGACCGGGGTGCGGGATTACATCCATGTCACTGATCTGGCCGACGCGCACGTCAAGGCACTGAACTATTTGCTGGGCGGCGGCGAAGCGCAGGTGATGAATTGTGGCTATGGCCGTGGGGCATCCGTCCGCGAGGTGATCGCTGCCCTGGAAGCCGTCACGGGACGGCCACTGCCCGTCGAAATCGGCCCGCGCCGAGCGGGTGACCCGCCCAGCCTGATCTCAAAAGCCGACCGGGTGCGCGATGTTTTGGGCTGGACGCCGCAGCTGGACGACCTGGAAACCATTGTCGAGCACGCGCTGAACTGGGAACGCCAACTCAATCAGCGACGCTAGAAACGGGTCCTACTTAGAGAATGGACTTATAGCGGCTCGTCGTAACCCATGATCGAAAGTGCGTCAGGAAAGCGCTTTTCGAACGCCTGGCGGGTTTCATCATCGAATTCTGTTTCCCATTGCCGCGGTGCCCCGCTGCGCACATGGCTGGCATCCTGTTTTTTGGCCTGTGACAGGCTGTTGTCGATACTAATCTCAAGCGCTGTAGGCAGATAGGCTTCATCGACTCCCAAGAACCTGAACATGTCAAAAAACGCCTGCAACCGGTCTGCCGATACAAGCGTTTCGTAGCGGACAACTTTGGCTTGGAAGAGCACGGGATCTTTTAGACGCGCCAGAATGCGTTCTATTGTTTCGCCGCCCCTGTGGTCCATTTCGAAGAGAAAGCGATCCTTCGCAGAAGCCAGAGCACTGATCGCCTCCTGATAGGTTTTGCCGGCGAACCGTTCGTCCGCAACCTGCAACCAGCCTTCTTCAGACTTCACGTGATAATAACTGCCCGACACAATGATATCCCGGGGATCCCGGATCACAAGAACCGTCGGCGCCTGTTGGCTGGTGAGCCCTTCCTTATTTGAAAAATCAGCGTCCCAATCAAAGCAGACGTCCCAGCGATCCGGCTCATCAGGCCTGACAGATTTCTGCCAGAAACGCGCGTTGGACCTGCGGCAGAGGCTGGATATGATTTTCAAGAGAAGAACTGTACCCGATTTGTGGAAAGTCCCGACAAAGGCCTTACCGTTGTCGCGCAGCAACGGGATGCCCGACAGACGACGCTGCATAAGGTCACGGTGGACATGCTCCCTGACAGGTCCGGGAAGCGCCGAAAGAGCGGACGAAATTGAAGTCTTAATCCTTTTCCTCATGCCGCGGACCCTCGTCGCCTTTGATTCTGGGAAAATTGGGTGGTCGACGGTTGACAAACGAGTCGACACCTTCCTTGGCATCCGTCCGCTTGAGGCTGGCGCGCATCACCTCGTGAGTTTCACGCAGCGCGGGATCGAAACCGAGCCCCATGTGGCTGTAAACCAGCCGTTTGGTGTCCCGCATGGACGCCGGCGAAACATTGGCGGCCAGCTCGGCGACATAGGTGCAAGCCTGATCCAGCAGATCATCCGGCCCGGTGAGGAACTCGACCAGGCCGATCCGCAGCGCTTCTTCGGCGCCGATTTTGCGTGACGACCACAGCAGATCGAGCGCCCGGCCCGGTCCGAGCAGGCGTGGCAATATCCAACTGGTTCCATGTTCGGAGATCAACCCGCGCTTGGAAAACACTGTCGTGAATTGGGCTTCCGGCGCCGCGAAACGAAGGTCGCACAGCGCCGCCAGCACCAAACCGCCGCCGGCGGCCACGCCGTTGACCGCGGCAATCACCGGTTTTTCTATCTCAAGCAGATAAGAACAGCCCGGGTTTCGTCCGTGGCTTCTTCCCGTGTGCACCGGGCCCGCGTTCGGCCAATCACCGCATCAAACCGCGCCACGCCCGCGCCTGACGACCAACACCGCGGGTCTGCCTCTGCGTGCAGGACGGGTCTTCACTGTCCAGTTTTGCGGTAAAGGCTTCCCGATCGTCGGTCAGCGTGATGACAGCGACCGGATCATCCACCGCATAGAGGATGTCGTCATACATCCTCTTCTACCTTTTCTAAAATTAGCGGACGACGATGGCGTCTTCACCCCAGGGGGCAATGGGCGCGCTGGTGTCCTGGAACTTCTCCGGCAGCTCCTCGGTCATGCTCCAGGTCGCGGCCAGCCTGCCAAAACCGACGAAGAATGCGGCAATGGTGCCCAGTTCAACCAGTTGCGCTTCGGTGAAGTGCTCGCGCAGGCGGTCATACATCTCGTCGTCGATGGACAGGTGATTGGTCGCAAACCGTTCGCCATATTCGATGGCGACCTTTTCTGCGTCGGTGAGATTGTCCGCTTCAGCCGGCTTCTCAAGCGAGCAGACCAGATCTTCGGTGACGCCATCAGCCAGCGCGTCGGTATAACGGATCGCCATGCAGCTGCGGCACTGGTTGTGGAAGGCAATGCGCAGACGCACCAGCTCCACCAGCCGTTCCGGCAGCGTGCGGTTCATCTTCAACGCGCCGCCAAACGCGGCCAGCCCCTTGGCGATGCCGGGCACATGCGCATAGATGCGCATCAGGCCCTGCTCCAGCGGGGTTGCCTCGTCCGCGCGGGTCATTTCGCGCAGTTCGGGGTCCCAGTTTTCGACGTCGATTTTTTCAATACGGGTCATCATCACTCTCCTTGCGGGTTTGTTCCCGACGCACATGGCCGGGCCCTGTTGCTCTAAAACATGCGTCACCACCCCCCTGCCGCCAAGGAAAAAATCACGCGTGACCGTGAACGCAACCCGTGGTCAAATCGTCCGCTATACGAAGGGAGACGCCAGTCATGGTCAAAGTCGTTGAGTTCTTTCGCAAACGCGTCGGCATGCCCGATGACGAGTTCTATGACTATTGGCTGGGTCAGCATGCCGGCGTGGTGATGGGACTGGATGGTGTGGAACGATATGTTCAGAACCATCCGCTGCCCGAAACCCGCACGGGCGAATCGGTATTCGATGGCGTCGTCGAAATCTGGTTCGAGAGCCGCGAGGTGATGAAGGCCAACGCGGCCAGGCCCTATTGGGCCGAAGTGGAGGCCGACGAGGCACAGTTCATCGACCGGACTTCGCTGTCGCTGTTGCTTGTTGAGGAACACGTCATCAAGGCGGGCGAGGTGCCAGATGGCGCGGTGAAATCGATCAAACCGACCAACCGGCGCGCAGACATGGCTGTAGAAGACTTTCAGTCTTACTGGTGCAATACACACGGGCCTTTGGTAGCTGACCTGGCGGGCGTGGTGCGCCATGTGCAGAGCCATGTGCTGCCCGGTGCCTACAAAGCTGGCAAAGACGTGTTCTGCGACGGCTATGGCTCGACCTGGTTTGCCAATCTGGACAGCATCATGGCGGCAGGACAAGACCCGCATCACAAGCTGATCGATGCTGACGAGCCCAATTTCAAGGCGCTGCCGGCGGCCGCGCCCTCCATGCTGCTGCGCGAACACATCATCAAGGCCTGAGAGAGCTTTCCATGGATTTCGATGAAGATGCCGCCCGCTGGATCGAGGCGGTTTATCAAACCCCGGATGTGACCGCGCAGCGCAATGCGGTGCTGGACTCGCTACAACTCGTTCCCGGCGAAACCGCGCTGGATATCGGCGTCGGCCCCGGCTTGCTGGCAAAGGACATGGCCGCCAGCGTCGGCAAGACCGGTGCGTGTTACGGCATAGACGTCAGCGCGCCGATGATCACGATGACGCAAGACCGATGCGCCGATATGCCATGGGCCCGCTTTGAAGTGGCCGACGCCACCGACTTGCCGTTTGACGACGGAACCATCGACGCCGCGACGTCCACCCAGGTTTATGAATATGTCGAAGACATGCCGCTGGCCCTGAAAGAGCTGTTCCGGGTGCTGAAGCCCGGCGGGCGGGCAGCCATTCTCGACACGGATTATGATTCGCTGGTGCTGCACACGGAGCACCCGGACCGCATGGCGCGCGTGATGACCGCCTGGGACGACCATTTCGTGCATCGCAGCCTGCCACAGGTCCTGTCCCCCCTGTTGCGCGATGCCGGGTTCGTCATCCGCCAGCGCGATGCGATCCCGATGTTCAATCCGGAATTCCACCGCAACACGTTCAGCTACGGGATCGTCAAGGGGATCGCCGACTTCGCGACCGGCCGTAACGGGATTTCAGAGGAGGAGGCCAATGCGTGGTATGCCGAGCAACAGGCGCTGGGCGCCGATGGTCGCTACTTCTTCAGCATCAACAGATTTTTGTTCCTTGTAACGAAGCCCTAGGGCAACCCCTAGGACGGATTAAGCGCTCGCCCATCCGGGGCTTTTTCCGGGATCGGCTGGCCGGTCAGCCAGGCTTCAAGCGCGGCATTGACCGCCTCCGGCGCTTCCTGCTGCACCCAGTGGGACACGCCGGGTAGATACCGAATCGTGAAATCCTGAACATACTGTTCTGTGCCCAGCGTTGTCTCCTTGCCGAGCGCATCATCGGCCTCCCCCCATAGCATCAAGGTCGGCGTTTCGATTACCGGAACCTGGCCATCAACCATCGATGACAAGCCGCCTTTGTCACTGAAATTGGCCCGATACCAATTGATCATGGCGGTCAGTGCTCCGGGTTGGGCCGCGTTGTCGCGATAGACCTGGATAACGTCGGGACCGAAGTTGGTCTTGTCGCGCGCCATGCCGGAAAAGGCAGCACCCACCCGCTTGGCATTCCCAAGGCCCAACAGGAACTCAGGCAGCCAGGGAATTTGAAAAAAGCGGATGTACCAGGATTTTCGGCGCTGTTCTTTGCTGTTCTGGATGGTTTCGATGAACGGTGCCGGGTGCGGCACATTCATGATCACCAATCGCGTCAGCGGTCTGACCTGCTGGATCGCAAACGCCCACGACACCACAGCGCCCCAGTCATGGCCAATCAGCGTGATATCCTTGAATCCTGATGCATCGATCAAGCCAGCCGCATCGGCAAGCAAATGCTCAATGGCGTAGTTCTCAACACCCTTGGGACGGCTGGACTTGCCGTATCCGCGCTGGTTCGGTGCCCAAACCGTATAGCCCAGCGATGCCAGCAGTGGCAGTTGATAGCGCCAGGAAAACGAGTGCTCTGGAAAGCCATGCAGACACAGGGCGAACTTGTCGCCACCGCCACACATGTCCACCTCGAAGGTGAGACCGTTGGCCTCGACCATTTCGGTTCGGATTGGATGATCAGTCATAGGCCCCTCCCCGCTTCACCAAAGCAAAGACTAAAGGAATACGCTGTAAACGAAAGTGGTTGTCGAATCCGCGCGCCAATGCTTTGCTCTTTCACGGGAAGAAAACAGGGGAAGATTAATGAGCGAAGACACACAGCCGCAGGCGATGGAGCCAATGCCCGATCCAATGACCATGGTCGCAGCGATGCTGCCGGACAAGCTGGCCGTTATCGATGATCGGCCGGACGGAACGCTCATCAAGTGGACGTTCGCCGAAGTTGAGGCACTGTCGAACCAGCTGGCGCGCGGCCTGCTGTCCACGGGCATCAAACCCGGCACAAGGGTGATTTCCTGCGGGCGCAATTCGCCCTGGCTGGTGGCGTTTGGGATTGCATCGCGCAAGATCGGCACGACCTCTGTGCCGCTGAATTATCGTCTGGCCCCGGAAGAAGCAGCCTATGTGGTCGATAATTCCGATGCCGAAATGGTCTTCGCTGATGCGGAATATGCGCCCTTGTTCGAACGAATCCGCGGCGATATTCCGCAGGTCAAAACGATCGTGATCTTCGACGGCCAACCCGGCGAAGACATGGTCTCCGTCACTGATCTGGTCGACGGGCAGGACGGCAGTGAAATGCCCCCGGCACCGCAACTCGGTCAGGCTCTTTCGATGATCTATACCTCTGGCACCACCGGGCGACCCAAAGGCGCGGTACGCGGCAATGCCGGCGACCCGGAACTGCTGATGAAGATGATCGAGTTGATCGGCTACACACCCGACGACGTCTACATCACCACCGGGCCGCTTTATCACTCAGGCCCGTCTTCGTTCATGGGAATCGGCCTGATGATGGGCCAGACAGTCGTTCTGCAGCGCAAGTTCAACGCCGAAGACTGGCTGCGGCTGGTCGACAAGTACAAGGTCTCATCAACGTTCTCGGCACCGACACCGGTACGGCGTATTTGCCAGTTGGACGATGAAATCCTGGCCAAATACGACGTCAGCTCAATGCGGATCCTGATCGCCAACGCTGCACCATGGTCCTATGCGCTGAAGAAGCTCTATCTGAGCAAATTTCCCGATGATTCCCTGTTTGAGGTCTATGGCTCGACCGAGCTGGGCGTGAACACGATCCTGACGCCGCCCTATCAGCTTTCGAAACCAGGCTCGTGCGGCAAACCGGCGCCTGGGGTCGAGATATTCCTGTTCGATGACGACGGCAACGAAGTCAAGGAACCGCACAAGCCCGGCGAGTTGTTCGTGCGCAGCGGCAGCGTTTTCACCACCTATCACAAAGCCGATGACCAATTCGAAAAGGACCGCAAGGGCGACATGCAGACCGTAGGTGACATCGCCTATTTCGATGAGGAGGGCTTCTATTTTATCTGTGACCGCAAGAAGGACATGATCATCTCAGGCGGCATGAACATTTACCCCGCCGAGATTGAGGACGCCCTGGAACACCACGAAGACATTATGGATGTGGCGGTGTTCGGCATCCCCAGCGAAGAATGGGGCGAAAGCGTGCACGCGGTCATCGTTGGCCGGCCCGGTAGCGGGTTGGGTGAAGATGATGTCATGGCCTATGCCCGCGAACATCTGGCCAGCTACAAAATGCCTCGGTCACTGGAATTCCGGGAAGAAATTCCCCGCACCGGGTCAGGCAAAATCCTCAAGCGGGAACTGCGCGAACCCTATTGGAAGGACCACAACAGTCAGGTGGTTTGATCCAGCGCAACGCGGGGAAATTGGATTTGGGCCAAGAATTGGCACAACGACCATCATTTGACCGAGAGATCGATGCGACAAACACCCTATGAGATGCTGGGCGGCGAAGACGGTATCCGTGACCTGGCCGGCGCGTTCTACAACGCCATGGACCGGATGGAGACAGCCCATGATATTCGGGCCATGCATGCGGACAATCTGGATGAGATCAAGGACAAGCTGTTTGAGTATCTGTCCGGCTGGCTTGGTGGACCGAGGCTCTATTCCGAGAAGTATGGCACGGTCTGCCTGACCGAACCCCACGCGCCCTTTGCCATTGGCTCAAAGGAACGCGACCAGTGGCTGTCCTGCATGGATCAGGCGCTGGCGGATATCGGTGCGGACGAAGAGCTGCGGACGCTGCTGAAGCAACCGTTCAAGATGATCGCTAACACTGTTCAGAATCAGCGAGCCTAGGCATCCCAGAGTTAGTTTCGAGGTCGAAACTAATAACGCTATCCATATTGATTGGTTACGCTGCTTGGCGTCGGCGCTTTGTTGGTCTATGATTCCCGTACTGGTTAGGAGCCCTCGCATCCTACACCATCTATAGGGGCCGGCGATCTTGTGAGTGCCAACACAGTTGTCGCATTGATTGATGACGATCGCGCTCTCGCGACTGCGATGGGCCGATATCTAACCGAATTCGGGTTCGAAGTTCGGATGGGTGTATCGTGTGCCGATGCCAATGAGATGGCTCAGGCTGGTGGCGTTGATCTTTTCATCCTTGATCGCAGGCTGCCGGACGGTGACGGCCTGGCAATGGCTGAAGAAATCAAAAGTGTATCCAACGCCGCCGTTATTATCCTGTCTGGCCTGGGCGAGGTAGATCACCGGGTCGAGGGACTAAACACCGGCGCAGACGATTATCTGCCAAAGCCGGCAGCGCCCGAAGAGCTTCTGGCAAGGGTTCAAGCTGTCGTGCGGCGGTCCCGCAGCGTGTCTCAAAAGCGCGCTGAAACGACGCAGGTGTTCCAGTCGTTCATCCTGGATCGCACCAATAGTTGTATCGTCGGCGTCACCGAGGCAAAACGGCGGCTGACGGGAATCGAGTCCCTGATTCTGGAAATGCTGATCAATGCCAATGGCGAGATCGTCGATAAGGATGCGCTAAGCAGGAATGCGCTGGGGCGGGCCTGGCAGCCCGACGACCGAAGCCTTGATGTTCATATCTCTCGCCTGCGGCAAAAGATTCGCGATGTCGGCGTTGCCGAAACAGTTATTCAGACTGTGCGCGGCCACGGTTACCGGTTTTCAGCCAGCTAACCGGCCTTCAGGACTTCGCTGATTTTGCTGGCCAGAACAGAACGGGGGAACGGTTTCGAAAGAAGCACGACCCCTTCTTCCAGCCTACCCTCCGCAGCCATCGCCGTGCCTGTATATCCCGACATGTAGAGAACCTTGCAATCGGGAACAGCCTTGCAAACCGCCTCCGCAACATCCCGGCCAGACATGCCATTCGGCAGCACGACGTCAGCCAGAAGCAGATCTGGTGCAGGGCCCTCATCCAGCTTCTTGAGCGCCGCCGCCCCGTCCTCTGCAACGGCGACGTCATAGCCCAGTGACCGCAAGAGCGTGGTTACGGTGGACCGGACATCGGGGTCGTCTTCCACCAGCATGATGCGCTGATGGCCACCGGGAACCGCCGTTTGAGACTCGGCCTTTGCGGGTTCATGAAGAGCAGCCTTTGCGACCGGGAAGTAAAGCTCAATCACCGTTCCGTTTCCGACCTCACTCGCCAGCTCGATATGACCGCCGGATTGCTTGACGAAGCCATAGACCATGCTCAAACCCAAACCCGTACCTTTGCCCACTTCCTTGGTGGTGAAGAACGGCTCGAACACTTTCGCCATAACGGCGTCGGACATCCCGTCACCATCATCCTCGACAGAGATCTTCACGTACTCTCCCACCTCGCCGCCCTCGTCCTGGGACACCGGGGCATGGTCGACACCTGTTCGGACAATCAGTCGGCCGCCGCCAGGCATGGCATCACGGGCGTTAACCGCAAGGTTCACAAGCGCGTTTTCCAACTGTCCCGGGTCCGCTTCAATCTGGGGCAGATCACTTGCAAGATCTGTTTCAATGCAAATGGTTTCCCCTAGGGTCCGGCGCAGCAAACGCGCTGTATCCGTTACCAGTTGATTGGCGGCAACAACCCGTGGCCGAAGCGCCTGACGGCGCGAGAAGGCGAGCAGACGACCGGTCAGCTCAGCACTGCGGCCGACCGACGACAGCACTGATTCTGCGAATTCGACAGCCTCCTGATCACCACCAATGCGATCCAGCAACAACTCGATATTCATCTGAATAGCCATCAGGTGATTGTTGAAATCATGCGCAAGGCCGCCGGTAAGCTGCCCCACCATTTCGAGTTTCTGCGCCTGACGCAGTTGTTCCTCGGCCTGTTTTTGATCGGTTACATCCAGAACACAGTTAACGAACCGCCTCTCACCGCCAATAACGTAGTCAGTCATGGCAATCTGCACGGGAAACTCTGTACCGTCCTTGCGCAGACCGGCGAATTCGTGAACACCGGTGTTGAGGTAGCGGGTCTTTGATGCCGGGTCGAAGGCACGGTGGAGCGCTTTCATTTCAGCAGCCAACTTTTCCGGATAAAGGCTGAACACCTCCCGGCCGACCAACTCATCCGTGCTGTAGCCGTAGATGCGCTCAACCGCCGGATTGACTGATTGAATGAGTCCGTTTGTGTCCATGGTGACGATGCCGACCGGGGCCGCCTGCATGATGGCGGAAAGCCGCGTCTCACTGCTTTCAAGCGCCGCGACGGCTTCTTGCTGATCCGTCACGTCGGTCAGATAGCCTTCCAGCGCGATCGGCTGGCCATTCTCATCATAAATCGCTGTTCCGTGCTCCAACAGCCACTTAACCCGGCCGGAACGATCATGAATTCGATAGGACATCTGGAATCCACGGCCGCCATCGACCGCATCCTGGACGATATCGCGCACGCGCCCGGAATCATCAGGATGGATCAAAGTGCCTAGCGACGTTACCCGGCTGTCGATCAGCTCGTCGGGTGTATACCCCAGCAGGCTTTCGACACTTTCGCTGACATAGCGCATGGTCCAGTCATCGTCGATTTCACAGCGATAGACCGCCCCTGGCAGATTATCGATCAGGGACTGCAATGCCCGCTCGCTCTCAAGGCGCGCGGCCTCAATCTTTTTGATCGATGTCACATCCTGAATGACGCCGTTGAGGCCAATGACGTTCCCATTGCCGTCTTTTTCGGCGTTGGTAATGACCCTTACATGACGCGTGCCCCCCCAGGACGTCACGAATTGGTACTGATCCTCGCTCCGCGCGACCTCTCCGGACAACACCCGCATGATCCGCGCTTCAATCCTGTCCTGATCTTTTGGATGAATGAACGCCCGCGCCTGATCAGGGCCATAGGACTCATATTCTTCACTCAGGCCCAGGAACGCCCTGGTATCCTCCGGGATGTGATAAGTGTGGTTGACCGCGTCATAGGACCAGCTTCCCACCTGCGCCATTTGCTGCGCCTGACGAAGCCTGCGCTCACTCTGTTCAAGTTGGCTTGCGGCCTGGCGCTGTTCGGTCACATCCAGATAGCTCGCCACCATCCGGAATGGATTGCCGGCCTCATCCAACACGTTGCGGGCGATGGTCTGATATTGACGGGGGTAACCGTCTGCGTCCTCAACGGTGATGTCACCCGTCCATTCTCCATTACGAACCAGCGAGGCAAAAATGTCCTCCGCCAATTGGGCGTCACTCAAGAATTCTCGTCCATTGATGCCGATAGCGTCGTTTTTACTGTCAACGCCACTGGCGGAGACAAAGGCACGGTTGGCATAGACGATCACCCCGTCCATATCCGTGACCGCCAACGACACCGGCGATTGATCGATCGCCTGGTCCCGCAATCGGGTCTCCTGCTGTGCTTTCTTAACCTCGGTAATGTCCCGCATCGCGCCGATGATCGTGACGGCTTTGCCGTCCTCATCACGGATAATCTCGCCTTTCGAATGGACATGTCGGATCGCGCCATCAGGCCGCACGATGCGCCACTCGCCGTCATAAGGCTTCAGGCCCGCCAGCGCGTCCCGCGACAGATCTTCAACAATGTGGCGGTCGTCCGGGTGCACATAGTCGAGGGTGCCTATCCGGTCCGTGTTGTCTTCAACACCCAGGCCGACAACATGTTCCAGCCCCGGGCTCCAGGTCACCGTATCCGTTTCGACAGTCCATTCCCATGTTCCGGTTTCGCCAATGAGTTCGGACCGATTCAGTCTGTCCACACTGGCCTGAAGCTGATCGCGGAGCTTTTTCTGCTCAGTGATTACTTCGGAGAAAACGATCAATCCGCCAATATCCTCAGCGTCATCCCGCCAGGGCACCATCTCGGTCTTGATCCAAACCATGGACCCATCGGTTCGACGGTAATACTCCTCTTCGGACTTGAATGTTTCACCTTCCATGCACCGCCTGTGCCGGTCACGGCGCCAGTCCTGCATCTGTGGAAAAATGTCGTAGTGGCATTTGCCGATCAGATCCTCGCCGTCCAGCTCATAGTCGCTGTACCAGCGGTCAGACGCCGCGAGATAACGCATGTCCCTGTCAAAAACGGCAATCGCAGCCGGCGTATGGCGAAGGAACAGTTCAAAAAGCTTGGACGTTGGTTGCACCAACTCTGCTTTCTGGGCAGTCATTGCCACGATCGTACTATCTGACTGTTCAAATTTTGCCATCTGGGAACCCCACGAAAAACGGGGCCCCGAACATTGTCCGGGGCAGGTTCCCAAAGCCCAATGCACGGGATAGTAGCAGCGTGGCCTATAGTTGGCGAGTCTTATGCAGGATCAGTCTTGTGCGCGGCACGCCTCGGCAATCCTGGCCTGAAACTCCATTGTCGTATTCACGCGCGGGAATCGCCCATCTGGCACATCCACCCCAAGGAACTGACAAAGAGGCGCCCACCCTTCGCGCACCTCATAGACCAGCAGCCGGTCAGCAGGAATCGTGTCTTTCACTTCTTCAACATGCCGGTCGAAGACGGTGAGCACGTTGGCTTTGTCGTCAAGATCGCCACCGAATGTGTTTTCTACGATCAGTTTGCGGACCATCCGCATCTGCGCCTGCATGGGCGGCGGCGCTTGGCTGTAATCTGCTTTCATGGTCGCGAAGACCGTATCCTGGCAGCTTTGATACCAGCGTTCAGGATCCCGGACCGAGAGCAACACTTTAGCGTCTGGATATTGGTCGGCCAGTTCCCGGTAAAAGTTGCAGGCCGGCCAGTCGACAGTGGCTTCATAGCCCTGGAACACGACATCCCAATCGACCGCATCGCCACAGGCGGCACGGTACCAGTGATCAGCCGCCCCTTCATTTCCGACCACTTCGAGCATGTGATAGCAGGGACCGAAGCCGATTTGCTCCAGCGCGCCCTTAAGAGACAGGGTCCCCGTCCGTCCAAAACCGGCACCAATCAGTCTAAGCGTCATCAGTTTTTCCCCGTATCGTTACCTTTTCGACCAGCCTACCGTCCCGACCTGCTGGAAGGGCGCGCCTTATATGATAGCTTATGGCCCAACCGATTCAGGGGGAGGAAAAAGATGAGCGATCTATTCGATCTATCCGGCAAAGTCGCACTGGTCACCGGCGGCAGCCGCGGCCTCGGCCAGCAGATGGTCAAAGCGTTTGCCGCACGCGGCGCCGACGTCATTATCGCCAGCCGCAAAATCGAAAGCTGCGAAGCGTTAGCTGCGGAAATCGAAAAAGAAACCGGCCAACAAGCCATGGCCCATGCCGTCAATGTCAGCCATTGGGACCAGATGGATGATTTGGCAAAGGCGGCCTATGACCGGTTCGGCAAGGTCGACATTCTGGTCAACAATGCCGGCATGTCACCACTTTACGAAAAGATCACCGACGTCACAGAGGCGCTTTATGACAAGGTGCTGGACGTTAATCTAAAAGGGCCTTTCCGGCTGTCAGCAGTGGTCGGCAGCAGGATGGCCGAAGATGATGGGGGCTCGATCATCAACATCTCGTCCATCGCATCGCACCACCCGACCGCAGATGTGATCCCCTATGCTGCTGCCAAAGCCGGCCTCAATGCCATGACGCAAGGCTATGCCCGCGCTTTTGGTCCGAATGTCCGGGTCAATTGCATTGTCTGCGGCGCATTTCGCACGGATATCAGCAAGGCCTGGGATATCGAAGCAGCAGAAGCACGCGCCCGGAACAACTTCGCATTGCAGCGGATCGGCGAACCCAATGAGGTGGTTGGCGCTGCGCTCTATTTCGCCTCAAACGCCTCCGCCTATACGACCGGCGCCCTGCTGGACGTGGACGGCGGTCGCTAGCCGCCTCTGATCGCGGGCATAAAGAACACCTCCGCATCCTCGGGCACGGGCTCATAGAGCCCGTCCTGATGGATGATCCCGTCTATGGCAACAGCCATGTCATGACCGCTGAGCACTTCGCCAATACCGGGATAGCGTTCATCAAGAACCGCAATCAACCGGCGAACAGTCTCGCCCGGCACCTCGAGTTCCGTATCGCCACCGGCGAACCGCCGGGCAAGGTCGCCCGACAGAATAACGCGTGCCATCGCTACTCGGCAGCCTTGGCGTAGGCGTCAATGGCCGCGAGCAGCCGGGGCGGCGAGATCGGCAGTTCGGTCATCCGCACGCCGACCGCGTCATAGACCGCATTGGCAACCGCAGCCAGCGGCGGCACGATAGGTGCCTCGCCGACGCCGCGCACACCAAAGGGGTGGTTCGGGTTGGGCACCTCGACCACGACGGTGTCGATCATCGGCAGATCAGACGCCACCGGCATCCGGTAATCCAGGAAACCCGGATTCTCCATATTGCCGTCGGTACTGTAGATATATTCCTCATTAAGCGCCCAGCCGACGCCCTGGGCGACACCGCCCTGCATCTGGCCCTCGACAAAGCTGGGGTGGATCGCCCGGCCCGCGTCCTGAATCGCCGTGTAGCGCAGGATTTTGACCGCACCGGTTTCCCGGTCGACCTCGACATCACAAAGGTGCGTGGTAAAGGCTGGCCCGGCCCCCTTGGCGTTGATCGACGCATGCCCGGTGATCGGCCCGCCGGTGCGCGCCGACTGTGCCGCGATATCGGCCAGCGACAGTGACGTGTCTTTCGTGGCCGTATGGGCCGCACCGCTTTTCCAGACAATCTGGTCCAGATCGACATCCCACATCTTGGCCGCCCGCGTCTTCAGCTGGTTGACGGCGTCTTCCGACGCCTGGGTCACCGCCATACCGGTCGCGAACGTCACACGGCTGCCGCCAGTGACATCATTGTGCGCCACGGAGGCCGTATCCGCGATGATGGGGCGAACCTTCTCCATCGCCACACCGAACACTTCGGCCGCCATCATGGCCATGCTGGCCCGGCTGCCGCCAATATCAGGGTTGCCTTCGACAACGGTAATGGTGCCATCCGGGTTTACCGCGACGGTTGCCGCAGATTGCCCGCCAATATTGAACCAGAAGCCGCTGGCGACACCGCGCCCCTGATCGGGCCCCAGATTGGTCTTGTAGTGCTGGTGGTCTTTCGCCGCGCTCAGGCAATCAAGATTGCCGATCACCTTGAAGGTGGGGCCATAGGCCGCCTTGGTGCCCTCACGAGCCCCGTTCTGCGCCCTGAAATCAATCGGATCCATATTGAGTTCGCGCGCCAGCTCGTCCATTGCGGTCTCGACGGCATAGGCACCCTGCGGCGCGCCGGGCGCCCGGTAAGCCGCCACCTTGGGGCCGTTGGTCACCACGTCATAACCGGTGATCGAGACATTTTCGAGATCGTAGGGCGCAAAGGACGCCATACACGCCGCCATCACAGGCGAGCCGGGGAACGCCCCCGCCTGGAAGCGGAATTCGGCGCTGGCGGCGGTGATGGTGCCGTCCCGCGTCGCCCCGATCTTGATATCCATGGACGAGGCCGAGGTCGGGCCCGTGGCCCGGAACACCTCACCTCTGGTCATCATCATTTTGACCGGGCGGTTCGCCTTGCCCGAGAGCAGCAGCGCCACGGGTTCGAGATAAACGGTTGTCTTGCCGCCAAACCCGCCGCCAATTTCCGCAGGGATGACACGGACGTTGGATGCGTCCATTTTCAGCAGCTGCGCGCACAGATCGCGGATAACAAACTGTCCCTGGCTGGAGCACCAGACAACAGCCTGTCCATCCTCACCAATATTGGCGACGCAGGCATGCGGCTCGATATAGCCCTGATGCACCGGCGCGGTCTTCAGAGTCCGCTCAACAATGATATCCGCCTTGGCGAAGCCTTCCTCGATATCGCCGAGACCGATCACCATCTTCTTGGCCACGTTGGACGGTGTCTCCGGCTTTGGCTCGACCCCCTCGGTGAACATGTCGTCATGCAGCAGAGGCGCATCCGCCTTCATCGCGTCATCAACGTCGAGCACAAAGGGCAACACCTCATAGTCGACCTCGATCAGCTTCAGCGCGTCGCGTGCGATCTTGTCGGACGTCGCCGCAACAGCCGCTACCGCATGCCCGTCATAGAGCACCTTGTCGTCCGCCAGCACATTGCGCGACAGGTCACGCATGTTCGCAGCTGACTCACCCGCCTCGACGGTGCCCTGCACATCGGCAAGATCGGCACCGGTCACCACCGCTTTGACGCCCGGCAGGGCCTCGGCCTTCGACGCATCGATCTTGATGATCCGGGCGTGGGCGTGCGGGCTGCGCAGAATGCGACCCCACAGCATGCCAGGCATGGTGTGATCCGCGCCGAAATTGGCCCGGCCGGTTACTTTGTCCACGCCATCCGGGCGGATCGGCCGGGTGCCGACGACTTTCAGGTCTTTCGGTTCATAGGTCATGCGGCTTCTCCTCGAACGTCAGCAGCGGCGTTCATCACCGCGCGGATAATCTTGTCATAGCCGGTACAGCGGCACAGATTGCCCGCCAGCCAGTAGCGCGTTTCGGTCTCGGTCGGGTCCGGATTGTGATCGATCAGCGCCTTGGCAGCGACCACGAAACCGGGTGTGCAGAACGCGCATTGCAGGGCGCCTTCTTCCAGGATGCGCTGTTGTACCGGATGAAGCTGATCGCCCTGTGCAATGCCTTCAACCGTGGTGATCTCGCTGCCTTCAGCCTCAGCGCCCAGCATCAGGCAACCACAGGTCAGGCGGCCATCGACAATGATGCTGCAGGCCCCGCAATCGCCGGTACCACAGCCTTCCTTGCTGCCGGTCAGGCCCAAGACATCGCGCAGCACGTCCAATACCGTTTGATCCGGTTCGCACAGGAATTCGACGGGATCGCCATTTATGGTCGTGGTTACATGTTGTTTCGCCATCTTCACTTACTCCTGGCGCGGTCATAGGCGGCAGCCGCCGCCCGCTTGGTCAAAACACCCGCGACGCGGACGCGGTACTCGATGGTGCCGCGTTTGTCGTCGATGGGATTGCACGCGGCGCTCGCCGCCGCCGCCGCAGCGTCCAGCGCCGTGTCATCGCATCGGGTACCGATCAGCGCGGCACCGGCATCCGACACCAAAAGAGGCGTCGGTGCGACGGCCCCCAGGCCGACATGGGCTTCCGTAACGGTTCCGTCCCCATCCAGCACCAGACTGACGCCCGACCCTACGACAGCGATATCCATCTCGGTGCGTGGAATGAACCGAAGATAGGCATCAGCAGCAGATTCCGGACGGGCGGGAAGCTGGAACGAAACAACGATCTCGCCCTTGGCGAGCGACGTCTCGCCGGGCGCAGTGACAATATCTTCCACGGGTACGTCGCGTGCGCCGTCCGGGCCCACGACTGTGCAGACGGACCGGGCGGCGATGAGCGCCGGCACCGTATCTGCCGCTGGCGACGCGTTGCAGAGGTTCCCGCCAAGACTGGAGCGGCTTTGTATCTGTTCCGACCCGATCAGCCGCGCCGCTTCAACGACCCCTGGCCAGGCTGCGGTCAACGCCTCGTGTTCGCCCAGTTCGGCACAGGACACCGCTGCCCCGATCCGAAAACCGCCTGCATCCTGCTTGATGCTTCTCAATTCGTCGATCCGTTTCAGGTCGATAACCAGATCCGGCTCGATGAAGCCCGAGCGCAACTGCACGAGAAGGTCCGTGCCGCCCGCCAGAACCTTTGGCGTGCCTTCCGCGCCGGCCAGCAAGGCAACGGCGTCTTCCACCGTTGCCGGTGATTGATACTGCATCTATCCCCATCCCCCTGATTGACGCGCACCTGATGATCCTGCACGCGTGAAGGTTGGAATGATTATGATGGCTTTGCGCGCGCGAGATCAAGCGCGCGATCATGACGCTTTCACATCAGCCACCAGTTGGGCCAGCTGGTCATGGTCCGCCGGGGTTGCAACAGGAATACTGAATTCGACATTGGTGACGATGCCGCCATAGCGCTCCCGCAGCCGCCCGGCAATCTGATCATAGGTACCGATGGCCGCGTAGAGGTTCAGGGTCGCATCATCAATCAGGTCCGGCATTTCTTCCCAGCGTTGCGCTTTCGACAGGACCGAGAGGTCTCTCGCAAGCTCTCCAAGCCCATGAACGTCGAAGCAGCGCCGATAGGCTGGAGTAGACGCGTAAAAGGCGACCCGCGCGCGGACGTCCCGAATTTTCGCCTGCAGCGCCTCTTCATCCGCCGCGGTCGCGATCAGCGGTTTCATGCAGACAGCAAAATCATCCAGCGCACGGCCTGCACGGGCCGCGCCTTCCCGCGCTTTGGGCAACATCACGCTTTCGATGTAGTGGCGGGTACATACCGGGTGTGGGCGCATGCCGTCGGCGACTTCGCCCGCGACCCGGCACATCACCGGGTTGACGGCGGCCAGATGAATGGGAATGTCCGGATGGTCGACCGCGCCAGGGTTGAATAGCGGCACCATCAGGCTGAGATTGTAGTGCTCGCTTTCGAACGCCAGGCGCTCCCCGCTCTGCCAGCTGCGCCAGACCGCCCGGACAGCACCGACATAATCCCGCATCCAGGGCCCGGCAGCAGACCAGTTCATGCCGTAGCGCCGCTCGATATGGCCTTTGACCTGAGGGCCAAGACCCAGCGTGAACCGTCCCTGAGACAGCTTCTGTATTGTCCAGGCGGACATCGCAGTCACCGTCGGACTGCGCGCAAAGGCAATGGCGACAGCGGTCCCCAGCGACAAACGATGCGTCGCCTGGGCCGCCAGCGCCATCACCGCGAACGGATCGTCCTTGGTCTCTTCGACCATCAGGCCATCATAGCCCAGCGCTTCAACCAGAGCCGCATCATGCGGGACAGAGGCGATATCAAACGGTGTCTCAGCCGTTCTCAGACCGGGATCGACCTTGCCAAGGGGAAGAAGTGTTTCGACCTTCAATTGGCGCCTATTGCAGCTCTTTTTGCAGCTGCCGCGCCGTGTCGCGAACAAAGCGGTGATAGAGCGGGACACCCTGATAGGCCATTTTAAGCGCCGGCGCGTCACCGTTCAGGAACTGCTCCCATGCGACAGAACAACACACCGCGTTACGGACACCGCGCCAGACCGCATGAAAGCGGGCGTTGCGTTCGCTGTATTCTCCACCCCCCGCGGCGCGGTATTCTTCCAGGAACATGGTCCAGGAGACCAGCGGCTCGACGAATTGGCGGCAATGGTCAAGCTCTTCCACCGGGTCGCCAAGATGGGCGAACTCCCACTCCAACAGGCCCTGGATTTGCCCCCCACGGACAAGGACCTTGTCAAAACCGACACTGCCATGCAGCAGGGCCAGCCGGTCGATATTGTGCGGCACGTTCTCCAGCAGCCAATGGAAAGCTGCTGTTAATGTTGGTGACGCATGCAGGCGCCGGCGCAGCCAAAGATCGTGCCAGCGCGCGATATATTGCCGGAGATGATCTTGCGGTGAACCCGCCGTGGGTGCGATAACTCCGTTGAGCTGATGCGGGGTCAGAGTATGTAGCCGCCCCAGAATCCGTGCCAGTGAGAAACAGATATCATATTTGGCCTCGCGGTCTTCCTCCCACGCGGCCGTCCCATTTTCGCCTTCGATATAGCCGTTCAAGCTAAAGGGCTGGCCCAGCGGAACCGGGTCGGATTCACAATAGACCGGCTCCGCAACCGGAAAACCAAGGTCAAAGAGCCGCTTGAGCAACGCAAACTCGTCCACAACACTGTTGTCACCGACGGCGACTGCCGGATCGCGGCGCAAGACCAGCCGACGGCAGCGCCCCGTCGCCGCACGAAGGGTGAAGAGGTAGCTGTCTTTACCGGCACCGTCCGAGATCGGCTCGAGCGCCTTGATCGTGGCCCCCGGATCGCCCGGGAATCCGGACCGCACAAAATCCGTCAACGCATCATGCGTCACACCCAAATCCTCAGCAGACCGAGGCGGCGCCAAATAGTCGCGCTCTTCGTCGACAAGGGTCAATTCCCGGTCGAGCAAATCCAGCTCCGTATCCACCGACTGCGCCAGCACGTCGCGAATGGCATCGGACGACAGTCTGGCCGACGGGTCGCCCGCCATGCGGGTCAGTGCCTCAATCGTCTGATCTAGTTCCTGCTGCAACCGACCATATTCCGCCGACCCGCCGGGACTTTCAAGCAGCCGGGTCTCGGATGCCGTCATCGCCGGCAATTGGCCACCCATCCGCTGCAGCAAGGCGGTCGCACGGTTGATCACCGCCTGCTGCGCCGTCGCGACCTGTGGCATGTGTTCCCGCAGGTCGCGTTGCCAGATACTGAGGTAGGCGAGCAACTCGCTCATCATTCCAGCCGCACTGCGCGCATGGGCTGTCGGCATATCGGGGACGAGCGTCGACTCGAGATCACGCCGTATGGCGGACAACATCGCGGCCAAGATCGTAGAACTGTCCTGCAACTGAGGCCCCCTGCCCAGTTTGGTTTCGCGGCAGAGAATAAACGATTTCAGGGGCTTCCCGAAAGACTTTAGAGCGTTACAGCGGAATGCGCGCGTCGGTCGATTGCCTTCCCAATCTGAACAATCAAAACGGGTAGAAGGCTAAAGGTCATGACCATGAGCCAAAGCGGCCGATCTGGCCGAACCAGGGCCAGCAACGATTTTACCGGGCTGGCGATCAGCAGCGAAAGATGGCACCTCCGACAAGTCGCGCGTCGCCGAGCTTTCAGCAGCTGAGCATCAGATTACAAAAAGAGCACAGATCTGTTTCAGGGCCGTGATGGCAAGTGAGGACCGCGCCGGGTTTACCGTGCCCGAAGCGCGGCCAGCGCCTCGGGGAAGCCGTTGAGCTGGAAAGTCACCGCGTAGGGCGACGGGGCCGCCGGACCCAACGTCATTGTGAGTGCGTTGCCCCGTTCGATGAGACCAACCACAACCTGCTTCATAGGCAGCCTGGTCGTACAGCCCAGCGTATCGCAGCCGATGTACCGAAACGCATCTGTTCCAAAACCATTATCCGCCTGCATCATCACCCCTGACTTCAACTTGTCGTCCAGCGCCGGTGTTACCCGCAGCATGAAGACGCCCAGATTATCGACTTCCGTATAAAACAGGCCCGCCACAAACTGATTGGCGCTGTTCTTCAGCAACTGGCGGATTTCACAGGCGATCGTATCGGGTTGCGGCTCAGGCGCGCAGTAGAGTTGCCACAGCGCGTAATCCTGGCGCGTTTCTGTCTGTTGCGCGGACGCTGGAAGCGCCATGGCCGCAGAAATCATCGCGGCCAATACCGCCCATACTGGTACGGCACGCCTCACTGTGCGGCCTCTGTACCCGGCGCCTGGATATCCTCCCGAATGAAGTTGACGATGGTCTCTCCGTCAGGCACGCCGGTGACCGGCAATTCCCGGGCTCTTTGATAGGCACGCAGCGCGAGCTGGGTATCGGGTCCGAACCGACCATCGGGTGTGGCAGTAAAGAAGCCCTTCTCGATCATCTTTTCCTGCATCCAGCGCATGGTTTCCTGCCGGATAGCCCCGCTTGTGTCACCGACGGTCATCTCGATCAATTGCGACTGTTCCCGGATTCTGTAGGGTTTGAACAGTTCGAGCAATGCAAGGACCGCGCGCTCAAACTGAGCATCGGGCGATTGCTGGCACAGGGTCGCGACAAGCTGTCCCATGTCCGCCGATGGAATAATCGGCGAAGCATCGAACGTTTCGGTCTGAAGCCGGTTCACCCCGCTGATATAGCCTTCCATCCACACCAGATAAGGCTGAACCTCCTCAATACTGGAGGTGACCGCCGTCAGATAGGCCTGACAGGGCTGGCCGCCATAGCCACGCACAATGTAGTTGCTGTCAGCATCTGCTGCCATGCTCTGCGTCGCAACGCCGGACGCCCATAAACCAGCGCCCAATGCCAACGCCGCCGTCCAAGACCTGATCGTCATACCTGCTCACCCATACTGTTATACGGTCTTGTTACCACCAAATGGAAAGGACCGGAACGCCGTTCCGGCCCTTCCAACAATAGAGATAGGATTGTCCCTGGTTAGTTCGATGCACCAATCGATGAGAAGCTGCGGTTGCCGATGGCGGTTGAGCCCACGGTGTTGCCGCTGACCGACACGCTGCTGCCCGTGGCACCGGTTATGCCTGTGGCGCCGATCGTCACACCGGAAACAGTTGACGTAATCGTTGCATTCTGTGTCGTTTGACTGCTGAGCACGGCGGCCGACGGCAGGTCATTGCCGATGCCCGCGTTGATCGCCACTGTGGTGGTCGCATCGTTGCCGATGGCTTGACCGATCGCGCGGTTGCCATCGACAGAAATTGACGCGGCATCAAGCGCACCGGCTGTTGTCGCCTGGAAGACCAGATTGCTTACGGTCACGCCCACCGCCGGGTCCGTAGCGCCAGAAATCAACACCTGAGCATTTCCGGCTACAAGATCAGCATCTGCGACGGCAGTGGTTACACCAGAATCTATCTCCAGGCTCAAGCCGTCGCCACCAGCCATCCCCGCCGCAGCACCCGCGACGACTGAATTCAACGCCTGATTACCCGTGGCCGTCGCGATGGCGTCATTACTGACAACATCCAGCGACGATCCGGTCAGGCCGGGCGCGGAGATGCCAACGCCCAGGCCGCCGCCGCCAAGTGTCGCGAAGGTGCCGCCCCCAACGGTGACCTGAACACTAGCCGCCGTCAACAGAGCGTTGTCGACAAGCAGCCCTGCGGCACCGAGGGCAGTGGGCCCGTCTTCCGTCGCCGTTGACGCCAGATTAGCCCCCGCATCAGCATTCACGATGGTTGTTGCCACAAGCCCCTGCGCGTTCACGATCAGGTCGTTGTTGGAGACAGACAGGCTGGAATCCAGGCTGGCCTCAGGGCCGGCCAAATCCAATCCGATGCCATCGACGCCCGGGCCAGCGCCTGTCAGGCTGGCAGTTTGCGTTGAATCAATAAGGCTCTGGCGATTGGAGGCCTGCGCCGTTACGTCAAGGTTGGCGCCCGCTGTCAACACGACACCCGTGAGCGAGCGGAAGCCGATTGCTTCCGACTCGACAAGGTTATTGTCAACCGTTACGGAATCGCCGACAGCCTCGGTGCCGATATTCGCGCCGATCTGCAGACCGCCGCCAACAGAGCTCGTCGTTGCCGTGCCGCTACCGCTTTGCTGGTTCAGAGCAGAATAATCCGCATTGAGTGAGAGACCGAGAGACGTATCAAGATTGTCGCCATCGCCCCCTGTTCCGCTGAGGCCTATAATGTTAGCGCCTGCATCGACGGTCAGAACATTATCGGCAGCCCCGATACTCGCTTCCGCCTCAATGCGGTTGCCGTCGATCGAAATACTGACCGACTCCTCACTGTCAATGTCCTCGACACTTCCGACACTGCCGATCTGCGTGTTCGCGATGGCCGCTTCCGATGTTGACGTCTCCTCAATCTGGCGCGACAGAATCGCCGCACTAACGGGATCATCGGCAGAGCCGACATTAGCGCCATTGTCCGCCGGGTCCGCATTGATGCGTAGCGTATTATCCGCATCGCTGATAATTGATTGTGCCAGCAGAGCGTTGCTGTCGGCAGACAGGGAAGACGAGTTGACGATGCCCGCGGATTCAAACTCGATCGTCGTGTTGGTGATTTGCGCCTGCACCGCATGGGATGCATCGCCGACGGTGCCTTGACGGTTGATAATGCCGTAATCGACATTGGCAATAAATGGTGCCAAACCGAAAGTCCCCTCAACTTCCGGCAACGTATCTGTCGCCGCCGTCGAGCCGCCCAGCGTGGTCCCCGACGTAAACAGCTCGTTCACCACCCGGTTGGCGGAGGCCAGCGACAGAATCTGGTTGTTGTCGACGGACACATCCGTGCCGCTGAGCCCTGTCGCACCGTCGCCGACATTGGCGTCCGCACTGATATCAACATCGACAATGTTAGAGGCGACCGAGACAGTCGCATCCACAGGCCCTTGATAGTTGGCGATAAAGGCCGCTGCTTCATTCGTCACAAAATCAAGCTCAATTGCATTCACGGCATCGTTGCTGCGCGCCTGCGACAGAAGAACGTTGGAGGACGCCGAAATCGTGCTGCCCGTGATCTCATCCGTTGCATTGGCGCTCACCGTGCTGACGTCAATATCCGTATTGGTCAGTGATGAGAAGACGCTCAAATCGTTCACCTGACGGTTGCCGATGGCGAAGGACGCATTGGTTATTTCAAGGTCAACGCCACCACCGACTTCAACCTCCGCGCGGGTTTCTTCGGCATCAGCCGGTGTGAACGTCGTACCGGAGACGACAATCCCATTCACCCGATCGCCGGTTACGGGATCGGAGGAGCCGTTGTCGGCAAAATTGGCACGCGCCATTGAGGTGATCGTGTTGCCATCCGCCGTCAGTTCGGACGTCAGTATATCGTCGTCCACATCATCGGCGTTGACGCTGATCAGCGTGTTGGCGATTGACGCATCGATGGCCCCTTCATCCGGGGCCAGACCCTGCTGATTGGACCCGATGGTCGCGACCGGACCGCGGGCCGCCGTGCTGCCCTCTTCGGCGCCTGTAAGGTCGAAAGTATTAACGTCCAGATCAATATCGTTGGCCGTGACATTGCCCTGCGCCAGGGCCTGCAGCGTGTTGTCATCAGCCGCGACAGTCGACGTTTCCAGATTACCGTCAGCGGTGCCGAAATCGATTTCTATATTCGTATCACTAACCGATACGTTGAGCCCCGAGTTCCGGAGGCTTTCAAAGACCTGATCATTGGTGATCGAATTTTCACCAATCACCGAGGTTTCGACGCCGGTGCTGCCCAGTTGCGTATTGAGTGTCGCCGCGCCAATGCCGGATGTTTCACTGAGCGTCTGCGTGTTTGCCGTCACGGAAAGATCATTATCGGCAACATTGAGCTGACCGATGGCGGCGACTGTATTGTCATTAGTGGTAAGCGTGTTGCGCGCGGCGGTACCGGAGGCCAACACCGTCAGGTCGATATCGCCTTCAATGATGACAAATACTTCAGCAGATGTGGCCGCCGACTGGGCAATCACCGACTGCGTATTCACGAGCGCCGAAGACGCATCGACCGAGTTTCCGTCGAGCGCGATTACCGACGTCGCGTCGTTCAGATTGACCTGTCCGCGCACCGTATTCTCGTCCACGGAAACATCAGAGTCTGTAATCACGAGCGTATTGGCGCCGCCATTGACAAGCGAAACGGAAATGAACTCGCCCTCCGTATCCGAGATGGACGCGATCACGGTGCCTATGTCCTCAATACCCTGGTCATTAACAAGCCGGAAGCCCGCGCGGCTGGTCGTGTTCGGGACCAGCGACCCGGACCGATCAACCGTAGTCAAAGGCAAGGTCTGACCGTTGTCGCTGATCCGGTTGCCGGTAACGCTGAGCGAATTGGTGGAGCCGTCCGCAAGGTTGCCGTAGATCGTCGCGGTGATCGTATTGTTGTCGACATCAAGAGAATTGAAAGTGAAGGATGTGGCATCGGAATCGACATCAATGATGTCGGTGGGCGTCACCGCCGTCGGATCGACGATCGCCTGCAGTACAACGTCATCTTCGACGGATTGCAGGTTGGTAACGGCGCCGGTGAACCCCTCACCGTCTTCCGTTGTACCGGTCAGCGTCAGGCTCGCCTCTGTTGACAAATTGCCAATCGCCTCCGCGCTCACCCTATTGTCGGACACGATAAGCTCAGCATTATCAACATCTGCGCCACCGTCGCCGAAATCAACATCAACGGCCCCGGTCGTGTTCGAGATCATGCTGGCGCCGGTTTCGAGAATCTGGGTGCTGAGGACGCTGAAATCCGCATCGACGGAAATGGTTTCAGTTGACCGTGAATTCGTAGACGAGGCGCCCGGCGTCGCATCGAAAACATCGGAGTCGATGGTTGTGGCGCTGACCGCCAGGCTGCTGGACTGCTCGTTACCGCGCGCATTGGAAGACAGCTCGTTGCCGCTGACGTTGATCGTGCTTGCAGCGATCAGGTCGGCGCTGGTCGGCGCTACATTAACGGCCAGCAGGGCTTCATTGGTGGCCGTCTGTTCGCCGGTATTGAACTGTGAACTGTTGATCGCCGCGATCGCCTCGACCCGGGCTGCAGGGTCGCCACCGGCATTGACGTCAACGCTTGTGGTTCCAGCATTGCCGCTGGCAGACGCATTGGCCGTATTGCCGGTCACCGTGATTGTGGACCCGGCCCCATCGCCCGCTGATAAGGTCTGAACCCGCAATTCGCTGCCGTCATCGATGGACGCCAAGGTATCAAAATCATTCAACTGGGCGTTTGCGGCGAACAAATCCGCTGTCACTGTGCTGGAATCGTCACCCAAGGACTCCGAAACATTGCCAAAAGCTGCAGCGGTCTCGTTTGGGCCTGCGATGGTCAATCCACTGGTCGTCAGCGACGTGACCGAGGTGTTCGCCTGGGCACTGGCCTGAAGCGTGTTGCCCACGAAGGTCACCATACCGCCATCGAGATCTTCAATGGCATCCGTGGTCGTGCCTGCAGAGATCGACGAGTCGGTGATGTTGGCGTTGAAGACTTCATCGCCCGCATCGGCATTGATTTGAACCGTACTGGCGCCCGCTGAACCGCTAAATGAGTTCGTGTTCCCGTTGGTCAGGCTGTTCTGGGTAAGGGCTTCATTGCCGGTGATCGACGCGCCAATCGTGTTGTTCTGCGCGGAGATCGCCGAACCAACGACATTCTCTCCATCAACAGCGTCGTCATCGTCAACTGTGATGGTGATGTTCGAACCCGTCACCAGAGCAAACGTTTCATCTGTCGCGGGGGCCGCCTCAAGAACAGCATTGACCTGAACCGTCGACGCCAACAGTGACGCCGACGCCTGATATTCGTCAGCCGCCCCGGCGTCGACAGTGACGCCGCCCTGTTCGGCACTGTTATAGAGAAGCGTCACGTCGCCATCGATGACCGTGCCGTCGATCGCCGGGATACCGGTGCCGGTAATATCGACCCCGATATTGGTGATCGATTCATTACCGGTCGTGCTCGACTGAAGCGTATTGCCGTCCAAAGTGAAGGTGTTGCCCGAGGCGCCGGCATCAATGTCGATATCGTTGACATGGGCATTGCCCGAAATCGTCGCTGAGAAAGTTGTACCGCCGACATTGCTGGAGGTGCTGAGCGCAAGACCACCATTGTCTGAGGGCCCAACGCCCGTGACCGCGCCGGCGTCGAATTCAGAGAACAGCTGGTTGCCAATGGCTGTCGCTGTAAAAACATTGGCATCGACGTTAGCGGTATTGCCGACCCCGCCAATACTCGCAACGTTAGAGCCCAGCGAACCACTATTGACTGCACCAATGGCTGTTAGCCCATTGGACGCAGAGACAATCGATGTTGATTGAAGCGATCCGGCTTGCGTGGTTGTCGTCAATGTCGGGCTGGTCAGATCGACGGCAAGGTTGGGCACCGCTGCTGCATAGGCACCGGCTGTGACGCCAGCCGTCAACGCCAGTGCGCTGACCGTCGTAAGAATACGAGTCCTGTTCATGATCGTTCCCCCAAAAGCATCAGGGCCCAAATTGGCCCGACAACACAAAAGTCAAATTATGAAGCTATTGCAGCGACATACGCACGTTCGACTTGCACGCATGAAGCACCCACTCACTTCAGCCGTGCAAAGTATAACACCTGCAGCGTGTATTTCAGGATAATTTTTTGTGACAGTCCAGAGGACTTATCTCGCTCTTACTGGGGCGCCTCAGGGCCTTCCGGGAACTCCCGGAAAAGAGCTTGCAGGGTCTGCGCATCCGGCAGGCCGTTGACAGGCAAGCCGCGTTGCTCTTGATAACTTGCAAGGGCCTGACGCAGGGAGTCCCTATACTGGCCATCCGCTGCGCCGTCATAAAGGTCCTGATCGGCCAGGGTCTGCTGCACCCACACCAGCGTTTCTTCATACACCTCTACGGTACCGCCGCCAGGGTGGTCGACCGTGATGACCGGACCCAGCCTGGTGAGCCGATAGGGCTCAAAGAACCGCATCAGGCGTCCCAGTGCCGTCTCCATGCGCAGGGAAGGGTCGCCCCGGCAAATATTGCGGGTCAGGATGGCCACGATGGCGAGGTCCCGAATGGGAGACGAATCCGCCGTATCCGGCATCAGGCGATTCAGGCTGGAGACATAGCCTTCAATCCACCAGACATAGGGCTGCACCGCTTCTGCACTGGTCTGTTCAGCCTCCAGGTAGTCGACACAGGATTTGATCCCGACGCCCCGAACCACGTAATTGCCCAGACGGTCCGCCGCAAAGGAAGCGGTTGCTGTACCCAAAATCATACAGCCCGCAAGTGCCATTACCGAAAGGAAGCGCCAGCGCGCCCCGGATCGTATTGAAATCATGGTGATCTGCCTAAACGATCGGGCAGAGCCGGTCAAACGAAAGGGGCCGGAACGCAGGTTCCGGCCCCCAGATTTGATGCGTTAAACGCGTCGGCTTACTGGCCGATCGAGCTGAAGGCCCGGTTGCCAACTGCCGTGGCGCCGACGCTGTTGCCGCTGACCGAGGAGGCCGAGCTCGAGGAGCCGCCAACCCCGCCAATACCGACGGAAACATTGCTGACGGTCGCAATAGTCGTCTGCCCCCCGTTCAACTGGACGCTCGCAATCGCCGCGCTGGGCCGCGTATTCGTCGTCCCTGCATTAACAATGATGGAGTTAGAAGCATCATTCGAGACCGCGAAAGCAATCACATTGTTGCCGTTCACGTTAAGCGCCGAGGAGTCCAGCGGACCGTCGACACCAATCCCGATACCAAGGCCTGTAATAGACGCCGATGTCGCGCCCTCAACCGCATATTGCTGGTTCAGAATCGCGTAGTCAGCACCTGTGACGCTGATGGGCGTTACGCCTGAGGGATCGAGGTCTACCGTGACCCCGAAGGATTCCTGCAGGCTTGCCTCGGCAAAGGTATCAATCACGTTGGTCGATGTATTGGTCCGCGCCGTCGCAAAGACCCCGTTGTTCGAAACGCTGGCGGCGGAATTGTCCATACCGCCATCAAAGGCAACGCCAATTCCGTCACTGCCGGCGCCCGCACCGATAATGCTTGCGGTGACGAGTGAGCCTCCAGTGAGTTGCTCATTAGCCACGATCGCCGTCACATCGCTGGATGCGCCGGCTCTCAGGACCACCAGGTTCAACGAGGTGAACCCACGGGCCAGCGCTTCGATCACGTTGCCGTTGACTGTTACCGCATCGTTCACCGCGTCCGAATTGATGTTGGCACCAATCTGGAAACCAAAATCCCCACCGACAATTGCGGTCGAGTCGGCACCAAGATTAATCTGCTGGTTCAGAATCGTGTGATCGGCATTCAGCACCTCCGGCGCAGCATCGAGGCTCAACGTCGCGGAAGGTACGATATCCTTGCCATAGATGCTGGCACCTGCGGTCAGTTCATACTGGCCATCATCACCGATCGTCGGTGTGATCAGGTTCTGCGCGACACCGACCTGCGACCGGGCCACAATCGCGTTGTTGTCGATCGAAATGCCAACGGCGCCATCCGAAGAGATATCATCAATTGACCCGACACTCCCGATTTGAACGCCATCGACCAGCGCAAATACAGAGCTGTCTTCCTGCCTGGCCTGGCGCGAGAAGATGGCCGAGCTTGGTGAGTCGATATCGTCGGCTGCAACACCCAGATTAGCGTCCGCGTTGAAGGTGATCCAGTTGGTTGCCGCATCCAGCGTGCCCTGGGCAAAGACCGAGTTTTCGTCGGCCCGAAGCCCACCATCCAGAACGGTGTTGACCTCGAACTCAATGGTGCTTTGCGTCACCATCGCCGTCACGATATCGCCCTGGGTGGTCTCCAAGTCCGATGAGCCCTGACTGTTCAGGATGGCGTAATCGGCCGTGACCGTATTCAACCCGTCAATATCGGAGTCTGAAGAAACTTCAGGGGTTCCATCGAAAGAACTGAACAGGTTGGTTCCGGCAACATCAAGACGCTGCTGAGTGGAGTTCGCGATGGAATTGGCCAGCAACAGGTTTTCACTGGTCGAAACCGCAGACCCGCTAAGCACCGTGTCACCCTGATCGGCATCGGCGTTGATATCGACCAGCGTAATCTCCGAAGAGATCGTGGTTTGCTCGACCACATCTGGGAACTGTGGATCGACGATGATCTCTGGCGTCGAAAGCTGCACATTGCCGACGAACATCTGCCCTTCATTGCTGACGAAGTCGACGCCGCCCTCATTGACCGACCGGTTGCCGGCTGAAGAAGCGACGACCGAGTTGGCGTCGGCCGCAATAGCCGACTGCGTGATGGAGTCAACGTCAACGCTGACATCGATATCCGCGTCGTTAACGACCGTCGTGACATTGAACGCGTTCTGCTGGCGAGAGCCGATCCCGAAGGCGCTGTTGAAGAATTCGAGATCATCACCAGCCACTGTGAACAGTTCGGCCCGCGGGTCGTTGGCGTCACCGTGAGAGAACGAGGTCCCCGATACCACCAGGGTGTTGGTCACATCGTTCACAACCGAAAGGGCTGCGATTTCATTGTTGTTGGCGACGATGTCGCTTTCGAAAATGTTCTGAACGCCTGCGTCACCATCTCCATCGAGCAGCACGTTTACGCCGGGATTCACGAACGACGGGCCAACACGTTCAATGACAGAGGTGAAGCCCTGCAGCGAACCTTCGATCGGCAGAACACCGCGCTGGTTGGACGCAATGGTCGCCACCGGCCCACGTCGCGTGGTCCCGCCAACTTCACCGGCGTCCAAATCGATGCTGGTTACAGTCAAATCGATCTGGTTGTTGGCCGTGTTGCCGCTGGTCTGAACTGTAATGGTGTTGGCATTGGCGTTCACCGAGCTCTGGGTCAGATCGCCAGAGCCTTCGCCGACGCCTATATCGACATTAACACCGCGACCGTTGAAGCCCACCTCGACACCACCATCGCCCAGCGCGTTGAAGTACTGATCGTTGACCAGGGATACTTCGCTGTTGGTTTCGCTGTTATCACCGAGCCTTGCTGCAGATGCATCACCCGCACCGGTCACATCTGTGATGACCATGCCGGTCGCTGACACCGAAACCGAGTTCACGGCATTGTTCAGTGCAGCAGAGGCCAGGAGCGAGTTCTCGTTGGCGTCGACATTCGTGGTCGTGATGTCCCCGACATTTTCGAGATACAACTCATAGCCACCACCCAACAGGACATCGACCGTCAGGCTCTGGCTGGAGTTTTCAGCCGCAACCGTCTGGCTGTTGACCAGCGAGGTCGAGGCGTTCAACCCGGCATCGGCATCCACGATGACGCCCGACGTTGCATCGTTAATCACCGCGCTGGCGATGCCAGTGTTGCGGCTCATGCTGATTTCACTGTCGAGGATATTCACCTGGCCGTTGCCGGTCGGCGAGAACGCGATATCGATCAGGTTTTCGCTTCCTGGCGCGTCAGGATTTACCGCGACCGTTACTTCACCCAAATCTTCAACCGACTGATCGTTGACCAGCGAGAAACCGGCCGTTGTGGTCGTGGTTGGAATGCCAGGCGCGCCCAGCGTCCGGTCGACCAGCGCGTTGGGCAGCGCGGTCGCACCTTCATCATCGTTGATGGTGGTGCCGGTGATCTGCAGAAGGTTGGCTTCCGAGAGGTTGCCATACAGCTCTGCGCTGAACTCATTGCCTTCAACGAGCAACTTCGATTCTTCAAAGGTGTACAGATCAGCAGTAAACGGGGCGCTGTTGCCGAACACGTCGACGTCCAGCAGGTCGCTGTTGGCAGGCCCATCATCGAGTAGCGCGGTCAGGATCGCGCCGTCTTCAACGGTCTGGGAATTCAGCACACCCACTGTCGCATTGATGTTGGTGGAATCCACCGTCATACCGGTCGCCAGCGAATGGTTGCCGTAGACATCGACAGTCGAGTCGTTGCCAGACACGCTCAGCAGGCTGTTGCTGATAGCCGTCGCATCAAACGGTGCCGACGTATCCAGGACGAAATCGACCGTGATGTTGGAGAACTGCTCGCCCACAACACCGCCGCCACTCTCGCCATCGAGGACCTGTGCACTGAGTACACTGAGGTCTGCCGTGACACTGCCTTCAAGGTTGGGACGATCGGAGTCGATATTTGCATCCACCGTACCATCGCCAACAACATTGGTGCCGGTGATGCTGGGGATGTTCGTAGCACGGTTGCCATAGGCATCCGTGGCCAGGGTGTTGTCATCGACCTCAACAGTAGACGCATCAATCAGATTGGAACCGTTGCCAGACACGCGAACATCCATAACCGCGATGTTGGTCGCGGTGGTAAGGCCTGTCCCGTATTGCAGGCTGTTAATACCGACGCTGGAATCGAAGGTGGTCGCAGCGTCAATATTCAGCTGATTTACAACTTCATTCTGACCGGCATTAGCCGTTGTCTCGTTGTTCTCGAAAATAACGTCGGAGCCATCAAGACCAAGGGTCCGAACCCGCTGAATGCCGCGATCAACTGTCGCAGTGACATCGACATCGTTAAGCTGCCCATTGGCAATCACCATGTCGGCTTCTACGTCCAGCGCGATACCGCCCGCGAACGAGGTGGCGTTGTTCTGGGTTTCCGTAGTCGGCCCAACCTGACCAACAGCACCGACGAATTCAATCGTATTGAAAGCGGTGTTTCCGACCGAACCGGCAGTAATTGTATTGTTAGTGAAATTGAGGCTGCTATCGATCAGATCGTCGATGGGCAGAGGGCCGCCAACCGACTGACCGGCCTCGATGTAGGAATCGGTGACACTGGCGTCGTAAGTATCGTCGCCGACATTGACCTGCAGATTAGCGACAGCAACGGATCCGACGAGATCAACCGCTCCGCCCGATTCGACCTGGACGATATTATTCGCGTCATTGCCGGCAAGCGCTGCTTCAATCGTGTTCCCGTCGATCAGAATGGGAACGCCTTCAATATCCTGATCATCCGCCAGCAAACCGATCCGCGAATCCACCACCGTCGACGAAACGGTAATGTCGTTGTTCAGCTGGCCATTGCCCGCCAGCATGCTGGCTGCCGCTTCAAACGGGGGCGCACCGGTTGAATCGAAGGTCACGTGTCCTTCTTCCGTACTGGAATAGCCGAGCGGGATAACGCCGGTAACCAGCGCGTTGCCGGGAATGTCCGCCCCGACAGAGTTCGTCGCACCATTTGCAACCGTCGACGCCACGATGGTGTTGCTGGTCAGGGTCAGGCTGTCGTCAGGGCCTGCATTGTCCACATCAATGCGAATTTGACCGTCATCAACCGACGCAGCGATCTCGGTACCGTCATTGAGCTGTTGCGTCGCCGCAATGCCCGCATTATCCGGCGATGTGCCAGTCACCGCCGCGACATCAACCTCTGTGACGCTGTCGTTGCCGATAACGGGGGTAGCCGGGCCAACGCCACCAGCGAAAATAATGTTACTGTCAACCAACACGCTGTTGGCACTGCCGCCGATGTCGTTGGTCCCGACCGTCGGGAACCCGATATCAACATTCGAGTTGGACGCCGTGATAGAGCCGCCAGCGTTGGTCATGCTGTTGGTTGCTGTCGCCGCCGCCGACCCGCCTGTTACCGACAGGGTGGGGCTGAACAGATCGATCAACAGATTGGGCGAGTCGAACGCCTGCGCCGACATACTCACCCCGGCCGTTAGTGCAATCGCACTTACAGTCGATAAAACCCGAACACTACGCATTCTAACCCCCTTGTTAGCGGTAACTTTCTTCGTGGACATTTTCAGCTCTTCGCGACGTTGAATAGACATGACAACCGACCCCTTTCAGGCCCCCTCAATCAAAACCGAACTTCACGGGCACCGTCAGTGGGACATACTGAAACGTCTGCCCTGGCTTGAAAGCCCGTGTATTTTGCGTGATGACAAGCCCCAAAACCGGCCCGTCGTAAATGTAGAACAACCGTGTCGGACCACAGCAGGGCGGGAAAGGTGATTCCCCCCTCACACTTCCAACACGAGGAAAGATATCTGTCTCGTCCCGCGCAGCGGCGACATAGGTGCCGCGCCCGACCAGCGACGGATCAGACGGGTCAAGCGCTGCCTGCAGCGGGTCGACCGCCTGCAAAGGAACAGGTGCCTCAGCGGGCCGCGGGTAAACAACAACCCGGCCAGCCGCTACAGTTTCGCGCGCCAGGTCGGCAACGTGAACAACCGATACACCATCAGCCAATTCCGCACCGAACGTTGCATCCTCAGCCACGTGATAGGCGTATCCGCGGCTGCTGCGCCGCAGGAACGTGGCGCCGTCAATCGGCGCCCCCTCATCCAACGCGACAACGCTTTCATCATCATTCCGGATGGCCGAAAGGCCTTCCTCTGGCGCGTTGCGGACAGGTGCGCCCTCGATAATAACCTCAGGAGCGACCTCAACCATTTCGCCCCGCTCAATCGCACGCCGTTTTGCAGCCACCCGAAGCAGCTTTTCGAGGCGGGCGTTGGGCGCGGGCTCCGCGCCATAGGTCCCCGACACGGGAACATCCAATATTGGCTCGGGCTTCGCCTCCGGCTCTTCGAGCGCCGAACCATCGACATATCCGGTTTGCATCGCCGGAGATGACTCAGCCACTGGCGGCTCGGCCCCATCGACATTTAACGGCACAGCGGCGCCGGCCACAACGGGGAACAACCCCGCGAGCACCAGACCTGCCATCAATGTTGACGAGTGAAGCATCATTACCCTTATTGACCCGGACCTGTTGACGTTACATCCAGAGCGATTTCATCATCCCGGAGAATCTGGATAACGACACGCCGGTTAAGCGGCTCCGCCACACCATCGGCCGTGGGCACTGCCGGCTGGCTTTCGCCGTACCAGACCAGAGAAATCCGCGACTTTTCGACCCCTCGCTGTACCAGGGCGCCCTGCACAACAACGGCACGGCGACGCGACAATTCCAGATTATAGAGCTCCGCACCTTCGCGGTCCGTATGACCCTCGAGAAGCAGATTGGCCGGCTCACCGCGAAGCGCTGCTTCGGCGGCGTCATCAATCGTCCGCACAGCCTGGCCCGAGAGTTCAGCTGCGTCTTCTTCAAAATAGACCGTGTAGGTCGTCGGCAGATCGGGCTCCGCCTCAACCACGGGCTCGGGTTCTGGTTCCGGCTCGGGCTCTGGCGCATAAGCGCGCGGCGCGCGCTCTTCCGGGCACGGGTCTGTTCCCTCGAAATTGATCAGGGGCTCGTGATCAATACCACTGACCGCGCCGATCAACTCCAGAACACCCAATTCAAGCGTCGTACGGACACCCATCTGCAGGGGCTCCTGGCTCTTCAGCCCGGCATTAATATCAACCAGCGTGTTCTTGAAGAACTCGAACAGATTAACGCCGACTTCATAACCGGTAATCTGCTTCTGCAGGCTGGCCGTGTGCTTAACCTCAAGCGACTGGGTTTCGACGATCCGCAGATCGACAGCCACATTAACCGTGAACACGCGGCCCTTGCCGCCAATGCCATCCACCGTCGCCTCGATGCCACCGGAGTGGATATTGTAATTGAGTTCCGTGATGCCGCCGACGATGAAGTAGTCGGTCTCGATCACCGTCCCGCCATAATAGGGCTTCCACGGCACGCTCTTGACGCTGCCATCCTTCATCGGGGTGTCGTGGCTGGACCCGTCACCCAGATAACGACGGTCAAGATAGCGCAGCTCCTGCTCGGTCACCTGGGTGTCGAAGCGCTCATGCAGACGAATTGAATCGCCGAGCTTGCCCAACCCGGAAATGACCATCAGCGCGCCACCCTGGGTAATCGGGTTACCGCCTTCAGCCTCACTGAATTTGCCCGTGTAGTCTTTCACATTCCCGACTGTCACCCGAAGGCGCTCACGACCGCTATTGGTGATCTTCCGCGCCATGCACTGGAAAGACCCCTCAAGCGGAGTCGAATTGTCGGTTACCGGAGGCCCCTGAACCGTGGGCGCTTCGGAGTCGTGACGTTTGAAATGCTCGACCTTGGCGGCACACCCCGCCAACACAACAATCGAGCTAACAATCGTGATTCTTCTTAACCAAACCGAACCGGCGATCACGCTGCCCCCCTCCACTTTATTTTCCGCCCCCAAAGACCTGCCCCAGCCTTAGTTCAACGACCCGACGTCGCTGCCATCACGGGATCCAAAGAACCCGCAGGCCTCACTACTGTCGACGCTGGCCGTTTGTGGGCTCATGTCATTTGTCATGCTTGAGTTAAGCGCCACATCGCTGACACCGCCCGACGCGTTTACGTTATCTACATTGCTGGAAATCGAGGAATTATCGACCCCGGCCGTCTGCGGACTGTCGGTATTGCCCTGAGACGTCGATGAAGACTGACCACCATTCGACGTCGCCTGACCATCGGGGTCACTGATGCTGCCGGTGGCAGAATCGCTGACGAAGTTGAACGGATCCGTCCCGATCGTGCTGTTGAAGCCGCTCGTATCGGTGGTACTGACGTTGCCTGTCGCATCCGCATTAATGGAGCCCGGCGTGTCGATAATCGGTGACGACGCAGACCCGTTGGCGGCCAGCTGACCAGAGTTACCAACCGCAGAAGCCGTCAGGTTACAGTTGATCTGGTCACCCGCGATGTTGGTCACAAAATTGTTCGTGGTGTCGAAACCGTCATAAAAGCCGCCCTTTTTGCGCTCCCGCAGGTCAAGAAGGTTGGCTTTTGCAATTTTGTCATTCGCTGTGTCGAACTGCCATGGGCGGCTTTCGAACAAACCATTGCCGAAGGCAGCGGTCGTGCCCAACAGGGCAACCACCGCGGAACACGCGGTAAACTTTACAAATCTGTACGGTAGTAGCATTGCCGCACCCCCTCTGTATGGAACGACCCAAAGCGAACTTAGACAGATTTCTAGCACTGGAAGCCCTGATCAGCAATGAGAAAGTTTGTGAATTTTGCATGGCATGATCTGAAAAATACCCCAACTTGCAGCATGTTACCGGCATGTGAGCGGGGCTGCAGACTTGCCACCATGAAGGGCATGTGGTTTCTACTAGGGGTAATACATGTCCTGTCAAAAAACCGTCAAAGTAGGAGTAGACTGATTTGACCATAACCAGACGGTCCTTCTTGGCTGCCTCAGCCGGTGGTGCTGTTTGGCCTTTTCTGGGCAGTCAACGGGCCAGTGCATCAGGTCGCCCAAATCTACTATTTGTTTGTGTGGATGACCTGAATGGATGGATTGGGGCGCTGGGCCGGCAACCGGCCGCGGTCACGCCGAATATTGACCGCCTGGCACGAGAAGGCGTCTTGTTTAAGCAGGCCTACTGTCCCGCACCGGCCTGCCGGCCCTCTCGCGAAAGTGTGTTGCGCGGCATTTATCCTTGGAAATCCGGCGTCTACGCCAACCCGGATATCGTTCCCCAAGCATTGCAGGACCGGACAAGCATACCGGGCTTCTTTCGTAAGAATGGCTACAAGGTCCTGGGTGGCGGAAAGGTCTTCCACGGCAGCTTTTTCTATAAAGGCCTTAAAACTCTTGGGCAGCAATCCGCGCCCTGGACCGATGATTATCCCGAACACCCTGACTGGGATAGCTTCTCCTCATTTGAATACGAATGCTTGCCAAGGAACTGGCCGCTGGCTGGAATAGACCGGCGGCACTTTGACTGGGGCCCGCTTGGCCGCAATCAGTCGACGCCGGACGAAGCGCTTGCTGATTGGGCCGTCGACTCGCTGAGCGAACGACACTCGAGACCGTTTTTTATGGCCGTCGGATTTTACAAGCCGCATCTCCCATGGCATGTGCATCAGCGCTATTTTGACATGATCGACCAGGCTGCGATCGAATTGCCCGTCAATCCGCCAGATGCAGAGGTTGCGCTTAGCGACTCTTATCAAGCCTTCAGGGTAAGGGCCAATGTCCACAAGGCAATCGTCAAAGCCGGCAAGTGGAAGGCCGCCATTCACGCCTACCTCGCCGCTATTGCCTTCGTGGACGAACAGGTCGGAAAAGTCCTGCAGGCTTTAGAAGCCGGGCCTAATGCCCACAATACTCACGTCATTCTGTGGAGCGACAATGGTTGGCATCTGGGTGAGAAACTGCATTGGAAAAAATTCACCCTGTGGGAGGAGGCGACCCGTGTTCCGTTCATCATCAAGACCGCTGGAGGTCAAAATTCCGGTGTCTGTGACAGTCCGGTTTCCATCGCGGATTCATTTCGAACGCTTTCAGCCCTGTGCGGCCTCTCCGCGCCTGACGAAATTGACGGGCACGACCTGTCGCCCCTGCTCTCAGACCCGGAAAAAAAATGGCCCCATGGTGCGGTTTCAGCCTGGGGGCCGGGCACCGGATCCATCCGGCATGGAACATTCAGACTGATCAGCTATGCCAATGGCCGCCAGGAGTTGTTTGACCACCGAACCGATCCGGGAGAATGGCAAAACCTGGCGGGCGACCGATCTTTTTCATCCATCGTTTCCCAGCTTCGCGGCATGCTGCCCGACAGGTATGCCGACGCAACACGCGGGAGCGAGTTTCGCGTCGGATTACGCTCAACTGCCAACCGCTATCGCCGGTGGGTCGAAACAGCGGTAACCGCATCCGACCCATGCGACGATTAGCGTCGCTCCACCGGGTTTTTTGCCGTTTGAAGCTGCACTTCCTAAGTTTACGATATGCTGCCCGTAAACTGGGCTTCATGTGCCATAATGCCTTGCCACCAGGGACCAGCGATCATGTTCAGACGATGCGCCTCAATCACTGCAATAATCGGCACCCTTTTGGCGTATGGCGAACAAGCCAGCGCCGAAGTAACCGGCGCCGTCGAAGTGCTTGATGGCGATACAGTCGAGATGCTGGGCCAGACCATCCGGCTCTACGGTATCGATGCCCTTGAGGCCAACCAGATGTGCCTGTCTGCATCCGGCAGGCCCTGGCCCTGCGGTCAGGAGGCAACCGCCAGCTTGCGTAGTTTTGTCGGGGGGTCGCCGCTCCGCTGTGAGCCGATCGCCAATTTCGGCGGCACGATTCAGGCAGCCTGCACCCTAAGCGGCCGCGATGTCGGCGCCTGGATGGTGGCCAATGGCTGGGCATTTGCCGATCGCTCGGTCTCTGGCGACTATCTGGCCCAGGAAGCCCAAGCCGAAAGCATGGGCGCCGGGGTGTGGGACAGCACCTATGTCATGCCGTGGGAGTACCGTGCGGGCAAACGGCTCGAAATGCCCGAATTCGATCAATCCAAGCCGGTCGAAGAGAATTCTGAGCGTCAGAACACGCCCCTTCCCAGCGCAACACCAAGCTATGGCCCGCTGAACGCAGGGCCCTAGGGCATAAACTCATCAATGAGACGAGAAATGGCGCGTGGAACGGCAAAAAACGGAGATGAGAGCGCCGAAAAGCCGGGTTTACGCCCTGGTTAAGGCGGTCGCCGCAGGTTGCAGCCGTTTTTGCGTCCGCAGGATAGGGTCCATTTCCACCTCATTGATGAGTTTACGCCCTAGTAGGTTCTGATTTCCAATATGTGCCCGTTCGGATCAGCGAAATAGACGGAATCGGCCATGCCGCGGGCACCGATAGAGCGCCCTGGCCCCTTCATATTGCCTAGATCGTGCGGGTCATCGCTGTAGGCCACCCCCGCGCTCTTCAGCCGGGCAAACACTGTGTTGAACCGTTCACGGTCCATGGCAAATGCGTAATGCTGAATGGGCGGGTCCGGCGTGTGTGACTGCTGCAGGTCTAGGGTGAGGGCCGGGTTGACCTGAATAACCGCGAAGGGACCAACGCGTCCCGCATCTTCAAGACCGAGGACCGTGACATAGAAGTCGACCGACTGCGCCACATCCCGAACGGATACGATGGTGTGGTCAAGCTCCATGGCGCTACCGGATCGCGACAGGATTGACAATCATCTGCACGGCACCGGTGACCCGGGGGGCGGAAAGCACAAACAGAAACTCATGCGCGCCGTCGGCTGCCAATTGCCGCGTATCGATGTTTTCCAGAATATAAACGCCGTTCTTCGCCAGCAGAATCTGATGCACCTCGAACTGCCCTGCACCGTCCTCATGCGGCACGGCTTCCATGGCAAAGCTGTCGCCACCAACCGCCACAACGCCCAGCGAGGCGAGATAGGTGGCGCCTTCGCGCCCCAGCCCCGGTTCGCCGGCGGTGAAGGCCACCGGGTCTTCATCCAGCATGTTCATCCAACCAGTGTGCAATAGCACAACGTCACCTTCGCCGATTGAAAGCCCCTGTTTTTCAAGAGCCGCATCAATATCCGTACGGTTAATCGCCTCGCCCGCCTCAAGCCGATCAACACCCCGCAGCCCAGCAATGTCCAGCAAGACGCCTCGCGTAACGATCGGCGGAATCTTCTCGACACCAAGCTTGGTCAGCCCAGTACTCTTGGCGAAATCGGCGGCCTTATTGCCGTTGTAGTAGACGTTGTCGATACCCAGATGCCCCAAACCATCTATTTGTGTACCTACACCAAACCAGCCTTCGACTATATCGTCATTATAGCTTGTCTTGGTGTGGCCAAGCGTCGCGCCACCGATCTGGTCCGGCTGCACGATATAGACCTTCCAGCCGCGGGGCGGAAACGCCGGCGTCTCGCTGCTGGTCTCAATTCCCAGGCCATAGACTTTGCCGGTCTTGACCAGCTTGGCCGCCTCGAGCACCCGCTGCGGCGTCAGCAAATTCGCCGCCCCGATCTCATCGTCCGGCCCGTATTTGGACGGGTACCAATCTTCCCCGGCGCGCGCGGGACCGCTCATTGCCATAGCAACAACGACGCCTGCGCAGATTAGAAGTCTCATATCGCTCTCCCCACTTCGATCAACAAAGCCTACCACAATCTTTTGGACATGCACCGGCAAGCCGGTCCAGACTCGCACGCACGTTCGAAATGGGGAAACACACTATGGAACAACGGTACTTGGGGGGCCTCTGGCCGGTTAGCGCGCTGACGCTTGGCGGCGGCGGCACGGGTCAAGTCTGGGGCGAGACAACCCGTGAAGAGGCCATCGCTACGACGCGGGCCGCAGCCGATGCGGGCATTACCCTGTTTGACATGGCACCGTCCTATGGCCGCGGAGAAGCCGAGGAGGTCATGGGTCTTGCGTTCGACGGCCCGCCGCCCAACAGCGCGCGGGTCACCACCAAGTGCCAGCTGGGCAGCCGCCCGGCGGACGAGGTGTACCCCAAACTCGAGCGCTCACTCCACGAGAGCTTGGCGCGCATGAAGCTCGAGCATGTCGACCTCTTCTTCCTGCATTCGAATATCTGCCCCGATGACTACACCTATGCGCGCCATGCCGAACATCAGGACCGCTTCGCCACCCGCTGGTCGCTCTATCTGGAACAGGTTGTGCCGGCGATGGAAAAGCTGGTCGCGTCAGGTCTGGCCAGCGCCTGGGGCATTACAGCCACAGGCGTACCCCAAACCGTGATGGACGCCATGGCGCAAGATTTGAAACCCGCCGTCGCGCAGTGCGTTGCCAACCCGATGGATGCGGTGGGCAACATGCAGAGCTATGCCGAACCGGGACAGCCGCGCAATGTGATCAGGCACGCAAAGGCCAACGGCTTGGGTGTGATGGGCATTCGTGCTGTGGCGGCAGGTTCACTGACCAAAGCCATCGACCGGGACCTGCCGGACGACGAAGCGACCGTCGTCGATTATCACAAGGCCGCCCGCTATCGCGCCCTGTGCAGTGAATTGGGGGAGGACCCGGCCATCATGGCGTATCGCTACGCGCTGGCCATGGACGGCGTCGATACGGTGGTGCTGGGCGTCAAGAACCGGGCCGAGCTGGCCCAATGCGTCGAAGCTGCGGACCGTGGTCCTCTGGAACACGAACTCGTCGAGCGGATCGACGCACTGGGCCTCACTGCATGATCCGCCGGCTAGCCCTTTTTACGGCTTTGGTGCTGGCGCTGACAGGCTGCAGCGCGGAGGAACCACCCACAGCGCCGCCCGCTGCTCCTGACCTGATCTTTCTGGGCGGCGACATCGTCACCGTTGATCCGGAGACCGCGGGCGCGGAAGCGGTCGCGGTTCGCAACGGGCTGATCCTGTCGGTCGGCGCCGCGGACGAATTGCGCGCACTGGCCGACGACGATACCCAAATCATCGATTTGGCTGGCGGGACATTGCTGCCTGCCTTCATTGACGCGCACGGCCACCTCACCATGGTTGCGTCGACCGAGGCGATGGTCAATCTGGCGTCGCCGCCCGTCGGCAGCATTAACAGCATGAGTGACTTGCAGGCTGCCCTGGCCGAACGCCGCGACGCACAGCCGGAGGGCTGGATCGTCGGCAACGGCTATGACGACTCACTGCTGGCGGAAGGGCGGCATCCGACCCGTGAAGACCTGGATGCGATTTCAACGGATCGCCCCATCGCCCTACTTCACGTCTCGGCTCATCTGGGCGCCGCGAATTCAAGGGCACTGGAACTGGCAGGCATTGGTCCGGACACGCCAGACCCCCAGGGCGGGCATATCAGGCGGATCGCCGGCACGACCGAGCCCAATGGTGTGCTGGAAGAGAGCGCCATGTTTCAGGTCTTTGCCGAGCTGCCGCCACCGTCGCCCGAGCAGCAGCTGGCGCAACTGCGCAACGCCCAGCAGACCTATGCGCGCCACGGCATCACCACGGCGCAGGACGGCTTCACACAACCCGCCAGCCTGGCGATGTTGCAAGCCGCTGCTGAGAGGGACGGGCTGATAATCGACGTCATCGCTTATCCCGGCGCGGGCAGCGCGGTTGAGATCATCGGCGACACGCCCGTAGGAACGTATCGCAACCGGCTCAAGATTGGCGGCGTCAAAATGATGCTGGACGGCTCGCCACAGGGAAAAACCGCTTATTTGAGCGCGCCCTACCATGTGCCGCCCGAGAACCAGACAAAAGACTATCGTGGCTATCCCGCCATGCCCGACGACGCCGTCGATGCTCAGGTCGATCAATTCTACGGGCTGGGCTGGCCGATCATTGCCCACGCCAATGGCGATTCCGCAGCCGAACAGTTGATCAACGCGGTCGAAAAAGCCGGGGCCGCCCGTCCGGGCAGCGACCGCCGGACGGTGATGATCCATGCCCAAACCGTGCGCGATGATCAACTGGACCGTATGGGTCCGCTCGGCATGATCCCTTCCTTCTTTGTCGCCCATACGTTCTACTGGGGCGATTGGCACCGGGACTCTGTGCTGGGGCCGGAACGCGCCTATCGTATCAGCCCGGCCGCGAGCGCCGGCAGGAAAGGGGTCACTTATACATTCCACAATGATGCACCTGTGGTGCCGCCTGATGTCACGCGGCTGATCTGGAGCGGCGTCACCCGCCGGTCGCGGTCAGGCGATATTATCGGCCCGGCAGAACGCGTATCGCCAATGGAGGCGATCAAGGCCGTCACCATCAACGCCGCCTATCAAGCCTTCGAAGAAGATGAAAAAGGCTCAATCACGCCCGGCAAGCGTGCCGATCTGGTCATTCTGTCTGAGAATCCCCTGCGCGTTGATCCCATCGCGATCAAGGACATTGATGTTGTGCAGACCTTCAAGGACGGCGAATCGATACACCAGCACACTGCGCCCTAAAGCGGCGGTGAAAAGCTCTCCTCGATCCGGCGACGGTCATAGTCCGAGAGGGCCCGTTCGCATGCCTGTTCCATGGTCGCGAGCGCATGGCTGGTGATGGCCTGACGCTCTTCGGCATTCTCGGCAAAAGCGGCAAGCCTGCACAGGCGGTCGATCAGCCGGATCGCCACGCTTGGCTGCCCCACCGCGTTGCGCCGAAGATCGTCGACAGCTCCAGCCAAAAGGTCTTCGAAGGCGTAAGGCGTCAAAACAAGCCTGAGCGCGCCGTCATCGTCATAGTAGTATCCATCGGGCAGGGCCCCGTTCAATGTTAGAGCCAGGGCATCGATCATCTGATCGATACAGATCATGGCGGTGTACTGGTCGTTCATCGAGGCAGACAGTGCCCGTGCCGCAATCTCATTCAGCAGGCGCATGCAAAAGAACGGGTCGCCGGTGTCGGTGCGCATCGGGCCCAGAACCACCGCCGCGCGCACACAGGACTCGATCTCGTCGATGGCGCTCTCAGAGGGTTTTGCAGATTTTTTGAAGACCGACGCCAGGTGTTCCCCCGACATCGCGAACGACCCTGGCCGGCGGTGCAGCGCGATCACCACGTCATGATCGCCCGCCAGCGCCACCAGGGCGCCCCGGTCAATGGTCTGGACATAGGCGCTTTCCCGCGACTCCATCGTGAAAGACGGCTCCCCCTCGGGTTCTGATACGGTTACGCTGCCCTTAGGCCCTTGGCCATCGCCTGCATCGATAAGATCGAGCATCGCCTGCTTGAGCGTCTTGCCCGCATTGCCCACGGCGCGGTCGACCTGTATCGCCTCGGCCAGATCGTGAAACGCGTAGACAAGCCAGAGAAAGCTGACGATTGAGAAGATCATGGCGCAGAAAACGGTCAGGCTCGGCACCTGATCGGCGCTGTCGCCTGTCGCGGAAAGCGCCAGCAGCGAGTAGACGAACGAACCCAGCAACAGACCCAGCGTGATCTTGATCGTGCGGTTGCGCATATAGCGCAGAAGCAGCCGGGCGCCGATGTTGCCCGCCGCCAAGGTCAGCGCCACCAGGGTCATCGAAAAGACCAGACTGGCAACCGTGATCAGGGCACCTGCGATGGTCGACAACAATTGGCGGGCACCATCCGACCCGATGGAAAAGGGCGGCCCCATGTCGTCAAGCCGCGCGAATTCGAAATTGCCGTCCAGTGAGATTGTGCCAAAGAACAACAGCACCGCAGCTGCGGCCATTGCAATCGGCAGAAACCAGAAACTGGAGACAATTCGATCGAACAGAAAGAATACGCGACCGGACATGAGGCCCTCTTTGAAGACTTGTAGACCATCCTGACAGGCCAGATGCAGAACAGCCAAGGCAAATACAGCGCCGCTTTGCTCTTCGGAAGCTGCAAATGTCCCCCAATCCCTTGTAAGGTCAGCACTCATGATGTCACTGACTTCTAAAATAGACCGTAGATCGGATGCCTTTGCCAGCAACCGCAAGGCCCTGTCCGCAGCCGTTGCCGACCTGAAAACCCAGGCCAGCGCGATCGCCATGGGCGGCAGCGAGCGCAGCCGCGAGCGCCATCTGGACCGCGGCAAGCTGCTGCCGCGCGACCGGGTCGAAAAACTGCTCGATCCCGGCACACCGTTTCTCGAACTCTCGCAGTTCGCTGCCTACGGCCTCTACGACGACACGATCAACGCCGCTGGGCTGATCACCGGTGTGGGCCGCGTATCCGGCGTCGAATGCATGATCGTCTGCAACGATGCGACGGTGAAGGGCGGCACCTATTATCCGGTGACGGTAAAAAAACACCTGAGGGCACAGGAGGTCGCCCGCGAAAATCGGCTGCCCTGTCTCTATCTGGTGGATTCAGGCGGCGCAAACCTGCCGAACCAGGATGAAGTGTTCCCCGACAAAGACCATTTCGGGCGCATCTTCTTCAATCAGGCGACGATGTCGGCGATGGGCATCCCTCAAATCGCGGTTGTCATGGGATCCTGCACCGCCGGCGGGGCCTATGTGCCCGCCATGGCGGATGAGACCATCATCGTGCGCAATCAGGGCACCATCTTCCTGGGCGGGCCGCCCCTGGTAAAAGCCGCAACCGGCGAGGTGGTTTCTGCCGAGGATCTGGGCGGCGGGGAGATGCATGCGAGAACGTCAGGCGTTGTCGATCATCTGGCCTCGAGTGACGTCCATGCGCTGGCCATCGCCCGCAACATTGTCGCAAACCTGAACCACCAAAAGTCCGTGACGCTGGCCCTGCATGACCCGAAAGAGCCGCTTTACGATGCCTCAGATATTTACGGCATCATTCCAGCAGACACGCGCCAGCCCTATGACGTGCGCGAAATCATCGCGCGGCTGGTCGACGGTTCTGAATTCGATGAGTTCAAAGCGCTTTATGGCGAGACGCTCGTCTGCGGCTTCGCCCACCTGCACGGCTATCCCATCGGGATCATCGCCAATAACGGCATCCTGTTTTCCGAAAGTGCGCTGAAGGGCGCACACTTCATCGAGCTGTGCTGCCAACGAAAAATTCCGCTGATCTTCCTGCAGAACATCACCGGCTTCATGGTCGGCCAGAAATATGAAGCCGGCGGCATCGCCAAGGATGGCGCCAAGATGGTGACCGCCGTCGCCAGCGCCCAGGTGCCCAAATTCACCGTGGTGATCGGCGGCTCCTATGGCGCGGGCAATTACGCCATGTGCGGTCGGGCCTACGGGCCCCGCTTTCTGTTCATGTGGCCCAATGCGCGCATCTCTGTCATGGGCGGCGAACAGGCGGCCACGGTGCTGGCGACCGTGCGGCGCGACGGGCTGGAAGCCCGCGGCGAAGACTGGTCCGACGCTGACGAAGCCGCCTTCATGGACCCAATCCGTGCGCAATATGAGGCGCAGGGCCATCCCTACTATGCCAGCGCGCGGCTCTGGGACGATGGCATTATCGATCCGGTCGACACACGGCGCGTGCTGGGCCTGGCGATCTCCGCCAGTCTCAACGCCCCGATCCCCGACACGCCGTTCGGCGTCTTCAGGATGTAGCCATGAACGATGTCCTGCTGACCGATATAGACGCCCGCGGGGTCGCCACGATCACCCTCAACCGGCCCGACGTGCACAACGCGTTCAATGACGACCTGATCGCCGCGCTGCACGACGCAGTCAGGACGCTTGGCTCAAACCCATCCGTCCGGGTCGTCCTGCTGACCGGCGCGGGCAAAAGCTTCTCCGCCGGTGCCGATCTGGACTGGATGCGCAAGGCAGCCGGCTATACCGAGGCCGAGAACCGCGCCGATGCGATCCGGCTGTCCGAGATGCTGCACGAACTGGATACGCTGCCCAAACCGACTGTTGCGCTGGTGAACGGCGCGGCCCTGGCGGGCGGTGCAGGATTGGTCGCCTGCTGCGATTTCGCGATCAGTGTCAGCAGTGCCAGGTTCGGCTTTACCGAGGTGCGGCTGGGCCTGACGCCCGCCACCATCTCACCCTATGTTGTGGCCACCATCGGGGCGCGCAACGCACGGCGTCTGTTCCTGACCGCCAAGCGCTTCGATGCGGCGACAGCCCTCGACATCAGATTATTGAGCCAGGTTGTTGACGACACCGGGGCATTGGAAGCGGCGGGCGAGGTGCTGGTGAATGACCTGTTGGCCGGTGCGCCCGGCGCGCATAGCGCCACCAAGAACCTGTTGGCTGCTGTTGCCAGCCAGCCCCTGACCAGGGCCCTGCGCGAAGACACCGCCCGACGAATTGCCGAGCGGCGTGCAACCGACGAAGGCAAGGAAGGCATCGCGTCCTTCTTTGAACGGCGCAAACCCAACTGGGTGGAGGGCGGCTGAATGTTTGGGTCTGTTCTGGTCGCCAATCGCGGTGAAATTGCTCTGCGTATCATGCGCACGGCCAAGCGCATGGGCCTGCGTACCATCGCGGTCTATTCCGAAGCCGACGCCGACGCACCCCATGTTCGATCTGCCGACGAGGCCCACCTGATCGGCCCGGCCCCGGCCAATGAAAGCTATCTGGTGATCGAACGGATCATCGAAACCGCCCAGGCTGCCAACGCAGAGGCCATCCATCCCGGCTATGGCTTTCTGTCGGAGAACGCTGCGTTTGCTGAGGCCTGTTCTGAGGCCGGCATCATCTTTGTTGGCCCGCCCGCAGACGCAATTCAGCAGATGGGCAACAAGAGTGCAGCCAAGGCGCTGATGGAGTCTGCCGGCGTGCCCGTCGTGCCCGGCTATCACGGTGATGCGCAGGACGACGCCACGCTTGAAGCCGCCGCGAAAGAAGTCGGCTACCCGGTTCTGATCAAGGCCGCTGCTGGCGGCGGCGGCAAGGGCATGCGCCGGGTCGATGATCCAGACCGCTTTACCAAGGACCTGAAAGCCGCACGGCGCGAGGCGACGAGCAGCTTTGCCGACGATACCATGCTGATCGAGAAGTTCGTCTCCAAGCCGCGGCACATCGAGATTCAGATCTTCGCCGACGGGCACGGCAACGTTGTACATCTCTTCGAACGCGAATGCTCGATCCAGCGGCGGCACCAGAAGGTGATCGAGGAAGCCCCCGCCCCCGGCATGACAGAAGCACTGCGCGGCAAAATGGGCGCTGCCGCCATCGCCGCCGCGCGTGCGATCGATTATCGCGGGGCCGGTACGGTTGAGTTCATCGTCGACGGCACCAGAGGGTTGGGCGATGCCGACTTCTTCTTCATGGAAATGAACACGCGGCTGCAGGTCGAGCACCCGGTAACCGAAATGATCACCGGCACAGATCTAGTCGAATGGCAGTTCCGGGTCGCCGCCGGTGAACCCCTGCCGCTGTCGCAAGATGAGATCGCCATCAACGGTCACGCCATCGAAGCCCGGCTTTATGCAGAGAACCCGGCAAAGAAATTCTTCCCCCAGACGGGCACCCTGACGCGGCTGCGCTTTCCCGACGAAAGCCCGCATCTGCGGATCGATTCCGGCGTGCGCGAGGGTCAGGAGATCAGCATCTACTATGACCCGATGATCGCCAAAGTCGCCGCCTGGGATGAAACGCGGCACGGCGCGGCAACGCGGCTTGAACGGGCATTGCGCGAGACCAGGTTGGCCGGGGTGACCACCAATCTGGCCTTTCTGGCGGCCATCGCCGAGCATCAGGCATTCCGGTCAGGCGATCTGGATACGGCCTTTATCGAGACACACGCGGAGGACCTGATTCCCGAGCAGCAACCTGCTGATCGGGCGCTATTGGCTATTGCTGCGTTGTTCGATATGACCGAACGCAGCCGCCGACCAACACCTGCAGCGGACCCCCATTCCCCCTGGAACAACACGGACGCGTGGCGCCCCAACCTGCCGGGCCTTGAGACCCTGACCTTCAAGGATGGCGAGACCGCGCGCACGGTTATTGCTCATCACACGGCGGACGGGCTTGAGCTGGAAATCGACGGTACGCGGATCGCAGCGACGGCCCTGGAAGAACCGAACGGCGACCTGACCGTCTCCCTCGACGGGGCCCGAAGCACGGTGCATGTCGTCACTGAAGGCAGCACGATCACCATTCTGCGGCGCGGCCATGTGCACCGGCTGGACCGCGATGATCCAGCGTCAGATGCCCTGGACGCGGGGAACCTTGCCCGTGACGTCCGCGCGCCGCTGCCGGGCAAGATCACGCACGTGATGGTCCAGCCCGGCGACGCCGTTAAAACCGGTGCGCCGCTGATCGTACTCGAAGCGATGAAGATGGAGCACACCCTGACCGCGCCAGGCGATGGTATCGTCGATCATATTTCTGTAACGCCCGGGGATCAGGTTAGTGACGGCATGGTGCTGATCTCATTCGCGGAGCCCTGATTTTTGGACCGAAACCCCCGTTACGCTGGCGAAACTTTTCTAATTTTCCTGCGGCTTGGCCTGACCAGTTTTGGAGGGCCGGTCGCACATATCGGCTATTTCCGCGAAGCCTTCGTCACACGCCACAAATGGCTGTCAGACCCTGCCTATGCTGAGTTGGTAGCGATCTGCCAGTTCCTGCCCGGCCCGGCGAGCAGCCAGGTCGGTTTTGCCATTGGACTGGGACGTGCCGGGTTTCTGGGCGCGCTGGCCGCGTGGGTCGGATTTACCGCACCGTCGGCCATCATCATGACAGGGTTGGCGCTCGGGGTTGTGGGCGCCGGTGACGGCATTCCCGCAGGTGTGCTGCAAGGTCTGAAGATCGCAGCCCTTGCCGTTGTCGCACAGGCCGCGTGGAGCATGGGCCGCAGCCTGGCGCCCGATGCACCGCGCGCCTTGCTAGCCGTCGCCGGAACGATCATCATGCTGCTGTTTCCCGGGATATGGACCGGCGTTGCCGTCATCGCGGCGGCCGCGCTGATCGGGCGGTTTGCACTGCCAGCCAGCGAGGCGGAAGCCGGTGAAGGATTGAACATCCGGGTGCCTCATGTGATAGCAATTGTCTGCCTGGCCCTGTTCGCCCTGTTGCTGGTGGGACTGCCACTCGCTGCGGCCTCCATGGGCGGACTGACCGCGCTGTTCGATGTCTTCTACCGGGCTGGCGCGCTGGTCTTTGGCGGCGGGCATGTGGTGTTGCCGTTGCTGGAAGCCGGCACGGTGCCTGACCATGTCGACCGCGAAACATTCCTGGCCGGCTATGGCGCCGCACAGGCCGTTCCGGGACCGCTATTTACCTTTGCCGCCTTCCTGGGCGGTGCAGCGGGCGGGATCGCGGCCGCGCTGGTGTGTCTGGTCGCCATCTTCCTGGGCTCCTTCCTGCTGCTGGTGGGCGTACTGCCCTTCTGGTCCTCGGTCCGATCGAACCGGGGTGTTACGGCGGCGCTGACCGGCGTCAACGCGGCCGTCGTTGGGCTGATTCTGGCAGCGCTTTACGACCCGGTTTTTGTTAGCGCCGTGCGTGGGCCGGTCGACCTGGCGCTGGGCGCGGCGGCCTTTGCCGCGTTGATGTTCTGGAAAACACCCTCATGGGCCGTGGTTATTCTATGCGCGGGGCTTGGTTTCCTGCTGCCGACGGTCTAGATGGATCATAACAGGGTCTTAACGAGGCGCTTATGCCAACTGCCATCATCGATCAGGCCGACGCGCCTATCCCGCTTCTGCTGCTGTCCGCAGCGGCTCTTGAAGACTGGCTGGCAGGCCAGCCTGCCCAGGTTGGTGCCTGGCTGGATGCTCATGGCTTCAAGGCCAAAAGCGGCACCTGGGCCGCGCTGCCCGAGGAAGACGGGACAGTCGCGCGCGTGCTGATCGGCGTGGGCGATACCGATCTGGATGACCCCCCGCCCGCTCTGTTCCGTAAACTGCCACTCACCCTGCCCGAAGGCGCTTACCGGATCGAAAACGATCTGTCAGACAAAGCAGCAACCGCCGCCACGCTGGGCTGGGCGTTGGGAGCCTATCGGTTTGACCGCTACCAGAATGACAATCAGAACGGCCGAACGCCAGCCAATCTGCTGCCACCCGATAATGCGGATGCTAGTTTCGCCGCTGCCGCCGCCGATGGTGACACGCTGGCTCGCGACCTGATCAACACGCCTGCCAATGATATGGGGCCGGAGGACCTCGCGGACGCCGCCCAGGCGCTGGCGGGTCGTTTTGGTGCCGACGCACGAGTGATCGTCGGCGAGGGCCTTCTGGAGGCCAACTTCCCGGCGATTTACGAAGTCGGCAAGGGTAGCGACCGTGCGCCACGGCTTATCGATTTCAGCTGGGGCAGTGAAGATGCGCCCAAAGTCACTCTGGTCGGCAAAGGCGTGGTCTTCGACACAGGTGGCTACGATCTGAAGCCGTCGCAATATATGGCCCTGATGAAAAAAGACATGGGCGGCGCTGCCCATGTGCTGGGTCTGGCGCATATGATCATGGCAATGGACCTGCCGGTTCGCCTGCGGGTGCTGATCCCGTCAGTGGAGAACAGCGTTTCGGGCAAGGCGTTCCGGCCCAGCGACGTGATCGCCAGCCGCAAGGGCCTGACCATTGAAATCGGTAATACCGACGCCGAGGGGCGGTTGGTGCTCGCCGATGCGCTGGCGCTCGCAAGCGAGGAGACTCCGGACCTGTTGATCGATATGGCGACACTGACAGGCGCCGCACGCTCGGCGCTGGGGCCCGAAGTTCCGCCTTTTTTCACCGATGGAGATGATCTGGCGGCAGCCCTCGACACCGCAGCGAAAGAGCAGCACGATCCGCTCTGGCGGATGCCGCTTTGGGCGCCCTATGCAGACCGGTTGAAGAGCAAGATCGCCGACATCAGTAATGATGGCGGCGCCTTTGCCGGCGCCATCACCGCCGCATTGTTTCTCAAACGCTTCGTCAGCGACAGCGAACGCTGGGTGCATTTCGACATCTATGCCTGGAACCCGGATGGGCGGCCCGGGCACCCCGTCGGTGCAGAAGCGATGGCGCTTCGTGCGCTATTTAGTATCATTCGCAAAAAATTCTGCCCATAATAGAATGAACCGGTTGCGGTATAATTTCCCTTAACCATATAGAAAATAATGAGTATTTCCCTTTCAAATCCACAGGCCCTTAATCTCTGGCTTCATGCCACAACCGCACAGGTGCGCAGCGATGCCCCCGACCTGACGGCCCGGCAGATGGCTCTTTTGCTGACAGTTTATCTGACGCCCGCACCGCATACGGTGCGCGGATTGGCCGAACAGCTGCAGGTGACAAAGCCCGTAATTACGCGTGCACTGGATACGCTTGGGCAGGCAGGCCTGCTTAAACGACGGCGGGACGACCTGGACAAGCGCAACGTGCTGGTCGAGCGTACCACCCGCGGCACAGCGTTCCTGACCGAGATGTCCAACCTGATCGTCGACGCGGGCCGCGCTGCATGACGGCCGACCGCCGGCTGACCCCTGCGCGCCCGGATCTGGCCGCTGACTATCTGCGGTCGGCGGTCCAGGCGGATGAGTATGTGAAAGGCTGGGTAAAGCAGGTTCATGCGCCGAGCGCGCCGGTCCATAGCGCCCCCGACACGGCGGCGCAGATGGTGACCGAAGCGCTGATGGGCGAGCAGGTCACCGTTTATGAGGAAAAAGACGGCTGGGCCTGGGGTCAGCTTTCCGGCGACGAGTATGTCGGCTACCTGCCCGCCGATACGCTGGGGGAGATCGGACCCGAAATCAGCCACAAGGTCGGTGTGCTGCGCAGCTTTGTCTATGCCAAGCCGGACCTGAAGTCGCAGGTTCTGGGGGCCGTGAGCCTCGGCGTGACCGTTTCAGCCACGGGGACAGAAGCTGAATTCACCCGGCTTGACGGCGGCGGCTATCTGTTCAGCGATCATCTGCTGCCCGCCGATCACGTCGAAGCAGACTATCTGACAACCGGCGTACGCTTTATTGGCACGCCCTATCTTTGGGGTGGGAAAACCAGCCTGGGCCTTGATTGTTCCGGGCTGGTACAGATTTCGCTTCAGCTCGCCGGGGTCGCGTGCCCGCGCGACAGTGATATGCAGGCCACGGCGCTGGGCGAGGCGGTTGAGCCCAACCCGTCCAACGTTCAGCGCGGCGATCTGGTGTTCTTCCCCGGCCATGTGGGGATGATGCTGGACGAGCAGACCATCCTCCACGCCAATGCCTGGGACATGATGGTGTCACCCCACCCGCTGCGCTATGTGATTGCCGAGATCGGCAAGAAGGAAAAGCAGCCGCTGACCGCGATCAAGCGACTAGTTTAGGAGAATGAAGTTGGCTTCAGAAGAGCCGGACTACATCGCCAAACGCGACTTCTTCTTCGCCCTGTGCGAAATCTCAGACCAGCCTCTGAATATTGAAGCCTCCGGTAAAATACGCAAAACGCTCGATTCGCTGTCAGACAGATCGCCCAAACTCGCTAGCAAGAGCCTAGATTTAGGCATCAATGACCTATTAGAGGAGTTTCTGCATAGGCCGCACGCACAAATCGCGACTGCAGACGCACAACTTTCAGATCGTGGGCTGATGACAATCACGGCAGCCCTAAGCCACTATTCCAAGCAGATAAAGAAGATATTAAAGCGCGGTAAAATAAGAGGCGAGACCGAATACTATCTTCTGAAAGGTGTTAGAGACGGGACTGAATATCTAAGCGCTGAGCATGAAAAACTGGCGGATCAACTTCTAGAAGATTTCGAAATCCGCACAGTTGGTGGTGAATAGGCGACCGCACATCACTCTTTTCTCAGATGTCAACCCCGGAGAGCCGCGTAGCGGCGAAAACGGGGATCCATCTGGACGCGATGATCGGGTTTCGGCCTGGATCCCCGCTCGCGCAGTTTTTGCCGCTTGGCGGGGATGACACGTTTGATAACGTTAACAGCTCAATTAGATCCACCGGATTACGCCCCAATAGGCAGGCCAAACGAGCGCGGTGAAAACCGACGCCGGCACCTGGGTCATCCAGTTGCCATGGCTGTAGACGAACCCGTCGAAAAACAGCAAATAGACCAGGGTGATCAGCGCGCCCAGCCCGTACAGGCGTTTGATTGTCAGCCAACTCGACATCGCCATACCCTATCGTCATTCCCGCGACCCAGCTACGCCGGAGCGAAGCTCCTGCTTCGCCGAGGCGAGAAGCGGGAATCCAGATCAACATTTGAGCTGCTCCACCGTTTGCCTGGACCCCCGCCTCCGCGGGGGTGACGACCGAGGCGGGTCAGGTGCCCACCGCGTCGACATGGGCGACTTCGAGTTCGAAGGCGGCCGCCATCAGCGCCTTGGTATAGTCGGTCTGCGGCGCATCGAAAATCTGTGCCGAGGGGCCATGCTCGACCACCTTGCCATCTTTCAACACCAGCACATCATGGGCGAGGGCGCGGACGACGCGGAGATCGTGGCTGATGAACATGTAAGCCAGATTGTGCTTCACCTGCAGGTCGCGCAGCAGGTCGACGATTTGCGCCTGCACCGACACGTCAAGCGCCGAGGTCGGTTCATCGAGCACCAGAAAACGCGGCTTCAACACCAGCGCACGGGCGATGGAGATACGCTGCCGCTGTCCGCCCGAAAACTCATGCGGATAGCGGTGGCGGGTCTCCGGATCGAGGCCGACTTCTTCAAGCGCCTCGCAGACCCGCGCTTCCCGGTCATCCTCACCCAGCTGTTTTTCGTGAACCAGCAGCCCTTCCTCGACAATCTGGCCGACGGACAGCCGCGGGCTCAATGACCCGAACGGGTCCTGAAACACGATTTGCAGCTCGCGGCGCAGCGGCCGCATCTGATCGAACGACCGGCCCGACAGGTTATCATCACCAAACCGGATATCCCCGTCGCTGGAAATCAGCCGCAGGATCGCCAGCCCCATGGTCGTCTTGCCCGATCCCGATTCGCCCACCACGCCCAGCGTGTGACCGGGCTTGAGACTGAACGAGACATCATCCACCGCGCGGACATGGTCCACCGTGCGTTTGAAAAATCCCCTGGTGATCGGGAAATAGACTTTCAGCCCTTCGACGCCGATCAGCGTTTCACCGGTTTCCGGCGGTTGCGGCGCCACGCCACTGGGGGCCGAACCGAGCAATCGTTTCGTGTACTCATGCTGCGGGTTATCAAACACCGCTTTGGCGGCACCGGTTTCGACGATCTCGCCTTGCGTCATCACGCAGACCCGATCGGCGAACTTCTCCACGATGGTGAGATCATGGGTGATCAACAGGATCGCCATGCCGAGACGCTGTTGCAGCTCCCGCAGCAGTTTCAAGATCTGCGCCTGGATGGTGACGTCGAGCGCCGTGGTCGGCTCGTCAGCGACCAGAATATCCGGCTCGTTGGCAAGCGCCATGGCGATCATCACCCGCTGGCGCTGACCGCCCGAAAGTTCGTGCGGATAGGCCTTCAGCCGCGCGGTGACATTGCCGAGGCCCACCAGATGGAGCAATTCGACGATCCGTTCGCGTGCTGCATCACCGGTCAGGCCCTTGTGCAGCTCAAGAATTTCCCCGATCTGCTTCTCAACCGTGTGCAGCGGGTTGAGCGAGGTGAGCGGCTCCTGAAAGATCATCGAAATGCGGTTGCCCCGCACCTGCCGCAACGTCTCTTCATCGGCGCCGGCAAGTTCGGTGCCTTCGAAGCGGATTGACCCCTTGGGGTGGAACGCCGTCGGATAGGGCAGCAATTGCAGAATGGAGAGTGCGCTCACGGATTTGCCCGAGCCGGATTCGCCCACCAGCGCCAAAGTCTCGCCCTTGTCGAGCGTAAAGCTGGAGCCTTTGACCGCCTCCATGACGCCGTTTTCGGTGCGGAAATGGGTCGCCAGGTCCTTGACCTCCAGCAGGCTCATCGTTTCGCCCCCGCCCCGAACGTCTTGCGCGGATCGAACGCATCGCGGATCGCCTCACCGATAAAGATCAAGAGGCTGAGCATGATCGCGATGGTCAAGAAGGCGCTGATGCCCAGCCAGGGCGCCTGCAGATTATTCTTCCCCTGCTTCAGCAGTTCCCCCAGTGAGGCCGAGCCGGGCGGCAGGCCGAAGCCCAGAAAATCCAGCGAGGTAAGTGTGGCGATGGAGCCGTTCAGAATGAACGGCAGGAAGGTGATGGTCGCGACCATGGCGTTGGGCAGCACATGCTTGAACATGATGTTGCGGTCTTTCAGTCCCAGCGCACGGGCGGCGCGCACATAGTCGAAATTGCGGGCGCGCAGGAATTCAGCCCGCACCACATCGACCAGCGCGACCCAGCGGAACAGCACCATGATACCCAGCAGCCACCAGAAATTGGGCGTGACGATGGAAGACAGAATGATCAGCAGGAACAGCTCCGGCAGGCCGGACCAGACCTCGACAAAGCGCTGCATATAGAGGTCCGTTCTGCCACCGAAATAGCCCTGCACCGCCCCTGCCCAGACGCCGATAATGGTAGCGAAGACCGTAAGGGCCAGCCCGAATAGGACGGAAATTCTGAAGCCATAGATCACCCGGGCAGCCACGTCGCGCGCCTGATCGTCGCTGCCCAGTACATTGTCCCAACTGGGCGGCGCAGGCGCCGGGACCGGCAGTTCACGGTTGATGGTATCGGCGGCATAGGGGATCAGCGGCCAGACGATCCAGCCACCTGACTCGGTGATCAGCTCCTGCACATAGGGATCGCGGTATTCAGCCGGGGTTTCGAAGAAGCCACCGAACTCGGTTTCCGGATAATCCACCAGCACCGGGAAGTAGAGGTCGCCGGCATATTCCAGCACCAGCGGCCGGTCATTGGCGATGAACTCGGCAAATAGCGACAAGCCAAAGAGAATACCGAAGATCCACAGCGACCAATAGCCGCGCCGGTTGGCCTTGAAACTGGTCCACCGACGCGCGTTCAACGGCGTAACCCGCCAGAACATGATTTTGTCTTCGCGGCGCGCTTTCACGAGACGTCCCGGCTTTCAAAATCAATACGCGGGTCGACCAGCACATAGGTGATGTCGCCGATCAGCTTCACCACCAGTCCGATCAGGGTGAAGATGAAGAGCGTGCCAAAGATGATCGGATAGTCCCGCTGGATCAGCGCCTCGAAGGCCAGCAGGCCCAGCCCATCGAGCGAAAAGATGAACTCAATCAAAAGCGAGTTGGTGAACAGAATGCCGATAAAGGCGGCGGGAAACCCGGCGATAACGATCAGCATCGCGTTGCGGAACACATGGCCATAGAGGACACCGCGTTCGGTGAGGCCCTTGGCCCGTGCCGTCATCACATATTGCTTGTTCACCTCGTCGAGGAACGAGTTTTTTGTCAACATGGTAAGGCCGGCAAACCCGCCAATGGTCATGGCCAGCACGGGCAAGGTGATGTGCCAGAAATAATCTGCGATCTTTGCCCAGAACCCGAAATCCTCCCAACCATCGGAGGTCAGCCCACGCAAGGGGAAGATGTCCCAATAGCTGCCACCGGCGAACAGCACGATCAGGAGGACAGCGAATAAGAAGCTGGGAATCGCGTAGCCGACGATGATGATGCCGCTGGTCCAGGCGTCGAACCGGGTACCGTCCCTGACCGCCTTTTTGATGCCCAGCGGAATCGAGATCAGATAGACCAACAAGGTGGTCCAAAGCCCCAGCGAGACCGAGACTGGCAGCTTGTCGCCAATCAGCTCGATCACCGGGCGGCCCTTGAAGAAGCTCTCGCCGAAATCCAGCTGGATGTAACTGGTCAGCATCTGCCAGAACCGCTCCAGCGGCGGCTTGTCGAAGCCGAACTGTTTCTCGATCCGCTCGATGAGCACTGGGTCGAGGCCCTGCGCGCCGCGATATTTGCTGCTGTCGCCGCCGCCGTCCGTCAGTTGCACATTATTGGTCGCAACACCGGTATCACCACCCGCGCCACCACCCAGCCGCGCCGTCGCCCCCGCATCGGCGCCGGTTAATTGCGCGATCATCTGTTCGACAGGGCCGCCGGGGGCCACTTGCACCACAGCAAAATTGATAACCAGAATGCCCAGCAGGGTTGGAATGATCAGCAGCAGGCGCCGCAGGATGTAGGCGCCCATTAGTTACCCGACCTCGCCCTGTCGATAGCCCCGGATTTCTGGGAATCATACCACCAAAGATCCATGATCCCGCGGGCGAAGGGCGGCGGGGCCTCCGGCCTGCCGAAGCGGTCCCACCAGCCGACGGTGTAACTGCCCTTATACCATTGCGGTACGACATTGTGGGAGTGCATCAGCACCCGGTCCAGCGCGTGTACGGCTGTTACAAGGCTTTCACGGGTTTTGGCGCCAACGATCGTCTGGATCAGCGAATCCACCGCCGGGTTCTTCACCCCGCCAATGTTACGGCTGCCCACCACATCGGCCTGGGCCGAGCTCCAGAAGGAACGTTGCTCCACGCCCGGCGTCAACGGCATGGTCAACCGCCTGGTCGTCATATCGAAATCGAAATCCTTCAGGCGTCGCTCATACTGCGCCGGGTCTACCTGCCGGATGGCCGCCTGGATTCCAAGCCGTTTCAGGCTTTCCGTATAGGGCTCGATGATCCGGATAAAGCCTGGCTCAAAGATCAGGAATTCAATCTCGAACGGCGATCCATCGGGCAGGTGCATCACCCCGTCCTTGACCGTAAGACCAGCCTGTCGAAGGAAAAGCGCGGCCTGGCGCAAATTGCCGCGATTGCTGCCGGAACCATCGGTGCTGGGCGGCATGTAGGCGGGGCCGAACACCGCTGGCGGCAGGTCCTTCTCGAACGGTTTCAAGAGCGCCAGTTCCGCCTCGCCGGGCAGGCCCGTCGCTTCCAGCGTGGAGTTTTCGAACATGCTGCTGACCCGGTCATAGGCGCCGAAGAACAGCACTTTGTCGGTCCACTCGAAATCGAACGCGTAGTCCAGCGCCTTGCGCACCAGCGGGTCTTTGAACTTGTCGCGCCGCAGATTAAGAAAGAATGCCTGCGCGCCGGATGGACGATGATCCGGCAGCGTGTCCCGGACAATCCAGCCAGCCTCCACCGCAGGCCCCGTATAACCGGTCGCCCAGGTCTTGGACGTGAACTCCTCCCGCAGATCGTAGGTGCCGGCGAGAAACGCCTCCATCCCGATGGAGCGGTCCTTGAAATATTCGAAGCGGATCTCGTCGAAATTGAACCGGCCGACACTGACCGGCAAATCTTTCGCCCAATAGTCCTTCACCCGCTCATAGGTGATGGTGCGGCCGGGCTGGACCTTGCCGACCTTGTAGGGGCCGCTGGCGAGCGGCGGATCGAGCGACACCGTCGTGAAGTCATGCTGCTCGTAATATGCCTTCGACAGAATCGGCAAGCCTGCCACAATCATCGGCAGGTCGCGAACCGGACCATCCGGGTTGAACGTGAACTTCACCTGCTGCGGATTTAGGGCTTCTGCTTTTTCAACATCCCTCAGCAGCACTGCATAGTACGGATCGCCCTGCTCTTTCAGCGCCGCAAACGTCCAGGCGACGTCGTCCGCGGTGATCGGCGACCCGTCATGCCAGCGAGCCTCTTTGCGCAGGTTGAAAATCACCCAGGATCGGTCTTCAGGCAGTTCGGCGCTTTCGGCCACCAGGCCATAAACGGCATCCGGCTCGTCCCAGGCCCGCGTCATCAGCGAATCATAGACCAGACTGCGGGGCTCGGCGTTCTTCATGCCCTGGGGCTCGTCGCCCTCCAGAATAAAGGCATTCAGCGTATCGAAGGTGCCGGGCAGAAGATTATGCATCAAAGCCATGGACCCGCCTTTCGGCGCATCCGGATTGACGTAGTCAAAATGCTCGAAATCCGCCGGATACTTCAGGTCACCAAAAGCGGAAAGCCCATGGCTGGTGGTCGTGTCTGCCGCTGCCGGGGCAACAACAAGCATCAGGACGGCAAGTGCGGTGCCGAGCGCGCGAAAAATCATGGCGCGATCATAGCAAAAGGAACGGCAAGGGCAGCCCTTTACCGTCAGTCGCGACCATTTTTAAACGCCTGATCTTTTTCGGCATCGACCCACCACGTCTGGACCACGCCGGGAGAGTATCCCGGTGTCTTGTCCGGCCGTCCGAACCGATCCCACCAGGCCAGCCGGAACGTATTGATATGCCATTGCGGGATAACGAAGTAGTGGTGCAGCAGCACCCGGTCGAGCGCACGGCTGGCAACAATCAGTTCCTCCCGGGTCTCAGCAAAAATCACCTTGTCGATCAGCGCGTCGATCACCGGATCCTCGATACCGATAAGGTTTTCGCTGCCCTGCCGGGTTGCCGAGTCCGAACCCCACATGTCCCGCTGCTCGTTGCCCGGCGAGTTCGACTGCCCGAAGGTGTGGACGATCATGTCGAAATCAAACTCGTTGCGGCGCTGCAAATACTGCGACGGATCGACCACACGAATCGTTACCTCAACGCCCAGACGCTTTAGATTCTGAATGAAGGGCAAAGCGATGCGCTCAAAATCCGGGCTGACGAGCAGGATTTCGAACTGCAGCACTGTGCCGGTTTCCCCATGGGTGAGAACACCCTTGTCGACCCGCCAGCCGGCTTCCCGCAGCAACTCGGCAGCCTTGCGCAGATTGGCGCGTATACCACCCGGGCCGTCTGTTGAGGGCACAGCGAACGGCGCCTCGAACACCGCGGCAGGCAATTGATCCCTGAAGGGCTCCAGCAGCGCCAGCTCCTCAGGGGACGGCAGTCCGCTGCTGGCCATCGGACTGTTGGAGAAATAGCTTTCCGTGCGCGTGTACTGGCCGAAAAACAGGTTCTTGTTCGACCATTCGAAATCGAACGCATAGCCAAGCGCTTTGCGGACCATCTTGTCCTGGAAGATCGGTTTGCGCGTATTGAAGACGAAGGCCTGCATGCCGGTAGGGCGCGCACTGGGCAGTTCGGCCTTTACCACCCGGCCTTCCTTGATCGCATCGAACTCATATTCGGTGGCCCAGCGCTTGGCTGTATTCTCCGACCGGAAATCGTAGGTGCGGCGCTTGAAGCCTTCCAGCGAAACCGTCTGGTCCTGAAAGAACTCATAGGCGATGGTGTCGAAATTGTATTTTCCAGCATAGAAGGGGTGATCCGCGGCCCAATTGTCCCTCACCCGCTCAAAACTGATGGATCGGCCGGGTTTGACCTCGGACACCTTATAGGGTCCGCTGCCAAGGGGCGTATCCAGGGTCGGCTCGTCGAAGGCGCGGCCCTCCCAATAGTGTTTCGGCAACACCGGCAACTGGCCCATGATCTGCGGTAACTCGCGGTTGCCGGGCTGGTCGAAGGTGAACTTGACCGAGCGTTCGCCGGTCTTTTCGACGTCTGTGACATTGCGCCAGTAGAATTGATGCAGCGGCTGGCCCTTTTCCATCAGCGTATTGAAGGAAAAGATCACATCTTCAACCGTGATGGGCTTGCCATCATGCCACCGCGCTTTGGGATTCAGGTTGAATTCCACCCAGGAGTGATCCTCCGGCACCGTCACGCTTTCGGCAATGATCCCGTATTCAGCGCCGGGCTCACCCAGCGGGGTTGCCATCAGCGCTTCATAAACCAAACCGCTGCCGATGACCCCACCGACCCCGGGCGCCGGGTCACCCTTGGTGATATAGGGGTTGAGGCTGTCAAAGCCGCCGATCCCGGACAGGGTGATCGTGCCGCCTTGCGGGGCGTCGGGATTGACATAGTCCAGATGCTCGTAATCAGGACCGTATTGCGGCGGCCCAATGAGGGAAAGCGCGTGGGTTGTGCGAACCGACGGCGCATCCTGCGCGGCAGCGATAACCGGAAAAAGCGCCAGAGCAGTGGCAAAAAAGACTGTTTTCATAAGGGGATGATCTTTCCTGTGCGGAACCGCCATTAGATATAGACTTATCTCATATAGACGCAAAAAAGGGGCCGGAAACCCGGCCCCTTTTTCGAAGGTCTATGAATCTATAGGTCAGCTAACCGTATCATCGTCGGCAGGCACCAGATTCTCTTCCGGGACATCGATCGGCAGTGTCGAGTCGCTATCTTCGGCCGGGAGGTCGCCGTCGTCAGCCCCGGCACCCTCTTCGCCTGCGGGCGCCTCGTCCATCGGCTCGCCTTCAACGGCCGGCTCATCCATCACCGGTTCGGCAAGTGCAACTTCCGGGAGCGGCGGCGGGTTCGTCGTGTTCGCGTGCAGATACATGATCAGGTTCGCGCGCTCCTGCGCGTCGCGGATACCGCCATAAGCCATCTTATTGCCGGGAATAAAAGCCCGTGGATTTTCCAGCCATGCATCAAGCTCCTCGTAGCCCCAGGTACCGCCCATTTCCAGCAGCGCGCCAGAGTAATTGAAGCCGTCAATATGACCGAAGGATGCGCCCACCGTGTCGTACAGATTGGGACCGACACGGTTAGCACCGCCGTCATCAATCGTGTGGCACGTCGTGCATTTGCGGAACGACTTGGCGCCATCATCCAGGTCAGCCGAGGCCAGCAGTTCGGCCAGAGTCGGCTCAGGCGCTGCGTCTTCGGCCTCACCTCCATGGCTCGCCAATTCAACACCGGGAACTTCATAACCACGGGCTGTTTCGTCCTGATGAGGGGTCACCATGCTGCTGATCTCATTGATGCCAAGCACGATAAGGCCGGCAAAAAGTACCGCACCCGCCAGTTTGTTGAGCTCGAAGCTGTCCACTTGTGTCGTCCTCGTCTATGGAGCCGTCTCTCAGCAGAAAAAGATCTCGCTGAATCGGCGCGAAACTTAGCTGCTTCCCCCACTTATTGGCAAGCCGTATAACCGGGACCCAGCCGCCCACACTGGGCATAGACTAGGGAACTGCGCCATGAGCATGGCCGAGGACATCAGCGGCGTCGCGCCGGACCGGATTATCGCCTTCCAGGGCGAGGCCGGGGCGTATTCACATCTGGCGTGCCGGCAGGCGCATCCCGACATGGTGCCGATGCCCTGTGCGACCTTTGAAGATGCCTATCAGGCCGTGACCGACGGAACCGCGGGGCTGGCGATGATCGCCGTTGAAAACTCGATTGCCGGCCGGGTTGCAGACAACCACCATCTGCTGCCCGAATCCGGCCTGCACATCGTCGGTGAACATTTCTTACGGGTAAATCACAAGCTGCTGGGTATTCCCACTACGACACTGGATGCCGTCACGGACGTTTACAGCCACGTCCATGCGCTGGGCCAGTGCCGTGCGCTGTTGCGAAGGCTGGGCGCCCGCGCGCATGTCCACGCGGACACCGCGGGTGCCGCCCAACATGTCGCTGAATTGGGCGACCCGAAAATAGCGGCCCTCGCTTCGTCGCTTGCTGCGGAAATCTATGGCCTGAAAACGCTGGTGGAAGAGGCTGAAGATGCGGTCCACAACACCACCCGGTTCCTGATCATGTCGCGCGAAGCCTCAGTGCCACCCCCCGGCACACCGACGATGATGAGCATCGTCTTCCAGGTGCGAAACGTACCGGCAGCGCTCTACAAGGCCATGGGAGGCTTTGCGACCAACGGGGTCAATATGACCAAGCTGGAAAGCTATCAGCTGGCCGGCAGCTTCCAGGCGACGCAGTTCTACGCGGATATCGAAGGCCACCCGGAAGACCCTTCGGTAAAACTCGCCCTCGAAGAACTGGGATTCTTTTCCTCAACCATCCTGCATCTGGGGGCTTATCCGCGCGATGCCTTCCGCGACACGGTTGGCGGCTGATCTGCTTCTCGATAAAGGTTTCTCGCAGCGAGCAATTGTATCGAGACGTGGTTACGGGGTGGTCAAGCGGCTAAACGTCAGACTTAACCCACGCCCGGATCAACTGATGGGCAATGGCGAATGGCGGCGGCACCCATAGCTCGTCAGACCGCTTGCCCTCCAGCGCTTCGCGCACCAACTCCTTGTCGAACCAGCGCGCTTCTTCCAGCTCGTCGCCGTCGACATCGATGCGGTCGTCAATACCGTCACAGATACAGCCGATCATCAGCGAGGACGGGAACGGCCAGGGCTGGCTGGAATGATAATGCACATCGCCGACAATAACCCCGGCTTCTTCCTGCACTTCGCGGCGCACCGCCTCCTCCAGCGTTTCGCCCGGTTCGATGAAACCGGCCAGCGCGGAAAACATGTGCGGCGGAAAAAACGGCTGACGCCCCAGCAGGCACCGGCCCTTGGAGACCGCCAGCATGATCACCACCGGGTCGGTACGCGGGAAGTGCTGTGCCTTGCAGTCTTCATTCGTGCAATGGCGTGACGAGCCTGCCTGGCGCATTTCCGTCTTCGACCCGCAAACCGAACAGAACCCGCGCCTGGAGTGCCAGTCGATCAGCGCCTTGGATTGCGCGATCAGCCCGGCATCCTCATGGTTGAGCGAGCCTGCCGCCCGCAATGCATCCAGAAACGTGCCCTGCCCGGCGAACGGTCCTTCGCGCTCCGGCGTTTCCAGGATCGAAATATCGAAAGCGAAGTGCGCCCGCCCGTCCCGGATGCCCAGAAAAACCCAATTGGCGCCCTGATCCACAAATGGCCGGGCAGTCGCCCCGTCGACCCAGTGCAGGCGCGGCGATTCGCCGGGTTCAAATAACGGCTTGAGCTGCCAATAGGGCAAAAACAGGCTGTCGGGCGCCGCCAGCAGCTCTTGGATTTTCTCAGGCTTGCCCCGCAGGTGCTCGGACCGGTCGAGCGGGTTTCCCGCAAAAGCGTGCGGCCCGTCCGGGCCCGGAATGGTGTTCAGCATGGCGCGCACCATAAACAACCCACCTGCCATAGGGAACCCGCAGGCACACATCCGCTGGCCCTTGCACGGCGATGCCGAATGGCCGATATAGGAAGCGGGAGGTTGGTGGTGGACGAACCACTCGCCAACTCGGTCAGGTCCGAGAGGAAGCAGCCGTAACGAGACCGGTACGGGTCATTTTGCCAGCCTCCCACCTTTCTTTTTTGCGGCTCCCAAAAAGGCCGCCAACGCGGATGCGATGACAGAGGCGACCAGCGACACACCCGATATGGTCAGCGCCCCCGATATGGTCAGCGCCGTTGAGGTCGCCTATCGCGTCCTCGCCCGCAAATACCGTCCTGGCACCTTCAGCGAGCTTATCGGCCAGGAGCCGATGGTCCGCACCCTGCGCAACGCGGTCGAGAGTGGCCGGCTGGCGCATGCCTTCGTGCTGACAGGTGTCCGCGGTGTCGGCAAGACGACCACGGCACGGCTGATCGCACGCGCGCTCAACTGCGTTGGCCCGGATGGCGCGCAGACCAGCGCCACGACCGAGCCCTGCGGCCAGTGCGAGCATTGCCTCGCCATTGCCGAATCACGGCATGTCGACGTCATTGAAATGGACGCGGCCAGCCGCACCGGCGTCGATGATGTGCGCGAGATCATCGAATCAGTGCGATATGCGCCCGCCAGCGCGCGCTTCAAAGTCTACATCATCGATGAAGTGCACATGCTGTCGCGGAATGCCTTCAACGCGCTTCTGAAGACGCTGGAAGAACCGCCTGAGCATGTGAAATTCGTCTTCGCGACGACAGAGATTCGCAAGGTCCCCGTGACTGTCCTGTCCCGCTGCCAGCGCTTCGATCTGCGGCGCGTCGAACAAACCACACTGAAAGACTATTTCGCCGACATTTCAGGACGCGAGGGCGTCAGCATAGAAGGCGAAGCCCTGGGCATGCTCGCCCGCGCGGCAGACGGCTCGGTTCGCGACGGGTTGTCGCTGCTGGATCAGGCCATTGCCCATGGGGCTGGTGCGGTTTCAGCCGATCAGGTGCGCGATATGCTGGGCCTGGCAGACAGGGCGCTGATCCTCGACCTGTTCGATCAGGTCATGGGCGGCGATATCAAGGCGGCGCTCGCTAATCTGCGGGACCAGTATAATGCCGGGGCCGATCCGGGCACGGTGCTGCAAGACCTGCTGGAGCTGACCCATTGGGTGACGCAACTGAAAGCAGTCCCCGAAGGCGCCGACATTCAGACGCTTTCTGATGCGGAACGCGCGTTCGGCACGCGCGTTTCGACCCAATTGCCCATGGCGGCCCTGACGCGTGCCTGGCAGATGCTGCTGAAAGGGCTGGAAGAAGCCAGGCTTGCCCCATCGCCGATCAGCGCGGCGGAGATGGTGCTGATCCGCCTCGCCTATGCCGCTGACCTGCCCAGCCCTGCTGATCTCGTCAAAAGCCTGCGCGACAGACCGGCTGACGCGGCTCCGGCCCCAACAGCACCAGCTAGTACCGGTTCGAGCCAGCCCCGCGCCGAGGAGCCCCCATCGCCCCCGCCACCCGCCAGTCGCCCGGCCCAGCCCACCGGCAACACGCAGCCCGAACCGCAACCTCTTACGCAAACAGAGGCTCGCGCCGACTCAAACCCTCAGCCGCAGAACTTTGAACAGGTGGTCGCGCTGGTTGCCGCGCACCGCGAGCCGATGTTGGAAACCCACCTGACTGACAATGCCCATCTGGTGCGGTTTCAGCCGGGACGGATCGAACTACGGTTGACCGAACGCGCCCCGCCGGATCTGGCCGGCCGTTTGAGCCAGAAGCTGAGCGACTGGACGGGCGAACGCTGGATCGTGTCTGTTGCCGGTGGTGGTGGCGGCGACCCCACCCTGCGCCAGCAGAAAGAAAGCGCGGAAGAGCGGCTCCATGCCGAGGTCAGCGCCGACCCGTTGGTCAAAGCCGCGCTGGAGACATTTCCCGGCGCGCGGATCAGCGCTGTGATCGAAGATGAAACCCCGCCGGAGCTGGCGGATGGACTGGATCAGGATTTGGAAGAAAACGACGACGCATGAAAAAACTGACCGAGATGATGAAGCAGGCCCAGGAAATGCAGTCACGCATGGGCGAAATGCAGGAAGCGCTGGCCCAGGCCGAGATCGACGGTAGCGCGGGCGCCGGCATGGTGACCGTGACCCTCTCCGGCAAAGGCGACATGAAGCGCGTCAAGATCGATCCGTCACTGGCCAGATCAGACGAAGTGGAGATTCTCGAAGACCTGATCATTGCTGCCCACAATGACGCCAAACTGCGTGTCGAGGAGCATGCGGCAGAGGAAATGAAAAAAATTACCGGGGGCCTGCAATTGCCCCCCGGCATGGACATGCCGTTCTAGCCACCTATGCCACGCCCGATTGTCAGCCCGGAGATCGATGGCCTGATCCAGCACCTGGCCAAGCTGCCGGGGCTGGGACCGCGGTCGGCCCGCCGGGCCGTGCTGCATCTGCTGAAAAAAGGCCCCAGCGTGATGGAGCCCCTGGCGCGGGCGTTGAGTGAGACTGCGGCATCAATCAAGCCATGCACCACCTGCGGCAACCTCGATTCGACTGATCCCTGCCACATCTGCACCGATACAAGGCGCGATCCGGCGGCGCTCTGCGTCGTTGAAGATGTTGCCGATCTTTGGGCGCTGGAGCGCACGGGCTTCAAAGGCCGCTATCACATTCTGGGCGGCGTGCTGTCGGCGCTGGATGGCGTCGGTCCTGAAGATTTGAGCATCGCCGCCCTGATCGACCGCGCCGGCAAACCGGAAACCCAGGAAATCATTTTGGCGATGAATGCGACCGTCGACGGGCAGACCACCGCCCATTACGTCACCGACCGGTTGGCCGGCACCGGGGTTAAAGTCACCCGGCTGGCCCACGGCGTGCCGGTGGGCGGCGAACTGGATTATCTGGACGACGGCACGCTGTCAGCGGCCATGAACGCCCGGCTGCCCTTTTAACCCTCGTCTGTCACCCCCGCCTTGAGCGGGGGTCCATTTTAACAACTGAAATCTGGACAAACATGGATGCCCGCTCGCGCCGCTTTGCGCCTTGTCGGGCATGGCAAAACTTTTCTACTCCGACGCCGCCTTCACGCCCGGGTCAGGCACCAGGCGCAGGCGCTGTTCTTCTTCCAGCTCCAGCGCCTCGATCTTGTCGGCGCGGCTGGTAATCTTGCCGGTGGAAATGCCGATCTCTCGGATATCTTTTTCAGCCTGCCCGAAGTGCTTCTGCAGATTGTCGACACGGGTGTCGAGGCGGCTGACATCCTGCATGAGCGTACGGACTTCTGCCTGGATCAGATGCGCCTGCTCCCGGATCCGCACATCCCGCAGCACGGCGCGCACCGTGTTCAACGTCGCCATTAATGTCGTCGGCGAAACAATCCAGACGCGCGCGGCGAAGGACTTTTCGACCACGTCACGAAAGTTCGCATGCAGTTCGGCATAGACCGCTTCCGACGGCAGAAACATCAGCGCCGATTCAGCCGTTTCGCCCGGCAGGATGTATTTCCCGGCAATGTCATTTACGTGCTTCAGCAGATCGGCCTTGAAGGTCCGCGCCGCCACAATGCGCGCATCTGATTTTCCCGCATCCTGCAGCGACTGATAGCTCTCCAGCGGGAATTTGGCATCCACGGCAATCGGCCCCGGCGGATTGGGCATCTTGATCAGGCAGTCAGCCCGGCGGCCATTCGACAACGTCGCCTGCATCTCATAAGCCTGGGGCGGCAGGATCGCGGTCACCAGATCGGTGAGCTGGATTTCACCGAAGGCGCCCCGCGCCTGCTTGTTGGAGAGGATGTCCTGCAGACCGACCATATCCGTCGACAGCTTGGTCAGGTTCTCCTGCGCCTTGTCGATGACCTGCAGCCGGTGCTGCAACTCTCCCAAAGATTTGGCGGTCTTTTCCGCACTTTGATGCAGCCCCTGCCCCAGACGCTCCGTCACATTGGCGAGGCGCTGATCGATGGCCTGCTGCAGCGCGATCTGATTATCGGCCAGAGACTTCAGCCGCCCTTCCAGCTCTGCCTGACGGCGGATCGCTTCAGGGTCTTCCTTGGGTTGCTCCTCGGGTTTCAGGCGCACCCAGATCAGAATGAACCCCAGGATCAGGACCAGCCCGACCCCACAGATCGCCTGGAAGAGGGGGTCATAAGCAAAAGCGGGTAAATTCTGCATGGCCGAATCGTATCATGGGGTGGAGTCCCTTGCCCAGCTTGACGGACATTCAGACGGGCACTAAGTACGCTGGACACGCAAGAAAGACACGACCATGGCCATTCGCCCGATCATTACCGCGCCCGATCCCAGTCTGAAACAGGTGTCCAAGCCTGTGGATGCGGTTGACGATGATCTGCGCACACTGATGGATGACATGCTGGACACCATGTATGACGCCCCGGGCATCGGCCTGGCCGCGATCCAGATCGGCGTGCCCAAGCGGGTGATTGTCATGGATCTGTCCAGCCGCGAAGAAGGCGAAGCGCCGGCACCACGCTACTTCGTCAACCCGGAGATCGTCTGGGCATCTGAGGAACTGGCGACCTACAATGAAGGGTGCCTGTCGGTGCCGGAAGAATTCGCCGAGGTAGACCGGCCTGCCTCCGTCAAACTCCGCTATCTGGACTATGAGGGAAACCCTCAGGAGGAAGACGCAGAAGGCCTTCTGGCAACCTGTATCCAGCACGAGATGGACCATCTGGAAGGCGTGCTGTTCATTGATCACCTGTCGCGCATCAAGCGGGACATCATCGTGCGCCGCCTGGTGAAGGCGCGCAAAGCCGCCGCCGAATAATCGACGCCATGCGTATCGCCTTCATGGGAACGCCGGACTTCGCGGCGGTCATTCTTGCCGATTTGGCGGCGTGGGCGGAAGCAGAAGGCCACGAGATCGTCGCGGTCTATTCGCAGCCGCCGCGCGCCGCTGGCCGTGGCAAGAAACTCAAGCCGACACCCGTTCATGCCCTGGCCGACATGCTGGGGATTGAGGTCCATACGCCTGAGCGACTGAAAGGGGCCGATGATCAATCGACGTTCGCGGCCCTTGATCTGGATGTCGCCGTCGTGGCCGCCTATGGGCTGATTCTGCCGCAGGCGATTCTGGATGTCCCCCGATATGGCTGCCTGAATGTCCACGCCTCCTTGCTGCCGCGCTGGCGCGGCGCGGCACCGATCCAGCGCGCGATCATGGCCGGTGATCGCAAATCCGGCGTCTGCATCATGCAGATGGAAGCCGGGCTCGACACCGGGCCGGTCTATCGCCGCCGCGAGATCGACATCACGCCTGAGATGACCGCCGGTGACCTCCACGATGCGTTGGCCGCCGCCAGCATGGAACCGCTAATTGAGGCGTTGGGCGACGTGCAGGCCGGCGTGGCCGCAGAACCGCAGCCGGAAGGCGGCATCACCTACGCACACAAAATCGATAAGGCAGAAGCCCGCATCGACTGGTCGCGGCCCGCTGAAACCGTGGACGGCCAGATTCGTGGACTGAGCCCGGTCCCCGGCGCCTGGTTTGAGATGGCGGGTGAGCGCATCAAGGTGCTGCGCAGCCATTTGGCTGAGGGTCACGGCGCGCCCGGCTCAATACTGGATGACCGCCTGAGGGTCGCCTGCAGCACCGGAGCGGTGCGCCTGCTGGAGCTCCAGCGCGCCGGCAAAGCCGCGATGGACGCAGAGAGTTTTTTGCGTGGCAAACAAGTGCCCACGGGCACCGTGCTGGACTAGCCATGCCGCGTTATCGATTGACCATCGAATATGACGGCGGCCCGTTTGTGGGATTCCAACGCCAGACCAACGGCCCGTCCGTGCAGCAATCCATCGAGGATGCCATTGAGGCGTTTTCCGGCGAAACCGCCACACTGTTCGGGGCCGGGCGCACCGATACGGGCGTACATGCCGAAGGTCAGGTGGTGCACTTCGATCTGGAGCAGGACAAGAGCGCCCATGAAGTCATGGGTGCATTGAACTATCATCTGAAGCCAGACCCGGTCGCGGTACTGAATGCGGCAATCGCGGATCCGGAATTCCACGCCCGGTTCGACGCGATCGCCCGCCACTATCGGTACCGTATCATCAACCGGCGAGCGCCTTTGACCATCGACAGGGGCTACGCCTGGCGCGTCGGCGTGCCGCTGGATGGCAATGCGATGCACGAGGCCGCGCAACGGCTTGTAGGGCATCACGATTTCACGACATTCCGGTCAATTCACTGTCAGGCCCAATCGCCTGTCAAAACCCTCGACCGGCTCGACGTGATGCGCCATGCCGATGAAGTCACGGTAATCGCCGAGGCAAGGTCATTCCTGCACCATCAGGTCCGTTCCATGGTTGGCACGCTGAAGCTGGTGGGCGAAGGCAAGTGGTCGGCTGATGATGTTCAGGCAGCACTTGAAGCCCGTAATCGTCATGCGCTGGGATTCAATGCGCCCCCGGATGGGCTCTATCTGACAAACGTAATCTATCCGGAAAAATAGCGCTGTAGTATTTCGCTATAGATCGCGGCCAGATTTTCGATATCCGCGACGGCCGCGCGCTCATCCACCTTGTGCATGGTCTGGCCGACCATGCCGAATTCGATCACCGGGCAATAATCCTTGATGAAGCGGGCATCCGACGTGCCGCCTGTTGTGCTGAGTTCTGGCTTTCGGCCCAGCACCGCTTCACAGGCATCGCGAACCAAGTCGGACAATCTCCCCGGCGGCGTCAGGAAACTTTCACCACTGACCCGGACATCAAGAGCATAGTCGACGAGTTCCTGATCCAGTGCGTGGCGCACCAGCCGGATTACATCATCTGAAGAATGCTCACTGTTGAACCGCACGTTGAACCGTGCGCGCGCTTGCGCAGGAATAACGTTTTCTGCACCCTCGGTCGCTTCAATGGCTGTGATTTCCAGATTGGACGGCTGGAAATGATCATTGCCGCTGTCCAGCTCCAAGGCGTCCAACCGGCTGAGAAGGCGCACCAGACGCGGAACCGGATTGTCCGCCAGATGCGGGTACGCCACGTGGCCCTGCGCCCCATTGACTGTCAGCCAGCCATTCAGGCTGCCCCGGCGCCCGATCTTGGCCATCTCGCCCAGCCGTGTGGGGTTAGTTGGCTCCCCGACCAGGCAATGAGTGAGTTGCTCGCCCTTCCTGGAAATCGCCTCAAGCAGCTTGATCGTGCCATTGATCGACGGGCCCTCCTCATCGCCGGTAATCAGCAGGCTGATCGACCCGTCAACCGAGCCTTCGGCAATAAGTCTATCGACCGCACCAACGAAGGCAGCGATCGCGGCCTTCATATCAGAGGCCCCGCGCCCGTAGAGGACCCCATCAATGATATCCGCCGCAAATGGGTCGACTGTCCAGCCCTGCAGGTCGCCGACGGGTACGACGTCAGTGTGGCCGGCGAAGCAGAAATTCGGCTGCGCCGTGCCCAAGCGCGCATAGAGGTTATCGACCTCGGGTGTCCCCTCTTCAGAGAACACATAGCGCTCACAGCGAAATCCAAGGCCATCCAGAACGGCCTGCAACACGTCGAGCGCACCCGCATCCACCGGCGTGACACTGGGACAGCGGATCAGGTCTTGGCTAAGTGATATCGGATCGATGCGCGCCATGGCGCGGGACTTTAGCCCAAGTCGCTGTTGGGCACACGAGTTTCGGACAGCCGGAAGTGCGCGGCCGAGGACGAAGCCCCAGCCGCGCCGCCCACCAAAGGCAGGCTTAATTCACTTCGGGATCGTCATCCTCGGGATTATCGACGGCCGCCGGGTCAACAGCGTCTGGCTCGTCACTCGGCATTTCGACATCGACGGTCGGGACCTCAACGGTCACTTCCTTGGAGCCGAATTCAACATCAGGTGTTTCAATTTCGACCTCGGGCAGTTCAACTTCGCCCTCGACTTCAACGTCCGGCAGATTCCCGCCGCTGACATCCACGTCCACGTCGGGAAGCTCTACGCCTCCTTCGATGCTGACATCGGGCAGATTGCCCTCATCTTCAACGTCGACGTCGCACGCGGCCAGTGCAACAGCGCTTACGCCAACGGCAGCCAGTTTCATAAAACTATTCATGGTCCTTACCTCCTGAGCGTGGAATTCTCATTATTGCTACAGGCGGTCAACGACCGGCTCGCAAAAAAGTTCCCGCTCAAAAAGTCCGGTCCGACGCCGTCAGTCGCGCAGCAGTTCGTTGATGGAGGTTTTCGAGCGCGTGCCCTCGTCCACCGTCTTGACGATAACGGCGCAGTACAAGCTGGGTCCCGCCGACCCGTCAGGCAAGGGCTTGCCCGGCAGGGATCCCGGCACCACAACCGAATAGGCCGGGACGCGCCCGAAGTGAATGTCACCCGTGGCACGATCGACAATCTTTGTCGACGCGCCGATAAAGACGCCCATGGAGAGCACCGCGCCTTCTTCAACGATGACACCTTCAGCGACTTCAGACCGGGCACCGACAAAGACATTATCTTCGATTCTGACCGGGTCGGCCTGCAGCGGCTCCAGCACCCCGCCGATACCGGCACCGCCGGAGATGTGGCAGTTCTTGCCGATCTGCGCGCAGGAGCCCACGGTTGCCCAGGTGTCGACCATGGTGCCCTCGCCCACATAGGCGCCTAGATTAACAAAACTGGGCATCAGCACCGCACCCGGCGCAATGTAGGCGGAGCGCCGTACAACACAGCCCGGTACAGCGCGGAAGCCCGCCGCGCGGAATTCCTGTTCCGTCCAGTCTTCGAATTTTGAGTGAACCTTGTCGAACCAGGGTGCGGCATGGCCAGGGCCGCCCGGAATCGGCACCATATCGTGCAGCCGGAAGGACAGCAGTACGGCTTTTTTCAGCCACTGATTGACGACCCATGCGCCGTCTTTTTTTTCAGCCACGCGTGCATCGCCACAATCAAGCGCCGCCATCGCCGCTTCAACCGCGTCGCGCACGGCGCCGCCGGTCTCCAGATTGACGTTGTCACGGTCGTCCCAGGCGTTGTTAACGGTGGATTCCAGGTTGCTCAGATCCATGCTTCTCTCGGTTCAAGTCTTGAAAGGCGCGCCGACCATAGCGGGCACTTCGGCCAAGTCAATCCGACAGACCAGCGATGTTTTCAACCCAGTCCGTCAAGTCGTCCACCACATGGTCAATGTGATCATGATCGGCATCGGCAGAGGACCAGGGCGTCCCCGTCGGCAGCCAGACCGTGCCCATCCCCCGTGCGTGGGCAGGGCTTAGGTTTTTGGCCATGTCCTCGATCATCACCGCCCGTGCTGGATCGACATCGAAGCGCGCCAGGAAATTATCATAGGCTATATCGCGCGGCTTCGGATGATAGTTGGCATCTTCGATGTCGAAGATGCCGTCGAACACGGTTTCGATTTCAAGCCTGGTCAGCACCCGTTCCGCATAGGACCGGTCCGCATTGGTAAAGACGTATTTCTTGCCCGGCAGCGCGGTGATCGCCCTTCCCAGCCGCGGGTTGGCCGGGATCGGGCTCATATCGACATTGTGGACATAGTTGAGAAACTCCGCCGGCTCAACATGGTGGTACTCCATCAGGCCACGCAGGGTGGTGCCATAGGAGACGAACATATCCTTCTGGACTTTCGTCGCCTCTGTCGGCGTGACGCCCAGCAGCTCGGCAATGAAGTCGCCCATCAGCGCACCGACTTGGTCGAACAGATTACAATCCGCCGGATAGAGCGTGTTATCGAGGTCGAAAGCCCAGACGGTGATGTCGTCAAAACGGCGGCTCATTCTCCGCTCAACACCTTGAGCGCTGCTGCCGGGTCTTTGGAATAGGAGGCCAGATGCATCCTGTAAAGCGCCGCCAGCCGCCCGGTGACCAGACCGGGCATACCGTTGCCGACGGTCTCGCCATCAATCTCGACCACGGGCACCGGCCCGCCGGACGTGCTGGTGAGAAACGCTTCCTTCGCGCCTTTGGCTTCTTCGACCGTAAAAGCCCGCTCCTCGACCGTCAGGTTGTCCGCCCTGGCCAGTTCCTCGGCAACCGCCCTGGTGATACCAGGCAGGATCGCGCGCGACAGCGGCCGCGTAACCAGCGTCTCTCCGTCAGTGACGATCCACGCGGTCGTCGAACTGCCTTCGGTAATGAACCCGTCATCGTCAACCATCCAGGCCTCGAACGCGCCTTTGTCGCGGGCAGCCTGTTTCGCCAACACGTTCGCAAGCAGCGAAGTGGATTTGATGTCGGGCCGCGCCCAACGTTCATCCGGCACGGTGGCAATCGCCACCCCGTCGCGCAGCTTGGCCGCAAGCGCTCCATAATCATATGCCCGGCAGGTCATCACCACACTGGCAGGCCCCTCTGCGGGAAAAGCATGATCCCGCCTGGCCACGCCGCGCCCGATCTGCAGATAAAGCAAGCCCCATTTTACGCGGTTACGACGTACGGTCTGGCGCATCGCCACCTGGAGCGACGCCGTGCCGGGTGCATTCTCAATTCGGACTTCCCGCAGCGAATAGGCCAGCCGGTCCAGATGCGCGTCGAGATCCGCCAATTCGCCATCCACGACGGCAACGACCTCATAAACCGCGTCGGCAAACTGCATGCCCCGGTCTTCAATATGAACCCCGGCATCAGCCAGCGGCACGTAACGGCCATTGACGTAGGCAATGCGCGACATCCGGTTACTCCGGCACCAACACGGTATCTTCGGGCGCACTCAGAAGGTCGGGGTAGTCCAGCGTATAGTGAAGACCCCGGCTTTCCTTACGCGCCAGCGCCGACCGCACGATCAATCCTGAAACGGTCACCAGATTACGCAGCTCAAGCAAATCAGGTGTCACACGGAAATTGCCGTAATACTCCTGAATCTCATCTTCCAACAGGTCGACACGGTGCTGCGCGCGGGCCAGCCGCTTGTCCGTGCGGACGATTCCAACATAGTTCCACATGGTGTTGCGCAATTCGTCCCAGTTGTGCGAGACGACGACTTCCTCATCGGAATCCGTCACCTGCGATTCATCCCAGTCACGCAATTCCGGCGGGGCCGGCAGATCATCAATCTTGGACAAGATGTCCTTTGCCGCTGCCGTCGCGAACACCACGCATTCGAGGAGCGAGTTGGACGCCATCCGGTTGGCCCCGTGCAGACCGGTATGCGACGACTCACCAATACAATAGAGCCCGTCAACGTCGGTGCGCCCATTGGTATCTGTCATGACACCGCCACAGGTATAGTGCGCTGCCGGAACGACCGGGATCGCCTCTTCGGTGATGTCGATACCGTACTTCTTGCAGCGCTTACTGATATTTGGAAAGTGCTTCTTGATGAATTTCTCTTTCTTGTGGCTGATGTCCAGATAGACGCAGTCCACCCCCAACCGCTTCATCTCGTGGTCAATGGCGCGGGCAACGATGTCGCGCGGCGCCAGTTCACCGCGATCATCGAACCGCTGCATGAACCGTTCGCCATCCGGCAGCATCAGGCGCCCGCCTTCTCCGCGAACCGCTTCGGTAATCAGATAGGTCCGGGCTTCGGGGTGATAGAGACAGGTGGGGTGGAACTGGTTGAACTCCAGATTGGCGACCCGGCAGCCCGCGCGCCACGCCATCGCGATCCCGTCACCCGTCGAGCCATCTGGGTTCGAGGAATAAAGGTAAACACGGCTTGCCCCACCAGTGGCCAGCACGGTCGCCTTGGCCGCGAAGACTTCAACCTTCGCTTCATGGATATCGTAGATATAGGCGCCCAGGCAGGGGCCTTCCCCGGAATTTTCGGCGCCGCGGATCAGATCGACAGCCATATGGCTTTCCAGCACCGTGATATTCGGGTGGGCGCGGACCTGTTCATCAAGAGTACGCTTCAGCGCCTTGCCCGTCGCATCCTTGGTGTGGATGACACGGCGATGGCTGTGGCCGCCTTCACGCGTCAAGTGAAAGGGCCCGTCCTTCTTTGTATCGAACGGCATGCCCTGATCGATCAGCCACTGGATCGATTCCGGGCCCTGTTCGACCGTGAAGCGTACCGCATCCGGATCACACAAACCCGCGCCAGCGTTAAGCGTATCTTCAACGTGCGAATCAAATGAATCAGCGGCACTCAATACCGCGGCGATACCGCCCTGCGCCCAATTTGTGCTGCCTGAATCGATCGTTGCCTTGGAGATGACGCCAACCGTCGCCTTGTCGGCGACCCGCAATGCCAGGCTGAGGCCCGCGGCACCGCTGCCGATGACCAGTACATCGAAAACCCGGTCGTTCGCCATCCCTAGTGCTTCGACGTCAGCTGCATGAAAATATCCTCGAGATCGGCTTCGCGCGTCGACAGGTCGAGCACGGTGAAACCGGCCTCATGCACGGCGGCAAGCACTTCGTCAAAACTGCGCTCTGCCGCCGAATACCGAATGGTCATTCCCGTTTCCCCATGCAATTCGACAGGCAGACCGGCGATCTTGCGCGGCGCGTCGCCTATCGGCCCCTCCACCTTCAAAACCAGCGCTGTCTCGTCGATACGCTGCAACAAGGTCGGTGTCGCCTCATTGGCCACCACCTCGCCCTGGTGAATGATGGCGATGCGGTCACAAAGTTGTTCGGCTTCTTCCAGATAATGCGTTGTCAGCACCACGGTGACACCGTTTGCGTTCAACTCACGGACATATTCCCAAAGCTGCTGCCGCAGATCGATGTCAACACCGGCGGTCGGTTCATCAAGGATGATCACCGGCGGCCTGTGGACCATGGCTTTCGCAACCAGCAGGCGGCGTTTCATGCCACCTGACAGCGTACGGGCGTAAGCGTCGGCCTTGTCGGCCAGCGCCATGGCCTCCAGAATTTCCACGGTGCGGCGCTCACGTTTGGGCACACCATAAAGGCCGGCTTGCTGCTCCATCGCCTCGCGCGGCGTGAAAAACGCATCGATGTTCAGTTCCTGCGGCACCACGCCAATGCTTGCACGCGCGTTACGGGGGTTGTCATCGATATCGAATCCCCAGATTGAGGCGTTGCCCGACGTCTTGTTGACCAGCCCGGCAAGAATATTGATGAAAGTCGACTTGCCGGCTCCGTTGGGCCCCAGCAGTCCAAAAAAAGACCCGCGCGGAACAGCAAGGTCGATCCCTTTCAACGCTTCATGCGGCGGCCGGCCGCCGCCACCCTTATAGATCTTGCGCAGGCCCTTCACCTCAATGGCGAAGTCCGGATTGATGGTTGTACGTTCGGTATCTGGCATGGGGCCACAAAGAGTTGATCGCGGGACCGCAATCCGTATCATCCGCGCGCTGAAACCACAATGACCGCTCTGTCCGCGCCAACGCGTATGGATCGTGCACACACCAGGACCCAAAACCGCCATGCCGATTGAGCCGCCTGAGACCATCGAAACCGATCAGACTGAAGTCGCCTGCGATGGCGGCGAAGGCGCGCTGGGCCACCCCCGCGTCTATTTGCACATGGACGCGGCGGGCCAGGTGGAGTGTCCCTATTGCGACCGGCTGTTCGTTCTTCGGCAGAAGCACGACAACTAAGGACTCGAAAGCCACGCCGCCTGTGGCATGATGCGCCGCATGAGCGAACGGGATCACATCTTTCTGGTTGATGGCTCCAGCTACATCTTCCGGGCCTATCATGCCTTGCCACCCCTTACGCGCGCCGACGGAACCCCTGTCGGCGCCGTCTATGGCTTCTGCAACATGCTTTACAAGCTGTTGGAGGACACCGGCGAGTTTGAAAAACCGACCCATCTGGCGGTGATTTTCGATGCGGCAAGGCTGACCTTCCGCAACGAGATTTATCCTGAGTACAAAGCGAACCGGGACGACCCGCCGGAAGATCTGGTGCCGCAGTTCTCCATCATCCGTGACGCGGTACGCGCCTTCAATGTCGCCTCGATCGAGCTGCAGGGCTACGAGGCTGACGATGTCATCGCCACCTATGCGCATCAGGCCAAGGAACGCGGTGCAACCGTGACCATTGTTTCATCGGATAAGGACCTGATGCAGCTCGTCACCGAAGATATTGTCATGCTCGACACCATGAAGAACAAGAAACTCGGCATCCCCGAGGTGCATGAGAAATTTGGTGTCGGGCCGGACAAGGTGGTGGAGGTCCAGGCCCTGGCAGGCGATTCCGTCGACAACGTCCCCGGTGTGCCAGGAATCGGCATTAAGACGGCGGCCACGCTTATTCAGGAATATGGCGATCTGGACACGCTGCTGGACCGGGCCGAAGAGATCAAGCAGCCGAAACGGCGGCAAAACCTGATCGAATTCGCCGAGCAGGCGCGCATCAGCCGCGAACTGGTGAAGCTGCGCGACGATGTGCCCGTGCCCGAAACCTTGGCGGATCTGGAAGTCCAGGACCGCGATATCGATAAGCTGCTCGCCTTTGTTGAAGACAACGGCTTTCGCGCGCTGAGAACCAAACTCGCGGCCAAACACGGCGGGGATGAGGGCCAGCCAGCAGACCCGGTCGCCGAGGCCCCCACCATCGACGACGCCAGCTATACCACCGTTACCACGCTGGCCGATCTGGAACCCTGGATCGAGGGGGCCCGGAAGCGCGGCGCGATCACCATCGATACAGAAACCACATCACTGGATGCGATGCAGGCCGAATTGGTCGGGATCGCGCTGGCGCTGGAACCGGGCAACGCCTGCTACATCCCCGTCGGGCACAATGGTACCGGCGGCGGCGAGGGCCTCGACCTTGAAGGCGACCGCCCGGAACAACCGGATCGCCGGGCAGTGCTCGATGCCCTCAAGCCGCTTCTGGAAGATCCGGGCGTCCTGAAAATCGGGCAGAACCTCAAATATGACATACAGGTGCTGCGCCGCTATGGCGTCGATATCACCCCCTTCGACGACACCATGCTGCTGTCCTATGCGCTGGAAGGTGGCATGCACGGCCATGGCATGGACGAACTGTCGCAACTGCATCTGGGCCACAAGCCGATCCCGTTCAAAGAGGTCGCCGGCACCGGCAAAAGCGCCATTAGCTTTGACCGGGTCCCGCTGGACAAAGCCACCCAATATGCCGCCGAAGACGCCGACGTCACCGCGCGGCTGCACGCAATCCTGAAGCCACAGCTGGTGACCGGCCAGGTAACAACTGTCTATGAAACGCTGGAACGCCCGCTGGCGCCGGTGCTGGTGGATATGGAAGCCAACGGCATCAAGGTCGACCGCGACAGGCTTTCCATGCTCTCAAGCGAGTTCGCCCAGGGCATGGCGCGGCTGGAGGCCGAGATCTACGAACTGGCAGGTCATGAATTCAACATCGGCTCCCCCAAACAATTGGGCGAAGTGCTGTTCGACGAAATGAGCATCGAGAGCAAGCGCAAGGGCAAGTCCGGCGCCCGGTCGACCAGCGCCGAAGTGCTGGAAGAACTGGCCGCCCAGGGCCATGACCTGCCAGCCCGAGTGTTGGAATGGCGCCAGATTTCGAAGCTGAAAAGCACCTATACCGATACGCTGCCCAAGACTATCAACCCACAGACCGGGCGCGTGCATACCTCATTTGCGATGGCGGCGACGCCGACAGGGCGTCTGGCCTCGACCGATCCGAACCTGCAGAACATCCCGATCAGAACGGCCGAAGGCCGAAAAATCCGGCAGGCCTTTGTACCCGAAGACGGCAATGTGCTGATGTCTGCCGATTACAGCCAGATCGAGCTGCGGGTGCTGGCCCATATGGCTGATATCGATGCGTTGAAGCGAGCCTTTGCCGAAGGCCTGGATATTCACGCCATGACCGCATCGGAAGTGTTCGGCATCCCCATAGAAGGCATGGCGCCGGAAGACCGCCGCAAGGCCAAGGCGATCAATTTCGGGATCATCTACGGCATCTCAGCCTTTGGGCTGGCGCGCAATCTGGGCATCGACCGCAAGGACGCCAAGGACTACATCGACCGCTATTTTGAGCGCTTTCCCGGCATCCGCGCCTATATGGACAAGACCATCGCCGAGGCGCGTGAGCGCGGTTTTGTAGAGACGCTGTTCGGACGCAAGATCCATATCCGGTCGATTCAGGACAAGAACCCCGCAAAACGCGGATTCGGCGAGCGTGCCGCGATCAATGCGCCGATTCAGGGGTCCGCCGCCGATATCGTTCGCCGTGCCATGATCCGCATGCCTGACGCACTGACCAAAGCCAGGCAATCCGCCCGCATGTTGCTGCAGGTGCATGATGAACTGGTCTTCGAGCTACCGGAGGCCGAAGTGGAAAAAACATCTGAAATCGTCACCAAGGTGATGGAAGGCGCGGCACTGCCGGCGGTTTCCATCGATGTGCCGTTGACCGTCGGAATTGGCACCGGCCCCAATTGGGACGAAGCCCACTAGGTCGCAAACCCCGATCTTCCCAAAAAAGGAAATAGACATGAGCACGCTGACAGGCAGGGTTGAGGGAAAGATCGCCCTGGTAACAGGCGCGGCCGGCGGGCTGGGTGCAGCGATCGCGCGGCGCCTGGCCGATCACGGCGCCAAAGTCGCGCTCACGGATCTGGACTTCGAAGCCGCCGCCGAAGTCGCCCGGCAGATCGGCCCCGCGGCAATTGCCTTCGATCATGACGTAACCAGCGAAACCAGGTGGCAGGAGGTCCTGACCGCAGCCAGCGATCATTTCGGCGGGCTGCACGTGCTGGTCAACAATGCCGGGATCGGCGCGACGGGAACCGTAGAGCAGACCGAGCTGGAGGAGTGGCGGCGGGTCCACACCATCGATCTGGACAGCGTTTTCCTCGGCTGCAAACACGCCTTGCCCCTGATCCGCGAAAGCGCGACAGAGGCTTTGGGCGGCTCCATTGTCAATCTGTCCTCGATCGCCGGCATCATCGCCGGGCACAATGTCGCGGCTTACAACTCGGCAAAAGCCGCTGTCCGTCACCTGACAAAGTCGGTCGCCCTGCACTGCGCCCGCACGGCCCCTCATGTGCGCTGCAATTCCGTCCACCCGGCTTTCATCAATACGCCGATCCTCGACGATATCGCCAAGAACATCAGCCGTGAGGAAGCGCTGATAAAACTGGGCCGCCAGATCCCACTTGGCCATGTGGGCGAGCCGGACGATGTGGCGTTCGGCGTTCTTTACCTTGCATCCGACGAATCCAAATTCATGACGGGTGCGGAACTAGTGCTGGATGGCGGCCTGACCGCCATGTAAATGCCGCCCCTGTCACTTCTGACAGTTCACACAGGCGCACTTATCGCGTGTGGTGTCCTAAATTGATTCGAGAAAATCGATCAAATTGTGAGGGCAACAGGAAACACAGGCGAAGGGGCGGCACCAGTGGGTAAAGAACTAGCAAAGAGAACCGGGAACAGTGAACGGGGCGCTGTCGAGGACCAGCCTCGACTGAAAGTCGAGCACAGAGTGTTCGTCGTGCCCGCGCCGTCACGCGCTGGGCGCGCCATGCAACTCGAACAGGTGCTTGACAAATTCCATGCCGAGCATGGCCCTGGCTGGGAGCTGGTTAACAGCTTTCAACTGGGCGTAGAGGATCATGTCACTCATGACCGCGAGCTGATGTTCGTGTTTCAACGCCGATCCTACTTGGAATCAGGTCACTAGAAGTCTAAGTGATTAGCAGGCCCAATTGACGTATAGGCGTTATGTCTGATCCCGTCTCTAACCTGAAGAGTGCAATGGAACTGTCCCGGTCGCTGAACGGCCACGGCACAGCATTGCGGTATATCGCTGAAGCACCCGACGATCAGGCGCTGGGCGAACGCTTTCAGCAGCTGATTGAACAACTTGGCTACGCGCATTTTATCTACTCGCACATCAATATCGCGCGCGAAACGCTTTACATGATCTGCTGCACCTATCCGGACGAGGTTCGCCGGGCATGGGCGCATGGCGAAGTTTATTGGCGCGACCCACTCATCCCGCATCTGATCAAATCAGTTGCCCCGATCAACCGATCTATCATCGTCGATGATGTTTCGTGGGAACCCACGCTGATGCCGACGCTCGACGAGTTCGGTATTGCAACGCCAGCGTGGCAATTCGTTGTCCGCGACACCACACCGTTCACGGGCCTCTACACGATAGCCGCGAAAACCGGGGAAAAAGAACGTCTGGGACCGGAGCATTATCAGGCTGCTGAAACGCTCTTGCCTGCCCTGTGCGTCCAGGCGCATGAGACCTGGCGCTCACTGACACAAAAGTCGTTGCTGACTGTTCCCAAACTGAGCGCTCGAGAGCTGGAGATCCTGCAGCTCCTCAGTCATGGCAAGTCCACAGAAGACGTTTCTGATATTCTGTCGATTACCGAGCGAACCGTGAATTATCACGTCAGAAACCTGAAAGAGAAAATGAAGGTGGACACCCGCGCGCGCGCAGTCGCGCAGGGCATGCGCCTTCAGCTGATCTAGAACGATCTAACCCGTAGCGCGCTTCCATAGAACCTTGTGGTAGCGGGTCAGGCCTGCTGCTTCGACCCGTTCTTCCCCCGTCAAAATAAGATGATCGCCGTCAAACGCCACGTTGCGCAGCTGTTCCGTACCGGCAAGATCGGGGTTAAGGGCGTGCTCGACCATATGAATGACGGCGTCGCCCTCGATCCGGTAGCGGCCTCCATAGTACATAAAGGCGTCAAACAGCGCCGCCTTTTCATCGGCAGGCGCCTCACGGACATATTGGGTCGAAACCGGACCGCGCTTTGCGCGGTGAAGGACCGCGCTCATATAGCCGTCTGGCGTGTACATGATGGTTCCCTGGGCATCGTCACCGAATGGCAATGACGGTTCGCGGTCGTCCGAATAGCCGATTTCCCAGCGCTGCAGTTTCCAGGCACCCACCAACTGTTCTGCTTTGAGCATTTGCGCCCCCTTTCTTTCCCCGCCTGCTTAACGGCCTGATTTGGCGGGCACAAGTCTGGCTTGCGACACCCGACCCTTGCAGTAACGCGGCGCCAAGACTAATAAGACAACTAAGATTCCATTTGCGTTAAGGCTCAGCATGTCGCGCGCCCTCACTCCCGAAGAAATTACTGCATTCCGAAACACGCTGTGCGACGTGGCGACGCGCCGCTTCGCAGAACTCGGCTATGACGGTGTCACCATGCGGGGCCTGGCAGCAGAAGTCGGCTGCAGCCCGATGACGCCCTATCGGTACTTTAAGGGCAAGGAAGAGATTTTTGCCGCGGTTCGGGCCGCCGCGTTCAAGAGGCTGTCGGACCGGTGCGAAACAGCCATGGCGTCAGCGCCTGACGAAATCACCGGCGCAGCCAGGATCGGCCAGACCTATTTGCGCTTCGCGCTCGACGAGCCGGATGCGTACAAGATCATGTTTGAGCTCTCACAGCCCGACGACGAAGACTACCCCGAGCTGGCGGAACAAGTTGAGCGCAGCCGGCACTTCCTCGCAGGACCCACCCGGGTCATGGTCGAGGCCGGCATATTGTCCGGCGATCCGGAAAAACTGGCTCAGGTCTTCTGGGCTGGCATCCATGGTGTGATCGTGCTCCACCTGTCCGGCAAACTCGGCCCCGACACCGATGTGGCCGAGCTTTTCAACATGGTGAGCCAGATTATCGCTCAGGGCGCCAGAGGCCCGAACTACGAACGGCTAACCCAAGCGGGCGCGGCTGCCGCAGCCTAGCCTGCACCCGAGATGGTCGAGACCGTCGCAAAGGACGAGGCACCGGAGGCATACGTTTCTTCAGCGCTCGTCGTATCGCCTTTTCTGGATGATTCGACCTTTCCCATAAAGCGCGTCACCGGCAGGGCGATTGGATTACAAGGGAAACTTCGCGCCTTGATGGCGCTGGCAAGGCCGGATCGGTCGCTGATCTTCGACACCCTTACCAACACTCTGATCACAGTGCGACGATCCGACCACACCTTTCTCAAGACCTTGGCCGGCGCGCCATTTGAGGCCGCGGTAGCCTCGCCGGAGCGTACAGCAAGGATCAATCGACTGAAGGATGCCGGCCTTGTCCTCCGAGAGGACGACGCCTTTCGCGCGCATACTTATGACCATGTCTCCATCGAAGTGAACAGCCACTGCAACTACCGCTGTAGTTTCTGTCCGGTGTCAACCGACCCGCTTCCAAAGCAGATTATGCCTCTGGATCTCTTTCAGCTTGTCCTGGACCGGCTGGTCGAGGTGGGCGTTCGGTCCATTTCGCTGAATCACTATGGTGAACCGTCCCTCGATCCGCATCTTGTGCGCCGCGCCCAGCGTGCCAAGGACGCGGGCATAAAGATCGTCTTATTCACCAATGCCAGCAGGTTGGACGACGAACGCCTGCGTGAATTGGCCGCACTCGGCAATGTTTCCCTGGTTGTGAACCTGCCCACCGTGGATGCTGAATCGTTTCGAGAGATCACTGGCTGGAAGCTACTGGACCGTGTTCTGGACACGCTGAGCTTGGCAAAATCACTGGAGATGACGGTGCAGATTTCGGTCAATACCCCGCGGGCAAGCCTAACGCGCAAGGAACGGTATGCCATCCGGCGCCATGTCCAGAAGCGCACCGGCATCCGCGCAATGCTTAATTTCGTGGTAACCCGCGCAGGAGCGATGACTGACGAACGCTATGCGCCGCCTGTCTCACACCAGGGTCGATTGAACGGCTGTTATCGGATGCTGACCAGGATATGCGTGGGTATCGACGGTACTGTTTTCTTATGCTGCCACGATTTCAACAAGGACTATGTTCTGGGTGATCTGCGTAGATCCTCCTTGAAAGACATCGCCGAGAGTGATCGTGCGCAACAGCTGCGGCGATGGACCTTCGGGGCCGATACACCCCCGGACGGGTTCATTTGCCAAAGATGTGAAGAGACGCGATCGGCCAATCCAGACAGCGACAGTTTGACCTTGGGGGACCATGCTTGGCCTGGCAATTTTCGGGGCGCCGTCGGCACAAGATCCGCTCTCGGAGACTGAACCACAGGAACGGGGATAGCCGGCCCAAAAATGTAATTTACATTGTAAATAATTTGAGTCATGGTTCTGCTATGGGGCGCTGTGCTGCGCGCCAGCTATTTTTGCGTTTAAAAAACGGGAGCGGTTCGAATGAACAAGGTCGTCGAGATCAAAAAACCCAACAACACGTTTTTGCAGGGCAATTTTGCCCCGGTGGACCAAGAACACGATGCCGAATGCACCGACATTGTCGGTGAAATTCCGCAAGGGCTGAACGGCGCCTTTCTGCGCATCGGCTCCAATCCGGTCTTCGTCAAGGACATCGAAAAGTATCACTGGTTCGACGGCGACGGCATGATCCACGAGGTGCACTTCGAGGACGGCAAGGCCACCTATCACAACCGCTATGTGGAAACAAAAGGCCTGAAGGCGGAGCTGGAAGCCGGCAAGGCGCTGTGGGGCGGCCTTAATTCCATGCCCGACTTCAACAATGAGCACGGCATCTTCAAGAATGCCGCCAACACCGCCATGGTGTTCCACAACAACAAGCTGCTGGCGCTGTGGGAAGGCGGCAACCCGACCGAAGTCAAGCTCACCAATCTGGATACGGTCGGCGAAGTCGACTTCAATGGCGAGCTGAAATACGCCTTTACCGCTCATCCCAAGGTCGACGTCGAAACCGGCGAGATGATCTCGTTCGGCTATAACATGATGATGCCGCCTTACTTGTCCTATTACGTGATCGACAAGGACGGGACGATGACCAACAACATCAATATCGACCTGCCCAAGGGCGTGATGATGCATGACTGCGCCATCACCGATAAGCACACCATCTTCCTGGACATGCCGGTCACCGGCGATCTGGAAGAAGCCATGAAAGGCGGCCCGGCGCTTCGCTGGGACCCGGACAACGGCGCGCGCATTGGCGTCATTCCGCGCCACGGCGCACCAGAAGATGTGCGCTGGTTCGACGTTTCCATCGGCTTCGTGTTCCACACGGTCAATGGCTATGAAGACGGCGACGAAGTCGTCCTGGAAGCGTGCCGGTCGCCCAAGACGAACGTCGTCGGCGCCGACCCGGACACCAAGGCCGATTCCAATGACACACCGCATCTTTACGAGTGGCGCTTGAACATGAAGACGGGCGAAGTCAAAGAGCGGTTCCTCGACGCCGAATGGGGCAGCGAATTCCCGCGCATCAACGACAACTATGCGGGCCGCAAACACCAATACGCCTATTGCGCGCGCATCAGTCAGGACGCATCAAGCGCAGGCATGTTCGACGGTCTGATCAAGTATGACCGTGCCAATGACACGTCTGAGCATATCGCGTTCGGCCCGGGCCGTTATGGCGGCGAAGCGATCTTCGCGCCGCGTGACGGCGGCACCGCTGAAGACGATGGCTTCGTCGTCTGCTTTGTCTGGGACGAGAATGAAGAAACCAGCGAGTGCGTCGTGGTCGATGCCAGCAACTTTGCCGCTGGCCCGGTTGCCCGGATCAAGATGCCGGGCCGGGTGCCTTACGGCTTCCACGCCGCCTGGGTTTCGGCTGAGGGCATTGCCTCGCAGGCCTGACACCTAAGCTAGACAAGAGTTCAGGGCCGGGTTGCTTGAAGCAGCCCGGCCTTTTCTTTAGCCAACGGGTGTAAGGTCCGTGCGCGCCATGCCCGTTTCAAAGTCCATCGGGTCGGACATGTGCTCATGCACCGCCATCCATTCTCCGTTGCGGCGCTCCCATCCGATCGTTGAACGCACCCACATAGAGACAGTATCGCCAGTCGTCAGCGTGCCGGAAATGTGGACAAGGGCATGGCTGAACGCCGACGCCCCGTCACCATGAACGCCCAGGTCACGGATCGCGAAGCCAATCGGTCCATCGTAGCCGGCAAACCACTGTTCAAGGCGTTCGCGCACCGCGTCGCGTCCTGAATGAGCCAGCGGCGTACCGACATCGAAACTCACGATAGCTTCGCTGACATGCTCCAGAACCCCACTGACGTCTTTGGCAGCGATGGCCGCGGCGCGCCGGTCGAGCACCTCGGCAATTTTCCCTGCGACCGTCATGCTTCATCATTCCTGAGATACGCGTCGAGCCGCTCGACGATCTTGCGCCACCCGGCCTCCCGCATATCCTCCGTTTGACCCTCGAAATAGGCCGACTGGTCGGTGACGATGACGCGGGTACCATCGCTGTGCGGAATCACCTCGACCGTCGTCATCGTGGCTGTCACCGGCCTGCCGCGCTCATGCATGACTCCCGCCATGATGAGCAAGCGACCGTCTTCGACAATCATGTAACGCCCGCTGCTCTCGAACATCGGATCACCCTTTGGGCCGAAGCAAGTGCGCTGCCGTCCGTCAGGCTGTAACTCGTTTTCGACCTCAGCGACGACCCAGTCGTCATTGGGTACGTCCCAGCTGCCGCGTTCATGCGCCCACGCGCCATAGACGCGTTCAGGCGGTGCATCGAGGTCGCGTTCGACGACGACGGTGGCGTGACGCACGGTGGGCTCGCTCATATGGTGCCTCCCCTGGCAAGATGCGCTTCCAGCCGATCCAGACGGCGTTCGAGTTGGGTCCGCCGGTCAGCGACCCATGCCCCGAGTTCAGCCAGGCGCTCAGCCTCAACCTGGCAGGTTCGCACGCGGCCATCCTTTTTACTCGTCACCAGCCCGCCAGCCTCGAGCACCTTGAGATGCTGGGCTACCGCCGACAGGGACATGTCGTACCGATCCGCAAGATCGCTGACGCTGCTGGGGCGCAGGGCCAGCGTCTCGACCATGTCACGGCGGGTCGGATCGGCAAGCGATCGGAAAACTCTATCGATATTCAAATACTGAAGCATTTACTTAAGTATTATGCCGACATCTGGGTTTGTCAATCGTGCTGATTGGGCGCAGGCTGCTTGCAGCGTTCGGCCTCATTCTTTAGAGACGAAAGGATGAGTGACCTAACCGTTTGGGGGCGGCTGTCCTCCTGCAATGTTCAGAAGGTGATCTGGGTGCTGGAGGAGCTGGGCCTGCCCTATGAGCATATCCCGCTGGGCGGCAAGTTCGGCGGCTTGGACGACCCGGACTATCTGGCAATGAACCCGAATGGCCGGGTTCCGACCCTCAGGGACGGTGAACTGATCCTGTGGGAAAGCGACGCCATTGTCCGCTATCTGTGCGCCCGCTATGGCGCAGGCGGCCTGTGGCCGGAAGATCCAGTGGACCGCGCCCCCATAGAGCAATGGAGCACCTGGGGCACCACCGAATTACTGGGCGACTGGATCGCGCTGTTCTGGCGGCTGGTGCGGACGCCGGAAGACAAGCGCAAGCCCCACATCATCGAGCGGCACCTGGCGCTGACCAGCCAGCGCATGACATTGCTGGACCGGCATCTGGCCGGCCACGACTACATGGTCGGCAATACGCTTACGATGGCTGACATCCCTGCCGGCATGACGCTTTACCGATGGTACGAGATGGAAATTGAGCGGCCGGACACGCCCCATATGGACGCCTGGTACGCAAAGCTATGCGAACGGCCAGCCTATCAAAAAGGCATCTGCGTGCCCTTTGACGATCTGGTGGGCCGGCAAGACTTTTAGACGCACCTCGACACGCCCACGGCCACCCCCCTACAATCAGTGACAGGGCCACCAGCACGAGGAAGACCATGGGACTCGAAATTACCAATCCCGGCGCCAAGTCAGCAGAAAACATCGAAGCCGAACTGACAGATCAGGGGCTCTATTTCACGCCGCTCGACGTGCCGCCAGTGGAGAATACCAGCCACTGGCACGACTTCAGCTCGGTCTTCTACGTCGTCAGCGGCTCAGCCCAGCTGACCGACATAGAAAGCGGGATCGTTCATGAGATTGGCCCCGGAAGTCGGGTTTCGGTCCCTGCCAAGGCGCTGCACGCAGAGAAGAGCCAAGAGGGCTATTCCATCCTATTGGGCACAACCAGAGACCCGGCGACGTTTGAAGGCGACGTTAATCTGCCGCCGAGCGACCTTTAGAGCCAAACGGCAGTTACAGCAGGACTTCGCTGATGAGTAGCATCCCGTCCGCGGACCTTCAGGATATTCCCCGATCCACGGGAGGCACAGGACAGCCGGCAAAGTACCGCGCGGTCGCGGCTGCGGTTTTGACCCTGCTGGTTTTCCAGATCGCGCTCAATCTCAGTTACCGCCTGCATGGATATCCCACGCTGATAATGCCGGCAGCCGGGCTGGCGCTGGCCGGTGCCGTGCTTTTCTACCGGGTCAGATATACCGGCTTCCCGGACATATTCAGGGTTCTTGCCAGAGCGACCGCCGCTGGGATTCTGGTCTACTTGATTGTCGAACGGCCCGACTTCACGCTGGCGAACGAGGACTACGCCTACCTTGCCCGCTATGTCTCCTGGGGCTATTGGGGTGCCCTGGCGATCGCCGCCATTAGTCTCTTCCGGCCCAGTTTCATTTTTCCCGCCGGGTTTTTCATCGTCTCTACACGCTATGTGGTGGATGAGGTTTCCGGGTTTCGATTATCCGGGCTGGACATCAACTACATGGTTGAAATGGGCCAGTTCCTCGCTATCAGCGCCTGCCTGATTGCCCTGGCCCGATTTGTCGATCAACGGCTGAAGGCCAGCACTAGTTTCCGCTTTGAAGAGGCTGTCGATCTGAAGCTGCTGGCGCAGTGTCTTGCGTTCATCGCGATCGGCTTCCACCTGGGGAACTACTTCTGGTCAGGCATCGCCAAGCTGGCGCTGGGCCCCGCCCCCTGGACATGGGCTGTGGAAAACCAGACCCAGAACCTGGTCGTGCTGGCCATGGCAAAAGGCGTGCTGCCCAGCGGCCACTGGCCAGGCTTTACCCAGAGCCTGCATGACGGCTTCGGCAGCATCGTCTCGCTGTCAAACTGGTTCGTTCTGATCACGCAGCTTCTGGCTGTTGTCGCCGTTCTGCGAGTTTTCTGGCTGCGTGCGGCATCCTGGGCCTATGACGCGCTGCATATCGGCATCTACGTGTTTGGCGGTCTGTTTTTCTGGCCCTGGATCTGGAACAATCTGTCCGTCTATCTGGCGGTCAGGGGCAAGACCGACAGCGAGATTGGGTGGGCGCCCAAATTCTGCTGCGTTGTCGCCATTTTATTGGGTGGAACCGGCGTCTTCGGCCATTCGGCCTGGCTCGCCTGGTGGGACGTCACTGATGTAAAAATCAACACGGTCCAGGTGCAGGCACCGGACGAAACCTGGGTCGATGTACCGCTTTCTTTTTTCGTCAGCCATTCCTACGGCGTTTCGCACGGCTATCTGGATTTTGCCGCCACGCAAGGACACTACGCGCCGACGCGATGGGGCTCAGCGCATGACTACAACCGCCAACTGACCAGCGGTCAGTGCATCGAACCGCCCGCCTTGAACGACGTCGAACCGGCTGATAAACGCGAAAGACGGCTGGACCGGGTTGGTGCGTTCCTGCGCGCCCATCATGCCAAAATGGTCGAGCGGTCATCAGACAACAGGTGGCACAATTTCTATTTCCGCTCGCACCACCATCCCAGCAACCCTTTGATGTATAATCGGTTTAATAGCCTTCCCGTCGACCAGATCAGCCATTACCGGCTGGTGACCCAATCCGCGTGCTATGATCTTGAAAATGGTCAATTGCGTAAGCAGGTCATAAAGGAAGACATTGTGGAGTTTCCGCTCAGTGAGTGAACCGGCCTATATCGTCTATGACGGCGACTGCCCCTTCTGCACACGCTATGTGAAGATGCTGCGGCTGCGCGACGCCATGGGCCCGGTGGAACTGGTCAACGCGCGCACCGAACATCCGGTCGTGGACATGTTAAAAGCAGAGGACGTTGACCTCGACGAAGGCATGGCGCTGGTTCAGGACGGTCAGATTTCACACGGCGATGAGTGCATGCACAAACTCGCGCTGATGACGACACCATCTGGCCTTCTCAACACACTGAACGCCCGCATCTTCAGCTCGGAGAGGGCGTCCAGGATCCTTTATCCATTCTTGCGGTTTGGCAGGAACACGGCCCTGGCCGTGATGGGACGGCGCAAGCTGAACCTGAATAAGCCGTAACGGCCAGACTATCGCCAGCGACGTCTACTTCTCTGCCTGGGTGTCCGCGGGGCTCGAGGCAGCTTCGGCGTCCGCCGCCTTCAAGCCAGCAGCCACATGCTTGTCCATAATCGCTGCAAACTCCGCGCTGTGCAGCGGCTTTAACCTTTCCCACGCGCCACGACCCAACTCGCTGGACAACCCAATGGCCAGCGCCCCATCTGTCTGTCGCCAGTAGCGCTCATCCAGATCGCCGGATTTCCAATTGAAATAGTTGAATTCACCCTGCCGGAGCGCATTGCCGAACCAGAAGTTCGCGCGTATCCCCGCCATATCATCCAGGCCATCGGCGCCCGTGACCGATCTTGTCACGTCCCGCAGCAGATCATCATTATTGAAAACGTCTCGACTCGTCGCGGCCCAGGTCGTGACCATGGCCTGCCCGGCCGTAATACGCATCGCGCGGGTGTTCTGCCGCAACTGCGTGCCAACAAAGATCAGTGAGGCGATCACCGCGACCGCTGCAATGATCTCACCGATATAGGAAATTTCTTCCAACGTCATATCTGCCTCCCGAAACCCGATGACACTGTCTGCGGGACACCATGCTATGACGGCTCTCGATGACCAAAGAACTTTTCAGCCTGGCCGCAACAGCGCTGACCTTCATCGCCTACTGGCCCTATATCCGCTCGATCCAGCGCGGCGAGGTCAAACCGCATGTGTTTTCCTGGATCATCTGGGGCATGGTCACGGTTGTTGTCTTTGGCGCGCAGTTGGCTGGCGGGGCCGGTGTGGGTGCGTGGCCGATCGGCATTTCCGGTCTGATCGGCTTCTATGTCGCTGTTCTGGCCTATCTGAAAAAAGCAGATGACAGCATCACCCGCAGCGATTGGGTATTCTTTGCCGCAGCCATGTCGTCCCTGCCCTTGTGGTACTTCACCGATGATCCGCTTTATGCGGTCATTATTCTGTCGACGGTGGATGTGCTGGGCTTCGGGCCGACCCTGCGCAAAGCCTATGTCAGGCCCTTCGACGAACAGCTGCTGTTCTTCGTGCTGATGGCGCTGCGCAACGGATTGGCGCTGGCTGCGTTGGAACATTATTCGGCAACCACCGTGCTGTTCCCCGCCGTCACCGCGCTGGCCTGTCTTGTTTTCCTGGCCGTTGTCGGCTATCGGCGGCGCGTCTTGCCGCACACACAGAATTCCCCCTGATCCCTATCGCCCGGGCGGGCGATTTCCGCCACACTGCGCGTCAGGGGACGTCTTAACAGGGGAAAGAACATGCGCATCGGCATTTCCGTATCATCGACCAATACCGCCCATGACGCACGCACCGGCGCGCGGCACATGGTGGAACGGGCCAAAACCGCAGGCGATGCCGGGCTGGAAACACTGTTTATCGGCGACCACCACGTCACCGCCTTCAACTACTACCAGAACAATGCGATTCTGGGCCGCATGCTGGCCGGCTGGAGCGACAAGCCGTTCGGTGCGCTTTACCTGCTGCCGCTGTGGAACCCGGTGCTGCTGGCGGAACAGATCGGCACGCTGGCCTGCCTTGCACCCGGTCGCTTCATAATGCAGTGCGGCCTGGGCGACCGACGTTCGGGCGAGGCGATGGGCATCGACATGTCGAAACGCGTCGGCCTGTTTGAAACCAGCCTGAAGGTGATGCGCGCGCTTTGGGCGGGCGAGACCGTCAGCGAAGACCGCTACTTCCATCTGAAAGACGCGCAAATCAACCCCGTGCCGCCGGAGCCGGTGGAGGTCTGGGTCGGCGCCCTGGTGCCCGACGCCATCAAGCGCGCCGCCCGCATGGGCGATGCCTGGCTGGCCGCCCCAAACCTGACGCACAATGAAGCCGGCGACGCCACCAGCCGATATCTGGACGCCTGCAGCGAAGTTTCAAAAACACCGAAGGCCGTGGCCATCCGCCGCGACATCTATATCGGCGCGACCAGCGAAGAAGCCGAGGCCGTTGTCCGGCCCTATATCGACAGCGGCTATCGCGGCATGAGCCCGGAATCGCTGATGTATGGGTCCGTCGAGGACGTGGCTGCGCAGATGCATCGCTTCGGCGAGCTGGGTTTCACCGATATCATCGTGCGCAATATCAGCACCGACCAATCGCAGGCGCTCGCCACCATCGAGCGGCTGGCGGATGTAAAGGCACTGTTGAGATAAGCGCAAAAGAGCCTTCCATAAAAATAAGGCGTAATGGTCTTAAGAGTTTGTGCCCATGTCGTTCAGTCCGTCGGGGAAGAGATCCTTAAAGGAAACCAGTTTACCATCACTCAAGGGAGTATCCCGTGCGCCGGGTGGCAGACCCTTCTTTACTTGGGAGATTGATACGATGGGCAGTGCTCGCCAATTATGAACCGGGTGCTGAAGCCTTTAAACCCAACTAAGAATTGCTCCTGGCTGACTGAAACGGGCTTCCCTAAGACCAGTTCCCTTTTTTCGGTGCCAGTCAGTAGTGCAGACCGAATATCGGGCGAGAGACCAACACCAAGGGCTTTGCGGCTAAGAGTATCAGCCAATTCAGCGAAGATTTCGATGGCCTTTTCTGCTTCATCCCTTTTGTTCACATTCAGCAGGAGCTTGAGCTGCTTAGCGGCATGCCAATCTCCATCAACATAATACGATATGTTGTTGTGAAGTGGGCCGGAACCAATCTGCACATGCTTTGAATCAGAGAACCAGTCGTCTAACCCGGGTAAAACAGGGTGGTACTCTTCTGATGTTAACCCAAATTCAGTAAGAAACTCTTTAGCGACATAGGGGGACCACCCTTGATCTAGAGTTACTGCTTCTGGCTCTAGCTCTCTCTCACGTCGCCTCAAAACCTCTTGGATTGATTGATCAACGGCTTCAACAGTCGTTGGCCCTAGCACTTGCACGTCGCGCTTCCAACGCATCAAAAGCTCAATATTGTTTCGAAACGCTCCGAGGGATTTTCTCTTGGCATACTTGCGAACAGCACGGTTTGGTATCCGCCTAGCTAGAGCCGAGAATACTGTTTTGTAAATTGTGTAGATTGAGATGCAATACAGATAGGGCAAATACAACAAAGTCAAAATTGGGGGCAACGAGAAATCAGAGAGATTTTTTAGCGAGGCAAAAGCTCGGATATCTACATACAACTGATATAGGGCGTGCCCTATGAGAAGCAGTCCCAGCGCTACTAGCAGATTTTCGAAGAGCGAATGAACAATCTTGTAGTCGGGCTTGCCTCTCGAGAACTCGGCCATCGCCACCAAAAAGGTGGAGACTGGGATGACCAACAACTCCGCCCAAAACTCAAGCGTATATGAAGAAACGATAAACTCGAGGACAACGATGAGTTTAAAACTGTCGATAACGACCTGTCTAAAGTAGCTGAAATCTTCTGCCTTATCAGGCAAACGGAACAGAGAAACGAGGGCGACAGATAGGGTCCAGAAGATGGTGCCCTTAATGTGACTCTGGTTCCAAAGACCAATGGCCCAGAGCACTATGACCATACAAATCACGTAAAGCAGCGTGACCACGTAAAATGGCCAAAGAGTCTTATGGAAGGCATTTTTGAAGAGACCCACTGCCAACGGGCGGATCGTATCATGTGCCATTGCGAACACAGCTAATGCGCAAAGCCAAACACCCAGCGCAAGCTCACGAGTCGAAAAAACATCCATATTCCAAATCTTACAAAAAAGAGGCCAGCAACCTACAGTCGTATGTGCTCGCCACCATTGAGCGGCTGGCGGATGTAAAGGCGCTGTTGGCTTAGACGGCTTAACCATCGACATCGATCGCAACAGCCGCAATAGTACCGGCACATTCAGAAATAAGGGAAAACGGGAACATGGCGAAAATCAGCTATTGCACGGTCGGCTCCAACAAGCTGGAAGAGGCCAAGGCCTATTATGACGCACTGATGGGGTCGATCGGCATGGAGGCGTGGTTCGAGCATCCGTCAGGCGGCCGCATCTATCAGGGCGACGCCGGCATGTTCGGCGTGCTGGGCCCGCATGACGGCGGTGAAGCATGCGTCGGCAACGGCACCATGATCGGTTTCAGCTTCGACAGCCGCGAAGAGGTTGACGCGTTCTACGCCAAGGCGCTGGAACTGGGCGGCACCGATGACGGCGAACCGGGCGAACGCGCCCCAGGCGCCTATTTCAGCTATTTCCGTGACCTGGACGGCAACAAGCTCTGCGCCTACAAATTCGGGTAGGGTGTCACCCGTCTTTCGATACGAAGAACGCCCGGTGCGCCAATCCGGCGAGTACGGCGCCGACCAGCGGGGCGACCCAGAACATCCAGAGTTGTTGCATCGCCCAGCCGCCGACGAACAGGGCTGGGCCGGTGCTGCGGGCGGGATTAACCGATGTGTTGGTGACAGGGATGCTGATCAGATGGATCAGCGTCAGGCCCAGGCCGATGGCAATGGGCGCAAACCCGACGGGCGCGCGACCGTCGGTCGCCCCAAATGATGATCAAGAAGAAAAAGGTCAGCACCACTTCAGCGGTCAACGCTGATGTCAGGCTATAGCCGCCGGGCGAATGGTCGCCATAGCCGTTGGAGGCAAAGCCGCCCGCCAGATCAAACCCCGGCGCACCGCTGGCAATCAGATAAAGAACCGCCGCTGCGGCAACGGCGCCAACGATCTGGGCGATCCAGTAGGGCACGACATCTCTTGCCGGGAACCGGTTAGCAGCCCAAATACCCAGTGTCACGGCGGGATTAAAGTGCCCGCCGGAAATATGGCCCACGGCATAGGCCATGGTCAGCACGGTGAGGCCAAATGCCAGCGCGACCCCGGCAAACCCGATTCCCAGTTCCGGAAAAGCCGCTGCCAGCACCGCACTGCCACAGCCCCCGAACACTAACCAGAACGTGCCGAAGCACTCGGCTGCGAGTTTCTGTCCCATACCCGGCATATGCTGTCTCCCCTCATTCAACAATGCGGGACAGACCCTAGTCGCCTGATAAAAGCTTGTCGACGCAGATGAACACGCACTAGGCCGTAAAGAAATCCGCCCGCGGCGTGCCGGTTTCGTCATAGACCGGCTCGATGTGGTCGACCCGGTACTTTTTGAAGTCCGCGCCCTTGCGCGGATATTTGGCGAGATGCGCGCCCATGTCCTTGTACCAATGGTCGGAAAAGTGGGCGGCGAGATCGGCCTCTTCCACCCATTCTTCATACACATGCACCCGCCCGGGCACGAACGGGTCTGCCGTCCAGATATAGTGGATGCATCCCTTTTCGGTGTATGCGCCATCAATATGCGCCCGCGCCGTCTGCAGCAGTTCGGACACGTCGTCCATATCGAAATCGGCGTAACCTGCGATGATGATAGCCATGTTCTTCTCCTCATTGGTTTGGACGCATGGTGCAAAATGCTACGCCCAATTATGCTTAATCAAGAGGGAGCATCATGAAGATATTGAGACTTTACGCAGACGCGGATGGCGAAAGCCATGCCGAAGACATGGATATCGAGATGGAAGCCCAAAGCGACACCGGGCGGGTGTAACCGGTCTGGCCGGTCAAAGATGTGACCTTTCGCGAAATTACCCCCGGTGGATCGACAGACTGGCACCCGGCGCCCCGGCGCCAGCCTGCTGTGGTTCTCTCTGGCAAAACCGAATTGGAAGTCAGCGATGGCACAAAACGGCTTGCGGAAAACGGTTCCCGGCCAGGGCCACGAGCGCGTCTAGAAGAAGTTCCGGAATACGACCGAAACAAACGACCAAAGCGCCAGAACCACGATCAAAGATACGGCGGCAACATACATGGCATCGGAATCGCCCAGACCGATCAATCCCAGCACGATCAACGCAAACGCAGCAAGACCCATGCCCCAGGCGGCTGCGTGCCAGCCCCAATGTATTTTCGCTGCCTCCTCCTCGCTCATCACCAATTGATGCTTCAACTGCAGAAACATGGCGGGCACAGCCAACGTAGCCGCCAAGGCCAGTGCAATCGTCCAGAGCAGATCGCCCGTCACGAAGAGGCTCAGCCCGCTCGGTATGATCGCGGCGAGAACCGCCATCGATCCGGAAGAAATCATCGCTTGCACAAAGTGGCGGTCGGACTCCGAGAATCGGCCCCGCTGGTTCGAAAGAATTAGGAATACGGCGATGAAGCCGAGCAACGTCGCCGAGATCTCTGCGAGAAACCTGAGTTGCTCAAACCTGTCCAGATCCATGAGCGCACCCCCCTTAGCGACCATAGCCGGAGAGAATGCTATCCGTAAGGGGTGGTGGAGCCGAGGGGAATCGAACCCCTGACCTTCGCATTGCGAACGCGACGCTCTCCCATCTGAGCTACGGCCCCACGTGCTTTGCAGCGGCGCGTAACATGTCGAGGCACAGGTCCAAAGTCAAGCCGGGAGCAGGCCGGTGCCATTCGCATCTTGCGCCCCTGCGGGTGCCGTATTACACCAGCATCAGACTGCTGAGGACCTGGCCGTGAACGCGCTTTATACCCTTGTTTATCTGGTTTTGACCGGCCTGATCTGGATCATCGTGATCTGGGCCATTATGGGCTGGCTGATCGCCTTTAACGTCATCAACAACCGCAATCAATTCGTCTACAGCATCATGCGCTCGATCGAGACCCTGCTGGATCCGATGCTGCGGCCGATCAGGCGAATCCTGCCGATGGCGGGCGGTGTCGATTTTTCACCCATGGTGCTACTGATCATCATCTATGTGCTGCGGGTGTTTATTCTCAACGATCTGTTCCCCTGGCTGTTTGGGTGATGATCAATGGCTGAGCCGGTGATCATTGATGGCAAGGCGGTTGCCGCAGACTTGCGCGCCCGCGTCGCCCAGCAGGTTACGTCCCTGAAAGAACAGCATGATTTGACACCCGGCCTGGCGGTGGTGCTGGTCGGCGAGGATGCCGCCAGCGGGGTTTATGTGCGATCCAAGCGTAAGCAGACCATCGAAGCCGGGATGAATTCATTCGAGTTCAACGAACCTGCCGATATCACCGAAGACCGGCTGATCGGCATCATACGCGAACTGAACGCCGATCCGGCGGTGCATGGCATTCTGGTTCAGCTGCCGCTGCCCGAACCCTTAAATGAAATCCGCATCACCCAGGAAATCGACCCGGACAAGGATGTCGACGGACTGACCTATGGCAATGCGGGGCGGCTGATGTCCGGTGCCGACGGGCTTTTTCCCTGCACGCCGACGGGCTGCATGATGCTTATCGAACAGCAGCTGGGCGCCAATCTGGCCGGCAAGCGCGCCGTCGTTATCGGCCGCTCCAATCTGGTTGGCAAGCCGATCGCCCTGATGCTGCAGCGGGCCAATGCGACGGTCACCATGGCGCATTCCAAGACCGACGACCTGCCGGGCGAATGCCGCCGCGCCGACATTCTGGTGGTCGCTGCCGGCAGGCCCGAAATGGTCCGTGGCGGCTGGGTGAAACATGGCGCCACGGTGATCGACGTTGGCATCAATCGCATCCCCAAAGACGACGGCAAGCACCGCCTGGTTGGCGATGTGCATTTTGAGGAAGTCGCCGAACGGGCAACTGCCATCACGCCTGTGCCCGGTGGCGTCGGTCCCATGACGGTCGCCTGTCTGCTGAGCAATACGGTGATCGCGGCCTGCCGCCAGGCCGGTGTGCCTGTTCCAGACGCCTGACCGATGACCCGGGCGCCATTCTTTGGATTTGTCTGGGCTGCGCTCTCGATGCTCTCGGCCCTTGTCGCCGGATGGCTCTACTACATCATGTATTGGCGCTGGAGAGACTGCTTCAATGAAGAAGGCCGGTGTTTCGTCGCTGAGAGCGCCGTCGTGCTGCACGAGAGTACTGGACCGATTTATCTGAGCCTGGCCATATTCAGTGGCCTGTCAGCCTGTGCCGGTCTGGCTGTCGGCTTAAGGCCCCGGAAAAAGGCTAAGGAGTTGCAATTATGAAACAGTTACGCCGCCTTACAGTCGCGCCTGTCCTTTTGGCGTTGTCGGCTTTTGCGGCATCCGCACAGGACACAAATGTCGAGGTGAACCCGCCGGCACAGGGGCCTTGGACGGCGCCGCAGGTGTGCTTCCTGGATGGCAAGGCCTTCAGTATCAACGCGCAGGTCTGCAACCAGACGCGGGGGTCGTCGGGCAACCGGTTGCTGGAATGCCGGAAAGACGATCGCGGCGGCCCAGCCAGTTGGGCCGTTATTGGCAACGTCTGCTGACGGCCAAGACGTTTTCGCATTGAGGGGCGGCGCCAGCCGCGTCTCAACGTATGGACGGCGCAACCGCCCTAGTCGTAATCAGGGCCTTTTTGCACATTGCCACGCTGGCCCAAAAGCCGCAGCCGCAAGGCATTCAGCTTGATGAAGCCTTCGGCATCGCGCTGATCGTAAACCTCGTCTTCCTCGAACGTGACATGCTCCATGGAGTAGAGGCTCTCAGGTGACTTGCGTCCGACGCAGGAGACCCCACCCTTATAGAGCTTCATCCGCACGGTGCCGCTCACCGGCTCCTGGCTCTTGTCGATCAGCGCCTGCAGCATTTCCCGTTCTGGGGAAAACCAGAAGCCGTTGTAGATCAGCTCCGCATAGCGCGGCATGAGCTCGTCCTTGAGATGCGACGCCCCCCGATCGAGGGTGATCGTCTCCATCGCCCGGTGCGCGTCCAGCAGGATCGTGCCACCCGGCGTTTCATAGATTCCACGGCTCTTCATACCGACGAACCGGTTCTCCAGCAGGTCAAGCCGTCCGATGCCGTTGGCGCCGCCCAGCTCATTGAGCCGCGTCAGCAGACTGGCCGGGCTGAGCTTCTCACCGTCAATCGCGACAGCGTCACCATGCTCGAAATCAATCTCGACATAAGTCGGATGATCGGGCGCCTCTTCCGGCGCAACGGAACGCGAATAGACATATTCCTCCGCTTCTGCCCAAGGGTCTTCCAGCGCCTTACCTTCGGCCGACGTATGCAACATGTTGGTGTCTACTGAAAAGGGGGCCTCTCCGCGCTTGTCCATCGGGATAGGGATCTGATGCTCTTCGGCGAATTTGAGCAGCTTGGTCCGGGAGTTCAGGTCCCACTCACGCCAGGGCGCCACAACTTTGATGTCCGGATCGAGCGCGTAATAGCCCAGCTCATAGCGCACCTGATCATTGCCCTTACCGGTCGCACCATGGCTGACGGCATCGGCGCCGACCTGATGGGCGATTTCGATCTGACGCTTGGCAATCAGCGGCCGGGCAATCGAGGTGCCCAATAGATAGACGCCTTCATAAACCGCGTTGGCGCGAAACATCGGGAACACATAATCACGAACGAATTCTTCGCGCAGATCTTCGATGAAGACCTCCTTGACGCCCAGCATCTCGGCTTTGGCCCGCGCCGGCTCCAGCTCCTCACCCTGACCGAGGTCGGCGGTGAAGGTCACCACCTCACAATTGTAAGTTTGTTGAAGCCATTTGATGATGGTCGAGCTGTCCAGTCCACCTGAATAGGCCAGCACAACCTTGTTGATCTTGTTGCTCATGATTGCGGTCCCGAAAAAAAGCAGCGGCGGAGTATAGGCATAAGCCTCTGCCGGGCAAGACGCGCTTTTTGCCAAGGCAGATGCGGCGGCTTCTGGTATTGAAGACGGTAATGTGCGGACTGGCGGGCATGTTCGATACGACGGGGCGGCGGCCGATCGACCGCGATCTGCTTGGGCGGATGACGGACGCACTTGTCCACCGCGGGCCGGACGGGTCCGGCCTGCACATGGAACCCGGGCTGGGGCTGGGTCACCGGCGGCTGTCGATCATCGATATCGAACACGGCGCACAGCCCATGACCTCGCCGGAAACCGGGGTCGTGGTCAGCTATAATGGCGAGATCTACAATTTCCCTGATCTGCGCGTACAGCTTGCCGCCAAAGGCCATCGCTTTCAGACGCATTGCGATACGGAAGTCATCCTGCATGGCTGGGCCGAATGGGGGCCGGATTGCCTGGACCATTTCGACGGCATGTTTGCCTTCGCGCTTTGGGACCCGCGCGAGGAGATGCTGTTTCTGGCGCGCGACCGGTTCGGCAAGAAGCCGCTCTATTATGCCGCGCTGCATGACGGGCTGTTGCTGTTCGGATCAGAGCTGAAAGCGCTGATGCACCATCCGGACCTGCCCCGCGGCATCGATCCGCAGGCCGTGGAAGACTATTTCAGCCTGGGCTATGTGCCGGATCCGAAATCAATTTACCGCAGCGTCCGAAAGCTGCCCGCTGGCCAGTGCCTAAGCTGGCAGCGTGGAGGCGCGCCCAGCATCCGCGCCTACTGGGACATCCCTTTGAACGATGCGTCCGACCCGGACAACACCACCGATATCATTACCCGTCTGCGCGACGCGACGAACGCCCGCCTGATTTCGGATGTACCGTTGGGCGCGTTCCTGTCCGGCGGCATCGACTCCGGCGGTGTGGTATCGCAAATGGCAGCGCTATCACCCGACCCGGTCAGGACTTTCACTGTCGGTTTTGAAACGCCGGAACAGGATGAAAGCCCGCTGGCCCAGATGGTGGCCGACCGCTACCACACCCGTCACACCATGCAGATAAGCGAAGCAACCGATCTCGACCTGATGCAGCAGCTTGCGGCAATCTATGATGAACCGTTCGCCGATAATTCAGCGATGCCGACCTTCCGCGTCAGCGCGTTGGCGCGCCAGCAGGTCACCGTCGTCCTGTCGGGCGACGGGGCTGATGAACTGCTGGCAGGCTACGACAGATACCGGGGCTATCTTCATTTGCAGGCCATCAGGCAACGCATTCCATCGGCGCTCAGGAAAGGCATATTTGGTCCTCTCGCCCGGCTCTATCCCACGCTGGACGACGCGCCACGTTATCTACGGGCGAAGACCAAATTCCAGCAGCTTGCCGCGGATGACCTTGAAGCGCACTTTCAGGCGGTTTCGATCACCCATGGCGCAGAACTGCGCCGCATGACGGGAGGGGATTTCACCGGATCTCTAAATGGATATCGGGCTAAAGAAGCGCTGCGGCCGTATTGGCAAATGGCCGCCGATGTCGATCCCCTGACACAGGCGCAATACACCGACATCAAGACCTGGCTGCCCGGCGACATCCTGACCAAAGTGGACCGGGCGAGCATGGCCAACAGCCTTGAGGTGCGCAGTCCCTTTATGGACCATAATTTTGCGGCCTGGTGCCTGAACCTGCCGCGTGACGCCAAACTCGGGAAGACATATGGCAAATCGATCCTTCGTCGCGCGCTCGAACCTCACCTGCCACACGACCTGATTTACCGGGAAAAACGCGGTTTTGTAGGCCCGATTGATGCGTGGATTGCCGAAGATCCGAATCATGTGGTCCGCGAGACGGTCACCGGCCGCACGCTGGGTGACTCCGGACTGGTGGACCCAGATCACATCGGCAAAATGCTGGACGACCATCGGAACGGCCGCCGGCGCTATGCTCGGCAGCTTTGGCTGTTGCTGATGCTGCACGGATTTCTGGAACACGACCGGACTTATGGGCGAGCAAATTGATCAACGTCCTCAGCTTCACCAGTCTCTATCCCAATGCCGCACAGCCTGTGCATGGAGTCTTTGTCGAGAACCGATTGCGGCGGCTGCTGGAAACGGGAGAGGTAAAAATCACCGTGGTCGCGCCGGTGCCCTGGTTTCCGTTCAAAAGCGCTTTGTTCGGCCGATATAGCGACTTCGCACGCGTCCCCGCGCATGAGGTTCGGCACGGGATCGATATTTTTCATCCCCGCTACAAAGTTGTCCCGAAAGTGGGCATGTCCATTGCGCCGTCATTGATGTTTCGCGGCGTCCGCGATGAAGTGATACGCCTGAAGCGCCTGCTCCAGATCGACTTGATCGATGCTCACTATTTTTATCCTGACGGCGTCGCTGCAGTGCGCCTTGCCCAGGACCTGGCCGTGCCCGTCTGTGTCACGGCCCGCGGCAGCGACCTAACCGAAATTCCGGCCTTTCCAAAACCCAGGCAGCAGATCGCCCAGGCAGCAGGTGACGCAGACGCCATCGTGACCGTGTGTGACGCGCTGCAACGGCCGCTGGTCGATCTGGGTATTGATCGAGCCAAGATCAGAACGCTGCGCAATGGGGTCGACCTGGACCTCTTCCAGCCTGTGGGCCGGGATATCGCACGGGCGAAATGGGGCGTAACGGGCAAGACCGTCCTGTCTGTCGGCCTGCTGATCGACCGCAAGGGACACAACCTGACCATCGAGGCCATGCAGCACATACCGAATACCACTCTTTTGATCGCCGGGTCGGGTGAGACGCGAGGAGAACTGGAAGCGCAGATTAAAAGCCTGGGCCTGACGGATCGGGTCCGGCTACTGGGTCAGGTCCCGCATGAAGACTTGCCCTCCCTCTACAGTGCGGCTGATGCCATGGTGCTGGCGTCCAGTCGGGAGGGTTGGGCCAATGTCTTGTTGGAAGCGATGGCCTGCGGCACGCCGGTTGTGGCCACAGATATCTGGGGAACACCCGAAGTGGTGGCCGCGCCTGAAGCGGGTGTGCTGATCAAGGAACGGTCGCCAGAAGCTATCATAAAGGGAATTGAGCAGCTGTTTGCGGCCCTGCCCGACCGCGCGGCCACGCGCGCCTATGCGGAAAAGTTCAGCTGGAACGAAACGACGCAAGGTGTGTTGCAGCTGTTCCGCGACCTTACCGCCGGTCAGTCCCGGTAGAGGTACTGACGGGTCAACGGCACGGCATCTTGTCGCCGGGCCAGCTGCATCTGATAGACCACAAGCCCTCCATGCTCGAAGGCGCCGACGCAGCCGGCCAAAAAGAACTCGAACATGCGGCAGAACCGCTCGTCATAGAGCGCCTTGAGCTGATCCCTGTTCTGCTGCACGCGCCTGTACCAGTGCTCTGCCGTGCGCGCATAGTGTAGCCGCAGCACCTCAATATCGGCGAGGATGAGCCCTTCGCGTTCGATGACAGGGACGATCTCCGACAGCGCGGGTGAGTAGCCGCCGGGGAAAATATATTTGGCGGTCCAGGCATTGGTGCCGCCGGGACCATCCGTGCGCCCGATGGTGTGGACGAGCGCAACACCATCGTCGGCCAGCAGCTCCCTGATCTTACGGAAATAGGCCGGGTAGAATGGCGGGCCGACATGTTCAAACATGCCGACCGAGACAATCCGGTCAAAGCGTCCGGTGATGGCGCGGTAGTCCTCGACACGAAAATCCAGCATATCGGACAGGCCCGTCTCTTCGGCCATTTGCCGTGCGGCGCGCGCTTGTTCCTCCGACAACGTCAGCCCGGTCACACGGGCACCAGACAAGTCGTGGATGCGCCGCGCCAGCCCGCCCCAACCGCAACCGATATCCAGTACCCGGTGATCAGGCCCAAGCAGCAGTTTGGCGGCAACATGGTCCATTTTGTTCTGCTGTGCCTGCTCAAGACTGTCATCTGGACTCTTGAAATAGGCGCAGGAATACTGGCGGGCTTCGTCGAGAAACAGGTCGTAGGCTTCGGTCGTAAACTCGTAGTGGGTCGCGATATTGCGTCTGGCACGGCGCTGGTAGTTGAAGTGGCGCACACGCTGCCACGCCGCCGAATCCCAGACCTTGCGTTTTTGCGACTCCGCAGCCCGGCCTGTGTTCATAGCGATCAGGTCAAGGAAGTCCTTGATATCACCACTTTCGACGGTGAGATCCCCGTTCATATAGCCTTCGCCGACGGCCATGGCCGGACGTAGCAGGATCCGCCAGGCGGTCCCGCGGCGATGCACTTTGATCGTGACATGAGGCGGCTTGCCGTTGCCGAAATCAGCACGGCGGCCAGCGGCGTCTTCAATGGTAAGCGTTCCGGTCGTGATCAGATGCCCGAACAGCAACGACAGCGGAAACATCGGCGAACCCGGTCAGGCAGTCGCCGCCTCGGCCAACAGATCGGCCTTGCGGCGTTTTTGAGAGTCGGATTTCAGCTGCCCGCAGGCAGCCATGATATCGCGCCCGCGGGGCATGCGGATCGGCGCGGAGATGCCAGCCTCGAACACATAGTCGGAGAAGGCGCGGATCGTGTCCCAGTCCGAGCATTCAAACAGGGTGCCGGGCCAGGGGTTGAACGGGATCAGATTCACCTTGGCCGGAATATCATAGTGGCGCAGCAGGCGCACAAGCTCGGCGGCATCCTCCAGCGAGTCGTTCACATCCTTCAGCATCGCATATTCGAAGGTGATACGCCTCGCGTTCGACGCGCCTGGATATTCAGCGCACGCTGTCAGCAGATCATGCAACTTGTATTTCTTGTTGATCGGCATGATCCAGTCGCGGGTTTCATCGCGGACAGCATGTAGCGAGACCGCCAGATTGACGCCGGCTTCTTCACCGCAGCGCTTCATTTCGGGCACCACGCCCGATGTAGACAGCGTGATCCGGCGCTTCGACAAAGAGATTCCCTCATTATCCATAACGATATCGAGCGCCGCTTTGACGTTATCGAAATTGTAAAGCGGTTCGCCCATGCCCATCAGCACGATGTTGGACAGCAACCGGCCCTCGGGCGGGCTGGGCCATTCTTCCAGCGCATCGCGGGCAATCAGCACCTGGCTGACGATTTCCGCCGCCGTCAGATTACGGACCAGACGCTGGGTACCGGTATGGCAGAATTTGCAGGTCAGCGTGCAACCGACCTGAGAGGAAACGCACAACGTGCCACGGTCGTCTTCCGGAATGAAGACCGCTTCGACCTCGTTGCCGTCATCCAGCTTCAGCAGCCATTTGCGGGTGCCGTCCTCAGACAACTGCGCTGTGGTGATCTCGGGCCGCTTGATGTCACAGGCCCGCGCCAGCTGAGCGCGCATATCCTTTGAGATCGTGGTCATCTCGTCAAATGAGGTCGCGCCCCGGTGATAGAGCCAGTGCCATAGCTGCTGCACCCGCATCTTGGTCTGCCGTTCCGGCACGCCGAGCGTCAGCAAGACATCACGCAGCGCGGCCCGGCTCATGCCGGACAGATTGGGGCGTGCGGTCTTCATCTCTTTTGCGTCAGTCATCAGCGTCCACAGGCTTGTGAGATCGCGTTATAGGCCGCAGAGAACCCAAAAAGCGAGAATTTGTACGTCGTGGCGGTTCCTCTTGCTGAAGTGCCGCGGGCCGTCATCTCGCTGCCTTTCTTCATCGCAGCAACCAGTTGCGCATCTTTGGCAGGCGAGTCGGCCCAGGCTTCCTGTCCAGCGGTGAACATGCTGAGCGTCTCCGCGCCGATGGTCACGCGCACATCGGACCCGTCCTTCAACGGATAGCCGACAACCACATTGACCTCATCGCGCACCTTGACTTCCGGTTTGTGGGTCACGGTTGCATATACCTGCCCGTGGCCAACATTGTCAGGCGCTTTGCTGGTGGGCACACTCGCCATATAGCACTGCTTTTTGGCGCCTGCCCCGATGGTAAACGCGTCCCAGGACTTGAACGTACCCAGCGCGACGCGTTCCTGGGCGGCGGCACCGCCCGACACCAGCAGACCGGCCATGAGAATGAAGAACTTACGCATGGGCCAAAGATAGGGCCGGCCCTGAGGAATTTCTACGGTATCAGCCCGATTTCATTGTCCGGGACCGGGGCGCCCCGAAGGTATGTTCGGGCAAAGGCTCGGGCTCACCAAACGGCGTGACCGGCCGGACCGGCCATTTTCCAAGCAGGCGGATACGGTCATACATGATGATCGCGCCCGCCGTGGCCTGGTTCAGACAGAACTGGGTCGGAATGCGCACCAGATGATCGCAACGCGCCGCCATATCAGGGCTGAGAGATCCGCGCTCGGGCCCCAGCACATAGGCCGCCTGCCTTGGATGGGTGAAGCTGGGCAGGTCGACCGCATCATCGCTCAACTCGACGCCGACCAGCGCACATAGCTTGGGAAGCACCAGATCGCCCAGAGATTCAAACGCATAGAACGGCACCTGTTCGCGGCTGGCGCTGGTGTCGGAATAGGCTTTGCCGCTGAACTTGTCCCGGCCGACACTGAACGCAAAGCTGGCGCCAAACGCATGCGCGGTGCGCATCAGATTGCCCAGATTGCCAATTTTGTCGCCGCCTTCGACGCCGATGGCGAAATAGCCGCGCATGGAATGCCTTTCGCTGCCGTAATGGCTGACTATAGCGCCCGCCATCCGGCCTGCGCAAATCGATCCAATGTGCCCTCTCCCTATGGGGGAGGGCAGCAAGCCGAAGGGCGAGCGGGTGAGGGGCTGAATTGGCAATTCGATATCAGGCATTCATGAAGGGCGCCCTGGCTTTTGGCACCGCCCCTCACCCCAAGCCTCTTCCAGAGGGAGAGGGAGTCACTTTCAACCGATCAGCCGCTGCGCAATATCATAGGCTGCTTTGGAAAGCGGCCAGGCGCGTTTGCCCATCTCGACCGCATGTTCGCTGGCTGCCGTCCCCTTTTCGGCACGTGCTAGAATGCCTAGCGAAATCTGCGCGTGGCGGAACAACATGGCCGCCATCACATAGTTCCAGTGCGGCACGTAGTCGCGGCCGGTATAGCGGCAATAAGCGGCGAGCAAATCTGCCTCGGTGGGAATGCCGAGCGCCGGCAGATCGAGATCGGTGAGCGGTCCGCGCGGATCAAGCCCCGGATGATAGGGCAGACAGTGCACGGCGAGATCGGCAATGGGGTTGCCGATGGTCGAAAGCTCCCAGTCCAGAATGGCTATCACCTCTGGCTCGGTCGGATGCAGCACCAGATTGGCCAGCTTGAAGTCACCGTGGACAATGCCCGCCGGTTCCTCGGGCGGAATATGCGCCGGCAGCCATTCGGCCAGCCAGTCCATTTCCGGGATTTTGGTCGTCTCCGCCAACTGATACTGGCCGATAAACCGGTTGAGGGTGCGGGCAATATAGTCGGTCGGCTTGCCATAGGTCTCCAGCCCGACCGCGACGTGATCGACGGCGTGCAGCCCCGCCAGCGTCCGGATCATTGAGTCGTAGACCGCCGCACGCTCTTCCGGATTTGAGCCCGGCATGTCGTTATCCCAGATGATCCGTCCCTCGACATGGTCCATGATGTAGAACCACGTGCCGATGACGGATTCATCGGTACAAAGCGCATAGGTCCGCGGGACCGGCACATCCGTTTCAGCCAGCGCCGTCATCACCCGATACTCCCGGTCCACCGCATGGGCGGATTTCAGCAATTGGCCGGGCGGCTTACGACGCAGCACGTAACGGGTGCCCCCCGCCGTCAGGCTATAGGTCGGGTTCGATTGCCCGCCCTTGAACTCGCGCACCTCGACAGTGCCGCTGAACCCGGCAACATGTTCTTCCATGAAGGCCTGCAGCGCTGACACGTCAAAACCCCGCGCCGGGTCAACCGGTTGCGTGCCTGTAAATGCGTCCTGTTCACTCATAATCGCGCCTTCTGCTTTTCCAGCATGGTCTGCGCACCAAACCCGGTTCGCGTTGCGATGAAGTACCATGCCGCGCCCAGACATTGCAGGCCCAACAGCACCGAAAAGGCCACCTGATAACCGGCCTGAACGTTCCCGGGGTAGAAATCAAGAATCCGCCCGACCCCCCATTGTGACAGCGCGGTCACGGCAAAACCCATCAGGTTGATCGCGGTATAGACCCGACCGGTCAACTCGACCGGAAACGCCCGGGCAACGGCCGAGAACATCAGCACATTGGTGCCAATGGCGATCGTCCAGATCAGCCATACCGGGACGGCAACGGCTGTCCATTGCAGCGCCAGCACCGCCATCGCGATCATGCTGAGCGTCAGCCCCACAATAGGTACGGCCAGTGGCGAACCGCCCCGTTTGACCAGGGCTTCCGACGCCGGCCCCATAGCCAGAAAATTGACCACCGCGACGCTGGCATTGATCGAGAGGATCGTCGCCGCGGTGCCGCTGCTGAACCCACCCACATCCATCAGCCAGGAAAAAACATAGAGCGTGCCAATGCCCTGGCTGATCCCCATGGAGATCGTGATCCAGGGGACAACGCGCCAGAAGAAGGCATCGGTATAGATTCGCTTCAACCCGCCCAGGGTGGCGCCCAGCGACTCCGCCGATCCGACACTAATATGCTTCGGTGCAATGGTCACCAGCACCAGCGCGGCCACTACGGTCATTCCGGCAAAGATCAGCGTCAGTTCCTGCCAGTCCATCACCCGCAAAGCCCATTCCGTCGGCTTGGTGGCCGAGATCGCCCCCAGCACGCCGATGGCAAACTGGACGCCGTTGATGGTCGGCAGTTTGTCGACCGGGAACCAGAGCGAATAAGTCTTCAGCGAGGCCATCATACCGGCGGCAAAGCCAAGCCCCATCAGCGCGCGGCCCAGCGCCAGCATGCCGGCGCTGTCCGCCTGGCTGAAAATGACCGCGCCGGCCGCGGCAATCAGCATCAGGCCGGCATTGACCTTGCGCGGGTCATAGCGGTCGAGCAGCACACCCAGTGGCAATTGCATCAGTCCGAAGGCGACAAAGAACGAGGTGCCAAGCGACAGGCTGATCGCCTCTTCGCTCAACATCAGGTCGCCCTGCACATGCGGCTTGATGATGTTCGCCACCGCACGGGTGAACATCGACAGAAAGAACCCAAAGCCGAATGCGAACAAAATCCGCAGTGCGGTGGCAGGGGGAAGCGAGAAAATCTTCAAGTGGGTCGGCCCGTTGGCGGCATGGTCATGCGACCGTACCGGCAATCGGCGCCGAAGTCATGCAGCCGGACTTACTCGCCGACCGCTGATCCTCCAGCGAGATCGTAGCGATAAAAGATGTGCCGGCCCACTGTCGCGGTCTTGACCAGATTGTCGGCCCAGCCCGGGCTGACATAATCTGCATGATAGTGTGTGGCGTCGCCGATCGGATGCGGAATCCAGTGGCGCTGGGCGAGGCTTGCAACACGCTCCGACATCGCCCAGGCAGCCCGTTCATGCACCCTGTCTTCTTCTCCGTCACAGGCAAAGGAGAACTGGCAGCGATCGACCCATTTCTGATTCTGGAAGACGACACCGCAGATCGTGTCCGGGTACCGCTTATCCGCAACCCGGTTCAGGATTACACGCGCCACGGCAATCTGGCCGGAAACCGGCTCGCTGCGGGCCTCGAAGTAGACCGCCTGTGCCAGGCAATAATGCTGTTCGTCGCTGTCATGGGGTATATCGGCGAAGGCCACCAATTCGTCGATGGTGGACGGCAAAGGCGACCCGATTGACGCTTCCAACTGACCGAAACGATCATCAATCCAGTTATCGATACTGGCGGTACGCACCTCGCCACTTGCCGGTAAAACCAGCAGCGCGGCCAAGAGCGCAAAAGCCCCTACAACATTTTTAATGTTGTTTATCAATGACATACCAACGATCAGATTTCTGTTTCGGGGCCCTCGGCCACCAGGCCGTTCAGGGCAAACGCTTCAGCTTCGACGTTCCGGATAGCGAACGATTGCGGCGGAAATATGATTGTTGGCGTGAAATTACAAGTCCAAACAGCCTAAAAAGCGCTGATGCATCGCTTGGAGTGTTGCCGAATGGCAACATAGCAGGACTGTCTTCCTTAGTCGTTTGAAAGCTTGTCGAGACGCTTTTTCATCTCGGCTAACTCTGCCTTCAAATCATCAATGGAATTTTCATCATCGTCTTCAGGCGCGGCCGCCTCTTGTTGCTCTTCAGCCTGCGCCTGATCCTCATCCTGCTGGCCAAAAGGCGAGAACATCTGGAACATACGCTCGAACATAGCGACATTCTGGCGCGCCATTTCCTCAAACGGATTTGTCGGCATGGCAGCACCGAACTGCGGCATCAGCATCTGGCGCATACGCTCCTGATCGCGGGCGAAACGCTCCATACTCATCGACAGATATTGCGGCACGGCTGACTGCAGAGAATCGCCGTAGAACCCGATCAGCTGCCGGAGGAAATCCACAGGCAGCATATTTTCGCCTTTGGACTCGGCCTCAAAAATAATCTGCGCCAGAACCGACCGTGTGATGTCGTCTCCGGTCTTGGCGTCAAAGACGACGAACACCTGCCCATCGCGCACCATGCGGCTGAGATAATCCAGCGTCACATAGCTGCTGGTCGCGGTGTTGTAGAGGCGCCGGTTAGCATATTTCTTGATAACGATCGGCGCGTCGTCCGACTTGTCCTCTCCGCCGTTTTCAGGCAGCGACGATTTCTGTTTTTTCTTATCCGCCAACCCCGTCTCCTGCCCTTCGGGGGCATTGATCTCGCGAGCCCGGCGGCATTGTGCGCGCTGATGCTGCATTGCGCAAGCCGATTGTCCGGGAAAGCGCTTGATTCCGTTGCATCGCAATATAAGGTGCTCGGCCTCTACCTTAAGCCGAATCGCCCACGCGGCCATTTGCCGCGCAACAGGAGGCAGCCATGACAGACGTTTATCTGGTCAGCGCCGCTCGAACCCCCGTCGGTTCGTTCAACGGCGCTCTAAGTTCCGTACCCGCCCACTACCTCGGTGAGGTCGCTATTCGCGAAGCCCTCAGCCGTGCCGGCGTTGCCGGTGAGGATGTCGAAGAGGTGATCTTCGGTCAGATCCTGACTGCCGGTCAGGGCCAAAACCCCGCCCGTCAGGCCTCCATGGCCGCAGGCTGCCCCGAAGGTGTTTCAGCCTGGGTCGTCAATCAGATGTGCGGATCGGGGCTACGCTCTGTCGCGCTCGCCACACAGGCCATCAAGAACGGCGATGGCAACATCATCGTTGCCGGTGGGCAGGAAAGCATGAGCCAGTCGCAGCATTGCGCACATCTGCGCAACGGTCAGAAAATGGGCGATCTGGGCATGGTTGATTCCATGATCAAGGACGGCCTGTGGGACGCCTTTAACGGCTATCACATGGGCAACACCGCCGAAAACGTGGCGTCGAAATGGCAGATTACCCGCGAACAGCAGGACGAGTTTGCTGTCGCTTCTCAGAACAAGGCGTCCGCCGCGCAGCGTGCCGGCAAGTTCAAGGATGAGATTGTGCCGGTCACCATCAAGGGCCGCAAGGGCGATACCGTCGTCGAAGAAGATGAATATATTCGCCACGACCTTGAGATCGACCGCATCCAGGGCATGCGTCCGGCATTCCAGAAGGACGGTACGGTGACGGCGGCCAATGCCAGCGGCATCAATGACGGGGCCGCTGCGCTTGTCCTGATGTCCGGTGAAGAAATGAACCGCCGCGGCCTGACGCCGCTGGCCCGTGTCGCCTCTTGGGCGCAGGCTGGCGTCGACCCGGCGATCATGGGATCTGGTCCAATTCCGGCGAGCCGGAAGGCGCTGGAAAAAGCCGGCTGGTCCACCAACGATCTGGACCTGGTCGAGGCCAACGAAGCCTTTGCCGCGCAGGCCTGCGCGGTTAACAAGGAACTGGGCTGGGATACCGACAAGGTCAATGTCAATGGCGGCGCGATCGCGATCGGCCATCCGATCGGCGCTTCGGGCGCACGCGTCCTGACCACACTGCTCCATGAAATGGGCCGCCGGGACGCCAAGAAGGGCCTGGCCACCCTGTGCATCGGCGGCGGCATGGGCGTGGCGCTGTGCGTCGAACGCGACTGACCAACGAAAACAGCAATAGTCGACTAGACAAAACGGGAGAACAAATATGGGACGCGTAGCAATTGTGACCGGCGGCACGCGCGGTATTGGCGCGGCTGTCAGCGTTGCGCTTAAAGATGCAGGCTACACCGTCGCCGCCAATTATGGCGGCAATGACGAGGCAGCCAACAAGTTCAAGGACGAGACCGGCATCGCTGTCTACAAATGGGATGTCAGCGATTTCGACGGCTGTGCGGCGGGCATTGCCAAGGTTGAAGCCGACCTCGGGCCGGTTGATGTTCTGGTCAACAACGCCGGTATCACCCGTGACACCATGCTGCACAAAATGACGCAGGAGCAATGGAATGAGGTGATCGATGTCGATCTCACCTCGCTGTTCAACATGTGCCGCAACGTCATCGAAGGCATGCGTGAACGCAGCTTCGGCCGCATCATCAACATGACGTCGATTAACGGCCAAAAGGGCCAGATGGGTCAGACCAACTATTCCGCCGCCAAGGCCGGGATGATCGGATTCACCAAGGCGCTGGCGCAGGAAACCGCGCGCAAGGGCATCACGGTGAACGTGATCGCACCGGGCTACGTCAATACCGACATGGTCGCCGCGGTTCCGGAAAAGGTGCTGGAAGGCATTATTGCGACAATCCCGGTCGGCCGCCTGGGCGAACCCGAAGACATCGCCCGCGGTGTGCTTTACCTGGCCGCTGACGACGCCGAATTCGTCACCGGCTCAACGCTCACCATCAACGGCGCGCAATACATCGCCGGGTAAACCCAGCGATATATCGGTTTGAAAGGGCGGCTACCAGATAGTAGCCGCCTTTTTTCTTGCCTGACAAAAGTGCTAGCATATGCTGTCATTGCCATCATATGAGGTCAATTCGCGTGGGCAACATCAGCGTTCGAAAACTGGATGATGAGATATTAAAGGCGCTGCGCCTTAGGGCTGCGGAGCACGGGATCTCTATGGAAGAGGAAATTCGTCGAATCCTTGAACGGGCAGTCGCGACACCCGAACGCATCACCGACGTCGCGAGGCGATATTTTGGGCCCGAACACGGTATAGACCTGGAGCTACCGGACCGTGAAACAAGCGAGCCGATAGATTTTTCTGAATGATTCTGCTCGATACCAATGTCGTGTCGGAACTGATGCGGCGTGTCCCGTCAAAGGTTGTCGAAAGCTGGTTTGACGGCCAAGAGCCAACACAGCTTTTTGTATCTTCAATCAGTATCGCGGAAATTCTGTTTGGCCTACGCACCATGCCGGAAGGCCGCAAGCGCGATGCCATGAATGCGCGCTTTGAAGGATTTCTGAGAAGTGCTTTTCAGCACAGCATCCTCGACTTTGATGGCTCTGCAGCTCGCGCTTATGCGGACATCCGCGGGGCTCGGCAAGAAATGGGCCGGCCCATGAGGAACTTTGACGCCCAGATTGCCGCTGTTGCCCGGGCAAACAGACTTGCAGTCGCGACACGAAGTATTCGCGACTTTGAGGATGTCGGCCTTGAGTTAATCAACCCGTTCGACAATAGCGTCTAGTACCGATAGATCAGGCTGAACAGGAACTCGTGCGCATCTAAAGAGGCGTGGGTGGCATCGACGGGGATCATCAGATCGTCGCGGCCCTCGCGGATGATCTGAATGTCACCTGGCCGGGTCCGCATCTTACCCATGTCGAAATAGCGGTAGGCCAGTTCGACCGCGATCGTATCCCCCAAATCAACTACTGCCCCCGCTCCAAGAGACCAGGCGAAATCCGTCGTTGAGCCGGGCTGCGTGATGGTCGCATCGCCGGCGCCCAGCGACGGGAAGAAATAGCTGACCTCGCTGGTGCGGTTGAACGCCAGACCGGCACCGCCGCTGATGAAGGGCTGGAACCCGGCGATGTTGCCAAACAGTGGCGTCAGCATCAGATAGGCGTTGGCCATCATGGTGACATTGCGGCCCCGCGCCTCTACCGGCTCTGTGCCCAGGGTGACACCCGCAAAATTGGACTGGCCGGTGAAGTCCAGATCAGGCCGGTAGCCAAAGGCAAGTTCACCGCGCAACCAGTCACTCAGATAATGGCCCCACGCCCCTTCAATAATGACGGAAGAGCCATACCCGCCATAGGCGCCGATGGGGTTGCCGTCCGGCCCATCCGCGCAGCCGAACAGCGCTGCCGGGTCGGTCGACGCGCAATCCCGATCCCGGTACACCGCCGAGTTGCTATCCGACAGACCCGCCCCCAGGCGGACATAGCTGGGCTTGGACTGCTGTGCGGCTGCAGGCACCGCAACCAGGAGCGACAATCCGATCACGGGCAAAATAGCCTTCAGCACAAGGACTCTCCTGACGATGAGTTGAACCGTCATGGTGACTTGAAATTGCGGCGAAACTGCGCCGGTGGCGTCCTAAAAGTTATCCTTCCGCTGGCGGGTTTCCGCGAACACCTCGACCACATCGGCGCCGACCATTCCAAGCGTTTTCTGAAGGTCCGGGCTGTCGGGCCTCAGGAAGGGGTTGGTGGCCAGTTCTTCCCCCCAGGTGGAGGGCACGGTGCGTTCACCGTTCGCACGGCGGTCATCGACCCATTGTTTGCGCGCGACCAGCGCCTCATTGTCCGGCTCGACCGTGATCGCAAAGGCGGCGTTGCCCTGGGTGTACTCATGCGCGCAATAGACCTTGGTCTGCGCCGGCAGGTCTTTCAGCTTGGAGAGCGAGTCCCACATCTGCGCCGGGGTGCCTTCAAACAGCCGGCCGCAGCCCAGCGCAAACACCGTGTCGCCGCAGAACAGGGCGTCTGAATCTTCAAACCAGTAGGCGATGTGGCCGCGGGTGTGGCCAGGCACGTCGAACACCTTGGCGACGCTGCTGCCCAGCGCATAGGTGTCGCCATCGCCCACCTGGATATCGATGCCCGGAATACGCTCTGCATCGGCGCGCGGGCCTACAATGGTGCAGCCGGTCTTGGCCTTGATCACCTCATTGCCACCGACGTGATCGAGATGGTGGTGGGTGTTGAGAATGTGGGTCAGGGTCCAGCCCTTTTCTTCGAGCGCGGCAAAGACTTCATCGGTGGTGGCAGGATCAACCACCGCTGTCTGCCCCGTCTGCGCATCATGCGCCAGATAAACATAGTTGTCCGAGAGAACGGGAATCTGATGGATTTCAAGCATCGCTCTATCCTAGCCTTTGATTAAAGTGCGCTGTGCCCAATGGGTCTTTGTGATGTATCTCGACATTGCCGATCTGCAAAGGTTTTACACCAGCCCGATGGGCCGGACGACCGGAACCTTGATCCGGCGGCGGTTGAAAGAGGCCTGGCCCGACCTGCAGCACCACCGTAGCGTCGGCCTCGGCTATGCGCCCGGCATCATGCAAGGCGTGGCCGGCACCCTGGCGCTGATGCCCGGTCAACAGGGCATCGCCCACTGGCCCGCCAACCATCCGAACCGGGCCGCCCTGACCGACGAGCTCTCGCTACCCTTGGGGGATGGCAGCGTCGACCGGCTGGCGCTGATCCATATGCTGGAGCATACCAACGACCCCGGCCGGCTTCTGCGGGAAGTGTGGCGCGTGCTGGCGCCCGAAGGGCGGGTGATGGCGATCCTGCCGCACCGGCGCAGCCCCTGGGCGCTGATGGAGCGGACACCGTTTGGCCATGGCCGCCCCTACAGTGTGGGGCAGGCCACAAAACTGCTGCGCGACCGCCTGTTTGAGCCGGAAAGCTGGCGCGGCGCGCTCTATTGGCCACCGTTCAGACGTGGCGCCAGCGAGCGGATGCTGCGATGGTCGGAAAAACCCGGCAGCCGTTTGTGGCCGGCGCTCTCAGGCGTGATCATGATCGAAGCGACCAAACGGGTCGAAGCCCGGATCGACGGCACGGCGACGGTGCCTGCGCTGGCCTATGCCCGTGCGTGACAGATTGCGGAGTGTTCGTCTGTGACGCAACAGCCCATGACTGATCTGGAAGTCCTGAACTGGCTTGAGGAAGAGTACGAACATCCGTTTGAAGGGTGGGACTTCTCGTACCTGAAGGGGCGCCGAACTGCCTTAGGCTCCCTTCCCTGGGACTATAAAACGACCGTTGAAAATTATCTGATAACGGCCAGTTCCCTTCTGGATATCGACACAGGCGGCGGCGAGGTTTTGGCAGACCTATTAAGGTCCTCGGCGTTCAGCGGGCGTGCCTGCGCAGTAGAAGCGCATAGGCCCAATGTCCCAGTCGCCCGCAAAACTCTAATGGTCCTTGGAGTCGAAGTTCATGACACATCCTGTGCACCGACGCAGTTCGCCGACGGAACCTTCGACCTCGTGATAGACCGCCACGGCGGATCGATATCACCGTCAGAGGTTTTCCGCGTTCTCAAGTCCGGCGGCCATTACATAACCGAGCAAATCGGCGATCGAACCAACGCTGAACTTCGGGCGGCGTTCGGTGCCAGCCCGATGACGAGGCCCGACTGGCCGCACAACGCCTCAGACGCTTCAGATGTGTTTCAAGAAATCGGTTTCGATATCGAGGCACTTGAGGAGCACAGCTTTCCGATACGCTTTGTCGACGCCGGAGCGGTCGTTTACTACTTGAAAGCAGTTCCGTGGGAAGTGCCTGAGTTTACGATTCGCCAAAACGCAGAGGCCCTTATCCAGCTCCACGAGTTCTCGCGTGATCGCGGCTATGCAATTGATGCCACCTATCACGCTTATCTTCTGATCGCCCGCAAACCCTAGGAAAATCTAGAACGCCGCCGGCCGGTTGCGGTAAACCGGGTCGCCCGCCTTGTCGCGCGCGCCCTGATAGGACAGCAGGAACACCCCCTGGTCGGCGAACAGATTGGCAAACCGCGCCGACAACGGCGCTGATGATGGCTTGCCGCGCTTGTCGATGATCAATTCCCGCTCCACCGTCACTTCCAGATCCGCACACAGGTCGAGAAAATCCCGGATGGTGCACAAATGGATGTTGGGCGTGTTGTACCACGGGTGATCGAGCGTATCGGTTTCCGGCATCTTGCCGTCGAACAGCAGCTTCAGCCGCACCCGCCAGAACCCGAAATTGGGAAATGAGACGATGGCATAGCGCCCTATGCGCAGCATCTCCTGCAGGGTGGCGCGGGTGTCGCGCATCGCCTGCAGCGTCTGGCTGAGAATCACATAATCAAACCCATCGGTCGGATAATCCGCCAAATCGGTATCGGCGTTGCCCTGAACGACAGAAAGCCCGCGGGCCAGACAGGCGTTCACCCCTTCACGGGAAATCTCGATCCCGCGTGCATCCGCATCCCGGTCATGCACCAGGTGATCCAGCAAATCGCCTTCGCCGCACCCGATATCGAGCACCCGGCTCCCCGGCTCGACCATCTGGCCGATCTGCAGCAGGTCGACACGAATATCGCGCGCCCGGGCTTCGCGTTCGGTCGCCATCAGATGCCCCGGGCTTCAGCGGCTGCGTTAAGGAATCCCCGAAGAACATCATGGAACTCCGGCTCGTCGAGCAGGAACGCATCATGGCCCTTGTCGGTCTCGATCTCGACAAAGCTGACCGGGGCACCGGCGGCATTCAGCGCCCGGACCACCGACTTGCTCTCGGATGTCGGGTAAAGCCAGTCGCTGGTAAAGGACGCCACGAAGAACCGCGTATCGGTATCAGCAAACGCGTTGGCGAGCCGCCCCCGATAGTCTGCCGCCAGATCGAAATAATCCATCGCCCGCGTGATGTAGAGGTAGGAATTGGCGTCAAAACGCTCGACGAACGAAATGCCCTGATGCCGCAGATAACTCTCGATCTGGAAATCGGCGTCGAACCCATAGGTCAGCGCGTTGCGATCCTGCAGCCGCCGGCCGAATTTCTGGTGCAATCCCGCCTCTGACAGATAGGTGATGTGCGCGGCCATCCGGGCCACGGAAAGCCCTGATTTAGGTGACGTTCCGGTACCGTAATAGGCGCCGCCATGCCAGTCCGGGTCCGCCATGATCGCCTGACGGCCGACCTCATGAAACGCGATGTTCTGGGCCGAGTGCAACGCGGTGGTCGCAACCGGGATCGCAGAGAACACCTTGTCCGGATAGCGCGCCGCCCAGTCCAGCACCTGCATACCGCCCATCGAACCACCCAGGACGCAGAACAAGTCTGGGATGCCCAGCTGGTCAATCAACGCGGCCTGTACCCGGACCATGTCGCCAATCGTAATGACCGGGAAATCCACGCCCCACGGCTCGCCTGTCGCGGGATTGATTTCCTGCGGCCCGGTGGTGCCCAGGCAGCCGCCCAGCACATTGGCGCAGATCACGAAATAGCGCTCCGTATCGACGATCCTGCCGGGACCGACCAGAATGTCCCACCAGCCCGGCTTGCCCGTGATCGGATGCGGATTGGCCACATGCTGGTCGCCCGTCAGCGCATGACAGATGACGATGGCGTTCGACTTGTCGGCGTTCAACGTCCCATATGTCTGATAGGCAACCGAAACCGCATCGAGCGCTGCCCCGCTGTCCAGAACCATCGGCGCCGCGGCCAGATCAACCACTGAACCGCGCGCGTCATCATCCAGCCCGCGTTCCTGACGGTACGCGACATAGTTGGGGTGTGGCTGTTGTTGTGGCGCGTCAATATTCATAACGATTGACCCTGTTCAGGCGGCCATAGCTAGGGATCGCGGCCCCGAACTGTCAATGTTTTCTTTGATTTTGCGCAGGGCCGCGACTAGTAATGGCCCCCTTCAAAACGGACGGTTCTCACGGCATGTCGGACCCAGTACTCGACCAGTTGCGGCAGGAAATCGACAGGGTGGATGATGAAATCCATGACCTGTTGATGCGCCGTGCGGATCTGGGCGAGCAGGTGGCGGCCGCCAAGGACAATGGCGCGCCCGGCCAGCCACGGTTCAGACCGGGCCGTGAAGCACGGATTCTGCGCCGCCTGAAGAGCCGCCACAATGGCCCGCTGCCGTTTTCTGTTGTCGGGCACATCTGGCGCGAGGTGATCTCTTCATTCCTGCGCCGCCAGTCGGATCTTGAAGTGATGGTCTGGGGCGGCGCCAGCCGGATCAGTGTCTGGGATCTGGCGCGGGCGCATTTTGGCGTCGCGGCACCCTTTCAGGTAACGCTGGAAGCGGTGGAAGCGCTGGACAAAACCGTCAAGGCCGACAACGCCGTCGCCGTACTGGCCTTTGAAACAGAAGGCGAGCCCTGGTGGCGTTTGTTGAGCGATGACCGTCCCGGAGCAGGCCTGCAGATTATTGCGCGCCTGCCTTTTTTTGAGAATGCCCCCGCCGATGCGTTCGTCGTCGGGAAAGCCCGTGAGGACAGCGGCGACGACACGACGCTGGTCATGCTGCATGATCTGCCGAAACCGCCGCCGGGCGCGCTGGACGAAGCCGCAGGCGATGCGCTGATTGCTGTACCCGGCTTTCTGGTTGATGGTGATGATGCGATCGCCGCACTGTCCGCTGACCATGGGGCGGCGCGCGCGACGGTGATAGGCGGCTACGCCAACCCGATCCCGGCAAACTGAGGAGATGGCTATGAGCGGACCCATTCCGCGCCCGGGCATTCTGGAGATTGAAGCCTATCAGGGTGGAAAATCGAGCGCCGTCAGTTTCGAAGGGAAGCTCTCATCGAACGAATCCGCGTTGGGGACGAGCCCCAAGGCGCGTGAAGCGTTTGGCGATGCGGCGGCCATTCTGCACCGCTACCCCGATGGCGGGTCGCTGGAACTACGCAAAGCGATTGCCGCGCATCATGGCCTGGAGACTGACCGCATCGTCTGCGGCTTCGGGTCTGACGATCTGCTGCAGTTGATGTGCCGTGGCTATGCCGGCCCCGGCGATGAAGTGCTTTATAGCCAGCATGGTTTTCTGGTCTATCCGATTGCGGCGCAGTCGGTCGGCGCGACACCTGTTGCCGCGTCCGATGACGGTTATGTGGCATCGGTCGACAGTCTGCTGGATGCCGTTACAGAAAAGACCAAGCTGCTGTTTCTGGCCAATCCCAACAATCCAACCGGCACCTATCTGACCAGCGATGAACTGACACGGCTGCATGCGGGCCTGCCAGACCATGTCGCACTGGTCGTCGATGGCGCCTACGCCGAATATGTTGATGCAGACGATTATGACAGCGGGCTGGACCTGGCGCGCGAAGCACCGAATGTGCTGATGACCCGGACTTTTTCCAAAATTTACGGGCTGGCGGCGCTGCGTCTGGGCTGGGCCTATGGTCCCGAAGACATTATCGGCGTGCTGAACCGGTTGCGCGGCCCCTTCAACGTGTCGTTGCCGGCCCAGGCCGCCGGCGTGGCCGCTCTGGAAGATCAAGCCTTTGTCGATCAGGTGCGCACCCATACCAGCCATTGGCGCGAATGGTTGCGCCAGCGCATCAGAGGCATGGGGCTGAGCGTCGTGCGCGGATCCGCCAACTTCCTGCTGATCAATATGGGTACGGCCGAGCAGGCCGCAGCCGCCGACGAGTTTCTGCGTGAACAGGGCTGGTATCTGCGGCGCATGGATGCCTATGGCTTCCCGGAACATTTGCGGCTGACCGTCGGCACGGAAGACGAAAATCACGGCGTCACCGAGGCACTGGTCCGATTCCTTGAGCAGGGCGATGTTTGACCGGCTGGCGCTGGTCGGCGTCGGGCTGATCGGATCATCGATCGCGCTGGCCGCCCGCAAGCAGGGGCTCGCCAAGCAGATCGTCGCCACCGCCCGCTCCGCCGAAACGCGCGAAACCGTCCTGAGGCTGGGTTTGGCCGACGAGGTGACCGAGACCGCCGCCGAAGCCGTTCAAGGGGCTGACCTTGTGGTCTTGTGCGCGCCCGTCGGCGCCTTCGCCAAGCTGGGCGCAGAGATCGGGCCGCATCTCGCCGACGGCGCTATTTTAAGCGATGTCGGGTCCGTCAAAGAAGCCGTGGTCCGCGACCTGGCGCCGCACATGCCAAGCCATGCCCATCTGATACCCGGCCATCCCGTGGCGGGCACGGAGCAATCCGGGCCTGAATCGGGCTTTCCTGAACTGTTCGAGGATCGCTGGTGTATTCTGACACCGCCTGAAGGCAGCGATGCCGAGGCGACGGAAAAGCTCAAAGCGTTCTGGGAAGCACTGGGCAGCCGTGTCGAGATTATGGAGCCCGCGCATCATGATCTGGTCCTGGCGATCACCAGCCATGTACCGCATCTGATCGCTTACAACATTGTTGGCACGGCAGCGGATCTGGAGACGGTCACCCAGTCAGAGGTGATCAAATTCTCCGCCGGCGGCTTTCGAGATTTCACGCGCATTGCGGCATCTGACCCCACCATGTGGCGCGATGTGTTTTTGAACAACAAGGATGCCGTGTTGGAAATGCTGGGCCGGTTCTCGGAGGATTTGACCGCGCTGCAACGGGCCATCCGCTGGGATGACGGCGACGCGCTCTACACGCTCTTCAGCCGAACCCGTGACATCCGCCGCAACATTGTTGAAGCCGGACAGGACTCCCCCGCACCTGATTTCGGACGCACCCAAAGCCAGGACGACTGACGCAGCGCACCCCTAAAGTCTATTCGGCGGCGATCGGCGTCACCTGATCGCTGGTCACCGCCTCACCTGCCTTGGTGAAGGTCAGAACGCCGTCTTCAAGCGAACCGCTCCGAAACATTTTCTTGTCAGCGCTGTAGAGCTGCGGATTGGTCCAGGGTTCGCGGTCGCCCTGCTTTGGAAACTGGTGCAGACCGCGCTTCATATAGTTCGGCGAAAAGTCCTCAATCCAGCGGCGTTCGGGCATATCCGCATCGCTGGCGCGCAGCCGCGGCGTGACTTGCGCCGTGCCGGTTTTGTCCATGTGATTGATCATCCTGCAGACAAATTCGGCGATGAGGTCGGCCCGCAATGTCCAGGACGCGTTAATGTAGCCGAAGGTTGTCGCCAGATTCGGCACATCCGAATACATCATGCCTTTATAGGTCCAGGTCTGCGCGAAATCGACCGGCGCGCCGTCAACATCCACCTTAACACCGCCCAACTGCAGCAGGTTCAGGCCCGTTGCCGTCACAATGATATCGGCTTCCAGCACATCGCCAGATGAAAGCTTCAGCCCGGTTTCCGTGAAGCGATCAATGGTTTCCGTAACAACCGAAACGGTGCCCGCGTTGATCGCGTTAAAGAGGTCGTTTTCCGGGATCAGGCACAGCCGCTGATCCCAGGGGTTGTAGGTCGGCGTGAAGTGCTCCGCGACATAGTCGTCAGGCAGTTCCTGACGCGCGAGCTTGAGCAATTCATCACGGACATAATCCGGATTGGTCCGGGTTTTTTTATAGACCATCTGAAACCGCGTGGTGTTCTTTAACCGGGTGATCGCATAGGCCAGTTTGCCGGGCAGCACCTTGCGCAGCGTATTGGCGAAGGCATCTTCCTCGGGCCGCGACGCGACCCAGGTCGGCGAGCGCTGCACCATGGTGACATGCGCGGCCTTGTCCGCCATCGCCGGCACCAGCGTCATCGCCGTCGCGCCGGAGCCGATCACCACCACTTTCTTGCCGGTATAGTCCAGATCCTCGGGCCATTTCTGCGGGTGAACGATGTCCCCCTGATAGGTCTCAACACCTTCAAATTCAGGCGTAAAGCCTTCGTCGTAGCTGTAATAGCCACTGCACATGGACAGGAAATTGCACGTCAGCGTCGAGCGGGTCCCGGATTCGGCATTTTCGACCTCAACCGTCCAGAGGGCATCCGCAGAGGACCAGGACGCGTTCACCACCCTGGTATGAAACCGAATGTTAGGGGTGATGCCGTTCTCGTCGGCGGTCTCCTGAACATAGGCCCGGATCGACGGGCCGTCGGCAATAGCTTTGGCATCGGTCCAGGGTTTGAAATTGTAGCCCAGCGTGTGCATGTCGCTGTCGGAGCGGATACCCGGATAGCGGAACAGATCCCATGTCCCGCCAATGGCGTCGCGGGCTTCCAGTATCGCATAAGATTTGCCCGGGCACTTGTCCTGCAAGTGATAGGCCGCGCCGATGCCCGACAGGCCGGCGCCCACGATGATGACATCAAAATGTTCGTTCGACATGCACAACTCTCCTTCAGGACGGCATATTACCACCTGGTAAATCTATGTGGAGATTTTCCTGTCTGACATCAAAGACGCAGAAGCGCGCCTATCGGCCCTGGAACTCGGCTGTACGCTTTTCCTTGAAGGCCTCGGTACCCTCCTGATGATCCTCTGTCTTGGAGGCGCGGATCTGCAGGTGGTATTCGAGATCGAGCTGCTGATCGTAGGTATTGCCCCAGGATGCGGCCAGCGCCTTGCGGATAAATCCATAGGCACGGGTGGGGCCTTTCGCGAGACGGTTGGCCAAAGCCATCACCTCGTCCATCAGGACATCATCGTCGAGCACTTCGGTAATCATGCCCCATTCAAGCGCCTGTTCCGCAGGGATCCGTTCGCCCAGCATCATCATGCGTGCGGCACGCGCCTTGCCGATCAGCCGGGGCAGCACGAAGGTGCTGCCGGCGTCCGGCACCAGGCCGATATTGATGAAGGCTTGAAGGAAGAACGCCGACCGTGCTGCATAAACAAAGTCGCAGGTGATCGCCAATGACATGCCCGCCCCCGCTGCCGGGCCGTTGACCGCCGCGATGATCGGACATTTCAGGTCGCGCATCCGCTTCAGCATCGGATGGTAGTAAACATCAAGCGTTGCGACCTTGTTGTCCGGATCGTCGGGATCCGCAGGCAACCGGTTCTTCAGATTGGCGCCGGTGCAGAAGCCACGCCCCTGGCCCGTCAGGACCACGCAGCGCACACCGTTTTCCCTGTCCTCAATGACATCGAGCACCTTGCGCAGACTCTGCAGCATCGGAACGGACACCGCATTCATCGCGTCCGGATCATTCAGCGTGATCACCGCGACGCCGTCCTTGATGTCCAGTTTGACCTTGTCAAATTCCATGAACTCTCTCCTGTTTGCTGGCCTTTGAATAGTCCCGCGGCCCTGTCAGGGCAAGCCGTGGGAACGCTCAAGAATCCCTTTCGGTCACCGGATCGACTGTGTTATTGATAATGGGTTGCAAAAACGATTTCCCTGAAAGAGACCGGTCCACGATGAACACTCTCCAACGCCTTGGGGTGGGGCTGATCCCCCTCGCGCTTATTGCCTGTGACGCCTCGGTTGACGCGCCCGCTGATGAAACGACGGGGGCGCCCGCTGCTGATGCCGGCTTCATCAATGTCTATTCCGCCCGTCACTACGACGAAGACGACGTGATCTATGAGCGGTTCACCACAGAAACCGGCATCGACGTCAGGCGCATCGAGGCCTCTGGCGACTTGCTGATCGAGCGCGTCCGCGCGGAGGGCGACGTCAGCCCCGCTGACGTGATCATCACGGTCGATGCGGGCCGCCTGTGGCGCGCAGAGGAAGCCGGGCTGTTCCAGCCCATCGGGTCGAACGCCGTGAATGCGGCCATCCCGGCGCGCCTGCGCGATCCTGACGGCCAGTGGGTCGGCCTGGCCAAGCGCGCCCGGGTGATTGTGCATGCCCCGGACCGGATTGCTGCTGAAGACGTCGACACCTATGCCGAACTGGCCGATCCGGCACTGAAAGGGCGGCTCTGCGTTCGCTCCAGCGGCAACATCTACAACCTCTCGCTCCTTGCCGGATTGATTGAGCGCCTGGGTGCGGAACAGGCCGAAGCCTGGGCTGCGGGTGTCGCCGCCAATTTCGCACGCGACCCGCAGGGCGGCGATACCGATCAGATCAAGGCCGTGGCTGCCGGTGTCTGCGACGTTGCGTTGGTCAATCACTATTACTGGGTGCGGCTGGCGAACGCCGACAATGAAGATGATGTGGCCGTCTCGGGCGCGACAGCCATCATCTGGCCGGATCAGGATGGGGATGGCACGCATGTCAATGTCTCCGGCGTCGGGCTGGCCGCCAACGCGCCCAATGAAGAGAACGCCCGCCGTTTCATTGAATTTCTGGTAGAACCCGCGCAGCAGACCCTGATTGCAAAGGGCAATAACGAGTTCCCCGCCGCCGATGCGCCCACCGAAAACCCGGTGCTGGACGCGATCGGCCGGCCCAAAGAAGAGGTGATTAACGTCCGTGTCTACGGTGAGCGACAGGCAGAAGCCGCCGCCATCTTTGACCGCGTCGGCTGGCCGTAATTCACAAACACCCCGAACCCGCCTGAAGCTGCCGCCGCTTTCGGTCTGGTTGGCGGCGGTTGGTCTGGCGCCGTTGGCCGCGCTGTTGTTCGCCGGCCTGTTCGGCAGTGATGGTGGCGAAACCGCACGGTTGGCAGAGACCCGGTTGCCCGGCATGGCCTGGGCATCGTTGGCCCTTGGCATTGGCACAGCGTTGGGAGTTGGTGTGCTGGGAACCGGTTTGGCGTGGCTTGTCGCAGCGTACCGGTTCCCGGGACGCGGGTTTTTTGACTGGGCGCTGATGTTGCCGCTGGCGGTGCCGGGCTATGTACTGGCCTATGCCTATCTGGACCTGACGACAGCAGCGGGCCCGCTGCAAGCCGCCCTGCGGGACGCCACTGGCTGGCGTTTCGGAAGCTATGTATTTCCGGAAGTACAAGGTCTCGGCGGCGCTGTCTTCATCTTCAGCCTGTGTTTTTACCCCTATGTCTATGCGCTGGCGCGTACAGCTTTCGCTATTCAGGGCGCATCAACGCTCGAAGCCGCGCGAACACTGGGCATGACCCACGTGCAAGCGTTCTGGCGCATCGCGTTGCCCCTGGCGCGCCCGGCCCTGATCGCCGGATGCACGTTGGCGGTGCTGGAAGCGCTGGCGGATTATGGCGCTGTTGTCCATTTGGGCGTACCGACCTTTACCGTCGGCATCCTGCGCGCGTGGTCCGCAGCCGGTGAACCGGTGGCTGCCGCACGGCTGGCGATCCTGCTGGTGGTTGTTTGCCTGGCATTGCTCGCTATTGAGCGTGCTGCCCGGGGCCGTGGCGAACGCTTTGTCGAGAACCGCACCTCGCGCAGCATGAACCGAAGGCCCCTCCTGGCGTGGCACGGTCCAGCGGCCACAGCCCTATGTCTTGTCGTCTTGTTTTTGGCGCTGGTTCTGCCCGGCCTTCACCTTGCCGGGCTCGCCTGGGATGCAGGGCCCGCGCGCGGCGTTGGTGCGGCTACGCTGCGCACGTTATTGCTCGCGGCAGGGTCGGCCCTCATCCTATGCGCCATTGGCTTCGGCATTGCTTCCGCGGCACGCAGAGGCGAAGCATCCGCCAACCGTATTCGCGCGCTCCTTCCCGCAGGCTACGCGACACCGGGGGCGGCAGCCGCGTTGGGTGTTCTGGCGCTGGCAGGCGCGCTACAGACCACACTGGGCACAGCTGCGGCAAGCATCTTCGTTGGACCGGTGTTGCTGCTGCTGGCCTATCAGACACGCTTTGCGGCAGCCGCCTTCGGTCCCATCGAGACAGCGCTGGGGCGAACGCCGGCATCCCTTGATCACAGCGCCCGCGTGCTGGGCTGCCGTCAATCCGAACTGAAACGCCGGGTACACTGGCCCATCGGCCGCGCCGGGATCGGGACCGCAGCGTTGCTGGTCTTCGTCGAAATCGTCAAGGAGCTGCCCGCCACCATTATTCTGCGCCCCTTTGATTTCGATACGCTGGCGGTGCTGGCGCACGCCTATGCCTCTGAAGAGCGGCTGGCACAAGCGGCGAGCCCCGCGCTGGCGATCGTATTGCTATGCGCACCCGCTATGGTGATCGCCGCGCGTGCGACCCGATCAAAGAGAGCCGGTCAGCTATGAACTCAAATATCAGCGTTGTTCTGGAAGCCCGCGAGGTCGTACGCGCCTATGGCGACCGACCGGTCCTGAAAGCCGCCTCGCTGTCGCTCGACGCCGGCACCGTCACGGCGCTGCTGGGCCCTTCGGGCAGCGGCAAGTCGACCCTGTTGCGGGTGTTGGCCGGGCTCGACGACCTGGAGGCTGGCAGCGTCGTAGGCGGCGGCGAGACGCTAAGCGCGCCGGGCCATACCATGCCGCCCGAAGATCGGGGTCTGGGTATGGTGTTTCAGGACTTCGCGCTGTTCCCGCATTTAACGGCCCAGGAGAATATCGCATTCGGCTTGACCGATTTGCCGCGTGCGGAACGAAACAGTCGCGCTCTGGAGTTGCTGAAAGCCGCCGGGCTTGGCGACCGGGCGGATGCACATCCGTTCGAGCTGTCGGGTGGCGAACAGCAGCGTGTCGCCATTGCAAGGGCGCTGGCCCGCGAGCCCGCCGCCATTCTGCTCGACGAGCCCTTCTCGAACCTGGACGCAAGCCTTCGCCGCGCAACCCGGGATCACGCCATGGGGTTATTGCGCGCGTCAGGGGCTGCGGTTCTGCTGGTCACCCATGATGTCGAAGAGGCGCTATCCCTTGCCGATACTGTCGCGCTGATGGATGGCGGCCAGATTATCCAGACCGGCACACCGGAAGACGTCTATACCCATCCCGTATCGGCGCGAGCCGCGCAATTGACCGGAGACATCAATGTCTGGCGGGGCCGGGTTGAACGTTCAGGTGTCAGGACGCCGTTCGGGTCGGTCGCGTCAACTCTGCCTGATGGCACGGATGTTCAGGTTCTGGCGAGGCCTGAAGCGCTGCTGGTCGCACCCAATGGCACTGCCCGTGTGACCGCCCGTCGAACATTGGGCGCGTCCGTCGAACTGGATCTTGATGCGGCTGGGACCCTGGGCAGGGCCCGGGTAAGCTATCGTGATGAAAGCCGACCTGGCGATGGGGTTGCGGTCTCCCTTGACCCGTTGTTGACCACAGTGCTGCCCGCGGCGCCTTGATCTGCCGGTCGCCCGGTCCGAGATTGACCCTGTGACAGGCGGTGCATGAGTCTTTAGAATGCCACCACGGAATCAGTTTGGGGAATGGATGATGAACGTCGAATCGCAAAAAGGTCTTAAGCCAGGCGAAGCCCGCGCACCGGGCCCGAGCACAAAGGACATTATCAAACTCGATCCGAACCCGGCGCCCGATGCGCTGGTCGCCGAGCACTTCACCTACAATGCGCGCGAAGACATCGCCTATGAGCGCTACTACGACCCGGCCTTCTTTCAAAAAGAGGTCGAGCAGCTCTGGTCGAAAGTCTGGCAATGGGCGTGCCGCCTTGAACACATTCCCGAGGTTGGCGACAACTATGTCTATGACGTCGGTCCCTATTCAATTCTGGTGGTACGCCACGGCGAAGGCCCGGAAGACATCAAGGCCTATCACAATTCCTGCCTGCACCGCGGTACGCAGCTGAAGCCAAGCGACAGCCAGGGCCATTCACCGAAGCTTCGTTGCCCGTTTCACGGCTGGGAATGGAATCTGGATGGCACGATCAACGAGATTCCGTGCCGTTGGGACTTCCCCAAGATCAAGGATGAGGACGTCCAGCTTCCCGAGGTCAAGGTCGGCTTCTGGGGCGGCTTTGTCTTCATCAACATGGACCCGGACTCGATCTCACTGGAAGAGCATCTGGAAGTCCTGCCTGACCATTTCAGCCAGTTCTTTCCGCTCGATAGGCGTTACATCGAGGTGCATTTGCGGCGGGAACTGCCCTGTAACTGGAAGGCAGGCGCCGAGGCGTTTATCGAGGCCTATCACGTGCGCGAGACCCACAATGGTGCAGACCCGGTGGGCAACGGCTGCACCAATGCCCAATATGACGTGTTCGGCGACAACGTGACCCGCTTTGTCCATACCATTGGCTATCCGTCACCAAACTGGCCGAACGAAACGCCGGAAGACATCGCCAACGGCATGGAAGCGCGGATCAAGGCGGCACAGGCCAACCGCGAGACATTAGGCGAGAAATACGAGATCGACTTGAGCGGCTACAGCGACAGCGAAATGCTCGATTCCATCGAATATTTCTGCTTTCCCAATATGTTCCTGTTCCCGGGCATCACCCTGCCGATGATCTATCGCTTCCGGCCCAACGGCATGGACCCGGATAGCTGCCTGTTTGATCTGCTGTTCCTGCGGCCGCTAAAAGACGGTGAGGACCACCCGGAGCCGCCGGAAGTCGTTCGCCTGGGGCTGGACGAAGTCTATGCCACCGTGCCGAACATGGATCCCGGCCTGGCTATTGTCTACGAGCAGGACACCAGCAATCTGGAAGCCCAGCAGCGCGGCTTCAAAGCCGGTCTTAAACGCGTAGAGACCCTGGCCAACTACCAGGAATCGCGGGTCCGGCAAGTCCACATCACCCTGGACAAATACGTCAAGGACTGACCCGCTACCGTTAGCAAGAAGGGGCGTTTATGAATACCGCACATCCGATCAGGAGGGCTGCGGCTTTTATGCTTGTGGTCGGGCTGGCAGCCTGCGGCGAAGCCCCCGCCGAAGTTGAAGAGCGCGTCCGCGCGATCAAGCCATTCTTTGTATCAGACCCTGCTGGCGGCGATGTCCGCCGCTATTCGGGCACGATCTCGTCAGCCAAGACATCAGCGCTGAGCTTCGCCATCGCAGGCACCGTAGCCACGGTCGAGGTCAACAATGGCGACACGGTCGCCAAGGGTCAGTTGCTTGCCACGCTCGACCCTGAACCGATGCAACTGAACCTGGCAGGTGCGCGCTCGGAACTGGCCGCGGCCCAAGCTGAATATGAAAACAAGAAGGTCGATCTGGACCGGCAGCAGCAATTGTTCGAACGGGGCTGGGTGGCAAAGGCCGCGCTTGATCAAGCCACGGCGGCCTTCGAAGCGGCCACCGGACAGCTCAATCTGGCGCGCTCCCGCCTCGGTCTGGCAGAGCGTGATCTGGAGAAGACCAGACTTCGCGCGCCGTTTGACGGCGTCATCGCCATGCGTGACATCGAACCCTTTGTTGAGGTCAAGGTCGGCGACACAGTCTTGCAGCTTGATTCCGACGGCGCCTTTGAAGTGGACCTGTCGATCCCAGACAACATCGTCGGACGGCTATCCGTGGGCTCGCCCGTTACCATCAGTTCGACCACTGTTGCCGGATGTGGCTGCACAGGACGGATTACAGAAATCGGCTCCGTGTCCACCGCCGCCAACGCGGTCCCGGTGAAAGCGGCTGTTCTTCAGGCCCCGCCGGGATTGATTTCCGGCATGGGTGTCGAGGCCAGCCTGGCGTTGTCGGGCGACGTGGCGTCACGCGGCTACATGGTCCCGTTGGTCGCCATTGCGCCGGGGGATGGTGTAGGCGAGGGTTCTGTCTTCAAATATGACCAGGACGAGGGCGTTGTGCGTGTTACGGCGATCACAGTCGATGGCCCGGTGAGCGGCAATCTGGTGGCCGTCAGCGCAGGCGTACAGTCTGGCGATATTCTGGCAGCCGCCGGTGTCGGATTCTTGCGGGACGGTCAACGCGTCAAGCTGCTGGGTGAGTAGCCCATGAACATTACCCGTCTAGCGCTGGACAATTCACGCATCACGCTGATTGGCATTCTTTTCATCGCGATCCTGGGCGGAGTCACATTCGCCTCCTACCCCAGTGCTGAAGACCCGACCATTACGATCCGAAACGCGACGGTTACCGCGTCTTATCCCGGCATGTCGCCAGAACGCGTCGAGGAGCTGATCACCAAGCCGATGGAAGCTGCGATGCGCGAAATCGCGGCCATCGACGAGATCAAGTCGACATCCAAGACCGGTTCAAGCCGCGTCGAACTGACGATTCACGACAGTATTTCTAATCTGGATCCTGTCTTTCAGGATATTCGCAACAAAGCGGACGACCTGAAGGCGCAACTGCCCAATGATACACAAGGCCCCACCGTCTATGACGAAGAAGGGCTGACCGCCGTTGCGACCATCGCGCTATGGGCGGACGGGTTTTCCATGGCAGAAATGCGCGACGTCGCGCGCGATGCCAGGGACCGGCTCTACACTCTAGACGGCGTACGCAAAATCGATATCAAGGGCGTTCAAGAAGAGCGCATCTATCTGGAAATGGATCCGGGCAAGCTCGTCCAGTTGGGCGTGCCGCTGCAGGATGTATTCGGTGCGCTGGCCCAGCAGAACATCATCGAACCCGGTGGCCAGATCGTCGCCGGAGGGCGAGCAGTCCTGCTAGAGCCTTCGGGCAATCTGTCGTCACTGGAAGATATCAAGGGCGTTGTTTTCAGCATTCCCGAAACGGACAGGGTCTTGCGACTCGATGAGGTGGTGACCATACGCCGCGATGTCGTCGATCCGCCTGTGGAGCCCGCCTTCTTCAACAACCGGCCCGCCATCGTCCTGGCGGTCTCAACAGTCGAGGGTACGAACAACGTCGCGTTCGGCGAGGCACTGACCGCCATGCTGGACGATATCGAGCAAAGCCTGCCCATCGGCTATGTGCTTGAATACGCAACGTTTCAGCCCGAGTTGATCGATACCGCGGTCCAAAGCGCCATTTCAAACGTCTATCAGACCCTGGCCATCGTCCTCGTCGTGGTCATGGTCTTCCTGGGGCTGCGCACCGGCCTGATTGTGGGCTCGTTCGTCCCGCTGACGATGCTGCTGGGCATCATCATCATGAGCATGCTGGGCGTCGAACTGCAGCGCATGTCAATCGCCGCCACCATCATCGCGCTCGGCCTGCTGGTCGACAATGGCATTGTCGTCGCTGAAGATATCCGGGTACGGCTCGCGCGTGGAGTGGAGCGGCGGAAAGCGGCGATTGAGTCCGGCGCATCGCTGGCCATTCCGCTACTCACGTCGTCTCTGACGACGATTTTTGCCTTTCTCCCTATGCTGCTGACCGAGGGCGGGGCCGGTGAATATGTCCGCTCGCTGGCGCAGGTTGTCGCCATCCTGCTGCTGGGCTCCTGGTTCCTTTCGATGACCGTAACGCCGGTGATGTGCGTCTGGTTCATGAAGGTTCCAGAGGGGGAACCCGAGCTGCAGGAACAGACATATGACGGCGCGATGTACAGCAGCTACCGGACCATCCTTGGCTGGTTTCTGCGCTGGCGGGGCCTCGCCATCGCCGGTCTGGTCGCGTTGCTGGTGCTGTCGACCCAATTGCTTGGCCTGCTGAAAACGGAGTTCTTTCCGCTGGGCGACCGGAACCAGTTTCTGGTCTATCTGGATATGGAGGCGGGCACCGATTTGCGGGAAACGGAGCGGAACCTGCGGCAGTTTACGGCCTGGCTATCCAACGAAAACGAGAACCCCGAAGTCTCCAGCAACATTGCCTATGTCGGTTATGGCGGGCCGCGATTCTTCCTGGCGCTGTCGCCCGTCGATCCGGACCCGCACCGGGCCTTTGTCGTGGTCAATACCAAAACCTTTGGCGACGTCGACCCCGTCATCACCCGCGTGAATGCGTTCCTTGACGCCAACCTGCCGGCAGCTCGCGCTGACGCCAAGAAAATGTGGTTTGGTGCGACCGAACCCGGCGTCGTTCAGCTCAGATTGATCGGCCCGGACGCCACCACCCTGGCGGATGCCGCCGAATCTATCCTCCAGGCGATGCATGACATTCCCGGCACGCTGGGCATCAAACAGGATTGGGAAAACAAGATTCTGAAGCTGGTGGTCGATGTCGACCAGACCCGCGCCCGCCGGGCCGGGATGACCTCGAGCGACGTGGCAAACTCCCTGCAGGCTGTATATGCGGGCCTTGAGCTCAGCGACTATCGCGAAGGCGACAAGCAAATCCCGATCGTCATACGCGGCGACGACAGCCTGCGTTTCTCGCTTTCGGGGCTGCAGCGCATCCAAGTCTATTCCACCATGACCGGCGAAAGCGTCAATCTGGGACAGGTCGCCAATATCAGAGGGGAATGGCTGTTCGGCCGTATCCTGCGCGAAAACCAGGAACGCACCTTGACGGTCGAGGCGCGCCATACCAGCCTGTCCGCGCCCGACCTGTTCGCAGAGCTGCAACCGACACTAGACGCCCTTGATCTGCCGGCGGGCTATCGCTGGGAAGTCGGCGGTGAAGTCGAAGATCAGAGCGAGGCCAACAGCAATCTGTTCGGCCTGCTGCCGCTGGCGCTGGGCGGGATCATCGTGTTGCTGGTGGGCCAGTTCAATTCCTTCCGCAAAGGCGGCATTGTCATCGCGACCATCCCCCTGATCCTGATCGGCGGAACCCTTGGGTTGGTGATCATGAATGCCCCCTATGGCTTTATGGTGCTGCTGGGCTTCTTCAGCCTGGCGGGTATTGTGATCAATAACGGCATTGTCCTGATCGACCGGATCCAGACCGAGACCGAAGCCGGGCGTGAACCGCTGGACGCGGTTGTCACAGCTTGTCTGGCAAGGCTGCGTCCGATCCTGATGACGACACTGACGACGGTTCTGGGCCTGATTCCGCTGATTCTGTTCGGTGGCGCGCTGTTCTATGGCATGGCCAGCGTGATTGCCTTCGGTCTGATTGTCGCCACGGTTTTGACCCTGGGATTTGTGCCCGCGCTCTACACCCTGCTGTTCAAGATTGACACAAGAGACGCCGGCGACACCGTTCAGGGCACGCCGCAGGCCGCCTAAAGCGGCCAGGACTGTGTGGCCAGTTCGGCCTTGGTGACCGTGGCGAGTTCATCCGCTCGCAGCAGGCCGGTTTGCGTGTCCACATGCGACACCACCGATGCCGCGTTCATCGACGCTGCCATCAAGGCCTGCCCGGCTGAAGACCCCGCAACAATCTGTGCCGCAACCGTCGATGTAAAGGCGTCGCCCGCACCCGCGGTGCCCCGTACCTCGGCCGGCCGCGTTGGGCAATAATGCAGCGTATTGTCGTTGAGAAGATAAGCGCCATTCGCCCCGTCCGTTACCATGACATGGCCAGGGCCGAGATCGTTGAGGCCACTCATCACGTCGGGCAAGCCGACCCGGAACGTGGCGGAGCGCAAGCCATCGACCAAAAGTTCCGGCGCACCGTCCTCCGCTTCAAAGACATGCTGCACCCGAAGCCCGCCACGCTGCAGCAGATGCGGGATCAAAGCTGCTGCTTCGGCACTGTTCAGCGCCAGCAGGTCAACACAATGCAAGCTCTCCAGCAGTTCCGCCGGTCGGGCCGCAATCTGCCGGACACCTGGGTTGCTGACGGCGAAGGCGCCGGCGGCACGTGCTTTTTCCAGAATGGCCGGAAAGCAGGATGCGGACTCGTTGGAGAGGCTGGCCGCATAAACCAGGTCATAGCCGCTGAAATCGACCGCTTGCACATGGGGGGCGCGGAGCAGGGTATTGGCGCCACGCTGCACAAAGATTGCCGCGTCATGATCGTGGGCTGACACATGGATCGCGCTGCCGGTTGCGGCCTCTGCCGTTTGGCCCAGATGAGCCAGACCAACCCCTTCATCGGCGAGCCTTCGGCGAATCTTCTCCGCATCATGGTCAACACCCGTAAGACCCAACACGTCAGAAGCAAGCCCCTGGCGCTGAAGCGAAACGGCCACATTTGCCGCCCCGCCGCCAACATGGGTGCTGATGCTTTCCGCCTGCACCTTGCGCCCCTGCTCGACCAGCAGGAAAGACGCAGCATCATTGTGCATGGTGATGCGCTCGATATCCTGTTCGGCAATCACCGCGATGGTATCGATGGTGACCGACCCGGCGACCAGTGCCCGCAATGCCGTCATGTTCTGATTCCTTTTCGATGCGCGACTTTAGCAGTGAAACGCTGTCCAAATTGAACCAACGCGCCCCATTGATTGCAGCAAACTGGACCAACATGTCCCCGATACTCGCGCAGCAGACGGAATTCACTTAAGAAAGGCGCTTCACAGCCTATCGGGGCCCACCCTTGCTGCTTACCCCTGAAATCATGATTCTGATCGTGCTGCTGCTGATCGTCGGCCTGTTCGCTGGCGTGCTGGCGGGCCTGCTGGGTGTGGGCGGAGGGATCGTAATCGTCCCCGCGCTCTATCATGTATTCGGCTACCTGGATATCGACCCGGCCATCCGCATGCACCTTGCCGTGGGTACGTCCCTGGCAACGATCATTCCCACCTCGATCCGGTCCGTGCTGAGCCACAACAAGAAGGGCGCCGTCGACGGGTCGCTGCTGAAACGCTGGGCGGCACCGCTTTTCATCGGTGTGCTGATCGGCACGGCACTCGCCTCCATCGTCGATAACACCGGCCTGACCCTGGTATTTGCGGTGGTGGCACTTGGCGTCGCCTGCCACATGGCCTTCGTCAGCGGTGAGTGGCGGTTGCGTGATCAACTCCCCGGAGGACCCGTGGGGGCGCTGGTACCGACGCTAATCGGCGGTATATCGGCCATGATGGGCATAGGCGGTGGCACGCTGGGTGTGCCGACCCTGACCGCATTCAGCGTGGCGATCCACCGGGCTGTCGCAACCGCCGCCGGCTTCGGGCTCATCATTGCGATCCCCGGCACCGCGGGCTTCATCATCGCCGGCTGGGGCGCGGCCAACCTGCCGCTGGGGTCCATCGGTTACGTTAATCTGCTCGGTTTTGCGGTCATTGTCCCCGCCACATTGCTGGCCGTGCCCTGGGGCGTGAAGATCGCCCATTGGCTGCCCCCGCGCCCGTTGCGGCTGGCCTTCGCTTTCTTCCTGGCGGCGACATCGCTGCGCATGTTCTGGGACATCTTCGGCTAACACCGGCCAAAGAACCAGCAATTGAGAAAGACTCCAGGCGTTGCCGGGCAAACACTCCCCCTGGCTGCCCTTCCCCATTCCTGCACATTCGGCGACAATAGCCGCCACACAAGAAACGAGGAGCACCTGACATGGCCTATCCCAATACGCTGATTTTCGTCGACCTGGCATCGGACGATCCGTCCGCCGCCGGCAAGTTCTATGCCGAGGTCTTCGGCTGGACCAATGAAGGCCGTCCCGAAGGCGTGTTCCACCGGCTGGTCCCGGGTCAGAACTTCCTGAACCCCGATGGCAGCCAGAGCGAGATCGGCAATTTGCATCTTGGTATCTTTGACGCCAAGAACGCCCGCCCGCATCCGGAGCCGGATGGCGTCGAACCACGGGTGCTTTCGGACGGCGGCCACAAAGCCCGCATCTGGGTACTGGTCAGCGACGATGACGACTATGAACGTATTCTCGACAAGGCCGTCGAGCTTGGCGCCGAACTGATGTGGAAGAACCACTATTGGAAAGAGTTCAACGGCTATAACCACGCGTTCCGCGACCCGTGGGGCAACGAGATCGTGCTGTGGGGCAAGGCCGGCGAGAACCCGGACGTCCCCGCCGATTATACGCGGGAATAGGACCTGAAACCCGGGTCCCGATACAATCCCTCACGCCGTTCGGGATCACTCGACCCGAACGGATGAAGGTTAGAAATCCCCGTTCGTCTCGAATGGCTTTCGAGCAAAAGCGGGAAAGTTGTATCGAGAGAGGGGCGGGTTCGCCTACTCCAGGTCCTTGACCGTCCCTTTTTCCGGAAAGATGCTGCGGGGAATCCGCACATGGATTCCCTGCCGGCCATCGACGACCTGGGTGACCCCGAAGTCGGCCGCCACGCTCATCAGCGAATAGGCATCATTGCGCGACAGGTCGATATGATCGGTCAGCAGGCCAAGCATATCGAGTGACGCGCCGCGCATGGCTACATCCAGATCTTCGTCGAAGCCATGGACGATCCAGTAATTCGGCGTTTCCAGCAGCGGTGAAGGAAACTCGAAATCCTTGCGGACGACAATCTGGAACAGCACGTCGAGCGAGGCTTCAATGGCGGTGCCGGATAGTTCTCCATCGCCCTGGCTGACATGCGGGTCGCCGATGGAAAACAGCGCGCCGTCGACCGCAACGGGATAGTACATCACCGCCCCTGCGCCGATCCGCCAGTTATCGATGTTGCCGCCGTGCAGGCCGGGCGGGATGGTGCTGGTGCGGCCCGCGACATCCGGCGCCACACCGGCCGTGCCCAAATGCGGCCGGGCCGGCACGCGGACGCCGGGCAGCGCGGGTTCCTGATCACATTTGTCGCAATGGGTGACCGTCCCCGGCACCAGATAGTCACCCGGAAAATCATAGGCGTAGAGCGCCTGCGCTGTGTTGGTGTTCGGGTCGAGCTGGTAAATCGTCACCCGCTCCTGCTTGTCGAACTCGTTATAGAGATAACCCCAATTGGCGGCCAGATTTGAGCCGTAATTGCACCGCGGGGTCATCTGAAGATAACGCACTTCGAGCATGTCACCGGGCGCTGCACCCTCGACAAAGATCGGGCCGGTCATGATGTGGACGCCGGGGTTCCGGTCTTCCGGCGGAATGCCGTCAAAGATGGCGGTGACCGTCTCATCCATCATCAGTTCCGGCGCGTCGCCCGCGTGATGGGTAATGGCTTCAGCCTGAATCAAGTCACCACTTTTGACGGTGAGGACCGGTGGGGTGTCAGGGTCAAAATAGCCCCAATGCACGGTCTCAGGCGTCGCGTTCAGCGTATGAATGGTGTTGGGGGTAGTGTTCGGGCGGTCTTCGCCCTTGTTTACGATCAGCGCCAATGCGGCCTCCTGTTCAATGCGAATCGTGACCGCGACGCGACCACGAAATAGATACGTTGAAGAGCAGGACGGACACGCTGACCTAATTGCTTAAGCCGACGCCTCCCGGCCGTCGAACATAATGCTCATCATGCTGAGGGATTTATATTGGATGAAGTCGGGATCGAAGGCCACCCGGTCGCCTTGATCGCGCGCGCCCAAAACGTAAAACAGCGGCCAGAAATGGTCGGGATCGGCCACGGCGAGTGCAGCTTCCTCACCGCGCGACGCATAATCGAAAAGGCGCTCCGGTGCATCATCGGTGATCGCATCGCGGACAAAATCATTGAACGAGGTGGCCCAATCATAGGGCTGCGCCGCCGGGTCCCAGTCCATAACCCGCAGATTGTGGACGACATTGCCGCTGCCAATGATCAGTACGCCCTCATCCCGCAGCGGTCTCAGCTTTTCACCGATCCTGAAGTGCTCCGAGGGCAGTAAACCGGCATCGAGGCTAAGCTGCACCACGGGCACATCGGCGTTCGGATAGGTCTTCATCAAGACAGACCAAGCCCCGTGGTCGAGGCCCCAGGACTGATCCTGTGTGACGGTCATGGGGGACAGAATCTCAGCCACCCTCTGCGCCAATGCCGGGTCGCCCGGCGCAGGATACTGACAATCGAACAGAGGCGCAGGCAGCGACCGGCCAAAATCATGGATGGTCTTGGGCCGCGCCATCGCCGTGACGGCTGTTCCCCGGGTCAACCAGTGGGCCGACACCATCAGGATCGCTTTGGGGCGCGGCATAGATTGAGCAATCCGCGCCCAGGTCCGGGTTGCATGATTGTCTTCCAACGCATTGGTCGGGCTGCCATGCCCGACGAAGACAATTGGCATGCGGGATGATTGATTCAAGAGGCCGCCTTCATCTTCTTCCAGGTCTCCTGATAGCGCGGCACCAGCCAGGCGTTGAACTGGCGCTGGGCACCTTCTTGCCAGGAGTAACGGCCACGCACCGCAAAGCGGGACCGCAGGCCCACCTGCACCAGCTCGTCCACATGCTGATCCTGCTCCATGATGTGGACCGCCGCCGACATCATCATATCCATCTTGTGCTCGAAGCCGTCGTCCTTATCGGCACCGGGTGCAAACAGAACCCCCGTGTCCATCTCGTGAACTTCCGGTCCGGTGGCGCGGACAATCAGATAGATGATGAGATCGCTGGTCATCACCAGCGACAGGGTCGGCGGCATATTCGCAAAGACCATGCGGTTGCGATCTTCTTCGGTCAGATTCGGAAACACCGGCAGAATCGCCCGCTGCGTCGCGTTAAAGCTGGCATCCGGGTGCAGGGTGCCATTGGTCCGGTAATAGCCGGCGGTGTTTTCGGGAAGCTCCGGAAAGGCCGCCAGGTGGCTGGGGACAAAGTCATGCAGCGGGCCATGATGCAGCTTGTTGGCGTGATAGCCGTCATTGTTGTTTTCGAACATCACCTTCCAGTTCCAGTTGAACGGAACAGGGGCATCCGGCATCGGGCCTTCGGCCTCTTCCAGCCCGTAAGGGCGCAGGACTTCTTCAACCGCCGTCAGCCGCGGGGACAGCGGCGCGGCCCGGTCGTCGAAATTGATGAAGATGAAACCGAGCCAGATTTCCACCTTGAAGTTCGGCAGGCCATACTCGCTCTTTTCGAAATCGCAGGTCTTGCTCATGGCGGGGGCCGTCGCCAGCGACCCGTCGAGGCTATAGCTCCAGTGATGGTAGGGGCAGACAAAGCCGCGAGCATTGCCGTGACCCTCAGAAACCAGCATTGCCCTGTGCTGACAGACCGACGACATGGCCCGGATCACGCCGTCCTGGCCGCGCGCAACCAGGATCGGTTCGTCAATGATGGATGTGTTGAAGAAATCGCCCGGATTTGGCACCCAGTTCTCGCGGCCAACACAAAGCCATTCGTGATTGAAGACGGCCTCTTTCTCGAACGCATAGAACTCGTCGTCCGTGTAACACTCTGGCGGCAGCGTTTCTGCCTCCAACGTATCAATCGCCGAACTGTCAAGCGCGTCAAAGAACTGATCGTCGAGCACAAGGGAGGTTCGCATGTCTATCTCTTTTCGGTCTTTAAATCGGACGTTGCGCTTAGGATGCTACGCCCGATAGCCGGGCTGGTCTTGAATGGCCATGCACAGGAGTTTGCGCCAAATTCAGCCTGCGGCAAGACCCGGCATGTCAAAACCGCGGTCTGCAAGCCCGGATATCAGCGCCGCGCTCTCAACTTCGGTCAGCGCCACCAGCGGCGGGCGGACGCGGGCCCAGTCGTCATCGCCCGAATAGTGGGCGACAGCCCGTTTGAGCGCCGGGATCATCGGGAAAGTCTGCATGTACCCCCGGAAATCATTGAGCGCGTCTTGCTGTGCGTCTGCATCTTCGGCCTGCCAGTTGGCATCAAGCGCGGCGATCGCAGCCGGATTGATATTGGCGGTCGCAGAGATGCACCCGGCGCCACCCGCCCGGCGGTTTTGCAACAAATGGGTTTCGGTTCCGGAAAACACGGCAAAACCTGGGAATCCCTCAATCATGGCGCGGGTGTTTTCGAACTCCCCGCCACTATCCTTGATGCCGGCGATTGTGTCCGGATAAGCCTTCAGCAGCCGTTCGATCAGGCCCAGCGTGATCGGTACCTGGGCCACCGGCGGGATATGATAGAGGTAGAGCTTCAAGCTGCTGTCCCCGACTCGCTCGATTACCTCGGCAAAGGCACGGAACAGGCCCTCATCGCTGACATTCTTGTAATAGAACGGCGGCAGCATCAGTACGCCGCCGCAGCCTTTGGCGACCGCATGGGCCGTCAACCGGACCGCATCAGGCAGCGCACAAGCGCCTGTCCCCGGCATCATACGCAACGGGTCAATACCGGCATCAACCAGCACATCCAGCAGCTCGATCTTTTCATCGACCGACAGCGAATTGGCCTCGCTATTGGTCCCGAAAACGGCCAGCCCGCAGTTCTGACCCAGCATCCAGCGGCACTGTTCAGCAAGCCTCTTGCCGTCGGCAGCAAGGTTTTCGGTAAAGGGTGTCACCACAGGCGACAGCACCCCTTGGAAAGGTTCAGGACCAGTCATCAATTGCCCATTTATCAAGTGCGGAAGTATCAAAGCCAAAGCCGAGGCCCGGCGTTTTTGGAAGAAGCAAATCGCCGTCGTCATACTCAAGCTGCGTGTCGATCAGCTTGCGGAAATTCAGGACTTGGTCATCGGGGAAGAACTCGACGAACTGACCGTTGGGAATCGACGCCACCAGATGAACATGCAGATCGTGGAACCAGTGCGGGCAGAGATTGACGCCATAGCTGGCCGCGGTCGCAGCGATTCGTCTGAACTCGGTAATCCCGCCGCAGACAGCGGCATCGGTTTGCAGAATGGCCGCGGCCTGCTTGTCCAGCAGCTCCTTGTGGCGCCAGCGGCCCGCCTCAATCTCTCCGGTCGCGACCGGCACCGGCGTGCATTCGGCCAGGCGGGCGTGATTATCGATGTCGTCCGGGCTGAACGGCTCTTCAATCCAGTAGGGATCGTATGGCTCATAGCGTTCCATGTAGCGCAGCGCGGTGGGAAGGTCCGTCCAGGCATTGTTGGCATCAAGCATCAACAACACGTCAGGACCGATGGCCTCACGCGCGGCGGCGATGCGATCTTCTTCGCCCTGCGGATCGAGGCGACCGACTTTCATCTTCACTGCCTTGAAGCCCAGCCCGGCATAAGAGGCCATCTCCGCGCCGAGATCCGCAGGCGATTTGCCATCCAGATAGTAGCCGCCACTGGCATAGGCGGGCACCCGGTCGCTGGCGTTCGCACCCAGATAGCGCCACAGCGGCAGACCCGCGGCCCGGGCGTTACGGTCCCAAAGCGCGACATCAATGATGCTGAGTGCGCGCATCACCGACCCGGCGCGGCCATGCAACAGGCTTTCCTGATACATGGCCTGCCAATGACCTTCCGTACGGTAGGGGTCTTCCCCCGCCAGCATGGGCGCAAAAAGGTCGCGCACAGCGTGCGCAACGAGACTTCCGCCCCGGCTGCCACCATAGCAGAAGCCGATTCCCTCGATCCCGTCATCCGTTCGGACCCGGACGACGCCATAGTCGCGGGCGACAACGTCACGAGTCGCAAAAGATGTGGGATTGTCCAGCGGCACGCGGATCGTGCGCGCTTCGACAGCAGTGATTTTGTGTTCCATGGCCTCTCTCTATGCCTCAAAACATGACAAAACAACGCCCGGGCCGCGCCTTCGGGGGTTTCGCAAAGCTATTGAACGCCTCATGCAAAGTCGGCGCATTTCCGGCATGCTACGTCTCGCATTCGCTATCAATGTGAGGAGCCCTGCGTGCCGCAGCAAACAGCCGATGTTCTGATTACAGGCGCGATCATCGCGACCATGGATGCAAACCGCACTGTTATGAAAGACAGCGCCATCGCCATCAAAGGCGACAGGATCGCCGGTATTGGTCCCAGTGCCGAAATCGCCAAAGACTTCGACGCCACGGAAACCATCGACGGCAGCCGCTGGGTGATCACACCGGGCATGGTCAACGCCCACATCCATATCACCGGTGACCCGCTAACCCAGGCGCATATGCCCGATGATCTGGATGGTGAATTTAACGACAAACTGCAGCGCTGGGTGATGCCGCGTTACATGGCGCACACACCGGCAGACGAACGTCTTTCGGCACAGCTGGCCGCGCTCAAAATGCTTCGCACCGGCACAACTTGTTTCGTTGAGGCAGGCACTGTCCGTTTTCTGGACGAGGTGGTGGAGGGGCTGAACCACCTCGGCATACGCGGGCGCGTCGGCATCTGGGTGGAAGGCCGCGCCTTCGATCCAGCCGAAGACCAGGCCGCCAAGATTTCAGCAGCCGTCAAGCTGATGGAAGATGAGGTTGCACAATACCCCGCCGCCAACGGCGAGCGCATCGCCGCATGGCCGATCCTGGTCGGCCATTCGACCAATCCGGATGAGGTTTGGCTCGCCGCAAAGGCGCTGGCCGACGAACACAAGCTTGGCATTTCAGCGCATATGAGTCCGCGCAAAGCCGATCCGGACTGGTTTCTGGCAAACACGAATCGCCGGCCGCTGGAACATCTGGCCGAAATCGGCGTGCTGGGCCCCAACGTGTCTTTCACCCACCTGGCGCAGATCGATGATGGCGAATTCGAGGCGCTGACCGGTTCCGGCGCCAATGCGATCTGTTGCGCCCTGGCGGCTACACGGGCCTCACAGGGTGTGATCACCAAGGGCTATTACCCACGTATGGCAAAGGCCGGTACAAAAATCATGCTGGGGTCGGACGGCTATGACTGCGACATGTTACGCATCGGCCAGCTTTTCGCCTGCGGGTTCCGCGACGCAGAAGAGGACGTCAGCATCTTTTCATCAGCGGAAATCATGTCTTCGCTGACCGATCGGGCCGCCAACGCGCTGGGCATGGCCGATGAGATCGGATCGCTGGAAGCTGGCAAGCGCGCTGACCTGGTCGCCCACGACACAGACCGCCCGGAATGGTCACCGGTGATGAATGTGATGAACCAGCTGGTCTGGGCCGCCGACGGCCGCAGCGTGCACAGTGTCTGGGTCGATGGTGAACGCGTCGTGGAAAATTACCGCAGTACCAGGATCGACGAAGACAAGCTATATGCCGATGCGCAGCAGGCCGGAGAGGCGATTATAGAGCGCAGCAATCTGCCCGCGATGGGGTAGCTGAAAAGCGACCTCGTCATTACGAGCCGCTTTATGACCCGGCGTGGCGATCCAGCCTCCAGCCTGGCAATCCACCCTGTTGGCTAATTCTGGATCGCTTCGCATCGCTCGTCGCGATGAAAGATATGGTTAGCGGATCAAATCCGCAGGTAGCATAGACGGGTAATGGGGGAGCCTAAGTCCGGTCGCCCCAGACCTCGCGGGCTTTTTCGTAGACGCCCTGATCGTAGGAAAACTCGATGGTGTTGCCGTCAGGGTCATTCAGAAAACAGATATAGCCGACATGTTTGGGCATCTGCTGCGGACCCAGCGCCAGACACCCTGACTCTTTGCCCTTGGCGGCAATCTCATCGACCTCTTCCTTTGAGGTAACCTCAATGCCGATATGGGCGAAGGGTGCCAGCGTCGGGTGCTTCGCCGGCGCAAAAGGATCCTTACCTTCGAAAAACTGCGCCAGGACAAGAATGAACGGCTCTTCCGCCTGGCTGGGGTCGCCCAGCCAGACCCCGCGGCCGAACTTGTCCTCGTTTTCGGCCAGCACCTCAAAGAATGTGTGCTTGGTGTACCATTCAATGGAGGCTTTGATATCGTTGACATGCAGCGCCATGTGAGTCCAGCGCGGCCGCTTGGGGCCGATCGCGTGTTCCGGGTTACTATCCGCCATCAGAACTCCTTCTGGCCCTCGGGCCAATCCCTCAAATCTTCCAAATCTCTTCCAACATCATGGTCGTTCATGGAGTCAACGGCTTGGCCGGGCGCGCACGCAGTTTTGCCGCACGCCCGACCAACCGGTTTTCTAGAAGCTGACCTTGCCGGTGATCCGGAACTCCCGGCCACGGCCCGGAAGGACGCCAACTTCTTCATAGACGCCCTGCAGCGGCTGGAAGTACTTCTCGTCGAACAGGTTGTCGATGGTCGCGATCAGGCTGAACGCACCGAACTCCGCGAATATCGAAAGCCTGAAGTTGAAGTAGTCCGGCAGCACGATCGCATCGCGGATTTTGCCGCCGGTCTTGGAAACATAGGTGCCGCCGAAGGTGGCGCCAAACTGGCCCCAATCAAACTCGTCGGAGGTGTAGGTCACGAATAGTGAAGCGACGGTTTCCGGGATCACTTTACGTTCGTAACCACCGGCCAATTCAGGCAGGCAGCTGGCATTGAGTGCCGCAAAAATACCGCCATAGCCTTGGAACGACTCGAGCCCGGGCACATCCTGGTGGGTTGGCGGGATCACGACAAACTCGCCGCCGTTACCGAAGCACGGCCCCGGATCACTGATCTTGTATTCCTGCAGCGTCAGTGCACCGGTAACACCCCAATTGTCTGTGACAACCCAGCGCATTTCAGCTTCGAAACCCTCGCCGGTTTCGGTGAACGGGTTACCAACCGCATCAAGTACTGTCCGCTGCTGCCAGTAATAGGCCAGTGAGCCAACCAGGGTGCCATCAAGCAGTGAGAACTTTACACCGCCTTCAATCAGCTCTGAATCCGCCAGCAGCTGATCTGCAGCGACCGGACCCGTCTGAAACCCACCATTGGAGTTCTGCAACGGGCTCGACGCGTCAGCATAGGTGACGTAGGGGATGATCATATCGTTGATATTGTAGCTCAGGCTCGCTGACCAAGAGAAAGAGTCCTGGCTGGACGTGAACAACGTATTGGCCAAGGCCGGATTGAAAATGGTCGCACCGGTATCGATGGATTTAGCGTTGTAATGCTCGTAGCGGCCATTCAGCAGCAGGCTCAGATCACCGAATTGGAAATCGGTGACCAGCGCAATGCCGGTATTGTTCCAGCTTGAATCGAAGTTACTGTCCCAGGGAATGTTGATTCCGCCCGGCTCTTCAGTGAACGGCGTGTCCAGAATGTCGTTGCCGGTGGCGCCATTGACCAGATCGATCCTGTCGATGACCAGATAACCGGACAGGAAGTTCTCCCGCAGCTCGGAATCATAGCGTCTGTGATCGACCTGGGCGTGCACGTCGATTTCGAAGCCGTTGCCGCCCTGGATGTTGAATTGATAGGAGCCGCGCACCTCAAATACATCGGCAATGTGTTCGGCGGCAAAGCCGGTTGACTGACCGGCCACGGCCTCAAGGTCATCATAGAAGAACTGCAGCGAGAAAACCGAGCCGTCGTTGAAGGTGTACTCGGCATCGAAGTAGATCGCGAAGCTGTCGGCGTCCAGCAGCTCATCGTCTTCGGTCAGCAGCACCGACCGGCGATCAAGCTGGGCCGTGCCTACGCCTTCGTCCAGAACGTAGGCGTCCGGCAGGAAAAAGAAGCCGAAATCGATCAGTGTCCGGATATTGGAGGTGCCAAAGAAGGTGCCAACCACCGCATCGATCTCATTCGGTGTCAGGCGACCATTGCCGTCGAGATCCTGCAGATCCGTATCGCGGCCCGTGATATAGGTGCCGTTGTCGATCAGGTCCTGTGTCACGCGGTTCCAGCCGGGCGTCTGATAATACCCTTCTGCATGAAGATACTGGCCGCCGAACTCGATTCGGAAATTCTCCGAGAAGTCGTGATTGAACGCGACCTGCACCAGCTGATGCTCCGGCTCGCGATTGCGGTAGAAACTTTTTGAGTCTTCAATCTCGGCATAAATCGAAACCGACGTTTCACGCCCCCCCACCAGGAAAGGGAGATTGAGTTCAACCGCCGCGTTCTTCTTGCTGTAGCTGCCACCGGTGATCTCCAGGCTACCTGACGGCCCGTCAGCTGCCGTCAGGCCGGCGGCCCTTGCGGTCTTGGGATAGTAGTTCAGGAAGCCGCCGACACGGCCGCCACCATAAATGGCCGGCGCCGGGCCCCGCACAAGTTCAACATGCGAACTGGCGCCAATCGGTGTCGGATAAAAGCCATTGTTGATCGCGCGTTTGAAGCCACGGAAATAGTTGTCACCAATAGAGCCGCGCACACTGACCGCGCCGGGGACGCCGAAGAAGCTGCCGCCGAAGGTGCCGGGTGTCGTGGTGATGAAATCATCGATGTCCTGGATTCCGTAGCGGTCAATCGTGGTATCGCTGACGATGCTGAACGACCGGGGGGTTTCCAGCACGGAGCGGTCCAGCCCGAAGACGGAGTCGGTCGCCTGATCCTCCAGAAGACCAACAGGGTCAGCGATAACGGTGATGGTTTCAGTCGAGCTTGTAGTCTCCGCAGCAGGCGCTTGATCGTCCTGCGCAGCCGCCATGTTTGGCAAACTCAGTGCCACTAGCAGCGCCAGCACCGATCGTCCTGAGAAGGCGTTCTTCATTGGTTCCAACTCCCTTGCTTGTTCTTGACCCCTGCCCCTCAAGACAGCAGCGCTATTTCCAAAAGCCAAACATCGTCCCGTATCCCGGTCGATCGAAGTCTTCATCTCCAGGCGGTCTGGATCGCGGTTCTATTGCCGCTTAATCGTTTAACGAATATTGCGGTGATCCTTCTATGGTGTCAAGCCGAGGGCTCCGTTCGATTGTGCAGCGCGGAATGCTGTGACTTTCTTGCATCACATTAGCCGCGAAAACCGTCTAATTCGGCTCGTGAAGCGACCCGCGCACAATCACTTCCGTGGCAAGCGACATGTTGACATATGGCGCATCGTCACCCGCGATTCGCCGGATCAGCAACGCGGATGCCTCCTTACCCAGCGCCGTGAGCGGCTGGCGCACCGTGGCAAGCCCGGGGATCGCATGCCGCGCCCACAAGATGTCATCGAAGCCCACAACGGATACGTCCTCGGGCACCCTGCGGCCCAGCTCGTGCAGTGCCCGCATGACGCCGAGCGCAATGAAATCGTTACCACAGACGATGACCGTCGCTTCATTGTCATGAAGCTTCGCCTGCGTGGCTTCTGACAAGGTGATCGCGAACGGGTTTTCGACCACCCAGTCGATCGTGGCCCGGTCACCAATCCGCTCGACAAAACCCTGGCGGCGCTGGCGTGCGCGCGATAATGCCTGGGGCCCGGCAACAAGCGCCACATGACGGTGACCAAGGGCCAGCACCTGATCGGCCACCAGGGCGCCGCCCGAATAATGGTCCGACGAAATCGTGTCATAGTGCGGCAACGGCCGGTCGACGACGACGATGGGAACATCGCCCCGAAACTCGGCCAGGCTGTCATGCTCCGACGCCGGGCACCAGACGATGCCTTCAACGCCACGCCTGATCAGGTCATCTGCGCTATCATGCTCGGTTTCGATAGCACCCTCTGAATCCACCAGAAAAACAGCATAGCCGGCGTCGCGCGCCGCACTTTGAACAGCCTGCGCCAGTTCAGGGAAAAACGGGTTGCTGAGATCCGGCAGAATAAGGCCGATACTGAGAGTCTGGCCGGTGCGTGTGGCCCGCGCCATGTGGTTAACGCGGTAGCCAATTGCCCTGGCCGTCTCACGAACCCGCTTCTGGACGGCGGGACTGATGGATCCGGTACCATTCAAGACGTAGGAAACGGTCGCCGACGACACACCGGCTTCACGCGCAATATCCTGCAGGGTTGGCCGGTTTCGACGTTGCGTTTTCTTCATGGTCCTGTGGTTACGATCAGCAGGGGGTTGCGGCAATATGAGCAGCGGGCGGAAGCACTTAACAATACGTTAAACGTTTAATCTTTTTCGCCTCATGGTACAAGACGTGCCAATAAAGAACTTGAGTCCCTTCTGGCGGGAGATAGCCTGATGCAGATCGCCGTGGTCGGCAGCATCAACACGGACCTGACAATTCGGGTACCCCATATCGCTGCTCGCAACGAAACCGTTGTGGGCACCGGCAACTTCGTGATTTCACAAGGCGGCAAGGGCGCCAATCAGGCAGCCGCAGCAGCCACCGCAGGCGGTGAGGTCGCCATGATCGGCATGGTTGGTGCCGACGCGTTCGGCGAGCAGGCGATTACCAGCCTGGAGGCAGCCGGCGTCAACTGCAATCACGTTATCCGTTCTGCCGATCACACCACCGGCCTTGCCTCGATCCTGGTAGATCAGAACGGTGACAATGCGATCGCCGTCGCACCCGGCGCCAATGATGGCGTGACACCCGATCTTGTCGAAAGAGCAGAGGCCGTCATTCGCGATGCGGGGCTGTTGGTCGTCCAGCTGGAAATCCCCAACGACGCCGTCAACGCGGCCGTGCGGCTGGCTAAACAGCATGGCACTACGGTCATCCTGAACCCGGCACCGGCCCGTCCAGAAGGGCTGGACTGTCTTGCCAGCGTTGACGTCATCACACCAAACGAACCGGAGGCCCTGGCACTGACCGGCGTTTCAACCGATGTCGCAGGGGGTCCGCAGGACATCGCTGCATCACTGCTGGAAATCGGCATCGGCCACGTCGCGCTGACTCTGGGCGCGCGTGGGTGTTTCATCGCCACAAATGAAACGGCCGAGATCGTCAAGGCCCCTGTTGTTGAAACTGTCGACACAACGGGCGCAGGCGATGTCTTCACCGGCTTTCTGGCGGCGGCCATGTCGCAAGGTATGACGTTCCGGCAAGCCGCCGACATCGGCGTCGCTGCTGCGTCCTTATCGGTCACCCGGGCAGGCGCGCGCACCAATCTGCCGACATGGGCGGAAGTTGACGCATTTAGAAAACGTTAGTCCCCTGCCATGTCTGGCTGGTCCGCTTTCACCGGCGGGCGCATCCAGATGGCCGCGGCCATAACCACGGCGAGCACACCCGCATATATCAGGAACAGGCCGCCGAACGCTCCGAAGGTATCGCCAAAAAAACCACCCAAAACGGGCCCTGCTGCCGCGACGCTGGTGAACAGATGCAGCGTCCCAAACAGCTCAGGATTATTGTCCGGCCCAAAATAGTTGAGCAGTAAGATCGCCGTCGCAAACAGGCACATGCCGTAGCCGAACCCTTCACCGATGGCGAAGATGGCGATCGTCAAGGGGTTGTCCGCATAGGCCAGTGCGATCATGCCAATGGTCTCCGCGCCCAACGCAGCAACCAATAGCCATTTAGGGTCGATGCGGGTGGCCAACACGCCGCCCAGCGCGCGCGACAACGCATTAACAGCCTGGTGAGCACTCAGTGCTCCGGCGGCGAACGCAATCGAGACCCCCATATTCCCCATATGGGTCACCGCCCAGGAATTCAGACTGACGGCGCCGAACAGAGTCATGGTCATGGCGGCGGTAATAATCGCGAATTGCGGTGTGCGGACCGCGTCCCGGAATGTCCAGCTGACTTTCGTCCGGTAGACCCGGGCGGACAGTTTTTCTTCCTGCGGCGGCGTTCCACCCTCATCATCATAGCCGGCCGGCATATTGCGAATCAGAAGCGCTGCACCAATCGACAAGACGACGACGGATACGCACATCACCCACCAGTGATACCTCCAGGAGTCCGTCAGCGCGACAATGGCCGGCACCATACTTGGCCCAATGATGCCGCCAAGACCGCCGATGGTGAAATAGGCACCGATGGCAAATGACTGACGATCCGGCACCCAGCGATTGATTACATAGATGCCTGGAACAGATGCCAGCTGCGTATAGCCCAGACCCGCCAGTCCGGCGCCGACCAGATAAGGGTAGAGGCCCTCTGCCGTCGCCAACAAGCCGAAGCCTAAGCCCATCGACGCGCCACCGGTGAGAAACGTCCCCTTGATGCCAATTTTGCGGATGGTCCAGGCAGGCAACTGGCCGGCCAGACCAACCATCAGCGCCAGGATCGTGAAACCAAGTCCGGCTTGGGTAAAGTCGAGCCCCAGCTCTTCGACCATGAACGGGAAAACCACGCCCAATGAGGTGAAGGTCGACGCGGTGATGAACAGAAAGAGCGCACTGACGATGCCAAAGGGGACCCACCGGTAGAGGCTTTTTTGCGGCTCGCTCATATGAACTTGCTCAGGATCAGGAAACTTTGGGTCAGGCACCCTCGTGCGCGCTCAATCATAAGGCCTGCCTCCTGAATAATCGTTTCGTCTATCGAAACGCCATTTGTTCTAGCGATACGCTAACCCGTTTGCTACGGTTGGTCAATTCGCCGACACTGAACAATCACCAGACTGGCCAATCATAAGAACCAGCGTCACGCGGGATCAAAGGTGAATATTGCAAGCCACATGGCCCGTTCGGGCCTCGCCTATCGGGATCAGCCCGCGATTGCTATCGGCAGCACGCCATACCTGACTTATGGCGCTATGGCCGACCGAACGGCGCGTATCGCTGGCGGCCTGCGAACCCGATTCGATCTGCTGCCGGGCGACCGGGTCGCACTGGCGCTGAAGAACTGCCCCGAATACATCGAACTCCTTTATGCCTGCTGGCACGCCGGACTCGTAGCGGTACCGATCAACGCCAAGCTTCACCAAAGTGAGTTTGCCTTCATTCTGGAGGACAGCGGTGCGGCGTTGAGCTTTGCCACCCCGGACCTGACCGACACCCTTGCGCCACTGACCAGCCGACTGATTGAAACCGGCAGCGTGGACTATGAAAAACTGCTCGCCGCAGACCCGCTGCCCATGGCGGACCGGATGCCCGGCGACCCCGCTTGGCTGTTTTACACCAGTGGAACAACCGGCCAGCCCAAGGGTGCGGTTCTCAGCCATCGCAATCTGGCCGTTATGTCCTGGTGCTACTTCGCCGACGTGGACCAGCAAGCGCCGTGGCGCTCTATCCTTCATGCCGCGCCGATGAGCCATGGCTCGGGACTCTATGGACTGGCACATGTCATACAAGGTGGTTGTCATGTCATTCCGGAGTCTGCCGGGTTTGATCCGGGCGAAATCTTCGATCTGATCGGCGCGTGGCCCGACAGCGTCTTCTTTGCCGCCCCCACCATGGTCAAACGGCTGCTGGACTATAAGAAGGACCGCAACACGGACAACCTCAAGACCATCATCTATGGCGGCGGCCCGATGTATGTAGAGGACAGCCTGGCCGCGATCGACCGCTTCGGGCCCAAGCTGGCGCAACTCTATGGCCAGGGCGAAAGCCCGATGACTATCACCGCTTTAAGCGCGGCCATGCACGCAGACACCAACCACCCGCGCTGGCTGGACCGATTGTCCTCTGTCGGCATTCCGCAGAGCGCCGTCGACGTCCGTATCGCGAACGAAACGGGCAACTTCCTGCCCGCTGGCGAGATCGGCGAAGTGGTGGTTCGCGGGGACTCCGTGATGAACGGCTATTGGCAGAACCCGGATGCGACGGCTGAAACGATACGAGACGGCTGGCTTCATACCGGTGACTTTGGCGTCTTTGACAATGACGGCTTTCTGACACTGAAAGACCGGTCGAAGGACCTGATCATCTCCGGCGGCAGCAATATCTACCCCCGCGAAGTGGAAGAAGTTCTGGTCCATCATCCTGACATCGCCGAAGCCGCCGTCATCGGCAGACCTGACCGCGAATGGGGAGAGACCGTCGTGGCTTATCTGGTGGTCCGCGATGGCGCCTCTCCTGACACCGCCGCGCTCGATTCCTACTGCCTTGAGCACATGGCCCGCTTCAAGCGGCCGAAAGACTACCGTTTCGTCGACGCGCTACCGAAAAACAACTATGGCAAAATCGTAAAGAGGGATCTGCGCACCCTGGACCAAAGTGGCCCGGCCAAAGCCTGACACAGCAACTGGATTGACCGTTGGAACGATCTGTCATCCTGGAGCGTTCGTAGCAAAAAAGCTCAGCAACCCCATCTATTGTGGGCTAAGCATGAGCGTCCCGGACCCGATTTAAACGAGAGATTTCCAAGCCCATGGCATTGCGCGCCATCGTTCTGAGTTGCGCCCTCGTCGTGCTGGGCCTGACGACCGTGCCCCCTGCTGCGGGGGCGCAGGATTCCGATCGCGCCGCGCGGGAGCTGTCCTACAAGGTCAGATTTTCTGGATTTGAGGACAGTGGGCTGGAAAAAATCTTGCGCGATCATGCCGATCTGATCCGGTTCAAGGACGAGCCGCCCTCGTCCATCTGGGATCTTCGGGCGCGGATCACCCGTGATTTGACGACCTTTGCAACCGTCCTGCGTAGCGAAGGTTATTACGGTGCACGGCTGAGTTACGACCTCCTGCGCCGCGAACGTCCTATCGTGGTGCAGATCCGCGGCCTGCTGGGCGACCGCTTCAAGGTGTCCAGCTACAATATCGACCTGACCGGTGCGGGCGCGTCCTCTGACGAGATCGCCCAGTTGGCCCAGACCGCCGCCAATCGGCTCATGGGAAAACCTTCTCGCAACGAAGAGATTGTTGCGGCCTATCAGTCTGTTCTCAACGCCCTGCCAGAACGCGCCTATCCCCAGGTGTCCCTGACCAATCGCCGGGTGAGGGCCGACCACATCACCAACACCGTCTACGTCCAGGTCGACATCGACACCGGCCCGCGGGTCCAGTTTGGTGACGTCTCCGTTGAGGGGCTGGAAAGCGTACGCGAAGGCGTCGTGCTGAAGGAAGTCCCGTGGAAACCGGGCGAACCCTTTGATCAGCGCGAGGTCGAAGCGTTCCGCCAGGACCTGGTAGAGCAAAACCTGTTCGCGTCCATCACCATCGATACCGATGGACCGCTTGATCAACATAGCCGCCAGCCTGTTGTCGTCCGCGTGGAAGAAGCAGAACACAGAACCATCGGCATTGGCGCCAGCTATTCATCCAGCAAGGGGTTTGGCGGCGAAGTATTTTGGGAGCACCGCAACTTCCGCGGCAGGGGCGAGACATTGCTGGTAAGCGCCAAGGCCGACGAACAGAAGCAGTCACTACAAACTGATTTCATCAAACCCCGTTTCTTGCGCCGGGATCAGAAACTGTTCCTGGGTGTCGAGGGCCTACGTGACGATACGGACGCCTTTCTGGAGTATACCGGCGAACTGAGCGGCGCGGTTGAGCGGGAGATCAGCCCGCGATGGAAAGTCCGGTTGGGCGGCGAGCTCGCCTATAGCGACATCAGGGATCAGGAATCGAACCGCGAGTTCTTCCTTTTCGGCGTGCCGGCGCTGGTTGCCTATGATGGAAGCAACGACCTGCTGGACCCGACCCGTGGCATGCGGCTAACCGCCGACGTGACGCCCTATCTGTCGGTCGACGGGGGCGCAGACTTCTTCACGACAGTCGAATTGACCGGCAGCTTCTATTTGCCGCTGGATGATCGCGCCCGTTATGTCGCCGCAGCACGCACCCGCATCGGGTTCCTGGTTGGCCCGAGCACCAGCGAAGTCCCGGCAACAAAGAGATTCTTCGCTGGCGGTGGCGCCTCCATCCGCGGCTATGAGTTTCAAGCGGTCGGTCCACTCGATGCGGAAGGTGACCCGCTGGGCGGCCGGTCGGTTTTCGAAATCGGGGCAGAGTTGCGCATCAAGATCAGTGAGTCCTGGGGCATCGTACCCTTTGTCGAAGGCGGCAATGTTTTTGACGCGTCCTACCCTGATTTCTCACGCCAGCTGCGTTGGGCAGGCGGCATCGGCCTACGATATTACACCGCCTTCGGCCCGATTCGTCTGGACGTCGGTTTTCCGATCAACCCACGCCCTCGCGACGACACATTCCAGATTTACATCAGCATCGGACAGAGCTTCTGATGACCACGGCACGACAGACGTTCAGCGTTATGCCCAAGGGCCTGAAAATCGCGATGTCAGTCGTCGCCGTTCTGGCGGCCCTGGTCGTAGTCGCGTTTTTGGTCATCCGGTCCCCCCTTGGTCATCGCATGACCGCCGAATTTCTTGAAGACCTGCTCAGCGACGAGCAGACCGGTATGGTGGTCGAGATTGACGGTTTGACAGGTAACCCGCTCGGCACTTTCGCGGTCGATACCATCACCGTTACAGAAAACGGCACACAGACCGTCATCGCGAAGTCGATTGAGGCAGACTGGCGCCCGACTGGCCTTCTGTCTGGAACAGTCACCGTCGATCGGCTCACCGCCGGGTCGGTCACGATTAACGATGCGCCCGATCAGGTCAGCCCGCCTGCCGATCTGATTCCCGATCTGCCCGTTGATCTGGCAATCCAGGACATCGCCATCAAAACACTTCGCCTTCCAGGCAGCGACACAGCGTTCACGCTGCGTGGCAAAGCCGTTCTGGACAGGGATGGTCCCGTCGATCTGCAGGCCAAGATGACACCTGTTTCAGGTGCGGGAGAACAGCTTGAACTTGTTGCGATTTACAATCCGCAAGATGAATCGCTGGAGATCAATACGACGCTGACCACTCAGGAAGGCGGGCCACTGGCACGCGTGCTCCTGCCTGACGGCTATGGCGGTGCGATTGTGACCGTCACCGGAACCGGCCCGATTTCGGACTGGCAGGGCAGGCTGCGGGCCTCTAAAGGGTCCACGCAGCTGATTGATCTCAAGCTGGCGATCACTCAACCGGTCTTGACGATCAGCGGCACGTTGGACCCTCAATCGCTGCTGGATCAGCAAATCGATGGCTTGGCCGCCGAACCGCTTGATCTGAAAGCCGATATCATGTTTGCGGACGGCGTTCCCCAATCCTACCGCGCGGACCTGAACAACCGCGCGATTCACGCGGAACTCGCTGGCAGTCTGGAAACCGTTGAGGCTCTCACCGCGCCACGATTCGATATTCGGATCGACGATCTGACCCAAATCACCGGTCCCGTCGACGGCTGGACATTTGGTGCCATAGCGCTGCGCGGAGACCTTCTGCAAGACGGCAGCACCGGAACAGCCGTGACCTTATCCGCGGCGGATATTCGCAGCGACGACGTTGAGATCCGTGAATTCTCTGGCGAGGCGATTGTTCGCTTACGCGACGCTGCCGGCGATCAAGGCCCAACCATCACACTTAGAGGATCAGGGACCATCGATCCGGGCAAGCCATTCGAGACCGATGACCAGGGCCGCTGGTCGCTGGATGCAGCGTACGACACGGACAACACCAAGATCAGCGTCAAGACACTGACACTTGATGCCTTGGATAGTCAGCTGAGCGGGTCCGCAGACATAGCCCTTGAGCCCCTTGCGCTTCAGGCCGATATCGCGTTAAAGGCGGACGATCTGTCGCCTTGGGACAACCTGTTTGACACCGGGCTGGCCGGAGCCATCGAAGCCACTGCAGAGATCGTCTGGTCCGACATCCCAGCAGATCGGCGTCTCGAGATAACCGCCCAAGGTAAAAACTTGTCCTATGGCGACCTGCCGCTGGGCCCCGGTCTGGGGGCTGCGCCATCCTCCAGCCTCCGTGTCGTTCCCACCGAAGACAATGCGCGCTATGCAGTCGACGGGAAGATTGATGGCGTGGCGCTGGCCGCCAGCTTGTCCGGCCATATCTCCCAGGACCTGTCCGCGCTCGACCTCAATCTCGACGCCACGGCGCAACCAGGCGCGGCGGACGCCCTCGACGCATTGGAGCTGGGAGCGCCCTTGAGCGTCAGCGCGGTGATTCAGGGACCGGCCGACGGGCCCTCAGCCGCATTGAAACTGCAAAGCGAGCAACTGACCGCCGGAGGCCTTACGCTGGCGAGAACCTCCGTCGATGCGACGCTTGAGGACATCACCAATGCACCACGTGGGCGCCTGGACCTGGCCGCTGCCGTTCAAGGGGAACAGATTAACGGGGGCGCTGATCTAACGAGCCAGACCAACGGCGCGTGGCAGCTCAACGATATTGTCTTAACCGGGCCCTCATCGACCATCAGGGGCCAGGTTTCCGCCGCAGCCCGGGGCGAACCGGTAACCGGCGACCTCACGCTCAAGGCTCGCCGTTCAGCGATTCTGGAGGGCCTGACCGGCACACCGGCGATGGCAGACACGACAGCGGCGGTGAGCCTCAGCGATCAGAACGGCAATCAGCATGTTCAATTTGAGATCGACGCCGAAGACATCGAGGTATGGCTGCCAAATCGCCGGCGGTTTACCGGGGTTTCAGCGACGCTGGATGGCAGCGTGACTATCTCTGATGAAACGGTTTTTGAAGGGGTCACGCTGCGTGCCGAAGACATCGTGTCCGGCGACCTGGCGCTGGACGTCCTGACAGCCACTATCGCCCCCGAGGGCGACGGCCTTGCGATCAAAGCTGCTGTAGACGGCACGTTTGCCGGCCCCCTTGACCTCACCCTGTCCGCAGGGCTGGAGTCTGCTGGTCTGTCTGCGCCCAACCGGCTGACGCTGACAAATCTCGATGGCACAATTACGGGCAAGAACCTGACGCTGGCGGCGCCGGCGACGATTACATTCGAGCCTGGCCGCACCTATGCGGAACCGCTAACGCTGCGCTATGGCGAGGGATCCGTCGAGGCGGCCTTCGACTATGGAGACCAGCAGAAGACCCTTCGACTGAACGCGGATGGCCTCGACATGGGTCTGATTTCCCTGTTTGCGACCGGCGAAGACGTGTTCGGTACGCTCGACCTGACGCTTGATGCGGATTTAGCCGGCGCGCCCACCGGCCGGTTAAGCGTCTCAGTCAACGATCTCCTAATCGGTGATGAACTGTTGCAGGACCCGATCGATGTCAAAGTCGACGCCGGATTTGAAGCCGGGACGCTGAACGCCACAGCGTCGATTACCACAGCCGAACGGCTCAAACTGGAGGCCATTGCTCTTCTCTCTGCAACGCTGGACCCGGAAGAATTTGCCGTAGACGTCGATCCGGACGCGCCGGTCAGCTTGACCGTGTCCGGGCGCGCTGAACTAGACGATCTGTGGCCATTGGCGGGTGCTTATGATCACGTCTTAGGGGGCACGGCGGCGGTGGATTTCGATCTATCCGGCACGATCGAGAACCCTGTCCTTGCCGGGACCTTCGCGATCGCCAGCGCGACATACCACAATCTCAGCAGTGGATTTCGGATGCAAACCGACAGGATGGCGTTCAGCCTGAAGGACGGTCTGCTGCAACTGGAAGACACCGTCGCCAGTGACGGTGGGTCTGGCGTCATCCGGCTGGGCGGGTGGGTCCGGCCCTTTTCACCGGAGGGCGTCGAAGCCGATATGAAGGCTGAGCTGGATAAAGCCAAGCTGGTCCGGCTGCGCCAGGTCACGCTGACCGCTAGCGGCGATGTCCGCTACCAACGCAACGAACAGGGCGAACAGATCACCGGCACCGCCCAAATCAACGAGGCGGAAGTCGCGCTGATCGAAAGCCTGCCGCCCAATATTGTCGAACTCGACGTTATCGAGATCAACCGCCCGGTAGGGCTGGTCACGCTGCCCGACACGCCGGACGAACAGCTGGTATCGCCCCGGATAGACGCCCAGATCACCGCCCGAAACCAGGTCTTCGTCCGCGGGCGCGGCCTGGAATCGGAATGGGAAGGCGATGTCACCGTCCTTGGTACGCTGGCCAAACCGAGACTGAGGGGCCGCCTTGACCTGCTGCGCGGCGACTTCCAGTTTGCCGGCAAACGTTTTGAACTGGAAGACGGGTCCGTTGACTTTACCGGCGGCCGGACAATCGATCCGATTCTGACCCTGACCGCCATCTACGATGTCGACACGCTGACAGCGGAACTGCGGTTGAGTGGGCCGATTTCGGAACCCAAAATTCAACTCACGTCGCGGCCCGCGCTGCCCGAGGACGAGATTCTGTCGCGCATCATGTTCGGCACGGACAAGAACCAGCTTTCTGCCCTGCAGGCAGCGCAGCTGGCGGCCGCAGCAGCTTCAATGGCCGGATCCGGCGGCGGGTTTGACGCGGTAGGCCGTATCCGACAGGCACTCAGTCTGGAGCGGTTGGAGATCGGCACACGCGGCGAAGAAGGCACCTCGCCGCTGATCCGAGGCGGCAAATACTTGACCAGGAACATCTATGTCGAGGTCGGCACCGCGCGCGACGAGGATGACGCGACATCGGCGTCCGTCGACGTGGACCTGACCAAGCATCTGTCCGTCGGCACCGAGGCCACCTCGACCGGAAACCAGAAACTGCGGCTGCGCTGGAAGTGGGATTATTGAGCCGTGCGTTACCCATCACACCTGTCATAATCCCGCCATCGTGCAAAGGTAGGACTGTTCGACCGGCGATCTACCTAATGGGTAGACGATCCTTTGAAGGAGGGAGCATTGAGAATTCTGGTTTGGGTCCTGATCGGACTCGTGGCGATTGCTGCACTGATCGCAGGCGGCGCCTATCTGGTGTTGTCGGGCTATGACCGCGGGCAACTGAAACAACTGGCGCAAGATCAAGCCGAGGCCGCGACCGGCCGCAACCTCACCATCGGCGGGGATCTTGACTTCAAAATCTCCCTGACGCCGGCAATCACCGTGGATGACGTCCGTTTCGGCAATGCAAGTTGGGGCAGCCGCGAGGACATGGCCACCATGAAGCGCTTCGAACTGGAGGTGGCCCTGATCCCGTTGCTGACCGGTTCCCTGCAGATTACGCGCCTGGTGTTGATCGAACCCGACATCTTCCTTGAAACCGATGCAAGCGGCCGCACCAATTGGGACCTGAACATGCCCGCCAGCGACCCCCAGGCTGAAACCGGCGCCATGGCGCTGCAGGTCGACGAGATTGTTATCCGGGACGGCAAGGTCACCTATCGCGACGGCGTCACCGGCGAAACCAGCCTGTTCGCACTGGATCGGCTGAGCGGCAGTGCCCCCAGTGCCCAACAGCTGAATGTGGATGCAAATGGCGACGCCGATGGCACACCCTTCAGCCTGACCGCCAGGCTGACCCAGTCCGGCGACAACTACAGCATCGACAATGCCGACATTGCTTATGGCGGCACCGACCTCAAAGGCAGCGGCAGTCTCGCGCTGGGCGGTACACGGCCGAATATCACCGCAAACTTCACCTCGAATACCGTCGATCTGACGGCCTTCGGCACAACCGGCGAAGAGGCTGATGCAACGGCCGAGACTGGTGCGGCCAGCGCCTATGTATTCACGGAAGACCCGCTGCCGATCGGCGTGCTCCGGTCGGTAGACGCAGATATCGACATCGCGGCTGACACCATCAAGGTGACGGACAATGTCGATGTAACCGGCGCGAAGATCGCACTGACATTGAACAATGGGGATCTCAATCTGACCGAGCTCAGCGGCGCTTCCATGGAGGGTACCGTCAATATGACAGCCCGGCTCAACGGCGCCACCACGCCTGCCCGGATGTCGACCGATCTGAAAGTAAGGGGCCTGAACTATGGCGAGGTGCTGAAAACGTTCGACATCAGCGAAAGCGTCGACGGCAATATCGACTTCACCGTCGACCTGCGCGGCAGCGGCAATTCCATGCGCGCCATTACCTCCGGCTTGAATGGCTATACCGAACTGGTTGCCACCGATGGAATCATCACCAACCAGTTGCTGGCGGTGGTCAGCACCGGGTTGGACAGCATTGTCGGCCCCTTGTTCGGCGGCAAGGACAAGACCAGTCTGAAATGCGCCATCGCCCGCTATGATTTGAGCAACGGTGTCGCCAACACACGCGCCATGGTGGTCGACAGTGACACGTTCACGCTGACAGGCACGGGCCGCGCCGACCTGCGCTCCGAACAGCTGAAGCTTAAGTTCGATACGAAGACCCGCGAAACCGCGCTGGTCAGCCTGGCCGTGCCGTTCCGGGTAGAAGGGACGTTGGCATCGCCGACCGCCTATCCAGATCCGCTGGGTTCAGTGGACAGCGTCGTCGGCGTCGTCGATTCGGTTGGCAGCCTGTTCGGCGGCAGCAAGGACGATGGCGAGAAAAAGGGTGGCTTCGGTGCTCTCGGCGGCTTGCTGGGCAAAGTGACCGGCAATGACAGGCAGCAGGACGCCGGGCCCACCGGCAGCGCCCAGAACCAAGACGCCTGCGCGGCGGCCATGGCCGCGATTGGCCGTTAAAGAAACGAGAATTGATCTGGCCCTTCAGTGGGCTCAATGCACGCGGGCTCGTCGTTGCGCACGCTGTTGACCCTGGTACTGACCGGATAGCGGGTCAGCTTTTCATCCGGGAACGGCAGGCAAAGTTGCTGGAGCGCGGCGCCCGGCGTCGTCGGGTCCAGCCATGTAGCGACCTGCTCGGGCTCCAGGATCACCGGACTGCGGTCATGACCGATTGCCTCCATATGATCATTGGCGCGGGTCGTCATGATCGTGAAACTGGTCAGGCCAAGCCGCTCATTGGTCTCCCACAGCCCCGCCAGTGCCATGGGTTCGCCATCTTCGCGCAAGAACCGATAGGGCTGGCGCGGGTTGGTCATCTTGTCCCATTCATAGAACCCGTCTGCCGGGACGATACAGCGGCGCTTGGCAAACGCCTCGCGGAACGATGGTTTTTCTGCGGCCGTTTCGGACCGGGCATTGATCGTCATGGCGCCAATTTTAGTGTCTTGCGCCCAGACTGGAATCAGCCCCCAGCGCATGGTCAGGGCTTCCCGGTCATTCTCCACACGCCTGATGATCCAAACATCCTGCGTCGGCGCGACATTGTAGCGCGGCGGCAGGTTTTTCCACAGATCAAGATCGAACAGACGCCGCATCGCTTCGGGCGGTAATATCTGTGACAGGCGCGCGCACATATCTTCGCTTAGCCAACTGCGCCAATATGAGCAAGTCATGTGATTGGAATACGCAGCGAAGGTCTATATCCTCTGGCCCGGGAAGCGGTGTAATCACGAAGGGGACGCTCAGGTGACTGACGACAACAAACAACAAAAAATGCCCTCTGCCGCGCAAGGCTTCGGCTATGTCGGCCTGGTGCCACTGGTGGCGGGCGCCATTGCGGTCTGGACCTCGGAAACCGCCGAGGTCTTCCCGGTGGCCGAAGCGATGCTGTTCTACAGCGCCACCGTACTGTCCTTCCTGGGCGGCGTCCGCTGGGGCATGGCGCTTAACAACCCGCGCTCGTCGCGTATGGCCTCCTCGCTGACCATCGGCATCTTTCCGCCGCTGGTTGCCTGGGTGATGCTGCTGATCGACCTGCACTGGGGCCTGCTGGGCACCGCGGTTGCCTTTGCCCTTATGTATGCCTCCGACCTGTTTGCTGCGAAAGAAGGCACTGCGCCTGCGTGGTATCCGCAGCTGCGCATGCCGCTGACCATTGCCGCCGATGTCGCGATCCTGATCATCTTCGCCCGGGTGATGATGCTGATGTGATCAGCCTTTCAGGCGCTTGCTGGGCACTTTGTAGAGCTGGTCCTTGCCGATCATCCAGACGTGAAACGGCTCACGCAGCAGGAACGCAAAGGCCGGGTTAAGGACATCGAGCCCACCGGTATAGGCGCCAAACGATGGCAGGATCAGCCGCGACGCGTCGCTGACGAAACAACGTCGGCGCAACGAGCGTCCGCGTGCCCGGACCCGCGCCGCCGGGTGCAGATGACCCGCCACCTCGCCCGGTTGCCATCCCTCTTGCGGCAGATGCCGGAACAGCAGCGGACCGATTTCCAGCCTTTCCGTCACCCGCCCGCCCAGATGCTGCGGCGGCTGGGGATCATGATTACCCTCGATCCAGACCCAGTCGCGCGCGGCAGTCAGCGCCGCGATCCGCTCGATTTCATGGGCCGTCAGCCGCCCGGCGGCGTCGAGATCGTGAAAACTGTCACCCAGACAGATCACCACGGTAGGGTCATAGCGCGCAACCACCGCCTCCAGCCGGGTGAGTGTTTCGCGCGTGTCATAGGGGGGAATCAGCTGACCGCGCCGCGCCTGCGCCGAGCCCTTTTCGAAATGCAGGTCGGCCACGACCAGCAGCCGCTCATCCGGCCACCACGCCGCACCTGAGGGGTCGAACACAAGATGAGCGCCATTGACCAAAGCGCTAAGGCAGTCACCCATTCAGCTCTTCCATGAAGTCGTCGGCGACTTCTTCCAGCAGGGATTCATTGGCCTCGCCGGCAATGGGGACCTTGCTGATTTCGAGCATCACCGGAACAGCCAGCGGCGAGATGCGCTCGAGGTGTTTAACCAATAAACTGTCAGATGCCTGCAGCCGGTCCATCAGCTGCGTCATACGCGCCAGATCGAGCAGACCGGACGATACATCCTCGCGGGTCGCCTGCAGCAGGATGTGATCCGGTTCGTGCCGGACCAGCACCTCGTAGATCAGGTCAGACGAGATGTTCATCTGCCGGCCGGTCTTTTCCTTCCCCGGGTGTTTGCGGTCGATCAGCCCGGCGATGGTCGCCACGTTGCGGAAGGTGCGTTTCAACAGGTTCGATTCGGTCAGCCAGTCATCGAGGCCATCATTGATCCCCTCATTGCTGAACAGGGCGCGCATATCGATGCGCGACAAATCACCCAGCGCCCAGATGGCCAGCGCATAATCATTGGCCATGAAGCCCATGGGCTTGAAGCCTGTTTCCTCCAGCCGCTTGGTCAGCAGCATGCCCAGAGTCTGGTGCGCCAACCGGCCTTCGAACGGGTAACAGGTGAGGTAGGATTTGCGGGCGCGGGGGAAGGTTTCCACCAGCATCTGGTTCGCCTGCGGAATCGCCGATTTGTCGCGCTGCAGCTCAAGCCACCAGCGTACCTGCCCCGGCAACCCGGCCCATGTTTTGGGATCGGCCAGAATGGCGCGGACCCGCTCCGCCAGAAAGGTCGAGAGCGGAAACTTGCCGCCCTGATAGGACGGCACCATGGGCTCCTTGTCGTTGGTGCGCGAGGCAAAGGCCTCGGCTTCGGCCAGCCCCTCAAAGCGCCAGACCTTGCCCGCAAACAAAAACGTATCACCAGGCCGGAGCTGCTCGATAAACCACTCCTCCACCTCGCCGATGGTAAAGCCGGCGCGGCCGACAGGGCGGCCACCCACCTGCGATATGCCTTGTCGGACCCGCTTCTTACCCGGCGCAATGGACCGCAGCTTCAGCATCGGCGCTTCGACGATGGTGCCCGCGTTCAGCCGATATTGCCGGGCGACCTTTTGCGACGCGACGTTCATACGTCCATCGCCGAGCTGTTCGAGTTTTTTGTATTCATCGTAGCGGCGCAGCGCATAGCCGCCGGTGGCGACAAAATCGACCACCTGCTCAAACGTCTGGTAGTCGAGGTCGGCATAGGGCGCGGCGGCAATGACCTCGTCATAGAGATCGGTCATCAGAAAGGGTTCGCCACAGGCCCGGCCCAGCACATGCTGGGCAAGCACATCGAGCCCGCCCGGCCGCGGCAGGTCACCATCATGTATGCCTTCGGCAATCGCGTTCTTGGCCGACTGGCATTCCAGTACCTCGAACCGGTTTGACGGCACAAAGAGCGCATTGGACGGTTCATCCAGCCGGTGATTGGCACGGCCGATCCGCTGCATCATCCGCGACGAGCCCTTGGGGGCGCCGAGCTGGATCACCAGATCGATGGCGCCCCAGTCGACACCAAGTTCCAGCGTCGAGGTGCAGACCACCGCCCGGAGGTCGCCGCGCGTCATCGCCGCCTCGACCCTCCGGCGCTGTTCGACCGACAGTGAACCGTGATGCAGCGCGATGGGCAATTGGTCTTCATTGAGCCGCCAGAGATTCTGAAAGGTCATTTCCGCCTGCGAGCGGGTGTTGACGAAGACCAGTGCACACTTCACCTGTTTGATCGCCGTCATGATGTCTTCTGCGGCATAGGCCGAGCTGTGCCCGGACCAGGGCACGCGGGCCTGACTGTCCAGCACCGCGACCTTTGGCGGCGCGCCCGCATCCGCCACGATCAGGTCTGCCAACACCGGTTGATCGGGCTTCTGCGGCATCAGATAGCGTTGCAACCGGTCCGGATCGGCCACCGTTGCCGAAAGCCCGATCCGCCGCAGGCCGGGCGCGATCACCGACATCCGGGCCAGCGCGAGCGCCAGCAGATCGCCGCGCTTGGTGTTCTCCAGTGCATGCAGCTCATCGACAATGATCGCCTGCACGGATTTAAACATTGCCTGCCCGTCCCGGTGCGCCAGCAACAGCGAAATCTGTTCCGGGGTGGTCAACAGAATCTCGGGCGGGTCGCGGCGCTGGCGGGTTTTTTTGGCCGACGGCGTGTCGCCGGTACGGGTCTCGATTCGGATATCCAGACCCATTTCCGCCACCGGTGCTTCCAGATTGCGTGCGATATCGACCGCCAGGGCTTTCAGGGGCGAGATGTAGAGCGTATGCAAACCGCGCCTGCGCTTAAGCGGATGCTGTTCATGGTCTTCGATGATCTCGATCAGGCTGGGCAGGAACCCGGCCAGCGTCTTCCCCGCCCCGGTAGGGGCCACCAGCAGGGCGGACTTGTTGTTTTCTGCCGCTGCGATCAGATCAAGCTGGTGACGGCGGGGTGCCCAGCCGCGCGCGGCAAACCAGTCCGACACCACCGCCGGGACGGCGGACTGGGCTTTCAGCTTGACGGCGACGGTCTCCATAGGGCTCACTTTACTGGCGGAACAGAATAAGAACAGTGGATTCTTGGCCGCCGGTCTGAATCACCTGCACCGGCGTATAGAGACAAGCGATGACTGCGTTTTCCGATATCCTGACGCCCACCAAGGCGGGACTCTATTGCCCGCCGGGAGATTTCTATATCGACCCGGTGCGGCAGGTGGACCGGGCCGTGGTCACCCATGGCCATGCCGATCACGCCCGCGCCGGGCACGGCGCCGTGCTGGCCACGCGCGAAACGCTGGCCATCATGGCGTCCCGTTACGGGGCAAACTTCACCTTAAGCCAACAGGCCGCCGCACTGGGCGAACGGCACAATATCGGCGACGCCACGGTCTGGCTGGCCCCCGCCGGCCATGTGCTGGGCAGTGCCCAGGCGGTGGTCGAGTGTAAAGGCGTGCGCATCGTCGTCTCCGGCGACTATAAACGCCGCCGCGATCCCACCTGCGCCCGGTTTGAGCCGGTCCCCTGCGATGTTTTCGTCACCGAAGCGACCTTTGCCCTGCCTGTCTTCCGCCACCCGGACGATGCGGGCGAACTGGCAAAAGCGCTGCGTATGCTGGAGGTGTTTCCCGAGCGCTGCGTGCTGCTGGGCGCCTATTCCCTGGGCAAGGCCCAAAGACTGATCGGGCTGGCACGCGAAGCGGGGCACGACGCGCCGATCTATCTGCATGGTGCAGTGGAAAAGCTATGCACGCTCTATGAGTCGCTGGGCGTGCGCCTGGGCGAGCTGCGCTCAGCCACGAAAGCGGAAAAATCCGAGATGCAGGGCCACTTGATCGTTGCACCGCCACAGTCGCTCAATGACAAATGGTCGCGGCGGTTGCCTGATCCGATTGCGGCTTTTGCCAGCGGCTGGATGCGGGTGCGGGCGCGGGCAAGGCAACGCGGTGTCGAACTGCCGCTGATCGTCTCCGATCACGCCGACTGGGACGAACTGACCAGCACCATTGAAGAGGTAGACCCGGAAGAAGTCTGGGTCACCCATGGCCGCGAGGATGCGCTGGTTCATTGGGCCGGGACTCAGGGCATCAACGCGCGCCCCCTGTCACTCGTCGGCTATGACGAGGAAGGCGGCGGTCACGGATGAACAGGTTCGCCGAATTGCTGGACCGCCTGGCCTATGCGGCGGGCCGCAACGACAAGCTATCGCTGATCAAGGACTATTTTGCGACCGTACCAGACCCGGACCGGGGTTATGCGCTGGCCGTCCTGACCGGCGGGCTGGATTTCAAACACGCCAAACCGGCGCTGATTCGCGGACTCGTCGAGGAGCGGACAGACCCGGTGCTGTTCCGCCTCTCCTATGACTATGTCGGCGATATGGCCGAGACGATCTCGCTGATGTGGCCCGCCAAGCACGAGGTCAACCGGGTGCCGGAGCTGACCGAAATCGTCGAGACCCTGCGCGAAACCGCCAAGGCCGAGATGCCGGGGCTGATCGCGGGCTGGCTCGATGCGCTCGATGAAAACGGCCGCTGGGCGCTGATCAAGCTGATCACTGGCGGGCTGCGCATCGGCGTCTCCTCGCGGCTCGCCAAAACCGCGCTGGCGCGCTATGGCGATCTCGACATCAAGGAGGTCGAGGAAATCTGGCATGGGCTGGAAGCGCCTTACATTGACCTGTTTGCCTGGGCCGATGGGACCGGCAAACGCCCCGCGCCCGATATTGCTGCCCCGTTCCGACCGGTGATGCTGGCGCATCCGGTCGACGACGCGGATTTTGAAAAACTTGTTCCGGCTGATTTTCGCGCCGAATGGAAGTGGGACGGCGTGCGGGTTCAGGCGGTGGCCGCAGAGGGCGAGCGGCGGCTCTACAGCCGCACCGGCGAGGATATGACCGGCACCTTCCCCGACCTGATCGAGGCGATGGATTTCGATGCCGCCATTGACGGCGAATTGCTGGTGGTGCGCGACGGCCAGGTCGCGCCGTTCGGTGATCTGCAAAAGCGGCTGAACCGCAAAACGACCTCCAAGAAACTGCTGAGCGACTTCCCCGCCGCCATCCGCGCCTATGATCTGCTGTTCGAGAGCGGCGAAGACCTGCGAGGCCTGCCCTTCGACCAGCGCCGGAAGCGTCTGGAGAGCTGGGTCGCACGGCTCGATCACCCGCGTGTCAGCCTGTCGCCGCTGATTACTTTTAATACGTTTGACGATTTAGATCGCATCCGGAATGACCCATCTGCACAAAGCATTGAGGGCGTCATGCTGAAGCGCGGCGACAGCCCCTATGAGGCCGGACGTCCGAAAGGCCCCTGGTTCAAATGGAAACGCGACCCGTTTCTGGTCGATGCTGTCCTACTCTATGCCCAGCGCGGCCACGGCAAGCGCTCCAGCTTCTATTCCGACTACACCTTCGGCGTCTGGCGCGACGGCGAACTGGTTCCCGTCGGCAAGGCCTATTTCGGGTTCACCGATGAAGAACTGAAGCGAATCGACAAATTCGTGCGCGACAACACCGAAGACAGCTTCGGCCCCGTGCGCCAGGTGACGCATGAGCCCGACCACGGGCTGGTGTTCGAGGTGGCATTCGAAGGGCTGAACCGCTCGACACGGCATAAATCCGGCCTGGCCATGCGGTTCCCGCGCATTCACCGTATCAGGTGGGACAAGCCGCCGCACGAGGCCGACAAGATAGAGGCGCTGGAAACACTACTACCCGGTTGAGCACGCGCCCTTGGCCTGTACCGAAACACCGGCTGCTGCCGCGCCGCAGGCATTGCCATAGGTCTTGCCGTCGCAGCCGCAGACCGGGTCATATTCCATCGTGCACGCGTCGGGCTGGCGCTCGCAGACGCCCATCTGATCTGCCGCACCGCAGGTGCCGCCGGGAATGTTGCAGAAAAAGCCCTCTTCGCAGGCAAGACCCATCATACCACCACACTCGCTGGCGCTTTGGTCCGGGAGCGCCGCGGGCGGGGTTTCCAGCACGCCCTGCTGCTGACAGCCGATGGCAAGACAGATCACAAAGAAAACCGCAAAGACGCGCACATCCACCTCCTAAATCGATATTTCGGCGCGGGGTAAACCTTCTTCCAGATCAACCCGGGCGCGGCACTCGAACACCCGTGCGGGATCCGCCCCCAGACCGTCGGTCAGCGCCGTACCGGCGGCCCCCGTACGCCGCTGTGCAAGGTCGGTGAGCGCGGCGCGCTCCTCGGCTGTGATAGGCTGTTCAATAACGGGTCCCGCCTCAGGCTCCTCCGCGGTCGGCGCGCCTGTCTCAGGCACCAGCTGCGCAGCAGCACGGAGCGCCTGAAAATCTGCGTCTGCTGCCACGCCGCAAACCGTAATGGAAATTTTCGGCCGCGCATCCAGCAGATCGGCAATGGTTCTAAGCCCGTCAGTTGCACCATCCGACACCTGGTCATCGCCCGGCGCGAAAGCGACCGGGTCGAATTTGAGCGAGCTGCTGCCGCCAATGTCAGCCAGCAGCATGACCGGGAAGATCACCTTCAGTGTCGTCTCAACCGCGTTGCCGATGGCGCTGCTGATCGCCTTGTTGATGGCCTGGCTGAGATCGAACTCCGGGTCGTCCAGGCGTCCGGCAATCGGCACCTGCAGCTCAATGGTCCCTTGTTTGTCCGACAACAGATTGATTGCGGTTTCTATCGGCACGTCAGCCGCGGCTTCCAGGCTGGACTGCTCGAACGCATCAAGGTCTTCGATCTCGACTTTCTTGATCAGCCATTCGCCATTGGCTTCCAGCGCCCCTTTGTCTGACGTGCCCGTGAAGCCAACATCCAATCGCCCGCTGCGCATATGCACACCCAGGGCTGCCGCGACATAGGGGGACAGATTGTGAAGCTCCAGATTCTTCACCGACCCGGTCAGGTCAAAGCTGGGTTCCATCCCCTGAAAGGGCGCGACGCGGCCGTTCAACGAAACGGCAGCCTGGTCGTTGATCAGCGAATCGAACGTCACCTGGGAAAAGTGCCCGGCGTCGGCGGTGCGGATATCGGTGATCGTCAGCTCACTAATTGTCATGCGCTGGGTCGCCGGTGTCAGCAAAGAGCGGTCTAGAAAAGCGATCCGGGCAGGATCGGAGAGCGTGACGCTGCCAATAGTAATAGCCGGCGCCGAAGACACGTCCGGTTCTGGACCTGCCGGTAACCGGTCTATGAGGTCAAGACCGGCAAAGCCATCCTGGTCACGCGAGACCGCTCCGACCAACCCACCAATTTCAAGTGACTCCAAGTCGATGTTGCCAGTCGCGGTTACCGTCAACGCAGCCAACACCAGCGTCTCTGCACGGATCAGCGGTTCTGCTTCCGCAACAAGTGCGCGTAAACCATTGATGTCTATCCGCGCTGAACTCATGCCGCCTTCCGGATCGAGACGCCAGTCCCGGACGTCGACCGCATTGGTCTGGAGCAATTGGCCACCACCCCCTAGACCGACGTCAATATCCCGCAGCGACAGATCGTTCCGCCCTTGTAACGAGAGCGCATCACCGTTTTGCAGGTTGACATCGGCATGCGATGTGAAACGGCCCAGACTTGCAATAAGCTCTTCTGGTTCATCGGTCGTAACGACCTCAAGCCCGCTCAGCGAGAGCGCGACGTTCCCCAACACAGACAGATCCGGTGCAAGGCCGATATCCATGCTGTCCAGATCAGCGGTCAACTCTCCAACGGTCAGAGCTATCCCATCCAGATCGGCCGACATATCAGCAAGGCGAAGATCTCCCGAAACAAACAGACGCGGCGCTTCAGCAGTTTCTGCCCGGCCCTTCAGGTCGGCGGTCAGCAGGCCCACCACTGGGGTTTCCAACGTTAAACGGTCCAATGGGAATTCGCCGACCCGCAGATCGAATTCGGCCTCGATGTCATCCCCGAAGGGTTTGATCTGTGCATCAGCGGCAATATCAGCACCGGCAAAACGCGCACGGAGCATCAGTGTCCCCGGCGCCGACGGCGACCAGGTCTTGAAACTGGTCAAATCCAGCCGATCGATAGTCAGCGTGCCTTTGATCTGCGGCAGATTGATCGTAACGACAGATTGCGCCAGCGACAGACGCGACAGCCCCAACAGCCAGTTGCTGCCCTGTTCCGCCCCGGCACCGCTTTCAAAAGCAGGTAGGCCGGAAATGGTAGGCACACCATCTTCGTCCGGGCTGATTTCCAGCGTCAAACCCCTCAACTCTGCGCCATCTACGTCGATTCGCTGCTGCATCAGCGGCCCGCCGCGCAAGAACAGCTCCAGGCCGGAAAGGGCAACCACCGGCTGGTCTTCGCGCCAGATTTCAACGGGTCCGGTTTCGAGACTCAGGGAAAACAGGTTGAAGTGAACGTCGTCAATTCCTTCTGCCCGTAGCCCCTGGTCGGCAAGGCCTGCCTGAAGGGCGTCGCGCAAGTACCACCCCGGCACGAAGGCCAGCACAAGCAACAACACAACAAGGCCAAACGCGGTGCCGGTTAACCATTTGGCACGACGGCTCTTAAGCAGGGCCATTGTCAGCGCATCCCCAGCAAGGTTCGGTTACAGTTCGAGAGACGATTCGTCATCAGAAAGAAGGTGGCCCCCTGGGTGGACGCGCGCAACTCTGAAAATAGCCAACCGGAGACTCCGACGGGCCTGGCCCGGCATGGCGCCAATATTTCCATTGTTTGGAAGCGCTTGAGCGGCACGGTGCCGCTTCGCCTGTTGCCAGCGCGGGAGCGATATTTTGCTCAGGCCGTTCGCGTCGTTATGGCAACGCTTCGCGATATCACCACCGGGACACTGAGCCTCCACGCCATGAGCCTGGTCTACACGACGCTGCTCTCCCTTGTGCCGCTGCTGGCCGTCAGTTTCTCGGTGCTGAAGGGATTTGGCGTTCACAATCAGATCGAACCCGCCATGCTGGGAGCGCTTGAGCCACTGGGCCGCGAAAAAGCCGTTGAAATCACCGACCAGATCATCGCCTTTGTCGACAATGTCAATGTGAGCGTCCTGGGCGGGGTCGGCCTCGCCATTCTGATCGTCACCATCCTGTCGCTGATGCGTAAAGTCGAAGGTGCCTTCAATGGCTGCTGGCGGGTTTCCCGCGGCCGCACCATCGGCGCCAGCTTCACGACCTATCTGTCGGTCATCCTGATCGGGCCCGTCCTGGTTTTTTCTTCTCTGACCATGACGGCGACACTCGCCAACAACGATCTGGTAACCGAACTATCGAAAGCGCCCGGGGTCGACGCCCTGATCGACTGGGGCGGCCGGCTGATTCCCTATCTTATTCTGCTGATCGCTTTTTCGTTTCTATATGTCTTCATCCCCAACACGCGCGTGCGTCTGCGCCCGGCCTTTATCGGCGCCGGTGTCGCGGCGTTGCTTTGGCAGCTTGCAAGTTGGGGGTTTGCCGAACTGGTCGCGCAATCCGGCTCCTATGCGATTTATGCGGCGTTCGCCACCATGGTGATCTTCATGTTCTGGCTCTACATCAGCTGGTTGATCCTGCTGTTCGGTGCCAGCGTGGCGTTCTATGTGCAGAAGCCGCAATACGCGTCGATCGCGCCGGGCAATCTGAAGCTGAGCGGCCGGGCGCGTGAGACCATTGCCATCGCCGTGATGCGGGAGATCGCGTCACGCTTCAACAATGGTGGCAAAGGCTGGACGGTCAGCGCCCTGGCAGATCGGCTCGACGTGCCCGATGCCGCGGTAGACTGGACGGTAACGGCGCTTATTGAAGGCGGCCTTCTCGTCGAGAGCGATCAGGGCAAAGCTGTCCTCATGCCCGCCCGGGCACCCGATAAGGTCCCCATCTATGACGTGATTGAACTGATCCGGCGGGCCGATGACACAGGCACCATGTCCAACCTGCCGTTACCGAAAGATTCTCAAGCCGCCCAGATCCTGGCTGAACTAGACGGCTCGCGTCAGCGGGCGCTGGAGGGCCAGACCGTTCAATCGCTGGTCTACCGGCCCGATGACGTCAGCAGCACGAACTAGGGTGTTGATTCGCAGGCCGCACCATCGCGCCCAGCGCAACGCCCGGCGATTGTTGACAAGGCCCACCACCGCGCCCCTAATGCGCGGCAACTCTACGAAGATGTCCATCCGGGAGACCACGATGAAAACACAGGCCATCACCGCCTTTGGAGCGCCGCTGGAAGAACTTGATGCCGAAATGCCGATACCGCAGGGCGGCGAAATCGTCCTGAAGGTTACCCATTGCGGCGTCTGCCACTCGGACGTGCATATTCATGACGGCTATTTCGATATGGGCGGTGGCAACAAACTGGAGATGGGCCGCCTGCCACTACCCTTTACCATGGGCCATGAAATCGAAGGCACTGTGGCCGCCATCGGCCCCGATGTGACGGCCGTTAAAGAAGGCGATCAGCGCGTCGCCTTCCCCTGGATTGGTTGCGGCGATTGCCCGACCTGCGCCCGGGGCGACGAAATCTACTGCAACGCACCACGGCAGCTGGGCTGCAATGTCGCCGGCGGCTACGCGGATTACGTGCTGGTCCCGCATGAGCGCTATCTGCTCGATTACACCGGCATTCCAGAAGGGTTGGCAGCGACCTATATGTGCTCCGGCCTGACGGCGTTTGGCGCGCTGAAAAAATTGGGCCGGGTCACCAAGGACGACCCGATCCTGATTGTTGGCCTGGGGGGCGTCGGCATGATGGGCGTTCAATTCGCCAAGGCGATGTTTGGCCAGGCCCCGCTGGTCGCCGACATCAGCCAGGACAAGCTTGATGAGGCCATGAAGAACGGTGCTGCTGAAGCATTTGACGCGGGCGACCCGAAAGTGGCAAAGGCGATCAAAGCAGCCACAGGCGGTGGCGTCTTTGGCGCGGTGGATTTTGTCGGCGCCGAAAGCTCCTTTGCACTGGCCAATGGAGCCTTGCGCAAAGGGGGCACTGCTGTGGTTGTCGGGCTTTTCGGCGGCGCCTTTTCCATGCCGATCCCGATGCTACCCTTTACCGCCACATCTATCCGCGGCTCGTTCGTGGGCACGCTGGAAGAAGCCAAGGAAATGCTGGAACTCGTCAAGGGCGGCGCGGTCGAACCTATTCCGGTAACGGAACGGCCCCTGACACAGGCCAACCAAACCCTTGATGATCTGCGCAACGGCAACATTGTGGGACGCGTTGTCCTGAGACCATAGGGAGCACGCCGATGACCCCGTCCCTCACAGCATTGGCCCTCTATGGTCTATGGACCATCATTCTGACACTTCATATCGCGGTTCTGAGAACCGTCATCACGACCAAGGGCCAGAAAGCCGCCAACGAGTTTGCCCCCGGCGCAGAAGATCTGGGCGGTTATTCACAGCGGCTCGCCCGCGCCCATGCCAATTGCTACGAGAATCTGCCAGTCTTCGGCGCGATCATTCTGGCAGCCGTGCTCAGCGGCCAAGGGGCGATTTCTGACGCATGGGCGATGTGGATCCTCTACGCCCGGATCGCCCAGTCCGTCGTGCACATGGCGACAACCAGCGTGCCTGGGGTGATGATCCGTTTCGGCCTTTATCTGGTTCAGGCGGTCCTGCTGATCATAGTCACACTAAAGCTTCTGGGCATTTTCTAGGGTCGACTCTTAGCGGGCCTGGTGGCATAGTTTTCCTTAATTTACCACCTGGAAACATAGGCGGTGACCCCCGCCCTTCGTGAGAGTGTGCCATGTCTACAGCAGCCGCAGAAATCAGTGACGTCAACGCGATCCCGCTAAACGAGATCAACGTCAGCAACCCCGCACTTTTCCAGCAGAATATCGTCGAACCCTATTTCGACCGGCTGCGTGCTGAAGACCCTGTCCACTACTGCCCCGACAGCGCCTATGGCCCCTATTGGTCGGTGACCAAGTACAAGGACATCATGGAAGTGGACATCAATCACAAGGTGTTCTCTTCCAGTTCCAGCCTGGGCGGCATCACGATCGCCAACCCGCAGGACCGGGGGCCGGGTAACGACTTTGAATTGCCTATGTTCATCGCCATGGACCCGCCGAAACACGACGTGCAGCGCAAGGTAATCAGCCCCATTGTCGGGCCCGGCAATCTGGCCCAGATGGAAGACACGATCCGCAGCCGCGCCGGCGAAATCCTGGATTCTCTGCCCGTGGGCGAGGACATCGACTGGGTCGATCTGGTCTCCATCGAACTCACCACCATGACGCTGGCCACCCTGTTCGATTTCCCCTGGGAAGACCGGCGCAAATTGACCCGATGGTCCGATGTGGCCACTGCGACGCCAGAATCCGGCATCGTCGAGAGCTGGGACCAGCGCCGCGAAGAACTGTTCGAATGCGCCAATTACTTCAAGACGCTGTGGGATGAGCGCATCAATGCCGAACCCAAGAACGACCTGATCTCGATGATGGCGCATTCGCCCGCGACCCGCGATATGCCTTACATGGAGTTTTTGGGAAATCTCGTGCTGCTGATTGTGGGTGGCAACGACACAACGCGCAATTCGATCAGTGGGGCCGTCCTCGCGCTCAATGAGAACCCGGACGAATATGAAAAGCTGATCGCCGACCCGTCACTGATGCCCAGCATGATCTCGGAAGTGATTCGCTGGCAAACCCCGCTGGCGCACATGCGCCGCACCGCCGTCGCCGATTACGAGCTTGGCGGTAAACAGATCAAGTCCGGCGATAAAGTCATCATGTGGTACCTGTCAGGCAACCGCGATGATACCGAGATCGACCGGCCTTATGACTTCATTATCGACCGGGAAAACCCCCGCAAGCATCTGGCTTTCGGGTTCGGCATTCACCGCTGCGTCGGCAACCGGCTGGCGGAACAACAGCTTCGGATCATCTGGGAAGAAATCATGAAACGATTCGACAGGGTCGAAGTGGTGGGCGAGCCGGAGCGCGTGTTCTCCAACTTTGTGCGCGGTTATAAAACCATGCCTGTGCGCCTGCACGCCAAGAACTAGAGTTCCATGATGCCAACAGTGACCTTCATGCAGCCCGACGGCACCGCCAATGTTGTTGAAACAGATCTGGGATCGAATGTGCGCGAAGCCGCTGTTCAGAACGATGTGCCAGGCATTGATGGTGATTGTGGTGGGGCATGCGCTTGTGCGACTTGCCACGTTTATGTGACGCCGGATTGGATCGACAAAACCGGAACCGTCGAACCTGACAGCATGGAAGAAAGCCTGCTGCAATTTGCCGACGAGCGCCGCGACAACAGCAGACTGGGCTGCCAGATCCAAATCACCGTGGCATTAGACGGCCTGGTGGTCGAGGTCCCGCTCGGCCAGCATTAGATTTCCCCCTCACCCGGTCTTCACTTCGCTCAGACCACCCTCTCCCCGACGGGGAGAGGGATGCGAAGGCTCGGCAAGCAAAGCGAGCCTAGCCGCAGCTGGGTGAGGGGTCCGTCCCTAATAAAGCCGCTTGTGCTCTGGCAGGGGCCGCAGCCGGGGATACATCGAACTGCGCAGCGGCTCGCCCGGCTTCAACTGCAGGGAAAGCCCCGGAATGCGGGGTGCGATCGGCCGGGACGGGGGCCGCGCGGCATAACAGAGATCATCGCCATAACAGCGGACCGTGATCGCACGCCTGCGGCTGCCTGGCGCGGTCTGGCCGCCACCATGCAGCACCGATGGATGCGCCATGATTACGTCGCCGGGCTCGATATCCCAGGAGACGATGTTCCATTTCGACCGGTCGGCTTCAATATCGGGCAGCGGCGGCAGGTCTTCATCGTAATAGGGCAATGTCGGATCCCTAGAAACCTCTGCCGGGTTGAAGCCGTCAAACATCTCCCCCAGATGACTGCCCGCAACATATTCCAGGCACTCTTCCCTGGGCAGCGGGTCCAGCGAAATCCACATTGAGGCGATCTGCTTACCGGCGATGGGCCAATAGGACGTGTCCTGATGCCAGGGTGTCCGGCCACAGCCGCCGCGCGCCTTGATGAAAAACTCGTCGGCGTAGTACCAGACATTTTCCGACCCGATCAACGCGCCGATCATATCGGCGATGGGCGAATCATAAACCAGCCGCTGAATCTCCGGCGTCACATCGAAATTGCGGATGGTTTCAAGAAACTCATCGTCCCGGTCGGCATAGAATTTATGCTTGGTTTGGCCACCATCGGTCATCACCCGGGCGAGGCCCAGCTCAATCAGCTGCAGCCAGTCCGGATGCAGCGCCTGCTTGAGGAAGACCACACCATCGCGCGCGAACTGCTCCTTCAAGTCGGGCGTGATGCGGGCACGCCAGTCATAGGGATTATCGAGCTGCTCCACCTGTCCCAATGCAGCCCCCTATGATGCGCGGCGATGTTCGGGCAGGGGCCTCAGCCGGGGATACCAGGGGCTGCGCAACGGATCACCGGGTTTCAACATCCGCGACACACCGGGCGTGTAGGGCGAGGTGGGCCGCGATGCAGGGCGCGCGCCATAGACAATGTCATCGCCGTAGAGCCGGATGGTGATGGCCCGCCGCTTACCGTTTTCGCCGGTCGGGCCGCCGCCATGCAGCACCGCGGGGTGCAGGAAGATCACATCGCCCGGTTCTATGTCCCACGACACGATCGTCCACTTGTCCCTCTCGGCCTGGATATCCGGCAGCGGCGGCAGGTCTTCGCCGTAATAGGGGGCCGTGGGGTCTTCCGATACCGCGCCGGGGTCGAACCCGTCATAGCGCGTGGTGAGATGGGTGCCGGGAATCATCTCCAGACACTCTTCCTTTTTCAGCGGGTCGAGCGAGACCCAGATCGACGCGACCTGTGTGCCTTCCATGGGAAAATAGGGCATGTCCTGATGCCACGGCGTGCGGCCGCAGCCGGCACCATCCTTGATGAAGAACTCGTCGGAATAGTACCAGATGTTCTGCGACCCGATCAGCTGACCGATCATGTCTGCAATCGGCGATTCATAGACCAACCTTCGGATTTCCGGCGCAACCTCCATGTTACGGACGGTCTCGGTAAACTCGTCATCGCGGTCTTCATAGAATTTGTACTTGGCCTGCGCTGCATTACCCATCACGCGGGTCAGTCCCATCTCGATCTGCGCGAGCCATTCCGGGTGCAGCAACTGCTTCAAAAAGACGCAACCATCCTCGGAATATTGTTGCTGAATACCCGGCGTAATCCGCGCCTTCCAATCATATGGGTCGGCCAATTCGGCTGACATTGTCGCTCTCCCCTATTTCCCCGACTCTAAGCGTGATCGTGATCCGGTCAAGCGGCAGCTAGTTCAGGTCACGGCGCAGGGTCCCCAGCAAACGCTCTGCCTTGGCTTGCACGTGTCTGTCCGGCTCCAGTGCCATGCACCGATCGACAGCTTCGCGCGCACCCATAAGCTGCCCCAGCTTGACCCGGATCGCCGCGCTTTCCAGCCAGAGGCCCGCTTCGCGCGGCGCGATGAGCAACATACGGTCCATGATCTCCAGACCACGGCCGGCATCTTCGGCCTGAAGTGCGCGCCCCCTGATGTTGTTGAGAAGTCGCAGCAAGACGTCCCGGTCGGCCATTGGCTCCATGTGGCGCGGCTCAAGATCAGCCCCGGGTCCGGTATAGGTCTTGATCATCTGCCGGAGCGTTCCGGTCTCGACCGGTATACCGCCATGAAATGGATCGATAACCGTCCAGTCCCCGGCGGCTTGGCCATCAATGCGCAATACGAAGTGTCCTGGGAGGTCGAGCCCCCAGGCGGGCCAGCCTGCACGCCGCGCGGTCTCGATATAAAGAATGGCGAGGGCCACCGGCAGACCACGGCGCCGGTCGATCACCGACATCAAATTTGCATTCGCCATGTCATCATAGTTTTCACTGTCACCGCGATAGCCCTGTTCAACATGCAGATTGGTGGCCAGCATGTCCGCCCGCGCCGCCGAGCTCTCCACCTTCCCTATCCCCTCGGCAAGATTGCCCAGATGTCGAATATAGGCGTCAATATCACGGCCCGGGTGATCCAGCGCCGCCAGCAACAGCGCCGCCTCGCCGATCGGCCAGGCACGAGACTCATCCGTGGCGATCTCTTCCAGCCGATTCGCCGCATCTGTCATTGACGCCTCTCTTTGAGCAAGCCCTGGCCAAGATCGGCGACACGGGCAGCATTTCGTGACCAGAGATAACCGCGATCCATCAGAGTTTGGCGGGCACCCGCCCCCAGACGGCAGCGCAATGAGGCCGACTCACAGGCCTGGCGCAACGCTTCGGCCAGCCCGTCGGGACGGGGTTGATCAAACAACAAGGCATCCTGCCCATCTGTCAGCACTTCACACACATTCTGCTCCATCGGTGCCACGATACAGCGGCTCATCGCCATGTATTCAAACAGCTTGAGCGGCGAGGCATAGGGCACGACAGCGGGCTGCAGCGCGATGTCGAAGCTGGCGACATGGTCCGGCACATCTGCCCGGCCAACCACGCCCGTGAAATGCACCCGGTCAATGACTCCCCGCTTCTCTGCCAGTGCCTCGAGGCCGGGACGCGCCGGACCATCGCCCACCACAACCAATTGTGCGTCCGCCGGGGCGGCGTCTGCAAGAAACTGCACCACCCGATCCAGCCCATGCCAGTCGCGGACAAAGCCGGTGAAGCCCAGCACCAGCGCGCCCGACCACGGAAACGTCCGTGAGGCGGGCTCATGCTGCAAAAAATCAACGCCCACCCCATTATGAATCACACTGATTCGTTCTGCGGGCACGCCAGCTTTTTCCACATGAGCCGCCAGCACCCCGGTCACCGGCAACACCCTGTCGGCTCCACGCCACACGCTATGCTGCGACCAACGGGCAAGACGGCGTAGCGACAGGCCCCCGAATCGCTCCCGCTCTTCCGCCAGAGGCGCGTTCACCTCCAGCAGCATGGGGATCCCCGTTAGCCGCTTCAGCCACAGCCCTGCGAGAAAAAACAGATTGTACCGTTCATATAGAATGTCCGGCTTGTGGCGTCGCCAGGCGCGCCACAGACGCAAAAACGCGGGGAAACTGTACGCCAACTCCATCAGTTCATAGAGTGCGCCGGGCAACCGGCGGCGAATCGCAGCAGAGTCAGCCGACGCCGCAACATCCCGGCGGCGCTCACCCGGGCCGACGAAGATCACCTCGTGTCCGGCAGCCTCCAGCTCGCGCGTCAGTTCTAGGATGTGAACAAGCTGACCGTCTGCCGCAACGGTACGGTGGTGATAAAGGACCTTCAAAACACGTGGTGGGGGCTGGCCTATTCGGCAGCCCGCGCCACCTCGGCACGGTCAAATTTGAGCGGCAGCGCCTTTAACCCGCGAAGCAGGAAATTCGGGTGATGCTCAAGTGGCGCAGAGGGATCCGCGAGCCTGACATTATCCAGTCGCGCGAGCAGCGTCTTGAAACCGAGGAAGAGTTCCTCACGGGCCAATTGTGCGCCTACACAGAAGTGCACGCCAACCCCATAGCCAATCTGCGCCCCGGCGTTTTTCCGGCATACATCCAGCTTCTCAGGGTCTTCAAACACACGCTCATCGCGATTCGCGGCCCCCCAGCGGAGATTGACCATAGAGCCTTTGGGGATCGCAACGCCGCCCAGTTCCGTGTCGCGAGCAGCGATCCGAAACAGCCCCTGGACCGGCGCTTCCAGCCGCAGAATCTCTTCACAGAACGTGCGCATCATCTTGTCGTCGCCCTGTTTCAGCAGCGCCAGCTGGTCCGGGTTTTCCATCAGCAGCACCAGCCCTGCCCCAAAGGCGTTGGTGGTGGTCTCGTTGCCGGCGACCAGCAACTGCTGGATGATCGACAGCAATTCGGGAATATCGAGCGGGCGTTCACCATCGACTTCGGCATGCACCAGGTCACTGATAATGTCGTCGCGGGGGTTTTTCCGCGCTTCTTCGATTCGTTCGACAAAATACTTCTGGAATTCAACCACCAGCTTGGCGCGTTCAAGCTCGGCTTCCGCGCCGATGTCCAGCCCGATGGGAATCGCTGCATCCGACCAGGCCTTGAACTTGGCAGCATCCGATCGCGGTACGCCCAACTGATCGGCAATGATGTAGATCGGCAACATGATCGCGAAGTCGTGCATGAACTCGACCTCACCCTTGTCAACGAAACCATCGATCAGTTCGTCCACGATCTGCTGGATGTAGTCCTGCATCTTGCGCACCCGGCCCGCCGTAAAAGCGCGGTTCACCAACTGACGGTAGCGGGTGTGTTCGGGTGGATCGGCCGAGATCAGCGTTGAGGCAAAGGGATAGCCTTCCTTCTCAAACAGCTCGATCACTTCCGGGTAGCCCATAATGCCACCCGTCGACGAGCCGTTCTGGCTCATGGCGCTTGAGAAGACCTGCGTATTGCGCACGGCTTCCATCACCAAATCATACTGGGTAACCACAAACATGTTGGTTTCGGGCACCTGGTACACCGGCGCCTCGTCCTGCAGTACCTTGTAAGCCGGGAACGGGCATTCCAGCGTTTCCGGCGCCATCAGATTAATTTCGGACAGTTTGGACATGGCCTCAGGTCCTCCGTTTGCGGCCCCAGGGGCGCTGGTCTCAAAGGAGGGCAGTGTAGCGCCCCAACCGTCCCGCCGATAGATAAACTGGTTGCCGCTCGGGGGAAAAAAAGGTAAGTACCACTGCTATAAATCAGCCGCATCGGGTGCGGGAAAGTCGTTAACTTCCCCACCTGAAAAAAGCAGCTTCACAGCCTGCGACCCGACAGCCGGTCTCACCGGTTCATTCGAGGTCTTTGCGATTGCACAGGTGAACTGGTAGTCTGCGCGGCTCAAGCACACGTCCGGAGGATGCGCGTGACCGCCACTATGGCCACGACGCAATTCTTCGGCCTTGACGGAGACAGGAACGGATGACGAAGCCAGGTTCTGACTTTGCCAGTCCCGGCCTGCCCAGGGCACAGGGCCTCTACGACCCAAGGAACGAGCGCGATGCCTGCGGCATCGGCTTCGTGGCTAATTTAAAAGGTAAGAAGAGCCACAAGATCGTCCAGCAGGGGCTGGAGATTTTGATGAATCTTACCCACCGCGGTGCTGTGGGTGCAGACCCCAAGGCGGGTGATGGCGCCGGCATCCTGATCCAGATTCCCGATGAGTTTCTCCGCGGTGTCGCTGGTTTCGACCTGCCTGAGATTGGTCATTACGGTGTCGGAACAGCCTTTATGCCCAAAGACAGGGCGCAGCAAGCCGACATCGAAGCGCTGATCGCGCGCTACACACAAGAAGAAGGGCAGACGCTGCTGGGCTGGCGCGACGTGCCAGTCGACAACACGGATTTCAGTGACGCCTTGCGCGAGACAGAACCCGTTATCCGGCAATTCTTCATCGGCCGGGGCGAGAATTGCGCGAATCAGGACGCTTTCGAGCGCAAACTCTACGTGATTCGCAAGCTGGTCTCTGCCGCCGTCGCCGATTACAGCGCAGACGCCTATGACTGGTATTACGTCCCATCCCTGTCGTCGCGCGTGCTGCTCTACAAGGGGATCCTGCTCGCCAATCAGGTCGGACCTTATTATCTGGACCTTGGCGATGAACGCATGGTCACGGCGCTGGCCCTGGTGCATCAGCGCTTTTCGACCAATACCTTCCCAACCTGGAAGCTGGCGCAACCCTTCCGCTACATCTGCCACAATGGCGAAATCAATACAGTCCGCGGCAACATCAACTGGATGAATGCGCGCCGCCACGCCATGGAATCAGAGCTGTTCGGCGATGACCTTGACAAACTCTGGCCGCTGATTCCTGAAGGTCAGTCGGATTCAGCGTGTTTTGACAATGCGTTGGAACTGCTGCTGCATGGTGGTTATTCGCTGTCGCATGCGATGATGATGCTGATCCCGGAGGCCTGGGTAGACAACCCGCTGATGGATGAAGAGCGCCGCGCGTTTTATGAATACCACGCCTGCCTGATGGAGCCGTGGGACGGCCCCGCTGCCGTCGCGTTCAGCGATGGCATTCAGATTGGCGCCACGCTGGACCGGAACGGTCTGCGCCCCGCGCGCTATCTGATCACAGATGACGACATGGTCATCCTGTCGTCGGAATCTGGTGTGTTGCCCGTACCGGAAGACCGCATCGTCAAGAAGTGGCGGCTGCAACCCGGCAAGATGCTGCTGATCGACACCGAGCAGGGCCGTATCATTGATGATGCAGAGATCAAGGCAAGTCTGGCGGCAGCCAAGCCCTACCGGGCATTGCTCGACGAGGCCCAGATCCAACTTGAAGATCTGCCCCAGACCCTGCCGCGCAAACATGGCGAACAATTGCCGGTGTTGAAGCGCCAGCAGGCCTTCGGCTATACGCAGGAGGATCTGAGGACCCTGCTCGCCCCGATGGCAATGACCGGCCAGGAAGCCATTGGCTCCATGGGCAGCGACACGCCGATCCCCGCGCTCTCGACCAAGCCGAAGCTGCTCTACAACTATTTCAAGCAGCGGTTCGCACAGGTCACCAATCCGCCGATCGACCCGATCCGTGAGGAGCTGGTGATGTCGCTGACGTCCTTTATCGGTCCGCGGCCCAATCTGCTGGGGCTGGGGTCGGGCGGTCACAAGCGGCTTGAGGTGCATCAGCCGATCCTGACCAATGGCGATCTGGAAAAAATCCGGGTCATCGGTGACATTGCCGACAACGCCTTCAAGACCGTCACGCTCGACATCACCTTCCCGGCTGACCAGGGCGTCGCTGGCGTCGAAACGGCCCTGACACAGATTTGCGGCGACGCGGAACGCGCCGTGCTGGAAGGCTACAACATCATCATTCTGTCGGACCGGTCCGTCAGCGCTGAACGGATTCCCGTGCCGGCGCTTCTGGCGACGTCCTCGGTACACCATCACCTGATCCGCAAGGGCTTGCGCACTGGCGCCGGGCTGGTGGTGGAAACCGGTGAAGCCCGCGAGGTGCACCACTTTGCCGTGCTGGCCGGTTATGGCGCGGAAGCTGTCAACCCCTATCTGGCTTTCGAAACCATCACAAACATGCTGCCAACGCTGGATGAGGCGGTAACCGCTGAAGACGCGGTGCGGCGTTACATCAAGGCGGTCGACAAGGGTATTTTGAAGGTGATGTCGAAGATGGGCATCTCCACCTATCAGTCCTATTGCGGCGCCCAGATTTTCGATGCGGTGGGTCTGGCCACCAGCTTTGTCGATGATTTCTTCTTCGGCACCATCACCACAATTGAAGGCGTCGGCCTCGCCGAGGTTTCAGAAGAAACCGTACGCCGCCATCAGGCAGCGTTTTCCGACGCGCCGATTTACCGCAATCAGCTGGATGTGGGCGGCGATTATGCCTACCGGATCCGCGGCGAAGACCACATGTGGACCCCGGAAACGGTCAGCACGCTGCAGCATGCTGTGCGCGGCAACAATCCGGAGCGCTATCGCGACTACGCCAAACTGATCAACGAAGATTCGGCGCTGCAGCTTACGCCGCGCGGCCTGTTCGACATCAAGCAGACCAACCAGCCGGTGCCGCTTGAAGAGGTCGAACCTGCATCGGAGATCGTCAAACGGTTCGCGACGGGCGCCATGTCGTTTGGCTCGATCTCCCGCGAAGCGCATTCAACGCTCGCCATTGCCATGAATGAAATTGGCGGTAAATCGAACACAGGTGAAGGCGGCGAAGAAGTCGACCGGTTTACACCGATGGCTGATGGCCGTTCCATGCGCTCCGCCATCAAACAGGTCGCCAGCGGCCGCTTCGGCGTGACCACGGAATATCTGGTCAATGCCGATGACATTCAGATCAAGATGGCGCAGGGCGCGAAGCCTGGCGAGGGCGGCCAGCTGCCGGGCCACAAGGTCGATGAGGTGATCGCCAAGGTCCGTCACTCGACGCCAGGGGTGGGCCTGATCTCGCCGCCGCCGCATCACGACATCTATTCGATCGAGGATCTGGCGCAGCTGATCTACGATCTAAAAAACGTCAATTCGGGTGCACGGATCAGCGTCAAGCTGGTGTCCGAAGTCGGCGTCGGCACGGTTGCTGCGGGCGTCTCCAAGGCCAAGGCGGACCATGTGACGATTTCCGGCTATGATGGCGGCACAGGCGCCAGCCCGCTGACCTCCATCAAACATGCCGGCAGCCCCTGGGAAATCGGCCTCGCGGAAACCCATCAGACCCTGGTGATGAATCGGCTGCGTGGCCGCATCGCCGTGCAGGTGGATGGCGGCTTGCGCACGGGTCGTGACGTTGTTGTCGGGGCATTGCTGGGGGCAGACGAATTTGGTTTTTCCACGGCGCCGCTGATCGCATCGGGCTGTATCATGATGCGCAAATGCCATCTGAACACCTGTCCAGTCGGCATTGCGACGCAGGACCCGGATTTGCGCAAGAAATTCACCGGCCAACCCGAGCACGTGATCAACTTCTTCTTCTTCGTGGCCGAGGAAGTCCGCGAATATATGGCGGCGCTGGGCTTCCGCTCGATTGACGAGATGATCGGCCGGTCCGACCTGCTGGATATGCGCCGGGCGGAAGATCACTGGAAAGCCAATGGCCTGGACTTCACGCGCATCTTCCACAAGCCCGAGATGGGCCCCGATGTCGCAACCCATAATTCCGAGCGCCAGGAACATGACATCTTCCAGATCATGGACCGCGAATTCATCAAGCAGGCGGCCCCGGCGCTGGAAGACCGGACGCCGGTACAGATCGATCTGCCGATCAAGAACACCAACCGGACGGTTGGCGCCATGCTGTCCGGCGAGATCGCCAAGCGGTACGGCCATGCCGGACTGCCAGAAGACACCATCAGCATCAAGCTGACCGGCACAGCCGGGCAGAGTTTCGGCGCCTTCGTAGCACGCGGCGTGTCGCTTGAGCTGATCGGCGAGGCGAATGACTATGTCGGCAAGGGCCTGTCCGGTGGACGGCTGGTGGTTTATCCGCACCCCGACAGCAAGGTCGTGCCGGAAGAAAGCATGATCGTTGGCAATACGGTGCTCTACGGCGCCATCACCGGTGAGTGTTACTTCCGGGGTATCGCCGGCGAACGGTTCGCCGTGCGCAATTCAGGCGCCACGGCTGTTGTAGAAGGCGTGGGCGACCATGGCTGCGAATACATGACCGGTGGGGTTGTCGCCGTTATCGGAGAGACGGGCCGGAACTTTGCCGCCGGCATGTCTGGCGGCATCGCCTATGTGCTGGATGAAGCCGGTGATTTCGAACAACGCTGCAATATGACGATGGTCGACCTTGAGCCGGTGCCGGCCGAGGACGAATTGCTGGAACGCATCATGCATCAGCACGGCGATATGGAAACCCATGGCCTGGTCGAGGTGATGCACGATATGACGCGCTTTGACGCCTCGCGCCTGCGGCTGCTGCTGCAGAACCATCTGCACTACACCGCCAGCGACCGCGCCCGGGAGATACTGGAGCGGTGGGAAGACTATCTGCCTAAATTCGTCAAAGTGATGCCGGTCGATTACCGCCGCGCCTTGCAGGAAATGCAGCAGCGGCAGGAACAGTCAGCCGTTGCCGTGGGAGCCGACTGATGGGAAAGGTCACCGGATTTAAGGAGTTCGAGCGCGTTGACCGCCCCTATCGGCCGGCCGAGGAGCGTGTCGAGCACTATAATGAGTTTGTTGAGCCACTGCCGCCGAAGGAACTGAAGCAGCAGGCAGCGCGCTGCATGGATTGCGGTATTCCCTATTGCCACTCTGGCTGCCCGGTCAACAACATCATCCCGGACTTCAACGATCTGGTGTACCGGGAAGAATGGCATGATGCCTGGATCACGCTGGACTCCACCAACAACTTTCCCGAATTCACCGGCCGCATCTGCCCGGCGCCGTGCGAAGCGGCGTGTACGCTGAACATCGACGACAATCCGGTCACGATCAAAACCATGGAATGTGCGATTGTCGACCGGGCCTGGGAAGAGGGCTGGATCACGCCAAAAATACCCGAAGCGCAGACCGGAAAACGGGTCGCGATCGTCGGGTCAGGCCCAGCCGGACTGGCTGCCGCCCAGCAATTGGCGCGCCGCGGTCACGATGTGACAGTTTACGAAAAGTTCAAAAAGATCGGCGGCCTGCTACGCTATGGCATCCCCGATTTTAAAATGGAAAAGCACCATATCGACCGCCGTCAGAAGCAGATGGAGGAAGAGGGCGTGACCTTCGCGACCGGTATCCATATCGGCGTCGACAAGCCGGTCCAGGCGCTGGTGGATAGCTATGACGCGGTTATTCTGGCCGGTGGCGCAGAGCATCCGCGCGACCTGCCGGTTCCGGGGCGTGACCTGGAAGGCATTGAATTTGCGATGGACTTCCTGCCGCAGCAGAACCGCCGTGTCGGCGATGAACCGATTGGCAATGTCAAAGAACTCCTCGCCACCGGCAAAGATGTTGTGGTGATCGGCGGCGGCGATACAGGATCCGACTGTATTGGCACATCGTTCCGGCAAAAGGCCAACTCGGTCACCCAGATCGAAATCATGCCGCAACCGCCGGAAAAAGAAGACAAGGGCCTAACCTGGCCGAACTGGCCGATGAAGATGCGCACCTCCTCCAGCCAGGAAGAGGGTGCCGCGCGGGACTGGTCCGTGATGACCCGCAGCTTCGAAGACGATGGCAACGGCAATGTATCGGCGCTGAACTGCGTTCGCGTCGATGACGACTTCAACGAAGTGCCCGGCAGCGAATTCCAGATCAAGGCGGACCTGGTGCTGCTGGCAATGGGCTTTGTGCACCCGGTGCATGAAGGCATGATTGCCGAGCTGGATCCGGCACTGGATGGCCGCGGTAATGTTGAGGCCAACACGGTCAGCTACAAGAGTTCCGTCGACAAGGTGTTCACCGCCGGTGACATGCGCCGCGGCCAGTCGCTGGTCGTCTGGGCCATCCGCGAAGGCCGGCAATGCGCCCGGTCCGTCGATGAATTCCTGATGGGGTCTTCGACCCTGCCGCGTTAGGCCTCTTGAGCAGCGGCCATATAACCCTTCGCTGAGGCCATGATCGCTTTGCCGGTCTCCGTCAGCTGGCCTTGCGCTTCGACCACGGTCAAGCCGTCTTCGAAGTTCGCGGCATGCCGGGCCAGTGTGCTGGCGGCGTGACCCCGGGTTTTCGAATCCAGGTCGGGACACCGCGCCAGCTGGTCCATCGCCCAGTGCATGCGGGCAGTGACATAGGTCGCATGGAAAACACCGTCCATCGGCCGCGGGTCCTGCCGTAGCGGGGAGGCGAACCGCTCCTCGTCGGAGTTGAGTACGAGCGCCTCTTCAAATGCGAACCCGAACAACAATGAGTGCGCCGTTTCATGGGCCAGAACCGAAATCATATCGGTGATGGTTTCATTGAAGCGAGGGTTTAGGACCATAAGGCCCCAAAGCTGATAGGCAGACGCGCTGTCAAAGTGATTCTCGACTCCTTTCGGCGCCATCGCGAGAGCGACATGGCGGACAATGGCCCGGAATTCACCGGCCAGCGCGGGCACATGCTGTTCGGCGAACTCCAATGCATTTTTCAACCTGGCCTGAAATAGGGCGGACAAATGCGGGGGTGGCGCCAGATAGCGGCGGTCCGCATCCGCCCCGATACGTCGGCGATAGAGCGCCGCTTCATCGCCGAGCACGGTCTCGCAAAGCGGCGTGACCCTGAGTGTGCCATCAAACACCTTCAAAGACGAGAAATGACGAGAATCCTCGACGGCTTCATCAAGCTGCTGGCCAAGCAGCGAAAATACGAGTTCATAATACCGTCCAAAGGCATCCGGGCCGTACCGCGATCCGGCATGAATGGCATCGGCGGTTGCGCGCAGACCCCGACGGTTCAGCCCGTCGAGACCCACCGACCGATCGAGAATATGCTCAAGACTGTGCGCAAGACCCACCTGCATCCGGGAGTCCAAAGAGACGGCCCTTGCCGGATCCGGGGCAAACGCAAAAAGCGTATCCACTGTAAGCAGCGCCTAATACGTGTCGGAAGACACGTGCACGTTAGCTTTCCAGCTTGGGGCCTTCCTTGAGGCCGATGGTGGCCGGAACCGCCAACTTGCTCAATTCTGTCGCCCGTTCTGACCGATTGGGTTCATCAGAAACCGCGCAGATGCGAACACCGAGCAATTTGTTGGTATCAAGTTCAATGTGGGTCATTGGCCAATCCCCTAAGGTTTCTTTTGCTTCTGTCGATGCATAGAGTAACGACACCGATAGTTGCCAAATATCGCTTCAAGAGCAAGGCCTTTGATTGTCTTCGTCACCACACACGCCAGCCGGGGAACGCACCGCGCCGTCAGGCGCTGGGAGGGTGCACCAACAGTCCAGTGCAAGACCTACTGGCGCTTGTTTCAGGCACGGAAATTGCCCGCTGCAACCTATGTGCTGACAGATTTTGACAGGCTTGGCCCCTGGGAGCTGGAGCTCGCAACCCACCTGTTCCTTGCCCTTAAGGCTGATGGCATTCCGGTCCTAAACAACCCAGGCGCGTTCAGGCCACGCCATGCGATGCTGGAACACTTTAGAGCAGAAAACCTCAACAGCTTTCGAAGCTGGTGCCCGGCATACGGGCAGATGCCGAATCGTTTTCCCGTCTTTCTTCGCTCACAAGCCGCCCATCGAGGGCCAATAACCGATCTTATCCATGACCCAGGTCAGGCCCGCGCCGCGCTGGAAGAAGCCCTGATGTCGGGCCACCCGTTGGGCGATCTCCAATTCATTGAATATGCCGCCGAAGCCCTTGGTGAAGGGTTCTTTCAAAAACACGCAGCCTTTCGAATCGGCGACACCATCGTTCCGGCCCTATCGGTCTTCAGCAGCGGCTGGGCTGGAAAAATGAATGAAGACGGGCGCGTCCCGAACCATCTGTACCGGCGGGAGCTGAACCACATTGAGGATTACCCGCACCGGGACAGCCTGATGCGCGTGTTCCGGTCTGCGAACATAGACTATGGACGCATCGACTTCGGGATCGTGGACGGCCGGATTGAGACCTATGAGATCAACACAAATCCATGGCTGGGTTACATCGCCCCTGATCCGAAAGGCGAACGCCCGGCCGTAAAAGCCGCCGTCCAGGCCGGCTACGTCAAGGCATTGCGGCATATTGACACGACGTCCGGCGACAAGTCAGTTCGACTAACCATGGAACCATTCACGACGCAGCGCCGCAAAGACCGTAGATGGCTTTGGACCCGGCGATGGACGCCCTGAACAGGCCTCAGACCGACTTCATATAATTGGTGGCGCCTTCCATAAGCGCCTTGCCGGTATCGGACAGGCGTCCATGCGCGTCCACAACGGCGAGGCCGTCCCGGAAAGCGGCCTTGCTATAGTCTGCCGCAGCCGCTGCTTCAGCGCGTTGCGCCTCACTGAGATCGGCACAATCTGAAAGCGCCGACATTGCCCAGTGCATCCGCGCGGAGACAAATGTCGCGTGATAAACACCGTCCATTGGCCGCGGGTCCTGCCGCAGGGGCGAGTGATAAAGTTCCGTATCGTGGTTAAGCACCAGGGGCTCGTCATAGGTCAGACCGAACAACAGCGTATGCGCGCCTTCATGCGCAAGCGTTTCGACAATCTCCACCGGCGTCTTGGGCACTCTCGGGTTCAGCACGACCATGCCCCAGAGCTGATAGATCGATGCGCCATCAAACGGATACTCAGCATAAGACCGACCGGTCGCGAGGACGAACTGGCGCACCATGGCGCGCAGTTCACCCGCCAGCGGGGGCAGGGCACGATCCATCAGTGTCAGGCCATCAGTCAGGCATGTCTTGAAAGACGCCGCCATATCGGCCGGTGGGTCGAGATAGCGTTCTTCCGCATTGAGTCCGATGCGGCGGCGGATCATCTCCGCATCATTCTCAAAAGCCGGATCGCCGAGGCTGAGAATCTGCAACCCGCCTTCGGTTGGCTGCAGTCCGGCAAAAGCGCACGATGCCCTCTTGGCGGCATCAAACTCGCCACTGACCAAGGCAAACGCCAACTCGTAGTAGCGGCCAAACGCCACGGGCGGGAACCGGTCGCACCGGCGCACGGCACGCGCAACCGACATCACGGAGACATGGTCGAAGCCGTCCAGTTCAGCCGTACGCTCGCAGAGGTGCTCAAGGCTCTCGGCCAGCCCTTCATGCATGCGCGCATCAAGGCGAGCTGCCCGAACCGGGTCCGGCGCGAAGGCAAAAGAATCCGCCATGATCGCAGCCATTCGGTCTGCTGCGACCCTATCCGTTAAAGGACGGGGCTGGGCGGCTTGCCTTCGCTTTCTTTGGCCTGCAAGGCAGGGCTCGGCGGCTTGCTTTGGCCTTCCTTGGCCTCAAGGATCGGGCGGCCAGGCTTGCCTGGCCCAGCTTTAGCAGCGAGGACATTGACATCGGGCTTGCCGCCTTCTTTCAGGCCCAGCAGCGTTCCGATCTGCTCGGATTCGGTGAGCGTATCATCGCGGACCGCCAGAAGTCGCAGGCCTAGTAGCTTCTTTTCATCGATCTGAATCATGTTTATCTCCAGCTATGCCGTTCGCGGCGCTGAAACCGCACATTACCGGTTTTTCGGGTCGCCTTCCTTGGCCTCACGCGCCGCCCCCGTCAGCCCAGGCTTGAAGCGAAGGCCCTGAACATTCGGCTTGCCCTCCTTAAGCGCGAGAAGGGCCGGAGCGCTTTCGCCATTCGTGATGGCCAAAACCCCCATCGCATCGCAGGAGGGACCGTTATCCGCCTGCACCGCCAATAGACGAAGGCCCAACAATTTCTCTGCGTCGAAAACAAAAGACGACATCACAAACACCATCTAAGTTAGCCTGTATAGAAGAGTACCGAAGATGCCGGGTTATCTCAACCGCAACGAAAACAGACGGTTCCGTTTCGCTGCGAACGGCCATAGGATTCCGGCTCTTACCCGCCCAGGAGCCCTACATAGCCGTGATTACCTTCGTGACCACCCACGCAGCACGCGGCACCCATAAACCGGTTAAGAGGTTTCCAGGCTCTCCGCCGCTGCGGCAGCGGTCCTATTGGAAATTGTTTCACAGCCGGTCCGTTCACAGTGGAACGTATATCCTGACCGATTTCGACCGCCTGGGCCCTTGGGAACTGGAACTGGCAACCCACCTCTACAAACATCTGAAAACGTCGGGTGCGAGGGTGTTGAACAATCCGGGGATGTTCCGGGCGCGCTATGCCTTTCTGCAGCACTTGCACCGGGAAGGCCTTAACAGTTTCCGGGCGTGGAACCCGGTTCTGGGCGAGTTTCCCGATCGATTCCCTGTCTTCCTGCGTACACAGGCCGCACATCGCGGCACCAAGACCGGCTTGCTGGACAACGCGAGCCTGGCACAAGAGGCGCTCGACGAGGCGGTCAGCGACGGGCACCCGCTGTCAGACCTGATGTTCGTGGAATACCGGGCAGCGCCGGAGGAGAACGGTACCTTTCTGAAACTATCGGCCTATCGCCTTGGCGATAGGATTGTGCCGGCCATTGTCACCATGAGCATGAGTTGGCTCGCAAAGTTGGGAGACCGGGCGGCAGGATCGCAGCAGCAATATGAGGAGGACTATGAACGTATTCAGTCCTACCCCTATACCGACGCCATAATGGCGATATTCGAAGCGGCCAAACTGGATTATGGCCGGATCGATTTCGGGATTGTCGATGGCAGGATTGAAACCTACGAAATCAACACCAACCCGTGGATGGGCATGCCGAATGTCCACCCGGTGCCGCTGCGGATCACCGCAACGGAAAAAGTGCGGCAACTCTATGCATCAGCGTTGACCGATCTGGATACCGAGGGGCCAGAGAAACGGATCGCGCTGGATCACCCGGTCCTGCGTGAACAGCGGGCCCATGACCGCCGCCGCCTATATCTCACCCGCTGGACCCCTTAAGACGGCATCAAAACTGCTGCCCGACAGGCCATCAGGCACCGTTTCTCCCAGACTTTCAATAACCGTGGGGACGAGATCGAAAACACTGCTTGTGCCATGATCTCCGGTTACGAACCCATTACCGTTGAACCAGGCGAAACCATGCCCGCCGGTGTGCCCACCGGTGCGGCGAAACGGCAAGGGCCCGATCATGCCGACATCAGGATGCTCAAATGCGAGAGAAGCCCCCTTCCAGACAAAGGTCAGGTCCGCTTCCGTCGGATCCAGGTCCCTGGGGTCATCGTGAGCCGGCCTTTCAATCTCGCCAATCACCGGCTGGCCCGTCCGCGCATCCCGGCATTTCTCTACCAGGCTGATAACCCGGTTCAGTTCCTCTTCATAGTCGTTCGGCTCCACCAGTCCTCTCGCCTCGCGTCCTTTGAGGTTTATGCGGATCCGGCCGTCGTAGAACGACGGCAACGCAAAAGCCCTCATACGCGACCAGTAGGGGATGTAGCGCGTGGCGACCATCCAATCGAGGGGGCGCCCAGAGGTCCCGGTCAATCGATCAACCACCGCGTCACGGGCACGATGAGTCAGGCGCCGGGATTCTGCCCCCAGGACCCGCTTGGCCATCTGACGGGTGGCCATCCGAACCCTGCGGCCAGCCGGAATCCTGACGGCTGGTGCCCAGCTTTCATCAGCTTTGAGCAACGGAATACCGTCGGCGATCTCGCGGTTAGGCACCCCTGCCGGCAATAACGTCTTGCCGGCCTCGGAACGGCACATGAGTTCCGGCAAGAGAACCATGCTCGATACATCGGACGTATTTCGCCCCATGCCATGCGGTGTGAAACAGACAATCGACGCATCGGGGAATGCCTCCCGCAATCTGCCAACCAACGTATCTGCTGCGCAGATAATATCTCTCAGCGCCTGCTTGGCCGCTTCAGCCGACGCGACACTAGCGAGCGGATGTTCCGGGTCGATACCGTGCCAAAGGCCCTCAAACGCACCATGCAGCTCACCCACGACAAGAATGCCCAGCTCCCAATCGGGCAGCCGCTCATCAAACAGCCACAGGGCCGCATCACAGCGCTGTTCAACCGCCTTGACCAACGCCCCGCCCATCTGGCGGCAGCGATCCTCAGAGGGCCAGGCAAAGCCGTAGGTCCAGTCCGGCGCGGAATACTCGCCAACACGCTGGTCTAGTTCAGCAAAAACGCCCGCAGGCCGCGACAGTGGTGGAATACCGGGATCATGCGAGCCCCAGCAAACCACACCTTCCACATTGGCCGCGCGCGCCAGATCGAAATAGGGCACATCGAAGACGACTGTCCGCGCTTTCATACTCGCTGGAAATGGCGCATTCCGCGCTGATTCGTGAGTCACACGGTAGCTGTCGGTGTGAAAATGGACCGCGGTGTGGTGCCCGCTATCATCGGGTGACAGACCGGTGGAAATCTGCTCCCACCCCAGGCCTGACCGCTGCGCCGGACCGTGATCCAACCGCACCCGGGCCGACTGGTCCCGCAGTGCCGCCAGATTGGGCAAATCCCCTGAAGCCATCATCTCGTCGAACAGTTCCTCCGAATAGCCATCGAGGCCGATTGCCAGAACGCGTCCCATTCGGAATTCCCCAGTCTTCTCTCGGTAATCGGAATTTAGCAGGTGGCGGGCTGCTCAGAAACGTCGCTGCCTTTAAACCGGCATTTCCGAAACCGCATCACGCAAACTCGGAATATGGTCACCGACCGCAAGGCCGCCGCCCAACGTCCGCAGGCACAAGTGGGTCAGGCCGATATCATGCCAGCCCTTTACGCGGTCGCGCCATTCCGCTTCGCGCGGGCCGACCACCGCGACACCGGCTTCGGTGCCGATTGCGGACGGGACCCGGCCGGCCGCTTCGGCCTCGCGCGCAATGTCATCACGGATCGCCGGATAGTCTTCAGGCGTCGCCAATACAAACCAGCCACCCGCCTTACGGCCGATTCTGCGGCGGACGCTGGGTGCGGGATCAGGGCTCGGCCCAATCCAGACCGGAATCGGTTTTTGTATGGGAAGCGGATCGATGCCGGCACCGGTGACGGTGTCCCAGCGCCCCTCAAAGTCGACGATTTCTTCGGTCCAGAGCCTCTCGAGCAGATCAAGCTGCTCATCGCAGCGCGCGCCCCGCGTCGTGAAGTCATAGCCCTGTGCGGCATATTGCGCTTCGCTGCCGCCCACGCCGACCCCGATCCGGAGACGGCCGCCACTGAGACGATCAAGCGTCGCGGCCTGTTTGGCAAACAGAACTGTCGGCCGCGCCGGCAGCACGATGACCGACGGCACCAGTTCGATTTTCTCCGTCACCGCTGCTATATACGCCAGCAGCGTCATCGGTTCATGCAGCGGCCCGCTATCCGGGCGGATTACGAGATCCGGCACCCGAAGATGGGTTAGCCCAAGAGCTTCGGCGGCCTGCGCAAAATCCCGGATCGCAATGAGATCGTCGCCCATCTCTCGAACCGGCAGTGATACTCCCACACGCATGTCTGTCTGTCCCCTTGCCTAACACGCACCAAGGGTACGATATGTGACCCCCAACAAAAAAGGCCCGCTATCAAGCGGGCCTTTCGTTACCAGCGATAGATGCCGGTTATAGCGCTCAAAGGCTAGAGCACCTGCAAATTGGCTGCAGAGCTCTTGCCATTGTTGCCAGCCTGAAGCTCGTACTCAACCTTCTGGCCTTCGTTCAAGCTGGTCAGACCAGCCCGCTCAACGGCAGAGATGTGTACGAACGCATCGGCGCCGCCATCATCCGGCTCGATAAATCCATAGCCCTTTACGGCGTTGAACCACTTCACGGTTCCTGTCGTCATGTCTTGTGTCCTGTCTTCATTTGATTAAGCCACCCGCGCACCGCGCAGGCAGGGTCTCAGAGTGCTGAAGGTCCGGAAGGGTCTTGCTCGGTCTTGGGGACGAAGCTGTCGTCACCCGGTCTTAAACGTCCTGATCTGCTGGCATATAGGAGGAACAAGCGGGCAGGACAAGTTAATTTCCTGTTGCAGAAATGCGGCAGCGTCAGACCTTGACCATCACCTTTCCGATGTTCGAGCCCTCGAAAAGGCGGTGATAGGCGGCCAGCGTGTTCTCCAATCCATCTACCACCTCCAGATTGTAAGTCAGCTTTCCGGCCCGGTACCATTGCTTCAGCGTCTTCTCGATCACCTCGCACTCGCTGAACCAGTCAGGCGAGAAAAAGCCCTTGATCGTGGCGCGTTTCATCAGCACCTGATCGAAATTCATCGGACCGGGCCGCTTGCCATCATCAGCATAATGCGCAACCAGCCCGCATATGGCGATCCTGGCATACATGGCCAGATGCCCCATCACCGTATCGAGAATATCGCCGCCGACATTGTCAAAGAACACGTCGACGCCATCCGGCGCCAGGCGCCGGAGTTCTTCGCCGACATCCTGGGTGCGGTAGTTGATCGCGGCATCGAAGCCCGCGGTGTCTGTCAGCCATGCACATTTTTCATTGCGGCTGGTGAGGCCGATCACCCGGCACCCCAGATTTTTCGCAACCTGTCCGGCCAATGACCCGGTGGCGCCCGCCGCAGCAGAGATCAACACGGTCTCTCCCGGCTTGGCTTCGCCCACATTGGCGATGCCGACATAGGCGGTCCAGCCATTGGGCCCACCCATCGCCAGATAGGCGGGCAGCGGGATATCGTCTTCAACCGGCAGTTTTTCGAACAGCGCGGCAGACTCATCAACAGCCGAATAATCCGCCCATTGGCCGAAACAACGCAGCTTGTCGCCAACCGCGAAATCCGGGCGCCGTGTTTCGACAACCTCGCCGATCATCATGCCACTCATCGGCGCGCCCACCGGCAGCGGAGGCTGGTAAGCGTCTTCGCGCGGGCTCATCCACATGCGCGTGCCCGCATCCATCGACAGGTAATGCGGGCGCACAAGAACCTGCCCCTCGGCGGGCACGGGGGCGTCCCCTGTTTCGCGAAATTCGAGGGCCGATTCAAAATCGTCCCCCTGTGGCCTGCGCGCCAGAATCCATTGCCGGTTGTTGCGGTTTGTCATCAGGAATCCTCCGGAACTGAGGCCGCGCACCATAGAGCGTGTTGCGCGCCTGACCAACGGGCGATAGCGTGGCGCCATGACTGCGATGATTGCAACACCCAAGCTTATGTTCATCGGCGGCGGCGCCCTGGACAACCTGCTCGATTGTATGGACCAGCTGGGCGCCAAACGCCCGCTGATCGTGACCGACCCGATGATGGTCGAACTGGGCAAGGTGGCCCAGGTGACGGACCGGTTGGAGACGGCAGGCCATGGCTTTGAGGTGTTCTCCGACACGGTCCCCGACCCGACCACCGACGTAATCGAGGCCGGGGCGGCCATTTTGAAAGACGGCGATTTCGACTGCCTGATCGCGCTGGGCGGCGGCAGCCCGATGGATACGGCCAAGGCGATGAATGTGCTGGCCTGCGCCGGCGGCAAGATGCGCGACTACAAAGTCCCGGCGACACCCAATATGGACGTGATGCCGCTGATCTGCGTTCCGACGACGGCAGGGACGGGGTCCGAGGTCACCAAGATTATGGTGATTACGGATACCGAGTCCGGCGAGAAGATGTTGATGAACGGACTGGCCTGCCTGCCAACCGCCGCGATTATCGACTACACGCTGACCATGTCGGTACCGTACCGGACGACGGCGGACACCGGCATCGACAGCCTGACCCATGCGATGGAAGCCTATGTCAGCCAGCGCGCCAACCCCTATTCCGACTCTGTCGCACTGTCGGCCATGCAGCGGCTCTACACCCATATCCGCACTGCCTGTACCGACCCCGACAATGAAACCGCCCGCGAACAGATGATGCTGGGGGCAACCCAGGGCGGCATGGCCTTCTCCAATGCCAGTGTCTGCCTGGTACATGGCATGAGCCGTCCGTTGGGCGCGTTTTTCCATATCCCGCACGGTCTGTCGAACGCCATGCTGCTGCCGGCGGTAACCGAATTTTCGGCACCCAACGCCCTGTCCCGCTATGCCGATTGCGCCCGGGTGATGGGCATAGCGACCGATGCCGAAGGCGACCAGCTGGCGGTCAACAAGCTGCTTGAGGCGCTTGTTGCCCTGAACCAGGATTTGCAGGTCCCCACCCCGAAAGATTATGGCATTGATGAAAGTATGTATTTCGAGTCAATTCCCACCATGGCCGAGCAGGCGATTGCGTCCGGCTCACCCGGCAACAATCCGCGCGTCCCGACCGCTGAAGAGATCGCAGCGCTTTATGAGAAAGTCTGGGCTTAGCATGCGAAGCGCAGCGACGCTTCTTGCGGGCCTGGTCATCGCATCGGGGCCCGTCTCGGCAGCCGACAAGCCGCACATTCCACCGCCTTTCATCGAAGAAGACGTCGCGCTGATTGAAGATTCCGCCCGGCAGATCCATGACGCGGTGATCACCATCGACACCCATGTCGACATTCCACCGAATTACGCAACATCTGAGGCCGACCCCGGCCTGCGCGGGCCGATGCAGGTCGATCTGCCGAAGATGCGCGAGGGCGGGCTCGACGCCGCCTTCTTTATCGTATTTGTCCCCCAGGGTGACCTGACACCCGAGGGTTATGCCGAAGCCTACGAGGCGGCGATTGCCAAATTCGACGCCATCGACCGGCTTGTCACCCAAAACCCCGGCGAGGTTGAGCTGGCGCTGACACCGGATGCGGCTATAGGCATCGCCCAGGCCGGCAAACGGGTCGCCATGATCGGGGTCGAGAACGGGTTTGCGATCGGTGAGGACCTAAAGAACATTGAGGTCTTCTATCAGCGCGGCGCGCGCTACATGTCATTGACGCATGGCGGGCATAACCAGCTGGCAGACAGTTCCACGCCGCGCGGGCAGCTGGGCGAAGAAGCCGCAGAGGTCGCGCATGCCGGGCTATCAGATCTGGGGGGTGCCGCCGTTGCAGAGATGAACCGTCTGGGCATCATGATCGACGTTTCGCACGCGTCGAATGAGGCTGCGGTGGAGGCCGCGCACCTGTCCAGGGCCCCGGTAATCGCTTCCCACTCTGCCGTACAGGGCGTACTGGACGTTCCCCGAAACCTGAACGACGACGCGCTGAAAGCCATTGCAGCCGGTGGCGGAGTGGCGCAGATCGTCGCATTCGATACCTATTTGAAAGCGCCAGATCCCGAACGCCTCGCCGCCGTCAGGCAGATTGCAGTCGATATGGGGCTGACCAGCCGCGACGCGTTCCGCGCTGCCAGCCAGGAGACCATTGGACAATTCCGCAACCGGGCCAGGGCGCTTGATGCCCAATGGCCGCGGGCAAATGTGGCCGACCTGGTCGATCACATCGACTATGCGGTTGACCTGATCGGCATCGACCATGTGGGCATTTCATCCGATTTCGGCGGCGGCGGCGGGATTATCGGGTGGGACGACGCCTCAGAAACCCTCAACGTGACCCGTGAACTGGTGCGGCGCGGTTACACCTTCAACGAAATCGAAAAGCTGTGGGGCGGTAATTTTCTAAGGGTCTGGCGAGCCGTGGAAGCTGCCGCCGACTAGCTTTGCGACGTGTCCTGCCCCGGCGGCACGAACACTTCCGGCCGGTCAGCGGGCAGGCTTTCCACATAGATCGACTGGCTGGGGAATGCGAAGCCGGTGCCTGCCCCCTCAACAATCTCTTTGACGTTGTAGGCAAGCTGCTCCTTGATCTCCAGCCACTCACCCCATCGTGTGGTCTTGGTGAAACAGTAGAGCATGATGTCGATGCTGGAATCGTTGAAACTGTCGATGCGCACAAAGGTCGAAACCTCCGGCGGCTGGGCAAAATCGTCATTACCCAGGACATAGCTTTCGATCCCGTCGCGGACTTCGCGCAATTGCTCGATTGTGGTGCCATACTCAACGCCGATCTTCCAGTAGATCCGGCGATGGGTCATGCGGGTGAAGTTGGTGACCGCATTGTCCGCCATTTTCGCATTGGGCACGTAGACCGGAGCCTTGTCGAAACGACGGACATAGGTTGAGCGGAAACCGATGGAATCGATTGTGCCTTCGACAACACCGTCCACCAGCACCCAGTCGCCGCGCGCAAAGCGCTTTTCGACCAGGATCAGCACCCCGGCGATCAGGTTCTTGAACAGATCCTGCGCGCCCAGCGCAACCGCGACGCCGAACAGGCCGAGCCCGGCAAGCAAGGGGCCGACCTGAATGCCCCAGATTTCCAGAATGGCCGCCGCGCCGATGAAAAAGATGATGAATTTCAGGGCCTTGACCAGCCATTCGACCATGGTGACGCCCAAGAGCTCATGCAGTCGATCAAAGGCATAGCTGAAAGGGCCGACCAGCCGGTAAATGGCCCAGAAGATCGCATAGGCGATCAACGAGCGCTCAAACTGGACCGCAATTTCCCAATATTGCGGGTCCATTTCCAGATAATCGAGCGAGAAATAGACGCCGATGATGACTGGCACCAGCCGAAGCGGGGCATCAAGAGCGTCGACAACCTTGTCGTCGATCTTGGTTGTGCTGCGCTTGGCGAGCCGCCGCAAAGTCTCCACGATAAAGTGTGCAAACAGCCGCCGCAGCAGCAGCGCGACAACAAAAATCCCCAAAGCCGTCAGAACCTGGCCGACTGTTGCTCCCAGGAAACCGCGTTCCCAGACATCGAGAACCAGCGCTAGAAAATCGTCCGGGCGGTCCATGTGATACTTTCAATCTGCTGCCAGCAAGGGTTACCGCAGGCGAACCTACCCGCGGTGCCGTATTACGAGCAAGCCCGGACATCAGGGGCGACCTCCTGAGTGATCCGTTTGCCTAGATGACCCGTATAGGGAACGTTGTTGGAGAGGCACGGGATGACATCAATCAATATGGTCAGTACCTTGAATGAACCGTCCGCCGCTGGAGTCCGTCGAGGTACACCAAGAAATATGAAGAACAGAACAGCGAATGGTGCTGATCTGGAGGCCATGATCAATCGGGTCGCACAGTCGCGCGACCGCAAGGCCTTTGCGACGCTATTCGATCATTTCGCGCCGCGGCTGAAAAGTTTCATGCTGCGCGGCGGTGCCGACCCGGAAACGGCTGAAGAAATCAGCCAGGAGGCGATGATCATCGTCTGGAACAAGGCGGAACAATACGACCGCTCGAAAGCAGCGCTGTCGACCTGGATCTTCACGATTGCGCGTAACAAGCGTATCGACATGCTGAGGCGCGAAATGCGGCCGGAAATCGAGCCTGAAAACTATCCTGTCGCGGAACAGGGGCCGGCCGCCGATGAAAAAGTCGAGTCGGACGAAGCATCCGTCACGCTACGCGACCGGATTGCAACCCTTCCCGCCGAACAGCAGGAAGTTCTTCAGAAGGCGTTTTTCGAGGACAAATCCCACGGTGTTATTTCCGAAGAGCTGGGCCTGCCCCTCGGCACCGTAAAATCACGAATTCGGCTGGCGCTTGGACGCCTGCGGGGAACACTTGGAGAATTACAACCATGAATGCGATCATGGATCATAACGATTTAATGCTCGACTATGCGTCGGGCGCATTGGCCGAAGGGCCCTCATTGGTCATCGCCTCAAAGCTGGCGATGGGCGAAAGCTCCCGTAGCGAATACCGCGAGATCGAAGCCATTGCAGGCGCATTGTTCGAGACGATCGATCCATCAGAAGTTTCAGACACGTTACTGGACGAAACGCTGGCCCGCCTGGATGCCGACGATGAGCCAATAGCGATACCAGCGCCAATCCAGCATGACGAAGCGACCTGCGCTGTGGTGCCACATCCGTTGCGTCAGTATTTGGCCGCTGATCTGGATGGATTGAACTGGGTCGCACGCGGCCCCGGACTGGAACAATGTGAAGTGCCGCTGGCTGATAAGAGCTTCAAGGCCAGCCTGCTTCGGATCCGGGCCGGTGAGAAGATGCCGCGCCACACCCACAAGGGTATTGAATACACGCTGGTGCTTGCCGGCGGTTTCTCTGACGAAAGCGGCCACTACGGTCGCGGTGGTCTTGCAGTCTGCGACGGTGACGTCGATCACAGCCCGGTCGCTGACTGGGGCGAGGATTGCATTTGCCTGACCGTCCTGGATGCGCCGATCAAGATGACCGGCCTGATCGGCATGTTTGTCAATCCGTTCGTGCGGTTCTAGCCGAACGCTCCCATGACACTTCCCTTTGAGCGGGTCTGGGTGACCGGTGCCAGCGCCGGCATCGGCCGTGCGACCTGCCTGGAACTGGCGGCGCAGGGCGCGCATGTCGCCGCAACAGCGCGGTCGGCCGACAAGCTGGACAGTCTGGTGGCCGAGGCGACGCGCCTGCCGGGCAGCATCACCGCTTTTCCAGGCGACATTACCGATAGCGAACGCATGCGGGCCGTCGTCGCCGAGATCAGCGACCAGCTTGGACCGCTGGATGTGGCGCTTCTCAATGCCGGCACCTATCTGCCACTCACCCTTGATGACTGGACAAACGAAGCCTTCGCCGAGACCTATCGCCTGAACGTGCAGGGCACGGTGCATTGCATCAGCGCCGTGCTGCCCGGTTTCAAAGACCGCGGCGAAGGGCACATCGCGATCGTATCATCAATTGCCGGCGTTAAAGGCCTGCCCACGAGTGCGGCTTACGGGTCCAGCAAGGCTGCCGTGACCCATATGGCAGAAGCCATGCGTTGCGAACAGGCAGCAACCGGCATCAAGGTTCAGGTGATCCTGCCCGGCTTCGTCAAAACACCGCTGACCGACAAGAACGAGTTCCCGATGCCCTTCCTTATCCCAGCGGAAAAGGCAGCAAAACGGATTGTCTCGGGATTGCAGTCCAGCCGGTTCGAGATCACCTTCCCGAAACGCTTCACCTGGCTGGTGAAAGCGACCGCGGCCCTGCCGGACTTCATCTACTTTCCAATCATCGGCAGGGTTACCGGGGCAAGCCGCTAATCTACAGAAACCGATAACTAGTCCCGGGTGAGCCCCACCTGCATCACGTCAATCGTGCCGGCGCGAAAGCCGCCTTCACAATAAGCCAGATAATACCGCCAGAGTCTGCGGAACCGCTCATCTAACCCTTCAAAGGTGAGGGTGTCGGCAGCGGCCTCGAACCGTTCGCGCCACAAATGCAGGGTGTGAGCATAATCCTTGCCGAAGAAGGAGTCGTTCAGCACGCGCATGCCTGCATCGACGACATGCTCGCGAAACACCCGTATCGACGGCAACATCCCACCGGGAAAGATGTGGGTCTGGATGAAATCAGGGTTGTTGCGGTAGCGCTCATACCCCTCATCATTGATCGTGATGATCTGCAGCCCGGCCCGGCCGCCGGGGCGGATGCTGGACGCGACCTTGTCAAAAAAGGCGGGCCAATATTCCTCGCCCACGGCCTCGAACATCTCAATCGACGCCACGTGGTCATAGGTTTCAGTAACATCACGGTAGTCACGCATCTCGATCGACACCTGATTGTCGAGGCCCGCATTTCGGATCCGTTCGCGCGCGAAGTCGTATTGCTTTTCTGAAATCGTGATCGACGTGACCTCGACCGCGCGCTCACGCGCGGCAAACTCTGCGAACCCGCCCCAGCCGCAGCCGATTTCAAGAATACGTTCGCCCGGCGCCGGGTCGATCAGATCGAGCAAACGACGATATTTTTCGCGCTGTGCCTCCGCAAGGGGCATATCCGGCTCGGCAAAGATGGCTGACGAATAGGTCATCGTTTCATCCAGCCAGGATTGATAGAACTCGTTGCCAACATCGTAATGCGCGGCGATGTTGCGGCGGCTACCCTGCTTTGTATTCGGCCGCTTGGCGTGGGTCAGACGTTGCAGCGCCTTGGACCAGAATTGTCCGTTAATGTCGTCCTTTGCGCCCAGCCTGTTGCCGGCCAACAGCTCAAGCAACGCGCCCAAATCCGATGAATCCCAATGGCCATCGATGTAAGCATCCGCAAACCCGACGCTGCCTTCCGCGAACAGGCGCCGGATCGTCTGCCAGCTTCTGATCAGCAGGTCCGCTTCGACGCCCGGCTGGGGCGCCCTGATGGTACGACGGTCCCCGGAGGGGAATTCAATCGTCAGAACGCCACTGCGCAGGTGGTTTTCGACAAAAGAGATCAAACGGCCTTCGCCGGCGCGGCCTATAACGCGGCCAAGACCGGTCCAGGCCTTGAGCGGTAAACCCAATCCTTGTGATGCCAACTGCCCTGCGGGTTCTGCGCGGGGCTGCGACGGCTCCCTCATCGCGTTCTCCGGTTCCCTGTTAGGTAATCCGCTCGACGGGCGGGGGTTGGTGGCCAAAAACCTTAGCCCCTTTTCGCCAGAGCTTGAATGCTTCCCAGTGAATACCGCCGATAATCTTCAGCGTCATCAAAGGATGTTTCAAAAACATGAGGGCAAGCGTGCGGTCATTCAAGGCTTTGCGCTGGCCCGTCATGGCCGCGAACAACACATTGCCATCGGGTGTTTCTTCTCGAATCGCCACCCCAAGCGTCTCGCCCGGTTCGGCCAACCGGAAATGATAGCGTGCCTCCATATCGATAAATGGCGACACATAGAGGTTTTTGTCACAACTCTGGCGGATGGTGCCGGTCTCCTGCTCGACCGGTAGAAGATAGCTGTGACGGTCACCGTAGGTGTTGGTAACTTCATAGAGAATCACCTGCAACACGCCATCCGTATCGTGCACGTAATAAATGCTGAGCGGGTTGAACACATAGCCGAACATCCGCGGAAAACACAGCAGATCAATGCTACCGACCGGGAAATTGTACCCCTGGTTCTGCAGGCTGGTTTCCACCCATTCGCGTGGCGGCGTACCATCGCCGGGCCCAAAATCCCGGTCACGAAAACTGAACAGATTGAAGCGATTGTGCGAGAGCAGTTTTGATCGCCTGGCAATCGCCGGGATTTCATCCACATCGAGCAACAACGAAAAAACCCGATACACAAAACGGTGCTTAAAGGGCCGCACCCGGTGATGCATCACGGTTGAAGGATAAATGGCCGAGCGCATGATCTGCCCTAGGCCGCGGCCGTCGCGGCCATGTCCGGGCGTTCCGTTTCCCACGGCGCCGGCACACCAAACCGGCGCGCGGCGTTCAGCCCGGATGTAAAGGCATCCTCATGGAAGCCATATCCGAAATAGCTGCCACAAAAGGAAATGCCGCCGACGCCCTGGAGCGTGCCCAACTGTTTCTGAGCCGCCAGCGCCTTGGCGTCGAAGGCCGGATGATCATAGGAAAACTCCCTGATCACCGTATCCGGGGCCGGTTCATGCAGGGGGTTAAGCGTCACAAAAACCGGAACACGCGGGTCAATAGACTGCAACCGGTTCATCCAATAGGTCGCCGACAGCCGGTCTTCTGACGAGCCGCCGCCACTGGACAGATAATTCCAGCTGGACCAGACCTCGCGCCGCCGCGGCATCAAAGACTCATCACGGTGCAGCAGCACCCGGTTCTGCTCATAGTCAAACGCACCCAGAACAGCCCGTTCCTGATCCGTCGGGTTGCCGAGCATCGCCAGCGCTTGATCCGCATGTCCCGCAATAACTGCGTGGTTGAAGCGTTCACCTTCATCAGCGTCCGTCTTCACCACGACACCATTGTCCGCACGGGTCACAGCCGTCACCGGATCTCCTGTTCTGACCGGGCCGCCGAAATCTTCCAGCACAGCCTTCACATAGGACCGGCTGCCACCAACAACGGTGCGCCATTGTGGCCGGTCTTTCAGCTGAAGCAGACCATGATTCTGGTAGAACTGCAGGAACGTCGCTGCCGGAAAATCTTCAATCTTGTGAACCGGCATCGACCAGATTGCCGCCGCCATCGGGTACAGGTGATTGTGCCGAAAGAACTGCGAATAGTGCTGGCGATCCAGCAGTTCGCCCAGCGTGATCGCTTCTAGATCTTCATTGGCCAGCAGTTGCGGTGCTTCGCGGTAGAACCGGAGCACGTCCCAAACCAGGCGCCAATAGAGCGGTCGCGCCATGTTGCGCCGTTGCGCGAAGAGGCCCTTCGCACCGTTGCCGGAATATTCCAGCCAGCCATCACGGATCGACACAGCGAAGGACATGTTGGATGCCTTTGTTTCAACATCCAGATGGTCGAACATCGCACAGAGATTGGGATAATTGAGCTGATTGTAGACAATGAAACCGGTATCGACAGGCGTCGCGCCCCAGGGCGTTTCAACATCGACTGTGTGGCAGTGGCCGCCGACACGATCATCAGCCTCGTAAAGCGTAACTTGATGGCGCTTCGATAGCGCCCAGGCCGCGGCGAGGCCGGCAGCGCCGGACCCGATAACGGCAATCTTTTGCCCAGTCGCCGTCGGAACGGGTGGAGTCTCAACAAGTTTCAAGGAATGGCCCAATCCTGTCATTAACGATTATCCGTCCAGTCCAGCAATCATTTTCATATGTTGATAAGCGTCAAGCGCGGCGCGCCTCGCAGCCGCGTGATCGACGATAGGAAACGGGTAGGTTTGCCCAAGCCTGACCCCTAATGCTTCCCGGTCCAGTGCTGGCATTGTCCAAGGTTCCGCCAAGTATTCGTCTGGTAGTTCTGACAGTTCAGGAACCCATCGGCGGATATAAGACCCGTCCGGGTCGAATCTCCGCGCCTGCAGTGCCGGGTTAAAGACCCGAAAATACGGAGAAGAGTCAGTACCACAGCCCGCCACCCATTGCCAGCTTGCTGAATTGTTTGCCAAATCTGCATCCACCAGCGTATCCCAGAACCATTCTTCGCCCCGCCGCCAATCTATTCTGAGGTCCTTGATCAGGAATGATGCAGCGATCATCCTGACCCGGTTGTGCATCCATCCGGTATGCCAGAGTTCGCGCATACCCGCGTCAACGATCGGGTACCCGGTCAAGCCGCGCGACCATGCCTCAAAGCCCTCAGTGTCGTCCTGCCACGGAAAGCTGGCGAACTCCGACCGCAATGGGGCATCGGGCATCGATGGAAAGTGGTGTAGAAGGTGAAGTGAAAACTCCCGCCATACCAGCTCCCGCAGGAAGGACGCCGCACCGGCACTATCCGCCTCAGCGTGGCGGGATATGCGGTGCCAAACGGTCCGCGCACTGATCTCGCCGAAATGCAGATGGGCTGATAGACGTGACGTTCCCGGTTTTCCCGGGATGTCGCGGCCCTCCTTATAGTTGGCAATCGCGTCGTCAATGAACCTGTCGAGCTGTTCAAGAGCGCCCCGCTCGCCTGGCTGCCACGTCTCGCGCAGCCCGCCCGCCCAATCCACTGGACTGGGCAGCAGCCCCCAAGAGTCGAGTTGATCGGAATCGGGCGGGTTTTCCATATGCACGAGAGTTCGCGGCACCGGCAGCGGCGCTGTAACCCGCCTGTTGAGACAGGCCTTGTAGAAAGGCGTAAAGACCTTGAACGGCGCGCCGCCGCCCGTAAGCACCTCACCTGGCTGGTGCAGCCAGTTGCCGGGAAAGACACGCAATGGAAGACCAGTGTCAGACAACAAGTGCGCCGATAACCCCGGCTCCGCAGAATCACAGACGAAAACAGCCTCGGCGGCCGTTTCGGCCAAAAGGTCCTGCAAGACCTCCACCGTCGGGCCACGCCTCAGGATCAACGGCGCCCCCAATGTCTCAAGATTTTCAGCAAGCGCTTGCAGGCTGTGATGCAGCCACCAGCGGCTGGCGGCCCCCGGCGCCCAGGAGATACTGTCATCGAGAATATAGAGCGGCAGGACCGGCGCGCCTTCCGCGGCAACCGCATGGAGTGCGGGCTGATCCTCAAGCCGTAGATCGGCTCCAAACAGGACAATGATGGGGGCGGATGTCGGCATAAAGGCGCAATCGTTATGACCGACTTGATACGCCAGCGAGCGCCTCGCGGATCAGGCCCGGCGGTTCATAACACCCTTGCGATCAGGAAACCCGGCGATACTCCACGACCGAGCCGTCCTTGGCGACGAATTGCAGTTTTACCAGCTCACCTCGCATATCGTACCAGACATCGGCATTGACCGGCTGACTGGTTTCTTCAACAAAGGCACTGATATTGTATCGTTGAGCATCGACATCCTGACCCATCGCAGAGACGGTCTCCTGCCCGCGGTCGGTAATATCCACATCAATGGCGGTCCCGAACTGGGTATTCAACAGCTGGGATTGGCCGACAATCTGCACATTCCAATAGCTCGTGGGCAACAACCGGTCCGGCACGACGCGCCGCTCTTCGTTGACCTCGACAAAGGTTGTCGCCTCGTTACCAACCGCTTCGAGGCTCCACTCCTTGCCGTTCTGCTCTGTTTCGCTGCTCAAGGACACCAATTGGTCACCGGACCAGATTTCAGTCGCCCGATGCTGATACTTGTAAACAGTGACGAACAGGAACTTGACCTTGAATTTGACATTGATGTCCACCTGCAGCTGATCATCCTGCTGGGTGAAAGTCAGCTTGTGCGACCCGATCTTCTGGTCTTTTCGATAGACGTCGAATTCAATCTTGCCGCTCTCGGGAACGGCCGGATTGGGCGGCAGCGACGCGACCGACACAGATTCAAGCAGAAATGTCCCCGCAATAGCCGATGCAGCAACAAAATTCCTATACCAGAACGACATTACATGCCTCCGTCATACCGCTACGTTTACGGGGTTGCCCCGGCCCCAGATCTTTCAGTCTGTATATCTCCTAACCCTCTTGCTCTGTAACAGAAGCCGGAATGCCGCGCTGTCTGGCATCAAGGGCGAGATAAAGATTGAACTCAATTAGCTGAAGATCAGGCCGCGCCTGCATCGCCCGATGATAGTTTGCGATCGCCTTGTCGTATTTGGCCATCCCCAGATAGGCATTCCCTCGATTGTTGAACGCCTGCCACATACCGGGGCGATATCGCAGCGCCCGGTTACATGCTTTGATCGCCGCGCGGTACAGCTTCAGGCCCAAATTGCCGACACACAGATTGTTGTAAGCCGCGGCCAGATCATAAATATGCAGATCCTGTTCCTCGATCACCCGCTTTGTTCGCACCAGACCGCCGGAAAAATCTCCGCGGTTCATCATCACCGCAGCCTCGTCGATGTCAGGATTGGACCCCAGCCAGATGGTGGTTCTGCTCTCACTGGCAAAAACGCCTCCAGATACAGAAATCAACGCAAGCGCTGCGGCCAGTATCAGTGCCTTCATCGTCTGCTCCTTCCCCAAGGACCTAAGAAGCATACTCCCAAGCTGCCAGTTACATCAAATCCGTCAGCGGCTCGCCTTGATCTGCTCAATCGTCCAAGCAACGGCTTCCGCCATCGCCTCATCGGCGGCCTCGTCGAAAGCCAGCACCACAGCGTCAAGGCTGGACCCAACCGGCCGCCGGGTGATTTCGATGCTTGTCTTGCCGACGGTTGCAAGTTTGCCCAGACGCACAAGTGTCAGCGCCAGTCTGACGCGCACCTCGGGAATTGTTCCGCCATCGAAAAATTCAGCTTGAAAGTCCCTTAGATCAGTCTGCAGTTCGAAATCAGCCGGTACCGAGGTGCCGCCACGGCCACGCGAAACATGCTGGCCAGAGAGCTCGAACGCTTCGACCAGAGCCGACTGAAGCATTACCGTTGGCCGGTCTGCCCACCGCCCACCGGCATAATACTGGATCGCCGTCGGCGAAGACCGGCGCGCCAGCAACGTCGAATCAAGGCCGCCTGCGGCGGTCGGATCTTCGACCAGCAGCAGCGCTTGTGTTCCTTCACCAACAGGCGCGGGGACCGGCGTCAGCGTGTAGAGTGAAGGCGCTGGGCCACTATTAGGCAGTTCGACAAGAGGGCCACAGGCCGCACACACCCAGGCCAGTACAACCACACCTAACGGAAAACGAAGAGATCGTATCATTCTGCGGGCGCCTCAATCTGTGGTGTCTTCGGCGGGAAGATGAAGTCGGCCGGACCCTGTTCAATACGCTCAGCAATACGGCCGAGGGCCGCTGCCAACCGACGGGCCTCGACGGCAAACTGGCCGAGTTCCGGCAACGCCGACGACGTAAAGTGCGCAATTGCCGGCCGGTTCTCATTGACGGTTTCGTTCAGCGTGCCGCCCAACTCCTCAAAGTTCTGGGCCGCCGTACGGAGGTCGGCAATCAACAGCGGCAGCTCGTCTTCCGTCAGCGAATTGATATTGAGCGCAACCTGGTTGGCCTTGTCCAGCGCATCTCTCAACAAGACAATCGCCTCCTCGATTTCGGGCGTACGGCCAGCAACACCGCCGGTCACGGTCTGGATGTCGTCAATGATCGCAACGATCTTCTGAATATTCTCGTCACTGACGATTTTATTCGCCTGATTGAGCAACCGAATCCCGGCGTCAAGCAGCTCGGGCGCACTCATGAACACACCCTGCAAGCCGGTCACGCGAGATGGAATCACCGGATAGTCTTCCCCTTCAGGCGCTTCGAGCGGCGCACCGGCCGTCGCGCGATCTGAATCATTGGCAATGATCTGCACGAAGGAAACACCGGTCAGCCCCTGAACTTCCAGGGTCGCGACCGAATTTGTCGTGATCGGCGTTCCCTCGACCACCTCAATGGTCACCCGGACACGGCTGGGGTTATTCGGGTCGAGGCGGATATCTGTTACGGTTCCGACATAAAGACCGCTATACCGGACCTCGCCGGACGGACTCAGCCCGGTGACAGCCGTATCGAAATAGATTCTGTAAGTGTCATAATCGCGGTCACCATCGGAGCCTGATGCCCAGAGAATGGTCAGGACCAACCCGACCAGCATGGCCAGAACGAAGCTTCCGATCAGAACGTGATGGGCTCTGGTTTCCATGAGGCTGCTGTCGTCCTAACGCTGTCCAAGATGAGCCGCGCGGGCGCGCGGACCGTGGAAGTACTGCCGAATCCACGGATGATCGCTGGCCAGCATTTCATCCATGGGGCCAATAAGGCTTACACGCTTCTCGGCCAGTACTGCAATACGGTGACAGATCGCGTTCAACGAATCGAGATCGTGCGTCACCATGATCACGGTCAGTCCCAGCACCCTTTGAAGCTCCTTGATCAGATCGTCAAACGCGGCGGCTGATATAGGGTCAAGGCCCGCCGTGGGCTCGTCCAGAAACAGAATCTCAGGGTCCAGTGCCAGCGCCCGCGCGATCCCCGCGCGCTTACGCATACCGCCAGAAATCTCTGAGGGAAACTTCGGGCCTGCGTCCGCCGGCAACCCGACCATGCAGAGTTTCATGGCCGCGATTTCATCCATCAACGCGCGGGGCACACCGCTCATCTGCTCCCGCAAGGGCACCTGGACGTTTTGCGCAACGGTCAGACCGGAAAACAACGCGCCATCCTGAAACAGCACGCCCCAGCGTTTCTCCAGGTCACGTTTCTGAGTCGCGGACTCGCCGCAAACTTCGTGGCCGAACACCTTGATCGACCCGGCGCGCGCCTGAATGAGGCCCAAAATCGTGCCCATCAACACCGACTTACCGGTTCCCGACCCACCGACAATGCCCAATACCTCGCCACGCCGCACATCCAGATCAAGGCCGCTGATAATGTCGGGACCACCGAAGCCCACCTTCAGGCCGCGGATTGAAATGACGTGGTCATTCGGGTCGATTTGATCGTCCTTTTCCTGAAGCTGTGTCGACACGGTCAGATACCGATCTCGGTAAAGAAGATCGCAAAAAACGCATCGAGGACAATAATCATGAAAATCGCTTCAACGACAGACAACGTGGTGTGGCTGCCAAGACTTTCTGCGCTGCCCTTAACCTGCATGCCTTCGTGACACCCGATCAGCGCGATGATCGCGCCAAAGATCGGCGCCTTGATCATTCCGACACTGAAATTTTCGATGGTAAAAGCCGCTTGTGCGCGTTCGATGAACAAAGCGGGGGAGATGTCGAGCGCCACCCAACTGATCACCAGCCCGCCCAATATGCCCACGATATCGGCATAAAAGGTCAGCAAAGGCATCATGATTACCAGCGCGACGAAACGCGGCAGCACCAGGGCTTCAATCGGCGAAATCGACATGACATTCATCGCGTCGATTTCCTGATTCAACTGCATGGAGCCGATTTCAGCCGTGAACGCGCTGCCCGACCGGCCGGCAATCATAATTGCCGTCAGGAGAATACCGAATTCACGCAAAACGGCGAAAACCACCATATCGACGGTAAAGATTTCCGCCCCGAAAAGTCTGAGTTGGTGCGCCCCCTGATAGGCAATGACAATACCGATCAGGAACGAGATCAGTCCGACGATCGGCAACGCATTGACGCCGACCAGTTCCATCTGGTTGATCGTCGCCGTCAGCCTGAACCGTTTCGGACGCAAAGCGCCGCTGACCAGCGATTCCAGGACCAGCCCCATAAAGCCGAGCGCGGTGCGCATCTTGTCGAATGCCCCGACCACGCCGCCGCCGACATCTTCTACAAGCCTTAGGAATTGAGGGCGGTCCGGGGGTTCAACAGCGCAGGGCTGATCATGCTCTTCTGCCTGATCCATCAAGCTGCGCTGTTCGGGGGTACACCCCACATGTTCGACCGGCACGCCGCGTTCACGGAATTCGCGCTCTGTCCGGTAAAGCAGCCACGCGCCAACGGTGTCCATATAGCGGATCTGGGTCATGTCGAACAGCGCGCCGCGGGTGATCGACTTGCCCACCTGTGTCAGCTGCTGAAACACCGACGCCGAGTGCTGAACCGTCCAGGCGCCGCCAAACTTGACCCAAAGCGCATCACCATCGGGCTCCATGATCACCCAGGGTGCGTCGTCTACTGCAAGGTTGTGGTCCATGGCATATCGTCCTGGCTTCGTGAGGTCAGTATCACAGACAGGGGAAAGACTTGGCAACCGTCGCGGCACGGCAGCGGCCCAGGCTGGACCAGAGCTTAGAGAAGACTATTCTTACATCATGCACAAAATAGAAGACGTCTTGGATTTCTGGTTCACGCCCGATTCCCTGCCCCAACCGGACGGGAGCGGCGGTGAAGGCCGCGACGTATGGTTCAACGCCGACCCGGCCTTCGACCGCGAGATTATTGACCGGTTCAGCGGCGTGTATGACGCAGCGGCTAGCGGGCGGCTCGCAGACTGGACCAGGACGGCCCAGGGCACGGTCGCCCTGGTCATTGTTCTTGACCAGTTTCCCCGGAACATGTTCCGGGAAAGCCCGCGTGCCTTCGAAACCGACCCCATGGCATTGGACGTCGCCGAAGCCGCCATCGCACGGGGCCTCGACCGGGATATCCCGAAACTAATGCGGCTGTTTCTCTACATGCCGTTTCAACATGCCGAGGATATCGCGGTCCAGCAACGATCCATGAGGCTGCATGAAGGTCTGGACGACGAATGGTTACTGGGGTTTGCCCGGTGGCATCACGATGTGATCAAACGGTTCGGAAGATTTCCGCACAGAAACGCCGTTTTGGGCAGGCAAACCACCCTGGAAGAGAGAGAATTTCTGGAAAGCGGCGACAGCCTGTTCTGATTTCATTGAACGGGGCGGGTTCAGCCGATATAACCCGCTCGCAATTCGCTATGCCTTAAGGAAAAAACATGGGTGACGGACAGCTTCCGCTTCTTATCGCTTTTATGGTCTTCGTGCTCGCCGTCATGGGTGGCCTGGCCGTGCTGTTCAAAGGCTATATGAAGCGCCGGTCCCAGATGCCGGATACGCGCGACGAATAGCCATATCGGCGCGGGCGCAACAAAACCCGTCTAGGCGAAGCGCGGATTGACCGGCGTCTGCAGCCAGGTTCGCGTCTGTCCGGCAAGCGCCAGACAGGTCAGCCGCCCGGTCAGATAGGCGCCGGTATCGATGCCGATCCGGCTGGTGCGCTTTTCTGACGGCCAGACCTCCGGCTGATAGGCGACCGAGTGGCCGTGCACGACAACTTTCCCATGGTTTTTTCTGGACTGGAGAAATGGTTCTCGAATCCAGATCAGATCCTGCGCGTCCTGCTGGGTGACCGGCTGCCCCGGCCGCACCCCGGCATGGACGAACATATAGTCACCTTCGACATGGTAAGGCTTTAGCTGCTTCAGAAATTTCAGGTGCGCGTCCGGCAGAACGGTACGAAGTTTATCGCGCAAGGTTGACGCCACTTCTTTTTTTTCCCAGTCCGGCACCAGCTTGACGCCATAGCTGGCCAGCGTCGCATCACCACCATTCATCACCCAGTCGGAAATCACCGACGGCCGCTCAAGGAACCGGAGCATCAGGTCCTCATGGTTGCCCAGGAGATTGACCGACTCGAAACCCGCTAGAGGAGGCGCGCGCAGAAAGTCGATGACCTCGCGGCTGCCGGGCCCGCGATCAATATAATCGCCCAGCGTGATCAGCACTTTTCGAAACCCCTCATAAGGGGCGGCGTCAGCCTGGATATCGTCTGCAAGCCGGTTCAGAAGATCCACCCTGCCGTGGACATCGCCGATTGCGTAGAGCCGCGTCATCTCGGGCGCCCTTGGGATTGGGCGCCGCATGCCCAATAGCCTTTTCAGCAAGGGTTGCCCCCAATATGTTGAGGGCCCGAGTGGTTCACCGGGCCGCAACCGCCTCGTCGAAGGCCTGCACCACCCGGCGGGATCGCGCGCGCAAGGCATGATCTCTGGGCTCCAGCCCCGTATAGTCGGCCAGCGTAGGGTCTGCCCCCGCCTCCAGCAACAGGCGGATAATCGAGACATAGCCGCCTCGAATCGCCTTGATCAGGGCCGTTTCCCCGCCATCGTCTGGCTGATCGATATCGGCCTTGAAGAACAGCAACAGTTGGACAATGTCTTCATTGCCGCGCCCCGCGCCAACCATCAGCGCAGTTTCACCGTTATCACGGTCGTAGAGATCCGGCCGCGCACCATATTCCAGGATGGAGCGCACCATGCTGGCGTCGTTTTCACGGGCCGCGACGACCAGTGCGGGCACCTTGTCCTGATCATAGACATTGGGGCTGCCACCATTGACCAGATAGGTCATCAGCTCATTGTATTCCCGCTTTTCAATGTTCTGGATGAACTTTGCATCGGCCGGCATTTGCGCCGAAGCAGGCGCAAGACCAACGGTTATTCCAACGAACAGCCCAACCAAAGCCGAAGCCACAAATCTTCCTGGGATTCTTGTCATTGACCGTCGGTTTCCTTCTTATCTTGCCGGGCGCTTGGGCTATATATAGGGCCAAGATGACAAAAGCTTCCACCCTTCTCCCACAAGTCCGCCGTCTGACGCTTTACCTGCCGTTGCTCATTGGCCTTTTTGTACTGGCCGGCAGCATGGGTGGCTGCAGCAAGAGTTGCCAGGTTGAAGGGGACAATTCCGTGCCTATCGGTGGTGACTTCCAACTGGTCGACCACACCGGGGCGGCCGTAACGGAACAGGATTTTCGGGGCAAATATCAGCTGATCTATTTCGGCTTTACCTATTGCCCGGATATCTGTCCGGCGGAACTGCAGGAAATGTCAGCCGCGCTCGATATGCTGGGCAGCGACGCTGATGCCATCCAACCCATCTTCGTGTCAGTCGATCCGGAGCGGGATGACGTGGAAGCCATGGCGACCTATATGCAGCATTTCCACCCGTCGTTCCGGGGCTTGACCGGCACCGTGGAACAGGTAGCCGCGGCGGCCAGCGCCTACAGGGTTTTCTATACCAAAGAACCGTCGCCCGATGCGCCGGAAGACTATCTGATCAATCACTCTTCTTTCGTTTACGTCATGGACTGCCAGGGACGCTACATCCGGCACTTTTCCATGGGAACGAATGCAGAGGAAATGGCCAAAGGCCTGAAATCCCTGCTTTAATCTCGCGGCCGGATAACCTTCCGGGTCTCCCAAGAAACTGCATCTCCCGGGCCTGATCTCCACCGTCGACGGCTGGACCATGCTGGCTGACGCGCTTGGGGCTGACGGTCGTTGCAGTTACAAAACTATGACAAACCGGGCCTGTATCGTAGGATGCGCCGTAAACTGAGTGGGCGCAGAGACCCATAGTCGAGGTGAGGAGGCCCTGAATGCTCTACCACACGCACGAATTCGGCCGGTGGGCCATGCAGCCCGCGCGCTTCATGGCAGAGGCCGGCGAGATGGCCTTCACCAACCCCTATAATCCGTGGACGCATACCTGGATGGGGAAGGCGATTTCCGCATCCTGCCATTTGTTCGAGTCGACAACCCGGCGCTTCGGCAAACCGAAATTCGGCCTGGATGAGACAGTCATCGACGGTGAAACCGTCCCGATTGTTGAAGAAATTGTCGGCCGCAAGACGTTTTGCCAGTTAAAGCACTTTGTCCGCGCCGAACCGCGGCCCGATGACCCGCGCCTGCTGATTGTGGCGCCGATGTCCGGCCACTATGCGACCCTGCTGCGCGGCACCGTTGAGAGCATGCTGCCCAATCACGACGTCTATATCACCGATTGGCGCGATGCGCGGATGGTGCCGACCTTTGAAGGCAGCTTCGATCTGGACGACTACACCGATTACATCGTCGATTATCTGCGCCTGTTGGGCCCCAACACGCATGTGATGGCTGTCTGCCAGCCTGGTCCCGCGGTGCTGGCGGCGGTTGCCCTGATGTCCGAACAGGATGATCCCAGCACACCGTCCAGCATGACGTTCATGGGCAGCCCCATCGATACGCGCCGCAGCCCGACCGTGCCGAACCGGCTTGCCCAGGAGCGGCCTTTTGAGTGGTTCGAGAAAAATGTGATCGCCCGCGTCCCGCCAACGGCACCCGGCTTCTGGCGTGAGGTCTATCCCGGCTTTATGCAACTGACCGGCTTCATGTCGATGAATTTCGACCGGCATTTCGACTCTCATGTGAACTACTACAACCACCTGATCGAGGGCGACGGCGAAAGCGTCCAGAAGCACCGCGAGTTCTATGACGAGTACATGGCGGTGATGGACCTGACGGCGGAGTTCTATCTCCAGACCATCAAAGTGGTCTTTCAGGACCACGATCTGCCCCGGGGGTCATGGGTCCACCGGGACAGGCTGGTGAAGCCCGAAGCCATCCGCAAGACCGCGCTCTTAACGGTGGAAGGCGAGAAGGACGATATCTCCGGCCTGGGTCAGACCCAGGCGGCCCACGATATCTGCATTAACATCCCGTTGAAGATGCAGCAGGACTATGTGCAGCCGGGCGTGGGGCATTACGGCGTCTTCAACGGCCGCCGTTGGCACAATGAGATTGCCCCGCGCGTCTCGGAGTTCATTCTGCGCCACAATGTCTGACGCGCCGTTCTGGAAACGAAAACGCCTCGATGCACTGACACCGCAGGAGTGGGAATCTCTCTGCGACGGCTGCGCCAAGTGTTGCCTGCACAAGCTGGAAGACGCCGATACCGGTCAGATCACCGCAACCAACGTCGTTTGCCGTCTGCTCGACATCGAGGCGTGCCGGTGCACGCGATATCCTGAACGCAAGAGGCTGGTGCCCGATTGCGTTGTGCTGACCCCGGACAATATCGCCGATCTGAGCTGGATGCCGTCGACCTGCGGCTACCGGCTTGTGGCGGAAGGCAAAGACCTGGAATGGTGGCACCCGCTGATCTCGGGCGACCCTGAAACGGTGCACGAAGCAGGCATGTCGGTTCGGGGACGGGTGGTTTCAGAACGCGATGCCGGCGATCTGCAGCACCACATGACCGACTGGGAAATCTAACGGCTGGTTCTGGTCATGAAGTCCCGCCAGACCCGGGCCGGCACACTGCCACCTGTTACTTTTTCCATGGATGACGAATCGTCATTACCAAGCCACACACCGGCCACCAGGTCGCCCGAATAGCCCATGAACCAGGCATCACGCCAGGACTGGCTGGTGCCCGTTTTGCCAGCCGCGCTTCGTTGATCCAGCCGGGCCGCACGGCCCGTACCCCAGTCGATCACAGACCGAAGCAACCCATCCATCTGACGCGCCACCTGAGGAGAGAGAACCGGATCACGGCTAACCGTGCGGCGAAAAAGCACCCCACCGCTGGCGTTCCTGATCTCTGCAATCCCGTGCGGCATCACCGCGCGACCGCCATTGGCAACAACCGCATAGGCGCCGGTCAGGTCGATAAGCCGCACTTCACTGGTTCCCAGCGCCAGGCTGGGTTCTGTGACGATCTTGGTCGTGATGCCGAGACGTCGGGCCATGCGGATCACCTGGCTACGGTCGGCAGCCTCAGCTGCCTTGACCGCTACTGTGTTGATCGATTTGGCAAAGGCTGTCTGCAGCGTGACCGACCCGGCATAGCCGCCACCATAGTTCTGTGGCCGCCATCCCTGATAGACGAAGGGAGAGTCCCGAAATTTCGAACCTGGGGTCATGCCTGCTTCCAGCGCCGCCAGATAGACGAAGAGTTTAAACGCCGACCCCGGCTGGCGCAGCGCACGGACGGCGCGGTTATACTCACTTTTCTGGTAGTCGCTGCCACCAACCATGGCCCGCACACCGCCATCCACCGACATGGCGAGGAGGGCCCCTTGTCCGATCTTACGGCTAGCACCGGACTCATCGAGGGCCGCCTTGAGCGCCGCTTCTGCGGCGGCCTGCATTGACGCATCAAGCGTTGTCAGGATGGTAGTGTCCTGTGCCGGTTCGCCGATGAAATCGGGCAGCAGGTCCATCACCCAATCGACAAAATACTGCGTGCTGTTGCCACTCGCGGGCCGCACGGCGGGTACCGCTGAGATCATCGCACGCCGTGAGGGCGCGAGCGTGCCAGCCTCGACCATCGCGTCCAGCACAAGCTGCATGCGGGCTTCAGCCGCTGCAGGGTCATTGGCGGGTGAATAGCGGCTGGGCGCTTTGAGAAGACCCGCCAGCATCGCCGACTGGGTCAGGGTGAGCTGACCGACCTCGACGCCGAAATAGCGCCGCGCCGCCGCATCAATACCATAGGCGCCACTGCCGAAGTAAACCCGGTTCAGGTACTGCTCGAGAATCTCATCTTTGTCCAGGCGGCGCTCCAGCCCATAGGCCAGCATGATTTCCTGCACCTTGCGCTTTGCGGTGCGATCCGGTGTCAGGAACATGTTCTTGGCCAGTTGCTGGGTGATCGTCGAACCACCCTGAACAAAATCGCCGGCCCGGATATTGGCAAAAAACGCCCTTAGAATACCCCAGGCATCGACGCCACCATGCGCATGGAACCGGCGGTCTTCAATCGCGAGAACAGCATCGACAAGAACAGACGGCAGATCCTCACCATCAACCCAGCCCCCGCCGGTACCGCCGACTGAGGCCACCCGCGTACCGTTGCGGTCAAGAATGGTCACGATCGGCGGCCGATGCGCCGCCAGCGTCTCATCAACGTCTGGAAGTTCGAGCGCCCAAAACAGAAGAACCAGGCCTATCCCGGCAAGGAAACCGCCGGCCACGACAAGGCCGACCCGCAACGCCCACCGGCGACCGGTCTTCTTCTTTGATTTTGCCACCGGCTTTTTCGCGTTGCCACGTTTCGGGGACCGGCCCCCAGACTTCTTGGCCATACCTCCTCCGGGAGGAACGGGTGGCGCTATACGTCCAGATTAGCGACCTGCAGTGCATTCGATTGAATGAACTCACGGCGTGGTTCGACCACGTCACCCATCAGTTTCGAGAACATTTCATCGGCCGTGTCAGCGTGACTGACCCTGACCTGAAGCAGCGTGCGTGCATCAGGATCGAGCGTCGTTTCCCACAATTGGCCCGGGTTCATTTCGCCCAGCCCCTTATAGCGCTGGATCGAGATGCCCCGGCTGCCCAGCTTGGTAATCGTCGCCAGCAGCTCCAGCGGCGATGTAATCTTTGTTGCATCGTCGCGGTGTCGGCAAATAGCAGGTTTCGCGTAGGTTTTCTGAAGCTCCGGCGCGAGCGAATCCAGAGCACGCGCCTCGGCGGAATCAAGCAATGAGACGTCAATCGCATATTCCTCCGTCACGCCCCGCACCTCACGCCCGAAGGTCAATCCGCCCGCCTCTCCAGGCGCGCCGTACCAGCCCTGTTCAGTCTCCAGCGACAGGACGTTCATGCGTGTGGCAATATAATCGGCAACTTGAGACGCCTGTTCCGAATCGGCCAGAACGTCATTATTCAAGGCCCCGGCAATTGCCAACTGCTCCACCAGTGGCCGATAGTAACGCGACGGGATTGCATCGATCAGTGACTTGGCGCGCGCTGCGCGCTGCACCAGCCTCTTGAGATCCTCACCAGCCACCTGTGCCCCGTCGTCCAGCTCCAGAATCGAATCTTTGACGCCGGCATCAATCAGGTATTCGTTGAGACCGTCTTCGTCCTTCAGATAAACCTCCGAGCGGCCCTTGGAGACTTTGTAAAGCGGCGGCTGCGCAATATAGAGGTGGCCCGCTTCGATCAGCTCACGCATCTGACGGAAGAAGAATGTCAACAGCAGGGTACGAATATGGGCGCCGTCAACATCGGCATCGGTCATGATGATGACTTTGTGGTAGCGCAGTTTCTCCAGGTTGAATTCCTCTGGCCCAATCCCGGTACCCAGCGCCGTGATCAGCGTGCCGATTTCCTGAGATGTCAGCATGCGGTCAAAGCGGGCGCGCTCGACGTTCAGGATTTTACCCCGTAGCGGCAGCACCGCCTGGTTGGACCGGTCACGGCCCTGCTTGGCGGACCCGCCGGCCGAATCACCCTCGACGATGAAGATTTCAGACAGCGCCGGATCGCGTTCCTGACAGTCGGCCAGCTTGCCCGGCAGGCTTGCCACATCAAGCGCACTCTTGCGCCGGGTCAGCTCGCGCGCTTTGCGGGCCGCCTCACGGGCAACAGCTGCTTCCACCACCTTGCCGACAATGCCCTTGGCCTCGTTGGGGTGTTCGTCAAACCAGGCTGCCAGATTCTCGTTCAGCAGTCCCTCGACCACCGGGCGCACCTCCGACGACACCAGTTTGTCCTTGGTCTGGGAGGAGAATTTGGGGTCAGGCACCTTGACCGAGAGCACACAGGTCAGCCCCTCGCGTGCATCCTCGCCAGACAGGTTCACCTTTTCCTTCTTCGCAAGGCCGCTCTGATTGGCGTAGTTGTTGACGGTCCGCGTCAAGGCCGAGCGGAACGCCGCCAGATGGGTCCCTCCATCACGCTGCGGAATGTTGTTGGTAAAGCAGAGCACATTCTCGTGGTAGCCGTTGTTCCACTGCAACGCGGCCTCCATGGTGATGCCGTCACGCTCGCCGGTAATCATGATCGGCGGCTCATAAAGCGCGGTCTTGTTCCGATCGAGATAGGCGACAAAAGCAGAGACACCGCCTTCATAATAGAGTTCGACCACTTTGCGTTCAGCGTGGCGATGATCCCGTAGCGTAATCTTCACACCGGAATTCAAAAAGGCGAGTTCGCGCAGCCGGTGCTCCAGCCGGTCATAGTCGAAGATAATGTCGCCGAACGTATCGGTCGACGGCAGAAAGCGCACCTCTGTGCCGGTCCGATCCCCGGCCTCTGCAACGACCGTGAGGTCGGCATCGGGCTCACCATGCTGGAAACGCATATGATGCTCTTCTCCGTTGCGCCAGATGCGCAGGTCGAGCCATTCCGACAAGGCGTTCACCACAGAGACGCCCACGCCGTGCAGACCGCCGGAGACCTTGTAGGAATTCTGGTCGAATTTCCCGCCTGCATGCAGCTGCGTCATGATGACCTGGGCGGCTGAAACACCTTCTTCTTCATGAATATCGGTGGGAATACCGCGGCCATTATCGCTGATGGAGGCAGAGCCGTCCGAGTGCAGGATCACATTGATGTCGTCGCAATGACCAGCCAGCGACTCATCAATGGCGTTGTCCATCACCTCAAACACGAGATGATGCAGGCCGGACCCGTCTTCAGTGTCGCCGATATACATACCCGGGCGCTTACGGACGGCATCAAGTCCGCGTAGAACCTTGATGGACTCCGCGCCATATTCTTCATTGTTTCCGGCGTCAGCTGCCGCTTCCGGCAGATCGCCGTTTTTGGTTTCGTCTTCAGCCATCGAGTCCCGTTACCTTTCCATGCTCTACCATGGCAAACTGCGCCATCCGGTCTAGCGGTTCAAACAGCGCCCGGTCCGTTCCTGTCAGCCAGGTCTGGGCCCCGAGCGCCAGAATTTCATCAAACAGCGCCGCGCGGCGGCCCCCATCCAGATGCGCGACAATCTCGTCGAGCAACAAGACCGGCGGTGCCCCGCGATAGGCGGCCTGTAGCCGCGCATCGGCCAGCACCACGGCAACCAGCAGCGCCTTCTGTTCGCCCGTGGAGCACAACCCCGCCGGCATGCCATTGTCCAGATGCGTGACCAGCAGGTCGGTCCGATGCGCGCCATCGCGGGTGCGGCCCGACGAGGCGTCCGCGGGACGATTGGTGCGCAACTGGTCTTGCAGCCGCGTTTCGACCTCCAGCGCGGCGTGTGCCTCAAGCAGCTCTTCGGCGAACCCTTCCAGCGCCAGGCCCGCCTTGGGGAACGGCCCCAGGCCCTGGGCAAGCGCAGCGTGCAGCCGCCCCACCGTTTCACGGCGCGCGGCTGCAATCGCAACGCTGGCTTCTGCCATCCGCGCTTCCAGCGCGGCCAACCAGGCATCATCGCCTGTACCATCGCGCAACAGTTTCGCCCGGTCGCGCATGGCGCGTTCAAAACCACCAACACGGCGCCCATGTTCCGGGTCATAGCCCAACACCAGACGGTCCAAAAACCGGCGCCGCTCCGACCGGCCCTGGATGAACAGCCCATCCATCTGCGGCGTCAGCCAGATGGCGCGCAGTACGTCTGCCAGCGCTGCCGGGCCTCTGGCGCTTGCGCCGTCAATGCGGACCTGTCGCCGGTCAACACCGTCCTCATCAGAATCAGTGCTGGCCGCCGTCCGCCCTTCGATGCCGGTGCCAATGGACACGCGCCCGGTCTGGGTCTCGACCTCGGCCGCGACCGACCATCCCCCGGCACCGCCAATCCGGGCCAATTCGCCCAGTCGCGCGCCGCGCAGGCCGCGGCCTGCCGTCAGGTAGGAAAGCGCTTCAAGCACATTGGTCTTGCCAGCTCCGTTGGGGCCCGTCAGCACAACCGGAACAGCGGCAGTGGTTTCCAGCCGCTGTGACGCATAGTTCCTGAAATCCGTCATGGTCAGCCGGCTGACGGCGAGCAAGGCCGGCGTAGCCCCTTCAGCCATGTGGGCAACATCGCGGGCGTGCAGCATCCGCGATCCGGACTAAACCCGCATCGGCATCAGAACGTAGAGCGCCGAATCATCGCCGCCGTCCTGTACCAGCGTGGGGGCCGCAGAATCCGCCAGCGACAGCTTCACGTTGTCGCCAACGATCTGACCCATAATATCGAGCACGTAACGGGCATTAAACCCGATTTCCATCGACTCCGAGCCATAGCCCGCGGCGATCTCTTCAGTCGCAGAACCGCTGTCGGGACTGTTGACCGCGAGAGTCAGGCGCTCTGGCTCAATAATAAATTTCACCGCCCGGGATTTTTCATTCGAGATCGTCGAGACCCGATCGATCGCATCGGCGAACAATTTGGCGTCAACTTCCAGATCACGATCATTCGCCGTCGGGATTACGCGCACATAGTCCGGGAACGTGCCGTCAATCAGTTTCGACGTCAGCACCGCGCCATCGAACTCAAAGCGGATCTTTCCTTCAGACAAGCCTATCTGCACCCCGCCATCGGCCTCTTCGAGAAGCTTACGCACTTCGCCGACAGTTTTGCGCGGGACGATCACACCCGGCAGACCACCCGCGCCGTCCGGCAAAGGCAGGCGAACACGCGCCAATCGGTGCCCGTCTGTCGCCACGGCGATCAAGGCGGGTTCTGCTTCGTCTGTCACGTGCAGATAAATTCCGTTGAGGTAAAAGCGGGTTTCTTCAGTACTGATCGCAAACCGTGTCTTGTCAATGAGCTGCGCCAGTTGGTCGACGGGCAGCGTGAAGCGATGCGGCAGATCGTCTTCCGCCATCACCGGGAAGTCTTCACGCGGCAGACAGGCCAGCACGAAGCGGGACCGGCCCGACGTTAATGTCAGCTTCTGGTCTTCGCCGCCGTACTCCAACGCCACCTGAGCACCGTCGGGCAGTTTGCGGACGATGTCATAGAGCGTGTGCGCCGGTGTCGTAATGGCACCGCCTTGACCGACGTCAGCAGCGACATGATCAACGACAGCGAGGTCAAGGTCCGTCGCCGTCAGGCTTAATGAGCCATCTGCAGCTTCCAGCAGCACATTGGACAGGATCGGTATTGTGTTACGGCGTTCAACAACGCTCTGCACATGGCCCAGCGAGCGCAACAAGGCCGCTCGTTCAATAGTCAGTTTCATGAATTTGCGTTTGTGGCTTTTGACAGGATCGGTTTTGGCCCCTAAGGCCCTGTTTTTGTTCGAACTCTCACAAGGCCAAAGAAGAAGCCCCCGTAAGCCGGACGACGGCCCGTTCGGGCCACTGTCAACCGGAGACAGACCTTAGCAGAGAGACGCCCTGACTGCACGCAAATCTATTGCTGCCCGGCCTCCGCAAAAGGCCGGAAGTAAAGCGGTTTGAGAGGCCTTTAACCTTCGAGAATCCGCCTCAGGTTTTCGATATCCTCATCCAGCACACCATCGATCTCGCGCAGCTCTTCGATCCGCTTGACCGCATGGATGACGGTGGTGTGGTCACGCCCCCCGAACTTGCGCCCGATTTGCGGCAAGCTGGCCGAGGTCAGCTGTTTAGAGAGGTACATCGCCACCTGACGCGGCCGGGCAATGGAAACCGCCCGGCGCGCCGAGAGCAGCTCGGCAAGCCGCACATTGAAGTATTCGGCCACATGGCGCTGGATTTCCGAGATACTCAAACGGCGGTCATTGGCGCGGATCAGATCCTGCAGGATTTCCTGCGTCATATCGATCGTGACCGCCCGGCCGGTGAGATCCGCATAAGCAGCGACCCGATTGAGCGCACCTTCCAGTTCACGCACATTCGAGGTGATCCGCCGAGCCAGGAATTCCAGCACGTCGGCGGGCACGCTGATGTCTTCCATCTGCTCCAGCTTCGACTGAAGAATACCGAAGCGCAGCTCGTAGTCGGTGGGATGGATATCAGCGACCAGGCCCCATCCCAACCGCGAGCGGATCCGCTCTTCGATCCCCTCCAGGTCGGACGGCGACCGGTCCGCCGAGATAATGACCTGGCGGTTGTGGTCGACCAGCGCGTTGAAGGTGTGAAAGAACTCTTCCTGCGTCGCGTCCTTGTTGGCGATGAACTGCACATCGTCGATCATCAGCACATCGACGGACCGGAACTGGTCCTTGAACGACATGGTGTCCTTAAAACGCAGCGCCCGGATAAACTGGTTCATGAACGTCTCCGCCGAGACATACATCACCCGGCGATCCGGCGTGACCTGCTTGATGTGCCACGCAATGGCATGCATCAGATGCGTTTTGCCGAGCCCGACGCCGCCATAAAGGAACAACGGATTGAACTGTACAGCGTCACTGGACGCGACCCGCCGCGCTGCGGCATGCGCCAGATCGTTGGAGCTGCCGACCACGAAACTGTCAAAGGTAAATCGGGGATCAAGCGGCCCGACATAGGTTTCTGGCCCAGGCCCACCGCCATGGCCTCCTGCGGAGGCTGCCGGTGCCGGCTTTGCGTGCGGCAAGGCCTCACCGGATCCGGCGAGATCAATATCGACGATCAGATCGGCTGTGACCTTGTCGCCAGCTTCCTCCAGCCAGAAATCGGCGATGCGCGCCAGATAATGGGTACGGACCCAGTCGCTCATGAAACGGGTCGGCGCGGCGATCAGCAATCCCTCTGCACTTGCCTTCAGCAACGCCAGTGGCTTCAGCCAGCTGTCAAACGTCGCATCCGAATACTCCTGCCTTAGTTTCTCTCGCACCTTTTGCCAGGCGATTTGCTGCTCCGGCGTCGCGCCCCCTTGCGCCGATTCGATCCCTTTGCCGACCATCTTGTCCACCGTGCTAACCCCCTTAGCCCTGCATCCACGGCAATCCGCGGACCTTCCAACCATTCACACTGCCCCGGTGGCGGGCACCATCAGGATCCCCCTCAAAGCCTTCGGCGACGTTGTAACAACGGGTGAAACCTTGCTGCGTCATCAAACTGGCCGCCGCCGCAGACCGGGCGCCGGACCGGCAGAGAAAAAGCAACGGCGTGTCCTTGTCCAACTCAAGCGAATCGACCTGCTGATCGAAGGCCGGGTTCCGGCTACCGTCGGGGAAGATTTGCCATTCGATGAAAACTGTCTGTTTATTAACCGGCGACAAATCAGGCACGCCGACATATGTCCATTCGGCCCGTGTGCGCACGTCAATCAACGTGGCTGAAGCATCTGATTCCAAAAGAGTCCACGCCTCTTTCGGCGAAAGATCCCCCGCATATCCTGGCATTTCCCCCCGCCCTTTCTTCTGTAACAGACCGCCAACTAATTCGCCCGATCCTTGTATCCGCCGTCACGCGCATCACCTGAATACAGGAGTGCAAAGAAATCGTGCAGCAAAAAACCGTATTGGAAGTCTGCTTTTTCTTAGCTTTTACTTTTAAGGGACCGGCTCCGACACCGAGTCAGGAGATTAGGATTACAAAAACACGGGGAGTTGGCAACAGCCCAAAGCAGAAATTTTACGCTTCTGTGACAACCATGTGTCATGTGCAGGCGCCCGCCACAAGATATAGAAGCCGACAGTTCGACGCTCGCGCAATAGCATAAGCGCGGCAACCAAAAGGTCGCCACGCAAGCATCACGGGACTGCTAAAAAAAGGAAGGGCTGGACTATCAGGCGCCGAGCGCGCGGATACGATTCGACAGACGGGAGATTTTCCGCGACGCCGTATTCTTCTGGATCACGCCCTTTGAAACACCGCGCATGATGGTTGGCTGCGCAATCTTCAGTGCGTCCTGAGCCGCAGCAGCATCACCGGCTTCAATGGCGGTTTCGACATCCTTGATCATGGTGCGAATACGGCCACGGCGGGCACGGTTCACTTCCGTGCGGCGCTCACTCTGGCGAATACGTTTGCGGGCCTGTGGCGAATTAGCCATTACGTTTCCGTTCTATCTAAACTGTGTTGTCGATCAGGGCGCGGCTTATAGACCGCCCCAAAACCGGCGTCAACCAACCGATGACCGCTGGGCGATCAGCGATTCTTGAACTGCGCGGAACGCTTTTCGGCAAAAGCGGACATGCCTTCGGTCTGGTCATCGAATGAAAACAGCGAATGGAAGACCCGGCGTTCGAATCGAACGCCTTCGGAAAGCGTCGTCTCGTAGGCCCGGTTGATGGATTCCTTGGCGATCATCACCGCCGGCCGCGATTGCGCCGCGATTTTAGCCGCCACCTCAAGCGCTTCCTTGACCAGATCATCAGCCGGCACGATCCGGCTGACCAGGCCAGCGCGTTCGGCCTCTTCGGCGTCCATCATGCGGCCCGTCAGACACATTTCCATCGACTTCGATTTGCCGACAAACCGCGTCAGGCGCTGCGTGCCACCCGAACCCGGGATGACGCCGAGATTGATTTCAGGCTGGCCGAACTTGGCCGTATCCGCCGCGATAATGAAGTCGCACATCATGGCGAGCTCACAGCCACCGCCCAGGGCGTAGCCAGCCACCGCCGCGATCACCGGCTTGCGTGTACGCGTCACCGCTTCCCAGTTGGCCGTGATGAAGTCTTCCATGAAGACATCGATATAATCTTTCGACTGCATTTCCTTGATGTCCGCCCCGGCGGCAAACGCCCGGTCACTGCCGGTGATGACGGTACAGCCAATATCGGCGTCGGCTTCAATGGCGGCCAGCGCCGCCGTCAGATCGTCCATCAGCGCGCCATTCAGCGCATTAAGCGCCTTCGGGCGGTTCAATGTGATCAGCGCAACTGCGCCATGCTCGTCGACGGTGATGTTCTCATAGGACATGGATGGAGCCTCTTGATGTCGGTGCGAATCAGCGTGACGGGGGTTTTGGCAGAGCTTCGCGCGGCTGACAAGCCAGAGAAACGCCCTAAGGCTTTGCCCGGTAGGGGGCCAGAGAATAATGAACCCGGACCCCGCCTTCCGCCTCGCGGATTCGCAGGTGTAGCACTTCGCCCTCGCGCATGACGATCAGCCCGTCGGCAATTTCCGGTACCGCGTCGATCCAGCCATACACATCCAGAGCTTCAGAGTAATAGGTAAGCACCTGGTCGGTCGGCATGGCCCCGGTGGCAACGGCATCGACGATGCGTCCGCCGGGTTTGTCAAAGACAACGGTTTCATCTTCCAGCTCGGTCAAGCCGGGCATTAGTGGCACGCCCGAGACGCCCGCCACATAGACAGGCGCATCCTGAGCCACAGCCGTACCCGCCATCATCATCAGACAGATCAGAAGCGCTTTCATCATAACTCTACCTCTGACATGACGGGCAATAGAATGTCGAGCGTCCGCTTTGCACAATCCGCTGAACCACAGACTCGCAGCCAGGCGTTCTACAGGGCGCTCCCTCGCGGCCATAAACCTTCCAGCTATGCTGAAAATAGCCCAGCTCGCCATCCACCTGTGCATAGTCACGCAATGTCGACCCACCGGCGGCGATCGCACGTTCAAGCACTGCCTTGATCTGCGGCACCAGCCGCTCGGCGCGTGTGCCGGCAACATTGGCCGCCAGCCGCCGCGGCGAAACCCCCGCCTCAAACAAGGCCTCGCAGACATAGATGTTTCCCAGACCTGCAACGATACGCTGGTCGAGCAAGGCCGATTTGATCGGCGTTCTTTTGCCCCGCAGGGCTTCTGACAGATAGGCCGCGCTGAACTCGTCGCCCAGCGGCTCCGGTCCCAGCGCAGCGAAATAGGGGTGCGTCTCCAACGTCTTGGCTTCAGCCAACGTCATGTAACCGAACCGCCTGGGATCGTGGAACACCACCCGGCTGCCGTTGCCCGCCTCGAACACCACATGGTCATGGATATGGAGTGCCGGCGGCGCCTCGTCACCCTGCGGTGCCCACAAATTCATTCTGCCCGACATCCCCAGATGCATGATCAGCACCTGACCATCGTCGAGATAGGCCAGGATGTATTTGGCCCGCCGGTCGATTCGCTCCACCACCCGGCCGCGCAGCGAGTCTGCCATGCCCACCGGCAACGGGAATCTCAGGTCGGGCCGCCGCACCTGCACATTGGTGAGCCGACGCCCTTCGAGGACCGGGCGCAACCCCCGGCAGACGGTTTCAACTTCAGGCAATTCAGGCATTACATCAGGGTGTCATGAGGGCAGCACTGCGGTAAGGTGCGCGCATGATAGAAGAAAACGCGGAAAACACAGCATCTTCCGGCGAAGACTACACCGTCGACTTCGGATTCCGGCAGGTCTCCGCCCCGGAGAAGACCGCCCTTGTCGGCGGGGTCTTCTCGTCTGTTGCGACCCGCTACGATATCATGAACGACGCCATGAGCGGCGGCATCCACCGGCTTTGGAAGTCCGCCATGATTGACTGGCTGCGCCCGCGCCCCGGCATGCACATTCTGGATGTTGCCGGCGGTACGGGCGACATCGCCTTTCGAATCCTGGACCGGGCGAATCGCGAACTCGCAGAGAGCCAGCCACCGGCGCATGTAAGCGTCTGCGACATCAACGCCGATATGCTGCGGGTGGGCCGTGACCGCAGTGTCGATGCCGGGCGGCTGGATCATCTGGACTGGTTGTGCGGCAACGCCGAAGCCCTGCCGCTGGCGGACCGGAGCGTCGACGCCTATACGATCGCCTTCGGCATCCGCAATGTAACCGACATCCCCGCGGCCCTGCGTGAAGCGCGGCGGGTGCTGAAGCCCGGCGGGCGGTTTCTCTGTCTGGAATTCTCCACGGTGAACCATGCAGTTCTAAGACGCCTCTATGACGCATACTCAATCAATATCGTCCCACAGATGGGCCGGATGATTGCCGGGGACGCAGAATCCTATCGCTACCTTGTCGAGAGCATCCGCAAATTCCCGGCACCTGAGCCGTTCGCAGCCATGATTTCAGATGCCGGCCTGTCTATGGTGAAACATCGGCAAATGACCGCCGGTGTCGTTGCCATGCATTCAGCCTGGCGCATCTAAGGCCCATGCTCGATTCCCTGCGCCAGTTTTTCCGGCTGCTGCACATCGCCCGCACGCTGGCGCGCCACGATGCGCTGTTTCCACTGGAGCAGATCAGCGATGCCGCCCCGGTGCTGAAAGCGCTTCGCTGGCTGAGCATGTTCAGCCGGCGGACCATGCGCGACAAATCAGAGGGGGAGCGGTTGCGCCTTGCCCTGCAATCGCTCGGCCCGTCTTTCATCAAGCTTGGCCAATCGCTGGCCACCCGGCCCGATCTGCTGGGCGGCGATGTCGCAGAAGCCCTGACGGCGCTGCAGGATCGCCTGCCTCCCTTTCCCAGCGATGAGGCGCGCGCCACGATAGAGGAAGAGCTCGAACAGCCGATTGATGCGCTGTTTCAGACATTCGAGGATGAGCCCGTTGCCGCTGCCAGCATCGCGCAGGTCCATAAGGCCGTTACGTCAGACGGCATCCCCGTCGCGGTAAAAGTCCTGCGGCCGGGCATTGAAGCAGCGTTCCGGCGGGACGTGGAAACCTTCAGATGGCTTGCACGTCTGCTGGAAAGAAGGGTGCCCGATGCAAGACGGCTTCGCCCCATCGACGTTGTCGAGACCCTCGCGGACTCCGTCGAAATCGAAATGGACCTCCGATATGAGGCTTCGGCCGCCAGCGAATTGGCCGAGAACATGGCGGAAGAGCCAAACTACAGAATCCCGCGTGTCGACTGGCCGCGCACCGCCAAGAGGGTTCTGGCGACGGAATGGATCGACGGGACCCCTGTCAACGACCGGCAGGCGCTGATCGATGCCGGGCATGACCTGGACAGGTTGGCCCGCGTGCTTGTGCGCGTGTTCCTGCTGCAGGTCATGCGCGACGGGTTTTTTCATGCCGATCTACACCAGGGCAATCTGATCGTGGCACCGGACGGGACGCTGGTCGCCGTCGATTTCGGCATTATGGGCCGCCTGGACAAAGCATCCCGCCGCTACCTGGCGGAAATCCTGCGCGGCTTCCATCTGGGTGATTACCGCCGAATCGCCGAGGTGCACTTCGAAGCCGGCTATGTGCCACGCACGAAGAGTATCAGCCAGTTCGCCCAGGCGCTGCGCGCCATCGGCGAACCGATCAACGGACGTCCGGTCAGCGAAATCTCGTTTGGCAGACTTCTGTCACAGCTTTTCAAGACCACTGAAACCTTTGACATGCATACCCAGCCACAACTTCTGATGCTGCAGCGGACGATGGTGATGGCGGAAGGCCTGGCATTACACCTCGATGCCAGCATCAATATGTGGGAAGTGTCGCCGCCGGTGGTGACCCGCTGGATCGAGAGCAATATGGGGCCGGACGCCTATCTGCGCGAAGGGTTGGAGAGCCTGCAGACATTGGCCCGCTATCTTCCCCTCGCGGCCGAACAGCTTAAGACCCGCGTTGAAGCCTTTACAGACGAGGGTGTGCGCCTGCACCCGGACAGTGCCAGACTGATTGCGCATGAAAAAGCCGACAAACAACGCCTTCAGACCGCGGCGCTATGGGTCATCGCGGGCCTGCTGGCGGCACTCTTGTTCAGCCTTTAGGGCTTTCGCGGGAATCTCTCCGAAACAGGATTATCTTGCATAAGCAGAGTGGATAATTAAGTTAACCACACTTTTCATACGTAGAATGGGCATCGATGCTGCAGAATCGAAGGATATTGCTGATTATTGGCGGTGGTATTGCTGCCTATAAGAGCCTTGAACTGGTCCGCCGGCTACAGGACCGCGGCGCCAGCGTCCGCGCCATCCTGACCAAGGCAGGCAGCGAGTTCGTGACGCCGCTATCGGTATCGAGTCTGACCGGCGAAAAAGTCTATATGGATCTGTTCTCGCTGACCGATGAAGCAGAAATGGGGCACATCCGCCTGTCGCGCGAGGCCGATCTCGTGCTGGTCGCGCCTGCAACCGCTGATTTGATGGCGTCCATGGCGCATGGTCTGGCCCGCGATCTGGCGACCACGGCACTGCTCGCCACCGACAAACCGGTGATGATTGCCCCCTCCATGAATGTCGAGATGTGGGGCCATCCAGCAACGCAACGCAACGTGGCGACACTGGAAAACGATGGCATCATGCGGGTTGGACCGGCTGCGGGCGACCTGGCCTGCGGTGAGTTCGGCAGCGGACGGCTGGCGGAGGTGCCGGAGATCATCGAGGCTGTCGAATCATTCTTTGCAACCGATGCTTCGAAACCGTTGGCAGGCCGCACCGCGCTGGTGACGGCGGGCCCGACGCACGAAGCGATCGACCCGGTACGCTATATCGCCAATCGGTCGTCGGGAAAACAAGGCTATGCCATTGCCGAGGCACTGGCCGCGCTGGGCGCCAAAACAACCATGGTGTCCGGCCCCACCGAACTGGACAACCCTGCAGGGGTTGAGACAATACGAATCGAATCCGCCACGGAGATGCTGACCGCTTGCGAGGCCAGCCTGCCCGTAGATATCGGCGTCTTCGTCGCTGCGGTCGCAGACTGGCGGGTCGAAAACGGGGCGACCGACAAGATCAAGAAGAATGGCGGCGCGCCCCCGGCGCTGAAGCTTAAAGAGAACCCCGACATCCTGGCCCGTATTGCCGCGCACGCCAACGACCGGCCCCGCCTCGTAGTCGGTTTCGCAGCCGAAACGGAAAATGTGGTCGCGCATGCGCAAGCCAAGCTGGCCAAAAAGCAGTGCGACTGGATTTTGGCCAACGATGTTTCGCCGGAAACCGGCATCATGGGGGGCGATCGCAACACAGTTCATCTGGTCACGCCGGACGGTGTTGAAGACTGGCCTGAAGGGTCAAAAGCGGCCGTGGCAGCGCAACTGGCCCGCCGCATTGCAGACGAACTGGCGGACGCCACTTGACAAGCCGGGTCGACATTGGCGTCAGGCAGCTGGACCACGGCAAGACCCTGCCGCTTCCCGACTATCAGTCTGACGGCGCAGCAGGCGCCGACCTGCTGGCGGCAGGACGAGAAGATGTGATTCTGAAACCCGGCGCGCGCGCGCTCATTCCCACGGGCATTGCAATCGACCTACCCGAAGGCTTCGAAGCCCAGGTGCGCCCACGGTCCGGCCTTGCACTCAAGCATGGGGTGACCGTGCTGAATGCCCCCGGCACGATCGATTCGGATTATCGCGGCGAAGTGGGCGTCATTCTAATCAACCACGGGGATGCACCCTTCACCATCGCGCGCGGCGACCGGGTTGCCCAGCTCGTCATCGCACCGGTGGTACAGGCCAATTGGACCGGCGTCGATCAATTGAGCGAAACCGGCCGGGGCGCCGGTGGCTTCGGCTCTACCGGCAGCGGAGCATGAAACCGTGCTGAAGCTCTCGCGTAAAACGCTCTACGCCCTCGAGGCGGTGGTCGATATTGCCTATAATGCGCGGGCAGAACCGGTGCAGTCGAAAGAGATCACCCGAAGACAGGGAATCCCGCAGCGCTATCTTGAACAGGTGATGCAGCAATTGGTGCGCAGCGGTATCCTGAAAGGAGTGCGCGGGCCCCGTGGCGGCTATCTGCTGGCCAAGGAACGCCGACGGGTGACGGTCGGCGAAATTGTCCGGGTGATTGCGGCCATGGAAGACGAGAAAGAAACCGGCTACAGCTCGGAATCAGCCATGGGGCAGCGCGTGATCGCACCATTGCTAGACGGGCTGCAGAACGACATGATGACGCAATTGGATTCGGTGAGCATCGACGATTTGTGTACGGAGGCCTCATCAGAAAGCGTCCCCCGCGAATCGCGCGACCGGATCGACTTCACAATTTGACGGCAAGAGCCGACAGGAGACAAAGATGAGCGTGACCAAAGACGGCACCAAAGGCCGTGGCAAGGTTTATAATTCGATCACCGATACCGTGGGCGACACGCCGCTGGTGCGTATTGATCGCATCGCGAACGCACACAAGGTCAACGCCAACCTGCTGGCAAAGCTGGAGTTTTTCAACCCCATTGCATCCGTCAAAGACCGGATCGGGATTTCGATGGTGGAGTCGTTGGAACAGGCAGGGGTCCTGAAAGAGGATACGGTGCTGGTCGAACCCACCTCCGGCAATACCGGCATTGCCCTGGCCTTTGTCTGCGCGGCAAAGGGGTACCGCCTGATTCTGGTCATGCCCGAAAGCATGTCGGTCGAGCGACGCAAGATGCTGTTGCTGTTGGGTGCCGAACTCGAACTGACCCCTGCGGCCAAAGGCATGCGTGGCGCGATCCAGCGCGCCGAGGAATTGAAGGAAGAAATCGGCAACGCCGTCATTCCACAGCAGTTCGATAACCCGGCCAACCCGCAGATTCACCGCATCACCACAGCTGAAGAGATCTGGAACGACACGAATGGTGCGGTCGATGTTGTCATCTCGGGCATCGGCACTGGCGGCACCATCACTGGCGTTGGTGAAGTGCTCAAAGAACGCAAACCCGAGCTGCAAATGATCGCCGTGGAACCGGAAGACAGCCCGATTCTGTCCGGCGGCGAACCGGGGCCGCACAAAATTCAGGGCATTGGCGCCGGGTTCATCCCCTCAATTCTGAATACGGCCATTATCGATGAGGTCCTGACCATCGGCAACGAGACCGCCTTCAGTTTCGCCCGCGAGCTGGCCGCGACCGAAGGTATTCCCGTCGGCATCTCATCAGGTGCGGCCGTCGCCGCCGCGGTTGAACTGGGTAGCCGCCCGGAGATGGAAGGCAAAACCATCGTCATCATCATCCCGTCCTTCGCGGAACGCTATCTGTCGACGGCGCTGTTTGAGGGTCTTTAGGGTCTGTGGACTTCACTGACGACCAGGTCGAACGTTATTCGCGCCATATCATCCTGCGCGAGGTTGGTGGGGCCGGTCAGCAAAAACTGCTGCACGCACGTGTTCTGGTGGTGGGAGCCGGTGGGCTTGGCTCACCGCTATTGATGTATCTCGCCGCTGCGGGTATCGGCACTATTGGTATCGTTGATGACGACATTGTCGCGCTGTCCAACCTGCAGCGCCAGATTGCCCATGGTACCGGTGATGTCGACCAACCGAAGATTCAGAGTGCGGCCAACACCATCAACGACCTGAACCCGGATGTGACTGTCGAAGCCCACAATGAGCGACTGACGGCAGGCAACGCAGTCGACCTCATTTCCCGCTATGACGTTGTCGCGGACGGCACAGACAATTTCGAGACCCGGTTTCTGGTCAACGACGCCTGCTACTTCGCGCAGGTCCCGCTGGTTTCCGCCGCGATCGGACAGTTCGAAGGACAACTTGCGACCTACCGCGCGTTTGACGGCGAGGCGCCGTGTTACCGCTGCATTTTCCCTGAAGCGCCACCGCCTGGCACGGTCCCCAGCTGCGCCGAGGCCGGCGTGATCGGCGCCCTGGGCGGCGTAATGGGCTCATTGCAGGCCATGGAAGTCATCAAGCAGGTGCTGGACCTGGGCGACAGCATGGCGGGGAGGCTGCTGATTTACGATGCGCTGGCCACCCGGTTCCGCACCGTCAAGGTGCCGCGCGACCCGAAATGTGCGCTGTGCGGCAGCCAATCGACGATTCACGATCTCTCGCAACACGCCGCCTGAAGGGCACTCACATGGCCATCGACAAGCTCTCTCTTGTGCTGCACAGCGGCGATTTTTCCAGATTACACTATGGCATGGTGTTGGCGGCCACAGGGGTGGGTACCGCCAAGCCGGTGACCATCCTTTTTGCCGGGGATGCGGTGCGCTTGTTGGCAAAAAGCTTCGTGGTGCCCGACGAAGAACACCGGATCAAAGCCCTGCGCGTCGCCGGTTTTGAAGAGCTGCTGACCAGCACGCGGGACCTGGGGGCACGGCTGCTGGTCTGCGAAACCGCGCTCGCCCTCGCGGAGATCAAAGAAGCGGATTTGCGCGACGACCTGAACCTGGAAATCACCGGTGCAGCGACCTTCCTGGCGGATGCGTCTGCCGACGGGCAGATGCTCTTCGTCTGATGCTCTTCGTCTAAAGCAGGCCTTCGATCACCCGGTCGGGCGGAGCATGGCCGTCGACGAACGTCTTGATGTTGATGATGACTTTCTCACCCATATCAAGACGGCCTTCGATGGTGGCAGAGCCCATATGCGGCAGCAGGACGACATTATCCATCGCCAGCAGCTTGGGGTTCACCGCCGGTTCGTGCTCGAACACATCAAGGCCGGCGCCGGCCAGTTCGCCCGCTTCCAGCATCCGGGTCAGTGCATTTTCATCAACGACCTCGCCGCGCGCCGTATTGACGATATAGGCATGCGGCTGCAACAGCTTCAGCCGGCGGGCCGACAGCAAATGGAAGGTGGCAGGCGTGTGCGGGCAGTTGACCGAGACGATGTCCATGCGGGCCAGCATCTGATCGAGGCTTTCCCAATAGGTCGCCTCCAGTTCCTGTTCCAGATCCTCTGAAACCCGGCCGCGGTTGTGATAGTGGATCGACATGCCAAACGCCCGTGCCCGGCGGGCGACTGCCTGGCCGATGCGGCCCATGCCAACGATTCCCAGGCGTTTGCCCCAGATGCGGTTGCCCAGCATGCCCGTTGGCGCCCAGCCGCGCCAATCACCGGCGCGCAGATAGCGTTCGCCTTCGGTCAGGCGCCGCGGCACCGCCAAGATCAAGGCCAGCGTCATATCGGCCGTATCCTCGGTCAGCACGCCCGGCGTATTGGTCACCGTGATGCCGCGCTGCCGTGCGGTTGCCAGATCTATATGGTCAACACCGGCCCCAAAGCTGGCGATCAAGCGCAGATCGGGGTTGGCCTGAGAAAGAACCCCAACATCGATTCGGTCGGTCACGGTAGGAACCAGAATTTCCGCCCGCTGCGCGGCTTCGACAAGCTGCGTCTGGGTGAACGGCGTATCGTCGACATTCAACTCGACATCGAACAGCTCCATCAACCGCGTCTCGATGGGATCGGGGAGCTTGCGGGTCACGACAACCTTGGTCTTTTTGTAGGGCACCGAGCAATTCCCCGCACAAGAAGTTCGAACAAAATGAGGGGGACAAGACGCTCCCCGACTGGCCGTTTGTCTAGCAGAGAACCCTGCGGGTTTCAAACGGGCAGGGACGACGATCGCGCGGCTTGACGCCATGAATCACCCTGCCTACACCTGACGTACAGCGCGCCATCAACTTTAGATAAGACATATGACATTCACCAGATGGATCACCCTTTGGGCCGTCCTTGCAATGGCGGCAGCACCGTCACTGAGCATCGCCCAAGCCGAACGCGGGCCGTCGGGCCTGACTCTGCCGCGCTTCGTCACGATCGCAGCAGCAAAGGCCAACCTGCGCGTCGGTCCTGACTTCCGATATCCGATCGAATGGGTCTACCAGCGGCGCGGCCTGCCGGTAGAGGTGATCGGTGAATATGATTTATGGCGTCAGGTCCGCGACATCGACGGCGACGAGGGCTGGATCCACAAACAACTGCTCAGCGGCAGGCGCGCCGCCATCGTGGCGGTACCGCTTGCAACCATCCACAAGGACGCAGGCGCCGGGAGCGATCACATTCTCTATGCCTCAAAAGGCGTCATCGGCACGCTGGAGCAATGCGAGGCGGATTGGTGCGAGATCGAGATCGCCGGCACCCTGGGCTGGATCGCCAAGGAGCAGATCTGGGGCGTCTATGCCGCAGAAATCTTCCGCTAGTCGAAGTCAGCGGCGAGTGCTGCCCGCGTATCGGCGCCAAGCGCGGCCATGTGCTGATAATTCTCATGGCCGATGCCCAGCACTGCCTGCTGCGCCGGATCCTTGAACGCCGCAATCTGCTCTGCCGTAAACGGGAAGTGCAGGAACTGGACGGATGACGCCTTGCCATCTGCGGTCGTCCGATCAACGTCTTCCTCGGCAACGCCAGTGATCACGTGGTCGCCAATGGTGATGGTGATTGTCTCTTCCACCCCGCCGAGCTGACCGAGCACCCGCTTGCGGCGGGTTTCATCGTCAATTTCAAACATCAGCGTGGCAACCAGCTCTGACCCTTGCGGAATTAGAGGGTTATAGGCAGCCAGTTCATCGGCGATCTGCTCTTCACCACCTTTTTCGATGAAGAGCATTTCGTGCACCTGCAGCCACATGGTGTCGTAGCTTTCGAAATAGAAGGTGGCATCCGGGCCGACGGCCACCCGGCGATGCTTTTTCTGCGCAACCAGTGCAGACCGCTTTTCCTTGCGGATTGCGCCATAATCCGACATCGGCAGGATGTCGGCACGGGTGATTTCCTTAGGCTGGTGAGTCATGGGCAAACCTCCTTAAAGATCAACGCCATAGGCAAGCGCCATCAGTTCAACAGGGTGTTGGGCCTGCTTGGGCGTCTTGTCCTGATCCTCCCGTTCCATCATCTGCAGAATATGATCGCCAGCCAGCGGACATTCGCTGGCGACATAGGCCTTGCCCTGCTTGACCGCATTGCGCGCGACGGGCTTGCCGACCTTCATACCGACTTCAAAGTTTTCCTTGTACATTCCCCAGCTGCCGCCGTGGCCAGAGCAGCGTTCGATCACGTCGACATCGGCGTCGGGCAACAGGTTCAACATTTCCGCCGCTTTGGCGCCCATATTCTGGGCCCGCGCATGACAGGCAAGGTGAACGGTGACGCCGCCTTCAAGCGCGCTCAAGCCCTCGGCCAAGCCTTCTTTCTTGGCAATATCGACAATGTATTCGGACACATCGAACGTCGCCTGGGCGAGCATTTTGATGTCCTCGTTCTCCGGCAGAATAAGCGGCCATTCGAACTTCATCATCAGCGCGCACGACGGAACCAGCGCAACCACGTCATAGCCCTTTTCGACCCAGGGCTTCAGTTCGGCGACAATTTCACGCGCATTGTTGGCCACGCCTTCCAGGTCGCCCTGTTCCATCAACGGCATGCCGCAGCATTTCGGATAGACGACCTCGGTCTCGACGCCGTTCTTCGCCAGGATACCCTGCGCGGCAATGCCAATGCTGGGCTTGTTGTAATTGGCGAAGCAGGTGGCATAGATAACCGCCTTGCGGCCCTTGGCAGGCGCTTCGGCGTTAACTGCTGGCGGATTCTTCTTGGCCTGGCGGGCAAACGTGCTGCCATGGAATTCAGGCACCGCGGCTTTCCGGTCGATCCCGGTCACCGATTCAATGATCGGGCGCGTCAGGCCATTATCTGTCTTGGTCGCCCAGTTCGCAACCGGCGCAACCGCGCCGACCAGCTTGCCGTTGCGGTCGGTCTTGACCAGCTGCTCATGCATGGCATTGGTTTCGCCCCGCTTACGCTCGGCGGCCCGGTAGCGCAGCATCAGATGCGGAAAATCCAGATTGAATTCATGCGGCGGCACGTAGGGGCACTTCGTCATGAAGCACATGTCGCAAAGCGTGCAGGCGTCAACGACGGGCTTGAAATCATCGCTCGAAACCGTGTCGAGCTCCATGCTTTCCGACTCGTCGATCAGATCGAACAGGCGCGGAAAAGAGTCACACAGGTTAAAACAGCGCCTGCAGCCATGACAGATATCGAAAACGCGCCTGAGCTCATCATCAAGCTTTTCGGCGTCGTAAAAATCCGGATCGTGCCAGTCCAAAGGGTGACGGACCGGGGCATCGAGACTGCCCTCGCGCATGACGCTACCTCATTGATTTTATCGTTGAAAACCAACAGGGGACCCGGGACGAAAAGCCCCGGGTCAACCCATTGTCGGTCTTTAGTCGTCCAGCGTGTCGAGCGCCTTCTGGAACCGGCCGGCGTGTGAACGCTCAGCCTTGGCAAGCGTCTCGAACCAGTCCGCGATTTCGTCAAAGCCCTCATCGCGGGCGGTCTTTGCCATACCCGGATACATGTCAGTGTATTCGTGGGTTTCGCCCGCGACAGCGGCTTTCAGATTGTTGCTGGTGCTGCCGATCGGCTCACCGGTCGCCGGATCGCCAACTTCCTCGAGAAATTCGAGGTGGCCGTGCGCATGCCCGGTCTCGCCTTCGGCGGTGGACCGGAAAACAGCGGCGACATCATTATAGCCTTCGACGTCGGCCTTCTGTGCGAAATAGAGATAACGGCGGTTGGCCTGGCTCTCACCGGCAAACGCTTCCTTGAGATTGCCTTCGGTCTTGGATCCCGCTAGTGACATATTGTTCTCCTGAAATTCCTGATCTCGTTTCCCATGGGCGTGATCGCCCTTTCGGCGTTCGGTACTATGTACGGAACACGCCTAATATGGACCGCTCAGCAGGAGCGGTCAACATAATTTAGAACAGTTCTAAAGAAAGAAGGGCGGTTTACTCGTCCTCAAGACGGATCACCACGTCGACACGCGCAATCCGGCGGCCTTCAGGTGCCTGCGGCAAATTGGCTACCGTGATCTCTCCCTCGGGAATATCGATCAGCATGCTGTTCGATGCATCCAGGAAGTGATGATGATCGTCCGTATTGGTGTCGAAATAAGTCTTGCCGGAATCAACCATGATCTGACGCAACAGCCCCGCATCGGTGAACTGATGCAGGGTGTTGTAGACAGTCGCCAAAGATACGCGAGTCCCCGTCCGCAGCACGTCTTCATGCAGCAGTTCAGCGGTGATATGGCGGTCAGAGCCGTCGCCGAACAACAGTTCGGCCAGCGCAATACGCTGACGCGTGGGCCTTAGCTTGGCGGCACGCAGCCTATCAATCACATCTGAGTGGGTCTGATTGCTCATGGTGTTCTCGCAGCATCGTTCGCTACATTAGATTGACTATAAAGAACAGAAGTCAACCCCAGCCGCAGGAATTCGCCTAGTCTCCGGTCGCGATCCGGTCGACAAGCTGCTTGACGGAAGGAACGAACCCATTGGAATAAAACGGATCTTTCGCGAAATTATAGGCGCCGTGCCCGGCAAACATAAGATTCTCATCCAGGTCACCGCCATGGGCAATATCCATCAGCGTTTTCTGGATACAGAAGCTGCGCGGATCCGCTTTCTTGCCGGTCGAGTGGTTGTCCGTGTCGGACCAGTTGGAGAACTTGCAGGCGCTGAGGCAGCCCATGCAATCCGCCTGATCTTTGTGGATTTCCTTACGCTTTTCAGGCGTAACGAAAATCAGCGTCTGGTCCGGCGTCGGCATTGTCTCGACAAAACCCTCCGCCTTCCATGCCTCCACGCGGGCCCGATCACCACGGGTAACAAAAACCGTCCGCTTGCGCAGGCCGAGGCTGAACTCGACATTGTGCTCGCCGACGGGTTCTGCCGTATACGCAATCTGCCGGTCCGTACGCGCATCCAACTCGCGCAGGAAGTCATTGCGGACAGCCGATGAATAGAACCCGGTGGGGGAGTGTTTGTGCAATTGCACATCGCCCTCATCCAGCGTCATCAGGCGCCGTTTCCACTTTTCCGGAATCGGGCTCTCCTTGGTGACCAGCGGACGTGTTCCGAACTGGAAGCAAATCGGACCGATCTCGGGATTATCCAACCAATCTTCATAGTCCCGCAGATACCAGACACCGCCGGCCATGATGATCGGCGTATCGTGCAGGCCGAACTCGTTCATCTGCTTGCGCAGGGCCGCGACCCGCGGATAAGCGGGTTCCGGCTGCAACGGGTCCTCGGAATTCGACAGGCCGTTGTGGCCCCCCGCTTTCCAGGGGTCCTCATAGACCACGCCGCCCAACAGCTCTTCGCACTTGTGATAGGCGCGCTTCCAGAGCGCACGGAATGCACGGCCCGAAGAGATGATCGGGTAGTAGTCGACATTGTATCGCTGGGCGATCTCACTGAGCTTATAGGGCATGCCCGCACCACAGGTGACGCCGTGGATCATGTCACGGGCTTTGTCGAGCACCTCATGCAGCACACGCTGCGCGCCACCCATCTCCCAAAGCACATTGATGTTGATCCAGCCATTGCCGCTGGCGCGTTCATAGGCTTCGCGGATCTGTGCCAAACCGCCGTCAACGGCGTATTTGATCAGTTCCTCGTGGCGGTCTGTCCGGGTGCGGCCGTGATAGACCTGCGGAATGACGTTGCCGTCTGCATCGTAGGAGTCAGCGTTCACACAGGACACGGTGCCAATGCCGCCTGCCGCGGCCCAAGCCCCCGCACTGGCGCCATTGGAGATGGAGATGCCCTTACCGCCCTCAATAAGCGGCAAGACCTCCTTGCCTCCTAACCTGATCGCGTTCAGCGATTTCATCCTGTGCTCCGTCTGGACCGCATGGCCCTGCGTGTTACGGGATAGAATCTATCCCGAAACACGCTGAAGACCAATCGAGCCTCCTCTAGCCTAGAGCGGGATCAGGAAAAGGGGATACCGGTTTTCCGTCCGACCCCGCTCTAACTTCTTGAGTCTAAATCACGTTTATCGGCATAGATGAGTCTACCTAAACCGATCGTGATCTAGTCGTCCCGCTTCTTGCGCGGCGGCCGGTCATCCGGCAGTTCTTCGCCAGTTTCCTGGTCAACGACACGCATGGAGAGACGCACCTTGCCCCGGTCGTCGATGCCCAGCACCTTGACCTTGACCTGATCGTTTTCGTTGATGACGTCGGTGACTTTTTCCACGCGCTCGTTCTTCAGCTCCGAGATGTGCACCAGGCCATCACGGTTGCCGATGAAGTTCACGAATGCGCCGAAATCGACCACTTTGACGACCTTGCCGTCATAGATCACGCCGACTTCCGGTTCCGCCACGATTCCTTCGATCCACTTTCGGGCCGCGGCAAGCGCCGTGCCGTCAGAGGACGCGATCTTGACCGTGCCATCATCCTCGACATCGACCTTGGCGCCCGTGGTTTCAACGATCTCACGGATCACCTTACCCCCGGTACCGATGATATCGCGGATCTTGTCCTTGGCGACCTTCAGCGTCTCAATCCGGGGGGCATTCTCGTTCAGGTCGTCACGTGCATGATCCAGCGACTTGGCCATCTCACCCAGAATATGAAGCCGGCCTTCCTGGGCCTGATCAAGCGCCGTGCGCATGATGTCCTCGGTGATGCCGGTAATCTTGATGTCCATCTGCAGCGAGGTGATGCCTTCGGTCGTCCCGGCCACCTTGAAGTCCATGTCACCCAGGTGATCTTCATCGCCCAGAATGTCGGACAGAACCGCATGGCCTTCCTCTTCCAGGATCAGACCCATCGCGATGCCGGATACAGGCCGGGTAATCGGCACGCCGGCATCCATCATCGAGAGCGACGAACTACAGACGGTCGCCATCGAGCTAGAGCCGTTGGATTCCGTGATCTCGGAGACAATCCGGATCGTGTAGGGGAACTGCTCATGCTCCGGCAACACGGCGCGCAATGCACGCCAGGCCAGCTTGCCATGGCCGATTTCACGCCTACCGGTAAAGCCGGTCCGGCCTGTCTCACCCACCGAAAAAGGCGGGAAGTTATAGTGCAGCATGAAGTTACGGCGGTAATTCCCTTCCAGCGAATCGATGAACTGCTCATCATCGCCGGTGCCGAGCGTGACAACGCCCAGCGACTGGGTTTCACCGCGGGTAAACAGGCACGAGCCATGCGTGCGGGGCAGCACACCGACCTGACAGTCGATCTGACGCACGGTGCGCAGGTCGCGGCCATCAATCCGTTGACCGGTCTTGATGATGTTGCCGCGAACGATGGATTTCTCCAGGCTCTTCAGCAGGTCCTTAACGACACCGGGATCGATATCGCTGTCTTCGTCACCGGTCAGCTCTTCGAGAACCGCGTTCTTCACGTCACTGATCTTGGCGGTGCGTTCCTGCTTGACCGTGTGGCCATAGGCGTCGCGCAACCCGGCTTCAGCAAGTTCGCCGACCTTGGCTTTCAGCTCGCTGTGGTCTTCGCCTTCCGGCAACTCCCAGGGGTCTTTCGCCGCGCGCTCGGCCATATCGATGATCGCATCGATCACCGGCTGCATCTGCTCGTGGCCGAACATGACAGCACCGAGCATGATATCTTCACTCAGTTCCTTGGCCTGCGATTCCACCATCAGGACGGCATCTCGGGTACCAGCCACAACGAGGTCGAGATCAAGGTCATCAACCGTATCAACGGCCGGGTTGAGGATATACTCACCATCCTTGTAACCGACCCGGGCGCCACCGATGGGACCGAAGAAGGGGATGCCCGAGAGCGTCAGGGCAGCGCTGGCGCCGACCATGGCCACGATGTCCGGATCGTTTTCCAGATCGTGGCTCAACACGGTGGTAAGAACCTGGGTTTCATTTTTGAAGCCGGCGGGGAACAGCGGACGGATCGGACGGTCAATCAACCGCGATGTCAGCGTTTCTTTTTCCGTCGGCCGGCCTTCACGCTTGAAGAAGCCGCCGGGGATCTTGCCCGACGCATAGTATTTTTCCGAGTAGTTGACCGTCAGCGGAAAGAAGTCGAGATGCGGTTTCGGCGCCCTGTCGGCCACCACCGTGCAGAGCACAACCGTGTCGCCATAGGTGGCCATGACGGCCCCATCGGCCTGCCGGGCCACGCGGCCGGTTTCCAATATGAGCGGCCTGCCGCCCCAGTCAATTTCCTTGCGGGTTACATTAAACATTCTGTTTTCCTGATTATTTGCGGCGTGGACCCTATTGCCCATCGCCCGTTCTTTGGCTTCTGTCCAGAAGCATGAACGGCGCCGAAATGGCGCCGTCTTGAAGTTACTTGCGAAGACCCAGACGCTCGATCAGCGAGGTATATCGCTGCGCGTCCTTATTCTTGACATAGTCCAGCAGCCGGCGGCGCTGGCTGACCATCTTGATCAGGCCCCGGCGGGAGTGGTTGTCCTTACGGTGGGTCTTGAAGTGGTCGGTCAGGTTGTTGATCCGTTCCGTCAGGATCGCGACCTGCACCTCCGGCGAGCCGGTATCACCGTCTTTAACGGCAAATTCTTTAACCAGCGCATCTTTGCGCTCAGACGTAATCGACATCAGGTTCTCCTTCTCAGAGTATGAACAGCCGTTTCGGCCTTAAAGTTGCATTCTCCACTATGCCGAGCCCAACGGGCTGACCGGACGCCGTAATCAGAACCTCGCCGCTTAACTGGCGGGGGGTGATTACCGACTGTCCGTTGCGGAGACGGTCGGCCTCGCTGTCCATAACGGCCACCACCGGGATGTCGTCCAGTGGGGTCTCTATTGGCAGCAATAGGCCTTGACGCGCGGGAATATCACCGATCTCTTCAAGTTTATCCAGCGAAAAAGCATCACCTTCGTCAAACGGGCCAACCCGCGTTCGACGCAGATCGGCGATGGTGCCGAGCGTTCCGAGCCGTCGGGCGAGATCACGGGCGAGGGACCGGACATAGGTCCCCTTGCCGCAGTCGGCTTCAAAAACCGCGCTCTCGATGTCGGCAGCCACCAACGCCAACCGGGTGATCTCGACCTGCCGTTCAGGCAGATCGACCAGCTCTCCGGCACGGGCCAGATCATATGCACGCTCACCAGCCACCTTTATTGCGGAATAGGCAGGCGGCCGCTGCATGATGGCGCCGGTGAACTGAGGCAACGCAGCAACAATGGCATCACGGTCAGGTCGTTCAGCCGTGGTGGCCGTCACCACGCCTTCCAGATCATCCGTGTCGCGCTCTTCGCCCCAACGTACTGTAAAACGGTAGGTTTTTGCACCATCCATGGCGTAGGACACAACTTTTGTAGCCTCGCCCAACGCCAGCGGCAGGACCCCGGTCGCCAGCGGATCGAGCGTTCCGGCATGGCCGATTTTAGCGGCATTGAGCAGGCGTTTGACCGCGCCCACCGCCTGAGATGAGGTCATACCCCGCGGTTTATCCAGGACCAGCCAGCCCGATATTGCATCGCCTTTGCGGCGCCGTGCCATGATGCCTACTCAGTATCAGGGGGGCCGAGGTCCTGCTGGACCTGCGGATCGCGCAGCAATTCGTCGATTCGGTCTGCAGCATCGAAGGAATAGTCGATCGCAAACTTTATCTGTGGGGCGTATTTCAGAGAAACGGACTGCGACAATCGACCGCGCAGATAACGTGCACACCGGTTCAGCGCCGCCTCTACCTCCGCAGATTCCCTGCCGCCGAGGGGCATGACCCAAGCGGTCGCATTCTTCAGATCAGGGCTGGTATCGACCTGGGTCACTGTCACAGAGACGCCCTTTAGAGCCGGGTCCCGCAACTCGTCATGCGCGAGGATATCCGCCAGGGCATGCCGCACCAGTTCGCCGACCCGATGCTGACGCTGGGACCTGTCTTGCCCCCGACTCCGTGACATTGCTCCTAAGCCTTCCGTGAGACGGGACCTTAGAGGCTCCGCGCCAGTTCCTCGGTCTCAAAGACCTCGATCAGATCGCCGGCCTTGATATCATCGAAGTTCTGCAGCGCCATACCGCATTCGGTCCCTGCATTAACCTCTTTGACTTCGTCCTTGAAGCGGCGCAGCGATTTGAGTTCACCGGTATAGACGACCACGTCATCACGCAGCAGCCTGGCCTTAGCATCGGCACGGATCGCGCCGTCGACGACAATACAGCCAGCGGCCTTGCCCTTGCCCGCATTGAAGACGTCCTTGACCTCGGCAACGCCCAGAATTGTCTCGCGAATCTCTGGCGCAAGCATGCCGGACAACGCCGCCTTGATGTCATCGATGAGATTGTAAATTACTGAATAGTAACGGATTTCAACGCCCTGACTTTCGGCCAGAGCGCGCACCTTGCCCGGCGCCCGCACGTTGAAGGCCAGGATCGGCGCTTTCGATGCCTCCGCCAATACAACATCGGATTCGGTGATCCCACCGACGCCGTTGAGCAGGACCTTTACGGCAACTTCGTCGGTATTCATCTTCTCCAGCGCACCGACAACCGCCTCCGCAGAGCCCTGTACATCGGCCTTGATGACAATCGGCATTTCCTGCAGTTCGTCGGCCTTCAACTGGTCCAGCATGGCCTCCAGCGACGCACGAGGCTGCGCAACGCTTTCGAGTTCCCGGCGCTGACGCTGCCGATATTCGGAGATCTCGCGCGCGCTGGCCTCGGAATCCACCACGGCGAAATCATCGCCAGCCGTCGGCGTGTTGTTCGCCCCCAGCACTTCCACGGGTAAAGAGGGGCCAGCTTCCGTGATTTGGTTGCCCTTGTCATCGATCAGCGCACGCACACGGCCCCATTCGGCGCCGGCCACGAAAACATCGCCGACGCGCAGAGAGCCACGCGTAACCAGCACCGACGCCACCGAACCACGGCCCTTATCGAGCGTGGCTTCCACCACCACGCCTTCAGCGGGCCGATTCGGATTGGCCTTCAGCTCCATCAACTCGGACTGAAGAATGATAGCCTCTTCCAGCTTGTCGAGGTTGGTCTTCTGAAGCGCCGAGACTTCAACGTCAAGAACGTCACCGCCCATGCCTTCAACAACAATCTCATGCTGCAGAAGCTCCTGGCGCACCCGGTCAGGCGTCGCTTCAGGGCGGTCAATCTTGTTGATCGCGACGATGATCGGCACGTCAGCAGCCTTGGCATGCTGGATGGCCTCAATCGTCTGCGGCATGACCCCGTCATCGGCGGCCACAACAAGAACCACCAGATCGGTGGCCTGCGCACCGCGCGCGCGCATGGCGGTAAAGGCCGCATGGCCCGGCGTGTCGAGGAAAGTGATCCGGTCACCGCCAGCCAGTGTCACCTGGTAAGCGCCGATATGCTGGGTGATGCCGCCGGCCTCTCCAGTCACAACGTCGGTCGCCCGCAGCGCGTCCAGCAGCGACGTCTTGCCGTGATCGACATGCCCCATCACCGTAACCACGGGTGGGCGCGGCTTCATATCCTTGGGATCGTCCTCTTCACCGGTCATGCCGATCTCAACATCTGCTTCGGCGACACGGCGAATCTTGTGCCCCATTTCCGTGATCACGAGTTCAGCGGTATCTGCATCAATTTCGTCCTCAGACGCCACCATCACACCAATCTTGCCGAGTTCTCGAACAACGGCGACGCTACGCTCGGACATCCGGTTTGCCAGTTCGGCAACGGTGATTCTTTCAGGCACAACCACTTCCCGGAACAACTTCTGAGGTCCACCGGACTGTTGCGCGGCGGCCTTGCGTTTCTCGCGCGCCCGGCGCATCGCCGCCAGCGAGCGTTGACGCTCTTCCGCCCCATCATCCAGCGCCCGCTGAATAGTGAGCGGCCGTTCCCGGCGGCGAGGCTCGTTCCGTGTGGCCGGCCGGTTCTTGGGTCGATCAACCGGACGCAGCTTCTTGCGCCGGTTGTCTTCTTCGCTTTCGACAGGCTCGGGCGCCGCCGGGGCCGGCTTTGCCCGAGGTTTGGGCGCAGGCGCTGCCGCCTCGACCGGCGGTGCAGGCTCAGGCTGCGGCTCAGGCTCGGCAGCTTGTTCTTCGGCAGCCTCTTCAGGCTTGGCTTCTTCGGCTTCCCGCTTCTGCCGTTCGGCTTCTTCAGCCTCGCGCTTCTTTTGCTCTTCAGCGGCTTTTGCGGCCTCTTCTTCTTCACGCGCCTGGCGCTCGATATCGGCTTTACGCGCCTCTTCCAGGGCTTTGGCCCGGACAGCGCGCTCGTCCTCCGTCAGATGCGAATCGCCTGCATCATCAAGCACCTCTTTGACTTCAGGCTCCGCCGGCTTCGGCTCGGTGTCGCGCGCGACCACGCGGCGGCGCTTGCGCTCCACCACAACGGATTTGCCCCGGCGCTGCGAAATACTCTGGCGCACCTGACCGGGCTCGACCGACTTTTTAAGCTGAAGAGTCTTACCCGTACCAAGGGTAAGCTTCTTGTCGCCGGTTTCTTTTGTATCGCTCATATACTTCCACCTAACCGCGCAATTCGACGGGCTCAATCACAGCCGATTCTTGACGAAAACCAGCCAGACGGCTGGTTTCGGCCAGGAAACGACGGGCCAACCCGCCGTCGCGAAGCGCTGCATGTACCACATTCTCCCGCCCGAGTGCTAAACTCAATTCGTCTCGGCTGAAGACCGAAACAACGGGACACTCTCCGGCCAGGCGCTCCATCTTTTCCCGGCCATCCTTCGCAGCATCACTGGCAACCACTAAACAGGCTACCCCCTGACGCAACATTTCTTTTACTTTTTCGAAGCCTGATACCAGGTCACCCGCCTTGCGTGCCAGCCCCAGAAGGCCAAGACAACGCGCCGCGATCTGTTGTTCGATCAGGTCTGAAAGCCCCTCGGGCACCACGACCCGCGCACGGGCTGCGCGCGCAAACGCTTTGCCGTCAGCCGCCCTGTCCACGGCTGAGCGGGACGCGCTGACCCAGATGCCGCGGCCCGGCAATCGCCCTTTGACGTCGGGCACAACGGTACCGTCCGGACCGATGACAAAACGCACCAGGTCCGGCTGCGGCAGTACAGTGCCGCTTACGATACATCGCCGTTCAGCAACATTGACCTTGCGCGTCATCGACGCTCCGTTGGTTATAAGTCCTAAGCATCTTCAGATTCTTCTGTGGCGGCTTCTTCGGCTTCCGGTACGGGGTCGTCCTCGAACCAGTGGGCGCGCGCCGCCATGATAATGTCGTTGGCTTCATCTTCTGTGAGTTCAAAACCGTGAAGCGGACCATCGCCAGCTTCAATCAACTCAAAACCTGCATATTCGCCCAGATCGTCCAGGGTTTTGACCCCGGCCTTGCCAAGGGCAACCAGCATCTGCGGCGTCAAGGCTTCAATGGCGGCAACATCATCGACGACGCCAAGGCTCTTGCGCTCTTCATCCGCTTCGTCATCCAGGCGCTGCAGCGCGGCGCGGGCGCGGTTCTGAAGCTCAACTGCAATATCGTCGTCAAAGCCCTCGATCGCGGCAATTTCCTCGACCTCGATAAAGGCGACTTCCTCCAGCTCGCTGAACCCTTCAGCAACCAGCAATTGGGCAATAGTCTCTTCAACGTCGAGAGAGCCCATAAACAGCTCGGACCGCTGCACGAATTCCTGCTGGCGGCGCTCTGACTCTTCCGCCTCGGTCAGAATATCGATGGTCCAGCCGGTCAACTGCGACGCCAGGCGGACGTTCTGTCCCCGGCGGCCAATCGCCAGACTCAGCTGATCGTCAGGCACAACCACCTCGATCCGCTCATTGTCCTCATCAAGCACGACCTTCTGCACTTCAGCAGGCGCCAGGCCGTTGACCACGAAACTGGCCACATCAGGCGACCACTGGATAATGTCGATCTTCTCGCCCTGCAGTTCGTTCACGACGGCCTGAACACGGCTGCCGCGCATGCCGACACAGGCGCCGACCGGATCAATACCCGGATCACTCGATTGCACAGCGATCTTGGCCCGGCTGCCCGGGTCGCGGGCGACAGCCTTGATCTCGATAATACCGTCATAGATTTCAGGCACTTCCTGCGCAAACAGCTCGGCCATGAACTCCGGCCGGGCGCGTGACAGGAAGATCTGCGGGCCACGGGCTTCCTCGCGCACATCGAAAATATAGGCACGAACCCGGTCACCATTGCGCAGATTCTCGCGCGGCAGGCCCTCATCGCGGCGGATCACTGCCTCAGCACGGCCCAGATCGACCACCACATTGCCATATTCAACACGCTTGACGATGCCGTTGGTCACTTCACCGACACGGTCTTTGTATTCTTCGAACTGGCGGGCGCGCTCGGCTTCACGCACCTTTTGCGTAATCACCTGTTTAGCCGTCTGCGCGGCAATGCGCCCGAACTCCAGCGGCGGCAGCTGTTCGACAAATTCGGTGCCGATTTCGATCTCGTCCCGGGGATAGCGGGCACGGGCTTCTTCAAGCGTCAGCTCGGCCGATTCGTTCTCGATCTCCTCGACCACGGTGGTTACCCGCTTCAGATCGATCTCACCGGTCTCACGGTTGATGGTCGCCCGCAAATCGTGCTCCGCGCCATAGCGAGAGCGCGCCGCTTTTTGCAGCGCCTCTTCCATGGCCTCGATAACCAGTTCTTTCTCGATGACCTTGTCGGCGGCTACTGCATCTGCAACCTGCAGCAACTCCAACCGATTGGCGCTAATCGCCGTGGACATGAGCTCTTACTCCTTGCTTAGTGCTCTGCTTGTGCGCCCTGGTGCGCTTCAATCAGCGCATCGGTCAACACAAGCTTGGCTTGATCAATGTCGTCGAATGGCAATTGCGCGGGCCCCTGATCGGTGCGCAGCATTACCATACCATCTTCAATTCCCTGCAACAGGCCGCGAAACCGGCGTTGGCCGTCCTGCGGCACGGCCAATTCAACCTTGGCTTCAAAGCCCGCATACCGTTTGAAATCACGCTCACGCACCAGGGGGCGATCAACCCCCGGCGAGCTGACTTCCAGATCATATTCCCCAAGAATGGGGTCTTCGACATCCAGGATCGCTGACAGCGTGCGGCTCAACTCCGCACAGCCTTCGACATTCATCGTGCCGTCGGGCCGCTCGGCCATCACCTGCAGGGTCGGGCGCTTACCCGTCGTATACCGCACGCGCACCAGATCATAGCCCAGCGCTTCCGCCGGGGCTTCAATCAGGTCACGTACTTTCTGCGCAACGGTCGACACGGTTGCAGCCTCAATCCTTCTATTCGTACTCAGCCCTATAAACAAAAAAAGTGGGCAACGGCCCACTCCTTAAACGTCCGAGGGTAAACACCCTGGCTATGTCAAGAGCAACGGAATAATAGCGCAAGCGCCGCGGTCTTCAAGCGGTTTGTCCTTACCGTGGCTTACGCAGGTAACGCAGATAAGCAGGATGCAGGCCGTCTTCAAGGGCTTTTGCCTCATAGCGCGTTTGTGGCCAATCCGCCGTACGTCCCCGCCAGTCGGCAGGTTTTTCAGCCATCCAGCTAAAATCTGGCCGGGAAACCATCCGCGTCAGAATCCAGTCCAGATATCCCGCATGGTCCGTTGCGATCCGGAGTTCCGCGCCATCGACCATCGCGGCCGCCAGCAGATCAAGATTGGCGGCATTGACGAACCGGCGCTTGTGGTGACGCGCCTTTGGCCACGGGTCCGGAAACAACAAAAAAACCCGGTGGAGGCTCGCCGGCGCCAACGCCGCCAGCAAAAAAGCCGCGTCATCGGCGAAGTAGCGAAGGTTTGAAAGACCGCGTGCCTCAACCTCGGTGAACAGACTCGCTGCACCGGTTTCATAGGGTTCGCAGCCGATGAAACCGATATCGGGGTTGTTCTGGGCCTGCCAGGCAAGATGTTCGCCTTTGCCGAAACCGATTTCCAACCAAACCGAGTCAACCGGATTGGCGAACCAGCTCTTAGGGTCCAGGTTCAAGGCGCCATCGGGAAGATCGATCGCAAGGTCCGGCATCAGCCGGTCGACCAATGCCTGCCGCGAGGCGCTCAGCGGCTTGCCGCGCCGCCGGCCGAACACACGCCGGCGCTCGTGGCGGAGATTCCCGGTCATTTGGTCTTAGGCGAGGGCTGATTTGAGCGCATCGGCCAGATCAGTCCGCTCCCAACTGAACCCGCCATCTGCCTCCGGCTCTCGTCCGAAATGGCCATAAGCAGCGGTGCGCGCAAAGATCGGTCGGTTCAGGTCGAGCTGCTCGCGAATGCCGCGCGGACTGAGATCCATCGCCTGCATCAGAACCTCCTCCAGCCGGTCCTCGCTTACCTCGCCCGTGCCATGCAGATCGGCATAGATGGAGAGCGGCTTTGAAACACCAATCGCATAGGAAAGCTGCAGCGTACATTTGTCGGCCAGTCCGGCGGCAACCACGTTCTTGGCCAGATACCGGGCGGCGTAGGCGGCCGAGCGATCAACCTTGGTCGGGTCCTTGCCGGAGAAGGCGCCGCCCCCATGGGGCGCTGCGCCGCCATAGGTATCGACGATGATCTTCCGGCCCGTAAGCCCTGCGTCGCCATCCGGCCCACCCACGACGAAACGGCCTGTCGGGTTGATATAGAACTCTGTGTCGGCGGTGATCCAGCCATCGGGCATCACCTGTTCAACCACCGGGAGGACAATTGCCTGGACGTCTTCCTGGCTCAACCCCTCATCATGCTGTGTGGACACCACGACCGAGGTCGCGCGTGTTGGCACGCCGTTCTCATAAGCAAGGCTGACCTGACTCTTGGAGTCAGGCCCCAGCCCTTTAAGCGAACCGCTATGACGGCCTTCCGCCAGCGTACTCAAGATCTTGTGGGAATAATGGATGGGCGCCGGCATCAAAACATCTGTCTCGCGACAGGCATAGCCGAACATAATCCCCTGATCGCCCGCGCCTTCATCCTTGTTACCCGCGGAGTCGACGCCAACGGCGATATCCTGTGACTGGTTATGCACCAGAACGTCGACGTCGGCTGTTTGCCAATGGAAGCCATCCTGCTCGTAACCGATCTCGCGGATCGTATTGCGCGCCACCTGCTCTAAAATCTCCGCAGTGACCGAATCCGGGGCACGCACCTCTCCCGCCAGAACCACTTTTTGCGTGGTCACCAAGGTTTCGACGGCGACCCGTGCGTCAGGCTGTGCCGCAAGATAGGTATCCAAAATCGCATCCGAAATCTTGTCGCAAACCTTGTCAGGATGCCCCTCTGAAACGGACTCACTGGCAAATAGATAATTCTGTCTCGACACGCTATGCCCCGTGCAAACTGAAGGAAGCCCCGCCGACCGACGGGCCGCAGGCTGTATAGCAGCGAGGCGGCTGCCTCGCAAAGGTTCCGGAGAGGATTGGGCCGATAGCCCCGGACGGGGCCGGAAGAACTAGTCTTGGCGACTGAGGGCGCGGATCAGGTCGGTGGTACGCTGGCGAATGGTGGGATTGGAAATCTGACGAAAGGCCCGCACCAGGTCCATGATTTCCCTGTCCATAACGCCGTCCGCGGCAAAAGGCGCTTGCCCGCGTTCGGCAAACCCACTGCTTTTGTCGCCTTCCATCTCGTCAAAGAAGAACTGCGGAGTGACGTCCAGCACCTGGCTGATGTCATATAGCCGGCTCGCGCCAACACGATTGGTGCCGCGTTCATACTTCTGTACCTGTTGGAAGGTAATGCCGAGCGCATTTCCAAGCTGTTCCTGTGTCATGCCCAGGAAGGTTCTGCGCTGACGCAGCCGTTTGCCGACATGGATATCAACCGGATTGGGGTTGGTTGCCACTTTTTCAGACTCCTCGTTGTTGCGCTGAGGGGTCTGACGACACAGGAAAGAAACCACTGGAGGCGGTTACCTCTTCCGCGCCGCGCAAATCCCGCAGCAAGTAGCCGACCCAGCGTTCAAACAATGAGCCCTTTTAGGAAGCCTGGGATTCACGATCAAGAGTCTGTTTTGCGACACTTTCATCCGATCGCTGCCGAAAACCTATGATTAATGCCCCTAACCCACAAATAGTGATCATCAGCCAGAAAACCAAATTGCCGTACCGCGCATAGATTGTTGCCTGTAGCGCGGGTGGCAGGACGCCATCGATGACCCCCTGCTTGCCCAGCCCAAGCTGATAGAGGACCCGGCCATGCCCATCGATAAGGGCAGAGACCCCGGTCTGGGCCGCGCGGACCATGGGCAGGCCTTCTTCAATGCTGCGAAAACGGGCAATCGTCATATGCTGAAAGGGTCCGGAAAGGTCGCCATACCAGGAATCATTTGTCAGGTTGAACAACCATTCGGGCCGGTCATCATCCGGCGTGACCCGACCGGGAAAAATCACCTCGTAACAGATCAGCGGGCTCACTGACGGGAGACCGGGCAAATCCATCACCACAGGTCCTGCACCCGCTACAAAATCACCGCCACCGGCAACCAGCTTGGCGACACCATCTTCGAACCCGAAAAGATTAAGCAGCTTGTTTGCCCAGGCAAAGAACGCAGGCAACGGTACATATTCACCAAACGGCACCAGATGGAACTTGTCGTAAAGGCCCTGCTCGCGCCCGACATGGTCAATAACCAGCATGCTGTTGAAGAAATTGTAGCCATCCGGCGTAACTTCGGCGCGGGGAAAACCGGTCAGGACATACCCGCCGGGGCGCATAAGCCGGCCGATCGTCACGGTGCGGGCGATGTCTTGATCAAGCCTGTAGGGGATGGCCGCTTCGGGCCAGAGCAGAAGATCGACTGTCTGGTCCGGTTCCAATTCCGACATCACCAGATAACGGATAAAGTGATCATCGCGCAGATCAGCACGCCACTTCAGCTCCTGCGGGATATTGGCCTGTACGATACGGACCACAGGGCCACTGGCAGCCGGCGTGTCGTCAGGTGGCAACCGCCATAACCCGTAGGACAGCATCAGGCCGAGGATCAGCACCGGTACCACCAGCGGCCGCAAGAACGACCAGCCCTCAGGGGACCGCGCCACCAGGTGGACGGGCGCAGCAACAACCAGAAGGGTCAACAGGCTGAGGCCATAGGCCCCGCCAATCGACGCAAACTGGCTCATGGCGTCGGAAAAGGCCCAGCTGTAGCCGAGCAGGTTCCACGGGAACCCGCCAAACGGAAAATGCCCGCGGGTCCATTCCATAACCATCCACGCCAGGGCGAAGGCAAGCACCGGTGCGTCGACGCGCTTTCCAATGACCCGGTAGAGCACGCCGGTCAGACCCATGAAAATGGCGACGCCCAAGGGTAACGGGATCGCGGCAACCGGCGGCGCGCCAGCAATGGCCAGTGCATTCGCAACCCAGAAAAAACCGGTGACAAAGTGTCCGACGCCGAACCACCACCCAAGCCAAAAAGCCGACAGGTTGGTATCGCACCGGTCAAGCAGCAGGATGAGCAGCGGGATCGACAACAGCAGCAGCGGCACGGCATGAAAAGGCGGCAAGGCCGCGGTTGCCAAAGCGCCTGCAAGAAGAGCCAGTCCAAGCGCCTGCCAACGCGGCCGGCGATCCAGCCATCCCGCAACGGCAGTGGTCACGGAGCCACTGGCTTACGCTTGCGAACCCGGACGCGCTTGAGACGCCGGGCATCAGCATCAATGATTTCGAACTCCAGACCGCCGGGATGATCGATAATCTCGCCGCGCACGGGCACGCGCCCCGCCAGCGAAAACACCAGACCACCGACGGTATCGACATATTCCTCGCGGTCCGGCGGCAACAGGTCGACATTGACCCGCGATTCCAGATCCTCGACCGGACAGCGGGCGTCGACGTCATACCCGCCTCCAGGGCGCGAGACGATCAACGGGGTCAATTGCTCGTCGTGCTCGTCCTCGATCTCGCCGACAATCTGCTCAATCAGATCCTCAATCGTAACAAGCCCATCGGTCCCGCCATATTCATCGATCACCAGCGCCATATGAATCCGGCTGAGCCGCATACGCAGCAGCAGATCAACAACCGGCATCGATGGCGGCACAAACAGAACGCGGCGTTTGATGTCGCTGACCGAAGGCGGATTGCCTTCCCGGTCAGGGTCGCCCAAAACACGGAGAACATCTTTGATGTGGACCATGCCGGTGATGTCGTCGAGCGTGTCGTTGTAAATCGGCATACGCGAATGGGCCGCCTCTTTGAAGGCGGTCATCAATTCATCAAATGAAAGCGACATGTCGACAGCGACAATATCGGCACGCGGGACCATGACATCATCAATCTCCAACTCACGCAGATTGATGATGTTCATCAACATGATCCGCTCTTCGGCGGTCAATTGCGATGTATCGTCGCTGTGTTCTTCAATGACGTCTTCGAGGCTCTCGCGGAGCGTTGTTTCGCGTCTGCCCAACAGGGCCATCAACGCATCCCACACTCCTCTAGATTTTACGGGCGCCTTTTGATCGCCGGATAACGCGGCGTCTGGCGACGCATCCTTCATGCCTTCACCTCGTACTCGCCGATATCATCGGCATAGGGGTCGCGGATGTCGAGGGTTTTGAGAATCGCAATCTCAAGCCCCTCCATCTCTTTGGTCTCAGCATCCGTCTGGTGGTCATAACCTAAAAGATGCAGGAAACCATGTACCAGTAAATGCGCCAGATGGTCGGCCAGCGGTCGATTGGCGCCTTCAGCCTCGGCGGCCAGCGTCTCGAACGCGAGCGCGAGATCGCCCAGAAGAGAATCTGCTTCTTCAAATGGCGGCGATGCCATGCCCGACGGAAATGACAGCACGTTGGTGGTTTTATCCTGCTTTCGAAATTGCCTGTTCAACGCCCGTTGACGCGCATCGTTGGTCAACAGGACGCTTACGGACCCCTTCGCCCGACCGCCGGCGGCTGCGATCAGCGTCTGATGCACGATTTTCTCCAGATCCGGGACGGCCCGGGTCCAGGCCTGGTCGTCCAGCATTATATCCACAGTCAGCATCGCTTAATCTGCGGCGTCACCGGCCGGCTTGCGCCGCTTGATCGCAGCGAGGCGCTTTTGTTCTTCGCTAGAATTATAGGCCTGTACCATGCGGGTTACCAACCGGTGGCGGACAACATCGGCTTCGCCGAACTTGACGAAAGAGACGCCATCGACCTTGCCCAGAACTTCCAGTGCATCCTGCAGGCCGGAGCGGCTGCCCATGGGCAGGTCGACCTGACTGGGGTCGCCACAGACCACCATCCGGGAATTTTCACCCAGACGAGTGAGAAACATCTTCATCTGCATTGGTGTGGTATTCTGCGCTTCATCAAGAATCACGAAGGCATTCGACAAAGTGCGCCCGCGCATAAAGCCAAGCGGCGCCACTTCGATATCGCCATTGGCCATGCCCTTGACCACCTGGTCGCCGGGCTGCATGTCATGCAATGCGTCGTATAGCGGCCGCAGATAGGGGTCGATCTTGTCACGCATATCACCAGGCAAAAAGCCGATCCGCTCGCCCGCTTCGACAGCCGGCCGCGACAGGATCAGACGATCGACAACGCCCTGCTGTAAAAGCTCCACGGCAACAGCAACCGCCAGATAGGTCTTGCCGGTCCCTGCCGGGCCCGTTGCAAAAACCAGTTCACTGTCCCGCAGGCGGGCGACATATTCAGCCTGCTTCTGCGAGCGCGGCGTGATCACGCGCCGCCGCGTGCGGATCGCATCGACAGGTGCACCTGCGCCTGCTGCTTTTTCCGCGTTTGCTTCCGCCAGGCGCACCGCGCCCTCCACGTCGCCCGCGTTAACGCCGAGACCATTGCGCAGGCGGCCATATAGCGAGCGAAGCACCGCCTTGGCGGTTTTGGCAATGTCCTTCGACCCGCTGATCGATACGCGGTTGCCGCGGGACGACAACCTGACACCAAGCCGGTCTTCGATCAGCGCGAGATTGCGATCGTACTCCCCGAACAGTTCCGGAAGCAGCGCGTTGTCATCAAAATCTATGACGAGAGTGCCCTCTTCTTGAGGGTTTTGCGCGGGATGAGCAGTCGCGGGGCGTTGCTGCTTATTCAAATGCTTCCTCGGTCATTGGGCGGCATGCCGGTCCAAAACATCACAAAGTGTTCCTGAAAGACTGTTAGGCAAAGCGCCGGTGATCTCAACCGTACAAATACGTCCGAGCAGATTACTTACATTCTCGCCGCCGTCGGCGCTGACCGCCTGCATGAACGGGCTGCGCCCGGCGACCTGGCCCGCATGACGGCCCGCACGCTCGAACAGAACGGGCATCCGGGTGCCGATACTGGCCTTATTGAACTCATCCTGTTGCCGCGACAGTTCCGCCTGAAGGATCGACAGCCGCTGCGACTTAACCTTTTCTGGAACCTGATCGTCGTGATCGGCCGCCGGCGTACCGGGCCGGGGGCTGTATTTGAAGGAATAGGCCTGCACGAAGCCGACCTCGTGTACCAGGTCCATCGTGGCCTGGAAGTCGGCATCGGTTTCGCCGGGAAACCCGACAATGAAATCACTGGATAGTGCCAGATCCGGCCTCGCCTGCCGCAGCCGGGCAACGATGTCCCTATATTGATCCGCTGTGTGCCCGCGATTCATTGCCTTGAGCATGCGGTCCGACCCGCTTTGGACCGGCAGGTGCAGAAACGGCATGATCTTCGAGACGTCACGATGCGCGGCGATCAGATCCTCGTCCACGTCACGCGGATGGGAGGTGGTGTAGCGGATCCGCTCAAGCCCCTCAATCTCGGCCAGGCGGCGCATCAATGTCCCCAGGCCCGCCACTTTGCCGGCATCGTCGCCATGATAGGCATTGACGTTCTGGCCCAGCAGCGTCACGTCCACAGCACCCTGGCTGACCAGCCGCTGCGCTTCGCTTATGACATCGGCGACCGAGCGGGAGTATTCGGCCCCCCTGGTGTAGGGCACCACACAGAACGTACAGAATTTGTCGCAACCTTCTTGAATCGTGAGAAACGCGCTGAAACCCTGCGGCTTTGTCTCCTGGGGCAGACGGTCAAATTTCTCCTCCGTCGCAAGGTCAACAGCAACCACGCGGGATCGGCCATTTTCTGCCAGGTCACGTTCCGCCCGTGCGATAAGAGCTGGCAGGTCCTGATAGGTCTGGGGACCAAACACCAGATCAATCGACGGCGCCCGGCGCATCATTTCAGCACCCTGCGCCTGTGCGACACAGCCACCGACCGCCAATAGCATCTGCTTCCCTTGCGAAGCTTTTTCGTCTTTCAAACGACGCAGCCGGCCGACTTCGGAGTAGACTTTTTCCGCTGCCTTTTCACGAATATGGCACGTGTTGAGGATCACCAGATCGGCGCCATCCGGTTCGTCGACCGCGCGATAGCCCATCGGCGCCAGAACGTCAGCCATGCGGGCCGAATCATAAACATTCATCTGGCAGCCATAGGTTTTGATATGAACGCGCTTGGCGGTCATCGAACATCTCTCATGTCAAAAAGGCGGCGCACCCTATCAACGGGGCGTAACAAGTCAAGCTGCCCGGGCGGCATCGTCAAGGCCTGCATTCTGCCGTTCGAGTTCTTGGGCGATCTTTGCATGGCAATATGCGCTCATCGCTTTGCGCCCCTCAATCTGCTCCAGCGTGACCGGCTCATGGAAGCTCACCACCGCAGTCACCCGGCCCATCTTCAGAAAATCCCACAGGTGGGGCCCCAGTTCCATATCCCCGATCCAGCAGACATAAGGCCGGAAGTGGCGGCCCAGCGGCATATTGTTGATCCTGGTGTAAGCGAGAGATACGGGCTGGACCGTCAAGGGCTTGTCGCCGGTCCAGCGCTCCGCGACGGCAAAAAGACTGCTCTTGAACGGCAGCACACGTCCGCCGTCCGAACTGGTGCCTTCGGGAAAAAGGATCAGGCCATCGCCCTTGGCCAGCCGTTCGATCATCTGTTCAAGATGGGCGCTGGACCTCGCCCTGTTCTCACGATCGATGAAGATCGTCCGGCGCAGTTTCGATAACCACCCGAACAGGCGCCATTCCGCCAGATCAGCCCGCGCCACAAACGAAGACCGCAATATCCCCCCCAGGACAAAAATATCGAGCCAGGAAATATGGTTGGCGACGTGCAGGACAGGATCGTTCCGCGAGGGCACACCGTGGATGACGATCTTGGCCCCGATAATCCGGTTGCTGATCCAGAAAAACCAGTAGGGCACATATTCTGCTGGTCGACCGCCGATCAACAGCAGGAAGGGCTGAACCGGCAGCACCAGCAGCAAGCAAAACGCCAAGCCAACCGCCCTAAAAAAAGCTTTTATCAGGGTCAAGCCTGTACTCGGTCCATCGCCACGATCGCTGAGCCTTATCCATCTTCTGACGCGTCGAGAGGGACGGCATAAAGTTCAAGCCGATGATCGACGAGCTTGAATCCCAAGTCTCGGGCCACCGCTTCCTGCAGTTTTTCAATCTGCTCATTGCGAAACTCGATGACCTTGCCCGTCTGAACATCAATCAGATGATCATGATGGGTTTCGGGTACTTCTTCGTACCGTGCCCGGCCGTCACCGAAATCGTGCCGCTCGAGAATGCCTGCTTCTTCAAACAGACGAACGGTCCGATAGACGGTCGCAATACTGATCTTGTCGTCGATCTTTGAAGCCCGGAGGTATAATTCCTCCACATCGGGATGATCATCAGACTGGGACAGCACACGAGCGATCACCCGGCGCTGGTCCGTCATCCGCATCCCTTTATCGACACACAGGCGTTCCAACCTGTCCGGCATTTAAACTAACCCCCTTTGCGGGGTGCCGGCTGAAAGGGAGCCTGCCCCCGCGGTCAACGCTTACGGCTACGCTTGGTGCCCAGGCCAATCTTCTTGGCCAAAGTCCGGCGCTGCGCCGCATAATTCGGTGCCACCATCGGATAATCCGCCGGCAGCCCCCACTTCTCACGGTACTCTTCAGGGGACATGTTATAGGCCGTCCGAAGGTGCCGCTTGAGCATTTTCAGTTTCTTACCATCTTCTAGGCAGATGATGTAGTCCGGTGTGATCGAACGGCGAATGGGAACCGCCGGCTTGGGCTTTTCTACGGCGACTTCCGGTGCGGTGGTGCCAAGCTTCGATAAAGTCTGAAAAACTTGCTCGATCAAGTGCGGTACATCCGCCATCGCAACGCTATTATTCGCAACGTGTGAAGATACGATATCTGACGTCAAGGCCAGAATTTCACTCCGCTCTACGTTCTCTTCCGGTTCATTTGACATGTGTCGACCTGCAATTGAATTTGTTTAAGGTAAGTTTGAGGCTTTATAATGTGAATCAAATAATACAGCAAGAAGCAGAGTGTACTTTGGTTACATGGCAGTAACATGAGTTCTAAATCAAACAATCAGCTGGATATTACACGCGAAACGTGCCCGATGACTTTCGTAAAGACACGGTTGCTTCTCGAGAAAATGAATCCAAATGAAATCGCCGACATTATCTTAAGGCAAGGAGACGCCCTGGAAAACGTCCCGCGATCAGTTGCGGAACTGGGGCACGAGGTTCTGTCAATAGAGCCGCTTGGGACCGACTCGACCTATCTCTTACGGATTCGCGTGCGTCACCCGAGCTGACGCCGCATGGTGATGGCATCAACCCTCTGGTCCCGCAGCCGACGGTAGTACGCCGGCCGGCGGCCGATTGCTGCAAACCCCATGGATTCGTAGAGTTGTTTTGCTGACGGATTGTCAGTCGCTACTTCAAGCGTCAGTGTAAGCGCACCGGCCTTACGGCAGATCTCCATAGAACGGACAACGAGCGCGCGCGCGGTCCCTGCATGGCGGTAACCGGGTATGACACCCAAAGAGAGCAACTCGCTGTCGTCTGCCGCGACGCGGCACGCCGCAAAGCCGACCGGTTCGGATCCGGATTCCAGCTCACGCCGGGCCAGCAAACAAAACGTACCGGTCATCCCCAGCACGTCGGCGAAGGACTTGACCGTCCAGGTTTCGTCACCAGGCCGGCAAAACGATGCAGCATGGAGTGCAGCCAAAAGCGCCGCGGCATTCGCATCCACCTCGACAATGTCAACCAATCCGGTCATGGACGGACCGCCGGTTTGGGAAGTTTGGCATCAGGGCTGCGCAAATAGAGCGGGCTGACGGATGAGGCCGCCAAAGGGCGGGTGACCGCCAGCTCTGCAATCGCAGCGGGTGCAATTGCCGAAACATCCGGTCGCTGGACAAGCTGGCCACACGCGACAAGGACGTCGGCAGCGGATCCTACCGCGATACCACGGGCCCTGGGGGCCAGCCCTGGCGCGGCCTGACGATCAACGGCACAGGGATCAGACAGCGGCACGAGACCGGTTGCCGACTTCAGAAATGTTTGAAAATAAACCTGTCCGCGGCGCGCATCGATCGCCACCGCAAGAGCCTCTTCGATTTCGACCTCCTGCATGGCCGTTTCAGCCAGTGCCTCAAGGGTGGTAACGCCAATGACGGGAATACCCGCCGCCAGCGAAAGCCCCCGGGCGGCGGCAACCCCCAATCGAAGACCGGTAAACGTGCCCGGCCCGACGGTTGTGCCAATCCTGTCTATGTCTTCATAGCCAAGACCTGACATGTCTAGCGCACGCTCGATCATCGGCATCAGTTGTTCTGCAAGCCGGCGCGGTTCCGGCTCGATCGTCTGCGCGAGACACACGCCATCCCGTACGACGGCCACGCCGCCGCGGCCCAGCGCGGTATCGAAGGCCAGAATGTTCATGGACCCAGTCTACAAAATCTTGCAGACCTCGTCGAAGGCGGGACGGGGGCTGCGATCGAAAAGTCCTTCAGGATTACCGGTCCCCAAGGCGCACAGGAAATTCGATTTGATGGACGTGCCCGCGAAATAGGCGGCGTCGACAGCGTCATTTTCAAAACCAGACATCGGACCAACATCAAGACCCAGAGACCGCGCAGCCAGCATCAAGTAAGCGCCCTGTAACGTCCCGTTCCTGAACGCCGTGGTGAACGCTACCTCTTCATCATTGGCAAACCACTCACGCGCCTCGGGTTGATGGGGGAACAGCTGCGGAATCTTTTCGTAGAATTCCAGATCGTAGCCGATAATCGCGACCGCGCCAGCCGTCTTGACCTTCTCGACATTGCCTTCCATGACCATGGTCGACAGCCGGTCTTTCTCGTCCTGGGAGGCCACAAAAATAGTGCGCATGGGAAAACAATTTGCGCTGGTCGGGGCCCACTTCATCAGATCGTAAAGCGCGGTGATTTTCGCTTCACTAACAGGCGCTTCCTGCCACAGATTTTGCGACCGGGCGTCGCGAAAGAGCACATCAAATGCCTGATCGTCCAGCACGTCAGCCATGCCGATCCTCCATAGGTCGAATTGATTTGTCGTCCGGTCCGATTAGACGGGGCGAACCTCATTCACTTCGGGGACGAAGTGCTTCAGCAGGTTTTCGATACCATGCTTCAGGGTCGCCGTCGAACTCGGGCAGCCGGCGCAAGCGCCCTGCATGTGCAGGTAGACGATCCCGTCGTCAAAGCCATGGAAGAGAATGTCGCCACCGTCCTGGGCAACCGCCGGACGGACCCGCGAGTCCAGCAACTCCTTGATCTGTTGCACAACCTCATCGTCGTCATCATCAGACGCGGCGGCCGACGCAGCAGTCGCCTTGACGACGGGCTCGCCGGACGTGAAGTGCTCCATAATCGCGCCAAGCACCGCAGGTTTGAGGTCCTGCCACTCCGTTCCATCCGTCGTGACAGTGACAAAGTCACTGCCGAAAAAAACCGCCGCGACGCCGGATACGTCGAAAAGCCGGCGCGCGAGCGGTGAGTCACCGGCGGCCTCGGCCGTCGAGAAATTGGCGGTCGTGTCGCCCATCACGTCACGGCCGGGCAGGAACTTCAGGGTCGCCGGGTTCGGCGTGGTTTCGGTTTCGATGAACATCGAAGACTCCAATTCAGACTGATTTGGTCCAGTATATGTCCCAAATGCGCAGGTTTTTCAAGCGCGATGGTGGCATTGGGCCTCAGGTAATCTGGTCGATCTGATCCGTCGGCAAGTGACCCGGGACGATGGTCATGGCGATGGGCAGGGCGCCCAGCATCTGACCGGAGAACGAACTGACCAGCGGGCCGGGGCCTTCCTTTCCGGTGCCTGCAGCCAACACCAGGATACGAATGCCGGGGTCGTCCTTGATGACATCAAGGATTTCATTGATGGCCTTACCTTCGCGGATCATCGTGGTTGGCTCGATGCCTGCCTCATTACGGATTCGCTGGGCTGCCTTGTCGAGCAGCAACTGGCCCTCCTCACGCGCTTCTTCGCGCATCACCTCTTCGACGGACATCCAGTGCTGAAAATCCGGCGGATCGATAATGTAGAGCAGACTGACCCCGCCATTGGTTTTGGCCGCACGCAGCGCAGCGAACCGTATCGCGTTATCGCATTCCGGCGTTTCATCGACGACCACGAGGAACTTCCAGAACGCAGGTGTGTCGTCAGGTTGACTGGCCGCATCCAAGGCTGCCATGGCGCTGCTCTCCTCCCTCGTGAGACCAGGAACTCTAGCAGATGCTGTTTTTTGCCGCGATAAGGGAAATCAGCGCCGGTAACATGCCGATCAGTAGCGGCTGGTGCCGTCTTCCAGGTCTATGGTGACCTCACGGGTCACGCCGCTTGGCCCCGGGAAATCCTGGAACATTGATTCGACCAGAAGCGGCATCACCTCCTCCAACCGGTTCGATCGACCTTCGCTCATCACCCGGCTTTCAAACAAATTGACGTCCGGATTGTTGGCCGCTGCGATCTCCATTTCCAGCCGCCGCATATAAAGCGGGTAGGAGCGAATATCGGTTCCACCATGAGCGTAAGGGTAGCCATAGCCATAGGGACGGCGGAAATGTCCCCAATGGCTGTAGCCGTAGAACGGGCCGCCATATCCGTAAGATCGGATCTGGGTCCGTGGATCGCCGATTCCATAGTCGACCCGGACGATTAGATCCGGCGCCGCCCCCTGCTGGACCGGCCGATACCCGATCATGCGAAGCTTCTCGGCCACCAAACCGGAATATTGCGCAAACTCCAGGCCACCGCGCTTCGATTCATCCCCCGCGACGATCGCAAATGTCTCGCCGCTGGGCTGCTGCAGCCGGTGCCAGCTCGACACATCCGACCGGAATTTGCCTGCGCACCCGGTAATCGCGATTGATGCGGCGAGAATGAGAAGAAGCTTTGCTTTGTTGGCCATGGGTATCGTCCTGTTTTCCGTCGGTTTCCTTATTCTACCACTCGGATGCATATACAGTTTTAGAAATAGGGTCGCGGCATCAGCTGCGCAAGAATCCGACGATATCCTGCACATCTTTGAGAATAGGGTCGCTCAGTGCACGGGCGCGTTCCGCACCCCGGCTTAGAATCCCGTCAATCACACTCGTATCCTCGGTCAAGCGCGCTGCCTCCACACCAATCGGCACCAGCACCTGCACGGCCAAATCCGTCAAATCTGATTTGAACGCCGAGAACTGAGCGCCTCCATACTGCGCGCAAACATCTGCGGCACTCTTGCCCGACAGCGCCGCAAAGATGCCGACCAGATTACGCGCTTCCGGCCGCTCGGCCAGACCTTCGGGATCTGACGGCAAGGGTTCAGGGTCGGTGCGCGCCTTCCTGATCTTCTTGGCAATGTCGTCGGCAGAATCACCGATAATAATCCGCGATCCCTCTGCCGGGTCGGACTTGCTCATCTTCTTGGCGCCATCTTTCAACGACATCACGCGGGTGGCTTCGCCCAGAATCAGCGGCTCCGGCAGCGGAAAGAACTCAACACCGAAATCGGAATTGAATTTCTGGGCGATGTCGCGCGTCAGCTCCAGATGCTGCTTCTGGTCTTCGCCGACAGGTACATGCGTGGCCTTGTAGGCCAGAATGTCGGCCGCCATCAGGTTCGGATAGACGTAGAGACCGGAACTCACCTTCTCGCGGTTCTTGCCCGCCTTGTCCTTGAACTGGGTCATCCGGTTCAACCAACCGATGCGCGTAACACAATTGAAAATCCAGGCCAGTTCTGCGTGCGCCGGCACCTGGCTTTGCACGAACAGCAGTGCCTTGTCCGGGTCGATGCCGGCGGCAATATAGGTCGCCGCCACTGACCGTGTGCTGGCCCGCAGGTTGGCCGGCTCCTGAAATTGCGTGATCGCATGAAGGTCGACGACCGAGAAAATGCAGTCGTAATTATCCTGCAGCGTGACCCAGTTGCGGATCGCGCCCAGATAATTGCCCAAATGCAGGTTCCCGGTCGGCTGCACGCCGGAGAAAACAATTCCGTTCACGGTAACGTCCCAGTCTTTTGAAGCGGCGCGCGGGTTATCGCGTGATCCGCGGTTCAAGGTCAACTCTGCTGGCCGCGGATCAGCGAACGCAACTCATGGACCCGCAACGCGCCGGTCAGTTGTGCAAGTACCGCGAAGGTCAAAGCCCCGGCACCCACCAACAGGGCCGCCGCACCGATGCGGTCCAGTTCAGCGGCGCCCGACCACACGGAGATTCTGGGGGCCATGAACCAGACCAATCCGCCCATGGCCGCCGTCGTCAGACACAAGCGCGGCAACCGGCTTTTCAACCGGCTATCCATCGCCAGATGACCGCGCCGCATCAACACGAAGGCCATCATGGCAACATTCAGCCAGGCGGCAATCGCTGTCGCCATCGCAAGGCCCACATGCAGAAATGGCCCCATCAGAATGAGATTAAGCGCCGTGTTTACGACCAATGCGATGATCGAAAGCTTGACCGGCGTCTTGGTGTCCTGGCGCGCGAAGAAGGCCGGCCCGAGCACCTTGACCAGCACGTAAGCGGGCAATCCAGCCGCATAAGCCGCCAGTGCCGCTGCCGTTGCCGCCGTATCAGCAGCATTGAATGCACCGCGCTCAAACAGCGTGGCCACCAGCGGGCCGGGCACCAGAAACAAGGCCACCGCCGCAGGCAGCGTCAGGAAAAGGCAGATCTCTATCGCCCGGTTGAGACTGGCCATCGAGTCCCTGTCATCGCCCGCATTAATCTGCCGCGACAGCAATGGCAGCAGCGCCGTCCCCACCGCCACACCGACCACACCGACCGGCAACTGATTCAGCCTGTCTGCATAAAACAGATAGGACATCGACCCGTCCGGCAGGAAAGAAGCGATGACCACATCGATCAACAGGTTGAGCTGCACGGCCCCGGCGCCCAGCGCGACCGGCGCCATCAGGATGAGCAGACGTTTCACCCCCGGCGTCAGCCTGGGTCGCCGCAGCCTGATGCGAAAGCCCGCCCGGCGCACTTCGAAGGCCAACCACGCGAACTGCAGAAACCCGCCGAAAGTAACGCCGATAGCAAGCGCGTGACCACCCGTCGGCAGGACCGGCTCCAGCAGGAAGAGACATCCAATCAAAGACAAATTCAGCAGAATGGGGGTCGCCGCGACGGCCGCAAACCGGTCCAGCGCATTGAGCACGCCGCCCAGCAACGAGACCAGACTGATGAACAGTAGGTAGGGAAAGGTGATACGAGTCAGCGTAACCGCCAGGTCGAATTTCGGCGGGTCGTCGGTAAAACCGTTGGCCAGCAAAAAAAGAAACGCGGGCATGATCGCCTGGATGAACGCGACGAAAGCCAGCAGCGTCACCAGCAACACGGCAAAACTGTCTTCAGCGAATCGGCGCGCTTCTTCCTGGCCATCGTCCAGCGCCAGTTTCTCTGTAAAGAGCGGCACGAAGGCGGCGTTGAACGCGCCTTCGGCAAACAGACGCCGGAAAAAATTCGGCAGTTTGAAAGCGACAACAAAACAATCGGCCACCATGCCGGCGCCGATGATCGACGTCATCGCAATGTCGCGCAGGAAGCCGGTGACGCGGCTGACGGAGGTCAGACTCCCGATGGTTGCGACGGAACGCCAGAGTGCCATGCCGCTGACCTCTGCTAGTGCGGTCTATTCAGCAGCGGCGACGTTTTCGCCATGCGGCTGATCGGCTTCTTCACTGAAAGCCGCATCCCCAAACTCATGGGCCTCCCCAATACGAATCGCGTCCAGAAGCCGGTTTTCAATGGTTTTCAAACGGCCCTCATGGGTGATCTTGTGGCCAAACAAATCCCGCACGTAGAAAGTATCCACCGCCCGCTCGCCATAGGTGGCGATATGCGCACTGGAAATAGTCAGTTTCAGGTCGAACAGGGCACGCGTGACGTCGTGCACAAATCCGGGGCGATCACGCCCATTCACCTCGATCACGGTGTTGCTGTGGCTGACGCTGTTATCGATCAGCACCAGCGGCGCCACCTTGAAGACTTTACGGGTGCGGCTGGGAATGGCCGACGGCTTGGAGAACTCTTCACGCGGGATAACGTCTCCGGAGAGCGTCTTGCGGATGACGTCCTCCATGCGCTTTAACCGGGCCGGGCTGGCGATGGCATCGTCATCACGGTCCTGTACGGTAAAGTGATCCAGCGCCATGCCGTCCTTCGTGGTGAAGATCTTCGCATCCATGATCGAAGCGCCCATAAGACCCAGCGCACCGGCGACCCGGGCAAACAAGCCTGGATGATCCTGCGTATAGATGGTGAGTTCGGTCGCGGCCTGGAAAGCATCCGGACGGGCCCGAATACTGAACGTATCGCGCGCGTCGTCTGCCTCCTTGATTTGCCAGGCGTCAGCGATCTGGACATCCAGCGGCGTCCCCAGCCAATAGGGGTCATAGTGGCGCTTGGCATAAGTCTCGAACGCCGCCGCCGACCATTCAACAAGCATCTTTTCAAGCTCTTCGCGAGCGGCCTGAGCCCGCTGAGGCGCCGCACGGTTGGTCGCGCCATCGGTCAGATAATCTTCAGCTGCATTGTAGAGATCCCGCAGCAGCTGGCCCTTCCAGCCATTCCAGACGCCCGGCCCGACCGCGCGGATATCCGCCACAGTCAGGCACAAAAGTAATCGCAGGCGCTCTGGACTTTGCACCTGATCGCAGAAATCCTTCAACGTCTTGGGGTCGGTGATATCGCGCTTGAAGGCTACATTCGACATCAGCAGGTGCCACCGCACCAGCCAGGCCGTTGTCTCGGTTTCACCCTCGGTGAAGCCAAGCCGTGGACAGAGTTTTTCCGCGACCTCCGCACCCAGCACCGAATGGTCCCCGCCGCGCCCCTTGGCGATGTCGTGCAGCAGAACCGCCACATAAAGCACCCGCCGCGACAACACCTTGTGAATGACCTTGCCTGCAACAGGATGGTCGTCGGCATATTCGCCGGATTCAATCTTCGAAAGGATATCGATCGCCCGAATCGTGTGCTCATCCACCGTATAGTGGTGGTACATATCGTGCTGCATCTGGGCGACGACGCGGCCAAAATCGGGCACGAAGCGCCCAAAAACGCCTGCCTCGTTCATGCGGCGCAGCCCGGGCCCAGGGCCTTTTTTCGACGTCAGAATATCAAGAAAGACCTGATTCGCCGCCGGATCGTTCTGAACGTCCCGGTCAATGCGCTTGAGGTTGCGCGTGATCAGGCGCAGCGCCTCGGGATGAATTCCCAGGCCGCGCGCTTGCGCCACCTGAAACAATCTCAGAATTGCAATCGGGTCCTGCTTGAGATCGTCCGCGCTCTTGAACGCGATCCTGTCCCCTTCAACCAGAAAACCGTCGATCTCGCGGGAGCGGCTGCCCAGCCGCGGCAGCCGGATCAATGGCTTCTTCTGATGCTGCTCTTCAAGATGCGCGCAGAAAATCCGGGTCAGATCACCGATATTCTTGGCTGTCAGGAAATAGTGCTTCATGAAGCGCTCGACGCCCTGCGATCCATGGCGATCCGAATATCCCAGCCGTTCCGCCAGCGGGACCTGAACGTCGAACGTCAAACGCTCTTCAGGCCTGCCGACCATATCGTGCAGATGGCAACGGACCGTCCACAGAAAACCATTGGCTTTGTCGAACCGTCGTTTCTCAGCCTTGGTGAGCACGCCTTTGTCAACCAGCACGTTGATGTCATCGGTGCGATAGACATATTTCAGCAGCCAATAGAGCGTCTGCAGGTCCCGCAATCCGCCCTTGCCGTCTTTGAGATTGGGTTCGACCACATAACGGCTGTCGCCCATCTTCTTGTGGCGTTCGTCCCGTTCGGCCAGCTTGGCCTCGACAAATTCTGGCCCGCTGGAAGCCACGACATCCTTGTCGAACCGGGTGTGAAGCTCGCCGAACAAATCCCTGTCACCCCAGATAAACCGCATTTCGATCAGCGCCGTCCGGATCGTCAGGTCCTGGGTGGACAAGCGGATACAATCGTCGATCGATCGCACTGAATAACCAACCTTGAGCCCCAAATCCCAAAGAATGTAGAGCATGAACTCAACGACCTGTTCGCCCCAGGCCGTTTCCTTGTAAGGCCGCAGGAACAGCAGATCGACGTCGGACTGAGGCGCCATTTCACCACGGCCGTATCCACCGACAGCAATGATCGCCAACCGCTCCGCACTGGTAGGATTCGTCGCGCGATATTGATAGGCGACTGTGAAATCGAAAAGGAGCCGGATGACCTGATCGATCAGGAACGAGCGGCCATAGGCGATGTCCAGGCCGCTGTCGCCATCAAGCAGTCGGCGGCGCAGTTCCGCGTCGCCCGCTTCCATCGCTTCGCGCAGAATGTTGAGGAGCGGGTCGCGCAGCTGGTCCGGCGCCGTATCAGCCGCCAGGGCGTCCAGCTTTTCAATCAGCGCCAGGCGGTTGATGATGGCGCGTTGGTTTGAGACTCTGTTCATGGCCTCAAACTAGTCTTTTCGATGCATAAAGACCACACATGGGGCTCAGGGCCCGTCCAGCAGGCCCCGCAGGCGGTAAAGCAATTCCAACGCGTCACGCGGGGTCAGATCATCCGGATTGATATCGTCGACGGCCTGCTCAAGCGCCGATGGCTCGGCAAATCCGGTCACTTGAGGCGCGTGGGCGGAGAACAAGGGCAGATCATCGGCCAGTTCTGACGCCGTGATTCGCTCATCGCTCTCAAGCCGTTCGAGGACCGCTTGCGCCCGGCTGATGACGCCCGGTGGCAGTCCCGCCAGCTTGGCGACCTGAATGCCATAGGAGCGGTCGGCGGTACCCGGCGCAACTTCGTGCAGGAAGACGACCGACCCCTCCCATTCCTTGACGCGCATGGTGTGATTGGCCAGCGCATCCAACTTGCCCGATAGCGCAGTGAGCTCGTGATAATGCGTGGCAAAGAGGGCCCGGCTCTTGTTGACGTCATGCAGATGTTCGACCGCCGCCCAGGCGATGGAAAGTCCGTCATAGGTGGCCGTGCCGCGTCCTATTTCGTCCAGAATCACCAGCGACTTTTCCGTCGCCTGGTTGAGGATGGCGGCGGTCTCGACCATTTCGACCATGAAGGTGGATTGCCCACGGGCAAGATCATCACTCGCGCCGACGCGGCTGAACAGCCTGTCCACCGCACCGATATGCGCTGATCCCGCGGGCACATAGATGCCGGCCTGGGCCAGCACCGCGATCAAGGCATTTTGCCGCAGAAAGGTGCTCTTACCCGCCATATTGGGGCCGGTGACCAGCCACAAACGCTGATCTTCTCCAAGATCGCAACCATTGGAGACGAAGCTTTCATTACCGTTGTTGCGCAAGGCGGCTTCGACGACCGGGTGGCGCCCGTCTTCGACGGCGAATGCCAAACCGTCATCGACACGGGGCCGGGACCAGTTCCGCGTCATGGCCAGATGCGCCATCGCCGATGCCACATCAAGCGCCGCCAGCGCCCGGGCGGCCAAGGATATAGCAGCCCAATTCGCCGTCACTCTCGCCTGGAGATCAGCAAAGGCCTGCAACTCCAGCGCCAGCACCCGATCCGCCGCGCGGCTGATCTTCGAATCCAGTTCCGCCAGTTCGGTGGTATTGAACCGCATGGCGCCCGCCATGGTCTGCCGGTGAATATATGTTTCATTAAGGGGCGCGCTCATCAGTTTTTCGCCATGGGCGGCGGGCACTTCGATGTAGTAACCCAGCACATTGTTGTGGCGGACTTTCAGGCTTCCGACGCCGGTTTGATCACGACAGGTGGCCTGCAAGCCGGCGATCAGCTGCCGGCTTTCGTCCCGCAACATGCGCTGCTCATCAAGCTCGCTGCTATAGCCCGGCGCAATGAAGCCGCCATCACGGGCGATCAGCGGTGGCTCGTCGACCAGCGCATCGGTTAACAAGCGCACCATGGGCGCGTGATCTCCCAGATCCTCTGCGGCCAGGGCAATGCCTTTCGGCGTTGGCGCGAGCGCATCACCTGCCCGACCGACGGCCTCCTGGATTTCACCGGCTTGCTGCAGCGCCTGGCCGACAGACTTCAGGTCGCGTGGCCCGCCCCGTCCCACAGACAGCCGCGACAAAGCCCGCTCCAGATCCGGGCAGGCGCGCAACAGGTCCCGCAGCTGCGCCAATGCGCCAGGCTGATCGGTAAACCAGCCGACCATATCGAGCCGGTCATTGATCGCGACCGGGTCGGTCAACGGGGCAGCTACATGGTCGCCAAGAAGCCGGGCGCCGGCGCCGGTTACCGTTTCGTCAATAGTCGCCAACAGACTGCCATCGCGGCTGCCGGACTGGGACCGGACCAGTTCGAGACTGCGGCGGGTAGCGGCATCAATCGCCATGGTCGCGCTGGAATCGACTCTTTGCGGAGGCCGTAATTGCGGCAGCACGCCTTTCTGCGTGTCCTCCAGATAACCGACCACGGCTCCGGCTGCGGCCAGCTCTGCGCGCGAGAACGCGCCGAAGCCATCGAGGCTGGCAACATTGAACTGGGCCTCCAGCTTTTCCGCGCCCCGCGCAGAGTTGAACTGCCCTGCGGGTAGGGGGCTGAGCACCTGATGCCAATCATCAAACGCCTGGTGCAGACCATCCGCGCCGCCCAGGGTTTCCGGCACCAGCAATTCGCCCGGCTGCAGCCGGGCCAGCGCGGCTTCGATATCATCCTGTGTTGTCGGGCCAACAAAGAAATCCCCGGTCGAGATATCCAGCCAGGCCAGCGCATAGGCGCCTTCGGCCCGGGCCAGCCCGACCAGATAATTGTGCGCTCTGGCGTCCAGCAACGCGTCTTCTGTCAGTGTACCGGCCGTTACCAGGCGGATGACGTCGCGTTTGACGACAGATTTCGACCCACGCTTTTTCGCCTCTGCCGGGTCCTCGGTCTGTTCGCAGACCGCCACCTTGAAACCGTGCTTGATCAGGCGGGCCAGGTAGGAATCTGCTGCGTGGACAGGCACGCCGCACATGGGGATATCCTCGCCCAGATGCTTGCCGCGTTTGGTGAGCGCGATGTCCAACGCAGCAGCGGCCTTAACGGCATCGTCGAAGAACAATTCGTAGAAGTCGCCCATCCGGTAAAACAGCAAGCAATCTGGATAATCCGCCTTGATTCCCAGATATTGGGCCATCATCGGCGTCACCGAGGCCGGCTTCGCGGAAGCCTTCTTGGTGGGCTGCGCTACAGACATAATATGACCCGATTCACCCCATGTACCTTAAAAAAGGTCTCATACAGGTTAGAAATTGGAATATTGTTACGCGAGTTTGCGATGACAGTGCTTCACAATCCGGACAAGAGGTGGTAAATCCGCCCCCATCGTACCTACCGCAGATGGCCGGTTCAACCGGTGCCCAACTCCCCAATATGCCCGAGAAATTTTATGGCTGACGAAAAGTATTCTGAGCGCGAAGCCCTGCTATTCCACACCCAGGGCCGCGCCGGAAAAATCGAGATTGTTGCAACCAAACCGATGGCGACGCAGCGCGACCTGTCGCTGGCTTACTCGCCCGGTGTGGCCGCGCCCGTACGCGCGATCGCCAATGACGAATCAGCCGCCTATGACTACACCGCCAAAGGCAATCTGGTCGCGGTGATCTCCAACGGTACGGCGATCCTGGGTCTGGGCAATCTGGGCGCGCTCGCCTCCAAGCCGGTGATGGAAGGCAAGGCGGTGCTGTTCAAGCGGTTCGCCGACGTGGATTCGATCGACCTGGAGGTCGATACCGAGGACGTCGACGACTTCATCAATTGCGCGCGCCTGCTGGGCCCCAGCTTCGGCGGTATCAATCTGGAGGACATCAAAGCGCCCGAATGCTTCATCATCGAGCAGCGGTTGCGTGAGGAAATGAACATTCCGGTGTTCCATGACGACCAGCACGGGACGGCCATTATCGCGGCCGCCGGCCTGATCAACGCGCTGCACCTGACCGGGCGTGACGTCCATGACTGTCAGAAGGTCGTGGTCAATGGCGCGGGGGCGGCCGCCATTGCGTGCGTCGAACTTATTAAAGCGATGGGTGTCGGCAGCGACCGGGTCATCATGTGCGATTCCAAGGGCGTCATCTATCAGGGCCGCGAAGAAGGCATGAACCAGTGGAAGTCGGCACACGCGGCGCAGACCGACGCCCGCACCCTGGCCGAAGCCATGGAGGGTGCAGACGTCGCCTGGGGCCTTTCCGTCGAAGGCGCCTTTACCAAGGCCATGGTCGCCAGCATGGCCGACCAGCCGATCATCTTTGCCATGGCCAATCCCGACCCGGAGATCAGCCCCGAAGACGTGGCCGAAGTACGCGATGACGCGATTGTCGCGACCGGACGGTCGGATTATCCGAACCAGGTGAACAACGTGCTCGGCTTCCCGTACATTTTCCGCGGGGCGCTGGATGTGCGGGCCACCACGATCAATGAAGATATGAAAATTGCGGCGGCCCATGCGCTGGCCGGGCTGGCGCGCGAAGACGTCCCCGACGAAGTCGCCAGCGCCTATGCCGGGCACCGACCGACCTATGGCCCTGACTACATCATCCCGGTGCCGTTCGACCCACGGCTGATCAGCCACGTCCCGCCGGCTGTGGCGCAGGCTGCGATGGACACCGGCGTCGCCCGCCGGCCGATCATCGACATGGACAACTATCGCGCCGAACTGAGCGCACGGCTGAACCCGACCAGCGGCAAACTGCAGATGATCTATGAAGAGGTTCGGGCTGAACCGAAGCGCGTGGTCTTTGCAGAAGGCGAAGAAGACAAGGTTATCCGGGCTGCCATCGCCTACCGCAATGCCGGCTATGGAACGCCGATTCTGGTTGGCCGCGAGGAAGAGGTTCGCAAGGCGATGCGCAATATGGGCATCGACGATCCAACCTGGCTGGAAATCCACAATGCGCGGGAAAGCGCCAACAATCAGGAATATGCCGAGTTCTTGTATAAGAGGCTCCAGCGAAAGGGCTATCTCTACCGCGACTGCCTGCGCATGGTGAATAACGACCGCAACATCTTTGCATCCTGTATGCTGGCCCTGGGCCATGCCGACGCCATGGTAACGGGTACGACGCGCAACTATTTCACCGCCTATGAGGAAGTTCGGCGTGTCATTGACCCGCAGCCGGGCCGCACGGTTTTTGGCCTTTCCATGATCGTCAGCCGCGACCGGACAGTATTTATCTCCGATACCCAGGTGAACGAGCTGCCCAGCGCCGAACAGCTGGCGGGTATCGTGCTGGGCTCTGCCGCTGCTGCGCGGATGTTCGACCAGGAACCCCGCGTGGCGCTTTTGTCCTATGCCAATTTCGGCCATCCGGAAGGCTTCCGCAGTGACCGGATACGCGACGCCGTGAAGATTCTGGACGGCGAGGATACAGATTTTGAATATGACGGCGAAATGGCCGCCGATGTCGCGCTCGACCCGGAATTGCAGAAGCTCTACCCCTTCATGCGCCTGTCCGGCCCCGCCAATGTGCTGGTTATGCCGGCGCTGCATTCGGCCAATATCAGCTCCAAATTGATCAAGTCGCTTGGTGGCGGTGATATTGTCGGGCCGCTGCTGGTTGGTCTGGAACGATCTGTTCAGATCGTGCCCATGAGCGCGTCGGCTGCAGATATTGTCAGCATCGCTGCGCTGGCATCCTTTGCTTCCAGCCGAATCTGACCGGGTTATGGCGCAGGTTTTTTTTACACAGCACCTGCGCCGCCTTGTTCCGCATGAGCCTGTTGAGGCCTCCGGCGCGACGATCAGCGACATTTTGAGCAGCATTTTCGCGCAGATCCCCGCGCTCCAGTCCTATGTGCTCGACGATCAGGGTGCCCTGCGAAAACATGTCTGTGTTTTCGTCGACGAAGAACGAATCGACTTTAAGGGTTCCCTCGACCATCCTGTGGGTCCGGATAGTGAAGTCTATGTCATGCAGGCCTTGTCGGGAGGATAGTCATGCAAGATCGACTGCTGATCGGCACCCGAAAGGGTCTTTTCATCATGCGCGAGGCAGGCGGCGGTTGGTCGCTGGAACGCTCGGTCTTTCTCGGCCAGCCGGTTAGCGCCGTGCTGCACGATACGCGGTCCGGCATTCTTTATGCCGCGCTCGATTTGGGGCATTTCGGCGCCAAGCTGCACCGGTCGAGAGATTGTGGTGAAAGCTGGGACGAGATCGCCCCGCCCGCCTTTGCGAAGTCGGATGCCAAGGACGCGCCTTCCGTCAAATTAATCTGGACGCTGGAAGCCGGCGGCGATGGGCAGGACGGACGGCTGTGGGCGGGTACCATTCCCGGCGGCCTGTTCCAGTCAGACGATCACGGTGAGAGCTGGGTATTAAACGAGGCGCTTTGGAACGTCCCGGAAAGGGCGCGCTGGGTCGGCGGTGGCTATGACGAGCCGGGCATTCACTCCCTGGTGGTTGATGTGCGGGATCCAAACCGGTTAATCGCCGGTGTCTCTTGCGGTGGGGTTTGGGTATCCGAAGATGATGGCCAGAGCTGGATGCTGCGTGCCGATGGTCTGCGCAGTGACTACACGCCTCCCGGCATGGCCGAGGACGGGGCGGTCCAGGACCCACATTTGCTGGTGCAGTGCACCGGCGCGCCGGACTCCTACTGGATTCAGCATCATAACGGCATCTTCAAATCGACCGATGACCTCGCGAGTTGGCAGGAGATCCATGAATTCGGGCCGTCGACCTTCGGCTTCGCAGTCGCCGTCCACCCGAAAGATCCGGATACCGCCTGGTTTGTCCCGGCAATTAAAGACGAATACCGCTATCCCGTGGACGGTAAATTCGTCGTCACGCGCACCCGTGACGGGGGCAAAACGGCTGAGGTGCTGACGAACGGGCTGCCGCAGGCGAACGCTTATGACCTGGTCTATCGCCACGCGCTGGCGATCGATGAGGGTGGGGACCGGCTCGCCATGGGTTCAACCTCCGGTGGCCTATGGGTGACAGGCAACGGTGGCGACAGCTGGCAGCTGCTGCCGGAGCGGCTTCCCCCTGTCTATACGGTCAGATTTGCATGGGTGCCCTGATCTTTTCGTATTCATATAAAATTTGAAATATATCAAGAATCGGATATATGAGACCTTGAGGTCAACACTCATAGGTTAGAATTGTGTTTAGGATTTGGGCGGCCAACACCGCCACCGCGGTTATTTTTGCCGCACTAGTTTTCTGTGCGTCCCCGGTTTCTGCACTGCCTTCCCTTGGCGTGCCCGTCGCCGGATTCGGCCAGTCAGCAGCCGTCGGCAACTATAACGCCGCGACGGGCGAAATCGGCATGTTCATTCCGTTAAGCGGTGGCTTTGCTGGCACCTATGGCGTCGGCGGGGTCGGCACGAGTGGCGGGACTTTCTCGCCCGGGGTTGGCCGCATGGACCTTTACCTCCGGTTTGATGTCACAGAAGCCGGCATGCACGACCTGAACCTGATCTTCACGGATCTTGATCTTGACGGTGTGAACGACCCCAGCCGCTTTTTTGAATCCGTCCGGATTTATGACGCGGGCGGCACGCAACTCGCCCATGTTGATGAGGACGATGACCCCTTTGTCACCTTCGCCGAAGCGGATGATCAGCAGATTATCAGGATCCCCGTGATCGCCAATGACCCGTTTTTCGTTCGGCTGCGGCTGAGAGCCGACACACGCAATTTCAGCGGACAGGTCTCGAACACGCAAGAAGCGCTGTTCGCCAGCCTGGTGTTCACCGGCGTACCCGAACCGGGCCTTCTGGGCCTGATGATGATCGGGACCGGCGCGCTGGTTCTGCACCGACGGCGACGGACCAGGAGCTAATCAGGCCGGACGTTCGCGCCGGGCAAGATGGGCAAAATACTTGTCCGGCACCCGCGCAATCGACTGAATGACAAACACATCCGTCGTGCCGAATTGCTCGTCGATCACCGCGCCATCACCTATATAAGCACCCACCCGAAGATACCCTTTGATCAGCGGCGGCAAGGCCTTGACCACGTCCCGTTCGCGAACTTGCTCTGCCGGCATCAGGTTCATTTCGATGTGCCGTGAGGGCACCGCATACACGCACAGATCATCGGGCGCGCGGAAGTTGTGATAGAGGTAGGACAAGGCTTCCGCATGTTGGTTAACATCAATGCCGGGAAGGCTCGCACAGCCAAACAGATATGACACCTTGTGCATATAGACGTGTTCTGCGATGCCCTTCCAGAGCAGCTGGATGGTCGCATTGGAGCGATATTCGGCGCGGACACAGGACCGGCCCAGCTCCAGAAACTGACCATGCTGCCGGTAGGTGTTTTCGTCACGGCCAACAAAAAGCGGGCTGAGATCGAATTCCGATGCCGAATAGAAGCCGTCATTTTGCAAGGCGACTTCTTCACGCAGCAGGCGATAGGTCCCGACAACGGCCTCATCTGCAGGCAGCGAGTGATCGATTACCAAAAGATGGTCGCAGATCGGATCGAATTCGTCGAAATCGCGCTTCGAAGCAGCCATCTCAGGCGTCGGAACGGCACCCAGCTCTTCATAGAAAACCCGGTAACGAAGCCGCTCAGCAGCTAGGATTTCCTGATCGTCGGCAGCGAGGCGAACTTCCATGGAAGCCGGCCGTGTAGCTAAAACAGAGATGACGACATCTCCCCCGTAATGATCGGCGAGCCGAATCGCGAGACACTATCATAGCAAATGCGAGGAAGTGGATGACAAAATCATGATCGATTATCTGCTCTTTCAGCATCCTCAGAGAAGCGCCGGGTTACCCACCAGAGCAGGACAAGGCCAGGAACCGCCGCAACAACGGTAAGACTGAAGAACACAGGCCAACTGACCGCTTCGGCCAGAAACCCTGATGGGGCTGAAAAAAGCGTGCGGCCGACACTCATCAATGACGTCAGCAACGCATATTGGGTCGCGGTATAGGCCACATTACAAAGGCTCGCCATATAGGCCATGAAAGCGGTCGCGCCCATACCACCGGCGAAGTTCTCGATTGCCACTGTAAAGCCCAACATCCACGGATCGGGGCCCACGGACGCCAGGATGACAAACATGAAATTCGAGACCAGCTGGGCGATGCCGCAAATCCACAATGACTTGATGATGCCCAGCCGGTAGACCATGACGCCGGCCAACACCGCGCCAAAAATGGTGGCTGTAATTCCAACCGGTTTGGAAATCAGACCGACCGCTTCCAGCGAAAACCCATGTTCCAGGTAGAACGGACCGGTCATCATCGACGCCAGCGTGTCGCCAAATTTATAGAACAAGACGAAGGCCAGGATGACGAACCAGCCAGATTTCTGCATGAACTCCAAAAAGGGCGCCACAGCCGATACATAGAGCCAGGCCAAAACCTCGCCCAGGAAACCCTGTAGCCTGGGGCGTGATTTCAAATAGGCCTCAGCCTGTTGCCGTCTGACCTGCGCATCGTCAGAATCCTGTTGTGCCGGTTCCGGGCTGAGCAAGACCGCCAGAACACCGACAAGCATCAGGACCGCCATAACACTGTACGCCGCCTCCCAATTTCCAACGGAGTCAGCCCCCGAAGCGCCCAGACCGGCAATGATCAGCGCGCCGCCGCCGGAGACCAGCATCGCGATCCGATAGCCGATCTGATAAGCCCCGGCCCCGGCGCCTTGCTGTTCCAGATCGAGCAATTCCACCCGGTGGGCGTCGATGACGATATCCTGACTGGCAGAGAAAAAGGCAATCGCCAACGCACCCAACGCAACCGGCAACAGATTGCCAGGGACCGGGTCGCAGAATCCCACGAATCCGATCGATAAAATCAGGCCGATCTGCATGGCAAGCATCCAGCCGCGGCGGCGTCCCAGCAGTCGCGTCAAGACGGGAAAAGGCAACCGATCGATGAAAGGCGCCCAGACGAATTTGAACGCATAAGGGACGGTTAGCAGGGCAAACAGCCCGATTTCGCCCTTCGACGTGCCGACCTGGGTCAACCAATAGCTTAGCGTTCCGAAGGACAGTGCCAGGGGCAGGCCTGACGAAAAACCGAACAGAAAAAACAGCGCAACCCGGCGCTCGGCATATACCGCCGTGGCGCCGAGCCGATCCACCCAGCGGTTTGGCAAAACATAAGCGGCAGGCGATGTCATCCGATCCAGCTTACGCGACACGGCGCAGCATGGCCATTAACAGGATGCATATGCAAACATGCCCCAAAACCAAACAATAATTGAAATTTCAAAGTTATTTCAATCTGTTGGAAACACTACCCACAATTCTTAACGTGCATGAAATTACCCTATTGGGTAATATTCCGTGTCAAGTCGACGAAAATGGCAAACCGTCCGGAAGGGCGGGGCGCAAAGCCACCGGCCTAACCCCGGATTGTTTCGGGCAGGCAGCGGGGCTATCGAAAGGACCCTTGGATGGCAATGGCCAACACACATGCCCATCCCGTGACGGGGCGCCAGCGCGCGCCGCGCCTTTTTGCGTTTGCTGCTTTTTGCCGGCCTGACCCACGGACGGCCCGGCGACTGTCTGTCTTTCGGACACCGCCGATCCAACAGCAAGGAGCACTGCGATGAGGCTTGGGGAATTTCTGGTAGCGCGGAACATTATCACCGAGGAAGAGCTGTTCGACGGGCTGAAACGACAGCGCGAACAGGGCGGCAAGCTTGGCGAACATCTGCTCGCCGCGGGGGCGCTGACCCAGAGCCAGCTGGATGATGCCTTAAGCTATTTCCCGCAACCGCCCGGTGCCATTGGCGACACCGGCCTTAACCCCAATCTGCTGCTGGGTCATGTATTGAAACTGATTCATTCCCTGGGCCTGGAAACGACCCGGGAGCTGGAGGACGCAACCGCGTTACCCGGGAAGGTTTGCGCCGACCTGACCGAGGCGATGCGCGAACGTGAGTTGATTCAGATGAAGGGGTCCGCGTCCTTGACCGGAGGCGACAGTGCCGAAATCCGCTACGGGCTGACCGGCAAGGGGCGTGACTGGGCTCTCGAGGCGCTGGACTCGAACCAGTATGTTGGCCCGGCACCCGTGCCATTTGACGACTGGATCGCACAGATCAAGCGCCAGTCCATTATGATCGACCCAATCAACCCGGCCAGCCTGACCGAGAGCCTTTCGGATCTGGTATTGCAGGATGGGTTCATTGACGAACTGGGGCCAGCCGTCAACTCAGGCCGCTCCATCCTGATCTACGGCCCGCCGGGAAACGGCAAGACGACCATCGCCGAAGGGGTGGCCAGGGCGTTTAAAACAGTGGTGTTCATCCCTCATGCCGTTGAGATCGAGGGCCAGATCATCAAGGTCTACGACCCCACCCTGCATCGCCGCGTCGACGAAGAAGAGCAGGCAAGCGGCCGGTCGCTGGTGAAGCGCCGGTCAGAATCACTGGATACAAGGTGGGTCCCGTGTTTCAGGCCCGTCGTCGTCGCGGGCGGCGAGCTCTCGCTCGACATGCTGGACTTCATCTATAACGATACCGCCAAATTCTATGAAGCGCCCCTGCATGTGAAGGCGATCAACGGTGTTTTCCTGATCGACGATTTCGGGCGGCAGCAGGTCGAACCCACCGACCTGCTGAACCGCTGGATCATCCCGCTGGAAAAACGGGTCGACTATTTGACGCTCGCCACCGGGCAGACCTTGCAGGTACCGTTCGACGAACTGCTGATCTTCTCGACCAACCTGGTGCCCGACGATCTGATGGACGATGCCTTTCTGCGCCGGATTCCCTACAAGGTTGAGATCGGCAATCCGTCACGCAGGATGTACGAAAAAATCTTCGGCATCATCGCCAAGGTCAAAGGTGTTGAGCTGCCCGACGATCTGATTCCGTTCATCTATGACGTCTATTACGACAAGAACGGCAAACCACCCGCAAACTATCAACCCGGCTTCATCATCGACAGGGTGATCGACATTTGCCGCTATCACGGTGTCGAACCGGAGCTGCGAAGGGATTTTGTGCTTTATGCGCTGCGTAATCTGACCTCGAACGCAGATGACGCCACCCGCCTTGCAGGGCTATCGGAGGAATACCGTCAGCGCTCTGGCAGCGCCGGAAACGGCGCGGCGGCGACCCCATCAGCGCTGAATGGTGAACCGCCTGTAGGAGAGGGCCTCGGCAATGGCGCTGCGGGAGACAGCCTCCGCCCCGGCCAGGTCGCTTAGGGTCCGCGCCACGCGCAACACCCGGTGATAGCCGCGCGCCGACAGGCGCAGGCGTTCGGTCGCCTCTTTAAGAAGGTCGCGGCCTGCGTCGTCCGGTGCGGCGACCTGCTCCAGCAATTCTCCATCGGCCTGTGCGTTGCAGCGGACGGCTGGATCGAGCGCCGCATAGCGTTCGGTCTGAATGCCACGTGCCCTGATGACACGGGATGCCACCTCGGCTGAGCCTTCGGCCGCCGGCGGCAGCGTCAGGTCCGCCGCGGAAACCGCCGGCACCTCCACCTGCAGATCGATACGGTCATAAAGCGGACCGGAAATCTTGCCCTGATAATCGATGCCGCATTTCGGGGCCCGGTTGCAGGCCAGTTCAGCATCCCCCAAATAGCCGCATCGGCAGGGATTCATCGCCGCCACAAGCTGAACCCGCGCCGGGTAGTCCACATGCGCATTGGCGCGTGCGACCATCACCCGGCCTGCTTCGAGCGGCTGGCGCAGACTATCAAGCACCTGGCGGGAAAACTCCGGCAGTTCATCAAGAAACAGCACGCCATTATGCGCCAGCGACACCTCGCCCGGGCGCACTTTGAGCCCCCCGCCGACCAGCGCGGCCATCGAGGCGGAATGATGCGGCGACCGGAACGGACGGCGCTTCGAAATCCGGCCACCCTCCAGCTGCCCGGCAATTGAGGCAATCATCGAGACTTCCAGCGCTTCGGCCGGGGCAAGCGGCGGTAACAGGCTGGGCAGGCGCGCCGCCAACATGCTCTTGCCAGACCCCGGCGGCCCCACCATCAGCAGATTATGCCCGCCCGCCGCGGCCACTTCGAGCGCACGCTTGGCCGCCTCCTGCCCTTTGATGTCTTTCAGGTCGGGCAGGGGGCCAACTTCTTCGACCATGGCCGGTTCCGGCGGGGACAGCACCTGCGTGCCTTTGAGATGATTGACCAGCGAGATCAGATTGGGCGCGGCCACCACCTCGACCGACCCTGCCCAGGCAGCTTCGGGCCCGCACGCGGCGGGGCAGATCAACCCAAGCCCCTCTTCGCCGGCTTTCAGTGCGGCGAGCAGTACGCCATTCACCGCCGTGATCGAGCCATCAAGGCCCATCTCTCCCACCACGGCATAGCCGTCTGTTGCGTCAGCAGGCAGCACATCCATTGCGCCCAGCATGCCCAGCGCAATGGGCAGGTCGAAATGGCTGCCTTCCTTGGGCAGATCGGCGGGCGCCAGATTGACCGTGATGCGTTTGGGTGGCAGCGACAGGCCGACCGCGTTGAGCGCGCCGCGCACCCGCTCCCGCGATTCGGCGACCGCCTTGTCCGGCAGGCCAACCACAGAGAACGCGGGCATGCCGCCGGCAACCTGCACCTGCACTTCAACCGGCCGCGCGTCGATGCCGATAAACGCGACGGTGCGAACATGTGCGGTCATGGACATCCCGGAAAACAATAAAACAGTCCAGGCATCTTAGGGCGAAGGAAGGCGCGGTCAAAGCGCCCTGCGGTTGTATCCCCTCAAATGTGGCTAAAAAAACCGTGCCAGCCGGACCTGAACGAAATCATCTTCGCGGAAGGGGAAGGTCGGATCGGTGGGTGACACATCGATGGAGAACCGCGCATCGACGGTAATCCGCCAACGGTCGCCCAGACGGCGGCTGGCCTCGATGAAGACATTCTTGGTGCCGGTATCAAGGTCGAAAATCACCCCGCCCAGCACGCGGGTGGTCTGTTCGTCATTGCCTTCCCAGCGCAGCCCGAAGAACAGATCGCTTTCGAACGGCGTGGGGGCCGCGCTGCCGCGGCTGTCCCACAGATATTCGACCAGAATGCCGATATCGGCGTCGGACTCGAACACCTGATAAAAGGTGTATTCGAAACCGGCGCCGAACGACCAGGACCGGTCCTGATTGCGGCCATTGACCGTGATGCCCTCGAATTTCAGCAGCCAGGCATCGACGGTGGCCTGGAGATCGACGCCGATCTGATTGATCTTGTCATAGAAGGGGATCAGCACCGGGTCGCCGGTCTCTCCCACGCCGGGCAGCAGCATCGGATCGCGGCTGATGCCGTCGAAATAGCTGACGCCCAGATCGATCACACTGAACGTATGCGCATAGCGCAGCGCGAAATCCGGGTGCCAGTTGTTCGATCCGGTGGCGTTGAAATCCTGCTTGGTGTCGACAAACAGCGGTGCGCGGGGCCGGCCATCCCGCCCGGGAAAGGTCCGTTCGCGGAAATAGGGCATGATGATTCCGGTAAACGTCCCGAAATCGGTCACATAGGAGAGCGAGACCAGCGGCTGGCCGAGCTTGTCTTCCCCGTCCACATCTTCGACCCCGTCATCCTGATTGACGATATCGACCAGATGGACGGACTCCGTCACACCCCAGAACACCTTGTCGAAACCGACCCGGACTTCCAGATTATCGAACACGCCAATCCATTTAAGCTGGCGCACATCAAAATGCGTGCGGCGGCCGTCGTTCTGATCGATGCGGAAATACGGGTTTATGGTGATGCTATGATCGCGGCCGAAGAACAATTCGGCAATCGGATCAATCGACAGCGAAACGTTGGCATCCTTGCGCATGCCGCCTTCGACATCGTTGGGGAACAGCCGCAGCTCCGCCTCGATATTGCCTTCTAGCTCCCACTCGAACTCGGCATGCGCCGGCAGGGCCGTGAGCGCGATGCCCGTCATTGCAAGCAGCATCGCGACGAAGCAATCCATCTTGCTTAAGCAGGTCATGTTGCCTGGATTGCTTCGCTGCGCTCGCAATGACAATTTTGGGTTGTTCAGCGCGCGCGCTTCAGGGCGTTCTGATTGAAGTCACCCTCATCAAGGCCAACCTGGAATTCATACTCTTCCCAGAGCAAATCGGTCGACTTGCCGGTCAGGTGATTTTCCATCCGCAGTTTGTGTGCCCGCCAGTAATGGTCAAGATACTGCCGGTAGTCACCGAAAGTCAGCGTCTTGAGCTTGTCGCAGCGGCGATTGAAAAACTCCGTCATGTGACCACGGTGCTGCCGGTCAGACCAGGATACCTGCTTCACATAACCCGAGTTTTCGTAAAGCGGGTACCGTTCTACAACGTCGCACATCTGGTCTTCTGCACCCGGGCAAGCTTCTTCACGCAGGAAGCGATAGCTGTACTTGCCGAATTCCTGACTGGAGAAATCTTCAAAGGCAAATTCAGACCCCATGAACGGGCCGGACTTGTTTTTCGACGAAATCCGTTTCACCCGCTTGAGCGCCGGCAGGAACATCCACTGATCGTCGGCCTCGAGAATCTTGGCGAATGTCAGCATGGACGTGCCGGCTACATCGCGCGGCCGGTCAAATACGATCAGCGACTTGTCGCCCATCTCTAAAGAGGGGTTCTCAAGCGTCATCTGGCGCAGTTCGCGCTCCGATGTTTCGCCGTGGCGGTTGTAGAGCACCATGCGCATCTGGGCTTCGGAGTCGCCAAACCCCGCATCATATTCTTCGTTGGCCAGCGCGATGGCGCGGCCTTTCTCGACCGCTTCGGCAAGCGCGGCCGCATCCTCGACCGCCTCGCCGCATTGTTCCATGGCAGCGGTCGCAATGGTAACTCCTTCAGCCGTATCAACGCTTTGTGCAGAGACCGACCCGCCAAACAACAACGCGGCAACGGCGGTGCAACCGGCCTTAAGCAGGTTGCTGGGCAGTGTTTCCAGAAGACTCATTGGAAGACTTCTCCTTCTTTCCATCGACTAGCAATAGCAGCGCGGGCAGGAACAGGAAATCCGAAACCAGCGCGACGGCGATGATCATGGCGACCAGCAGGCCCATCAGGGAGTTGATCATGAAGTCGGACAGGGTCAATGCGCTGAAGCCGGCAATCAAAACAAACGCCGTGATCCAAAGCGCGTTACCCACCGTGGCCATGGCGTAACGGACTCCATCTTCCGCAGACAATCCCTGCTCGCGCCTCGCCCGCAGATACTTGCTTAGGAAATGGACCGTAAAATCGACGATCAAGCCCAGCGCGGTCGCCGTCACCATCGCCGCATACATGCCCACCTCTCCGTAAATGATGGACCAGATACCAAAGACGACCACCGCCGGGATGATGTTGGGGAGCAGGCTGATAACGCCCATCTTGACGCTGCGCAGTGCGATGAGCAGTGTCACCGAAATCAAAATGAACGCAATGCCGGTACCCCAGGCCATCGAAACGACGTTGCGTTCGGTGAGGTAGGAGAATATCAGCGCGACACCGGATGGTTCGGACCCCATATAGGCGGGCTGATTATCACGCAGCCATGCCGACGCATCTTCGCCGAACTGACGCATATAACTGCTCGAAACATCGCCCATTGTCACCGTGACCCGGGACGAGGATTTGTCGACATTGATCTGGTAGTTAAGATCTTGTCCCTCGGGCAGCGACATCTCGTAGAGGAGCAGGTACTGCGCCGCGAGTTCACGATCTTCTGGTATCTTGTAATGAGCCGGGTCGTCCCCATGCATCACGCGGTTCAGCCGCTTCATGACATGGGTGAACGCGTTCACATGGGCGACTCCCTGACCGGTCGGCTCGTAGACAGGGTAGCCCTCGATCCAGGTCACGAATTCGTCCAGCCGTTGCAGATAGGCAGGGTCCGAAACACCGCCAGGCCCGTCCGCGCCGACCGAGAATTCAAGAATGTATATGCCCGTCAGATTTTCCAACGAGAAGTCAGAGGCGGTTCGGAAGTCCATATTCTCCGAAAAGAACTCGACGAATTTGTCGTTGATGCCCAGACGGGGCACCATCAGCGCAAGACCGGTGACAAGTATAAGCGTCAACGCAACAATCACCCGGCGACGCGGAATCACAAACTCGACGATGCGCAGCAGAAGTTGTGTCTGGTTCGAGTCCTGGCGCTTTTCGCGGATCGGGAAAATATCGAGGAGAACCGGCAACAACGAAACCGACAGGAAGAAAGCCCAGGCGGTGCCAATCGCCGCAATGTTCCCGACATCGTTGATCGGCGGGGCATCGGAAAAATTGAGGCTCAAGAAGCCGATCACCGTCGTCAGGCTGGTCAGGAACACCGGCTGCATGTTGATCCGCAGGCTTTCTGCAATCGCCTCGCGTTTTGCCTTGCCTTCGCGCATCTGGGCGAACATCGACACCATCACATGGATGGAATCGGCGACCGCGATGGTGAGAATCATCACAAAGCCGCTGGTCGATGGCGAGGTGACCGGTATCCCCAACCAGGAAATAACCCCATAGGCGAAAACAGCCGACAAGATCGTTACGATCATGGCTGCTGTTGCTTCGGCGCCCCAACGCCAGAACCAGAGCGCAAAAACCAAAGCGACCAGTGCCAGATCGGCCCAAAGCGGCAAGACGAAACCCACCAGGACAGCACCGCCGACGATGGCCGCGAACAGCAACGCTGCGCGGAACGAACGAAGGAACCATGTCAAGGTGAGCGCCAGGAACAGCATCATCAACGGATAGAGCGTCGCCATATCCGTTTGTGCCGCCTCGATGAAGCTGTTGTTCAACATCACGGTGCCCGTGAGTTCAACGCGCAGATCGGGGAAGGCCGCTTCAGTCTCTGCTTTGATAGCGCGTGCGTCTTCTGCGATTGTGGGAACAATTTGGCCCGCTTCGTCCGGCAGTTGCAGCGTCACCTGCACACCGGTCGTTCGTGCGTCACCTGAGACCATTTTATCTTTCAAAAACGGTTCGCTAAGCGCGACGCTGCGCATGTAAGCGGCGCCGTCCGGTCCCAGCGCCGACGGGTCTTCGATCAGCTTATCGACAACCAGATCGTCCATCTCCGAGCGCATATGCTGGTATTCACTGATCGAGTCGACACGAATGGCGCGCTCCAGGTACCAGGCGCGCTCGCTAACAAATTTGACCGCCTCAATGGGCTCTTGCTCGAAGACCTGACCTTCCTTGGGCTGCAGCACAAAGAAGATGGTATCTGCCTTGGTATAGGTCCGCTCCAGCGCGTCATGCGCCATCAGCTGCGGGTTGTCGTCGCCGAAGAAAATCCGGTAGTCGCCCTTGAAATGCGCGTGCTGAAGGCCGGCGATCCCGGCGGCTGTTGCCAGCACAACAGCAAGCAAGACGAGCCACCGGTTACGAAACAACCACGCGGCATAGTCGTTGACCCAATTGCTCATGACACACCTCTTCCCGACAGCATCGCCGCTGGCGACCTATAGATCATATGACAACCAAGTTGTCAATTTATCGTCGCGCCACCCGGGCTTCAATGGCCTCCCAGACCAGACCGGAGAGGTTGATACCGTCAAACCGGTCGATCTCCTGAATGCCCGTCGGCGATGTCACATTGATTTCGGTGAGGTAGTCGCCGATCACGTCGATGCCGACGAAGATCAGCCCCCGCTCGCGCAAAGCCGGTCCGATCGCGTGGCAGATTTCCTTGTCCCGTTCCGTCAGACCGATCTGTTCCGCCCGCCCGCCGACATGCATGTTGGAGCGGGATTCACCCTCCGGCGGCACGCGGTTGATTGCGCCCACCGCCTCGCCATCGACGAGGATGATCCGTTTGTCGCCAGCGCGCACATCCGGCAGATATTGCTGAACGACAATCGGCTCGACGTAAAACTGGGTGAACATTTCAAACAGCGAGTTGAAGTTCTCGTCACCCGCGCGCAGCCGGAACACGCCCGCGCCGCCATTGCCATAGAGCGGCTTCATGATGATGTCGCGATACTCGTCGCGGAACGCCTCAATCTCGTCCTTGTTGGAGGAAATCAGGGTTGGCGGCATCAATTCTGGAAAGTGAGTAACGAAGAGCTTTTCCGGCGCGTTGCGCACGTGATGCGGGTCGTTGACCACCAGGGTCTCTGGATGAACCTGTTCCAGCAGATGGGTGGTGGTGATGTACCCCATGTCGAAGGGCGGGTCCTGCCGCAGCAGCACAACATCGAACGTCGCCAAGTCGATCAGTTCCTGCGCGCCAAGCTCAAAATGCGCGCCCTTGAGGCGCTCGACCTTCAAACTGTGCGCACGGGCAACAACCCGGCCATGGGTCATCGAAAGGTCACGCGGCAGATAATAGTAAAGCCCGTGACCGCGCTGCTGCGCTTCAAGGGCGAGGGCGAAGGTGCTGTCCCCGTCGATATCGATGCTGTCGATCGGGTCCATCTGAATGGCCACGGCTAGGCTCAACTAGTCTCTCCTGCTGGGTGCGTTGTCATGTCCCCAGGCGGCCCGACTATGAGCAGGCCAGCGGAACGGAACAATCGCCATAAGATCAAATCGTACGTGCATATTTGCACAATGCGGATGGCTGGCCAAAAAGGCCTCGGCCGCCCGGTAGATACGTTGCTGCTGGCGGGGTGAGACCGACTCGATCGCTCCCTCGACCGTCGCGCGGCGCTTCACCTCGACGAAAGCGAGTGTTTGACCCTTGCTGGCCACGATATCGGCTTCGCCTACGGGCGTGCGCCAGTTGCGCTCAAGGATTCGATAACCCTTCAGGCGCAGAACCAGCGCAGAGACGGTTTCCGCCCATACGCCGGCGCGCTGCGCCTGCCGCCGGTCCGCCGTCGACCGGCTCACCGCTCTTTATCCTCGTTGGCCTTTTTATCCTCGTTGGAAAGCACCAGCGCCCGTTGATACAGGTCGCGGCGGCGGCGGCCCGTGGCAGCGGCAACCCGCTGTGCCGCATCCTTGACACTTTCCGTTTCGAGCAATTCGCGCAGCGCGGTATCCACATCCTCTTCGCTGGCTTCTGCTGCCGCGCCGGGGCCAATCACCAGTACGACCTCGCCGCGCGGCGGGCCCTCTTGCTGATAATGCGCCGCGAGCTCTTCGGCCGGACCCCGGCGGAACTCTTCAAAACGCTTGGTCAGCTCCCGCGCGACCACAATCGGCCGGCGAGCATCGAGCCCGGCAATGTCTTTCAGCGTTGCAGGCAGCCGCCTTGCCGATTCAAAAACAACAATGGTTTCAGCCACGCCGAGCAGGGCCTGAAGCCGGTCGTGCCGCGCCTTGGCCTTTTCCGGCAAAAAGCCATGGAAGGAAAACCGGTCTGTGGGCAGACCGGCACCGGTCAGCGCCGCCAGAACCGAAGACGGGCCGGGCACGGGAATGACCCGCAGACCCATCTCAACCGCCTCACGGACCAGCTTGAAGCCCGGGTCCGACACCAATGGTGTCCCCGCGTCGCTGGCCAGCGCGATGGCCTGTCCCTCGGAAACCCGGTTCAGCAGCGCGGTGCGGGTCTGTTCGCCGCTGTGGTCGTCATAGCGAACCATCGGCGTTCTGATGCCATAACGGTCCAGTAAACGGCGGGTGATCCGGGTGTCTTCACAGGCAATCGCATCACTGGCAGCCAGCACATCCAGCGCCCGCAGCGTCACGTCCCGCAGGTTGCCCACCGGGGTCGCCACCAGATAGAGCCCTGCGGCCAAATTGACTTGCCTGTCCGGGACTTCCATATTCATTCCTGTTGGCCGGTTGCGTTCGCTGGACGCTGTCCCGGCTTGGCCCACAAACCCAGTGAGACGCATGCCCCTTCAGCGCCGACATTGTGCCCCGCTTTGGCTTTTCGCAGCAACGGCTCTGTTGAGCGCCTGTGCATCGGTCCGCGAACCTGCGCCACGCGCCGAACCCGCGCCTGCGCCGGAACCGGTTGAGGTGGCAGCTGTTCAGCCGCCCCCGGATTACGCGCTCAATGCGCCGGCTATCGTCGTACCGGAACCGGAAAAGTTCGAACCGGGCAAGGTCCGCGTCGGCGTGCTGGTGCCGTTGACCGGCCCGCGCGCGCAGCTGGGCGAAATCATGCTGCAGGCCGCGCAGCTGGCGCTGTTTGATGCAGGCGATGACCGGATTATCCTGTTGCCGCGGGATACCCGTGGGACGCCAGAGGGCGCAGCAGCAGCCGCGCAAGCAGCTGTCGACGATGGCGCGCGCATGATGGTTGGCCCCATCTTCTCGACGGCCATCCGGGGCGCCGCGCCGATTGCACGAGAGTTCGGTGTGCCGCTAATCGGATTTTCCACCGACCGCAGCGCGGCAGGCAATGGTGTCTATATTCTGGGGTTCACGCCCGAACAGCAGGTGGACCGGATCATATCCTTTGCGGCGTCCAACGGGCGGAACAGGGTCGCGGCCCTGATCCCTTATTCCGCCTATGGCGATGCCATTCTGGCCGCGTTGCGTGACGTGACGGCTAAACGCGGCGTGATGCTGGTGCAGGTCGAACGATACGAAGAAGACGAGCAATTGCTCTATGACCCCGTGCGGCGCCTGGCCCGCTATGACAGCCGCCAGGCCCAACTGGATGCCGAACGGCGCGCGCTGGAAAGCATGGGCGACGATGACTTTGCCCAGGAGATGCTGAGCGGTCTTGAAACCCGCCAGACGTGGGGCGGCCTGGCCTTTGATTCGGTTTTTATTCCAGCCGGCGGGCGCATGCTGCGCGCCTTGGCGCCGCTGCTTTATTATTATGATGTTGATCCGGACCGGGTGAAATACCTTGGGACAGGCCTCTGGGAAGACCCGTCCTTGCGGCTGGAGCCGGCCCTCGACGGCAGCTGGTATGCCGGACCGTCACCGCAAACGGCCGAGATATTCCGCAATCATTTCGAGAATGCCTATCGCCGGACGCCGCCGCGGGTCGCCAGCCTGGCTTATGATTCGGTAGCATTGGTCGCCGCGCTGCTGCGCAAGGATTCGAACAATCCGTTTAACTATCGCTCGTTGACCGATCCGAAGGGATTTGCCGGCATTGACGGGGTCTTCAGGTTCGGGATCGACGGTATCGCGGAACGTGGTCTTGCTGTCGTCCAGATATCGCCGGACGGGGCGGCGCTGATCGACAATCCGCCCAGCAGCTTCAATGTCCGCACCGCCACGCCCGCGCCGTCGTTCCCCTGATAGACCAAATCCTGATAGCCAAAGTTATGGGTGAATGTTGTCTCGCAACCGAATCTGTGGGACACCATAGCCAATCACGTTTCCGGGGATTCCGACAATGAACAAACTGCCCAATCATGAACTGAGCGTTATGAAATGCCCGCACTCGCTGGAAGAGGTCGACCTGTTTTCGCCCGGCGCGCAAGAACACTGGTATGACGCGTACCCGATCCTGCATGCGGAATCGCCCGTCACCCGCCTGCCCGGTGAAGGCCTGTTTCCGGGCACCGACGCTTACATCCTGACCAAATATGCCGATATCGCGCGCGTGGTGAAAGACTGGGAGCGCTACCCGCCGACCCTGTCGATGTTTGTGGAGCAAGCCGCTGATATTTCAGAAGACGACCCCAATGCGCTGGTCAACGCCATGCAGATTTCGATCCGCACGCTGCGTCCCAACCCGGAAATGTGGCGCGCCCACCGGCAGGAGCTGACCGACCCCTGGGTCGGGCCGGGCGCCAGCCGGCATACCGAAATGATCACCAAACTGGTTGATGAGTTGATCGACAACTGGATCGACCGCGGCGAAGTGGAATTCGTGCACGAATTCGCCCGCCCGCTGCCGCAAATGGTGATGGCCAAGGTGCTGGGCTTCCCGCTGGAAGATCTGGAACAGCAGGCCAAATGGGGCAATGCCCAGGTGAAGTCATTCGTCTATGGACGCGGCCACAACAACAAGCTGACCCAGGAAGAGATGGAAGAGCAATTCGCCATCCTGGCCGGGTTCAATGAATACGTTCTCGACAAGGTCAAAGAGAAGCGCAAGAACCCGAAGGAAGACATGATTTCCTTCCTTTGCGATGTCACCTACAGCCCGCTGGAGCGCAAGCTGACCGACATGGAAATCGTCGGTGTGGTCTACGCCATGGTGATCGGCGGGCTGGAGACGACGCAATATGCGCTGGAGGAACAGGCCCAGCTGTTGTGCGAAAACCCGCAAACCTGGGACGACTTGAAAGCAGACCGCAGCAAGCTGCGCCACTTCACCGAAGAAGGCATGCGGCTGCGGTCCCCGACGCAAGGGTTGTCCACGCGCGTAACCAGCCAGGACGAAGACTTCCAGGGTGTCACCGTCCCGAAAGGATCCCTGCTGCATCTGCGCTGGGCCGCCGGCAATGTCGACCCGGAAGAGTGGGGCGACTGCCCGTATGACATCGACCTGAACCGCAAGGGCGTTGCCCGGCACCTGACCTTTTCGCAGGGACCGCGCGTGTGCCCCGGCGCCGGGATTTCACGCGTCGAGCAGATGATCGCCTGGCAGCGGCTGTTCGAACGTCTCGACAGCATCGAATATGACGACGGCAACACCTTCCTGCACCAGCCGGGCATCATGCTGGGCACGTTCAACCTGCATCTGAGGTTCCAGAAAGCGGGCTAAGCCAGCAGCGCTTCGATTACGGCATTGAGGACCGGGCGGCCTTTCGAGGTCGCCCGAAGATGGGTTGCGGTCGTTTCAAGCAGGCCGCCCTGCTTCAGCCGGTCGATCTCGTTAGCATCGGCAATTTCGCCAAGCGGCCGCCCCGACAGCGCCTCCAGCCGCGCGATGTTCACGCCTTCGGTTGTGCGCAGGCCCATCATGATCATTTCTTCAGCGCGTTCGGCGGGTGGCACCGGCTCCGCCGTTTCGCGCCCGTCGCCCTGCGCCTCGACAAGCGCCAGCCAGCTTTCCGGCTTGCGGCGGTTGGCCGTGGCGACAACGCCATCGTCCATGTGCAGCCGACCATGCGCACCCGGTCCGATGCCCGCATACTCGCCATAGCGCCAATAGGTCATGTTGTGGCGGCTTTCGCGGCCCGGCCGGGCATGGTTTGAAATCTCGTAGGCGGGGAGGCCGGCCGCTTCACACATCGCTTGCGTGCGTTCATAGAGCGCCGCGCCGGTGTCTTCATCGGGCAGTTTCAGCACGCCGGCGCGCCAGGCCGCATGAAACGCCGTGCCGGGTTCCATGGTGAGCTGGTAAAGCGAGAGATGATCGCCCGCCATCGCGAGCGCTTCGCCCAGTTCAGCCTCCCACTGCGCGACCGTCTGTCCGGGCCGCGTGTAGATCAGATCGAACGAGAAGCGCGGAAAACTATCGCGCGCCAGTGCGACGGCATCGCGGGCTTCATCGGCACTGTGCCCCCGGCCCAGCGCCTTGAGGTCCGGGTCATTCAGCGCCTGCACGCCCACAGATGCCCGGTTGATTCCGGCGCGCTCAAAGTCTCGGAACCGGCCCGCCTCGATACTGGTCGGGTTGGCCTCCAGCGTGATCTCCACATCGTCTGAGAAGCCCCAGCGCTCACCAATCCGCTCGATCACCGCGCCTGCGGTCTCCGGCGCCATCAAGGACGGCGTACCACCGCCAAAAAAAATGCTGGTCACCGTGCGGCCCGGCGTCAGCGCCGCCGTCTGGTCGATTTCTTTCAGCAGCGCCTTGCGCCAGCGGGCCTGATCGACGGCCTCGCGCACATGGCTGTTGAAATCGCAATAGGGGCACTTCTGCAGGCAGAAGGGCCAGTGGACATAGACACCGAATTCAGTCTCTGAAACAGGCATCGAGCAATTGCCGGAACGCGTCTGCCCGGTGGCTGATGGCGTGTTTCCGGTCCGGGTCCATTTCTCCGAAGGTGATGTCATGGCCGTTGGCAACGAAGACAGGATCATAACCGAACCCCTTGTCGCCGCGCGGCGGCCAAACCAAGGCGCCGTGCACATAGCCTTCAAAGCTGTCGACATGGCCATCCGGCCACGCCAGCGAAAGCGCACAGGTGAAGTGCGCGCTGCGGTCGTCTTTACCCTCAAGCGCAGCTTCGACCTTTTCCATTGCGACAGAGAAATCCTTGCCCGGCCCGGCCCAACGCGCTGAATAGATGCCGGGATCGCCACCCAGCGCATGCACAACCAGCCCGGAATCATCGGCAAGCGCCGGAAGGTCCGCGGCACTGGCCGCCGCCAGTGCCTTCAGCTCTGCGTTGGCAATGAAGGTGGTGCCGGTTTCTTCCGGTTCATCAAGCCCAAGCTTTCCCGCTGAAACCGCCTTAACACCCAGCGGGCGCAGCAGATCACCGATTTCGCGGACCTTGCCGGGGTTGTGGCTGGCGACAACCAGCGTCCCGCCTGCGAACCGGCGGGCCATCAGGCAGCCTCGATCGCCTTTTGCTGTAGATCAACCAACTCGCCGACGCCCTTCTTGGCCAGCGACAGCAGCGTCATGAAGGCATCTTCTGCAAAGGGCTCTTCCTCGGCGGTCCCCTGAATTTCAACGATGCCATGCGTACCGGTCAGCACGAAATTGGCATCCGCCTGGGCATTTGAGTCTTCCGGATAATCAAGGTCGAGCACGGGCACGCCATCGAAAATCCCGCAGGATACCGCCGCGACATGGTCGGTCAGCGGAACCTCGTCGATCAGGCCATCCGCCAGCATTTTCTGGAAACACAGGTGCAGCGCCACATAGCCGCCGGTGATGGAGGCCGTGCGGGTGCCGCCATCCGCCTGAATCACGTCGCAATCGATGACGACCTGACGCTCGCCCATCTTCGACATATCGGTGACCGCGCGCAGGCTGCGCCCGATCAGTCGCTGGATTTCCTGGGTACGGCCGGACTGCTTGCCGCGCGCCGCCTCGCGCCGGCCCCTCGTATGGGTCGCCCGCGGTAGCATGCCATATTCGCCGGTGACCCAACCGCCGCCGGACCCGCGCAGAAAGCGCGGGACGCCCTCATCCAATGTGGCGGTGCACAGCACATGGGTCCCACCGAACCGGATGAGGCAGGAGCCTTCTGCATAAGGGGAAAATCCGGTTTCGAGAGTGACATTGCGAAGCTCGTCGGCCGCGCGGCCAGATGGGCGCATGCTGTTGTTCCTTACTGGATGAGTGTGCTGCGGGTTCTATCGTGAGGGACGTCGCCCGTCCACCCTGCGTTGACGGGGTTTGGCGGACCCCCTACATAGGCGAATGATGATTGAAGACTTTAACGAGCGCACACGCGATATCTTCCGGGGCATCGTCGAGAACTATCTCGATACCGGTGCGCCCGTGGGCTCACGTACGCTTGCCAACCAGCTGGACTTGAACCTGTCGCCCGCCAGCATCCGCAATGTGATGGCGGATCTGGAAGATGCCGGGCTGCTTTATGCGCCGCACACTTCCGCCGGGAGAATGCCTACACAGCAGGGCCTGCGCATGTTCGTCGACGGCTTGCTGGAGCTTGGCAATTTATCGATCGATGAACGCAATGCCATCGAAGGCCGCTGCGCCGCGGGCGGGCGGGCACTGGACGGTGTGCTGAATGAGGCTTCCGCGCTTCTGTCCGGCCTGTCACACGCTGCCGGGCTTGTCGTTGCCCCCAAATTCAACAGCCCGATTCGGCATGTGGATTTTGTCAGCCTCGGTCCGACACAGGCGCTGGCCGTTCTGGTCACCGAAGACGGCCATGTGGAAAACCGGATCATGGAGCTGCCGGCCGGCATGATGCCGTCGACGCTGACCCGGGCCAGCAACTATCTGAGTGCGCGGCTGACCGGCAAGACACTGGAAGAAGCCAAAACAGTTATCGCGGAAGAACTGCGGCTGCATCAGGCTCAGCTCGACGAATTGAGCGCCAAGGTGGCCCAGGACGGCCTGGCGATCCTGTCCGGTGAGGGCGGCGATCAGATCCTGATTGTCCATGGCCAGAGCCATCTGCTGGAGAATCTGGACGCGGCGGAAGATCTGGAACGGATCAGAAAACTGATTGAGGACCTTGAAAACAAGCGCGACTTCCTACATCTGCTTGACCTGACCAACGATGCCAAGGGCGTTCGGATTTTCATCGGGTCGGAGAACCAGCTGTTCAGCCTCTCCGGGTCGTCGGTGATCCTGGCACCCTATGCCAACGAACAACGCAACGTTGTTGGTGTTGTTGGTGTTATTGGTCCCACGCGCATTAACTATGCCCGCGTGGTGCCGATGGTCGATTATACGGCCCGCGTTGTGGGCCGGCTTCTAAGCTAAGGACTGAAACAGTGAGCGACGAAAACGAAAAGCCCGCCAACGACAAGGCGGCTGAAACGGACGCACCGGAAACGGAAGCCCTGGATTTTGATGCGGCAGCCGAACCGGCTGAGCCCGAAGAGCTCAAGCTCAGCGAGACCGAGACCCTGCAGGAGCGGCTGAAAGCTGCCCGCCGTGAAGTCGACGAAATGAAAGACAAGGTGCTGCGCGCGCTGGCGGAAAACGAGAATATCCGCCGCCGCAGCCAACGCGAGAAACAGGATGCATCAAAATTCGCGATCACCAATTTCGCGCGCGACCTTCTCTCGGTTGCCGACAATCTGGGCCGGGCGCTTGATGCGCTGCCCGACGATGCCAAAGAAGATGAGACCTTTGGCACACTGGTTGAGGGGGTTGAACTCACCGGCCGCGAACTGGTGTCCGTCTTTGAAAAGCACGGCATCAAAGAGGTGCAGCCGCATGGTGAGAAGTTCGATCACAACCTGCACCAGGCGATGTTCGAGGTCGAGGATGCGGAAAAACCGCATGGGACCGTCACCGAGGTAATGCAGATTGGCTATGTGCTGGACGACCGCCTGCTGCGCCCGGCCATGGTGGGCGTGACCAAACGCCCGAAACCGCCGGAAGAGCCGAAGGTCGAGGAGGCCGAAGCTAGAGATGATGATACGGCTGCCAATGCTTCCGAAGCCGAGACCGAGTAGCGCCCCCTCACCCTACCTACGCTAGGTGTCCGCTCACGCGCGCTCCAAGCTCCAGTATCCCTCTCCCCGCCGGGGAGAGGGCTTGCGTAGACTCAGCAAGCGCAGCGCGCCTAGCCGGAGCTGGGTGAGGGGGCTAAGGACGCCTTCAGCCTAACCCGGCACCCACCCCTTGGGCGCCATCTCAAACGACGCGAACTCGAACCCCGGCGCAACCGTGCACCCGACCAGCGACCAGTGCCCCTGCGGTTCGGCGGACTGCCACGCCTGCGGCGGGACGATCGCCTGCGGCCGCTGCCCCAGATCAAGCGCAGCACCCAGCAGGTGACGCTGGGCGGCTTTCCCCTCTTCAGCGATTTGCAGCAGCATCGGCGCCCCGGCATGAAAGTGCCAGATTTCGGTTGTATCGATGCGGTGCCAGTGCGACCGCTCGTCCTCTTTCAACAGATAGTAGATCGAGGTGACCGGGCTGCGGCCGCCACCCGGCGCATCTGCCCGGTGTATTTCAGCGAAATAGCCGCCTTCCGGGTGCGGCTGGAGACCCAGCGCGGCGATGACGTCGTCAGCGGTCATAGGTTACGCCAGTTCGTGGATTTTGGCAGAGAACTACTCACAATGAACTTCTTGTCTATGTGCCAGGACTTCTTCAGGCGACATACTTCTTACTTGGATTCCGTGATCGGGTTCCCCGACGGCAACACTGACCTGGATTTCATGTCCCGATTCAAACCGAAACGTGATGGGGAAGACATCGCCTTCTCTGTAGAAACCATCCACACCAAACAACATCAGACGCGGACCGGTTGGAAAAAATACTCTGGGAACGCCGCCGAAAATTGGCATGCTGTCGGCGCTCGTCATGCCTGAAAACCCGTCGACGTTTTCGTTCACTTGAATTTCAATTCGCTCAGCGACCGGCGAACTCGCGCCGTTGAGAACCTCATCTGTCGAAGAGAAAATCGTAAAGTAGACCGCATCGGGCTGGCCTTGCGCTGGACTCAGTCGCGCCCAGGCCCCCGCAATGTGAGGCACATCTGGATGATCTGGAAACATCGAACCTTCATCCGGACGGAACCTGACTACAATGTCTACCGATGGCTCACAAGTGGCATCGGCTGAAAGGGAAGGACTGTCAGCGATAGTTTTGTAGTCAGAGCACGCAGCTAGACCAAGCATCACGCCCGTCAAACAAAGCCCACCAAACACAAATGCCGCGCCGACCATTGGTTTCACAGATGCGGCTCGAGCCCCAGCGCGGCGATGATCTCGTCAGCGGTCACGGGCTATGTTCGCCAACATTGACGAGCACCTCGATCGCGCCCGCATTTTTAAACTCGAGCGTCAGCGGGAACGAACTGGCGTCGGCCAGCCCCTCGCTGACCCCAAAGAGCATGACGTGATGACCGCCGGGCACAAATTCGAGCGGCCCTTCAGCGGTCATCGGAAATGACTCGACCTTCATCATCCGCATCATACCGTCCGCATGTTCATGGGTGTGAAGTTCGGCGCGTTCTGCAACGCTCGTTGAGACGCCGACCAATTCATCATCCACCGGCGATGAAGCCGTGAAATAGACTGCGGCCGGGCGGCCCGGAATCGGGTTCAGGCGCGCCCAGGCGTTCAAAACGACAAGAGTATGGGCAGGCGACTCGGCTTCTGATTCCGAGGAAGATGCTGGAGCAGATTCTGGAGCAGATTCTGGGCTTTCCTGTAAAACCTCAGTTTCGGGTGCGGCGTCTGTGGTCGCGGGTTCTGTCTCTTCAGCGCCACATGCTGCCAACCCTAATGCTACCAGCCCCGAAACCAACACAGTCGAAATACGCATTCTCATCACTCACTCATATTCTTAGGAACCGAGCCATTCCGCGGGGTGCAGAAAATTCAGCAGCACCGCTTGTAGGCCGTTTGGGGCCTCACTATATAGCGTCGGTACAAAATCCAAACCCAGTTTGGACCCGCAGGGAGCCGGTTTGGTGCATAGCAACTATGGCTGCACCGGTTTGCCAGGAGGAAAAAGAACATGGCTAAAGTTATCGGTATCGACCTTGGCACGACGAATTCGTGTATTTCCGTCATGGACGGCAAGGAACCCAAGGTTATTGAAAATTCAGAGGGCGCGCGCACGACGCCGTCCATGGTGGCGTTCACCGCTGATGGTGAACGTCTGGTGGGCCAGGCCGCCAAGCGCCAGGCCGTTACCAACCCGGAAAATACGCTGTTCGCGATCAAGCGCCTGATTGGGCGTACCTTTGACGATCCGGCGACACAGAAGGACATCGACATGGTGTCCTACAATATCGTCAAGGCTGACAATGGCGATGCCTGGGTCGAAGCCCATGGCAAGAAGTACAGCCCCAGCGAGGTCAGCGCCTTTGTGCTGCAGAAGCTGAAGGAAGACGCCGAAGAATATCTGGGCGAGGAAGTCGCCCAGGCGGTGATCACCGTCCCCGCCTATTTCAATGATTCCCAGCGTCAGGCCACCAAGGACGCGGGCAAGATCGCCGGCCTTGAGGTGCTGCGCATCATCAACGAGCCGACGGCGGCCGCCCTGGCCTATGGCCTGGACAAGAATGACGGCAAAACCATCGCCGTCTATGATCTTGGCGGCGGTACCTTCGATATCTCCATTCTGGAAATCGGCGACGGCGTCTTCGAAGTGAAGGCCACCAACGGCGATACGTTCCTGGGTGGTGAGGATTTCGACCTTCGGCTGATGAATTATCTGGCTGAGGAGTTCAATAAAGAGAACGGCATCGATCTTCTGCAGGACAAAATGGCCCTGCAGCGCCTGAAAGAGGCGGCGGAAAAGGCCAAGATCGAGCTGTCGAGCGCAACCCAGACAGAAATCAACCTGCCCTTCATCACCGCCGATGCGTCGGGTCCCAAGCACCTGACCATGAAGCTGACGCGGGCCAAGCTGGAAGCGCTGGTGGAAGATTTCATCGCGCGCACGGTCGGCCCCTGCAATGACGCGCTGAAAGATGCCGGCATGACAGCAGGCGAAGTCGATGAGGTGGTTCTGGTCGGCGGTATGACCCGCATGCCGAAAATCCAGGAACGGGTGAAGGAAATCTTCGGCCGCGAACCGCACAAAGGCGTTAACCCGGACGAGGTTGTCGCCATGGGCGCGGCGATCCAGGCCGGCGTGTTGAAGGGCGACGTCAAAGACGTATTGCTGCTGGATGTCACGCCGTTGTCGCTGGGCATCGAGACGCTGGGTGGCGTGTTCACCCGGTTGATCGACCGCAACACCACGATACCGACCAAGAAGAGCCAGATCTTCTCCACCGCGGAAGACAATCAGAACGCGGTGACGATCCGGGTGCAGCAGGGCGAGCGTGAAATGGCCGCCGACAACAAGCTGTTGGGTCAGTTTGATCTGGTCGGCATTCCCCCCGCGCCGCGCGGCGTGCCGCAGGTTGAGGTCACCTTCGACATCGACGCCAACGGCATTGTCAACGTGTCCGCCAAGGACAAGGGCACCGGCAAGGAGCAGCAGATTCGCATCCAGGCGTCTGGCGGCTTGTCCGACGACGAGATCGAGCAGATGGTCAAGGATGCCGAGGCGAACGCCGCAGACGACAAGGCCAAGCGCGAGCTGGTCGATGCCCGCAACCAGGGTGAATCGGTGCTTCATACCACCGAGAAAAACCTGACCGAGTTCGGCGACAAGGTCTCTGAAGAGGAACGCGGCGCCATTGAGGCTGCTGTCACCGACCTGAAAGCGGCGCTGGAAAACGACGATGCGTCGGACATTCTGGCCAAGATCGAGGCCGTCGGCCAGGCATCCATGAAGCTGGGCGAAGCCATGTATGCCCAGCAGGCTGAGCAACAGGCCGCCCCCGGCGACGCCGGACCTGAAAGCCCGCCCGACGATGACGTGCTTGATGCCGACTTTGAAGAAGTCGACGACAAGGACAAGCCGGGTTCGGCTTCCTGATCACAAGATACTGCCCCGCCAGGTGCCCTCGGGCATTTGGCGGGCCACTGACAGGATGCGGGTAAGCCATGGCAAAGGCGGACTATTACGAGACGTTGGGAGTCGCCCGGGGCGCGTCGGATGACGAGCTCAAAAAGGCGTTTCGCAAGCTCGCCATGCAATATCATCCGGACCGTAACCCGGATGATGAAGCAGCCGAGCACAAGTTCAAGGAGATCAATGAAGCCTATGAGGTTCTGAAGGACCCGGAAAGGCGGGCGGCCTACGATCAATTCGGTCATGCCGCGTTTGAAGCCGGCATGGGCGGGCCAGGCGCAGGCCCGGGCGCCGGCGGCTTCAACTTCAGCGGCAATTTCTCTGACATTTTTGACGACCTGTTCGGCGATTCGTTCGGCCGACGGGGTGGTCCAGGCGGTGGACGCGCCAGCGCTGCACAACGTGGCGCCGATCTGCGCTACGACTACACCGTCACCCTGGAAGAAGCCTATACGGGCAAGAAGGCGCAGATCACCATCGAAACGTCCGTCGGTTGCGATACCTGCGACGGCAGTGGCGCGGCGCCCGGCAGCAAGCCGATCGACTGCACGACATGTAACGGCATGGGCAAGGTCCGCTCGCAGCAGGGTTTCTTCACGGTCGAACGCACCTGTCCCGCCTGCCGCGGTGCAGGCCAGACGCTAAGCGACCCCTGCACCTCCTGCCATGGTAGCGGCCAGGTCCAGCGGGAAAAAACGCTGTCGGTCAATATCCCGCAAGGCGTTGAAAACGGCACGAGAATCCGCCTGGGCGGTGAGGGGGAGGCCGGCATGCGGGGTGGCCCGCCGGGCGACCTTTATCTGTTTCTTTCCGTCAGCCGTCACCGCATGTTCCAGCGCGAAGGCAACGATCTGCACATCGGCGTTCCCATTCCGATGACGACAGCGGCTTTGGGCGGCCAGATCGAAGTACCGACCATCGAAGGCAAACGCGCCCGCATCACCATCCCCGAAGGCACGCAGAGCGGACGTCAGTTCCGCATGCGCGGAAAGGGAATGCCACGGCTGCAGCGCGGCGGCCATGGTGATATGTTCGTCCATGTCGATGTTGAAACACCGGTTAATCTGACGTCTGAACAGAAGAAACTGCTGAAGAAATTTGACGAAACCAGCGGTAATTCAAGCCCTGAGTCGGAGAGCTTCTTTTCCAAGGCCAAAGAGTTTTGGGAAGATTTGACGGACTAGATCCTTACCGGCTGCCGGCTTTCCCGTCTTCTTCGTTCCGTGCTACACCGCGCCACCTTGATGGAGGCGACTCATGACCGAGCTTTCAATTGGAATCTTAGGCGCCGGCGGCCGCATGGGCCGGGCACTGGTCCGGGCGATCAATGATGCCGAAGGCTGCGTGCTGCTTGGCGGCGTCGATGCCGACACCCATGCCGGCCAGGGCAAGGATTTGGGCACTCTTGCGGGGCTCGAGCCCGCCGGGATTGCACTGACCACCGACACACGGGCCCTGGTCGAGGCGGCTGATGTCATCATCGACTTCACGGTCCCCGCCGTCATCGAAAGACACGCGGCGCTGGTTGCCGAGACCGGGACATCCTATGTCGTCGGCACCACCGGCCTGGAAGCGGCCCAGCAGCAAGCGATTGAAGCAGCGGCCGAAACGGCGGCAGTCATACAGGCGGCAAATTTCTCCCTGGGTGTCAATCTTGCGCTGGCGCTGACCCGGCAAGCAGCAGCGGCCCTGGGGGAGGAGTTCGACATCGAGATTGTCGAGATGCATCACCGACACAAGATCGACGCCCCTTCAGGGACAGCGCTGGCGTTGGGTCAGGCCGCAGCAGACGGGCGTCAGGTCAATCTGGACCAGGTAGCGGACCGGGGCCGTGACGGAATCACCGGCGCCCGCAAGCGCGGCGACATCGGCTTCGCCGTATTGCGTGGCGGTAACGTGGCCGGCGACCATTCCGTGGTGTTCGCCGCCGATGACGAACGGATAGAAATCACCCACAAGGCCGCCGACCGGATGATCTTTGCGCGCGGGGCCGTGCAGGCTGCCCTCTGGACCAGCGGCAGAGACCCCGGCCTTTATTCCATGCAGGATATTCTGGGCTTCTAAGCGACCTCAGCAAGGCCACAACCAGGCCCTAATCGCAACACACTCAACCGCCACCTTCTGCAGCCTGAAACACTCGACAGGCGCGGAAGGTTCCTATGGTCAGCATCTCCAATCTGCGAAAAAGCTACAGCGGTATCGGTTTCAAGGTTCTGCTCGTGGGTGTGCTGACATTACTCAGCCTGGTACCGCTCCAGATGGTGGACCTTTTGGTCGCGGAGCGCGGCGAGCGGCGCTATCAGGTGAAACAGGATATTGCGCAACGGTGGGGTGGGTCCCAAACACTGGGCACGCCGCTGTTGGTAATCCCCTATACGGCGGAGCGCAAACCGAAGACCAAAGACCAGCTTCCCATAGAGGTGACACGCCATCTCGTCGTAGCGCCCAATACTGCCCAGATAGACGCGGCGCTTAGCGCTGACAAGCGGCGGCGCGGCATCTATGAGGTACCGGTTTTTCAGGCCAGCGTGGCGACAAAATCCACATTCGATGTACCAGCCCGGGACGCCTTTCCAGAGGACGCCAAAACGGTCCTATGGCGTAGAGCCATTGTTGCGCTGGGTCTTTCAGACCCGAGGGGCCTGAAGACGATTGAAATGCTGGCCGATGGAAAATCCGTCGGCGTCGAGCCCGGCCTTGGCCTGACTGATGCGCCGGGTGCCGGCATTCATGCGGCACTTCCTTTGGCTGGCGGACCGGCCTCCATAACCATGGATGTTGCGTTGCGCGTTGACGGAACCAGCCATTTCTATTTCGTTCCGGCTGCCAAGGTGACAAAAGCCAAGGTCAGTTCAAACTGGGCCAATCCCAGTTTTGGCGGTCATTTTCTGCCGTCCGCGCACGACATCACCGAAGACGGGTTCACGGCCGATTGGGATGTTCCTCACATCGCGACGGGTCTGCCACAACGATGGCCGGGTATCCATAAAGCCTGGCCACAGATTCAGCATACCCAAAGCGGCGTCGCCCTGTTCGACCCCGTCGATATCTACCTCAAAGTCGACCGCGCGATAAAGTACGGGCTTCTGTTTACCGGCCTTACCTTTTTGACCTTTCTGTTGTTTGAAGCCAAAACCAGGCTGCGCATGCACCCTGTCCAGTATCTTCTGGTCGGCGGTGCGCTGATCCTGTTTTTCCTGGCGCTGCTATCCATCTCCGAACATCTCGGGTTCGGATTGGCCTATGTGCTGGCGGCAACCATTGTCGTGGGTCTGGTCTGCCTTTATGTGCGCACGATTCTTGCCCGGCCGCATCATGTGGTGATTGTCGGGGCGATCATGGCAGCCCTCTATGCTGTCCTGTATTCACTGCTGCAGGCTGGCGACTTTGCGCTGCTCAACGGCACGATCGCACTGTTCTTTGCCCTCGCCGTCACCATGTATGTAACGCGTGACACCAATTGGTATCCAACACCGCCGGACGGCACCTCACTGGAACCCAGTGACAGGCCAGCCGCCGCGTAGAGAGCTATGGGGTCGCCGTAGCAGCGGGACCTTTGCGCCAACGCCGTAACGCGCCGGACAAGGCGTCGCGCAGACTATCGCGTTCGTCTTCATTCAAGAATGCCCCGAAGGCGACGTCCCGGCCATGCGATGTCAGGTGCAAAGTGCCTTTCTCGTCAACCGAGACACGGGCCCAATAGGGTTCAAGCCGCCAGGCCTGTTCGTTGCCATTGGGCGCGACCCGTCGCAGTTCCAGGGAACTGGCATCAAGCCGCAGGGTCTCAAACTGGCGCCCGGCACGAAAACTGAGTTTGAAGGCGACATAGATCAGCAGAACGTCGAGGCCGAAAAAGCCTAACACCGGCCACGCCCCATGCAGCAGAAAGAACATCCCCGCTACGAAGCTGATCAGGGAGACCGCGATCATCAGCACCAGAAAACCCGTCGCCGACAGCGACCGGTGCGGATGGAGAACAGCGTCAAAATAAAGCTGATTCTGAGCAGTCATCAGAAAATCTTATGGCTTTTTGGCTGGCGCACCAAGTCTCGTGCTTGCTGGTCGGCTATGCATCGCTACACTCGACCACCATGAAGAAAGCCGACATCCATGAGTTTTTCACCCGGCTGCGCGATGCCGATCCGGAGCCGGAAACCGAACTGAATTATGCCAGCCCCTATACGCTGCTGGTCGCCGTCGTCCTGTCAGCGCAGGCAACCGATATTGGCGTGAACCGGGCCACCGGACCATTGTTCGAGGTTGCCGATACACCAGAGAAAATGGTCGCGTTGGGGGTCGATAAAGTCCGTGACTACATCAAGACCATCGGGCTGTTTAACTCGAAAGCAAAGAACGTCATCGCGCTGTCAGAAATCCTGATTGAACAGCATGGTAGCCAGGTTCCACAGGACCGGGACGCGCTGGTCGCTCTGCCAGGCGTGGGCCGCAAAACCGCCAATGTTGTGCTAAACGTCGCCTTCGGCGAGCCGACCATTGCCGTCGACACCCACATTTACCGGGTGAGCAACCGCACAGGGCTTGCCCCCGGCAAGACGCCTGACAAAGTCGAGGACAAGCTGGTGAAGGTGGTCCCGGACGAATTCAAGCTGCACGCGCATCACTGGCTGATCCTGCATGGCCGCTATATCTGCAAGGCCCGGAAACCGGATTGCCCGCGCTGCACCGTTGAGGATCTGTGCCGCTTCAAGAAAAAGACCGTTTAGGGTGCCGCGTTGAGCGCCGGGCCATTCTGTGAAACCGGTTCGCCGGCCTCTTTGTCAGTCTCTGGCGCCGTCGCCCCCTCCGCCGCATCTTCAAACGGTTGGCCGGCCAGTGCTGCCTGACAGAGTTCGGGCCGGTCAGTATAGCCGTCGCGCATTCTGGTTTCGACATGCTCAACGGCAAGCGCACCCGCGTCGCCCTGCGGATAGAAAAATACATGCGCGACGCAGACATCGTTGCCGTATTGCCATATCTGCACAGGCGCATCGCGTGTCAGCAATTCCGGTTCCCCGAACAGCGCCTTGATCTGTTGAGGGCTTTGGCCCTTCAGTGGCTGTGACGCGTCTTGCGCTGCCACCGGCCAAGCCAGCAGCAAAAGCACACTAAGGAACAACCGCATGTGACTCTCCCTCAACGCGTTTGAAGACATGGGTCATGAACGCCGTTGCCCAGGCGGGCGCCACAAGATTAACAACAGGAATTGTAAAGACGAACGCAATGGCGCAACCCGCCAGGAACAATCGTCCGCCATTGCCGCGGCGCCAGGCTTTATGTTGTTTGGCATCGCCATGACGCGTCGCGACAAGCTCGAAATATTCCCGGTTCAGGAGCCAGCCATTGACCAGATAATAGAGCGCCAGGCTCAACAGCGGAAAAAACAGGAAGATCAGGTAGAGCGGTAGCAACACCAAATTGACGACGATGATCAAGACGCCGAGCTTGACGCCTTGTCCGACCGCCGTGCCCATCCCCACCGGATTACCCGCCGGGTCGCGCGCATAGTGTTTCTGTTCGACAGCGGCCGCGATGTCATCAAGAAAAAGGCCCATGACCATCTGTGCCAGGGCTGGAAACAGAATCAGCGATAGCACAATCGCACCGAGCGACCCGACGAAATCGATCACACTGTTCAGCCAATCATACCGGGTGGCTGGGATGGTATCGACCAGCGTAAAGCCCAACCAGATCGCCACACCCAGTAGAGGGAGGGTCAATAATATGGACTTCAGCGTCACCGACCAGAATTTGCCGGTAAACAGCTGATCGAAACTCTTGGCGATGTCATTGAGCATGAGAGTCTTTGGACGCTCCGAACGGGTACCGGACACTATCGGGGATATAGGCGCAATTGGCGAGACCTCAACGATTGTATGAGGCGGAGCGCCTTCTATACTGCCGCGTCGCGACGGAAAAAAGGTTACCCCCATGCAAGAACTCGATGTTGTCGGCATCGGCAATGCGATTGTCGATGTGCTGAGTCAAGCGGATGAAGCATTCCTCACCGACCACGGACTGGCGAAAGGCGCCATGACGCTGATCGACGAGGAGCGGGCCAAAGTCCTCTATGGCGCCATGGGGCCCGGTGTCGAGGTTTCAGGCGGGTCGGCAGCCAACACCATCGCCGGTGTTGCCGCATTTGGCGGAGAAGCGGCCTTTGTCGGCAAGGTACGCGATGACCAGCTGGGTGAAGTCTTCGCGCATGACCTGCGCGCCATCGGCGTGCGGTTCGTCACGCCACCGGCGCTGGAAGGACCAGCCACGGGCCGCTGCCTGATTCTGGTCACGCCCGATGCGCAGCGCACCATGAACACCTTTCTGGGCGCGGGCACCGGGTTGACGGCCGCCGATATCAACCCTGACGTCATCGAATCGGCCAAGATCACCTATCTGGAAGGCTATCTGTGGGACCCGGAGAATGCCAAGGAAGCGTTCCGGCGCGCGCTGCAGATCGCTCAGGCCAAGGGCCGCAAGGTGGCACTCACCCTGTCGGACTCGTTCTGCGTCGACCGGCACCGTGACGAATTCCGCCAATTGGTCAACGAGGTCGACATCGTCTTTGCAAACGAAGCAGAGATTCTATCGCTTTATCAGGTGGACGAGTTCGACGCCGCGCTGCAAGCCGTGCGCGAGGCGGGCACGCTGGCGGCGCTGACCCGGTCGGAAAAAGGCTCCATCGTGCTGGATGGCAACGACATCCACATGATCGATGCGGAAACCGGCCTGCCCCTCGTTGACACCACCGGCGCCGGCGATCTTTATGCGGCGGGCTTCCTGGCCGGCCATACGCAAGGCCGGTCCCTGCACGACTGCGGCCGAATGGGCTCCATTGCCGCCGCCGAAGTGATCAGCCATATGGGCCCCCGGCCAGACGCCGACCTGAAGGCGATGGTCAAAGAGCGGTTGGGGTAACGCTACTCCACCCCGTCCCAGTTGCGCATGAGCATCGGGCCAAGGCGTTTGCCGCCGAAGATATGGATGTGCAGGTGCGGCACTTCCTGATGCGAGTTGGGGCCGTGATTGGCCATGATCCGGTAGCCCGGCTCATCAAGCTCGAGCTCTGAAGCAACCTTGCCGACCGCGCGCAAGAATCCGACCATCAGATCCGCGGGCGCGTTGGCAGAAAAATCCGCCATGGAGACATAGGCCCCCTTGGGGATCACCAGCACGTGCACCGGCGCCTGCGGGTTAATGTCATGAAAGGCGAGCGCATACTCGTCCTCATAGACCTTGTTGCAGGGGATCTCGCCGCGCAGGATTTTCGCGAATACGTTTTCATCGTCATACGCCATCAGCTTTTCCGACTCTTCTTTTCATCGATCCCTGAAACGCCTTCGCGGCGCGCCAGTTCCGCGCGCACGTCATCCGGCGTGATCCCGGTGGACGACCACAACACCATCAGATGAAAGATAAGATCGCCGGACTCCGCCACCAGTTCTGACCTGTCACCGGCCACGGCTGCGGCCACGGTCTCAACCGCCTCTTCGCCCATTTTCTCCGCGATCTTGCGGGTGCCCTTGCCGTGCAGCCTGGCCACATAGCTGGATGACGGATCGCCACCCTTGCGGGAGTCGATCAGCGCATAAAGCCGGTCGATGATATCCGTGTCATTCATGTCCAAGAGCTTAGGTTTGGGCGGGCCGGATAGCAACGCCCGCGGCAGCCATATGGGCCTTTGTTTCGGCAATCGAATAGGTGCCGAAATGGAAGATCGAGGCCGCCAGCACCGCCGTGGCATGCCCGTCGCGAATACCCTCGGCCATATGGTCAAGCGTACCGACGCCGCCTGAGGCGATTACCGGGATTTTGACAGCGTCTGCAATGGTGCGTGTGAGCGCAATATCAAATCCTTCGCCGGTACCGTCCCGGTCCATGGAGGTGAGCAGGATTTCGCCTGCGCCCTTCGCCTCGACCAGCTGAGCGAACTCGACCGCATCAATGCCTGTCGGTTCGCGCCCACCATGGGTGAAAATTTCCCATTTGCCCTCTGTGACCTGCTTGGCGTCGATGGCAACGACGATGCATTGCGAGCCGAATTTTTCTGCCGCTTCACGCACGAAGTCCGGGTTGCGGACAGCTGCTGTGTTGATCGAGACCTTGTCCGCGCCCGCCAGCAACAGCTTGCGCACATCATCGACCGTGCGGACACCGCCGCCGACGGTGAGCGGCATGAAGCATTCTTCGGCGGTGTGGCGGACCACGTCGAAAATGATATCGCGCTTTTCATGGCTGGCGGTGATGTCCAGGAAGCAGAGTTCGTCGGCACCCGCCGCGTCATAGATTTTCGCCTGCTCGACGGGATCGCCCGCATCACGCAGATTGACGAAATTGACGCCTTTGACGACGCGGCCGTCCTTGACGTCCAGGCAGGGGATGATGCGCGCTTTCAGCATGTCTAGCCCTTCAACGCCTTCAGTGCCTCGGCCAAATCCAGCCGGCCGTCATAGAGCGCCCGGCCTGAAATCACCCCTTCAAACTTGGCGGCAGCACCCTGAAGCGCATGAATGTCATCCAGCGACGCCACACCCCCGGAGGCAATAACGGGGATCGAGGTCGCATTGGCAAGCGCGGCCGTGCCCTCCACATTCACGCCGGTCAGCGCGCCGTCACGGTCGATGTCGGTATAGATGATCGCCGCGACACCCGCGTCTTCGAACTTGCGGGCTAGATCGATCGCGGTCATTTCCGAGGTTTCGACCCAGCCTTCAACGGCGACCTTGCCGCCGCGCGCATCAATACCCACGGCCACGCGTCCTGGATAGGCCTGACACGCTTTGATCACCACATCCGGGTCACGCAGCGCCACGGTGCCCAGGATGACGCGCCTGATTCCCTTGTCGAGCCACATAGCGATCGTCTCGAGGTCTCGGATACCGCCGCCCAGCTGAATCGGCACATCAACCGAATCGAGGATCGCATCGACCGCCGGGCCGTTCACCGGGCGCCCTTCGATGGCGCCGTTCAGGTCGACGATGTGCAGCCATTCACAGCCCGCATCCTGAAAGGCGCGCGCCTGCGCAGCGGGATCGTCGCCATAGACCGTCGCCTTCTCCATATCGCCATAGAGCAGACGCACGCACTGGCCGTCTTTCAGATCGATGGCGGGGAATAGAATCATATGCTCCACCTCAGGAAATTGGCGATCAGCCGCAGGCCGACCGCCTGGCTTTTCTCCGGATGGAATTGCGTGCCGATCATGTTGTCCTGCCCCACCATGGCAGTGACCGGCCCAGCATAGTCGACCGAGGCCAGCAACTCATCCTCATCGACTGTCTGGAACGCATAGGAATGGACGAAATAGGCGTGATCGCCCTCGACAATGCCATCCAGCACCGGATGCGCCTGGCCATAATCCGTCAGCTGCAATTCATTCCAGCCCATATGCGGGATCTTCAGGCTTGGGTCCGCCGGTTCAATCGGCGCCACGACGCCTTTCATCCAGCCGAAGCCCTTGTGTTCGCCGTGTTCCAGCCCGGTTTCGGCCATTAGCTGCATGCCGACGCAAATCCCGAAAAAAGGCCGGCGGTCGACCCGCACCGCCTGTTCCAGCGCATCCATCATGCCCGGAATACCCGTTACACCGCGCTTGCAGTCACCAAACGCGCCGACGCCCGGCAACACGATCCGCGCGGCACCCGCCACCACTATAGGGTCATCGGTCACAATGATGTTTTGGCCGGTCCCGGCCTCTGCGGCCATGCGCGCGAACGCTTTTTCCGCCGAGCGCAGATTGCCCGACCCGTAATCGATGATCGCGACGGTTTCGGTTTGGGTCAATTTTCTTCTCTGTCATCCGCGCGCTGCGCGGGAAGGCGTGTCTGTGGCGCGATGGATGCCCGCTGAAGAAGAGCATGACAAGTAAATTATGAGGCGGCGCCGGCCACCACGACATCCGCTTCCACAGCCTCAAGATCCAGCCGCTTGGCGAAGTAGCGCAGTTCTGCCTCTTCCAGCGAACTGCCTGTCGTCACACCCACTTCCTGAAAGCCGCGCGCCTCCAACCCGGCGCGGCGTAAATCGAACGCAAAGAGCGCGACCGCAATCGCCAGAACGGACCGCAACAGCCCGCCGGTCATCTGCGACAACCCCAGCGCATCAGGTGCGGCTATCAACGCGACCGACAGCGCCAGGACGACGAGACCAGGCAACCAGAGCCGGTACCAGAACAACCAAAGAAAGCTGAAGATCAGTGCGAGAATGCTGAAGCCTTCGGGCACGAACTCGACCTGGCCCTCCAGGCCACCTTTTTCATGCACGGTATAGATGCGCGTGCGGCCGATCATGATATTAGAGGCTGCCGCCCAGCGTGCCCTTGGTCGACGGCACGGCGTCCGCCTTGCGGGGATCAACCGTGATCGCGGCCTTCAGGCTGCGCGCCAGGCCCTTGAAACAGCTCTCGACAATGTGGTGGTTGTTCTCGCCATAGAGATTGTCGACATGCAGCGTGGCGCCCGCCGCCTGCGCAAACGCCTGGAACCATTCCTTGAACAGCTCGGTGTCCATATCGCCCAGCTTCGGCCGGGTGAAATCCACCCGCCAGATCAGATAGGGCCGGTTTGACAGATCGATTGCGACGCGGGTGCAGGTCTCATCCATCGGGATGATGGCCGAACCGTAGCGTTCAATGCCTTCGCGTCCGCCCAGTGCCTGCGAAACCGCCTCACCGATGCAGATGCCGGTATCTTCGGTGGTGTGGTGAAAGTCGATGTGCAGATCGCCCTTGGCCCTGACGGTCAGGTCCATCAGCGAATGCCGCGAAAGCTGCTCCAGCATGTGATCGAGGAACCCGATCCCGGTGGAGACGTCATAGGTGCCCGTGCCGTCGAGGTTCACCTCGACAGATATCTGGGTTTCCTTGGTATTGCGTTCAACTTTTGCACTGCGCATGGCGGGGATATAGCAGGAAGCAGGGTATCATGTGTACCGCCAATTCTGATTTACCATCTTGCCGGTGTCCACTAGGAGCTTGAGCTCAGAGACTCGTCAAAAGCGCGCCAGTAACACCAGAAGTCCAAGCCATCAGATTCGCAACGATCACCAAGCCTGCGATCAAAACCACTACAAAAAGCCGGCGTAAGACGGACATGCGGGTCCGCGCATGCGCGATACTGGAGAACATAGCGTTGTATTGCGGAATACTTTTCCAGCGGGATGGGGCCTTCCAAACCAACTTTTGGTTTACATCGGTTCAGCATTCCAAATTGGTCATATTGTTGAAAAGCGATGAAAAGCATTCCCGTAACCAAAACCACCGTTCCCAGATAATAAGTTCGACGCCCTCGGCCAACGGCTTGACCCGATAGGCTGTTGGAAAACCAGTCGAGCCATATGAGATAGAGAACACTCAAGAGCAGGAGCGGCAGGAGATAGATCAGCGGTGGATCGATCGCATCGAACGAGCACCAAAACTCATCGAACGATCGGCTATCTAAGGTAACAATCGTGAAAATGAGCAGTAAACAATAGGCAAAAACCAACAACATCCCGACCGACAGGATGTGAGACATGGAATTTGTTTTCTTCCGCCGCTCAAACGCTCTTTGGTAAAGTCGTCGCATAAAATCGTCCCACTCTTCCAAATGGGGGTCATGACAGATTCCACCTAGCAAAATCGTGCTAGCGAGCGTTCGGTCGCTAAGCCCACCATTGCATCCGGGCCTTATCCCCCCTATCTAACGCCCCATGTCTGAACCGGTTCAATGGCACGGCACCACCATCCTGACGGTGCGCAAGAACGGCACGCTCGTTATGGCGGGTGACGGCCAGGTTTCCATGGGCGACACGGTCGTCAAAGGCAATGCGCGCAAGGTGCGACGCATTGGCGATGGCAGCATTCTGGCCGGGTTCGCGGGCGCCACCGCAGACGCGTTCACCCTGTTTGAGCGGCTGGAAGGCAAGCTGGAGCGGCATGGCGGGAACCTGACCCGCGCCTGCGTGGAACTCGCCAAGGACTGGCGCACCGACCGGTTTTTGCGCCGGCTGGAAGCCATGATGGCCGTCGCCGACAAAGAGGTCAGCCTGCTGATCAGCGGCACGGGCGACGTGCTGGAACCGGAAGAAGGGCTGATCGGTCTGGGCTCCGGCGGCAATTACGCATTGTCTGCGGCACGCGCGCTTTATGACATTGAGGACATGGGCGCGGAAGAAATCGCCCGGCGGGCGATGAAAATCGCCGCCGACATCTGCGTCTACACCAACGAAAACATCACCGTCGAAACACTGGAATCCTGAGATGACCGCATTCTCGCCCCGGGAGATCGTCTCGGAGCTCGACCGCTATATTATCGGCCAGAAGGACGCCAAGCGCGCCGTGGCCATCGCCCTGCGCAACCGCTGGCGCCGCCAGCAATTGCCCGAAGAGCTGCGCGACGAGGTGCTGCCGAAAAACATCCTGATGATCGGCCCCACCGGCGTCGGCAAAACAGAAATTTCCAGACGGCTGGCCAAGCTGGCCGAAGCGCCTTTCATGAAGGTGGAAGCCACCAAATTCACCGAAGTCGGCTATGTGGGCCGTGACGTGGAATCGATCATCCGCGATCTGGTGGAAGCGGCCATCGTCATGGTGCGCGAAAAGAAGCGCAAGGAAGTCAAAGCCCGCGCCGAAGTGGCCGCCGAAGAACGGGTGCTGGACGCGCTGGTGGGCGAGGACGCCCGGACAGAGACCCGCGAGACGTTTCGCCGCAAGCTGCGCGCCGGAGAACTCGACGACAAGGAAATCACCCTGCACCTGACAGACGCCGGCGGCATGCAGCTACCCACCCTCGATATTCCCGGCATGCCGGGGGCGCAGATGGGCATGCTCAACCTCAACGACATGTTCGGCAAGGCGATGGGCGGCCGCACCCGCGAAAAGAAGATGAATGTGAGCGACAGCTATGAGGTGCTGGTGGCCGAAGAAAGCGACGCGTTGCTGGACGATGAAGACATCACCCGCATCGCCATCGAGGCCGTCGAGCAGAACGGTATCGTCTTCCTGGATGAGATCGACAAGATTTCCGGCCGCTCGGAACGGGGCGGCGCCGACGTTTCCCGCGAGGGCGTGCAGCGCGACCTGCTGCCGCTGATCGAGGGTACAACGGTGGCCACCAAGCATGGCGCGGTGACCACCGACCATATTCTGTTCATTGCGTCGGGCGCGTTTTCACTCGCCAAACCGTCCGACATGTTGCCGGAACTACAGGGCCGCCTGCCGATACGCGTCGAGTTGCGGGCGCTCACCAAGGATGATTTCAAACGCATCCTGACCGAGCCGGAAGCCTCGCTGATCAAGCAGTACAAGGCGCTGATGAAAACCGAAGACGTCGATCTGGACTTCACCGAGGACGGCATTGATGCGCTGGCCGAGATCGCCACGGAGGTGAACCAGTCGGTGGAGAATATCGGCGCGCGGCGGCTGCACACCATTCTGGAGCGGGTGCTGGACGACATCAGCTTCAACGCCACCGACGCACCCGGCACACAAATCGCCATCGACCGCGCCTATGTGGAAAATAATATCGGGGATCTGGTCAAGGACCTCGACCTGTCGAAACATATTCTCTAGGTCAACAATAGCGTTGCCAAAAGAGACTTAAAAAAAGCCGTTCGGCCTGAGCGATCCGCAGCACGGATCAGTCGAAGGTTCCTCGCGAACGGCTTACAGGCTTATCGAGGTCCTTTGGAAAGCGCTGACAGCAAATCCCAATCGTTGGCCATTAAGGCTTCCTTCTTTGCACGACTCCACCCCTTGATCTGACGTTCAGCCGTAAGGGCCTCGTAACGTGACGCAAACTCCTGAGTGAAAACGAGACTTACAGGGAGGCGCTTGCTCGTATAGCCCTCGAGTCCTCCCGACTGATGCAATCCGATCCGCTTTTCAAGGTCGTCTGTATGACCTGTATAGTAAGAAGAATCCGCGCAACGCAGAATGTAGACCCAAAAAGCCATGCGATCTCCTCGGTCGTCGACTTTCCGTTCGCAAGAACCCTTCGACTGCTCGCATCTGACGCTGCTCGCGCTCAGGGCGAACGGGTAGACAGAATATGTTCGATTCCTTAAGGCAAGAACTAGTGTGTAGTCATGAATCAAACACCCCGCATCCGGCCGGCCACGCTCGATGACGCCGATATCATCGGCGACATATACAATCACTATATCCGCAACAGTGAAGCCATCTTCCAGATGGAGGCGGAGCCACTGGACTATTGGCAGCGCTGGATGAACCAGTTCGACGAAACCGGGCCACACCGTTTGCTGGTGGCGGACCGGGGTCAGGTTGACGGCTTCGCCCACAGCACCCGGTTCCACGAGAGGGCTGGCTATGACCAGACCGTCATGACCAGCATCTATCTGCGGCCGGTCGCCACCGGCGAGGGACTGGGCAAACAGCTCTATGTCGCGCTGTTTGAGGCGCTACGCGATGAGCCGCTGCACCGGGCCATCGCCTGGATCGCGCTGCCCAATGACCCTTCCGTCGCCTTGCATAAGGGTTTCGGCTTCCGCAAGACCGGCACCATGACCGAGGTGGGGTTCAAGTTCGACAACTACATCGACGTCCTGATGATGGAGAAGCCGCTGTGATCGAGCTTTACGTGGGGCCCACGCCCAATGGCCAGAAAGTCGCGATCCTGCTGGAAGAATTGGGCCTGGAGTACCGCTGCCATGAAATCGATATTCTGCGCGGCGACCAGTTGACGCCTGAATTTCTCGCCATCAACCCGAACAATAAACAACCCGCGATCATCGATACGGACGGCCCCGGCGGCACGCCGATTACGCTTTGGGAGAGCTGCGCCATTCTGGTCTATCTGGCTGAAAAACAGGGGCGGTTCATTCCCGAAGGGGCGGCCGAACGCGCCCATATGATGAAATGGCTGTTCTTTCAGGCCTCTACCCAGGGGCCCATGTCCGGCCAGTATGCCCACTTCGCGTTCTATGCCGCGCCGGAGCATCAATACCCGTACGCCATAGACCGTTACCTAAACGAAATGAACCGCCAGCTGGGCGTGATGGACCGCTATCTGGAAAACCATACCTATTTCCTCGATGACTACTCCATCGCGGATATGGCGCTGCTGCCCTACGGCATCACGGCGCTGCGCCGCAGCCGCGCTGAACGGCCCAACATGCAGGCCTGGGTTGACCGGCTGTGTGAACGCGACGCGGTGCAAAAGGGCCTGGCCATCATGCAGAACAAAATCCGCAAGGAGACGATCGCGGGTGGTCTGAAGGGCTATGGCGCCGAACACCGGGATATTCTGTTTGGCGACCAACAATTCGCCGAACGTTAAGCACGCCGCCGCAGGCGTTGGCAGCGCGCAGGGCCTCTACTGCTTGAAGCGCGTGCCCGGTGGTGGCGGATCGTGCGGCGGGCCGGCAAAGCACTGTGCCATCGCCATCCAGCGTGTGGCGGTGTCGCCGGTCACCGACAAATCCGTATCGGCGATGTTGCGGGTCTGCGTCACGACCTGGCAGAAGGCCGTCGCATCGCCACTGATAAGGTTGTCCTCACTGGGCTCGTGCCATTCCCAGAGTTCCCCCGATGGCGCGGTCAGCCGCACATACGGTTTGTCTTCGGGCACATCGAGTTTGCGGTTCTTGAACGTCCAACCAAACGTGTTGATGCCGATCACGGCCACATTCCTGATCCGGTCGGTATCCACGCGATCCTGCCCCAGCAAGTCATAGACGGCCTGCGCATGCGACCAGGTCTCCATCAGCCGCGCGGTGATGCTGGAGCGCACGCTCATATCCGGCCCGGCCCACTTGACCCGCTTTTTGGGGTCGGCGGCAGCGAAAGCCTCCGATGCCTCCACATAGAGTTCACGCCACCGGTCCAGCAGCGCCAGTCCTGAGGCACCATCAAGCCACTCCCGGGTGAACGCAAGGTGGCCGCCCGGCCCGCGCATGGTGCCAACAGCGTCGTTCATGAACGCGGAAAACGCGTCTTCATCTTGCAGCGACAAAAGCGCGGCATGGTTCCAGATGTGCAAATGGCCGATCACATCGTTGATCGTCCAGTCCTTGAACTGGGTTTTGCGCTCCCAGTCTTTGGATTTCAGCGGCGCGACGAGGGTGTAGAGCGCATCGCTTTCGTCGCGGAAGTCCCAGGCGGTGGACAGGCCGTCCCTGGGTTCGGCAGATAAGGCATGGCCCCCGGCCACGGTTTGACAAACGGAAACCATGCCTTTCTCCTCAATCCTAGGCGTTTATTCGGCGGCCTGCGGCGGCATCAGGACGGCTTTGACCTCGAGGAATTCCTCGAAGCCCAGCTCGCCCCATTCGCGGCCATTGCCGGATTTCTTGTAGCCACCGAACGGCGCGTTGAAATCCGGGCCTGCGCCATTGATGTGCACATTGCCGCTGCGGATCTGCGCGGCGACCTGCTGCGCGTGGCCGACATCGCCGGACTGGACATAGCCGGACAGACCATATTCGGTGTCGTTGGCGATCTCGATCGCCTGCTCTTCTGAGTCATAGGGCAGGATCGCCAAAACCGGCCCGAAGATCTCTTCACGTGCAATGGTCATGTCGTTGTTGACGTTGCCGAACACCGTGGGGCGGACATAGAAGCCCTTGTTGAGACCGTCTGGACGGCCGGGGCCACCCGCGACCAGGGTCGCGCCTTCTTCGATGCCCTTTTCGATCAGCGCCTGAATTTTGTTGTACTGAACCTCGCTGGCGACCGGGCCCATGGGACGGCCCTCGGAGTTAGGGTCACCGACCTTTACGCTCTCAGCCGCGGCCTTGGCGACTTCCAGCGCCTCGTCATGCTTGCTGTTGGGCACCAGCATGCGTGTCGGCGCGTTGCACGACTGGCCACTATTGGTGAAGCACTGGATCACGCCCGCGGCGACGGCCTGCTGAATATCGGCATCTTCCAGAATGATGTTGGCCGACTTGCCGCCCAATTCCTGCGCCACGCGCTTGACCGTGTCGGCCGCCGCCTTGGCGACTTCGACGCCAGCGCGGGTGGAGCCGGTGAACGAGACCATGTCGACATCCGGGTGCGATGAAATCGCCGCACCCACGGTCGGGCCATCGCCATTGACCAGGTTGAAAACACCGGCCGGGACGCCCGCGGCATCGAAGACCTCCGCCAGAATGATCGCGTTGATCGGGGCGACTTCGCTGGGCTTCAGCACCATGGTGCAGCCCGCGGCCAGTGCCGGGGCAACCTTGCAGGCGATCTGATTGATCGGCCAGTTCCACGGCGTGATGAAGCCGCAGACGCCGACAGGCTCGCGGCGCAGATAGTAATTGCCCTTCTGCTCCTCGAACTCATAGTTCTTCAGGATTTCCATGGCGGTCGCGAAATGCGCCTGCCCGAGCGTCGCCTGGGCGGCTTTTGATAGCCACATCGGCGCGCCCATTTCTTTCGAAATGGCTTCGGCGATCTCGTCATTGCGCTTGCCATATTCGGCCAGAATGGCGCCGAACAGCTCAATGCGTTCCTGTTTGGACGTATTGGAGAAGCTGGGGAACGCCGCCTTGGCGGCAGCGACGGCTTTGTCGACATCGGCCGCGCTGCCCATGCTGATGGTCGCGCATGCCTCTTCGGTGGCAGGGTTGATGACCTCATGGGTCTTCGGCGTGATCGGATCGACCCATGCGCCATTGATGTAGAATTTCTGATTGTTGCTCATTGTCTCGGCTCCTGACCTGCGTTTCAGTGAAGTCGGCTTTTCTAATTGAGCCTAATATTTAGCAGCACCCCCTTTCCGCCAAGGAGAATCTGGCCGCCAAGGAGAATCTGGATTTTCCGGGTGCTATGCGCGGCGCGTGGGGCTGCCAATCAGCCTATTCCGTCCATGCCGGCAATCCCCATATACCGATCAGTCTAATTTAACCCCGATAAACCAGGAGAACTGCCATGATGACGATTCGTCGCGCGGAAGACCGCGGCACCGCCAATTTCGGCTGGCTGGACAGCCGCCATACCTTCTCCTTCGGCCAGTATTACGACCGTGACTTCATGGGCTTCGGGCCTTTGCGCGTCATCAATGAGGACCGGGTCGAACCGGGCCGTGGCTTCGACACCCACGGCCACGCGAACATGGAGATCATCTCCTATGTGCTGGACGGGGCATTGGCGCACAAGGACAGCATCGGCACCGGCTCGGTGATCAAGCCGGGCGAGGTGCAGCGTATGACCGCCGGCTCCGGCATCCGCCACAGTGAGTACAACGCGTCTGAGTCCGAGCCAGTGCATTTTCTGCAGATCTGGATCATGCCCGAGTCGGATGGCCTGGCGCCCGGCTACGAGCAGAAGGCATTCGACGATATCGACGGGTCCGGCTTCCGGCTGGTCGCCTCACGCGATGGCCGGGAGGGTTCGGTGACCATCCATCAGGATGCCGCACTCTATGTCGCCAAACCGGGCGAAGGCGATTGTGTCGGCTACGCTTTCGCTGAAGGCCGGATCGGCTGGCTGCAGGTCGCCCGCGGCGATATCACCATAGGCGATGAGCGGCTGCAGGCGGGAGATGGCGCAGCGATCTCTGACCTGTCAGAGCTGAAATTGGAGGCCATTGAGGGCTCCGAAGTCCTGCTGTTCGACATGGCTGCATAGTTGACGCCGTGCTGATCCTGGTGGCCCTCTATGCCGAGAATATGGCCATATTGGCGACCCTACATCCGTCCATCCTGAGCTTGTCGAAGGGCGGACGGATGTGAGGACGCCGACATTTCCAGCAAAGCGAAGGAACATATGGCGGAAACAAAATCAGCCCTCGCCCTTCGGCACGTCCCCTTTGAGGATTTGGGCATTTTTGGGGACGTTCTGGCCGATGAAGGGTTCGAGACGCGCTATCTCGATGCCCCCGTCGCTAACCTCGGCAGCATCGATCCGTTGACGGATGACCTCTGGGTCGTGCTGGGCGGCCCGATCGGTGCTTATGAGGAAGATGCCTATCCGTTCCTGAAGGCCGAACTCTCGCTCATCGAAGCCCGCCTGACGGCGCAAAAACCGATCGTCGGCGTATGCCTGGGTGCGCAATTGATTGCGCGCGCGCTGAGTGCCCGGGTCTATCCCGGCACGGCCAAGGAGATCGGCTGGGCGCCGATTACCCTGACGGATGAAGGCCAAGCCTCGCCGCTGGGCGCATTAGGCAATAATCCGCAGGTACTGCATTGGCATGGCGATACGTTCGATCTGCCGGATGGTGCCATCCGGCTCGCCGCCACCGAGATCACGCCCAATCAGGCCTTTGGCGTCGGTGACTGGTGCCTCGGCCTGCAGTTCCATCTGGAGGCTGATCCGGCAGCCATCGAATATTGGATGGTGGGTCACGCCAATGAAATCGCCGCCACTGAAGGGGTTACGCCGAAACAGATTCGCGCTGATACGCTGATCCATGGTCCAGGCCTGATCGGTCCCGGCGGTGAAGTGCTGCGGCGCTGGCTGCAGGGGATTTGATGCCTATCGGGTCAGGTGGCCAGCCTCTCGATAAAACGTGCGCAAACGCGCACGCCACTCGAGGCGAACGGGGGTTTCGGTAACACCCCATCCGTTCGTGTCGAGTGCCGTCCGCAGGACGATGTATCGAGACCCAAACGGGTGGGGTGTCGCGCTCCAACTTGCGCTTGGGTCAGCCTTTGATGCAGTCTTTCCCCTGGACGCTGTCCACAACGGGGAAAGGCCATGGATCATCCGGAAATCGTCACCAACCTGAAGGCCCGCATGCAGGCTGAGCTTGACCGGGCGGATGCCGGGTCGGGCCCGCCGAAACACTTTCCCTCCCTGCCACCGCTGGCGCCCGGCCGCTACACCAGCCAGGACTTCTTTGACCTGGAGATGGAGCATCTGTGGGGCAAGGTCTGGCTCTATGCGGGCCATGTTGCCCAGATTCCCGAACCGGGGGACTATGTGCTGCTCGACATCCCATGGGCGACCATCTTCATGGTACGCGGCAAGGATGATCACATCCGCGCTTTCTATAATGTCTGCCAGCATCGCGGGGCACCGCTTGTCCGTGAGCCGGAAGGCAATTTCAGCCTGTTGCGCTGCACCTATCACCAGTGGACCTACAACACCCAGGGCAAGCTGGTCTCGGTGATGTACGAGGATGATTTCGGGCCGGACTTCGACAAGTCCTGCCTCGGCCTGCCGGAAGTGCGCTGCGAGATATGGAACGGGCTGGTCTTCGTCAATGAAGACCCGGACGCGCCGCCGCTCACGGAGTGGCTGGGTATGATGGGTGAGGAGTTTGAGCCCTTCCAGATGGAGAAGCTGCGGCCCGCGGCCATCAAGTCCTATGAGTTGACCTGCAACTGGAAACTCACCATGGACGCGTTTCTGGAAGTCTATCACGTCAAAGGCATCCACCCGGAAACCGTAGGCCCGGCGCTCAACGAACGGGGCGCGGTGATGCGGCTGCTACCCAACGGCCACACCTGCATGACCTGCCCGACGGGGTATACGCCCGTGGAAGAAATGGCACGGCGCGGCTACGAAGCCGACGATGGCGCCATGGAACCCATCCCGCTGTCGCAGATCGCAGCGGAGGTTCACGTGTCGCACAACATCTTTCCCAATGTGATTACGCCGGTCAGCGCCACCTCACGCCAGCTGCTGATGTTCTGGCCGATCGCCAAGGACCGCACCCGGGTGGATGTGGTGCATCTTGGCCTCGACTGGGGCGACGGTAACCTGCCCGCAGGCTGGCAAACCCATCTGGACTTCTGGGACGTGGTTATGGGGGAAGATCTGCAATTCCTCGAATGGCAGCAAAAGGCGGTCGTCTCGCCGGGGTTCAAAGGTTACCGGCTCGCCTATCCGGAGCGGCGGATCTACTATGCGCATGAAAGCATCGACCGGATGATCGGGCCGGAGAACATCCCCGACAACTTACGCGCCGAACCGGTGCTCGCGGACTGGTGCGAACACCCCTGGCATCGCGCCGCCGACCCTTATGAGGCCAACCGCAAAGCGGCGGAGTAGTTACACCCTTCATCGACCTGAGTATATTGGCCGACAAGAGATCCGCTCATCCTGAGCTTGTCGAAGGGCGGCGGATTTCTAGCGTTCGTACTTCGACAGGCTCAGCACGAACGGGGTCTTTCGGTCTTGCCTAGCCCAGTTCAAACTTCTGGCCCAGAGCTTCCTCGGTCAGGGCCCAGAGTTTCTCGGCATTCGTCTTGTCGACCGCATAGGGCGCGACACCTTCGCCGCCAAAGCCGGTGTCGGCCACCTCAGCCAGATGACAGTCTTCGGCATAGCGGCCGCCGACACCCTCCAGTTCCGGCGAGGTAGCGACCCAGGTGCTGGTTGCCGCGCCTGCCGGGATAGATTTGAACTTAAATTCGGCGTCCTCGCCGTTTCGCTCGTCAATCTGGCTGACCAGCGCCTGAATGTCTTCCGGCGAGAGATGGCGGCCCAGCTCGGTCTGAATGCCGCCGGGGTGGACCGCATTGGCCGTCACCCCGCTTGGTGCCAGCCGTTCATTCAGTCCAACAGAAAAAAGCACATTGGCCGTCTTCGACTGGCCGTAGGAGACCCATTTGTCATAGTCGCGGTTGTCGAAATGCGGGTCGTCGAAATCAACGTCGCTCATCCGGTGCCCGGCGGAACTGAGATTGACCACGCGCGCTGGTGCGCCGGCTTTCAGCGCCGGGATCAGCAGATTGGTGAACAGGAAGTGACCGAAATGGTTGGTCGCCAACTGCATTTCCCAGCCCTCAACCGTCCGGGTCAGCGGGCAGGCCATCACCCCGGCATTGTTCACCAGAATATTGAGGGAGTCATAGCGTTCGAGATACTCCGCCGCGGCCTTACGCACGCTGTCCGGCACCGAGAGCTCGAGCTCAAGCACGTCGATGTTCGGATTGCCGGTCGATTCCTTGATCTTGTCTGCCGCCGCCTGCGCCTTGGCCACATTGCGCGCGGCGATGGTGACGGCAGCGCCCTTGGACGCGAGCGCGCGGGCGGTTTCTTCGCCCAATCCGCCGGATGCGCCGGTGACCAGCGCGCGTTTGCCGGTCAGGTCGATGCCCTCCAGCACTTCATCTGTCGTGGTGTCGTGCCCGAAACCCATGTCTTCCCCCTGTTCGAAAGTCTTCGCTGGTAGTGATATAGACATCTTCTGATCAACACCAAGGGAAGTCGGCCATGCGCCGCGAACCTGCATCATCGGCGCTGGCGCGCTTTACCGTCATCGACCTGACCCGCGCCCGGGCAGGGCCAGTGTGTGCGCGCCAACTGGGCGACTGGGGCGCTGACGTCATCAAGGTTGAACTGCCGCCCGGTGGTGATGCAGTGGCGCAGGACTTCGCCAGTCGGCATGATCCGGACTTCCAGAATCTGCACCGCAACAAACGCTCGATTACGCTCAACCTGAAAGACCCGGACGGGCTTGAGGTGTTGATGAAGCTGGCCGCCAACTCCGATGTGCTGGTCGAGAACTACCGGCCTAATGTGAAAGAAAGGCTGGGCTTCGGCTATGAGGCGCTGAAAGCAGTAAACCCGAAAATCGTCCTGACCAGCATTTCCGGCTTTGGCCAGACCGGCCCCTATGCGGACCGCCCCGGCCTTGACCAGATTGCGCAGGGCATGGGGGGCATGATGTCAGTAACCGGGCTGCCCGGGCAGGGACCGGTGCGCGCCGGCATTGCCGTTTCCGATATGGCGGCGGGAATGCTGGGCGCGATCGGCACGTTGACCGCGCTGCTAGAACGTGAGGTTTCGGGCGAAGGCCAGTGGGTGCAAACATCGCTGTTGGAGGCGCAGCTCTTCATGCTCGACTTTCAAGCCGCGCGCTATCTGATGCGCGGCGAGGTGCCGGGCCAGGCTGGTAATGATCATCCGACCGCTGTCCCGATGGGGACCTATCGCACCGCCGACGGCCATATCAATATTGCGGCCATGCCGATGGCCTGGGGCAAATTTTGCACAGTGATGGGCCTTGACCACCTGACGGATGATCCGGATTTCAGCAGCCCCACGGCACGGCTGTCGCGACGGGCGGAGGTCACCCGGATTGTCGAGGACGTGACCACCACCCGGAACAGCGACCACTGGATCGGCTTGCTTAACGACGCAGGCATTCCCTGCGGCCCGATCTATGGAATCGACGAAGCCTTTGCCGATGAACAGGTTCAACATCTGGAAATCGCAGAAGAAGTCCAGTCGGAGACGTTGGGTCAAATCAGCCTTTTAGGCCAGGCCATCACCATGAACAGGACGCCCAATCAGACGACCGCAGCGACGCCCGAACTGGGCGCCGATACCGATTCGGTACTTGAGAGCCTGGGCTACAGCGCAGATCAAATCGCCGACTTGAGAGCCCGAAACGTTCTATAAGGCCCGCGCAATAAGGGAGCGCCAAAATGCCTGATGACATTCAGTCGAGAACCGAAGGCCCGATCCGCTGGCTGATCTTCAACCGGCCGGACAAACACAACGCCATGTCGCTGGAAATGACGCAGGCAGCGCACGCGGTCATTGAAGATTTCGCGTCGAATGACGCCGAACGCGTGCTGATCGTCACCGGGTCCGGCGGCAAGGCGTTCATCTCCGGCGCGGATATTTCAGAGTTCGACAGCAATCGTGGCAATGCGGACGATGCCGCGCGCTACAGCGACATGACCAACCGCATGTTCTTTTCCCTGCGCGACGTGGAAAAACCGACGATCGCGATGATCGACGGTATCTGTTTCGGCGGCGGCGTGGCGCTAGCGACCTGCTGCGATCTGCGGTTCTGTTCTGAAGCGTCACGTTTTTCCGTGCCCGCCGCCCGGCTAGGGGTTGGCTACAGCCCTGATTATGTAAAATTCCTGCAGGACATTGTCGGCCCCGCACGGACCAAAGAGATCCTGTTCACGGCCCGACGCTATGGCGCGCAGGAGGCCTTCGAGATGGGGCTGGTGAACCGGGTGTTCGGCGACAACGATCTCAGGCCCGAAGTCCGTGCCATCGCCGAAACCATCGCCGGGAATGCGCCCTTGACCATCCGTGCCGCCAAACTGTCCGTGGCCGAACTGGTCAAACCGGATGGCGAGCGTGACATGTCGAAGCCACAAGCGGCTGTTGCCGATTGTATGGATAGCACGGATTTCAAGAATGCCCGCCGCGCCTTCATGGCCAAGGAAAAGCCGGTGTTTGAAGGCCGCTGATTGCATCTTGACCGTTGCCGCGATAGAATTACCTTCACGCGTGACTTTTGGGGTGCGCACCGGGGATCAGGAGACATCAGATGAACAAGGAAGCTTCAGGCTGCCCATTTGGGTCGGCAGCGGAAATCGATTTCATGGACCCAAAGGTCCAGGAAAACTGGTTCGACGCCTATGACGTGATCCGCGAGGAATCGCCGGCCTATTTCATGGAACAGATCGGCATGTATGTGGTCACGCGCTATGACGACATCGAACACATTCTGCGCCATCCCACGAAGTTCACCGGTGCTGCCGACCTGCAGGGCAACGAGCCGCTGATCAAATTCGATGAGGCGCGCGCGATCTATGAAGAGAAGGGTTGGCGCCGCTACACGCCGCTGGGCGAGAACCTGCCCAAGCACAAACACTACCGCGACCTGGTCGACCCGGCCCTGACCATGACCGAGGTCAAAAAGCAGGAACCGTTTATCCGCAAAACAGTCAACGAACTGATCGATCAGTGGATCGATAACGGCCAGTGCGAATTCATCAAGGATTTCTCCGATCCGCTGCCCATGCTGGTGATCGCCGAACTGCTCGGCTTCCCGCGCATGGACCTGCCAAAACTCAAGGAATGGTCGTTTGCGTGGGTGTGGCCGTTTTCGCGCGGCCTAAGCCTTGAGGACGAAAAATGGGCGGTCGAAAAGCATGTCGAGCTGCAGCACTACATCTACGAGACGATGCAGGAGAAGAAGAAGAACCCGAAGGACGACATCATCACCCGGCTGACGCAGATCGAAATCTTCGATGTCGAGCTCGACAAGCACCGTCCGCTGCTGGACGAAGAGATCATCGGCGTGACCGATCATCTGTTGATCGGTGGCAATGAGACGACGACCTTCGCGCTCTCCAACGGGCTTTATCTGCTCTACCAGTTCCCGGAAATCGCCCGCGAGCTGGAGCAGGACCAGTCCAAGGTCCGCAGCTTTGTTGAAGAGGTCTTGCGCATCGAATCGCCGACCCAGGGCATGTACCGCTATGTCACTGAAGATTCAGATATTGGCGGAGTGAAAATCCCCAAAGGCTCGACGCTCAGCATTCGTTTTGGCGCGGCCAATCGGGACCCGCGCCAGTTCCCCGATCCTGCCGTGCCGAAGCTGGAGCGTAAAAATGCTGGCCGCCATTTTGCCTTTGCCATGGGTGAGCATCACTGCCCCGGCGCGTCGCTCAGCCGCTTCGAGCAGATTTGCGCCTGGGACATCCTGTTTTCGCGCCTGAAGAACATCAGGCCTGTCGACGATCAGCAGGAATATAGCCGCATGCACGGCATGTGGATGCGCGCGCTGAATGAAATCCCGATGGCGTTCGATAAGGTTTGAGCGTTTTCGAAGCATTCTAGATTGTCATCCCCGACAAGCCGCGTAGCGGCGTGATCGGGGATCCATCTAGACGATTATGAATGGCTTCAGCAATGGATCCCCGCTTTCGCCCAATCACCATCATGGTGTTTGGGCTCTCCGGGGATGACGCTTAGGGCTAGGTCGTGGGTGCCCCATACCCGCCGCCGCCGGGGGTTTGCATAATCACCTGATCCTCGGCGCCCATGGCGCGCTTCTTGGCTTCAAGGCTGGGTTCGCCGTTGATCAGGAACGCACCCTGCGCCCCCGGTTCACCACCATCGAGCCCTTCCGGCTGCGTATTCAACCGGCTTGGAATGGCGTTGAGCAGCCAGTCCTGGCCTGTCCGCATCTTGAAGCCGATCTTCTGACCGTCGCCGCCGGCCTGTGCACCTGCACCCCCGGTCCCAGCCACCAGTTCCTTACAGGTGAATTCGATGGGAATCGACGCTTCCAGAACCTCTACCGGCACGGCTGCGACACCTGTCGGGTAGCAGGTTGCCGACAGGCCGGGCTTGGTCGCGCGTGCGCCCATGCCACCGGAATAGTTGAACATTGAGCTGGTAAAGGGGGTGCCGTTTTCGTCGCGGCCCTGGATCTGGATCGTCCAGACCGCACCGGAGCCTTCGGCCAGCACCCGGTCGGGAATAACCTGGGCCAACGCCTTGAGAATCGGGAACGGCACATACATGCCGACCACGTGGCGCGCATTGCACGGTGACGGGTATTGGGCGTTGATAATGCACTCGTCCGGCGCCTCGACCTTAATCGGCGACAGGCTGCCGAAATTGTTCGGCAGGTCCGGGTTCAGCATGGAGCGGATGGCAAAGGTGGCATAGGCGTGGGTGTAGGCCATCACCACATTGATGCCGTGCGGGCTGGGGCCCGAACTGCCTTCAAAATCGATGGTGATATCCCCGGCATTGTTGTCGATGGTGACGGCGGTTTTGAGCGTGATCAGGTCGCCGCCGGGCACGTCAAAAGTGGTTTCCCCGTGGAAGGTGCCGCCGGGCAATTTGCGGATATCGGCGCGGGTGGCCTCTTCAGAGCGCGAAATGATTTCGTTCGACAATTGCTGGATGTCATCAAGCCCATAACGGTCGCACATGGCATTGAGCCGTTCGCCACCCATCTTACCACTGGACACCTGAGCGGCCAGATCACCGAAGATTGCGTCGGGGGTTCGCACATTGCGGCGGATGATGGCGTGCAGCGTCTCGTTCGGCTCGCCGCCTTCATAAAGCTTCATCACCGGAATCCACAGCCCTTCCTCGTGAATATCGCGGGCGCCGGCCCCGATGCCATAGCCGCCAATATCGGTGTGATGGATCGTCGAGCCCGCATAGCCGATGATCTTGTCGCCACGGAAAATCGGGGTGAGGATCGTGATGTCAAAAAAGTGGCCGGCGGACAGCCATGGGTCGTTGGTGATCAGCACATCACCCGGAACCAGTTTTTCCGGCGGGACAACCTTGATCAGCTGCGCCGCCGCCGCACCTAACGAGTTTATGTGACCCGGCGTGCCCGTGACCGCCTGCGCGACCATCCGCGCATCGGCATCAAACAACGCCGTCGCCAGATCACCGGCTTCGCGCACGATGGGGCTGAAGGCAATCCGCTGCAGCGCCTGCGCCTGTTCGCTGACGATGCTGATCAGATTGCTCCACATGATTTCCAGTTCAATGCCGTCCATCTGTCGTCTCCTAAGCGTCGCGGTTTGCGATCAGGCTGCCATCCTGATGCACGTTAAGGGTCCAGCCAGGCAGGATAAAGGCCGTGGTCTCACGCTCTTCAATGATCACCGGTCCGGCGATTTCCTGGTCGACCGCCAGCGCCTTGCGGTCATAGACCGGTACGTCGGCATCGGCCTCGCCCAAATAGACCGGCCGGCTGCCTTTCGGATCAGACGGGCTGGATGCCACATCGGCAGCGGCCGTCCGGTTGGTGTCGCCGCCATGGGCGGTGACCCGCCAGGTGACGATCTCCACATCCATATCGTCCAGCCGCACGCCATAGAGGGTTTCATAGCCGGCTTCAAAGCGGACCCGCAGATCCGCAGGGTCTTTGGCGTCGCGCGGATCGACATCAAGGGTAATGGTGACTTCGTTCTGTTGGCCGAAATAGCGAAGGTCGGCGCCGTAGCTGAACGCAATCGAGTCTTTCGGCAGACCCGCCTCCAGCAACGCGGCTTCGCCTTCGGCCAGCATGCTGTCGATCAACGGCGAGACGCTGGCCCAATCCAGATCGCCGAGACGAGTGAGACCACCGCGCGCCAGATCGAGCCGTACCGGCGTCACCAGGGTGCCATAGGCACTGAGCACACTCGCCATGGGTGGATAGATTACCTGATTGCTGTCGAGCCGCTCTGCCACGTAACAAGCATGGACAGGACCGGCACCGCCGAAGGCCAACAACGGCATGCCGCGATAGTTGACGCCGCGGTCGGTCGCGTGGGCGCGGGCGGCTGCAGCCATCGATTCGCCAACGACGCTGAAGATGCCAAAGGCCGCATCCTGCATTGACACGTCCAGGGCGTCCGCCAGCGTATTGACGGCCTTTTCCGATGCAGTGCGGTCGAGGGTCATGTCGCCGCCCAGGAAATTATCGGGATCGAGGATACCCAGCACCACATCAGCGTCGGTGACGCAAGGCTGAACGCCGCCGCGCCCATAACAGGCCGGGCCAGGGTTGGAGCCGGCACTATCAGGGCCGACTTTCAGCAGGCCAAGCGCGTCGACGCGCGCAATAGAGCCCCCACCCGCACCGATCTCGATCATGTCAATCGACGGCACGGTGATCGGCATCCCGCTGCCGGGCTTGAAGCGATAGCGGCGGTCGACCTCAAAGTCGCCGACCACCAGCGGTTCACCGCCCTGAATCAGGCAAGCCTTGGCGGTGGTGCCGCCCATGTCGAAAGAAATCAGATTATCCAGACCATATTGCCGGGCGATATAACCTGCGACCAGCGCGCCGGCAGCGGGCCCTGATTCGATCATCCGCACCGGGTAGGTTCCCGCCACCCGCGCCCCGACGACACCGCCATTGGACAGCATGATCAGTGGTTCGCTGTCCAGCCCGCCCTCATTCATCCGGGCAATCAACGCGTCCAGATAGGGTTTGGCCAGCGGCACCGTATAAGCGTTGAGCGCAGCCGTGCTGGCGCGCAGATATTCACGCATCTGCGGTGCAACGTCACTGGACAGGGTGACGAAGATATCCGGGGCAGCATCTTTCAGGGCGTCCCGAACCGCACGCTCATTGGCCGGATTGCGATAGCTGTTCAACAGGCAGACCGCGACAGAGGAAATGCCCTTGGCTTTCAGCTCTTCGGCGATCGCGTGAACGGCTGGTGCATCAACACCCTTGCCCAGCGAGCCGTCGGCATAGGCGCGCTCTTCCACACCCCATGTGTGGTCGCGTGTAATCAGCGGCTCAGCATATTCAATTTGCGGGTCAAACATGTCGTAGCGGTGCTCGTCGCGGATATAGAGCACGTCGCGAAAGCCTTCGGTGACGATCAGGCCCGTCGGCGGGCCCTTTCGCTCGATAAGCACATTGGTCACGACGGTGGTCGCATGGGTCACGACGTCGTCGATCTGGTCGAGCGTGATCCCCGCACGATCAAGCACCAGATTGGTTGCGCGGAAGAACCCTTCCAGCAGATCATGGTGGGTGGTCAGCGTCTTGTCGGTCCAGCCCTGATTGTCGCTGGAGATCAAAACCACGTCGGTAAAGGTGCCGCCAATATCGACGGCCAGCGCATATTTGGTCACGATGGAAGACCCTTTTCCCGTTTGGCGGCCCTCAGAGCCACCGATTTTTGTTTCGTTTGTCGAAACAGTATTTATACTAGCGATACGATACGGGATGGCGGCGTGGGCGTCAACGCGTGCAGCGCGGTGGTTCTTGCACGAGAGCGCACAGGCTGCGCTATGATCTCCCTGCGACGATTGATGGAACGACATGGAAGCGTGGCATTTCACAACCGAAGCCTTTGATGAAGACGCGCGCGGCGACGCCTGGCGTGATGCGCTGGGCCGCGTATGCCTGCCGCCGGCAACCGTTCCGGGCGGGGGCGCACTGCAGGGACATTTGAAGTGTATCGTTTCCCCCATGGGGATCGAATTTGCCTTGGTGGAATCGGAGGCGCAGGAAATTTCCGGCCGCTACCCTGATCAGGAAGATGCGATCTGGCTGGCGCTTATGCTCGATGGCGAAGCGGTCCTTCACGACGACAACAGCCGATTCGATGTTATGCCCGGCGACGTGATCTATGGCCCGGCGCGCGAGGATGCGACACTGACCTGCCTGACGGCTTTTCAGATGTTATTCGTTCGGGTGCCCAGGGTCGCGCTGAGCCCCCGGCTGATCGCCCCGCTGTCCCTGAAAATGGGACATTTCTCAGGGCGGCGCGGCATCCGGCGCGTATTCGCCAACCTGCTGCAGTCGATGGCTGTCGTATTGGATGACATTACCGCAGAGGAACTGCGCGCCGTTGAACTGGCGCTGACCGAAATGCTGATCGCCAGCCTGGCGGACCAGAAAACCGTCTTTGGGTTGGGCGGCGCAGCAGGGGCCCGGACCGCCCATCTGCACCGGATCTGTCAGACCATTGAGACCATGTTGAGCGATCCGGACCTAACCCCGGCCAAGGTGGCTGAATCGCACGGCGTTTCGCTGCGCTATATGCAAAAGCTTTTTACCGCGACCGGCAACACGTTCAGTAATTATGTCCGCACGAGACGCCTGGAGCGGTGCCGGGCCGATTTGGTCAGCCCGCTGCACGCCCAGCTGTCGATCTCTGAAATATGCTTCCGCTGGGGATTTAATGGGTCGGCACATTTCAGCCGAACATTTCGCAATCAATACGGGATGTCGCCGCGGGATTATCGCCGCACCGGCGGCCGGACCGAGACCTAGAATCCACGGAACAGGAAAAACAGGGAATCCCTATCATGCCGCAGAAAGCCAAACTCTATAATTGGGACACGCTGGAGAAAGAAGACGTCCGGCCCGGCGTCAGCCGCGCCGGATTCCGGGGCGACGATGTGTTGCTGGTAATGAACTGGCTGGAACCGGGCATGGAAGTGAATCCGCACAGCCACCCCTTCGAGCAGGTCGTTTACATCGTGCAGGGTCAGATGCGGTTTGTAGTCGGCGATGACGTCATCGAGGGCGGCCCCGGAAGCCTGATTCGCATTCCCCCCAGCGTCGAACACTATGGCGAGCCCATTGGTGACGAGACGGTGCTGAACCTCGACGTATTCTCGCCCATCCGCGAGGACTACAAACATCTGGTCGAGTATCAGGCACCGGATCTGGAGGACTAAGGGGCCAGCACTATGGATTTGCTGGCACAGCACAAAGCGTTGAAAGACCGCATTCGCGCTGGCGACGCCGTCTTTGGCACCTTCGTCAAGACGCCCGCCGTTCAAACGGTGGAGATCGTCGCAGCTTCCGGCGTCGACTTCATCGCACTCGATGCCGAGCACGCGCCCTTTGATCTGGCTGCGCTGGACCGCTGCATTCTGGCGGCACGCGATCTGCCGGTTCTGGTGCGGGTACCCGACGCAAAATCTGAAATGGTGCTGCAGGTGCTTGATCTGGGTGCCGCCGGAATCATCGTGCCGCATATCTGCTCGCCTGAAGACGCCAAGCAGGCCGTTGGTGCAACCCGCTACCGGGACGGGACGCGCGGGTTTTCGCCGTCGGGCCGCTCCGGCGGTTACGGCGCGATGAGCATGGCCGATTACCGAACTGCCAGTGACGACTCGGTGATTGTCATCGGCCAGATCGAAGATGCCGAAGCGATTGACCGCATCAATGATATCGCAGCCGTTGAGGCCCTTGATGCATTGCTGATCGGCCGCGCGGATCTGGCGGTTTCTCTGGGCGTCGACACAATTGGCGACAGCGCTGTCGCAGATGCCGTCGACATGGTCTGCACCGCGGCGCAAAGGGCAGGGCGCCCAAACGGAATATTCCTGCCCAACACGCAAGGCGTCGAATGCTTCAGGGAAAAAGGCGTTGCTTTGTTTATCATCGGCACGGATCAATCGCTGTTGAAGAACGCCATAGGTGCGATCACCGCCCAGGCGCGCGCCGATTTGGGAAATCGCTAGTGCCGGACAACGAACCCATTCAAGCGGTCGTCACCGCGCTCGACATTATCGAATTCATGGCGCAGGCGAATGGCCCCATCGGCGTCAGCGATCTGGCCCGGGGCATTGGCCGTACGAAACCGCGGATTTACCGGCACCTGCGCACCCTGGTCGATCAAGGATATGTGACCCAGGACCCGGCGACAGAGCGCTATCAACTGACTCTCAGCCTGTTTCATATCGGTCAAGCCATTGCCGAACAGGTCAGTTTTCTGGCAGAGGCGCGCCGCGAGATGCCGGCGCTGCATGAACAAGTCGCGCAGACGGTCACCATCGGCCAAGTCGAGTCGGGCGGTGTGCGGGTTCTGGATATCCTCCGTCACCGATCAGAGATTGAGATTGCCAGCCGGCCCGGTTCCATCTTCGACTTTCATTCCTCCGCACAGGGCAAGGTCAGCCTTGCCTTTGGGTCTGACGCCTTGTGGGACTTTGTCGAATCCGCCGAATTGCGGAAATGGACATCAAAGACCAATGTGGATCTCAACTGTCTACGCGAAGAGGTTGCTCAGGTTCGCAGACAGGGTTGGGCCGTGGCGCCCGAAGAAGCGTTGATCGGTATTAATGCGCTCTCAGCACCGATATTTGACGGCACGGGAGATCTGGCCGGGACGATCAACATTGTGGGGTCGGTCCAGCATCTCGAACCCGACCCCGCGGCATATTTTATCGAGGCGGTTATGGGCGCGGCCGCACGGATTTCCACCCGTCTGGGATATCGCGGTTAGGGTTGTGCGCTAGCGATCCGGGTGGCAGGGGTTCCAGAGCCGTGCCTCAGTTTCTTTTTCGTAGCCCTTACCATTCGGGAAACTGATCAGTTCCATCTGCATGTCCCAGGGCGTCAAAAAATAGCAGGACCGCAGGCCCGCCTCGGGACCTTCCGCAACGGCGGGTCCGCCACCGGCCATCAAACGAACGCCGTTCGCACGCAGATGGTCCATCGCCGCATCCATATCGTCGACATAAAGCGTGATGTGATGGCCACCCCAGTCACTGTTCTTCGGCATCTGCCGCCGCTGGTCGGGCGCTGCATATTCAAACAGTTCGATATTGGGGCCATGACCGCAGCGCAGCTGCTGCACTTTGACGATCTCGGCCCTTGGATGAACATTCAGCATGTCCGTCATCCACGTGCCTTCGTCATCCTTGAAGGGGCCGTGCGCGTAGAACGGCTCAAACCCCAGCACGCCCACAAAGAAATCATAGGCCTGATCGAAATCCGGCACGGTGATGCCGATATGTTCAGCGCCGCGCAAGCCAGGTAATCCCTTGCTCTCACTCATGTCTTTATCCTTTGAACCTTGGTTCAGCGATACCGGTCGCACCGTGGCCGGTAATTTTGAGCAGCGTACCGTCCATCGGACCGGTCGCGTTCAAACCGCCTGAACTGGAAATCGACGTGACATATAGCTGATCGAGATTTGGTCCGCCGAACATCACGCTTGTCGGGTAACGGACCGGCAAATTCAAGGTCTCCATCAGAATACCATCCGGATCAAACTTGCCGATTTGCCGGTTCAGGACCAGCGCCACCCAGAGATTCCCTTCTGAATCGACCGTTGCCCCGTCCCCGGCGCCGTCATGGTCGCGACCGACATCGATATGCACCCGCCGCGGTCCAATTGCACCGCCGTCGGTATCGTAATCATAGGCGTACACGACCCTTGCCAGGCTATCGGAGAAGTAGAGGGTTTTGCCATCCGGGCTAAAGCAGGGTCCGTTGGACAGCACGATCTGGGAATCCAGCGTTTCGACCGAATGGTCCGGACTAAGCCGGTAGAGATGTGCAATCGGCGATTCATCAGAAAAGTCCTGGATCATCGTGCCGGCCACAAAACGCCCCTGGCGGTCGACTTTGCCATCATTGAACCGTGTGCGGGGGTCGTCCGCTGCCGGGTCGCAAATCTGCGTGCACTGGCCGGTATCGAAATCCAGCGTATAGAAGCCGCTTTCCAGCACCACAACCGCGCCGCCGGCTTCACGCAGCGCCATGCAGCCGATCATCTGCGGCACACCCCAATGCCGGAGTTCACCCGTCTTGTGGTCAAGCCTGTGGACGACCCGGGCGCTCGAATCAATCCAGTACAGCGCCTGTTCACGTTCATCCCACAGCGGGCCCTCACCCAGCATATCCCTGGTCGTCGCGACCCGTTCAATTTTGACGTCCAAACTGTCCTCCCCTGACGGTCGATGAGACTAGAGCATGGTCGGCTGAATGCAACAGGCGTACGCGGCCTGCAGCCACCCTCTAGCCAACTTCAGTCTCGGCTTCGTGACCTAGGGAAGAAACTCGAAGGTCACCACCAGTCGATATTATTTCGGTTACAGAACAATTGTCAGGCCTAAAACACACAACACTGTCGTCGCCCATGATATGGCCTACCAGCACGTTGATGGCGACAAAGTGGGAGGTAATCACGGTCGGTTCGGTAAGCGAGGTGACAGCATCGACCAGCTCACGCCGCCAGACAGCAAGATCATGCGGCCCGGCCCGCTGCGCGACTGGGTCCGACCACTTGCCGGGCATCATCTGCATCAACCATTCACGGCGGACATCGAGATCGTCGGTTGGTGACGGAACCTCACTAACTCTTTGATCTATAATGGCTTCATTACCCCAGAGGCCGGTGAATGCAGCCGCTGTTTCCTGTGTTCTGCGCATCGGGCTGGTGATCACCGGCAGCGGCCCAAGCGGCGCCAGTTTCTGCGCAACATCGCGCGCCTGCTGCTGGCCCAAGGCACTCAAACCCGGGTCCATATCCTGGTCCCAGCCGCCTGTGGCCTCCCCGTGTCGAATCAGATAGATCGAGAACTCTTCAGACATTTTTGTTTCGGTTCCGTTTTTTTATTCGCATTTCTTGATTTTGTCGGCATTACCCTGAAATTCGGATTGTCGAGGGCCAGGGGAGTAGACCCATAGGAGAGCCTCCAGCGCAACTTGGCAATAGGCTTGCAACCGACGCCACGCTTGGCGATCCTGCGATACAGGTTTTCAGGGGAGACACCACACATGCCAGATATTGACAATCACGGTCCCAACGCCGACCAGATCGAGTTCTGGAACGGCGACGGGGGCCGCAAATTCATCAAATATCAGAATGCCCTCGATATCATGATCGGCCCCTTTGGCGACGCGGCTATTGAGCAGCTTTCGGTGAAACGGGGTGAGATGATCCTGGACGTCGGCTGCGGCTGCGGCAGCACCACGATCGATTTGGCGCGGCTGGTCGGCAGCACCGGAGAAGCGGTTGGTGTCGATATTTCGGAGATCATGCTGGCGCGTGCAGAAGATGTCGCTGCCCATGCAGAAGTCACCAATGTCTTTTTTGAACATGCAGATGTCGAAACCAGCCCGCTACACCGCGACAGTTTCGATGCAGCCTTTTCCCGGTTTGGCGTCATGTTTTTCAAAAACCCGGTGACAGCGTTCGCCAACATGGCTCGCGTGCTGCACGAAAAGGGCCGTATTGGATTCGCCTGTTGGCAGCCCATCGACAGGAACCCGTGGCTGAGTCTCCAGCTCCAGGCGGTCCTGCCTTTCGTCGATCCACCGGAACCGCAGGAGCCTGACGCGCCCGGCCCGTTTTCCCTTGCCGACCCGGATCGTATTCGCGCGGTCCTGAAAGGAGGGGGTTTCACAAGCATCAACATATCGCCCTTTGCCCCCGACATCATCCTGGGCGCCACCCATGATCTGGACGACGCTGTCGATTTCGGGCTGGAGATGGGGCCGGCTGGCGGGCTACTGGAAGGCGCAGACGAGGCGACGGTCGCCAAGGCAAAAGCTGCGGTGCGGGATGCGCTGGCGCCTCATCACGGCAGCGATGGCGTCAAGGTCGCGGCCGCGGCCTGGATCGTTACGGCGCAGCGGGCGTAGAATTCGAAGCGGGTGCAGCAGGCGTGTCCTGAGGCGCCGGATCGATCGGTGGACCCGATGTCGGTTGTTCCCGCGGCGGCGGCATAGAATCTAACGCGCCTTCAGCCGCCGTCCCATCCTCTGGCGCCGCAGAGTCGCCGGGCGCAACTGGCGCGCCGAACTGACGCTGCCGCAGCGTTGCCAGATCGTTGGGCGGATTCCGCAACATGCCCTCGAAACTCTCTGTCGCACCCGCCTCAATCGTCTCAAACGGCACCCGGAAAGACCAACGGTCGATGACCTGAAAAGACGCATCCACAAGTTCAAATGTCAGTTCCGGTACCGGCTGGGCGACCTCGGCCGGGTTGTAGATCGATCCGGGCAGCGTAAGAATTCGCATGCCGTCGACAGTCTCAAGCCTGGCGCGGCCTGTTGAGACCTGGATCGAGGGTACCTCGGTGCCATCCACGATGGAAACGGGCTCAGGCGGTGCTTGGCCGCTTTCAACAGCCGTCGACGCCCCGGACTGTCCCCGCACGACACGCATGATGTCTTCGAAGAACACCACACCAACCATGAAGGGGATGAGCAGGAGAAGCGCAATCACCAACACCCACCAGACGCTTCGCGGGGCAGGCTCCTCCCGGATTGCCGGGACCTGTGACCGCAAGCCCGGGTCGGCCACAGGCGGCGTATGGCTAGGCGGAGGTGGCGGCGGCGGAGAAGGCGCTGCAGAACGGTCGACAGCCGCCGGGGCAGCATCGTCACCAAGGGGAGCGTCAGGCGCGTCCTGTAGAGGAGGATCCTGAAACCAGATATGGCTGCATTTCGCGCAGCGTACGCGGCGGCCCTGCTCGCCGATTTTGTCCTCGGCGACCAGATACCGGGTCGAGCAATTCGGGCAAGTAATGATCATTGACAGAGGGAGCGATCCGCCAGCAGTTTTTGAACAGTTGCTGTGTACATAAAGGTGCACACGGCTTATCAGAAAGCCTCGTCAAAGACCACTTTCATAGGACACGTTGTGACCGATGCATTAGGGTGTCACGCATGATCCGCTTTGACAATGTCGGAATGCGGTATGGCATGGGGGATGAGGTTCTAAAAGACGTCTCCTTCGAGCTAAAACCGGGTTCTTTCCATTTTCTCACCGGCCGAAGTGGGGCTGGCAAAACGTCACTGCTGCGTCTGATGTATCTTGCCGTTCGTCCGTCCCGCGGGCTCATTAAAATCCTGGGCGAGGATGTTGTGACAGCGCCGCGCAAGACACTGCCGCGCCTGCGTCGTGAAATCGGCGTGGTCTTTCAGGACTACCGGCTGCTCGATCACATGACGGCTTTCGATAATGTTGCCCTGCCTTTGCGCCTGAACGACACGCCGAAGGACAAAGTCGAGGAGCATGTCACCGAGTTGTTATCCTGGGTTGGTCTGAAAGACCGGATGCAAGCGCGCCCGCCCACCTTGTCCGGCGGCGAAAAACAGCGGGTTGCCATTGCGCGTGCCGTTATCAATCGGCCCCGTCTGCTGCTGGCGGACGAACCGACCGGTAATCTTGATGATGATTTGTCGCGGCGCCTGCTGCACCTGTTTGCCGAGTTGAACAAAGTGGGCACAACAGTCATCGTCGCAACCCACGACCTGCGCCTGGTGGATGCGATCGACGCGCCGAGACTGCATCTCGACCAGGGAACCCTGACGGTCCCGGATACCACCACGCCGCCGGAGACCTTTTCCAAGGACGAGACAACCCTTCCAGAAGCCGCAATGCTTGAAAGCATGCAGGGCTTACCCGCCTAGGGATTTACATGGCGCGCTCAATAGACTTCCTGCCCACCGAAATTATCCGGGGCCGTCTGCTGCCCTGGGTTATCGGCGTGATGGTGTTCCTGTCTGGCCTCGCACTGGTTTCAGCGGCAGGCCTGCAAAGCATGGCGCAGACCTGGCGCGCCGGACTGGAATACAGCTTGACCGTCCAACTGGCCGGTCCGGATCCGCAGATTCTTGACGCTGAAGCCGCAGCCGCCCTTAAGGTACTGCGCGATGAGCCGGCGGTCCTGAATGCCGAGCGCCTTTCCGCGGATGCCATGCGGTCGCTGCTGGAACCTTGGCTCGGCACGCAGGCCGACACCGATTCGCTGCCGCTCCCCTTGCTGATCGACGTCACCTTGACGCCCGGTGCGGCGATTGACCTGGAAGCATTGACCGGGCGGGTGCGCGCCGCAGCACCGTCGGCACGGGTCGATGGACATGACCGCTGGCTGACAGACCTTGTCACACTGGCCAGGCTGGTACAGGGCCTCAGCATTATCGTTGTCGCCCTTATTGTGCTGGCCACCATCACCGTAATCGTCTTTGCCACCCGTGCCGGGCTTGCTGCTCAACGCGAGACAGTTGCAATCGTTCATTTAATGGGCGCCGAGGACAAGCAGATCGCCAGCGCCTTTCAGCGCCGGTTCCTGCTGGTGGGCCTTCAGGGTGCTTTTCTGGGCCTTTTGGGACTGGCAGCTATCTTCGCTGGCGCTTATATCGTATCCGAAACAATAACGACTGACGTCTTACCCTCGTTTGTGCCAAGCCCTCCTGTGCTGGCCGGACTTCTTTCCTTGCCCGTGCCTGCAGCACTTCTATCAATGCTCACAGCCCGCCTGACCGTTGGCCGCGCCCTGGGTGAGATGAACTGATGCGCCGGTTGGTGAAACTTCTGGGCTTTCTGGCCGTCATATGGGCAACCGGTCTGATCTGGTATGCTGGACTGCTGCCACGAACACCGCCGACCACACTGTCGCCAACCGACGGTATCGTCGTCCTGACCGGGGGTCAGAACCGCCTTCCTGAGGCCCTTTTTCTGCTCGACCAGAACCTGGGACAACGTCTGTTGATCTCAGGCGTCGACTCGCAGATCGACGACCCCTTGCTGCAGAAAACACTCGGTCTCGACCAGGGAGTCGGACGCGATATGTTCGATTGCTGCGTCGATGTTGGCCGCGAAGCGCTGGACACCGAGGGCAATGCACGCGAAATCGTCAACTGGGCTGCGCAGCAGAATTACGGCTCCTTGCGGGTTGTGACCGCTGGCTATCACATGCCGCGCAGCCTGCTTGAAATCCGCAGATTCGCAGCAGATATAGAGCTTGTTCCGCATCCGGTTTTTTCCGATAGCGTCAAACTGAACCGCTGGTGGCGCTATCCCGGAACCGCGAGCGTGATCGCGGGGGAGTACAACAAGTACCTGATCGTCCTGCTGAAGATGCATGTGCTGGACAAGCTTAATGAAAGCGCCCGCGGATGACGCTGCTGCGCTCTGTAGCCTTCAATCTGGTTTTTTGGGGGTGGACGGCAGTCATGGTGATCGGCTGCCTGCCTGTGCTCATACTGCCCGGGCGCTGGTCGATGGCAGCACAGGCAGCATGGGGACGCGGCAGCATTGCCATCGCCCGCGGCCTCGTCGGCATCCGTTATGAAGAACGAGGCAAGAAGAACCTGCCGGATGGGCCATGCATCCTGGCCATCAAACATCAGTCGACGTTTGAAACGATCGCATTCAATTTCCTGGTCTACCATCCCGCCATCGTGCTGAAGAAAGAGCTGCTGTCGATCCCGTTCTATGGCTGGTACGCGCGCCGGGCCGGGATGATTCCCATCGACCGGAAGGGCACAGCCTCCACCATGCGGCAGATGCTGCGGACCGCCGAAGCGGCGGTTGCAGATGGCAGGCCGATTGTGATCTTCCCTGAGGGAACCCGCACGCCAGCAGGAACGGCAGGGCAGTATCATCCGGGGATTGCCGGACTTTACCGGCACCTTAAAGTGCCCGTCGTGCCGGTTGCCCTCAATTCCGGGGTTTTCTGGCCCCGCCGGACGATCAAGAAGTTTCCCGGCACCATCATCCTTGACTACCTGCCGCCGGTCGCGCCCGGCTTGGATCGCCGCGCGTTCATGGCCGAACTGCAGGGCCGGATCGAGACGGCCTCGCTGGGGCTGCTTAAAGACACGCCAGTGCCCGCTGTGGAAAAGCCGGTGGATAATCCCGTGAATAACGGGGATTAACAGCGTGACTGGGGCCGGGAATGGCCGTCACCCTGTGGAAACATAACGTGAACACGAACATTGTTCCGGACGGGCTCTAAGCGTAAACTACCGACCCATTACGCTTACGAATCGGCAACACCATGACCGCAACCGCACCGATCTCCAAACAGATCTGGGACATGAAGTACCGGCTGAAACAGCCGGACGGTACCCCTGTCGACAAGTCGATGCAGGATACCTGGCGGCGGGTTGCCGATGCCCTGGCTGAGCCTGAAGTCGAGGGCGAGCGTGCGTTGTGGGCCGACCGGTTCTATGACGCGCTGGAAGATTTCAAGTTCCTGCCCGCGGGCCGCATCATCGCCGGGGCGGGCACAGGGCGCGACGTCACGCTGTTCAATTGTTTCGTCATGGGCACCGTCCCCGACGATATGGGCGGGATTTTCGAGCATCTGCGCGAGGCCGCGCTGACCATGCAGCGGGGCGGCGGCATCGGCTATGACTTCTCGACCCTGCGCCCCAAGGGCGCGCCGGTGAAAGGCGTCGGCGCGGATGCATCGGGCCCGCTGACCTTCATGGATGTTTGGGATTCCATGTGTCGGACGATCATGAGCGCCGGCTACCGGCGTGGTGCCATGATGGCGACCATGCGCTGCGACCACCCGGATATCGAAGCCTTTATCGAGGCCAAACAGGACGCCGGGCGCCTGCGCATGTTCAACATGTCCGTCCTGGTAACGGATGCTTTTGTCGAAGCGGTGAATGCCGACCAGGACTGGGATCTTGTGTTTGAAGGCACCGTCTTCAAAACCGTCGCGGCGCGCGAATTGTGGGACCAGATCATGCGCGCCACCTATGCCTATGCCGAACCGGGTGTGATCTTCATCGACCGGATTAACGCGCGCAACAACCTGAACTATTGCGAAACGATCAGCGCCACCAATCCCTGTGGCGAACAGCCGCTGCCGCCCTACGGGGCGTGCCTGCTGGGCTCGGTCAATCTGGCGCGTCTGGTGAAAGATCCGTTCACTGAAGATGCCTCCGTTGATCTGGACGCGCTGGATGAGATTGTCCGCACCGCTGTGCGGATGATGGATAATGTGGTCGACGTGTCGCGCTTCCCACTGGAACAACAGGCACATGAAGCACAAGCCAAGCGGCGCATCGGGCTGGGTGTAACCGGGCTGGCCGATGCCCTGATCATGTGCCGCGCACGCTATGGCTCGAAACAGGCGGTCGAGCTGACGCAAATTTGGATGGCGCGGCTGCAGCGGGCGGCCTATCTGGCGTCGGCTGATCTGGCGGCCGAGAAGGGGGCGTTCCCGCTTTATGACAAGGACAAATATCTGGCTGGCGAATCCATTGTCGAGCTTGATGAGGATGTCCGCACCGCCATTGCCGAGCATGGCATCCGCAATGCGCTTTTGACCTCGGTCGCGCCCACCGGCACGATCTCGCTGTTCGCCGACAATGTCTCGTCAGGGCTTGAGCCGGTATTCAGCTTCACCTATTCCCGCAAGGTGCTGATGCCTGACGGCACCCGCAAGGAAGAAACGGTGAGTGACTATGCACACCGGCTTTATGTCCGGCAGTTCGGTGAGGAGTCGCCATTGCCGGATTATTTCGTCACCGCCCAGACGCTGGACCCGGAAGATCATGTGCGTATGCAGGCCGCGGTTCAGAAATATATCGACAGCTCGATCTCCAAGACCATCAATTGCCCCGAAGACATCAGCTTCGAGGCGTTCAAGGACGTCTACATGATGGCCTATGAAACCGGCTGTAAGGGCTGCACCACCTACCGCCCCAATGATGTGACGGGCTCGGTGCTGACGGCGCCAGCAGAGGACAACAAGGACGAGCCGCGCTTGCCGCTCGATGAGCCGACCCAGCATCCGGTCGACGAACTGGAAAGCGGCGTGGTCTACATGACCCGCCCGCTCGACCGACCCGAAGCCCTGCCCGGCAAGACCTACAAGATCAAATGGCCGGACAGCGATCATGCCATGTACATCACGCTGAATGACGTGATTCAGGATGGCCGCCGGCGCCCGTTCGAGATTTTCATCAATTCGAAAAACATGGAGCACTATGCCTGGACCCTGGGGCTGACCCGGATGATCTCGGCCGTGTTCCGCCGGGGCGGCGATGTATCCTTCGTGGTCGATGAACTCAAAGCCGTGTTCGATCCGCGCGGCGGCCACTGGGTGCAGGGGCATTATGTGCCGTCGATCCTAGCCGCCATTGGCGAGGTGATCGAACAACACCTGATCGATATCGGCTTCGTGCAGCGCGACGAGGCGCCGGAGGCTGAAGAAAAGCTGCTGGCGGTCGGCGATGACGATAACCGCCCGAATATGCGGTCCTGCCCGAAATGTGGCGCGCCCACCCTCGTCCGCCAGGAAGGCTGCGACACCTGTATCTCCTGCGGCTATTCGAAGTGTGGCTAAGGTACTTAACCCCGCACCAATTCCCAAACCTCATGCAACGGCCCGTCGGTGATGCCGAGGTCGTCGAGATGCGCGACCAGGTTTTCCACATAATCCGAATTGATGCCTGATTTGCCGGGGGCCGCGGCCCGGATGCGGCGAACCTGCTCCTCAAGGGACAGTTTCCCGGCATAGGTCGGGTCGTGTCGATTGACGACGTAGCACCGTGCGCGGATTTGCCCGCCAGGAACATGCACGTTGCGTTCGGCCGCCATATAGGCGGCTGTCGGCAGTTCGCGGTCATCGAGATAAGCGATGACCGCATCCCGGTTTGACCATGCGACACGATAGGCCCGGCCCAGGCATGACCCGCCATGGTCCAGCCCCACCACCAGACCGGGTTGTTCCGGCGTGCCGCGGTGGTCCTTCGAAACGATGCACAGCGCCCGGTGATAGCCGTAGAGCCGCGCCGGGTATGCTTCCAAGAAGTCAAATCCCGGCCGCCACATCAGCGAGCCGTAGCCGAACACCCAAAGATCCTGATCGTCTCGCATAGCTGCCATCAGTTGACCCGCCTTCTGCAAACATCCTACGAAGCATGGCTAGGCAATGAGAAGGCATGTCTTTGACCAACCGCTATGTGATTTTGTTCGGTGCCCTGGGGCTGGCTTTCGCAGGCTATGCGATCTGGTGGTTCAACCAGGCAGGCAGCGTGCCGGACCGGGTCGAGACCAAAATCGCCAGCGCGATGCCCGCCAGCGTGGCCGTAACGATGGACGCAGGTGATGTCAGTGGTTTCCCGTTTCGCATCGTCACGGATTTAGACGCCGTTGCCCTCGAGATTGAGGGCGTCGGGCGATTCGAAACCGCGTTCGCCTACGCGGTCATGCAGCCCTTCAATGACGGGCATATCGTGTTGAGCTTTCCCGAACCAGTGACCTATCGACTGGCCGACGGATCAACCGGCACCATAACCGCTGCGCGGGCGCTGGGCAGCCTGACCGGCTTCGAACAGGGGGCGCCCAAGGTCGATCTGGATTCCAAAGATCTGGTGCTGCAGACCGGAAACGGCACGGAGATGACCGCGACCCGGTTCGGGTTGCACTTGCAGGGCGGCACGCCGGACCAGCCCGTGCTGGACGTCGCGCTCTCCAGCCGGGGACTGGCGCAGCCTGATCCTGAAACAGGGATTGTGGCCGAACTTCGCGCAGCCCATGCCAAGAGCGGGAAAGGGCTGGATCTGACCGCACGGGGCGGTGTCATCAACGCCAATGACCAGCCCCTGACACCAGCGCAGATTGACGCCCTGATCAGCCTGTTCTAGAGCGCCGCGATGATTGTCCAGATCTATGAAGTCAGTTGCCGGGAGGATTTGGAGGCCTGTCTAGCAGCCGGAGTCGATCACATCGGTGTGCTGGTGGGCAAGGGTGGTTTTCCCCGTGAATTGAACCCGGGAGAGGCGTCGGCCCTGTTGAAGGGTCTGCCCGATGGCGTCAAAGGCTGCGCCTTGTCGCTATCCGCCGACGCTGCGGAAATTGCCGCCGTCGCGGAGACGGAACCAGATATTCTGCATCTGGGCGCGGCACCGGAGAAATTATCCCTGACCGCAGTTCACGCGCTTCGGCGCCGCTTTCCGGACCTGCCCGTGATGCGGAGTATTCCTGTGACCGGGCCCGAAAGTCTCGATCTTGCAAAATCCTATGAAGGTGCCGCGGATTTCCTGCTGCTCGACAGTCATGATCCGGGTGATGCGCAGATCGGGGCGCTGGGCAAAACGCATGATTGGTCCGTCAGCCGCCGGATTGTCGACGGCGTTTCCATCCCGTGTATTCTGGCCGGCGGACTGGGGCCCGATAACGTCGCCGCCGCTATCAACGCCGTCAGCCCCGCCGGGGTCGATTCAAAGACCAGAACAGACCGGGGCGCGTCGCATCGCAAGGATGCATCTCTCGTCAGGACATTCGTGCAGAACGCCCGGTCGTCAGTCTAGGGATTGGCTGGCAGGGGTTCAGACGGCGGAGGGCGATTCGGGCCGCCATCACCTTCCCGGTGAAAACCCGGGCCATGGGGGCCATGCCTGTGCCGGCCACCGCCCATCAGACGGCGCACAATACGGTGACCTGCCTTCGACAATTTGACCCGATCCTCATAGGACATCTGCGCGGCAGACTCGACAACGATGCCGTGCATGGCTTCTACCAGTTCATTCTGCGCCGCCCGGGCATCGGCAAAGGCCTGTTCCAGCGCCGCCTGATCCAGCGGTTCTGCGCTCATCACATCTGCGGCCTGCCGGTGCGCCTGGCGCATCGCGCGAAAACGCGCCCGGACTTCATCCTTGTTTTCAGCCACACTGGCTTTCAGAATTTCGCGGGATTCAGGCTCCAGATGATCAGCAATCCTGTCTATGGCAAACTCTGGCCCGCGGCCATGATGGAAGCCAATCGACACGGCGACCAGAAACCCGACAATGAGAAGATTCAACCCTACTGAAATCACCAGCCCGATGGTGAGCCGTTTTTCGGTGCGAGTCATAGCTCCATTCCTTCCGGCAGGTCTTCCCCGAAAACATAATCCGCAAGATCCACAACTTCGGCATCGGCGACCTGGAAGGGCGCTTCAACCGGGACCACATTCAGCGTGCCAACATAGAAACCGAGCAACAGCGCAGCGGCAGCCCCGAGCATCGGGGCAAAGGCCCGGCGCAGACTGAACCCCCACCCAGTACTCCCCATTGTTGAAGCCTGCTGTTGCGGGCGATCCTGTTTCACCTGATCCGGAATGGCGCCAATCGCGCTGAGCAGGGCGGTAGACGGCTCTGCCGGAGCAACCTGTTCCAGCAAGCCATCAAGCTGCCGGGCTTCAGCGACCAGCGCCTGTGCCTCGCGCGAGGAGGCCACCAGCGCTTCTGCCGCGCCGCGCCGATCATCCGGCCAGCGGCTTGGGTCGCCACCATAAGCGTCGATCAGCGTTTTGAGTTCTTCCAGAATCATTGCTCGAATCCCATCAGCTCGTCTTTCAGCGGGGACAGTTGGTCTTTAAGTGCCCGGCGTCCCCGGGTCAGCAGGCTCTCCAGAGCCTTGATGTTGACATCCAAAATCTCCGCGGCTTCCTTGTTGCTCAGTCCCTGCAGGTAACAGAGTGTGATCGCTGCCCGCTGCCGTTCCGGCAGGGTCGCGATCGCCTGGGCGACCTGATCGCCCACCTGCGACTCATGCAGCTGACTATCGGCGCCTTGCCGGTCATCAGCCGGATCGCCCGCCACCTCAATCGGAACCATGGTGGCGCGCCTGGTCCGCTGCCGGTCGATGCACAGGTTCATCACCACGCGGTAAAACCAGGTCGTAAACTTCGCCCCCTGTGGCGACCAGTTCGGCGCATGCCGCCAAAGCCGCAGGAATGCCTCTTGCATAATCTCTTCCGCCTCAGCCGCGTTGGCGAGAACCCGTGTGGCCATACCCAGGCTTGGCCCCAGATGACGGCCAACCAGCGTCTGATAAGCTAGTTGATTGCCGTCGCCGACACGCAGCATCAGGCCTTCGTCAGATAAAATCTCAAGGCTCACACGCGCGCTGTTCGCGGCTTGCTGTTCCGGCTCCGGTGTCGGTGACTTCATGGTCACCATGCACTGCTCCCTGGACAAGAACACCCTTGTTTATCCTATCGCTCAACGTTGCTCTGTGCGCGCTTCTTGGCTATTAAACGATCAGAGTACTAAAACCCTTCGCCGGTGCCGGCTTCCAGGGGTGCGCTACGAAGCATAAGTGGGGAGAATGATCGTGATCCTAGAGACTTACCCGAAGATATCACCATGGGTGTAACCGTCGCGATCATCGGGTCTGGCCCCGGCGGTTTCTATGCTGCGACAGCCCTGACAAAGGAAATCGAAGATTGCCAGGTCGATATCATCGACCGGCTACCCACCCCCTATGGCCTGATCCGCGCCGGCGTCGCGCCGGACCATCAGAGCATGAAAAAGGTCTCCGGCCGGTTTGAGAAAACCGCCGGCGACCCGCGGGTCCGCTTCCTGGGCAATGTTGAGGTCGATAAGGACCTGACGCTCGCCGAGTTGCGATCCCTCTATGACGCCGTCGTCATCGCGACGGGTGCACCTATCGACCGCAAGCTCGGTATCCCCGGCGAAGATCTGGACGGCGTATTTGGTTCCGCCGAATTTGTCGGCTGGTACAACGCCCACCCCGACCAGCGCGAACTGGCGCCCAGCCTGGAGAGCGGCACCATGGTTGTCATCGGCGCCGGCAATGTCGCACTCGACGTAGCGCGCATGGTCGCCAAGACCGGCGATGAAGTGCGCGTTACCGATATGGCGCATTACGCGGTCGACGAGATCGACACCACACCGATCAACGACATCTACATTTATGCCCGGCGTGGCCCGCTGCAGGCTGCCTTTACCCACAAGGAGGTGCAGGAATTCGGCCATCTGGAACGCGCGATTCCGCTGGTCGACCCGGCCGTTTTGCCGCCCGAAGATATTGACCTGACCAGCAAGGGCCGCGGCAATCAGGAAAAGAACATCGCCCTGCTGCGTGACTATGCGTCCAACAGTGCGGACGACAAACCGGTGCGCATCCACATGGAATTCTATGCCATGCCGCTGGAAATTCTGGGAGAAGACCAAGTCACCGGCATTCGCATGGAACGGACAACGCTGTTGGATGACGGTTCTTGTGTCGGCACGGGCGAGACCTTCGATCTGGCCTGCAATGTGGTGGTGAGCTGCATCGGCACGGAATCGACCGTGCTGGAAGGCGCCCCCTTCGACGAACAGCGCAACCGCTTCGTCAACGACAATGGAAAGATCGAAGACGGGTTATACGCTTCTGGCTGGGCACGGCGCGGGCCGAGTGGCACGATCGGCACCAACCACCCTGACGGTGCGGACGTGGCCAATCTGGTCAAAGAGTTGACGCCTGATACCTCCAAGGGCGGGCCGGAAGGTCTGGATGCCCTGCTTGCCGAACGCAACGTGAAGGTCGTGACCTTCGAAGACTGGAAACGCATCGAAGCCGCCGAAGAAGAGGCCGCGGCACACGGCGCGCCCCGCCGGAAATTCACCTCGATCGACGAGATGCTGTCCCTGCTGGACTAAGACTAAGACTGCGTTTGAGTTCTATTCCACCGTCCAGGTGCTGCCCGCGAACAGCAGTTCTTTCATATCGGCATTCGGTTTGGCGTCCTTGGCGGCGGCGACCCGCTCCCCCACCGATGCGTCATAGGTCTGGAACGGCTCGCAATAAAGCACGCCCAGGACCACCGGCATGTCGTGGCCGTCCAGATGGATCAGCATATTGGCGATCGTGATGTCGGTTTCGTCATGCACCAGAATATCGTCTTCGGTGACGCCGTTTTCGCCGATGGTCACGACCTCAACGCCATGCTCCCCCGGGCGGACGCGCAGGCCCTTGTCACGTTCCTTGCCGAAGATCAGCGGCTCGCCATGTTCGGCATGTATCTGCCGGTCGGCGGCCACCTTCTTATTGGTGAAGTCGCCAAACACATCGTCATTAAAGACGATGCAGTTCTGGTAGATTTCGACAAAAGACGCTCCGCGATGCTCACGGGCACGCTTCAGGATCGTCGGCATATGTTTCTGGTCGGTATCGATGGTCCGGGCAATAAACCGTGCACTGGCGCCGATGGCAAACGCACAGGGATTCATGTTCGGCTCAACCGAACCACCCGGACTGGAGGGGGAATTCGTCCCGGGCCGCGAGGTCGGCGAGTACTGGCCCTTCGTCAGCCCATAGATCTCGTTGTTGAACAACAAAATCTGCAGATCAACATTCCGGCGCAACACATGCAGCATATGGTTGCCGCCGATTGACAGCCCGTCGCCATCACCGGTGACAACCCAGACATCAAGATCCGGGTTGGCCAGCTTGACACCCGTGGCAATCGCCGGCGCGCGTCCATGGATCGTATGGAAGCCATAGGTGGCCATGTAATAGGGAAAGCGCGACGAGCAGCCGATGCCCGAGACGAACACCGTATTGGCTGGATCGGCCTGAATATCGGCCAGCGTTTTCTGCACCGACTTCAAGATGGCATAGTCACCGCAGCCGGGGCACCAGCGGACTTCCTGATCGGTCGCGTAGTCTTTGGGTTTCAGTTCTTTTGGCGCCAATTCATTCATGATGGATCTCCTAACCCGCCAGTTCGGTGATCTTCTCGATCAACGAACTGACCTTGAAGGGCTGGCCGTTTACCTGGTTGAAGCGCTTCGACTCAACAAGATACTGATCGCGCAACAAGGTCGCGAACTGGCCCATATTCATTTCCGGGATGAGCACCTGATCATAGCTGTGCAACAGGTCCCCCAGATTTTTCGGCAAAGGCCAGATGTTCTTCACATGGATATGCGAAACATCAAGGCCATCGGCCCGGACGGATTCAACAGCCCGGTGAATGGGGCCAAAGGTCGAGCCCCAGCCCACAACGGCCAGCTTACCGCCCGCCTCGCCCAGCGCGATATCCTGCTCCGGTATATCGTTGGCAATGTTCAACACCTTGTTCCAGCGCGTGTCGGTCATCTTCTGGTGATTGTCCGATGCGTAGGAGATGTTACCGCTGTCATAATCTTTTTCGAGGCCGCCGATCCGGTGCTCAAGGCCTGGCGTGCCCGGGATCGCCCAGTTCCGCGCCAATGTGACCTCGTCACGCTTGTAAGGGTGAAAACCTTCCGGGTTGGTCTCGTACTCAACCGGGAAGTGCTCAAGCGAATCAAAGTCCGGGATCGGCCAGGGCTCTGCTGCATTGGCCAAATAGCCATCGGTCAGCAAAATGACCGGTGTCATATATTTGATCGCCAGCCGGACCGCCTCTATGGCCGTCTCAAAACACTGGCCCGGCGCGTAGGACGCGATCACGGGGATCGGCGCATCACCATTCCGGCCATAGACGGCCTGATAAAGATCCGACTGCTCGGTTTTTGTCGGCAAGCCCGTCGACGGTCCGCCGCGCTGCGAATTGACAATGACGAGCGGCAGCTCCGTCGTCAGCGCAAGGCCCATGGCTTCGGATTTAAGCGCCAGCCCGGGACCGGAGCTGGAGGTGATCCCCAACTTGCCGGCAAAGCTGGCGCCGATGGCTGCACAGATCGCGGCGATTTCATCTTCCGCCTGGAAGGTCACCACACCATGCTCTTTCAGCCGTGCCAGCTGGTGCAGCAGGGTAGACGCCGGCGTGATCGGGTAAGACCCGAACATGATGTCGATCTCGGCCAGTTTGGCCCCCGCGACAAGCCCCAAAGCGAGCGCTTCAGCGCCCGTGATGGTGCGATAAACACCGGGTTCGACCTTGGCGCTGGGAACGTCCATGTGGCTCAAATCGCCCGCCAGCTCCAGCGTCTCGCCGAAGGCATGGCCCGCATTCAACGCAGCAACATTCGAATCCGCGATATCGGGCCGCTTGGCAAATTTGCCCTCCAGCCACTCGATGACAGGGGCGCGCTGACGTCCGTACATCCACAGCACCAGACCCAGCGTCCACATGTTCTTGCAGCGCAACGCGTCTTTGTTGGACAGGCCGAACTGCTTCACCGCTTCAATGGTCATCTTGGTGATGTCGAGATTGACGACATTGTACTTTGTCACGCTGCCATCGATCAGCGGGTTGTGATCATAGCCAGCCTTGGCGAGATTGCGTTCGCTGAACGACCCCTCGTCGACGACAAGCGTGCCGCCCGGCTTCAGCTCCGCCAGATTCACTTTCAGCGCCGCCGGGTTCATCGCCACCAGCACATCCGGCGCATCGCCTGCGGTCATAATCTGCCGCGGCCCGAAATTGATCTGATAGGCGGAAACACCGAAGGTGGTGCCTGCCGGTGCGCGAATTTCAGCAGGGAAATCCGGGAAGGTTGCCAGATCAGTCCCCATCATCGCCGTCGACTGGGTGAACTGGGTTCCGGTTAACTGCATACCGTCACCGGAATCACCAGCGAAACGGATAACAACAGAGTCGATTTTCGAGGAAGGGTTCCCCGAGTGTGACTCATCCTCTTGAGCGAGCTGAGTGGCCATAGTCTCCCTTCCCCTGCGGGGGATTATTCGGGTCACATGAAACGCCTAAACGACGCTGTCATAAAGGTTACATACTACCAGTCGTGAAGCGCGGCAAGCCGAACCGTGCGAATTAACAGTCATGCATGCTTGGTTAGAAAACTGGGTGTCGAGCAAGATTATTCCAGCACCAGATATCGCCTCAATCCTGTGCATGATTGTCGACCACATATGGGCATAGCGAAGACTGGCACGGTGGTCCAAACCGCCCTAGTCTAACGTTCAAAGGACAGCGGTGATTTTAGGTGCAGAGGCAGGCGCATGGAAAAACTATCAGGTGACGCGAGAACGCAGGCGCTGGGGACACTCAACGGCTGGACCGAGGTCGAGGGCCGGGATGCGATCAGCAAGGTCTTTCAGTTCGCAGACTTCAATGACGCCTTCGGCTTTATGAGCCGTGTCGCGCTAACGGCTGAAAAAGCCGACCACCATCCGGAGTGGTTCAACGTCTACAACAAGGTCGAGGTAACGCTTTCAACGCACGACGCGGGCGGCCTGACCCAAAAGGACATCGACCTGGCATCCTTTATGGATGCGGCTGCGGGATAAGCCACGCGCTAGCCGACATAACAATGCAGCCGCGCCACCACAAATCGCTGCCGCAACCGGTCCCCGGTTTGCTTCAGGGTCCCTGGTGTAAGGGTCGGCTTTGAAACCCTGCCCGCCTTCGGCCGTTGGTCGGCCTCTTCGAATAATCGGGCGAACGACCGGGGCGCGGTGCCAATGATGCGGCCCTTGCGAGGATTGCCCGCAACGGTGACACCGATCACCTGGCCCGCCGCGTTAAAGATCGGACCGCCGGACATACCCCCGATTTCACCTTTGAAAGCAGGATGCCGTTCAACTTCAGCATAGGCGACGACCGGCTCGTCTGACCGGTATCGTCCCCGCGTGATCATGCGCGCGTGTCCGATCACCTTTGACCTGATGTCGCCGGGACGGCCCCTGGGGTAACCGATATGATACGCGTCGGTGCCCCGACCGGCAGGCCGGGTGGCAAGGTCGAAGGCAGCACTTGAACTGGGGCCCTGAACCAACGCCATGTCGCTGTGCGGGTGGATTGTCGTCCGGCCAGCGTCCAGCGTGTTGCGCAGGCCCGGCACCGCGAAGCCCAGACCACGGCAACCCCCAACCACATGGCGGGCCGTGATCCAAAGCCCGTCCTCGTCAATCGAGAAGGCCGTGCCAACGGAGTTAACCTGCACACCGGAGTCCTCTACGACATATCTGGGGCCGCGGGGGCTGGGGGTTCGTATATCCGGCGTATCGCCTGCCTGGCTTTGCGGCTGCCGCGGCACATTAATGTTCCCGGTGTCGTCCGGCTGGTTCAACCAGACGATCAGCAGAACCAGCAGCAGATAGAAAGGGAACTCTCCAAGCTTCATCAACCAGAGACCGCTGCCGCGTTAATGGCCGCTGTCGTGAGTTTGACCGACACGAGCAGAATCGCCGATGCGACGTTGCCCTCTTCGATCCGCGCCGAGAGGTTCTTGAGAACCCTGTCGACCAGGAAAAAAGCGACAATCTGCAGCACCAGGGTCACGAGGCCCCAGATCAGGATATCAATGACCGAAACCGAAGACGCCAGCACAAAGGCCAGCGGCAGCGCGATGCCGATGATTGCGCCACCCAGGCTCAGCCCCGCTGCGGTGTTGCCCGCCCGGATCAGCGCCAGCTCATCATGCGGCGTGACCACCATATAGGCCCGCACGCCGATAATCAGGATGAGAAACGTCGTGGCGCTGTGCGCCATAAGCAGCGGGAAACCACTCAAAAATGACTGAATTATCGCGTCCATGCTTCCCGCCGCACCTGTTGTTGGATCAGGCCGTCACAATTGACGTTACCGCGGCGCCATCCGCAGCGCGCCGTCGAGCCGGATCGTCTCACCATTGATCATCGGGTTTTTGCAGATGAACAGGGCAGTCTGCGCGTATTCGCTGGGGTGGCCCAAACGGGACGGGAACGGCACCGCTGCGCCCAGCGAAATCTGAACGTTCTCCGGCAGGCCTTCGAGCATCGGCGTCAGAAACAGACCTGGTGCAATCGTGCAACACCGAACACCGTCACGGGCGAGGTCACGCGCGACGGTCAGCGTCATCGAGACAACGCCGCCTTTTGAAGAAGCATAGGCCACCTGGCCGATCTGCCCTTCATAGGCTGCGACTGACGCGGTGTTGATGATCACGCCGCGCTCACCATCGGGCAGGATATCCATCTGGGTCATCCGCGCCGCGACCAGGCGAATGCAGTTGAAGGTGCCGATCAGATTGATTTCGATAACCTTCTTGTACTGATCAAGAGACAGCGGCTCACCGTGAGAGACCGTCTTGCCAGCCCAGCCGACACCGGCGCAATTCACCAGAATACGGGCATCGTCGCCATGGGCTTCCTTGCTCTTGTCGAGCCCGGCAATCACACTGGCTTCGTCGGCCACATCGACCTTGGCGAAAACGCCGCCGATTTCTGCAGCCGCAACTTCACCGGCCTCTTCATTCAGGTCGAACAAGGTGACCTTGGCGCCTGCATCTGCAAGTGCCTTCGCTGTCGCGCGGCCCAGTCCCGATGCGCCGCCCGTCACAATGGCGGCAAGCCCGTTAACATCCATAATGTTTCCTCGATTTTTGTGGTTATCGTTGAGTGGCCGCCGCATTTAGCACACGCCTTGAAGCCTGTCGACTCGAGGGCCTATACCGGATCATCGCGGGCAATCTGTGCTTCGCGGCGCACAATATAGAGGGTGGACGCTATGACGACGGCGGCCCCCACCCAAGTCCACCCGTCAGGCACCTCGGCAAAGACGAAATAGCCAAGGGCGGCACTGAACAGCAGCCTGGAATAGTCGAAGGGCGCCACGCCCGAGGCCTCGGCAATCCTGTAGGCGCGGACCGAACAGAACTGCATACAGGTACCGCAGACACTGACCCCCAGCAGATATGCCGTGGCCTCCCAGGACGGCGTAATCCAGACCAGTCCGGCGGGCGTCGGCAGATCAAGAGCAGAGAGCAGCAAAGGCGCCAACAACAACACCGCGCCGAGGACCAGCGCTTGGAGAAATGTCGAATAGAAGATCAGGGTTTCGGTGCGGTCTGTCCGGGTAAGTTTTTTGACAAAGACGATGTTAAGCGCGATCAGCGCGGCGGTCAGCACCGCAAGCAGCGCCACGGGATCCATATCCATACCGGGCCGCACGATGATCAGAATCCCGGCAAAGCCAATCAATGTGGCAATCGAGCGAAACCATTTCAGCCGTTCCCCCAGGAACAGCGCTGCCAGTATCAGCACAAAGAGCGGCCGGGAGAACGAAATCGATGTCAGCTGTGCCAGCGGCATGTTGGCAATGGTGAAAAAGCCGAGTGACAGGATCAGACTGGCATTCAGCCCCCGGGCAATCTGCAGGTGGATCTGTTTACTCTTGAAGCCCGCCATGCCGACGCGGGCGATGAAAGGCAGGATGATGATCACACCGAACACGCCGCGCATGAAGGCGATTTCCGTCGTCGGCAGCGTTTCGGCCGCCCGTCGGACAAAATAGATCATCCCCGTACTGATCATTGCGGCGAGCAGGATCCAAAGCGCGCCGCGCAGATTGGCCGAGCGGATCAGGCCACGATATTCCGGCTTTGCGGCAGCTGGAGCGTTCATGTCCCGGACTCGGAAATCGGCGGCGCGCGGGATTCGCGCCGGGCGATGTAAACCGTGGAACAAAGAATAATACCCGCCCCAATCCAGGTCAGAACCTCGGGCTGCTCATCGAACAGGACGGCCCCCAGAACCGTGACAAACACCAGCCGCAGGAAATCGACCGGCAACACCGCGCCCGCCTCCGCCAGCTTGAGTGCACGGTTAAGGAATAGCTGCGCCACCGTCGACATCAGACCGATCAGGGCCAGCAGGCCGAACTCCATCCAGCTCATCCACTGCCAGACCCCGAGCGCGAGCACCACAGCCAGAGAAATCGGCAGGCCCAGCGTATTGCCATAGAAGATGATCGTGGTGTTGGCTTCGGTCTCCGCCAGTTTCTTGATGCTGAGCAGCGAACCCGCCATGCCGACAACACCGATCAGCGCGGCCAGCACTCCCAGATTGACGTGTTCAACCCCGGGCCGTACGACGATCAACATACCCACGAAGCCAACGGCCAGCGCAATCATCCTGCGGCTGCGGATCGGTTCACCCAGGATCAGCACGGCCCCCAAGGTCGCAAAGAGCGGGCCTGAATAGTTGATCGCCATCGCCTGGCCCAGCGGAATATGCGCCACCGAATAGAAGATGCCCCCCATGGCAATGATGCCGCTGAGGCTGCGGACGCCGTGCAGCGGCAGCCTGGTGGTCTTCAACGCCGAAGGGCCTGCCCGCACAAAGATCGGCAACAGGATCAGGACGCCGAAGACCGACCGCCAGAACAGGATGTAGAAGGGGTGCATCGTCTCCGACGCAACGCGCAACACCGCCCATAGAAGCGCAATCGTTGCACTGGCACAGACCATCATGAAAATGGCTTGTGCGGTGGCAGATTTGAAGACGGTCGGCATGGGCCGCAAGGCTAGAGCCTCAGCGACTCCCTGCCAAGCAAGCAGAAAACCACTGATCGTAAGCCATACCAATAACAATCATGGTACAATCCGGCCATAATCAGGAGTTCATATGTCTCACGCGATTACAACGGTCCTGGTCAGACTGTTTGCGGCCTATGTCATCTTTCAGGGCGTCGCGGGGCTTGCGTCCTACGTTTCCATGCTTTTTGTCTCCTCGAGTTCTGAATGGTCGGTTGGTCCCGCAGCGATCTTAATCCCGCTCATGTCGGCAACGCTTTTGTTCGGCATCATGCTTTGGATATTTGCCAGGCCCATGGCCACCTGGGCGATTGGTGAGGCGACTCCGGAGGCAAAGCAGATTGATCCAGGGCATATCGTGGGCGCGGGCACGTTTCTCATTGGATTATGGTGGGTTGGACAGGGTCTCTGGTTGAGCGCGTCTTTGCTGGCTCTGGTGGTCAGCAATGCCCCATCCGGCAGCGACATTGCCTACCCAATACCTCTCGATCAGTATGTTCGAGGGCCGTCGGCCTTGATCATCGGCCTCTTACTCATTGTTGGCTCGGGCCGAATTTCCAAGATCTACAAATGGTTACGGACAAGTGGTCGCTAGCACTCCGGATTGGACAGCAAGTCTTTTCAGCGTTTGGGAGTGTGCTATACTGTGTAAATGAAACCTTTGATTACATTCCTAACCGTTGCGCTTCTTGCGAGCCCTGCCCTTGCGGTGGATAAACCGACCAGCGGACAGAAAATCTGGATGAGCAGTTCGCAGGATGTACGCGATGGCGCGGCCCTGATCGACAAAGGCGAATTCGATAAAGGCGTTGCGCTGACACTCAGAGCGCTTGAAGACCAGCTGTCGATACAGGATATCGCCGCCGCCTACACAAACCTCTGCTCTGCCGACGTGCAGCGGCAACGCTATGAAGAGGCGATGGAGAATTGCGAAAAGGCGCTGAAGATCGACAAGTCGATGCCGGAGGCGCTCAACAATATCGCGACCATCCGCTACATGCAGGGCGATTACAAAGCCTCCGTCGAGCTTTACCGAAAAGCGCTGCGATCGAAGCCTTTCGATGACCTGATCATGGGGAATCTGCTGCTGGCGCAACGCAAGCTGGACGAAGTTGAGCGCAAGACGGCCCCGGCCACGCCGCAGCCGTCCTGAGCGCCGCCGGTCTTGAACGACACTGGCACCCCTTAGAACCATCGGGGAGTCCGGCTGATGTCACCTGAACAGTTTGAGATTTCCTTTCCGCAAGCAGGCCTTGATGACCTTAAGCGACGCCTGCGTTCAACCAATTGGGCGCAGGATTTCGGCAATGACGACTGGGGTTATGGGGTCAATGGCGACTACCTGCGTGGCCTCGTGGACTATTGGCTGACCGATTACGACTGGCCCGCACAGCAGGCGGCCCTGAACGCCAACGCCCATTTCCGCACCGAGATCGACGGCATGCCGGTCCATTACATGCATGTGCCGGGCAAGGGCCCCAACCCGATCCCGATGATGATGATCCATGGCTGGCCGTGGACCTTCTGGGACTATCACAAGGTGATGGGGGCGCTGGCCGACCCGGCATCCTATGGCGGCGACCCGGCGGACGCGTTCGATCTCTATATCGTCTCCATGCCCGGCTTCGGATTTTCTTCACCGCTGACAACACCGGGCGTCAACTCCTGGGTCGCGGCCGATACTCTGCACAAACTCATGACGGACGTGCTGGGATTCGAACGCTATGCGGTGCAGGGCGGCGACTGGGGCGCCTTCGCGACGACCCAGATCGGGCATAAATACTGGGACAGTCTGATCGGCCTGCATCTCACCAGCACGCCAACGCTGTCGCACTGGAACAATGAACGACCCTGGGACGTGACGGCGGGCCGCATGGTGCCCGAAGGCACGCCCGACGATGTCCGGGCGCAGATCGTCGACGTGCAGCATCGGATTGCGGCGCATGTGGCAGTGCATATGCTTGATGCACAGACGCTGGCTTATGCGCTGCAGGATTCGCCGGTCGGGCTGCTCGCCTGGCTGGTGCGCCGCCGCTACAATTGGAGCCATTGTCCGGGCGGTGTGGAGTCAGTGTTTTCCAAAGACTTCCTGCTTACCACGACCATGATCTACTGGTTCACGAAAACCATCGGCACCTCGATGCGGCTCTATGCCGAAGCGGGCAAGCGCCCGTGGTCGCGCGCCAACGACAATGAGCCTTTGGTCAAGGCGCCCACAGGCGTCACCTATCTGGAGTTCGACGTCGGGCGCGGGCTGGGTAGAGAATCCGAGCAGCAGTTCAACATGGTCTATTCGAAAGAACACAAGGGCGGTGGCCATTTCGTCCCGATGGAAAATCCGCAGGCCGTGATCGACGACGTGCGCGCCACGTTCCGGGGCTTGCGTTAGTCGCCATCATATCCTTCGACAATCACCACATCACCAGTGCTGGCTGACGTCCGGATCGCCTTGGCGGCCTGATAGGCGGGCGAGCTGTAACAGGCCAGGGCCTGCTCATAGCTGGGAAACTCGATCACGACCGTGCGGGCGCGGGCTCGACCTTCGACCACTTCGCGCTGGCCTGCCCGAACCACAAACCGCGCGCCATACTCAGCGAACGGGGCGGCGTTGGCGTCGATATAGCGGGCATATTGATCAGGATCATCGATATCGACCAGGGCAATCCAGTATCCCTTCGGCATCACGTGGTCTCCGATATAGTCCGCCGCCGACTGTCGAATGCAAATGGCGCGGAGTCAAACCGGGGTCCTTTTGCCGTTAACAGCGGTCCAGCGACCGCCTATAGTCTGCGCGAATATCGGGCTGCAGGGGCCCGCCACCGCAGGATCAGGGGAGACCTTCCATGGATTTTACCATTCCGGCCGAAATTCAAGCCAAACTGGACGCGCTTGATGCGTTCATCGAAAAAGAAATCAAGCCGCTTCAGGCGCAGGACGACAACGAACGCTTCTTCGACCATCGCCGCGAGCATTCGCGGACCGATTGGGACAATGACGGCCAGCCCAATGAAGAGTGGGAAGAGCTGTTGCGCGAAATGCGCCGCCGCGCCGATGCGGCCGGTCACCTGCGCTATGCGCTACCCAAGGAAGTGGGCGGGGATGACGGCACCAATCTGGGCATGGCGATCATCCGCGAGCATCTGGCCGCCAAAGGGCTGGGCCTGCACAACGATCTGCAGAACGAATCGTCAATCGTCGGCAACTTCCCGTTCGTGCACATGCTGATGCGCTTTGCCAGCGACGAGCACAAGGAACAGTTTCTCGAACCTTCAATCCAGGGCAAGGCGCGTGTCGCTTTCGGCCTGACCGAACCGGACCACGGATCGGACGCCACCTGGATGGAAACCAATGCCGTCCGCCAGGGTGACGAGTGGGTCATCAATGGCGAGAAAATGTGGAACACCGGCCTGCATGCCGCGACCCACGACATGATCTACGCCCGCACGTCAGGCAAGGACGGCGACGCGCAGGGCATTACCTGCTTCTTCGTGCCGACCGATTCGCCGGGCTTCAAGGTCGAGAAGTTCATGTGGACCTTCAACATGCCGACCGACCACGCGCATGTGACGCTCCGCGACGTGCGCGTGCCGCATTCGTCGATCTTCGGCGAAGAGGGACAGGGTCTTGCCGTGGCCCAGACCTTCCTGCACGAAAACCGGATCAGGCAGGCGGCGTCCGGCGTCGGCGTGGGCCAGTACTGCATCAATGAAAGCGTTGAATATGCCCGCAACCGCCGCGTCTTCGGCGAGCCGATTGCGACCAAGCAGGCGATTCAGTGGCCGCTCGCGGAACTGCATACCGAAGCGGAAATGGTCCGCTGGCTGGTCCGCAAGACGGCGTGGGAGCTGGACAAGCAGAACCACATGGAAGTCTCTGACGCGGTCTCCATGTGCAATTACCGCGGCAACCGGCTGGCCTGTAATGCTGCCGATACCGCAATCCAGACCCATGGTGGCATGGGCTATTCCCGGCACAAGCCGTTCGAACACATTTACCGCCATCACCGCCGCTACCGGATCACCGAAGGGTCGGAAGAAATACAGATCCGCAAGGTCGCCGGGCACCTGTTCGGCTTCCAGGGACCCAAGAAAAAGGCCTTCGCCAAAGCGGCTGAATAAACACACAACCGTCATTCCCGCGAACGCGGGAATCCAGTCTGACCTCGACACGGGTTCAGTCGGTCGGGGTCAGATTCGGGTGGGACCCAGGCCTGGATCCCCGCTTTCGCGGGGATGACGTGGGGAGAGACAGCGATGCTCGCACCATCGGACTTCGTGCACACGCTCTACGACGTGAGCGATCACATCGCGACCATCACGCTAAACCGGCCCGAAATCTATAACGCGCTCAACCACCGGGCCTATGACGAACTCGAAGCGTCGATGCGGTTGGCACATGACGATGCCGACGTGCGTTGTGTCATCATCACTGGCGCCGATCCGGGTTTCTGTTCAGGTGACGATGTGCGCGCGATCATGGCAGGCGATGAGCGCGAAGGCAGCGTCAACCGGCTGACCCAGGTCAAGCCGGTGCCGACCCCGGCGGCAAGCGCCATCCTGGAATGCGGCAAGCCGGTGATCGCAGCTGTCAACGGGGCGGCGGTCGGCTGGGGCATGGATCTGTCGCTCATGGCCGATATCCGCATTGCCTCTGACAAGGCCAAGTTCGGCGAGCTGTTCGTCAAGCGCGGCTTGATCACCGATCTGGGCGGACTGACCCGCCTGCCCTTGGCTGTGGGCGCGCAAAAGGCCGCCGAACTGCTGTTCACCGGCGATGTGATCGATGCTGCCGAGGCTGAAAAAATCGGACTGGTGCTCAAGACCGTACCGCACGAACGTCTGATGGATGAGGCATTGGCGCTGGCTGGCAAGATCGCGGATAACCCGCCACTGGCCGTGCAGCACCTGAAAGAAGGCCTGCGCAAAACCACCTATGGCGAGCACCGAGAAATCGGCAGCTGGATTGCGCATACACTCGGCATACTTTTCCAGACAGAAGATCACAAAGAAGGCGTCGCGAGCTTCCTTGAGAAACGCGAGCCGACCTTCAAGGGGAAGTAGATATGGATCAATCACTCGCGACCAGCGCCGCACCATTCCTGCCCGTGAATCACGCCGAGGCCCGCGCCAGCATGACCCGGCGCGACAATGGCGAGATCATTGTCGAAGCCGGCTATCCGCTGGGCGACTATGAGCGCAACATTGTCAGCTATCTGCATGACTGGGCCGACCGGGAGCCGGACCGTGTGTGGATGGCGCAGCGCGATGCGACGGGCGCCTGGGTGGAACTGACCTATGGCGAAGGGCTGAAAAAGGTCAATGCCCTGTCGCAGGCGCTGCTGGACCGGGGGCTGGATCAGTCCTCACCGGTGATGGTTCTGTCGGCCAATTCGATTAATCACGCATTGCTGGTCATGGCGGCGATGCAGGTCGGCGTGCCCGCTGCGCCTGTCGCTATCGCCTATTCGCTGATGCCGGGCGCGCATGCCAAGCTGCATCATGTGTTCAACCTAGTTGAACCCAAGCTGATCTTCGCCGAGCAGGGCATGCCCTACGCCGAGGCTCTGCAGGGCCTTGATCTCGACGGGGTAGAGGTGGTTGTCGACCAGATGCCACCCAACACCCTTGCCAGCACGCCGTTCAGCGATCTGATGGGAACGGCACCCACCGATGCCGTCATGGACGCGTTCAACGCGACAGTGCCGGAGACGGTGGGCAAATACCTCTTTACCTCAGGCTCTACCGGCATGCCCAAGGCCGTGCCACAGACCCAGAAGATGATGTGCGCCAACATGAAGGCAGGCCACATCCTGTTTCCGCCGGATCCGGAAAACCCGCCGGTCATTCTCGATTGGCTGCCCTGGAACCACTGCTATGGCGGCAACTCAAATTTCCACGGTGTCTTGAGCCAGGGCGGGTCATACTACATTGATGAAGGCCGCCCGCTGCCCGGACAGATCGAAACCACCATCGAAAACCTGCGTGATATCGCGCCGACGGAATATCTCAATGTGGCGGCGGGCCACGCGTTGGTGGTTCATGCGCTGGAAGAAGATGCCGAGCTGCGCAAAAACTTCTTCAGCCGCCTGAAAGGTCTCGCCTATGGCGGGGCCAGCATGCCGCATGAGGTCTGGCAGCGCTATCAGGACCTGGCGGTGAAGGAAACCGGCCACCGGATCCTGTTCCGCACCGGCTATGGCTCGACAGAAACCGCGCCTGTGGCGTCCAGCCTGCACTGGCCCATCGAAGGTACCGGCAATGTGGGCGTACCGCTGCCCGGCACCACCTTCAAGCTGGTCCCGAACGGCTCGAAATATGAGGTGAGGATCAAAGGCGACAACGTCTTTACCGGCTATTACCGGATGCCGGAAAAGACCGCCGAAGCATTTGACGATGAAGGCTTCTACAAGATCGGCGACGCGCTCAAGCTGGTCGATGAAGAGGATATCACCCAGGGTCTGATCTTCGATGGCCGTGTGGTAGAAGACTTCAAGCTGCTTTCGGGCACCTTTGTCTCGGTGGGCACGCTCCGGGTGCAGGTCAATAATGCCTGCGCACCAGCCATCGCCGACTGCATCGTCTGCGGCCATGACGATGACTATGTCGGCATTCTCGCCTGGCCGAATGTCGAGGCGTGCAAAAAGATCGCCGGGGCCGATCTGGAGATCGAAGCCCTGCTCCGGGACCAGAAAGTCCTCGCCCATATCCGGGCCGGGCTCGAAGCACACAACAAGGAATGGCCAGGGTCATCCACCCGCATTCACCGGCTGATGCTGATGGCCGAACCGCCCTCCATGGAAGGCCACGAAATCACCGAGAAAGGCTACGTCAATCAGCGCGCCACGCTGGAAAACCGGGCCGATCTGGTAAAGGCGCTCTATGCCGATGCCGCACCAGACGGGGTGATCGAAGTTTAGACCCGCAGCATCAGTCCGCCATCGACGCGCAGCCCGTGGCCGGTAACGAAGGCCCCCAGGTCTGATGCCAGAAACAGCGCGCCCTTGGCGATATCGATCGGCTGACCCAGACGCTTCAGCGCTGACTTACGTGCCCAGATGTCGGCGATGTCGTCCTTGACGAAGTTCTTTTCCGTCATGCCGGTATAGATCGCACCAGGCTCGATGTAGTTGGCGGTGATGCCATAACGGCCTTCTTCCAGCGCGATATTGCGGGTCAGCCCTGCGACACCCGCCTTCGACGCGCAATAGGCCGCCAGCCCATAGTCTGTGCCTTCTGCCATTACGGACGCCGTGTTGATGATCCGGCCCGACCCGGCCTCGCGCAGATGCGGGATCGCTTCGCGAATCAGCCGGAACTGCGCGGTCACATTGACCGCCATGGTCCGGTCCCACAGCTCGTCAGGCATATCATAAGCATTCAGGCCCCCACCGCCGACACCCGCATTGTTGAAGACGATGTCCAGTTTGCCCGCGACATCCAGCGCGGCCTGCACGATTTTCTTGGGTGCATCCTTCTCGGTGATGTCCTGTTCCAGCGCGGTGATGGCGTCATGGTCTTTATGTGTGCCTGCCAGGTCCTTGCCCGGCACGTCGACGGCCAGCACGGTCGCCCCATTTTCGGCAAAAAGCTGTGCGCTCGCGGCCCCGATGCCGGAGCCCGCACCGGTCACAATGGCTGACTTTCCTTCCAGTAACATATTCATTCCCCGTTGATGATTTGAATGTCAGAAAACAACTATAGGCGATGGGTGGCATCTGGCCACTTGCCATCGGCGCTTCGACCCCCTAAACAGCCGCGCCATGACCGGATCGATGGAAATCGTCAAAGCCTTCAGTTTCGAGGCCGCGCACCACTTCGAGCATATGCCCGAAGGGCATGGCTATAAGCGCCTGCACGGCCACTCCTATCAGGTAGAAGTGGCGATTGCCGGTGCGCCTGATCCGGCGACCGGCTGGATTGCGGACTTTGGTCAGGTCGAGACGGCGTTGGACGGGATCAAGGAACAACTTGACCATCATCTGCTCAATGAGGTCGCTGGCCTTGCGAATCCGTCGCTGGAAAACATCGCGATCTGGATCGCGGGCGCCCTGCAAGAAACCTTTCGCGGTATCAGCTGGGTGCGGGTCAGCCGGCCAAGCTGTGCAGAATCCTGCACCTATCGGATTGCCGCCTGACCGGATGGGCAGGAGCGTCGACAAGCGGTGCAAAAGGCCCACTGTTTGCAAAGCCTCCGATTTTCCGTAAACCCCTGTACGGCATTGCCCTAACCGCCTTGCATTGCGAATGCACCCGGCCACATGGTAGAAATGACATCTACCATTGGATTTGTGATGCAACTGAACATCAAAAATGAAAAAGCCTATCGTCTTGCGCAGGAACTAGCGCGCAGGACCGGGACCAGCATGACAGGTGCTGTTGTCAAAGCGCTTGAGGAGAGCCTTGAGCGCGAAGACGAGCGCCGCAATCCCGACGCGGTCTTTGAACGGCTTATGGAAATCGGGCGCGAATGTGCCGGACGGGCCAATGCAGATGCGCGCAGCCATGACGACCTTGTTGGGTATGATGAGCATGGCGCGCCGGTTTGATGATCATCGACACATCAGCTGTTCTCGCCATCCTGCTGCAGGAATCAGATGCCGGTTCGTTTGCGATGGCAATTGCAAAGACCAGGGTTCTTCGTATCTCAGCTGTTTCGATTGTTGAGTGTTCGATTGTATTGCGCGGACGCGAAGTCGACGGCGCGGAGGACTTGATCGACCGGTTTGTGTCAGACGCAAATATGGAGATAGTAGCGGTCGATGAGCCTCAATCTCGAATTGCACGCCAAGCCTATGCGCGGTTCGGTAAAGGCACCGGACATCCGGCTCGGCTTAATTTCGGTGATTGTTTTTCCTATGCGCTCGCAGAAGCGATGGGGGAGCCATTGTTGTTTAAGGGTAATAACTTCAGCCAAACGGACATTGCCCCAGCGCCACTCCATACCGACTGAGTTCAATTCCCGGTGTCGCTTACACCCGGACGCTCACGTGAGTTCAGGAGTAACAATTGCCCGTGATATGCCTCTATGACCTGATCGGTACAGGAGTGTTTATCGAGTGTGAGTTGGGGATCAAGGTCGACAGGAGCAGGCTTAAAACCAGCTGCGAAGCATGGGTGTTTGTTCAAGTCTACGCTGAGGATGGATCCATTCCTCTGCAGACCGGGTTTGAGGCGTACCCCAGGCTTGGCGTTCAAACTTGGTCGAATTCCGACTAGCCCATCCGCCTTGCCGCCCCAACTCGGGTGACGTAACGTCATCAGATAGTTAAGTGGGGCAGGTGGGGAATCGATGAGCGCGGAAACAGCCAACAATCTGGTCAGCATGTTTTTTGAGCAGGCCGACAGGCTGGGCGACAAACCGGTCGTGTGGGCAAAACCCCAGCGGGGCGCTGCCTACGAATCGCAGAGCTGGCGGGAAATCGGTAACCAGGTAGCCAGACTGGCCAAGGCCTTGAAGGACCTTGGTATCGTGTCGGGCGACCGGGTCGCACTGGTCAGCGAAAGCCGCCCGGAATGGCTGATCTCTGACCTGGCCATCATGGCCGCAGGCGCCATCACCGTCCCAACCTACATCACCAACACGCCGCGCGATCATGAACACATCCTGGATGACAGCGGTGCCAAGGGCGCGATTGTCTCGACCGCCCGGCTGGCGCAGGACCTGCTGCCGGCCGCGCATGAATCCGACCATCTGGATTTTGTCATCGCCATGGAAGCGCCGAAGCGTGACCAGAGCCTTAATGTCGACATCCACCTTTGGGACGATGTGATGCTGGCCAGCCAGGGCAAAACCGGCGACGTCCTGGAAGCCATGGAGACTGTTGGCCGCGATGATATTGCCTGCCTGATCTACACATCTGGCACCGGCGGCGCGCCAAAGGGCGTGATGATCAGCCATGGTGCCATCCTGCATAATGCTGAGGGTGCGACCGAAGTGATCGAGGAGCTGGGAATCGAGAACGAAGTGTTTCTCTCGTTCCTGCCGCTGTCACACGCTTATGAGCACACCGGCGGCATGTATCTGCCACTTTCCATCGGGGCTGAGATTTACTATGCCGAAGGGCTGGACAAGCTGGCCGCCAATATGGAAGAGGCCAAGCCCACGATTATGACCGTGGTGCCAAGGCTGTTCGAAATGCTGCGCCTGCGAGTCACGCGGTCCATTGAGGAGCAGGGCGGCGTGCGCGCCAAACTGTTTCACCGCGCGTTGGCGCTGGGTGAAAAACGGTTCAACGACCCGTCGTCACTGGGTCTGGGTGAACGCATCACAGACAAAGTCCTAGACCAGCTGGTCCGGAAAAAGGTGCAGCAGCGATTTGGCGGGCGGATCAAGGCGCTGGTCTCGGGTGGCGCGCCGCTGAACCCGGATGTCGGCATGTTTTTTCACGCGCTGGGCCTACGGTTGCTGCAGGGCTATGGCCAGACTGAATCCGGTCCCGTTGCCAGCGTCAACCGGCCCAACCTGGTTAAAATGCATACGGTCGGGCCCGCATTGAAGAACACGGAAATCAAGATCGCCGAGGATGGCGAGATCCTGCTGCGCGGCGAACTGGTGATGAAAGGCTATTGGAACGATCCGGAAGCCACCGCCCAGGCGCTGCAAAACGGCTGGTTGCATACCGGCGATATCGGCGTTTTGGACGAAGACGGGCACTTGCAGATTACCGACCGCAAGAAGGACATTCTGGTCAACGACAAAGGCGACAATGTCTCGCCTGCGCGGGTCGAAGGGTTGCTGACGCTGGAACCAGAGATCGCGCAAGCCATGGTCTATGGTGACCGAAAGCCGCACATGGTAGCGCTGATCGTCCCGGACGCCGACTGGCTGTCGGCGTGGGCGAAAGAGAACGGCAAGGAACAAGACCTGAATGCGCTGACCGACGATGCCGATCTACGCAAGGCGCTTGATGGTGTTGTCGCGCGGGTCAACAAACGCCTGTCGAACATCGAGAAGATCCGGCGCTTTGCCCTCGCCAGCGAACCCTTCAGCATTGAGAACGAACAGATGACCCCGAAAATGAGCATCCGCCGCCATGTCATCGGCGCAGCCTATGGGGAGGCGCTGGAAGCGCTCTACTGATCGAGCTCCAACGCCTGCTTGGCGATGACATTCTTTTGAATCTCTGTCGACCCGCCATAGATCGTCTGGGCCCGGTTGAAGAAATAGGCCGCCGTCGACGGGGCGCAGAAATCAGGAATACCCGTGTTTGCGTTCCAGTCGGGGCGGGACCGGTCGGCGATGAACTGGGCGCTGTAATAGCCACCAAGATCCAGAAACAATTCGGTAATCGCCTGCGCCTGTTCGGTCGCCATGATTTTCAGGACTGAAGATTCCTTGCCCGGTGCCTGCCCGGTCGAGAGGGATGACAGCGCGCGCAATGCCGTCATTTCAAGTGAGGCCAACGCCACCTCGGCATCGGCGACCTTGACCTGAAACTGCGGATTCTCGGCCAACGTCATGCCCCCGGCTTCGATGCCCCGCGCCAGCTTTTTCAACCGGGCGATATCCATTTTCTTGCGGGCCACATGCGCATAGCTGGTGCGTTCATGGGTGAGCAGATATTTGGCATAGGTCCAGCCCTGCCCGGCTTCACCAATGCGGTTTTCGACCGGTACCCGCACATCGACGAATTCAACCTGATTAAGGTGATGTCCCCCATCGATGGTGATGATGGGGTGAACCGTGATGCCGGGTGTGTTCATATCCATGCACAAAAAGGTGATGCCTTCCTGCGGCTTGCCGGAATTGTCCGTGCGGACAAGACAGAAAATCCAATCGGCATAATGGGCCTGACTGGTCCAGATCTTGGTGCCGTTGACGATATAGTCGTCGCCATCTAGGTCGGCTCTGGTGCGCAGGGAAGCGAGGTCGGACCCGGCTTCGGGCTCTGAATAGCCCTGCGCCCAGAAGACATCGCTGGACAGGATATCGGGGAGGAACCGCTTCTTTTGCGCTTCCGAGCCGAACGTATAGATTACCGGTGCCACATAAAGCAGCCCCATGGGCACCACCGACTGTGCGCCCGCCCGCTGCAGCTCTTCGTCAAAAATGTACTTCTGGGTCACCGTCCAACCAGTGCCGCCATATTCCTTGGGCCAATTGACCGCAACCCAGCCCTGATCGTTGAGCGCTTTCTCAGACCGGACCAAGTCACCTTTGCCCAGAGTCTGGCCGCGCTGAAGTTTATCGAGGATGTCTTTGGGATAACGGTTCTCGAAGAAATCCCGCACATCCAACCGAAAGGCCTCGTCCGCCGCACTGAAAGAAAGGTCCATTGATCAGAGTCCTTTCGTACCGGTCAATGTCGCAGCCAATCCCTTCAGCACACTATCCCAGGTCTTGCTACCCACCTGTCCCAGAAAATGCTGCTGCGCGCGCTCCCAATGAGGCATGGCGGTACGGATTCGATCCAGTCCATCAGCGGTTATCTGAACAGACTTCCGGCGTCTATCGGGCCCAGAAACAAGTTCTATCAACCCGTCGCGTTCGAGAGGCCGCAAGCTGCGCGCGATGGTCGAGGAATCCATCACCAGGTCACGGGCCAACTGGCCATAAGTCGGGCGTTCCAGAACGGCGATGGTCATCAGCATGACAAGCTGCCCGGACCGAAGGCCCACCGGCTGTAGCGCATCGTCAAAATAGCGCGACACCGCGCGTGATGTTTTTTTGAGGCTGGCAGACGGACATATACCGGCAATGCGTTCGCAAGTGGCACGTTCGTCCGCGCTTAGCCCTACAGGCGTTGACGCCACGATCATCTCTCCCCGGCCAGATTCTTAGCCGGTCAGGGATCATCGGGCTAGAAATTTGTCGCTTCACCAGTTCAGACGGGCCTGCAGACCAATCTGACGCGGCTGACCATAGTGGTTGAATGCAAAGCCGACCTGGTCGAGGAAAGTTGTACCTGACACCTTGTAGGTCTTGTTGGTTACGTTCTTCGCAAACAGGCTGATGACGACCGGGCTTTTCTGCAGCTCAATATCCAGCCGCAGGTCAAGCAAACCATAACCGTTCTGCATCAGGCTTTCGGTATTGGCGATATCGAGATAGGCCTTGCCGCGATAATTGAACGCGCTGGTAAACGTCCAGTCGCTGGACAGCCAGTCCACAGGCAGCTGATAGATCATCGCGATGCTGAACGAATAATCCGGCGAGAGCGGAAACCGCCGGTCAGAGAAGTCGGCACCCGCGAAAAAGAACTCGTTGTAGCGGGCAATGGAGACGCCCAGCGTACCCCGGAACTGAAGATTGTCCGTGGCCAGCACGTCGATCTCCAGCTCGCCACCATAGACATCCGCGCTCGCTGCATTGGTGATGACGGTACTGAGATTACCAGACTCGATGATGAAGTCGGTGCGTTGGATGTCCTTATAGTCGGCATAGAACAGCGTCAAATTGGCACGGCCCCGGCCATCCATGAAGGTGGTCTTGACGCCCAGTTCGAAGTTCAGGATGTTCTCGGGCCGGAAGGGTTCAAACGCCTGGACTGAACTGGCCCGCAGATTGAAGCCGCCGCTCTTGAATCCTGTCGAAACCTTGAAGAACAACAATGTGTTGTCGTCCAACTGCGCGTTGAGTCCCGCTTCCCATGTAACCTTGGAAAAGGTTTCGGAAAACGCACCACGGCAACCACCGGTCGCCAGGTCGATATTCAGTTCCGGCGGCACCAGGCAGCCGACCAGCGCGTCGCGGCTGTCGGCGATCAGCTCCCGCTTTTCCCAGGTGTATCGAAGCCCGCCAACAACCGAGAAAACGTCACTGAGCTTCACGCTGGCCTGACCGAACAGTCCGACGCTTTCATTGATGCCTTTACCGGTGGTTTCGAAGGGGTTGGTCGGATTGAGGAAAGAGAGAACCCGCGCGACATTGTCCGTGCGGCCATCCTCATAGAAATAAATCGCGCCAATGATCCAGTCGATCATGGCATCAGGGCCACCGCCATAGAGCTGCATTTCGCTGGAGAACTGTTCTTGTTCGTCGGTCTGGACGGCCTCTCCAATGTCAAACTGGGTACCGTCGAAATCAAAAGAGCTGAACTGGTCCAGCTCGCGCCAGGCCGTGATGTTCTTGATCGTCACGCTGTCGAGCTCAAGCGTGGTGGTCAGAGATACACCATAGACATCGCTTTCGATTTCGCCCGGTTCGCCGGTCAATTGAAGCACATTCTGCTGATTGCGCCGCGGGTCGCCATCCAGCGCGGCGCTACCCCATTGACCACCCGTCAGGAACAGATTGGCAGCGCACGCGCCCGCGTTGACCGGGTTGGGGTCAAAGGGATTACACAAAGGGTTCAATCCGGCGGGGATGATCTCGGAAACCTGCGACAACAGTTCCCCGGCGCGGGCACGCATCCCGTCATGCACCAACAGGAATGAAAGACGATCACTGGCTTCCAACGAGAAGCTGGCGCGCCAGAACAGTGAATTCTCATCCTGCAGATCGCGGTCGAGCAGCGTGTTCTCGCCGAAACCGCCCCGATTGGTGGATTGGAAAACCAGCCTTACCGCTGACTTGTCCGACAGCGGCGCATTGATCATGCCGGCATAATCGTGCCGGATGCCGTTGCTCGACCCCGGTTTATTCGTATACGTCCCCAGCGTTACGTCGACAAAGCCCTCGAAATCCGGCCCCGGCTTGTTGGCAATGATACCGATTGCACCACCGGTCGTATTGCGCCCGTAAAGTGTCCCCTGCGGACCGTTCAGCACCTCGACCCGCTCAACATCCAACAGGTTAAGCAGGCCCCCTGCACTGCGTGCGACGTAGACCCCATCCAGATAGAGGCCGACGGCAGGGTCTACCGTAATCAGCGTATCGTTCTGAATCTGTGAGCGCAGGGTGATCCGCGAGGTCCGGGTCGAGACATTATCCGGCGCCACGTAAAGATTGGGCGCGACGGCATCAAGCTCATCCATGTCCTGAATACCAAGCCGCTGCAACAGCATCTGCGGCAGGACAGCAATTGTGCCGGGCACGCTTTGCGCGGTTTCCTCACGCTTTCGCGCGGTCGTAACAATCTGATCATAGACAGGCAGGGCCGTGGCGCGCGGCTGCACGTCACCGCTTTGCGCCCAGCCCGACGGCATAAGCGCAACAAACCCTGCAGTTAAAGCTGATAAGGCGACTACCCGGTTGATCAGCAAGCCCGTCGTTCTCCATCAACAACCGGTTCAGCGGGTCGAACCCGTCCAAACTGGCTGTTCAGCACTGCTCCCGAAGCACCTTCACGGGTGCATGCTACTCTCTAATGATTTGCCGGGGAAAGGACTTTCTGTCGTTACTCTTGCGATACAAACTATGCGTTTCATACACTTTGACACCACAACCAGAGCAAGTGACCCCAGCCATCAACCCCGCAATGCGATGCGGTACGCCGCCAATTCGCGCTTTACAACAGGCGCCAGGAAGTAGAGGCCGATCAGGTTGGGAAATGCCATCACGAAAACCAGCGCATCGGCAAATTTCAATATCGCGTCCAGTTCCACGGCGCAGCCCAGCACGACAAAGCCGCAAAACACCAGTTTGAAAGCCGCTTCCTTTGTGGTTCCCTCACCCACCAGATAGGTCCACCCTTTTAACCCGTAGTAAGACCAGCCGATCATCGTTGAAAACGCGAACAGGATCGCAGCGATAGATAGTGGTTCAGGCGCCCAGGGGATGACGCTGGCGAAAGCCGCCGAGGTCATTTCAATGCCGGCAAGGCCGGACGAGGCCATCTCTGGAGAGTAGATCGTGGTGGTCAGCACCAGCGCGGTCAGCGTGCAGACGACCACGGTATCGATGAACGGCTCCAGCAGGGCAACATATCCTTCCGTTACCGGTTCGTTCGTCTTAACCGCCGCATGCGCAATCGCGGCTGAGCCGAGCCCGGCTTCATTGGAGAAGACTGCACGCTGGAAACCCAGGATCATCGCACCAACCCAGCCGCCAATCATCCCCTCATGGGTAAAGGCACCGCTGACAATCATGGCAATGGCGTCAGGCACAGCGTCCACCCGGAGGATCAGGATGGCGAGGGCGCCAACGATGTAGAACACCAGCATGAAGGGCACCAGACGAACGGTCACCCGGGCGATGCTCTGAATGCCACCCAAAATGATCAGCCCCACCAGCCCCGCGATGACAAGCCCGAACAGCCAGCCTTTGTCGTCGAAGAAATCCGTCCCTTGCCGGCCCATGACTTCGACAAATTGGGCAAAAGCCTGGTTCGACTGGAACATGTTTCCGATGCCCAGACAGCCAATAACGATGCTCGCGGCGAAAAACAGACCCAGCACCCGGCCCAGCCGCGGCAGGCCACGCTCCGCCAGCCCATACTGCAGGTAATACATCGGCCCGCCCGAGACCGACCCGTCATCGTTCTGCTTGCGGTAACGGACGCCCAACGTGCATTCGACAAATTTGGTCGACATACCCAGAAGGCCCGCCACCACAAGCCAGAAGGCGGCTCCGGGTCCGCCCAGACTGATGGTGATCGCGACACCCGCGATGTTGCCAATTCCAACCGTGCCGGAAACCGCCGTGGCCAAGGCGCGAAAGTGACTGATTTCGCCCGGTGCCTTATCCTTGGTCAAACGCCCGGAAACCAGCGCCAGCGCGTGACCAAAGCCGGTGATGTTGATGAAGCCGAAGTAAAGCGTGAAGACCAACGCCCCCAGGATCAGCCACAGCACGATGATCGGCGCTTCATGGCCGAGAAACGGAATGGAATAAAAAACAATATCGCTGAGGCCGTCGGCGATGGGCCGGACCGCCTGGTCGATTGCCTGATCGATCCCGCCCGGCATGCTCAACGACGCGCCGCGACCGGAAGCGTCGCCAGCCAATTGCGCAATTCGGTCAGCCGCCTGTCTGCGTCAAGAACGTCGTCATCGACGCCAAGGCGCCAGGCGAGGTCCGTACGACCAGGGTCTTCATGGAGTATGCGTGCAGCTGCACTGAACCGATCGACGGCGGCGTCATCTTCGAATGTGCCCTGCGCGATCAAGGGGGTACGACGACATTCCGCCAAGCGCGCAATTTCGGCAAGATTGTATTCCGGATGGTACTGCACGGCCCAGAACGTCCCTGCCAGATATGGGACAGCAAGGCTCTGAACCTCTGTAAAGGGGTTGCCCGAGAGCAAGACCGCACCGTCTGGCAGGCCGGTCACCATATCTGCGTGGATCGTGTAACTATCGAAAGCGCGCGGCCGGCCCCGGTGAAGCGGATGGCTTGCCCCGGCATCGTTCAGGGTGATCTTCCGCGCCACGCCAAATTCCCGGCCCCTTGGATTTGGTCCACAACTGCCGCCCGCCGCCACCGCAGCCAACTGAATGGCCCAGCAACTGCCAAATTGGGGTGTGCCCTGCGCAAAAAACGCACGGCACAGATTGATCTGGTCGCGCACCGTATCATCAGGTTTGTGGATGGTCAGGCTCGACCCGGTCCACAGCACACCGTCCCAGCCGTTCAGAGATGGGCGTGTTCCGTCGCCAAATCGGAAAATCTCGATATCCGCATCGGCATCGCAATGGCCGATGGCTTTCCTATAAAGCACCCCGGCCTCGGTCACGCCAGCGGCCACGATCTCCGCCCGACCGGGCGCATCATAGGCATCGACAACTAGCAGGCGAAGCCGGGACATTCAGCTAGACAGGCGTATCGCCAGCGACCGTTACACGATAGAGCGTCCGGTCGAAATCCTGATAGTCGTCGAGTGCGTTGTGCATAACGAGCCGGTTGTCCCAGAAGGCGACTGACCCGGGTTGCCAGCGGAAGCGGCACTGGAATTCGCCGCGTGTGGCGTGCTGAAACAGGGTTTCGAGCAGACCCGTGCTCTCGACCGCACTCATATCCTTGAAGTGCAGCGTAAACATCGGGTTGATATAGAGCGCCTTTTGCCCGGTCTCCGGGTGGGTCCGCACCACCGGGTGTTCAACAACGTTGGTAATGACATCGGTACGGCGATAGGTGATCGCCGTGTCGCCATCATATTTGTCGACCGCGGTATCGGAGGTGTAGGCCTCGCGCGCGCTGTGGACCGCGACCAGACCTTCCAGCAACCGTTTCATGCCCGGCGACAAGGCATGATAGGCGGCAGCCTGATTGGCAAACAACGTATCACCCCCGTAGGGCGGGACGGTTTCCGCGCGCACTATCGAGCCGAGGCTGGGTTGGGGCAGAAACGAATTGTCTGAGTGCCAGCCAACGCCAAAACTGGCGCTTTCCCCTGCCGGTTTGTGCATCCGGATGATTTCCGGATGGGTATCCATCCCATCAACGATGGGATGCTCTTCCAGCACACCGAACCGACGGGCAAAAGCCAGATGCTGCTCATTGGTCAGATGCTGATCGCGAAAGAAAATAGCCCCATAGGTGACGAGCGCCTGCCGGATGCCCGAGACCAGTTCGTCGGAAAGCGGCTTTCCGAGATCGACGCCGGACAGTTCAGCGCCCATCGCGCCGGTCAGCGGCGAAATTTGCAAAGGTGAATTCTGTAGGTCACTGACGGCAGGCTGGCTCATGATCACCAGAATGTCCCGGCGCAAAACCAGATGCACCAAAAAAAACGCGGCGCGTTGGCTATCGCTTCGAAGTCTGAATCCCTAAGATCGCACGCACAAAATGACCAATCAAAACGGGAGCACATCATCATGAGTGGCAGGCTTGAAGGAAAAGTTGCGGTTATCACCGGCGGCGCCAGCGGGATCGGTGAAGGCACCGCCCGGCGTTTCGCCGAAGAAGGCGCCTCTATCGTGGTCGCCGACCTGCAGGCGGATGCGGGTGCAGCCGTCGCCTCATCACTGGGTAATTCAGCGCGCTCCATTGCGTGCAACGTCACCAAGGAAGATGAAGTCGCCGCCGCCGTGGATCTCGCCGTCAACGTGTTCGGGCGTCTTGACATCATGGTCAATAATGCAGGCATCGTTGGTGCTGTCGGCCCCATTGCCGATACGTCGGCTGAGGCGTGGCACAACACGATTGCGATCCTGCTGGACGGGGTCTTCTACGGCATGAAGCATGCCGCCCGCGTCATGCGGCCGCAAGGGTCAGGCAGCATTCTGTCACTGTCGTCCACCGCGGGCGTGATGGGCGGGTTGGGTCCCCATGCCTATACAGCGGCCAAGCACGGTGTTGTTGGCCTGACCAAGTCGGTCGGTTCAGAGCTGTCGCGCTATGGTATCCGGGTCAACGCGGTCTCCCCCGGCAATACGGTGACGGCCATGACGGCGGGAGTCATTACCGGCGATCCGGACGATACAGCAGGCGCGACAGAGACCATCGCCAGCGGCGCTCCGCTGGGCATCGCCGGTGAGCCCATCGATATCGCCAATGCGCTGCTATATCTGGCCAGCGATGAGGCGCGCTATGTGACCGGCCATACGCTGGTGGTCGATTCAGGCCAGACCACCGGCACGCTGACACCCACCGACTTCCACTTCCAGGATGCCGACGTCATGCGCGAGGCCGGCAAACGCGGCATTCAGGACTAAGTCGCTGCAATCGGTGCTCACGGGTTCCAGCCGCAGTGGCATAACTCCCTCTCCCTTTGGGAGAGGGTTGGGGGTGAGGGGCTTGGGTTCAGAATTGGTAACAGCGCTTGATGAAGGTCTGCGCTTGTTTGGTGAAGACTGTCCCTCACCCGCGCGCTTCGCCTGCTGCCCTCTCCCAGAGGGAGAGGGATTTAGCTTCTAAGCCGCTTCGACCGGCAGGCGCTGCGCCCGCCAGCGCAGCATGCCGCCGGCGAGATTGGCCACCTTCTCGAAGCCTTCTTTCTCAAGCAGAACCGTCGCCTGTGCGGAGCGCGCGCCCGACCGGCATACGGTGACAACAGGCTTTGCGCGGTCCAGCTCGTCCGCATGGTCGCTCAATCCACCCAACGGCACCAGGGTTGCCCCATGGATATGGCCCAATATGCCGTGGAATTCCTCATCTTCGCGGACATCGACGATCTGCACGTCGCCAAGATGCTCTTCCAGCCACTGGGGCTGCACCTCCCACACCCCGGCATAGGTATAGGTCAGGGGCGCCCAGTCTGGGTCGATAGCAACTCCGTCGGGGTTTTCCGGTTCACCGGACCGCATATTAGCGGGCACCGCAATATCGATCTGCTTGGGGTGAGCCAGGCCCAGATTCTCCATATAGCCGGCAAAATCATCGGCACCGATATCACCGCCAAGGCGCGGGTTATAGAGCCGCTCTTCACCAACGCTGGTGACCATCGAACCTTTGTAGTCGTGCCCGGGGTAGAGCAGGCATTCGTCGGGCAGGCTGAATATCCTGTCATGCACCGAATGGAACATGATCTTCGGGTCGCCCTGCTGGAAGTCGGTGCGGCCACAGCCGCGGATCAGCAGGCAATCGCCCGTAAACGCCATGGTCTGGTCATCCAGCACGAAGGTGCAGCAGCCATTGGTGTGGCCCGGGGTGGCCCGCACTTCGATATGCCGGTCGCCAAAGGAAAGTTTGTCGCCGTCTTCAAAATAGATATCGGCGCCGTCGGCCCCGCTAACGGCGGCGATAGCGATCTGACTGCCCAGTTTCTGTTTCAACAGCCACCCGCCGGTGACATGATCGGCGTGAACATGGGTTTCGAGGGTGGTCTTGAGGGTAAGGCCCAGTTCCTCGATCAGCGCGATCTCACGTCGGACCTGTTCGAACACCGGATCGATGAGGATGGCCTCCCGGCTGGCCGAATCGCCCAATAGATAAGAATAGGTTGATGATTGCGGATCGAAAAGCTGACGGAAAATGAGCATGTTGGGCTTCCTAGGGCGGCGGCTGCAGACCTTTATTTACGCATTGAAACTGTAGTTTACAACTGGATCTCAGCATCGAACTATGATCCCGATCACTTTAAGGGACATCCTCATGAAACTTTACGAACTGGTCCTCAAGGATGGGCATGCCGTCAGCCCCTTCGTCTGGCGCGCGCGCATGGCGCTGGCGCACAAGGGGCTGGATTACGATTCCGTGCCCATCGGCTATGGCGATAAAGACCAGCTCGCCTTTTCCGGACAGGACCGGGTCCCGGTTCTGGAGGACGGAAAAACCGTTGTTTCAGATTCCTGGCGCATCGCCTGTCATCTGGAAGAGGCCTACCCCGACCAGCCCAGCCTGTTCGGCGGGGAAGGAGGCCGGGCCGCGGGCCTGTTCTTCAACCGGTGGGCCGATACCCAGCAGCTGGGCAACCTTTTTCTGCTGTGTACGCCGGGCACCTTCGATCTGACACCAGAGGCCGACCAGGAGTATTTCCGAAAGAGCCGGTTTGAATGGTCCGGCATGACCATCGAGCAGATGCGCGACGATCCGGCAGCCAAGATCGCAAGGCTTCACGGCGTGCTGGAGCCGGTGAGGCTGACGCTGCAGGAACAGGCATGGCTGGCGGGTGATCAGCCAGGGTTTCTGGATTATTGCCTGTTTGGTGGCTTCATGTGGGCGCGCACGACAACAGATTACCGCCTGTTGGACGCCGAAGACCCGGTCGAACAATGGCGTCAACGGATGCTCGATCTGTTCGATGGCCTGGCGCGCAAAGCGCCTGCGATTCAACAGGACTAGGTCAAAGCCCGGGGGTTCCGCTCCATCCGGGGCTGCGCTAGGCTTCAACTCCAGGGGACAGGGGAGACGAATATGGCTGGCGATGCTGCCTGGCTGGCACAAGTGACGGAAAAGGCGCTTGAGCCCGATTTGCCGATCATTGATCCGCACCATCATCTTTGGGATCGGAACGGCTCCCGCTATATGCTCGACGAGCTGCTGGACGATACCGGCCAAGGTCACAATGTGATCGCGACAGTCTTTGTCGAATGTGCGTCGATGTATCGGGCCGACGGGCCCGAAGCAATGAAACCCGTTGGCGAGACCGAGTTCGTCAATGGCATCGCCGCGCAAAGTGCGAGCGGCGATTATGGACCGATGCGCGCCTGTGCCGGGATCGTCAGTTATGCGGACCTGACGCTGGGTGAGGCGGCAGGTGAGGTACTTGATGCCCATATCGATGCGGCGCGCGACCGGTTTCGCGGCATTCGCCACGCAGCGGGGTGGGACAAGTCGGAAGACATCAAGAATTCACACTCCAATCCCACAGAGGGACTGCTTCTCGATCCGACGTTTCGGGCCGGGTTCAAGGAACTGGAAAAACGTGGACTCAGCTTCGATTCCTGGATGTATCACCACCAGATCCCCGAACTGACAGATCTGGCCCGCGCCTTCCCGGACGTTACGATCGTTTTCGACCACTTCGGCGGACCCTTGGGCGTTGGCCCCTATAAGGGCAAGCGCGAGGAGATTTTTGCCCGGTGGAAAGTCGATGTGGCTGAGCTGGCCAAGTGCGAAAACGTCTATGCCAAGATCGGCGGCATCAACATGGCGGTGAACGGATTCGGCTGGCACAAACGCGATTTGCCGCCCACCTCGCAGGAGCTCGCCGACGCGACCCGCGGATGGTACCTGCATTCCATTGACTGCTTCGGCCCGGACCGCTGCATGTTCGAAAGCAACTTCCCGGTCGATAAATTGTCGGTGTCCTATGGCGTGCTGTGGAACGCTTTCAAGCGCATGGCTGAGGGATTCTCGGCTTCGGAAAAGTCAGATTTGTTCGCGGGCACGGCGGCCCGCGCCTACCGGCTCGATATAGAGATTTAGGAGATTCACATGATTGTTGGGATTCACCACACGGCGATTTCCGTGCCGGACATGGACGCGGCTTTCGCGTTTTACTGCGACGTATTGGGTTTTGAGAAACTCAGCGACGGCGGCTGGGAACCGGGCAATCCCGTCACCGATGCGATTGTCGGCCTGCGGGATTCAGCCGCGCGCGGGGCCATGCTGAAGGGCCCCAATGCCTATATCGAGCTGTTCGAATACAAGCAGCCAGCGGGCGCCAAAAAGGATCCGAACCATTCGGTGGCCGATCATGGCTATACCCATTTCTGCCTGCAGGTGACTGACATAAACGCCGAATATGAGCGGCTGATGGAGGGCGGCATGACCTTTCATTGCCCGCCGCAGGACATGGGCGCGACGTGGGCGACCTATGGCCGCGATCCGTTCGGTAATGTGATCGAGATCTACGAAATTCTGGACCCGGATGTCCCGCAACTCCCGCCCAAGGCCTGATTCATGAGTTGGGAAAAAGACGTCGAGGAACTACGCCACCGCGAAGCGCTGGCCAAAAAGATGGGCGGCGACGAAAAAGTCGCCAAACAGAAGGGCCGCGGCAAACTGACGGTGCGTGAGCGCATCGACAAGCTGGTCGACCCGGACTCCTTTCGCGAGGTGGGTGCGCTGGCCGGCAAAGCCACCTATGACGATGACGGCAACCTGACGGACTTTACGCCAGCGAACTCCGTTTCAGGCCGGGGCAAAATCGACGGCCGCACGGTGATCATCCAGGGCGACGACTTTACCGTCCGGGGCGGTGCCGCTGACGCCTCGATTCGCGAGAAACAGATCGTTACCGAGCGGATGGCCAATGAGCTGAAATTGCCGCTGGTCCGGCTGATCGACGGCACCGGTGGGGGCGGATCGGTCAAGACGCTGGAAACGGCGGGCCGCACCTATCTGCCGGCCAATCCCGGCTGGGATCTGGTCGTCGCCAATATGGCCGAGGTGCCGGTGGTCGGCATGTGCCTGGGGCCGGTGGCCGGTTTGGGCGCGGCACGCGCGGTTACCTCGCATTATTCGGTGATGGTCAAAGAACTCAGCCAGCTCTTTGTTGCCGGCCCGCCCGTCGCCAAACGTCTGGGCGAAGATGTCACCAAGGAAGAGCTGGGCGGGTCGTGGATGCACACCCGCAATGGTGCGGTCGATGACGAGGTAAAAACCGAGGACGAAGCATTTGAGCGGGTCCGTCAGTTCCTGTCCTACCTGCCGCCCAATGTGCACGAATTGCCGCCGCGCGGCCCGGTGGAGGACGATCCCGACCGGCGCGAAGACTTTCTGATCGATATTGTCCCGCGCGACCGCCGCAAGGTCTACAAGATGCGCAAGATCATTGAGGCGGTGGTTGACAAGGGCTCGTTCTTCGAGATCGGCAAGTATTTCGGCCGATCCTGCATCACCGGCTTTGCACGGTTCGATGGCTGGCCGGTCGCCCTGCTGGCGGGCGACCCCTACTATTATGGCGGGGGCTGGACGACCGATACCTCGCAGAAGGTAAACCGGTTCTGCGAGATGGCGGAGACGTTTCATCTACCGGTCGTCAATCTGGTCGACAATCCGGGCTTTGCCGTTGGCGTAGAGTTCGAAAAGGCGGCTCACATCCGCCACGGGTCGCGCGCACTGGCCACTGTCTACCAAGCGACGGTGCCATGGTGCTCCGTGATTGTGCGCAAGGCCTTCGGCGTTGCAGGCGCCGCGCACAGCAACGCCGAACGGCTGCGCTATCGGTTTGCCTGGCCGTCGGCCGATTGGGGCTCACTGCCCATCGAAGGCGGGATCGAAGCCGCCTATACCGCCGAGCTTGCCGAAGCCGATGACCCGGACGCGATGCTGAAAGACATTGAAGAACGGCTGAACCGGGTTCGCTCGCCCTTCCGCGGCGCCGAGGCGTTTCTGATCGAGGACATTATCGACCCGCGAGACACTAGGCCGCTGATCTGCGAGTTCGCCAATCTGGCGGCGCCATTGCGCCGCCCGGGATATACAGCGTTCCGCGCCCGACCCTAAGAAGCGACTACAAAATCATGAACTTTCATTAAATTTGAAATATTTTGGCTTCTGTGCTACGTTCTTCTCTCGCGTGGCTCTTGGCTGTTGGGGGATAGCTGAGAGCTGGTCGGCACCGGGAGTAGAGGCCATCTACACTCTTACGAAATTCAGGGCGGCAGTTGCGTTCGCCTGTCTGATATCTGCGTTGGGCGTGGGCAGCGTCAACGCTGCCGTTTTCGTAGGCGCTGCTTTTGACAAGACTGTCAATGGCCTGCCGTCCGGCACAACCTCGATTGTCCCGGAATCCCTTCTGCGAATGGGTGATTTGACATTCGATTCAGAGGTTTCACCGAGTGGTGCACTCGATTTCCAGAAAGAACTTATTCCCCTGGCCGCCGCAGTTACAGACAGCAATTTCGTAGTAGACGCGGCGCACGTCGTTTCCGTTGACGAACTAACCGGCGCCTTCCTGGCCATTGTTTCGTTCGAAGATGATGAATCGGTCGTCAACGGCATGAGTAGCGTGTCAGTTGATGATGAGGATCTAGTTATAGTCGCCAGCGATGGTGTCAACTACACATCCTCGATCTTTGCTGACTTCGACGAAGACGACTTGGTCAACAATATTGATCTGAATGCCTTCCATCTGCTGTCCGGCGAGGTCAACGCGGTCGGGGGCGGCTGCATCGGGACCTGCGAGTTTTTGGTATCCTTCGATGTCGACGTCGATGATTTCTTTGCGTTGGGCGATGCGATTACCAAAGACGATCTGACAAAGTTCACGATGACGGGGACCAATCTCGATCTCAGCAGCCGCACAGACTATGTTGACCTTAATTTTGGGTCTGACGCGAATCTGGACGCGTTCACGATTACAGAAGATGGCATCGCCCTCGGCTCGTTTGAACAGACTATTCAAGACCCTCAAGACGGCAATATCCTCGATAACGAAATCTGGGCGTTCAACGATTACGGTGACGACCTTATCGAAGTGACGCAGGGGGTCATGTTCTCGCTGACCGATCCGGGCGTCAGGCTCTTTCTTGACGATCTGGGTACAACCACAAATGCGGATCTCGAAGCCCTGTTTATCTATGTTCCGGAACCAGGCTCTATGGCTCTATTGAGCTTCGGGCTGGCTGGCCTTGGTGTCGCGCGTTATCGCCGTCGCCGAAAAGAGACCTGTTAAAGACCCCTTTTCCTTACCTGACCTATTCGACAAGCCTGGCTCTATCCACCACACGGCAAGCTCAATTAATATAGAATTTATTTCAAATTTTATATGAACTTGATTTATCTGCGCTAAACCCCTACAAACGACGTATCGGTCCGAGCCGATGTTCAAGCGGGCTGTTCGGGGCCAACGAACCGAAGAGCCGAGATTACGGGGCAGTCCCTTCCTCCAAGGGGATTGCCCCTCTTCTTTTCTGATCCCTCGGCATCAAAAGCGTTCGGGCCAGCACGGCTTGATGGTAGCGTCATGATCTCGTTTCGGTGCCGTCAAGGCTGAGGGGATGAAGATGACGGGCAAGGTGGTGGTTGTAACCGGCGGTTCCTCCGGCATGGGCGCTGCAACGGTAACCCGATTGCTCGATGCCGGACACATGGTCCACATGCTCGACATCAAGGAAGCGCCGGACAACAGCGCCACGGTTCATCTCTGTGACCTCAGCGAGCAGGCCAGCATTGAAGACGCCGTCGCAGCACTGCCTGATCAAATCGGCAGTCTGATCAATATCGCCGGTATCGCGGATGCTGAGGAACGAGACAAGGTCGTCCGCGTGAATTTTCTGGGACTTCGTCATCTGACCGAACACCTGATGCCGCGTATTGCGCAAGGCGGTTCTGTCGTTCACGTCGCCTCCACCGCCGGACTGGAATGGCAGCGGCGGCTGGCGCCGGTGTCCGCGTTGCTCGACACCAGCAGTTTCGAGGACGGGCTCGCCTGGTGCCGGGACAATCAGGACCAGTGGATCAAAGATCCCTATACATTTTCCAAGCAATGCACCGTGGCCTACACCTATCGGGCAGCCGGAGCAGGGCTGGCCCGCCGGGTCCGCGTCAATTGCGTCAGCCCAGGTGGCGTGCGCACGCCGTTAACGCCGGAATTCCGCCGGTTGATGGGCGACGCCCAATATGAGTGGAGCATCGGCCGGGTCGGACGCGACGCGGAACCCGACGAAATCGCCGAAGTGATATGCTATCTGGCTGTCGGCCCCTGTGGCTGGCTGAACGGGGTCAATATCCCCGTCGATGGCGGCGCTACGGCCGGCGGGCTGGGCGGCTGGAGTGACCCCGGCGATTCGCCATTGGCCAAAGCCGCAGCAGCGCGGAGAGCCGCCAGAGCAAAGGACTAGATTTTGGACCCTCTGCTGATTGAGGCCATTTACATCGTTGTCATTGCCGCTGCCGGGTTAATCGGCGGCTTCGCCCCGGGACGCCTTTCCGGCGACAGGGCAGGTGGCGGCCTGGAACTCGGAAATGCGTTCGCCGGCGGCATCTTTACCGGCGCCGGGTTACTGCACCTGCTGGCGGATTCAGGCGAGAATTTTGAAAGCGCGCTGCCTGATGCAGAATTCCCTGTCGCGTTGCTCGGTGCCGGGATTGGGATATTGGTGATTCTGGCTTTTGACCAGTTCAGCCGGGTCAAAGCCTCGGAGAATGGCCCGAAAGGCCGGGCGGTGATCCTGTTCCTGGTTCTCTCCATTCACTCTATCATCGCCGGCGCGGCGCTCGGGATCGAATCGGCGACGGGCGCCGGGATCGCCATCTTCATTGCGATCATTGCCCATAAGAGTGCGGCTGGATTTGCACTGGGCATCGCCCTGCAAAATGAAGCGGCGACAACGGGGCGCCTCAAGCGAACGATTATCGCCTTCTCAGTCATGACACCGCTGGGCATCGTCCTGGGCGTGGTCCTGGAGAACGTCTTCGAAGGGCCGGCACACTTCGTCTGGGAAGGCAGCTTTGACGCGCTGGCTGCCGGCACATTCCTCTATGTCGCGTTGTGCGAAATCCTGCCCGAGACGTTTTCAAGTTCACGGAACAGAGCGGCCAAGGTGGCCCTCGTCACCGCCGGGTTCGTGCTGATGGCCGCCATTGCCGTTTGGGCTTAATCGAACAGGCGTGATGATACGGCCACTCTTTTCGTTGGAGCGGAATTACCTGCTTACGCTCGCGGCTCTAATTCCGGAGGAGCTGGCTCTGCTCTAAGCTTCCCAAACCGGGATTTGCCGGTTGAACTTCGCCTGCAGATCCGCATCGGCATCGACGCGCTTGGCGAGCGCATACGCAACCTCATAGGCGGAGCAGGACGCGCCGACCTCTGCGGTAACCTTTTCAAAATTCTCCGGCCCGGCGTCGCAAATTCGCGACCGCAAATCCGCATCGCTGGTCATGAACCGCAGCATCCGTTCAGCATTCTGTACCGACATCCGAAATCTCCCCTGATCCAATTAGTGGCCCTAGCATTAACGGGAATCATCGTCGGTGCCAACATTCACTTTTGACTTTTATGCGTACACCCATAACACTGTGCGCAAGATTCACCGGCGTCAGGAGCGCCGCGGTCAGGGGAGACATTTTATGAGTATTATCCGCCACCCAATCTGGCAGTACGCCTATTTCGTCGAAGACATCGATGAAGCCTGCCAGAAATGGAACAAGATGGTGGGCGCAGGCCCGTTCCACGTTGTCCGGCACCATATTGCGGAGAATTTCCGCTATAAGGGCGAGCATGTTGAGGCGGATGTCTCCTATGCCTTCGGCCAGGCCGGCCCGGCGCACATCCAGTTCATCGCCCAGCACGACGACACACCGTCGATCTACCGGGACATGTATGAGAAGGGCAAATACGGCTTCCACCATGTCGGCCTACTGATCTCTGACGTCGATGCCGAAGTCAAACGGTTCAACGAAGCGGGCTACGAGACCGCATGTACCCTGTGGGGCGGTGATTATGTGGCCTATATGGATTGCGTCGACGATCTGGGCTGTTATGTCGAGCTACATGGCGATGCGCCCATCATCCGCGACCTGTTCGACGGCTGGAAGCAGCAGCATGAAGAATGGGACGGGGTCACCGACCTGATTCGCGAAGCAGGCCAGGGCCAGGTTGACTGACGGTCAACGCAGCCGCCTCAAGACGACATAGAGCGCGCCATCACCTCCGTGCCTTTTGTGGGCCGGGTGCCAGGCGACAACGCAGGCCGCATTTTCACCTTCGGTGAGCCATTGTGGCACCAGTGACCGAAGCACGCCGGTCCGTTCATCACGGAACATGTTGTCCGGGTCCGCCTTGGGTGCGCCGCCTTTGCCGGTGATCACCAGCACAACGCGCTTGCCTTCCGCCTGGGCACGCGGAATGAAAGACATCAGTGCACGATAGGCCCGGTCCTGCGTCATGCCATGCAGATCGATCCGCCCTTCGACAGGCAATTGCCCGCGCTGCAGCCGACGGGCGCGCGAACCGTCAAGCTGGGTCAGCGCGGCTGGTGCCGCCGAGCCTGCTGTCGGGGGTGGCATCATGTCCGGGTCAAAACGCGGTTCCAAACGCTGGTCCGGCAGTGGCCGTTTTGGCACCGGCTTGAAGTCCGCTCTGGGGCGATCACCCAGCGGGGTGACATCCCGGGTAATGGCTCGCCACAAGGCTTCATCTTCGGGCTTAAGCGGCTTCTTGCTCATCGGGTGCTCAAGCTCAAAGAACGCTTAAACGCGCCGCAACCGCATTGGGTAACAGCACATAGTAACGGCCACGGTCTTTCATGCGGCCGGCAACCTGACCGGCCTCGTCGCCCTCTCCCCAGAAAAAATCGCCGCGCACGGGGCCGATGATGGCGCCGCCGGTATCCTGTGCCACCATCAGACGCTTGATCCTGCGTTCCTGCCCACCATCAATCTCGACCCACAGCGGCACGCCCAGCGGCATATATTTGCGGTCCACCGCGAGCGACCGTCCTGCGGTCAGGATGACGTTCTGGGCCCCGATGGCGCCGTCACGCTCCTGTTTCTGGAAGAAGACATAGGACGCATTTTCATCCATCAGCGACCGACCCTTTTCCGGGTTCGCTTCCATCCAGGCTTTGATGGACTGCATGCTGGCCTGATCCAGGGTCATCTCGCCCCGTTCAACCAGAAGCCGCCCTACAGACGTATAGGGATGCCCGTTCTGGGCGGCGTAGCCAAGCCGCAGCATCGAGCCGTCCTCGAGACGGACAACACCGGACCCCTGAATCTGCATGGAGAATGCCTCGAACGCATCATCCAGCCAGACCACTTCGAGATCACGACCTTCTAGAATGCCTGCCGCGATGTCGCCGCGCTCGTGATAGGGCACCAGAGTGCCGTTTTCGACATGGCCCGCGATACGCTGGCCCTTGAGCGACTCGCGAAACACACCGAGGTCGACCATGACCAACTCCGACGGACGCGCATGGAGCGGAATATTAAACCGTTCATCCGGTTTGAGACGCCCGTCGACCACCGGCACATAATAGCCGGTGAACAACCCTTCAGGGTCGTTGCCTTCAAATATCGCAACCGGGGTGAAGCTGCCCTCAAAGAACGCCCGCGCGGCGCCATGATCATCTTTCGGTAATTTGTCCGCCGCTCTGCACAGCGGCACCCAATCGCCGATCGCGCCGGCAAAACCTGCACCGCCCATGGACCGGTCAACCGGCTGCGGGTCAAGGCGTGCACAAGAGGTCAAGAATGTCTGCAGCGCGAGCGCATGATAATCACCGGCCCACCCGTCAAGGGCGTCATAGGTCACCGGCTTGGCGGCAAAGACCCCCGTGTCATCTTTTTCGGGTGGTGTCCGGGCAAGCAAGAAATAGGCAATCGCCACGGCACCCAGCAACAGGACCAGCAGCAAAAGCGGGAAGGGTCTGGCGCGGGACTCTTCGGTCATCGCCCGGCGGGGTGACTAGACGTCTATTCGGGGCTGTCGGTGGCGATCAGCACCCAGTTGGGATCGCGCGATTTGACCATCCGGGCGAAGGTCCAGACATCGGTAACCGTTTCCGTATCCGACGGGTTTCCTTCAACAATCCGGTCTTCACTGTCCCGAACAACGCTGATCAATTCCGACTTGAAGCGGACGGTCACTTCTGCTGCACCGTCTTCAAGCGACGCGTCTGTGATCTCTGAGTTGAGAACTTCAACGATCTTGGTTTCCATCGTCCGGCCGGCCGATTCACGGCCTTCGATGGCCGCTTCGAAGTCACCAAAAACATCTTCGCTGAGCAGGGGACGCAGCACTTCACGATCACCGGCGGCAAAGCCTTCAATGATCATTTCGTACGCGGTGCAAGCGTTTGCGACAAATCCAGCAGGGTCAAAATTCCGATCCGCAACCATGATCCGCGACAATGTCCGGCCCAGCGGTGTATCCCGGTCGGGTGCACCCACGACAGGGGCTTCAATCGCACCAGCCGGATTTTCAGACGCGGGCGCTTCAACAGGCCGTGTTTCGTTATTCGACTCACCTGACCCGGTTCCATAGGGGTTCTCGTGCCGACGTTCATTGCCGGTCCGGCGGCCAAGGACACTGACAAGGCGCAAGGCGACAAAGCCTGCAACCATTGCCAGGATGATAATATCGAGGCCGCCACCCATATTCCAAACGAACCTTTCCAGCATATTCGCGGATTGACGTGCCGCGCTCCCGACCCCAGCTTAAAGCAGGGCATGGGCGTGCGACGATCCTTGCGTCATAGATAAGCCCCGAGGCCTGAAAGGACAAGCATGCCGTTAGTTTTCCTGCTTTTGCTGATTTCGATCCCCGCGATCGAGATCTATCTGTTTATCGCCGTCGGCGGGGCCGTTGGTGCCGGTTCGACGGTGATTCTGACCCTGGCGACGGCGGCTATAGGGCTCTTTCTCGTGCGCGCCCAAGGCCTTGCGGTGATGCGGCGGGCACAGGCCAGCATTGATCGCGGCGAGATGCCGGTTCAGGAGGCTATCGACGGGCTGGCCCTTTTCGTTGCTGGTATCATGTTGATCATTCCCGGATTTTTCACCGACACGATTGGTGGATTGCTGCTGATTCCCTTCGTCCGCAAGGGACTCGGTATAGCGCTTATGGCCAAATTACTGGTTGTTCGTTCGGATCAAAAGCGCCCTGACGGGACGATCGATGGTGAGTATGAAGTTGTGCGAAAGCCTCGACCCGACGAACCTCGCCTGCCCGATGGGTCTTAAGCGGCTTGAAGGCGCTGGTTGGCCTCGCTAAAGTCCGCCGCCTTTTAGAGCAGGAATGCACTCATGACTGACGAAGCGGAAGCCGCCGAAGGGGTCCAGGTTCAACTGGCCCTGATCGCCCAATATCTGAAAGACCTGTCGTTCGAAAACCCGAATGCACCGGCGATATTGCAGGAACTGCAATCGGCCAAACCCAACGTCAATGTGAACGTTAACGTCAACGCCCAGAAAATCGGGCAGGACGGCTATGAGGTCGTTCTCTCCCTCGCCACGGAAGCCAAGATCGGCGACAAGGTCGCCTTTATCGTCGAGGTCGACTATGCCGCACTGTGGGGTATCCGCGGCGTCACGGAAGAACAGCTTCAGCCGGTCCTGCTGGTTGAATGTCCCCGCCTGATGTTCCCGTTTGCGCGGAGCATTCTCGCCGACGCGATCCGCGAAGGCGGATTCCCGCAAGTGTTGCTGGATCCGATCGACTTCGCCGGCCTGTTCCGCCAGCAGCAAACCGCGTCCCAGCAGACGATGAACTAGCGGCTACTGCGACAGCTCCGCGAACTTGACCCAGAACATCAGGACCAAGGGCATCACAAGCGCCCAGAAATACTCACCGGTCCATACAACCGCCAGATAAGCGAGCGCTGAAAAAGAGAGAAACAGGATCACAGCGATGATCCCGATAATCGCCTTGTTGCCGGTGCTCGTCTCCTTTTTGAGCACGGGCCCGGGCAAGTTCGGCGCCACAAGTCGGAACCCTGCCTGCTCACCAAAAAACCCTGCATATCTGAGGTGACGGTGATTTTCTGCCCGGTCCGAGCCCCAGATTCGGGCCGAGATAAGCGACGCGAGGAAGAGCGTCGCCGGCACCACCGGAACCGCGCCGAGCGCATAGCGCAGCGCCATGCTAATGCGTTCCGGGAGAGGGAGTTTCGCGCCAGGAAGCATATGTACCGGCATTGGGTCGGGTGCGGTGACGGGATCAAGGGCCCATATCGACCGGACATCCGACCAGACGACCTCGCAAGATGCGCCCACGTGCTTGAATCCAAAAAACCAGGGCGGAATTCGCGGGACCAGATCACCATAGGCAACATAGCGCGTGGTGACATTGCCCAGCGTTTCATGGGGATGTTTCTTCAAATTGCACGATTGACCGTTGAAGCGGGAGGCGAAGAATGGCGACCCAACACGCGGGGCAGCGAAAGTGACCAACGCTTCAACAGGTGCATTTCGGTCCCGCGCTAAATCGTAGGTGGCAAGCGTTGCAATCGCGCCGCCCAATGAGTGCCCTGTCAGGACAAAGCTATCGACGTCGTCAGCCACGTCGTGCGCCCAGCCCAACAGTGCCTGACGTATCGCTGACCAGATTGAGCGGAAGCCCCAATGATAGAGCGGCGCAACGAGACAATTCTGCGCCCAGTCATCCAGATCATTGCTGCCACGAAAGCCAATCCAGGCGCGTTTATCGAGGACAAACGCCACACCATAGGTATGGCTTGTCATGCTCAGTGCGTTTTCATGGATCTCCCGGATATGGGTTGCACCCTCATTCTCCAGTGTGGCGATGATATCGAGGGAATCGGCATAGATCAGTGATGACAAGCCGGCGCCAAATGCGTGGAGAGGATCGGGGTCTAATCCACGCTTGATCAGATCGGGCGCCAGAGGTCGAATACCGCCCGATCTCAGCGTGTTTTGCGGTACCGGTAAGACCTCTGCAACGGCTGACAAGGTCATGCGCCGGGCGTGAGGGTTTTTGGGCCGCGTAAGTTTCATAACGCCTTTAGCGAAGCTGGTGCTGGCTGCCTCTCGTCAAACGGGTTCAGGTTTCAGCATCCGCTAACCACAAGGCCTGTTTTACCTGTTCCCGGATAAACGCGTCATGGGCCGCCTGTTCTTCCGCAGACGGTTCGAAATGACGCGGCGGGCGGGCAACACTCTTGGCCGCCTGGGTAATCTGCTTGCTGCTTTCAACGGCAAGCGTCAGCCCCGGCTGCCTCCCACCAACAAGTTCCAGATAGACATCGGCCAGCAGTCCGGCATCCAGCAAGGCGCCATGCAGCGTTCTGGCACTGGTATCAATCTCGAACCGGCGGCACAGCGCATCCAGATTGTTCTGCGCGCCCGGGAATTTCTTGCGGGCCATGGCCAGCGTGTCCTTGACCCGGTTCATCGGAATGATCGGCTGCCCGGCACGCTCAAGCTCCGCATTCAGAAAACCAATATCGAAGGGCGCGTTGTGCGCGATCAAAACATCTGTCCCGACAAAAGCCGCGAAATCGTCAGCCACCTCGGCAAAGAGTGGTTTGTCGGACAAGAATTCTTCGGACAGGCCGTGCACGTTGAAAGCCGCCGTGGGCATGTCGCGCTGCGGGTTCAGATAGACGTGGTAGGTCTGGCCCGTCGGCATGTGGTTGACCAACTCCAGACAGCCAATCTCAACCACCCGGTCACCGGTCAGCGGATCAAGCCCGGTGGTTTCCGTATCGAGAACAATCTCACGCGTCATCGTTTTGCCCGCCGTCGTTTCACCCGCTCTGGCCAGACCCGGCCTTCACGGCCCTCCAACGCCTGTATGATGCCACGGACCGCCTGCAACGCGAATCCCTTTCCCAGGCCCGAGGGCACAATAAAGTCCGCGCGGCGCCGTTTTTCCGCATCCGGCGTCTGTTGCGCCCGTATCTGTTCAAGTCGTTCATCGGTCATGCCCGGCCGCGCGAGCACCCGCTGACGCTGCAGGAAAGCTGGCGCGGACACAACAACAGAGACATCCACATAGCGATTGCCGCCGGTTTCGAACAGCAACGGGATGTCGAGCACCACCATGCGCTCACCGCGGCGACAGGCCTGTTCAAGAAAGGTTCGCTGCGCCTTGCCGACAAGCGGGTGAATAATCCGCTCCAGCTTGCGCAATTCTTCAGGTTTCCCGAAGACGCGCTTGCCCAGCTCCGGACGGACGACAGCGCCATCACGCACAACACCGGGAAACGCCGCTTCGACAGGGGCAACAGCTGCACCACCCGGCGCCATCAGCTTGTGAACGGCAGCGTCGGCGTCATAGACGGGCACCCCTTCGCGTTTGAACATCTTCGCCGTTTCAGACTTGCCCATGCCGATGGACCCGGTCAGGCCGATAAGAATCATGATCCCTCCAAATCAGCGATCACCAACCGCCTTAGATCGTCCGTTACACTGGGCCGTGTGCCAAACCAGGCCTCGAACCCGGCAACGGCTTGATGCAGCAGCATGCCCAGCCCGTCGATGACAATGTTGCCACGCGCCCGTGCCGCGGCCAGCAAGTCCGTTTCGAGCGGCGCATACACAATGTCATTCACCAGCGCATCAGGGGGCAATGCATCAAGTGTCAAATCAAGGGGCGCATGGCCCACCATGCCCAAACTGGTCGTGTTGACCAGAAATGACGCCCCCGCAAGCGCCTCCATCCGGTTGTTCCAGTCAACAACAATTGTGCGGCCTGCACCAGCCTGTGCCGCCAATTCTTCAGCGCGCTCACGCGTGCGGTTCAACAGAACAATCTGCGGCACCCCGGCATCCAGAAGGCCCACCAGGACGGCCCGGGCCGCACCCCCGGCGCCAAGAACAACAGCTTTACCCGCACTGAAATCCACATCAGGTGCGCCCTGCCGCAGGTTTTCGATAAACCCTTCAGCGTCAGTGTTGGTGGCATGTACTTTGCCCTCGCGGACAACCAGGGTGTTCGCGGCCCCGATCCGGCCCGCGACGTCATCCACCTTGTCAGCAGCCTCCAGCGCGGTGTGTTTGTGCGGCACTGTCACATTGAGGCCAGCAAAGCCAAGGCGTGGTAACGCACGAATGATTTCGACCGCATCTTCCGGGCGTACCGGCAGGGGAATATAGGTGCCCGCGAGACCGTGCTGCTTCAGCCAATGCCGATGAATCATCGGCGAGCGCGAATGCGCGACAGGCCACCCCATGACGCCAGCAATTTTGAATGTGTTGTTTAACGGCAAGGGATTCAGTCCGGGATCAATGCGTAGCGCCGAAGGAAAGCCAACAGTGGCAGCAAAGGCAAGCCCAGGATCGAAAAGAAATTCCCATCGACCCGTTCAAACAGTTGCGCGCCCAACCCTTCCAGTTGATAGGCCCCAACGCTGGTTAGGGCGCGGTCGCCCACCGAGGAAAGATAGTTTTCGATAGCGGCATCGCTCATCGGCCGCATGGTCAGGCTGGGTGTCTCTGTATGGGACCAAAGCTTGTCGCCGGATCGGATAATGACAGTGGCGGTGAGCAACCGGTGGGTTTGGCCAGCCAATGCCTGCAAATGCCCCCGTGCGCCTTCCATATCCAATGGTTTGTCAAACAAACGGCCGTAACACTCCAACATCTGATCGGCGCCGATAACGAAGGCGCCCGGGTTGGCAGCGCTGATCTCTTCCGCTTTAGCCGCCGCAAGAGATTCCGCAATATGCAGCGGGTCCTGGCCGGCCAATTCCTGCTTGATGCGGTCTTCATCGACAGTTGACGGGACGATATCAAAGACAACGCCGGCGTCTTTGAGAAGCCTGGCCCTGACCTGGCTGGCCGAGGCAAGAATCAACCGGTTGTTCATTCGGCTGCTTTTTCCTCTTCCCGGCGCTGATAAACATTGTAGATGGCAGCCGCCGTCTCCTCGATCGACCGCCGTGTCACGTCAATCACAGGCCAGCGCTTTTTCGACAGCAGCCGCCGTGCATGGGCCACTTCCTCGGCGACCACCTCCGGATCCACATAATCAGTGTCCGGGGTTTCTGCCAGTGCCTGAAGACGGGTCCGGCGAATGCCAACCAGACGGTCAGGTGATACCGTCAGGCCGATGATCATGGGTTTTTTCAAGCCGTCGAGTTCTTCCGGCAATGGGATGCCTGGAACGATCGGTACATTGGCAATCTTCAACCCGCGATTCGCCAGATAGATACTGGTGGGTGTCTTTGAAGAGCGGGAAACGCCGACGAGAATAATGTCGGCGCGGTGCAGATCATCGGTTTTGATCCCGTCATCATGCGCCATGGTGTAGGTCATGGCTTCGATACGCTTGAAGTAATCCGTATCCATCTGATGCTGCTGGCCGGGAAGCCCGGCGCTCTCAGCACCGAGATAGCGGCCCAGCGCCTGCAGGACAGGATCCATCACGGCAATGAAAGGCACGCCCAACCGTGTGCAACCGGCCTCGAGCTGATCGCGCAGATCCGTATTCACCAGCGTAAACATGACAAAGCCTGGCGTTCGTCCGATCACGTCGATCACCAGTTCCATCTGTTTGGGCGTGCGCACCATGGCATGCAGGTGCTCAATTGCATCGAATCCCCCAAACTGGACGGAGACAGCGCGGGTGATCGCATTCAAGGTTTCACCGGTCGCATCAGACACAAGATGCATGTGGAAATTTTGCATGGGACAGCCCGACTAACTTGTTCAAACCATGTGTGCATAACACACGCGCATTGGCAACCGCGGGGACCCGACCCTGAATCACGTGGATAAGCCATCTACGTTGTTCATAATGTTCACGAACCAGCGTCCTGGCCTGTGAACTTCGGGGGCATTTTGCTGTTCTGGTCGACAGGGTTGCTTTTCCCCGTTATCCACGGAATTCAGACGCGGCAAATCCAGCGTCTCGAACAGGACAACATCGAAGTCACCAGCAAGAAAGACTCTGCGCATCCATCATTGCGGATTTGGGGGTAAGCTTCAGACCACCATGAACTCCCGCTATCCACAGGGATCTACTACTACGACTCCCTTTTTCTTAAAAAGACTCTTAATAGAAGGCCCGCTGTGAACACGTCACATCCTGAAAAACGCTTGGTTAAAGCGCTGAAAAAGCAACCGGTCGATCGTCCCCCCTTCTGGTTCATGCGGCAGGCGGGACGCTATCTTCCAGAGTATCGGGAGGTGCGTGCCCAGGCCGGCGATTTCCTGCAGCTTTGCTACAACCCCGATCTGGCGGCTGAAGTAACCCTGCAACCGATCCGCCGCTACGGCATGGATGCGGCAATCCTGTTCGCCGATATTCTGCTGATTCCCGACGCGTTGGGCCAGCCATTGGCATACAAGGAAGGCGAAGGCCCGGTGCTGGAGCCGATCACATCGGCAAAGGCCATTGCCGCATTGGATCCGGGAACCATCCACAACCGCCTTGAACCGGTCTACGAGACCGTTTCACGGGTTGCTGCAGGGCTGCCGGATGAAACGGCCTTGATCGGCTTTGCCGGGTCGCCCTGGACGGTTGCCTGTTACATGGTCGAAGGTCACGGGTCGAAGGAATTTGCAGCGCCGCGGCTATGGGCTTTGCAGGCGCCTGATGAGTTTCAGGCGCTGATCGATGTGCTGGTTGAAAGTACGATTGCTTATCTGGGTCGCCAGATCGAATCTGGCGCCGAAGCTGTTCAACTGTTTGACAGCTGGGCTGGTGTGTTGTCCGAGGATCAGTTCGAAGCATGGTGTACACGCCCGTCGCAGCGGATTACCCAGGCAATCAATGAAACATATCCGGGTGTGCCAGTGATCGGCTTCCCGCGTGGTGGCGGGGCAAAACTGCCAGCCTATGCCGAGGCAACAGGCGTTGACGCCGTTGCGTTGGATACGTCCATCCCGGCAGGTTGGGCGGCAGGGCTTCAGGACAAAGTCGCGGTTCAGGGTAATCTCGATCCGCTGTCGCTGGTCACAGGCGGTGATCAGATGATTCGCCAGGCCAGTACGATCTTGGAAACACTTGGGGGCGGTCCATTTATCTTCAATCTGGGTCATGGCATCGTGCCGCAGACTCCGCCTGAGCATGTCGCGGCATTATCGGCGCTGCTCCGAGGCGACTAGGGAGAAGGATCGTGGTCGAGTTTCTGGCTGAGTACAGCAACTGGTTGCTGGCGTTGCACATTATTTCGGTGATCGCCTGGATGGCGGGGATGCTCTATCTACCGCGCCTTTTCGTCTATCATATAGATACTGAACCGGGGTCGCAGACCTCTGAGACCTTCAAAGTGATGGAACGCCGTCTGCTGCGTGCGATCATCAATCCAGCAATGATTGTCGCCTGGATTATGGGTATCTTGCTGATCTGGCGAACGGACTGGTTTTATATGAGCCAGGGATGGATGCACGGTAAACTGCTGGCCGTTGTTCTGATGACGGGTGTTCATCATGTGCTGGCGCGTCATGTGAAGCGGTTTGCCCGCGATGAACGGGCCAAATCCTCACGCTACTATCGTGTCCTTAATGAGATTCCGACGGTTTTGATGATCGTGACTGTCTTTCTGGTGGTTTTCGGCACGCGTTGATGCGTGTCGCGCTTGCAACACCATGAGGTGTATCGGATAATTTCATCAGGATTTCACTGGACAAATCTTGAAGCCCTCTGCATCCTGACCATATCAAGTGTCAGAGAGTTACGCTGACACGCCCGTCCTTCCGGGTCCTTCGCACAATAATTCCAAAAATAAAATCAGCCGACGGGCCCTCTTGGTGTAATTGCGCGTCTCGCGCGTGCGATCACCGTCACACCCATCATATTTCCAGAACCGCTTGATCCAATGAACCTTCAGGAACTTAAAGACAAAACACCTTCTGACCTGCTCTCCTATGCTGAAGAGCTGGAGGTCGAAAACGCGTCCAATATGCGCAAGCAGGACATGATGTTCGCAATCCTCAAGCAGCTTGCGGCGCAAGGGGCTGAAATCTCCGGCGGCGGGGTGCTCGAGGTACTGCAGGATGGGTTCGGGTTTCTGCGCTCACCTGAAGCGAATTATCTTCCAGGACCGGATGATATCTACATCAGCCCCAGCCAAATCAGGCGTTTCGGGCTGCGTACCGGCGATACGGTTGAAGGACCAATTCGGGCGCCAAAAGAAAACGAACGTTATTTCGCCCTGCTGAAAGTCACGACGATCAATTTTGAAGACCCGGAAAAGATTCGGCATAAAGTTCATTTCGACAATCTGACGCCGCTTTATCCCGATGAACGCATTCTGCTGGACCAGGACGATCCGACGGTCGAGGACTTCAGTTCGCGGATCATCGATATCGTCTCGCCGCAGGGTAAAGGCCAGCGTGCACTTGTTGTCGCGCCGCCCCGTACCGGTAAGACCGTTTTGCTGCAGAATGTCGCGCATTCGATCACGGCCAATCACCCGGAAGTCTATCTGATCGTGCTGTTGATCGATGAGCGGCCGGAAGAGGTGACCGACATGGATCGCTCGGTGAAGGGCGAGGTCGTCTCCTCGACCTTTGATGAGCCTGCCTCGCGGCATGTGGCTGTTGCTGAAATGGTCATCGAGAAAGCCAAGCGTCTGGTCGAGCATAAGAAGGATGTGGTTATCCTGCTCGATTCGATCACCCGACTGGCGCGCGCCTATAACACCGTTGTCCCGTCCTCCGGTAAGGTGCTTACCGGTGGTGTCGATGCCAATGCGTTACAGCGGCCAAAGCGGTTCTTCGGTGCGGCCCGGAATATCGAAGAGGGCGGGTCGCTGACGATCATCGCCACGGCCCTTATCGATACTGGCAGCCGGATGGACGAAGTCATTTTCGAGGAATTCAAGGGCACCGGTAACTCAGAAATCGTGCTCGACCGCAAGGTCGCCGACAAGCGCGTCTTCCCGGCGATCGACATCCTGAAATCCGGGACCCGCAAGGAAGAGCTGCTGGTCGACAAGGGCACGCTCTCAAAAATGTGGGTGCTGCGCCGCATCCTCAATCCGATGGGCACGGTCGATGCCATCGAGTTCCTGCTTGGTAAGGTCAAGGATTCGAAGAACAATGCCGACTTCTTCGACAGCATGAATACGTAAGGTTCTTTCCCAGCCTTCTTCAATTGTCATTCCCACGAAAGCGGGAATCCAGATCAACATTTCAACTGCTCGGCCGACCGCCTGGATCCCCGCTTTCGCGGGGATGACAGTGTAGGTCTGTCTTTATGTAACGCGGACTGTGAACATGCCCCTGTTTGTCCTGACCGGGCCACCGGGCAGCGGTAAGACATCGCTTGTGCGCGCACTGCGTGATCGCAGGATTACCTGCGTCGACGAGCCCGCGCGCCGTGTGATCGCGGAGCAACGTGCCAGCGGAGGACGGGGCACGTCGGAACAAGACCCGGCTCTCTTTGTCCAGTTGATGCTCGATTGCGCCCTGTCTGATTACCGTGAGTACGCCGGAAGTAGTGAACCTGTGGTCTTTGACAGGGGTCTGCCCGACCTGATCGCCTATGCGGAACACTTCAAATTGGATAGCGCCAGCATATGTGCTGCCTGCGAGACCAATCGATATTACCCCACCGTTCTGTTTTTGCCCGCATGGCGGGAGATTTACACGACCGATGAAGAGCGGACTATGTCGTTTGACGCGACGATAGAGTTTGAAATGGCGCTGAAGACAGCCTATTCCACAGACGGCTATCACTTGCAGCCCTTGCCGTTCGCGTCGTTGGAAGACCGCGCTAAGGCTGCAGAAAATTTCGTAAACTGTCTTAAATCCGCCTGAGTGCCACTGACTCGGTAGAGTGGTCTGTTGCCTTGCGCAGGATCAGGTCGGCGCGTTCGCGGGTGGGCAGGATGTTCTCCCGCAGATTGATGCCGTTGATCGTGTCCCAGAGCTCGCTGGCGCGTTCCACCGCCTCTTCCTCGCTGAGGTCGGCATAGCGGTGAAAATAGGACCGTTCATCTTCGAACGCGGTGCGCTGTAGCCGCAACCAGCGCTCAATATACCACCGGCGGATCACCGCTTCGTCCGCATCGATATAGATTGAGAAATCGAAGAAATCTGACACGTAGGGCCGTGCGTCATCCCCCTTGGTGGCCGGCTGCAAGACGTTCAGGCCCTCGATGATCAGAATATCGGGCTGGTCAATGTGTAGCCCTTCGCCCTGTCGCACATCATAGGTCAGGTGGGAATAGACCGGCGCGGTCAGGTCGCGCGTACCGGCTTTGACCTCGGAGAGGAAATCCACCAGTGCGCCGCGTTCATAGCTTTCGGGGAAGCCCTTGCGCTGCATCAGACCACGGTCTTCCAGCACCGCGTTGGGCAGCAAGAACCCGTCCGTCGGCACCAGATCGACATTGGGATGTTCCGGCCAACGCGACAATAGTGCCCGCATGATACGAGCCACCGTGCTTTTGCCGACCGCCACGCTGCCGGCCATGCCAATAATATAGGGAACCTTGCTTTCACCGCCGCCCAGGAACGCCTGGCGCGCTTCGAACAGGCCCAGGGTGGCCGAGAAGTGAAGGTTCAACAGGCGCGACAGCGGCAGATAAATATCCACCACCTCGCTCATCGACACGGGTTCGTTCAGGCCACGCAGCGCTGCGAGTTCGTCCTCTGACAGGGTCAAAGGCGTATCGTCACGCCGCCCTGCCCAGTCGGCGCGCGAGAAAGTTCGGTACGGGGACGGGGTGACGCTCAGTGGTCTAACCCTTCTAACCCTTGGTCGGTCTGAGTCTTGCCGCGGCTGCGGCGGTGAAGACCCGAAGTCGTAATGGCGTTAAGCGCCGCGCGCAACGATCTTTCTTATCGGTTTGTGAACCCGGCGCGCGATGATCAGGCCAGATGCTGGTTAAAGAAATCGAGCGTACGCTGGTTGGCCAGGGTCGCATCGCGCTGATCATAATGCTCACCGCCAACCCGGGCGAAGGCGTGGTCGCGGCCTGTATAGTCATGCAGCGTGACGTGAGGATTGTTGCCCAGCCCGTCATGCATGGCCTTCTGTGCATCCTTGTCGACAAAGCCGTCTTCCGTTGCAATATGCAGCATCAACGGGGTCGAAATACCCGATGCCGCATCAAGCTGTTCATTGATCGAGACGCCGTAGTAGCCGACCGACGCGTCGATATCCGTGTGGGCCGCAGTCAAGTAAGCCAGCAGTCCACCCAGGCAGTAGCCGACACAGCCGACCTTTGGGGAGCCGGATTCGCGGAGATGATCGATGGTGACCTGAATGTCTTCAACGCCCTTGGGCACATCGAAACCGCCGAACAGTTCGAACGCCCGGGCCCATTCCTCTTCCGTCTTGTCGGTGAGTTGAATGCCTGGCTCCTGCCGCCAGAACAGATCGGGCGCCAGCGCATTGAAGCCGGCTGCAGCCAGCTTGTCAGCGATTTCCCGAACACCCGCATTCACGCCGAAGATTTCCTGAATAACGACAATACCAGGCTGACCTTCCCCGGCTTCAGCCAGATAGCCCATGAAACTGCCGCTGCCATCCTTGGCCTGGAGTTCGATTTCTGTACCCATTTTAGGTCTCCTCGTTCCGATAGGCCTGCATCTTGTGTCGGCGGCAACTCTAGTCGCCCCGGATGATCCACTCAAGATGCCCGACATATGTCAAAGCAGCACGCCTTCCAGGCGTAACAGTGCGACTTTTGTCTCCAGCCCGCCATCGCCCGAATAGCCGCCGAGACGATCATGTGCGGCCAGCACCCGGTGGCAGGGAATGATGATCGGGATGTGGTTGGCGCCGCAAGCCTGCCCGACGGCGCGGGCGACGGAGCCGATCTGATGCGCCAGTTCGCCATAGGTCGCGGTTTCACCAAAGGGGATCCGGCACATGGCGCCGAACACCCGGTTCTGAAAGGCTGTACCACCGGGCCGCATGGGCAGGTCGAACGTCTTGAGGTCGCCGTCGAAATAGGCGTCAAGCTGGCGCTTGGCGGCGAGCAACAGGGGCGTCTGCGTCTGTTCGGCGCCCCAACCCCAATCAAGCGATACAAGCGCACCGGACTCTTCGCTCACCGTAAGGTCGCCGACCGGGCTATGCAGAGACAATTGGGGCATGACAGGTCATCATTTGACAGGACCGGCAGATATGCCAAGTGTTGGTTGGTCCATTTGTTAAACTTCGTATTACAGACATCTCTCCACCACGTGAACAGGCCGTAACTTGTATCCTCAGAAATACCTTCCGCGTTCGATCCAAGACCGACTTTACAAGCTCAAACCGCTGCGGATGTCCTATGCCTATGCAATCTGGTATCCGTATTCCTGGATTGATTATGCCCTAAATCGTGGTCGGTTTGCGGAGGTTGAGACCTTTGTGATGTTCATCGGGTATCCGCGTAGCGGCCATTCGCTGATTGGCCAGTTGTTGAACGCCCATCCGGAGGCCCTCGTCGCGCATCAGTTCGGTGCCGCTGAATATTTACAGGCCGGTTTCAACAGGCGGCAGATTTTTGCGATGCTGAACCGCAGAGACCGTTCTTTTGCGCGCAGCAACTATGTTCAGGACGAGACAAATTATGATTATTCGGTTCCCGGTGGATCTCAGGGTTTGACAAGACGCCCCAGAGTTATCGGCGATAAATCGGGTGCCCAGCTATCCTGGGCGATGGACCGGGACCCGGCTTTGATGGAGAAGTTGCACGACGCACTTGGCGGTTATCCCCTTAAGGTCATCAATCATGTGCGCAGCCCGTATGATTCCATTGCAACGGATTCCATCCGGGAAGACCGAACCGTTCCGCATGCGGTTGTTCGGTATAGACGTCTGGCAACCGCTGTCGATAAGGCGTTCAAGGCGCTGGCGCCAGAAGAGAAGAAGATTATTTACCACGAAGATTTTGTCGGTGATCCTCGCGCCAGTCTTTCCGAACTCTGCAGCTTTCTGGATTTGGACGCGTCGCCTGACTATCTGGATTCCTGTGCGGCGGTGGTCTTTGATTCGCCGAAAAAGAGCCGCCACCGCGTCGAATGGTCAAAGGACGACATCCGCGCGGTCCAGGACCTTTGCCGGGAGTTTGACGTCTTCCGGCCTTATGTAGACGATGCTCCCTGACGTTCTTTAGAGGGTGTTTAGCTGTTCGCGCAGTGCATTCGGGTCGGTAATGGGCAGCGAACACACAGTGCCGCGACACACATAGGCTGTTGCCTTGCCATCCATTTGCGCCTTTCCATAGGCCGGATGATGCGCGCCTAGCACCTCGTCCGTGCCGATCACCTGGAGGGACTGGTTGGGCAAAGACGTCGTGTAGACCACGTCCAGGAGAGCTTGAACGTCTTCGTCCTCGCGGTTGCCGATGATGGCGATCTGGTCCGCGTGCAACAGGTAATCCATGCCGCAGATCAGTGTGCTGTGCGAGGGTGCCTGTTGTGAGGCGGCAGCAGAGAAACTCATGGCCAACTCTTCCGCGCGGTCACGGTAGGCCTGGTCGCCTGTGACAAAATAGAGCCTGGCCAGGACTTCCATCATGGTGCCATTGCCGGCGGGCACGGCGTTGTCCAGCGCGTTCTTGGTCCGGACGATCAGTGCCTCGGCGGTATCGGCGGTGTAGAAGTAGCCACCATTTTCATTGTCCCAGAAATGATCGTTGAGCGTCTGAACCCAACCGACGGCCGACTCAAGATGCGCGCGGTTGCCAGTCAGCTCGAAGACGATCAATGCAGCGCGGGCCATGTTGGCATAGTCGTCAAGCATACCGTCATGTTTGGCGGTGCGATTGCGGAAACTGTGGTTCAGAATCTCTCTGCTGTCAGGGCGGCTGAGGTCTTCAACAAGCGCTTCGAGCGTCTGATCGGCGATCCGGATCCATCTCGCATCGCCCAATGCCGCCCCTGCATTGGCGACTGCGGCAACCGTCAGACCGTTCCAGTCGGCCAGCACCTTGTCGTCCCAGCCTGGCCGGATTCGCAGGGCACGGGCTTCGAGAAGCCGCTGGCGCAGCGGTTCCAGCCGCGCTTCGGTCACCTCATCGGGTGTTTCGCCCAGATTGAGCCGGTTGAGGATGTTCTTTCCCTCCCAATTTCCGGCTTCTGAGACGTCATAGACATGCGCAAAAAAGTCGGTCTCTGCGCCCAGCAGATCGGCTATTTCAGCGGCGCTCCAGACATAGAACTTGCCTTCCTCGCCCTCGCTGTCCGCATCCAAACTGGCTGCGAAGGCGCCATTCTCGGCGATCATCTCGCGCTCAAGCCAGCTGACCGTTTCGCGAATCCGTCTTTCAAACAAGGGGTTACGGTCTTCCTGCCAGACCCAGGTCAGCAGCTCAATGATCTGTGCATTGTCATAGAGCATCTTCTCGAAATGCGGCGCGAGCCACCGGTCGTCGACCGAATAACGGGCATAGCCGCCCCCCAAATGGTCATAGATGCCACCTTCCGACATCCGGTCCAGCATGACGGTAAGCGCGCGGCGGTAGTTCTGGTCGCCGGTCTTTTGCCAGGCGCGCCAGAACAGCCGGAAGATCGGTGGATTGGGGAATTTGGGCGCACCATTCAGGCCGCCGAGTTCATAATCGACGCCGCGGACGAGCTTTTCAGCAACCTGTTCGACAGAATCGTGCCGCAGCGTCGTACCGTCCCGTTCATTACTGGCCATCTGGTTGAGCCGGTCGACCAGAGCAGAGCGGTTTTTCTCTATTGTTTCGCTATCGGTATGATAAATGCCGGACACGCGCTGCAGGACCTCTGTGAACCCGGGCCGGCCCCACTTGGCTTCTGAGGGGAAATAGGTGCCACCCCAGAAGGGTTCACCGTCTGGCGTGAGAAACATGGTGAGCGGCCACCCGCCCTGTTGTCCCAGGAGCGCCAGTGCCGACTGATAGATCGTGTCGATATCGGGGCGTTCTTCGCGGTCGACCTTGATGTTGACGAACAGGTCGTTCATCACAGCCGCGATAGCCTCGTCTTCAAAGCTCTCATGCGCCATCACATGGCACCAGTGGCATGCCGCATATCCGACAGAGAGCAGGATCGGTTTATTGGCGGCTTTGGCCTCAGCCAGGGCGTCAGGGCCCCAGGCCCGCCAGTGAACGGGGTTGTCCTGATGCTGCAGCAGATAGGGGCTGGTTTCCTGTGAAAGCAGATTTTCGGACATTTTGACTCCCGGTTTCTGGTGCGGCCCACTATTGCACGGCCCTGACGCTTGCCCTACCGTCGCCGCGATACAGATGAGGTGCGCTCATGAAGGTAACAATCAACATAGACTGCACGCCGGAGGAGGCGAGAACGTTCCTCGGCCTGCCGGACGTGAAACCGTTTCAGGATTCGATGCTGGAAAACATGAACCAGCAAATGCAGAACACGCTCGATACGCTGGGTCCCGAAGCCATGATGAAGGCGTTTTTTCCAACGGGGATTCCTGGCCTGGAGGACATGCAGGCCATGTTCTGGCGGATGGCGACCGGTTCTACGGAAAATGACAGCAAAGACAAATAGTTAAGCCGTTATGAGTGAGTCGGATTCCCTGTTCTATGAAACCCATGTGTTCTGCTGCGTCAACCAGCGCCGCGACGGGCACCCCCGCGGATGTTGTGCTGAGAAGGGGTCAGGCGCGCTGCGCGATTACATGAAGGCGCGGGGCAAGGCGCTCAAACTCAAAAAGGTGCGTATCAACCAGGCAGGGTGTCTTGACCGCTGCGAGCTGGGCCCGACGCTGGTAATTTACCCGGAAGGTACCTGGTACCATTACCGTAACGAAGCCGATATCGACGAGATTCTGGAGCGCCACGTCATGAAGGGCGAACAGGTTGATCGTCTACTTCTGCGTCCGGATCAGACCGCGCTCGACACGCCATGAGCACGATCTACGCGCTGGCAACGGCCAAAGGCCGGGCTGGCGTGTCGGTGTTACGAATCTCGGGGGCGAAGGCTGCACAAGCTCTTGAAATATTAACGGATAATCCTCTGCCATCACCGCGCAGGGCGACGCTTCAGAGCTTCCGACACCCTGAGACTGGTGTGCTTGTCGACCGTGGTCTGGCGCTCTGGTTTCCCGCGCCAAAGAGCTTTACGGGTGAGGATGTGGTTGAACTGCATCTGCATGGCGGGCCGACGGTGGTGTCCGCGATGGTGTCCGCGCTCAGTACGATTGACGGGCTTGTGCCGGCGCTCGCTGGTGAATTCACGCGCCGTGCATTCGATCATGGCAAGATCGACCTTACCGTGGCTGAGGGGCTGGCGGATCTGATCAATGCCGAGACAGAGGCCCAGCGGGTCCAGGCGCTCCGGCAGCTTGATGGAGGCCTGAGTGAGATCTACGAGGGATGGCGGGCCAATCTGATCCGTGCGCTAGCGTTTCTGGAAGCCGAGATCGATTTCCCCGATGAGGATCTTCCCGGCGGGCTTTCCCAGCAGATCGTGCCGCAGCTTGAAGCGCTGGCCGCTGATATGCGGCAGCATCTGGCTGACAATCGGCGCGGGGAGACGCTGCGTGACGGCTTTCAGGTTGTGGTCCTGGGACGCCCAAACGTGGGTAAATCGAGTTTGATCAATGCCTTAGCGTCAAGAGATGTGGCGATTGTCTCTGATGTTCCAGGCACAACCCGGGATCTGATTGAGGTGCGCCTTGATCTGGGCGGTTATCCAGTAACCCTGGTAGATACGGCCGGGCTGCGGGAATCCGATGATGCGATCGAGCGGGAGGGCGTTCGCCGTGCTCAGGGCCGGGGAGCCGAAGCCGACCTGCGCCTTTTGGTATTTGACGCTGTTGAAGGCCTGACGCCGCTTGATCATGAAGATCAGGATCTGATTGTTATCAACAAGATTGATCTCGCAGACTGGCCGGAAACCGCAGAAGGTGTCTATCCGATTTCAGCCAGGACAGGCGCCGGGATGGACAGGCTGCTGTCGGCGCTGGAGAACCTGGTTGTCCATCGGATGAGCGTGCGGGAGGTCCCCAGCCTGACCCGTGCGCGACATCGTGGCGGTCTTATGGAGGCTGTTGCCCATCTCAGCCGGGCCATGCAGGCCGCTGCCGATGATCTGGAGACCGAGCTGATCACCGAGGATGTCCGGTTGGCAGCGCGCGCCATAGGCCGTATTACCGGCCGGGTGGATGTCGAGGACATTCTTGATGTGGTGTTCGCTGATTTCTGTATCGGCAAGTGATGTTCAGGCGATGTTTCACGTGAAACATCCGAGTCAGCTTGCGCCGGTAAGCCTCGCTGCATAGAGTGCCGCCGCATTGGAGTGCACATGTACGATGTGATCGTCATCGGTGGTGGACATGCAGGGTGTGAGGCGGCGGCGGCCTCGGCACGGGTTGGCGCACGCACGCTGCTGCTGACCCATAAAATTCAGACAATTGGCGAAATGTCCTGCAATCCCGCGATTGGCGGGCTGGGCAAGGGCCATCTCGTCCGTGAAATCGATGCACTGGACGGCGTAATGGGCCGGGTGACTGACGCATCGGGCATTCAATTCCGCATGCTCAACCGCCGGAAAGGGCCGGCGGTTCGGGGCCCCAGGGCCCAGGCAGACCGCAAGCTTTACCGCGAAGCGATGCAGCAGATCATCCTCGATTATCCGAATTTGACCGTGATGGCGAGCGCGGTCGAGGACCTGATAATCGACCATAGCGTCCAGGATGGGGATCACCTAGGCGCCGTGAAGGGTGTCATCACCGCCGGCGGTACAGAAATTCTGGCAGGCGGCGTCATCCTGACCACCGGCACGTTTTTGCGCGGTGTCATCCATATGGGTGAAGAGCAGAAGGCGGGCGGCCGTATCGGGGAGGCCCCGTCGACCGGGCTTTCAAAGACTCTATTGGGGATCGGCTTTGCGCTGGGCCGGTTAAAAACCGGGACGCCGCCGCGGCTTGACGGCCGAACGATTGATTGGTCAGGGCTTGACGTGCAGCCGGGCGATGATCCGCCGGTACCGTTTTCCTTTATGACCGACCGGATTACGGTTCCGCAGATCGACTGCCACATCACCTATACGTCGCCGGCCGCGCATGATTTGATCCGCGATAATCTGCACCGCGCGCCGATGTATTCCGGTCAGATCGACTCCTCCGGGCCGCGCTATTGCCCGTCTATTGAGGACAAAGTGGTGCGGTTCGCCGACAAGACACGGCATCAGATATTCCTGGAGCCCGAGGGGCTTGACGATCATACGGTCTATCCGAATGGGATTTCGACCTCGCTGCCGGCATCTGTCCAGGCCGATATGCTGAAGACGATTCCTGGCCTCGAAAGTGCGGTGATGCTGCAGCCGGGCTATGCTATCGAATATGATTTCGTCGATCCGCGTGAACTGCGGCCGACCCTGGAAACCCGCAAGCTTTCAGGGCTCTACTTCGCGGGACAGATCAACGGCACCACCGGTTATGAAGAGGCTGCGGCGCAAGGATTGATGGCCGGGTTGAACGCTGCGCTTGCCGCAGGCGACGCCGCGCCCTTCATCCTTGACCGGGCGGATGCCTATATCGGTGTGATGATCGATGATCTGGTAACGCGCGGCACGCGGGAGCCTTACCGCATGTTTACCTCGCGGGCGGAGTATCGCTTGCGGCTGCGGGCCGATAACGCCGATCAGCGGCTCACGGCGCGCGGCATCGGCGTGGGTGCTGTTGGGTCTGCCAGGGCTGATGCCTGGCACATGAAAGCGGCAAAGCTTGATGCGGCGCGGTCGCAGGTGCGGTCTTTTGCCCTGACGCCGAACGAAGCCGCCAGACACGGCTTGACCATCAACCAGGATGGCAGGCGGCGGTCGGCGCATGATCTGCTGGCCTATCCGGCGGTTGATTTGGCGCGTCTCGCGGCGATCTGGCCTGAATTGTCGGATATTCGCGCCGATGTTGCCGAGCAGCTCGAGATCGACGCCCGCTATGCCGGCTACATGGACCGCCAGGAGGCGGATATCCTGGCATTTCGCCGCGATGAGTCGCTCCACCTGCCGCCCGATCTGGATTATGGCGATGTCGGCGGTCTGTCGGCAGAAATCCGTGACAAGCTGACAACAGCCCGGCCGGCGACGCTGGGTGCGGCTGCACGCATCGCCGGTGTGACGCCGGCAGCGCTCACGGCCTTGCTGGGCTATGTCCGCCGGGGGGACGCGCGGCGTCAGCGGTCGGCGTGACGAAAACGTTCGATGCTGTGGTGTTCCGGGACACCACAGATGTTTCACGTGAAACATTGGAAAAACTTGAACTCTATGCCGCGCTGCTGAAGAAGTGGCAGCGGCGCATCAATCTTGTCTCAAGAACCACCCTGCCGGATATCTGGCGGCGCCATCTGCTGGACTCAGCGCAAATCGCACCTCTGATAAGGGGGGAGGCGCCATCCTGTATCGACATGGGCACCGGGGCCGGTTTTCCTGGCATGGTGCTGGCCATCATGGGTGTGGGACCCTGGTCGACAGCGATCGCCGTAAGATCGCGTTTCTTCAGGAGGTAGCCCGCCAAACCGAAACGGTTGTGGACTTTCTACCCGCTCGTTTGGAGGGCTTGGATGGGCTGTCGGCGGACATTATCACCGCCCGCGCCTGTGCGCCGCTCGCCGTTCTGCTTGGTTATGCCGCGCCATTGATGCATGCTGAGAGCACAGCGATTTTCCTTAAAGGTCAGGGCATGGAAGCGGAATTGGCAGCAGCGCGTGACAAGTGGAAGTTCGCCTGCAACAGCTTTGACAGCGTGACGGATCCGTTGGCGAAAATCCTTCTAATTCAGGATATTGAGCGTGCCTGATTCGCAGATTAAGCGGAAACGCCCGCGTCGGATCATTGCCATCGCCAATCAGAAGGGCGGTGTCGGCAAGACCACCACAGCGATTAATCTCGCAACGGGCCTGGCGGCGATTCGACGGTCTGTTCTGCTCGTCGATCTGGACCCACAGGGTAACGCCAGCACGGGGCTCGGTGTCGACCGCAACCACCGCAAGACCACCGTTTATGATGTTCTCTTGGGTGATCAGAGTATTTCGGACGGGATCACACAGACGAGCATTCCCGGACTGGCCCTGTTGCCATCCACCGTCGATCTGGCGGGGGCGGAGCTCGAGCTCGTTGACGTTGACGAGCGGTCACACCGGCTGCAGCAGGCGCTGGATGAGGATGGCCGGGATTTTGATTACGTGCTGATCGACTGCCCACCCTCGCTCGGGCTGCTGACGCTGAACGCGTTGGTGGCGGCCGATACGATTCTGGTGCCGTTGCAATGCGAGTTCTTTGCCCTGGAGGGGTTGAGTCTGCTTCTGCGCACGGTGGAGCGGATCCGCGCCAGCTTCAATCCACGGCTTGAGATCGAAGGTGTGGTGTTGACGATGTATGATCAGCGCAATCGGCTGTCGAGCGCGGTGGAGGATGATGTCCGGGAGTTCATGGGCGACAAGGTGTTCGATACGATTATCCCGCGCAATGTGCGCCTGTCGGAGGCGCCCAGCCATGGGTTGCCGGCGCTGGTCTATGATATGAAATGCCGCGGCAGTAAGGCCTATATCAAACTCGCTAAGGAACTTCTGCGCCGCGAAAAGGCTTTAGAAGCTGTATAATATCAAATGGTTAACCAAACCGATCTGAAGGTGAGATGGTAAAAAAACGATCGACAGGGCTGGGTCGCGGGCTTTCCGCGCTGATGGAAGATAGCCCGGCAGAAGGGGCCGCTGTTGCTGCGACCCGTGAGGTGCCTATCGAGCATCTTCACCCGAACCGCTATCAGCCGCGGGTATCTTTCAACGAAGAGGCCCTGAGAGAACTCACGGCGTCCATCGCCGAGCGCGGCGTGTTGCAACCGATTCTGGTACGGGATTCGGACGACCATCCCGGTGAGTTTGAGATCGTTGCCGGCGAACGGCGCTGGCGCGCGGCGCAGCGGGCGCGATTGCACCGTGTACCGATTGTCGAACGATCTTTTTCCGATCAGGAAGCGCTTGAAGTCGCGATCATGGAAAATGTTCAGCGGCAGGATCTCTCTGCGATCGAAGAGGCGCTGGCCTATCAGCGACTGGTGGATGAATTTGATTATGGGCAGAAAGCGGTTGCCGACGCGGTGGGTAAAAGCCGACCGCATGTAGCCAATATGCTACGGCTCTTGAGCCTGCCGGAAAAGGTCCAGGCCATGGTCAATGACGGGCGCCTGTCGATGGGCCATGCCCGGGCACTGGTCGGGGCCGACGAGGCAACCTGGTTGGCAGGCGAAATCATCCGCAAGGGCTTGAACGTTCGCCAGACAGAAGCGTTGTTGCAGCAGGGGAAACCCAACAAGGGCAAGAAACGTGGCCTGACAAAAGACGCGAACACCCGCGCTTTGGAAAAACAAATTAGCGATCAACTAGGCCTGCCTGTCAGCATAGATGCTGGCCGGCATGGTGGAAAAATCACCATTAAATACAAAACCTTAGAACAGTTTGAATCGATCGCTGACCGGTTGTCCGGTTAGCGACCCATCCCAGCCCGCGCCGCGCCAGCGAGCCGCATCATGGCGCGCGCCGCAATCGCCTGATCCGGCATGCCGGTGGTCTTGCACAGCGTCTCGGCCTCAAGCAGAATCTCCAGTGCGGCGGCCAGGCGGCCCGGTGACCAACGCGAAAGAAGTCGTCGCATTTCCGCCTGTTCGGCCCGCCAGGCCGGCGGCTTCAGCGCTTTGAAGGCACTGTCAGGCGCACCGCCGCGGTCGATCATGCTGGCGACCAGATGCAGCCGTTGCAGCCGCCGGACGGTCAACCGGATCATACCAATCGGGCTTTCGCCCGCGTCCCGCGCCTTGTCGAGGGCGCGCATCAAACCGGCCAGATCGCCTGAGGCTGCGGCGCGCCCTGCCGCATCAAAGACTTCCGCGGAGGAATCGCCGACGCAGGCCCGGGCATCCTCAAGGCTGACAGGCGTTTCATCGCCAAGCTTATAGAGCGCCAGTTTTTCCAGCTCGGTGCGGCTGACCATACGGTCGCCACCCAGATTGTTTCGCAAATAAAGCCGCGCATCGTCGTTCACCGACAGGCCTGCGGCGCTTGTTATCTGATCGATGAGGCTGTCGAGGGTTTCGCCTGAGTCCGATGTACAGGCGATGGCTGCCGCGCATTTGGCACCTTCGAAGGCCTTGCGTAGGCTGCCTTTTGCGGCGAGGTCGCCGGCGGTGACCAAGATGAACCCGTCACCGGGTGGATCGGCCAAAAACCTGTCGAACAGTTTGCCCAACCGGTCGCCGACATTTGAGACCCGAATGAGCCGCTGGCCGCCGGTCATTGACATGGCAGCGGCCTCATCGGCCAGGCGGGCGGGATCATCCTGGAGGTCTGCGGCGCCCAGACTTGCGTTGCGAAATGGATCGCTTGGATCGTCAACGATCGCCTTGGCGACGGCATCGGCGCGTTCGCGCACCAGCCCTTCATCACTACCAAAGATCAGCATGGCACGCAGCGCCCGATCGGGTTTGCGGACGAAGGATTGAAGTTGGGCGACGGTAAATTTCATGGGAAGGTCATTATGCCCACCAGGTCCGGTGGCGGCTACTGCTCGCGGTCGAAATAAATCGCCAGACGGGCTGCGATCTCGTCGGCCACTTCGCCGGCAAGCCGCCTTTGGGCATCCTGTTCAGCCGTGACGGTCGCGAAATCCTGCTGGACGACATCAAAAGCCGTTTGAGACCAGGTGGTTCCGGTGATCAGAACTGTGTCGCTCTCCACTTCGACCAGATCAAACTTGGCGCTCAGCCGGTAATTGGCACGGGTGATCGAGGCGTCCTGACGAATGCCGACATCCTCGCGTTCCTCGATCACGCTTACCTTGAGTGTATAGCGCGGGCTGTTGGGACCGCCGCCGGGTGTCAGCCGGTCGGAGAGAGCGGTGCGGACCAGCTGACCCAATCGGTCTTCTATGGGGGCGACCTCGACGCTGGCCAGCGCCTGGGTGACGGCAGGCGACTCCGCCCGCTGCCCGTACATCGGCTTGAAGCCACACGCTGCGAGAGTCAGAGCCGTAAGGGATATGAGGAGCGTGCGCGTCATGGCATCAGACAACAATATTGACGATTCGGTCCGGTACGACGATCACTTTGCGGATATCTTTGCCGGCGACAGCCTGCTGGATCTTGTCCTGCTCGAAGGCCGTGCTTTCGATATCGGCTTTGTCGGTACCCCGGGCCACTTCGATGGTCGTGCGCAGCTTGCCATTGACCTGGACGGCGATCGTGACCGAATCGTCTGTTGCGAGGGCGTCGTCGGCCTCCGGCCAGGTCGACTCGACCAGCGGGGTTCCGTGCCCAAGCGCGGCCCAGGCTTCCTCCGCCAGATGCGGCATCATGGGCTCGGACAGCCGGACCAGCATCTCCAGGGCTTCGCGCCGCGCCCAGGCCACATCCGCACCGGACGCTTTGGCGCTGCCGATTGCGTTGGTCAGCTCGTAGAGCTGGGCGACGGCGGTGTTAAACCGGAACTGTTCAATGCCTTCGGTGACCCCCTTGATGGCCTTATGGGTTGCACGCCGTAGTGTCGTGGCGGCCTCGCCCATGTCGGGCGGACAGGGGGACCCTGCTGCGGGAAGCTCATCGACTGCTTCGCTGACCAAACGCCAGATTCTCTGGCTGTGGCGCCAGGCACCATCGATGCCGCTTTCGCTCCAGTCCAGGTCGCGGTCCGGCGGGCTGTCCGACAGCATGTACCATCGGGCCGTATCGGCACCGTAACTACTTATGATATCCGTCGGATCAACCGTGTTTTTCTTCGATTTGGACATCTTGACCGAGCGGCCAATGTCGACCGGGTCGCCCTGCCGCGTGGTGAGACCGTCATCGGTGCGGACGACGTCTTCCGGTGCCAGCCATTTGCCGTCCGGCCCCTGATAGGTTTCGTGGTTCACCATGCCCTGGGTGAACAGTCCCTCGAAGGGTTCTTTGATGCCCAGCTTGCCGCACCGTTCCAGGGCCCGTGTGAAGAACCGGGCGTAGAGCAGGTGCAGTACAGCGTGTTCGACACCGCCAATATACTGGTCCACCGGCATCCAATAGTCGATCGCCGTGCGGTCCAGCGGCGTCTCCGCGCTCAAGCCGCAGAATCGTGCGAAGTACCAGGAAGAGTCGACAAAGGTGTCGAACGTATCGGTTTCGCGGGTGGCGGGTTTGCCGCAGCTGGGGCAGTCGGCATGTTTCCAGCTTTCATGCCGTTCCAGTGGGTTCCCCGGCTGGTCGAAGGTCACATCGTCGGGCAATTCCACCGGCAACTGATCAGCGGGGACGGGGACAATGCCGCAGGCCCCGCAGTGCACGATCGGAATAGGGCAGCCCCAATAGCGCTGCCGGGAAATACCCCAGTCGCGCAGGCGGTAATTGATTTCCCGCGCGCCTGCCTGGCGCGCCACCAGTTCGTCAATGACGCGTTTCTTGGCATCGGGAACGCTTAGCCCATCCATAAAGCCTGAATTGCCCAAATAGCCATCGCCCAGATAGGCGTCGTCCGCAATGCTGAAACTCTCCGGTGTTTCACCTTCCGGGAAGACGACAGGCGTGACCGGCAGGCCGTACTTTCGGGCAAAATCCAGGTCGCGCTGATCATGGGCGGGGCAGCCGAAAATGGCGCCAGTGCCGTACTCCATCAGCACGAAATTGGCGATATAGACCGGCAGCGCCCAGTTGGAATCGAACGGATGCGCGACTCGTAAGCCTGTGTCATAGCCCAGCTTTTCTGCCGTTTCGACGGCTTCTTCGCTGGTGGCTGTGCGGCTGCACTCTTCCATGAAAGCGGCAGCGTCAGGATCCGCTTCAGCAACCTGATGCGCCAGCGGATGATCGGCCGCGATGGCGCAGAAGCTCGCACCGAACAGGGTATCCGGGCGGGTGGTATAGATTTCCAGCTGCTGATCGGTCCCCTCAACATCAAAAAATACGCGAGCGCCTTCTGACCGGCCGATCCAGTTCTCCTGCATCGTCCTGACCTTGTCGGGCCAGCGGTCCAGATCTTTCAGGCCTTCCAACAGGTCATCTGCGAAGTCGGTAATCTTCAGGAACCACTGCGACAGCTTGCGGCGTTCCACCGGTGCGCCCGACCGCCAGCCCTTGCCGTCGATCACCTGTTCGTTGGCAAGGACGGTGTGATCGACGGGGTCCCAATTGACATAGGCCTCGCGGCGTTCAACCAGACCCGCCTCATAAAACGCCAGAAACAGGGCCTGCTCGTGCCGGTAATAGTCAGGCTCGCAGGTGGCGAGTTCGCGGCTCCAGTCCAGCGCCAGGCCCAGGCTTTTCAGCTGATCGCGCATGGTCGCAATGTTCTGGCGTGTCCAGCTTCCCGGATGCACGCCGCGTTCCATTGCTGCGTTTTCCGCCGGCATGCCAAAGGCATCCCACCCCATTGGGTGTAGTACATTGAACCCCTGGGCGCGTTTGTATCGCGCGATCACGTCGCCCATGGTGTAGTTGCGGACGTGGCCCATATGGATGCGGCCCGACGGATAGGGAAACATCTCCAGGACAAAGTACTTCGGCCGGTCGCTGGACTGATCGGCGGCGAAACTGTCGTGTTCGCGCCAATAGTCCTGCCACTTCCGCTCGGTAACCTTTGGGTTATAGCGGCTCATGTTGGTTTGCCTGTTCGCTGTCTCAGTCGCTGTCGACAACTGTAGCGATTCGGATCTGTCGAGCGCGGACGAGGATAGCGTCTTCCAATCCCGCGACGGTTGATTGCTGTACCGGCGCGTCGATCCAAGTGCCAGCGTTCTGCTGCTGACGGCTGACGACGACCCTGAGTGCGTCGGCCCGAAGCTTGGCGTCCATGATCGTTACGCGAACCTTGGTTCGTTCATTGGGCGCCGAGGGATGGGTGTACCAGTCCGTGACAATGACACCGCCGGTCGCGTCGGTCGAATCGAACGGCATGAAGGAAAGCGTCTCCAGCGAGGCTTGCCATAGATAGCCATTGACGCGCAGCGCCTGAGCCTGTTCCAGATCGACAGGCCGATAACGGTCGGCGACCTCTTCGCTGCTGCCGCCGCATGCGGCGAGCAAGGCAACGCTTATAACCATAAAAAATCTTGGAACGGCGAATGCCATGGGCAGGGCCTCTGCACTGTTTCGAGCTGTCGGGTGAAGGGCGACTTTATACGCGCCGCCTCGCTGTCACAATATCCTGTTTCAGTGTTGCGAATACCACACTAACGACCGGAAATCGCGCTGCAATTTGCCGCCATCGGTTGATATTTTGTGAACTGTGGTCCTATATGGTTGTGGATAACTCGAATGAAAACGGGCCAATTACGCGTTCGGCTTTTTCGAATATCGCATTGGCCATTGGTTTAGTGAGGAGCGCACCGGATCGCACATGCGATCAGAGCGTAGGGGAAATGGGTCGGCTCGGAACAGTAGCGGTAGGAGTTTTCGCCTTGGCGATTGCGGTTGGACCCGCATACGCTTCTGATTCTATTGAGCTAATAGACACCGGTGAATGGTTGAGCCCGTCCCAGGCGATCGACCCTTGGCCCGGTCTGGGTACAGGATCATCTGCACAGGATAACCCGCTTGCTGCCCAGGAGCAGGCCGGCAGTGTTCGGCTGACGCCCATTGAACAAAATGAAGACGGCGTACGACTCGGCGTTGAAATCAACCTCAACGATTCGGACCAGATTGTCTTGCATGATGATGCCAGGCTGTATCTGGAGGCCGATTTCGGTCAATTCCGGGGCATTGCGCCGCTGACCAACGATATCTCATTCGCTTTCGGCGATGGTCTGATGACCGAACAAGGGTTTGATTCGGTGGCGTTGCTCAGCCGGGCGTCGAGTCTCTCGCTGGATGCGCCTTTTGCGGCGCTACTGATGTCTGATCCACAGGCGTTTACCCCGCGTTTTGCCGGTGTCCGGATCGGCTTCGCGACGGCGGAGCGCAATGGCGTAGCGCCCAGCGAGCGCGGATTTGATGTTTCCATCTCCAGCATGCTGATGGTCTCCGCGCCTGACCACGACAGTTTCTCGTATATTGACGCGGCGAGCCTTATCGGCTCTGACCGCGTCTTCAACGTCGGTCTGGATGTTGGGTACCGGGGATTTACCCTGGCCGCCTCATTCCTGCGCGGCACCGGCCCGGCCTTTGTTGGGTACGAGAGCTATGATTTCGGCCTCAGCTACGATTTTGGCAGCTGGGCGACAAGTGTCGCCGTCGGAGGTTACTTCGCCGACAACGGCCCTTTGAGTATGTTGGGCGCGGTTGAGTTTGATCGGCTCTATAGTGTCGAGATCGGCGCATCCTACCGCATACGCCCAGGCATCATGATTCTGGGCCGTCTCCGCTTGTTTGACTATCAGACTCTGCTCGACACTGGCCTGCGTGGGCAAGGCGGCAGTCTTTATCTCGGCACCAGTCTCGGCTTCTAGAACCGGCGGTTTGTTTCCAGCCGGCTCTCAAAGAACACTAAATTATACATTAATTTAGTGTTATAAATATGAAAATACACTTGGGTCGAGCGTTAATATCTTGACAGTCCCGGCGATACAGCCGATATCGCCGGTACATATGGGGCTCCGGGCGACTGGAGCCTTCCTCTGGCGCTTATCGAATGTAAGGGAAAACCGTTGAGCAACCTCGACGATCTCGAAAGCCAAAGCATCTACATTTTTCGCGAAGCCTTTAACCGGCTCGACAATATCGCGATGCTCTGGTCGCTGGGCAAAGATTCCAACGTTATGATCTGGCTGGCCCGGAAAGCATTTTTGGGGCATGTGCCGTTTCCTGTGGTGCATGTCGATACGGGCAAGAAATTTCCCGAAATGTATGCGTTTCGGGATCGATACGCCAAAGAGTGGAACCTGAATTTTGTCCGCGGCACCTGCCCACCGGTAGAGGACATGGACCCGTCGTTGCCGCCTGCGGCACGGTCGGCCGCACGCAAGACGGAGGGTCTGAAAAAGATCGTCGAAGAATACGGCTTTACGGGCCTGTTTGCGGGTATTCGCCGTGATGAACAGGCGATGCGTGCCAAGGAACGGGTTTTTTCCCCACGCGGTGAAAGCGGCAAGTGGGACTTCAAGGATCAGCCACCGGAATTCTGGGACCAGTTCAACACTGATTTTCCGGAGGGCACCCACCTCCGCATTCACCCGTTGTTGCATTGGACGGAAATCGACATCTGGCGCTATTCGCAGCGGGAGAACATCCCGCTGATCGATCTCTATTTTGCCAAGGACGGAAAGCGATACCGGTCGCTGGGTGATCAGGACATCACATTCCCGGTCGAAAGCAATGCAACGACTCTGGATGAGATCATAACCGAGCTCGAAACCACCAAGGTGTCCGAGCGCTCCGGCCGCGCGATGGATCATGAGGCCGAAGATGCCTTCGAAAGGCTGCGTGCTGAGGGGTATATGTGATGAGCGAAGCAATCCGTAGCGCACGCGATCTCTTGAAGATCGTCATGGTCGGCCACGTTGATCACGGCAAATCAACGCTCGTTGGTCGTCTGTTCCATGACACCGGCTCGTTGCCTGAAGGCAAGTTCGAGGCGATCAAGAGCATGTGCGAACAGCGTGGCATGCCTTTCGAATGGGCGTTCCTGATGGACGCGATGCAGGCCGAGCGCGACCAGGGCATTACCATCGATACCAGTCAGATCTGGTTCAAGACCGACCAGCGGGACTATGTGCTGATCGACGCGCCGGGTCATAAGGAATTTCTCAAAAACATGATCACGGGTGCTGCGGCTTCTGATGCTGCCGTGCTTGTGATCGATGCGCATGAGGGTATCCAGGAGCAGTCACGGCGGCATGGATATCTACTGCATCTTCTCGGTGTGCGGCAGGTCGCGGTGGCCGTCAACAAGATGGACCTCGTCGACTATAGCGAAGAGCGCTATTACGAGATCGAGCGTGAGTACAAGGATTATCTGGCGTCCATCGGTGTGACAGCCACCTTCATGATCCCGGTTTCCGGGCGCGAAGGTGACAATGTCGCCACCCGTTCTGAAGCGATGGGCTGGTATAACGGGCCGACTCTTGTCGGTGCTCTTGATGCGTTCGGGTCGGTCACCAAACTCACTGATTTGCCGCTGCGCATGCCGGTCCAGGATATTTACAAGTTCGACCAGCGCCGCATCATTGCAGGCCGTATTGAATCTGGCGTGTTGAAGGTCGGTGACGAATTGATGTTCTCACCCTCCAACAAGCGCGCGCGTGTTAAATCCATCGAGGCCTGGAACGTCGCAGAGGCTCCGGTGGAAGCCCGGGCCGGACAAAGTGTGGGTATCCGGCTTGATGAGCAGTTGTTTCTCGAGCGCGGCGAAGTCGCCAGCCATGTGATAGCGCCGCCTGTCGAAACCGATGTATTTGTTGGCCGCTTGTTCTGGCTGAGCGAGACACCGCTGAGAGTGGGCAGCCGCTACACCATGAAGGTGAACACGTTCGAGACAAAGGTCGAAGTGCAGGGAATCGAGCACGTCATCGATACCGGTGATCTGGGCGAGACGCAGTCTGACGCTGTCGAGCGTCACGCGGTGGCCGAAGTCGTGCTTCGTACCAACAAGATCATCGCGCTGGACGCTTTTAACGATCTCTCGCGCACGGGCCGGTTCGTGCTGGTAGACGGCTATGATATCGCCGGCGGGGGCATCATCAGCATGGAGGGCTATGCCGATCAGCGCGACCTGATTACGCGGGCCTCAACCAACATCACGCGCGTCGAACATGAAATCAACGAGACGCTGCGGGCCGCGCGCAACGGCCATCAGGGGGGTGTTCTTTGGTTTACCGGGCTGTCGGGTGCGGGCAAGTCGACGCTGGCGATCGAGGTCGAAAAGCGTCTCTTTAACAAGGGCTATCAGGTCTACGTACTTGACGGCGACAATGTGCGACACGGGCTGAATGCCAATCTCGGTTTCTCGCCGGAAGACCGGGCTGAGAACATCCGCCGGGTGGGCGAGGTCGCAGCCCTTTTCGGCCGCTCCGGTATGATCGCTATCACCGCGTTCATTTCGCCCTACCGGTCTGATCGTGACCGGGCCCGCCAAGCAGGATCCGACCGGTTTCATGAGATCTATGTCCACGCGGACCTGGAGATCTGTGAGCAGCGCGACCCCAAGGGCCTCTATAAGAAAGCCCGGTCCGGCGAGATTCAGGAGTTCACCGGCATTTCGGCTCCCTATGAGCCACCCGCGTCACCGGAGCTGACGGTCGATACCGGCGTCGATGATATCGAGACCTGCGTGCAGCAAATCGTCGACTATGTCGATCAGACCTTCGGGACATCGTCGCGCCCGGCGATCCGCGAGATCAAGACCGGCGGCTAGGTTAGCATCACCCTAGCCACTGGCTGTGGCCAGGGCGCCGATCGCGCCGACCCCCGAAAACGCTCCCCCTTGCAGCCGGCGGACGCTGTGACGATCAATTCCGCCCAAGGCAAAAACCGGAAGGGCAGCCTGTCGCGCCATGCGGGCTGCCCGAATTGGTCCCAAACAGGGCGCGCCCGCGTGGCTTTGTGTGGCAAAAACCGGTGACAGAAAGGCTGCATCGACGCCTGCCCGTGCCGCGCGTCCAAGCGCACCCAAACCATGCGCCGCGGCGGTGATGAAAATGTCCGGATGCCGATGTCGCAATGCGGGTGCCTCGTCCATCAGGCCTTCCGGCAGATGCAGTCCGTCCGCTTGAACTGCCAAACAAAGATCCTCGTCCTTGCCGATCAGTAGCATCAGCTCACGCGCGCGTGCCACGCCCAAAAGGTCCATCGCCAGTTCGCGGCGTGACGGCAGATCATAGTCGCGCAAGATGATACCGGTGCCGGCCGGCAAATGATTTGCAACGGTTACCGGGTCTCGCACGCGGCTCGCATCGGTCAGAAACCAGAGCGGGGGTAGCGGTGTTGGCCGGTTTGAAGCAGCCCGTAGCCTCTTTGCTTCGCGCCATAGCGTGGTCTGGCTCCAAGTGCTCATCTTCGGCCTTGCTGTGATCTCTGTGCTTGAGGAATTGCGGGATGCCGGAAGGCCTGAGTATAACAGCGCCCATGGCTGCCCCGAACCAAGAACAGATCAAATCCCATTTGGAGGATGTCGAGGCAAAGATTGCTTCGGCTGCGAAAAACGTCGGTCGCGTGCCATCGGAGATCACGTTGATCGCGGTGTCAAAGACCCATCCGGCTGAGACCATCGAGGCGGCCCTGCGAGCCGGTCACCGGCACTTCGGCGAAAACCGTGTGCAGGAGGCGCAAAGCAAATGGCCTGAGTTGAAGTCTGCATACCCGGATGCGGTGCTTCATTTGATCGGCGGGCTGCAATCCAACAAGGCGCGCGATGCGGTTGCGCTGTTTGATGTGATCCATTCAATTGACCGCCCACGCATTGCCCGTGCGGTCGCCCGGCACGCAGCAGAGCTTGAGAGAAAACTGACTTGTTTCGTCCAGGTCAACACGGGCGAAGAGCCACAGAAAGGCGGTGTTCTGCCTGCGGATGTGGATGATCTGGTCCGAATTTGCAGGGATGAAGTGGGCCTGACTCTGCAAGGGTTAATGTGTATTCCGCCCTCTGATGAGGCCGCATCGCTTCATTTTGCGCTGTTGCGCAAGTTCGCCGAGCGGAACGGGGTATTGGGTCTCAGCATGGGGATGAGTGGGGACTATCCGTTGGCGGTCGAAATGGGGGCGACTCATGTTCGCGTCGGCACCGCCATTTTTGGCGCACGCCAGCCCCTTCGCTAAGGGGTTCCCTTCTGAACCGTCAATGTATCCTCGCGCGACGTTTCTGCGAGCAGAGTCAAAAGATCATCGATATCGAGGGCTACGCAGCCTTCGGTCGGTTCGTATCCGGGCTTGGCGACATGGAGGAAGATGGCGCTGCCCGCGCCCGGGACAACCGGATCATCGTTGTGGCCCAGAACCACAATCAAATCATAGAGATGGTCCTCGCGCCACAGCGGTTCCGTCCGCGCCGGATAAGGTGTCGCGACCTTGGTATTATAGAGTGGATAATCGGGATCATCACACCAGGCGTCATGTTCATCGATCGCGAGCGTCGGAAGCCGGGTTTTCGGCCTCTCCAGACGGTCTTCCCGGAAGAGTAAACGTCGTAACGGAAACGTCCCGACCGGTGTGGTGCCGTCGCCTTCTTTCTTGTTGAGGCTTAGACCGCCCTTACCCAAGGCACAGCGCACCTGTGTATCGCCCCATTGCAGCCATCCGTCCCCTGTAACGACAATATCCATATTAGGGTTTCCGGCCGGCGGACTTTTTTCCGGCTGACAGGTAGTGACCGCTGCGTTTGGCCTTGGTTGCTAGGTAAAGTTCATTATGCGCGTTGGAGGGAAACTCGTGCGGTACGCGTTCAACCACGTCAATGCCCAGCCGTGACAGTGTTTCCACTTTGTCGGGGTTGTTGGTCATCAGGCGGATCTGTGTGAAGCCCAGATTCCGCAGCATCTCCGCGGCTGGCAGAAACAGTCTTTCATCCGGGTCGAATCCCAGCCGTTCGTTTGCCTCAATCGTATCGAAACCTTCGTCCTGCAAATGGTACGCCCGCAACTTGTTGATCAGGCCGATACCGCGCCCTTCCTGAGCCAGATAGAGAAGCACGCCGCCGCCCGCGGCGCTGATTTCTTCGATGGCGCCGCGCAACTGCTGACCGCAGTCGCATTTCAGCGACTCCAGAAGGTCGCCGGTGAAACATTCTGAGTGCAGGCGCGCCAGAACCGGGGTTTCGCGTGACGGGTCGCCAATCACGATGGCCAGATGTTCCACTCCGCCATCCATTGGTCGAAACGCGATCAAACGTGAGTCTTCGGCACCCTGCAACGGCACCCGTGCAGAGGACACGCGCTGTAAACTGATGGCGGCGGTTTCGTCGAACGCCCAGACGTCATCGGTCCTGATCTCCAGAACACCATCCATGGGGCCATCGATCTCTGCGACAACAACCATCGGCAGCAGATGAACCAGTTTGCAAAGCCGGATGGCGGCGTCGAGCACCGGCGACGGCGCTTCCGTTTCGGGAACGAAAGGCCCCCTTACGGGATTGCTGAGATCCTGTGTTGGATCCGCCAGTGATCGGATCAGCCGGGAGTTAAAGTGATCGGGCATGGAAACGATGACGGTGTTGTTCCCCGTCGGGCTGATCCGCAGCACAGCCGCGCGATTCGATGTCATCGCGACAAGCGTATTGTCGTCTCCACGGCGCCTAAGGGCCGCGAACGCATCGCCCGTGATACATTCAGCGGCCAGCACTGCAAAACGGGTTTTTTCGCCATACAGCACGACCATGCGGCCGCGGCGCAGATCGCGCCCGGCGTCCTCGACCCGGCGTAACAGCGCCTGCCGGTCTTCAGGGTCGCGTGGAACCGTCGACGAATAGGTCATCGCGCTTATATACGGCTCTTATAGGCGGTATAACAATGCCCTTCGCTTTTCGCCTGATCCCATGGAGCATTCATGAAGTCCCACAAGAAGGCGTTATTGATTGATGATGACAACGATCTTCGGTCATCACTGGCCGGGCAGCTCCGGCTGACGGACGAGTTTGAGACGGAAGAGGCTGAGACCGGATCTGAGGGTCTGAACAAGGCTCGCGAGCAGGAATATGACATTGTTCTGCTGGATGTTGGCCTACCCGATATCGACGGGCGCGAGGTTTGCCGTCTGATGCGCAAGCACGGCGTCAAAGTTCCGGTTATCCTGCTGACCGCAGCTGACACAGACGCCGATACCATCCTCGGCCTTGAATCTGGCGCCAATGACTATGTCGGTAAGCCGTTTAATTTCGGGGTGCTGCTGGCGCGGATCCGCGCACAGCTCCGTCAGTTCGAGACCAGCGAAGATGCGGTATTCAAGATCGGTCCCTACACCTTTCAGCCCAGTCGCAAACTTCTTATTGATGACGACCAGAACGGTCAGAAAGTCAGGCTGACGGAAAAGGAAACCGATATCCTGAAATACCTCTATCGTGCTGGCGCACCTGTCGGTCGGGACAAACTGCTCGACGAAGTATGGGGCTATAACGCAGGGGTCACCACCCATACGCTCGAGACCCATATTTATCGACTGCGCCAGAAGATCGAGCGGGACCCTTCCAATGCGAGCCTCCTGGTCACGGAAAGCGGTGGCTACCGCCTCGTTGTGTGATCTAGGTCACAAAAGACGATCCTGACTTTGTGACCTAATGTCGTGACGTCGCTCAAAAGAGGGGAGAGCAGCGTGCATGTAAAGTTCTGGGGTGTCCGCGGTTCAATCCCGTGCTCTGGCCCCGAAACGGCTCGCTATGGGGGCAATTCGTCCTGCGTCGAGGTTCGTTGCGGTGACCGTCGGCTTATTCTGGATGCCGGAAGCGGTCTGCGGCCCCTGGGCGACACCATCGCCGGACCTGACCGGATTGATATTTTTCTCAGTCACTGCCACTACGACCACATCATCGGGTTTCCCTTTCTGCAGCCGCTTTTCAGGCCGGATATCGAATGCCGTATCTGGGCGGGGCATCTGGAAAATGGGCAAGAGATCGGCGCCATTATCGACGGGCTGATGCAGCCACCGCTTTTCCCCATCACCCTTGATGTATATCGCGCCAATATAGGGTTCGCGGACTTTACCGCTGGCGAGACTGTCAGCCCTAGCGACGAGATTACTATTCGAACCGCACCGTTGAATCATCCGAACGGGGCGACGGGCTACCGTATCGAGCATGCTGAATCGGCAATCTGTTACGTTACCGATACGACGCATGTTCCAGGCGTACTGGACCAGAATATCCTCGGTCTTATCGCGGGTGCCGACCTGTTCATCTATGATTGTACCTATACGGATGATGAGTTTGCCCGCCACGGTGGTCATGGGCATTCCACCTGGCAGGAGGGAGTGCGGCTGGCCGACGCGGCAGGCGTCGAAACCTTTGTGATTTTTCATCATGACCCCGGCCATGACGATGCTTTCATGGATCGGGTGGCACAGGAAGCCAGTCGCCTGCGGCCCGGCACCATCGTTGCGCAAGACGGTCTGGAACTAGACGTCTAGCTCGACGGTGATCGGCGCGTGGTCGGAGGGTTTCTCCCAATCACGTGCTTCATCGAAGATTTCCATGGACCGGATCTTGGGGCCCAGCGGCGGTGTGACCCAGACATGGTCCAGCCGCCTGCCACGGTTCGAAGCGCGCCAGTCGCGCGCCCGGTAACTCCACCAGCTGTAGAGCTTTTCCGGTTCCGGTGAGACTTCGCGTACCGCATCGACCCAGTTAAGTGCGCCCTGAACAGCGCCCAGCTTTTCGACTTCAATGGGTGTGTGGGAGACGACCTTGAGCAATTGCTTGTGCGACCAGACATCGTGTTCAGAGGGTGCCACATTCAAGTCGCCGACCAGGATCAGCTTGTCATCGGGTGAATAGCTATCTGGAAACCATCCGGTCATTTCGTCCATAAAGCTCAGCTTGTGGGCGAATTTCTCGTTTTCCTCCGGGTCCGGAATATCGCCACCCGCAGGTACATAGAAATTATGCACGGTGATGCCGTTCTCCAGCGTTGCATAGACGTGTCGGGCATCTTCCTTCCCGGACCAGTCCCTGCGAGTGGCGTTTTTCATGGGTATGCGGGACAGGATGGCAACCCCGTGATAGCCCTTCTGGCCCGCGACGGCGTGATGTTCATAGCCCAGCTTGTTGAACGCTTTTAGCGGAAACAGCGGGTCGGGCACTTTGGTTTCCTGCAGGCAGAGCACGTCCGGTTGGACGCGTTCAAGAAACCGGGTCACTTGATCGATGCGCAGGCGGACGGAGTTGATATTCCAGGTGGTCAGTCGCAGAGTCATGGATGGTGCCTAGAAGATATGAAATGTGCGTCCGCTTAAGCCGATGGGCCAGCGGCCCATTTCAAACAAGCGAAATTTAAGGGCAAACGGGTGGTCTTCGACGGCCTGTGCAGCAAGCACGAGTCCGGCGCAATAGCAGGCCTGAACGGCCTGGCCGGCAGCCGCGTCGATGATAGAGCCATCTTCCACCGCCCATAGGGATGCAGCGCTGGCGCCTGCGTCCAGAACCACGGGGCCGGCGGTGTCAGCGATCTTGGCGAGCGCGTCCCCCAGCTCGGTTTCGTCGAAATAGGTCAGGGCTTCACGGCTTAAATCAGCGCGAAGCTGTTCTTCGACTTCCCAACCCTCACTGTCGAAATCCGGATTTTCTGCGGCAACGCCGGCTTCGGCCCAGTCCTCCGTCATGACGGGAACAGCGTCCGGGAAGCCCAGCATGTCGAGATAGCGCTGCGCCATGGCTTCTTCGTCTTGGCTCAGGGGTTGGCCAAGGCGGCTGAACCACGGCAGGCCACCGACAACCTGACCTAACCGGCCAATGGCCATCAGCGCGGTTTGCCGGTCTTCTTCCAATACATCGAGGTCGTCGTCCAACGCGGGGGTTTCCTTATTGTGTGGTGGGGCCAGACTATCAGGCGCAGGACAATAAAAAAGCCCGGCCGGAGAAAAATTCCGGCCGGGCTTTGCGCTTACGCGCTCGGTACCAGGAGGGGGTCCGGTACCCGCGATCGCCCGATACAGAACACCAAGGGAGGGGTTGTGCAGCTGTACCGATCGGCGTTCGCTGTGGTGTATTTGGTTAGGCTGTCACAAAAATTCAACAGCATTATTGCCTAATAAAGCGTCACGTTCTCGTGACTATGATTAAGGATGCGTCTTCAAGGCGTTGCGACCCCTGCGTGAAACGCAGGGCTGCTTCGAATACCGGTTTTCAGAGTAGAGGGGCCTGTGGTGTGACGGCGAATCAGCCACAATGCGGGGCATTCCGGTGCCGAAAGTCCTAACGTTTGCCCGGTAACCGGCGGGTGCGCTGTGGCCTTGGATCGTCCCATTTCCACAACGACTCGTCCAACGCGACGTTCTTTTCCATATCATCGAGCGCCACAATGGTGACCTGTCCCCGGCCGTCAATCACTTCCCACTGGTTCAATTCAAACGGCTCGCGTTTGAACACGAGGCGCATGGTGCCCTCGTCACGGTTTTCCGGATCCACCACACTGACCCGGATCCACGCGTCGCTGCGTTCCAGGTCGACGATCTCGACATCGTCTCCGAAAGCCAGATTGGCCCGCACCAGTGGCCGCAACGGGGTGTCGTTGATCGGCCAGCGCGTTACCTGCTTCAAATCATAGTCGATCAGCGTGATCGCTGACCCGTTGGAGACGACCAGCAGCGGCGACGGCGGTTCATATTCAAAACGCAGCTTGCCCGGCTTCTGCAACGAAAGCGTACCCGTTGAAACATAGCGGTTTGGCGCGGTTTGGTAGAACCTGGCCTGCAGCGTCTCGATGCCGTCCATATAGGCTTCAATCCGGGCCAGATCTTCAGCCTCGGTGGTCGTGGCGGGCGCGTCAGGACTGTTCCAGATAATATCCTCGACCGTGGTTTCAGCGGTGACGGACAGCGGGGCCAACACAGCCACGCAGGCCAGAGCGATGGTTTTCAAGCGAATCATGGGCGATAGCCTATACCGGTGAACCTGTAGCCTATACCGGTGAACCTGTCTGCGGAATGAACGGCCTGATTAAGGCGTCAGACGCTGTGGTCGCCGACCAGCACCTCGCGTTTGCCGACATGGTTGGCCGAGCTGACGACGCCTTCTTTTTCCATGCGCTCAATGATGCGTGCGGCGCGGTTATAGCCAATCTGCAGGTGCCGCTGGACAAAGCTCGTGGAGGCCTTGCCTTCACGCGCCACAAGCGCAACAGCCTGATCGTAAAGCGCGTCGTCGCTGTTGCCGCCATCGCTGCCGCCGCCTGCTGCCATATCCAGGATCGTATCGAAGCCGCCTTCGGGTTCCTCGGTGACCGCGGTGACATAATCCGGCGCGCCCTGGCGTTTGAGGAAATTGACGATCTCTTCGACTTCTTCATCGCTGACAAAGGGGCCGTGCACGCGGGTTACCCGCCCGCCGCCGGCCAGATAAAGCATGTCGCCCCGGCCCAGCAATTGTTCCGCCCCCTGCTCGCCCAGAATGGTGCGGCTGTCGATCTTGGACGTCACCTGAAAGCTGATACGGGTGGGGAAATTGGCTTTGATGGTGCCCGTGATGACATCGACCGAGGGACGCTGGGTGGCCATGATCAGATGGATGCCCGACGCCCGCGCCATCTGCGCCAGCCGCTGGATCGATCCTTCCACCTCCTTGCCGGCCACCATCATCAGATCGGCCATTTCATCGACGATCACCACAATCAGCGGCAGGGGTGTCAGGTCGAGCGCCTGATCTTCATAGATCGGCTGCCCGGTTTCAGGGTCGAACCCGGTCTGCACCGTGCGGATCAGTTCCTCGCCTTTTTTCTCGGCTTCGGCGAGCCGTTGATTATAGGCGCTCAAATTCCGCACGCCGAGTTTCGACATGGCCTTGTAACGGTCTTCCATCTCCCGGACCGCCCATTTCAGGCTGACCACGGCTTTGCGCGGGTCCGTGACAACCGGCGTCAGCAGATGGGGAATGTCGTCATAAACTGACAGCTCCAGCATCTTGGGGTCGATCATGATCAGCCGGCAATCAGCCGGTGTCAGGCGGTAAAGCAATGACAGGATCATGGTGTTGATCGCGACCGATTTGCCCGAACCTGTGGTGCCGGCAATCAACAGATGCGGCATGGTCGACAGGTCGGCGATCACGGGCGCGCCGCCGATATCCTTGCCCAGGGTCAGGGGCAGCCCTGCCTTGTTCTTTTCATAGGCCTGATCGCCCAGCAGTTCCCGCAGCAGGACGGTTTCGCGCTTCGCGTTGGGCAGTTCGATACCGATGGCATTGCGGCCGGGGACGACAGCAACACGCGCGCTGATCGCGCTCATCTGCCGGGCGATATCATCGGCCAATCCGATCACCCGCGACGATTTGGTGCCGGGGGCGGGTTCCAGCTCATAAAGCGTGACAACGGGTCCGGGACGGACCTGGGTGATCTCGCCTTTGACCCCAAAATCATCCAGCGCTGATTCCAGCAACCGGGCGTTCTGTTCCAACGCGTCTTCGCTGATCTGGTCTGCCGCACTGGGCGGCGTGGATTCGGTCAAGAGCGCCAGGGGTGGCAGGGTAAAGTCTGCACCAGGTTCCAGATCCAGCGCCGGTTGTTTTTCGGCCTGGGCGCGTTTGCCTTCGCGCAATTTGGGCGGGTCGCGTGTGACGCGGGCGCGGCGTTTTTCTGTTTTTTCCGCCTTGGCCTTGGTTTTCTTCGCAGGTTTGGGTGCTTTGGCGGCACGGGTTTTGCGTTTTGGTTTTTCCGCGACCGGCTCGCTGCCGCTGTCAGCAACGGCTGTGCGGCGCTTCAGCGGCCAAAGAAGCGCCTGTCCGAGCCCCTGCCAATAATGCGTCGGAATCCCCATGGCCGGAATCAGCAGCGCGAGGGCGATCACAGCCAACAGCAGGAACAGCACGAAGCCGGGTACACCGGCCTGCGCCACCAGTCCCTGCAGCTGCAGATAGATAAACTGCCCCAGATAGCCGCCCAGACCGGTGCCCAATAGTCCGGGTTCGGCCGGGCTGAACGCGCTCGCGGCTGCCGCGGTCAGAATCAGCGCAATGGGCAGCAGGGAAAGATAAAGCCAGAAACCGGTCAGCGGCTGGTGGGTCATGATCCTGATCCCCCAGCCGATCAGCGCGAGTACCAGAGCATAGGCGGCATAACCCAGCATCTGGATGGCAATATCGGCTGTATAAGCACCGGGCGTGCCCAACCAGTTGGTCGGCGCTGTGTCGCCTACATTGTTCCAGCTGGGGTCGTTCGGGTTGAAGCTGATCAGTGCCAGGGCAATGGCAACACCCAGGGCAATCACCGCCAGACCCGAAAGCTCTACCGCCCGGCGTTTTGCAAAGACGACCAGCCCCTCGGGGAGAAAGGACCGTTTCGATTGAACAGCGGAGCTCGCCATCAGCGGTTTCCCAATGTTTCAACGAGAGAGGTCAGGGCGGTTTCAGTGATATCGAGGGGCTGAACCAGCGCGACACGGATATATTGGGCCCCAGGATTGGAGCCATTGCTATGCGACAGAAACGCTCCAGGAAGGACTCTGACACCGACGTCGGTCCAAAGTTGACGGGCGGCGGCGGTGCCGTCCTCGACATCCAGCCATAGATAAAAGCCGCCGCCAGGCCGGTAGGCCTTGAAGTGGCCATTTAGAATCCGCTCTGCTGCGTCAAATTTTTGCCGATAGAGCCTTCTGTTTTCTTCAACATGCGCTTCGTCGTTCCACGCAGCGGCCGCGGCGGCATAGACCGGCAGCGGCGACGGGCTACCGCCATAGGCGCGAAGTTCCTTGTAGGCCGCGATCAGTTTGGGATCGCCAGCGACAAAGCCGGATCGCAGGCCGGGCGCGTTTGACCGCTTCGACAGCGAATGAAACGCCAGCACATTGGCGTAGGGGTCGGCACGGTCACCCAGCCCTGTCTCGGCCATCAGATGGCAGGCCTCCATAACCCCCAGTGGCGGCGCATCAATATAGATCTCCGCATAGCATTCATCGACGATCAGCGTGATGTCATGGCGTCGGCACAGGCCGATCAACGCTTCGAAATAGACCTGATCGGCTACGGTTCCCTGGGGGTTCGCCGGGCTGCACAGATAGATGACCGCTGTCTGCTGCAGGGTCGCTTCGTCCAGACCGGCAAAATCCGGCATGAAGCCGGTTTCTGCTGTTGCCGCCACATAGCGGGGTTCGGCGCCGGCGGACAAGGCTGCAGCGGCGTAGCACTGGTAGAACGGGTTGGGCATCAGAACCAGCGGTCGCGGGTCGATGCGGTCGCCGGGCACTGTAACAAAGGCGGCATTGAAAAGGCCTTCGCGCGTGCCCGCCACGGGTAGGACGTGCCGGTCGGGGTCTATGTCACTCAAGCCATAGCGCCGTCCCAGCCAGTTGGTCACCGCGTCCTGCCATTCAGGCGTTCCCTGGATGGGGGGGTACTTGGCGTAAAGCGCCTGATGGGTCTGCAGGGCGTCGCCGATCAGCGCCGGCATCGGGTGGCGCGGTTCCCCGATGGTCAGATCAAGCGGGTCGTTCCGGCCTGAGGCCAGCCCGTCCAAAAGCGCGCGGAGTTGCGTCCACGTATGCCCGGGCAGTTGGGTCAGTCTGGGATTAAGCACCGGTCCTACCGGAACAAATGCAAAACATGGGGCACTTTACCGGGGCGGGGACTCGCGCACAAGCCGCAAGCCAAACAGAAATGGGGCGACCCAACGGCCGCCCCATGCCTGTTTAAACCGGGTCATGCACTAGCGGGATGACAAATCGTCTTCCGGATAGGCGCTGATGTTGTGCAGCGCCAGATCGGCGCCGCGGAACTCGTCCTCTTCCGACATGCGGAACCCGATCGTGGCTTTGATCGCGCCATAGACGACAAAGCCGACGATCAGCGCGAAGATCACACCGGCCAGGCTACCGACCAGCTGTGACATGAAGCTCACGCCGCCGAGGCCGCCCAGTGCTTCCGAGCCGAAGATACCGGCAGCGATGCCGCCCCACAGGCCACAGAGCCCATGCAATGGCCACACACCCAGCACATCGTCGATCTTCCACTTGTTCTGGCAGAGGGTGAAGAAAATCACGAAGATCGCACCGGCGCCCGCACCGACGGCCAGAGAGCCGATGGGGTGCATCACATTTGACCCGGCGCAGACAGCGACAAGACCTGCCAGCGCGCCATTGTGGACAAAGCCCGGGTCGTTCTTGCCGACGATAAAGGCCGCCAATACGCCGCCGGCCATGGCCAGCAGCGAGTTCACGGCGACGAGGCCATCAATGCCGTCGAGTGCCTGGGCGCTCATGACGTTGAAACCGAACCAGCCGACGCACAGGAACCAGGAGCCGAGCGCCAGAAAGGGAATGTTCGATGGTGGAATGCCGACGACCGAGCCATCGGACCGATAGCGGCCCTGCCGCGCGCCCAGCATGATCACGGCGCCGAGTGCGATCCAGCCGCCCACACCGTGGACGACGATGGACCCGGCGAAATCGTTGAATGGTGCGCCGAAGGTGGCTTCGAGCCAGCCCTGGAACCCCCAGTTGCCGTTCCAGATCACCCCCTCGAAGAAGGGATAGGCGACGCCGACGATGACGGCTGTGGCAACCAGCTGCGGCACGAACCGCGCGCGCTCGGCAATGCCGCCGGAAATGATCGCAGGAATGGCGGCGGCAAAGGTCAGCAGGAAGAAGAACTTTACCAGGTCGTAGCCGCTGCCCGCGAAGGGCGAGCCTTCGGCAGATCCGTTCAGCATCGCAGCGTCCATCAGGAAGCTGGTGCCGTAGGCAACCATATAGCCGACGAAGAAATAGACGATGGTCGACATGCAGAAGTCGACCAGAATTTTCATCAGGGCGTTCACCTGATTCTTTTTGCGGACGGTTCCCACTTCGAGGAACGCGAACCCGCCATGCATCAGGAAGACGAGGATCGCCCCCATTAACACGAAAAAAACGTCAGCCCCTTGCACGGTGGCTTCCATGGACCTTCTCCCTAGCTCTCTCCCAAAGGCCGGAATCGAGAACTCGTTCCAGCCGGTCTTCTAACCCTTGGGTACCAAGAACCGTGCCAGTTTCCTTCTGGTGCACCTTTTAATCCATGTTTTGAGGGGGTTAGACGGACCGTACCCGTAATAGTACCGATAGCATCGACCAGAAAACCTGCCTAAAAAATAGGCCAGGCCCGCCCAGGATGATGAAATCTTGGGCGGGCCTGGTTGCCCCGAAGGGCATCCGGCTGGGAGAAGCCGGGGAGAGAACTGGAGTGGTGAGTCCGGAAGCGTCTGCGGTCAAAACCGTTTGGCTTCCGGACTGACCCCCTCCGTTACATGATGGACTGCGAACCGCGGCCGAATTCGGGATAGGCTTCCATCCCTAGTTCGGCGTAATCCGCCCCTTCGTGCTCGTCTTCTTCGCTCATCCGGATCCCGATGGTGAATTTCAGGATAGCCCAGACAATCGCGCTGACGATGAAGACAAAGGCGCCAATGGCGACGATACCCAGAATTTGAGAACCGAAGTTGGTATCGCCATTGGTGATCGGCACAGCCAGCGTGCCCCAGATACCGGCCACCAGGTGGACGGAAATGGCGCCGACGACATCGTCGATCTTCAGCTTGTCGAGCAGCGGAATGGCGAACACCACCAACACGCCACCAACGGCGCCGATCAGCACGGCGGCACCGAAGCTGGGCGCCAGCGGTTCAGCGGTGATCGAGACCAGACCGGCGAGCGCGCCGTTCAGCACGATGGTCAGGTCGACTTTCTTGTAGACCAGCTTGCTCGTCAGGATCGCAGCAACCGTACCGCCGGCCGCGGCCAGATTGGTATTGGCGAAGATTTGCGACACTGCTGCTACATCAACGGCCGAGCCCATGGCGAGCTGCGAGGCGCCGTTGAAGCCGAACCAGCCGAGCCACAGGATGAAGGTGCCCAGGGTCGCGAGTGGCAGGTTGTTGCCGGGGATGGCGTTAACCTTGCCATCCGGGCCGTATTTGCCTTTCCGCGCGCCCAGGAAGATGGCGCCAGCCAGGGCTGCCCAACCGCCTGTCGAGTGTACGATGGTGGATCCGGCAAAGTCGCTGAAGCCAGCTTCCGACAACCAGCCGCCGCCCCACTGCCAGGAACCCTGAATCGGATAGATGATGCCGGTCAGGATGATGACAAAGATGAAGAAGGGGAACAGCTTGATACGTTCGGCCAGGGTACCAGAGACAATGGAGGCCGCCGTGGCGACAAACACCATCTGGAAGAACCAGTCAGAGGCAGCAGAGTAGCCGCCTTCGCCAACAAAGCCTGCGTCCGTGATGACTTCTGAGTCGTCCGGCGCGAACATCGAGAACGTGCCCAGATATCCGGAAACGTCCGTGTACATCAGGTCGTAACCGACGAGGAAGTACATGATACCGGCAATTGAATAGAGGCCGATATTCTTGACGCACATATTGGCCACGTTTTTCGAGCGGACCAGCCCAGCCTCCAGCATGCAGAAGCCGGCGGCCATCCACATCACCAGGAAGCCGCCGATCAGAAACAGCAGCGAGTTAAAGATAAATTGTGATTCCGCTGACACGGCTGCGGCCGCAGGCGTTGCGAATGCAACGGCTCCTGTCGCTATCGCCGCAAAAGCCAGAACTTTTGACGTTTTGTTCATTTTTTTCTCCGTGGGGTGTTGGCTAGAGCGACTCGGGGCCCGTCTCGCCGGTGCGGATGCGCGCCGCATACTCAATCGGAGCGACAAACAACTTGCCGTCGCCGATATTGCCGGTCTTGGCTGCGCTCATGACGGCCTCGACGACGCTCTCGACCTTGTCCGCCGCGACAACCATTTCGAGCTTCAGCTTCGGCAGGAAGCTGACCTCGTATTCGGCGCCACGGTAGATTTCCGTATGCCCCTTCTGGCGTCCAAAGCCCTTCACTTCGCTGACAGTCATGCCTGCGACGTCGAGTTCGGTAAGCGCCTCGCGTACCTCCTGCAGTTTCGATGGTTTGATGATCGCTATGATCAGTTTCATGGTTTCGTCCTATGCCTCGTGGATCGAACTTTATTGGAAAGGCGAACAGGGGAATTCCCGCTCCCTTCTCCCCTAGCAGAGTCAAGAACCGTGCCAGAATCAGCGCAACTGCGGTAAAATATTGATTTTATTGTAAAAATAGGGATTTCTGTTTGGCCTCGGTCTATTGGATAGGGACCATGGTGTGCACAGTTTTTAATCACGGATGAGGTCCAGGCTATAATTTGTGCAGTCCTGCTGATGTAATCAGCGTGGACATCTGGCCAAAGGGTGCGAAATATAGAGGGATGACCAAATCCAGCTCACATCATGTCCTGATCGTCGGTGGGGGTATGGCCGGCTTGACGCTGGCCGTTGCTCTGGGGCGCGCCGGTCTGGACGTGGCGCTTGTTGATGCGGTTGACTTGGATGACACGGTGGCGCCTGAATTCGATGGCCGGGTGACGGCGATTGCCTATTCTTCCTGGCAGATGCTGCAGGCTATCGGAGCCTGGGACGCCATGGCCGGGCACGCTGAACCGATTCTTGATATTCGTGTCACCGATGGTTCGGCGCCGGTTTTCCTGAATTTCGACCATCAGGCACTGGGCCGGGACCCGTTCGGCCAAATGGTTGAGAATCGGCATATTCGTGGCGGGTTGATCCAGACGCTTCAGGATTTGCCGACGGTTAAGATCGTGGCCCCGGCCCGGGTCGAAAGCGTAGAGCGAGAGGGCGGCGTGGCCGCCGCCTTACTGCAGGATGGCCAAACCGTCCATGCAGCGCTGATTGTCGGGGCGGATGGACGCAGCTCTCGCATCCGGCAATCCGCCGGGATCAAAACGGTGGGTCACCGCTATGATCAGACGGGCATCGTTACAACGGTCGAGCATGAAAAACCGCATCATGGCATTGCCCATGAACGGTTTTTGACGCCCGGACCATTCGCCATTCTGCCCTTGCAGGGAACGCGCTCGTCGCTGGTCTGGAGTGAAGCGCCCGATGTTGCTGTTGCCATCCTGAAGCTGGAGGATGCAGCGTTCGATCAGGAGATTGCCCGCCGCTTTGGCGGGTTCATGGGCGCGGTTCATGCTGTTGGACCGCGTTTCGGCTACCCCTATGCGGTCCATGTAGCGGAGCGATTTACCGACACACGGCTAGCGTTGGTGGGGGATGCAGCGCATGGCATTCACCCGATTGCGGGTCAGGGGCTCAATCTCGGCTGGCGCGATGTCGCGGCTTTGGCGGAACTGGTGACGGATTCAGCCCGCCTCGGCCTTGATGTGGGATCCACTATCGTACTGGAACGGTATGACCGGTGGCGCCGGGTTGATACGCTTACGCTGGCGACGGTGACCGACAGTCTCAATGCGCTCTTCACCAACGATATCGCGCCGCTCCGGCTCGCGCGTGATGTTGGTTTGGCTGCGGTAGAGCGGCTGGGTCCGGTAAAGCAGTTCTTTATGGAGCATGCGCGTGGCACCGTCGGGACCCTGCCCCGACTTCTGAAAGGCGAATCTCTGTAGAGTTTCCCGTGCTTTGCGCCATATTGGGGCCCATGGGTAGTCCCTACCCGTTCCATGTTGGGCCTTAATGTCTGTCTTTCTGCAAATTGTCGCGCTGTTGCTGATTGTCCTGGGCGTGATGTTCGTGCCGTTGCCGATCCCCCTGGGTCTGATTCTGATCATGGCCGGTCTTGCATTGCTGTTGTCGACAAGCCGCCCGGCTCTCAGAAGGCTCCGGCGCTTCCGCCGCACCCGCCCGGAAGTCGACGGTTTTCTTACCAGGGCACGGCACAGGATGCCGCCGGCTGTCGGGCGTCCCTTGCGGCGATCAGAGCCCTGGCGTTTTGGCCGACCGGCGGACGATGACAAAAAAAAGGGGCCGCCCAGCTGATGCGGAGCGGCCCAAGTTTAGGGAGGTCGTGATCGGTCTAGGGAGGGGGAAAACCGATCACGACTTCATATATAGGGACTGTTTCTGAACACACTATTAACAAAAGCGTGATCACTGTGAGCGGCGCTATTTGAAGAGCTTGTCCGCCGCCGACTGACCCGCTTCCTTGCGGCCGATGGCCTGCTGCGTGCGGGCGATTTCGGCTTCCAGAAGCTCAATCCTCTCTTTCAACTCATAGACTGAAAGATCATCCAGCGATTCCCTGGCAAGCGCCTCGGCAGCGCCGGGTTGTTTGCGCGGCAGGTCATCCAAATCCATCTTGTGCTCCCAATGGCCACTGATATGGTGCCCTCAAAATAGACCAAATCGGGGATGATCAGAATGTCCAACATACCAGCAGCAGCGTCGGCGATTGTCGTTACGGAACCGGGCGGGCCTGAAAATCTGCGTCTTGAAGATGTCGCGGTGCCCGCGCCTCAGGCCGGTGAAGTGCTGATCCGTGTCCGGGCAGCCGGGATCAACCGGGCAGATTCGGTGCAGCGTGAAGGCAATTATCCACCGCCTCCAGGCGCGTCAGAGATCATGGGCCTCGAATGCGCAGGGGAAATCGCAGCGCTGGGTGATGGCGTGACCGGCTTTGAAATTGGTGATGCCGTTTGTGCGCTGCTCGCCGGTGGCGGCTATGCCACGTATTGCGCCGTGCCTGCGGTGCAGGTTCTGCCGCTGCCCAAAGGGTTCGATATGGTGCAGGGCGCGGCGATCATGGAGACCTTCTGTACGGTCTGGACCAATGTGTTCGATCGCGGTGCGCTCAAATCGGGTGAGCGCTTCATGGTGCATGGCGGCTCATCGGGCATCGGCACATCGGCGATCATGCTGGCCAAGGCGCGCGGTGCCGAGGTCTATGCTACTGCCGGCTCGGCCGAAAAATGCGCTGTCTGCGAAGACTTGGGCGCCAAACGCGCGATCAATTACAGGGACGAGGATTTCGTTGCCGTCATCAAGGAGGAGACCGGTGGCGAGGGCCTGGATGTCATTCTCGACATGGTCGGCGGCGATTATCTTGCCAAGGATTTGGGGCTGCTGCGGATGGAAGGCCGCCATGTCAGCATCGCGTTTCTGCGCAGCCCCTCGGCGGAGATTTCCATCGTGCCGATCATGCTCAACCGGCTGACGGTCACCGGCTCCACGCTGCGCACCCGCACGCCCGCGCAGAAAGGCGAGGTTGTCTCAGCCGTGCATGACCAGGTCTGGCCGCTCTTTGAAGATGGAACGATCAAGCCGGTGATTGATTCGACCATGCCGCTGGCCGCCGCGGGCGACGCGCAGCGGCGGATGGAAACCAGCGCTCATATCGGCAAGATCATCCTGACGGTGGATTAGGCTGGGTGGCTGATATGCCGATGCTGATTGTCTTTGCCGGGCTGCCGGGTTCGGGAAAGTCCACTCTGGCACGGCTGCTGGCGACCGAATTGTCGGCTGTGCATATCCGGATCGACAGCATTGAACAGGCGATCCGGGACGGGATCGGTGACCGGTTCGTCGGCCCGGAAGGGTATCTGGCAGCCTATGCGGTCGTCGGCGACAATCTGGCGTTGGGACACACTGTCATTGCTGATTCCGTCAACCCGATTGCATTGACGCGCGACGCCTGGCGGGCGGTGGGGGAACAGGCAGGCGCATCCGTTAAAGAGGTTGAAATTGTCTGCTCTGATCCTCAGGAACACCGCCACCGGGTGGAAACCCGAACAGTCGATGTGCCGAATCTGAGCCTGCCGACATGGGAAGAAATTGTCGCCAGTGACTATCAACCCTGGACGAGAGACCGCATCATTGTCGATACGGCGGGACACAGCGTCCGTGATAGCTTGCATATCCTCCTCAAAGCCCTCGAAGAGAGCCGCTGAGGCCGTCATCCCCAAATCGCTTCAGTTTCGGCGCCTATCAGCCTATAAAAGCGAACATCACCACAGCATTGACACCTGAAATCGCGTCGATGCGACGCGTAGGAGAAGGACTATGGCATTACCGCTGATGCCGAAGGCAACCGCCGTTTGGCTGGTCGACAACACGATGCTGACATTTCAGCAGATCGGCGACTTTTGTGGTTTGCATTCGCTTGAAGTACAGGGCATCGCCGATGGCGAGGTTGCCCAGAACATCGTCGGGCTCGATCCAACCTCGAACGGTCAGTTGACCGCTGAAGAAATCGTCCGCTGCGAGGCCGATCCTGAAGCCAAGCTGCAGATCGCCGAAACGAATATGCCGGAGCCGAAAAAGCGCAAGGGCCCGCGCTATACGCCCGTGTCCAAGCGGCAGGACCGGCCCGATGCGATTGCCTGGCTGGTGCGCAATCATGGCGAGCTGACGGATGCGCAGATCGGCAAACTGATCGGCACAACAAAGCCGACGATTGCATCGATCCGCGACCGGACGCACTGGAACATGACCAATCTGAAGCCGACCGACCCGGTGTCACTGGGTTTGTGCACGCAGATCGAGCTGGATGCGGCCATCCAGAAAGCTGCCGACCGTCTGGCGAAGGAGAATCCGCCGGAAGCACAGCCGGATGTCGCGGCACCGGATGCCGATCAGCCGAGCATTGATCTCAGCGCGATGCCGCAGCCGGATGTGTCGTTCGATTAGGGCACGGGCTCTGGGCCGCTAGTTCTGAAAGCGAAATATCTCTTCCTTTATTCGGAGTTTTTCGCGCTTCAAATTGGTCAGTCGGGATTGATCGGGGGCTGGGCGGTTGAGTTCCGCGTGGATTTCGGTCTCTAGAGTTTGGTGCTTGGTTTCCAGGGACGTCAGATGCGCCTCACCGTTCATATCCTGCTCCTTTAAGATGACCTAACGATCAAATTACACCACGAGTCTGGGTTATGTGTCACGCAAGATCATCATATGGGCCGCGCCGTGGTTGAACCGGCCCATGTTCCTGCGCGTTTGATCGTCGGGATCAGCGGGGCTTCGGGGGTGGTCTACGGGGTCCGGCTGTTACAGGCACTGAGCGACTCGGGCATAGAAACGCATCTGGTGATGTCGAAGGCCGCCGAACTGACCCTCGGTTACGAGACGGATCACAAACCCGCAGACGTCTATGCCCTTGCCGATCATCACTACAAGGTTAAGGACATCGGTGCGGCCATCGCCTCAGGGTCCTTTCGGACGCTGGGCATGGCCATTGTGCCGTGTTCGGTCAAAAGCATGTCGGAGATTGCGACCGGCGTAACTTCGACTCTGCTCAGCAGGGCTGCTGATGTTGTTCTGAAGGAGCGCCGCAGGCTCGTGCTTCAGGTCCGCGAATCGCCGCTTCATCTCGGGCACCTTAGGACCATGACGGCGCTGACGGAGATGGGCGCCATTATTGCCCCGCCAATGCCGGCGTTCTACCCGATGCCGCAGTCGGTCGACGATATTGTCGACAATGCGGTAGGCCGCATTCTCGATCTATTCGACATTGATAACGTGCTGGCGCATCGCTGGCGGGATTCAGTCAGTTCTCCACAATAGCGCGCAGCAGCGGCGCTGCTGCCGCCATGAAGGCCTGTTCTTCCGCGCCCAGCCGTGTTGCATAATCAATCAGATTGCGCCGAGCCGCCTTTGCCGACGGCTGTTGTCTGCCGGGTGAGAGGATCGCTCCCAACCGCTCCTGTTCCAGTTTTTCCGCAGCAAGTTCAGCGGCGGCAATGCGTTCCCGCAGATCGGCTTCGTCGCCCGCTTTGCTCAGCGTCCGGCGCATGGCGCGCAACGGTTTTACAAAGTCACGCTGGACCGGCCAGGCCGTGTTGATTGCATGGTCGAGTATGTTGGAGTCAACGTCGCCGGCCCACAGGCAAAACAGGACGAGATTGACGTCCGCGTCAAACTCATCCTGCAACGCAAGGCATGACTCTTTGACGGTAGGATCGCTGTAGAGTGCCGTCGAGAATTCCCAGAAAGACTGTTGGTCGAGCATGAAAAACCGCCGAAGTTGTCGAGGTGACAGGGAGCCTCTGATATCATGGCACTTGGCCCATTGACGAGACCGGCGAACCGCGATGACAAGCGAGCAGGAAGAATTGCAACACCGGCTTGTCACACTGGCAACCGAGCATGCCGACATGGATGCCGCGATCACCGCACTGTCCAACCAGCTTCATGTCGACCAGTTGCAGGTCCAACGGCTGAAGCGCCGGAAACTGGCACTAAAAGATCAGATTGCGCAGATCCGCGATCGGCTGCAGCCGGATATCATCGCCTGAGCCCCGGACGCATGCCGGGCAAATCTCCTTGCCCGGGGGCCAATCCCCCCTATAATCCCGCGCTTTTCCGGGCGAAGGGGTCGCTGTGACCAAAGAGACGCCGCAGGTGGGAATCATCATGGGCAGCCAGTCCGACTGGCCGATCATGAAACACGCCGCAGACATGCTTGAGGCCTTGGGCGTTGCCCATGAAACCCGGATAGTGTCTGCACACCGAACGCCGGATCGCCTTTACGACTATGCAAAAAACGCCAAGGGCCGGGGCCTTAAAGTGATTATTGCCGGTGCCGGCGGTGCGGCCCACCTGCCGGGAATGGCAGCCGCCATGACAACGCTGCCGGTGCTGGGCGTGCCTGTTGAATCCAAGGCGCTCAAAGGGCAGGACAGTCTGCTTTCGATCGTCCAGATGCCCGGGGGCGTACCCGTCGGCACGCTGGCCATTGGGGTGCCGGGAGCCAAGAATGCCGGTCTTCTGGCGGCGGGAATCATCGCGTTGCTCGACGCGGCCGTGGCCGAAAAGCTGGCGGCCTGGCGGCAGGCGCAGACCGATGCGGTTGCCCTTGAACCCAAAGACGAAGGCTAGGCCGGCCCGATGCGGGTTGCGCCCGGCGGCACCATTGGAATCCTGGGGGGCGGTCAGTTGGGCCGCATGTTGGCCCAGGCCGCTGCCGGGCTCGGTTACCGTACGCTGATTTTCTGCCCGGAAGACAATAGCCCCGCTAGCCAGGTGGCTGACGAGACGCTGCAGGCGGCCTATAAGGATGAGGGGGCGCTGCGCGACTTTGCTGCGGCGTGCGACGTCATCACCTATGAGTTTGAGAACATTCCGCTACCCACGGTCCGTTTCCTGACGGCGGATCGCCCGGGCCGCCCCATGGGCCGGTCAGGCCGCGACGTACCGGTCCGCCCCTCCATCGACGCGCTGAAGACCGGTCAGAATCGCCTGTTGGAAAAGACGTTCCTGAATGGCATCGGCGTCCATACGACGCCTTTTGTCGCCATACAATTGCTGGATGATCTGACATCAGAAGCCCCGCTGATTGGCTACCCCTGTGTGTTGAAGACGCAGCGTGGCGGCTATGACGGCAAGGGTCAGGTTATGATCAAGACGTCCGATGAGCTGGGCCCGGCCTATGCTCGGATGCAGGGGCAACCATCCATTCTGGAGGCTTTTGTCGCGTTTCGCCGTGAGCTCTCCATCATCACCGCCCGCGGCACAAATGGCGCGCTTGCGCATTACCCGCTGGTGCAGAACGAACACCGCAATCACATTCTGCACCGGACCACGGCGCCCGCACCGGGCCTGACAGATGTGCTGAGCCGGCGCGCCGAGGATATCGCGACACGCATCGCTGAAGGCCTTGAGTATGTCGGTGTGCTGGCCGTTGAACTGTTTGAGACCGTGGATGGCGCGCTGCTGGTCAACGAGATTGCGCCCCGTGTCCACAATTCGGGGCATTGGAGTATTGAAGGCGCAGCGACCAGCCAGTTTGAAAACCACATCAGGGCGATCTGCGGGCTGCCGCTGGGCCCGGTGGGGCCGGTGAAACCCTCGGTCATGACCAATCTGATCGGCGATGATGTCGATGACCTTTCGGCTTGGCAGGACCAGGAGGATGCGGTCATTCACCTCTATGGCAAGGAAGAAGCGCGCCCTGGCCGCAAGATGGGCCACGTTACGGAAGTCAGACGGGGTTGATTTCGGTAGGCTCTTTCGGAACGGGTTTTGCCGCCTGAAATGCCGCTGCAAACGCGGTTAACAGTTGGGGCATCAAGAGTTTGACGCCGACCAACCACATGAGCAAGGTTGCCGCACCCCCCCAAAGCACAGACGCGAGAAAAGCCTCGGTCTGATAGCCGAAGACGCCGACCACCGCCAATGGCCCGGTCAGCGTCACAAGCGTCACGAGAAAGGGCGCCCGCAGCGCTGCGAAATAGTCGCGCATGTCAGTCCCCAGATGGCGATGCAATAGCGATAAAGCAGCAACAGTATAGAAGATGGCAGGGACAATCAGCGCGACCCCTATGGCGTTCAACCCGTAGGGAATGGCAACCAGAAGCGCAGCAATGCGTGTGATCAGATCGGTGCCAAATGTCATCAGATTGTATCCTGGTCTTCCCAGTGCGAGGAACAGCGGGCTGACGAAACTGGTCGGCACGAGGATAAACGAGGCGACTGCAAGTGCCGAGCCGACAGGCCCGGCCGGGACCCATTGCCAGCCGAAGAGCAGCAGGATCACCGAAGGCGCCAACAGCGCCAGCGCGGCAAATCCCGGCCAGAAGACAGCGGCCGTCATGTTGGCGGAAATGATGAATCTCTCGGTTTCCTGCCCCCCCTCTCGGACCCCTCTGGAAAAGTGAGGTAACAGGACACCTGAAACACTGGGCAACACCATTGTCCAGATAATCTGACTTGGCGAATCGCCTTTTTCATACTGCGCAGCGCCTGCCGGGCCCAGGGCTTTGCCGAGGAAAAGGGGTGCGACTGCCAAACGGCTCTGTGCCACGAAGTTGCTCAATACAACCAGGCCACCAAAGGTAAGCACTCTGCGTTCCACCTTCAGCCGGGGCCTGACGTAGAATTCCTTCCGGGCAACGAGCAGGCACATCAGCATACCGGCAAAGGCCCCGGCCGTCCGTCCAATGGCAAGGGCGATCACGCCCGCGTCCATCATCACAAGGCCGACCGTCAAGCTGCCGGTGACCACCGACGCGACCAGATCGATGAAGAAAACCTCGCGAAACGCCATGCGCCGCTGCAGGAGCGCCAGTGTGACCAGCCGGAAGGGAAAAATCACGAAGTCCAGCGCCAGGATCAGAAAAATCGGCTGGATCAGGGGTTCGTCATAAAAGGCACTGGCGGCGCCCCCGGCGGCTGCCACCAAAAGACCGATCGACCAGCACACAATAATCGATAGAAACAGAACAGAGCGTATGATGTCGTCCGTCAGCGACTGGGCCTGAACGAGATAAGCAGAAACGCCGAACACCCTCAGGGTGATCAACACGGTCACCAGGCCCATGGCGATGGTGAAAACCCCCATCTCTGCTGGCGTCAGAATCCGGCTGACAATCATCGAAGACCCCAGCAGGGTCACGAACCCGACAGCGGCGCCGGAAATCGAATAAACCAGAGACCGGCTAACCGACATGGGCGTTTCTGTTTATGGCTTCATCCGGGATTCACCGGGATAGCGCAACCGGGCCAGCAGCGAAATTGGCGACGGCATGTTCTTCGTCGCCTTGAACACCTTTGCCTTGGTTTTTTCAATCTGCATCACGTCATCGATCCGCCGGTCCAGAAAGGCCCATGTTGCCTGGTTCTCTTCCGACGTATCGTTCAGCCAGTACAGCAACGTAGCACTGTAGACACCAGCCAACAGCCCGCGCTTGGTGTAGAAGTTGAAGTCGGTTGAGGTATCGCCTGCAGCCCGCCACATCAGATCGACGGTCTGCGCGACGAAGCCGAAACCCATTGAGGCATTTTGCGGCAGTGCCAGAAAGCTCAGCGCCCGGCGCTCGGCCTCCGCGTGCTGACCAATTGCGTCAATCCTGGCTTTAACGGCGGTTTTGATCCGGTCGCGAATGCGCATCTCATCCAGTTTTGCGTCCCGCAGGGCCGCCAGCATGGCAAGGTCGCATTCGGCGACGAAGCATGACAGCAGATCCTTGGCGCCGCCGGGGAAAGCCAGCTTCGCCATGCCGCTCTCCATGCCGCAATCGCGCGCGGCCTTGTTCAGGCTGATCGCGCTCCAGCCATCGAAGGGAATGTGGAACAGCGCCGCCGCCAGAAGCTGTCGGCGGACGGGTTCCAGGTGATCGTTCTTTATTGCTGCACCCATGGGCGCACTATGACGCTCTCAGCAAATCGGGTCAAAGGGCTTCACATGGTGCCATGTTTCTGTTACACCCTGCGCCATCTGCCGGTCGAATGATGTGGCGGACCACTTATCTTTGTACCAACAACTGTAGACAGAGGAGAGCACGTGCAGGTTTCCGTTCGCGATAACAATGTTGATCAGGCGCTTCGTGCCCTGAAGAAAAAGATGCAGCGTGAAGGCATCTACAGGGAAATGAAACTCCGCCGGTTCTATGAAAAGCCGTCAGAGCGCCGTGCCCGCGAACATGCGACCGCCATTCGCCGTGCCCGCAAGCTGGAGCGCAAGCGCGCTGAGCGCGACGGCGGCTAAGCCGCTTTTCCTGATCGATCAGGACCGAAAGCCGCCCACTGAGATATAGCTCAGGGCGGCTTTTTTGATTTTGGCGCGGTTACAATGAAAAAGGGCCGCGCCCGAAGGCACGGCCCTTTCAGTTTTTGCTCTGTAACCGCGGTTACAGCGACTTGACGATGTCCTCAACCATCTTCTTGGCATCAGCAAACAGCATCATCGTGTTGTCACGGAAGAACAGTTCGTTATCGACACCGGCGTAGCCGGAGCCCATCGAACGTTTGATAAACAACACGGTCTTCGCGTTTTCCACATCCAGGATCGGCATACCATAGATCGCACTTTGTGGATCGGTCTTGGCCGCCGGGTTGGTGACATCGTTGGCACCGATCACGAACGCCACGTCGGCCTGGCTGAACTCGGAGTTGATGTCTTCGAGTTCGAATACCTCGTCATAGGGCACATTGGCTTCTGCCAGCAGCACATTCATGTGGCCAGGCATGCGGCCCGCGACCGGGTGAATGGCGTATTTGACGGTGACGCCTTCCTTCTTCAGCTCATCCGCCATCTCTTTCAGCGCGTGCTGCGCCTGGGCAACGGCCATGCCGTAGCCAGGGACGATGATGACGGTGCCGGCATTTTTCATGATGAACGCGGCGTCGTCTGCCGACCCCTGCTTGACCGGGCGCTGTTCGCCGCCACCGACAGCGGGACCGGCGGTCTCACCGCCGAAGCCGCCCAGGATGACGTTGAAGAACGACCGATTCATGCCTTTGCACATGATGTAGGACAGGATCGCACCTGAAGAGCCGACCAGCGCGCCGGTGATAATCAGCGCGGTATTGGACAGGGTGAAGCCAATGCCTGCGGCCGCCCAGCCTGAATAGGAATTCAGCATCGACACCACCACAGGCATGTCCGCGCCGCCAATGGGGATGATGATCGTCACGCCGACGATGAAGGACAAGGCAATGATGATCAGGAAGATCGTCGGGTCCTGACCCATGGTGAAATAGGCAATCAGGCCCAGCAGCGTCAGACCCAGAACGGCGTTCAGAGGATGCTGCCCCGGGAACACCACGGGCGATCCGGAGACCATGCCGGCCAGTTTCAAGAAGGCGATGATCGAACCGGAGAAGGTAATCGCGCCGATCGCTGCGCCGAGCGCCATTTCGATCAGGCTGGCTGTGTAGATTTCACCCGGTGCGCCGATGCCAAACGCCACCGGCGAGTAAAACGCGCCCGCGGCCACCAGCACAGCGGCCATACCGACCAGGCTGTGAAAGGCGGCGACCAGCTGCGGCATTGCCGTCATGGCCACCCGGCGGGCAATCACCGCGCCGATGCCGCCGCCGATGGCGATTCCGCCGACAATCATGGCAATGGTTACCGCGTCCAGCGACGGGGCGATATTGATCAGCACCGTACCGACGGCGATCGCCATACCGATCATGCCGAACATATTGCCACGCCGGGAGGTTTCCGGCGACGACAGGCCGCGCAGCGCCATAATGAACAGGACGCCGGCGACGAGATAGAGAATTGCAGTCAGATTGGCTGACATGTCCCGGCTCCCTTACTTTTCTTTTTTCTTGTACATGGCGAGCATCCGCTGGGTGACGAGAAAGCCCCCGAAGATGTTCACCGACGCGAGTGTGAGCGCGACAAAGCCCAGTATCTTGGCCGTCCACGCATTGTCCGTGACCAGCTCGACACCAACAGCAATCAATGCACCCACAACAATCACGGAAGATACCGCGTTGGTCACCGACATCAGCGGCGTGTGCAAAGCCGGGGTGACGCTCCAGACCACGTAATAGCCAACGAAGATGGCGAGCACGAAGATCGCGAGTTGAAATACAAAAGGATCGACAGCTTCCATGATTACTCTCCCTCGCTTTCAGGTGCCGCTTCTGCGGGCTCGGGTTCGGGTTGCGGCCCGCCGAACTGCGGGTGGACAATCTTGCCATCCCGCGTCAGCAGGATCCCGGCCACCGTCTCGTCTTCCCAGTCGAAATTGACGGTGCCGTTTTCCTCATCGACATGCGGCGACAGGAAGTTGACCATGTTCTTGGCAAACAGGTTGGACGCATCGACCGGCACCCGGCTGGGTACGTTCAGATGGCCAATGATGGTGACGTCGTGCTTGACGACGATTTCGCCCGGTTCCGTCAGTTCACAGTTGCCGCCGGTTTCAGCCGCCAGATCATAAATGACAGAGCCCGGCTTCATCGATTTCACCATATCCTCGGTGATCAGGATCGGCGCGGGCCGGCCCGGGATCAGCGCGGTGGTAATCGCAATGTCCTGCTTGGCGACGGTATCGGCGATCAGCTGGGCCTGCTTGGCCTTATACTCATCGCTCATTTCCTTGGCGTAACCGGCAGCGGTTTCGGCCTCGGCCGATTCCTCGTCCTCGACCATGACGAATTTGCCGCCCAGCGATTCGACCTGCTCCTTGGTGGCGGGTCGAACATCGGTGGCCATTACGACAGCGCCCATACGCTTGGCAGTGGCGATTGCCTGCAGGCCGGAGACACCAGCGCCGAACACCATGACTTTGGCGGGAGCAATCGTACCGGCAGCGGTCATCATCATCGGCATGGCGCGATTGAAGCGCGCGGCGCTTTCCACCACGGCTTTGTAGCCTGCCAGATTGTTCTGCGAACTCAGGATATCCATGGACTGGGCGCGGGTGATACGCGGCATCAGCTCAAGCGAAAAGGCGTTGATGCCTTTCTCCGCATAGGCTTTGATGCCTTCCCCGTCCGAATAGGGTGCAAGCGCGGCGATAAGGCAGGTGCCTGATTTAATCAGCGCCAGCTCGTCAATTTCGCCTTCTCCGGCACGCAGGGGCCGCTGGATCTTGAAGACAAGATCAGCATCTGCGTAGGTCGAAGCTGCGTCCGGCGCAATGGTGGCGCCAGCATCGGAGAAAAGACTGTCTGGCATGGCCGCGGCTTCGCCCGCGCCGGTTTCGACAACGACGTCGAATCCCATACCGGTGAGTTTCTTAACGGTGTCCGGTGAGGCAGCGACACGCCGTTCGTGGGCGCGCCGTTCCTTCGGTACAGCGATCTTCATTGGAGACTCCCCCGCTGCTTCTTATTTTTAGACCCTTTATCGGGCGGCGCACTATAACAGAGAGTTTGCCTTCTGCAAGGCTTTGCTGCAGTGCAGCATTTTCTTAGTGCGCTAGCTAATCGATATACGGACAGTCACGCGTGATTGGATCAGGCGGAAAACGGGAAAATTGAATTTCAGAGATTTTCCAACTCGTCGATCATGCTTTCGATGACGCTCAAGCCCTGCTGCCAGAAGCCCGGGTCAGACGCATCCAGCCCGAAGGGCGCCAGCATTTGCTGGTGCCGTTTGGTGCCGCCGGCGCGCAGCATGTCGAGATATTTCTCTTCGAATCCGTCCGGGGCCGCCTGATAGGCAGCATAAAGCGAGTTCACCAGACAATCGCCGAACGCATAGGCGTAGACATAGAAGGGCACATGGATGAAATGCGGGATATAGGACCAGTAGGTCCTGTAAGCATCGGTGAGTTCAATTGCCGGGCCCAGGCTTTCCCGCTGTACGTCCATCCAGATGTCGCCCAGCCGGTCCGGTGTCAGCTCACCCTCGCGGCGTTCGGTATGCACGCGCTCCTCGAACGTATGAAACGCGATCTGGCGGACCACCGTGTTAATCATGTCCTCGACCTTGCCGGCCAGCATGACCTTGCGGCGTACCGGGTCGTCGGTCTGCGCCAGCATGGATTGAAAGGTCAGCATCTCGCCGAATACGCTGGCCGTTTCGGCCAGGGTTAGCGGCGTGCCCGCCATTAAGGCCCCCTGCGGTGCGGCCAACACCTGATGTACACCGTGACCCAGTTCGTGGGCCAGGGTCATCACGTCACGGGTTTTGCCTTGGTAATTCAGCAGAATGTAGGGGTGTGCCGACGGAACGGTGGGGTGGGCAAAAGCCCCGCCTTCCTTGCCTGGCTGGACAGGCGCATGAATCCAGTTCTCATCGAAGAACCGGCCACCGATATCGGCCAGGGTCGGCGAAAACGCCCGATAGGCCTCGATAACGGTGGACTGTGCCTGTGGCCAGGCGATTTTCGTGTCGTCGTGTTCGGGCAGGGGCGCATTGCGGTCCCAGAACGGCATGGTTTCCACACCCATCCATTTCGCCTTCAGCACGTAATAGCGGTGGGACAGGCGTGGATAGGCGTCCCGAGCGGCTGACACCAGCGCGTCCACGACTTCAGGTTCGACCTGGTTGGCCAGATGGCGGGATGCCTGTGGCCCGTCAAACTTCCGCCACCGGTCCTCGACCTCTTTGTCCTTGGCCAATGTGTTGGTGATCAGCGCGAACAGTCCTGCATTGCGCTCGAACACCTCGGTCAGCGCTTCGGCGGCCTTGCGCCGCATATCCGGGTCCGGGTGGCTCAGCAGGTTCAGGCATTCCGGTTCGGTCAGTTCCTCGCCCTCGACGGTAAAGCGCAGCCCAGCGATGGTCTCATCGAACAGCCGGGTCCAGGCAGACCGTCCCGTGATGGAAAAGTCGTGCAAAAGTTCTTCAGCTTCGTCGGAAAGCTGATGGTCGCGGAACTGCCTAACCTCGTTGATCCAGGGCGCATAATGCGCCAGCGACGGATCGCTGAGCATGTCTGCAAGCTGTCCGTCTTCGATCCTGTTCAGCTCGAGCGCAAAAAACAGCATCAGCGCCCCGATATCGGTCAGCGCCTGCTGAATCGATTGATAGAATCGCGCCGTTTCCGGGTCGGTCACCCGGGTTGCACGGTATAGCCCCGCATAGCTGCCGATCCTGCCAGACAGATCCTGCAGCGACTCATAGCGCGCGATCGCCCGGGTCAAGCTGTCAGCGTCGCATTCCGTGACCTTGCCGCGAAAATCGTTCTGAAAGGCCTGGGCGGCTTCCTTCAGGTCGGCCAAATCCTGATTCAGCAGATCTGAATCCGGCGCCGGATAGAGGGCGGAAAGGTCCCACTCCGGCAGGGCTTCGGCGTTATCAGCCATTGATGGCGCTCATATAGAGGTCGAACAGCGCTTCCAGCTCCTGCCGCTCCGCGGTTTCCATCTTCCGGGCGCGGACGACCTGACGCATGACCTTGGCGTCAAAGCCGGTGCCTTTGGCTTCGGCATAGACCTCGCGAATATCGTCAGCGAGAGCTTTTTTCTCTTCTTCCAGCCGTTCGATTCGCTCGATGAAAGACTTTAGTTGTCCGGCCGCGATGCCTGCGGTTTCGGGCATGGGTGCTCCTTTTCAGATGGGTTGGTCAGAATCGGCCGCAGACCATATCGGGCCTATCCTGGAATTCAAGCGGACGTGTGTGTGCTGTCCTCGAAATCCAGTGTTTGAATGATCAGATCATCGACAACATCGCGCAGCGCCTCTTCCTCATCTGCCCCCGCCGCGATCGCAGCGCTATGGACGTGCAGTTGCCGCTGGGCGCCGGTGCCGCGCCGGACGATTTCGCGCGCGTGTTCCAGCTCTGCCCGGCAGTCCAGCGCGTCGGCGTCCTCTCTCAGCTCATAGATCATTTCGTCGACCAGGTGCGCGAAGGCTACCGTTTCACCCTTGCCAAAGTCGATCAGGCTGCCGTCTGCGCCATAGCGCATGGCGCGCCACCGGTTCTCGTCGATCAAGGGCAGCGGGTACCGCCGCCAGATCTGGTTGTCGCGGCGCAGCCGGTAAAGGTATCGCAGCAGACATTGATACATGGCGGCCACGGAAGCTGTGTCCTCGATGCGGGTGCACATGTCAGCGGCGCGCATCTCCAGTGTCGGGAACCGGCCGCTGGGGCGGACATCCCACCAGATCTTGGTCGGTTCGTCGATGACACCGGCGCTGATCAACTGTCCTACAAACCGTTGATATTCCGACCAGGACCCGAACCGCTCGGGCAGGCCGGTGCGCGGCAGCGAACTGAAAATTACTGTCCGGTAGGACATCAGCTCCATGTCGGTACCCTGCCAGAACGGTGACGAGGTCGACAGGGCCAGCAGATGGGGCAGGAAATAGCTCACCTGATTCATCAGGTCGATCCGGAGGTCTTGGTCCTCGATTCCGGCATGGACATGCATGCCACAGATCACCATGCGCTGCGCCGTTGCGCCTAGATCGCGGATCAAATCGTGATAACGGTCTTTGTGCGTATGCACTTGATCCGACCATTTTGCGAACGGGTGCGTCGATGCTGCAATGGGGGCGAGTCCGAATTGGTCTGCGACATCGGCGATACAGCGGCGCATGTTTTCCAGCTCTGCGCGGGCCTCGCCGACACTGGTACACACGTCTGTACCGACCTCGATCTGGGATTGCAGCAGCTCGACGGTGACGCGGTCGCCCAGTTCTTTCGTGCAGGCGTCCATTAGCCCGGCGGGCTGTTCGCGCACCAGGTCGCGGGTCTGTTGATCGACGAGCAGATATTCCTCTTCGATTCCCAGTGTGAGGGTTGGTTCGGGAGGGACGGACATGCTTAATAGTGCCGGATTGTGAAGATGCTGGCGTCGCTGGAAATCGCGGTCAGCGCGTCGGCGATTCTGTCGGCCCAGGCATGGGCTTTGTCGGGCGTGTCGATCAGATCCTGGCGAATCTCAATCACGGCATTGGCAAGCCCATGTTTGCCGCCATGTTCATTCATCGTATGGCCCAGCAAGCGCCCTGAATAGGGTTGGTTGTCCCCTACGGTAAGCTGCGGGTCGCGGCGCAGCCAATCGATCAGCGGTTCTGGAATGCGCGGATCGCGATTCCACAATATGCCGACCTGCCAGGGCCGTCCCGCTCCCTGCATGATGGGTGTGAAGCTATGGATGCCGATGGAGGCGGGCACGATGCCGCGTGCGCCCATGGCGATAATCTGCTGTGCAAGGGCATCGTGGAAAGGCTGATGAAACAGGTGCAACCGTCGTTCGATCTCGGCACCATCGAGGTCCCGATTGCCGGGGATTTCGATACCATCGCTGTAGGTCGGGACAAGGCCTTCATGGTCCGGCTCCCGGTTCGGGTCGATCAGCAGCCGGGAAAAATTGGTGAGTACGGCCGTCGCATCAAGCCGGTCGGATAAGCGAAGTGTTACATCGCGCGCGCCGATGTCATAGGCAATGTGTTCGTCAAACACGTGCTCGGGCAGTCCGAGCCGCCAATAGTCTTCCGGCAAGGCGTTCGACGCATGGTCGCACATCAACAGTATAGGTGATGTGCCGCCCGGATTCGCCACGGTGATGGGTGCTCCATCCATGATTGGGGGGAATCTGGTATCGGGTTGCTTTTGTGCCTGTGGAGCTGCGCGCATGGGCGCACTATAACGCGAAACCAGACTGTGATAAGCGAGGGTTTGTTCAACTGGGAGCAACCCTGATGCGACGCCGGCGCAGTATTCGAATCATCGCGACATTAGGGCCTGCCAGCAGCAGCGCCGAGACCATCCATACGCTGTATGAGGCGGGGGCTGACGTGTTCCGGCTCAATATGAGCCACGGCACGCAACAGGACGTGGCTGCGCTCTATCATGCCGTCAGGGATGTAGAGGCGCGCGTCGGCCGGCCCATTGGCATCCTTGCGGATTTACAGGGGCCGAAACTTCGCTGCGGCACCTTTTCGGATGGCGCGGTTGAACTGCAGGAGGGCCAGGCGTTCCGGCTCGATCTTGATGAGGCGGCGGGAACCGGCGAGCGGGTCTCGCTGCCGCACCCTGAGATTTTTGACGCGCTTGAAGCCGGACAATGCTTGTTGATGGATGATGGGCGCGTACGTCTGCGCGTGCAGACGGTGGGCGAGGACTTTGCCGAAACAGTGGTGGAAGCCGGTGGCGTGCTGAGCGACCGCAAGGGTGTCAATCTGCCCGAATCCAGCCTCGACCTGCCGCCCTTGACGGAAAAAGATCGATCGGATCTCGACTTTGCCCTCGATCTCGGCGTGGATTGGGTTGCACTGTCTTTCGTTCAAAAAGCTGCCGATGTGGCCGCGGCGCGGCAGATTATCAATGGCCGTGCCGGCTTGGTCGCCAAAATCGAAAAGCCGCAGGCGCTGGGTGATCTGGACGGAATCCTGGAGCAGTCGGACGCAGTTATGGTCGCTCGGGGTGATCTGGGTGTTGAGATGCCGGTCGAAGATGTGCCGGGCGCTCAAAAGACGATTATCGATGCAGCGCGGCGGCGGGGGCGGTTTGTCATCGTCGCGACGCAGATGCTCGAATCAATGGTGCATGCAGCCATGCCCACCCGCGCCGAGGTGTCCGATGTGGCCAATGCCGTCTTCGAGGGCGCCGATGCCGTGATGCTGTCGGCAGAGTCAGCCGTTGGGGAGTACCCGCTTGAAGCAGTGCAAATGATGAACCGCGTCGGCGTGAAGGTAGAAACCGAATCGCAATATCGAGACTTTCTGGAAACTGTTCGTACGCCGCCCCAGCCAACGACGGCTGATGCGATCACGCGCGCGGCGCGTCAGGTAGCCGAAACCCTGAATGCCAGGGCCATTGTTACCTATACGACGTCTGGCTCGACGGCACAGCGCGCCTCGCGTGAGCGGCCGACGGTCCCGATTCTGGCGGTCACGCCCAGTCCCGCAACTGCGCGCCGCCTGACGCTGGGCTGGGGCCTGACATGCATTACGTCCGAGGATGCCCGTGACTTTGCCGATATGGTCGCTAAGGCGCGCCGTCTTTCAAAAGCGCACGGATTCGCTGAGGTAGGTGACCATATTGTCGTCACCGCGGGCGTTCCGTTTGGTAATCCGGGTCGCACGAATATTCTGCGGATCGCTCAGGTTCACGAAGCCGATTGAGGCCAAAGAAAAAGCCGCGCCCGAGTGGAGCGCGGCTGTCATGCCGTCGGCTCAGTGCCGTCAGGGTTAGCCCTGACGTGCCTTAAACCGCTTCTGCGTCTTGTTAATCACATAGACGCGGCCCTTGCGGCGAATGACCCGGCAGTCACGATGCCGTGCCTTCAGCGATTTCAACGAGTTCTTAACCTTCATTTTTCCGCTCCGCGCCCCAGGGGCCATGATTCGAAGCGCGGAACATATGGATGGCATGCGGGCTTGTCAACTGCGCTCAGGCGCCCGTGTCGCCGCCTGTGTCTCCACCGGTATCCCCGCCTGTGTCGCCACCGGTATCGCCGCCCGTATCGCCGCCGGTATCATCAGTCTCGTCAGGGGGAACGTCATCGTTTGACTTGAACCCGTCGCCGCTGCCTGTGGTGGCGAGCACGGCAACAGACCCAAGCGCCAGCGCCATCAGCCCATAAGTCCAGATGGCAGAGGGTTCACCCTCGCTCCGCTGATAGAGGCGCCGTTGGGTTTCGCGGGCGCTCAGGCCATTGATCCGGAGGTCGTCGATGCCCGTTGTGGACAATTGCAGATCCAGCAGCGACATCATCCGGCCACTGCTGCCGCGCCGCGTAGATTGGAACCGCTTGGGAAGCGCCTTACTCATGGCAATGCCGAAATAGGCCTCATTGTCGCGTTGGTGCGGGGCACCGCCAAACGGGATGCGCAGATAGGCCATGCCGACCAGTTCGTCCTCTGCCACCACACCCGCCATCAGATCGTCCTGGGGCATATACATGCTGGGCCAGTCAGCCGCCGCGGCAGGCAAGGTCATTGAAAGCGCGAACACCGCCGCTGTCATGGATGCACAAGTTTTCCGCAGCATGCCCAACTCCGTTTCTGGGGAATTTGGCTGGGACTCATGTCCAGCCGGTTGCGCCTGATAATAGCCAAATGCGGGCGGCTGTCACGCCGTGACTACTTGCCGATCATCATGTTTGCGATCTTCTCCAAGCCAGGCCCAAAGGGCGGCTTCATCGCGCCTGTGAAGGCGATCTTGGATTGTTGGAGAATCGATTTCGCATGACTGAAGGTGCGGAAGCCAGCTTCGCCGTGATAGGCGCCCAGGCCGCTGGGGCCGACACCGCCGAAGGGTAGTTCTTCAACGGCGACATGCAGGATGGTGTCATTGATGGTCATACCCCCCGCCGTGGTACGGTCGATCACCCTTTCACGCGCGGGCGCGTCATTGGTGAAGTGGTAGAGCGCCAGTGGACGGTCATGAGCATTCACATAGTCTATCGTCTCGTCGAGGCTCTCATATTCCTTGACCGGAAGGACGGGCCCAAAGATTTCCTCCTGCATGATGGCCATGTCGTCGGTCACATCGAAGAGCATGGTGGGCGGGATCTTGCGCTGGTTGCTCATGTCCTCGCCTGCCGGGTTGATTTCCTGAACCCGCGCGCCCTTGGTTTTCGCGTCCTCGACGAGCCCCGTAATGCGTTCATAGTGCCGGTCGGCGATGATGGACGTGAAATCCGGATTGGCGGCCAGCGTCGGGTACATCTCGGTCACCTGGCTGCTCAGTGCGTCTGCAAAGGCGCCCGACTGGCCTTTGGGAACAAAGGTGTAATCCGGAGCGATGCAGGTCTGTCCGGCATTAAGGAACTTGCCGGTGGCGATCTTTCCTGCCGCGTCTTTCAAGTCATAGTCCGGGCCGATAATGGCCGGCGACTTGCCACCCAGTTCCAGTGTCACCGGCACGAGATTTTCTGCGGCGGCCATCATCACCCGGCGGCCTGTGGCGGTGGAGCCGGTGAACATCAGATGATCATATTTCTGACGGCTGAAGGCAGCCGCGACATCCGGTCCGCCGGTAATTACGGCGACTTGCTCCTCTTCGAAAATTTCGCCCAGCATTTCTTTCATCAGCTCGGATGCGCCGGGTGTGTATTCAGATGGTTTCAGCATTACACGGTTGCCGGCGGCCAGGGCCTGTGCAAGTGGAATCAACGACAGTTGGTAGGAGTAGTTCCACGGCGCCATGATGCCGATCACACCCAGTGGCTGATAGTGGATGAAGGCCTTGGCGAACGGGTGCTGCAGCCGGTTAATGGGCCGCTTTTGCGGCTTCATCCAGCTGGCCAGGTGTTTCTTGTTGTGCTTTAGCGACATCACCGTCGCCATGGTCTCCGCCAGCAGGGTTTCGTGGCGGCTGCGGTTACCGAAATCCTCAGTCAGCACATCGGCCATCCGGTCGCGGTACTTGCGGACCTGACCTTCGATGGCGGTCAGATGCGCCTTGCGTGTCTCGATATCAGGTGGGCCATCCCGCAGAAACGCCTGGCGCTGGCGGTTGAGAACTTCGGCAATCTGGTGCTCGTCCATAAGACGCTCCTGTCCTGAAAGGGGGCGTATTCTAGCAAATGTTACCGGTAAGTAAATTTTACCTGCTGTGGCGCTAGAACTGTGCCGGCAGCCCTGAGCCGCGGTTGGTCATGCCCGCTGGTTCTTTCCAGTCCGGCGGCGGTTCGCTGCCATTGAGTCTCCAACTGAACTCATAGGCATCGATGCTGCTGATCCCGGCAAGATCCGGCGCGAGTGCTGGCCCGGCCATCCCGCGTATATGGTCGATAACCGCGTTTTCGGATCCAAAAGCCGACATGTGCCATTGATACAGTTCCGACACCTCCAGTCTGCCGCGTTTTACTTTGATAGCGTCTTTTCGAGCCAGGAAGGCCTGGGCCGCGGCAGCCAGTTGTTGGTTTACGGTCGTGCCGTTGAACGCGGCCTGAAGCGACGGGCACCCGCGCGCCGGGCAGGACAGCCCGTACAGCACCCGTTTCGGATCCCAATAGGCATAGAGAATCCGGTGTTCAATATCGTTGAGTGAAAGATCTACGCCTTGCACGCTCAGGCTGGGTGTCCCCCAGGGGCTGTCTTCACCCAGATAGACTTTTTTCACACGCACACGTTTTGACCGGTGAGGATTGTGCCCGGCCCCCTGGATCTTGTTTCCGGCGACGCCCTTGAACTGACCAAACATGATCTTCAGCGATTTGGCATTGTAGAGGTTCAGCCAATAGGCGAGCTGCTCGTCACGATTGAGGCCCGAAACCTCAATCCCCTGCATGATCTTCAAATAGCTATCGAGAACGTCGTGGCCCAGTCGGCCCAGCTCGCCATACTCTATCTCGCCACGACCGCCCGGGCCCTCTTCCAGGATGGTCCCGATGACGTCGTTCCAGAGGTTGTGCCGAACGGATGTCGTGCTGCTTTCGTTATGCGTCGCAAAGGCCTCAATAGGCCCTCCAGGGGGTGCGGGCTGCGGGGTGGCGGTGGCGGCTTCAGACCACAATGCTGTGAACAGGCCTGCAAATGCGACGCTTAACAGTTTTGAAATACGCATAATATCCCGGTTTTCTTCGAATGGTTCAGCCTTGTAAATCGGCCTGCTGTTCCGTAAGGCAAGCTGAAGATCGATCAGGAGACCAGCCTTGGCCCGTGCCGACTTTAAATTTCATCATACCATACGCGTCCGCTATGCCGAGATAGACGCCCAGGCCGTTGTCTTCAACGCGCATTATCTGACCTATTTTGACGTGGGCCATACGGAATATATGCGGGCCACCGGGATCCAATATGCAGACAGTGTCGCGGAGACGGGCATCGATTTCCATCTGGTGACCTCGACCGTCGACTACCGCCAGCCGATCAAGTTCGATCAGCTGATCGATGTCTGCGTGCGGGTATCTCGGATCGGCAATACGAGTATGACGAATCTGTTCGAGATCCACGCGCATGATTCGGATGATCTTCTCGCGTCCGGCCAGACAGTGCTGGTTTCGGCTAACCTGGCGACACACCGGCCGGTGCCGGTGCCGGAAGACTTCGCCGCCCGGATCCGGGCTTTTGAAGGGACCGCGTTAGAGACTAACTAAGCCGTTCAAACGCGTCACGCACCAGCGGCAGCCTGTCATTGCCGAAATACATATCGGTTTCGTTGATGAACATGGTGGGTGAGCCGAAACCACCCCGGTCAACGACCTCTTGTGTGGTGTCGCGTAACTTGGCTTTGATGGCCGGGTCCGCAATACCATCAAAAAATGCCACCCGGTCCATGCCGACAGCGTCGACGATGTCGCCCAGCACCGCCTTGTCACCAATGTCTTTATCGTCGCGCCAATAGGCTTCGCATACCTGGGTCGCAAACGGCACCAGCTTACCCTGTTCGATTGCCAGAAAGCAGCCGCGCATGGCGTTGACACTGTTTACGGGGAAGATCGACGGCCAGCGGATCTCAACGCCGGAAAGCCGCGCCCAGTCCAGTAGGTCCTTGCCCATGTAAATGGCCTTGGCGGGCACCGGATTATCCCGGTTCTTGTAAACGCTGTCATTGGCGGTATTGAAAATCCCGCCGACCAGCACCGGTTTCCAGTCGATATCGACACCGAACTCCGCCGCCAGCGGCTGTACGTTGTGGAACGCCAGATAGCTCCAGGGGCTGGAGCAGTCGAAGAAAAACTCGAATTCAATCATTTAGAGCTCTTTCAGGCACTCCCGGTGTGACTCCCGGCTGGACCCAGTAACGGAACACCATCAGCCAGACCAGCGCAAGCGCGACGATCATATAGGCCACGCCCCAAATGGCGATGGCATCGACGCTGATGCCCACATCGAACAACAGGCCCATCGTGTAGGGCGCCAGCGCGGTGGCGATCATGCCGCACGCCCCCATGATGGCGCGCGCGGAGCCGACATGGGCCGGGCCATACATCTCTGCCCAGAATGCGCCGCCGATGGGTATTGCGAAGCCCAGCGAAACACCCGCCAGGCCCAGATATAGCCACGCAGCGATGGGGTCGTCCGTCATCGCCAGCACCGCGATGCCGAGAATCAACGGGATCGAATTGAAGGGGATGAGATTACGCGCGCCGAACCGGTCAACCAGGGGTCCGCCAAAGACGGAACAGATGAAACCAATCCCGGCAAAGGCGGTGAATGCCGCCGGCTGCAGATCGTAGGACCACCCCTTGGCGTCCGCCAGAAACTGCTGATGAAAGATGAACCCCGTCAGCAGATAGGGCATCGACATGAAGGCGGGAAAAATCAGGTAGAACCGGATATCCTTCAGAAGAACCCGCCGCACCCAGGCGTCGCTCTTGGCTGTCCCGGCGGCCTGCCCCTCTTCGTTTTCTTCCAGGAATTTTTCGTGCCGCTCACCATGGCCCGTCAGCAGCCACATCATCAACGGGATCAGCACGATGGTGAGCAGGATGGCGCTATATTGCCAGGCATCGCGCCAGCCCAGTTCGGCATCCATGATGCGGGCGATGCCGGGAAAAACCGCCTGGGCGGCAGCCATGCCGAAGCCCGCGACAGAGACGGCCTTGCCGCGCTCCTTGTCGAAATAGCGCGCCATCGTGGTGAACGACGCATGCATCATCAAGCCCTGACCGGACAGCCGAAGCAGGAAGAACGCAAACAGCAGCGTCACGATATTGGTGGCCGCCGACATGGCGAAGCAGCCGGCGATCAGCCCGGCGCAAATGACAGCCGTGAAGAACCGCAGATCGACGTCGTCAATTTTGCGTCCCACCCACATCATCAGCACCCCGGCAATGCCGGTGGAGATGGAGAACAGCAGGCCGATCTCGCCGTGGCTTAGGCCCATATCGAGGCGGATGCTGTTGGTAAAAGGCCCGAAGAAATAGGTCTGGCCGAAGCTGGAAAAAAACAGCATCAGGAACCCGTAGGCAAGAAAGCGCGGGTTCGACAGAATGAAGGCCAGATAGTTCATGCTTGGGATTGGGACCGGTTGCAGCAGCAGGCGGGCCGATCTACATAGGCCCTTCACCCATGAATGTATAGAGACCGAAACGAATGCCGGAACGAAAGACAGAGTGGCGCTATTTTGAGGATCTGAAGATTGGTGAGACGGTCCAGTCGGACTGGCTTATCCTTGATAAGGACGAGATGGTCGAGTTCGCGCGCCGCTACGATCCGCAATATTTTCACGCCGATGAGGAAGCCGCTGCCGATCATCCGGTGTTTCAGGGTCTCACCTCCAGCGGCATCTATACGGCGGCGATCTGGCGCATTCTCGATCACCAGGTTTTTGGCGATGTGGCCTGGGTCTGCGGCATTGGCTGGGATGAAGTGCGGTGGCGCAAGCCCATGCGGCCCGGTGACAAGATCTGCGCCTGGGCGGAGATTCTGGAAAAGCGTCCGTGGAAAAAGCGCGGCGATATTGGCCGCGTTACCATCCGGCACGAGTTGCGCAATGAGGCGGGCGAATGTGTGTTCGGCTATTACGGCGACAGCCTGGTGCACAAACGCCCGGCTTAGTCACGGTGTCATCCGTTCATGTCTTGATACACCGTTCCTTTGGAACGGCACTCGACACGAACGGATTTTGGCAAAGTCTTTCTCCGTTTGCTTCGAGTGGCCGGCGCTTTAGCGCCGGTTGTATCGAGAAGCAAAGTCGGCAGTGCGAGAGACTTTTAGTGTGAGGAGGACTCTTCGTCCTTGAGCAGCCAGCTGAACAGCAGTGTTACGACCACCGCGCCAACCAACTGCGCGGCGATGAAACCGGGCGCGTTACCGGACTGAATGCCTGAGAAGGTGTCGGTAAAGGTCCGCGCAATCGTCACCGCCGGGTTGGCGAAGGACGTGGACGAGGTAAACCAGTAGCCCGCCGTGATGAAGAGCCCGACCGCATAGGGCACGGCATCGGGCCGGAACCGGATGCAGCCCAGAATGGTGGCGACAAGCCCGAAGGTCGCAACGAATTCGCCCAGCAGCTCGCCATTGGTCTCGCGAATCCGGACGGAGGACTGCAACACGTCCAGCCCGAACATCGCATGCGCCAGCGCAACCCCGGCAATCCCCGCCACGATCTGCACGACGATGTAGAGCCCGGCATGAGGCAAGGTGATCTCGCCGCGAATTGCGAATGCTAGAGTGACGGCGGGGTTGAAGTGCGCCCCGGACAAGGGACCGAAGATCAGGATCAGGACCGCCAGAATCGCGCCGGTGGCGATGGTGTTGCCCAGCAGCGCGATCGCATCGTTCCCGTCGGAGAGCGTCTCGCCCATGATGCCGGACCCGACGACCGTGGCCAGCAGGATGGCGGTGCCGAGTGCTTCAGCGCACAGCCGTCTGGAAAGATCGGGCACGGACTGAATCAGGCGGCGCTGTCGCGCGACCGGCCCATCTCGTCCAACCGCTGTTGCAGGCTCAGCCGGTCGAGGGACGCGAGCGGCAGATTGATAAACACATCCAGCATATTGTGGATCTGTTTGTAGGCGTCGGCGAAGGCGAGCGCGATATCCGCTTCGGTGGCGCCCTCTGCCTCGACCTTGGCCGGGTCCTCGAACCCCCAATGGGCGGTCATCGGCTGGCCGGGCCAAGCGGGGCAGGCTTCACCCGCAGCCGAGTCGCATAGCGTAAAGACGAAATCGAGCGCCGGCGCGTCGTCAGCGGCGAACTCATCCCAGCTTTTTGATCGCAGTGTATCTGTCGGGTGGTTCAGCTGTTTCAGCAGCGCGATCGCATGCGGGTTCGGCGCCGGTTTGGGTTGGCTGCCCGCGCTGAACGCCTGAAACTTTCCAAGCCCAAGCCGGTTCAGGATCGCTTCGGCTAAAATGCTCCGCGCCGAATTGCCGGTACACAGAAACAGCACGTTGTAAATCCTGTTTGCGGTCATCAAGCAGCTCCCTTTGTTCCTTTAATTTGTGTCCCTTCAACTTGACGGATGGTGCCCGGCGACGGCTCTCCCAAACCGCCGATGTCGCTGCAGATTTCCGGCCGTCCGCGGCAACAGTCGCGGGTCAGATAATCCAGCAGCCCCCGCGTGCCCAGGATGTGGGCAGAGTAATAGATCTGGCGCTCATCGCGCCGTGACTCGATAAGCCCTGCGGTCTCCAGCACGGTCAAGTGGCTGGAAAGGGTCGATGGCGGCACCTCCAGCATCAGGGCAATACGGCCCGCCGGCAGCCCTTCTGGCCCCTCCTGCAGCAAGGTGCGGAATATCTTCAGGCGCGTTTCCTGCCCCAGCGCGGAGAAGGCGCGTACCGCTTTATTCTGTTCCATATTTCGATGTTTGCCGAAATAAGGAAAGGAGTCGAGTTATGGTTTTATGACTATCCCCAGAGGCCTGTCCCGCCGATGGACAACCGCTCAAAGGCGGGCTTGACAAATCTTGGGTTTAAACCACCTGCCCGGCCCGGGCGTCGGTATAAGCGCCCTTGTCGACCACCACCGCGCCGTTCACCAGCACCTTGTCGATACCGTGCGGGTGGCGGACATAGCGGTTGGCGTCGCCGGGTACATCGTGCACGAAGATCTCTTCGCCGCGGTCAATCTTGTCCAGATCGAACACCACCACGTCGGCCGCCATGCCTTCTTTCAGCAGGCCCCGGTCAGCGATGCCCCAGGCCTGCGCCACCTCGTGCGTCATGCGGTAGACGGCGCGTTCCAGCGTCATGTCACCGCGTTCACGCACATGCTTTGAGAGCATGTAGCAGGTATCACCCGCGCCGCAGAACTGGGCGATGTGCGCCCCGGCGTCCGATGCGCCGACATGGCAGTACTGGTGATCGAGAATCTGCGCCACATGGTTCGGGTCGGCGTGGATCAGACCGACGAGCTGGAACTCGGCTTCCAGATCTTCCCGCAATGCAATGTCGAGCATCACCCGCGGTACGTTGGAGCCCTCTTCACCCGCGATCTCGACCAGTGTCTTGCCCTCATACTTCTTGTTGTCCGGATGCGTCACCCGGCCGACCCGGACCATGGCGAAGATCGGCGATTCGGAGTTCATCATCTGGTCGATGAGGGTCTGTTGGTTGTCGGGATCGTTGAAATAGACCAGCCGTTCTTCCAGCGACATCTTCAGTGCGGCAGCCCACGCTGGCATGGACAGCAGCAGGAAGGAATTCTCGCTCAGCCGGATGTTCATATCGAACGGTCGCGGCATGGACTGGCCGTAGACCTTGGCGCCCGCGGCATTGACTTCTTCGAGCTTGTTGAGCGATTGCTGCCACACATCACCCAGCGGCGAATAGACAATCGGCGCCAGCGTACACATCACGCCGGAGGCCTTGGAGATTTCCGCCAGTTCCTCAATGCAGGCGATCTGCTGGCCTTCGGTGATGAAATCCGGCACGGTCTGCATCACGCCGCGCCCGGTTTCGGCCATGGCTTTCGCGAGTGCGATCTTTTCCTTGAGTTCGGAATAGCGGCTGGGCACCGGCTTCATGTTCTCGTCGACATCCACATAAGACGTCGACAGGCCAATGGCGCCAGCCGCCATCGCCTCTTTCAACAGCCGGCACATCTCGTCGATTTCGGCGTCGGTGGCAGCGCGTTCCTGCGCTTCCTCGCCCATGACGAACAACCTCAGCACCGAGTGCCCGACCAGGGCGCCGACATTGATGCCAAGACCCTCGCGGATGTGATCGAGGTAGTCGGGAAAGCTCTCCCACGTCCAAGGCACGCCTTCATCGAAGGTGGCGTTGCCGATGTCTTCAATCACCCTGAACATGCTGACCAGCTTGTCGGAGGCGCTCTTGTCGCGAATCGGGGCGACCGACAGGGAACAATTGCCGATCACGACTGTCGTGCAGCCATGCTCCAGCGAGGGGGTTGCCAGACGGTCCCAGCAAAGCTGAGGGTCGTAGTGGGTGTGAATGTCGATAAAGCCGGGGGCGATCACCTGCCCGCCCGCATCGATTTCCTGCGCGGCGTCGCCATCAAAGCTGCCGACAGCCATTATCTTGCCGCCGGCAATGGCGACATCGCCGCTATAGGGCGGTTCGCCCGATCCATCGACGATCATTCCGTTCCGGATAACGATATCCGCCTGTGCCATATCCTCACTCCCCGCATACGCTGTAAACTGTGGACAGCGATGCTAGCGGGGGATCAGGCGTCGCGCAACGAAACCTGCTTGATTCGCGTCAGCCGACGGCGACGGTCTTGATGTTGACGAATTCGCGGATGCCATATTCGGAGAGCTCGCGGCCATAGCCGCTGTTCTTGGTGCCGCCAAAGGGCAGCCGCACATCCGATTTGACGAAATCGTTCACAAAGCAGGCCCCGGCGTCCAGACCGCTTTTGGCAATCCGCATGCCGCGGTCCAGATCCTCGGTAAAGACCGCCGCACCCAACCCATAGGAGGTGGAGTTGGCGACCTGAAGTGCTTCGTCCTCGTTTTTGACCCGAATGATGGAGGCGACGGGACCGAACAGCTCCTCGGTAAAGGCCGGCATGCCAGGTTCAACGCCGGTCAGCACCGTGGCCGGATAGAAAATACCCTGCCCATTGGGAATGTCCCCTCCCGCAGCCCGGGATGCGCCGCTCTCCAGCGTGCGTTCCACCTGGGCCTGCAGATTTTGCCGAAGGTCCGCCCGCGCCAGGGTGCCCAGCGCGGTCGTCTCGTCCAGCGGGTCGCCCTGTTTGCGGGTCTGCATGCGCGCGACCAGCCGCTCGGTGAAGCCGTCGGCCACCGGATCGACCACAATGAACCGCTTGGCGGCCACACAGGTCTGTCCGGTATTGAACAGGCGGCTTTGTGCGCCGGCTTCAGCGGCTTTGTCGAGATCCGCGTCCTCAAGAATGACGAACGGATCGCTGCCGCCCAGTTCCATCACCGACTTTTTCAGATTGGCGCCGGCCAGGGTGGCGATTGCCTTGCCTGCGCGGACGGAACCGGTGAGCGTCACCGCCTGCACCGCGTCATGGGCAATGATGTCCGGAACCGCCTCATGGTCAACATAGAGGCTGGTGAACAGGCCTTTGGGGAACCCGGCCTCTAGGAACAGGGCTTCCATCTCGCGCGCCGAACCGAACACGTTGGGTGCGTGTTTCAGCACAAAACCATTTCCCGCCAATATAGCTGGCACCGCCGGGCGCAGGGCCTGCCAGAACGGGAAGTTCCAGGGCATGATGGCGAACAGCAGTCCAATCGGCTGAAACGTGACAAAAGACTTCTGAAAGTCTGTTTCGACAATCTGGTCAGCCAGAAAGCCGGGGCCATTATCGGCATAGTAGCGGCAAAGCCATTCGCATTTCTCGACCTCGGCGCGGGCTTCGGTAATGGGTTTGCCCATTTCGGCCGTGATCAGCCGGGCGTACCGTTCCCGGTTTTTCTCGATCACTTTGCCCAGGCGGCGGATCGCGTCGACCCTGTCGCTCATGGGGACGCGACGCCACTCCTGAAATGCAGCATGGCCTTGCTCAAGGCGCTGGCCGATTTGCGCGGAGGAATGCGCTGTAAAGGTCTCGATGGTTTCGCCGGTCGCCGGATTGATGCTGGTAAAAGTCGTCATGGTCTGGGCTCCGATATCTTGGGGGCGGCAGTTTAGTCACCACCGGTTTTTTCTCTATGCACGCCGCGCCAAAAAACCGTTCCTGAACGACTTCAGGGCGTGATCCGTTCCAGGGGGGTCGTCCACAAATAGATCGTTCGCTCACGCCTGTAGGGGCCACCGGGGGTCACGCGCAGAACAGTCTGAGGCTTGACGCCCGGGATATCAAAATCGTGGCTGACGATGCGTGACCCGGGACGCATGGCATCGAATTGCGGAATCAGTTTGCTGTTCATCGCGGGGCTGAGATAGAGCGTCACGACATCAGCCTGGCTTAAATCGGATTCGAACAGATTGCTTTCGCGGACCTCCACGGTTTCCTGTAGCCCTGCCCCAGCGATGCGATCACGCGACAGCGCGACAAGTTGTTCATCGATTTCATAGCCGACAGCTGAGGCTCCAAATCGTTGGGCCGCTGCCAGCAGAATGCGCCCGTCGCCGGAGCCGAGATCATAAACCACTTCGCCGGGCTGTATCCGCGCCAGCATCAGCATGTCATCGACCACCGGCTGCGGTGTCGGTACGAAATTGATGTCCGGTTCGCGTTCTCCGGCGGCCCGCCGCGAGACGTCCTGGCTGGTGCGCAACGGGATCGAAAACACATAGATCAGGTGTTCCCGGCCGCCAGCTATTTCGGGGGCGAAACGGATAAGCCGGTCGGCGATATAAGCCCCCAGCCCATAGTCATGACTAATGATGCGTGCGCCGGGTTTGAGCGCCTCGAATTGCGGGATCAGTTTTTGGTTGAGCGTATCGTTCAGGGACAGCGTGATAACATCAGCGCCGGACAGATCCAGCGTCAGGATGTCGGCGCGGGTGAACTCAACCAGATCATCGACGCCCGCACGTCTGGCATTTTCGATGGACTGCGCGACGAGCTGCGGGTCAAGTTCGAAGCCTCGTCCGGTGACCCCAAAGTCAACGGCAGCCGTAATCGGAATCCGGCCGTCGCCAGACCCCAGATCATAGAGGACGTCCCCCTCGTTCAGGCGCGCCGCTTCGAGCATTCGCCCCACCACGAGTTCAGGTGTGGGTACATAAGGTGTATCGGGTGCGCGAAACGCTGGCTCAAAGGGGCCGCTACCGTGCCAGTGCATGGCCAGGAACGCACCGCCGCCAAGGGCGGCAGCCAGGACCAGCAGGAGTATCAGCCGTCCAGGAGACATAAGAATGCTAGCTGACGTCCAGTCGATAGCCGTCGCCGTCACGGACAAGCCGTCCGGCGGTGGGGCTGGAAAAATGCGTGCCGATAATCAGCGTCGGCGTATCGGCATATTGGGCGAAGATATCGCGGCGGGTCTGGGTCGACTGTTTCGAATCATAGTCCACGGCTGCCGCCCATTCAGGGTGGGCAATCTGACAGGGATGATGCATGAAGTCGCCGGTGATCAGCGCCGTTTCGCCCTTCGATTCGATCAGTACGCTGACATGGCCGGGCGTGTGTCCGACGGTCGGCACCAGGCGCACGCCATCACAGATCACATGGTCGGTTTCGATCAGGTCGACCAGTCCGGCCTCGAACACCGGGCGCACCGAATCGGCGAACACCTCGCCGGTTTCCAGCATGGCGCTGCCATCGTCCTCTTCCGCTTCCTTTTCCCAGTACTCGAACTCGGTCTTGCCCATCAGATAGCGGGCCTTGTCGAAGGTGGGCAGCCATTTCTCGCCATCCCACATGGTGTTCCATCCCACATGGTCGATATGCAGATGCGTGCACAGCACCGTATCGATGGACTCGCGTGGGAAGCCTGCCGCCTCAAGGTCCTGCAGGAAAGGACCGTCCATCCTGTTCCATTTGTCATAGGCACGTTTCTTGTCGTTGCCGACACAGGTATCGACCAGAATCCGCCGGTCTCCGGCTTCGACCACCAGAGCGTGGATGCTGGCCAGCATCTTCAAATCCTCGGTGACGAAATGCGGTTGCAGCCATTTGATCGGCGCGACTGCTTCCTTGGTAGCGTCCGGCAGCAGCCCGCGCATACCGGGCACCCGGTCCAGCTCCGGCACCTTGGTGATGGTGATGTCACCCACCGACCACTTCATAAAGTCCATCTCTCACTCCCCCGAATTTGTCCGCAGTTTAAGCTTTTGCGGGCGGAATCCAATGCTGGCCTATCGCACGGCCCGGCGAGTTGGGTTAGGGTCTCGGCCAACGAACGACTCAGAAAACAGGGGATCATCATGCGGGCATGGAAAGCAGAAGAATTCGGGGCGCCGGACGTTCTGACACTACAGGACATTGAGATACCGGACCCGGCCGAGAATCAGATCGAGGTCGAAGTGCTGGCCGCCGGTGTCGGCCTGCCCGATTTTCTGATGACGGCGGGGAATTACCCGGCGGTCCAGGTGCCGCCGGTCACGCCCGGGCAGGAAGTGGCGGGCGTGGTAACCAAGGTCGGCCCCGGGGCGGACTTCAAGGTTGGCGACCGGGTGATGACCTCTACCCTGTTCGCGCAAGGCTCCGGCGGCTTCGCGGAGCGGTGTCTGGGGAATACTTCCATGACGACGCTGATCCCCGACGGACTGCCGGTGGAACAGGCGGCGGGTTTTCTGGTGCCCTACCACACCGCCTATGTGGGGCTGGTGCAGCGCGGTGAGCTGAAAGAGGGTGAAATCCTGCTGGTGCTGGGTGGCTCGGGTAGTTCGGGGTCGGCGGCCATCCAACTCGGCAAGGCTTTGGGGGCGACCGTGATCGCCACCGCCAGCAGCGACGAAAAGGCGGACTTCTGCCGCGATCTCGGCGCCGATGATGTGATCAACCACCGCGAAACCGCCATCCATCATGCGATGCGCGATATCACCGGCGGTGTCGGGCCCAGCATCGTCTACGACCCGGTCGGCGGCAGCGCCTATGAACAGGCGACCAAATGCGTGGCGCAATATGGCCGGATTATCCTGATCGGCTATGGCAGCGGCAGCTGGGCCAAGGTCGATCCCCTGCACTGTGTTTTGCGCAGTTACAATATTGTGGGTGCGTTCGCCGGTGCGACCACGCCGGACGAAAACAAGCAACATCAGGCCCATATGAACGAGCTGATCGCGGCGGGCAAGATCAAGGTGCCGGTCGACAAGGTATTCCCGTTCGATCAGGTGCCGCAGGCCATTGCCCGCGTCGGCAAGGGCCAAATGCTCGGCAAGGTGATCGTCTCTGGCGCCAGCTAGAGCTCAAAAAAATGGAAGAGTCGCTGCAGGGCCCCACGGTTGGGGAACTGGTCCTCCGGTCGATCCGGCGATATGGCAGCCGTGAAGCGCTGGTCGACGGCGACCGTCGGTTGACCTATGCCCAGATGGGCGCGCGGGTCAGCCAGCTTGTGCAGGCGATGCGCGCAGGCGGCGTCACGCGCGGCGCCGGCCTGTGCCAGTTGACCGCCAATTCCATCGATGCCCTGTTGATCCGCACGGCAGCCCAATTGCTGGGGGCCCGGCTTGCGGTCTTGAACCCGCTCAGCGGCGCCGAAGAACACGCCTTTATTGCCCGTGACTCGGAAAGCACTTTTTTGATTTCTGATCCGGCCTTTGCGGGTTCCGTCACGCACATGGTCGAGGCCTCGTCGTTGCTTCAGCAGGTCTGGGCCACGGGTACGTGCGCTTTCGGCGAAAATCTCAACAGTTTGGCCGATGCCTACACACCTCAGCCGCTGGTGGATGAAAGCCGAGCCGGCGACATCACCCAGCTCGTCTACACCGGGGGCACGACGGGCATTCCCAAAGGGGTCGTTCACAAGCACAGGGCGACGGTTGCCAGCACGATCCATATGTGTGCCGAATTCGAATGGCCGGTGGCGCCGCGTTTTCTTGTGGTCACCGCCCTGTCCCATGCGGGTGGGGGACTGGTGCTGCCGGTCTGGGTTCAGGGCGGTACAGTCATCCTTCAAGCCGGGTTTGACCCGGCCGGTTTCCTCGCCTGCATCGAGCGCGAAAGGGTTTCTGCCGCCTGGCTGGTGCCGACGATGATCTACCGGCTGCTGGACTATCCGGGATTGAAGGATGCCGATGTTTCCAGCCTGAGATTGATGATCTATGGCGGATCGCCGATTCAGCCGTCTGTGCTGGAGGCCGCCCTGGACCGGTTTGGGCCTGTTTTCCTGCAGCTTTATGCCCAACGCGAGGCGTCCATGCCGCTGACAACGCTCAATACGTGGGACCATGATCTCTCGCAGCCTGAAAGACTGGCCTCTTGCGGTTACCCGTCATCTGGGTTGCAGGTCAGCCTTCTGGATGACGGCGATCAACCGGTCGCCGCGGGCGAGGTCGGGGAGATCTGCGTCCGTGGACCGGTTGTCATGGAAGGCTATTGGAACCGGCCCGAAGAGACCGAACGGGCGCTGCGCAATGGCTGGCTGCATACCGACGACATGGGGCGGCAGGACCAGGCCGGGTTCATCTATATCGTCGACCGCAAGAAGGACATGATCATCTCCGGCGGGTTCAACGTCTACCCGAAAGAGGTAGAGGATGTGCTGACCCGCCATCCCGGCGTCGCGCAGGCGGCCGTGATCGGTGTGCCGGACGAAAAGTGGGGTGAAAAGGTCCTGGCCGTTGTTGTGTGCAACGGCGGCGCGCAAGTTAGGGCTGATGAGTTGATCGCTTTGGTCAAAGACTCCAAAGGCTCCGTGCTCGCACCCAAGGCGGTCGACTTTGTCGATGCGATCCCGGTGACGTCTGTTGGCAAGCCGGACAAGAAAGCGCTGCGCGCCCGTTACTGGGCGGATGAAGACCGACAGGTCCACTAAGGCGGCTAAGCGTAAAGCTCTTTCAGATCGACGCTGGCGCGCTTGCCGACATGGCGCGCCTCGGCCTCCAGCCAGTCTTCAGCCGCCGCGCGGCCGATGTCGCGCAGATGGGTCAGGAACGCCCATTCAGAGTTGATCTTGCTGGAGGCAGACAACGCTTTTAGCGGTTCATCCCCATGAATGAGGTGCAGGCGGATCTGCTTGTAGTCGTCCGCGCTGAGCTTGCCCTCTTCGACCAGCCGGCTGACGAAATCCATCGCCCGGAATTCGCGCATCAGCGACGCGTTGAACGTGATCTCGTTCATCCGGTTATAGATTTCCCGTGCCGTCTGTGGTGTTTCCATGCGCTCCATCGGGTTGATCTGCACCAGCAGCAAATCTTCCGTGCCGCATTCATAGAAGAATGGCCACAGCGCCGGATTCCCCATATAGCCACCATCCCAATAGGGCACGCCCTCAATCTCCACCGCCTGATAGAGATAGGGAATACAGGCGGAGGCCATCAGCACGTCGGCGCTGATCTCGCCGCAGCCAAATACTTTCACGCGCCCCGTCTGGACATTGGTGGTGGAGATGAAGAGCTTGATGTCCTCGCAAGCGTGCACGCGTTCGAAGTCGATGGTCTCCTCGACAAGATCGCGCAGCGGGTTCAGGTCGAGCGGATTGATCTGATAGGGGGAGGCCATCCGGCTGAGAACGTCAAAGAACAGATAGCTGAACGAATTATCCAGATCCCAGTCACCCGTCAGGATATTGAGCGCTGATCGGCGCACCGGGCTGGCCGTTCCTGCGCGTGCCACAGCCTGCCAGAAATCATGCAGCGCCTGGCGCGCGCCGTCCGGGCCGCCTTTCATCATGCCGTCGACCATGACGACCGCATTCATCGCGCCGGCGCTGGTGCCGCTGATGCCTTCGAAGGTCAGCCGCCCGTCTTCCAGCAGCCGGTCCAGAACGCCCCAGGTGAACGCCCCGTGCGAGCCGCCGCCCTGCAGCGCCAGATTAACCGGCTTGGTGTTGACTGGTGCACTCATTGCGCGGTCCAGCCGCCTTCGATGGGCAGCACCGCGCCGTTGATCGAAGCGGCCTGATCGCCGCAGAGATAGACCGCCAGGGCAGCCACCTGCTCGACGGTGACGAATTCCTTTGTCGGTTGCGCATCCAGGATCACCTCGCGCACCACCTCGTCCTCGGTCATGCCGCGCGCTTCGGCGGTGTCGGGGATCTGTTTTTCTACCAGCGGGGTCAGTACATAGCCCGGCGCGATGGCGTTGACGGTGATGCCGTCTTCGGCGACTTCCAGCGCGGCGGTCTTGGTCAGCCCGGCGATGCCGTGTTTGGCGGCCACATAGGCAGACTTGTAGGGCGAGGCAACCAGCGCATGGGCGGAAGCAATATTGATCACCCGGCCCCAGCCGCGGTCTTTCATGCCCGGCACAACGGCGCGCGTGGTGTGGAAGGCGGCGGACAGGTTTATGGCGATAATCGCGTCCCATTTCTCCGGCGGGAAGCTCTCAATCGGCTCGACATATTGAATACCGGCATTGTTGACCATGATGTCGACCGAGCCGAAACGTTCTTTTGCGTCTTCGACCATCTCGGCGATTTGATCGGGCTTGCTCATATCGGCGCTGGAATAGATCGACTCGATGCCGCTGCGCTCGCGCAGACGACCGCAGGCTTCCTCAATGCGTTCAGGATTGCGCAGACCGTTGATCATCACATTGCAGCCCGCATCGGCCAAGGCCTCGGCGATGCCCAGGCCAATGCCACTGGTCGATCCGGTCACAATCGCATTCTTGCCTGTCAGTGCGCCCATGGTCTGTCCTTTCTTGCTGCCAGCGGCCTAATTTATTGTGCGACGCAACATTCTCAAGCCACATCTCCGTGACAAAGCTGGACCGCGCGGAAAGTTGCTCTAGATTCGCCTCAGCACGAGTCGGCGCGAAAGGGAGCACCCATGGCCTGGAATTTCGGTGAAGCGGTTGAAAAGCTGGCAGAGGCGTTGCCGGAAGACAAAGTGGCGCTCGCCCATGGTGACCGCAACATCACCTACCGTGAACTGGATGCGCATGCGTCGGGTATCGCTCGCGCGCTGAAGAAAGCCGGGCTCGACCGGGGCGCGCATGTCGGTCATTACATGCGCAATTCACCCGCCTATCTCGAAACTTTCTATGGCTGTGCCAAGGCGGGCATGACGCATGTGAATGTCAATTACCGCTACAAGGCCGATGAACTAAAATACCTGCTTGAGACGCTGGACATGCGCGCGCTTGTCTATGACCGGGAATTCGCGGGCGAGGTCGCCGCGCTGAAAGACATGGGGCTGGATATCAGCCTCTTTATCGAAGCGGCACCCGGCGCCCCGGTGAATGACTTTGCGCTGTCATGGGACGACGCGACCGGCGGTCCGGCGCAGGCCGGCGAGTTCACCGATGAGGATGTGATCATCATCGCGACCGGCGGCACGACCGGCATGCCCAAGGGTGTGATGTGGCGCAACGAGGACATGTGGCAGGCGATGGCGGTCCACGATCTGCGTCAGACGCTGGGCGAAATGTCACCGCCCGTGCCCGACGACATGGCGGGCCATATCGTCAATATGACGAACTATCAGATCGGCCCGCGCTTTTGCCCGCTCAACCCGCTGATGCATGGTGCGGCCTTCATGACCGCCATCGTGCTGCTGGCGCGGGGTGCCACCGTCATCACTGTGCCGGGGGAGCGGTTTGACGCGCTCGACGCGCTGCGCGAGGCCAAGCGGCAGAAGGTGGAGCTGCTGGGCATTGTGGGCGATGCGTTCGCTTACCCGCTGGCCGAAGCGCTGGATGAGCATGCCGACGAAAAACTGCTGGAGGGCATTGGCTCAATGGTGTCGTCGGGGGCAATCTGGTCGACCCGCAACAAGGAGCGGCTGCTGGCGCACAACCCGGACATGATCCTGATTGATTCGCTGGGGTCATCGGAAGTCGGTGGCTTTGCCATGAACATGGCGACCAAGGACGAGAAGCCGCAAACGGCCAAATTCGTCATCGGCCCGCGCACACAGGTGCTGGACGATGACATGCAGCCAATTCCCGCTGGTTCCGACCAGTTGGGCATGCTGGCTGTCGCGGGTCCCGTGCCGCTGGGTTATTACGGTGATCCGGAACGCTCCGCCAAGACCTTCCCGACGGTAAACGGCATCCGTTATGTGATGACGGGCGATATGTGCTCGGTCGATGCTGAAGGCGTCATCGGGTTCAAGGGCCGGGGTAATGCCATGATCAACACCGGCGGCGAAAAGGTCTTCGTCGAGGAGGTGGAAGAGGCGCTGAAATCGACACCCGGCATCGCCGATGCGCTGGTCGTCGGCCTGCCGCATGAACGCTTCGGTCAGCAGGTGGTGGCGGTTGTTCACACGGCCGCCGGCGCCACCGTCGATGAAGATGTGCTGCGCAGCAAGCTGAAGAGCCGGATCAGCGACTACAAGGTGCCGCGGCGGATTGTCGAGACGACTGAACCGCTGCGCGCCGCCAATGGCAAGGCCGATTATCCAACCGCCAAGCGGATTGCGGAGGGCGCGGCCTAGCGTTCAGCCCTTGATCTTCTTTCCCCAATGATCGTCTATAGACGAGACGAAATTTTCGGGAGGAACAAATGATCAAGTCCGTGGCCGCGCTCGCTGCGCTTGTTACCGTAATGTTCATTCAGCCTGCGTTCGCTGACGACGCTGACGATGCTGCGGCAATCGTCCAAATCTACGCGGATTGGCGCGCGGCCGTCGAAGGCGCGGATATCAAGTCCTATGTGTCCGTGCTTGATGAAGATGTCCGGTTAATGCCGCCGGGCGCGGCGGACTTTGTCGGTCGTGACAGCTATGAAGCCTTCCTGCAGCCGGTGTTCGACAACGCGACCTATCAGATCAGCCCGATCAGCGCCATTGATGTCGAGGTGCAGGGCGATTGGGCCTTCGCGCGCTATGACTATGAAGTCCGTGTCGAGATGAAAGAAGGCAGCACGGAGATCGGCCAGGAAGGGGCATTGACCGACAATGTGAACAGGTCGAAATACTTCGATGTGCTGCGCCGCCAGGATGACGGGTCCTGGAAGGTTTACCGCCACACCTGGAACGCGATGCCGCCCAGTTAGGCGTGCGTGACCCGTGCCAGCGGCACCGGTGATCCCGCGACGCCAGCATCTGTACGGAAAATGGTGCCGGCATCATCGCGGCCGGTCCCGCGTGAACCGGTGACGATGTAAAGGTCGCTGAGCCCCTCGCCTCCGAAGCAGACGCTGGTCACCATGGGCAGTGGCACGGGAATTGAAGACTTTTCGGCGCCGTCTGCTGCAAAGACAGCAACCCGGCCTTTGGCCGCGTCGGCGATAAAGACCGATCCGTCGGCGCCGACCGCCAGACCGTCTGGGCGGCCGTCGCCCAGGTCGGCAAAAACCTGCCGATGCGCGATGCCGCCCTGCCCATCCAGATCCTGCGCCCAGACCGCACAGGTGCTGCTGTCCGAGTGGTAAAGGGTGCTGCCGTCCGGCGAAATCCCGATGCCGTTGGTCAGTTCGACCGGGAAGTGCAGATGTCGGGCAGAGCCGTCCAGATCGATAGAATAGAGTGAGCCGGGCTTGGGTTCATCGTCGGAGCCGACGGGCCGAAAGGCGACCGAGCCGCAGAAAATCCGCCCATCCATATCGGTGCTGAGATCGTTGAACCCCATCTCGCCACGGGCTTCGTCAGGCTGAAGCAGCACCACAGTATCGCCACCACCGGGCGGTTTGTATGAAATATTCCGGCCCGACACGATCAGGCCACCATCGGCGTGCAGGGCGATGCCGCCCATGCCGCGCCGGTGTTCGATCACCGGGTGAATGGACCCATCCGGCGCCAGACAAAAAGCGCCGCCATTGATGACGTCGGAAAAGATGAGCCCGCGTGCCGGGTCCCAGGTCGGCCCCTCGATCAGGCCATAGCCGGTTGCCACTTCCTGCATGTCATTCTCCCCTTGCGGCCTCGACGAGCGCGCGCGCCTCATCATCGGGCAGCCGCTGGCGAATGGCCATTTCAAAAATGACGACCGACCCAACAGCGATAAGCAACATGTCGAGCCATTCCGGTACGAGTCCCGCTCCACCGCCGAAATTGCCGATGTAGGAGGTGACGGCGATCAGCGACAAATATGGCAGCACCCACAGGGACTGCCTAACGTGCAGCGGGTCCGAAGACCGGCCGGACATCGCCCGCGACAAAAGCATCACGGTGAGTCCAATGGCGAGAACGATGAAAAGCTTCCAGTTATTCTCCCAACCGGTCCAGTACACCAGCCAGCCGACAAGCACGAACGCCGTCGCGGCAATCGGTTTGGCAAACGGCACCCGAAAGGGGCGTTCGGCATCGGGAAGCTGTGCGCGCATCGCCATCAGACTTATTGGTCCAAAAATCAGCGAAAGCGTGGCAGCGCTGCTGATAAAGGCCACCATGGACTGCCAGCTGGGGAACGGCGCCAGCATGACCATGCCCAACGCCGTATTGATGATGATACCCCAGACCGGCACGCCGTTCTTGTTCAGTTTCTCGAAGATCTTTGGAAAGTCACCGTTTTTGGCCAGGGCATAATTCAGGCGTGGGCTGAAGCCTGTGTAGGCGAGACCGGATCCGCCCGGCGACAGCACCGCATCAACATAAAGTAACAAGGCAAGCCATTTCAGACCGAGCAGTGCGGCGAACGCGGCGAAAGGGCCGCCAGCCGCATTCTCCGCGATCGCTCCCCAACCATCTTTCAGATGGTCGCTCGGGATGCTGCCAATAAACGCCACCTGCAGAAGGATGTAGAGCACCGTGCAAATGGCGATGGTCCCGAAAAGCGCCAACGGTACATTGCGCTGCGGGTTGCGCACCTCGCCGGCCATGTCAAGCAGCGCGCGAAAGCCCATGAAAGAGAACATGACCCCGCCACCGGCCACGGCGGCAAAGACGCCCGATGCACCCGCCGGTGCAAAGCCGTCATAGGCACTGAAGTGGCTTGTGTCGAACGCGGTGAGCATCAGCGCAATCGGTGCGATAAACGGGATCACCAGCTTCCAGAACGTGATCACGGTATTTGCTCTTGCGAGCCATTGAACGCCTTTGAGATTGATGAAAGCGAACAGCACGAGCATGGCAGCCGCGATGGCGAGGCCCTCGTGCGTCAGCACGCGCTCGCCATGGACGTTGACGGTGAGGCCCGGAATGTAATTGGTCGCGTAGTCCAGAACCGCCATGACTTCAATGGGTGCTGTCGACAGGTAAGCGATCAAGCAAAGCCAGCCGGCCAGGAATCCGCCTAACGACCCGTGGGTGAAAAACGGGATCCGCGCGATTGATCCTGCGACCGGCGCGATTGGAACAGTCTCGGCATAAACCAGCGCGATCAGAAACGAGACGCCGCCACCGATCATCCAGGCGAGGATTGCCGCCGGCCCCGCCATCTGCGCAGCGTAAAGCGAGGCGAACAGCCACCCTGAACCGACAACGGACGTAATCCCGGTAAAAAGCAGGGCAACGGGACCGATCTCGCGTTGGAGTGCGGCTCCGCCATTGCGTGTTGGATGGGTTGAAATCGTCTTGGCTCCCCTAAAGATTTCGCCCGGTATCCGCGCTATATGCGCATACAGGCTGCCACCTTATCCGGTGGAATGGCCGACATGACCAGGCGTGGCCGATCGGAGGCGATAATGTCGACGCCCTGATTCTTGAGCTGGGTGTAAGCACGTCGCGCAGTCGCCGGCTCCTGTCTGTCGGCGGTGCCGAAGGTGCCTAGCGTGACCTCAACGCCTGATTCGGCCAGCGCCCGGTAAAGCCGCGGGTTGGGATCACGGGTGCCTGTCCAGGCCGTTACCCGTTCAAGCCCGCCCAGCGCGTCGCGTGCGTCGTCCAGCGCTCTGAACGATCGGATTGTGAGCGCGATCATGGCATCGGGGGCGGCCCGGCGGATTTCGATGGCGTCGTCCAGATCGTAGGCGACGAAACTGACCCAGTTCATGGAGTCTGTCTCTTCAACGAGCCTGACCACCCGGTCCGTTTCAACCGCTTTAAGATCCAGCGACAGAATGCCCCGGCCTTTGGTGGCCAGAAGCGCATCGTGCAGTGTTGGGATGCGGTAGGGGGTGGTGGCACCCTCCGGGTCTTTCAGCCGCACACGCTCCAGCTGGGTGTAGTTTTTGGATGAAATCCGCCCATTTCCGGTTGTTGTCCGGTTGAGGTCCCGATCGTGCAGCAGCACCATGACGCCATCGCCTGTGGTCCGTACATCGACTTCGATCATCGCCGGGCCGATATCGAGAACCGCATCGAGCGCCTCGATTGCGTTTTCCGGCAGACCGGGGGCTGGCCCGGCGCGGTGGGCGCTGACCATGACCGTGTCGCGCTCGCGGATACAGTCAAAAACGCCTGGCAGCGATCGCGTTGCGCCTGTTTCCTGCGGTGCGGCGTCCTCTGGAGTGCAGCCAGAGGTCAGCCATCCGCTGACCAAAATACAGGCGCATAAGAGCAGGGTTTGTTGTCGAACCGGTAGTTTCATATGGCCAAGACTAGCTCGGTTGTGACTCCATTTTCGGAAATTTCGGCCTCATCAATGGCATCAATCCATGCCTGATCACGCGCCGCATCGCCAAAGACCAGAATGATATCGCCGGAGGTTATGGATCAGTCGACGGAGGCAACCTGGCCGCCATCGACGACGACGTGCGCCGAATTAATCCAGATTCCCGCCGGGCTTGAGACGAAGGCGATCACCCGCGCAAGCTCTTCGCCGGTGCCCAGCCGTCCCAGCGGGATGGATTTTTCCACACTGGCGTAGAAGTCCGGCTGTTCCTGTTTGCGCTTGTCCCACGAGCCGCCGGGAAACCAGACTGCGCCGGGCGAAATCGCGTTGGCGCGGATGCCCTTGCGCCCCAGGCTTTGCGCCAGCTCATTGGCATAGGCACGCATCGCCGCCTTGCCCGGCCCATAGGAAGACCGCCGCCCGAAATAGAATTTCGACGCCATGGACCCGATGAAGGTGATGGCGGCCGCGTCGCTTTTTTCAAGCGCGGGCCGGACCGCATCGACCGCGATCACCCCGGCCATCATATCGACGCGGAAGCTGCGTTCCCAGCCCGCCTCGTCGCCGGCCATGTCGAAGCCACTGGCGTTGTGAATCAAAATGTCGCAACCGCCCAGCGCGTCCACCGCGTCGGTGCAGAAACCCTTTACCGCGGCGCCATCGGCCAGATCGCACGCCTGTCCGAAGACCGTGCCCGCGCCAATTTCCCCCAAGGCCTCGACTGCCTGATCCACACCCTCTTGCCCCCGTGCACACAGCGCAACGGACGCGCCTTCCTCCCGCATCAATTTGCCCGTGTACCAACCGATGCCACGGCTGCCGCCCAGAATGATGGCGCGCTTTCCCGCCAGACCCAGATCCATGATGCCTCTCCCATAAATGAATATCGTCAGATTAGGCTCTGGAGCGGAAAAGAAAAAGCTGCCAGGTGACACCTGAGCGTTTGCTATCGACGGTGCCGTTTGGAATAGTGGGTGCGGCCCCTCCGGGTCAGGCCCGAATTTACACCCCTTGAAAAGGATGTTTGACGATGGACGCGCTTAAACCTCTGAAGACCGTGACCCTTGCCGCCATGCTGGCTGCCGGTTCGCTGACGCTGGTTGCCTGCGAAGACAAGAGCCCGATGGAACAGGCTGCTGAAGACATGGAAGACGCTGCCGAGGACATGAAAGATTCGATGGAAGACGCGGCTGACGACCTCAGCAACTAGTCTTTTCAACCGGCCGCTTGATGGGTAATCGGCCTAGAGCGTTAGCCAGCCGCCATCCACCGGCAGATAGGCGCCGGTGACGAAATCGCTCAAGGGTGAGGCCAGGAAAACAGCGGCCTTGCCCTGTTCCATTGGTGCGCCCCAATGCCCCGCGGGCAGCCGTGAGATGCGGTCCGCGATGGTGTCGCCCAGCGGCTCGCCGGTGCGCGGCGGTGCATCGCCCGTTATCGGCGGTGGATCGCCCTCGCCGACCCAGGTGGGTCCCGGGGCAATCGCATTGACGTTGATCTTGTGCTGCGCCAGTTCCAGCGCCAGCGCCCTGGTTATCTGCACCACGGCGGCTTTTGAGCCGTCATAGGTGACGCCGACACCGGGAGACACAGCCTGGGTCGACGCGATATTGATGATCCGCCCGCCTTTGCCACCATCAATCATGATGGCTGCTGCTGCCCGGCAGCAATAGAACAACCCGTCCACATTTACGGACCATAAAGTGCGCCACATCTCGTCGCTGATGTCGCGGACCGGCCCGCCCAGCCCGTTATAGACCCCGGCATTGTTGACGATGATGTCGAGGCTGCCGAGCTGGTCGACGGTTGCAGCAAGGGCGGCGTCCACCGCCGCGCGGTCGCTGACATCGAGACCCATGGCGATACCGCCGATGCGCCTGGCGGTTTCCTTTGCACCGGCTTCATCCACGTCGCTGACGGCTACTCTGGCGCCGGCTTTGGCCAGTGCTTCAGCGATGGCCGCGCCAATACCCTTGGCCCCACCGGTGACGTGCGCGGTCTTGCCGCTCAAATCGACCCAGTCTGCTGCTGACATGATCGCGTCCGCTTAGTTGGATGCCGGGGGGAAAGCACCCGGCCAATCGCCGGTGATCATCCGCTTGGGCCAGAGGAACTGAAGTGTGCAGCGCTTGATCTGCCATTCACCGCCGACCTTGACATAGTCTTCATCATAGAGCCCGTACCAGATCACAGGGTTGGTGCGCGGGTCGGGCTCGTGGACCGTATCAATCAGATAGATTCGGCTGACCGCGGTCGTGGGGCTGGTCAGCTCGACCCATTGATTGGTGGTGACGTGAAAGCCGCCATAGGGCTCGGCGTCCTTGAACACCGCCTTGTAATTTTCCCGGATGGTTTCCCGGCCTTCCCAGTTGCCGAATTCCGGCCCGAATTCGCAGACCGCATCTTCGGCAAAAATTTCCGCCAGCCCGTCAACGTCGCGGCTATCCATCAGCTGCGAATAGAGCATCTTGGTTTTCTTGATCGCGTCGATTTCCAGCAGCTCGCGCAGGCGCTTGATTTCGTCGGCTGAAAAAGTGTCGTCGGTCATATCGGTCTCCCCGGAGAATCTAGTCCAGAGGACAATCTAGGCGGTCTTGGCTGGACCGAAAAGCCGGTAAACAGGAGTGGAGAGTTTTGCGGGACGCGGGGTATCATCTGCAAAGGCGTCAGCGCCGGGGGGAGGGCAAGCATCGGATGACGACAAAATTCACCACCGGTGTGGCAGACGGCAGCGTCGCAACACAAATCGCTGTATCGGCGCGTCTCTCCGTCTACCAGATGTTTCGGGAACAGGCGCACCGCCAGCCGGATGCCCTGGCGGTGGAGATGGGGCCGGTTCAACGGTCCTATGGCCAGCTTCTGGACCGGGTCGACCGGACCGCCACGATCCTTCGTGATAAGGGCGTCGGGCAGGGCGACCGGATCGCTTTGATCTCCCAGAATCGCATCGAATATATCGAGATGATCCTGGCCGCCGGGCGAATCGGTGCGATTGTCGCCTGCCAGAACTGGCGGCTGGCGGTGCCGGAGCTCCAGTATTGTGTCGGTCTGGTCTCGCCTGCGCTGGTGGTTGCGTCGGAACGGTTCGAATCGCTCGTTGCGGATCTTGAGCTGGGCGCGGTCCCGACGCTTTGGTTCGACGGTGCCTATGATGGCCTCGTTCAATCCGTGTCGCCGGACACCCAGGAAACCGATGTCGATCCGGAAGATGGTCTGGTCCTGATCTATACCAGTGGCACAACCGGCCTGCCCAAAGGCGCGCTGATCAGCCACCGTGCCGAGATTATCCGGATGATGAACCTGCGGCTTGATCTGGGTGTCGACCCGGAGGATGCCTATATGGCCTGGGCGCCGATGTTCCATATCGGTGGGACGGAACATAGCCTGTCGGCACTGATGATGGGCGGCTTTGTCGTGGTTGCCGATGGGCTCGATACAGACGCGATCATCGACGCACTGGAGGCGCACCGCCTCGGCTGGTTGTTGCTGGTGCCTTCGACCATAGAGCCACTGCTGGAAGCACTGAAAGAACGCGGACCCACGATCAAGGGGGTGAAGGTCGTCGGCTGCATGGCCGATCTCGTGCCGAAAGCGGTTATTGAAGAGATATCGATGGCGCTTGATGCGGCGTTCTTTAACAGTTTCGGCGCAACGGAGACCGGCTTGCCGCCGCTGTCGGGCCATCTGCTGCCGCCCGGGGCCGATTTGAGCAATCTGGGCAAACGGCCCAGCTCGCTTTGTTCGTTCCGGCTACTTGATCCTGATGGCCATGAGGTGGCGCAGGGCGAGACCGGGGAAGCAGCAATGAAAGGCCCTACGCTGTTCAGCGGCTATTGGGGCGCTGAAGACACCAACCGCAATGATTTCCGAGACGGCTGGTTTCGCATGGGAGACCTGTTCACGCAGGACGACAGCGGTAGCTATCACTTCGTCGGCCGGGCCAAGTATTTGATCAAATCCGGTGGTGAAAACATCTACCCGGCCGAGATCGAGCGTGTCTTGCTGGCTGACCCGCGGGTGGGGGATGCGATTGTCGTACGCACGCCGGATGACCGTTGGGGTGAAGTGCCTGCCGCAGTCATTGCCCGAAACGGCGATGATTTCTCAATATCCGACGTGGAAGATCTGTGCCGTGATGCGCTTGCGGGCTACAAGCGGCCCAAGCGCATCTATTTCCGGGATTTGGAGTCGTTTCCGCGCAGCTCGTCCGGCAAAATCATGCGCGAAGAAGTGGAAAAATGGGTGGAAAAACAACCATAGTTTGTATGTGGGAGGCTACGCTCACGCTTAGCGTTTTTGCTTCTTTGGTTATAGCCCCACAGAATTCCGTTTCAGGGGGCTGTTTCGGTGTCAGGTTCAGGAGGGGATCATGGATCGTATAAAACTGTTTTCAGCCTTCGCGGCATTAGCTGCGGCACTGGCGGCACCGACATCAATCGCATTTGAGGTCGGCACCAGTTCTACCGAGAGTGTCAGCTACGAAAACTGCAAGGATGGCGAAGGTCTGAGGTGCTTCAAACTTGAGCTCTATGTCGAGCAGGATCGCGGTGGCAGCACGGGCAAGGTGGCTGCGGGGCTGGACCGGGTCAACATCCACACGGATGCCCATTGTGACGCGAAGACCATATCCGGTGCGTCGTCTTACGGGGTTCCTGAGTTTACGCTCGATATGAAGTCGGGCCCGACCACACTTTTGAAGAACATTACGTTGCCGATTGGCTGCACCTTCGGGTTCCATGCCCGTGAGACCATGCTGTGGCCGGCAAAGGATAAGATCCACACCTTCACGCTCGACGCGTCGAATGTCAGTGGTGACATGTGCTTGGTCTTCAATACGTGGACCGGCCATACGTGGTCCTGTTGACGAGCTGAACCAGGCGGCTCCACTAGGGCTCAAATGACGTCACGGGTGCTTACGGACTACTGCCGACGGATTGCATATCGCAGTTGCCCTGGCATAGGACTTGCGCGTTCTGGCAGCAGTCCTGCTTGCTTGGATAGTCCTTTTTGCATTGGTTGTACTGGGCGGTACAACCGCTGGAGCAGGTGGGGGCGGCGACCGCTGCGGTAACGCACGCGGCCCAGCTGGGCAGCTTGCTAGAGTCATCGTTGCTTCCGCCCGGGAGCGTTTGTGCAAGGCCGGGATCGCTGGCGATCAGCGCGCCCGCGAGGACAAAAATGGCAAAGAGAAATTTGGCGCTTCGCATGGTCAGGCCCTCCTGAAGAAAAGGTAGGCGCTCTACGTGCACCAATCAAATCCACTGAGACTTGCTTAAACCGTCTTTGCCCAAAGCAGGGGCCGGTTTGCATCGCTTAGAAATGGTGGGCGTGGCAAGGATTGAACTTGCGACCCCCTCGATGTCAACGAGGTGCTCTCCCACTGAGCTACACGCCCATACCCGTATCGGGGCAGGGACCGGAAAACCGCCCGGTCAGGCGGCGCAATATAGTGAAAACACCGGCGCTGGCAAGGCCCCTGTCGCCGGTTTCGCGCCACTGCAGAGCTGTCCGGCGCACCGGTTGATTGTGCTTCTTCAGAAAAGCGTCATAATCTGCTGCGCCTTGGCTTGCCGCCTATGCGGCGGGCCCTAACCTGAACAGGCCGGACAGGCCCCCTAAGCGACGATGACGCCAGCTGAACCCGCGACCCAGACAATTGATGCGCCAGAGGGCAGCGATAGTGCGTTGCCGGCTGCTTATCTGCTGGCGGAACCGGCCAGGCAGTCAGCCGCGGTGGTCTATGCCTCGCCGCATAGCGGGCGCTTCTATCCGCCGGATTTTCTTGAGCGGTCCCGTCTCGATCCACATACGCTTCGGGCATCGGAAGACGTCTATGTCGATGAATTGTTCAGCGCCGCGCCGCAGCATGGATCGCCGCTGCTGCAGGCCGTCTATGCCCGCGCCTATCTGGATGTGAACCGGGAAGCCTGGGAGCTTGACCCGGATATGTTCCATGACCCGCTACCGGATTATGTGCAGACCAAATCGGGGCGCATCTCGGCCGGGCTGGGCACCATTGCCCGGGTCGTGGCGGCTGGCACGGCGATCTATGCGGGGCGTCTGACTTTTGCCGATGCCCAGCATCGAATAGCCCATGTCTACGAGCCCTATCACGCGGCACAGGCGCGTCTGCTCGATCGCGCCCATCAGCAGTTCGGGTGCGCTGTGCTGATCGACTGCCATTCCATGCCGTCCACGGGCAGTTCCTGGGGCGATATGCCGCTGAAGAGCAAGAATGTGCACGCCGACTTCATTCTGGGCGATCGCTACGGCCGCACCTGTGCCCCCGAAATCATGGACGCGACGGATTCATATTTGTCCGGCCTGGGGTTCAACGTTGCGCGCAATGCGCCCTATTCCGGTGGCTACAACACGATCTTTCACGGCAAGCCCGCGGAGGCCCGGCACGCCATGCAGATCGAGATCAACCGGGCGCTTTATGTGAATGAAGAAACGCTGGAGCGGACAGCAGATTTCCCTGCCCTGCGCGATGGATTGACCGGATTGATCCAGCGACTGGCCGACATTCCGGCCGACTCGCTGAAGGTGGCCTAAACAAAAAAAGAGCCACTTCGAATAAACGAAGTGGCCCAAGTTTAGGGAGGAAACGCCCACGAAGGGCAGTACTAGCGCGCGGATATCGCGCAGCCGATACTGCCATAAATAATACTCCTGGGTGATCGTGAATCCAAGGAGATTCTGGAAACCAGCCGGGTTTCAGGGTGTTATCACAACCTTGCCGGTGGTCTTGCGATTGATCACCGCGCGCAGCCCGTTGACGGCATCTTCCAGTGGAATCGTCTTGGAAACCAATGGCTTGATCTTTCCCTCGGCAAGCCAGCCTATCAGAGTTTCATTGCTCTGGCGGACCAGATCGGGCCGGTATTGATCATAGGCGGGCCGGTTCACACCGATGATGTCCACATTCTTGACCAGCACATGATTGGACTTGATCTGCTGAGTCTCGCCGCCGGCAAAGCCGATCACCAGAATACGGCCTTCAAACGCAATACACCGCAGCGATGCGTCGAATACGTCGCCGCCGACGGGGTCGAAAATGACATCGGCGCCCTTGCCGCCGGTCAGTTCTTTAACGCGGGTTCGGATATCTTCGGCCCGATAGTCGATCAGGTGGGTGGCGCCGGCGGCCTTGGGAATTTTCAGTTTCTCCGGTCCGCCCGCGGTGGCGATCACTGTTGCGCCCATCGCGACGCCCACCTCAACTGCCGACAACCCGGTTCCGCCCGCTGCGCCATGCACGACCAGGGTCTCGCCTTTCTGAAGCCGCGCCCGGTAGGCCAGCGCGACATGGCTGGTACCGTAGGTGATGGCGAAACTGGCCGCCTGTTCGACGCTGAGTGATTCGGGCACGGGCACCACCCGGCTGGCGTTGGTGGTGAGGTATTCACCATAGCCGCCGCGCCCCGGCAGCCCCATAACCAGATCACCGACATCAAAATCCGATACACCTTCGCCCAGCGCGGTGATCTCGCCGGCGATTTCCGTGCCGGGCACAAACGGCAGCTGGGGCGTCGCCTGATAGGTGCCACCGACCATCAGGCTGTCGGCGAAGTTGATGCCGCAGGCGCGGACCCGAATCTGCACCTCGCCGGGCCCGGGTTCGGGCGTGTCGATATCCTCCAGCACCAGCTGGTTCAGGTCACCGTGCTCCCGGCAAAGGAAGGCTTTCATCGCAATCTCTCCGGCCCGTAGGTGGCGGCGGTTACCGGGAATGGGTCCAGTTCCTCTGGCATCCGGTTCTCAACGATTAGCGATTCGGCCATCCGGCCCATCGCTGGCGACGTCTTGATGCCATAGCCGCCTTGCCCCGCGAACCAGAAGAAGCCCGGTGCGCCGGGGTCGAAGCCGACAACCGGTGTGCGGTCGTGCGCAAAACTGCGCAGGCCTGCCCAGCTCGATTCGATGCGCGGTGCCGGGATCGTTGTCGCCTTCTCCAGCCGGTCGACGGTGATGGCGATATCGATTTCCTCAGGCTGCGCATCGGTTGGCGGCGTGGGGGTTTCATCGCCGGGTGAGGCCAGAATCTTGCCTGCTTCCGGTTTGAAGTAGAACTGGTCGTCCACGTCCAGCACCAGCGGCCAGCCGGCGTCGAAGACAGGGGGCTGCGGCAGGATGATCACGGTGCGGCGCAGGGGCTGAATGCCCAATGGCTCCAGCCCGGCGAGTTGTGCCACCGGGTCCGCCCAGGCGCCTGCCGCGTTGATGACGATGCTGGTCTTGAACGCACCTGCAGTCGTCTCTGCTTCCCAGCACCCGTTCCGCCGGGCAAGCGATGTCACCTCAGCGCCGGTGATGATTTCGCTGCCTGCCTGCCGGATGCCACGCAAATAGCCCTGGTGCAGCACGTCCACATCGATATCAAAACAGCCATCATCGACCAGCCCGCCCACCACATAATCAGCCCGTAGGGCGCTGCATCGGGCCAGCACATCGTCAGCGTCGATCAAGGTAACATCGGGTGTTAGCGTCACCAGCCGTTCATGGAACGCCTGCAGCGAGGCCCGCTGGTCCTCGCGCGCCACATAGAGCGCGCCGCGTTTGTTCAGGATCGGTGCGTCGGCAAACCCGGCTGGCGGCGTGTGCTCGAAATCAGCGGAGGCCAGAATCAGTGGGCGCACATGCTCATTGCCGTAGGAACGCGCATAAAACGCCGCAGACCGCCCCGTGGTGTGATAGCCGGGCTGGCTCTCGCGCTCCAGCACGACCACGCGGCCATGCTGCCGCAGAAAATATCCTGCCGCGGTACCGGCCATGCCGGCGCCGATTATCAGAAAGTCGCAAGCTTGCATCACAAGAAGGTTTCCAGGGAACCGCTGTCACCTGTTACACGATTTGTTTAACCTAGGCATGGTCCTGTCGCGCGCAAGGGGAATATCTTGGCACCTGAATCCTATAACGAATCCTATGAGGATCTGCTCGCCTTTGCGCACCGGCTTGCTGATGCGGCGGGCGCCGTCATCCGCCCCTATTTCCGGGCCGACCACAGCATTGAGGACAAGCGTCCCGGTGGCTCGTTCGATCCCGTTACCCTGGCAGACAAGGATGCCGAAACCGCGATCCGTTCCTTGATTGAGGCTGAATATCCGGACCACAGCATATACGGCGAAGAGCACGGCGCCGAATGGGGTGAGCGGTTCACCTGGGTGATTGACCCGATCGACGGGACGCGGTCCTTCATCGGCGGGTTTCCCACCTGGGGCACATTGATCGCGCTGGCCGTCGACCGCAAGCCGGTGCTGGGGATCATGGACCAGCCGATCATCGGAGAGCGGTTCGCGGGCGCGCCGGCCGGGGCCTGGCTTAATGACAGGCCGCTGAAAGTGCGCGACTGCCGGTCGCTTGCCGATGCGGTGCTCTATTCCACAACACCCGATATGTTCGACCCGGATGGCGATATGCCCGCTTTTCAGAGGGTCGAGGCGCAGGTGCAGATGCGCCGTTTCGGCGGCGATTGCTATCAATACGGCATGCTGGCGCACGGGCTGCTCGACCTGATTATTGAGGCTAAAATGCAGCCCTACGACATTCAGGCACTGATCCCCATCGTTGAAGGCGCCGGCGGCATCGTCACCAATTGGGAAGGCGAGTCGGCGCATATGGCCGGCCGGATTATCGCCGCCGGGGACAGGCGGGTGCATGACGCGGCGCTGCAGGCGTTGAACAGTTAGCGGTGAGAGGCCAAAAACGGATCAGCATGCTGCCAAAACTGCGCCAGGAACTCATCCCGTTCCCGCAGAATTTCATGTTTGGCGCCGTCGACGCGGTGTAACTCGCAGGACGGGACGCGTGCCGCAAACCGATCCTGCGCCTCATTCAGAACAACCGTATCCTGCCCGGCCTGGATCAGGCAGATCGGGGTGTTGAGCCCGGCCAGATAATCGTCCCGGTCCAGCACATTGATTGAGTCCAGTGCGGCATGCAGCCAGCCGATTGTCGGGCCGCCGACCGCCAGCGCCGGGTTGGCGTCGATGTGATCATGTGCGTCTTTGAAGCGGGCGGGGTCGGAGGTGAGCTCGTTACCCTCGAAACGCCGCCGCTTTTCGCCATAGTCGCCGGCGCCGGGCGCATATTTTTTTGCAAGGCCCAGCCACTTGGCCGCGCCGGTGAGCCTGCGCACCACTCCCTTCACCGGCCCCAGCATGTGAATATCGATCATCGGCGCGCACAGCACGGCTGCGGCGATCTGGTCCGGATGGTCATGCAGATACCGCACCGTCAGATGCCCGCCCATGGAGTGCGCCATCGCCAGACAGGGCCCCGGCAATCGTTGCGTCACGATGGTCTCGATGAACTGGTGGAAGTCGCTCAGGTAGCGTTCGAAATTCTCGGCGTGGACCTTGTGCGGATTGTCCGCCATGCGGTGCGACAGGCCCTGGCTGCGCCAGTCCATCGCCGCCACGGCAAAGCCGCGGTCAAGCAGCGCCTGGGCCGCCTCGAAATGTTTTTCGATGAACTCGGTGAAGCCGCCCTGCAGGATGACCGTGGCGCGCGCGCCATCCTTTGGCCACAGCGCATAGCGCAGAATGGCGCCGTCGTCGGCGGTAAAGGTCTCGAAAGTCCCGCCTTCCGGCATCGGTTGCGGGCTCATGCCGCGCCCTCCAGCTCTTCGCGTTTCAGTTCCAGTTCCAGCCACCGCTCCTGCTTGGCAGACAGCGCATTATGCGCCCTGGCCAGCAGGTCACCAAATTTGGCGATTTTCTCGGGATCATGGTTCAGGCCGGCCGGGTCGGCCAGTTGCGCTTCAATCTTGGCAATATCCCGCTCCAGGGCGGCCATCTGCTCTGGCAAAAACTCAAGCTCGCGCTGCTCATTATAGGTCATGCGGGCTACGGGCCGGGTCTGCCCCCTTGGTTTTGTGGTGTTGCCCGATGGGTCGGTTGTCGGCTGTGCCCTGGTCTCTGTCTTGCGCTGATGCAGCATGTCGGTATAGCCGCCGGCATATTCACGGACCTGTCCGTCCGGGTCGAAACTGATGACGCTGCTGACCAGACGGTCGAGGAAATCCCGGTCATGGCTGACCAGCAGGATGGTCCCTTCATAGCGGTCGAGGGTTTCCTCCAGCACGTCGAGCATGTCCATATCGAGGTCGTTGGTCGGCTCGTCCAGGATCAGCAGGTTGGACGGTTTGGTGAACAGCTTGGCCAGCAGCAGGCGGTTCTTTTCTCCGCCGGAGAGCGCGCCGACCGGCTGCTTGGCCTGCTTGGCCTCGAACAGGAAATCTTTCAGATAGCCGACCACATGGCGCGTGCCGCCATTTACCACCACCGAATCGCCACCACCGCCAATATCCTTGTCGGTCAGGGTTTCCCAAAGGCTTAGCTTCGGATTCAGCTGGTCGCGGTTCTGGTCGAAATAGGCGATTTCCAGATTGGTGCCGAGTTTGATGTTGCCGCTGTCGGGCTTGATCTCGCCGGTCAGCAGTTTGATCAGGGTCGTCTTGCCGGCGCCGTTGGGGCCGACAATGCCGATTCGGTCACCGCGCATGATCCGTGTGGTGAAGTCGGTGACGATCTGATTGTCACCATAGGCCTTGCTGATTCCGCGTGCTTCGGCCACCCGGCGGCCCGCGGGGGGGCCATCTTCCAATTCGATCTGGGCCTTGCCGCGCGGGCCGATCTGTTTGGCGCGCCGCTCCCGCATTTTCTGCAGTTCACGTAAGCGGCCCTGGTTGCGTTTGCGCCGCGCCGTGACGCCCCGGTGCAGCCACTGGGTCTCAGCCTGGATGCGTTTTTCCAGCCTGCGCCGGGACGCCTCTTCAGCCTCCAGAATTTCTTCGGCCCATTCGTCGAACTTTGCGTAACCCTGGTTGGAGGCGCGAAGTTGGCCGCGGTCCATCCAGAAGGTCTTCTGGCTCACAGACCGCAGGAAGGCGCGGTCATGGCTGATCAGCAGCAGCGCGGTCGGCATCCGGCTCAGATGCTTTTCCAGCCATAGCGTGGTCGACAGATCGAGATGGTTGGTGGGCTCATCCAGCAGCAGCACATCCGGATCGCTGACAAAAGCCCGGGCCAGCGCGGCCCGGCGCTGTCCCCCGCCCGAAAGCGTGCCCATCTTCGCCTCACCGTCCAGCAGCATGGTGCTGAGCAGGTCTCTGACGCGGAACTGTTTCTGCTCCCGGTCGTCGTTGGGCAACCCGCCAGCGATGTAATCGGCGATGGCTTCCTCCGGGTCCGGCTTCGGGTCCTGCGGCATATAGGCCACCGTTGTGCCCGGCTGGGTAAACCGTTCGCCGTCATCCAGTTCAATGAGGCCAGCCAGCGCTTTAAGGACAGTAGACTTGCCGCTGCCATTGCGGCCGACCAGGCAGATTTTATCGCCCGGCGTGACCGAGAGGTTAACCCCGCTGAACAGCGGGTCGCCGCCGAAGGTGATCTCGGCATCGCGCAGGGCCAGGACGGGGGGGCTCATGGGTGGGCGCGATCAGGTTTCTGCAAAGACCTGCCGGATGATCAGGCTCATCGCGTTCTCGAACCGCGCCCATTCGTCTTCGTCGTCAATCGGAACGCTCCAGAAGCCGCTGTCGACCCGCCCGCGCAGGATCAGATAATGAAACGATGCGAGAAAGATGCCGAAGATCGCATCGACATCGACCCCGGCCGGGGGCTCGACGCCGTCGAGGAATTCTTCCAGAGCTTCACGGCCTGTATCGCGCCGCGCTTTCGCCAGTGGGGCGATGATTTCCGCCGGCGCGGTCAGCTCGGACGCCAGAATCTCGACCACCATCGGCCTTTTGCGCAGAACCCGTGCGTAGCCCACAAGCGCCAGGCGGATAAGCTCTCCATAGTCCTGCTGTTCGGCGCCGCCGGTCTCGCGCTCCACCTCGGCCAGAATGTCATCAATGCCGAGCCAGAAATCGGCGTCCCGCCCGAATTCTTCCAGCAATTGCGGTAACCCGCCGAAATAGCGGTAGATGAGCGGTTTACCGATACCCGCTTCCTTGGCGATGGCGTTGACACCCAGGCCGGAAAAGCCGTCGCGCGCCAGCACGCGGCCGACCGCGTCCAGAATGTTTTGCCGTGTCGCTTCCGCGTCTCGTGTGGCCATACACAGGTTTAGTAATGGCTCTGCAGGCATGATGAAACGAAAAACTCGCCGTTTGGCGAGTGCAGGTTGCGTGCGAAGCGTTGCAGCCTTTGCCCCGCCGCGCCTATATAAGGGCCGCAACCCTGATGAAGGATAAGACATGAACGAACGGGCCGATCCACTTTCGACCCTGAATCTTGTGCTCGACCGTGCGCGGCAGGCCGGTGCGGAAGCCGCTGATGCCGTGCTGGTCAGCGCGGCCTCTTTGGGCGTTACCTGGCGGCTCGGCGAGCTGGAAGAAATGGAACGGTCTGAGGATCAGGATGTTGGCCTGCGGGTTTTCATCGGTCAGCAGCAGGCGATTGTCTCCTCCAGCGACATCAGCGACGCTGCTTTGGCCCAGCTCGCCGAACGCGCCGTTGATATGGCGCGCCACGCACCTGCCGATCAATATTGCGGCCTTGCGGCGCAGGACCAACTGGTCAAGGACTGGCCCGGCGATCTCGATCTTGCCGATGATTATGAGCCGACAGCAGACTCGCTAATGGCCATTGTGGAAGAAGCCGAAGATGCTGCCCGCGCGGTCGAAGGCATCACCAATTCAGAAGGTGCCAGCGCCGGTTGGGGGCGAAACGCCATCGCGCTGGCGACGTCGCATGGTTTTGCCGGCGCCTATGAAACTACCAGTTTCAGCATTTCCGCCTCGGTGCTGGCCGGTGAAGGCACGGAGATGGAACGCGACTACGACTACGTGTCCACCCGTCATAATGAAGATCTTGAGTCACCCGCGGCGATTGGCCGGGGGGCAGCCGAACGGACGGTCCGGCGGCTTAACCCGCGAACCAAACCGTCCTGCAAGGTGCCTGTGGTCTATGATCCACGGGTATCCGGTGGACTGGTCGGCCATCTGGCGGGCGCGGTCAACGGTGCCTCCGTCGCCAGGGGCACGAGTTTCCTGAAAGATGCCATGGGCGAACAGGTTTTTGGTGATGGCATCTCCATCATCGATGACCCTCTGCGCCACCGCGGCCTGAGGTCCAAGCCGTTCGATGCTGAAGGCCTGGCCACAAGACGAACCAATCTGGTGCAAGATGGTCGGCTGCAGACCTGGATACTCGATTGCGCGGCCGCGCGTCAGCTCGGGCTGACCAGTACCGGCCATGCGACGCGCGGCACCGGCGGGCCGCCATCGGCGAGCGCGACCAACCTCTATATGGAAGCCGGGTCCGTGACCCCCGCCGCGTTGATCGCCGATATTGAGGAGGGCTTCTACGTCACCGAGCTGATCGGCATGGGCGTCAATCAGGTGACCGGCGATTATAGCCGCGGCGCCGGCGGCTTCTGGATCGAAAACGGCGAAATTGTCTATCCCGTCGCGGGACTCACGGTTGCCGGTAATCTGAAAGACATGTTCCGGGCCGCCGTCCCGGCGGACGATCTTGAATTCCGCTACGGCGTCAACGCCCCCACCATACGCATCGATGGAATGACGATTGCCGGCAGCTGATCTGGAGCAGCGCGGCATCCTTCTCAGGCAGGCCGTCCGCGATGCGGGCGCGCTGGCCATGGACTATTTTAACAACGGTGCCAAGGCTTGGGACAAGGCTGAGGACGATCCCGTGACCGAGGCCGACCTGGCGGTTGATTCGCTGTTGCGGGACCGGCTTTTGAGCGCCAATGAAGACGATGGCTGGCTTTCAGAAGAGTCCGAGCAGGAACCGCATGCGCCCGACCACCCAAAGATATGGGTGGTGGATCCAATTGACGGCACGCGGGCCTTCATCGACGGAAAACCGCATTTCACCATCTGCGCCGGGCTTGTCGTGGATGGCGAGGCGGTTCTGGCCGCGGTTTACAATCCGGCCAAGGAAGAATTCTTCGAGGCGGAAGCGGGTAAAGGTGCGCGCTGTAATGGTCAGCCGATCCAGGTGAGTGATCATCAGGCGCTGGCTGGCTGCAAGATGATCAGCTACCGCGCCATGTTTGACGATAAGCACTGGCGCACGCCCTGGCCGAAAATCAATATCTCCATGGTGAATTCCATCGCCTACCGGATCGCGCTGGTGGCGCGCGGCGACTATGATGCCTGCATCAATTTAAGGCCGCAAAACGACTGGGATATTCTCGCGGCTGAACTGATCCTGCGGGAGGCCGGTGGCCGCTGCACCAACCGCGATGGCGACCGCTATCGTTTTCATGGCAAGGGCGGCAAGAACCAGAATGTGATCGTCGCCAATCCCACGCTGCAGGAAAAACTGCTGCAGAAGCTGACAGAGTTTGAACCGGTTTTTCCGAAAAGCGCCCAAACCAAGAAATAGCTAAAGCGAGCGGCTGACTTTGACGGTGAAGCGTTCATCGCAAAGGTCTTTACAGAACACGCCGTTCAAATCCGTGTCGTGATACCGCAAATCCACGTCGAACCAGTCTTCGATGGTGACTGTGAACCCCAGGCTCCAATTGAAGTAGTCGCTGGTGGCGCCATCCCAGGTCGCGCCGGTGTTCAGCAACTCGTTAAAGGCGACGTCACCCGAGAAGGAGAGGCCGACGGGGCCATTGCCGAGGGGAATCGGCACATCGAGCGTCAGCGGAATATGCAGTGCATCACCGGTGCCGCCGAAGAAGTCCGGCGAGTACCAGAGGCCAACCCCGGCCCGCACGCGGCCGATATCAACGCCCAGCGTCGCACCGAATTCCCAATAGTCTGAATTGGCCCCGGCAGGATCGCCCGGATAGGCGTAATAGATGGCTGCGATGTCATAGCTGAAGATGCTGCCGAACTCGCCGCCGTAGCCAGCATAGAGGTCGATCTCGACCGAGGTCGAATTGGTGCCGTCATTGTCCAGAAACTCGACATTGGACGCCCACACGCCACTATAGAACCCGCTGGCATGTGAGATATCTAGGCCGCCCTGAACCGCGAAATCCTCATTGGTTTGGCTGAAGCCGCGAAACACATAATCATTTGTGATCCCGATATTGCCGGAGATCGACCAGTCGCTGTCCGCTGCAGCTGGTGCGGCAAATGTCAGTCCGAGCAGCGCCACAATCCCTGTCTGCCATATGTTCATGGTGCTTTGGGCTCCCCGGAAACCAGCAGGGCCGGGTCAAGCCGAACCTGATGCCAGTTCACGCGCCAATCCACATGCGAGCCGGTTGCCCGGCCGGTCGCCCCCATGGCGCCGATGCGATCGCCCTGCGCGACGCTCTGGCCTTCTTCGACATCGACCGACTGCAGGTGGAACAATGTCGATGAGACGCCGTAGCCGTGGTCGATAATCACAATCCCGCCCTCATAGTAGAAATCCGCATGCGCCAGCAGCACCGTGCCTGCTGCGGGCGCCCGGACTTCGGTGCCGGCGGGAGCCGCTACGTCGAGTCCCAGATGCGGCCATTTGGGAATGCCGTTCAGGACTCGGCGGCTGCCATAGACGCCTGTCACCCGGCCCTCAGCAGGCCAGATGAATCCGCCCAGCCAGTGCTCGTGGTCGCTTGCGATGTTACGCGCGGCGCGCACGCGGCCCCGCTCGTCGGTCAGCCGTGCCTGTACATGCGCCGGGGGCGTCACTTTCTTGGGGGGCAGCCCCTTGACGTGCTGTTCGTCATAGCGGCGCTGCTTAACGGTCAGCGCATGTTCATCGGTGTCGCCGTCGGGCCAGGTGAAAGACAGCACGGCGTTTTCGGGCGCGTCATGGGAAAAGCCGAAGACAAAGTGGCCGTCCGGGTGTACGCGGACCGGTTGGCCGTCGAGCCTAATTTCTGTCCCGGCGGGCACCTGCCCCTGCATCATGCCGCCCTGCGTCGCATCGCCGCGCAGTTCAAAAGGCAGCGGGGCCGCGCTGGTCACCAGAAAAAGGGTGGCGACAAGAACTTGGTGGATCACAACAGAGTTCCTTGATCGTCTTTGCTCTTGGGGGAGGATTTGGGGCGTTTGCCGCCTGCCGCCACTGCCTGGGCGCGGCCATCCTTGAACTCCAGTGAGAGTGGCGTGCCCGACTTGACGCCTTTAGCCGAGGTCAGCACCGCGTCGCCCTCACCCCGGACAACGGCAAAGCCGCGCGCCAGCACACCCTGATAACTCAGTGTTTCCAGAAGCCGGGCGGATGCTTCAACAGACCGCTGTGCCTGTGCAAGGTGTCGATCAAGCGCGGGCCGCAGCCGTGCGAAGCAGTCATCCAGCCGCCGCGCTGCGTCCATCAGCCGCGACTGGAAAAGTGCGGGCCGCAGCCCGGCAGAGGCGTCTGCAAGTGCTTGCTGGTGCGACTGCGTATTGGATTGCAGCGCGCGCGGCAGGCGGCCCGCGGCATCGTCAAAACGCTGTTGGCGCAGGCCGATCAGGTCGGTCAGGCTGGGCATCGCCCGGTCCAGAGCGCGCAGGCCGGTGGCTTTTTCCTCCATGGCGCGGCGTAGCGCCTGGCCCTTGCGGTGTTCCAGGCTCGAGAGCTGATAGAGCAGATCATCACGCACCGGCACCGCCATCTCGGCTGCGGCCGTCGGCGTTGGCGCGCGCCGGTCAGCGGCATAATCGATCAGTGTTGTGTCGGTCTCGTGCCCGACGGCGGAAATCAGCGGGATTCGGCTCGCCGCTGCCGCGCGCACGACGATTTCTTCATTGAACGCCCATAAGTCTTCGAGGCTGCCGCCGCCGCGCCCGACGATCAGTACGTCGGGCCGGGGCACCGGGCCATTTGCTTCCAGCGCATTGAACCCCTCGATAGCCGCGGCCACCTGTCCGGCGGCGGCATCGCCCTGCACCTGAACCGGCCATAGCAGCACATGGCGCGGAAACCGGTCAGCCAGCCGGTGCAGAATGTCGCGGATAACCGCCCCCGTGGGCGAGGTGACCACGCCGATCACCTTGGGCAGGAAGGGAATGGGCTGCTTGCGGGCCTCGTCGAACAGCCCTTCGGCTGTCAGTTTTTTGCGGCGCTCTTCCAGCAGCGCCATCAGCGCGCCGGCGCCTGCCGGTTCCAGGCTGTCGATCACCAGCTGGTATTCGGACCGCGGGCCATAATTGGTCAGTTTGCCGGTGGCGATCACTTCCAGCCCGTCTTCCGGCCTGAACTTCATGCGCGCGGCAACGCCCTTCCAGCACACTGCGCGCAGCTTGGCGTTCTCGTCCTTCAGCGACATGTAGAGATGGCCGGAACGTGCGGCCATGAACTCTGTTACTTCGCCACGAATCCGCACATGATCGAACCGGCCCTCCAGCGTTCGTTTAATCTCTGTGGTGATCTCGGAGACTGAGAATTCAGGCGCATTGGTGGCGGTTTCTGTGGCGGGGCTTGTGCTCATGGGGCCCTATGCTACAAGACGGCTAAAGGCGAAGGAAGCAGTCTGCATGAAGGTTTTAGTTGTCGGCGGCGGTGGCCGCGAACACGCGCTGTGTTGGGCGATTTCAGCATCGCCACTTTGTACCCACCTCTATTGTGCGCCGGGCAATGGCGGCATCGCCGCTTTGGCCGATTGTGTCGACATCGCCGCGGACGATCTCGATGGCCTGATCGGATTTTGTCAGAAAAACGCAATCGAGTTTGTCGTCGTCGGGCCGGAACAGCCGCTGGTCGCCGGGCTGGTCGACCGGCTGACCGAGCTTGGGATCAAGGCTTTTGGCCCCAGCGCGGCAGCAGCCGAACTCGAAGGCTCCAAAGGCTTCACCAAGGACCTTTGTGCCCGTCAAAATATCCCGACAGCGGCCTATGGCCGGTTTTCCGATGCACCGTCGGCACGCGCGTTCATTGAACAGCGTGGCGCACCGATTGTTGTCAAGGCGGACGGCTTGGCAGCCGGTAAAGGCGTCATCATGGCAGAAACCGAAACGCAGGCGCTGGAAGCGGTGGACGAGATTTTCGGCGGCAAGTTTGGTGCGGCAGGCGCAGAAGTTGTGATCGAGGACTGGCTGATCGGAGAAGAGGCCAGCTTTCTGGTGCTGGTCGATGGCGAAAATGTCGTACCGATGGCCACCGCCCAGGACCACAAGCGCGCCTATGACGGTGACGAAGGGCCGAATACGGGCGGCATGGGGTCCTATTCGCCCGCCCCGGTCATGACCGAGGCGCTGTGCCAGCAGGCGATGGACCAAATTATCCTGCCGACGGTCGCCGCGATGAAGGCGGAAGGCCGACCATTCAAGGGCGTGCTCTATGCCGGTCTGATGATCACGGACAAAGGCCCGCAGCTGCTGGAGTACAACACCCGGTTCGGTGACCCGGAATGTCAGGTGCTGATGATGCGCCTGATGTCGGACCTCTTGCCCGCGATGATCGCCTCGGCCGATGGACAGCTCGCCAATTTCGATCTGCGCTGGCACGAGGACGCGGCGATGACCGTGGTGATGGCCGCGAAAGGCTACCCTGGCTCCTATGATAAGGGATCAGAGATCAAGGGCCTTGAGGCGGCGGGCGCGCCTGATGACGTAGAGATTTTCCATGCGGGCACGGCGCTGAAAGACGGGACCATCGTTGCGACCGGCGGTCGGGTTCTCAATGTCACCGCGTTGGGCCCAACGATTGCAGATGCGCAGAGGAGTGCCTATGCAGCCGTCGACAAGATCGACTGGCCGGATGGATTCTGCCGGCGTGATATCGGCTGGCGGGCCATCGGCCGACGCTGATGTCGCAACCGCCGGGCCATGATCGCGCCGACACCCTGCTGCGCATCTGCTTCCCGCTCATCGCTGTTATCGGCGCGCTGGTCTATCTCTTCATCCTGAGCAACGGCACCTGGAACCTGTTTGTCGGCGAATGGATGGGGCTGGTTTATAGCGACTATCTGCTGGCGATCCTCGATGGCCGCCTCGACATCAAGCAAGAGCTGATCCAGCACGAGGGCTTCTATGCTGATGATGGCCGGGTCTATACCTATTTCGGTGTGTTGCCGGCATTCCTTCGCGTGCTGTGGATGCCTTTTGTCGACTTGGCGACGGTCGATGTGTCCCGCCCGACCTTGTGGATTCTGCTCTGCCTTTCCGCGTTGTTGTCGCAATGGCTGGTATGGAGGGTTTACCGTACCGTTCCGACCGTCGGTGCTTCGGTTGCTTCCGCAACCCTGATCATCGTGCTTTGGGTCTTTCTGTGGTTCGCCGGCCCGACCATGCTGCTGTCGGCCAATGCGTCCGTCTATCACCAGCCGATAATCGTTTCTTACCTGTTGTCGCTGATCTATCTGTGGGTCCTGCTTGATGCGGGAGCGGCCCAGGGCAGGATACGGGCCGGCCTGCTGCCCTGGCTGGCGCTGATCGCGGGCCTTGCCGTACATACGCGGCCGACGCTGGCTATCGGCCTCTACGCCGCGACGGTCGGGTTATGTGCTCTTGAATTCTACCGGCTCTATACGGAAGCGGATGCGGCTGCGCCACAGCAGCGACTGTGGGCCGCCACCAAGTCCGTTGTTCTGGGCCCCATCGCACTGACCATGATCATCATGTTGATCGCCGGGTTGCTGGTTTTCTTCCTGAACTGGGTACGTTGGGGCGACCCGATGATGACAGCGCCGATGGACCGGTACGGCTCCCGTCTGTTTCTGGATCCGGACCCGGAACGCTATGGCAGCATTGATGAGCTGGGATCGTTTTCATGGCGGCGCATTCCTGCCAATGTGCTGCTCTATCTGGTGCCCCTGCTCGAGCTGCATGAACGGCTCGCGTCGATGTTCTCAGCTGGGTATATCCGCAAGGAGCTACCGGTGCCCGGCATCTTGTCGATCTGGATTTTGCCGCTGCTGCTGGTGGTACGGTTTGGCCGATCCGGCAAGGCTCCGGTCCAGACCTCTCAGTTCAGGGTTGTTGTCGCGGGCTTCTTGATTGTCGTGCTGATGACGCTGGCCTTCCAGACCATTACATTCCGCTATTGGGTTGACCTCTGGCCGGCACTTTTCATCCTGCTGCTGGCCTCGATTCCCGGGGCTGTTGGCTGGTTGGCCAATGTGCCGGCGCATCGCGCGCGTGTCTGGACCGGCCTTTTTGCCGTGTTGGGCGCGGTGGGCATCTACTGGATGGTGGGCGCTCTCAATCTCTACAAGTCCCTGGCCTGGTTCGCTGCTGCTGACACGCCGCTTTAGCAAGCTGGTTGTCCGGCGTCCGCATTGCCCCGCCTCGGAGCCGCTGGTAGAGTCCAGAGCCTTCCTTTCCTACGCTACGGCGATACCGGGTATCTTCTTGCAATGACCAATCAGTCCGCCGACGAGGGCTTCACAGTCGTAATTCCCTGCTTCAATGAAGAAGGAGCGATTGCTGAGACGCTTGCGCATCTTGCCAGCACGCTGCCCGACGCGCCCGAGCATGAGATCATTGTTGTTGACGATGGCTCGACCGATGGAACGCCCGCGATTCTTGAAGACCTGGCCCGGCAGGACAAATCCTTCCGCGTGGTCGTCCACCAGCGAAACCGGGGATATGGGGCCGCGCTCAAGACGGGAATCCGTAATGCCCGATTTGGACTGATTGTGATTACGGACGCCGACGGCACCTATCCGAATGACCGTATCCCGGACCTGCTGGCTGCCTGTAAGGACCACGACATGGCGGTTGGCTCGCGGACCGGCGCCTCCGTTACCTACTCCAAGATACGCAAGATCCCGAAAGTGTTCCTGACGCGCTGGGCGTCGTGGATTGCGCGCCAGTCTATCCCGGACATCAACTCGGGGCTGCGGGTCTTCAAGAAATCCGCCGCAGAAAAGTTTCTGGGGATTCTGCCGGATTCATTCAGCTTCACGATGACGATCACCCTGGCGCTGCTGACCAACTACCGGCCCGTCGCTTTTGTGCCGATCGACTATCATGCGCGTGTCGGTCAGTCGAAAATCAAACCGATCCGCGATACGCTGCGGTTCATCATGATTATCTTGAGAACCGGCGTCTATTTCGCACCGTTGCGTATCTTCATGCCGTTTGTCGGCATTCTCTTTGCACTGGCGATTGGCAGCTTGAGCTACGATGCCATCGTGCTCGAGAACCTAACCGACAAGACGGTGATTCTATTCCTGTTCGCGTTCAACACGGGCATGTTTGCCCTGTTGGCCGACATGATCGACAAGCGGTCGCCCTAGTCCGCTCGCATGGCAACCCGGGATCCTGACGCCAGACCTGTCGTCCCTGAAGGTGGGAAGGGCGCGGCGGTGTCCGGTGGCCGCTCGCTCAATCCGTTCATCCGCTATCTTGCCGGCGGCGGCGTCTCGTTTGCTATCAATTTTGGTCTGACGGTTGTGTTGCACCAGGGTTTTGGCGTGGCGCCGCCGGTGGCCTATGCGGTTGCCCTGACAGTATCCTTCATCGTGAATTTCCTGATTGCGCGCTATTTTGTATTTGAATCCTCCAGCGGCATGGCCGGGCAAGTCCTGCGGTTTGTCGCGACAGCGCTGGCTGCGCGCGCAGGAGAATATCTGGCGTTCGTGCTGATGTTGACGGTATTGGGCGTCCACTACATGGTTTCGATTATCGTGGTCTCGGTAATCTCCATCGTGTTGAAGTTCTTCGTTTACAGGAGTTTTGTGTTCAGATGACCGACGGGTTAGACGCGGACAGCACGGATCTGGAAGCGCGGGATCGTGCCCTGTTCAACCGTATCGCCGCAGACTACGGGCGCAAGGACCTGATGCCGGCGAGCCGGAAAGCGCGGCGTCACCGGTTACGGCAAACCCTCAGGCATCTGCCCTCGGCGCAGGATCTGGACGTTCTGGAGGTGGGTTGCGGCGCGGGTTTCGCGGCCAGCTATCTCGAGGGTCACTATAGAAGCTATCTGGGTATCGACTATGCAACCGACCTTATTTCATTTGGCCGGACGCATAATCAACGCCCCGGTGCAGCTTTTGAAGCGATGAACGCGCGGGATATTCCATCGGACCGGGTGTTTGACGTGATCTTCATGATCGGCGTCCTGCATCATCTGGAGAATGCCGCTGAAATGCTGCGCCAATTGATCGGTAATCTGAAGCCGGGGGGCTGGATCGTCGTCAATGAACCGCAGCGTACAAATCCCCTGATCCATGGGATGCGGACCATCAGAAGACGCGTTGATTCAAGCTATTCTGAAGACCAGCTGGAGTACAGCATCTCGGAGTTGGAGGATTTGTTCGCGAAAGCCGGGTTCAGCCAAGTCGATACCCACCCCCAAGGCGTTTTTTCGACTCCATTTGCTGAAGTGGTCATGCCCGTGCAACCCGTGGCCCAAATGATCTCGGCAGCCGCTTGCGGCGTTGATACCTGGCTGGAAAGGCACGCCGCCCGGGTCATAAAACACCTGGCATGGAATGTGGTTGTGTCAGGCCGGAAACCGGACTGAGGGTTGGCGAACCTCTCGGCCCGCCTCGGTTCGGGAGTTGCTTTACTCACGCGGGGTATCGGGTACAAAAGCTGCGAGTAGAAATCTAGTTTGAGGGACGCTGATGGCTGTCGACCGCGCAAAAGAATTTACCGGCACGCAGGAGGTGCGAGACGCGCACCGATTTGAGGTGGGCCGGCTGGAAGAGTATATGCAGGACCATGTGGAGGGGTTTTCGGGCTCGCTACAGGTGTCGCAATTCAAGGGTGGACAGTCCAATCCGACCTACAAGCTCGAAGCGGGCGGCAAGAAATACGTCATGCGCCGCAAGCCTCCGGGCGAGCTGCTAAAATCCGCCCATGCCGTCGACCGTGAGTACCGTGTGATCACCGCATTGGGACAGACGGATGTGCCGGTGCCGCGGACCTATGCACTCTGCGAGGATGAGTCGGTCATCGGCACATGGTTTTACATCATGGATCTTGTCGAAGGCCGGATTTTCTGGACCCCCGACCTGCCGGAGGTCGAGAAGGACGAACGCCGCGCGATCTATGAAGGCATGGTCGATGCCTTCGCCAGGCTGCACAATGTCGACTATCTGAAAGTGGGCCTGGAAGGCTATGGCAAGCCTAGTGACTACATTGCCCGGCAGATTCATGTCTGGTCGCGCCAGTACCGGAACTCCGAGACCGAGACCATCGAGGCGATGGACAGGCTGATCGAATGGCTGCCTGAAAACCTGCCGCCGGATGAAGGGCCCTCCGTGGTGCACGGCGACTTCCGCCTCGACAATATGATCTTCCATCCGACGGAGCCGCGCGTGCTGGCGATCCTCGATTGGGAGCTGTCCACCATCGGCGATCCGCTGGCTGATTTCAGTTATAATTGTATGCCCTATCACCTGGTCAAACAGGCGAACACCACCGGCCTTGTCGAGCATGATGTGGCCGATATCGGCATTCCGTCCGAGCAGGACTATATCGAGATGTATTGCCAGCGGACCGGCCGGGACCGCATCGATAACTGGGACTATTATCTGGCCTATAACATCTTCCGGCTCGCCGCCATCAGCCAGGGGATCATGGGGCGCGTTGTCGCCGGAACCGCGGCCAGCGCCCAGGCGATTGAATCAGGTAAGAATGCCAGGCCACTGGGTGAAAAAGCGTGGGCCTTGGCGCAGAAGATTATTGCGCGTTAAGCGGTTCATTGCGAATGGGCGCGCCGAAGCCGGTGACGAAATCCGGCGGCGTCTGGTGTTCTGCACAGGCTGGTAGGGCAAAGCGCTCCGGGTCATCCAGGAACGTCGCCATCGCTTCTTGCGCGCAGCTGCTGGTTCCGCTGACACCATGGCTCTGATTGCGAATGATCAGATGATATCCATTCGGCAGCGTTTGTAATTGGGACAGGCCAAAGGTTGGTGGTGTGCGGGTGTCGTAGGCCCCGCTTAGCATCAGAACCGGCACGCCGGTCGACACCGGATCAGGGAGCGGTCTGGCGCGCACGCCGTCCGGGAACCATGTGCTGCATTGCAGGCGCGCCCCCAGCTCGATATCGAGATTTCGTAAGAGCGGCAGCGCATTGCGGGTGTGCTCGAAAGCTTCGGCGGAATTTTCGGGCACCTCGGCGCTGCAGCGCACGGAAAGCGCCAATGCGTTGGCGTCCGTGAAATAGTAGGGATCATCAATGATTGTTGTCGCCAGATGCGAAAACAAGCTGGTTTGTCCCTTGTCGAATAATGTGATCAACGCGGGAATAAAGCGAAGCCAATCCGTGTAGGACAAGGCGTATTCGAGCGCCTCCAGAAAGATTTCGTCTGTAACCAGCAGCTCAAGCCGCCGGCCATCGCGTGGCCGTAGATCAAGCACAACAGGCGACTCTCGAAGGCGGTTCACAATGCGTTCAACCGCCTTGTCCAATTCGGGGTGCTGAGCGTTGCAGGCGCTGTCTGCTGCGCAGTCGGCCGCGAGCAGACGGATTGATCTGTCGACGCTGTACAAAAATTCCGCCAGTGTGGGCAGGTGCGGCGGGTCTAGCCCATCCAGGATGGCCGCGCGCACACCTGTCGAGTCCAGCGCCAGAAGGTCCAGCGCCAGCCGTGTCCCATAAGAAACGCCATACAGGTCCCAGCGTCTGACGTTCAATGCTGATCGAAGGGCCAGAATGTCGCGGGCGGTGTTTTTCGTCGTATAGGCGGAAAGATCGATCCCGCGCTGCAGAAATCGATTTCTGCAACCGGTGATGAGGCGCTCAACCGCCTGCCGCCACGCCCGGGTCCCTTTCCCAAGGCGTTCAATCTCCAAAGATCGTCGAACATCGCTTAACGGCGAACAGCGGAGTTCCGGGCTTGCCCGTTTCCCGACACCGCGGGGGTCCATGAGAATGTGACGGCGGTTCCTGGACCATTCACGCTGGGCCAGCAGGTGGCCCCAATAGGCCAGCTCGCGATCTGTTGTAATGCCTGCGGGCTGTCCGGGCCCACCCATCAGATGCAGGACAGGCGTCGGGTTTCCGCTGCCGGGGCCGGGGATCAGGACGACGACAGGCATGGTGACGGGTCTGTCGTCAGGTTGATCCCAGTTCTCCGGCACGGTGAAGTGGTAGCACCGGGTGCGCCACCCTTCCTGCAGGTCGAACCAGCACGGTAGTGCCGCCAGATGGGATCCCATCCGCGCCTGTGCCGCGGTGTCGGAAAAGACAAGCACGGCCCAGGCCATCACGGCAATCAGGCCGGCACGCATCGGGCTCAGTCCTTGGGCTTGAAGCGGTCTAATATGGACGCGAGCGCGGGCGAGTCGACCAGATGGATATCCTGCTGCGGGTAGGGGAAGTGGACGTCATTTTCCTTGAACAGGTTCCACATCAGCATACGGACTTCACTCGACACGTTCACCACACCGTTCTGCGGATCCTCGATCCAGAATCTCAATTCAAAATCCACCGAACTGTCGCCAAAATCCATCATCCGGCATTGAGGCGCCGGATTTTCCACGACACGCTTGACCTGTTTTGCCGCTTCCACCGCCAGTTCGGCGGCGCGTTCCAGGTCACTGTCATAGGCAATCCCGAACCCCACTTTCAGCCGGACCAGCCGGTTGGAGTGCGACCAGTTGATCACCGGCTGGGTGATCATGTCCTCATTCGGAATCAGAAATTCCGTGCCGTCGCGGGTGATGATCGACGTGTACCGGGTCGCCAGCTTGTTGATCCAGCCATAGGTCCCCTGCACTTCGATCACGTCGCCGGGCTTGATCGACCGGTCGAGCAGTAGGATGAAACCGCTGAACAGGTTGGAGACGACCTTCTGCAGGCCGAAACCAACGCCCAGACCGATCGCACCACCGAAAACGGCAAAGACCGTCAGGTCCAGTCCGGCGCTGCCGAGGCCAACCAGAATGGCCAGGAAAACCAGGGCGAACTTTAGAATTTTCGCAATTAGAACCCGTGCGGACGGGTTGAGTGTCGAGACCTGGCCGATCCGCTGTTCCAGCAACCGGGCGACCAGCAGGGCCAGCCAGACGAAGACCACCAGGGACAGAATGCCGGTCAGAACGCCCAGCATCGATACCCGGTTGTCTTCTCCCAGCGGGATCGCGGCCTGATCCAGCGCCGCCATGGTGTCGTCCAGAATGCCGACGATGTTCAGCGCCGCCAGGGTCCATGCAATGACGGCGATAAAGGTCGACAGTCCTTTATTGCTGAGTGGCGCGGTGGCCAGATTGATAACCAGCCAGGCACTCAGCAGGCTGACAGCGACACTGAGAACATAGTGATCCAGTTCAAGAGTCGAGACGATCAGCAGCAAGAGCAGCTGCAGCGCCCACCAGATCGTGGGCATGGCCAGCCGTGCCGCCACATCGCACAGTTTTTTGACAAGCGGTTTGGTAAGGCTGAGATTTTCCAGCCAGGTTCGCAAAGGCCGTGCGGCAAAGCGCGCCAGCAGAAATATGAGCCCTATGGCGAGAAGCTGTCCCAGCGTGCCATAGGTCAGGACGTTTTCCTGCAGCCAGGCCACGGCCTGAAGCGCGGTTTCTTCCAGATTGTCGATTTCTTCGGATAAGCTCATCTTCTGATCAACTTAGCGCCGTCGCGCGAAAAAGTCCTTCAGCATTCGCGCAGCTTCGATTTCGCCGATACGGCTATAGACGTCGGGGCGATGATGGCAGGTGGGCTGCTCAAACAGCCTGGGCCCGTGGTCTACGCCGCCGCCCTTTTCGTCCTCGGCGCCATAATAGAGCCGCCTGACGCGCGCGAACGAGATGGCCTGGGCGCACATGGGGCACGGCTCCAACGTGACATAGAGGTCGCAGTCGATCAGCCGTTCGCTTTTCAGAATATGTGCGGCGGCCCGGATCGCCAGCATTTCGGCATGCGCTGTCGGGTCGCGCAGTTCAATGACACGGTTGCCGGCGCGGGCAATGATGCGGCCTCTGTCGTTCAACACCACGGCCCCGACAGGCACCTCCCCACGGTCTGCTGCCGCGCGGGCTTCTTCGAGCGCAATATCCATGGGGGTATCGGTCATGGATATGAAGGTGCGGGCTTCCCCTGCTGGCGTCAAGCCGTGGTAGAGTGCGCGCCATGAACGAGAGGAATGGCGAACGGATTGCAAAAGTGCTGGCACGGGCAGGCGTGGCCTCGCGCCGTGAGGCCGAGCGGATGATCGAAGCGGGCCGGGTGTCCGTCGACGGTAACACGCTCAAGACGCCGGCGTTTCTGGTGACGCCGGACAGCCGGATTTTGGTAGACGGCAACCCGGTCTCGGGCGCTGAGCCCACCCGGCTGTGGCTCTATCATAAGCCGACCGGGCTGGTGACCACTCATAGCGACCCGCGCGGCCGGCCCACGGTGTTTGAGAAACTGCCCAAGGATTTGCCACGGGTGATCTCGGTCGGCCGCCTCGATATTGCCTCTGAAGGACTGTTGCTGCTGACCAATGATGGTGGGCTCGCGCAATATCTCGAAAGCCCCAAAAATGGCTGGAAGCGCCGCTACCGTGTCCGTGTCTACGGCGAAATTGTAGAAAAAAAACTGGCTGCGATCCGCAAGGGTGTGACGGTTGACGGCGTGCGCTATGCGCCGGCAGAGATTGAGCAGGAAACCAAGGGCGCCAAGAATGTCTGGCTGTCGGTCAGTTTGCGCGAAGGCAAGAACCGTGAAGTGCGCAAGCTGCTGGCCCATGCCGGCCTGCAGGTCAGCCGCCTGATCCGGGTGTCCTTCGGCCCCTTTCAACTGGGCAGCCTGCCGCGCGGCGACATAAAACCGGTGCAGCGCGGGGTGCTGAAGGCGCAGCTGGGCACGGGTTATGCCCTCTAGGCTCAGGATTGTTGGCGGGCGGTTCCGCGGCCGTCAATTGGCCGTGCCGGACGGGCGCGGCACACGGCCGACCACCGACCGGGTTCGCGAAGCGTTGTTCAACATCCTTGAACACAGGGACCCGCCCGTGCTGGCGGGCGCCACCGTGCTTGATCTGTTTGCCGGCACCGGCGCGTTGGGGCTGGAAGCTCTGTCGCGCGGTGCGGAACAGGTGGTTTTTGTCGAGAAGGATCGGAAGGTTTGCGCGCTTCTGAAGGCGAATGTCGAAACACTGGGTGCACAGGATGAAACGCGGGTGCTGTGTGCTGATGCCGCTTGGCTGGGGCAGGCCGATGTTAAGGCTTCACTGGTGTTCGTGGACGCGCCCTATGGTAAGGGCCTCGTAGGCCCGGCACTAACTCAGGCCAGTGCGAAAGGTTGGATCGCGGACGGGGCGATTGTGGTTGTCGAACTGGATGCTGAAGAAGGTCTCGACGTGCCACCGGGTTTTGTTTCCTGCGACACGCGCACCTATGGCGGCACGAAGCTGGTACTTCTTGCTTTTGCCGCCTGCCGGGGATGACAATTGTGGGCCTTGGTGGACCGGGTTTCGGACTTTGCTTTCGTCCGAGATCATCCGCAGCGCAGCCTCGGCATCATCATATAGGGCTTTGATCTGATCGCTGTGATCTATCGCCGGCCGAACAGCCGCTCGATATCCTTCAGCTTGAGTTCCACATAGGTGGGGCGGCCGTGGTTGCACTGGCCGGAATGGGGGGTGACCTCCATTTCGCGCATCAGCGCATTCATCTCCGTCACGTTGAGCCGCCGCCCGGCGCGGACGCTGCCATGGCAGGCCATGGTCGAACACACATCTTCCAGCCGCTCTTTCAGCGACAGGGTCTCATCGAACTCCGCCAGATCATCGGCCAGGTCGCGCACCAGCCCCTTGATGTCGCAGTCGCCCAGCAGCGCGGGCGCCTCTTGAATCACCACCGCGCCCTCGCCAAAGGCTTCCAGCACCAGGCCCAGCTCGGCGAGTTCCGGTGAGCGGGCAACCAGCCGTTCGGCGTCCCGGGCGTCGAGCTCAACGACCTCCGGCAACAGCAGCATTTGCCGCGCCACGCCCTTCTCGTTGAGCGCGCGTTTCATGCGTTCATAGACCAGCCGCTCATGGGCCGCGTGTTGGTCGACGATGACGATGCCGTCACCGGTTTGGGCGATGATATAGGTTTCATGCAGTTGCCCGCGCGCCGCGCCCAGCGGGTAATCCGGCACCGGTTCGGGCTCGGTGGCGTGCCCCGGCATTGAAGGGGCTTCCACCTGGGCGGATGGTCCCGCATCATAGTCCAGCGCCTGCTCGGCGAAACCAGGGGCAGCCGGCATCGGTCGGTGAAACTCGGCAAAGGCGTTTTGCGGTAGCGGTTCGCGCCGGATCGCGCCCAGCGCCGCCTGGCTGGTGGTGGTCGAGGACTTGTGGCCCGCATCGGCCAGCGCATGCCGCAAAGCGCCGACGATCAGCCCGCGCACCACGCCGGGATCGCGGAACCGCACTTCGGCTTTGGCCGGGTGGACGTTCACGTCCACATCCTCCGGGTCGCAATCGAGGAACAGTGCGACAATGGGGTGCCGGTCGCGCGCCAGGAAGTCAGCGAAGGCGCCCCGCACCGCGCCATGCAGCAGCTTGTCGCGCACCGCGCGTCCATTGACGAACAGGAACTGGTGTTGCGCGTTGCCGCGGCTATAGGTCGGCACTCCGGCATAGCCGGTCAGGTGAAAGTTCCGCCGGTTCGCGTCGATCGCCATGGTGTTGGCGCCGAAATCCTGCCCCAGAATGGCTGACAGGCGCGCCAGCCTCTTATCCTCGAACAGATTGCCGGGTGCCGGCGGCACCCGCAGCGTCACCCGGTCTTCATGGGTCAGCGTAAAGCCAATCTCCGGATGCGCCATCGCCAGCCGCCGCATGATCTCGGTCGCGTGGTTCAGTTCCGTGCGATCCGACTTCATGAACTTCAGCCGTGCGGGGGTCGCATAGAACAGGTCGCGGATTTCAACCTTGGTGCCGCCATTCAGCGCCGCCGGTTCCAGCGGCAGCCGCTTACCCGCGTCGACGGTGACTTTCCAGGCGTCGCCCGCGCCTTCAGCGCGGCTGGTGAGAGACAAGCGGCTGACCGCGCCGATGGACGGCAGCGCTTCGCCGCGAAAGCCCAGAAACTGGACGTCCAGCAGGTCATCGTCGGGGAGTTTCGAGGTCGCGTGCCGCTCAACACAGAGCTCCAGATCGTCGCGGGCCATGCCCGCCCCGTCGTCGGTGACGCCGATGTAGTCGCGTCCGCCGCCCATCATCACCACATCGATATGGCGTGCGCCGGCATCGACGGCGTTTTCGACCAGTTCCTTCACCGCGCTGGCGGGCCGCTCCACCACCTCGCCCGCGGCAATGCGGTTGCGGGTGGTTTCGGGCAGCAGGCGAATGGTCATGATTGTTCGAGATAATCCCGCGTTAATTGTTTGCCCAACTCGACCGCGGGTTGGTCAAAGGGGTCGACCTCCAGCATATCGCCCAGGATGATGGTTTCCAGCATGAAGTGCATCATCAAGCCGCCCAACGTATGCTCGTCGATTTTAGGCACTCGGATGTGACGGACGGGGCGGCCGTTTCTGGCCAGTGCGTCCATGGTGGCGCGGCCTTGGGCCGCGACCAGGTCGCCGATGGCCCGGCCAGAGAGAAAAGCCAGCGACGGATCATCGGCCAGGTCCGCGGGGAGTGGTGGACCGCTGCCCTCAATATCGGCGGTGATGATGGTTATCATCTTGTTCGGCGGGCCATCCATGAACAGCTGCAGCATGCTGTGCTGGTCGACCGGACCCAGGGCGGCGACCGGGGTCAGGCCTCTGCCGCCCTTGCCCAGGCTTTCGCCGAGCAGTTGCCGGTACCACATGCCCAGCCGCTCAAGCTTGCTGGCGTAAGGCATCACCACCAGATCGGTCACGCCGCGGTCCGCTGCCAGCGCCGCGATCATCGCTGCGCCCTGGGCCGGGGCAGAATCGGGTGTCGCGATGGTTTCGTCCAGAACCGCTTTGGCGCCGGCCCTGACCGCACCGATGTCGAGGCCCAGAATGGCTGCCGGCAACAGACCGACGCAAGACAGGACAGAGAAACGGCCGCCCAGCGCCGGGTCATGATCCAGCACGGCAATCGAGAATCGTTCAGCCAGGCGCCGCAGCGGGTTCTCGCCGGGCTGCGAGATGGCAATCACCCGCGCGCCGATCTCGTCGGACAGGCCTCTTGCCCTGAAGGCATCGATCACGGCGATCATCTGCGCTATGGGTTCGGGCGTGCCGCCCGACTTCGAGATCACCAGAAACGTTGTGCGTTTGAAGTCCGATGCGGTCAGCAGTTCGGCGAACGCATGCGGGTCCAGATTGTCGGCGAACACCACGGACGGTTTCGCCCAACGGGGGGCCAGAGTCGCCAGCGTCTGGCCACCCAGGCTCGACCCGCCGGTCCCCAGGACAACGACCTGATCGCTTTGCCCTTTGATCAACCCGGCAATGTCGCTCAGGCTCAGTAGATCGCAGCTTTCTGCAGGCAATTGCAGCAGTGGCCATGTGGGATCGGTAAGGGACTGACGGATGCGGCTGGTGCCGCGCTGCGCGGCGGACAACGCATTCTGGAACTGGTCGTTGCTGAGCCCACCTGTCCCCGCCCGGTCATCCCGGCAGCGGTCCAGGTTCTGCTCGAACGGGATCATGGCTGGGTTTCGGCCACGGGCGTGTCTAACCCGACCGGCTGGCCGACGATCACCCAGAACAATTCTTCCTGGCCCAGCAGATCGGCGGCGACACGGTTCACGTCGTCCAGCGTGATTTTTTCAATCATGCTGTTGCGATTATCGATGTAGTCGCGCCCCAGTCCGTAGCGTTGAATGCCCACAAGCTGACCCGCGATGGCATCGCTGGTGTCGAATGTCAGCGCGTATGAACCGGTCAGATAGGTCTTGGCGTCATCGAGTTCCTTTTGGGTGACCCCGTCGGCGGCCATCCGGGCGAATTCCGCTTCAATCACCTGTTTGGATTCGGCCATCCGGTCGTTGACCGTCGCGACACTGCCCAGAATAACGCCGGCATGCTGCATCGGCAGCAGATAGGTATAGACCCCGTAAGTCAGCCCGCGCTTGCGGCGGACCTCCTCCATCAGCCGTGACGAAAAGCCGCCCTGTCCCAGAATCTGGTTCATTACCAGTGCGGCGAACCAGTCCGGATCATCACGGCGGATGCCGGGCAGGCCGAAGATAGCCACACTCTGCGGGACGGCCTTGTCGACGACCTCGATCCGATTGACGTCGCCAATCTCGGTTTCGGTTAGGGCGAGAGGCGCGGCTTCTGTCGGAAGCGCACCAAATGCCACGTCAAGCAAGGGGCCCAATTCCTCCGGCGTAATGTCGCCTACAACACCGACCCGCAGCGTATCCTTGGCCAGATTGGCCTGCAGATAAGCAATCAGGTCGTCGCGGGTCAGCGCCGTCACGCTCGCTTCGTCGCCCTTGCGGTTGCGGGCGTATGGGTGCCCTTCAAACGCGTGCGACATCCAGGCGCGGCTGGCCACGGTGCGGGGCCGGTCGGATTCGCGGCGCTGGATCGACAGCACCTGTTCGCGAACGCGCTCTACGGCATCCGCGTCGAAGCGCGGTTCGCTGAGGGCCAGTCCCAGAAGGCGGAAGGCCTCGTCGCGTTCTTCCGACAGGGTCTTGAGCGAGCCGGTAAAGTAGTCGCGCCCGGCATCGAAGCCCATCTGGATCGCGCGCTCTTCCAGTTGTTTCTGGAAGGCCAGCGCATCCAGGTCGCCGGCCCCTTCGTTCAAAAGGCCCGAGGTCAGATAGGCTAAACCTTCCTTGCCCGCTGGATCTGCGGACGCGCCGCCATCGAACTCGAACTCCAGGGCGATCAGTGGAATGGAGGGTTCCTCTACCAGCCAGGCCTTGATCCCACCCGGGCTGATCACTTCTTTGATGTCGACAGCGTGAGCGGAGACAGGCAGCCAGGTGAGGCCGAGAAAAAGCAGGGCGGTCAAACGAATTTTCATTCGCCGGCCTCCACTGCAGCCGTTTCCGGCAGCAGGATACCGGTGACGGAGTGTTCGATGCGGAACACATGCCGGGCGGCGGCGATAATGTCTTCATTGGTGACCGCGTCGACCCGTTCCGGCCAGGCTTCTATGTCCTCAATCGTGCGGCCCACAATCAATGTGCGTCCGAACAGATTGGCCAGTCCTTCACCGCTGTCACGGGCATAAATGGCAGCAGCCTTCAGGGATCGTTTTGACCGGTTCAGCTCTTCTTCCGTCAGGCCATTGGCCATAACATCGGCCAGGACTGCATCAACGGCGGCGGGCAGCGCATCGAGTTGGCCTTCGACAGGCGTAATGCCGACACCCATCGTGCCGGGCCCGATGCCGGAGGGCCAGTACCAGGAACTCAGATCAACAGCGATTCCCTGATCCACCACCAGAGCCTGATAGAGGCGGCTGGTCGTACTGCTGCCCAGCACATCATTGAGCACCTGCAGCGGCATGGCGTGTTCACTGTCGCCCCACAGATAGCTTGGCGCGATATAGCTGCGCGACCAATTCGGTTGGCTGACACGGGCGTCATTCATCACCAGTTCGCGCGGCGCTTTCTGGGGTGGTTCTGCTGAAATAATCCGTTCGGGAATGTCCTTGGGTTCGATCTGGCCGTAGGTGGCCTTGGCGAGATCAAGAACGGCCTGGGGCTCGACGTCTCCGACGACAATCACCACCGCGTTGTTGGGGGCGTAGTAGGTTTTATAGAAGCCAAGCGCATCATCGCGCGTTAGCCCTTCGATATCATGCATCCAGCCGATGATCGGCAGCCGGTAGGGATGCGCCAGAAATTGTGCGGCCCGCACCTGTTCGCGAAACAGCGCGTTGGGTGAATTCTCAACCCGGGTGCGGCGTTCCTCGATCACCACGTCTCGTTCGGCGTCAACTTCATCCTTGGCGATGATCAGCCCATTCATCCGGTCGGATTCCATGGTCATCACCAGTTCCAGCCGGTCGGCGGCGACCTGCTGGTAATAGGCGGTGAAATCCCAGGAGGTGAATGCGTTGCCGCGGCCGCCATTGCGGGAGATGGTCTTGGAGAATTCGCCAGCCGGGATGGTCTCTGTGCCCTTGAACATCAGATGTTCCAGGAAGTGCGCCAGCCCTGTCTTGCCCGAAAATTCGTCGATCGCGCCGACCTTGTACCACGCCATGTGCGTGACAATGGGCGCACGGCGGTCCTGAACCACAACAAGCGTCAGCCCGTTGTCGAGCGTGAATTCATGCGCGTTGAATAGCGATGAAGATGCCGCCTGAGACGGGAAACTGCTCAGCAGTACGGCGAAAAATGTAAGAAGGCGTACGCGGGATCGAATGAACGCGCGGGTCAGTTGTCAATCTCCGTGGCTGACGGGGTCTGTCTCTCGATCAGGGTGCCCGAACCGCCTTCCAGATCCTCATTGTAAAGGATTTCCTCGGTGAAGGTTCCTTTGCGGACCACCGACGTGTCTGGTGACAGATCAGACCGAACAGTCCGGTCGGCGGAGGTTCCGCCGCTGGCACGCAGCAATTGCTCTTCGCTGGATGATGGTTCGGCCATCTGCGTGTTGGCGTCCGGGAACAGCGCCGTGATGGCCATCTGTGACGGGTCAGCCTCCTGCGGCCGGGGCCGGTTGGCGCCCGGCGGACGCAGATTATAGTCCGGTGGAATGACCAGTGGCGTCTTGGCGACGACGGTGAACTCGTCCGGCGGGTATTTGTTGATGCCCAGCGCATCGCCGACACCGCCACAGCCACCCAGCATGCCCGCCGAGATGACTATGGCCAGAACACCGGCACCGGTTCGTTTTATCATCGTCTGTTCCATTCTAGTCTTTTGCTGTCTTGCTGCCGGATCCGAAGACCGAATCCCATAACAGCAGGGCTACCCCGATTGAGATTGCACTATCAGCTATATTGAAGGCCCAAAAGTGCCACCCCAGTACATGAAAATCAAAGAAATCCGCGACCGCTCCGTAAATCCAGCGATCCCAGGCATTTCCGAGCGCACCGCCGATGATCAGGCCGAGCGTTACGGTTAGAAATAGGTCTTTCGACCGAACCATCCAGATCGCCAGTCCAATGGAAACCGCGATGGCAAAGCCGCCCAGCACATAGGCACTGACACCGTCATCGCCGAACATGCCGAAGCTGACGCCCCGGTTCCACACCATGGTCAGGTTGAAGAAGGATGTGACCTCGATGCGGAAGCGCGTCGGCAGGTCAAGCACCTCGACGATCCAGTGCTTGGTCAGGCGGTCCGCGATGATGATTGCGAGTGCCAGCCCAAAACCCAGCGCCAGGCGTTTTTTCTCGATCATGCGGTGGCCACGGCCTGTGAACAGCGATTGCAGAGATCCGGATGATCCGGGTCCTCGCCAACTTCAGGCAGGATCATCCAGCAGCGCTGGCACTTCTCGCCGTCGGCGGCTACCGGGACAACACCGATGCCCGGCACCTCGTCCAGCGTGAATGCGTCTTCTGGAATGGGCGCCTGCAAAAGCGTTGCTGCCGAGGTGATGGCGAATTCCGCCAGATCGATGCCGTCCAGCGCGGTGGCATAGGCCTCGTCCGTTACATAGACGATGGGGGCAGCCGCCAGGCTCGACCCGATGCGTTTCTCGCGCCGCTCAACCTCCAGCGCGCCGGTGATGACCCGCCGCAGGGACCTCAGGGTGACCCATTTTTCGGCCAGTTCATCGTCGCGCCACTCGGCGGGTACGTCCGGGAAGGTGCGCAGGTGTACGCTCTCGCCGTCGCCGGGGTTCCGCGCCAGCCATGCTTCTTCTGCGGTGAAGACGAGAATTGGCGCCAGCCACGCGGTCAGGCAGTCATAGACTTCAGCAAGCACCGTTCGTGCCGCCCGGCGCCGGGTGGCATCGGGCGCGTCGCAATAGAGCGCGTCTTTGCGGATATCGAAGAACAGTGCCGACAGGTCGACGATGCAGAAATTGTACAGCGCCTGATAGATCCGGTGAAACTCATAGTCTTCGATGGCGTGGCGCATCATGCCGTCGATTTCCCACAGGCGATGCAGAACAAAGCGTTCCAGCTCGGGCATCTGATCGACAGGCAGGCGTTCGGCATCGCCGAAGTCGTTCAGATTGCCGATCGCGAATCTCAGCGTGTTGCGAATCTTCCGGTAGGCGTCTACTTGGCTGGCAATGATGTCATTGCCGATCCGCACGTCGTTGACATAGTCGGTGGACGCGGCCCACAGGCGCAGAATATCGGCGCCATACTGGTCGATGATCTTCTGCGGCTCGACCGTATTGCCCAGCGATTTGGACATTTTTCGCCCTTTGGCGTCGAGCACGAATCCATGGGTCAGCACCGCTTCATAAGGCGCGCGGCCACGGGTGCCGACGGATTCCAGCAGGCTGGACTGGAACCAGCCGCGGTGCTGGTCGGACCCTTCCAGATAGAGCGAGGCCGGGCTGGAGAGTTCGGGACGGTCTTCAAGCACAAAGGCATGGGTGCAGCCGGAATCGAACCACACATCGAGAATGTCGGTCACCTTGTCCCACTCATCCGGGTCATGCTCATTGCCCAGGAAGAACGCATTGTCTTCTTCGAACCAGACATCGGCGCCCCGGTCCCGGAACGTGTTGACGATGCGCTGGTTAACGGCGTTGTCGCGCAACAGCTCGCCAGTACGCTTGTTGACGAAGACGGTGATCGGCACGCCCCAGGCACGCTGGCGCGAGACCACCCAGTCAGGCCGGGTTTCGACCATGGCACGGATGCGGTTCTGGCCGGTTTCGGGGATCCAGCGTACCCGGTCAATTTCCGCCAAGGCCGTGTCCCGCAAATCGTTGGTGTCCATCGAAATGAACCATTGCGGCGTGTTGCGGAAGATCAGCGGGGCTTTCGAGCGCCACGAGTGCGGATAGGAATGACGCAAGTCGCCGGCAGACAGCAGTGCCCCAACACTGTCCAGCGCGTCGCAGACCGGGCCGTCGGCCTTGAACACATGCAGCCCGGCAAACATGGGGACATGGTCATAATATTTGCCGTCGCCGGCAACCATGTCGGGGATGTCGCGGTGGCCGTGCGTCAGCCAGACTTCGTAATCCTCCTGCCCGTGGCTGGGGGCGGTGTGGACGAAGCCGGTACCGGCTTCGGTGGTCACGTGGTCGCCGGCGAGCAGCGGGACATCGAAGTCATAGCCTTTGCCGCGCCACGGGTGGGCACAAACGGTACCCGCCAGTGCGTCGCCTTTGAACTGTGCCAGTACGGCGTGGCCGGTGATCCCTGCGCGGCCGCAGGCTTCGACCAGCAGGGCTTCGGCAAAGACCAGTTTCTCACCGACCGTCGCGTGGCCAACGCCGTCGGTCTCGGTGACCTCGATGACCGCATAATCCATCGCCGCGCCATAAGCGACCGCGCGGTTGCCGGGGATCGTCCACGGAGTCGTCGTCCAGATAACGACCTTCGCGCCTTCCAGCGGTTCAATGCTGGCGTTGATCACCGGAAAACGTACGTCGATCTGGCGGGAATCATGGTCGTGATATTCGACCTCGGCTTCGGCCAGCGCAGTCTGTTCGACCACGGACCACATCACCGGCTTGGCACCCTTGTAGAGCCCGCCATTCATGACGAATTTCAGCAACTCCTCGGCGATCCGCGCCTCGGCATTGAAGTCCATGGTGATGTAGGGGTTTTCCCAGTCAGTCTCGATGCCCAGGCGTTTCAGTTCCTCGCGCTGGACGTCGACCCAGTGCTGCGCGAATTCGCGGCATTCGCGGCGGAACTCGACGATTGGCACCTCATCCTTGTCCTTGCCGGCCTTGCGGTATTTTTCTTCGATCTTCCACTCGATGGGCAGACCGTGGCAGTCCCATCCAGGCACGCAGGGCACATGCTTGCCCAGCATGCGGTGCGACCGGGTGACGATATCTTTCAGCGACCGCTCGAAGGCATGGCCCATATGCATGTTGCCATTGGCATAGGGCGGGCCGTCATGGTGGATCCACACAGGCCGGCCCTGGGTCGATTCATTGATGCGCTCATGCAGACCGGCCTCCAGCCAGCGCGCCAGCATGTCCGGCTCCCGCTGCGGTAGCTTTGCCTTCATGGCGAAGTCCGTCTGCGGCAGACGGATTGTCGATTTATAGTCGGTTGTCATCGGTATGCCCCGGTTCTGGGTCCCGGTTCCGGGCGTTATCCACTGTCAAGCGCGTGTGTTTAACAAGGCCCCTAACCAGTGTCGAGGCCCGGCTGTCGAGGCTGCCGGGTGTTAGCCTTCGTTCGCCAGGATGTCCCGTGCCGATTGGCAATCCAGGGTGATCTGGGTCTTTAGCTCGTCGATGCCGTTGAATTTCTTCTCGGCGCGGATGAATTCGATGATCTCGACCGCGATATGATTGCCATAGATATCGGCGTCGAAGTCGAAAATATGGGCCTCGAACTTTATGGTTGTCTTGTCGAAGGTCGGCCGGCGCCCGATATTGGCGACACCGTCATAGGTGCCGGCGTGGTCGCCTTCCTCGATCTCGACCCGCACGGCATAGACACCCAGCGCCGGCTCCAGATAGTCGCCCCAGTCGACATTGGCCGTGGGAAATCCGATCGTCCGGCCCCGCTGGTCGCCCATTTCTACCCGGCCTTCAACGCGCCAATAGTGTCCCATCAGCTCTGCTGCATCCCTTGGGCGTCCTTCGCGAATATGGTCGCGAATCAATGTGGACGAATGCAGGTCCTCGCCACTCTTCACGGCATCGACGACTGTCACGCCAAATCCCTCCTTCTGAGCCATATCTTGCAAAAGGTCTGTGCCGCCGCCCCGGTCTTTGCCGAAACGTTGGTTAAAGCCGGTCACCACATGCCGCACGGCAAGGCTGTCGATCAGAACCTGCGAGACAAAGTTTTGTGCCAATGTATTTGCCAGCGTTTCGTCGAAGCTCAGGACAAACAGCGCATCGACGCCAAATTCCTCGAGCTCGCGGGCCTTTGTGCGCAGGGTCATTAACCGAAAGTTTGGTGCATCGGGGTTAAAGTACTGCCGCGGATGCGGCTCTGTCGTCAGCACCGCGAAGGGCGCCCCAAGCTCGCAAGCCAATTGTTTGGCCTGGCTAAGGACGGCCATATGACCGCGGTGCAGCCCGTCATAATTGCCCCAGGCGACGACGGCGCCACGGACGTCCTGCGGCAGATTATCGTGATGGCGGAAAAGTTTCATGGGCCGGCGGGCCTGGCTTACGCGGGCCTTGCCGGAACGAGGAGCAGCGCTTCGCCGTCCAGCACTTCGGTGTCGCCCACGGTACAGCTGCAATTGAATGTGACGAAATTCTTATCCGGTCGCACTTCAGCGATCGTCACGGTCGCCATGACGCTGTCACCCGGGCGGACCGGCGCCTTGAAGCGGACAGACTGGCTGAGATAGATACAGCCAGGTCCCGGCATCTTGGTGCCGAAGATGGTCGACAGATAGCTGGCGGACAGCATGCCGTGGGCGATGCGCCCCTTGAACATCGTCTCCTTCGCAAATTCGTCGCTCAGGTGAATGGGATTGGTGTCGCCGCTGACGCCGGCGAACAGAACGATATCTGCGTCGGTGACGGTTTTGGCGAAGCTGGCGGTCATGCCGACCGACAGGTCCTCGAAGTAATAGCCGTGAAGATCTGACACGAAAGCGGTTCCTTGGAAAACCGGGTGGGTGCTTCGAAAGCGCCGCGCACTATAGACGCGGGCCCTTGCCGCAGCAACCCGCCGCCGGAATGGCAGCATGGTTGTTATTTCATGGCGTAGGTCTCACTGTTGATTGACAAGGATAACGCCTCCTCAAGGGCTTTGAATTAGCCGCAGATGCACCATCTTGTTCCTATCGACTCGTCTGGCCGCGGTAGGCCCGGAGTAGAATTCGCTTGCTCCAGACGCCACATTCGCGTTGAAAGAAGCGAACACACGCGGTCTGGAGGCCGCCATAGGGAATGAGTGATGAGCGACAGTGACGATGCAACGTTCAAGGTAATCACGGCCAATCGGCTGGGAGACGGCATTATTGTCTATTTCAGCGCGGCATCGGGCTGGCAGGAGAGCATTAACGATGCTACGGTCGCGTCTGGCGACGAGGTTGACGCTCTATTGGAGAGGGCGGAGCAAGGTGTTGATGCGAACCAGGTCGTTGATGTTTATGCAGTGGAAATCACAGGCGCACACGAGCCGCTGTCGGCACGTGAGCGGATCCGGGCATCCGGGCCCAGCATCCGGTTCGGTGATGATGCACTTCCAACCAACAACAGCGATTTCGAGATTTAGCAGTCTGGTCGGCCGGGCTGTCATCGTCGTTCTGGCGCTGGCTGTCCTGGCGTCGCCGGTTCAGGCGCGAAAGCTCTGCATGTCGCCGCTGGAGGCCAATGCAGAACATGTGCGGGGTCTGCAATCCGCTCTGATGGTCGCGGCGCTGAAATGCGTGCATCGGCCCGAACTGGATTCCTACGAGCGTTACAACACCATCATTCAGCAGTTTAATCGCGAACTGCTGGCCCATTCGAATGTGCTTCAGGATTATTTCCGTCGGTCCTACGGGTCCAAGCACCGCTATCACCTGAATAAATATGTGACCCGGCTTGCCAATGATTTTTCGATGCGGACATTCGACGTGCCCACCTTCTGTGACGAGATGGCGGCCATAGCCTCGGGCCTTCTCGAAGATGGGCAGGGGGCGATTCTGCACCTTCGGTTCGATCGCTCCTTCCTGCCGCAGAACTCTGCTGAGCTCTGTGCCAGCAAGGCGTCACGGGATTTTCCGGCGCTGAATGGTAACGTGCCGGATCTGGTGAGCATTCACATGCCCGATATCGAGCGCAAGGCGCGCGAACGGCGGACGCTGGACCCGGCCCTCGTGCCGCCCATGCCGGCGGAATAGCTGCCATTCACCAATCCCCCTTGGCATCAGGGGATTCCCCGTTATAACCATCCCGCCTTTCAAGATTGAACTCGAGCGGGAGAGAATACCGTGGATTTTGCCTTCAGCCCTCGCGTCCAGGACCTGCAACAGCGTCTGACGACCTTCATGGACGAGCACGTCCTGCCCAACGAAGAATTGTTCTATGAACAGCTGGATACTCAGCCGACGCGTTTCTCAACGCCGGCAATCCTTGATGAGCTGAAGGAGAAGGCAAAGGCCGAGGGCCTCTGGAATCTCTACCTGCCGCACCCGTTCGAAGCGCCCAATGGCAAGACCTATGGCGAGGGCCTGTCGAATCTGGAATATGCGCCGCTGGCGGAAATCATGGGCCGGGTCGATTGGGGTGCCGAGGTCTTCAACTGCCAGGCCCCCGACACAGGCAACATGGAAGTGTTCGTCAATTATGCGACGCCGGAGCAGCAAAGCGACTGGTTGATCGACCTGCTGGAAGGCAAGACCCGCTCCGCCTTTTGCATGACGGAACCCGCTGTTGCCTCCTCAGACGCGACCAATGTGGCCACGCGGATCGAACGTGATGGCGATGAGTATGTCATCAACGGCACCAAATGGTATTCGACCGGCGCGATGCGCGAGCAGTGCAAGATCTTTATTGTCATGGGCAAGAACGACCCCACCGCGCCGCGCCATCAGCAGCAGTCTCAGATTCTGGTCCCCAAGGACACGCCGGGCGTCAACATCTTGCGGTCGATCCCTGTCTATAAGGACGACCATGCGCCGTTCGGCGAGGCCGAGATCGAGTTCAAGGATGTTCGCGTCCCCGTCTCCAACATGTTGCTGGGCGAAGGCCGTGGCTTCGAGATCGCGCAAGGCCGCCTTGGTCCGGGCCGTATTCATCACTGCATGCGGTTGATCGGCGCCACGGACCGCGCCATCGAACAGATGTGCCGCCGGGTCACGACGCGTGAGGCGTTTGGCCAGAAGCTGTCGGAGTTCGATACCATCCGTAGCGACATCGCCTGGGCCCGTATGCAGGTCGAACAGATGCGTCTGCTGGTGCTCAAGACCGCCTATATGATGGACGAAGTCGGCGCCAAGGGCGCGCGCAAGGAAATCGCCATGATCAAGGTGGTCGTGCCGCAGACGGCGGCCAGGATCATCGACCGGGCGATCCAGGCGCATGGCGCTGCCGGGTTTACCGACGATTATTTCCTGTCGACGGCGTGGGCCTATGCCCGGACGTGCCAGATGGCCGATGGCCCGGACGAGGTCCACACCGAAACCGTTGCCAAGCTGGAGTTGCGCCCCTATACGAACCGTTAGCGTTACGCTTCTGGACGGCGCGACCGACGGCTGCAAGAATGCCCGCTGTCTCGTTCTTGGTCGGAGATTTGCCTTGGAGTCGGTTTCGTCAAGCTTGCGTGCGGCTCTCATCCCATACCTTGTCAGGAGCGGGTTCGACCTTCAGTTCCGGGACGTATATTGGCGGTTCGCGGCGCCGAGACGCTTGGAGTTTCCGCCTCAGTTCGACAATCTGCGAGCGATCTTCGTGCATATACCCAAGACCGGGGGCCTTAGCGTCCTGTCCGGCCTTTTCGGCATTGATCGCCTTCAAGGGCACATTCCTGCGTTGGCATATCGATACAAGAGCAAGGAAAAGTTCGAGGACTACTTCAAGTTCTGCGTCGTCAGGAACCCCTGGGACCGGTGTGTCTCGGCATTTCATTTTTTGAAGGCGGGCGGCGTCAGTGATGATGACCGGCTTTGGGCGGACCGGGTGCTGGGGGACTGTCCGGATTTCGCGACCTTTGCCAAAAAGCTCGAGTCGCCGAGATTCGCGGCGACGGTCATGGCATGGCGCCACTTTCGTCCGCAGGCGGACTTTGTGACCGATGTTCGCGGCCGACTGCTGGTCGACCATGTGGCGCGGTTCGAAAATCTGGGTGCCGAATTCGAGATGCTTGCGGAACGCCTTGGTGTTACCGCGCGTCTGCCTAAAATCAACGTCCAGGAAGGCGCGGGATCCTACGCGGATCGCTATACCGCATCATCCCGCGCGACTATCGGGCGACTTTTTGATCGCGATATAACGCTTTTTGAGTATGGCGCTGTTTCGGGCTGACCGCCCTGGCGTTACTTCTCCACTTTGGCGATATCGCCGCTGGTGTCTTTTGCCAGCTCGGCGTTCATGAAATCGCCGGCATTCGGCAGTTCCATGTGGAAGTCCGACGTTATGTCGATTTCGACCGTGGCGTGGTGGGTGTGAAAATCCATCACATGGCCGCCGGCTGATTTATTTGCGGTAAGGAAATGCAGGTGATAGCCCGGTACGTTGATGCCCTGGGCATAGTCGGGGAAGCGAAACCCCATCAGCGTGCCCTCAACGTCCTTGTGCTCGAAGACCGGCTGGCCGTCGACAACCTCGACCAGCGGCGGATAGGGTTTTTCCTGTTTCGGCACCGACCGGACCCTCACCTCGCGGAACCGGCCGACCGATTTGATCGCATAAAAGATGTTTTTCGATGGCACGGCGGCGTCCAGCGCCGCGGCAAAGGTCGGGAAGTCCATATGTTCATCGATCTCGACGGTCAGGGTCGGGTCGAAAAACATCATCACCGCAAAGGGCGTTCGCATCGCCGGGTCGACCGGATAGGCCAGCCCGTCTGACTTGATCTGGAAGAACGCGCCATCGACGGCGGTCATCTCACCGTCCAGGCCATTGAAAGTGCCCAGGCCGAAGTCACCATGCGTCGACAACTCGGCAAAGCTGGTGCTGCCGTCATAGACGCCTTCCAGCAGGGCGTTGATGGTGGAGGTCTGGAAAACCTCATGTGCATGCGACGAGGAATCATGGAACAGATCGCCGGCCTGCCGGTGTGCGTGGAAGGCGGCTGCGAATGTATCGTCGAGAGACATCGGCCCGCCTAAAGGTAGGGCTTCGCGGCATCGACGGCGGCTTTTACCACCCGCCCGCCAATGAAAAGCCCCGCATAGATGGCCATCTTATCGATATCGCGTTCGCCGCCGGATTCGGCCATTTTCAGTGCCTCATAGGCCAGCATGAACAGCGCGACCAGCGAAACTGCCAAGCCCAGCTGCGAGACCGTCTTCGGCCAGCGTTTGGGCGGCTTCTCGTTCGGATCAGGCTCCAGCGGACGGCCCTGACGAGCGGCCACGCGGTCCATCAGGCGTTCGCGTCTACGGTACTTCGGCATACCCTATTGTTAAGTCGGCGGGCGGGCGCTATCAAGCGGCGCTATGAAATATCATGTGACCTTGAAAGCAAATATGAAGCGCGGCACCCTTTATTGGGTAACCGACCTTGATGCTGACAGCGAAGAAGAAGCCATTGTCGCGGCCGAGCATTTGTTCGAAGCGCAAATGGATGCGCCGGAGGACTGGGCGTTCGAGGATTTTGACGTCGAGGGGGCCTAACGCGCGGCTTCAACCATTACCTTTAGCCGGTCCAAATCCTGTTCAAGGGTTGCTTGGCTGCGCGACCTGATGAACGGCGCAAAATAGCGCGCATAGGATTCATCGAGTTCGCGGATGGTTTTCACCTCAAGCGTGGTGCCCGGCTCGGCAGGCTCCAGAAAATAAGCGGTGGCAACACTCAAGGCGCCCTGATTGTCGGTGGTTTCGGTGCGGATGAAGTCGGGAAAGCCTGAGCCGACGATTTCTTCAAAAACGCTCAGGTTGAAGTCCTCGACGTTCACCCGCAGCATCATGGTCGCCCCCGGCTCACCCGCCCGCCCGGTCATCTGGGCCGCAGACCGGACATTGTTCATCCAGTCCGCCCGGCGGTCAGGGTCAGCAATGGCTTCCCAGACGACCACGGGCGGTGCATCGATGTGCAAGACAGCCTGGGTCTCGATTCGGTCGGCCCGCATCAGCACCGCCGCCAGCACAACGATGGCCAGAATGCCGGCCGCTGCCAGCCCGACCAGTTTCCAGAGTTGCATTTTTATCTATCCGCCCGGGTTTTGAATTTCTCCGGTTCCCAGCCATCCATCCAGTTTTCCAGCGTGGTCACGTCAGACGGCTCCCCATTGGCGCCGAACCAGGAATCGATGACATAGGCCGCGCCGGTGTTTTTCTCAATCACGGTCGCGGTGTTGTGGAACCAGCGGTCAATGATCATTCCGCGGTGCGCCGGTTCGCCGACGCTGTGCCATTTCAACAGTCCGTCCCGCTCCATAAAGGTCAGATAAACCGTAGTATTGTGTGCCTCGTCGATGCAATCGTGCTGACCTTTCAGGCTATGCATGGCGATAATGGCGGCGCCTGGCTTGTCAATATCCGTGCCGGCTTTCCTGCCGGTGATCCGCTCAATCTCGCCGATGGCCTGCGCGATCTGCGCCCGTTCTGCAGCGGCGTCCGCGGCCGGGGGGGCGAAATAGGCTCGGACACGATCCCACTCCAGGGTGCTCAGGCCCATGGTCCAGCGGACGCTGCAGCCATAATTACTGCAGAAGGTGAAATTGCTGCGTGTGCTTGTCTCGATATGGTCTTCAACAAGGCGGGTAGAGGGCGAGCCGCCGGCGCAGGCCGCCAGCATCAGGCAGGTCATTGCAGAAGCGAGGCATTTCAGGGCAAGGCTGGGCATCTTTGTCCGCTTGATTGGTGAACTTGCGTGCACTTTACGGTCTGCTGCGCGCTGCTGTCGAGGCACAGGCGGGCTTTTACACACGCGCCGGACCCTGTAGGTAGAAGGCCCCGCGATGATCCGAGAGCGCATGGCCTATCTGCCCCCCAATAAGCCCTTTGTCCTTCTGGAGAACAGCCGTGATTCCGACGGCGTAGGATATCTGTTCGAGGATCCTGAGGCCATTGTTTGTGCCGAACGCCCGCAGGAGGTCGACGGGGCGCTTGCCGAAATTCAGGCGGGGGTTGATCGCGGCCTCTACGCCGCCGGATGGATCGGCTACGAAGTCGGCCTGTGGCTTGAGCCGAAACTGCGCCAGCTGATGCCCGCTGACAGGGCAGGCCCGCTGATCTGGATGGGCCTGTTTGCTGGCCGCACCCGAATGGGGCGCCCTGCTCTAGAAGGGTTTTGGCGGGATCGGGTCATGGGACGGGGGTTTGTGTTCTCTCCGCCGGAAATGACGACCGAGCGTTCTGCTTATCTGCAGGCCGTCGGTAAGGTTAAAGACTATTTGGCAGCCGGTGATATCTATCAGGCGAATCTGACGATGGAGGCCGAAGGGACGGTCTCTGGCGATCCGATGGCGCTTCACGCAGCGCTGCGAAAAGCCCAGCCTGTCGCCTTCGGTGCGTTCGTCTCGACCGGAGATAGGTGTATATCCTCTCATTCTCCGGAATTGTTTGTTTCGATGGCCGGTAACGAGGCCGTCGTCAAGCCCATGAAGGGGACCGCGCCGCGTGGTCGTTGGGCGGAGGAGGACCAGGAGGCGCGGTCGGCGTTAAGCGCGGACGCCAAAAGTCAGGCAGAGAACCTGATGATTGTTGATCTCGAGCGCAATGATCTATCGCGATTGTCGCGGCCAGGCACCGTTAAGACCGAGGTGCTGTTTGAAGTCGAGGCGTTGCCGACGGCACTGCAGATGACGTCCAAGGTCACCGGCGTGCTGGAGGGGAAGGTTGGTCTTGATCGGCTTCTCAGAGCGATTTTTCCCTGCGGGTCGGTAACGGGTGCGCCCAAAGTCAGGGCCATGGAGATCATTGCCGAATTAGAGGCGCGCCCGCGCGGGGTGTACACCGGCGCCATTGGCCAGATTACGCCGGATGGCGGGGCGACGTTCAATGTGCCGATCCGGACATTAGAGATCGACGGCCAGGGGCACTACCGGTTCGGGGTTGGCAGCGGCATCGTCTCGGACTCCGACGCCGAAGCCGAATATGAGGAATGTCTTCTCAAGTCTGCGTTCCTGTCAGCGCCTGCAACGCGGCCCTGTCTGATCGAGACAATGCGATATGAACCGGGCCTGGGGTTTCCGCTGCTGGACGGTCACCTGGATCGGCTCATGGCATCCGCCACTTATTTCGGATATCCGCTTACCGCAGAGGGCGTCCGGCGGGCCATACAGGATCATGTGCAGGATCTGAAAACACCTTCGCGGGTCCGGCTGCTCGCAGCGCCCTCGGGCAATCTGTCTGTTTCGTCCGAACCAATCATGCCTGCAGGTGACGGCGTTCCGACAGTGGCTTGGGCGTCCCGGGCCGTTTCCTCCAGCGATCCCTATCTGTTTCACAAGACCACACGCCGCGATGCCTATAAC